>NZ_JAJNMQ010000001.1:0-377500 GCF_021368255.1 Plesiomonas sp. PI-19
CAAATAAGTGAAGAGCCCATCCTAGCGGATGGGCTTTTTGCGTTTTTAGTCCCTCTTAAGCAACTGCTTACATCGCGGTAGGCACAAAATTCCAGTAGAATGACCGCAATTGAGTGAGTATTTACGCCGCAATTGTGCGTAATGGATAGAACCCAGGTCATCAGCATCTATGCCTACATCAACGCCAACAGCGATGTCATCAGCATCGTGGCCATCATTACAGCCTTTCCACACGTTCGGTTTGCCGGTACGAGCACGCAAAATCAGCCAAGTGACGCAATTGAGCGAGCTATTAGCATTAAGCCGTGCTTCATTGCAGGCTAATGAGCCACTGCTGATTTTAGGCGGTGGCAGCAATATGTTGTTTACTGAAGACTTTGCTGGGCATGTCATCGTGAACCGCTTACGTGGCATTTGTTGTAGCGAAAGCGAGCAGGCATGGCATCTGCATGTGGCGGCCGGGGAGAATTGGCACCAATTGGTGGAGTACACGCTGGCGCACAACTTACCAGGAATGGAGAATCTGGCATTGATCCCCGGCTGCTGCGGGTCGGCACCGATTCAGAACATTGGCGCTTATGGCGTAGAGTTTGAAAAAGTGTGCGAGTACGTGGAGGTGTTGGACCTGACGAGTGGCGAGACTGTGCGTTTATCGCGCGAAGAGTGCCAGTTTGGTTATCGCGACAGTATCTTCAAACATCGCTATCAGCATGGGTATGTGATCACCGCAGTTGGTTTGCGCTTGCCAAAAGCTTGGCAGCCGGTGCTCAGCTATGGTGACTTAGCTAAGCTGGATCCGCGCAGCGTAACGGCACAGCAGATTTTCACCATCGTGTGCCAGATGCGCCAGAGTAAATTGCCGGATCCGGCGCAGCAGGGCAATGCGGGTAGCTTTTTCAAAAACCCGTTGGTCAGCGGTGAAACGTTGGCCGATCTACGCCAAACATACCCGAGCATCCCGTGTTACCCACAACCGGACGGCCAGTATAAATTGGCGGCGGGCTGGCTGATTGATCAGTGTGGCTTGAAGGGACACCGTATTGGCGGTGCGGCGGTGCATGATAAACAAGCGTTGGTGCTGGTCAATCAAGGCAACGCTACTGCTCGTGATGTGGTGCAACTGGCACATACCGTGCGTCAGCAGGTGTTGGCGCGCTTTGCCGTCGCGTTGGAGCCGGAAGTTCGCTTCATGGGCGCCGATGGGGAAATTAACGCAGTACAGGCGATTGCATGAAGAACAGTGAGACTCCACTGCAGATCGTTCGCTGGTTAGCGGACGGTGAATTTCGCTCCGGCGAGCGTTTAGGCGAGTGGCTCGGGATCTCTCGCGCCGCTGTCAGCAAACATATCCGTACCTTGCAAAGCTGGGGCATCGATGTGTTTACTGTTCCTGGGAAAGGCTATCGTTTAGCCGAGCCGATGGAGCTATTGACGACCGAGCGTTTGCAGGCCTTAGCACCAGAAGCCCAGTTTGCGCTGTTACCGGTGATTGACTCAACCAATCAGTATTTACTGGATCGGATTGGGCAATATCCATCGGGCTATGCCTGTCTGGCGGAATACCAGCATGCGGGGCGTGGGCGCCGTGGGCGGGTGTGGCAATCGCCGTTTGGGGCCAATCTTTATTTATCGATGTACTGGCGGCTAGACCAAGGGCCGGCGGCCGCGGTTGGCTTGAGTCTGGCTATTGGCGTGATTGTGGCGGATGTGTTGACCTCGCTTGGCGTGGGGGATGTTAAGGTCAAATGGCCGAATGACTTGTACCTGAACGACAAAAAGCTTTCCGGTATTTTGGTCGAGCTGACCGGACAAACCGGCGATGCGGCACATATCGTGTTGGGGATGGGGATTAATGTAGCGTTACCGGCCTCGGTGCGTGAGCAAATTGATCAGCCGTGCGCCTGCGTGAAAGATGTGTGTCCGGAGTTATCGCGCAATCAACTGGCTGCGGCATTGTTGCAAGCGTTACAACAGCAACTGCCGCGTTATGAGCAAGCGGGCTTAGGGGCGTTTTATGAGCGCTGGAATGAGCTGGATAACTTCGCGGGCCGACAGGTGCGTTTGTTGATGGGCGAGCGCTGCGTGGAAGGGGTGGCGTGCGGTATCGATAGCCATGGCGCACTGCGTTTACGGTTAGCAGACGGTACGTTGAAAAGTTTTATCGGCGGTGAGATCTCACTGCGCCCGGTCACCGCCGCTCAGTAAGGGGGCATTGCGTAGTCTGGCCACAAAATCGCGAGGCATTAGGCCTCGCGATGGTCTCTAAGCTAGGTTGCTGGGCTTATTTGCGCAGACAAACACGCTCGACCGCGTGCTCTTTGCCCTTCGTCAAAATCAGACTGGCGCGTTCACGCGTCGGTAAGATATTTTGCTGCAGATTGAGCCCGTTGATCTCATCCCAAATCTGATTGGCGATACTGACGGCTTCCTCTTCACTTAACTTGGCATAGTTATGGAAGTAGGAGTTTGGATCAGAGAAGGCACCTTTTCTAAACTTCAAGAACCGCTCGATATACCAACTTTTCAGCAGCGCCGTATCGGCATCCACATAGATAGAGAAGTCGACGAAGTCAGACACAAACACCCGATGGGGGTCGTGCGGATAATCCATCCCGCTTTGCAGTACATTCAACCCTTCCAGCAGCAAGATATCTGGCTGCTCAATCACCTTCTCACCATCCGGCACAATGTCATAGATCAGGTGGGAATACACCGGTGCACTGACGCGTGGTTGGCCCGATTTAACATCGGAAATAAACTGCACGAAGCGGCGCATGTCATAGGACTCCGGAAAGCCCTTCTTTTTCATGATCCCACGTTCATGCAAGACCGCATTCGGATGCAAAAAACCATCGGTGGTGACCAACTCGACATGACGATGCTCCGGCCAGCGGCTGAGCAGCGCCTGCAAAATCCGCGCGGTGGTACTTTTACCAACCGCCACACTGCCGGCAATACCAATCACATACGGAATGCGCTGTCCTTCGCGTCCTAAAAACTGATCCAGCACCGATTGACGACGTAAATTGGAGCGGATGTAAAAGTTGAGCAAGCGGGAAAGGGGCAAGTAAATCTCAATGACCTCATCTAACGAGAGCTCATCGTTAATCCCTTTCAGACGCTCCAAATCTGACTCGGTCAGCGTCAGCGGGATCGCATCCCGCAGGTCAGCCCACTCTTGCCGCTCAAACGACACAAAAGGCGTGGTTATATCTTGATGTTTTGTCATAGCCAATCCGGGGTCGAACAAACGAATGTCCGACCACTAAAAAGAGATCGGTACAGAGCGCACCTGTCGCAAAGCGCATAGTATAAAGCGTTATAGGCATATGTTCTGAACAAAATCTAGGCGAACGACGCATTTCGGCAATTTTTTTGCGCTAAAGGTGTTGCATCCTTTCCAGAGTCACCATAGAATGCGCAGCACTTGTGGTACGCCGGCTTAGCTCAGTAGGTAGAGCAACTGACTTGTAATCAGTAGGTCGCCAGTTCGATTCCGGCAGCCGGCACCATAACAAAGAATCCGGAGGGATTCCCGAGCGGCCAAAGGGATCAGACTGTAAATCTGACGGCTCAGCCTTCGAAGGTTCGAATCCTTCTCCCTCCACCAAATTTTACCATATGTGGTAGCCGAGTTTCAGGATGCGGGCATCGTATAATGGCTATTACCTCAGCCTTCCAAGCTGATGATGCGGGTTCGATTCCCGCTGCCCGCTCCAACAAAGTGCTGATATGGCTCAGTCGGTAGAGCGCACCCTTGGTAAGGGTGAGGTCCCCAGTTCGATTCTGGGTATCAGCACCATTTCTTCCTGAACTCTTCTATCCCATTTTCACCGTTGATGTATACTCAGCAAGCACTACGCTTGGTTGATGTGGTAACTATTGCCACCGATAACCGTGTCTAGAGGGACAATTCAATGTCTAAAGAGAAATTTGAACGTACTAAACCGCACGTTAACGTTGGTACTATCGGCCACGTTGACCACGGTAAAACTACCCTGACTGCAGCTATCACTACCGTACTGTCTAAAGTATACGGTGGTCAGGCTCGTGCATTCGATCAGATCGATAACGCGCCAGAAGAAAAAGCTCGTGGTATCACCATCAACACTTCTCACGTAGAGTACGACACCCCAACTCGTCACTACGCGCACGTTGACTGCCCAGGTCACGCCGACTACGTGAAGAACATGATCACTGGTGCTGCTCAGATGGACGGCGCTATCCTGGTAGTAGCTGCGACTGACGGCCCAATGCCTCAGACTCGTGAGCACATCCTGCTGGGTCGTCAGGTAGGCGTTCCTTACATCATCGTGTTCCTGAACAAGTGTGACATGGTTGATGACGAAGAGCTGCTGGAACTGGTAGAAATGGAAGTACGTGAGCTGCTGTCTCAGTACGACTTCCCAGGCGACGATACTCCAGTTGTTCGCGGTTCTGCACTGAAAGCGCTGGAAGGCGATGCTCAGTGGGAAGAGAAGATTGTTGAACTGGCAGGCTACCTGGACAGCTACATCCCTGAGCCAGAGCGTGCTATCGACAAGCCATTCCTGCTGCCAATCGAAGACGTATTCTCTATCTCCGGTCGTGGTACTGTAGTAACTGGTCGTGTAGAGCGCGGTATCATCAAAGTTGGTGAAGAAGTAGAAATCGTTGGTATCAAAGAGACTACCAAGACTACTTGTACCGGCGTTGAAATGTTCCGTAAGCTGCTGGACGAAGGTCGTGCGGGCGAGAACGTAGGTGTTCTGCTGCGTGGTACCAAGCGTGATGACGTAGAGCGTGGTCAGGTTCTGGCTAAGCCAGGCTCAATCAACCCACACACCAACTTTGTAGCAGAAGTTTATATTCTGTCCAAAGATGAAGGTGGTCGTCACACTCCATTCTTCAAAGGCTACCGTCCACAGTTCTACTTCCGTACAACTGACGTGACCGGTACCATCGAACTGCCAGAAGGCGTAGAGATGGTAATGCCAGGTGACAACATTCAAATGGTTGTTACCCTGATTGCACCAATCGCGATGGACGAAGGCTTGCGCTTCGCTATCCGTGAAGGTGGCCGTACTGTAGGTGCGGGCGTGGTTGCTAAGATCATCGCCTAAGGCCTGATTGATACGCAGAAAAGGGCATCTTTATGATGCCCTTTTTCTACGTTTATCAGCAGGGATTACAATAAGTCTCGGTTGATAAGCGTATATAGGGTAATATACGCCTTACTGACTACCTCGCCTTGCGAGGTTGAGTTATTTGTATCAAGTTTATTTTTATTCGTTCGAGAGTAACAGGTGGGTTGTATGAATGCGAATACCGAAACCCAAGGCAGTGGAAGCAGCTTGAACATCGTTAAATGGGTTGGCGTTTTCGCTATCCTGATAGCAACCGTGGTCGGTAATGCTGTATTTGATGATGTCGCAGTCGTGCTCCGCGCTTTGGTGATTATTTTGATGGTGGCTGCGGCATTAGGTCTTGCTGCCTTTACTCGTCAGGGTAAATCTTTCCTGGAATTCGCTCGCGAATCCCGGATCGAAGTGCGCAAAGTCGTATGGCCAACCCGTCAGGAGACCACGCATACAACCCTGATTGTTGCGGCTGTTACTGTCGTTATGGCACTGGCACTGTGGGGACTGGATACAATTCTGGTTAACCTGGTGTCCTTTATTACAGGCTTGAGGTTCTAACATGACTGAGGCTCCTAAAAAACGTTGGTACGTTGTACAGGCGTTTTCCGGTTTTGAGGGCCGCGTGGCTCAATCGCTGCGTGAGCATATCAAGCTGCACAACATGGAAGAGCTGTTCGGTGAGGTCTTGGTACCGACCGAAGAAGTCGTTGAAATGCGCGGTGGTCAACGCCGTAAGAGCGAGCGGAAGTTTTTCCCTGGCTATGTGCTGGTTCAGATGGTGATGGAAGACCGCAGCTGGCACTTGGTGCGTAGCATTCCACGCGTGATGGGTTTCATCGGTGGAACCTCTGATCGTCCAGCACCAATCAGCGATAAAGAAGCGGATGCTATTTTGAATCGCCTGCAGCAAGTGGGTGATAAGCCACGTCCGAAAACCCTGTTTGAACCGGGTGAAATGGTACGGGTTAATGACGGTCCATTCGCTGATTTCAACGGCGTGGTGGAAGAAGTCGATTACGAGAAGAGCCGCCTGAAAGTGTCGGTCTCTATTTTTGGCCGAGCGACTCCAGTTGAACTGGACTTCAGCCAAGTCGAAAAGGCGTGATCAGATTTTAGTCTAATGCTTGAAAAGGGCGCGAAATTAAACTACAATTTCGCGCCTTTTTGTTATCGGGGAGCCTTAATTCTGAGGCGCTCGAACCCAAACTGAGGAAATATCAATGGCTAAGAAAGTACAAGCCTACGTTAAGCTGCAAGTTGCAGCTGGTATGGCTAACCCGTCGCCACCAGTTGGTCCAGCTCTGGGTCAACAGGGTGTTAACATCATGGAATTCTGTAAGGCGTTCAATGCTCGTACTGAGAGCATGGAAAAAGGCCTGCCAATTCCAGTGGTTATCACTGTTTACGCAGACCGTTCTTTCACCTTCGTTACCAAGACTCCTCCAGCAGCAGTTCTGCTGAAGAAAGCAGCTGGTATCAAGTCAGGTTCCGGTAAGCCGAACAAAGAGAAATGCGGTAAAGTTACTCGCGCTCAAGTTCGCGAAATCGCTGAAACCAAAGCGGCTGATATGACTGGTGCTGACGTAGACGCGATGATGCGTTCTATCGAAGGTACTGCACGTTCCATGGGCCTGCTGGTAGAGGATTAAGACAATGGCTAAGCTGACCAAGCGCATGCGCGTGATCCGTGACAAAGTTGATTCTACTAAGCAGTACGAAATCAACGAAGCCGTTGCTCTGCTGAAAGAGCTGGCGACCGCTAAGTTTGTTGAAAGTGTTGATGTTGCAGTTAATCTGGGTATCGATGCTCGTAAATCTGACCAAAACGTTCGTGGTGCTACCGTTCTGCCACACGGTACTGGCCGTACTGTTCGCGTTGCTGTGTTCACCCAAGGTGCAAACGCAGAAGCTGCGAAAGCCGCTGGTGCTGACCTGGTAGGTATGGAAGATCTGGCTGACCAGATCAAGAAAGGCGAAATGAACTTCGACGTAGTTATCGCATCTCCAGATGCAATGCGCGTTGTTGGTCAACTGGGTCAAATCCTGGGCCCACGCGGTCTGATGCCAAACCCGAAAGTAGGTACTGTAACCCCTAACGTTGCTGAAGCTGTGAACAACGCTAAAGCAGGTCAGGTTCGTTACCGTAACGACAAGAATGGTATCATCCATTCTACCATCGGTAAGGTTGACTTCACCGCCGAGCAGCTGAAAGAGAACCTGGAAGCTCTGCTGGTAGCTCTGAAGAAAGCGAAGCCTTCTTCTGCTAAAGGTGTGTTCATCAAGAAAGTTAGCATCTCCACCACTATGGGTGCTGGTGTAGCTCTGGATCAGAACAGCCTGAGCGCTGCTGTTTAATCAACAGCTTTGCTTTACAAAGGCGTTGGATTTCTATACAATCTAACGCCTTTGATTATGGTTGGAGCTTGGCCTTTTCCAAGCCTCCGTCCAAGACCGCAGGTGTACTGCGAAGTACTTAATCCGATCAACCTGCGTAGACGGTGACAGAACCGAAAGAATTTTTTCTGACTGGATTCTGCTCGCCGTGTATTACGCCCGTTTATTCGGGTGGTGTGAGTTCCGAGCAATTACGCTCGGCTAATCCAGGAGCAAAAGCCAATGGCACTGAATCTTCAAGACAAACAAGCGATTGTTGCTGAAGTCAACGAAGTGGCCAAAGGTGCGCTGTCTGCAGTTATCGCCGATGCACGTGGCGTTTCTGTAGCAAAAATGACTGAACTGCGCAAAACCAGCCGTGAAGCTGGCGTGTACGTACGTGTAGTACGTAACACCCTGCTGCGTCGTGCTGTTGCCGGCACCTCTTACGAGTGCATGGCTGATGCGTTTGTTGGTCCAACTCTGGTTGCATTCTCTAACGAACATCCGGGCGCAGCTGCTCGTCTGTTCAAAGCATTTGCTAAAGACAATGCCAACTTTGAAGTTAAGGGCGCAGCCTTTGAAGGCGAGTTTATCCAAGCGGCTCAAATTGACCGTCTGGCAACTCTGCCAACTTACGACGAAGCGATTGCACGCTTGATGGCGACCATGAAAGAAGCCTCTGCAGGCAAACTGGTTCGCACTATTGCGGCTATTCGCGACGCCAAAGAAGCAGCGTAATTACGCCTTTTTTAGCGTGTCGTTTGCAAGATAACCATCTTCTTATTTTAGGAAATAATTGCTATGTCTATCACTAAAGAGCAAATCATTGATGCAGTTGCAGCAATGTCTGTAATGGAAGTTGTTGAGCTGATCTCTGCAATGGAAGAGAAGTTCGGCGTTTCTGCTGCTGCTGCTGTAGCTGTTGCTGCGGGTCCAGCTGAAGCTGCTGAAGAGAAGACTGAATTCGACGTAGTTCTGTCTGCTGTTGGCGCGAACAAAGTAGCTGTTATCAAAGCAGTACGTGGCGCAACTGGTCTGGGCCTGAAAGAAGCTAAAGACCTGGTAGAATCTGCTCCAGCTAACCTGAAAGAAGGTATCAGCAAAGCAGAAGCTGAAGCTCTGAAGAAAGATCTGGAAGAAGCTGGTGCTTCTGTTGAAATCAAGTAATCGGACTTTCCAGTTCGTAGCCTGATTTGCAAAGGCTAATGGCTGGTGACTTTTTAGTCACCAGCCTTTTTGCGCTGTAAAGGATGCTTGTGGTGTTTCACACTGTTTGGCCATAAGTGATCCTCAATATTTGTTTCTATCGACGCCTTAATATACTGCGTCAGAGCCAGATCTCTGTGTAAAACGCAATGAAATGGTTTAAGAGTGATAGAAACAGGTATTGCGAAGGGTACATCGTCCTTCGGTCACAAAATAGTGTTGCACGAACTGTCCTATCAGGACGGACAGAATGGGTCGACTATTCAGCGAGCTGAGGAACCCTATGGTTTACTCCTATACCGAGAAAAAACGCATTCGTAAGGACTTTGGTAAACGTCCACAGGTTTTGGACGTGCCTTACTTACTCTCCATCCAGCTTGACTCGTTTCAAAAGTTTATCGAGCAAGATCCGGAAGGGCAGTACGGTCTGGAAGCGGCGTTCCGCTCCGTCTTCCCGATCCAGAGCTACAGCGGCAATTCTGAGCTGCAATACGTTAGCTATCGTCTCGGTGAGCCAGTCTTTGATGTAAAAGAGTGCCAAATCCGTGGCGTAACTTATTCTGCTCCTCTGCGTGTCAAACTGCGCATGACGCTGTACGAGAAAGACGCGCCAGAAGGCACAGTAAAAGACATTAAAGAACAAGAAGTCTACATGGGCGAAATTCCGCTCATGACCGAGAACGGTACTTTCGTTATCAACGGTACCGAGCGAGTTATCGTATCCCAGCTGCATCGTAGCCCGGGTGTGTTCTTTGACAGCGATAAGGGTAAAACCCACTCCTCCGGTAAGGTACTGTATAACGCACGTATTATCCCTTACCGTGGTTCTTGGCTGGATTTCGAATTTGATCCGAAAGACAACCTGTTTGTACGTATTGACCGTCGTCGTAAGTTGCCAGCCACCATTATCCTGCGTGCGCTGAACTACACGACTGAGCAGATCTTGAATCTGTTCTTCGAAAAGATTGTTTTCGAAGTCCGTCACGGCAAGTTAGAGATGACTCTGGTTCCAGAGCGTCTGCGTGGTGAAACCGCGACCTTCGATATCGAAGCTAACGGCAAAGTGTACGTAGAGAAAGGCCGTCGCATCACCGCTCGTCATATCCGCCAGTTGGAGAAAGACAGCGTTGAGCGTATCGACGTGCCGGTTGAATACATTGTCGGCAAAGTATCGGCAAAAGATTACGTGGATGCCTCCACTGGCGAGCTGATTTGCGGCGCCAACATGGAGCTGTCCCTGGAGACCTTGGCTAAACTGAGCCAAGCCGGTCACAAGACCATCGAGGTGCTGTTCACCAACGATCTGGATCATGGTCCGTACATCTCCGAAACCCTGCGTGTGGATTCCACCACTGATCGCTTAAGCGCTCTGGTTGAAATCTATCGCATGATGCGTCCTGGCGAGCCGCCAACACGTGATGCAGCAGAAGCGCTGTTTGAGAACCTGTTCTTCTCAGCTGACCGCTATGATCTGTCTGCCGTGGGTCGCATGAAGTTTAACCGTTCTCTGCTGCGCGACGAGATCGAAGGCGCGGGTACGCTGAGCAACGAAGACATCATTGATGTCATGAAGAAGCTCATCGATATCCGTAACGGTAAAGGCGAAGTCGATGATATCGACCACCTGGGTAACCGTCGTATTCGTTCCGTTGGCGAAATGGCCGAGAACCAGTTCCGTGTGGGCTTAGTACGTGTTGAGCGTGCGGTGAAAGAGCGTCTGTCTTTAGGCGATCTGGATACCCTGATGCCACAGGATCTGATCAACGCGAAACCAATTTCTGCGGCAGTGAAAGAGTTCTTCGGCTCTTCTCAGCTGTCTCAGTTTATGGATCAGAACAACCCGCTGTCAGAAGTTACGCACAAGCGTCGTATTTCTGCACTGGGCCCGGGCGGTTTGACCCGTGAGCGTGCAGGCTTTGAAGTGCGAGACGTTCACCCGACTCACTACGGTCGTGTGTGTCCAATCGAAACCCCTGAAGGTCCGAACATCGGTCTGATCAACTCCTTGTCTGTGTACGCACAGACCAACGAGTATGGTTTCCTGGAAACCCCGTACCGTCGCGTGAAAGACGGCGTGGTGACCGACGAGATTCATTACCTGTCTGCTATCGAAGAAGGTAACTACGTTATTGCCCAGGCGAACTCCAACCTGGACGAAGACGGCCGCTTCGAAGAAGAACTGGTAACGTGCCGTAGCAAAGGCGAATCCAGCCTGTTCAGCAAAGATCAGGTGGACTACATGGACGTTTCGACCCAACAGGTCGTTTCTGTCGGTGCGTCTTTGATCCCATTCCTGGAGCACGATGATGCTAACCGCGCCCTGATGGGTGCGAACATGCAACGTCAGGCTGTACCTACTCTGCGTGCTGATAAGCCGCTGGTTGGTACCGGTATGGAGCGCGCTGTAGCGGTTGACTCCGGTGTAACCGTAGTTGCTAAGCGTGGCGGTGAAATCCAGTACGTGGATGCATCCCGTATCGTTATTAAAGTTAACGAAGACGAGACCATTCCAGGTGAAGCTGGCATCGATATTTACAACCTGACCAAGTACACCCGTTCTAACCAGAACACCTGTATCAACCAGATCCCATGTGTATCACTGGGTGAGCCGGTTGAGCGTGGTGATGTGCTGGCAGACGGTCCGTCCACCGATTTGGGTGAACTGGCGCTGGGTCAGAACATGCGCGTGGCGTTCATGCCATGGAACGGTTACAACTTCGAAGACTCCATCTTGGTTTCCGAGCGTGTAGTTCAAGAAGACCGTTTCACCACTATTCACATCCAAGAACTGGCATGTGTAGCGCGTGATACTAAGCTGGGCCCTGAAGAGATCACGGCTGACATCCCGAACGTGGGTGAAGCAGCGCTGTCTAAGCTGGATGAATCCGGTATCGTGTATATCGGTGCGGAAGTGAAGGGCGGAGACATTCTGGTTGGTAAGGTAACGCCGAAAGGTGAAACTCAGCTGACGCCAGAAGAGAAGCTGCTGCGTGCGATCTTCGGTGAGAAAGCGTCTGACGTGAAGGATTCTTCCCTGCGCGTACCAAATGGCACCTCCGGTACCATTATCGACGTTCAGGTCTTTACCCGTGATGGCGTAGAGAAAGACAAGCGTGCACTCGAAATCGAAGAGATGCAGCTCAAGCAGGTTAAGAAAGACCTGACTGAAGAGTTGCAGATCCTGGAAGCCGGTCTGTTTGCTCGTATCCACGATCTGCTGGTTGCTGGCGGTCTGGAAGCGGAGAAACTGGCTAAACTGTCTCGCGACAAGTGGCTGGATCTGGGTCTGGATGATGAAGAGAAGCAAAATCAGCTGGAACAGCTGATCGAGCAGTACGACGAGCTGAAGGCTGAGTTCGAGAAGAAACTGGAAGCGAAGCGTCGTAAGATCACTCAAGGCGACGATCTGGCACCAGGCGTGCTGAAGATCGTGAAGGTTTATCTGGCCGTTAAACGTCAGATCCAGCCGGGTGATAAGATGGCGGGTCGTCACGGTAACAAGGGTGTTATCTCTAAGATTAACCCTATCGAAGACATGCCACACGATGCCAACGGTGTTCCGGTTGATATCGTGCTGAACCCGCTGGGCGTACCATCTCGTATGAACATCGGTCAGATCCTGGAAACTCACCTGGGTATGGCGGCGAAAGGTATCGGCGAGAAGATCAACGCGATGATCAAGCAGCAGCAAGAAGTTGCCAAGCTGCGTGAGTTCATCCAGAAAGCGTATGATCTGGGTAGCGATGTTCGCCAGAAAGTCGACATGAGCACCTTCTCTGATGACGAAGTGCTGCGTCTGGCGGAAAACCTGCGTAAGGGTATGCCACTGGCGACCCCAGTCTTTGACGGTGCGAAAGAGTCCGAAATCAAAGACCTGCTGGAACTGGGCGGCTTGCCACGTTCTGGTCAGATTACGCTGTTTGATGGCCGTACCGGTGAGCAGTTTGAGCGTCCAGTAACCGTGGGTTACATGTACATGCTGAAACTGAACCACCTGGTTGATGACAAGATGCACGCCCGTTCTACCGGCTCTTACAGTCTGGTTACTCAGCAGCCGCTGGGTGGTAAGGCGCAGTTCGGTGGTCAGCGTTTCGGTGAGATGGAAGTGTGGGCACTGGAAGCATACGGTGCTGCTTATACTCTGCAGGAAATGCTGACTGTTAAGTCGGATGACGTGAACGGCCGTACCAAGATGTATAAGAACATCGTGGATGGCGATCATCGTATGGAACCGGGTATGCCAGAGTCCTTCAACGTATTGTTGAAAGAGATCCGCTCTCTGGGTATCAACATCGAGCTGGAAGACGAATAAGGTCCTCTCTCGATTGCGGTTGCAATGACATCGCAGCAGGAAATAGGAGCGCGGCGCCGCCGCGCTCCACTGGTTTAACTCCGACGGGAGCCAATCCGTGAAAGACTTACTAAAGTTTCTGAAAGCGCAAACTAAGACCGAAGAGTTTGATGCCATCAAAATCGGTCTTGCGTCTCCAGACATGATCCGTTCTTGGTCTTTCGGCGAAGTGAAAAAGCCGGAAACCATTAACTACCGTACCTTCAAGCCTGAGCGCGACGGCCTGTTCTGTGCCCGCATCTTTGGCCCAGTGAAGGATTACGAGTGTCTGTGTGGCAAGTACAAGCGCCTGAAGCATCGTGGCGTGATTTGTGAGAAGTGTGGCGTCGAAGTGACCCAGACTAAAGTTCGTCGTGACCGTATGGGCCACATCGAACTGGCTTGCCCGACTGCGCATATCTGGTTCCTGAAATCTCTGCCATCCCGCATCGGTTTGCTGCTGGACATGCCTCTGCGTGATATCGAACGTGTACTGTACTTCGAATCTTACGTAGTTGTTGAAGGCGGCATGACCAACTTGGATCGTGGCCAGATGCTGACTGAAGAGCAGTACCTGGATGCACTGGAAGAGTTCGGTGACGAATTTGACGCCAAGATGGGTGCGGAAGCGGTACAGGCCCTGCTGAAAGCGATGGACCTGCCGGCTGAGTGCGAACAGCTGCGCGAAGAGCTGAACGAAACGAATTCCGAGACCAAGCGTAAGAAGATCACTAAGCGTATCAAGCTGCTGGAAGCGTTCATTCAATCTGGTAACAAGCCAGAGTGGATGATCCTGACCGTGCTGCCGGTACTGCCGCCAGATCTGCGTCCGCTGGTTCCGTTGGACGGTGGCCGTTTTGCGACCTCCGATCTGAACGATCTGTATCGCCGCGTGATCAACCGTAACAACCGTTTGAAGCGTCTGCTGGATCTGGCTGCGCCAGACATCATCGTACGTAACGAAAAACGTATGCTGCAAGAAGCGGTTGATGCGCTGCTGGATAACGGTCGTCGTGGCCGTGCGATTACCGGTTCTAACAAGCGTCCTCTGAAATCTTTGGCCGATATGATCAAAGGTAAGCAGGGTCGTTTCCGTCAGAACCTGCTGGGTAAACGTGTTGACTACTCCGGCCGTTCTGTAATCACCGTAGGTCCATACCTGCGTCTGCATCAGTGCGGTCTGCCGAAGAAGATGGGTCTGGAGCTGTTCAAGCCATTCATCTACGGCAAACTGGAAGCACGTGGTCTGGCGACTACCATCAAAGCGGCCAAGAAAATGGTCGAGCGCGAAGAAGCGGTGGTTTGGGATATTCTGGATGAAGTGATCCGTGAACACCCAATCCTGCTGAACCGTGCGCCAACCCTGCACCGTCTGGGTATTCAGGCCTTTGAACCGGTTCTGATCGAAGGTAAAGCTCTGCAGTTGCACCCGCTGGTTTGTGCGGCGTATAACGCGGACTTCGACGGTGACCAGATGGCGGTTCACGTTCCTCTGACGCTGGAAGCGCAGCTGGAAGCCCGTGCGCTGATGATGTCAACCAACAACATCCTGTCTCCGGCATCGGGTGATCCAATCATCGTGCCTTCTCAGGACGTGGTATTGGGTCTGTACTACATGACCCGCGACAAGATCAACGCCAAAGGCGAAGGCATGGTGCTGACTGGTCCGAAAGAAGCGGAACGTCTGTACCGCTCTGGCCAAGCTGAGCTGCATGCGCGCGTTAAGGTTCGTATTACCGAGCACGTGAAGACCGATACCGGTGAAGTAGAAGTGTCTACTCGCCTGATCGACACTACCGTAGGTCGTGCGATCCTGTGGATGATCGTTCCACAAGGTCTGCCTTATTCCATCGTTAACCAAGCGCTGGGTAAGAAAGCGATCTCTCGTATGCTGAACACCTGCTACCGTGTGCTGGGTCTGAAAGCGACCGTCGTGTTTGCTGACCAGATCATGTACACCGGTTTTGCTTACGCAGCCCGTTCCGGCGTGTCCGTTGGTATCGACGACATGGTTATCCCGGAAGCGAAAGCCAAGATTCTGGCCGATGCGGAAGCGGAAGTGGCAGACATTCAGGAGCAGTTCCAGTCTGGTCTGGTAACTGCCGGCGAACGTTACAACAAGGTGATCGATATCTGGGCTGTGGCCAACGATAAAGTATCGAAAGCCATGATGGAAAACCTGTCTACTGAAACCGTAACTAACCGTGACGGCGAAGAAGAGAAGCAGTCTTCCTTCAACAGCGTATTTATGATGGCCGACTCCGGTGCGCGTGGTTCTGCTGCACAGATGCGTCAGCTGGCGGGTATGCGTGGTCTGATGGCGAAGCCAGATGGCTCCATCATCGAAACCCCAATCACCGCGAACTTCCGTGAAGGTCTGAACGTACTCCAGTACTTCATCTCTACTCACGGTGCGCGTAAAGGTCTGGCGGATACCGCACTGAAGACAGCGAACTCCGGTTACCTGACTCGTCGTCTGGTAGACGTAGCGCAAGACTTGGTGATCACCGAAGACGATTGCGGCACTTTGGAAGGCGTAGTCATGACTCCGCTGATCGAAGGCGGCGACGTGAAAGAGCCCCTGCGTGAGCGTGTACTGGGCCGTGTGGCAGCAGAAGACATTCTGATCCCGGGCACTGCAGACATTCTGATCCCGCGCAACACGCTGCTGGATGAGAAACTGTGTGACCTGATCGAAGAGAAATCTGTCGACAGCATCCTGGTTCGTTCTGTGGTTACCTGTAACACCGATTTCGGTGTGTGTGCGAAGTGCTACGGTCGTGACCTGGCCCGTGGTCACCTGGTGAACAAAGGTGAAGCGGTTGGTGTTATCGCGGCACAGTCCATCGGTGAACCAGGTACTCAGCTGACCATGCGTACGTTCCACATCGGTGGTGCGGCATCGCGTGCGGCAGCCGAGAACAGCATCCAGGTGAAGAACAAGGGTAGCTTGAAGCTGCACAACGCGAAGTTCGTAACCAACGCTGATAACAAGCTGGTGATCACTTCTCGTAACACTGAAATGACCGTGATCGACGAGTTCGGTCGTACCAAAGAAAGCTATAAGGTGCCTTACGGTGCCACTATGGCGAAAGGTGACGGCATGGAAGTGAACGCGGGTGAAACCGTGGCGAACTGGGATCCGCACACCATGCCGGTTATTACCGAAGTGGGCGGTTACATCAAGTTTGTCGACATGCTGGATGGCTTGACCATTACCCGCCAGACCGACGAACTGACCGGTTTGTCTTCTCTGGTGGTACTGGATGCAGCCGAGCGTACCGGTGGTGGTAAGGATCTGCGTCCTGCCCTGAAACTGGTTGATGCGAACGGTAACGACATTCTGGTTCCAGGTACCGATATGCCAGCGCAGTACTTCCTGCCAGGCAAAGCGATCGTTCAGTTGGACGACGGTACGCTGGTTGGCACTGGTGATGCTTTGGCCCGTATTCCACAAGAATCCGGCGGTACCAAGGATATTACCGGTGGTCTGCCACGCGTTGCGGACCTGTTTGAAGCTCGTAAGCCGAAAGAGCCTGCGATCCTGGCGGAAATCACCGGTATCGTATCCTTCGGTAAAGAAACCAAAGGCAAGCGTCGTCTGGTGATCACACCAACCGACGGTGGCGATGCTTACGAAGAGATGATTCCGAAGTGGCGTCAGCTGAACGTGTTCGAAGGCGAACTGGTACAGCGTGGCGATGTGATCTCCGATGGTCCAGAGACTCCACATGACATCCTGCGTCTGCGCGGTGTGCATGCGGTGACTAACTATATCGTTAACGAAGTGCAGGACGTTTACCGTCTGCAGGGCGTTAAGATTAACGATAAGCACATCGAAGTTATCATCCGTCAGATGCTGCGTAAGGGTACCATCACTGCCGCTTACGATTCTGAGTTCCTGGAAGGTGAGCAAGCCGAAGTGGCTCGCGTGAAGATCACCAACCGTGAGCGTGAAGCTCAAGGTAAAGAGCCAGTGACCTTCGAACGTGAACTGCTGGGTATCACCAAAGCGTCTCTGGCAACTGAGTCCTTCATCTCCGCGGCGTCCTTCCAGGAAACCACCCGCGTGCTGACTGAAGCGGCCGTTGCTGGTAAGCGTGACGAACTGCGCGGTCTGAAAGAGAACGTTATCGTAGGTCGTCTGATCCCGGCGGGTACCGGTTATGCGTACCACCAAGATCGCAGCCGTCGTCGTCAGAAGGCTGAAGCTCCAGTTGCGCCACAAGTGAGCGCAGAAGAGGCTTCTGCTAACCTGGCCGGTCTGCTGAGCGGTCTGGGCGCACTGGGTGACGACGAATAAGTCGTTCCTCGCGTGACGACTAAGGTCGTGACATCTTAAGCGTGAAAAGGGCACCGGAGACGGTGCCCTTTTTTTATTGCTGCTTAGCATGCGGCAGTTACCGAGCCGATGGGTAGGCCATGCATGGCGACGGGCTTGACGCGTGATACTCCAAGCTTAATAAAACACGGAATAAAAAGCGGAATAAAAAAGGGTAGCGAGTGACCGATAGGGCTGCGCAGCTCGGCTTGGTCTAACTTAGATTAGAGAGTGTTGTGGTATTGCGCGTGAGAGATGGTTAATCGATGGGCAACGGCGGTATCGCTGGTAGACCATTAGGGCGTGGAAGTCACACGGAAAAAGTTACGCGTAGAAAGGCGCGGGAACATCCTGTTCCCCGTACATGCTGCGTCGCGGCTAGAGGTTACTGTCTTCTCCGCGCGTTAGAAACTTTGCCCAGTGGTCAGTACCACGGCTTTGATCAGTTGATCTTCGAGGGCAAAGCGCTGCTCTAGTAACTCACCGAGCGTCGAAAGATTTTGATCGAGCTCCAGCAGGGCGTCATCATCTTCGCTGATATCGGTATAGCAATCGTGAAAGTGCAGTAATTGCTGTGTATTGGCCGTCAGGCGTGGATACAGCGATGGGTGCAGATTGAGTTTGCCTGCGCCATGCTGTTCGGCTTGGCTGATGATGCGATCATAGATTTCAAAGTGACCGGCGGAGAGGTAATCTACCAAACGGGCGTTGAAGGCGGTGATCTGTTCCAGTGTCGGGAGTGCCTGTTTCTCACGGTGAAATGGGGGCAAGCCCGCCAGTTGGCAGTAATGGATCAGTAGCGCTTTGCGTTCGTGTAGCCAGAGATCGATGATCTTGGCTTGACCTTGTTTTGCCTGTCCCTGTGTGGGAGCGGGATCGCGTGCAAGTTTGGTAAGCATGGTCTGTCTCCGCAGATACATTCAAGGCAAGGTTGCGACTCATGGTGAAACATATTGTGACAACCTTGTTATAAAAGATGCCAGTAAAATTGCATAGCTGCAAGGAGTGCTATGGAACAATTTCTTGATCCGCAGCAGCAGGGGTTTTGGTTGCTGATGCAAGAGGGGCAGTTATGGCTGCCCGGTGGAGAATTACCACACGGAGAAGCGTCTAGCTGGGGGCTTGCCGGACAACCGGCGCAGGCCGTCGGGCAGTGGCAAGGACAAACCCTATACCTGCTGATGGCCGAGGATATACCGGCTAAACCGGCCAGTGAGCGAGGTTCATTGCGCAGTTTGCTGGCGCAGCCCGAGGCACTGTTTCAGCTGGTTGGGCGTGCGGTGCAGTTGGCGCATTTTCAGCGTAGTCACCGTTTTTGCGGATTTTGCGCAGCTCCGCTCCAAAAAGTACCGACTCAGTGGGCGATGCAGTGCAGCGCCTGTGCGCAAACGGTGTATCCGGTGATCGCGCCATGCGTGATTGTTGCGGTTCGCCGTGGGCACCAGATTTTACTGGCGCAGCATCCACGTCATCAGGGCAACATGCATACCGTGTTGGCCGGCTTTGTCGAGCCGGGCGAGACGTTGGAGCAAGCCGTTGCACGTGAAGTGCGTGAAGAGACCGGCATTGAGATTGAGCATATCCGCTACATCAAATCTCAGCCGTGGCCGTTTCCGAACTCGTTGATGGCGGCCTTTGTGGCTGAATATGCTGGCGGTGAGTTGTGCGTTGATCATCAGGAATTGGTGAGCGCTGATTGGTTTAGCCCCGAAGCATTACCGCCATTACCGCCTGTTGGGACGGTAGCGCGGCATCTGATTAATCTGACTTTACCGCTGTGTCAGCAAGCGCAGGCAACGGCCGCCGCCGACAATCAATGAGCGCGCTGGCAAGGCCGCCGCACGACAGGTGTATCTGCGCTGGACGGTGTTACAATCGGACGCAATAGAATAAAAAGGAAGCCTAAGATGACCACACTGCAAAACGATCGCTATTTACGTGCCCTGCTGCGCGAGCCGGTAGACATGACACCGGTTTGGATGATGCGCCAAGCGGGGCGCTATTTGCCGGAGTATCGGGCGACCCGCGCCGAAGCCGGGGATTTTATGTCTCTGTGCAAAAATCCGGAGCTGGCCTGTGAAGTGACCTTGCAGCCCCTGCGCCGTTTTGCGCTGGATGCGGCAATTTTGTTTTCCGATATTTTGACTATCCCTGATGCGATGGGCTTGGGGCTGTACTTTGAAACCGGCGAAGGTCCGCGTTTTGAACGTCCAGTGCGCTCCTTGGCCGATGTACAAAAGCTCGGGGTGCCCGATCCAGAGCAAGAGCTGGGCTATGTCATGGATGCGGTACGCACCATTCGCCGTGAGCTCAAGGGCGCGGTGCCGCTGATCGGGTTTTCCGGTAGCCCGTGGACGCTGGCGACTTACATGGTCGAAGGCGGTAGTAGCAAGGCGTTTACCCGCATTAAAAAGATGATGTACGCCGAGCCGCAGACCCTACATCTGCTGCTGGATAAATTGGCCGATAGCGTGATTGTGTATCTGAATGCCCAGATCCGCGCCGGTGCACAGTCGGTGATGGTGTTCGATACCTGGGGCGGCGCGCTGACTGGCCGTGATTACCGCGAATTTTCGCTGCACTACATGCACAAAATTGTCGATGGGCTGCTGCGTGAGCATGATGGCCGTCGCGTGCCGGTGACCTTGTTCACCAAAGGTGGCGGTCAATGGCTGGAAGCGATTGCCGATACCGGCTGTGATGCAGTGGGCTTGGATTGGACCACCAGTTTGGCTGACGCGCGTGCGCGCATTGGCTCGCGCGTTGCCCTGCAGGGTAATATGGATCCGTCCATGTTGTATGCGCCGCCTGCTCGTATCGAGCAGGAAGTGGCTAGCCTGTTGGCAGAGTTCGGCGCCGGCACCGGTCATGTGTGTAACTTAGGCCACGGTATTCATCCGGATGTCGATCCGGCCCATGCTGGGGGATTCGTGGAAGCGGTACACCGTTTGTCTCAGCCATATCACGCGCGCTGAGTGCGTATATGCTGCGCTCAGCGGCAATCAGGAGCCATTACCATGCCAAATGCCATGGTGAATGAGAACCAAGAGGTAACGCCAGAGATGAAGGTACCGACCACCGATTATGCCGCGCTGCGCGATGAGCAGCGCCGCTTAGCGGCCGCGGTGGAGCGTACCGACCGTGTGGGGCCGGTGCACGTTATTGGCGGTGCGGATGTTGGTTTTGAGCAAGGCGGCGCGGTCACTCGCGCCGCCATCGTGTTGCTGCGCTATCCCGAACTGACCTTGTTGGATTTTCGCATTGCGCGGGTACCGACGATGTTGCCGTACATTCCCGGGTTATTGTCTTTTCGCGAATGTCCGGCCCTGTTAGCCGCGTGGCAGATGCTACCACAACGGCCCGATTTACTGCTGGTGGATGGGCAGGGGATCGCCCATCCGCGTGGCCTTGGCGTCGCCAGTCACTTTGGTTTACTGGTGGATGTGCCGACCATTGGTGTGGCGAAAAGTCACCTGTATGGCAGTTATGCACCACTGGCTGACGGCGTTGGCGCAAGTTCGGCGTTGTGGGCGGGTGAAAGCTTGTTAGGCTATGTGTGGCGCAGTAAAGTGCGTTGTCGTCCGCTGTTTATTTCGGCTGGGCATCGGATCAGCCCTGATTCGGCGCTGCAGTGGGTGCAACGTTGTTGCCGCGGTTATCGCTTGCCGGAGCCGACCCGTTTTGCCGATGGTATCGCTTCGGCGCGCCCTACGTGGCAGGCGCTGTTGGCGGCGCATGCGGCGAACGGAGAAGCCAAGGTAGAGGCAAAGGCGGTGGCTTCTTGCGCAGCCGATCCCTCTTCATAAGGGGGCAAGGTGATCAATTGCTGCAAATCAGTGCAATCTCCCTGCTGGTGGCCGCTTATTTCTATCGATCAGCGTAGAAGATCAGTTACACTCAGGCGCTGAAACAGTATAGAGGACTGGGTATGTTACGTAATCCGATTCACAAACGTTTGGAACGTCTGGAGCCTTGGCAGCTGCAAACCTTTATGGTGTGCCTGTGCGAGCGGATGTACCCGAACTATCAAGCCTTTGCTTTAGCAAGTGGCTTTGGTAACCCTGTACTGTACCGTACGGTGCTGGATTTGGCGTGGGAAGTCCTGACAGTAAAAGGCGCCAAAGTTAATTTCGAAAACCAGCTAGAAAAATTTGAAGAACAAATCCCTGCGGCCGATGACTTTGATATGTACGGTGTTTTCCCGGCTATCGATGCGTGTGTCGGTTTAAGTGATTTGTTGCATTCACAGCTGAGCGGTGAAGAGCTGGCATTTGCGTTAAGCATCAGCCGGATCTCGATTAACACCGTGGCAATGCTGGAGATGCATGATCAAGACCGTGAGCTGTCCGAAGAGGAGCTCAAGGCGTTGCCAAATATCCAAAATGAGCTGGATGTGCAGTGGGAGATTTATCGTCTGCTGGCAGCCTGCGAAGAGCGTGACCTAGAGCTGATCAAGGGCCTGCGGGCTGACTTGCGTGAAGCGGGTATCAGTAATATTGGTATCGCTGCAGTGAGTGGCGTGCGAGAAGCGTGATTTAACGCCGGAATTCTCGCGAATCCGATCCCTTTGCGGGGCAAAGTGTTCTACATTTGGATTGGTTTGCATTGGCCCCATGGCGACGTGGGTAAGCGCATGTTGGCGTGGTGATCTCAAACGGATCAGGGCGCGTCATAGCGAAGTACACTAGACGGGTATGAGACCTGTATAGCTACGAGTAACGTGATAAATAAAACGTAAGGACAACCTATGAACAAGACTCAACTGATCGACGCGATTGCAGAAAAAGCGGATCTGTCTAAAGCGCAAGCAAAAGCAGCACTGGAATCCACGCTGTCTGCAATTACTGAATCACTGAAGGATGGTGATCCAGTACAGCTGGTCGGTTTCGGTACTTTCAAAGTGAACCATCGCGCGGCACGTACAGGTCGTAACCCACAAACCGGTAAAGAAATTCAGATCGCAGAAGCCAACGTGCCTGCGTTCGTAGCCGGTAAAGCGCTGAAAGATTCCGTGAAGTAATTTATCGCGCCAGATACAAAAAACGGGGAGTCCATGGACTCCCCGTTTGTTTATCTATCACTTTGTTTATCTATCATTTTGTATATCTAGTACGCTATTACCGTACTGACTTTCTGCCTGACCTGTTGGCGCTGAGTATTACAGCGGCTAACCCTCATACGCGCTGTTACTGTTAGCGCTGACTCGTATTGACCGCTTGTTTTTTTACTCACCGCTTTCCGGCTGATAGCGTTGTTGATAACGCTTAGGCAGCATTTTCCTCAGCGCTTTCTTCACTGCTCGGATGCAGCAAACTGGCTTTGATTTGCTGGTCAATGTCGCTGATGCGCACTTTGACATACTCACCCGGGGCATCACCTAACAGCGGCTGATTTTCACGTGCGACCGGCTGACGAGCGGGCACCGGTTTGCTGCCTTCTGGCAGATGGCTGACCAGCCATTGTTGCCAGTGTGGCCACCATGAGCCTTTATGGTGCTCTGCGGCATTCAGCCAAGCTTGCGAGTCATCCGGCAGGAAGCTGTTATCCGGATTACACCAGTAGCCGTATTTGCCTTTTTCCGGTGGATTGACCACGCCGGCGATATGGCCGGATTCGCCCAGTACAAAGGTCACATGGCTGTTGTCTTTGCCAATCACCTTAGCGCCGTCATAGGTCGCATCCCACAGTGCGATATGATCTTCGGCGGCCGAGAGGAAATACAGCGGTAATTTGATCTTATTCAGATCAATGGCCGTACCGCGAATCGAGATCCCTCCAGGCATGATCAGCTGGTTTTCCAGATAGCATTGGCGCAGCAGGAAGTTGTGGCAGGCGGCCGGTACGTTGGTGCTGTCGCAGTTCCAGTACAGGATGTCGAACGCCATCGGGCTCTTGCCCTTGAGGTAGTTATCGACAAAGTAGTTCCAGTACAGGGAGTTTTCCCGCAGCAGACTGAACGACACCGCAATTTGCCGACCATCCATGTAGCCTTTGATCTGGTTTTGCGTTTCCACCGCGCTGACGGTTTCTTCATTGATGAAGACCCCGATATCGCCGGGTTTGGCGAAGTCCAACAAGGTGGTAAACAAGGTGCCGGTGCGGATGCGCTGCTTCATGCGGCGTGCAGCCAGATAGGCCATGGTGACCGACAGCAGCGTACCGCCGATGCAGTAACCAATACCGTTAACCTCTTTTTCGCCGGTGGCGGTTTCAATCGCATCCAGCGCGGCCAGCACCCCATCAATCACATAGTCTTCAAAGGTGATGTCTTTGTGTTCAGGAGTCGCATTGACCCATGACATCATAAACACGGTATGCCCTTGGCTAACCGCCCAACGGACAAATGAGTTTTGTGCCTGCAGATCCAGAATATAGAACTTGTTGATAAACGGCGGCACGATCAACAGTGGCCGCTGCAACACCTCTTCGGTGGTCGGCACATACTGAATCAGCTCAAACAGGTGATTGCGGAAAATCACCTTGCCCGGGGTGGTGGCCAGATTGTCACCGGGGCGAAAGGAGCTTTGATCGGTCATGCGGATATTCAGCGTGTCAGCGCTTTTCTCCATATCTTCGACTAGCAACTCCATCCCTTTAACCAGATTTTGGCCGTTGTTCTCCAGCGTTACCTTGAGCAGCTCAGGGTTACTCAGCAGGTAGTTGCTTGGCGACAGGGCGGATAAATACTGGCGGGTGAAGAACTCCAGTCGCTTGCGGGTTTCTTCATCCAGCGTTTCGAGCTGGTTGATGCTGCCGAGCACATTTTGCGTCGTCAGCAGATAAGATTGTTTGAGGTAATCAAACAGGATGTTTTGTTGCCACTCATCAGAGGTAAAGCGGCGATCGCTGCGATCCGGTTGGATCACCGGTTCACTCGGCTGGCCAAACAGGCGCAATACCGCGTGTTGGGATAATTCAAGTTGCTGTTGCCACCACTTGAGCTGCTGCTCCACCAGTGCATTGGGTTGCCCAAATGCATGCTCAAAGAAGCGATTCGCATCGTTCATGTTGGCCTGCATCAATACTTGATTCAGCGGACCTTGAGCCGTAGAGCGCGACAGGTACAGCTCAACCAGCTTACGGTTCAGATCAGCCAGCGCATCCAGCGCTCCGTTGAACTGATTTGCAGAAGCCATGGTTTTCTCCCTGTAACACCATCATGAAAGAATGACACGCCCGCAGGCGTGTCGGCAGCCAAATTTAGTTGGCGTTAACTTGTAAATGAGAGAGTTGATCTTTGGTCAGCGTTTCCAGTTCTTTTTTGAACTGCTCGTTCATGGAAGAGAGCTTCTGGGTGTCGTCCAGCAGCTGCTTGGAGATTTTGTTCACTAGCTCTAGCTGCTTGTTACCAAAGGCCACCAGAGATTGCGGGTCTTTGATGTCACCCACGGCTTTGATCTGCTCCAGACCCAGCTCAGAATAAGCTTTGGCGGCCGACAGCTGCACTTTGCTCAGTTGCTCCAGATTTTCAGTCAGCAGACGGTTGTATTTATAAACCGGTGCATAGAAGTTTTGTGCCTGATCGGCGAAGGTTTTGAAAATTTCCGTACTCATTTCTATCTGCTCCTTGTGAATAACGCACATCGTGTGCTGTGCTGCAAACATACCGTTGGTGGCACACATACCTTTTACAGCACACAGTACCCTGATTTATATGTGCATTGTATTGCAGTGTAACGAAGCTTTTGTGTAAAAACAGGGTCACTAAGTGGTCAGAGTTGTAGCTTAACGTTAGCGTAAAGGTTAACTGATTAAGATGAACTGGCTTGGCGGGAAGGAGCGTCGCGCTTGGTGGGAAAAGAGCGCGGATAACGCAGCGGTGAAGTACGTTTATTGACGTTCACGTTAACGTTATCCGCGACAAAGCGCGCTAAAGATATACCGATAAAGTCTAAAAACGGCGCTGATTACACCCTTATTTTTCTACCACGTGTTCGCGGGCAATGGCGCGAAAACCGATGTCGGTGCGGTAGTAGATATCATCCCATTGAATCAAGGCCGCTTGCTGGTAGGCACGCTGCTGGGCAGCACTGACGCTGTCGCCCAATGCCGTGACGCACAGTACGCGGCCACCAGCGGTCAGCGCTTGCGCGGGCTGCCCAGGATTGCTGCGGGTTCCGGCGTGGAACACTTTGCTGTCACTGCCTGCGTTGGCGGCGGCGTGCTCGAGGCCGTGAATGACATCACCGCTACGGTAATCGCCGGGATAACCGCCGGCAGCCAGCACTACGCCGAGCGCTGGGCGCGGATCCCACTCCGATCGGCACTGATCTAAACGACCTGCGACAGCGGCTTGGCACAGTTCGATCAGATCGGATCGTAGGCGCAGCATGATCGGTTGGGTTTCCGGATCGCCAAAGCGGCAGTTGTACTCGATCACTTTCGGGGTGCCGTCAGCCATGATCATCAAGCCGGCGTACAAAAAGCCGGTGTAGACGTTGCCTTCTGCGGCCATGCCACGCACGGTTGGCCAGATCACTTCATCCATGACGCGCTGGTGGATCTCTGCGGTGACCACTGGTGCGGGGGAGTAAGCGCCCATGCCGCCGGTATTCGGGCCGCTGTCTTGGTTGCCGACGCGTTTGTGATCTTGGCTGGTGGCCATCGGCAAGACGTGCTCGCCATCGACCATCACGATAAAGCTGGCTTCTTCGCCATCGAGGAACTCTTCTACCACGATGCGGTGTCCTGCATCACCAAAGGCATTGCCGGCCAGCATATCTTCGACCGCCGCTTCGGCTTCGGCCAAGGTCATGGCCACAATCACCCCTTTGCCAGCGGCCAGACCGTCGGCTTTGATCACGATCGGGGCACCTTTGGCGCGAATGTAAGCCAGTGCTGGCTCGACTTCGGTGAAGTTTTGGTATTCAGCGGTGGGGATCTGGTGACGGGCGAGGAAATCTTTGGTGAACGCTTTAGAGCCTTCCAGCTGAGCGGCGGCCTGAGTTGGGCCAAAAATGGGCAAACCCAGCGCGCGGAAATGGTCGACCACGCCCAGTACCAGTGGGACTTCAGGGCCGACAATGGTCAGTTCGATGCCTTCACGCTGAGCAAAGGCGCCGAGGGCGTGCAGATCGGTAACGGCGATATCCACATTGCTGACTCCCGCTTCGGTGGCGGTACCGGCATTGCCGGGGGCGACATAAACGTGCGAGACCTGTGGGGATTGTACGGCTTTCCATGCCAGGGCATGTTCACGACCGCCACTGCCGATAATCAGGACTTTCATGCATGACTCCAGAGATTGAATGTTTCGGTGCGCGGCACCGGTCGGCCAAAAATGGACCGGCGGGACAAGCCCGCCGGTTTTGCTGTATCAGTGACGGAAGTGGCGCATGTGGGTAAACAGCATGCTCATGCCATGTTCGTTGGCGGCTTGGATCACTTCTTCATCACGAATCGAGCCACCCGGCTGGATCACACAGGTTACCCCAGCGGCTGCGGCGGCATCGATACCGTCACGGAACGGGAAGAAGGCATCGGAGGCCATGACGCAGCCTTTGACTTCCAGCCCTTCGTCCGCGGCTTTGATGCCCGCAATTTTGGCCGAGTAGACGCGGCTCATTTGACCGGCACCGACGCCGATGGTCATGTTGCCTTTGGCATACACGATGGCGTTGGATTTGACGTATTTGGCCACTTTCCAGCAGAACAGTGCATCGCGCAGTTCGTCTTCGCTTGGCTGGCGGGTGGTGACCACGGTCAGATCGGCGGCGCTGATCATGCTTTGGTCACGGTCTTGCACCAACAAGCCGCCGTTAACACGTTTGAAGTCTAGGCTGTGGGTTTTCGCACTCCATTCACCGCAAGCCAGTACGCGAATATTGGCCTTGGTGGAGAGGATGGCGGCGGCGCGTACAGTGATGGTCGGCGCGATGATCACTTCGACAAACTGGCGCTCGATAATGGCCTGCGCGGTATCGGCATCCAGCTCACGGTTAAAGGCAATGATGCCACCAAAGGCGGAAGTTGGGTCAGTACGAAATGCGCGATCGTAAGCTTCAAGGATATTGGCACCCAGTGCCACGCCGCACGGGTTGGCGTGCTTGACGATGACGCAAGCCGGCTCACTGAACTCTTTGACGCACTCTAGCGCGGCATCGGTATCGGCGATGTTGTTGTAAGACAGTTCCTTGCCTTGTAGCTGTTCGGCGGTGGCGACACTGGCTTCGTGCAGCTCACTTTCAACATAAAACGCGGCCGCTTGATGGCTGTTTTCGCCGTAACGCATATCCTGCTTTTTAACAAAGTTCAGGTTCAAGGTACGAGGGAAGCGGCCAGCAGGCTCGCGATGCTCGGCGTGATAGGCCGGAACCAAAGTACCGAAGTGGTTGGCGATCATGCTGTCGTAAGCGGCGGTATGCTCGAAGGCAGCGATGGCCAGATCAAAACGGGTGGCATGGCTTAAGGAACCTTGATGCGCATCCATCTCGGTCAGTACGCGGTCGTAATCGGCCGCATTGACGATGATGGTTACATCGCGGTGGTTTTTTGCCGCCGAACGCACCATGGTTGGACCGCCGATATCGATATTTTCCACCGCCTGCTCCAGTGTGCAGTCAGGGCGCGCGATAGTGGCGGCAAACGGGTACAGGTTGACGACTACCATGTCGATCGGGGCGATTTCATGCTGCTGCATGATGGCGTCGTCTTGGCCGCGACGACCGAGAATGCCGCCGTGAATTTTCGGGTGCAGGGTTTTAACGCGTCCGTCCATCATCTCCGGGAAACCGGTGTAATCGGAGACTTCGGTGACCGGCAGTCCGGCTTCGCTGAGTAGGCGCGCGGTGCCGCCGGTGGAGAGCAGTTCGACGTGGCGTGCGGCCAGCGCACGGGCGAATTCGACAATGCCGGTTTTATCAGACACGCTGAGCAGCGCTCGGCGTACAGGACGGTACTGTTCCATTGTAGATCACATCCCCTTGCAGTGAGCAGAAAGTAGTTTGCGCAAGCCTTGAGTGTGGCTTGCGCAAACAACCTGTCGTTCATGACCCTGCGCCGTTGTGCGCGGCCATTCTATACGAAAACGTTTGCGTCAGGGGAGCGTTTTTTTGTCGGCGGTTATATTGGGTGGTGATCTTCAAGGAGTTAGGTGTATGGCTGGTGGGGTGGTGTGGGTGAGCGAGCTGACAGGGTGATGAAAAGAACAATGAGGAGAAAGGAGAGGCGCTAAAGACCGGCCGCCGTGGCAGCCGGTGAGGAAATGGTGAGCGATACTCAGTGCGCGGTCGCTTTAGTGGGTCAGCGGTAAGAAGAAATCGCGCAACCCAACCAGCAGGTTGTTGACGGCCACCGCTGCCAAAATCAGACCCATCACGCGGCTGATCACCGAGGCACCGGTGCGCCCAATCACTTTCTGAATGCGCGAGGCACTGCGCAGCAGCAAGTACGTGATCAGCAATACCCCCAACATAACCAAGGCGGTGAGGGCTTGATCGATCAACGAGTAACGATGGTTATCGGTCAGCATGACCACTGCCATCATGGCACCCGGCGAGGCAATCGACGGTACGGCAATCGGGAAGACAGCTAAATCACTGATGTCATAATCCATCTGCATCTCTTGCTCGGGTTTACTCTCACCAAAAATCATGGTCAGAGCAAACAGCAGCAGCACCAATCCTCCGGCGGTTTGGAAGGCGCTAAGCGGGATCTGCATTGCTTCCAAGAGCAACTGGCCGGCAACCAGAAAAAACAGCAAGATTCCGGTTGAGACCAAGATGGCTTTGCTGGCCACACGGCGGCGATCCAATGCCGAGAGTGAGGCGGTTTTTGAGAGATAAACGGGGATCGAGCCGATCGGATCGATGACTGCCCACAGTACAACAAACTGAACGATCAATGATTCAAACATGCACACTTCCTGGTTAAACGGGGCGTGGGCATTATAACCCCGTTTGGCTTTTCAGCTCACTTTGTTGCAGCAGGATCACCGCTTGGGTGCGATTTTTTACCCCCAGCTTGCGAAAGATAGCGGTCATGTGCGCTTTGACCGTGGCTTCCGACACATTGAGGTCATAGGCGATCTGTTTGTTCAGTAAGCCGGCACTGAGCATTTCCAGCACTCGCTGTTGCTGAGCGGTCAAACTGCTGAGGCGCTCTTGTAGGATGCGCGCCTGTGGGTCGGGTTGCGGGGCTAAGGTATCCAGATCGGCAGGGAAGATGGTATCGCCGGCCAGCGCTTGCCCAATGGCATCAATCAGGACACTCAGTTGAGCGGATTTAGGAATAAAGCCCAGCGCACCGTGCTGGCGGACTTGCTGGATAATGGCCGGATCGTCGCTGGCGGAGATCACCACTATCGGCAGTAAGGGGTAACGCTGACGGAGGGTTTGCAGGCCGGAAAATCCGTTGGCGCCGGGCATTTTTAAGTCCAGCAGCAACAAGTCTGGATCGGGGTGCAGTTCGAGCAGTTGCAGCAAGCTGTCGAGCGAGTCGGCTTCGAACAGCTCGGCGCTGCTGACGCTAAGCGCCAAGGCCTGATGCAAGGCGGCACGAAACAACGGATGGTCGTCGGCGATCAGAAGGGTATAGGCGCTGTCCATAGCATTCCCTGTGAGAACATGTTTCCATTACGTTAATCACAGGGGATGCGATTGAGCAATCTATTGCGTGCCCATCTGTGCGGCACGCAACAAAATTATTGCAGTACCCGCTGCTGCAAATGCTGTAAGAACGGGCTGGCTGGCATAAAGCCGGTCACTCGGCTTTGCGGGATCTCGTGGCCTTGCGGATTAAAGAACAGCAGTGTCGGTAAACCCAGTACATTGAGCTCACGCAGCAAGGCCTGATCGGCGGCATTGTTAGCCGTTACATCGGCTTTGAGTAACACCATCTCAGAGAAGGCGTTTTGTACCTGGGCATCGCTAAAGGTGTATTTGGTGAACTCTTTACAGGCAACACACCAGTCGGCGTACAGATCCAACATCACCGGTTTACCGGCCGCTTGCTGCAACGCTTGTTGCAGCTCGGCCTGATTACGGATAGTGATAAAGTGCGGTGTGGATGTCAGCTCACGTGCAGCCGTGGCCGATTGTGGCGGGAAGACCCAATCTTGCAGCGGGCGTGCCAGCAAGATCATGCCAATCAGCGCCGCGATCCGCAGCACTAAAAAGCCGCGGCGGTGCGCTGGCAGGGTGCTGAACAGCCACCCTAACGCGCTCAGCGCCAGCAGGCTCCACAGGCGTAAAGTCCAAACCTCGGGCAGCAAGCGAGACAGGAGGAACACCGGCATCGCCAGCAGCAGGAAACCAAAACCGGTTTTGACTTGATTCATCCACGGACCGCTTTTCGGCAGCAGCCGGTTGCCAAATAAGGCGACGCCGACCAGTGGTAAGCCCATCCCGCAGGCCAGCAGATACAGCGTCAGCCCGCCGGTCAGCAGATCGCCGCTATCGGCCACATACAGCAGCGCACCCGATAACGGCGCGGTGGTGCAAGGCGAGCAGATCAGACCGGCAATCGCCCCCATCAAAAACACCCCCGGCAAGCTGCCGCCACGCTGCTGACCACTGAGTAAGCTCAGACGAGTTTGCAGCGCCGAAGGCAGTTGCAAACTGAACAGGCCAAACATGGATAGCGCCAGCAGGGTAAACAATACCGACAAGCCGATCAGTACGTAAGGGTGCTGTAGCGCGGCTTGAAATTGCAAACCGGCGGCGGCGACCACCAGTCCGAGCAAGGTGTAGGTGAGTGCCATTCCCTGCACATAGGCCAGCGATAACGCCAGCGCGCGGCCATGCGAGTGACGCTGACCGCCGCCCAAGACCACGCCGGAGAGCAGGGGGAACATCGGCAGTACGCAGGGGGTAAAGGCCAGCCCTAATCCCAGCACAAAGAACAGCAGGGGCGCCCAGCGGTTATCGGCCAGCCGTGATGCCAGTTGTTCTTGTTCTGGTGCGTTGTTATTCCGTGCGCCTGAGCTTGCCGTGCTCACGGCTTCGGCGTTGCTCTGGTTTGTAGCTGACGACGGCTTGTTGGCCGTGTCAGTCGTTGACGGTGCGGACTTCGCCGCTGTCGGTTCGGCAAGCGTGGCGCTTGGTGTGTTGGCGACAGTATTTGGGGTTGGCGCAACTAACGCATTTAATGGCACCACGCGCGTTTCTGGCGGGTAGCATAGCCCCGCGGCGGCGCAGCCCTGATAGGTTACGCTGACGCTTGGTTGCTGGCCGGTGGCTGCAATCGGGATGTTCAAGGTCAGCGGCGCGGTAAAGATGTGGGTTTCGCCAAAAAACTCATCACGATGAGCTTTACCGGGTGGCAGAGTGAAGTCACCTAACGTGGCATCGTTGGCGCTGACACTCAGCTGGTGGCGATACAGGTAATAGCCATCCTTGATTTGCCAGTGCAGCTCTAATTGGTTGCCTTGCTGGTGAAAATCAAAAGGGAATGCCTCATCCACCGGCACAAAACCCTGCGGATTGGCTTTGGGAAACAGATTCAGCGCCAGCGCACTGGTGCTGAGCAGCAGGAGGCTGATTAACGTAATGAGGCGCTGAGCCATGCCAGATACTCCTTGTCGCCATCCTCGACTGCTAACACCAAGATCTCTGGGGTTTGGTACGGATGCAGCTCACGCAGGCGCGCTTGCATGCCGGCCAGATGTTGGCGGTCGGTTTTCAAAATCAGTTGCACTTCCGCATCTTCATGGACTTCGCCCTGCCAGCGGTAGACCGACAGCATGCCAGGCAGCAGATTGGCGCAGGCCACCCATTGTTCGTTGACCAAGGTCCGCGCCAGCATCTGGGCGCAGGCCTGATCCGGAGCGGTGCACAGCACCAGACGGGCAGAAACCGCCGCAGTTACGGAATTCATCACATCAGGCTCTCACGTGGATAAAACATATACCGGCGTACTATACCTGAAATATACCGAAAACCGCTGTCCAATGTCGGCGAAGGCATGGTCTACCGGCGTGGTCGCGTGAGGCGGTTTCGTATTGCATGTGGTCAGTATGGTATTTGGAGGGAAGAGAAGATGATGAAGACTGCGAACCAGCGTATGGGCGCTAAAACAACAACAGGCACCGCATGGGTGCCTGTTGTCAGGTTTAACCTGTGGCGCTAAGTGCGATTACAGCACCATGCCACCGACCAGGAAACCGAACAGTACGGACAGACCGATACACAGCACACCCGGGATCATGAACGGGTGGTTGAATACCGCTTTACCGATACGAGTCGAACCTGTGTCATCCATTTCTACCGCCGCCAACAGGGTTGGGTAGGTTGGCAGAACGAACAGAGCAGAAACTGCCGCGAAAGAGGCGATAGCAGTAACTGGTGCTACGCCCAGCGCCAGCGCTGCAGGCAGCAGAGCTTTAGCCGTTGCCGCTTGGGAGTACAGCAGCATCGCAGCGAAGAACAGAACCACAGCCAGCATCCAAGGATATTGGTTCAGGATTGAGCTTGCGGTTTCCTTGATGCCGTCTAAGTGCGCAGCAACGAAGGTATCACCCAGCCAAGCCACACCCATCACACAGATACAGGCAGACATACCCGATTTGAAGGTCGCAGCGTTAACAATCTTACCTGAGTCAACTTTGCACAGTACGGTGATCGCGGTTGCTGCAGTCAGCATGAACGCAATGATCGCATCGTTACGTGGCATTACAGGGGTTTCAATCAGGCCCACAGTTGGGGAGATTGCCGTGGCGTAAGCCATTACCGCCAGAATAGCGACCAGGAAGATACCCACAGACAGCTTGGCACCTGGCAGCAGGGTCACTTCTTTAGTGCCACGCAGTTTGATTTGGCCTTTAGCCAGACGCTCTTGGTATACCGGGTCATCTTTCAGTTCACAACCTAAGAAGTTGGTCACGAAAGAGGTCAGGATCACCGCTGCCAGCGTCGTGGAGATACAGATCCCCAGAATTTGCAGGTAGCTCACACCCAGCGGCTCCATGATGCCAGAGAAGAACACCACGGCAGCGGATACTGGAGAGGCAGTGATTGCAATCTGGGAAGACACTACTGCGATAGACAGTGGACGAGACGGACGAATTCCCTGCTCTTTCGCCACTTCAGCAATGACCGGCAGAGTAGAGAACGCGGTGTGACCGGTACCGGCCAGCAGCGTCATGAAATAGGTTACCAGCGGTGCTAAAAAAGTGATTTGTTTTGGGTGCTTACGCAGCAGTTTTTCTGCTTCGCTCACCAGATAATCCATACCGCCAGCGATTTGCATTGCTGCGATGGCAGAAATTACCGCCATGATAATCAGGATAACATCCCAAGGAATATTACCCGGCTTCACGCCCATTAACGCGAGAACCAGAACACCTAGACCGCCTGCAAAGCCGATCCCGATGCCACCAATACGCGCACCAATAAAAATGCCGATGAGAACAACGGCTAACTCCATCCACATCATAGTGATATCTTCTCCAAAAGGTGTCGGACGACAAGAATCCTTTATTTGTAATAACGACACCAACTGAACTACAAAAAGCCGGCAGAAGCCGGCTTTATTGTACGTTCGAGCTGATTACGCCTCTTCTTCCGTGAAACGTTTTGCTTTGTACTGAGGGTTCATCAGGTTTTCAACGGACAGGATGTCGTCCAGTTGTTCCTCAGTCAGCAGACCGCGCTCCAGAACGACTTCACGTACGCCCTTGCCGGTTTCAGCACAAATTTTACCTACGATGTCACCGTTGTGGTGGCCAATGAACGGGTTCAGGTAAGTTACGATCCCGATAGAGTTGAACACGTAGGCAGCACATTTTTCTGGGTTAGCAGTAATGCCATCAACGCAGAAGTCACGCAGGTTCACGCACGCGTTCGCCATGATAGAGATGGACTCGAACATCGCTTGGCCAATTACTGGCTCCATTACGTTCAGCTGCAGCTGGCCGGCTTCGGCAGCGAAAGTGATAGCGGTGTCGTTACCGATCACTTTGAAGCAAACCTGGTTCACCACTTCTGGGATCACTGGGTTAACTTTAGCTGGCATGATGGAAGAACCGGCTTGCAGTTCTGGCAGGTTGATTTCTTTCAGACCAGCGCGTGGGCCGGAAGACAGCAGACGCAGGTCGTTACAGATCTTAGACAGCTTAACGGCAGTACGCTTGATAGCACCGTGAACCATGACGTAAGCGCCACAGTCAGAGGTGGCTTCGATCAGGTCTTCAGAGATCACGCATGGCAGACCAGTCACGTTAGACAGGTGGCCGATGATGGTTGAAGAGTAACCTTCTGGCGTGTTCACACCGGTACCGATCGCAGTCGCGCCCAGGTTCACTTCCAGCAGCAGCTCAGCAGTACGCTTCAGGTTGCGGATTTCTTCTTGCATCAGTACGGAGAACGCGTGGAATTCCTGACCCAGAGTCATTGGAACCGCGTCCTGCAGCTGGGTACGACCCATCTTCAGTACTTTTGCAAATTCGGTCGCTTTGTTATCGAAGCCCACTTTCAGGTATTCGATCTTCTCAATCAGCTGCATGATGCTGTTGTACACAGCGATACGGAAGCCGGTTGGGTAAGCGTCGTTGGTAGACTGGCTGGCGTTTACGTGGTCGCATGGGTTGATAACGTCGTAACGGCCTTTTTCCAGACCCATCAGTTCCAGCGCAACGTTAGCTACAACTTCGTTAGTGTTCATGTTTACGGAAGTACCGGCGCCGCCCTGATATACGTCAGTTGGGAACTGGTCCATGCACTTGCCAGTAGTCAGAATCAGATCACAGGCTTTAACAATCATGTCGCCGACATTCGCTGGGATTGCGCCCAGTTCTTTGTTGGCCAGCGCAGTGGCTTTCTTCACCATCACCATGCCGCGTACGAACTCTGGTACGTCAGAAATAGTGGTGTTGGAGATGTTAAAGTTCTCGATAGCGCGCAGAGTATGGATGCCGTAGTAAGCATCAGCAGGAACTTCGCGGGTACCCAGCAGGTCTTCTTCGATACGAATATTGTTAGCCATAATAGGTAAACCTTGAATGTACGGGTAATGAGTTTGTTAAAGTATAGTGTGTCGTTTTTATGCAAAACGGCAGGAAAAATTACCGTTCTTCCCTGAAAGTGTAGGTGATCTTATTGGAATGGCCGGGGGAAAAATTTACCTAGATCACTTTTTGTTGCATGTTACCTAAATAGAGTTAATAAATGTGATCCCACTCACGTGTCATCGAGGGTGAAATCCCTCTACAGTGAGCGGCGGATTGAAATTACGGTCAATCGCCCCCATCTTACTATTTAACGCTATTACGCATCGAGGAGCACATAGTGCGTCTTTTCTTTCTGCTGTTGCTGTTATTTCTGCCGTTTATTGAGATAACGATATTTATTCAGGTCGCTGATCAGATTGGCGGCTGGACAACGCTGGCACTGGCTTTGCTGGCATCGATGGTGGGGGTATCGCTGATCCGCAGTAAAGGGGTCAAGACGCTGATGCTTATCCAGCAAAAACTGGCGCAGGGTGAAATGCCGGCCCAAGAAGTGGTGCAGGCCGGTATGCTGGTTATCGCCGGTATTTTGCTGATTATCCCCGGCTTTTTAACCGATTTTGTGGCGTTGATTCTGCTGCTGCCGTGGGTACAAAAGGCGCTGGCGCATTGGGTGCTGCCGCGCATGCAAATTATTGGCACCGGCAGTGCAGGCTTTGGCACGTTTGGTGGTGAGGATAACCGCAGCGGTCATCGCACCTTTGATGGTGAGTTTGAGCGTAAAGACCCGCCGACTCATCAGGGCGATAACAGCCAGCAAGGGCCAGATGACCACGATCAGCCGCCACGCCTACATTAATCATGAATGTAGGCATGTCTGTCGGCATCGTGATGCGGCCTTCATCGCTATGTGCATGAAGGCGTAAGCTGGGCATGTAACGCTGTAAAGCTCTCAGGGATGAATGTGATCGCTTTCGCCATTCATCCCTTTTTTATGCCGGAATAAAAATTTTTTTGTTTGCCCCCTTGAAGCCGGCGCGGGTGTCCCCCATTTCAATTACCACAAGCGCGGCAGGCGTTAGGCCGGTCGCCACCTTTGAAACTACATATGAAACTACACAGCCGGTATGGAATTCCGGGTGTTAAATTTGTTATCTGGAGAGTAGAAACGATGAACATTCGTCCACTGCATGACCGTGTAATCATTAAGCGCAAAGAAGTTGAATCCAAGTCTGCTGGCGGCATCGTATTGACCGGATCAGCAGCGGGTAAGTCTACCCGGGGTGAAGTGTTGGCTGTCGGTAACGGCCGCATTCTGGACAACGGCGAAGTGAAGCCGTTGGACGTAAAAGTAGGTGACATCGTTATTTTCAACGATGGCTACGGCGTGAAGAGCGAGAAAATTGACGGCGAAGAAGTGCTGATCATGTCCGAAAGCGACATCCTGGCGATCGTTCAGGCCTGATAATCGCTCACTGCTTTTAACCCTTAACACAATTTTTGAAGGAAGAATCTGTCATGGCTGCAAAAGACGTGAAGTTTGGCAATGATGCACGCGTAAAAATGCTGCGTGGTGTAAACGTACTGGCTGACGCGGTAAAAGTAACACTGGGCCCGAAAGGCCGTAACGTGGTACTGGATAAATCTTTCGGTGCGCCAACTATCACTAAAGACGGTGTATCTGTAGCACGTGAAATCGAACTGGAAGACAAGTTCGAGAACATGGGGGCGCAGATGGTGAAGGAAGTTGCCTCTAAAGCGAACGACGCTGCCGGTGACGGTACTACCACTGCCACCGTACTGGCGCAGGCTATCGTGAACGAAGGTCTGAAAGCGGTTGCTGCGGGTATGAACCCAATGGATCTGAAGCGCGGTATCGACAAAGCGGTGATTGCTGCGGTTGAAGAGCTGAAAGCGCTGTCTGTTCCTTGTGCTGATACCAAAGCTATCGCTCAGGTAGGTACCATCTCTGCTAACTCTGATGAGACTGTGGGCACCCTGATTGCTGAAGCTATGGAGCGCGTAGGTAAAGAAGGCGTGATCACTGTAGAAGACGGCACCGGCCTGCAAGACGAGCTGGATGTGGTAGAAGGTATGCAGTTCGACCGCGGTTACCTGTCTCCATACTTCATCAACAAGCCAGAAACTGGCTCTGCTGAGCTGGATAACCCATTCATCCTGCTGGTAGATAAGAAGATCTCCAACATCCGTGAACTGCTGCCAGTTCTGGAAGCGGTGGCCAAGTCTGGTAAGCCACTGATGATCATCGCGGAAGATGTCGAAGGTGAAGCGCTGGCAACGCTGGTAGTGAACACCATGCGCGGTATCGTGAAAGTGGCTGCTGTTAAAGCGCCAGGTTTCGGTGACCGTCGTAAAGCAATGCTGCAAGATATCGCGACCCTGACCAACGGTACCGTGATCTCTGAAGAGATCGGTATGGAGCTGGAAAAAGCGACTCTGGAAGACCTGGGCCAAGCTAAGCGCGTTGTTATCACCAAAGACAACACCACCATCATCGATGGCGTGGGTGATGAAGCCGCTATCCAAGGCCGCGTAGCGCAGATTCGTCAGCAAATCGAAGAAGCCACTTCTGACTACGACCGTGAAAAACTGCAAGAGCGCGTAGCGAAACTGGCTGGCGGTGTTGCTGTGATCAAAGTCGGTGCTGCTACCGAAGTGGAAATGAAAGAGAAGAAAGCGCGCGTAGAAGATGCCCTGCACGCAACCCGTGCTGCGGTAGAAGAAGGCGTGGTTGCTGGTGGCGGTGTTGCTCTGGTGCGTGTTGCTAGCAAGCTGGTTGGCCTGACTGGTCAAAACGAAGAGCAAAACGTGGGTATCCGCGTAGCTCTGCGTGCGATGGAAGCGCCTCTGCGTCAGATCGTGATTAACGCGGGTGAAGAAGGCTCTGTGGTTGCGAACAACGTGAAAGCGGGCGAAGGTAACTACGGTTACAACGCGGCGACCGAAGAGTACGGCGACATGCTGGAAATGGGTATCCTGGATCCAACCAAGGTAACCCGTTCTGCACTGCAGTACGCAGCTTCCGTAGCCGGTCTGATGATCACTACCGAGTGCATGGTTACTGACATGCCGAAGGAAGAGAAAGCTGACATGGGCGCCGGTATGGGCGGCATGGGCGGTATGGGCGGCATGGGCATGATGTAATGCCTATACCTGACCTGTTCAGTGTATAAAAAAGAAAAACCCACCGTTAGGTGGGTTTTTTTATGGCGCTTATTTTTATGGAGCCCATTATTTATGGTGCTCTGTGATTTATGAAGCTCTGTGCGCAGTAATACGGCGTAAGAGTCATTACTGCGGTGCGCCGCGCTATCTGTTGCTATCACTGTTTATGGTTGTATCTGTCTGAGCTTATTATCGCCGGATCTTCGTCTATTTCTCGTGCATGTTTCGTATACAAGAAAGCACTTACGGGCGATGGAGCCAATACCGCGTTAACTCGCTTGCTGGATTCCCCGCAGCTGACAGCGCAGCTCGCTACGTAACAGCTCCAGCTTGTGCGCCAGTGTTGAAATGTGCACGTCAATCAGTGGGCTATCGGCCTGCATTTTCAGACCATCGAGCTCATACAATAACTCTTCCACATACGGACGAAAGCGCTGGCTACGGCTGTGAAAGCCTTGCGGCAGACTGAATAGGGCGCGGCGTGGGCTACGCTGCTGGCGAGGTTGGCGCAAAATAAAATCGTCTACCGTAGTGGCTTGATTCAGGGTTTGCCATAGATGGTGCTGGATCTGATGCAGAATTTGTTCGGGGTTGTTCAACATGCGCTACGTCCTTGTGTAGGTTCGGCCTGCTCTGGCAGGCACTGCTGATGCTCGGTATCACGGTGTATGACAGACGATGCACTGTGGAATCCAGGGTGGGTATCTACGCTGGCATCGGCTATCGCTGGCAGGGAGAAATCCGTCCGCCCTGAAAAGTGCCGTTAGCATGATGAGCGCATTGGGCTCACGGCTATTGGCGGCGTTCTTCGTGAACACCTTTCTTTGAGGCTAGTCGATCTTTGGCGTCGACGCTGTGATTTTGTGCGAGTTACCTCTGGTTTTATGCGGTTTTGTGGCAGCGATTGCGCTTTTTGCTGGAAGCTGGCGTATTGTCAGACCAAGCAAATTCACGCCGACAGGATGGGAAGGTGGGGTCGGTTATAATAAAATCAGACGTCTGTAGAGCTTGAATCTGGCCACCGGCCAGAGTGAACGCGTGAGGATAACCATGAAACCACGTATGATCTGGCTAGTTGTACCGTTACTGCTGGCATTTTTGACCTCCGGTTGTGAGACCACCAAAGGGTTTGGTCGTGATGTGCAAAAATTAGGTAGCTCTATTCAGCGCGCTGTCGATTAAGGCCGTTAATTGTTGAAGTACACCGTTAAAAAAGGAATGTTATGCCGCCGCTGGTAACAACCATAGGCCTGTTGTGTCTGAGCAATATCTTTATGACCTTTGCTTGGTATGGCCACCTGAAAAACTTCGCCCATAAACCTTGGTTGTTTGCTGCACTGATTAGTTGGGGCATTGCCTTGTTTGAATATTTGCTGCAAGTGCCGGCTAATCGCATTGGTTATACCGTCGCATCGCCTGGGCAGCTTAAAATCATCCAAGAGGTGATTTCGCTGTCGGTATTTGTGCCGTTCTCGTTGTACTACCTGAAAGAGCCGTTTCGGATGGACTTTGTCTGGGCCGGTTTATGTCTGCTGGGGGCGGTGTTCTTCATGTTTCGCGATAAGATTATGGGCTAACCGGACACGGGTTTTGCGGCGTGGTTTTTATCTAGTCAGAACAAAAAATCACCGGTATGCTGCCGACTGCAGGCTTGGGATTAGCCGAGCCATTTTGACAGGGAGAGTAACAACATGCTGGAAGTGAACGACTATTTTGCTGGGCAGGTTAAATCCATCGGTTTTCAAGATGGTGAGCGTCGGGCTACCGTTGGTGTGATGGCACCGGGCGAGTACCGCTTTAATACCGGCGCGCCGGAAGTGATGGTGGTGCTGCGTGGCGCGCTGACGGTGCGTCTGCCGGGTAGCGATGTGTGGCAGACCTTTGCGGCCGGCAGTGAGTTTCATGTCCCTGGTGACAGCGCCTTTGATCTGCAAGTGGCGCAAGATACTGCCTATTTGTGCCAGTTTGGTGGCTAAGCTGAGCTGAGCAATGCAACAAGTCATGAGCGAGTCACTAGTCATCTGATAAGCCGCGCCAATGAGCGTGGCATACGTCTAGATACACACGCCGAGATACAGACCGATTCGCATAAACGATAGTGGCTCGATTGCATAGCCCCGCATACGCGGGGCTATAATTTTTGCAGCGTCTGTAGCAATTTACGGTCTAGTCGCGCTTAGGCATCCAGATGCAAGCGGCGGCGCACCCAATTGGCAATCGCCACCTCATGCTGCTGCCATTTGACGCCAAGGCCAATCACCAACAGCCCTGCCGCGCACAGAATAAACGGGAACAGCGTGCTGTCTGCAAACAGTGACCATGCCAGATAGCCAAAATAGGCAAACACACCCAGCGTGCCATACAGGGTAAATACCCGTCGATTCAACAGCGGCCCCAGCAGCATCAGGCCTAAATTCAGCAAGCAGTAAATAAAGCGCCCCAGCTCGCTGTGACTGTCGAGCAAGGTCAGGCTAGTCCAACTGATGGTCAGCGCACTGACATACCACCAGTGAGCATAATCGGGCTGACGCCGATAGCGATGATCCAGCCAGCCGGCGATCCCCAACATACCCACGCCAATCAGCAGTGACAGCAGACACTGACGACGCCAGCCGCTATGCCACCAACTCAACAGATCGAGCGCGTTATGCAGCAGCGTGACCCACAGCAGTAAACTCAGTGGCAGCATCAACAGTGGCGCGCGGTAGCGCCACACCATCGCAAGGCCGGCCAGCAAACCGAGCACCTCCAACGATAACCAACGCTGATCGGCCATGCCCGGATAATCGAGATAAAACAGCGGTAGACGGGTGTGCGGATCATCCCACCATCCCCAATGCATTTGTAATCCGAGTAAAATCAGCGGCGCGGTCAGCATCACGACCGTAGCGCATAAGGCCGCTGGCAATGGGTAGCGACGCCGGTGCAGCACTTCAGCTAACAGTAACGCAATCAGCAGTAAAGCGGCGGACAACGCGCTGTAGGTCAGTGGGCCAAAGCGTGACCAACTTTGCTGCATAAAGACGGTCATCGCGCCAATCGCCAGCAAGCCGCCTAAGGTGTACAGCACCTGCGCGATAGTAAAACGCGGGCTCGGCGTCGGTGCTTGTTGGCAGACAAACTGCCATAGCGCCGCGGCTTGTCCGGGTTGCAGGATCTGTTGCTGCTCGGCCGCGCTCAGCAGTTGCGGCGTGAGCGGACGTGGCCGTTCGTCTTGTTCAGGCGTGGTCACGGGAGTCGTGTGTGGCATCATCGTTCCTTGTGGTGAGAGCGGAATCGGTAAAATCTGCCCTGACGCATATTCTGCTGAGATTATAACCATTATAGTGACGGACTGGGTGCAGTGATTTGGCGCACTGAAAGTATCGGTCGCCCCGAGGTAAGGACACAACATGATCACGCAGGGAAGCCGCGATTACCGGCGCGCCACCGCCGCGCTGGCGTTATCCTCTTTTCTGGTCTTTTGTAATTTGTACGCACCACAACCGATGTTGCCGCTGCTGGCGGCGCAGTTCGGTGCCAGTGCTAGCGAGGTGAATGGCATCTTTGCTGGCGCGTCGCTCGGGTTAAGCCTGAGTTTGCTGCCGTGGGCGATCGCCGCCGATGCGCTCGGTCGGCGTCGCATCATGCTGTGTAGCTTAGGGCTGTCGTTAGGGACGGCGCTGGCGCTGCTGTTGGCGCAGAGTCTCAGCAGCTGGATTGTGCTGCGGGTGATTCAAGGCATTGGGCTGGCCGGTTTTCCTGCCGTGGCGGTGGCCTACATGGCCGAAGAGTTTGAGTCCAAAGCCTTTATGCGGGCGGTGGGCAGTTATGTGGCCGCCAATTCGGTGGGCGGAATTGCGGGGCGTTTGATTGGCGGAGGGATGTCACAGTGGTTTGGCATTGAAGCCACGGTGTGGACTCTGGCGCTACTCACCGCGGCTGGCGTGTCGCTGGTGGCCATGTTATTACCTAAACCGCAGCATTTTCGTGCACAAGCCTTACGGCCGCGCGCACTGTTTGGCACCTTGTTGCGCCACCTACGCAATCCTTATCTGTGGCCGGTGTTTTTAATCAGCATGCTGGCGTTTGGTATTTTCATCAATCTGTTTTCGGTACTGACTTTTCGCTTACACGGCGCGCCGTGGCATCTGCCAGCCAGTGCGTTGTCATTGCTGTTTTTATGCTATTTAAGCGGCACGGTGTCGGCCAGTTTAGCCGGCCATTGGAGCGTACGTTATTCAGTTCCGGCGGGGATGGCGCTGGGCGTAGGGTGTTTGCTGGGTGGCACATTGCTGACGTTGAGTTTGCAGCTGTGGGTGATCATTGCCGGACTGTTGATTAATAGTATCGGTTTTTTCCTGCTGCACTCATTAGCCAGCGCATGGGTCGGTAAGCATGCCGGTGAAGGGCGTGCGATGGCCAGCGCGCTGTATTTAATGTTCTACTATTTTGGCTCTGCCGCTGGCGGTTTTTATCTGCTGTACTGGTGGGGAAGCGGCAACTGGCCAGCAGTAGTGGCCGCAGCGGTGGCCGCCTTGTTACTGATCCCCGGCTTGCTTTATGCGCTGCGCCGGCGCAATCTACCTAGCGACCTCGACTCTTCGCGTCAGCATTGCTAGTTTCTTTCTCGTGCGGCCCAGAGTCGCACGTTGTCTATTCAGTCCCGGGACGACCCGGTATGACTGCCTTTCGTATGGGGACGACCCCGAAGAATGCCATGGAGGAGTGTAGGACTATGGCGTGGGTATACCTGGTGATTGCAGGTATCTTTGAAGTGTGTTGGGCGCTGGCCTTAAAAGCCAGCCATGGGTTTAGCCGTCCGTTGCCGACGGTGATTTTTGCCTTAACCATCAGTGGCAGCATGGTGTTGCTAGCGATGGCGATGCGTCAGTTACCGGCAGGCAGCGCTTATGCGGTGTGGACTGGTATCGGCGCGGTCGGAACGGCCATCATGGGCATCATTTTGTTTGGCGAGTCCGCCTCTTTGGTGCGGGTCGGCAGTTTGGTGCTGATTGTGTGCGGGATCTTGGGGCTGAAATTCAGTAGTTGAGTTGCGCGAATATCTTCGTTGACCGGTCCGGTGGTGGATTCCCCACTGCTGATGGCCACCATTCCTGAACTTTATTATTGATGTCGGTGAGTGCGCCGCGATGCCTGTTTTATCCTTGTCTGGCAAGGGATGACTGGCGCGCGGCGCTGTCGCTTGGTTTAGGATGCTGGTGTGCTTGCCGGTTCACTTTGTGGTCGCGGAGTGCGCTGGTCGGTAAAAATCAGGGCGTCGGTGGCAAAACCGGCCGCTTTGGCTTGCTGTAAGAGTGCGTCGAGCTCGGCGGCGGGCAGAGTTGGCGTGCGGGCCAAGATCCACAGGTATTCATGGCTTGGGCCGCTGATCAGCGCATAGCGGTAGTCGTCAGACAGCTTAAGGATATGGTAGCCGCCGTAAAACGGGCCGAAAAAGGAGACTTTCAGTGAGCCCGGCATATCGGGCGCCAGTGAATAGGCTTTGCCCTCAGCAACTTGCCAGCGCTGTTTCGCGGGGTCAAACCCACGGTTGATGACGCGGATCCCGCCATCATCACGCGGCAGATAGTCGGCTGTAACGTGGGTCAGGCCGCGCTCGAACGAGTGGTCGAGGCGCGCAATTTCGTACCACGTACCTTGATAGCGCGTCAGATCCAGTTGTTGAATCGGCTTGGCGCCGGGCGGAACTTGCGTACAGGCGGTTAACAGTGCGGTTAACCACAAGGTGGCGGCGGAGAGCAGGGAGCGAGGTGACAGCATTGGCCTATCCTTAGCAAAATGCCTAAGCAAGATGAGAGTCACGCACAGCATCAGTGCCGTACAGCTTTCAGTATCTCTGGTTTAGGTATAGCAAGGATAAGGATAAAAAAATACCCGGCAACGCCGGGTATTTTTATCTCTCACGGAGAGCGCGCGGATATCGAACGCATGTCGAGGCGAACCGTGGCCAGCACGTTTCGCCTCGCAGGTAGGATTACAGCGTGAATACCACGATCAGCGCCAGCAGGCTGTAGATCGCAGACAGACCGTAAAACACCAGTTTACCCGCCGGTACGTGCACTTTCAGATCGTGCATCGCGTGGTGGATACGGTGCATACCACACCAGATAGGCAGGATCAGCATACCCAGCATGAACAGACGACCGATGATGCTCTGAGCAAAGCCCAGTACGCGCTCGTAGCTCATCGCGCCATCCGGCAGCATACCCAGTGGCAGCATGATGCCGACCAGCAGGATGATCACCGGAGAAACGATGGCGCTCCACATACCGCCCGCACCGAACAGGCCCCAAAATACCGGTTCGTCAGAACGCTGAGGGATTGATGGTTTCATCCTCTTCCTTCCTTAAATCAGTACGATAGCCAGGGCAAAAATAGTGAATGCCACCATTACTGCCCACAGTGCTTTAACAATTTTGCTCTCAGGCAGTTTTTCATCATTAATGATGATCATCTGTGCCTTCGGTGCTAGGTTGAACCAGGTTGCGGTGTGCAGCAGGGTCATCCCCAGAGCAATCAGGTTCAGCAGCAGAACGATAGGGTTTTGCAGGAAGCCGACAAAGCTATACCAGCTGTCTACACCACCGCGCAGAGCAAACATGCCGTACAGCAGAACCAGACCGAACCATACGGTTGGTACAGCGCTGCCTTCACGGATCATGTAGAACTTGTAAAAGCCCAGTTTCTGCCACCAGTTCGCTTTCATCTCGCGAACATAAGGTTTACGTTTGGAGATAGTGCTCATTTCTTTCCTCACTGTGGCTTCAGCATGGCGATCATGAAGTCTTTGGCACTTTCTACCTTGCCCTGCTGGATAGCAGCGGCTGGGTCAACGTGCTTCGGACACACTTCAGAGCAATAACCGACGAACGTACAGCTCCACACACCGTTTTTGCCGTTCAGAACTGGCATACGCTCAGCTTGACCGTGGTCACGGCTGTCAGTGTTGTAACGCTGTGCCAGTGCCAGTACACCAGGACCTACGAACTCTGGGTTCAGGCCAAACTGTGGGCAGGCTGCGTAGCACAGACCACAGTTGATGCACATAGAGAACTGACGGTATTTCTCCAGCTGAGCCGGGGTCTGAACGTTTGGACCTTCAGACACTTTACGGTCATTACCGATGATGTATGGCTTGATGGATTCCAGACTCTCGATGAAGTGAGTCATGTCAACCACTAGGTCACGCTCGATCGGGAAGTTGGCCAGCGCTTCGATGCGCATGCCTTCGTCGGCGTAGTCACGCAGGAAAGTCTTACAAGCCAGCTTAGGCACGTTGTTAACCATCATGCCGCAAGAGCCGCAGATGGCCATACGGCAGGACCAACGGTAAGACAGATCGCTGTCGAGGTTGTCTTTGATATAGCCTAACGCATCCAGCAGGGAAGTGGCGTTGTCGTAAGGTACATCAAAGGTCTGGAAATAAGGCGCGGTATCCTGTTCAGGATTGTAGCGCATCACTTCCATCTTCAGAGTACGGCTTGCCATTATGCCTGCTCCTTCTTCTGCTTTTCTTGGTCTTCTGCTTCAGCGCCGTATACACGCTTGGCAGGCTGGGACTTGGTGATGCATACATCGCTGTATTCCAGACGCGGCGCGCCGCCGTCTTCGCTACGGAAGGCCAGAGTATGCTTCAGGAAGTTCACGTCATCACGCTCGGTATAGCCTTCGTCCAGACGCTGGTGCGCACCACGAGACTCTTTACGCGCCAGCGCAGAGTTCGCCATGGCATCGGCCACGTCCAGGCTGTAACCCACTTCGATGGCGTACAGCAGATCAGTGTTGAACACACTGGAGCGGTCTTTGATAGACACTTTCTTGATACGTTCTTTCAGCTCAGCCAGCTTATCAACGGTGGCTTGCATCAGATCTTCGGTACGGTAGATACCGCAACCTTCTTCCATAGACATGCCCATCTCGTCACGGATCTTCGACCAGGACTCATTACCTTCCTGATTCAGAACGCTGTGCAGACGGTTTTCGATGTCTTTGGCTTGTGCATTCAGAGCTGCATCGTTGGCTTCGCCCATTTCAGCGGCGCGTGCCACGGCATTTTCACCGGCCAGACGACCGAATACCACGATTTCAGCCAGTGAGTTAGAACCCAGACGGTTCGCACCGTGCAGACCCACAGAAGAACACTCACCCACGGCGAACAGACCCTTAATGCGGGTTTCGCACTGGTTATCGGTTTCGATACCACCCATGGTGTAGTGTACGGCTGGACGTACTGGGATTGGCTCTTTAACCGGATCCACGCCCACGTAAGCTTTCGCCAGTTCACAGATGAACGGCAGACGCTCGTTGAGGTACTTAGCACCCAGATGACGCAGGTCCAGATGTACCGCATCGCCCAGAGGGGTAGAGATGGTGCGGCCTGCGCGCCACTCGTGCCAGAACGCCTGAGAAACTTTGTCACGTGGACCCAGTTCCATGTACTTGTTCTTCGGCTGACCGACTGGGGTTTCTGGTCCCAGACCGTAGTCTTGCAGGTAACGGTAGCCGTCTTTGTTCACCAGAATACCACCTTCACCACGGCAGCCTTCGGTCATCAGGATACCTGAGCCCGGCAGACCGGTTGGGTGGTACTGAACGAATTCCATGTCACGCAGAGGTACGCCATGACGGTAAGCCATCGCCATACCATCACCAGTTACGATACCGCCGTTGGTGTTGTAACGGTAAACACGGCCGGCACCACCGGTAGCCAGGATCACGCTGTTGGCGCGGATCTGTACCAGTGTACCTTCCATCATGTTCATTGCGACCAGACCACGGGCTTCGCCGTTGTCTACCAGCAGGTCCAGTACGAAGTGCTCGTCAAAGCGCTGGATTTGTGGATATTGGATAGACGTCTGGAACAGGGTATGCAGCATATGGAAGCCGGACTTATCCGCAGCAAACCAAGTACGCTCAATTTTCATACCGCCGAAGCGACGTACGTTTACAGAACCATCCGGACGACGGCTCCACGGACAACCCCACTGCTCCAGTTGGGTCATCTCAATCGGTGAGTGTTTAACGAAGTATTCGACTACGTCTTGTTCACACAGCCAATCACCACCGGATACGGTATCGTTGAAGTGGTTGTCGTAGCTGTCATGATCCAGTGCTACCGCTGCGGAGCCACCTTCGGCTGCAACGGTGTGACTGCGCATAGGGTATACCTTGGATACCAACGCGATCTTCAGATTAGGGTTGGCTTCGGCTGCGGCAATTGCGGCACGCAAGCCCGCACCACCCGCACCAATGATAGCGATGTCTGCGGTAAAGGTCTGCACAGCATTCCTCCGAAATATTGGACAAATTATAGTCGTCGGGATTAAAAAAAATAAATAAGGGGGAAATCCTCGGTTTCAGCGCGGCTATTGTAGTCATCGCACCTGTAACAAAACTTGATTTAGTTACCTGTTTTGAGAGTTTACTCACTCGAAAGAGTGAGCAAGATTTGATTTCGTGATCGAGCGCAAAAAACCGCACGGAGTCACAAAAATAGTGAATTTAAGAATTAATTTACATTAGCGCTTCATTTTTTCACTAAAGCGAAACCCCACGGCGGAATTTTTACATTTAAATGATGGTCAGACAGAGGAAATGCCGCCAAGGATTTGTCTGATGACGGACTCGCGGGTAGACTGCGGCACCAATTACGAGTGTTTATCCAGAGGAAATCATGAGCGAATCGGTGAACTGGCAGCCTTCAGCGCCAATGAGCAATCTGCTAAAGCGTGCCTCCATGCTGGCAGATGTGCGTCGTTTCTTTGCTGATCGGGGTGTGCTGGAAGTCGAAACGCCGGCAATGAGTCAGACTACCTTAGCGGATGTATACCAATTTCCGTTTCAACTGGAATACCAAGGCTGTGATGATTGTGAAAGCCAGAAACTGTATCTGGTCACCAATCCTGAATATCACATGAAACGCCTGCTGGCCGCGGGAAGCGGTCCGATTTTCCAGTTAGGTCGCTCATTTCGTAACAAGGATGCCGATAGCCGACATAATCCGGAATTTACCATCTTGGAATGGTACCGGCCGTGCTTTGATATGTACCGTCTGATGAATGAAGTGGACGATCTGCTGCAGCAGATCCTCGACTGTGAACCGGCGGAAAGTCTTTCTTATCAACAAGCCTTCTTGCGTCATTTGGATATTGACCCGCTGTCAGCAGATAAAGCGGTGTTGGCTGAGCTGGTTGAAGCTAAAGGGCTAACAGATCTGCTAGAAGGGGAAGAGCGCGATTGCCTGCTGCACGTGCTGTTCCAGCGCGAAGTGGTGCCGAATCTGGGCCAAGAGAAACCGGTTTTTGTGTATCACTTCCCAGCCAATCAGGCGGAGCTGGCGCAAATCAGCTCGGAAGATCACCGCGTTGCTGAGCGTTTTCAGGTGTTTTATCACGCCATGGAGCTGGCAGACGGCTTCCATGAGCTGAGTGACATTGAAGAGCTGCGCAAACGCTTAGAGCAGGAAAATATCAAGCGGGCGGCACGTAACTTACCGACTTACCCCATTGATGAGCGTCTGATGGCCGCCGTGGCCGCCGGTATGCCGGATTGCTCAGGGGTTGCGCTGGGCGTTGAACGTTTGCTGATGGTGGCAGTAAATGCCGAAGATATCAGCGAAGTGATGGCGTTTCCGGTTTCGATCGCGTGAGTGTTGCTGAAGCGCGATAATTTATCGTTTATTGATAGCGAGCAGACAAAAACGGCAGTCCATCAGGACCGCCGTTTTTTTTATTTTTGCCGTGCCAGCTGGTGCAAAAACCTGTGGTCTGGCATTGCAATATGCGGGGGAGAGCGTGGCAGAAAACGGAAGGGCTGAAACCGATTTCTGTGCAGTCCTTGTACAATAAAGGAGAACTTACTTAAATGCAATGAGTTCTCATTATCATTTGCTGGTGAATCTAATTAGCGAGCAAGGCAACCCGTTAGATCGTCATCACATTACTCACCGCGCTGCGGCGTAGTGCTTCACTGGCCGGCATCTTCTCAACCCGAATCTGACTTGGCGGATACGGCAGTTCCAGTTCATGGGCGTGGAACAGAGCCAAGATCTGCTTGTGCAGCTCATGGCGAATAGGCATCCGATGGCCCATTTCCGCCGCGTACAAGCGGATCTCATAGAGCGGGATCCCTTGCTGCAAGTCGACCAGATACACCTCGGGCGCTGGGGTTTCCAAGGCATTCGGTGTATTTCGCGCGGCTTGCTCAATCAAACTGGTGACGAGTTGCGTATCGGCATGTTGCGGGGCGGGGATCCGCAGCACGATGCGGGTGATCGGATCGGACAGCGACCAGTTGATGAACTGCTCGGTGATAAAGGCCTTGTTCGGCACAATGATCTCTTTGCGATCCCAATCGGCAATAGTAGTGGCTCGAGTGTTGATTTTGGTCACCGTACCGGTCAGATCGCGAATCGTCACCGTATCGCCAATGCGGATTGGCTTTTCAAACAAAATAATCAGGCCAGAGATAAAGTTGGCGAAGATCTCTTGCAAACCAAAACCAAGACCAACACCGAGCGCCGCGACTAACCACTGCAATTTAGCCCAATCCACCCCAATCATCGAGGCGGTGATCATCACCCCGAATAAAATGATCGAGTACTTGGTTAAAGTGGTAATGGCATAACCGGTTCCCGGGGTCAGATCCAGATGCTGTAACAGTGCCAGCTCCATCAGCGCTGGCAGGTTACGGATGATCTTGGCGGTAATGATCAGCGCCAGACCGGCCAGCAGCAGCGAGCCCAGCGTAATCGGCTGGACGCTTTCAACGCCGTTAGTGATGTCGATGACATTCCACAGGTTGATGTTATCCAAGAAGGCAAACGCCGAGCGCAGCTCAGACCAAATCAACATCAGCGAGCCGAGGGCGGCCAGCGAGATCATCGAGCGCATCAGCTGCAAGGATTTGGCGCTGATCACATCCAGATCGATCACCGGCTCTTCAATCATGTCCTGCGCACCATCATTGCTGGTGGCATGCTCATCATCGTTATTGCGCGCTCGTTGCGCCAAGATTTCAGAGCGGCGCTGCTTGGCTCGCTCAAAGGCGATGCGCCGACGTTGGATCCACATCCAGCGACGGGTCAGGTAGTAGAACAGCAATAAGAACAGCCATACCACCAATGAGACCTCCACCCGCGCCAGCAGCGCCCGTGAGGTCGATAGATAGCCTAAGCAGGTGAACAAAATCGCCAGTGGCGGTGTGGCTAACACCACCCCCCACAGCAAGTAGTTAATCAGGTTCTGCCCCGAGCCCTGTGCGTTGAGGTACAGCGGCACTTTGGTGCGCCGCAAGCTGGCGGTCAGCACCATCAGCACGATGCACAGGCCAATAAAGGCCAGTCGCACCAGCGTATCGTTAAACTGGCGATCGTTAAGCGAGCTTAAGGTATCGGCGACACACCACAGCGGCACAAAGCTGGCCAGCGACACGGCGTAATAGCGCATCGCGCGGCCCACTTTCTTGCTGTCCCAACCAAAATGGACGATGAACAGCCCCTTGGCGCGGGCAAAATTGGCGGTGATCACGAACAAGCTGATCACGATAACCAAATTGATCAGGCTTTCACCAAAGGCGATGGCCACCGGATAGGCCCACGCATTGAGCAGACTGTAACCCACCGCAGCCAGCAGCACCGGCGCGGGTAGGGAAACCCACACCGACCACAGCAAGGTGCGTAGCGTCAGACCGAAGCTGTCTAAGGTCACTTTGCCTACCCGGCTGGCGGCTTTGTCCAGAAAACGGCGGTAGTTGCCCATGCTGTAACGGCTGGCAATGCTCACGCCGATAGCGGCCAGCAACCACAAGAGGCTTTCGCTATGTAAGCTGGCGACAAAACCCTGCGCTATCTGACCGAACACATCCATCGCCACCAGTTGGCGCACATCGTGTAGCACCGCGAGTGGGAAGCCGAGGCCAATCGGGTTCAAGTCTGGCAACCAGAACAGATAGCGATTGGTGGCGACTTTAATTTCGCGCAGCACATCGATTTGTTGGTTAGTGGCCACTTTCAGTTTGGCCAGCTCCAGAATGCTGGTATCGGTGCCGGTGATCAGCGACGTCAGTAAGTCATGGCGGGTCTGATACTGGCTGTTCCAGATGTTACGCAGGTTCTTCGGGAGCGCCTCAATTTGCGTGAGCTGCTCTTCGCTCAGGGGCGTATTTTGCATCTCATCATATTGCAGCCGTTGGGCGCGAATATCCGCCATTTCCCGATCCAATTGCTGTGGTTTGGGCATTTTCGGCAGTTTGGCAATTTGTGAGCGCAAACTCTCGCCGAGGGCGTTGGAAACCGATAACCACTGCGATTGTTCACGGATACTGCTCAGCGCTTGTTTGACCTGATTGATGTCCGCTTGGGTGCTGCGCTGCGCTTCCGCGGTGCGCTCTAAAAAGCTGGCCTGTTGATTGAGCGCCTGTGACAACTGCTGGTTTTGGTTAATCAGTTCGGTGACAAAGGCAGGCAGATCGGCGCTTTGCTCAATTAAGGCAGTACTTTGCTTGAGCGCTTGCTGCGCTTCTTGCTGGCGCTGCTCGTTAAAGGCATTGCGCAGGGCTTGCAGGCGGCTGTCGAGTTGATCGCGCTCCGTGCGCGAGATCTCTTGGCGCAGGCGTGCCAATTCCAACCGGTTGTTGGCCGACAGCTGCTCAAGCTCCAGGGTATCTACTTGCGCCTTGCGCGCAGTTACCTCGGCGCGTAGCGCTTGCTCTTGCGATTGCTGCAACGGGGTATTGCTGCTTGGCGGCAGCGTCGATAGGCGCTGCTCAGCCTGATTGAGGGCGGTACGCGCCTCACTTTGCCGCGTCGGAATATCGTTCAGCGAATCGATGATGGCCTGAATTTGATCGCTTTCTTGTTGCAGATCGCGCGTCGCCCCCAGCAATTTGCTGTTGGTTTGCAAAATTTGCTGCTCAAGCTCGGCAGTCGTCAGCCCCGCGCCATTGTGGGTATGGCTGGTACTGTTAGCGCTGCGCTGTAGCTGTTGTAACTGCTGGCGCAATTGGCTGGTGAGGTTGGGATAGTTATCAATTGCCGCCTGATATTCCGTGCGCCGCTTTTGCGCTTCATCACGGGTTTTCAGCCAAGTCAGTGCCGTCTGCAGATTTTCTAAAATCGCTTTTTTATCGGGCAGATTACCGGCTTCGGTGGTGTCGATGGATTGTTGCAGCTTGTCTGCCGGTTGCAACACCTCTGCCTGTAGCGGCAGGCTGTTGACTAGTAAGGCACACAGCAGCAAAAAGAGGGAACAATAACGCTGTAAAGGGTGTCGTGACATGCGCGACCTCGCGGAACAAAGACCGCCGCGAACGACGGTCTAAATACTGTTAACGTTCAGCCGCAGGCTGGCGTTAGTCAGGCTCCGGAGTGCGGGGATGCGAGGGTGGTGTCACCTTCAGCAGAACTCGGGGCACTCAGCAGCCGGGCAAAACGCTCGCCCATGCGGGTGGTAACACCTTGCTGTAATGTGCACTCAAATGCAACACTGCCTTCAGGAAACAGGTTGATTACCGTGGAGCCGAGCTTAAAACGGCCCATTTCCTGACCTTTGGTCAGATGTACCGCTTGCTCGTCACCGGCGGCCGGATAGGTCCAGCGCTGCAACTCGCCACGGCGTGGTGGGGTAATGGTTCCCGCCCACACGGTTTCGATGCTGCCGACGATGGTGGCACCAACCAGAATCTGCGCCATTGGGCCGGCGGCGGTATCAAACAAGCAGATCACTCGCTCGTTACGGGCAAACAACCCCGGCACGTTTTCCGCGGTCAGTGGATTCACTGAAAACAGCTCACCCGGCACGTAAATCATCTCGCGCAGAGTGCCGTCACAAGGCATATGCACGCGGTGATAATCGCGCGGAGACAGGTAAGTGGTGGCAAAGGCGCCATGACGAAAACGTCGTACCCACTCGGTTTGGCCGGCCAGCAGCGCATCCAGTGAATAGTAGTGGCCTTTGGCTTGCAGCAGCAGATCGTCACGCAGCGGGCCAATCTGGCTGATCATGCCGTCAGCGGGCAGGCACAGGCTGTTGTGCGTAAAATCAATCGGACGCGCGCTGTGTTTTAGCGGACGGGTGAAAAATTCGTTGAAACTGGCATAGGCGCTCAGATCGCTCTTTTGCGCTTCTTGCATGTTGATGCCGTAATGACGGGCAAACAGCCGGATCACCCAGTGTGTCAGCGCGCCGGCGTTTTTTTCCGCCGCCCAGCCGGCCAGTTGGGTCAGCCGCTGTTTTGGCAGCAGATACTGCAGTGCAATTTTTACTTGGTTGAACACCTGTAGCTTCTCCGTTCACCTAGAGTCTGTGCGGGCAGTGTCATGGGGCGAAACCTCGTTATGTATCCGAGGTTGCCTGACTGCGTGCGCAGTGCGTATGCATAAAAGGCGCGCATTTTACCCGTAATCCGCCGCCTTGTCAGTGTTGATGCAGGTTGACCGCGCCGGTCAGCTGCGTCATACCCGCCATTTCTCTTATCACGTCATGCTGATGCGCATGGCATGCGACTTAGGCGACAGCGCTAACACTGCGCGCGGCTAAGCGCTGTGTCGCACCGCTTAGCGTACGCAGAGGACAGCCTCACCGCGCAGGGTGAGGCGCACCGAGTCAATTATCGCGCTGTGGGAAATGGCGGCGGGCACGGGCCAGCAGCATGCTTTCCAAAATGCGGTGATAACTGTCGTAACGGGTTTGGCTGATTTTGCCTGCCTCCACGGCTTCGCGGATCGCGCAGCCTGGGTCGTTATCATGCTTGCAGTCGCGGAATTTGCACAGGCCGAGGTAGTCACGAAACTCGATGAAAGATTCGGTAACTTGCTCCGGATCCAGATGCCACAGACCGAATTCGCGGATCCCCGGGGAGTCAATCAGGTCGCCGCCTTCCAGCAGGTGATACAGACGCGCGGCGGTGGTGGTGTGCTGACCGAGACCCGAGTTATCTGATACCGCGCCGGTACCGGCATTGGCCTCTGGCAGCAATGCGTTGATCAGGCTGGATTTTCCTACCCCTGATTGACCCACGAAAATGTTGATGCGCTCGCGCAGGGCGTCATTGAGCTCATCCATGCCTTCGCCGGTATGGGAAGACACCCACAAGATGCGATAGCCGATGCTGTGGTATTGCTCCAGTGCTTCGACCGCCCATAAGCGATCTTCGGCGCTCAGCAGATCGACTTTGTTCAGCACAATCAGCGGCGCGATGTTGACCTGCTCGCAGGCTACCAGATAACGGTCGATAATATCGGTAGACAGCTCAGGGACTACCGCCGAGACGATCACAATCTGATCGATGTTGGCAGCGACCGCTTTGACGCCGTCATAAAAATCTGGACGGGTGAGCACCGAGTGGCGTTCATGCACTGCCTCGACCACGCCGCTGATCCCGTGAATATGCTCCTTGCCTGGCCGCCAAACCACTTTATCACCGGCCACCAAGCTGTTGATGGCGCGGCGCAGGTTACAGCGGTGCAGGCTGCCGTCTGCGGCCTCGATGTCGGCATGCATACCGAAACGGCTGATGACTACCCCTTCTTGGGCATCGCCGAGCAGGGCATCATCCCATTCCGGATTTTGGTCTTTTTGCTTCAACCGGCGTTGCTGGTTGGCATTGACTCGGCGTTGTTGGCCGAGGGTTAGCTTTTTCTTACTCAAAGTGATTTGCTCTTTGGTAATTACACGCAGGGAGTTTAAACCCTGTATCATACACGCAGTTTGCGAGAAAAAATGCAGGAGTGCCCATGGCCGCTGATAAAGAAAATTTAATCTGGATTGATATGGAAATGACCGGACTCAATCCGGATACCGATAAAGTGCTGGAGATCGCTACCATTGTGACCGACAAGCACTTGAACATTTTAGCCGAAGGGCCGGTACTTGCCATTCATCAGCCTGACGATGTTCTGGCGGGGATGGATGACTGGTGCACCCGCACCCATACCGAAAGTGGTCTGGTGGCCCGCGTGCGCGCCAGCACCTGTAGCGAAGCACAAGCCGAAGCGCAGACGCTGGATTTTCTGGCGCAGTGGGTACCTGCGGGCGCGTCACCGATTTGTGGCAACAGCATCGGTCAAGATCGCCGCTTCTTGTATCGCCACATGCCGCTGCTGGAGCAGTACTTCCATTACCGCTATCTGGATGTCAGTACCTTAAAAGAGCTGGCGCGTCGCTGGAAGCCTGAAATTCTGGCGGGTTTTAGCAAGCAAGGCACCCATTTGGCGTTGGATGACATCCGTGAATCTATCGCGGAGCTACGCTATTACCGTGAGAATTTCATCCGTTTATAAGTGACTTGCGCGCCGTGACGGCAAAATTTGCTGGCAAATTATCCGGATTGGCCGATTTGTCAGCAGACGCGCTAGCGATGACAAGTTTTTTGCTTTAGGGGGTTGCGTCGCGGGGGAATCTCCGTATAATTCGCAGCCCGTAGCAATGATGAATTCGACCTGTTCGAGTGCTTCGCTGTTACGCCGTGTAAGTGATGCGGGAATAGCTCAGTTGGTAGAGCACGACCTTGCCAAGGTCGGGGTCGCGAGTTCGAGTCTCGTTTCCCGCTCCAAACTTACACCGTCCGATGTCTGTTATCTGTGAATGCGGGAATAGCTCAGTTGGTAGAGCACGACCTTGCCAAGGTCGGGGTCGCGAGTTCGAGTCTCGTTTCCCGCTCCAGACAGCCATCACGACGTAAAACCTCAGATTACACATTCTGCGATGCGGGAATAGCTCAGTTGGTAGAGCACGACCTTGCCAAGGTCGGGGTCGCGAGTTCGAGTCTCGTTTCCCGCTCCAATCTGATGTGTAAGATGAGCATGCCGACATACCGTGCGGGAATAGCTCAGTTGGTAGAGCACGACCTTGCCAAGGTCGGGGTCGCGAGTTCGAGTCTCGTTTCCCGCTCCAATCAAGATATGTCAGCAGCAAGACGATTACCGTTATGCGGGAATAGCTCAGTTGGTAGAGCACGACCTTGCCAAGGTCGGGGTCGCGAGTTCGAGTCTCGTTTCCCGCTCCAATCGTCTCACCGGTTCCACGTTATCTTCGTCACAAAAAATCGAATCTGAATAGCCCTCGAGGGCTTTTTGTCGTCTGCGGATTCTTTAACTGTTTTCCTCTGTGTTCAGACCGTTATACACAAGCGGGTCTATGCGCTGTGGCGCGTGGCGTTGCCGCACCTGTAAACAGAGTTATCCACAGCTTTACGCCTACTGAACCACTGCAGAAAGTCAGCTTTTTATGCTGAACTTTGCCCGTGGAAGCCGCTAATCCTGCGTAATCACGGGATTTTCCTGTGCTGCATCACTAAAACTGGCCACTTGCCTGCGCGTCGGTTTACGCCCTGCTTTAAATTGTTATCCACATATCCCCAGTGTAAGAACGCCTTACGGTGCATCCGTCAATCACGACTGTAATAATTAGTGATCCGTTTCGCGCCGATGCGGATTGGGCGTTGCATAGGTTGTGGCTAAGCGTAGGAATTATCGGCGGTGGCGTTGCAGAGAAAATTAAGCGTCGCGTGGCAATCCTTTTTCGATGGCGCGCACCAGACGGCGCTGTTGGGTTGTCTGCACCGAACTGGCGTTGATGTTTTGTTCGGTTGCTGGTTGCACGCTAATGGCTAAGGCGCTGCGTTTTTGCCACTGTTCGTCCAGCGCCCACTGAATGTGCTCATCCACCAATTCATCCGCCCCTAAGCGACTTTGCAAGGCCAGCACGATGTCGGCCTGATACGGGGCGTTACCCAGTGCTACGGCCAGATTACGCAGCCAGCGACGATGTCCGATGCGCCGAATCGGCGAGCCTTCGGTCAGGCGCAAGAAGGTGGCTTCATCCCACTGCCATAGGGTTAGTAATTGCGGGGTGTGCAGATGCGCGCGCGGCGAAAAATCGGCTTCTTCGGTCAGCGGTGCGACTCGGCTCCACGGGCAGATTAGCTGGCAGTCATCACAGCCATAAATGCGGTTACCCAGCGCGCGGCGCAGTTCGAGCGGAATAGCGCTGTCTGATTCGATAGTCAGATAGCTGATACAGCGCCGTGCATCGACCACATAGGGCGCAACAATCGCGCCGGTCGGACAGGTGGTCATGCAGGCCACGCAGCGCCCGCACTCTTGCTCTACCGGTGCATCGACCGGCAGCGGCAAGTCCACCAATAACTCACCCAAGAAAAACCAAGAGCCTGCTTCACGATTAAGTAGTAGTGAGTGTTTACCAACCCAGCCAAGGCCGGCATTGGCGGCCAGAGGTCGCTCCAAAATGGGGGCGGAGTCTACAAACGGGCGAAAGCCTAATGCGCCGACTTCGGCTTGGATTTTTTCGCCCAACTGTTTGAGACGCTGGCGCAGCAATTTGTGGTAATCGCGCCCCAGCGCATAACGGCTGATGTAGCCGCTCAGTGGATCGCGCAGCACTTTAGCAAAACGGGCATCGGGCGGGAGATAATTCATCCGCACACTGATCACTCGCAGCGTACCGGGATGCAATTCGCTAGGGCGTGCGCGCATCATGCCGTGGCTCGCCATCCACCCCATCTCACCATGGTAGTGATTATCCAGCCACGCTTGTAGGCGTGGCTCGTGTTCACGCAAGTCTGGCAGGCAAATGCCAACCTGCTGGAAACCTAGCGATTTACCCCATTGCTTGATAGATTGGGCCAACTGAACCAAATCAGGGGCCGCAGGCGTGGCGGATGATGATGTCATGGATAGATCAATTCGTTGTGAAGAGGCAGCAGCACAGATAGCGTCCAGTTTACCACATTCCTTATACGATACCGCGTGGGTCCGTCGGGCCGAGCAGCAGGGCGCGGCGGCGCAGGGGATCTCATTGTGGCAACTGATGCAGCGCGCAGGTGCCGCGGCGTGGCAGTGGATTGAGCAGCATTACCCTGACCTGCGTAGTCTGGTGATTGTATGCGGCAACGGCAATAACGGCGGCGATGGGCTGGTCTTGGCGGCGCTGGCTGCTCAAGCGGGAGTGCGTGTCAGTGTCTACATGCCCCCCTTTGCGGGGCAAACGCTGGTGCAACCGGCGCAGCAAGCATTGCAGGCGTGGTTGGCGCAAGGCGGCCATCTGCTACATGATTTGGCGCGGTTAGACACCCAAGCCGATTTGGTGGTGGATGCCCTGCTGGGCATTGGTGTGCGCGGCGCAGTGCGCCCTGAATTGGCCAAGGTTATCCAGTGGGTGAATACTCACTCTATGCCGGTGCTGGCGTTAGATATTCCGTCGGGGTTACAGGCCGACAGCGGCACGGTGGCTGGTGTTGCGGTGCGCGCCAAGGCCACGTTAACGCTGGTGGCGCTCAAACGTGGGCTGTTTACCGGTCAGGCGCGCGATTATACCGGCGCGGTGTATTATGCCGCGCTTGGGCTTGATGCGTGGCTGGCAACTCACTCTTCGCCTTGGCTGCGCCTATCGCATGCGGATTTAGCGCGCTATTTACCGGCGCGTAGGCCCTGTAGCCACAAAGGCGAGCATGGCAAGGTGTTGGTGCTTGGCGGTGAGCTGGGTACCGGCGGCGCGGTGTGTTTGACGGCAGAAGCGGCGCTGCGAAGCGGTGCTGGCTTGGTGCGGGTACTGACGCGCGCCGAACATGTGCCGGTATTGCTCATCCGCTGCCCAGAAGTGATGGCTCACGTTTATACTCCCGCCGCGCTGCAAGAAGCGTTAGCGTGGGCAGACGTGATTGCGTGCGGGCCGGGCTTAGGGCAAGGCCCCTGGGCGCAGGAGATTGTGGCGGCGGTGCAGGCTGCGGGTAAACCGACGATCTGGGATGCGGATGCGCTGAATGTACTGGCTTCCAATCCATTACGTTTTTTAAATCAAGCCAATCAAGCCGGAGAGCACAGCGCGGATATTGAGCCGCGTCATCGCGCTAACCATATACTGACCCCGCATCCCGGGGAGGCTGCGCGTCTGTTAGGCTGCTCAATTGCCGACATTGAACAAGACCGTTTTGCCGCTGTGCGCCAGTTACAACAGCGCTGGGGCGGCGTGGTGATCCTCAAAGGTGCCGGAACCTTAATTGCGGATCGGGAACATATTGCGCTAGCCGATGTCGGAAATCCGGGAATGGCTTCCGGTGGCAGCGGCGATGTTTTGTGTGGCATTTGTGCAGCGCTTTTGGCACAGACTCTCTGTATTTACGCGCGGCAATGCTATGATCTGCATAACGAAGCTACGGAAGGTACAGCTGATCCCTTACAGGATGCGGCTTGCGCGGCAGTATTACTGCATGGCGCGGCGGCTGACCAATGTGCGTTACAGGGAATGCGCGGAATGCTGGCCAGTGATTTATTACCGGTTCTGCGGCAGCTGGGGAATCCCAACCAGAAATAATCCAATCAGAATTAATAACCAATGACGATGAAATCTGTGTCTTTTGATTTGGCGGATGAAGCTGCCACCGTAGAGCTGGGACGCCGTCTGGCACTGCACTGTTCGCAGGCTACTGTGTTGTATCTGCATGGCGATTTAGGCGCCGGTAAAACCACTTTTTGCCGTGGTTTCCTGCAAGCCCTCGGCCATGCTGGCAATGTCAAAAGCCCGACCTACACACTGGTCGAGCCGTATAACTTACCCCAGTGGAATGTGTACCATTTTGACCTGTATCGCCTCGCCGATCCGGAAGAGCTGGAGTTCATGGGGATCCGTGATTATTTCACCGAACGCGCCTTGTGTCTGGTGGAATGGCCGCAACGTGGCGAAGGGTTCCTGCCGCCACCGGATCTGAGCCTGACTCTGCGTTATGACGGTGAAGGACGCCAAGCCCAGCTACAGGCCAACACGCCATACGGACAACAACTGGTTGAGCACCTGAGTGACGAATAAGGATGTGGATTAAACCTCGCTGGCCACTCGCTCTGGGGCTGTTGCTCTGGAGTATCGGCTTGCCGCTGTGGGCGGCAGTATTAACGGATATTGCGGTACGTGACGGCAGCGGCGGCAGCAATCAGGTGACCTTGAGCTTCTCCGGCAAACCCACTTATGGCTATTTCAGCTTAAGCGGGCCGGATCGGCTGGTGCTGGATCTGCGTAACACGCGCAAAGAGATGAGTCTGCCGAAGCGCTATCGCGGCAAATTGGTGGAGACCATCCGCACCAGCACGCCGCCACAAGGCGGCACATTGCGTTTGGTGATGGAGTTATCGCAGCGAGTCAACGCCAAGGCGGTGACCGAGTCACGCGGTGGCAACAAATACCAAGTGGTGTTGACCATCAAGCCACAAAGCGGCAGTAGCCGCAGCAGCGCGACGACCAACAGCCGTCAGGAGCTGCGCAGCACGCCAGGGCGTAGCAGCGAGCGGATCGTGATCGCCATTGACCCCGGCCACGGTGGACAAGATCCCGGTGCGATCGGCAAAAATGGCCTGCGCGAAAAGCAGGTGACGATTGCGATTGCCACCAAATTGCGCGACTTACTTAACCGTGACGGCAACTTTAAAGCCGTGATGACCCGTGAGCGCGATTACTTTATTTCGGTGGGCGGACGCTCGGAGATTGCGCGCGGTAAAGATGCGCAGCTGCTGGTCTCTATTCACGCGGATGCGGCGCCCAATCGCAGTGCCAAAGGTGCCTCGGTGTGGGTGCTGTCTAACCGGCGCGCTAACTCTGAGATGGGGCGCTGGCTGGAAGATCATGAAAAGCAATCCGAATTGCTCGGTGGGGCCGGTGAAGTACTCTCCGGTAACAACAATGACCGCTATCTGAGCCAGACCGTACTGGATCTGCAGTTCGGGCATTCGCAGCGTGTTGGCTACGATGTGGCATCTCGGGTACTGCGCGAAATGGGGCGGATTTCGCCACTGCACAAGCGTCGTCCAGAGCACGCGAGCCTCGGCGTATTGCGTTCGCCGGATATTCCGTCATTGCTGGTGGAAACCGGATTTATCTCAAACCCTACCGAAGAGCGTTTGTTAGGTAGCAGTTCGCACCAAACTAAAGTGGCGACCGCGATTTATCACGGGATCCGCAGTTACTACCGTGACCATCCGGCAGCACGCAGTACTCCGGCGCCACAGCCACCAGCTCGGAGCAGCAGCGTTAGCCAGCCAGAGCCAGTACGCAGTAGTGCCGGTAGCAGTGCCAGCAGTAAAGCGCCGGTGGTCGATATTGATCAGCCAGGGCCGATTGTCGAAAAAGCGCCGGTTAAAGTGAGCAGTAGCGCGGCAAAAGCGCAGGTACACGTGGTGAAACGTGGGGAAACCCTGACCCGCATTGCCGAGCAGTATGATACCGATGTGGCGACCTTGAAGCGCTTGAACCGGATGAAGTCCGGTGAGCTGTTGGTCGGGCAGAAGTTGAAATTGCCGTCAGCGGCTAGCAGCAGTTCGGCCGAGGTCACGGAGAGCCGTCCACGCCCACCGGTAGTCGATCAGCCTGAGCCGGTTGTCGAAAGTCGTGCGGCGGCCAGTGCTACGACCGTTCATACCGTCACGCGTGGTGAAACCTTACTGCGCATCGCGGAAAAATACGACACCACACTGGCTGAGCTGCGCAGCTTGAACAATCTCAAGCGCGATCAAGTCAATGTTGGGCAGAAACTGAAAGTGCCGTCCGGCAAAGCAGCCAGTGCACCGGTAAGCAGTAAATTGGCACCTGACAGCAGCAAAGCGCCGTCGCGCGGCAAGTTAGAGGTGTATCAGGTGCAGCGTGGCGACACGCTGGGCAAGATTGCCGCGCGCTACGCCGTTTCGATGGAGACCATCAAATTTGCCAACCAGATGCACAACAATCAGGTGCAGGTCGGGCAAAAACTGAAGATCCCGTTAGATGGTGCAGCGCCAAAAGAGAGCGACCAAGACCACAGCAAGGCAGGCGGTAAGACCAAAGAAAGCGCGCGGCCAAGTCACCATAAGGTCAAAGCCGGTGAAACCTTATCTGGGATCGCTGATCGCTATGGCGTCGGTTTGTCGCAGCTGCGTAAATACAACCACCTGAAATCGGATCAGGTGAATGTCGGCCAGAGCCTGAAAATTCCGCAGGAGTAACTATGCCTATCCAGATCTTGCCTCCGCAATTAGCCAACCAGATCGCCGCCGGTGAAGTGGTTGAGCGCCCCTCGTCGGTGGTTAAAGAGCTGGTGGAAAACAGTCTGGATGCGGGAGCCACCCGAATTGAAATCGACATCGAAAAGGGCGGTGCTCGGTTGATCCGAATTCGTGATGACGGTTGTGGTATCGACAAAGAGCAACTGGCGCTGGCGTTGGCGCGCCATGCCACCAGTAAAATCAGCTCGCTCGACGATCTGGAAGCGATTGTCAGTCTCGGATTTCGCGGCGAAGCGCTGGCCAGTATCAGCTCGGTATCGCGTCTGACGCTGACCTCACGTACCGCAGCGCAAAGCGAAGCGTGGCAGGCATACGCCGAAGGGCGAGATATGCAGGTGACGGTGAAACCGGCCGCTCATCCGGTAGGTACTACGCTGGAAGTGTTGGATCTGTTTTTCAACACCCCCGCACGGCGCAAGTTTTTGCGTACCGAAAAGACCGAGCTGGCGCATATCGATGAGGTGGTGCGCCGCATCGCCTTAGCGCGTTTTGATGTCAGCTTTATCTTGCGCCATAACGGCAAAGTGCTGCGCCAATATCGGGCCGCCGCGAATGCCGAGCAGCGTGAGCGCCGTTTAGCCGCAGTGTGTGGACAAGAGTTTTTGCAACATGCCCTCGCGGTGGAGTGGGAGCATGCCGACCTGAAAATCAGCGGTTGGGTGTGTACGCCGCAAGGCTCGCGGGCGCAAAATGACATGGCGTACAGCTATGTCAATGGCCGCATGATGCGCGATAAGCTGATCCATCATGCGATCCGACAAGCTTACCAAACCTTGTTGCAAGACTCTGAGCATCCGGCTTTTGTGCTGTATCTGGAGTTAGACCCGCATCAGGTGGATGTGAACGTGCATCCGGCTAAACATGAAGTGCGTTTCCATCAGGCGCGTCTGGTACATGATTTTATCTACCAAGCGGTGCTGACCGCGTTACAACATGCCAGCCCAGCGGCAACCGCTGCCTCTGATGCGGCTGACTTTGCCCGTGATGCTCTGCAAGATGCCACGCCGCGCGCCGCTGCTGGCAGCAGTGAGTTTACGGCGGTCAGCACGCCGAGCGACTATGCATCGAGAGAGCATGCACCGCGAGAATATACCGATACCCCACCGGCGCGTGCGGCGTCGGCAGAGGCTCATCCGGCGAGCGTGCGCGAGCGTAGCGCTGGTTATGGTGGTCATGGTAGCTATACTGGCTCGTACGCTGGAGCGGCACCGGTGTCGCGCGAGCAGGCAGCGGCTTATGCTCGCCTGATGCAGCCTGCGCCAGTTGACACTTCTGACACCACGGCAGCATCGCCAACCGCCGCGACACTGTTTCCGAGTGCGCCGTCTGTCGTGGCCATGACCGGGGCGGATCCCCGTTCAGATTCTGCCAATTCGGTAGGGGGTCATCCGGCGACTGCGGCTCAACGCCCAGAGCCGCGACCAGAAGTGAATGATTGCCGAGCGCCGCAAGGCTCGCTGGGGCGGGCGCTGAGTGTGGTCAATGGCCGTTTTTTACTGCTGGAGCAAAGCCAAGGGCTAGCCTTGTTATGCTTACCGCGCGCCGCCTTGTGGCGCGTGCAGGCTCAGCTAACCCCAGAAGGACAGCCACTGAAAGCGCAGCCGCTGCTGATCCCCTTACAACTGACGCTCAGCGCTGAGCACGTGACCTGTATTCGTAGCCAGCAGGCGCTGTTGCAGCAGTTAGGGCTAGATTTATACAGCTCTGAGCGTAACAAAGTCTTGGTACGCGCAGTACCATTACCGCTACGGCATCACAACTTACAACAAATTATTCCGCATCTATTGAATAAACTCTGTGCTGACCCAACCATAGACATAGCGTTGCTGGTGGCGTGGTTGGCCGAACAACTCAAGGACGAGCAGGAGCGTTGGAGCTTGTCGCAGGCGGTGAGCCTGGTGGCGGATATCGAGCACTTGTGTGCTGAACGCGTGCGGCAGGAATACCAAACACTGATTAAACCTGTACAACTTGAGGCGGCGATGGCCGCATTTGACCATCATGACTAAATTACCACCAGCCCTCTTTTTGATGGGACCGACCGCATCAGGCAAAACTGATCTGGCGATCCGTTTACGGCAACAGCTGCCGGTGGAAGTGATCAGTGTGGACTCCGCCCTGATCTATCGCGGTATGGATATCGGTACCGCTAAGCCGTCGGCTGACGAGTTGGCGCTAGCACCACACCGGCTGATCGACATCCGCGATCCGGCGCAGGCTTATTCTGCCGCCGATTTTCGTGCCGATGCGCTGCGCGAAATGGCCGAGATCACTGCCGCGGGTAAGATCCCGCTGCTGGTTGGCGGCACTATGTTATATTTTAAAGCCCTGTTAGAAGGGTTATCGCCGTTACCGTCGGCCGATCCGGTGGTGCGGGCGGAGATCGAGCAGGCGGCCGCAACCCGTGGTTGGGCTGCCTTGCATGAAGATTTGCAACGTATTGATCCGGTCTCTGCGGCGCGGATCCATCCCAATGATCCGCAGCGTTTAAGTCGGGCATTGGAAGTTTTTGCCATTTCAGGTAAAACTTTAACAGAGCTGACGCAAATTCAGGGAGATCAACTCCCGTATCGCGTTCAGCAATTTGCAATTGCACCGGCAACGCGGGCGCAATTGCATGAACGTATCGCCATACGCTTTCAGAACATGCTGGAAGCAGGGTTTGAACAAGAAGTACGGAAGCTGTTCGAGCGCGGCGATCTTAATCCGGATCTGCCATCGATCCGGTGCGTGGGTTATCGGCAGATGTGGGAACATTTGCGCGGTGATTACGATGCACAGGAAATGGCATACCGGGGTATTTGTGCCACCCGCCAACTGGCGAAACGGCAGATGACATGGTTGCGAGGTTGGCCTGAAGTAACGTGGCTAGACAGTGATCAGCCACAAGAAGCGTTACAAATCGTTATCAAAGCTATTAGAGGTTGAATAATGGTTTGTGTACAATCTTCTATGCTCCCATGTGCACTATTAATTAATTGAATAATTGCTACAACAACAAACAAATAAGGAAAAGAGAAAATGGCTAAGGGGCAATCTCTGCAAGACCCGTTTTTGAACGCACTGCGCCGTGAGCGCGTTCCGGTTTCTATTTATCTAGTTAACGGTATCAAGCTGCAGGGCCAGATCGAATCTTTCGATCAGTTTGTGATCCTGCTGAAAAACACAGTCAGCCAGATGGTTTATAAGCATGCTATTTCAACGGTAGTTCCGGCTCGCCCTGTATCGCATCACAGCAACAGTGGCCACACCGGTACAGCTCATGCCGCGCAGGGTTCTACTCCAGCACCGCAAGAACTGACTGACACTGAATAATTCCGGCTTTAGGAGCCATTAGCTTGTTTGATCGTTATGAAGCTGGTGAACAGGCGATATTGGTGCACATCAATTTCCCGCAAGAGCGGGATGTAGAGGATCTCAGAGAGTTCGAGACTCTGGTATCCTCTGCGGGTGTTACGGCGGTGCAGGTGATCACCGGTAGCCGCCGTGCGCCGCATTCCAAGTATTTCGTCGGCGAAGGTAAAGCCGAAGAGATCGCGGCGGCGGTAGCCGCCACTGGTGCATCGGTCATCCTGTTTAACCACGCACTCTCTCCCGCCCAAGAACGTAACCTTGAAGGTTTGTGTCAATGCCGCGTCATTGATCGCACCGGTCTGATCCTGGATATTTTTGCCCAGCGCGCCCGTACTCACGAAGGTAAGTTGCAAGTTGAACTCGCTCAGCTACGCCACTTAGCCACACGTCTGGTACGCGGTTGGACACACCTGGAGCGACAAAAAGGCGGTATCGGTCTACGTGGGCCGGGGGAAACGCAACTGGAAACGGACCGTCGTCTGCTTAAAGAGCGGGTCCGTGTGATTTTGAGCCGATTGGAGAAAGTCGCTAAGCAGCGCCAGCAAGGACGTCGCGCACGAAATCGTGCCGAGATCCCTACGGTGTCGTTAGTTGGCTATACCAACGCCGGTAAATCGAGCCTGTTTAACACCATCACCGAAGCTGGGGTGTACGCAGCGGATCAGCTGTTTGCCACGCTGGATCCGACGTTGCGCCGGATTGACGTAACCGATGTTGGACCGGTGGTATTGGCCGATACGGTGGGCTTTATCCGTCACTTGCCGCACGATCTGGTCTCCGCATTTAAAGCTACGCTACAAGAGACGCAGGAAGCTACACTGTTACTGCATGTGATTGATGCGGCCGACCCGCGGATCGATGATAACATTCAGGCCGTGGAGCATGTGCTGCACGAGATTGAGGCCGACGAAATTCCGGTCTTGCGCGTGATGAACAAAATTGACCTGATTGATGAGGTCGTACCGCGCATTGCTCGTAATGACGAAGGTGTTCCAACCCACGTCTGGGTGTCAGCCCATACCGGTGCCGGTATGGATTTGCTGTTTCAGGCGATCAGTGAATTACTGGCACAGGATATTGTGGAGTATCAGCTGCATTTGTCGCCGCGCCTGTGGCGTCTGCGCAGCCGTCTGTATCAGCTCGACGCGTTAGTGGATGAACGCATCGATGAGGAAGACGGAAGCCTGTGGTTAAATATCCGAATGCCGGCGGTAGACTGGCGTCGTTTATGCAAGCAGGAAACCGAGTTGGAAGCGACAATTCATACCGAGGTATCTGCTTAAATTGTAGTGCCTGACGGCACGTTTTAGTTAATGGAGTAAGAGATGGCGTGGAATCAGCCCGGTAACAACGGACAGGACCGCGACCCTTGGGGTAACCGCAGTGGTGGCCGCGATCAGGGTCCTCCGGATCTGGACGATGTATTCCGCAAGCTTGGCAAGAAATTAGGTGGCGGGAAGAACAACAACGATGACCCGAATAATCCGGGCAGCAGTCAGGGCTTTAAGTTCACCCCGCGTTTGGTGGGGCTGGCGGTAGCCGCTGCGGTCTTGGTATGGGGCGTCAGCGGGTTCTATACGATTAAAGAAGCCGAACGGGGCGTAGTCACCCGCTTGGGCAAATATGACCGTATTGTGCAGCCTGGCCTGAACTGGAAGCCAACCTTCATCGAATCGGTCACCCCGGTGAACGTGGAGGCGGTACGTGAGTTACCGGCATCGGGTTTCATGCTGACTCAGGACGAAAACGTGGTGCGCGTGGAAATGAACGTGCAGTACAAAGTCGCCGACCCGGCCAAATACCTGTTTAGCGTCAGCAACCCTGATGACAGCTTGCGTCAGGCTACTGACAGCGCCCTGCGTTATGTCGTCGGTCACACCAAAATGGATGAAGTGCTGACCCGAGGCCGTGCCAAGGTTCGTCAAGATACTTGGGTGCTGCTGGATCAAATCATCGCGCCATACAACATGGGCTTGCAGGTGCTGGATGTGAACTTCCAGTCAGCGCGTCCGCCAGAAGAAGTGAAAGAAGCTTTCGATGACGCTATCGCGGCGCAAGAAGATGAACAGCGTTTCATCCGCGAAGCGGAAGCCTATGCGCGTGAAGTTGAGCCAAAAGCGCGTGGTAACGTGAAGCGGGTTGAAGAAGAAGCACAAGCTTATAAAGAGCGCGTGATTCTGGAAGCCAAGGGTGATGCGGATCGCTTCAATGCACTGCTGCCAGAGTATCAGGCGGCGCCTAAGGTAACCCGTGAGCGTATGTACCTCGATACCATGGAAAAAGTGTTGAGCAACAGCAACAAGGTGTTGGTGGATACCAATGCCAATAACGTGCTGATGCTGCCAACGGATTCCCTGATGAAGAAAGACGGTGCTCAAAGCGCAGCTGATGCTGCCGCCGCTGCCGTTAGCGTCCCGTCGTTGAACGAGATCGGCCGTAACTCCGGTACTTACAACAGTACCGAAGGACAAGGACAAGACAGCCGAACCAACGTCAACAGCCAAGACCGTCAGGGGAGATTCTAAGCATGAAGAAGTTTATCATCCCGGCGGTCATTGTGGCCGTGCTGTTGGGCTCCTCCTCACTGTTTGTGGTGAAAGAGGGCGAGCGCGGGATCGTGCTGCGCTTTGGCAAGGTCAAGCGTGATGGGCAAGATGTGGTGCAGGTGTATAACCCGGGCCTGCATCTGAAGATGCCGTTTATCGATAGCGTGAAACTGCTCGATGCGCGGGTCCAAACCATGGACGATCAAGCTGATCGTTTCGTGACCGCGGAGAAAAAAGATCTGATCGTCGACTCTTACGTCAAATGGCGGATCAAAGATTTTGGCCGTTACTATCTGGCGACCGGCGGCGGCAACATGCTGCAAGCGGAAGCGCTGTTGAAACGCAAAATCAGCGACCGTCTGCGCTCGGAAATCGGTAGCCGTACCATTAAGGATATCGTTTCCGGTTCACGTGGCGAGTTGATGGATGATGCGCGTACCGCGCTGAATACCGGCGCTGACAGCACCGCAGATCTGGGTATTGAGGTGGTAGACGTGCGGGTGAAGCAAATTAACCTGCCGGCTGAAGTCTCTAACTCCATCTATCAGCGGATGCGTGCGGAGCGTACTGCCGTGGCGCGTGAACACCGTTCACAGGGCCGCGAGCAGGCTGAGATCATTCGTGCCGATGTGGATCGCCGAGTCACCGTTATGCAAGCCGAAGCGGAAAGTAAATCCCGTACGCTGCGCGGTCAAGGTGATGCTACTGCCGCCAAGATCTATGCCGATGCGTATAGCAAAGATCCGGAGTTCTACTCTTTCATTCGTAGCTTGAAAGCGTATGAAAATAGCTTCCGTGGCAAGCAAGATTTGCTGGTGATCAAGCCAGGCAGTGACTTCTTCCAATATATGCAGTCACCGCAGCCACAGCCGCAAAAATAAGCCATAATACGGCGCTTAACAGGGGGACAAGATCGCAGGGTCTTGTCCTTTTTTATGTCTCTTTTTTAGCGCTTATGGGTCACCGATTGAGATGGGGTGGCCGGTAGGTAGGAGCCTTGAGCAATGAATCAAAGTATCTGGTTGGCCTTGGGTTTAGTGCTGATTATCGAAGGCTTAGGGCCGATGTTATGGCCAGAGCGCTGGCGTAGCATGGTGACCCAGCTGGCGGCACAGCCGCAGACCATGTTGCGCCGCATTGGTGGCGCGCTGGTGGTGGCTGGCGTGGTCATTTATGTCATGTGCAGCCGTTGAGTACTGCGCGGCTGCGGTGATGGCCGCGAGCGGTGACTGGTCGACAAAACATTGTGCAAAAACGCGGAAGCGGTATTTTAATGCTGGATACCGGTTTTCAGTTTGGTAAACTTCTCTTTTAACTGCAGGTGAATAAAGAACCATGGGCAAAAACGTTGTTGTACTCGGCACCCAATGGGGTGATGAAGGGAAAGGTAAGGTCGTTGACCTGCTGACCGAAAAAGCACAATACGTGGTCCGCTATCAGGGCGGTCACAATGCAGGCCATACTCTGGTAATTGACGGTGAAAAAACCGTACTGCATCTGATCCCGTCTGGGATCCTGCGTGAGAACGTGAAAAGTATTATCGGCAACGGCGTGGTGCTGGCACCGGATGCGCTGATGCGTGAAATGAAAGAGCTGGAAGCGCGCGGTATTCCTGTGCGTGAGCGTCTGCTGCTGTCTGAAGCCTGCCCACTGATCCTGCCATACCACGTGGCACTGGACATGGCGCGTGAGAAAGCGCGTGGTGCGAAAGCTATCGGTACCACCGGTCGTGGTATCGGCCCAGCGTACGAAGATAAAGTGGCGCGTCGTGGCCTGCGTGTTGGCGATCTGTTCGACAAAGAAAGCTTTGCCGCCAAACTGAAAGACGTGGTGGAATACCACAACTTCCAGCTGGTGAACCTGTACAAGGTTGAGCCAATTGATTACCAGACCGTGCTGGATGATGTGATGGCGATTGCTGATATCCTGACCAGCATGGTGGTGGATGTCACCGATCTGCTGGAAAAAGCGCGTAAGAACGGTGAATTCATCATGTTCGAAGGGGCGCAAGGCACCCTGCTGGACATTGACCACGGTACCTATCCGTATGTGACCTCTTCCAACACCACTGCCGGTGGCGTGGCGACCGGCTCTGGCTTCGGTCCGCGTTATCTGGACTACGTGATGGGGATTGTGAAAGCGTACACCACCCGTGTGGGCGCCGGTCCATTCCCAACTGAGCTGTTTGATGACGTGGGCGAGTACCTGTGCAAGCAGGGTAACGAGTTTGGCGCTACCACCGGTCGTCGTCGTCGTTGCGGTTGGTTCGATGCTGTTGCGGTACGCCGTGCTGCTGCGTTGAACTCTATGTCCGGTTTCTGTCTGACCAAGTTGGACGTGCTGGATGGCCTGAAAGAAGTGAAGATCTGTACCGCCTACCGCATGCCGGATGGCCGTGTGACCGACATTCCTCCAATGGCTGCTGAAGGCTGGGAAGGTATCGAGCCAGTCTACGAAACCATGCCAGGTTGGAGTGAGAGCACCTTTGGTGCCACTTCCGTTGAGCAGCTGCCACAGGCCGCGCGCGATTACATCCGCCGTCTGGAAGAGCTGACGGAAGTGCCAGTCGACATCATCTCTACTGGCCCGGATCGTAACCAGACCATGATCCTGCGCCATCCATTCGCAGAATAATCATCCGTTCACAGAATAGGATGTTGGTGGTTTGCTTCGTGCTGTAACGGGCACGGTAAAACAGACTGCCTGGTTTCCAAGCCGACCTTCGGGTCGGCTTGTTGCGTTTTAGGGGCGGGGGAATTGCGCGCCCGTTCAGTAAAGTTTGGCGTGTAGTGGCCGATACAAGCAAAGAGTAACAGTGACGGGATCAGATCATGAAACGCAGGTGGTTAGCGTGGTTGTGGCCAGCAGGTTTGCTGCTGAGCACGGCAGTGTATGCCGATGGTGGTTCACCGGTTGAGGTGTATCAGCAAGAGGCATTACTGCGTGAAATTGACAGTGAGCAGCACTTGAAACAGGTGCAGGCCGACCAGTGCCAGCTGGTGCAGGATATCGAGCTGCGCGCGCGTCAGGCCGAATACCCCGCTTACCAGTTCTTGTGGGGCGACATGCTGACCGAAGGGGTATGCATCCCACAAAACCCCGAATTAGGCGTTTATTACTTGCGCCAAGCGGCGCAGCAAGCACTGCCGGCTGCGTTCTTGCGTTTGGGACAATTGTACCGACAGGGGCGCTTTGTGCAGGCCGACGCCGATAAAGCGGTGCGTTTTTTCCGCGAAGCGGCAAGTTTAGGCAATACCCATGCGCGTATTGAACTTGCGCAAATGCTGGTGGCCAATCAGGGCAGTCCGCTCGACTATGAAGATACCTACCGCTGGCTGTCGGAAACCATCGTACAAGCCCCAGCGCAGCATCAGCTGATCAGCCGTCTGCGCGCTGCCTTAGCAGCTCGAATGCCGGCCAATGCGGTCCAGCGCGCGACCCGCCAGAACGGTTTTTGGTGAGCGCTCTACGAGCAATGCCGAGATAAAACAACGGGAAGCGTGCAGCTTCCCGTTTTGTTTACTGTGGTTGTCGTGCGTAGTGTGTTGTCGCCACCGTGGTCAGCGTTACGTTACAGCACCTTGTGCGGGCCAAAACACTCGTAATGCATACGTTCTTCTGGCACGCCCCATTGCTGCAGTTGCGCCGCCACATGCTGCATAAAGCCCAGTGGACCGCAGAAATAGTAGTGCATCTGCGCTTGATCCAGTGTTGCACGCAGCGGTTGCAGATCCATTAAGCCCTGATGCTGATAATCTTCCGCCTGACGATCGCTGGCCAGTGGCTCACGTAGCCAGACATGGTGGGAAAAGCCGTGCGCGTGGCATAGGGCGCGACTTTCGTCGTTGAACGCCAATTGGGCACCGTTTTCCGCCGCATGCAGCCAGTGCACCGGTTGCTGATGACCACGTGCCGCCAGATGTTGCAACATGCTCAGCATTGGCGTTTGTCCGACACCGGCCGAGAGCAAGCACACTGGTGTGTCACTTTGCGCCGGCAGGAAAAAGTCGCCGTATGGCGGCGCGACGTCGATACAGTCGCCTTCTTGCGCCTGATCATGCAAATAATTGGAGACCACGCCGCCCGGCTCACGCTTGACCGCGATGCGGTAATCGCGGCCATTTGGCGCCGCCGACAGCGAATACTGGCGGATCTCGCGGTAAGTAAACGATTCTGGCTGCAGATAAATCCCCAGATACTGACCTGGCAGGAAATCCACCACCGGCAGGCCATCAACCGGCGTCAGCACCAAGCTGGTGATCACGTCACTTTCCGGGTGTTTACGGCTGATCCGAAACGTTCGGGTACCGTGCCAGCCGCCTTGCGCGGTGGCGCGCTCGGCATAAATGGCGCTTTCGCGCTGGATAAAAATATCGGCCAGCAGCTGATAGGCCGCGCCCCACGCATCCAAGACTTCTTGGCCAGGATTGAGCAGTTCGCGAATGGTCGCCAGCAAATGCTCGCCGACAATCTGGTATTGCGCCGGTTGAATGTTGAAACTGGCATGTTTTTGCGCGATTTTCTCTACCGCGGGCAGCAGGGCGGCCAGATTATCGATATTATTGGCATAGGCCACAATCGCATTGAACAGCGCTTCACGCTGGCGGCCACTGGATTGGTGCGCCATGTTGAAGATATTTTGCAATTCAGGATTGTGAGCAAACATGCGATCATAGAAGTGTGCCGTCAGGGCTGGGCCGGTGGCCGCCACGGCGGGCGCGGTGGCTTTGATGGTAGCGATGATGTTGGGATCTAACATAACGTCTGTCTCTGCAGGTGTCGTTTATTGAAGCTAATTAATGAAGGTATAGTTATAATGCAACTTATGCTGAGTAAGTTGTATATTAAATATATCTTTAAGGTCAATCATTATCCGCAGAAACGGGGCAACTTTGTGCGCCGGTTAACATGCGTTTGCCGCAGGAGAAAAATGCAGTGCAACTGACCAGTTTTACCGATTACGGTTTGCGGGCATTGATTTACATGGCGTTGCTGCCACAAGGCCAGCTGACCAATATTACGGAAGTGACCGAGGTGTATGGGGTATCGCGTAACCATATGGTGAAGATCATCAACCAGCTCAGCCGGTTGGGGATTGTTGAAGCGGTGCGTGGCAAAAATGGCGGGATCAGATTAGGGCTACCGGCCGAGCAAATTCGGGTCGGCGATGTGGTGCGTGGTTTAGAGCCATTGCAGCTGGTCAACTGTAGCAGCGAGTTTTGTCATATCACCCCAGCGTGCCGGTTAAAGCAGGTGTTGGCGCAGGCGTCAGCGGCGTTTTTAGCTGAGTTAGACAAATTCACGTTGGCGGATTTGGTCAGTCAAAACTTGCCGTTACGTCAGCTGTTACACTTGTCAGAATAGGGTATACTCGGAACACCCCTCCCCAACCGGACAGTGATTATGTCGCAGGATCCATTTCTGGAACGAGAAGCCGAAAAATACGAGCATCCGATCCCAAGCCGAGAATTTATTCTGGCCCACCTTGCCGAGCGCGCCGCGCCAGCCTCCCGCGATGAGTTATGCGCAGAACTTGGGCTAACTGACGACGAATTACAAGAAGCTATGCGCCGTCGTCTGCGCGCTATGGAGCGCGATGGACAACTGGTGTTCACCCGTCGTCAATGCTATGCCTTGCCTGAGCGGCTGGATATGGTGCGTGGCACGGTGATTGGCCACCGCGATGGCTATGGCTTTGTCCGCGTTGAAGGACAGAGCGATGATCTGTTCTTGCCTAACGATCAGATGCGCCAGGTGTTGCACGGTGATGTGATCATGGCCCAACCGATGGGCATGGATCGCCGTGGTCGCCGCGAAGCGCGTGTGGTGCGGGTATTAGAGCCGCGCAAAGCGCAGATCGTGGGGCGCTATTTTATGGATCAGGGCATCGGTTTTGTGGTGCCGGATGATCAGCGGATCTGCCAAGATATTATGATCCCGCCTGACGATCGTCACGGTGCTCGCATGGGGCACGTGGTGGTGGTCGAGCTGACTCAGCGTCCAGGTCGTCGCATCAATGCCGTGGGTAAAATTGTCGAAGTGCTGGGGGAGAACATGGCACCCGGCATGGAAATCCAAATTGCCTTGCGTAACCACGATATTCCGCATGTCTGGCCGGCGGCAGTGGAAAAGCAAGTCAGCAAGCTGACCGAAGAAGTCCCCGAAGAAGCTAAGCAAGGGCGTATCGACCTGCGTGAGCTGCCACTGGTGACTATCGATGGTGAAGATGCACGCGACTTCGATGACGCGGTCTATTGCGAGCAGATCCCGTCTGGGGGTTGGCGTCTGTGGGTCGCGATTGCCGATGTCAGCTACTATGTGCGGCCAAAAACCGCGCTGGATGACGAAGCGCGTAACCGCGGCACCTCGGTGTATTTCCCATCACAAGTGATCCCGATGCTGCCGGAAGTGCTGTCGAACGGTCTGTGTTCACTTAACCCGCAGGTCGATCGCCTGTGTATGGTGTGTGAAATGACCATCTCTGCACGCGGTAAGCTCACTTCTTACACCTTCTATGAAGCCGTGATGAATTCCCACGCTCGTCTGACCTACAACAAGGTTTGGCGCATGCTGGAAGGGGATGAAGAGCTGCGTGAGCATTACGCGCCGTTGGTGCCGCACTTGGAAGAGCTGTATGGCCTGTACAAGATGCTGCGCAAAAACCGCAACCAACGCGGTGCGATTGATTTTGAAACCGAAGAAACCCAGTTCATCTTCAACGCTGAGCGCCGTATTGAGCGCATTGTGCCGCTGGTGCGTAACGATGCACACAAGATCATCGAAGAGTGCATGATCTTGGCCAACATCTCGGCGGCGCGCTTTATGGAGAAATACCAAGAGCCGGCGTTGTACCGCGTGCATGATTTGCCAGGCGAAGAGCGTTTGACCGGTTTTCGCAGTTTCTTAAGCGAGCTGGGACTGAGCCTTGGCGGTGGCATCAAACCGGAGCCGGCCGATTACGCCAAGCTGATGGAAGATGTGCGTGAGCGTACTGACCATGAGCTGATCCAGACCATGCTGCTGCGCTCCATGAAGCAGGCGATTTACGATCCGGATAACCGCGGTCACTTCGGTTTGGCGTTAGAAGCCTATGCGCACTTTACCTCGCCAATTCGCCGTTACCCGGACTTGTCTTTGCACCGCGGGATCAAGTACCTGCTGGCTAAACAAGCTGGACAGGCCAAAGAGCGTTGGACGCCAACAGGCGGCTGGCACTACCTCGACAGCGATATGGATGTGCTCGGCGAGCACTGCTCGATGTGCGAGCGCCGTGCCGATGATGCCACCCGTGATGTTTCCGATTGGCTCAAGTGCGAGTACATGCAAGATCACGTGGGCGAAGAGTTCCGCGGCGTGATTGCAGCAGTGACCGGCTTTGGCTTCTTTGTCCGTCTGGATGAGCTGTTTATCGATGGTCTGGTGCATGTGTCGTCACTGGCTAACGACTACTATCAGTACGATGCTATCGGTCAGCGCTTGATTGGCGAGAACCTTGGCAACATCTATCGCCTCGGCGATGCGGTGCAGGTCAAGGTGGCGGCTGTGCATCTGGATGAACGTAAGATAGACTTTATGCTAACCCAGACTGAGCGCCAGCCGCGCGGTGCTGGAAAGACCGCCCGTAAGGCGGCCAAAGACGCCTTGAAGAAAATTGCTGACCGCAAAGCAGAAAGCCGCGGTGGCAAAGGGACGCCGTTCTTTGAACCGACCAAGGCACCGGAAGGCCGCGGACCGAAAAAGTCCAAAGTGGTCAAGTCATCCCGCCCGTCCCGTACCGGCGGAAGCAAGAAACCTAACCGGAAGAAGAAATAATCGTTCATGAGTGATGTTATTTTCGGTATTCATGCCGTCAAATCCCTGCTGGAGTCTGATCCGGAGCGCTTTATCGATGTATTCGTGCTCAAGGGGCGTGAAGATGAGCGCATGCGTCCACTGCTCAACGAGCTGCGTCGTTTGGGCATCAGCATCCAGCTGGCCAACCGCGCCGTGCTGGACAACAAATCCGACGGTGCGGTGCACCAAGGTATTGTGGCGCGCGTGACCGAGGCCAAGCAGTATGATGAGCATGACTTGGGTGATTTGCTCGACCGCGTTGACGTGCCTTTCCTGCTGATCTTGGATGGCGTTACCGATCCGCATAACCTCGGCGCCTGCTTACGTAGCGCCGATGCGGCCGGTGTGCACGCGGTGATTGCCCCGCGTGATCGTTCCGCCAAGCTCAACGCCATTGCTAGTAAAGTGGCCTGTGGTGCGGCAGAGCACGTGCCGCTGATTAGCGTCACCAATCTGGCGCGCACCATGCGGATGCTGCAAGAGCGCGGTGTGTGGCTGGTGGGAACAGCGGGTGAAGCTACTCATGACCTGTACCACAGCAAACTGACCGGTCCGCTGGCGATTGTGATGGGCGCGGAAGGCGATGGCATGCGCCGTCTGACCCGTGAGCACTGCGATGAGCTGATCAGCATCCCAATGGCTGGTACTGTCTCTTCTCTGAACGTGTCCGTGGCAACCGGTGTATGCCTGTTTGAAGCGGTGCGTCAGCGTTTAGCGGCTAAATAATCGGTCTTTGGCCACGTGCTAAATCCGGAACTGATGCCGATGTGACCTTAGGGTGACGTCGGCATTTTTTATTTATCGGTAGCTGTCTGCCGCGCGGTACAACTGTTGCGCAGTCGGTTTACGTTTTCGCCGCCGTTGTTTTGTCGCTTTTCTGTTGGCGCAGCGCGAATATCCTTGTATTCCCCCGCCTGGTTCAGTACACTTCTGCGGCTTAAATTCAGTCGTACTTTAAAATCGTTCCTTGCTTCCGCGGGCTTGGCGACTGACCCGGATCGGAGGCTGAATAATCCGTAAGGAGCAATTGATGCGTCATTACGAAATCGTATTTATGGTTCATCCTGACCAGAGCGAACAGGTTCCAGGCATGATCGAGCGCTACACCGGCTCTATCAAAGCAGTTGGTGGTACTATCCACCGTCTGGAAGACTGGGGTCGTCGTCAGCTGGCTTACCCAATCAACAAACTGCACAAAGCTCACTATGTTCTGATGAACGTAGAAGCGACTCAGGAAGTGATTGACGAGCTGGAAACCAACTTCCGCTACAACGACGCTGTTATCCGTAACCTGATCATGCGTACTAAGCATGCAGTAACTGAAGCGTCTCCAATGGCTAAAGCGAAAGAAGAGCGTCGTGAGCGTCGTGAAGATTTCGCTGGTGCTGATGACAGCGCAGAGGAAGCTGCTGAGTAATTATCGCTATGACAACGAATCGTCTGGTTCTGTCCGGCACAGTGTGCAAGGCGCCCAAGCGATCCGTCAGCCCCGCTGGAATTCCGCATTGTCAGTTCGTACTTGAACATCGTTCAGTACAGCAGGAAGCGGGATTTCAACGTCAAGCTTGGTGCCGCATCGTCGTGGTACTCAGTGGGCAAGCGTCACAAGCCAATACTCACAGATTAGCGGTTGGCAGCAACCTGATGGCAAGTGGTTTTATCACCCAACATCAGACCCGAAACGGGCTAAACCAATTAGTGTTGCATGCCGAGCAGATCGAATTTATAGATTCAGGAGACAAGCCACATGGCACGTTATTTCCGTCGTCGTAAGTTCTGCCGTTTCACAGCGGAAGGCGTTCAAGAGATCGACTACAAAGATACCTTCACTCTGAAGAACTACATTACCGAAAGCGGCAAGATTGTTCCTAGCCGTATCACAGGTACCCGTGCTAAGTACCAGCGTCAGCTGGCACGCGCTATCAAGCGTTCACGTTACCTGGCTCTGCTGCCGTACACTGATTCTCATCAGTAATCGGCGACTGTCTGTATTTTGAGACTCTAAAGAGGACACGGTAATGGAAGTTATTCTGCTTGATAAAATTGCAAACCTGGGCAGCCTTGGTGACAAGGTAAACGTAAAGGCTGGTTACGCTCGTAACTACCTGGTGCCTCAGGGTAAAGCAGTGATGGCAACTAAGAAGAACATCGAGTTCTTCGAAGCCCGTCGCGCTGAACTGGAAGCCAAACTGGCTGAGACTCTGGTTGCTGCATCTGCACGCGCTGAAGCTCTGACCAACCTGGCTCGCGTAACCATCGTTTCTAAAGCTGGTGACGGTGGCAAACTGTTCGGTTCTATCGGTACTCGCGATATCGCTGATGCCGTAACCGCAGCAGGCGTTGAAGTTTGCAAGAGCGAAGTTCGTCTGGACAATGGTGCCCTGCGTACCACTGGTGAGCACGAAATCCGCTTCCAACTGCACGGCGAAGTATTCGCTACTGTAGTTGTAAACGTAGAAGCTGAAGCTTAATTGTTTCGCTCCCTCGTTTAAAGAAGACGCCGGCTTATGCCGGCGTTTTTCTTTGTCTGCAATCCGTCATTAATTACGGATTTTCTATCCTGCGTCCGCGCGTTATACTCGCAGGCTCAGTCTATTTTTGTCAGCCAGCGGCTGGCGCTCTCAGATACAGCGAACGTCTATGGCGGTCAAACAAATAAAACCCTCGCGTAAAGATACACAGGTTGACGGCATCAAGTTGCCACCTCATTCCCTCGAAGCCGAGCAGTCAGTGCTGGGCGGATTGATGCTGGATAACGAACGGTGGGATAACGTTGCCGAGCGCGTGGTCGCACGGGACTTTTACAGCAAACCCCATCGTTTGATCTTCGAGCAGATGCAGCGTTTGCTGGAGAGCAGCCGACCTATCGATTTGATCACCTTATCGGAATCGTTAGAGTTACAAGGCTCGCTGGAAGATGTGGGCGGCTTTGCCTATTTGGCGGAGCTGTCGAAAAACACCCCGAGTGCGGCCAACATTGGCGCGTATGCCGATATCGTGCGTGAGCGCGCGATTGTGCGTGAGATGATTGCGGTAGCGCACGAAATTGCCGATGCCGGTTACGATCCGCAGGGGCGTAACAGCGAAGATCTGCTCGATCTGGCTGAGTCCAAAGTGTTCCAGATTGCCGAAAACCGTGCCAGTAAAGATGATGGCCCGAAGAGCATCGAGCAAATCTTGGAAGACACCGTATCCCGTATCGAGCAGCTGTATCAGCGCCCGCATGACGGGGTGACAGGAGTATCGACCGGCTTTACCGATCTGGATAAGAAGACCGCCGGTTTGCAGTCGTCAGACTTGATTATCGTGGCGGCGCGTCCATCGATGGGTAAAACCACCTTTGCGATGAACTTGTGTGAAAACGCGGCCATGATGCAGGAAAAACCGGTACTGATTTTCAGTCTGGAGATGCCTGCCGAACAGATCATGATGCGTATGTTGGCGTCATTGTCGCGGGTGGATCAAACCCGGATCCGTACCGGCCAGCTCGATGACGAGGATTGGGCGCGGATCTCTAGCACCATGGGGCTGCTGCTGGAAAAGCGCAACATGTATATCGATGACTCCTCCGGTCTGACCCCGACCGAATTGCGCGCCCGAGCACGGCGGATTTTCCGTGAGCACGGGGGCCTGAGCCTCATCATGGTCGACTACTTGCAGTTGATGCGGGTACCGTCGTTATCGGATAACCGGACGCTGGAAATTGCCGAAATTTCCCGCTCCCTCAAAGCGCTGGCGAAAGAGTTGCAGGTTCCGGTGGTGGCACTGTCGCAGCTGAACCGGAGTCTGGAACAACGGGCCGATAAGCGCCCGGTGAACTCGGACTTGCGTGAATCAGGCTCCATCGAGCAGGATGCCGACCTGATTATGTTTATTTATCGTGATGAGGTTTATCACGAGAACAGTGATCTGAAAGGCGTGGCCGAGATCATTATCGGTAAGCAGCGTAACGGCCCGATTGGCTCTGTACGTCTGGCTTTCCAAGGGCAGTGGTCGCGGTTTGATAACTATGCCGGCCCAGCCTATGACGATGAGTATTAAGGATTAGACAAGATGAAAGCAGCTACCGCAGTGATTGACCGCGGCGCTTTGCGACATAATTTGGAGCAGGTGAAAGCGTTTGCTCCTAACAGCAACATTATTGCGGTGGTAAAGGCCAATGGTTACGGGCATGGCCTGCTGGAAGTGGCGCATACGGTAAAAGAACAAGCCGGCTGTTTTGGGGTAGCGCGTCTGGAAGAAGCGCTGGCGCTGCGCTCTGGTGGCATCGTCAAACCTATCTTGATGCTGGAGGGTTTCTTCTCGGCCGAAGACCTGCCGGTGTTGGTCGCCAATAACATCGATACCGTGGTGCACAGTATTGAACAGCTCGAAGCGCTGGAGCAATCTGAGTTAGAGCGTCCTGTGACGGTATGGATGAAGCTCGATACTGGCATGCACCGTTTAGGCGTACGTCCAGAGCATGCTGAGGCGTTCTATCTGCGCCTGTCACGCTGCCCGAATGTGGTGCAGCCGGTGCGCTTCATGAGCCATTTTAGCCGCGCTGATGAGCCGCATGTGAGCACCACCTTGGATCAGATGGCCTGCTTTGACAGTCTGACCATTGGTAAGCCCGGTGCACAGTCGATTGCTGCATCGGGGGGCATTTTGCTGTGGCCAGACTCGCATCGCGACTGGGTACGCCCTGGGATCGTGATGTACGGTGTGTCGCCATTTAGCACGCCGTATGCCTCTCATTATGGGTTGCGTCCGGCCATGACCTTGAAATCCAGCCTGATTGCGGTGCGTGAGCACAAAGCGGGTGAGGCGGTCGGTTACGGCGGTTGCTGGATCAGTGAGCGGGATACGCGCATTGGCGTGGTCGCCATTGGCTACGGTGATGGCTATCCGCGTGATGCGGCTACCGGCACCCCAGTGCTGCTCAATGGCCGGATCGTGCCGTTAGTGGGCCGTGTGTCGATGGATATGCTGACGGTAGACTTGGGGCCGGATTCGCAAGACAAAGTGGGCGATGAAGCCACGCTGTGGGGCGAAGGCTTACCGTGCGAAAAGGTGGCCGAGCATACCGGCGTGATCACCTATGAGCTGGTGACCAAGCTGACCTCGCGAGTGCAGATGCAGTATGTCGGTGACTAATTCCTGATAGCTGTGCGTAGATATCGAGAAAAAGCGCGTCCCAAGTTCCAAGGGGCGCGCTTTTGTTTTTGTTCCTGCGTGTTGTTTTTGTTGTCACGAGCCACGGGTCATGTGGCTTAGGGTTTATGCCCAGTGCCGCTGAGCACGTCAGAGCGGTGAGTGCGGCTCCCGCGCCCACAGGGCATGACCGAATAAGCGGCGGTTCCAATCTTCCACCCAGCCGGTTTGCAGGCGCTGCACCACTTTATCTTTCCAACTGGCCGACAGTTCGGCGCAATCAGCCATCGCGACTAAACCGACGTGATTGAGCGGCTCATTAAAGAAGATGTGGTTCATGTGGTACAGCGATAGCGGTGTGCTGCCATGGGCTTCTAGGATCAGTTTATCCCCCGGTTTGACCCAACCCGGTTGCAGTACCCGCAGCAGCCAGCCGGTACGGCCACTTTTTTGCATCTGACAGGCCAAATCGACCACATCAAAGCGCAGATTCAGTTTGTAGCACGGTGAGCGTGGTTGGCTGATCTGCACGCGTGCTTCGCCGAGCCGAAAGATATCGCCAACGTGGCAGTTTTCTTCAGTCAGACCGATGCCGGAGAGGTTTTCGCCAAATCCACTCGGATGGAAGTGCGGTACTTCGGGGTAGCACGCTTGCCAGTAGGCGTAATGTTCGGCCGGATAATAGTGCAAGGCGCGATCAGGGCCGCCGTGATGGCGCAGATCGGCTTGTTCATCGCCTTGAAAGCCGGTTTCGCTCAGGTAAACCGCCTCTTGGCTGGGCATTTTGTAAATCGCGCTGCACAGTCCGTGCAAGGTTTCGGTTTTTTTGCCGGTAAAGAGTTGTATTTCGGTATCCAGCAAATGCTCGCTGTCTTCTGATCCCATGCTTTTTTCTCCTGCGCCTGTCTGCTGCAAAGCGGTCGGGACCGAATTGTAGTAATAAAACTGTGATCCTAATCTCTGTCTGGGGGGATCTTGGTTATTGATTGCGCTCAGAGTAGTAAACTTTCGTCAAACCCGGCTGCATAGCTGTGATTTGAGCTGTCATCCGTCGGAATTTGTTATTTAATTAAACCAATCTATGGTTATAAACGACCAAGCACTACATGGATGCATCACAATGAACTCGATTAATCCTACTCAGACTGCGGCGTGGCAGGCACTAACGCAACATTATCAATCCATGCGTAATGTAACATTACGCGATTTGTTCGCTGACGATCCCCTCCGTTTTAACGCATATTCCGCGACATTTGAAGATCAGTTTTTGTTAGATTATTCAAAAAACTTGATTAATCAATCAACTATGCAGCACCTGTTGGCGTTGGCGCACGAGACCAAGCTGCCAGAGGCGATTGCCGCCATGTTCCGTGGGGACAAAATTAACCGCACCGAAGATCGGGCGGTGCTGCACGTGGCGCTGCGTAACCGTAGCAACACGCCAATCATGGTCGATGGTCAGGATGTGATGCCGCAAGTCAATGCGGTACTGGCTAAGATGAAAGCGTTTTGTGACAAAGTGATCAGCGGTCAGTGGACCGGTTACACCGGCAAAGCGATCACCGATGTGGTGAATATCGGTATCGGTGGTTCGGACTTGGGCCCTTACATGGTGACCGAGGCGCTTAAGCCGTACAAAAATCACCTGAACATGCACTTTGTTTCTAACGTGGACGGCACTCATATCGCCGAAACGCTGAAGAGTTTGGATCCCGAGACCACGCTGTTCTTGGTGGCCTCTAAGACCTTCACCACGCAAGAGACCATGACCAACGCCCTGAGCGCCCGTGAGTGGTTCTTGCAAAGCGCCCATGAGCAAGCGCATGTGGCCAAGCACTTTGCTGCGTTGTCCACCAATGCCAGCGCGGTCGCGGCATTCGGTATCGATACCGCCAACATGTTCGAGTTCTGGGATTGGGTCGGCGGCCGTTATTCCCTGTGGTCGGCGATCGGTCTGTCGATTGCGCTGTCGATTGGTTTTGATAATTTCGAGCAACTGCTGTCTGGCGCACACGCCATGGACCGTCACTTCGCCGAAACTGAGCTGTCACACAACCTGCCGGTGCTGCTGGCGCTGATTGGCCTGTGGTACAACAATTTCTATGGCGCTGAAACTGAAGCGATTTTGCCATACGATCAGTACATGCACCGTTTTGCAGCTTACTTCCAGCAGGGCAACATGGAGTCCAACGGTAAGTATGTGGATCGCAACGGTCAGCCGGTGGATTACCAAACTGGCCCGATTATCTGGGGTGAGCCGGGAACCAACGGTCAGCACGCGTTCTATCAGCTGATCCACCAAGGCACCAAGATGATCCCGTGTGACTTTATCGCGCCAGCGGTGAGCCATAATCCGCTGGGTGATCACCACGCTAAGCTGATGTCTAACTTCTTTGCCCAGACCGAGGCGCTGGCCTTTGGTAAAACGGCTGCGGAAGTGGAAGAAGAGTTTGCTGTGGCCGGTAAATCGGCGGCGGACGTGGCGCACATCGTGCCATTCAAGGTGTTTGAAGGTAACCGCCCAACCAACTCCATCTTGCTGCGATCTATCACGCCATATAGCTTAGGCGCGCTGATTGCACTGTATGAGCACAAGATCTTCACCCAAGGCGCTATTTTGAATATCTACAGCTTCGATCAGTGGGGCGTAGAGCTGGGTAAACAGCTGGCGAACCGCATCCTGCCTGAGCTGCAAGATAAAGACGCCATCAATAGCCACGACTCTTCCACCAACGGTTTGATTAACCGTTTCAAAGAGTGGCGCATCTAAGGTCTGCACTTAGCTTGTGAACGTAAGAAGCGAGCGCAAGAAGGAAGATGCAAAAAACCGGTCAGTCGACCGGTTTTTTTTATCTGTCTGGTGATACCGAGCCGGGTGGATATGCGGGCGGTGAAACTGACATCGAAGAGAGTTAGCCAAGGGCGCGGCAACGGGCACAGGTGCCATGCACCTCGACGATCCGGTGCTTGATTTGAAATCCGAGGCTGTCGGCCACTTCGCTCAGGGCCTGTTCTATCACCCCGCCACGACTTTCATCCACCGAGCCGCATTGATCGCAGATAAACAGCTGACTGTGATGGACATGCTCTTCAAAACCACTGCACAGCACAAACGCATTCACCGATTCCACTTTGTGCACAAAGCCTTGTTCCAGTAGAAAATCCAGTGCGCGGTATACGGTCGGCGGCTTGGCTTGCGGCTCGCGGGCGCGCAGGCGGTCGAGCAGATCGTAAGCGGTAATGGCGCCGGGTTGCTCGGCGAGCAGGCGCAGCACCTGCTGGCGCTGGGCGGTTAAACGCACCCCGCGTTGCTCACATAACTGCTGGGCTTTTTGAAGTAAACGTTGAATGGCTTGCTGATTCATGCCTGCGATCTGCAATTTGCGCTAGTGATACCGCTTTCCAGTGTAGCACGGCGCTGCCTGCAATAGTGACCGCTAGCGGTGAAAAGTCCGTGAGTTTTGTGGAGTTAGGCACGTTGTGACCGTATGTGCTCTGGCCTGCTGCGACAGGGTGTAGCACGGCTAGGTCGCGACATCGGGACGTGATCTGGACTTCCTTGTGCTTCCCTCCCCAATGGCGGTAATTCGGGCTATACTGTCGCGCTTATTTTATCCACCCGAAAGAGAGCCGCAGACTTTGTCAAACCGTGAACAGCCGCAAGGCAACCCTCAATATTGGGCTGGCCGTTTCAGCGTCGCCCCGATGCTGGATTGGACCGATCGTCATTGCCGTTATTTCCATCGTCAGCTGAGTCAGCATACCCAGCTGTACACCGAGATGGTCACCACGGGCGCCATTATTCATGGCAAGGGCGACTATCTGGCCTATAACGAGGAAGAGCATCCGGTGGTGTTGCAGTTGGGCGGTAGTAATCCGGCCGATCTGGCGCAGTGTGCACGTTTGGCCGAGCAACGCGGTTACGATGAGATTAACCTGAATGTGGGTTGTCCATCGGATCGGGTACAAAACGGCATGTTCGGTGCTTGCTTGATGGGCAATGCACAGCTGGTGGCCGATTGCGTGAAAGCGATGCGCGATCAGGTCTCGATTCCGGTCACGGTCAAAACTCGGATCGGGATTGACGATCAAGACAGCTATGCTTTTTTGGTGGACTTTATCCAGACCGTGGCTGGTGCGGGCGAGTGCGATAACTTTATCGTGCATGCGCGCAAAGCGTGGCTGTCAGGGCTGAGTCCGAAAGAAAACCGTGAGATCCCGCCATTGGATTACGCGCGTGTCTATCAGCTGAAAAAAGACTTCCCGCAGCTGAAAATCGGCATTAACGGCGGTATTAAAACCTTGGATGAGGCGCGCGAGCATCTGCAGCATCTCGACGGCGTGATGATGGGGCGCGAAGCGTACCAAAACCCGAGCATTCTGACGCAAGTGGATCAACAGCTGTTTGACCCGAGTGCGGCGATCACCGACAGCATTGCCGCGGTGGAGGCCATGTACCCGTACATCGAGCGCGAGCTGAGCAAAGGCACTTATCTGGGCCACATTACCCGCCATATGCTGGGGATTTTCCAAGGCATTCCAGGTGCGCGTCAGTGGCGTCGTCACTTAAGTGAAAATGCGCATAAGCCGGGGGCCGGTATCCCTGTGTTGGAGCAAGCGCTGGCGATGGTGCGCCGCTAAGCTGCGATTGCCACACGCTATGCGGTGGTGAAATTGACGATATGGCGCAGCAAGTTGACCGCTAGGTGGTTAAATTGCGCAGCGCGAGCGGCGACCGTGCGCAGCGAATAACGCTAACTGATTGAATTACTAATTGAATTGATAAACTAACATGCCAGCTTCTAGCTGGCATGAAACTTGATTGCCTAGATGGATAAGAGCTAGATGGATAAGAGAATGGGAAGCACGCCGTCGAGGCTGTCTTTCCCACGTGGTCATCAGGTGATGCTGTGAGTACAGCAAGGGGTCAATGATGTTAGAACTGTTATTTGTTTTAGGCTTTTTTGTGGTGTTGCTGGCCACCGGTTTATCGGTGCTGGGCGCGTTACTGGCGTTGCTGGCCGGTTTTGCGTTGATGCTACTGGGCGGCATGCTGGCGCTGGCATTGAAACTGCTGCCGTGGTTACTGCTGGCGGTGGTGGTGGTTTGGCTACTGCGCAGTAAAGCTCCGGCCAGCCAGCGCTATTTTCGTCGACGCTAATCGATTAAGGCAGTGATTGCGGTGGTTTTTTCACCGTTTTTGTGCACGCCACGGCTAGTCGAGGTTGACCATTAATGGCATGATGGCGACCCTGCGGCTATGGGCATCATACGTAGCTCTGTAAACACGGAGCGAGCAATGCAGAACGACAAACATTGATTTTGCAACATCATTGATTTGCCAAACAAAATAGTGGCAGAAGACGATTGGCCGATGACAGAGCGCTACCGATAGGTAAATGCGTCGCCAATACCGTACCGTACATTCTGGAAAAGGAATTCATCATGCGAGCAGGACTGATTTCGCTGTTATTACTGGCGGCTGGATTTGCGCAGGCCGAGGTACAGGTTGCCGAACCGTATGTTCGAGCGACGGTGCCGGGCGCGCAGATGTCGGCGGCCTTTGCCACCTTGTTTAATCCGGAAGATGATGAGCGCTATCTGGTTGCGGTCAGCTCACCGGTTGCGAAACAGGTGGAGCTTCACGATATGGTGGTCAGCCCAGACGGGGTGATGAATATGCAAAAGGTGGAGCAAATTACCATTCCGGCCAAGGGCACCTTGATGCTCAAACCGGGCAGTTTGCATATCATGCTGTTGCAGCTCACCCAGCCGTTGCCGGCAGGAACTGAGGTTCCCTTGACCCTGACCTTTGATAACGGTCAGCAGGTTCAGATTCAGGCAACCGCTCGCGAGGTTAAACCCGCTGGCCATCATCATCCAAAATCGTAATTTGGGGACTTTTGTGTGATTCCCGCAAAAACGCCGGCACAGGGGTGTTGGCGTGGCGGTGATTGGTTGTTGGGTAAAGGAAGTAAAATGAAAAAAAGTTTAGCTCTGGTTGCCATGTTGGTAGCCGCGCCGGCCATGGCCGACTCTCTGGCTGTTCGTGGTAGTGCCGAATTTATCGCCGGTGCCACATTGGACGCTGGTCACGGCTTCAAAGATAACAGCGCTGACGGCTACCGTGTAGGTCTGGAAGTGGTTCATCCAATTCCATTGCTGCCAAATGCGCTGGTACGCTACCAGAATCTGGATGGCAGCTCGAATGGCATGGTGCTGGAGCAAGAAAAGCTGGACGCGATCGGCTACTACCAGCTGCTGGATAACGGCCTGATCAACGTGGATCTGGGTGCTGGCTGGCGTAAGCAGACCAACACCGTTGGTGGTTATGACGTTGAGCACGGTATGTTCCTGGCTTATTCTGCCGGTGAACTGCGCATTCCTGGCACACCACTGGCGGTGACCGGTGAGCTGAACATGCCATTCTACGACAACACCTGGGGCTACGACGGTCAGCTGGGTCTGGCGATGCGCATGGGCGCTATCAACCTGAAAGCCGGTTACCAGTGGGCTAAGATGGACTTCAACGAAAGCAACAAAGCGGGCGACGTGGATACCAACGGTTGGTACGGCGGCCTGACTTTCGGCTTCTAATCGCCGATCACGAGAATTTTATCGCCTAGTCGCGACTGGCTCCGTTATCTCTAACGATGCCATCGCGCTCGATGCGTGAACAGGGCGTTTGCTGGTGCAAGCGCCCTGTTTTTTTCCGCCTATGGCAACGGGTATCTCCCACTCCTTCTTCGACGCTGTTCTTTGTCTCCCTTTCCTTATTCCGCGTTTATTTCTTTTGGTTATTAACCATTGCTATCGATTCTTTATCGCGCTTTTAAATAGTGAGTAATCTGACGACATCTCTTCATAAGGAATGTCGTGATCATGAGTGCCAAGGATTTACTGACGACCGGAGCGCCGTTTCCTCCGGAACAACTAAGCCGACTGCAACAAACGCTGGCGCAGGCGTCTCCTCTGCAGCTGGCATGGCTGTCAGGCTATACATGGGCGCTCAGCCAATCTTCCTCTGTAACACTGGCCGCCGAGGGCGCGGTGACGACCGCCGCGGCTCGCCCGCTGATCACCTTGTGGTCAGCCTCACAAACCGGCAATGCACGCCGTGTGGCCGAGCAGTTACAGCAACAGCTGCAAGCGCAAGGCTGGCAGGTGGAGCACTGGCGCAGCGGCGACGTGAAAACCAAAACGCTGGCACAGCTGTCGGTATTGCTGGTGGTGGCGGCAACCTATGGTGAAGGCGAGCCGCCCGAAGAAGCGTTGGGATTGCACAAGTTTTTACTCTCGGCGCGTGCGCCTAAGCTTGAGCATCTGCGTTATGCGGTGCTGGGGCTCGGAGATTCGTCTTACGAGCATTTTTGCCAGACCGGCAAAGACTTTGATCGCCGCTTAAGCGAGTTAGGTGCGCAGCCGTTGCTTGCTAGGGTGGATGCGGATGTGGATTTTGCTGCTACCGCCAGCCATTGGCAGCAAGAGGTGCTAGCTGCCTTGGCGCCGTTAGCCGCTGCTGCTGGCGAATCGCCGTCTAGCGCGGTAACACCAGTATCGGCGGCAGTCGGTGCGGTTTATCAGCGCGATAATCCTTGCACGGTGTCGCTGCTAGCGCGGCAGAAAATCACAGGGCGTAATTCCAGCAAAGATATCCAGCATATCGAGCTGGATTTAGCTGGCACCGGACTGACTTATCAGCCGGGGGATGCCTTAGGTGTTTGGCAACATAACGATCCGGCGCTGGTAGCGGAGCTCTTGCAGCTGACCGGCTTGCCTGCCGATGCACTCGTCACCCTTGATGGACAACCTTTGCGCTTGGCCGATGCCCTGCGGGAAAAGCTGGAGCTGAGCCAAAATGCGCCCACCGTAGTGGCCGCCTATGCCGAATTGAGTGGCGATGCGACCTTGTTGGCACTGCGCGACGATAAAGCGGCGCTGCGAGCGTATGCCCAGCGTCACTCGGTGCCGAGCATGCTGGCCGCTATACCTGCCGCGCTGAGCGCCCAGCAATTAGTCGAGCTGCTGCGCCGCTTAACGCCGCGTCTGTACTCGATTGCCTCTTCGCAAGCCGAAGTCGGGGAAGAGGTGCACCTGACCGTCGGCGTGGTGCGTTACGCGGAGGGGGATAAAACCCGCACGGGCGCGGCGTCCGGTTATCTGGGCGAGCGCTTATCAGAAGGGGACAGCCTACGGGTGTTTGTCGAACCCAATGATCAGTTTCGCCTACCCAGTTCTCCGAATGCGCCGGTGATCATGATAGGGCCTGGTACCGGGATAGCCCCGTTTCGGGCCTTTATGCAGCAGCGTGCGGCGGAGGGGGCCGGCGGTCCAAACTGGCTCTTTTTCGGTAACCCCCATTTTACGGAAGATTTCTTGTATCAGGTGGAGTGGCAGCGTTGGGTTAAAGAAGGCGTCGTCAGCCGCATCTCACTGGCGTGGTCACGCGATCAGGCGCAGAAAATTTATGTACAAGATCGCCTGCGTGAGCAGGGCGCTGAGATCTGGCAGTGGTTACAACAAGGCGCGCACCTGTATGTGTGCGGCGATGCCAGCAAGATGGCGCATGATGTACAGCAAGCGTTATTGGACATAGTGGCTCAGCACGGTGGCATGGACGCCGCGCAGAGTGAAGCGTATCTGGACGAACTGCGCGCCGCGCAGCGTTATCAGCGAGATGTATACTGATGAGTGACTATCAATTTAGCAGCAAGCATCCTGGCCCTCTGGTGGTCGATGGGCCACTGAGCGATGCCGAGCGGATGAAGCGCGACAGTAATTTCCTGCGTGGCAGCATTGCCGCCGATTTGCATGATGGCCTGACCGGTGGCTTTAACGGCGATAACTTCCTGCTGATCCGCTTTCACGGCATGTATCAGCAAGATGACCGCGATATCCGCGCCGAGCGCGCTGAACAAAAACTCGAACCGCGTCATGCCATGATGCTGCGCTGCCGTCTGCCGGGCGGCGTGATTACCCCGCAGCAGTGGCTGGGGATCGACCGTTTCGCTGCCGACAGCACTCTGTACGGCAGTATCCGACTGACCAACCGCCAGACCTTTCAGTTTCACGGCGTGCTAAAGCCGAACGTCAAACCGATGCACCAGATGCTGCATGCGCTGGGGCTGGATGCGCTGGCAACCGCCAATGACGTTAACCGTAACGTGCTGTGCACCTCCAACCCGATTGAATCGCAGCTGCATCAAGAAGCGTGGGATTGGGCACGTAAAATCTCCGAGCATCTGCTGCCGCAAACTCGCGCTTATGCCGAGATCTGGCTGGATGAGGAGAAAGTCGCTACGACGGATGTTGAGCCGATTTTAGGTGCAACGTATTTGCCGCGGAAATTCAAAACTGCGGTTGTCATTCCGCCACAAAACGATGTGGACGTGCACGCCAATGACTTGAGCTTTGTGGCGATCGCCGAGCAAGGAAAGTTGGTGGGCTTTAACGTGCTGGTCGGCGGTGGTTTATCCATTACCTTTGGGGATAAATCGACCTATGCGCGCACAGCTAGCGATCTGGGTTTTATCACTCCCGAGCAAACCTTGGCGGTGGCCGAGGCGGTGGTGACCACCCAACGCGATTGGGGTAACCGCAGTAATCGCAAAAATGCCAAAACCAAGTACACCATCGAGCGTGTGGGAGTGGATAACTTTCGCGCCGAAGTGGAAAAACGCGCGCAGGTGCAGTTTGCGCCGTCACGCGAGTATGCGTTTACCGGACGCGGCGATCGCATCGGTTGGGTGCAAGGCATTGATGGCAAATGGCACCTGACGCTGTATATCGAAAATGGGCGGATTTTGGATTATCCGCAAAAGCCGCTGAAAACCGGTTTGGCGGCCATTGCCCGCGTTCACCGCGGTGATTTTCGTCTCACCGCCAATCAAAACCTGATTGTGGCGGGGGTTGCGGAAGCCGATAAGGCGCAGATTGAGCAGTTGGCGCGTAGCCATGGCCTGATGAGCGATAGCTTAACGCCGCTGCGGCAAAATGCGATGGCGTGCGTCTCGTTCCCGACCTGCCCATTGGCGATGGCGGAAGCCGAACGTTTCTTACCGCGCTTGGTCGGTGAAGTGGAAGCCATTTTGGCCCGTCACGGCGTGGCGCAAGAGAGCATTGTGCTGCGCGTCACCGGTTGCCCGAATGGCTGTGGCCGCGCCTTGTTGGCCGAAATTGGCTTGGTGGGTAAAGCGCTGGGGCGTTATAACCTGCATCTGGGCGGTAATCGTGAAGGCACCCGTATTCCGCGTATGTACCGCGAGAATATTACCGACAGCGAAATTTTAACGATTTTGGATACGCTGATTGCCCGTTGGGCGGCTGAGCGTACGCACGATGAAGGTTTCGGCGATTTTACTGTCCGCACAGGCATCATCCGCCCGGTGCTCGATCCGGCTCGTGACTTTTATGATTAATTTTTTATGAGTGAGGAGACGCAGGTCATTATGTCTAACTCATCTTCTACGTCGCCTGAGCGCCAGCCGACCCTGACTGAGCTGACGGTGCCGCCGTTGGCTGAGTTACTGGCCTTAACGCCGCCTGAGCGCGAACAGGCACTGGCGGCGCTCAATCAGGCTCTATTGGCGTTACCCGCAGCGGCGCGGGTGGCGTGGGCTTTTGAGCATCTGCCAGGAGCGCATGTCCTTTCTTCCAGCTTTGGTATTCAGGCGGCGGTTAGCTTGCACTTATTGGTGCAGCAGAAGCCTACTATTCCGGTGATCCTCACCGACACCGGCTATCTGTTTGCCGAAACATACCAGTTTATCGATAGCCTGACCGAACGCTTGCAGCTGAATTTGCAGGTGTTTCGCAGCCCCTTATCGCCGGCGTGGCAAGAGGCGCGCTATGGCCGCTTGTGGGAGCAAGGCTTGGATGGGTTAGCGCAGTATAACCAACTGAATAAAGTCGAACCGATGCAACGCGCGCTCGAGCAATTGCAGGTCGGGACGTGGTTTGCTGGCTTACGCCGCGCGCAGGCCAGTAGCCGCGCCAGTTTGCCGGTGCTGAGTGTGCAGCGCGGCTGCTTTAAGTTTTTGCCGATTGTCGATTGGGATAACCGGCAGGTGCACCGTTATCTGACTGAACATGGCTTACCCTATCATCCACTGTGGGAGCAAGGGTATTTGTCGGTGGGTGATACTCATACCACGCGCAAATGGGAGCCGGGCATGAGCGAAGAAGAGACGCGCTTTTTCGGTTTGAAACGTGAGTGCGGCCTGCATGAATCAGGGGAAGATCAAGGCTCGGGGATCTAACGCGATCACAAATTCGGCGGCGGGGAGTGAACTTACCGGTAAAACGCGATGCGACGCGGCGTATTTTTTAACCAAGGTTGCTAGGATGACACTCTGTTTGGCTATCTTCGCTTTGCTGCTATGTAAGCTTGCGCGCCCCATCCGACAGCCGATGTGTGGCTGCGGAATGGTAGGGCGTCACGATAGTCTACGCACCGTTTAGCACTTCCGTTTAGAAATGTCGTTTAGAAATGCCGTTTTGAACATAGGGAAAGACAATGTCGAAGTTGCAAGGAACCGTGAAGTGGTTCAATGACAGTAAAGGGTTTGGGTTTATTCAAAATGCTGGCGGGGAAGATGTGTTTGTGCACTTTTCTGCGATTCAGGGCAACGGTTTTCGCACGCTAAAAGAAGGTCAGCAGGTCACTTATACCGAAGTCAGTGACCAGCGTGGGAAAAAAGCGGAAAACGTCGAGCCAGTGGTGTAATTCACTCCCAATAAAGAAACCAATAAAAAGCCGTGTGAGTCACACGGCTTTTTTGCAGTATCGCTTTTAACGTAGCGATGTCGCTTGCTGATCCTTACAGGATCTCCAGCAGCTCTACATCAAACTGCAGCATGCTGCATGGCGGAATCGAGTGACCAGCACCGCGCTCGCCGTAGGCCAGCTGATGCGGGATATACAAACGCCACTTAGAGCCAACCGGCATCAGAGTCAGCGCTTCAATCCAACCGGCGATCACGCCGTTGACTGGGAACTCGGCTGGCTGGCCGCGTTGTACCGAGCTATCAAATACAGTACCGTCCAGCAGGCTACCGGTGTAATGTACACGAACACGGTCAGTGCGCGCAGGGATTGGGCCGTCGCCTTGCTGCAGCACTTCGAACTGCAGGCCGCTACCAGTGCAGGTTACGCCTTCGCGAGAGGCGTTTTGCGCCAAGAACGCTTCGCCTTCTGCCGCGGCTTCTTGATACTTGGCTTGACGCGCCTCATCTGCGCGAGCATGCATTTCACGCAGCGCACGGTGAACCACATCGACAGCAACAGCCGGAGCATTGCCTTCCAGTGAGTCGCGCAGACCCTGAGTCAGGGCATCCAGCTCCAGTCCGGTCAGACCGCTTTCGGCCAGTTGCTGACCAATTTGCAGACCGATGCCATAGCTGGCCTGAGCTTCCATAGTATTAAGGGTTGAGGCTGTCATTTCTTTTCCTTACAGATAAACTGCTCACAGAGGTGCGAGCATATCAGTACCGGTGCATTCCGGCAAAAATAGGCGTCGCAAATGCGATTTTTAATAGTAAATACCGTGACTTTTCTCTGTGAAAAGGAAAAAATAAATCGATCGCGGTTTGTCTAGTGCATGGAGATGAAGTGGACCTGCGTACAGATAGCGGACCGGTAGGAAGACCGGGAAAAAAACGCCCCGCCAAGGCCGCGCCCAAGCAGCGCGCGCCCCGTTTTAATTGGCGGGAAAAATTGTCGTTGCCCGATTGGCAATGGCCGACGCTGAATATCAAACTCCCACCGGCAGAGATGGGGTTATCGGGCGTGTTGCGTGCAGCGCTGGTCGCGTTGTGGCATGTGCCGGATCGCTTTAACTGGCTTGGGCCGGTATCGCCGTTTCATCGCCGCTGGATCACCGTCAGTGCGCTAGTGGTGCTGCTTGGGATTGTGTTGCCGTCGGGTTCATCGGCGCCAGAGCAAAGCGAAGCGGCTTTGCCGGTGGCGGGGGCCGAGGGTGTGCAAGATAACACCCCGGTGGCCCTGACGCCGGAAGCATTGTCTGAGCGGCAACCGGATCGTCGCATCCCGCAAGAGATGCCAGAAGATCTGGAGCAGCGCAGCGAAGCGGTGCCGGTGAGCTCACCGCCGGTAACCCGTGCGGCACAGGCGCCAAGCAACACGGTGCGCCGTGAAGCGGAAAGTAAAGCGCCTACGCGGGTGGCAGAAAGAGCGCCTGAGCGTAGCGTTAGTAAACCGGCAGTCAAAGAAACTTCAGTAAAAGAAACGCCAGTGCGTGAAGTAGCCAAAAAAGCACCGGAAAAAGCCCCTGAAAAAGTGGCGGAGAAAAAGCCGGTGGAAAGCGCCGCCAAAACCAGCAGCGCTGGCTGGCAAAGCTACCAAGTGGGTAAGGGCGTAACCTTGGCGCAAGTGTTCCGCTCCGGCAACCTGCCGCTACCGGATTTGATGGCCATGACGCGGGCACAGGCCGCGGATAAGCCGCTGAGTAATGTCAAAGCCGGTCAAACGGTACGGGTGAAAACCAATGCCAAGGGCGAGGTGGAAGCGCTGCAGCTCGATGCGGTGGCGGGCAGCAAGCCAGTAGTCTTTGTCCGACTGGCCGATGGCTCGTTTGCCCAGTCGCAGTAATTGAATGTCGCTGTAATTGAACATCGAAATATAAAAAAGGCCTTCCATCATGGAAGGCCTTTTTGTTACTGGCGACGACTCACGTTTGTCAGTGCTCGTCAGCCTATTCGCTTACTGCTTGGCCGCAGAGGCATTCAGATCCACTTGATACAGGGCAAAGCCGTTTTCATCTTTACCCACTTGCTGCATTGGATACTGCGCATGTTCTTTGATGAACTGGCTAGCCTTGTCACTTGGTGAGGTTTCAAAGCGGATATCCAGCTTGGTTTTGCTGTTGATTGGCGCTAAACGCCAGTTGTTATCGGCTGTTGGCACCACTTGACCTTGTTGCTTGCTCTGCTCGCTGATGTAGTTCGCCAGCACCTGACGGTTTTCATCTGGTGAGGCAAAGGCCACATACTGGCTACCGGTACCGGCAAATTTCTCACCGTAGGCGCGGTAGTTGTTGGTTGCAATCAGGAACTGCGCTTTTGGATCGACCGGCTTGCCGTTGAAGGTCAGTGCCTTAATTCGCTCCGAGCTTGGGTTGATCAACTTACATTCACCATCGAAACGAGCCGGTTGGGTCACGTCAATTTGATAGTTCACGCCATCAATCACGTCGAAGTTGTAGGTGCGGAAACCGTCCCAGTTGATCAGCTCTTGTGGTTTGCTGGAGTTCGGATCGATTTGGTTGAACTGTCCGGCGGAGCACTCCAGCCAATCTTTCAGCTGCGCACCGTTGACCTTCACGGTCACCAGTGTGTTCGGGTACAGATACAGATCGGCCGCGTTACGGAAGGTCAGCTCACCTTTCTCAACTTCCACGAAGCTGGATGGATCGTTTTTACGTCCGCCCACTTTAAATGGTGCGGCGGCAGACAGCACTGGGATCCCATCCAGATCTGGATCGCCTTGCACGAAGTGTTCAACGTAGGCTTTCTGAGCGTTGTTGACGATCTGCACGGTTGGATCATCTTGAATCAGCGCCAAGAAGCTGTACATGTTATCCGAGGCTTTACCAATCGGCTTGCTGACAAAATCACGGGTGCCTTTATGATCGGCAGCCAGTGCGGCAGTCAGTTTGGCATCGGCTGCGACCAGCGGTTTGTTGGCCGCTTTGTCGAAAATAGGACGCGCTTGGGCGCGGGAGTCAGTGATGCTCCACTGGCCTTTATCGTTGTTCAGGGTTAAATCGACCACGCCCAGATGGTCACCCCACTGACCCGGCATGACCGCCGGTACGCCATTGATGGTGCCTTTGCTCAGATCCACGCCCGGCAGGGCGGCAAAATCTTTGCTCGGGAACACGCCATGGGAGTGGCCGAACATGATGGCATCGATACCTTTAACCTGAGAGAGGTAATAGACCGAGTTTTCAGCCATCGCTTTATACGGATCGCTTGAAACGCCAGAGTGCGGAATCGCAATCACCAGATCCGCGCCTTCGGCACGCATCTTCGGCACCAGCTCTTCTGCGGTCTGCTTGATATCTTTAACAGTGACTTTGCCTTCCAGATTGGCTTTATCCCACACCATAATCTGTGGCGGTACAAAGCCGATATAACCGATTTTGATGGTCTGCTTGTTACCCTCGTTATCCACCACTTCGGTGTCTTTGATCAGGTATTGCTGCAGCAGTGGCTTACCGGTTTTGGCATCAAACACGTTGGCGTTGATGTACGGGAAGGCGGCGCCCGCTAATGCCGTTTTCAGGTAATCCAGACCGTAGTTAAATTCGTGGTTACCCAAGTTACCCACTTGGTAATCCAGCAGATTCATCGCCTTATAAACGGGGTGTTGTTCGCCTTTCTTCAGACCTTTCGCGGCCTGATAGTCCCCCATAGGGCTGCCTTGGATCAGGTCGCCGTTATCCACCAACACACTGTTTTTGGCCTCTTTGCGGGCTTCACCGATCAGCGTAGCGGTACGGGTCAGGCCGAACTTCTCGGTCGGCTTATCCTTGTAGTAGTCATAATCCATCATGTTGCTGTGCAGGTCGGTAGTTTCCAGCACCCGCAGTTCAACGGTGGCGGCATTGGCAGAAGCGGCACAGAACAAACCGGCTGCAATGGCCAGTGCCAGCGGAGAACGGGACAAAGACATAGCGATTCCTCTGTCAGTCAGTAGGTTGTTGAGATAAGGGAAGGTAAAACTCGGAACAGGGTAACAAATCTCAATGTATGCCGCGTTTTCTCGCGATAGGAGTGTGAAGTTGGTCGCGAACAATCCTGTAACTCTGTCGTGAATCGTGGCATGGGGCGCGCGTCTTGCGAAGCGCATTGGCCGTGTGACCGTGCGGGCTGACTAAAGGCGAACGGTATTAGAACAAAACGGAATTGCAAAGATGAAATCATCATTTATGAGCCTCTCAATAAGCCTCTATATTGCTTGCATACGTAGGGATGTCAGGGGCCGCAGTGATGGAGTTTTTACCGGTTTTTGCCCGCTTAGCAGGGCGTAAGGTGTTAGTGGTGGGCGGCGGTGAAGTGGCTGAGCGCAAAGTGGCGTTATTGCTACGCGCAGGCGCACAAGTGCAGATAGTCAGCCGCACCCTGACGGCCGAATTGCAGCGTCACGCCGAGCAGGGCGCGCTGCAGTGGATCGCGCAAGAGTTTGCGGATACGCAGTTAGCACATGTGTATCTGGTAGTGGCAGCGACCGATGATGAGCTGCTCAATCACCGCGTCAGTCGCGCTGCAGAGGCGCGCGCGGTGCTGATCAATGTGGTGGATAACAAGGCGCTGTGCTCTTTCATCATGCCGTCGATCATTGATCGCTCGCCGTTTGTGGTCGCGGTGTCGTCGGGCGGCAGTGCGCCGGTGCTGGTGCGTTTGATCCGCGAAAAATTGGAAAGCTTGCTGCCTTCACGTCTTGGCGTCGTGGCGCAACTGGCGGATCGCTGGCGTGAGCCGGTGAAACAGGCGCTGCACGGTATTACCGAACGTCGTCGTTTTTGGGAAGCCTTGTTTGGTGGCCGTTTTACCTCACTGGTGCAGCAAGAGCGGGATGATGATGCCGAGCAAGAGCTGGCACGTGCGCTGAAGGCCCATGCCCAGCGTGAGCAAGGGCGCGGGGAAGTGTTTTTGGTTGGGGCTGGGCCGGGCGATCCGGGTTTATTGACGCTGCGCGCCTTACAGGTGCTGCAACAGGCCGATGTGGTGCTGTACGACTATCTGGTCTCCGATGAGATCCGCGATTTGATCCGCCGCGATGCCGAGCAGATCTGTGTCGGCAAACGGGCAGGTGATCATTCGGTGCCGCAAGCAGAGATCAATCAAAAGCTGGTGGATTTGGCGCTACAGGGAAAACGCGTGGTGCGTCTTAAAGGCGGCGATCCGTTTATCTTTGGCCGCGGCGCCGAAGAGCTGGAAGCACTGTTGCCACATCAGATCCCGTTTCAGGTGGTTCCGGGGATCACCGCGGCGGCAGGAGCTACCGCCTATGCTGGGATTCCACTGACTCACCGCGAACATGCCCAAACCGCGATGTTTATTACCGGTCACTGTCGCCCAGATGGCGATGCACTGGACTGGTCGACACTGGCGCGTGGACGGCAAACGCTCGCCATTTATATGGGGACGCTCAAAGCGGCAGAGATCAGTCAGCAGCTGATGGCTCATGGCCGTGCGGCGCAGACCCCGGTGGCGATTATCGTCAACGGTACGCGTAGCAGCCAACAGGTATTGCGCGGCGAGCTGCAACAGTTGCCGCAGTTGGCGGCGCAAGCCAGCGCACCGGCACTGATTATTATCGGAGAAGTGGCGGCCTTGGCCGATTCTCTCCACTGGTTCGGCAGCCGGCCGCACAGCGAGCTGTGGCCTGCGGTAGTTAATCTGGGGTAGGACGAACTCATGAACGCAACACAACTGACGCATTTACAGCAGCTGGAAGCCGAAAGCATCCATATCCTGCGTGAAGTGGCCGCCGAATTTGCCAATCCGGTGATGCTATATTCCATCGGCAAAGACTCCTCGGTAATGCTGCATCTGGCGCGTAAGGCCTTTTATCCGGGCAAAATTCCCTTTCCGTTACTGCACGTGGATACCGGTTGGAAGTTTCGTGAAATGTATGAGTTTCGCGATCGCATGGCGCGCGAGTGCGGATTTGAACTGTTGGTGCACCGTAATCCACAGGGCGTGGCGCTGGGCATCAACCCGTTTACCCACGGCAGTGCCAAGCATACCGATGTGATGAAAACCGAAGGTCTTAAGCAAGCACTGGACAAATACGGGTTTGATGCCGCCTTCGGGGGCGCACGTCGTGATGAGGAAAAATCGCGCGCCAAGGAGCGGATCTACTCGTTTCGCGATCAATTCCATCGCTGGGATCCGAAAAACCAGCGCCCAGAGCTGTGGCGCAATTACAACGGCCAAATTAACAAAGGCGAGAGCATTCGGGTCTTCCCTCTTTCTAACTGGACTGAGCTGGATATCTGGCAATACATCTATCTGGAAGGCATCGACATTGTGCCGTTATATCTGGCCAAAGAGCGCCCGGTGCTGGAGCGCGATGGCATGCTGATGATGGTGGATGATGAGCGGATTGAGCTGCAAGCGGGTGAAACCATCGAACAGCGTAAAGTGCGCTTTCGCACCTTGGGCTGCTGGCCGCTGACCGGCGCCATTGAATCGCAGGCCGATACGCTGACTGCCATTATCGAAGAGATGCTGCTGTCGACCAGCAGTGAGCGCCAAGGGCGCTTGATTGACCGCGATCAGGCCGGCTCGATGGAGCTGAAAAAACGCCAGGGATATTTCTAAGGAGCCACGCATGAACAGTTCAATTGCCGCCCAAATTGCCGAGCATGGCGTTGAGGCTTACCTGCTGGCTCAGCAGCACAAAGGCTTATTACGTTTTTTGACCTGTGGTAGTGTCGATGATGGTAAAAGCACCTTAATCGGCCGCTTGCTGCATGATACCCGCCAGATCTATGAAGATCAGCTCAATACGCTGCATGCCGATAGCCGCCGTTTAGGCACTGCCGGTGAAAAATTGGATCTGGCGCTGCTGGTCGATGGCCTGCAAGCCGAGCGCGAGCAGGGGATCACCATTGATGTCGCGTACCGCTATTTCTCCACCGAAAAGCGTAAGTTCATCATTGCCGATACCCCTGGCCATGAGCAGTACACCCGTAATATGGCCACCGGCGCGTCCACCTGCGATCTGGCGATCTTATTGATCGATGCGCGAAAAGGCGTGTTGGCACAAACCCGCCGCCACAGCTTTATTGCCAATTTGCTGGGGATCCGGCATCTGGTGGTGGCGGTCAATAAGATGGATCTGGTGGGTTACGATCCAGCCGTATTTGCGCGGATCAGTGCCGATTACCAAGCCTTTGCCGCCCGCCTCAATCCGCAGCTGCAGATCACCTTACTGCCGCTGTCGGCACTGGATGGCGATAACGTCGTCCAGCGCGGGCAAGCGTTGAGCTGGTTTGATGGCCCGACGTTGCTGGAAGTGCTGGAGAACGTTGAGGTCAGTCGCGAGCGGGCAGCGGCGGCGCTGCGTTTCCCAGTGCAGTATGTCAATCGCCCGGATCGTGATTTTCGCGGCTATGCCGGCACTGTCGGTTCAGGTGTGGTGCGGGTCGGTCAGCCGGTGAAAGTGCTGCCCTCGGGGGTGCGCACCGAAGTGGCGCGCATCGTGACCTTTGACGGCGACCTGACCCACGCGGTGCCGGGGCAAGCGGTGACGTTAGTGCTGCGCGACGAAGTCGATATTAGCCGCGGCGATCTGTTGGTGGCGGCCGACGATCCGCTAAGCGTCAGTCGTCAGGTGGCGGCCGATGTGGTGTGGATGACCGAGCAACCGCTACGAGTTGGCGATATTTATGACATCAAGCTGGCTGGTCGTAAGACCCAAGCGCGGGTCACCGCCATTCGTCATCAGGTGGATATCAATAACCATGAACGCCACGCCGCCAGCGAATTACCGTTAAATGGCATTGGGCAGGTCGAACTGGTCTTCAGTGAACCTTTGGCGCTGGAGCCGTATGGACACAGCCAAGACAGTGGTAGCTTTATCTTTATTGACCGCCTAAGCAATGTCACGGTAGGCGCGGGGTTGGTGGATAGCGTATTGGGTGAGCCGGCACGTGGTAGCCAGCACTACAGCGCGTTTGAGTTAGAGCTCAATGCACTGATCCGCCGTCAATACCCGCACTGGCAGGTGCGTGATATCAGTCAGGATTAACGCTGGCAATCAGCAGACCTGATTAGACCGTCAATGGCCGATATGCCACGTCACCGGGTGTGGTATATCGGCGATTTAATTCATGGGATTACTTTGTCACAAGGAGCGCGCGATGTCCGCGACCGAACCTTCCCCTAATCTAGCCGCCACCTTGCCGACCGGCGTTGCCACCGCGCATGGCGCTATCTGGCAAGCTCACGTGATAGATCGCCGCCAGCGCGAGCAGTTAAATGGCCATCGCGGGGCGATCGTCTGGTTTACCGGTCTTTCTGGGGCTGGGAAATCGACGCTGGCGGGGGCGTTGGAGCAGGCGCTGTATCGACAAGGAGTTCGCACCTATCTGCTGGACGGTGATAACGTGCGTCATGGCCTGTGCGCCGATTTGGGATTTTCACTGGCCGAGCGGCAGGAGAATATCCGGCGCGTTGGCGAAGTGAGTAAATTGATGCTGGATGCCGGCTTGGTGGTGCTGACCGCCTTTATCTCGCCGCAACGGGCGGAACGCGATAGTGTGCGCCAGCAGGTCGATCCGGATCAATTTATTGAGGTGTTTGTCGATACTCCGCTCACGGAATGCGAACGCCGCGACGTGAAAGGGCTGTACAAAAAGGCGCGCGCGGGTCAGATTCAAGACTTTACGGGCATCGATGCCGTTTATGAGGCCCCGCAAAATCCGGAGGTTCATCTGCAGAGCGCTGAACATAGCGTGGATGAACTGGTGGTGACCTTGCTGGAGGCCCTGAGCGCGCGCGGCATCATCAGGTAGGCGAGGTACAGTTATGTTACAGGCGTTGGAGAAGATCGCACGTGAAGCTGGCGATGCCATCATGGCAGCCTATCAGCGTGAGGTCACTGTGGTACAGAAAGCCGATGACTCCCCGCTGACCGAAGCGGATCTGGCCGCACACCAGATCATCGTGCGTGGATTGACCGCGCTAACGGCGTCCATTCCGGTGTTATCCGAAGAAGCGGCCAACATTGATTGGTCGGTGCGTCGGCTCTGGCCACGTTTTTGGCTGGTAGACCCGCTGGATGGCACTAAAGAATTTATCAAACATAACGGTGAGTTCACCGTCAATATTGCCCTGATTGAAGAGGGGCGTCCGGTGATGGCGGTGGTGTATGCCCCGGCGCTGGATAAGCTGTACATGGCCGAAGGTGGCCAAGCGTGGCGCGTCGTGCAAGGCGTGCGTGAACCGTTGCAGGTACAGCAAGCGATGCCGCCGGTGGTGGTAGCTAGCCGTTCACATCAAGACCCGCGTTTGGCCTCCTATCTGGCTGAGCTTGGTCCGCATCAGCTGACCTCGGTCGGTTCATCCTTGAAATTCTGTCTGGTGGCCGAAGGGCAAGCGCAGCTGTATCCACGTTTTGGTCGCACCATGGCGTGGGATACCGCGGCCGGTCACTGCATTGCCGAAGCGGCAGGGGCGGTGGTGGAAACTTTGGATAACCAACCGCTGCGCTACAACCAGCAAGAGGATTTAACCAATCCACCGTTTATTGTTCGGGTGGCGTGGGCACGCGGTTGTTGTTAACCGGCTGCGGGTTACACACGAGTAAGCCATGGGGATGCGCTCGCTAAGTTCGCGCTTGGCGGGCGGCGTTCAGTGCGTTTTACGGTACGCGCCCAGAGCTCAGAGTGGAGTGAGCGGAGCGCGTAGTTGCGCATCGTTGAGCATGCTTTGGCGATGTCGGCTCTACACTCCGGCAACTTACCCTGCGATTTTTAAATTTAGTTTTTCACACTCGGTTTTTTACACTCGAGCCTCTGACACTCTCACCATGTATACAGCCACCGCTTAGACACTCACATTGGCACTGCGTGGCGTCACCGTTAGGTGGGCACCCAGCAAGCTGCTCAAGCACTGAATGTACTCGGGCAGTGATGTGCCAATCAGCAATTGTGACAACTCCTCACCCACCGGGCTGAAACGGTAGTAGGTAAGGCGATGGCCGGTGTCGTGGGTGGTCAGCGTCAAATCGGTACTGGCAAAACGCAGTGAATAGTTCTGCTCTGGCAGTAAACTGCCTGATTCTAGCTCTCCGCCGAGCAATAAGCCCAGCTCTTGCAGTAATAGCAGGGCGCTGAACGGCAGCTTGAAGCTGCCCAAATTGAGCTGCTCAGGCGCGGGCGCGCGAAAGAGGGATTTGAGACCGTTTTTGCCCGGGCGGATCCCGGTGATGATACGCTTGGCCGAGAGATCGGCGCCAAAGCTGCAGGCAACCGCACAGGCGCGCTGAAACAGCATGGCTTCGCGGTGCGTCATATCACGCAAGGTGCGTAGCGCCTTAATCGAAAAGCTGCCCGGCTGCACAATCTCTTGGGCTAAAATTCGCCCCCACAGGCGCTGCATCGGCGCGCCCCGGGTTTCTTGTGCTAGCTGTAAAAAGCTGCTGATCCAGTCTGGATCGCTTTCTGTCGCCAAGGTGTCCTGACACAAGCTGGCGGCAATCTGCATGATCTTCTCGAGATTTTCTTGTCGCTGTAGCTGCTCTTGTTGCAGACGGCGCTGCAGACGCTGTTCCAGTTTAGTCGGTTGCTGCGGATATATTTTCCCGTCGATATGCCGGTTGATGGCAAGATCAATGGCGCGCTGGCGTGCGCTGATAAGGCGGCTATTGTCAGTATGTTCGTTAGCGGATGCGGAGCTTTCCTGCCCGGCAGCCTGCTCTGCGCTGGTCATGTCCTTTGCTTCCTGCCGGATTTTTGCATTGACAATAAGTTGTCAAATGACCGAAATCCGCTTAATGTTAATTAATTGCTAATAAAAATGGTTTTATTACGGGTGGATAGAATGAAAAAGCATATTTGGGGCGTTGCTATTGCGCTGGGGTATGTGTTTTCACTGGTCATGCTGGCCCAGCATTTCAATTATTGAGTTTGGCTACCCGTCTACAAGAGCGGCTTGACTCGATTCTATCGGTTAGATTCTATCTGTTAAAGGTAGCGGCCATGCGCGTAGTTTCTTGATAGCCTGACGTTTCTTGATAGTCAGCCATGTCATGATGCTGATGCCTGTCACGTATTTTATCGCGCCACCTTCCTGAGTGCTGTAGCCAATCGCCTTATCACCTACTCACTTGCACAAAAACCATTTCATCGAAAACACCTTTATCGAGAATTGCTTCGTTAATAGTTTCTTGGCTAAGCGTTGCTGCGTTAATAGACCGTCTTGATGATGGGGTGTTTTAAGTACATGGAAATGGCGTTGCATGCGTAACGCATACACGCCCTCGCCATAGTTAACGTCAACCGGCGAGGGCATGTTAATGGAGGAGAAGAGCGTCAGCTTACTGCTGCAACTCTTTTTTGATCAGGGCCATGGCTTGGTCAATTTCGGCTTTGCTCATCGCGCCTTGTTTGACGAACAGCACTTTACCTTGAGGGTTGAGCACCATGATGGCGGAGCTCTTCGGCGCTAATTCCCACGCTTGTTGCACTACGCCGTTGGCATCATAGATAAATTGTGACCATGGGAACTCTTGTTTGCTGTCTTTCAGGCTGCTGCGCACAAAGGCACTGGTACCGATGATGGCATCGTCCGCATTCACGATGGTGGTGGTCTGGTAGCGGTCATGCGGCAACTTGGCGGCTTTGATGGCTTCGATAAACGGCGCATTCATCTCTTTAGCGGCGGTGCGACCGGCAATCGCCTGCACCACTCGCACTTTGCCCGGCAGCATGTTGGTGTTCCACGGGGTGTAGCTGATCTCTTTGCCTTGCAATACCAGCTCCCCTTGGTCGATGACGGTGGCTGCCGGCAAGCTCTGATTCAGTTGTACCGGTGTGGCGAGTGCCAGCGCAGGCAGCAAAGATACACAGGCCATCAGCAGAGTAGAGAGTTTCATCTTATCTTATCCTTATGAAATAAAAGATTATTTTATTAATTCTGTACATGCTCTTCAGCCGGTACTCTGCCTGTTTGACACGGGATGTCAATCTTTCGGCAACTACTCCGACCTGTGAATAGCATAGAAGGCGAGGGGAAATTTGTCGCGATGCCTCGGCAGCAAATCCGACAAAAGGTTATGCAAAGGTTACATTCCGCAATGGTATTGCAGGTGGCTATGCGGCAACTTTCTTATTCAGCGGCGGTCGAAGGAGACGTTCTTTGCATGATAAAATTGGGCATGAAATTTGTTAATCTTCACAAAATATCGTTTTAGTGAAAAATTTCAGCAATATTTTCCGACTATCATCAAAGACCTGACAGCTCATTATGACTATCCTACGGGGGTCATGATGACGACTTACACCATTTGTGTTACTGTTATGTTATCCGTTGCTGAGAATGATTTTCGGCACACCGCAGGACAGTTACTGGGTAGACTTGAACGGAGGTCAACTATGATGCGCATTTTCCAACGCTACAATCCTTTAATGATTGCTCGCCATGTGAAGGTTTTTTTCCGCGGCCGCATGTATATCAAGGGGGTAGGCGCATTCGAGTTTGATAACGGCAAGATTTTGCTGCCCAAGACCAAAGACAAACAGCATCTGACGGTGATGAATGAAGTGAACCGCCAGATCACCGAATTGCAGACGCAAGCGGCGTGAGAGCCTCTTTCTAGCCTATAGAGAATAGGCTGGCGGTAGCAGACAGTAGATAACACCCGCGAATATAAAAAAGGCCATCCGAGAGGATGGCCTTTTTGCGTAGTAAACCGATTATGTTCGCGATGCTGTGCTAGCCGACATTGCGTTAGGGCAGAAAGACCGGCGCCGTGAAAACCCGCGCCGATAAGCTAACTAATCGTTATCTGCTGCCTTGGCTTGTTCCGCACCATCACTGCTTTCTTCGTGCTGCTCGTCTTGCGGTACATCTTTTGGCAGACGGGTGATCAGCATTTGATCAATTTTGAAGTTATCGATATCGACCACTTCAAATTTGTAGTTGGCGTAGATGGTGTAATCGGTGCGTTTCGGGATCTTACGCAGCATATACATCATGAAGCCGCCAATGGTTTCGTAGTTATCGGAGTCTGGGAACTCATCGATATCCAGCGCACGCATGACGTCATCAATCGGCGTAGTGCCTTCAATCAGCCACGTATTTTCATCGCGCTTAACGATGAGCTCTTCCTGATTCTGATTGACCAGATCGCCCATCAGCGTGCTCATCACGTCATTTAAGGTGATGATACCGACGACCAGCGCGTATTCGTTTAAGATCACCGCGAAATCTTCGCTGCTGCCTTTAAAGCTTTCCAGCGTTTCCGACAAGGTCAGAGAATCCGGCACAAACTGTGGATTGTGCATCGGCAGACCTTGATGCAGGGCAATGCTCTGGCCGTTCAAAATCCGCATCAGCATGTCTTTGGAGTCGACATAACCGACCACGTTATCGATGGTGGTGTCACACACCAAAAACTTAGAGTGTGGGTGGGTGGAGATTTTCTCGCGGATGCTCTCTTCGCTTTCCCGAATATCAAAATAGATGATGTCTTCGCGTGGCGTCATCGAAGATGGCACTGTACGTGATTCGAGCTCAAACACGTTTTCAATCAGATGGTGCTCTTGCTTACCCAGCACCCCTGCCAAGGCACCTTGTTCGAACACGGTATAGATGTCATCGGAAGTGATGTCTTCTTTACGAGCGGTCGGTACGTTAAGCAGTTTAAAGATGGAGTTAGCCAAACCGTTGAAAAACCAGACCAGCGGTTTGAAGAGCTTAATGCAAAATTGCATTGGACCGACAATTCGGGTTGAAACGGCTTCAGGTGAGGCCATACCAATACGCTTTGGCATTAAGTCAGCGAACAGAATAAAACCACCGGTGACTACGGAGAAAGACAGCAGGAAGCCGATTTTTCCCGCTAGATCCGGTGACATCCAATGTACCAGCAAGCTTTCGAAATACGGGGAAAACGCGGTGTCGCCGATGATACCGCCGAGGATGGCCACGGCGTTCAAGCCGATTTGCACCACGGTAAAGAAGTTGCCGGGTTGCTCTTGTAATGCAATCACTTTGGCTGCGCGAATATTCCCTTCGTCAGCCATAACTTTTAATTTAATTTTCCGTGATGCAGCAAGAGAGATTTCCGAGATCGAAAAAAACGCACTTGCTGCGATCAACAGTGCGATGGCCAGTATATTTTCTAGCATTCTCACGAGACCTTAACTGTAATGATAGCCCGCATGACCGGGCCTTATAGTTGTCGATACTAAAGTCATGCGCACCATGATCCCTACTACAAGATCCAGTATCGCAGCCACTTTGTAGACAAAGTAACCAACTTAAACAACCTAAGCAGTATAGCTGTCCGCCGAGTCAGAAGCTAGGCGCGCTGTCAACCGCCTGCCGGAAAACAAATGCCGGTCCCACCTAGGCCACAGTATCCATGCGGATGTTTAAACAAATATTGCTGGTGTTCATCTTCCGCCAGATAAAACGGGCCTGCGGCGCGAATTTCGGTACTGATGGCATTGGGATGTCCCGCAGCAGCTAGCGCTTGCTGATAGTGGCGCGCACTTTGCTCGGCTTGCTGTTGCTGGGCCTCATCACAAGTATAGAGGGCTGAGCGGTACTGGGTGCCGAGATCATTGCCTTGGCGCATTCCCTGAGTGGGATCATGGCGCTCCCAGAACAATTGCAGCAGCTCGGCGTAACTTATGCTGGCGGGATCAAAAATTACCCGTACCGCCTCGGCATGACCGGTTAAGCCGGTACACACTTCTTGATAGGTCGGGTTTGGCGTATAGCCGCCCATGTAGCCGACGCTGGTGTGATACACCCCCGGTTGCTGCCAGAATAAGCGTTCAACACCCCAGAAACAGCCCATCGCAAAATAAGCCGTGGCATAATGTTCTGGGATAATAGGTTGTAACGGAAGACCTAAGATGGCGTGCTGCTGATGATGCGGCAGTGGCTGTGAGCGGCCGGGTAACGCCTGTTCTGGATTAATGATTGTGTGTTGGTGTGCATAAGTCATAAAATTCCCCGTAACTTTCGTTATGACATTGTTGTTTATTTTAGACATCGCTAAAGCGGCGCGGGAGTGCGCAGGGCGCTGTCGACAAGGCATCGGCTGACTTTTATTTAATCAACGTTATCACCGTTGGGGTATTTGTGCGCAAAAAATTATGGACCTTCTTATTCTTGTCTCTTATCTCGGTGCCGGCGATGGCCGCCGTGAAACTGCAGATAGAGGGGCTGAGCGGAGAGTTGCAGCGTAACGTGCGTGCGCACTTGTCCACCATTAAAGATGATGAGGTCGCGGCCAATGCGCGCTTTAAACGGCGAGTTCGCACTGGGATTGAAGATGGTCTGAAAGCGCTGGGCTATTTTGACCCCGAAATCCGCTTCGAGCTGATCCCGCGCAGTGCCCCTTTGCGCTCCTTGCTGGTGGCGCACGTCAATCCGGGTGAGCCGGTCAGAATTAAAGCCATCAATATCGAATTGATCGGGGAAGCGCGGCAAGACCCGGCGTTTACCGAACTGCTGACGACGACACCCAAAATTGGTTCGATTTTAAATCAGGGCGATTTTGATGCCTTTCGTAGCCGTTTGCGTTCGTTAGCGTTAGAGCGTGGCTACTTTAAGGCGGATTTAAAAGTCAGCCAGCTAAAAGTGGCTACTGGTCTGCACGAGGCTTTTTGGAATATCCAATTTGACAGTGGCCGACGTTATCGCTTTGGTGAGGTGACCTTTACCGGCTCGCAAATCCGGGAAAACCGTCTGCAGGGCTTGATCCCGTTCAAAGTGGGCGAGCCGTATCTGGCGGCGACGTTGGCGCAATTTAACCAGAATCTGTCGGAAACCAACTGGTATCGCAACATTGTGATTGACCCACAGTTTGCCAAAGTGGGTGAGAACATGGAGCTACCGCTGTTTGTGACGGTGACGCCAAGAGCGCCGAACAACGTGGAATTGGGTTTGGGCTTTGCCACCGATATCGGGGTACGAACCAGTATGCGCTGGCGTAAACCGTGGGTGAATGCTCTTGGACACAGCATGGAAACGCTGGTGCGTTATTCCCAGCCAGAGCAATCAGTGGAGTTTGGTTACCGTATTCCGACCAAAGAGAGCCCGCTGCAAAAATTCTATACCTTAACTACCGCCTATAACGCCGAAAACCATAACGATACCAATGAACAGTCGCTGTCGGCTTCGGTTGGCGCGTTCTGGAATGTCTCTTCGGGCTGGCAGCGTAACTTGACCATGAACGTCAGTTACAGCCGATTCGAACAAGGTCTGCAAGAGCACGATACCTTCTTGCTGTACCCAGGCGTTCAGTTTGCCCGCACCCGTTCGCGCGGTGGTTTGATGCCGTATTGGGGGGACTCGGAAGTGTTCAGCATTAACTATGCTAACACCGCGTGGTTGTCCGATATCGATATGCTGCAGTTACAAGCGCGCAGTACGTGGATCCGCACCTATGCCTCTAAGCACCGTTTTGTGGCAAGAGCGGAAGCTGGATGGTTAGAGAGCAGCGATTTTGACAAAGTCCCGCCGTCATTGCGTTTCTTTGCCGGTGGCGATCGCAGTATTCGCGGTTATAAATACAAATCCATCTCTCCGGTCGATAGCGAAGGCAAGCTCACCGGTGCATCGCGTATGGCGACCGGCTCACTGGAATACCAGTACAACTTTACCGGCAACTGGTGGGGCGCGATGTTCTATGACACCGGTTATGCCACTAACAAGTTTATTCCAGAAGATCTGAAATCAGGGGTCGGGATGGGGGTGCGTTGGGCCTCACCACTCGGTCCGGTTCGTTTTGATATTGCCCATCCGTTAGCCAAAGGTAGCTCTGGCGTGGAAATTTACATAGCACTGGGGCCTGAGTTATGAATCCGTTAAAGAAGCTGAGTATTGGCTTTTTGATCACGCTGCTGGTGCTGATTGCGGCGCTGGCGGGGTTGCTGGGCACCGAGTCTGGCTTACGTTTGCTGGTTAATGGGGCCAACCGTTGGGTGCCGGGCCTGCATATTGGCGAGTTTTCCGGTAACTGGGGTCGTGGTCTGCATCTGCAGCAGGTGTCCTTTACGATGCCGGGCGTCGATGTGGCGGTGGATGATGCCATGCTCCAACTGCAATTGGGCTGTTTGCGCCGTAGTGAAGTGTGTATCCGTCAGGTGACGGTGGATAAAGTGCGCGTTGCGGTGGATACCGCCTTGTTGCCCGCCAGTGAGCCGACTCCTTCTGAGCCTCTGACCCGCCTAAGTACCCCGTATCCGTTGTTATTGCGTCTGCTACAACTTAATGATGTTGAGGTGACGGTGGATGGCACTCGCATCTCTCTGGGCCATTTTACCAGTGGCGCCCAGTGGCGCGGCGAAGCATTAAGCCTGCAACCGACCGAGTTTAACGATCTGGCGGTGATCCTCGCCACGCCAGCCGCCGATACGGCGAGCAGCGCGAAAGAGGGAAAAGAGGGTTCGGTTGCAGAGAAAACCGCTGCCGCCAAGTCAGCTGCCACACCGCCAAGCGATGCGAAAGCGGCGACGAGCGACGATCCGGCGGTGATGTTGCAACAGCTGTTTGCTTCCCCGCTGTTAGCACAGTTACCGGCAGTGGTGATCCCGCTGGATATCGAGGTTGCGCAGATCCACGGTAAAAATTTGCGGATTGATACCGGCACACCGCAGACCATCGATGATCTGCTGATCAGCGCCAGTACCCAAGGTAATAAAGTCACCCTCAAGCAATTGCAGGTCAGCGCTCCGCAAGGGGACGTACAACTGACCGGTTATGCTCGGTTACAGCAAAAGTGGCCCTTGGAGCTGAAGCTGTCGAGCTCGCTCAAATTGCCGGACTGGCCAGCGCAAAAGCTGCAAGCGACCTTGAGCGGTGCGCTGTATGACAAGTTGGTGTTGCAGGCGGAGTTAAGTGGCGCGCTGCAAGCTAACTTGCATGCGCAGACCGAGCTGGCGACCGCCGGCTTGCCGCTAGAGCTGACCTTGCGTAGCCCTAAACTGGCGTGGCCGCTGCAAGGTGAGCCCGATTATCGGGTGCAAGGGCTGGCATTGGCGCTTTCTGGCAGTGCGCGTGATTACAACGCTAGCCTCAATGCCAGCTACAGCGGCAAAGACATTCCACAAGGTAAAGTGGCACTTAAAGCGGCCGGCGATTTGGAGCACGTGGCTATCTCGCTGCTGCGCCTCGATACCTTGCAAGGCTCGGCGCAGCTCAAAGGCTCCTTGGCTTGGCGTAAGCTGCTCAAATGGCGCGCGGATGTGAATTTGTCCGGCATCAACACTGCGCAGCAGTGGCCAGAGTGGCCTGCACGCATCAATGGTCGTTTAAGTACCAAAGGGGAGTTGCAAGGCGATGCATGGGCGGTGGATTTACCGATTTTAAATCTGACCGGACAGGCACTGAATAAGCCGCTGGACGTCAACGCCGTCTTAAGTGGCCGCAGCACTGGCCGGTGGAATATCTCTGATTTGCGCATGAATGTCGGCGGCAACCGTCTGCAGGCCAAAGGCGTGATCAGCGATACGTGGAAGCTGGATGCGCAGATTAACGCACCGCGCTTAGATGGCCTGTTACCGGGCCTCGGTGGACAGGTGAATGGTAACGTGGTGCTACGCGGAGCCTTGATGACACCGGCGGTGAATCTGGATCTGCAAGCTAATGGATTACGTTGGCAAGACCTGACCATTGGCCGTTTGCAAGCTAAGGCTGATGTGAAGAGCCAGTCGCAAATTCAGGGTAGCGTAGCCATCAACTTGCAGAATCTGGTCCAAGGTGACATGACCGTTAGCCGCGCTCAGCTGGATGCCAGCGGTAGTGAGCGGCAACATCAGCTGCGCTTTACCCTGCAAGGCGAACCGGTATCGGCCGGCTTGCGGTTAACCGGCAGCTTCGATCGCAATAGCATGAACTGGCGCGGTACCTTGAGCCAGACTCAGGCGCAGACCCCGTTGGGGCCATGGACACTGCAAGCGCCGGTGGCGCTGGCGTACACCCATAGCCGCCAGCAAGTGAGCATCAGTCCGTTGTGTCTGACTAACCCGAATGCCGAAGTGTGCATCCCGCAGACCATGACCGCGGGTGTTAGCGGCCAAGGGCGCGTGCAGTTGCGCCGTTTGGATCTGGCGATGTTCAAAGAGCTACTCGGCGATGAGACCCGCGTTAAAGGTGTGGTGCAGGGCCAAGCGGAGTTCCGTTGGCAGGCCAATGGTGGCTTACCAACGGTGCGAGCGAACTTGAGTAGCAGCAATCTGCGGGTGATCCAGTGGTTGATGGGCCGCCGTTTACCGATTGATATCAGTCAGTTGGGGCTTAATCTGCGCCTGGAAAATGGCCGTTTGCAACTGAGCAATGACATACAACTTAAAGACAACGGCAGCTTCAATAGCCAAATCAACATCAGTGACTTGGCGGGACGTCGTCGCCTGAGCGGTAATGTGAACATTAATCAGCTGTCGCTGGCGTTGTTGTCGCCGATGCTAGAGAAAACCGAAAAAGCGGAAGGGATGATCGGTGCCCAGCTGCAATTGGGCGGGGTGCTGGATAGACCGTTGCTGCAAGGTCAGTTGGCGCTGCAAAATCCACAGCTGACTGGTGCGTGGCTGCCGGTGGATATTACCGGCGGTAACCTGACCATTCGCTTTGCTGGTGCGCGCTCGAACTTGAACGGTGCGCTGCAAACGCCGGAAGGGGTGTTGAACCTCACCGGTGAGGCGGATTGGCAGCGTCCAGAGCAGTGGAGCGCGATGCTGAACGCGAACGCCAATCGTCTGCGGATCGCATTGCCACCGATGGTGCGGCTGGACGTTAATCCCGATCTCACCTTCCGAGCGACGCCAAAAGCGATGGAGCTGACTGGCTCGGTGCGCATCCCGTGGGCGCGTATCGAAGTTGATAGCCTGCCGGAAAGTGCGGTGGATAGCTCGTCAGATTTGGTGTTGCTGAATAACCAGCTGCAGCCCATCAACGAAAGCAATCCTGCGATGGCGGTGAATACCGACTTGATGGTGCGGCTGGGCGATGATGTGCGCCTGAATGCCTTTGGTCTCAAGGCGCAGCTCAAAGGCAGCTTGCACGTACTGCAAAATGCCCAAGGGCCATCAGTGCGTGGGCAGGTGTATCTGGCCGATGGCCGCTTCCGCTCCTTCGGGCAGGATTTGGTGATTCGTAAAGGGCAGTTGCTGTTTGTTGGCCCGCCAACGCAGCCGATGCTGAACATCGAAGCGATCCGTAACCCAGAATCGATCCAAAACGATGTAGTGGCCGGGATCCGAGTCACCGGCATGGCGGATAACCCGCTGATGACTATCTTCTCGGAGCCGTCGATGTCACAGGCCGAAGCGCTGTCTTACATTCTGCGCGGCGAGCCATTGGATGACGGTAACTCCAATGATAACGGCGCGATGACCTCTGCCTTGATTGGGATTGGCTTGTCACAAAGCAGTCAGCTAGTAGGGCAAATTGGTCAGGCGTTTGGGATCAGCGATCTGGCACTGGATACGCAAGGGGTGGGAGATAACTCCCAAGTGGTGATCAGTGGCTATATCATGCCGGGTCTGCAGATTAAGTACGGGGTCGGGATCTTTGACTCGCTGGCAGAGCTGACCTTGCGTTATCGCTTGATGCCAAGTCTGTATCTGCAAGCCGTGTCGGGATTGAATCAGGCGGTGGATTTGATCTACCAGTTTGAGTTCTAACATTCACCGTCGCCGCCATCCGCTTGCGCATCGAGCGGATGGCCACAATAAAAAAACACCGCCTACTGGCGGTGTTTTTGTTTTTAGCTTACGTGCGAAAGACTTATTTTTGCGCGCGTGCGAAAGACTCTTGGATTTCCGCTTTGGCTGCGTCCACGCCTTCCCAACCTTCCACTTTCACCCATTTACCGGCTTCCAGCTCTTTGTAGCGCTCGAAGAAGTGAGTGATCTGGGCACGCAGTAATTCAGGCAGATCGTTCACATCCTGAATGTGATCGTACTGCTTGGTCAGCTTGCTGTGTGGTACCGCCACGACTTTGGCATCGGCACCTGACTCGTCAGTCATCTTCAGCACGCCAACGGGGCGGCAGCGGATCACTGAGCCTGGTTGCAATGGATACGGGGTTGGCACCAGCACATCCACCGGATCGCCATCCAGCGACAGGGTATGGTTCACATAGCCGTAGTTGCATGGGTAGAACATCGGGGTGGACATAAAACGGTCGACAAACAGCGCGCCGGACTCTTTATCCACTTCGTATTTGATCGGATCGGCATTGGCCGGGATTTCGATGATTACATAGATGTCATCCGGCAGGCTCTTACCGGCAGGCACGTTGCTTAAGCTCATGTCAAATTCCTTGCTGTAAAATGTTATCGTTAGCGAAAATATTATAGCGAGGCCGGTTAAAATAGACAGAGGCAAAACAGGCTGCGTGCGCAGCCTGTTGCGGGGGAATGCATCGGGGACACTAGTTAGGCGGTGACCGGCTCTAACAGGTTATGCATTTTATTTAGAGTGGCGCCGGCGCATCGGGGAAATCGCGCATAAAGCGCTCAGCATCGTCCATCATGGCGTGTGAGCCGACGAAGAACGGGCAGCGCTGGTGCAATTCGGACGGCACGATATCCAAAATCCGCCGCTCGCCATCACTGGCGCGGCCACCGGCTTGCTCCGCCAAGAAGGCCATTGGGTTGCATTCATACAGCAGGCGCAATTTCCCTTTCGGGCTGTTGGCGGTGCTTGGGTAGATGTAGATCCCGCCTTTGAGCATATTGCGGTGGAAATCCGCAACCAGTGAACCGATATAGCGTGAGGTATACGGGCGCTTGGTTGGCGCATCGTGATCTTGGCAGTACTTAATGTACTTTTTCACCCCGAGTGGGAACTTGATGTAGTTACCCTCGTTGATCGAGTAAATAGTGCCGGTGTGCGGGATGCGGATACTTTCGTGTGACAGGCAAAAGACCCCGAGGCTCGGATCGTAGGTAAAGCCATGCACGCCACAGCCGGTGGTGTACACCAACATGGTGGATGAGCCGTAAACCACATAGCCGGCCGCAACTTGGCAATTCCCTGGTTGCAGGAAGTCTTCGCGGGTCACTGGAGTGCCAATCGGCGTGATGCGGCGGTAAATCGAGAAAATGGTACCGACCGACACGTTGACATCGATGTTGGAGGAGCCGTCGAGCGGATCCATCAGCACCACATACTTGGCGTTACGACCGCGATCTCCGTCGAACACCACGATGTCATCCTCTTCTTCGGAGGCGATCCCGGCCACTTCACCACGGGCTTGCAATGCCGCTTTGAGCTTTTCGTTGGCGTACAGATCGAGCTTCATCTGGCTTTCGCCCTGAATGTTGCTCAGGCCGTTGGCACCGAGAATATCGACCAAGCCGGCTTTATTGATGTCGCGGTGGATGATTTTGGCCGCCAGTTTGATGGCCGCCAGCAGCGAGGTGAGCTCCCCAGTCGCGTGTGGGAAGTCCTGCTGTTTCTCGACGATAAATTCGCCAAGTGTTTTCATTGTTATCTTCCTGATATTTTAGTTATGTAGGGTTGGGACCAGTCGCAAACCAAACGTTTGCGTACTTGTTCACAATTTTAGCGGCAATCGGGACAATTGTCCTGTTTTGTTGAGGATTTCCTCTCGTCAGCCGGTCAGAGTAGAATGCCAGTATTCGCATTTTTGTAGGACCGATGGGTTATGCATATTCATATATTAGGTATCTGCGGGACGTTTATGGGCGGGCTGGCGCTGCTGGCACGGGCACAGGGACACCGGGTGACCGGTTCAGATGCCAATGTTTATCCACCGATGAGCACGTTGCTGCAAGAGCAGGGCATTGAGATTATCGAAGGTTACGATCCGGCGCAGCTCGAGCCACGCCCAGATTGCGTGGTGATCGGCAATGCCATGTCGCGTGGCAATCCGTGTGTGGAGTACGTGCTGAATAACAACCTGCCGTACACCTCCGGTCCACAGTGGCTGCACGATCACCTGCTGGGTGAGCGTTGGGTGTTGGCGGTGGCCGGTACCCACGGCAAGACCACCACTGCCGGTATGCTGGCGTGGATTTTGGAGTCGTGCGGTTACGAACCAGGCTTTTTGATTGGCGGCGTACCGGGCAACTTTGGTGTGTCGGCGCGTTTGGGTAACAGCCCGTTCTTCGTTATTGAAGCCGATGAGTATGACAGCGCCTTTTTCGACAAGCGCTCCAAGTTTGTCCACTACAGCCCACGCACTTTGATCTTAAATAACTTGGAATTTGATCACGCGGACATCTTTGACGATCTCAAAGCGATCCAAAAACAATTCCACCATCTGGTACGCATCGTGCCGGGTAACGGCAAGATCATCACCCCGCAGCACGATCATAATCTGAAAGCGGTGCTGCAGATGGGTTGCTGGAGCGAGCAAGAAACCGTTGGCGATGACGGCCATTGGCATGCCGAGAAACTGTGCCACGATGCATCGCAATACAGCGTGCATCTGGATGGCAACTATGTCGGCGAAGTGCATTGGGGATTGGTTGGCGAGCACAACATGCATAACGGCCTGATGGCCTTGGCAGCGGCGCGCCATGTTGGCGTTGAGCCGTCACATGCCTGTGCCGCGCTGAGCCAATTCATCAACGCCCGACGTCGCCTTGAAGTGCGTGGGGAAGTCAATGGCGTGACCGTGTACGACGATTTTGCGCATCACCCGACTGCCATTGAGGCCACCTTGTCGGCGCTGCGCGCCAAAGTGGGCGGCACGCCGCGTATTCTGGCGGTGCTGGAGCCGCGCTCAAACACCATGAAGCTCGGGGTGCAAAAGCAAGATTTAGCGCCATCACTGGTGCGCGCCGATGAAGTGTTCTTGTTGCAGCCGACCAATATCCCGTGGCTGGTGACTGAAGTGGCGGAAGCCTGTGTACAGCCAGCCCATTGGGCGGGGGATGTGGATGCATTGGTCACGCAGATCATGCGTGTGGTGCGCCCAGGCGATCATATTCTGGTGATGAGTAACGGTAGCTTTGGCGGGATCCATGACAAGCTGCTGCACGCATTGGCGCAGTTAGTGCATTAATTTGCTGCTCAGCAGCGCCGGTCGGCTGATTCGAGTTTGGGGTTGGCTGACAGAACCGCTTACGATAAAACAGTCTGTAATGCCTGTCAGTTGATGCGCCGCTGACAGGCATTATTGGCGATTAGCACTTTGTGCGGTAGGATCATTCATAAGATAAAACGTCAACACAGTTAAGGATCACTGCGCCATGTTGTATGGTTCGGGAAGTCAGCGTATTGCCTGTGTTTACCCCATTCAGTTCAGGGCGCTGGTATGATTACCTCCGGTAAATTCAAGGCAATTCTAAAGATTAACAGTTATCTGTTAGCCCTTTATTCTGTCACTTTTATTATTCCCATCTTTGTCGCTATTTACGAAGGGGATGGCGAATCTGCCGCCTATTTTAAATCCTTCGTGATCTCCTTATTGCTCAGTTTGGTAACCTATTACCTGACCAAAAATAATAAATCGCAACTCGGCACCAAAGATGGATACCTAGTGGTATTGATCTTCTGGGTGGTGTTCTCGCTATTCAGTATGTTGCCGATGGTGATGCTAAAAAGTATCAATATCAGCATTACCGATGCGCTGTTTGAGAGTATCTCAGGGATCACCACCACCGGAGCGACCATTCTCAGTGACGTCACCAATGCGCCGAAAAGCTTGCTCTATTATCGGGCGCAGCTCAATTTCTTCGGTGGTTTGGGGATCATCGTATTGGCCATCGCCGTACTGCCATTTATCGGGGTCGGCGGCATGTTGGCGCAAACCGAAATGCCGGGGCCGATGAAAGATGAGAAGATGACGCCGCGCATCGTGGATACCGCCAAAAGCTTGTGGGTGGTGTACTGCGCACTGACGCTCGCCTGCATTGCCAGCTTTAAAGCGGTGGGAATGGGGTGGTTTGACGCCATTTGCCATGCGTTTGCCACCATTTCGCTGGGCGGATTTTCCACCTACACGGAAAGCGTGGCCTATTTCAACAGTGCCGGCGTCGAGCTGGTGGCTGGGGTATTCTCTATTCTGGCCGGTATCAACTTTGCCCTCTACTTTATTGCCTTCCAACGCCGTAATTTAAAAGTCATCAGCCGCAATGCCGAATTCCGTTTATTTATTCTGGTCTGTGCCTGCGTGATTGCATATACCGTGTGGGGCTTGTATCGCTCGGGCACCTTTGAATTATGGCCAGCGTTTTATCACGGCTTTTTCCAGTCCATGTCGGTGATGACCGATAACGGCCTCGGTACTGCCGGATACCCGGATTGGCCGGTGGATGTCACCTTCTTGCTGATTGGCGCCAGCTTCTTTGGTGGCTGTGTCGGGTCAACTTGTGGGGGTATTAAGGCGCTGCGGATTTTGGTGCTGATCGCGCAGAGCGTGAAAGAGGTTAAGCTGCTGATTCATCCGCGCTCGGTGGTATCACTGAAGATGTCCGGTAAGCCGATCCATGACCGACAAGGTTTGGCGGTGTTGGGCTTTTTCTTCTTGTACGTGATGATGACGATGATTTTTATCTTCTTGCTGACCACCTTTGGCGAGACGCTGGATACCGCGATTGGCTCTACTGCCGGGTGTATCAACAACATGGGGATTGGTTATGGCGCTTCGGGCTCGAACTTCAGTGGTCTGAAAGAGCCGTCTAAGTACGTGATGATGCTGGCCATGTTGTTTGGCCGACTGGAAATCTTCCCGTTCTTGGTACTGATGTCGCCAGCCTACTGGCGTAATTAAGAGCCACTTTAACGCTCTCATGCCCGGCATGACGCGATAAGCGCTAAAATCAGGCCGCCCGATGATAACTATTAATAACTATCATCGGGCGGCCTTTTTGTGGGTTTCTTTGTCTTAGGTAGCGAGTTTACTCGCTATCGCTGTCTGGCTTGATCACCAGTACGTGCACCGGTGAGTAGGCCACCACTTTTTCGGCCACCGAGCCGAGCATCACGCGGTCTAACTGCGAGCGCTCTTGGCTTGGCATCATGATCAGATCGCAACCTTGCGCTACGGCCACATCAATAATCGCTTCGTAGGTTTTGCCTTCGGCCACATGGCGATGGCAGCGGATATCGCTTGGCACATACTGCGCTTGCAGCTGTTGTAAGCGTTGCTCACTGCTTTCACGCATGCGCGCGGTGGCATCCGGCGGGAAAAAGTTCGAGACAATCGCGACATGGATCACCGGCAAGACATGCACCAGATGCAGCTCTCCACCGGACAGGAGAACCTGTTCGACCGCCATCTGCATGGTACGGTCAATCACATCACATTCATTCAGATCGATCGGGACTAAAATACGCTGGAACATCGCGAAATCCTTGTGCGCAGTTTTTTGTTTACTATACAAAAAAAGCGCACCACTCGGCGGATGCAGCACGAAAAAAAAGCCGCAATGCGGCTTTGATCAAGCTATTGGCCCGTCGCGCGAGGATCAGGCGGCGTGCTGTTCGAACAGATCCAGCACCGCAGCAAACAGATCTTCAATCGGAGTATCCCGAGTTGGTGTGATAAAGATCGTGTCATCACCGGCAATCGTGCCTAAAATACCCTCGGCTTTGCCGAGCGAGTCCAGCATGCGCGCAATCAGCTGCGCAGCACCTGGGCTGGTGTGGATCACAATCAGTGCGCTGTTGTAGTCGATGTCCAGCACCAGATTTTTCAGCGGACTGGAGGTGGTTGGGACGCCAAGTTCTACCGGCAGACAGTAAACCATCTCCATTTTGGCATTGCGTGTCCGTACGGCGCCGAATTTGGTGAGCATCCGTGAGACTTTAGACTGGTTGATATTACGAAAACCTAAGTCTGATAATGCTTGGACTATCTCACCTTGTGAGCTGAATTTCTCTTCTTTCAGCAGGGCTTTGAACGCGCGGATAAGTTGCTCTTGTTTGTCTGAGCTACGCATTATGGGCTCCCAAATGCAAAAAAACAGCGCTCATATTGCATAAAAATTCACTTTTTTTCAATACACAAACAACACGGATAGCCGGTTGAGGATGAAAAATGCGCCGTTTTCTTGTTTCAATTAGTTTCATAGCCGGTTTTCTCACCTGTTTTATGGTGCAGGCGGAAAGTGTCACGGTTTCTGCGCCCTTACGCTTTGCCACCGAACCGACTTATCCCCCGTTTGAATACCACAATAATCAGGGGCAGCTAGACGGGTTTGATATCGCCCTAGCACAGGCGTTGTGCGATCGCTTGATGCGACGCTGTGAATTTGTGGAGCAGCCATTCAACACTATTCTATCCGGTTTGCGCCTCGGTGCCTATGACGCTGCGATTGCGGCGCTAGATATTAATGATAGCCGCTTGCAACTGATGAGCTTTACCCAGCCCTATCTGGCCAACTCCGCAGTGCTGCTGGTTAACCGCGATGTCATTACCGGTGACTCCATCAGTAAAGAGAATTTAGTCGGCGTGCAGACCGGCACCACCTTGATGAACTTTGTGGTGGATGGCCGTTTAGGTGCTGACGTGACGCCACTGCCGTATGCCAGCTATGAAGAGGCGTTCGGTGACTTACAAGCGGGCAATATTGATGCGGTGTTTACCGATCAGGCGGTCGCCTTGAACTGGCTCAGTCAGCATCCGAAAGGGCGCTGGCAAGTGCTGGGCGAGCCTTACACCGCGCCGGAGTATTTTGGTCAGGGGCTTGGCATTGCGCTGTCTAAACAGAATTATCGCCTGAAGTTAGCGCTGGATAATGCCCTCGATGCGCTGCGCGCCGACGGGACTTTGCAGGCCCTTCAGAAAAAATATCTGCACCATTAATAGACAATGTAATGGGCAATGACCCGCAGGGTGCGCGAACTCTCAATCTGTGTGTTACTAATTTGTGTTTCTGCAGTTGTTGGATTAGTGTCTGTTTGTCTGATACCCAACACAATAGGATTTTATAAAGGAGCATTAAAGGATGAAAGTTGCGGTTTTAGGTGCTGCAGGTGGCATCGGCCAGGCACTGGCTTTACTGTTAAAAGTCCAGCTTCCCGCTGGTTCAGAGCTCTCCTTATATGACATCGCCCCAGTGACTCCGGGTGTGGCGGTGGATTTGAGTCATATTCCGACTGCCGTGAAGATCAAAGGCTTTAGCGGCGAAGATCCTTCTGCTGCGCTGGAAGGGGCCGATATCGTGCTGATCTCTGCCGGTGTGGCGCGTAAGCCAGGCATGGATCGCTCCGATCTGTTTAATGTGAATGCGGGGATCGTGCGCAATCTGGTGGAAAAAATCGCCCACGTTTGCCCGAAAGCCTGCATTGGGATCATCACCAATCCGGTGAACACCACGGTTGCCATTGCGGCAGAAGTGCTGAAAAAAGCCGGCGTGTACGACAAACGCAAGCTGTTTGGTATTTCAACGCTGGATGTGATCCGCTCCAATACCTTTGTGGCTGAGCTGAAAGGTAAGCAGCCAGAAGAACTGAATGTTTCCGTGGTTGGCGGTCACTCCGGTCTGAGCATCCTGCCTCTGCTGTCACAACTTGACGGGATCTCCTTTACCGACGCTGAGATCGCGGCGCTGACTAAGCGGATCCAAAACGCCGGTACCGAAGTGGTGGAAGCTAAAGCCGGTGGCGGCTCCGCGACTTTGTCGATGGGTCAAGCGGCGGCGCGTTTCGGTCTGTCTTTGCTGCGTGCAATGCAGGGCGAGAAGAACGTGGTGGAATGCACCTATGTTGAAGGTGATGGCCAATATGCCCGTTTCTTTGCTCAACCGGTACTGCTGGGCGTCAACGGTATTGAAGAGTACCTGCCAGTGGGCAAGCTGAGCGCGTTTGAACAGCAGGCGCTGGAAAGCATGCTGCCAACCCTGCGTGAAGAGATTGTGCTGGGTGAGAAATTCGTTAACGGCCAGTAAGCGCAGCGCGCTTTGGCTTGCGGCTTGCGTTTGACGCTTTCGTTTGGCGCAAGCAGCAAGTTTTGACCACCGATAAAAAAGCCACGCAGAGCGTGGCTTTTTTTGTGGGAATTTTTTATTGGCCTCTCGGTGCGCTGGCCGTGTCAATGACAGCATTTATGGCGGCATAACTCAGTGTGTGAATGCCACCAAGGCTACCGTTATCCGTAGATCCCATTAATGGTTACGGTGCACCGCCAGATGTGCCAAGCCAATTAATGCCTCGCGATAAGGCGAGTCTGGGATGCAAGACAGGGCTTGGATCGCTTTGTCGGCTTCTTCTTCGGCGCGCTGCTGGGTGTAGGCCAACGATCCACAGGCTTGCATGGCGGCCAATACCGGATCCAACAGATCGCGTCCGTTCCCTTCTTCGATCGCTTTACGGATCATCGCGGCTTGCTCAGGCGTGCCATTGTGCATCGCATGCAGCAGCGGCAGGGTAGGCTTACCTTCGTTGAGATCGTCGCCCAAATTCTTTCCTAGCTCGTTTCCTGCGCTGTAATCGAGCAGATCGTCAATCAGCTGGAAAGCCGTGCCGAGGTAACGACCATAATCTTGCATCGCCAGCTCTTGCTGCTCACTGGCTCCCGCCAAAATAGCCGAAGACTGCGCGGCGGCTTCAAACAGGCGAGCGGTTTTGCTGTAAATCACCTGCATGTAATTATCTTCGCTGATGTCCGGGTCATTGCAGTTCATCAGCTGCTGCACTTCCCCTTCGGCAATCACGTTGGTGGCCGAAGCCATCAGCTGCAAAATGCGCATCGAGTCGAGGCTGGTCATCATCTGGAATGCGCGGGTGTAGATAAAATCCCCCACCAATACGCTGGCGGCATTACCGAATGCCGCATTGGCGGTGGCTTTGCCACGGCGCAGATCAGACTCATCCACCACGTCATCGTGCAGCAAGGTGGCGGTGTGGATAAATTCAATCAGCGCAGCCACGGTAATATGACCATGACCTTGATAATCGAGCGCCCGTGCGGCTAGCACCGCAATCATTGGCCGGATCCGTTTTCCCCCGCCACTGATGATGTAGTAGCCCAGTTGATTGATCAGCGCCACATCGGAATTGAGTTGTTGCAAAATCGCCGCATTCACTTCTGCCATGTCGGCATCGCTCAGGGCGCGAATCTCTTCAAGCGTCATAGTCCGTCAGTCTTCTAATTTTGGTATCATGGGGGAAGCGCAGTCCATAATAAAACCCTGTCGGTATGGATTGTACCTCAAAAACGTGGGACGGAAACGCGTAAGGGCAAGTTGGAGAATTTTTCTCCGATATTGCCAGAAGAGCTCTTGTCATCGAGCGGCTTTTTGCGTAGAATTCGCGCCCTATTGAATAGTTTTATTGCGCACCCTGATTGGCTGATTTTAATGGAGCCTGCGGTGCCGAAAAGAGCGGAGTTTTATATGTACGCGGTTTTCCAAAGTGGTGGTAAGCAGCACCGAGTGAGCGAAGGCCAAACCGTTCGCCTGGAGAAGCTGGACGTAGCAACTGGCGAAGCAGTTGAGTTCAAAGATGTGCTGATGATCGCTAACGGCGAAGATATCAAGATCGGTGCACCTTTCGTTGCAGGCGGTGTGGTTAAGGCTGAAGTGGTAACTCACGGTCGTGGCGATAAAGTTAAGATCGTTAAGTTCCGTCGTCGTAAGCACAGCCGTAAGCAGCAGGGCCACCGTCAGTGGTTCACTGAAATCAAAATCACTGCTATCAGCGCGTAAGTTTAGGAGAACGGATAAATGGCACACAAAAAAGCTGGCGGTTCCACTCGTAACGGCCGCGATTCCGAAAGCAAACGTCTGGGTGTTAAGCGTTTCGGTGGTGAATCTGTTCTGGCAGGTAACATCATCGTTCGTCAGCGCGGTACCAAGTTCCACGCTGGTGTAAACGTTGGCTGTGGTAAAGACCACACCCTGTTTGCAACTGCAGACGGTAAAGTGAAATTCGAAGTTAAAGGTCCAAACAACCGTAAATACGTAAGCATCGTTGCTGAGTAATTACTGACCTTTACCGGTTCACAGGAAGAGCCCCGCGCAGTTGCGGGGCTTTTTTATATCAGCCATCGGGAGGTTGGATGTTGCGACAGCAGGCCACAATAGGATGTTTATTAGCTTTGCTGACGGCAGTATTCTGGGGTGCATTGCCGATAGCGATGAAACAGGCGCTAGAGGTGTTGGATCCTTACACCATTGTCTGGTTCCGGTTTGTCAGCGCAACGCTGGGGCTGGGTCTGTGGCTGGCATGGCGGCGGGGATTGCCTTCTCCGGTGCTACTCTGGCGTAATTATCGCGCCCTGCTTCTTGTTGCTACGCTGGGTTTAGCGGGTAACTTCCTGTTATTTAATTCTGCCCTACAATATTTAAGTCCGGCCGTGGTGCAGGTGGTGATCCAGCTGGCACCGGTGTTGCTGTTGCTGGCCAGTGTGTGGATTTTAAAAGAGCCACTGCAACGCCATCAGGGCATTGGACTGTTACTGTTACTGGGCGGCATGCTGCTGTTTTTCAATGAGCGCCTGTATGAGCTGTTTACCAGCTTAAGCAGCTATACCCTTGGGGTGTTGCTGGCGGTGGCTGCGGCGGTAGTCTGGGTAGCCTATGGCGTAGCGCAAAAGCTGTTACTGCGTCGGTTATCTTCCCCGCAGATTTTGCTGGTGCTCTACACCTTGTCGGCCTTGTTATTTACGCCGATGGCGCAGCCGCAACAAGCGGCGGCGATGGATATGCGCCAATGGGGCATGCTGCTGTTTTGCTGCCTGAATACGCTGGTGGGCTATGGCGCATTTGCCGAGGCCATGGCGCGCTGGGAAGCGGCAAAAGTGAGTGCTATCGTGACGTTGGCGCCACTGTTTACCATACTGTTTTTAGATCTGTTGAGCGTGAGTTATCCGGCCCTGTTTACTGCGGCGCCGCTTAACCTGCTTGGCTATATTGGTGCGTTGGTGGTGGTTGCCGGCGCCATGTTTTCTGCCATCGGCCATCGTTTGTTGCCACCGCGCGCTGTGAAGCCCGTGGCCACGGAAAGTGACTGAGCCGGTGGGCATTTTGCTCGGAGACGTTCATGAAGTTTGTCGATGAAGCGGTGATCCGCGTCGAAGCTGGTGACGGCGGTAATGGCTGTGCCAGTTTCCGCCGTGAAAAATATATTCCAAAAGGTGGCCCGGACGGCGGTGACGGCGGTGACGGCGGTGACGTATATCTGCTGGCGGACGAGAACCTCAATACCCTGATTGATTACCGTTTTGAGCGCAGTTTCCGTGCTGAGCGCGGCGAGAATGGCCGTGGCAGTAACTGTACCGGTAAGCGTGGTCAGGATATCACCCTGAAGGTGCCCGTGGGTACGCGCGCGGTGGATGAAGAGACCGGAGAAACCTTAGGTGACTTGACCCAGCACGGCCAAAAGATGCTGGTGGCCAAGGGCGGTTTCCACGGCTTGGGTAACACCCGTTTTAAATCCTCGGTGAACCGTACCCCGTATCAAAAAACGCCGGGTACACCGGGTGAGAAACGCGAACTGCGTTTAGAGCTGATGCTGCTGGCTGACGTGGGGATGTTGGGGATGCCGAATGCCGGTAAATCTACCTTTATCCGTGCGGTATCCGCAGCGCGTCCAAAAGTAGCGGACTATCCGTTTACCACCTTGGTGCCAAGCCTCGGTGTGGTACGGATGGACAGCGAGCGCAGCTTCGTGGTGGCCGATATTCCAGGCCTGATTGAAGGTGCGGCAGACGGTGCCGGTCTGGGGATCCGTTTCCTCAAGCACTTGGAGCGTTGTCGTGTGCTGCTGCACATCATCGACATCAATCCAGTCGATGGCTCTGATCCGGCCGAGAACGCGCGGATCATCGTGTCAGAGCTGGAGCAGTACAGTGAAATGCTGGCCGCGAAACCGCGTTGGCTGGTGTTTAACAAAGTCGATCTGATGAGCGAAGAAGAAGCCAACGAGCGGATCGCGAAGATCGTTGCCGATCTGGAGTGGGAGGGTGATTACTACACCATCTCTGCGGCCACCGGTAAGAACGTGACGCCACTGTGCTGGGACATCATGCAGCTGATCGAAAGCCTGCCGAAGGAAAGCGAGCAGCAAGCGCCAGCGGGCACCGAAGATGTGAAGTTCAAGTGGGATGATTATCATCGTGAGCAACTGGACGAAGTCTGGGAAGGTTCAGATGATGATGACGATCTCGACGATGATGACTGGGATGAAGACGAGTACGACGTAGAGATCATCTACAAGCCGTAATCGTTTGAGGTAAGTATTGCCTTACTTACGCATCGCCATCGTATCGGCATAGTAAAGAAGCCGCTTCTGTTCGCAGAAAGCGGCTTTTTTCTTGCGTAAAATCAGCCTTTTTTGTCATGAAAACGGTTTTAATGTCACATTATGTGTGGTGAAGCGAGAAAGCAGATGCAACAAGGAGATCTGAACGAGCCGGCGCAGCGGGAAGTGACCCGTTTATGCATTCAAAGCGCCCTGATGCTGTTGCAGCACGGCGCGGAGAGTACGCTGGTCGAGCAAGTGTCGGAGCGCTTAGGGTTGGCGCTTGGGGCTGACAGTGTGGAAATTTCGATTTCGGCTAATGCTATTGTGCTGTCGACCTTGAGCCGACAACGCTGTATCACCACCACGCGGCGCAATGTGGATCGTGGGATCAACATGCAGGTGGTTACTGCGGTGCAGCACACCATGATCATGGCTGAACGCGGTTTGCTGTCAATTGGCGATGTACGCAAACGATTGGATAAGATCAAACCGCTCCGCTATCCACGTGGCTTAGTGGTGCTGATGGTGGGGTTATCGTGCGCCAGTTTCTCACATTTATCCGGTGGTGATGCGGCGGTGTTTGCCTTGACGTTTGTGGCCAGTGCCATTGCCATGTTGGTGCGCCAAGAGCTGGCGCATCGCCACTTTAATCCGCTGGTCAATTTTTGTGTCACCGCCTTTGTGGCCAGCTCAATTGCTTCGCTCGGGATCTCGTATCAAATTGGCAATTTGCCGTCATTGCCGATGGCATCCAGTGTGCTGCTGCTGGTGCCCGGTTTTCCGCTGATTAATGCGCTGTCCGATATGGTCAAAGGGCACGTCAACATGGGGCTGGCGCGTTGGACCATGGCGACCTTGCTGACCTTTGCAACCTGTGCGGGGATTGTGCTGGCGATGGCGCTATGGGATGTGCGGGGGTGGTCATGACCTTATTACCGGCGTTACTACAGGATATGTTTTTTGCTGCTATTCCGGCGGTGGGGTTTGCCTTGCTGTTTAACGTGCCTGTACGTGCGCTGCGTTACTGCGCGATGCTCGGCGCGTTGGGGCATGGGCTGCGCTTTTTGCTGCTGCATTATGGCTGGCCTATCGAATGGAGCACGTTGCTGGCGTCAACCACGATTGGCATGATCGGCGTGCATTGGTCACATCGCTATATGGCGCACCCGAAAGTGTTTACGGTGGCGGCGGTGATCCCGATGGTGCCGGGAGTCAAAGCCTACAAGGCGATGCTGGCACTGGTGGAGATCAATCACCGCGGCTATACCCATGAGCTGATGTCGCAAATGGTGACCCATTTCCTGCAAACATTCTTTATTGTCGGCGCGTTGGCCCTCGGCTTGGCGGTACCGGGATTGTTATTCTACCGCCGTCGTCCAGTGGTATAGTGCCGGTTTTAAGCAGTATTACCGCTAGCCGTGCAGATAACAGTGCTGATAGCGATGTAGAGGCAGGAGACAGCCATGAAAATCAGTTTAATTGCGGCGATGGCCGACGATCGGATCATCGGACAGGATAACCAGATGCCGTGGCATCTGCCGGCTGACTTTGCTTGGTTTAAGGCGCAGACCTTGGGTAAACCGGTGATCATGGGCCGTCATACCTTTGCCTCGATTGGCCGACCACTGCCGGGACGGCGCAATATCGTGCTGTCGCGCCAGTGCGGGGATGACCCACGGGTCGAGTGGTGTAGCTCACTGGAGCAGGCTCTGGCGTTGGTGGCCGGCGTTGAGGAAGTGATGGTTATTGGCGGCGGTCATGTGTACCAGCAGGCGCTGCCACTGGCGACTCATCTGTATCTCACGCTGATTGATGCTGAGGTGAATGGCGATACCCGCTTTCCTGACTGGCAAGCGGCGGGAGAGTGGCACGAAACGTTTCGCGAGGAGCGTCCTGCCGATAGCGCCAATGCGTATCGCTGCGCGTTTACTATCTGGGAGCGTCAGCCGGCATAGCGCTTGGTTGGCTTAGTGCTCACGCGTGAGTTCGACTCACCCAAGGTTGTCGCGGGTGAGTCGATAAACTTGAGAAACCCGTTTACAGACCACTGCCGTAGGCGCGCAGCGCCGGTTGGGTAAAGTAACGTTGGTCATCCCAGCGCAGTAAGGTCAGGTAATTTCCCCACACACAGCCGGTATCCAGCGCATACACTGCCGGTTGCTCGGTGACACCAATCAAGGCCGCCCAATGGCCAAACACCACGCGGTGGCGAGCCAACAAAGAATTCGGCAGGCGATACCAAGGTTGTAACTCGCCCGGCGCTTCCATTGGTGCCAACTTACAGTGCATATCGAGCCGGCCATCAGGGTGACAATAGCGCATCCGGGTCAGGGCGTTGATGCTGTAGCGCAGGCGCTCCATCCCGCGAAGGGATTCTGACCAGCGATCGGGCTGATCGCCATACATAGCGCGTAGCAGTGTCGGGTAGTCGTCTTGCTGTAGCGCATGCTCGACTTCGGCGGCGCACTGCTGAGCGGTCGCCAGATCCCATTGTGGCGAGATCCCGGCATGGGCCATCACAAAACTAAACTCGGGGTGGGTGAGCAGCAGCGGCTGGTGCCGCAGCCAGTGCATCAATTCGCTGCGATCGGGGGCATCGAGTACCGGTTGCAAGTAATCGCGCGCCTTGGCGCTGGCGATCCCCGCATCAATGGCCAGTAAGTGCAAATCATGGTTACCAAGCACGGTACGCGCGGCAGGCCCTAAATCACGCACCAGACGCAGACAGTCCAATGAACGCGGGCCGCGCGCCACTAGATCGCCGGTCAGCCACAGTTGATCGCAGGCTGGATCAAAATGCACCTGCTCAAGCAGGGCTTGCAGTTCATCAAAGCAACCTTGCAGGTCGCCAACAACATAAGTCGCCATAACGCTTTACTGTATGAGATGAGGGATGGCCAGTCGAAACACCGGAATCGGCACCTGATAGGTGTGCCCGTCAGGGGTGCTCATCAGGTAGTGCCCTTGTAAGGTGCCGACCGGAGTGGGCAAGACAGTGCCACTGGTGTAGCGGTAGCAAGAGCCCGGAGCCAGTACTGGTTGTTCGCCGACCACACCTTCGCCTTCGATGTCGGTTTGCTGACCGTTAGCATCGGTCAGCAACCAATAACGACGGCGCAATTGCAGCGTTAGCGCACTTTGGTTATGCAGGGTGACCGTGTAGGTGAACACAAAACGCGCCAACTCGGGCGCGGACTGGGCTTCCACATACGCAGGTTGAACTTCAACACTGACTGCGACACGGGCCTGTTCGGTGGGCTCCTGCATACCTGACTCCTTGTGCAAGGCCAAGGGTTACTCGGCGTTGCGGTTTTGCTCCGGTTGTGGCGGATTGTCGGACAACCAGTTAGCTAACCGGCAGAACTGCTCCACCGTGATGTTCTCGGCGCGCAGGGTCGGGTCGATCCCCAGCGCTTCGAGTTGTTCAACGCTAAACAGATGACTTAAGCCATTGCGCAGCGTTTTACGACGCTGGTTAAACGCATCAGTGGTGACACGGCTCAGCCAGCGCAGGTTTTTCACTGGGAATGGCTTTTGTGCGTGCGGCACCAAACGGACTACGGCGGAGTCAACTTTTGGCGCAGGCTTAAAGGCGTGCGGTGGCACTTCCAGTACCGGGATCACCTGACAATAGTATTGCGCCATTACGCTCAGACGGCCATAGGCTTTGCTGCCCGGGCCGGCGGCCAGACGGTTGACCACTTCTTTTTGCAGCATGAAGTGCATGTCACTGATGCTGTCAGTGTAGTCGAACAGGTGGAACATCAGTGGGGTGGAGATGTTGTACGGCAGGTTACCGAACACGCGCAGCTTTTGCCCTAACTCTGCGGAGATCGCCGAGAAATCGGCGCTCATGGCATCTTGTTCACGCACGGTCAGCTTGTCTTTCAGCTGAGGGTGATGACGCAGACGCTCGGCCAGATCGCGGTCGATTTCGATTACGGTCATGTGGTCCAGATCGCGGGCTACGGGCTCGGTCAGCGCCGCCAGACCTGGGCCGATTTCCAGCATAGCTTCGCCTTTGCGCGGGTTAATCGCGCTGACGATGCTGTCGATAACGAACACATCGTTCAGGAAGTTTTGACCAAAGCGTTTACGGGCGCGGTGCCCGAGGTGAACACTGTCATTCATTGTGTTTGTGAATCCGTCATAGTAATGGCGAGGGTTAGCGCAGTCCGGAAGCTGCCCTCGTCGGCAAATGGGGTAGCGGCAAGATCCAGTGCCGTTCCGTGATCCACCGACGTGCGGATATACGGTAACCCTAGCGTAATATTGACTGCGCGGCCAAAGCCTTGGTATTTAAGCACCGGCAGGCCCTGATCGTGGTACATGGCCAGTACAGCATCGGCGTCGCGCAGGTATTTGTCTTGAAACAGGGTATCGGCCGGTAGTGGGCCGATAAGATCCATCCCTTCACTGCGCAATTGGGCGAGCAAAGGTTCGATCACCTCGATTTCCTCATGCCCCATATGTCCGCCTTCACCGGCATGTGGGTTTAGCCCACAGATGTAAATACGCGGTTGCGGACGGGCAAATTTTTGCTGCAGATCGCGATGCAAAATGGTGATCACTTCACGCAGACTCTCTGCGGTAATGGCGTCAGCCACCTCACGCAGTGGCAGGTGGGTTGTCGCCAGTGCGACCCGCATTTGCTCGGTCGCCAGCATCATCACCACTTTGTGGCAGCCGGCGCGGTCGGCAAAAAATTCGGTATGGCCACTGAATGGGATCCCTGCATCGTTGATGATCCCCTTGTGTACCGGACCGGTGATAATAGCGGCAAACTCCCCCTGCTGACAACCGTCAGCGGCGCGCGCCAGTGTCGCTAACACGTAGTGTGCGTTGGCGCTATCGAGCTGACCGGGAATGGCGGGCGTGGACAAGCTGACCGGTAACAAAGTCAGGGTACCAGCGGCTTGCGCTTGTGGCGCGCGCTCCGGTTGATACGGCAACAAGGTCAGCGGTAGTTGCAGCGTCGCGGCGCGCGCTTGCAGCAGCGCCGGATCGGCGCAGACCACCAGTTCCGCTGGCCATGCCTGCTGCGCTAATTTGATGATGAGATCCGGACCGACACCGGCCGGCTCTCCGGGTGTGATAACCAGACGTGATACAGGCAGCGTCATGACATCCTACCTTAGTGCTATATGGCGCTAAAAACAGCACGGGCACCCGAAGGTGCCCGTGACGGCAACGATTAATGGGCGTCGTCTTGCGGGTCGACGATTTTAACGTAGGCAGCAGCGCGCTGCTCTTGCAGCCACACCGGCATCTCTTCGGCAAACTTCATGTTAAACAACATGCGGTAAGCGCGATCTTTGAGCGCCGCATCGGTGCGATCCACTTGCTTGGTATCCAGCAATTGCACGATATGCCAGCCAAATGGACTTTGGAACGGCTGGCTGATTTGGCCCGGTTTCAGGCTGTCCAGCTCGTTACGGAACTGCGGTACGAACACGTCCGGCGTAGTCCAACCCAGATCGCCGCCTTGCGCCGCGGAGCCCGGATCTTGTGAATATTCGCGCGCAGCGGCGGCAAAATCGATCTTCTTATTCAGAATATCGTTACGCAGTTGCAGCAGTTTAGCCCGCGCTTGCGCGTCATCTTGCATCACCGACGTTTTCAGCAGAATGTGGCGGGCATGCACTTCGGTGGCTTTAACACTTTGCTCGCTACCGCGCAGCTCGTTGACTTTCAGGATGTGGAAACCCACACCGGTGCGAAACGGACCAATCACCTGACCACGCTGCGCGCCGGCCACTTTCTCGGCAAAAATACTCGGGATGGCTTGTGGACGCACCCAACCTAAATTACCGCCTTCCAGTGCCCGTGGGCCGGAAGAGTTAGCGATCGCCAGTTTGGAGAAATCCGCGCCTTGCTTGAGCTCTTTGACCAGCTGCTCGGCGCGTTGACGTGCGGCATCCACTTCATCTTGGGTTGGATTTTCTGGCAGCGCAATTTGAATATGGCTGAGATTAATCTCTTCGCCTTTTTGCGCTTGTGAGCTGATCTGCTTGGCCAGATTATCCACTTCCTGTGGCAGGATGTTGATGCGGCTACGTACCTGTGAGTTACGCGCTTCGGTCGCCAGCATCTCTTTACGGATCTGCTCGCGGTAGTCGGCATAGTTGATGCCTTGCGCTTTCAAGGCTTGCTGCAGCTGTGCTGGGCTCATCTTGTTTTGCGCGGCAATGCCAGCAATCGCGTTGTCCAGATCGGCATCGCTGACGGTAATGCCCATTTTCGTGGCCAGTTGCAGCTGGATTTGATCCAGGATCAGTTTATCCAGCGCTTGATGGCGCAGAGCCTCGGCATCCGGTAATTGTTGACCGGCTTGCTGGGCATTCAGCTTGACTGAATGCACCAAATTATTCACTTCGCTTTGCAGTACCACCCCGTTATTGACGATGGCGGCGACTTGATCCAGTGACTGCGGAGCCGCAACCGCATTGGTACTGACGATTGCCAGCAGAGAAAGCCATGTTTTCCAGTTCTTCATTCGCCTATCCATCCTGCGTTTTGAAGTATGCAATTGAGTAAGAAAGCCTGAACCTGAGGCCATCAGTTATTCAGGTTAAACGGGCGTTGATATGGCAAAATACCGTCTCCCAGCATGCTACCGATGCCGGTGGAGTAGTTATTGCCCAGACCGCGGATTTCCACATTAAAGGAGATTCCGTTGTCGTAGATACCGCCACCGGTTTCACCAACGCTGGCGTCGTAGCCGATGATTTTACGCTCGTAAGTTAAGTTAACGGCCCAGCAGCAGGTGTTGTATTGCAAACCGAGCAGTTGGGTTGCCGGTTGCTGCTGTTTGGTATCGTAATAGTACTGACCCACCACGCCGATGCGGTCAGTGACCGGCCATGCTGCCACGACCCCAACCTGTGACAGGTCGGTCGGGTAGTTTTTATTCGGCAGTGCATCGTTGATGTACTCTTGGCTGGCATAGCGATAGTTCAGCTGTACCAGTCGTTCGGCATCTTTGCGGTATTCCAATACGGCATTTCCCAAAGACGCTTGATTGAGTTCGGTATCGTACTGTATTCCGGCCTTGGCACTCCAGTTTTGCGAGAACACGGCGTTAGACTCTGCGGCCCAGGCAGAAGTTCGCTGTTTTTCATCATCGTTAATCGGTGCTACTTGCGGGGTTTCAAAATAGAAAATTTGCCCGACCGCAAAGTTAAAGCGTTCATTCAAGGATGAATCAAAGAAGCGCGTCGTCAGACCGGTGGTCACCTGATTGGCGGAGGCGATGCGATCCAGACCGCTGTAACGGCGATCGCGGAACATGCCTAAGTAATCCATCTGCAGCGCGGTGGAGTCATAGCCTAGGCTGTTCGGCGCACCAATCCCAGTTTGGTCTCGGTACGGGCGATACAGGTATTGAATGCGCGGCTCCAAGGTCTGGGTATAGGCATCCAGCCACTTGGTATCGCGTTCAAACACCATTTTGCCGTCAATTTTGCCTTGTGGAATAAAGCGCGATACCGACTCTTCCATCTGGTTGCGGTATTGCACTGGAATATCCTGCTGGTAGTGCGTGGCATAAGCTTTGGCACTCACTTCCAGACTCCCCCAGCGGTTGGCGATGGGATAACTCACGGTCGGTTCAAAATGCACCCGCGTAGCGGTTGGCATCGCCGGATTATCGTTATCGAACCGCGCGACCTGACCATACAGATGCGTGTTGAGCTGCTCGTTGATCAGATCGTTGTTGTAATAGTTAATATCCAGCTGCGGCGCGGTACGATAGGCGCTGGCGACTTGGGTATTAAACAACTGGAACTGGGTGGCAGACAGGTTCACCATCCAGTTCGGGTCGGCATAACCAACACTGGCTTTTTGCGTGACATAGCCGTCGGTGGTGTTACCGTACGGTGAGCTTAAGTCATTAAAGTACTGCGGGTCACTGACCTTGGTGTAATCGACGTTAAAACGCCATACCTGATTCATGACGCCACTGTGATTCCAGTAGGTCAGGTAACGCGCTTCATTGTTATACAGCGGGTCATCGGGCAGATAGTTAAAGGCCAGCGTGCCAGTACCTGGTGTGGTCAGGTAGCGAAACTCAGTCATCCACTCGGTGCCACGTTTAGTCATGTAACGCGGCGTGATCGTGGCGTCGTAGTTAGGCGCGATATTCCAGTAGTAAGGAAGCTCCACTTGGAAGCCGGATTTGGTCGATGAGCCAAATGACGGCACCAGAAAACCGGAGCGGCGCTTATTGCCAATCGGAATTTGCAGGTACGGCGTGTAGAAGACCGGGACGCCAGCGACGCGAAAACGCGCGTTCCACAGCTCCGCCACTTCTTCATCGCGGTCTTGCACCATGGTGGTAGCGGCAATACTCCAACTGTCATCATCCGGCAGACAGGTGGTAAATACGCCACTTTTCATGATGCTGTAACGGTTATTGTCACGCAGCTGTAATTGACGTGCGGTACCGCGCCCTTGCTTGCCCACCAACTGGTAATTGGCGTCATCCACATCGGTATCTTTGCTATCCAGATCGGACCAGGCACGCGGACCTTTGAGGGTAATGGTGGGGTCAAAATAGTGCACATTACCACTGGCGGTCATTTCACGTTTGACCGGTTTACCATCGACCAGCTTTTGTGTCACTTGCGCTTCATGCGCGGTCAGTTGACGGTTACCTTGTTCGACATTGACGTTACCGGTATACAGCGCACGGTTCGGATAATCGACATCCGCATCGTCAGATAAGATGGTGACCGGTAAATTGTTCGGATCGCCATTTACCAGCGGCTTTGTATAATGAGGCACGCCGGCCAGACACTGGCTGCGCAGGTCAGCATAACTGTGCGGACTGAACAGAATCGCACTGATGGCGGAAGCCAGAATTGTCGGGAAAAATTTTTTCATACCAGATTGTGGGTCCTGCAACCTGAGCGGGCACCGTTGCCCGCAAGCAATTGAGCTTAATGCAGAGTATGATAAAGCAAATTGCCTTTCTCGGCACTTATATGATTGTTTGTATGATTCCGGCCGCAGATGTATGCCTCGAGCGGAACCAGCTGGCTGGCAATAACAGAAAAAATAATGCGTGGGCGCGATGCTGCGCAGCCTGAATAACGGGTTTAAGAGGGGCTTGAATGCAATTGTGGGGCAAACTTCTGGGCGTGGTGCTGGGCGTACTGGTCGGCGGACCGATTGGTGCGTTTTTTGGCCTGTTAATCGGCCATCAAGTGGACAAAAGACTGGCGGCACAATCCCATTTACAGGGTTATTTCAGTAATCAACAGGCCCGGCAGTCTCTGTTTTTTCAGGCCACCTTTTCTACCATGGGGCATCTGACCAAATCCAAGGGACGGGTGACCGAAGCCGATATCCACATGGCCAATGCCATGATGGACCGAATGAATCTGCACGGTGAGGCGCGTCGCGCCGCGCAAGAGGCGTTTCGTGCCGGTAAGTCGGCTGATTTTGCCTTACGCCAGACGTTACGCGATTTTCGTCGCGCCTGTTTTGGTCGCTTTGACTTGCTGCAGATGTTTATGGAGATCCAGCTGCAAACGGCGTTTGCCGATGGCTCTTTGCACCCGAGTGAGCGTGAAGTGCTGTATGTGATTGCCGAAGAGCTGGGTTTTTCGCGTCATCAGTTCGAGCAGTTGCTGTCGATGTTGGAGGGCAGTACTCAGTTTCGCGGTCATCAGCAATCGCATCAGGAAGGCTGGTCACCGCGTTCGGCAACACGGGGTCCTACGGTGGAAGATGCGTGTAAAGTGCTGGGAGTGCCAGCCGATGCCGATAATCAAACCATCAAGCGCGCTTATCGCAAACTGATGAATGAACATCATCCAGATAAGTTGGTGGCTAAAGGCTTACCGCCGGAGATGATGGAGTTGGCCAAGCAAAAGGCGCAGGACATCCAAGCAGCGTATGACTTGTTACGTCGCGAGCGCGGTTTTCGCTAACACAGTTAATAAAAAAAGCGGCGCAATAGCGCCGCTTTTTTTGTCTCTACTTTCGCTCTCCGGCGGAGTTTACCAACCGATGTACATTAATGTTTGTGTTCAGCGTGCGCAGTTAGGTGCCACTGGCCAGCGGGAGGGCATTTTCTTGCCCGTCAGTCAGCGCCGCGCTTTGCCGCTGATTCGCTTGCTGCGGGTTGCTATCCGTTAAGGTGGCAGGCCGATGGGTATGCGCCAGTTTCGCTTGTCCGCTGCGCGCAGTGCCCGCTTGTACCAGACAGTGACGTCCGCGCTGCTTGGCTTGGTACAGGGCTTGATCGGCGCTGCGATACAGCTCGGTGCTGTTTTTGCCTTCTCCACTGGCATAGCCGGCCGAGAACGTAAGGATCCCAAACGGTGAACCGCGATGTGGAATCGAGATCTGCTCGGTCAGGTTCATCAACTCGCCAATTAAGATATCTAGCTGCGGCAACAGAGCGGCGGGGATCAGGATCGAAAACTCTTCGCCGCCCATGCGTGATACCACGCAGCCGCGTCCCGCCGCTTTCAGCGCGTCGGCAAAGGTGCGCAGACACTCATCACCGGCCGGATGGCCATAGATATCATTAAAGGCTTTGAAAGCATCGATATCGATCAGGATTAAGCCCGGAGCCGGCGTTTGCGCCATCCATTCACTGATCACTTGATCAAAGTAACGTCGGTTAAATAACCCTGTCAGCGGATCGTGGTACGACAGCTCCAACAAACGTTGGTTGGCTTCGTTCAACTCTTGCGTGCGAGTTTGCACCTGATTATCGAGCGATAAGTTCAGCTGACGCAGTTGTTGCTCGCTTTGAAAACGGGCCATCAAACTGGCCACTACCGCTGAAAACAGATGCAAAATAGTTTGCTGGTGGCTGGTCATTACCCGGCGACTGAGCAGGTTGTCGGCAAAAATCGCGCCGTAGAAACGGCCACAGTGCCACAGGCCGGCGCTCAAGTGCCAGCCGATGCCAATTAAGTGCAAATCGTTAAACAGCGGTGCGTCGCGGCGGACTTTAAAGTAATCCTGCTCGGTCAGCATCGGCACGATAACCGGATCGGCATACGGATCGATAGTCAGCGCCTGTTCATTTCGCAGTTGGCCAATCTCGTCACAGCCGTACGTGCCGCGCAGCATCTGCTGCTCCGGATCCCACAGCAAGATCGCCGCCCGATCAACGCCCAGAGCTTTGATCTTCTCGACTGCTACTTTACAGGCCAGCAGCAGATTATCGGCTTCGGCCATCGCCAACAGTCCTTCGTGCAAAAAGCGCAGTTGTTTTTCGCGCAGCATCTGCACCAGCACCGAGGACACCATGCGGCTGAAGGTGATCAGTAGCACTTGCTGGGCGGCGGTGAGCGGGCGCTGCGACAACAAATTATCCAACGCAAACCACGCGATCGGGCCGTTCTCATCGCGCAAGATCACCATCGCATTCCACCCCACGCCGACGATGGTGTGCTGGGTGTACAGCGGGGCGTTGTCTTTGATCACCAATTCTTGATCTTGGCTGCGCAGTGCTTGATTAAATTCGCTGGTTTGATCGTGATAGTTGTAGATGATATGCCGCTCATCGGCGGTGTTACCTTCATTGTCGGTGCCGAAGGTGCCTTGGACTTGACCAGTAGCCGGATCGTACAGCATCAAGGCGCTGCGACAGCCGGGTAGGATAGTGCGCAGTTGCTCGACTGCCAGCTTGTACAGCTCTTCCGGTTCGCGGCATAGCATCATGGCGCTCATCAACTGCTGTAGCTCACGGATGGTATTGACTTGATTACGTAAGTCATTGAGCTGATTAGCTAACATGGCTTCTTGCAGATCGCGTCGCCCACGTTCGCTGGTCGCTTGGCTGTCATCATGGTGTTTTTGCAGTAGCTGACCAAAAAACAGCAATACCGCCACTTGCGTTGACAGATCGGTGGTCGACAGCTCGGTCGTTGGAAGATCGGTCGCTTGCGCGCTATCGCTATTCGGATTCTCTGGTGTTTGCCATACCAGAATGCGCGGTTGTGCGCTGTTACCGCTTAAACGGCAGATATGCAGATTGGGCTGGTTGTTCAGGGTATGCAAGATCCCGCTTTGCACTAAGACGTGATTTTTCAGCAACAAATCGGCATGACTGAATAACGCCTGATGATCGGCGTCTTGAGGCCAACTGGCCAGTGGCTGTGACTCTTCCAGTCCGACAAATAACCAGCAGTGGGAGGCGTTCAGGACCAGTGCCAGTTCTGGCAATGCTGAATCCAGCAGTGAGGGCTGATCGTAGGCTAATATCCATTGCTGAAGCATTCCGTGCGGGAGCATCGCGTATCCTTAACACCAAACAATGCGCAAAACATGCGATAGCATTATCTAAATAGAACAACGAGTCGATTACATCCGTAAAATCAATGCTGATTTTGAGTGGTAAGTCGATTTTTAACCGGTTGATCTGCGGGGAAGTTTCCCCGTACAGTCGCGAAGGCGTGGCGTTGATCACGTCGACAATTAGGCCGAGAATGACGCAATAGATGCCCTAGATAAGGGCGGTAAAACCACCGCCGTGAGTTAGGCGAGGGTTTTACCGCTCAGTAATGCAATGACTAGCGAAAGATGTGGTTGTGTAGCCTAATATCAGCTTTTCGTGGTGATATTTATCCTGCTTTCGCGTTTTATTTCTTAGCGCTGATCGCGCTTAGCTTAGCACTGACCCGTTGGCGACTCTCTTCGCTGTGCAGCGCTTGCGAAAACGCGCGCGCTTCCAGATCGATGGTAAAGGGCACCGCCTGCTTTAATTCGTTTTTCAGCAAGGCTTTGCTGTTACGTAAGGCGTGTGGCGGTTTGTGTGCTAGCCGTACCGCTTGCGAATGGGCAAAGGCCAACACCTCATTAGCTGGCAAATTGCGATTCGCGAGCCCAGCGTGCGCGGCTTGCGCGCCAGAAAACGTATCGCCCAGCAGCAACCACTCACAGGCGCGCACATGGCCGAGCGTACGCGGTAGCAGTAAGCTCGATGCAAACTCGGGGACTAACCCCAAATCGATAAACGGCAGCTGCAGCACCGCATCATCAGCGACGTAAACCAGATCGCAATGCAATAATAACGTAGTGCCAATACCAATGGCCACACCACATACCGCTGCGACCACCGGTTTCGAGAAGGCGGCTAGCGTGTGTAGCATCCGAATGGCAGGATGTTCGTGATCCAGATTGCCACTTTCGAGAAAGACCGCCAGATCATTACCGGCGGTAAAGCAGCGCTCGCTACCTTGCAGCACCACACAGCGTACGCGATTGTCGCTCGTCGCATCACGCAGCGCCTGCTCCAGCGAGTGGTACATCTCCAGCGTCAGGGCATTTTTCTTTTCTGGGCGATTGAAGGTCAGACACAGCACGCCTTCGTCAGACCGAGTGATTAACAGGCTATCCATGCAAAATCCTTGTTATCAGGGGCGCACGTGACAACAGTGCGGCCGGAGTCGGGGAGAGGGACAATTTGCCATCCTCATTAACGTTGTTGGTACGACCAGTTAACAATAGCAGCATAAACCAGTGGCTGGCAGTTGGAAATCAAATCACACCGTTTGTCACTCCTGTGCTCGGTGTGTGGCTAGTACTGAAGGGGCGATTGCGAGTACAATAAGCGCCGTTCTCAACGGGGTGCCGCGAGGCTGAGATAACACCCGTCGAACCTGATCCGGTTTATACCGGCGGAGGGATTTGAGATCTGCTGTTTGGCGCCGGCGCGCATCAAGGTGAAAGATGCGGTAAGCCGACCATCTTCCGACAGCACTCAAAAACCTTTGCCGACTCCCACAAGGTTGTTAAGGAGCGCAAAGTGTCTGTGACCCCTGTTTCGTTGTTCTCTCGCTGTGTTCGTTCGCGTTTTGGTGTTGGCGCATGGCTGGCGCTGGGCGCGTTAAGTAGCTTGCCGTTGGCGCAAGCAGCTGAGCGCACGCTCACCGTGTATACCTATGATTCGTTTGCCTCTGATTGGGGCCCGGGCCCGGCGATCAAAAAAGCCTTTGAGGCTGAGTGCGGTGATTGTGAGCTGAAATTCGTGGCGCTGGATGATGGCGTGTCGATTTTAAATCGCGTGCGTATGGAAGGGAAAAACAGTCCGGCCGATGTGGTGTTGGGGCTGGATAACAATTTGGTCGCAGACGCCGAGAAAACCGGTCTGTTCGCCCCGCTTCCTGCACCGCAAACCAAGCTCACCCTACCGGGTGGCTGGAACAATACCCACTTCCTGCCGTATGACTACGGTTACTTCGCTTTCGTGTACAACCAAAAACGTTTGAAAACCCCGCCGCAAAGCTTGCATGACTTGGTGGATAGCAAGCAGCCGATCAAGGTGATTTATCAAGATCCGCGCACCAGTACACCGGGGCTGGGGCTGTTGCTGTGGATGAAATCGGTGTATGGCGATCAGGCGGCCGAGGCATGGCAGAAGTTGGCGGGGAAGACCGTCACCGTGACCAAAGGCTGGAGCGAAGCCTACGGACTGTTTCTTAAAGGAGAGGCAGATATGGTGCTGAGTTACACCACCTCGCCGATGTATCACCTGATCAGCGAAAACAATCCAGACTATAAAGCCGCTAACTTTGCCGAAGGTCACTATTTGCAAGTGGAAGTGGCCGGTCAGTTGGCGTCCAGCAAGCAGCCGCAGCTGGCGCAAGAGTTCTTACGCTTTATGCTAACCCCAGCGTTCCAAGATCAGATGGCCACCGGAAACTGGATGCTGCCGGTGACGGATGTGGCGTTACCAAAAGGCTTTGAGCAGGTGGAAAAACCGGTCAAGACGCTGGAGTTTACTCCGCAACAAGTCGAGCAAAATCGCAAGGCGTGGGTGCGTGAGTGGCAGATGGCGGTAAGCCGCTGATGATGGCGCGCGGTCGCTGGCCAGGGATTGTCGCCGGTGGATTACTGTTAGTACTGGCGGCGGCGGCGCTGCTGAGTTTGCTGTGGCAAGCGCCGCAGCAAGCGGGGCTGGAGGTGTTGCACGATCCGTATGTGTGGCACCTCTTACGTTTTACCTTCTGGCAAGCGGCGCTGTCGGCGTTGTTGTCGGTACTACCGGCACTGTTTTTGGCGCGTGCGTTGGCGCGTCGTCAGTTTGTTGGCCGCCGCCTGTTGTTGCGTTTGTGCTCGATGACGCTGGTGTTGCCGGTGTTGGTGGCGGTGTTTGGTCTGATCAGTGTCTACGGGCAAGAAGGGTGGCTGGCGCAGCTGTGTCGCGCTCTGGGGCTGGCGTATCGCTTTTCGCCGTATGGCTTGCAGGGCATCTTACTGGCGCATGTCTTTTTCAACTTGCCGCTGGCCACGCGGTTACTGTTGCAAAGTTTAGAGTCTATTCCGCAAGAGCAATACCAGATCGCCGCGCAGCTCGGCATGAACCAGCGCCAGTGTTGGCGTTGGGTGGAATGGCCACAAGTGCGCCGTCAGTTACTGCCGGCGGCCAGTTTGATCTTTATGCTCTGTTTTGCCAGTTTTGCCGTGGTGTTAGCCCTCGGTGGTGGGCCAAAAGCCTCGACACTGGAAGTGGCTATCTATCAGGCGCTAACCTATGACTTCGATTTAGGGATGGCGGCATGGCTGGCACTGCTGCAAATGGGGGTTTGTCTGGCCTTAGTGCTGGCTAGCCAAAAGCTGGCCGGTTCACTGGCGGCACCAGCGGGGCGTGGCCACGGCGTGCGTTGGTTGCCGGACAATCTCGCCAGTCGACTAACCGATGGCGTGTTGATCGCGGCGGCGATCTTGCTGCTGGTGCCGCCATTACTGGCGGTGGTGGTGGGCGGAATTAGCCGTGCGTTTTGGTCGGTGGTCAGTCAGCCGGCGTTGTGGCAAGCCACGTTGACCTCATTGAGTATTGCCCTGTGCGCCGGCGCGTTGGCGTTAGGGTTGGGCTTGATGATTGCGTGGAGTAGCAGCCGGATGCGTCTTGATGGCTGGCTGCGTAGTGCACGCTATCTGGAGCTTAGTGGCATGCTCATTTTGGCGATGCCGGGATTGGTGCTCGCCACGGGGCTATTTTTACTGCTGCAGCCTTATCCGGCGCTGCGTGCTCACCCGTTTGCCATCGTGGTGCTGTGTAACGCCATGATGGCGCTGCCGTATGTACTAAAAACGCTGAGCGTGCCGGTATTGGACTGCGCGGCGCAGTACGATCGTTTGTGCGCGTCACTCGGTATGCACGGCTGGCGTCGCTGCTATTGGGTCGAGTGGCGGGCGCTGCGCCGTCCTTTGTCGTTGGCGTTTTCCTTTGCCTGCGTGCTGTCGCTGGGAGATTTTGGTGTGATTGCGCTGTTTGGCAGCGAAGATTTTCGCACCTTGCCGCTGTATCTGTATCAGCAAATTGGCGCTTATCGCAGCCAAGATGGTGGCGTGACGGCGCTCTTGTTATTGCTGCTCTGTTTTGGCTTATTTAGCCTGTTTGAGCATCGTCCTTCATCGTCGTCGGCTGCGCTAACCGGCTCGCCGTCTGACACCTCTGCCGCTAAGGATCGTGAGAAACATGCTGTATCTCGATGATGTGACTTTTCTTTACCAAAATCAGCCGATGCGCTTTGACTTGCAGGTGCGAGCCGGTGAACGGGTGGCCATTTTGGGCCCGAGCGGGGCGGGGAAAAGTACCTTGCTCAACTTAATTGCCGGATTTTGTCCGCTGCACAGTGGTCGGTTGTGGCTCAATGGCCAAGAGGCGACCACCTTGCCGGTGGCGCAGCGGCCGGTGTCGATGCTGTTTCAGGAGCACAATTTATTTATGCACCTGACCGTCGGGCAAAATATCGGGTTGGGGTTAGATCCTGGTTTGCGTTTGACTGCCGAGCAGCAGGCGCGCCTGGTGGCGGTCGCGGAGTCGGTGGGGCTTGCCGATTACCTGACGCGTCGGCCCGATACCTTGTCGGGCGGTCAGCGTCAGCGAGTGGCCTTGGCGCGCTGTTTGGTGCGTGATACGCCGATTTTGCTGCTGGATGAACCGTTTTCCGCTCTCGATCCGGCGCTGCGCAGTGACATGCTGGCGCTGGTGGAAGAGGCGTGTGCGCGCTTGAATCTGACCTTACTGATGGTGTCGCACAATTTAGATGATGCCGCCCGTATCGCACCGCGTACCTTGCTGATTGACGATGGTTGCATCTGTTATGACGGGCCGACCGCCGATTTACTCAGTGGCGCGGCGCCACAGGCGCGTATTCTGGGCGTCACGGTCAAGCCGCAATAGCCAAGTCATAGCGGCAAGCCAGAAAGGTGGCCAGAGATGTGGCCAGAGACGCGGAGAGTAGCGAGAGCGCTGACGGCAGGAAGAAGACGCAAACGCGAGAAGATAAAAAAAACGCCCTGCGCGGCAATCGGTGCAGACGCTGGGCGTTTTTTAAAGAGAGCTAAGCAGGTCAGTGCGTCAGAGTTTGAGCACGTCGCGCAGGTGATCCGCGTACAGCGGCATCAACGGTTGTTGCAACAGCCACAGCGTACTGACCACCGCCAGCAGCAGACTGACCATGGTCAGCCAGCGCAGGCGCGGTAACGTCAGGTACTTGCTAAACCAGTCCGCTGGGCGTTGATCATGGCGCAGCCAGCGCCAGCCGAGCCAGACACTGAAGAACATCCCCGCCGCGCTTAACAGCAGCAGCACGCGGAACAGGCCGACGCTCTGTCCTTGTGGGATCCCCAGCGCGACCCCAGCTAAAATCCCCGGCAGCAGATAGACCGGTGGCCAAGTTGCGCAGGCCAGAAAATTCGGCAGGGCAAAACTGCGCGGTGGCAGGTTCAGCATGCCTGCCGCCAGCGGCACAATCGGGCGTGTCGGCCCGATATGCCGGCCCCAGAAAATGGTTGGCATACTGTGCTGGTGCAGCGCATATTCAATCTTGTTAATGGTGCTTTGATAGCGCTGCAGCGGACGAAAATTGCGTAGTGGCGCTTGGAAATAGTGGCCGGCCAGATATGAGCCCCAATCGCCCACCATGCAGCCCAACGTAGCGGCCAACCATGCCAGCCAGAAATTCACTTCGCCGTGGCCAATCAGCAGACCAATCGAGGTCATGATGACCGAGCTCGGCACCAACAGACCGATGAGCGCAATGGATTCAATCAACGCCGCCAAGAACGCAGCACTGAGCGCATAGTGCATGGCATACAGCTGAAGATGGTTAAGTAATGCCTCCATCGGAACCTCTTTAAACGGGGCGGCAAGCCGAAATCGCGATACTGGTGGAGTCTGCGTACCTGAGTACAAGACGCACAGTGTTCAGCCGGTCAACCGCAAGGCGAGCTGACCGGCCAGTGAGGCTGATTGTGCAGAAGGGCTGAGGGAGCGTCAATCATGACGATGTCTCAATCTTTATTGTCTCAGCCCTTGTTTTACGTCTTTTGTTTTGAATCTTAAGTCAGTGCGCGGTTACAGGTTTTCCTCGGCGAATGAGGCTAATCGGCTACGCACCACCCCGTTCAGATACAGGTTTACGCTTCCCTCAAAGTTTTTAAAGCGCTCCACAATATAGGTCAGCCCCGACGTGACCGGCGTCAGGTAAGGGCTGTCGATTTGCGCCAAGTTACCGGAGCAGATAATTTTGGTGCCTTCCCCGCAGCGAGTAATGATGGTTTTCAGCTGAGAGGCACTTAAGTTTTGGCACTCGTCCAGCAGCACAAAGGCATTTTGAATCGAGCGGCCACGCATGAAGTTAATCGATTTAAACTGGATGTTGGCTTTGTCCTGAATGTATTTGATCGACGCTTCGGTGTTGTGGTCGTTTTTATGCAGCACTTCCAAGGTATCGGTGATTGCCGCCAGCCACGGCAGCATTTTTTCCTCTTCGGTGCCCGGCAGATAGCCGATCGACTCACCGATATCCGGCGTGTTGCGAGTGACAATAATCTTGTCGTACATCTTTTTCTCGACCACTTGCTCCAGCGCCGCCGCCATCGCTAGCAAGGTTTTGCCACTACCGGCTGGGCCGGTGAGGATCACCAGATCGATGCTCGGGTCGAGCAAGGCGTGTAACGCCATCGCCTGATAAATATTTTTCGGATGCACGCCCCACGCTTGCCGGTGCATCAGTTTTTCCCGTCCTAAATCGCGAAACGTGATGCGATCGCTGCCGATGGCGCTGACGCGACCGGCAAAGGTTTCGGTATCGTCAAACAGGTATTCGTTGATGTGGGTTTTGGGGATCAGCGCCGCATCCACCGCATGGTAGGTTTCGCGCCCTTCGTGCTGGGTTTGGCACACCTCCACTTTTTTCCAAAAATCGCCGTCGAGATGACGAAAGCCTTTAGTGAGGAAGCGCACATCGTCGATCAGCTGATCGGTGCGATAATCTTCGACCCGCAATACCCCAGCGCCTTTGGCGCGCAGGCGCATGTTGATGTCTTTGGTGACCAACACCACGGGCACAGGGGCATGCAATTTTTGCAAGTACAGCACCGCGTTCAGAATGCGGTTATCGCCCTCTTTGCTGGGGAAGGCATGCACCTCTTCGGCTAACAGGTAGTCGGCGAAAATCGCCAGCGTGCCGGACGCTTGCGCCCCGTGTTTACTGAGCGGAACGCCCGCGGCAATCTCTTCGGCACTGGCATCGAGAAACACACTTTCGAGCATGCGGATAGCGATACGCGCCTCGCGTGAAACGTCGCGTTTACTATCCTTAATGCGGTCGAGCTCTTCGAGGACGGTCATCGGCACGATGACATTGTGTTCTTGAAAGGAAAAGATGGACTGAGGTTCATGCAGTAGGATGTTGGTATCGAGGACGAAGATTTTTCGTTCGGCTGAGCCCATACGGACCTCCTTGTAAGCGTAAAAACTGTGCCTGGTTGGCACCGGTGTTGCGCCTTAATCCGAGTGTAGCAACACTTTTACAATCAAACGCATCCTTGATGACAAGCTTGTGACAACTACAGAGATTTAACGCGATGAGGGACGGATAAATCCGTGACGAGGAACACACCTTGAATTACCATAACGCCCTTTCCCGCACCCACGCCAAACAAAGAAGAGAGTTGAGTCAGCACTATGCCTTTTGCACTTGGTCAACGTTGGATCAGTGATACTGAGAGTGAGTTAGGTCTAGGTACGGTTGTCGCTATTGAAGCCCGTACCATCACCATTCTGTTCCCTGTTTCCGGTGAAAACCGTGTTTATTCACGAGTGGACGCCCCGGTGACTCGCGTCATGTTCAACCAAGGCGATACCATCACCAGCCACGAAGGTTGGCAGATGCGTGTCGATGAAGTGCTGGAAGCACACGGTGTCCTGACTTATGTCGGTACCCGTCTGGATACTGAGGAAGAGGGCATCAGCCTGCGCGAAGTGATGCTGGATAACAAGCTGACCTTCAGCAAACCTCAGGATCGCCTGTTTGCCGGTCAAATCGACCGAATGGATCGTTTTGCCCTGCGTTATCGCGCGCTGAACCATCAGCGTGAACAATTCCGCTCGCCGCTGCGCGGTCTGCGCGGCGCCCGTGCCAGCCTGATCCCGCACCAGCTGTATATCGCCCATGAAGTGGGTTGCCGTTATGCGCCGCGCGTATTGCTGGCCGATGAAGTGGGGTTGGGTAAGACCATTGAAGCGGGCATGATCATTCATCAGCAACTGCTGTCTGGCCGTGCTCAGCGCGTGCTGGTGATCGTGCCGGAAACCTTGCAACACCAGTGGCTGGTGGAGATGCTGCGTCGCTTTAACCTGCGCTTTGCGCTGTTTGACGAAGAGCGCTGCGCCGAAGCAGGTTTGGATGCGGAGAACCCGTTCGAGACCGAACAGCTGGTGATCTGCTCCTTGGATTTCATTCGTAAAAAGCGCCAGCGCTGTGAACAAGCGGCGGAAGCAGAATGGGATCTGTTGGTGGTCGACGAAGCCCACCATCTGGTGTGGAGCGAAGATAAACCAAGCCGCGAATATCAAGTGGTGGAAACCCTGACTGAAAATATCCCGGGCGTGCTGTTGCTGACCGCCACCCCGGAGCAGTTGGGTCAAGAAAGCCACTTTGCGCGCTTGCGTTTGCTGGATCCTGATCGTTTCCACGATTACGAAGAGTTCGTGGCCGAGCAACAGCAATACCAGCCGGTGGCCGATGCGGTCGCCGATATCACCGCCGGTAAGCCGCTGAGCGTGGAAGCGCAAAATCTGCTGACTGAACTGCTCAGTGAGCAGGATGTGGAGCCGCTGCTGAAAGTGATCAACGCGGCCGACGTGGATGAAACCGAGCGCCTGCTGGCGCGGCAAACTCTGATCAATAACCTGATGGATCGCCACGGCACTGGCCGCGTGCTGTTCCGTAACACTCGTCAGGGCGTGAAAGGCTTCCCACAGCGCAGCTTAAACCAGATCACGTTACCGCTGCCAAGCCAGTACCAAACCGCGATCCGCGTGGCACGCCTGATGGGCGCGTCGAAGGTGGATGATCGCGCGCAGCAGATGCTGTACCCAGAGCAAATCTACCAAGCGTTCGAAGGCGAAAATGCCACTTGGTGGAACTTTGACCCACGCGTGGAGTGGTTGCTGACCTTCTTGAAGAACAACCGCGATGCCAAAGTGCTGGTGATCTGTGCCAAGGCGCAAACGGCCGTGCATCTGGAGCAAGCGCTGCGTGAGCGTGAAGCGATTCGCGCGGCAGTCTTCCACGAAGGCTTGTCTATCATCGAGCGCGACAAGGCTTCGGCTTATTTTGCCCAAGTGGAAGAGGGCGCGCAGGTACTGCTGTGCTCGGAAATTGGCTCCGAAGGCCGTAACTTCCAGTTTGCTAGCAATCTGGTGATGTTCGATTTGCCAATGAATCCAGATCTGCTGGAGCAGCGTATTGGCCGTCTGGACCGTATCGGCCAGCGTCAGGATATCCAGATCCATGTTCCGTGCTTGGAAGGCACCTCGCAGGCTCTGCTGTCACGCTGGTTCCACGAAGGTTTGGATGCGTTCGAGCATACCTGCCCGACCGGTCGTCCGGTTTACGATGCGTTTGTCGAGCGCCTGATCCCGTATTTGGCGGAGCCGGATAATCAAGAAGGCTTTGATGAGCTGCTGGCCGATAGCCGCGCGATGCACGATAAACTCAAAGCGCAGCTGGAAAGCGGCCGCGATCGCCTGCTGGAGATGCACTCCAACGGTGGCGAGGAAGCGCAGACATTGGCCAACGAAATTGCCGAGCAAGATGGCGATACCAAGCTGGTGAGCTTTGCCCTGAACCTGTTCGATATTATAGGCGTGCATCAAGAAGATCGCGGCGAGAATACCTTGGTGCTGGAGCCAACCGGCCACATGCTGGTGCCGGACTTCCCAGGTCTGCCATCTGATGGCTGTACGGTGACCTTCGATCGCGAAGTGGCGTTGTCGCGTGAAGATGCGCAGTTCCTGACGTGGGAGCACCCGATTTTGCGTAACGGTATTGACCTGATCCTGTCCGGTGATACCGGTATGACCGCGATGTCGTTGCTGAAAAATAAAGCCTTGCCAGCCGGTACACTGCTGCTGGAGCTGGTGTATGTGGTGGAAGCGCAGGCGCCGAAGCACCTGCAACTGACGCGCTTCCTGCCGCCAACACCGGTGCGTTTGCTGATGGATGTCAGTGGTAACGATCTCTCAAAATCGATTGGTTTTGAAGCATTGAACCGCCAGCTGAGCCCTGTGAACCGTCATACCGGCAGTAAGCTGGTGAACGCGGTGCAAAAAGAGATCCACGCGATGCTGACCATGGCCGAGCCGAAGGCTAATGAGCTGGCACGGGTGGAAATTGATGCCGCGCGTAAGCTGGCGGACGACGTGATGACCGCCGAGCTGGATCGGATGTTGGCCCTGAAAGCGGTCAACCCGAACATCCGTGAGGATGAAATCAGCATGCTGGAGCTGGGTCGTAAGCATGTTCTGCAGCATCTGGACGAAGCCAACTGGCGTCTGGATTCCCTGCGCGTGGTCGTAGTGACGCATCAGTAAGTGCTGCGAGCGGAGCACATTATGAGGAATGAGCCTGTGAAACCAACCGATACGGCGCCGCGTAAAGTGCGCAAGCCGACCGCCGAAGAGCGGGCCATTCCAAGTGGCGCGCCACCGCTGGAGGCCTATAACCCGCCGACCGATCCCTGGTTGCAGATCCTGTATCAGGACACGAGCATCATGGTGGTGAATAAGCCGAGTGGGTTGCTGTCGGTGCAAGGGCGCGCCGAAGAGCACCGCGATAGCATCATGCAGCGCATTCAGGCCGACTTCCCGTTGGCCGAATCGGTGCACCGGCTGGATATGGCCACCAGTGGCGTGATGGTGGTGGCGTTGACCAAGCAAGCCGAGCGCGAGCTGAAGCGCCAGTTTCGTGAGCGCGAGCCGAAAAAAGCCTATGTGGCGCGCGTGTGGGGACATCTGGCACAAGATGCTGGCGAAATCGACCTGCCGCTGATCTGTGACTGGCCAAACCGGCCGAAACAGAAAGTCTGCCATGAAACCGGTAAGCGGGCGCTGACCTTGTATCAGGTGCTCAGTCGCGATCCGGATGGCGCGAGCCGTGTTAAACTGACCCCCGTAACCGGACGCTCGCACCAGTTACGGGTGCACATGCTGGCGTTGGGACACCCTATCTTGGGCGATCGCTTCTACGCGCATCCCGATGCCTTAGCGATGGCGCCGCGTTTGCAACTGCACGCGCGTGAGCTGTCGATCACGCATCCGAAAACCGGCGAGCCGATGCACTTTTGCTGTGAGCCTGACTTTTAAGTGCAGGCCAGACGTACTGAAAGGAAAGATGATGATTCAAGTAGTTGGTCATAAAAACCCTGATAGCGATAGTATCTGTTCTGCACTGGTAGCTGCTGAACTGCTGAAAGCCCGTGGCCTGCAGGCGAAAGCCGTGCGTCAGGGTGATATCAACCGCGAAACCCGCTTTATTCTGGAGCGTGCTGGGGTTGAGCAGCCAGAGATGTGCACCGGTGTTGCCGGTCAGCAAGTGTGGCTGGTGGATTACTCCGATCTGGCGCAAGGTCCAGACGATCTGGCGCAGGCAGAAATTCTGGGTATCGTTGACCACCACCGTCTGGGCGACGTGACCACGGCGCAGCCGCTGGAAGCGTGGATCTGGCCGGTAGGCTGCACCAACACCATCCTGTTCAATCTGTTCCGTATGGAGCAGGCCGAGATCACCCGTCCGCTGGCGATCCTGATGATGTCTGCCATCATCAGCGACACTGTGGGCTTTGCATCACCAACTTGCACCGAGAAAGACAAAGAAGCGGTGTATGCGCTGGCTAAGCTGGCTGATATCGCTGATCTGGATCTGTTCATCAAAGACCTGCTGATTGCTAAGACTGACATCGAAGGTCTGTCTGCGGCGGAGCTGGTAGAAAAAGATCTGAAAGGCTACCCACTGAACGGCCGTGACGTAGTTGTCGGTCAGATTGAGTTGGCGACACTGGAGCAAGTGGACGGCATGCTGGATGCGCTGAATGCGGATCTGCAAGCGCGTTGTGATAACGAAGGTCTGGCACTGGCCGCGCTGATGCTGACTGACATCACCACCGCGACTACCCGTCTGCTGTACAAAGGCGAATGGTCTGCCAAGCTGGATGCGCATGCTGACAACGGCGTGCTGATGATGCAAAACACCCTGAGCCGTAAAAAGCAAGGTTGGCCGTGGCTGCAGCAGGTTCTGGCCTGATCGCATTGCGTGATTGTATCGAGTGGCCAGTATCGAGTGACTCTATAGCGTGACGGTATAGCCATCGTCACTTCGGTTTAAGGCAGCCTACGGGCTGCCTTTTTATTGGCGCAACCGCGCTGTCGCACGAGGACTTGGATTTTCACTCAGTGCTAATCGATATGATTTTATTAAGTTTTTATCGAGTCTCGCTATAAACCGCACTTTTTTTATCGATAGTGCAAATACGCGCATATAGCAGGACATATTTGCTTGCACAACGAGGCAATTGGCGGCATTTGCTGACAGATAAACATGCGTAACAGGTCTATGTTTATTAACAACGAACGGCATTACCGTTAAGTTATTTGAACATGGAGATTGGTTATGAAAGTTGATATTTCACTGCCCGATGCCAGCCGAGAAAAAATTGCTGACAGCTTATCCCATCTGCTGGCCGATACTTTCAGCCTGTATCTGACCACCCACTATTTCCACTGGAACGTGAAAGGCATGCGTTTCCGCCCAATGCATCAGATGCTGGAAGAACAATATAACGAAATCTGGAATGCGCTGGATGAAATCGCTGAACGTATCCGTGAACTGGGCTTTGAAGCACCCGGCTCACTGAGTGCGTACAGCAAAATGAGCACCTTGCCAGAGGCGCGTAGCGGCATGAACAACGCCGAAATGCTGGAGTTCTTGGTCAAAGGCCACGGCCAAGTGATCGAACGTATTCGTGGGATTTACCCACTGACCGGTGAAGTGAACGATGGGGCTACCGGCTCTTTGCTGGATGACCGTTGTAGCGCCCATGAAAAAATGGCGTGGATGCTGCGCAGCATGCTGGAAGAGTAATCAGCATCGTTTGACTGACTACCTTGTATCGCTCATCAACGCGATTACGCCGGAACGCTTGTGCGTTCCGGCGTTTTGTTGTCTGCGCTTATTTATTTGTTCGCGCTTTTGCGCTCAGCGTTGATCTCGCTGACAACAGGTAACATCTTTGCTCGTCAGGATCTCAACTTTTCTTAGCGACTTATTCGAACGGATTAGGTCATAATCACGAATAGATGACACGGTGTTTTCGAGCAATTCAAAACAAGAAATACAGACCGGCATTGCCCGGATTAAGGATGAACTCTCATGCGGCTACTTTCTGATTTTTGGCGCTACCTGGGGCAATACCAGCATCGGTTTCTGCGCGTTTTACACCTGACACTGGCGGCGCTGGTCATTCTGCAAATCCTCAACAGTAACGGGATGCAATTTACCGCCGAAGGCGCGATTAGCGCAGGGGTAGTCGCTCCGCTGTTTGTGTGGATGCACATCGGCATGGGCTGTACCGCGTTAGTGCTGGGGCTGTTACTGACCCTACATTGTCTGTTTTCGCGTGGGTTGCGCTATTTCTTTCCCTACTTGTGGGGGGATTTTTCTCAGCTGAAAGCAGATTTGCGCACCTTGTGGCAACGTCGACTGCCCGAAAGCGCCGCCGGTGGCTTAGCGCCTTGTATTCAAGGCTTAGGCTTAGGCGCGATTTTGCTGGTGGCTGGCTCTGGATTTACATGGTTTTTACTGTGGCGCACTGGCTCCGTGTGGGCGCCGGATCTGAAATCCGTGCATAAAGCACTGACCGGTTTGATTGAAGCTTATTTGGTCGGTCACGGTGGCATGGCGTTACTGCACTTTTTCTTCTGGCGGCGTAACCAAACGAAAACCGGTTCGTCAGTCGTATGATTCGAGCTCTTTTTGGATCTCTTGCTGGATCCACGAGAGCACCTTACCGTGATACGCGGCCGGTGAGGCATAGGCCGCGTAGTCACGCCACTGCATGCTGAATTTGTGTTTTAGCACCCGCAACTGATCTTGGCGTAGCTGCGTTTTAATCAGTGGGATGGGCAAAATCGCCCAGCCGAGCTTATCCATTACCGCATCACGCATCATCTCAAAGCACGATAAACCAATGTGATCGCCACTGACTGGCAGTAAGGTTTTCACCGATTCATGGTCGGCATACGACAAGGTGATTTGGGTATGCGATTCCAGATCGCTGTGTTGCACGCGCTTGAGCAGTGCCAGTGGGTGCTGCTTTTCTACCACCATCATAGTGCGCAGCGGGTGTAATACCTCGATTTTGAGCGAGGTACTCTCTTGCTCTTCGGTCAACAGGCCAAAGGCTGCATCCACAATGCCATCTTCCACCAATTGCGGTAGCTCCGGCGGAGAGGCCAACACTAAAGAGACACTGGTACCGGAGAAGGTGTGTTTCAGATCCCCCAGCAGACGCCGCCAAAAGACTTCCGATAGCGCATCATCACGGGCAATACGCAGCACCGCTTCTGCTCCCGAGGCGTAGTGCTGGCATTTTTGTTCGATGATGTAGGCAATCTGCAGGATGCGCTCGCTGTCATCCAAAATTTGCTCACCGATCACCGTGAGCTCGGTGAGGTTGGAGCCGCGTTCAAAAAGACTGACGCCCAAGCTATCTTCCAGCGCGCTGATGGCGGTACTGACGGTGCTACGACTTTTGTTCAGACGGCGCGCAGCTTCGGTGATCGAACCGCTATTTGCCGCTTCTACAAACATTTCTAACTGCGAGAGTTTCATATGTGTCTCCGGGAGCCTCCCGCTGATAGTAGAGAATGTAAATAATGTGTCAAATGTTAGCGTCGGAAAAATCGACGCTGAGCGATTGGAATTTGCGTGGTGGCACCGGTAGAGTAATTCCTGTGCCGGAACATCTCAGTGACGAGAGTAAGGCGCTAAGGAAATCAAAGGGTACTATCATGTTATTCGCGTGGATGTTTTTACTACTGGCCATCATGACCGAAGTGGCGGGAACATCGTCTATCAACAAAATTATCGAAAACGGTTCATTAGCAAGTTATCTCCCAATGTGGCTGGGCATTTCGGTGTCGTATTTCTTCCTGTCTAAAGCCATTAAGCGCATCCCAATTGGCATTGCCTATGCGCTGTGGGAAGGTGTCGGTGTCACCCTGATTACACTGGTCTCTGTCTTTTATTTTGGCTACGACCTGTCGTTGCAAGAGATGGTAGGTCTGGGGCTGGCCGTTACGGGGATCGTGATGGTGAATGCCGGTGAGAGTCATCCAGAGCAGGCAGAGGAGGGCGCATAATGGTACATATCGGATTTGTACTCGCGGCGGCGCTGCTGGATGTGGCCGCCAATATGGCGCTGAATAAATCACGTGGCTTTAAGCGTAAACGCTGGGGCGTGTTGTCGCTGGTATTGGTGATGAGTGCCTTTACTCTGCTGACCGAAGCGGTACGTGGGATGGATTTGGCGGTCGCCTATGCTTCATGGGGCGCGATCGGTATTCTGGGTACTGCCATTGGTAGTTGGCTGATCTTCAAAGAAAAATTAAAGCCAATTGGCTGGGCTGGTATTGCCGTGATCGCATCGGCCGTGGTGATTATGCATACCGCATGATTTCAATGCACATGATGGCGATAAAAAAGGTAACCCTGCGGTTACCTTTTTTATTATCTAGCGCATGTTTATTATCCAGTGCATGGGCTATCAGCCACGGTCCGGCCTGATTCACCCATCACCCATTAGCGTAAAAACGCCGGTTGAGCCTGTTCATAACGCGTGATCGCGTCCGCATGCTGCAACGTCAGTCCGATGCTGTCCAACCCATTTAATAAGCAGTGGCGATGGAACGGATCAATCGGGAAGTGGACACTAAACTCTTCGGCCGCGCCGCTGACGCGCACCGTTTGCGAGGCCAGATCCACGCACAGCTGCAAGCGGGTATGGGCGCGCTGCAGGGCAAACAACTGCTCAATGGCGGCCTCCGGCAGTCGCACCGGTAACAGCTGATTGTTGATGGCGTTGCCATAGAAAATATCGGCAAAACTTGGCGCGATGATCACCTGAAAACCGTAGTCGGCCAGCGCCCACGGCGCATGCTCGCGCGAGGAGCCGCAACCGAAATTTTCGCGGGTCAGCAAAATGGTGGCATCGGCAAACTCCGGTTGGTTCAGCACAAAGTCTGGATTGGGCTGTTCACCGGCATCGTCCAGAAAACGCCAATCATGGAACAGGTGGCGACCAAAGCCGACGCGGGTGACCTTTTGCAAAAATTGCTTAGGGATGATGGCATCGGTATCGATATTGGCGGTATCCAGCGGAGCCACATAGCCGCAATGTTGAGTAAATCCTGTCATCTTGACTCTCCGCTTCAGTGTGACTCGTTCAAAGTGCGAATATCGGCAAAGCGACCGGTCACCGCCGCAGCGGCTGCCATCGCTGGGCTGACCAAATGGGTACGGCCACCGCGCCCTTGTCGGCCTTCGAAGTTACGGTTACTGGTGGAAGCGCAGCGCTCACCGGCGGCCAGTCGGTCATTGTTCATCGCCAGACACATTGAGCAGCCCGGTAAACGCCACTCAAAACCGGCATCGATAAAGATCTGATCCAAGCCTTCGGCTTCTGCTTGTGCCTTCACGATGCCGGAGCCGGGAACGACCAGCGCCTGCACGCCGTCGGCCACTTTACGCCCTTTGGCAATGGTGGCCGCGGCGCGTAAATCTTCGATGCGTGAGTTGGTGCACGAGCCGATAAAGACTTTATCGATGCGTACCTCAGACAGCTTTTCGCCGGCCTGCAATCCCATATAGCGCAGCGCTTTTTCCGCCGAGCTGCGCTCATTGGCATCGGCAAAACTCTCTGGCGTTGGTACCGGCTGGTCGATAGCGATCACTTGCCCCGGATTTGTCCCCCAAGTCACTTGCGGGGCAATCTCGGCTGCTTGCAAGGTAATGATGGCATCAAAGTGGGCATCGGCATCGGAGTGCAGGGTGTTCCAGTACGCGACCGCAGCATTCCAATCGCTGCCTTGCGGCGCAAATGGACGCCCTTGCAGATAGGCCAAGGTGGTGTCATCCGGCGCAATCAGGCCAGCTTTAGCGCCCAGCTCAATGGCCATGTTGCACACCGTCATGCGGCCTTCCATGCTCAGTGCTTGAATCGCCTCACCACAAAATTCCACCACATAACCAGTTCCGCCGGCATGACCGATGCGGCCAATGATCGCCAGCACGATATCTTTCGCCGTGATCCCCGGCGCGGTGTGGCCTTGCACCTCAATTTTCATGGTCTTGGCACGGCCCTGCTTCAGGGTTTGGGTGGCCAACACATGCTCGACTTCCGAGGTGCCAATACCGAAAGCCAGCGCGCCAAACGCACCGTGGGTGGCGGTGTGGGAGTCTCCACACACAATGGTCATTCCCGGCAGGGTCAGCCCTTGCTCCGGGCCCATCACATGCACGATCCCTTGATTAGGGTGATCCAAATCGTACAGGGTGATGCCAAATTCGGCACAGTTTTTCGCCAGCTCTTGCATCTGAATACGTGCCATTTCACCAGAGGCGGCAATATCCCTCGTCTGGGTGGAGACGTTGTGATCCATGGTGGCAAAGGTTTTGCTCGGTTGGCGAACCGGACGCTGCATCGCGCGCAGGCCATCGAAGGCTTGCGGCGAGGTCACTTCATGCACCAGATGACGGTCAATGTACAACAGTGGCGTTTCGCCTTCGGCGGCGTGGACGACATGGGCGTCATACAGTTTTTGGTATAAGGTTTTAGCCATCTCAGCACTCCTTAGGCATTGGTGATGGCAGCGGCAATGCAGCTACCCATTTCAGCGGTACTCACCGCAGGGCCGTTACCGGCCAGATCGGCGGTGCGGATCCCACTGGCCAACGTTTGGGTCACCGCGAGCTCGATGGCTTGCGCCGCCGCTTCTTCGCCCAAGCTGTAACGCAGCATCAAGGCAGCCGACAGAATTTGAGCAATCGGGTTGGCAATATTCTTACCGGCGATATCCGGCGCCGAGCCACCGGCGGGCTCATACAGACCAAAACGGCTGGCATTGAGGCTGGCTGACGGCAGCATGCCCATGGAGCCGGTGATCATGGCGCACTCGTCCGACAGAATGTCGCCGAACAAGTTAGAGCACAGCAGTACATCGAATTGATCCGGCGCTTTGATCAGCTGCATCGTGGCGTTATCAATATAGATGTGTTCGAGTTGTACATCCGGATACTCGCGGGCGACTTGGCAGACCACTTCGCGCCACAGCAATGAGCTTTGCAGCACGTTGGCTTTATCCACCGAAGTCACTTTATTGCGGCGGACACGCGCCGCTTCAAAGGCCATGCGAGCGATGCGCTCAATTTCGGGGCGGTAGTAAATTTCAGTATCAAAAGCATGCTCTTGCGCGCCGCTGCCGGCACGGCCTTTCGGTTGGCCAAAATAAATGCCACCGGTCAGCTCGCGCACACACAGGATGTCAAAGCCGCGGGCAGAGATATCGGCACGCAGCGGGCAAAAGCTTTCCAAACCGCGGTATAAAGTAGCGGGGCGCAAGTTACAAAACAGCTGGAAGTGCTTACGCAGCGGCAGCAGCGCGCCACGCTCGGGTTGCTCGGCCGGTGGCAGGTGCTCCCACTTCGGGCCGCCTACTGAGCCAAACAAAATAGCCTGCGCCGCTTCACAACCGGCGATGGTGGCCGCTGGCAGTGGCGTGCCGTGGCGATCAATGGCAATGCCGCCGACATCGAATTCTTGCAGCTCAAATTGCAGCGCAAAGCGCTGCGCCACCGCGGCCAGTACTTTACGCGCTTCTTGCATCACTTCGGGGCCAATCCCATCGCCTGGCAAAACGGCGATCCGGTAATTCCCTTTCGTTTCAGTCATAGTCCCTGTCATGGTTGTGAGGCCTCAATATTACGTTGCTGAATTCGTTGTTTTTCTTCTGAAACTCGACCGGCGCGGTGGATGGCATTCAACACATGCACCAACGCTTGCGCTGAGGATTCAATGATATCGGTGGCCAGACCCACGCCGTGGAAGCGTCGTCCTTGATAATCGGCCACGATGTCGACTTGTCCGAGAGCATCTTTGCCTTGGCCTTTGGCCGACAGCTGATAATTGACGATTTGGATTTCGTAACCGGTTAGGCGGGTGATGCACTGATACACTGCATCCACCGGCCCGTTGCCGGTGGCCGCCTCAGACACGGCCTCTTCACCACAGCGCAGACGCACCGAAGCGGTGGCCATCACGCTGCCGCCCGATTGCACGCTCAGGTAATCCAAGCGGAAATGCTCCGGGTCTTCTTGCTGCATATTGATGAAGGCCAACGCTTCTAAGTCGTAGTCAAACACCTGACCTTTTTTGTCGGCCAGCTTCAAGAACGCGGCGTACAAGCTGTCCAGATCGTAGCTGCCTTCGCTGTAGCCCATGGCATCCATGCGGTGTTTAACCGCAGCGCGGCCGGAGCGGGACGTCAGGTTCAGCTGATTTTGGTTCAGGCCAATCGACTCTGGCGTGATGATTTCGTAAGTCGACTTGTTCTTCAGCACGCCATCTTGGTGAATACCCGATGAGTGAGCGAAGGCATTGGCACCGACAATCGCTTTGTTCGGTTGAATCGGCATGTTGCACAGCTGACTGACCAGCTGACTGGTGCGGTAGATATCTTGGTGATGGATGTTGGTGTGCACATTCAGCAGATCGGCGCGGGTGCGGATGATCATGGCGATCTCTTCCAACGAGCAGTTACCGGCGCGCTCACCAATGCCGTTGACGGTACATTCAATTTGGCGCGCGCCAGCTTGCACCGCCGCAATCGAGTTCGCCACCGACAGCCCCAGATCGTTATGGCAGTGTACCGAAATAACCGCTTGATCGATATTCGGCACCCGATTAAACAGAGTCTCGATGATGCCACCAAACTGGCTGGGGATGGTGTAGCCGACCGTGTCAGGAATATTGATGGTGCGAGCACCGGCTTTAATTGCCGCCTCCACTACGCGGCACAGATTATCAATCGGGGTGCGGCCAGCGTCTTCGCAGGAAAACTCCACATCATCGGTATAGCGACGCGCGCGGGTTACCGCGTGCACCGCCATCGCCAACACATCATCAAAACTGCGGCGCAGTTTCGACTCGATATGCAGCGTCGAGGTGGCAATAAAGGTGTGGATACGAAAGGCCTCAGCCACTTTCAGGGCTTCGGCAGCGACATCGATATCTTTGTCTACCGCGCGGGCCAAGGCGCAGACGCGGCTGTGCTTGATATGCCGAGCGATGGTTTGCACCGATTCAAAATCGCCTGGCGATGAGACCGGAAAACCGACCTCCATCACATCAACCCCAAGGCGCTCGAGGGCATAGGCGATCTGCAGTTTTTCTTTCACGCTCAGGCTGGCTCGCAGAGCCTGCTCGCCGTCGCGCAGCGTGGTATCGAATATGATCACCTGATTGCTCATGGTGGCGCTCTCCTTCCTTAAGTTGCGTTCAATCCCTGTCGTCACGCGGAAAAAAAAGCCCGCGCAGACGGCGCGGGCTTGGAGGTGGATGTCTGAACTTGCGGCACTGTAACGTTAAGACAAACCTCGAGCGGACCCGCGCTGGTGGGCAGCGAGTAGCAGTAGGTTTAGAAACAGGGCGCGGATGTTCATCATTATTAACGTATCTCGGTCTATATTGTGGCCGTGGCTGGCGTGCTCAGGTTATATCGTTTCGGGTAACGCTGGCACGGGTATGCAAACGGCGGAAATTTAATCGCTTGTGTTATGTGATACTTCAGATGTTGTATCCGTGTCAACCGTTTGCTGCAGCGGAAATTAAACTGCTGCAAAAACATCAAACAAATGTCATGTCCGCTTTATAGGGTGAACACAGGCTGAAACTGCGTATTGCGCGCGGTGCCGCATTGATTATCCGGGAGCTGAATATGGCCTTTTCACGCTTGTCGCCGCGCTGGCGTCTACAACAGTTGGATCTGGCGCTCTCCACGTTTTGTCTGTGTCACCGTTTTAATCACCAGGTTGCGCGGGTGTGTCGCCTGATTTCCCGTACCGGCGATGGCCCTTGGTATCTGCTGTTGGCGCTGGTTTTGCTGCGCTGGGAGCCCGTGCATGGCGCGGCGTTTTTTACCGCGCTGCTGCTGGCATTTGCCATCGAACTGCCGCTGTACTGGCTGCTGAAAAATGCCATTCGCCGTCATCGGCCATTGGATTTGCCTTGTTTTATTGTCCCTTCCGATAAATACAGTTTGCCCTCCGGTCACACTGCGGCCGCCTTTTTAGTTTGCGGTTTGATTGCGGCGTACTACCCGCTGTGGCTGTTACCGGCCTTGTGCTGGGCGGCGTTGATTGGGCTGTCACGTGTGTTACTGGGCGTGCATTACCTGACCGATATTGTGGCCGGCGCACTGCTCGGCTTGAGCTGTGCCAAACTGGCGCTGGAGTGGTTATGAAACTGTTATATGGCATTCAGGGCACCGGCAATGGGCATTTGTCGCGGGCGCGTGAGTTGGTGCCGGCGCTGCGCGCGCAGGGGATTCGGGTGGATGTGTTGTGCTCTGGGCGCGCTGCCGACGCCTATTTTGATATGCAGGTGTTTGGTGCGTATCAGGTGCGGCGAGGCCTCAGTTTCATCACCCGCGCCGGGCGCGTGGATATGCTGCAGACTTGGCAACATAATCGGCTGCGCGAGTTTATGCGCGATGTTCGTGCGCTGGATGTCGGCAGTTACGATGCGGTACTCAGTGATTTTGAGCCGATAAGTGCTTGGGCTGCGCGCCGTGCTGGGGTGCCGAGTTTGAGTGTCAGCCATCAGGCCGCTTTTTTAGCGCCGATTCCCACCGAAGGCGATAACGCGTTCAATCGCCTATTGATGCGGCAGTTTGCTCCGGTGCAGCACAGTGTCGGCCTGCACTGGTTTCACTACAATCACCCCATTTTACCGCCGATTATCGCCACGCGCTGTACCGATGCGGTGACAGACAATGGCCGCATTCTGGTGTATCTGCCTTTTGAATCGCTGAGCGAAATCAGCGCGTGGTTACAGCAGTGTCCGCAGACGGGCTTTGATTGTTTTCATCCTGAGGTAAAGAGTGAGATTGTAATAAAAAACATCAGGTTAAAACCACTTTCTTTACATGGATTTCGCCGCGCCTTAACGGCGTGCCATGGCGTGATCGCCAATGCCGGCTTTGAGCTGCCGTCGGAAGCGATGGTGCTGGGAAAAAAGTTATTGCTAAAGCCGCTGTACGGCCAATTCGAGCAGCAAAGCAATGTGTTGGCGTTGGAATTACTCGGTCTGGCTACGCGTCTGTTTACGTTGGATACGCCGTCGTTACTGCGCTGGCTAGCCAGCCCCGACGCAGGGCGGGTGTGCTTTCCCGATGTGGCGCAGGCGGTCGCCGCTTGGGTGGCGGAAGGGCATTGGGATTTTCCCGCCCGACTGAGCCAGCAGTTATGGCAAGCGGTGCGCTTTCCATGTGGTGTAGCGGAAAACGTACAGAGTTGGCTGCCGGACTCGTCGGCAGTGATGACTTCACCGCTATCTTCTACTTAAAAAGCTATACAAATCAGCTGGATGACAAAATCTTATCCTGCATATCCCTCATATTGTGAGGGATAAGGCATAAACAGACGTTTAAATCCTTTTCTTCCACAGATAAGTTCAGTTACACTTGTTGTCAGCTAAGCGTACACTTGTACGCTGAAATCCTAAGAACTGAATAAGGTGGAAAATGCAAGGTTATCACCTGATCGAGCGAATTCAGGATCAGATTACCCGTAACCCAGCCAAGGTTGCCATGCGTGATCAGCAGGGCAAGAGCTGGGTTGATATCTGCTGGCAGGATGTCAATCAGCGTCTGCGCGCCACCACCCGAGCGTTACTGAGCCTCGGTGTTGGCGTGCAAGAGCGCGTCGCAATTTTTTCCCAGAACATGGCCGAGTGGACCATCACTGACATGGCCATCTTGCACCTGCGTGCAATCACGGTACCTATTTATGCTACTAACACCGCTGCCCAAACGGCTTATGTGTTGGATGATGCTGAAATCCGAATTTTGTTTGTGGGCGAGCAGGCGCAAATGGATGCCGCCATCGAACTGCAGGCGCTATGTCCACAACTGGCGCACATTATCGCGCTAGATCCGAAAGTTGATCTTAAAGGTTGCAGCATCGCCTGCCATCTGGCCGATTTCCGTCAGCAAGGCTGCCCTGAGTGGGACAGCGTACTAGAGCAGCGGATGGCCGAGCGTTCGTTAGACGATCTGTTCACCCTGATCTACACCTCCGGTACCACCGGCGAGCCAAAAGGCGTGATGCTGGATTACCGCAGCATCGCGACTCAGCTGCATTTGCACGATGAGCGCTTAAGCTTGAGCGAAGAGGATGTCTCCATGAGCTTCCTGCCGCTGTCACACGTGTTTGAGCGGGCGTGGTGTTTCTACGTGCTGCACCGTGGCGCGGTGAACGTGTTCTTGCGTGATCCACACAAAGTGCAGGCCGCTATTGGCGCTGTTAAGCCGACCGTGATGTGCGCCGTACCGCGTTTTTACGAGAAAGTGTTCAGCGCAATCCAAGACAAAGTGGCCAAAGCGCCGCTGTTGCGTCGTCTGATGTTCCGCTGGGCGGTGAAAACCGGCGAGCGTCATTACTGGTGTCAGCGTGAAAATCGTCAACCGTCGGCATTGTTGGCGGCCAGTTTCCGTATGGCGGACAAGCTGGTACTGAGCAAACTGCGCGGCGCGTTGGGCGGACGTACCCGCTTTATGCCAACCTCTGGCGCCAAGTTGGATGACAAGATTAACCTGTTCTTCCAATCCATCGGTATCAACATCAAGTACGGCTATGGCATGACCGAAACTTGTGCCACCGTTTCGTGCTGGGAAGATGACGAATACCGCTTTGGCTCAATTGGTACGCCGTTGCCGGGCGTTGAAGTGCGCATTGGTGAGGAAAACGAGATTCAGGTGCGCGGTCCAACCGTGATGCGTGGTTACTTCAATAAGCCAGAAGAAACCGCCCGTACCTTTACCGAAGATGGCTGGCTGAAAACCGGTGATGCCGGTCAGCTGGATGCGCAGGGCAACCTGTTCATTACCGAGCGCATCAAAGATTTGATGAAAACCTCTGGTGGTAAGTACATTGCGCCGCAGATGATCGAAGGCACCTTGGGCCAAGATCGCTTCATCGAGCAGATCGCGGTGATCGCCGATACACGTAAGTTCGTGTCGGCGCTGATCGTGCCATGCTTTGAATCGCTGGAAGATTACGCGCGTAGCGTCAACATCAAGTATCAAGATCGCATGGAGCTATTGCGCCATAGTCAAGTGATGGAGATGTTTGAGCAGCGCCTGAAAGCGATGCAAAAAGAGCTGGCTCGTTTTGAGCAAGTGAAGCGTTTTACGCTGCTGCCAGAAGCCTTCACGATGGAGCGCGGTGAGTTAACACCAACGCTGAAGTTGCGCCGTAAGATCATCACGCAGCGCTATGAGCGTGAAATTGAGGCGATGTACGACTAAACCACGTTTAAACTACGTCGCTAATTTGCCTATGTCGGCGCCACTCATTCTTGAGTGGCGCGCGGCTGACTAAAAACCACCGTTTTCACGCGGTGGTTTTTTTGTGCCTGTTTTTCGATTGTCTTTTCTCTGCGCCTTCCCCCCATTAAACCTGCCGCAATTTTCACCTTTGTTAGTGTATTTCACTGCTAATTACTCTTATCGCAATTGTTAATCGTAAATATTGCTTTGGTGAGCGTTTTGTTTTGGATTAATTGGTTGTGATGATGGACTTTGTTACAAAATCAACGTTAAAGTGGATACGGATCCGTCTTCGTTATCAGGCGGAGCAGGGAATACAGCGACAAGTCATTCGTCAGAGGGACTTACGACACAAAAAATCCAACCGGGAGGCAGACGTATGGAGATGTTGTCAGGGGCCGAAATGGTCGTGCGTGCATTGCACGATCAGGGGATCAAACATGTTTTCGGCTATCCGGGTGGTGCGGTGCTCGATATTTATGATGCACTGCATACCCTTGGTGGGATCCAGCACGTGCTGGTCCGGCACGAGCAAGCTGCCGTGCACATGGCCGATGGTTATGCCCGCGCCACCGGCGAAGTGGGGGTGGTGCTAGTCACATCCGGTCCCGGTGCCACCAATGCCATCACCGGTATTGCGACTGCGTATATGGATTCTGTGCCGATGGTCGTGCTGTCCGGTCAGGTGGCGACTAGCCTGATTGGTAACGATGCCTTCCAAGAGTGCGATATGGTCGGGATCTCCCGTCCGGTGGTTAAACACAGTTTTCTGGTCAAGCGCACCGAAGATATCCCAGTAGTGATGAAAAAGGCCTTTTATCTGGCCAGCTCCGGCCGCCCGGGTCCGGTAGTGGTGGATTTGCCGAAAGATATTCTCAATCCCGCCAACAAGTTGCCGTATGAATATCCACAGAGCGTCGAGCTGCGCTCTTATCACCCGAACGTTAAGGGGCATACAGGGCAGATTAAAAAAGGGCTGCAGGCATTGCTGGCCGCTCGTCAGCCGGTGATCTATGCCGGTGGCGGGGTGATCAGCGCCAACTGTCACGCCCAATTGACGGCGTTGGCCAAGCGTTTGAACTTGCCGGTCACCACCTCTTTGATGGGGCTGGGGGCATTTCCGGGCGATGATCCGCAGTGTTTAGGGATGCTGGGTATGCACGGCACCTACGAAGCCAATATGGCGATGCATCATGCGGATCTGATCTTTGGTATCGGCGTGCGCTTTGACGATCGCACCACCAACAATTTAACCAAGTACTGCCCACACGCCACCATCTTGCACATCGATATCGATCCGACCTCGATCTCGAAAACGGTCGGTGCCGATATTCCGATCGTTGGCAGTGCCGATAACGTGCTGAACAAAATGCTGGCGTTGCTGGATGAGAGTGATGATGCGGTCGCTCAGCAAGCGCAGGCGCGCAGTGACTGGTGGCATCAGATTGCTACGTGGCGCGCCCGTGAGTGCCTGAACTTTGATACCAGTGGGCCAAAAATCAAGCCGCAGGCGGTGATAGCTGCACTGCATAAACTGACCGGCGGCGATGCCTACGTGGCTTCTGACGTTGGTCAACACCAGATGTTTGCCGCTCTGTATTACCCGTTTGCCAAACCGCGTCGTTGGATCAACTCTGGCGGTCTTGGCACCATGGGCTTTGGCTTCCCCGCAGCGATTGGCGTCAAGATGGCGCTGCCGGAAGAGCAGGTGGTGTGCGTGACCGGCGATGGCAGTATTCAGATGAATATTCAGGAGCTGTCCACCGCGCTGCAATATGACGTGCCAGTTAAGATCATCAACTTGAATAACCGCTTCTTAGGTATGGTGAAGCAGTGGCAGGACATGATCTACAGCGGTCGCCATTCGCACTCGTATATGGAGTCGTTGCCGGACTTTGTCAAAATCGCCGAAGCCTATGGCCATGTGGGGATTGCGATCCGCACGCCTGATGAGCTGGAAAGCAAACTGGCTCAGGCGCTGGCAATGAAAGATCGTCTGGTGTTTGTGGATATCACCGTGGATGAGACCGAGCATGTCTATCCGATGCAGGTGCGTGGCGGTGCCATGGATGAAATGTGGTTAAGTAAAACGGAGAGAACCTGATGCGCCGAATCTTGTCTGTATTACTGGAGAACGAGTCCGGGGCGTTGTCACGGGTGGTTGGGCTGTTTTCTCAGCGTGGTTATAACATTGAAACCCTGACTGTCGCGCCGACCGAGGATGCGACCTTATCGCGGATCACTATCGTGACCGCGGGCGATCAAAGCGTGCTAGAGCAGATCGAAAAGCAGCTGCACAAGCTGATCGATGTGTTGAAAGTCAGTGACTTAAGTCAGGGCGCACATGTCGAGCGTGAGTTGATGCTGGTTAAAATGCAAGCGCCCGCGAGCGTGCGTGATGAGCTCAAACGGATGAGTGATATTTTCCGCGGCCAGATTGTGGATGTGACCGGTACGTTGTATACGGTGCAATTAGCCGGAACCAGTGACAAACTCGATGCTTTTTTAGCGGCGGTTAAAGAGCATACCGATATTGTGGAAGTGGCGCGTTCTGGGGTGGTTGGAATATCACGCGGTGAGCGGTCAGTACATAATTAATACGTATTGTCACAACATTGGCTGTCGTTTTATGCGGTAGCGCAAACAATAAAGGGGAAATCATTCCCCTTTATTCATTTATTCTGTTAGGCCAGTGCGTTTATTTTTTCCAAATAATGAATAGATTCTTTCATTAATTCGAGTGCGCGCTGTGAGTGTCGTTCCGTTAATTCAATCGCCAGAGGGATATTGCGATCCAGTACGGCCTGCATTAATTTTTCATGTTCGCCATTGTCGTGATAGCGCTGAGCGTAATCGAGACGAATATTGACCCAGATATGGCGATAACGCGCCATCTGCTCCAATATATTCTCCATAAATTCCAGCATCTTGGGGCTGTTACAACCGGAGAGCAAAGAAAGGTGAAAGTGGTTGTGTCTCTCTTCCCACTCATCATAGTCGATGTCCGGGTTGGCCGGATCATCAATGCGTGCCAGTTTGTGGTGACTGGTGATTACATTGAGCTCCCACTCCTCATCCCCTTGTTCAATGGATTTGGTCAGTAGGATGCGTTCGAGGGTGTAGCGGGTATCCAGAATATCTTCCAATTCGGCAATCGAAACTGGGGCTACCCAGCAGCCTTTTTGTGGCTCAATATAAACGAATTTATTCCACGATAATTTAATTAAGGCTTCGCGAATTGGTGAAGCGCCGACGCCATAACGTTCTTTTAATTCCGCGACAACCAGTTTTTGACCTGGCTTTAATATTCCTAAGAGAATATCTTTTTTGATGACCTGAAAAATTTGATCCGTAATTGTTGGACTTGACACTCTTCCCCCCTGAAAGCAATACTTGTGTGATAAAATACTGCTTTACTTTGTACGACAAGCATAACTTCCCTGTCTTATAGCAGGGGGGCGCGGGTATATCAAAAAATTACATAAAAAATGTGAGCAACGAATAATTAATTTTCTGCCGTGTGAACCGCTGTTATTACGATACCCATAAAGCATGATCTAAGGCAGTTTCTCGCCGGAAAAAGGTATTGCATCCGGCCTATGTTATACGGTTAGATCTTGATTATTCATCGATCTCATCAGAAGGGGATGGTAGTGAAGCTGGATGAGATAGCCAGACTGGCTGGCGTGTCACGCACTACAGCAAGTTATGTCATTAACGGCAAGGCAAAACAGTATCGTGTCAGCGATAAAACGGTCGAGAAGGTGATGGCAGTGGTGCGTGAGCACAACTACCAGCCGAACGCCGTTGCTGCGGGTCTGCGTGCCGGTCGGACTCGCTCTATTGGCCTGGTGATCCCAGATTTGGAGAACACCAGTTATACCCGTATCGCCAATCATCTGGAGCGTCGTGCGCGTCAGCATGGCTATCAGTTATTGATTGCCTGCTCCGAGGATAAACCGGAAAACGAAATGCGCTGCGTCAGTCACTTGCTGCAGCGTCAGGTAGATGCACTGATTGTGTCGACCGCGTTGTCGTCGACACATGAGTTTTATCAGCAGTGGGCAGGGCGTGATCTGCCGATCATCGCTCTCGACCGTGCGCTCGATCCGCAGCACTTTATTAGCGTGGTCGGTGCTGATCGCGCTGATGCGGAAGTGTTGTGCCATGAGCTGCTCAGCCAGCCGGATGTGAAGTCGATTGTGTATGTCGGCGCATTGCCGGAGCTGTCGGTGAGTCAGCTGCGTGAGCAGGGCTTCCGTCAGGCCTGTGAAGGGGATAAGCGTCAGGTCACCTTCTTGCATGCGGCCAGCTATGAGCGGGAAGCGGCGGCAAGCCGTTTTGCGGCGTGGCTGAAAGAGAACCCGCTGCCAGATGCGTTGTTTACCACCTCGTTTGCCCTGTTGCAGGGGGTGTTGGATGAGATTATTGCTCGTTTTGGCAAGATCCCTCCTTCGCTGACCATTGCCACGTTCGGTGACCACGAGTTGCTGGATTTTCTCGGCTGTAAAGTGATGTCGCTGTCGCAGCGTCACCGCGATGTGGCGGAGACAGTGCTGAAGCTGGTATTGGATAGCTTGGACGGTACCGAGAAGCCGCAACCGGGGATGACCCGTATGCAGCGTCAGCTGACGTGGCGTGGCACTCTGAGCCGTTTGCACGCGCAGGATGCGTCAGCTGCGGCGGAGTAATCTGTTGTCGCTAACGCGCTAACGGCAAGACGCACAAAACAAAAAAGCCAGCAATCTGCTGGCTTTTTTGTTGGATTTGGTGGCCCCACCCCGGCTTGAACGGGGGACCAAGCGATTATGAGTCGCCTGCTCTGACCACTGAGCTATGGGGCCTGACGGGCGCAATTATAGGAAATCGGGGGGGACGAGTCTACTCTTCATCGAGTTACTTGCTGTTTTTTAATACAACTTTCTATAAATAGCGTCACATTTTGAGGATCTGATAGAAAAAATCATTGATCCTACATCCCAGACTATCCAAATCGGGGATCATCAGTCAATACGAAAGGTCGGCAATTTCAGGTTCCAGCGGATCGCCGCCAAGCGGATCCCTAAGGTGCTGAATAAACCCAGCAGCATCGCATGTTGTGCACCGACACCCAGGCTCAGTGCGCCAGTATGCAGGATCCCACCGATAATGCAGGCAGTAGCGTAGATCTCGGTACGCAAGATCATGGGCACTTCACGAGCCAATACATCACGAATGATCCCGCCACCTACGCCGGTGATCACGCCCATCACCACTGCGACCATTGGGCTAGCACCACACAGCAAGGCCTTGTTCACCCCGATCCCTAAGAATACTGCCAGACCCACCGCATCCAGTACCGGCAGCACCCACCACGGGATCCGACGAGCAGGACGGATCAGCAGCATACTCAGGGCACAGGTAATAAAAATCACCGTCAGATAGAAGGGATCGCGGATCCAAAATACCGGGCCGGCATCCAGCGCCATATCGCGAATAGTACCGCCGCCAATGGCAGTTACTGCGGCCAGAACGACCACCCCGAACGGATCCATCCGCAAACGGCCGGCAAGGAGTACACCGGAGATGGCAAAAACAGCGGTGCCCAGCATGTCGAAGAAATACAGCATGTGATGGAAAGCCCTCAGAGTCAGTCAGTTTTAAAACGCCGGCGATTGTAGCGTTTAGCGGCCTGCTGGCAACGGGCTTTTTACTGAATTATGACGCAGGTGAGAGTTTCGCCAGTGCGGTGCAAATGTGCTGTGCGCCTTGCAGCATACGTGGCCCGCTGCGGCTTAACAAACTCTCCTCCACGGCGATAACAGGCACGTCTAACATTCCTTGCCAGTAGCGGCGAACTTCAGCCACCGTTTCGGCATTGCCGGGCACGATAATGGCGTGTGGCTTACGCAGCAGAACTTGCTCACGGCTGATTTTTGGCCAGCTCAGGCCACTATCGGCAAAGATATTTTTACCCCCGCACAGGCTGACGATTTGCGATTGCAGGGTATCGACGCCGGGGGTAAACATCGCTTGCGTGCCGTATTGGATAAATACTGGAATGGGCGTTTGACGTTGATAGGTACGCTGCAGAGTGCTGAATTGCTGGCGCAGCGCTTGGGCGTTGGCACGCGCTTCGTCTGGATGGGCACTGTAGGCGGCGAGCTGATCTAGCTCAATGGCCAGATCGTCCAAGCGGCGAGGGTCTGCATAAAATACCGGGATCCCCAGTTGCTCGAGCTGTTGCAGTGGGCGCGTGGGATTCCCGCCTTTCCATGCCAACACCAGATCTGGCTTTAGCAGTAAGATCCGCTCGACATTGATCCCGCGGTGATCGGCAACCCGCTCGAGTTGTTGCGCAGCGGCAGGGTAATCGGAATAGCTACTGGCGGCCACCATCTGCTCGCCCATGCCGGCGGCGTAGGCTAATTCGGTGGTAGAGGGCGAAAGGGAGATCACCCGTTGTGCCGCCGCTAGCAGGTTGCAGCTTACAAGCAGCAGACACAGCGCTAACGAGCGAGATAAGACGCGGTATAAGCGTGATGTCAGCGTCTTTTTCATCGCAGCAGCACTCCGGCCGAGCTTAGCAATAACAGGATAAACGCATACAGGTTTAAATCGCGTGCTAGTCGGTACAGGTCACGGCTGTGTACCGGTCGACTGCCGCCTAGCGTTGGTCGTCCTACACGTATGCCTTGATAGCGTACCGGTCCACCCATCGCGATATCCAAACGTAAACCGACTTGGGTATACAGAGCGCCGGTGAGCCAGTGGCTCCAGCCTTTGGCTTGTATTTGCATGCGTTGCCAGCGTTGGCGCAGATGACGCCCAGGGAGCAGCAGCAGCAATAACAACAGATTGCCCGGCAACTCCAGTACGCTTTGCATGCGGGCGGCAAAGAGGCCGAAGGCGTGATTTTTCGGTTGTGCCGGCGACCAGCAGCGCGCGGTCAGTTCGCAGCAGCGATAAAACAGCGCGCCACAGCCTCCGGCCAGCAGATACCAAAATAGGACATGAATTAAGCCGCGCAAATAGCCCATCAACAGGGTTTCCGCACCGGCTTTACCTAACCCGAGCAGGGAAAGCTCGGTGGTATCACGTTGCACTTGTTCGTCTAAGATGGTGCGCGCCAGATGTTTTTGTTCACCTTGTAGTGCGCGGGCAAAACGTTGGTTATCCGGCCATAAAGCCGCCCAACTGAATGCCAGCCAGAGCAGCACGGCATCAAACACCGGTTCGGACCAGGCCAAAATCTGCAGCGCCGGTAATAAAATCAGCAGGGGTAACAGCAGCAATAACCAGCTCAGCGCACCGGATAGGCGCTGCTGAGCGGGCGGGTTTTTCGCGTGTAGCATGCGGGCCAGCAAGCGGCTGGCCAGCAGAGTCCACCCCTGACGCAATGCGCGCGCCGGTTGTGGCAGCAGCAGGTGCAGTAGCACGCCGCCCCACAACGCCAGCAGCGGATACCAGAAAGCCAGTTCTCGGAAGTTGAGTTCAGTAACAGCAGGCTGGATCACGTCAGGCTCCGTGGTGGACGATTAGTAGGTGTTCAGTTGCTTGAGCATCGCGGCCACGATGACCGATGATTGCTGGGCGGCGACCGGCAGGAACTCTTCAAAGCTCATGCTGGCTTCTTTATCGGCCACATCCGAAATGGCACGCACCACCACAAATGGCAGTTGGTACTGGTTACACACATGGGCAACGCCAGCGGCTTCCATTTCCACTGCGGCAATTTGCGGGAAGTTTTGTTGGATGCGAGCCAGATTATCCGCGCCGTGTACAAACGCATCACCGCTACAGATCAGGCCTTGTACCGCGTTCAGACCGGCGCTGCGAATGCAGCTTTCTGCTACGTTGATCAGCTTAGGATCAGCAGCAAAGGCTTCCGGGCAACCAGGCAGTTGGCCATAGGCATAACCAAAAGCGGTGACATCGGCATCGTGGTAGCGCACTTCGCTGGAGACAACGATATCACCGACGTTCAGGCGGCTATCCAGACCACCGGCCGAGCCGGTATTGATGATGACATCTGGGGCAAAATGTTCAATCAGTAAGGTGGTGCCGAGTGCCACGGCCACTTTACCGATGCCGGACTTGAGCAGCGCCACATCAGTACCGTGCAGAGTACCGCTGTAAATTTCGCAACCGGCGCGTTTGAACACCTGCAGATTGCTGATTTGGTCACGCAGGATGGCGACTTCCTGCTCCATTGCGCCAATAATGCCTACTTTCATGGGATCGGGCCTGCAAAAAAAGAAAACACGCACTGCGAAGCGGCTTAACCGCCAATCGCAGCATTTCAGTGATGCCTAGTCTAGCATGAAGCATCTGCGAGCCGGCATGCTTGTCATGACCGCGCCAGCCGAATAAAGGCGGCAATCCTGTTGGTATCGCGTATGTGTAGAATTGGTATAGAAACGGCGTTGCAAAGATAACGGCCAACCGAGCAAAAACTTGATGCCGGTTGGCCGTGGAGAGTGCATTCGCGAGCCGGTTAATGATGGCCTGCGACGCGAGCGGATAACTTAATGTAACTTAACTCAGGCGTAGCGCACTGCGCGGATTAACAGCCCAGATAGTTCATGATCCCTTCTGCCGCCTGACGACCTTCGGCAATCGCGGTGACCACCAGATCGGAGCCGCGCACGGCATCCCCGCCTGCGAAAATCTTGGCATGGCTGGTTTGGAAGGCGAACTCACGCTCGGCCGGCGCGACAATTCGCCCTTTGCCATCGAGTTCGACATCACAGGTCTCGAGCCATGGCATGGCGTGTGATTGGAAACCAAACGCCATGATCACCGCATCGGCGGGTAGGACATGCTCAGAGCCGGCCACCACTTGGGGGCTGCGACGGCCTTGTGCATCGGGCGCGCCGAGCTCCGTACGCACGACTTTCACGCCACACGCGCGGCCATGGGCATCGAGGGCAATCCCCAGTGGCTGCAGGTTGAACATGAACTCCACCCCTTCTTCACGGGCGTTTTTCACTTCGCGGCGTGAACCGGGCATATTGCTTTCATCGCGGCGGTAAGCACACACCACATGGGCTGCCCCTTGGCGGATCGCCGTACGCACGCAGTCCATCGCGGTATCACCACCACCGAGCACCACCACTTTTTTACCGGCCATGTCGATATACTCATCCGCTTGACGCTCAAAGGCCATCAAACGGTTGGTATTGGCAATCAGGTAGGGCAGCGCATCGTACACCCCGGCGGCGTCTTCGTTTTCCAAGCCACCGCGCATGTTACGGTAGGTGCCTACGCCTAAAAAGACAGCATCAAACTCAGACAGCAATTCGGTGAACGCCAGATCCTTGCCAATTTCGGTGTTCAGGCGAAACTCGACGCCCATTTCACTGAACACTTCGCGCCGGCGGATCATGACCTCTTTTTCCAGCTTGAAGGCCGGGATGCCGAAGGTCAGCAGGCCACCAATTTCTGGATGGCGATCGAACACCACCGGTTTCACGCCGTTACGCACCAATACGTCAGCGCAGGCAAGTCCGGCTGGGCCGGCGCCAATTACCGCCACTTTCTTACCGGTGTCCACCACGCCGGATAGATCCGGTCGCCAGCCCATCTCAAAGGCTTTATCGGTGATGTACTTTTCAATGTTGCCGATGGTCACCGCCCCGAACTCGTCATTCAGGGTGCAGGCTCCTTCACACAAACGGTCTTGCGGGCACACGCGGCCACAGACTTCCGGCAAACTGTTGGTGCGGTGCGATAATTCCACCGCTTCCAAAATACGTCCTTCATGGGCCAGCTTGAGCCAATTCGGGATGTAGTTATGCACCGGACATTTCCACTCACAATAAGGGTTGCCACAGCCCAAGCAGCGATCGGCTTGGGCATGCACCTGTGATTCGGAAAAGTTTTCGTAGATCTCAACAAACTCAATTTTGCGGATCTTCAGCGGTTTTTTCGGCGGATCGACCCGCTGCAAGTCAATAAACTGATACACATTCTGGCTCATGGCTTACTCTCTCCCTGTTACTGCGCCTGAACCCGGAGTTCCGCCGAAGAGCGGCTACGGTGACCAAGTAATGCTTTAACATCGCTGGATTTTGGTTTCACCAGCGTGAACTTGTCGGCCCAGCTTTCCCAGTGCGCCAAAATTTCTTCGCCGCGTGCCGAGCCGGTGGCCTGCACGTGCTCGGTGATCAAACCGCGCAGGTGCTCTTGGTGGATAGGCAACTCGGTGACATCCAGCAGCTCGACCAGCTCGGGGTTAACCCGTTTCGCAAAATCGCCCTGTTCATCCAGAACATAGGCAAAGCCGCCCGTCATCCCGGCTCCGAAGTTCACGCCGGTACGACCCAGTACGCAGATGATGCCGCCGGTCATGTATTCACAGCCGTTATCGCCAATACCTTCGACGACTGCTATCGCGCCAGAGTTACGCACGGCAAAACGCTCCCCGCCGCGGCCCGCAGCGAACAGTTTGCCGCCGGTGGCGCCATACAGGCAGGTGTTGCCAATGATGGTGGCGTGGTGGGCTTTGAACGCCGAGCCTATCGGTGGGCGCAGGGCAATCTTGCCGCCGGCCATCCCTTTGCCGACATAGTCGTTGGCATCACCGGTCAGTGACAGCTCAACGCCAGGGGCATTCCATACGCCAAAGCTTTGTCCGGCAGTACCGCTGAATTGCACTTTTAGCGGTTCGCTGGCAATGCCGGCTTCACCAAACTGGTTGGCAATTTCACCGGACAAGCGTGCGCCAACCGAGCGATCGGTATTGCGGATATCGAAGAACAATTTCTTGCTCTTACGCTGGGTTAAGCACTCTTGGGCTTGCGCGACCAAACGGGCATTAAGCTCGCCTTGGTCAAATGGCGGGTTGCCTTCGGTGCAGTACACCGCTTTGCCCGGATGTGGCTTAGCGGTGGCCAGCAGCGCGGATAAGTCCAGTTTTTGCTGGCGTGCAGTAAAGCCGTCCAGCTCGGTCAGCAAATCGGTGCGGCCAATCAAATCGACCAGCTGGGTCACCCCCAATTCGGCCATCAGCTCACGAGTTTCCTGCGCAATAAAGCGGAAGTAATTCATTACTCGTTCTGGCAGGCCGTGGTAGTGGTCGCGGCGCAGCTTTTCATCTTGGGTTGCCACGCCGGTGGCGCAGTTGTTCAGGTGACAGATCCGCAGGTATTTACAACCCAGAGCCACCATCGGACCGGTACCAAAGCCAAAGCTTTCGGCGCCCAAAATGGCGGCTTTGATGATATCCAGACCGGTTTTCAGTCCGCCATCGACCTGCAAACGGATCTTATGGCGCAGGCCATTGGCGACAAGTGCTTGTTGCGTTTCGACTAAGCCCAGCTCCCACGGGCAGCCAGCGTATTTAACCGACGCCAATGGACTGGCACCGGTGCCGCCATCATAGCCGGCGATGGTGATGAGGTCGGCATAGGCTTTGGCAACGCCGGTGGCGATGGTGCCAACGCCCGGCTCAGAGACCAGCTTGACCGAAATCAGCGCCTTCGGATTGATCTGTTTGAGATCGAAAATCAGCTGCGCCAGATCCTCAATAGAGTAAATATCGTGGTGCGGCGGCGGCGAAATCAGGGTCACGCCGGGGACGGAGTAACGCAGACGGGCAATGTACGGGGTGACTTTATCCCCCGGTAACTGACCGCCTTCGCCCGGCTTGGCGCCTTGAGCTACTTTAATCTGAATGACATCGGCGTTAACCAGATAGTGCGGAGTGACACCAAAGCGGCCAGAAGCGACTTGCTTGATGCGCGAGACTTTATTGGTGCCGTAGCGCGCCGGATCTTCACCACCTTCACCGGAGTTAGAATATCCGCCCAAGGTGTTCATGGCTTGCGCCAATGACTCGTGGGCTTCTGGACTCAAGGCGCCGATTGACATGGCCGCCGTATCAAAACGGCGGAACAGGCTTTCTTGCGGCTCGACGTGCTCCAATGCAACCGCCGATGTGGCCGGATTTGGGGTCAGTTGCAGCAAGTCACGTAAGGTCGCGGGCGCACGCTGGTTCACCAAATCGGCATAGCGGCGATAATCACGGTAGTCACCGGAGTGCACGGCTTGTTGCAGAGTCTGCACCACATCAGGGTTGTAGGCGTGGTATTCACTGCCGTGAACGTATTTGAGCAGGCCGCCTTGCTCCAGCGGTTTACGTACTAACCAGGCTTTGCGAGATAGATTGACCAAGTCTTGCTGGAAGTCAGCAAAGCTGGCCCCTTCGATGCGGCTAGGTACGCCACTAAAGCACAGATCAATCACGTCAGAGCCGATCCCTACTGCTTCAAACAGCTTCGAGCAGCGGTAAGAGGCAATGGTAGAGATGCCCATTTTGGACATGATCTTGTACAGGCCTTTGTTGATCCCGTTGCGGTAGTTTTGCATTACCGTGCGGTACGGCTTGTTGATCGCGCCGTCATCCACCAGTTTGGCCAGTGATTCGTAGGCCAGATACGGGTAGATGGCGGTGGCGCCAAACCCGAGCAGCACTGCAAAATGGTGTGGATCGCGCGCGCTGGCGGTTTCTACCAAGATGTTGGCATCGCAGCGTAAACTGTTATTGACCAAGCGGGTTTGCACCGCACCGACCGCCATAGCAGCCGGGATCGGTAAGTGATCGGCGCGTTGTTGGCGATCTGAGAGCACCAGTAATACGCAGCCACTGCGCACCAGCTGTTCGGCCTGATCGCAGAGGGCTTGCACGGCCTGTTGCAGATCGGTCTGCTGCGGATCGAAGCTCAAAGACAATACATCGTGACGGTAATATTTCGTGTCGAGCGCCAGCAGCTGATGGAAATCGGAGTACAGCAGGATCGGCGATTTGAAACTGACGCGGTGCGCTTGTCCTTCGGCCTCACAAAAGACGTTCATCTCCTGACCAATGGAGGTGGAGAGTGACATCACATGCGCTTCACGCAGCGGGTCGATCGGTGGGTTGGTCACCTGCGCAAACTGCTGGCGGAAGTAGTCATACAGGCTGCGGCTTTGGCGCGACAGTACGGCAAACGGGGTATCGTCACCCATGGAGCCGACCGCTTCTTGCGCGTTTTCCCCCAGCACTTGCAGGATCTGCTCCAGCTCTTCATTGCTGTAGCCAAACAGTTTTTGGTAGGTTGCCAGCTGCTGATTGTTAAAATCACGGTTGCCAACCTGATCGTCGGGCAGCTGCTCGAACGGGATCAGGCGTTTAACGTTTTTCTGCATCCACTCTTTATAAGGATGGCGCTGCTTAAGATCGTTATCGATCTCCAGTGAGTGCAGGATTTTTCCGTTGCGGGTGTCGATCACCAGCAGCTCGCCAGGGCCAACACGGCCTTTTTCTACCACTTCATCCGGCTGGTAATCCCAGATCCCAATTTCGGATGCGCAGGTGATCAGCTTGTCTTTGGTTATGACATAACGCGCCGGACGCAGGCCGTTACGATCGAGGTTACAGGCGGCGTAGCGGCCATCGCTCATCACCACCCCTGCAGGACCATCCCACGGCTCCATGTGCATGGAGTTAAAGTCGTAGAAGGCGCGCAGATCGTCGTCCATATCGGGGTTATTTTGCCAAGCCGGCGGGATCAGCAGGCGCATGGCGCGAAACGGATCCATCCCGCCGCTTAAAAACAGCTCCAACATGTTATCCAGTGAGCTAGAGTCTGAGCCGGTTTCGTTGACGAACGGCGCGGCATTTTGCAGATCGGGGATCAGTGGCGTGTTGAACTTATACGCCCGCGCCCGCGCCCATTGGCGGTTACCGGTGATGGTGTTGATCTCACCGTTGTGGGCCAGATAACGAAATGGCTGCGCTAGCGGCCAGCGCGGTACGGTATTAGTGGAGAAACGTTGGTGGAACAGGCAAATCGCCGATTCCATGCGTAAATCGGCCAGATCCAGATAAAAACGTGGCAAATCGGATGGCATGCACAACCCTTTGTACACGTTCACCAGATTAGAGAAGCTACAGGCATAGAAGTGTGGGTCGTCTTGCAGACGCTTTTCAATGCGCCGACGCATCACAAACAGACGTCGCTCCACATCGCGTGGACGCCAACCGGCAGGGGCGTTGACAAAGACTTGCTCGATCACCGGCAGTGAGCTGAGTGCAATTTCACCCAGTACATCAGGATTGGTCGGGACTACACGCCAACCGACTAAAGAGAGGGTTTCGCGCTGTAATTCTTCTTCGGTAATTTGCCGAGCAAGGGCCGCTTTGCTAGGGTCAGGATTGAGGAACAGCATGCCGACCGCGTAGTTTTTAGCCAGATGCCAACCGCGCTCTTCGGCCACCATGCGAAAAAAACGATCCGGCTTTTGCATCAACAGGCCGCAGCCATCGCCGGTTTTGCCGTCGGCTAAAATCGCACCACGGTGCTGCATTCTGGCTAACGCATGAATAGCGGTACGTACCACTTTGTGGCTGGGTTCACCCTCGATATGGGCGATCAGCCCGAAGCCACAGTTATCCCTTTCCTGGGATGAATCGTACAGCATGATTGCCTTCCTCCCTTGCCTGTACCGAACGACAAATTATTTGCATAAATCCGGTGAGCTCCATGCTCACCTCACAGCTTCCAGCCGACTTCCCAAATTAGCGATAAATGTTACATAGGTCAAACATTCTGTAATTGGTCAGCAACATCTAATTTCGCGATACAACAGACTATTTTTACTTAGTATTCATCGAGTTATTAAGCTAGTTGCACAAATTAGGCGGCAAACGGCTGTTCTGTCGATTGGGCTTGCGGTAGCACGGCGTGAGTTTTTCTGGCCACTAGGCCAGTAATTCGTGGGTGGTGGGGGTGACAGGTAAAATTTCGCTCTGTTTTTCTATCCTGTTGTAAAATAAAAAACAGGTCAGAACGTCGTTCTTTATGGATAGCGCGGAGCATAAACCGCGTACGGCGCACTGCATGATTATGAACAATTATTCGTTATTTATTCTTGCTCGGGGGCAGAGATCTTGGGCGGGATGAGTGCGTCATAAAAATGAGTCAATGTCAGGTTGGGCAAGGCTTTGATCCGAGTCAGGATCGGAGGTTGCGCAACACTGTAATCTGAATGGTTTCGATCGTGGAATATAGACGCTGATGCAACTGAATGAACTGGTAAATATGTTTGGCAGCGATTTACACCGCCGCTACGGGGAGAAAATCCACAAACTGACCCTGCATGGCGGCTTTAGTTGTCCGAACCGCGACGGTACGTTGGGGCGTGGTGGCTGCACCTTTTGTAATGTGGCCTCGTTTTCCGATGAAAATGCGCAATATAAAAGCATTACTGAGCAAATTGCTGAACAGTCGACTAAAATTCACCGTGCGCGTCGTTATTTGGCCTATTTTCAGGCGTATACCAGCACCTATTCCGAATTATGCTTGCTGAAAAGAATGTATGAAGAGGCGCTGCAGCAGGCGGATATCGTAGGGTTGTGTGTCGGTACGCGGCCTGATTGTGTCTCTGATGCGGTGTTGGATTTATTGGCCGGTTATCAGCAGCAAGGCTATGAAGTCTGGTTGGAGCTGGGGCTGCAATCGGCGCAGGATCGCACCTTAAAACGCATCAACCGTGGGCATGATTTTGCGTGTTATGTCAAAACGGCCCAAGCGGCGCGGGCGCGTAACCTGAAAGTGTGTACTCACCTGATTGTTGGCTTGCCGGGCGAAGACAAAGAAGATTGCTTGCAAACCTTGGCGCAGGTTGTCGCTGCCGGTACGGATGGGATCAAGTTACATCCACTGCACATTGTCACCGGTAGCACCATGGCGAAAGCGTGGGAAGCGGGGCGGCAGCAGGCGATTGAGCTGGAGCCTTATGTGGATATCGCCGCGGAGATGATCCGCCACACGCCGGCAGAGATTATTTATCATCGGGTGTCGGCCAGTGCGCGCCGTCCGACGCTGTTAGCGCCGCTGTGGTGTGAAAACCGCTGGACGGGAATGGTAGAGATAAATCGCATTTTGGCGCAAAGAGGCGCGCAAGGTTCGGCTTTAGGTTCCCCTTTTCAATTAATCGGGTAAAGTGGGACGTTTCGCTGCTTATTTATACGACTTTTCATCAATTGCCGGTACGTGAATGACCATCTCTGCACTGTTTATGTTAGGGGTTATCCTAGGAGGACTGGGGTTAACCCTGCTCCTGTTGGGAATGCGTGCCTCGCGGCATCGTCCGGCCGGCGTATTGACGGGCTATGTTTGCTGGGAGCGTTGTCGCTACCGCTGGCGTAGCCAGCCCTACCGTCACTCTGGACGCCTGATGCAACAGCTGTTTGATGCCAGCCCCGATCCGGTGGCGGTGATCAGCGAGCGCGGCGTTTATCTCACCTGCAATCAAGCTTTTGCCCATATGCTCGGTGGGCCGCAGTGCACGGTAGCGCAGATTTGTGGTACTCGGCCTGTGGCGTGGAGCGCTGAAGATCGGGTGGCGTTTTGGGCGTCACAAGAGCAGCAAGTGCTCAATAGTGGCCTGCCGGTGTGTTATGAGGACTACTTCAGCACCCCCGATGGCACGGTGCGCTGGTTGGAGATCACCAAATCACCCTGTAACGGCCCAGAATACGCGGAGCGTGCGGTGCTGATTGTGGGGCGCGATATTACGGAGCGTAAGCGCACCGAGCAGCAATTGGCCGATGCGATTATGGATCTGCACACCTTAAGCTATTTCGATTGTGTGACCCGCATTGCCAATCGGCGTCATTTTGAAGAGCAGCTACATCAGCAGTGGCGTACCCATCAACGTAATCAGCGCTCGCTGGCACTGCTGTTGATTGATATCGATTATTTCAAAGCTTACAACGATCGCTATGGCCATCAGCAAGGCGACTGCGGCTTGCAGGCGTTTGCCGAAGTGCTTACTCACTCACTGTGGCGACCGCAAGATCTGGTGGCGCGTTACGGTGGCGAGGAGTTTGTGATCTTGTTGCCGGAAACTGATGAGCGTGGTGCAGAAGAAGTGGCGCGCCGTATCCAGATCAATTTGCGTCAAGCGGATATTCCACATTCGGCGTCGGATATCAACGGCCACCTCACTTGCAGTATTGGCATTGCCGCGATGCAGCCCTCACCACTGGTGCATTGTAGCGAGCTGGTGCAACAGGCCGATTTGGCTCTGTATCAGGCTAAATCCCTCGGTCGTAACCGGATCTGTGTGACCGGTGAAACAGCCCACAGCGTCAAGGTGGAGCTGCAGGACGACACACAGTAAGATACCGCCCTAGGATATCATTTTAAAAAAACGGATCGGCGGTATGAACCGGATCAAGCTGCTTGCGCAATATTATGTGGATTTGATGGTGAAGCTGGGCATTGTCCGGTTTTCGCTGTTGCTGGCAACCGCGCTGGTGGCGCTGGCCTTGTTGGTGCAAATCGGGGTCACCTTGTTTTTACAAGGGCAGGTGCATGGCATCGATGTGGTGCGCTCGGTTTTTTTCGGGCTGCTGATCACCCCGTGGGCGGTGTACTTTTTATCGGTGGTAGTTGAGCAGCAAGAAGAGTCGCGCCAGCGTTTGTCAGCGTTGGTCAGTAAGCTCGAAGAGATGCGTGCGCGTGACTTGCAGCTAAATGCCCAGTTGCAAGAAAAAATCCAGCAGCTGAGCCTCGAAAACGAAGAGCGCTGCAAGGCTGAGCATGCGCGGCAGCTGGCCATTGAAGATCTGGAAAACGAAGTGTTCGAGCGTGAACAGGCGCAAATCCAGTTGGCCCAGCAAAGTGCGCTGTTACGCTCGTTTCTCGATGCCTCCCCCGATCTGGTGTATTACCGCAACGAAAATGGCCAGTTCTCTGGTTGTAATCGGGCGATGGAGCTGCTCACCGGTAAGAGTGAAAAGCAGCTAATTGGTCTGACGGCATGGGAGGTGTACAGCAAAGATATCGCGGCCAAAGTGGTGGAAACCGATACCAATGTGTTCCAGCACAATATGCCGCTGACTTATGAGCTGTGGCTGGATTATCCCGATGGGCGCAAAGCCTGTTTCGAGCTGCGTAAAGTCCCGTTTTATGACCGTAATGGCGTGCGCTGCGGCCTGATGGGCTTCGGGCGCGATATTACCGAACGTAAGCGTTATCAAGAGGCGCAAGAAAAAGCCAGCCGCGATAAGACCACCTTTATCTCTACAATCAGTCATGAGCTGCGTACCCCGCTGAACGGGATTGTGGGTCTTAGTCGGATCTTGCTGGATACCGAGTTGAGTCCGGAGCAGCAAAAATATCTGAAAACCATTCACTTAAGTGCGATCACCTTAGGTCATATCTTCAATGACATCATCGATATGGACAAACTCGATCGTCGTCGTCTGGATGTGGCCGCTAAACCGGTCGACTTCACCGGCTTATTAAGCGATCTGGAAAACCTCTCCGGTTTGCAGGCTGAACAAAAAGGGCTGAAATTCCAGTTGATCCGGCATGAACCATTACCGGATTGCATTGAGGCCGATGGCACCCGCTTGCGTCAGATCCTGTGGAATCTGGTGGGCAACGCGATGAAATTTACCCGCGAAGGGGGGGTGACTGTCAGCGTGCATGCCGAGCGGGACGCGGCGCAAACCCGCTTGTCGTTTGCGGTGCAGGATACCGGCATTGGTATTCCGGCTGCCGAGTTGGATAAGATTTTCGCCATGTACTATCAGGTCAAAGGCCAAGATGGGCGGCTTAATCCAACCGGTACCGGCATTGGATTGGCGGTATCTCGCAAGTTGGCGCAGATGATGGGCGGTGATATTCAAGTCACCAGTGAAGAAGGCAAGGGTACTTGCTTTACCCTGACTGTCACCGTGCGTGAGCTGGCGGCGGCGCAGCCGGAAGATGCACCGGTGGCGGAGTGTGTGCAACGGCCATTGCACATTCTGCTGGTCGAAGATATTGAGCTGAACGTCATTGTGGCGCGCTCGGTACTGCAAAAGTTGGGACACACACTGGATGTGGCGATGACCGGCGCCGACGCGTTTTCACTGTTTGATCCATCGCGTTATGACTTGGTGTTGCTGGATATTCAGCTGCCGGATATGACCGGTTTTGATATCGCTCGGCGCTGGCGTGAAACCTATACCCAGTTGCCGCCATTGGTGGCCTTGACCGCTAATGTCTTGAAAGACAAGAGCGAATACTTGATTGGTGGGATGGATGATGCGCTGAGTAAGCCGCTGTCAGTACAGGCGCTGCAGGCGATGTTGCAACGTCAGTTACCGCAGCCAGCAGAGCTGCCAGTCAGTGCTCCGCAGCCAACGCCGACAGCCGATGACAAAGCCGCGCCGGCACCGTCGGCCTTGTTAGATCTGACCATGCTCGAGCAATATCTGGAGTTGGTGGGGCCAACCTTGATGCTGAGCAATCTGGACTTGTTTGAGAAGGTGATGCCAGATTATCTGGCGATCCTCGACTCCAACATGACCGCCAAGGATCAAAAAGGCATTGTGTCGGAAGCGCACAAGATCAAAGGCGCCGCAGGTTCAGTGGGGCTTAAACATATTCAGCAATTGGCGCAGCAGGCACAATCACCGGATCTGCCGGCGTGGTGGGACAATGTGGCGGATTGGGTGGATGAGATCCATCGTGAGTGGCGTAATGACGTGCAGTTACTGCGCGGCTGGCTGCAAAGCCAAACGCCCGCAGAGCAGGGCAAAAAGCCGCGCTAAGTATATGGGTCGGTTAAGGTTAACCAACACACTAGCGATATGCAGCCAACAAGATGCAGTAAAAAATGTAGTGGGCGATATGTAGTATCGCTATATGTAGTTAAAAAATGCGCAATAAAAAAACAGGGCCGATGGCCCTGTTTTTGTTGGTCAATTACGTAGGCGTGGAATTACTCTTCCAGCTCGCCGCAGAAGCGGTAACCTTCACCGTGAATGGTGGCAATGATTTCCGGCGTATCTGCCACGGATTCGAAGTGCTTACGAATACGGCGGATAGTTACGTCAACGGTGCGATCATGCGGCTTCAGTTCACGACCGGTCATTTTCTTCAGCAGCTCGGCACGCGACTGAATCTTGCCCGGGTTTTCACAGAAGTGCAGCATGGCACGGAATTCACTGCGTGGCAGTTTGAACTGCTCGCCAGCCGGGCTAACCAGAGAACGGCTGTTGATGTCCAGAGTCCAGCCGTTAAAGCAGTACTCTTCCACCAGACGACGCTCTTCGCTGCCACCACCGATGTTCATGGTACGAGACAGCAGGTTACGGGCACGAATAGTTAACTCGCGTGGGTTAAATGGCTTGGTGATGTAGTCATCAGCGCCGATTTCCAGACCCAGAATCTTATCGACTTCATTATCACGTCCGGTCAGGAACATCAGTGCGATATTGGCCTGCTCACGCAGTTCGCGCGCCAGCAGTAAGCCATTTTTGCCCGGCAGGTTGATATCCATAATGACCAGGCTGATATCGTGGTCAGACAGCATCTGATGCATTTCGGTGCCGTCGTTGGCTTCGTGAACGATATAGCCTTCGGCCTCAAAAATACTTTTCAGAGTGTTGCGAGTGACCAGCTCGTCTTCGACGATCAAAATGTGCGGGGTTTGCATGTATGCTACCTAAGACAATACCAAAAATATGAATCTTGTTGTGCAATGTTGTGCATTAAAACTTAACATATTTTATCGGTAAGTGTTTACGAATCAATGCACAGGAATTAACGTAGAATTCAACTGCTTGCGCCTTCCTTAGGAGCGATGCGGCACTGATGCTCGCCGTAACACCGCAGATGTCGTCAATGACTCTTAATGGCAGGATACCTTCTAGGTGCGCAATATTCTATCTATGTAACAGCCTTATAACAATGGGCTATGTCAGACTAGTTGAAATAACGTAAATTTGCTTGATATATGTCAAGTTTAGCCGATCTGTCTGCTACTGGCTGCAATGTTTTATAAAATATCATTATTTATCAATAAACTGTTTATCGATCTGTGCGGATTATCAGTTAATTGTTAACAGGGATTTTTGCCGCCAGTGGAGCGGCACACAGATTTAGCCAAAAAGATCGCGTATGTTAATAAAGTTTAGATGATGGATAACAGAAGGATCGGACGATGTTGGATCTTTTACCTGATTTATGCGATGTGTACGCTGAGTCACTGACTGTGTTACCGCCGTGGTTTCGCTCTTATGGCGGGCGCGCCATCTTTTTTGGCCCTGTGGTGACCGTGCGTTGCCCGGAAGATAACTCACTGGTGCGTGATTTGGTGGCTAAACCTGGCTATGGACAGGTGCTGGTGGTCGACGGGGCGGGTTCATTGCGCCGCGCCTTGTTAGGCGATCAGCTGGCGCACAAAGCGGTTGCCAATGGCTGGGCCGGTATTGTGGTGTTTGGCGCAGTGCGTGATGTGGGGGAGCTGGCGCAGTTGCCTTTGGGGATCCAAGCGCTCGGAGCTTGTCCTGTGAAAACCGATAAACGAGGCTTGGGCGAGCTGGGCATCAGCGTGGAGATTCAGGGGATCCGCATTCATCCCGGCGATTGGCTGTATGCAGATTTGAACGGCATTGCCATTGCCCGTGAAGAGCTGAATTTGCGCTGTTTGCCTTGTATGCAAGCGGCTAATCCGCCAAGCAATACCGATCCGACGTTATAACGCGCATCCGCAACCACACCCTACCATCCACAACCCACAACTTACAGTCAGTGAGCCGCCAAGATTGCTAGGTGCTCACTGATTTGTTTGATACATAAGGTTTTACGCGTGGATGTTTATCGAGATGGCGTTTAAAAAGTTACGCCCAGACCGAGACCGAGCTGCACATCGGTTTGCGGATTGCTTGGTAAGGTGGTGGTTTGCACATTCATCCCCGCTTTGACGGCCAAAGAGCGGGTCAGGCTCAAGGCGCTACCAAAGGCAATGCTGCTTTGTTGGGCATTGGGGCGATTTTCGCGGCCAATACGACTTTCCAAGCGCAGATTCTGACTCCATTGATAGCTTACCCCACTGACCACCCCATTACTGTTGGCCGCGCCGGTATCTCCGCCATTATAGGCTTGCGCGGCGGTTTGCGAGGTACCGACTTGGTTGGCAATAAACCATTGCCATTCCGGGGTAATGCTGACGCTGACGCCACTGGCCACGTGCCATTCATCAAAGGCAGTCATTTCGTTACCGGCATCAAAATACGGACGCACCGAGATATCGGCCATCGACAGCGCATGCGCTGGCGTGCTCAGCAGTAAAGTGGCACTCACGCTTGCCAATAACGCTTGGCGCAGGGAGAGTCGCATCACGCGAAGAGGATTGGCGTGGCGGCCGTGTAGCAGCAATGATGACAATGACAACATAGCCTCTCCCTGTGGCGTATAACGACTATTCATGTAAATAGCCAAAGACTCGCACGAAAACCGTGCGCCAATAGTGTGTCCGCTTTTACCACGCCGGTTTGCTGCGTGTCTCTCAGTATGGCTAAAAAATGACAAAATATCCGTTTAATAGCGGAACTTTTTTAATTTCGCGAGAAGCGTAACTTTCTGCGATAAGGAAAGACGTCTTCAATGTGGCCGTGGCGGATCTTATCTTGGATCTCTCGCCAGTAACGCGCTTCAAACAGATCCCCATGCAGTTCTTCAAAGATCTGGCGAATCTGGGGGTTGATACACAAGAACGTACGGAATTCCTCAGGGAAAATATCGTTCGGCCCGACGCTGTACCACGGCTCAGCCGACATCTCATCCTCCGGATAGCGTGGTGGGGGGATTTCGCGAAAATTCATCTCCGTCATGTAGTTAATTTCATCGTAATCATAAAACACCACGCGACCGTGACGGGTGACGCCGAAATTTTTGAACAGCATATCGCCGGGAAAGATGTTGGCGGCGGCCAGTTGTTTGATGGCGCTGCCATACTCTTCAATGACGGCGCGCAGTTGCTCGTCATTGGCCTGCTCCAGATAGAGGTTCAGCGGCGTCATGCGTCGCTCCATGTACAGGTGGCGGATAATCAGCTGGTCACCGTTTTCCTCCAACTGCGAAGGCGCTTCACGGCGCAGCTCATCCAGCAGCTCGCTGCAGACCCGATCGCGTGGCAGGATAAAGTTCTCATACTCTTGGGTATCTGCCATCCGCCCGACCCGATCGTGCTCTTTTACCAAGCGGTACTTGGCTTTTACCATCTCGCGGTTCATCTCTTTTTGCGGTGCAAACTGATCTTTAATCACCTTAAACACCGTGTCATAGGAGGGTAGGGTAAACACCAGCATCACCATCCCTTTCACGCCGGGGGCGATGATAAAAGGATCGTCCGAGTGCTCCAGATGGTGCAGATATTCGCGGTAAAACTCGGTTTTCCCGTGCTTCTGACAGCCGATGGCGGTGTACAACTCAGCGTGGCTTTTGCCTGGCAAAATGGTGTGTAACCAGCGCACAACCGCAGAAGGCACGGGGGCATACACCATGAAGTAAGAGCGGGCAAAACCAAACACAATGCTGGCTTCGTCAAACTCGGTCAGGCAGGTATCCACAAATATCCCGCTGGCTTCGTTATGGTGAATCGGCAGGATGAGGGGCGTGGGCGGCGCATCCGGCCATTCAATGCGGCCAATCAGGTAAGCGGCTTTATTGCGAAAGAAAGGTTCGCGCAGCATGGTCAGACTGGCTTGTGCTAGCGCCTCTTCACGAAAACGTGCGCGCAGCCGGCGCTGCAGCTGCTCGATATCCCGCGTGAGGTTTTCCCATGGCAGGGTAAACGGGGTGTCATTCAGCAATTGCGCCAATGCCTGTTCAAGGCGCGTGCTGACGCTAGCGCCTGACTGTTCGGTCAGTGGATAGCTTTTGTCTAATGGGCGCTGCGGCAGATCAAAGCGCGCCGGTTGTGAGCTAAACACAAACAGCTTATGCGGATTGAGGTTGCGGTGCGAGAAGATGCGGCAATACACCGAGTTAAAGAAACTTTCAGCAATTTCATAGCGCGGATAGTCGTGCAGCAAATCTTCGTAGGCACGTTTGACCCGCATCACAAAGTGAGCATCGGTATACAGGTTGCCGGTCATGCTTTTGAGCTGAGCGACGGCCAAGGTGACATGATGATCGTACAAATTGATCCGCTGCTTCATGGCGTCTTGCACCGCGGCCCATTGGGCTTGTTCGAAGCGCTGCTGGGCACCGGCGGTGATCTCTAAAAAGCGTCCGTATTGGGCATCGAATCCTTGCAGGATCGTATGCGCGATCAGGTGTTCCAGTGCCGAGGTCATCATGCCATTCCTTCTGCCTGTTGCGATCTGTTCTCTGACCAGCTGATGTCGCATCGCGGTGCTGGCTCATTGCGGGCGATCGTCCGTGCTTTTATTTAGGTGAATATATGCACTGCATGGATTCACTATGGCGATCTTTTAACCAATGCGCAACTGGGGGAAATTGCATTTCTGGCTAAACTCGTTACAGTTGCCGGCGGTGAATGAATCAGGAACAAAACAATGCAGTTTCATATCGTACTGGTAGAGCCCGCGCGGGCAGAAAATGTGGGTGCGGCAGCACGGGCGATGAAAACCATGGGGTTTAGCTCACTGCGCATCGTGAACAGTGATGCCCATCGTCAGCCGGCGGCCGGATGGGTTGCGCATGGCTCGCAAGAAATCCTTGCCGAGGCTAGTACGTATGCCACGCTGGCCGACGCGGTGGCGGATGTGGAATTGGTGGTAGCAACCACGGCGCGTGAGCGCGGTCGCTTCAATTATTACGCGACCCCCGCTGAAGTGCTGACGCAACTGCAAGAAAAGCAGCAGTGGATGGGCTCCGCAGCACTGGTTTTCGGGCGGGAAGACTCCGGCCTGACCAATGACGAGTTAGAACTGGCCGATATCCTGACCTGCGTGCCGATGCAGGCCGATTATCCCTCATTGAATTTGGGACAGGCGGTGATGGTGTACTGCTATCAGTTGTCGCAGTTAAATCAGTTGCAGCAAGAGCAAGAAACCCCGACCGATGCGGGGCAGTTAACCGCCTTACGCGCCCGCGTCGAGCGTTTACTGCAAACCTTGCAGGTGGCCGACGATCAGAAACTGGCCGATTGGCTGGATCAGCGCTTGGGGATGTTGGCTCAGCGCGATACCGCGATGCTGCACACCTTGCTGCATGATATCGAAAAAATGCTCGCGCCGAAAAACAACGCGTAATTATCAGATTGGCGCTGTGGGTTTCTCGAATTAACCGATTCAGCTAAAGCTGGCAGGATTTTATCCGGTGAAAATGGCTATTACTGGTGTGGATTGAGTGGTGGCTGCGGAGAGAAAATCAGCCGATTGATTGACTTTAGCGCAATTTTGCTTTAACCAATAGAGTCACGACTGCGCGAAAAGTCTGCCTAGCAGGCTATGGCAATCACGGATCACCAACAACAGTTCTCTTACGACAGCTTACAACGAGAAGACGTAATACTATGATGAACGCTCAGCTGGTTACCCTGATTACGATTACAACCACCACCATTACCACCATCGGTAACGGGGCTGGCTGACGCGCGCAAATCAGATATCCAGGCCCGTTACCCTCACCGGAACGGGCCTTTTTTTTGCTACCCGTTTTCACAGCGCGACTCGGTGTCATGCGGTAACACGGAATGGATACGATGGATTGTTTGCTGTTACATGTCAGAGCGTGATCGCCCTGCATAACACGGCAAAACATAAAGTTAACGGAACCGTTATCCTGAGCGATACGGTAACGGAGATGGACTTGTAAAGGGAGTACAACGATGCGGGTATTGAAATTTGGTGGCACTTCTCTGGCCAATGCCGAACGGTTTGCACGTGCCGCTGATATCATCGAGAGCAATGCCCAGCAGGGGCAGGTCGCCGCGGTGTTATCGGCTCCAGCCAAAATCACCAACCATCTGGTGGCCATGATTGATAAAACCGTGGCCGGTCAGGATATCCAACCGAACCTCAATGATGCCGAGCAGATTTTTGCCGATTTAGTGCAGGGACTGCATGCCGAGTTGCCAGCGTTTGCGCTGGAGAGCGTCAAGAGCATGTTGGCGCGCGAGTTTGCCAATTTGCGCCAGCTACTGCATGGGATCAGCTTGCTGGGGCAGTGCCCAGATAGCATCAATGCCAGCATTATCAGCCGTGGCGAGAAGATGTCGATTGCCATTATGGACGCGCTGTTTGTGGCGCGTGGCTATCCGGTTAAGGTGTTGGATCCGGTGGAAAAACTGCTGGCGCGCGGTGGCTATCTGGAATCGACTGTGGATATTGAGGTATCGACCGCCCGTTTTCAGGCCGATCCTATTCCGCAAGGCGCGGTGGCGCTGATGGCGGGCTTTACCGCCAGCAATGAAAAAGGTGAGCTGGTGGTGCTGGGGCGTAATGGCTCCGACTATTCCGCCGCGGTACTGGCCGCTTGTTTGCGTGCCGAGTGCTGCGAAATTTGGACTGACGTCGATGGTGTGTATACCTGCGACCCACGTTTGGTGCCGGATGCGCGTTTGCTCAAATCCATGTCCTATCCGGAAGCGATGGAGCTGTCGTACTTTGGCGCGAAGGTTTTGCACCCGCGTACCATTTTACCGATTGCTCAGTTCCAGATCCCGTGCCTGATTAAAAACACCGCCAATCCGCAAGCCGAAGGCACCTTAATTGGCGCAGAAAGTGGCGCCGAGCAGCTGGAAGTCAAAGGCATCACTAACTTATCCAATGTGGCGATGCTGAACGTGTCAGGCCCTGGCATGAAAGGCATGGTCGGCATGGCGGCACGGGTGTTCTCGGTGATGTCACGCGCGGGGATCTCCGTGGTGCTGATCACCCAGTCGTCTTCTGAATACAGCATCAGTTTTTGTGTGCCGCAAGCCGAGTTAGCCAAAGCGCGCCGTGCGCTGAACGATGAGTTTTATCTGGAGCTGAAAAATGGTCTGTTAGAGCCGTTAGATGTGCAGGAAAAACTGGCGGTGGTGTCGGTGGTCGGTGATGGGATGCGCACTGCGCGTGGCATCTCAGCGCGCTTTTTTACTGCGCTGGCACAGGCCAACATCAATATCGTGGCGATCGCGCAGGGCTCGTCTGAGCGCTCTATCTCCGCGGTGATTGCCGATGAGAAGGTCACCGAAGCGGTACGGACCTGCCATGAGGCGCTGTTTAACTCTCGTCAGGTGCTGGATGTGTTTATCATCGGCGTCGGTGGTGTTGGTGGCGCGCTGGTCGAGCAAATTCGCCGTCAGCAGCCACGTTTGCTGGCGCAAAATATTCAGCTGCGGGTTTGCGGTTTATCCAATTCACGCTCAATGCTGTTGGATGTTAATGGCATTGAGCTGGAGCACTGGCGCGATCAAATCAGCGCCGCCAATGAGCCTTATTCCTTTGCCCGCCTGATCCGGGTGGTCAATCAGTATCATCTGCTCAATCCGGTGATTGTGGATTGTACTTCAGATCAGAAAATTGCCGATCAGTATGCCGATTTCTTGGCAGCCGGTTTCCATGTCATCACCCCGAACAAGAAAGCCAATACGTCATCGCTCGATTATTACCGTTTGCTGCGCCGTACCGCACAAAGCAGCCGTCGTAAGTTTCTGTATGAAACCAACGTCGGCGCGGGTTTGCCAGTGATTGAAAACCTGCAAAACTTGCTCAATGCCGGTGATGAGTTGAGCCGCTTTAGCGGCGTGTTGTCAGGCTCCTTGTCATTTATCTTCGGTAAATTGGAAGAGGGCATGAGCCTGTCGGCGGCCACAGCGCTGGCGCGCCAAAACGGTTATACCGAGCCAGATCCGCGCGATGATCTCTCGGGGATGGATGTGGCGCGTAAGCTTTTGATCCTCGCTCGTGAAGCCGGTTACCCACTGGAGTTGAGCGATATTCAGGTGCAAGGCGTGTTGCCAGCCAGTTTCGATGCCAGTGGCGATACCACCTCGTTCATGGCGCGTTTACCGCAGTTGGATGCGGAGTTTGCCGCGCGAGTGGCGGCCGCCAACAGTGAAGGCAAAGTGCTGCGCTATGTTGGGGTCATTGAAGAAGGTCAGTGCCGCGCTGAAATTCAGGCGGTGGGGGCCGATGATCCGTTATTTAAAGTCAAAGATGGCGAGAACGCGCTGGCGTTTTACAGCCGCTATTATCAGCCGCTACCACTGGTATTGCGTGGCTATGGCGCGGGCAACGATGTGACCGCTGCCGGGATCTTCGCCGATCTGCTGCGTACCCTGCCGTGGAAACGGGGAGTCTAAGATGGGAATCAAAGTGTATGCCCCGGCCTCGATTGGGAATGTGAGTGTCGGATTCGATGTGCTGGGCGCGGCGGTCAGTCCGGTGGACGGTACCTTGCTCGGGGATGTGGTCAGTGCCGAGGCTTGCAGCGAACCGTTTGAGCTGGCGTGTCGCGGGCGGTTTGTCGATAAATTGCCGGTTAATCCGCAGGAAAATATCGTCTATCAGTGCTGGGTGCTGTTCAGTGAGCGCCTGCGCTTACAAGGCGGCAAGGTCAAACCGGTGCGGCTGGTGTTGGAAAAGAACATGCCGATTGGCTCGGGGCTAGGCTCCAGTGCTTGCTCGATTGTGGCGGCGCTGGTGGCGCTCAATGAGTGGCATGACCGCCCGTTTGACGAACATGCCATGCTGGCCATGATGGGCGAACTGGAAGGACGCATCTCCGGCAGCGTGCACTACGATAACGTGGCGCCGTGCTATTTGGGCGGCTTGCAGCTGATGCTGGAAGAGATGGGGATCATCAGTCAGTCAGTGCCTTGTTTTGACGAGTGGTACTGGGTGATGGCCTATCCGGGCATCAAGGTATCGACTGCGGAAGCGCGCGCAATTTTACCGGCGCAATACCGTCGCCAAGATTGTATTGCTCATGGTCGTCATCTGGCTGGGTTTATCCATGCTTGTTACAGCCATCAGCCACGGCTGGCTGCGCAGATGATCAAAGATGTGATTGCCGAGCCGTATCGTGAGCGGCTATTGCCAGGCTTTGCCGAAGCGCGCCGTCAGGCGCGCGATTGCGGCGCGCTGGCGACCGGCATTTCTGGCTCTGGTCCAACCCTGTTCTCGGTGTGCGCCGATTACGCGGTGGCCAGCCGTGTCGCGCGCTGGTTAAGTGATAACTATCTGCAAAATGACGAAGGATTTGTCCATATCTGCCGCATGGATCGGGCAGGGGCACGCATACTGGGGTAACGCATGAAACTGTATAACATCAAGGATCACAACGAGCAGGTAAGCTTCGCACAGGCGGTGCGTCAGGGATTGGGTCGCCAGCAGGGGCTGTTTTTCCCGTTTGATGTGCCGCTATTGGCCAATATCGATGAGCTGTTGGCATTGCCGTTTGTCGAGCGTAGTGCGCGTATTTTAAGTCGCCTGATTGGCGATGAGCTGACGCCGGAGCAGGTGCAGCAGATGGTGGCGACGGCCTTTGATTTCCCGCTCCCGCTGCAGCAGGTGTCTGACTCGGTTTATGCGCTGGAGCTGTTCCATGGCCCGACGCTGGCATTTAAAGACTTCGGTGGCCGCTTTATGGCGCAGGTGTTGGCTGAAGTGGCGGGGGATGAAAAGATCACCATCCTGACCGCGACCTCAGGAGACACTGGTGCAGCAGTGGCGCATGCTTTTGCCGGCATCGAGCAGATCCAAGTGGTGATCTTGTATCCGCAAGGCAAGATCAGTCCGCTGCAGGAAAAACTGTTTTGTACACTGGGCGGCAATATTTCCACGTTGGCCGTGGATGGCGATTTTGATGCTTGCCAAGCCTTAGTGAAACAAGCATTTGATGATGAAGCGCTGCGTCAGGCGATTGGCCTGAATTCGGCAAACTCCATCAACATCAGCCGCTTGCTGGCGCAAATCTGTTACTACTTCGAAGCGGTGGCGCAGTTGCCGCAGGCGGCGCGCAATCAGTTGGTGGTGGCGGTGCCAAGCGGAAACTTTGGTAACTTAACCGCCGGTTTGCTGGCTCAAGCGATGGGGCTGCCGGTAAAACGTTTTATTGCAGCTACCAATGCCAACGATACCGTCCCGCGTTATCTGGCTACCAAAGAGTGGGCACCGCGTGAGACAGTTGCCACGTTGTCTAACTCGATGGATGTGAGCCGGCCAAACAACTGGCCGCGCATTGAAGAGCTGTATCGTCGCAAAGAGTGTCAGATGCCGCTGTTGGCCTATGGCGCGGTTAGTGATGAGGCGGTCAGCGACACGCTGCGCACACTGGATGCGTTAGGTTATCTGTGTGAGCCGCACGGCGCCACTGCCTATCAAGTGCTGTCGGAGCAGTTGCGTCCGGGCGAAACTGGCGTCTTTTTGTGTACTGCGCATCCGGCTAAGTTTAAAGAGAGTGTTGAAGCTATCTTGGCGCGCGACATTGACCTGCCGCCAGCATTGGCCGAGCGCGCGCAATTGCCACTGCTGTCGCAGGCCATGCCTGCGGATTTCGCTGCATTAAAGCAGTGGTTACAGCAGCATTTGTTGTAAGTGCTGGCTGTTAGCAGGGCATAAGCGAGCGGGATAAAACGCGTTTTTACTTTGCTATTGCGCTACTCGGCTGCTGCGTGAACAGCGATGTAGCTGTCGCTATGAAGACCGTCTCCCTTGGGAGGCGGTTTTTTTATGCCTAAGCTTACTTTTGTTTTTTTGGTTTTGGGGCGGGGACTAAAAAGGAGCTGATATTTCAGTGTTGACGTTATGGGCAAGAATATCGCGCCGGTGCGCGCTAGCGTGCGGCGGTGGTGGGGATTGCGCTATGGGTGACTGATTTTCGGCTAGCGGGTGTTGCGCTCTTTTGTGGCGTGTTGGTTTTGGCCGCGCTGGGCGCATTAGCGTTCAGCTCTTGATGCACTTTACGTACGCTTTTGACCCACGCATCGTGGTATAGCTGCGCCATTTTTTCGCTGGTTGCCGCGCTGCGCGCTTCGCTCAGGGTGGCAAATTCACCGGTGACCACCAAATACCAGTCTTGGCCGCTGCGCCAAGTGCGATACAGATAGAGTGGGCTTTTGATCCCCGGCTCTTGCAGTAAGGCTTGTGCGATCGGGTAGTTACGCGTGGCCAGCAGTTGGATGGTGTAATTGCTGTTATTCATGGCCCGTAATTTAGGCAGCGTTTGTTGCAGCAATTCGGCCTTGTTCAGCGCTATGCCTAATTGCGCTTCATGGTTGGCACTCGGCGCTTGGCGCTGGTGGTCTGGCTCGGTCGTGTCGGCTACGGCTAAGTCAGCCGTTTGCGCCGCGCGAGGGGATTTGTCTGGATTCGAGGCTTCAGCTTCAACATCAGTGGACGTAGGAAGCGTGGTTTGTGCTATCAGAGGCTGCAATTGCATGCCGGCTTGAAACAGTACCGGCGTTTCGGCGCGCCGATGTGCGGAAACCTGATAACGACCGATATTGCTCTGCGCTTTCATGCTACTGACCAATGATTTGGCCACCACTTCATCATTGATGCCATTAATCAGGAGTGAGTTGCCATCAATCGGCATTTGAATAATGGGCGTTGCCAGCAGTTGGCCATCAATCAAAATCGCTAAATTGCCACGCACGTGTTCACTGGTTTGCTGCGAGAGAATCGCTTGCCCTTGCGGCGCGAGGTCAAGGCGCAGTGTCGGCCCGCTGCCATCCATCGAATAGATATAAAACACATCATCAATGTGCTGGCATTGCAGCAGTGTCGGCGAAAGGTATAACTGCTCGCCTTCGGGATTGCGATAGGTGAGGGCCTGCGCGCTGGCGGATGGGTACAGCAAATGTAGGGTCAGACGTGGGGTGCAAGTGGTCGGTTTGAGTGGTGCGGCGCAACCGGACAGGAGCAACAATAAACAACACACGCTGTACGTCAGATAACGGTACAGCGTGTGTGAGTTGAGCTGGCATCCGTGCCGGTTATGCATGGTTTGCTTAACTGAGCATCAATTAGGCTTCAGCAGGCTTGTTGCTGGCTTCGGTTTCCGCTTCAAACCCAGTATCGACCAGCAGGCTGATGGCGCCATCACCGGTTACGTTACAGGCGGTACCGAAGCTGTCTTGTGCCAGATACAGGGCAATCATCAGCGCCAGTTGCGCTTCGGTAAAGCCCAGCATTGAACCCAGCAGCCCCAGTGCTGACATCACCGCGCCACCCGGAGCTCCTGGTGCAGCAATCATGGTGATCCCCAGCATCAGAATGAACGGCAACATGGTCATCAGGCTTGGGATATCCATGTGCTGTGCCAGATACATCACCGCAGTAGCACAGGTTACCAGTGTAATGGTGGAGCCTGACAGGTGGATGGTGGCGCACAGTGGGATGGTGAAGTTCGCCACGCCTTCGTTCACGCCCATCGCTTTGGTCTGACGCAGAGTGACCGGAATGGTGGCGGCAGAAGACATGGTACCGACCGCGGTGAAGTAAGCTGGCAGCATGGTGCGCAGCAGGAACAGTGGTGAACGACCAGAGATGATCCCTGCGCCGACATACAGCACGGTCAGCCACAGCCAATGCATTACGATGGCCAGTGCCAGCACGATTCCGAAGGTTTTCAGGGTAGTGAATACCGTGCCTTCGATGGTCATTTCGGCAAAGACCCCGGCAATGTAGAACGGCAGTACTGGAATGATCACCTTGGCCAGCAGACCGTCGATGATATCGCGGCCGCCATCACTGGCTTCTTTCAGGGTTTTATTCTGGGTCTTGCTGATACCGATCCCGAACAGGAAAGCGGTCGCCAGCGCGGTCATCACACCAAACAGTGGCGGGATCGACAGTTGAATAAACGGCGTCAGCTTGTTGGCAACGGCTTCTGTGTTCACTGCGTTTTCGGCGAGCAGTGGAATAACCTGACCGGCAATCAGGAATGCACAGGTACCCGCCACGATGGTCGAGGCATAAGCCAAGATCACGGTTTTACCCAGGATTTTCCCTGAGTTACGCGGCAAGCTGGCGATCCCACTGGTGATGAAGAACAAAATAATCAGTGGGATGGTGAAGTTAATCAGTTCTCCGATCAATGACTTGGCAGTCAATAGTAGGCGGATAACCCATTCGGGGGCGTAAAAGCCCAAGAGTAGCCCGGCCAGTATCCCGGCGATGAGCTTGGCGATAAGTTTCATGAGAAGAATCCTGTACTAAATTCTAATGGCTATATTTTTTATTGCTAACAGTTACGAACTGTGTAGCTGTATCAAACAAAATACCATAATGAATTAGAGATTTCTGTGACTAATTACGGGGAGTATCAGGAGACTTCATGTAAATGAAACAGGCGGTTAGAAACCGCCTGCTGGAGAGAAGCATCAGAGTGGATGTGAACATCCGGCGGGGATTTTTCCCGCTGCCAATTACAGGCTCTGAGTGAAAGTACGGGTGATAACGTCGCGCTGCTGCTCTGGAGTCAGAGAGTTAAAACGTACCGCGTAACCAGATACACGGATAGTCAGCTGCGGGTATTTTTCTGGATGATTAACAGCATCTTCCAGCGTTTCACGCTGCAGAACGTTAACGTTCAGGTGCTGACCGCCCTCTACACGTACAGTCGGTTGTACGTCCAGTGCTACTTCACGGTATTCGATTTCGCCCAGATCGTTAACTGGAACGATTTGATCTTCAGCGTATTCGCTCTTGGCGCATACACAACGCGCTTCACCGGTGGTGCTATCCAGCAACCAGAAAGAGTTCAGCAGTGCATCATTGGCAGCTTTGGTGATCTGAATCCCAGTAATCATAGCGATCTCCCGCAAGGTAATTATAGAAAGAGTTGATAGTTTACAACCTTTGTTGATGGTTATTGTGTGACCTTGTTTGATGTATGTCAATATCCTGATTCAAAGTAAGGTTTATTCAAATGTATAAAAATGATCTCGCGCACATCGTGAGATGCGCGCTGAAATGTGAAAATTGATCTGGATTCGGTTTTATGGCTGGCGCTTTTCGATTTTGTCGAACTGCAGAACGTTTAAGAAGTCGTGTTGATACTGCTCTTCCAGTGAATGGCGCCAGTATTGATTGGAGAGTGGAAGCAGGAAAAAGTATTCGCGCGCGGTGTCAGTCACAAAGGCCATACCGAGCGGCATCAGCTCATGATGAATGTCGTGCACAAAGTCCACGCTGAATTTAGTCCGTCCGCTGAGTTGGCTGATGTCCTTACGAGTCAGGTAGACGCCTTGTTTATTGTTTTTAAAGCGCTCAAACAGCCAGTGAGCAAACTCTTTTGCGCTGATCATCGACATAAGTTGCCTCACGCACAGTCAGAGGAGTGGTGTTAACAGTTTAGCAACAAGCGCAGCACTGCGCCAAACCGCCGGCGCTAAAATGCGACCTTAGCGCAGATCTGGCGCAGATAGGCGCGTGCAAGGCTGGATAAGCCAGTAGCGAAGGGGGTAAGCTTACGCCTTGTTAACGATTATCTGAGTGGAGATGCACATGCCCGAGCTGAACTGGAGCGATGTGATTGGCGCTGAAAAGCAGCAACCCTATTTTCTGGACACCATGGCCTATGTAGCGGCTGAGCGCGCGGCGGGGAAAGAGATTTATCCGCCGGAGCACGATGTATTCAATGCCTTTCGCTACACCCCGTTTGAGCAGGTAAAAGTGGTGATCTTAGGGCAAGACCCGTATCACGGCCCCAATCAGGCGCATGGTTTGTGTTTCTCGGTGCTGCCAGGGGTGCCGGTGCCGCCTTCACTGGTCAATATGTACAAAGAGCTGGCGCAGGATATTGCGGGCTTTCAGATCCCGCAGCACGGTTACCTGAAAAGCTGGGCCGATCAGGGCGTGTTGCTGCTCAACACCGTGCTGACCGTGGAGCGTGGTCAAGCGCATTCGCATGCCAAGTTGGGCTGGGAAACCTTTACCGATCGCGTGATTGCCGCCGTCAACGAACATCGCCAAGGAGTGGTCTTCTTGCTGTGGGGCGCGCATGCCCAGAAAAAGGGCCGCATTATTGACCGTCAGCGTCACCATGTGCTGACGGCGCCGCATCCTTCGCCATTGTCGGCACACCGTGGTTTCTTGGGTTGTCGCCACTTTTCACAAACGAATCAGCTGTTAGCACAGCAAAATTTACCGGCCATTGACTGGCAACCGGTGCTCTAAATCGAGTTAGCTACGTGCTACAAGCGCGAGCCGTGTTGCATAGCTGAAACGCGTCACTTCAAGTGTGTGAGGTTGATTAAAAAATCAGCATTTATCCTCAGCAGTGTTGGCCGAGAGTGGTACAACAAGGAGCATTGGGGATAACACGCCAGAGAAGACCAGCGCCTGCGGGGATTGTCAGTACCGGTGGTCTGGGTCATCAAGCGCCGCCTTTCTATCGCGAAGGGAAGGGCGTCCTGTGTGGCCCCAAGCCAAGGACGATATCCACGGACAAGGAGAAGATCATGCTGCTGACCCAGTTGACGCGTGAGCATACCAATATCAGCCGGTTACTGGCGGTTCTGGAAGAAGAGTTAGCCGGGCTAGAGCGTGGCGACGGGGTAAATTACCGTCTGCTGCGCGATGTGGCGGAGTACCTGATCCCACATGCCGAACAGCACCACCACTGCCTCGAAGATCAGATTTATACCTATTTCAGCACCCAGTATCCGGATGAGGCGGCGCAGATAGCGTCACTGGCACAGGCCCATGAGATGTTGTCGGCGGCGTGTCAGCAGTTTTATGCCCTGCTGCAGATGGTGATGGCGGACCAGATTATTCCAACCGCGCTGTTAACGGAAAAAGTACGCTATTTCATTGCATTGCAGCGTCAGCATATCGTGTTGGAAGAGCAACAGATCTTTCCTTTGCTGAAAACCACCTTGCAACCGGCGGACTGGCAGCAGTTGATGGGGCAATTACAGCCGTTAACTGCCGATCCGTTATTCGGCGATGCGATCACTGCTCAATATGTGCAGCTGGCGACCCGTTTACAAAGTGCGGTGAGCTAAGGCTTCGGCGGGTGGCCAAGACTCTGTGTTGATAAACGCTAAGAGATGCTGAGAAACGGCAGACCCGCCAGCGGCGGGTCTGAAAAGGGGCTTAGAAACGCAGGTCTTCCAGTGAGTAGTCGTTCAGAATATCGATGCTTTTCAGTTCGCGTTGCAGGCGGTACTTGTCTTTCAGTGCTTCGATTTCACGCCATTTCCTTTTCTTCTGCTGTTTCCCTCCACGTGAAGTTTTCTCACTCGTGTCAGTTTCGTCGAAGAAATACCCTTCCATGGTGTTACCTCGCTACGTGTTAGTGCTACGTGGTTAATCGGTTTTGGTAATAGCACAGCAAGGTTGAAAATAGAACAAGTTGGTGACGGTTTTGTTGTGTGGCGATGAATTATTTTCTGGGCTGTGATCGGCAACAAAAAAGGTGCGATATACGCACCTTTTTGCAGATAGTTGCACAGCAACTGGGCGATTACAGACGCGCTTCGATCATCTGCTCCAGTTTGCCTTGGTCGACGGCAAACTTACGGATACCGTCAGACAGTTTTTCTACGGCCATTGGATCTTGGTTGTGCTGCCAGTAGAACTCCGCTTCGGTCATGCGTGCAGGACGCGGCAGAACTTCACCGTGGTACGCCAGTTTCACCGGCAGTTCGCCTTCGGCTTCCGCCAGCTCTTGCAGCAGGTTCGGGCCGATAGTCAGGCGGTCGCAACCGGCCAGCTCGGTGATTTCACCGATATTACGGAAGCTCGCACCCATAACCACAGTGTGGTAGCCGTGCTGCTTGTAATAGTTGTAGATAGAGGTCACGGAGATGACGCCCGGATCTTCATGCGGCGCAAAGCTCTTCTGTTCGGTGTTGGCTTTGTACCAGTCCATGATGCGGCCCACGAATGGGGAGATCAGGAACACACCGGCTTCCGCACAAGCGCGAGCTTGAGCGAAGGAGAACAGCAGGGTCAGGTTACAGTTGATCCCTTCTTGCTCTAAGATTTCTGCCGCGCGAATACCCTGCCAAGTCGAGGCCAGTTTAATCAGAATACGGTCATTGCTGATCCCGGCTTCGTTGTACAGACGGATCAGCTTGCGAGCTTTAGCCAGACTGGCTTCGGTGTCATAAGACAGGCGCGCATCTACTTCAGTGGAGATGCGTCCTGGAACAATTTTCAGAATTTCCAGGCCGATGTTGACAGCCAGTTTGTCGGCGGCATCAACGATTTGCTGGGCTTTATCCTGACTCTGTGCCTTGGCATAACGAACGGCATCATCGATCAGCGGCGCGTACTCCGGGATCTGGGCGGCGTTGAGGATCAGTGACGGGTTAGTGGTGGCATCTTCCGGTTGGTAACGTTTGATGGCTTCGATGTCGCCAGTGTCCGCTACAACTGTGGTGAGTTTGCGTAGAGCAGAGAGTTTGTCAGCCATTTGTAGTTATCTCGACGTTGGTGTGCGTGGAAAAACCGGTTCTCGGATTATCCGGATAATTCAGTACACGGCTGCATAAGCCAGTCGGTGTCAGGGCAGCAGACAATAGAAGAGGTGGCAGACCCAACCTCTGTGTTGCACTGGCATCAATTGCATATGCAGATCCTTCCTGGTTGGCTTGTGATAATAGCACGTGGGGGCATACCTGAGTAAGGGCAGAGGTTTTTGCGGAAACGGTTATCCGGTGTGATCTTTGTAACAATTTTCAGTGTATGCTATCTTATTTTTGCGCAATCGTTTGGTTAGCAATTGCAAATTGACCTTTTTATCTATACACCGTTACCCTGTTTTGGTTCTACGGCAGAACAATCTGCTCCGCAGCAGTGCCAACTGCAGTGACGGCAGCAGAAATAAGCTCTGAAGAAACGGAGCAACTATAATAATTTTAATATTAAATATCTGATTTCATAACTATTTTTCAGAGGGTTTGCTGTGAATGCCTTAATCTCGTTTGTTAACGATCTCCTATGGGGATCGGTGCTTATCTATTTCTTGTTGGGTGCTGGACTGTTTTTCACGCTGAGATTGGGTTTTCTGCAAATCCGTCATTTCGGTCATATGTTCTCCATCTTGCGTCGCAGCCGTCGTTCCGATGATTCCGGTATCTCCTCTTTCCAAGCTTTATGTACCAGTCTTGCCGCCCGTGTCGGGACCGGTAATCTGGCCGGTGTTGCCGTGGCGCTGACACTGGGTGGCCCGGGTGCCATTTTCTGGATGTGGGTGGTCGCTTTCATCGGTATGGCGACTGCGTTCGTCGAAAGTACGTTGGCGCAGCTGTACAAGACCAAAGATGATCAGGGCAACTACCGTGGTGGTCCGGCGTATTACATGGAAAAGGGCCTTGGCATGCGTCGGATGGGGGTGTTGTTCTCCATCTTCTTGATCATCGCCTTCGGTCTGGTGTTTAACGCGGTTCAGTCCAACTCCATTGCGCAAGCGATGCATGTGGCCTTTGGTGTGCCGCAGCTGGGCGTGGGGATTGGTCTGGTGGTGCTGACCGCGGTGATCATCTTCGGTGGTGTGCGCACCATCGCCCGCGTGGCAGAGCTGATTGTGCCGGTGATGGCGCTGGTTTATCTGCTGCTGGCCCTGTATGTCGTGGGTATCAACATCAGCAAGCTGCCGGATGTGATTGCACTGATCGTGAAAAGTGCGTTCGGTTGGCAGGAAGCGGCGGCCGGTACCTTGGCGTACACCATTAGCCAAGCGATGATTAACGGCGTGAAACGCGGTCTGTTCTCTAACGAGGCCGGTATGGGCTCGGCGCCAAACGCCGCCGCGGCCGCTTCGCCGTATCCGCCACATCCAGCTTCACAAGGTTATGTGCAGATGCTGGGCGTGTTTATGGACACTATCGTTATCTGTACCGCCACCGCGGCAATTATCCTGACTTCCGGCACGCTGGAAACTGGTCAGGGCATGAGCGGCATCGATCTGACGCAACGTGCGCTGTCGACTGCGGTGGGTGATTGGGGCGCAATCTTCATCGCAGTAGCGGTGTTCTTCTTCGCCTTTACCTCTATCATCGCCAACTATGCGTACGCAGAAACCAACTTGGTATTCTTGGAGCATAACGGCAATAAGCGTCTGCTGATGTTCCGTGGCATGGTTCTGGGCATGGTGATTTTCGGCGCCGTGGCCGAGTTGCCAATTGTTTGGGCGATGGCGGATATCTCTATGGGCCTGATGGCGCTGACTAACCTGATTGCTATCTTGTTGCTGTCAGGCACCGCTATCAAGCTGGCCAAGGATTACAACGAACAGCTCGACTCTGGCAAATTGCCAGTATTCGATGTGCGTAAGTATCCTGAGCTGCACAGCCAGCTTGAGCCGGGCATTTGGGATGATCCAGACGCGCTGCGTAAAATGGCCGAATAACAGATTCAGCTATTGCAGCCATTGAAAAAGCCACGCGGGGAGTTCTTCAACCCCGCGTGGCTTTTTTGTTACAGTAACCTATCAGATTGGAGCGAGTGTTGAGGCTCGCCGCGGTAAGGCGCATCGAGTGGCCTGTCGCCCTATTTTGTCGCATGAGGATGAGCGCGCTATGTTGATTGTTATCTCGCCGGCCAAAACGCTGGATTACACCAGTCCGCTGGCTACCACCCGTTTTACCCAGCCAACGCTCTTGGCACCGGCCGCTGAGCTGATTGACATCTGCCGTGCGCTGACTCCGGCACAAATTGCTTCCTTGATGAGCATCAGTGACAAACTGGCTGGCCTGAATGCGGCCCGTTTTGCCGAATGGCAACCGCCGTTTAGCCCAGAGAATGCGCGGCAAGCGATTTTGGCCTTTAAAGGCGATGTGTATACCGGTTTGCAGGCCGAGCAATTTAGTGAAGCGGATTTTGATTTTGCCCAGCAGCACCTGCGTATGTTGTCCGGTCTGTATGGCGTATTGCGGCCGTTAGATTTGATGCAGCCGTATCGCTTAGAGATGGGGACTCGCTTGGCCAACCCAGCAGGTGCCGATTTGTACCGATTCTGGGGCGAGCAGATCACTGAGACATTGAATCAGGCCTTGCAAGAGCAGGGCGATGCGGTGCTGATTAATCTGGCATCGGATGAGTATTTCAAAGCGGTGAAACCGGCCAAATTGCGTGCGACGATTATCAAGCCGGTGTTTCAAGACCGCAAAAACGGTAAGTACAAAATCATCAGCTTCTACGCCAAAAAAGCGCGCGGCCTGATGAGCCGTTTTATCATCACCGAGCGTTTAACCGAGCCTGAGCAGCTCAAAGATTTTGATTATGAGGGCTATGCGTACTGCCCAGAGGCGTCCACCGAATTGGAGTGGGTGTTCCGCCGCGATGCGGAGCTGTAAGTGGTAGTGAGTGATGGCGCTAGGATGGGGTTCACCCTAACGTTAATTCACGTAAGCTCTAATGCAAGCAAGCGCCAAATAGCACACAGCCCGCGCAAGGCGGGCTGTGTATGGGGATGTGGGGTACGTTGACCGATTAATCGTCGTACTCATCCTCGGCGGCGCGTTGTGCAGCCAGAGCGCGTTTACGCTCGGCGCGTGCAGCGGCCTCCAGCTTTTGCTTCGCGGCCACGTTCTCTTCGCTGCTCGCTTGACGACGCTTACCGATGTTTTTCTTGTCGCGAACCCGGATTTTGGTTTTCTCTTCCGTCTTCTGCTCCAGCTTCTCGGCGCGTTTTTTCTTCTGCCGCTCTTTTTGTTTCTTCGATGGCCCTTTACGACCTTCGTGCTTCGGCGCTTTGGTCTGTGGACGCAATTCGTCGACCACGCGGTACTTCAGCTCTTCGTTGATGTAGCGGGTAATTTTGCCCAGCAGGTCAAAATCGTGCGCTTCGACCAACGAGATAGCGGTACCTTTACGGCCAATACGACCGGTACGACCAATGCGGTGCAGGTAAGCATCGGCGGTGCGTGGCAGGTCGAAGTTAAACACGTGGCTGATGTCATCGATATCGATACCACGGGAGGCGACGTCGGTCGCTACCAGCACTTTGATATCGCCGTTTTTCAGCTTATCAATGGCGCGGGTACGCTGGGTCTGCGCCATTTCCCCTTCCAGATAACCGGCAATAATGCCCTGACGGTGCAGGTTATCCACCAGCTCACGAACTCGCTCACGCTTGCGCACAAACACGATCGCGCGGGTAACATCGTCTTGCTTGAGCAGGTGCGCCAGCAGCGCAGTCTTGTGCTCCAGATTATCGGCGCGGTAGTAGAACTGCAGGATCTTCTTGCGCTCACGGCGGCTCGGCTCAGCCTCGATCTTCACCGGATCGTTCAGCAGACGATCGGCAAAGTTTTGCAGCGCATCACCTTCCAGCGTAGCGGAGAACAAGAAGGTCTGGTTACGCCAGCGCGTTTCGGCAGAGATCTTCTCGGCATCCTGACCGAAGCCCATTTGCAGCATGCGGTCGGCTTCGTCAAAGATCAGAATTTCAACGGCACGGCAGTCAAAGTTCTCTTCTTTGATGTACTGCAGCAGACGACCTGGGGTCGCTACCACGATATCTTGGTTTTTGCTGAACACTTCAGCGTGGTTCAAGTACGCCACACCACCGGTGATGGTCGCAATCGCCAAATGGGTATTGGCGGCCAGCTCACGGGCCTGATCGGCGACCTGCATAGCTAGTTCACGGGTTGGTGTTAAGACCAGTACGCGTGGGGCACCGGGCTTTTTACGTGGGTAGTCCAGCAGGTGCTGGATCGCCGGCAACAAAAACGCGGCGGTTTTACCGGTACCGGTAGGGGCCGAGCCCATTACATCGCGGCCTTCCATGGCAGCAGGAATGGCTTCGCTCTGAATGGCGGTTGGGCGTTCGTAGCCCTTGTCCTTCAGTGCAGCCAGAAGACGTGGATCAAGATCTAATTCGGAAAATTGTGTCGCTACCATGGTTCACCTCTTTTGCGAGGAAGGGATTATACCCTTGCCGGCGTTTTGCTTCACGCCCCTTCACGCGTTAATGTATTTCGCCTATTCTTGGCAGCCCGCAATACGGAGTCTGCCATGTCTGATAAATCCTCATCCCCTGTCACTGCGCCACTTAATGCGTCGGCAACGCCGTCGCGAGCAGCATTGCCACGTAATGGCTTTACCTTTAAGCAGTTTTTTGTGGCACACGATCGTTGCGCGATGAAAGTCGGCACGGACGGGATCCTGCTGGGAGCCTGGGCTTCGCTGCAAGGCGTGACAAAGGTTCTGGATATCGGAACGGGAACGGGACTAATAGCGCTGATGTTAGCACAACGCTCGCCATCTGACACACAGATTACCGCCATCGATATTGATGCCGATGCTTGTCAGCAAGCGGCTGAGAATGTCGCGGCATCGCCGTGGCCGGATAAAATTCTGATTCAGCACTTACCGCTGCAGCAGCTGGCCGCCGAAGCGCCGGCCGAGCGGTTCGATTTGATTGTCTCCAATCCGCCCTATTTTACCCCTGGGGTAGCCTGCCGTGATAACCAGCGTGAGCAAGCACGTTATACCGATACCTTGACTCACCAAGCCTTGCTGGACGCCGCGCGGCCGTTGTTAAACCCGCTCGGACGCTTGTGTTTGGTGCTGCCATACAGCGCCGGTTTGGCGTTGCAAAGTGCGGCGGAACAACAGGGCTGGTTTTGTTATCAAAATGTAAGCGTAAGTGGTCGCGAGGGGAAAGCACCTCAACGGATTCTGCTGGAATTTGGGTTATCGCCCCAAAAAACTCAGAACAATACACTGGTTATAAATAGCTATGACGGAAGTTATCACTGCAACTATCAGGATCTCACAAAAGATTTTTACCTTTTTATGTGATCGCATTGCACAGCCTAAGCGGATCATACATGATGCTGGTAAGTGAACAGTAAATAGCGGGTTATTCTGATTAACAATTAATCAACAGCCGGACAGGGTGTACTACCGATCTGATACGGCGCAGAATCCTGACAAATAAGCATCACTACTTTTCACGTTTACCAGCCAATTTATTATTCAGACTGTTTTTTATGGTGATTTCTTCGCCACTGCCTTCTGTTGCCTGAATTCTGGTAAATGTGTTGACCGACAGACTTTTGTGAATAAGAGGTATTGCCGTGAAGCAGACATTAAAATGGCAAGATGTGATGGGATTGGGCATGATGACCTTTGCCTTCTTTTTGGGCGCAGGCAACATTATTTTCCCTCCGTTGGCTGGCCAACTGGCAGGTGACCATGCGCTGTATACCACCCTGGGCTTTTTGGCGACCGCTGTCGGCCTACCTCTGATTTCGATTATTGCCGTGGCCCGTGCGGGCGGCGGTCTGCCGAACATGACCCGCGATCTGCCGGCTGGGTTCGGTACTTTTGCTTCCGTGCTGCTGTTCATCGTGATTGGTCCTGCGTTTGCCGCGCCGCGTACCGGTCTGGTGGCTTATGAAATGGCGCTCAAACCGTATTTTGCTGCGCCGGATGCCACGGTGCAGATGCTGGTGACTGCCGGTTTCTTTGCTATCGCGATGGCGCTGTCGTGGAGCCGTGGTGCGCTGATCGACAGCATCGGTAAAGTGATGACGCCGGTGCTGTTCCTGCTGCTGGTGGTGCTGGCGGTTGCCGTGGTCGTTGCGCCGCAAGGCGTGGTAGAAGCTGCGCAAGGCGATTACATCGCAACACCGTTTACCAAAGGTTTCTTGGATGGCTATAACACCATGGATACCTTTGCGGCGCTGATGTTCGGCATGCTGATTGTGGATGTGATCCGCAGCAAAGGCATCACCGATACCAAGCAAACCTGTAACTACTTGATCATTGCCGGTCTGATTGCGGCGGCGGGTCTGGCGTTTGTGTACGTGTCCTTGTTCCGTCTGGGGGCCACTTCTGGTGCGATTGCCGGTGGTCTGGATAACGGTGGCGCTATCTTTGCTGCTTATGTACAAGCTCTGTTCGGTCAGCCGGGTCAGTGGATCTTGTCTGCAGTCGTTATTCTGGCCTGTATGACCACGGCGGTTGGCCTGATCAGTGCGTGCTCTGATTACTTCTCTAGCCTGACTGCACTGAGCTATCGTCAGTGGGTACTGATCTTAGGGGTTATCTGCGCAGTGGTAGCGAACGTTGGCTTGAGCACCTTGATCAGCCTGTCGGTACCGGTACTGTACGCGCTGTATCCGCTGGCCATTGGTCTGGTGATGCTGACTTTCGTGCGCCCATGGCTGAGAAATCCAGCGCTGAGCTATCGCTTGGTTCTGGGGGTTGCACTGGTGTTCAGCTTGATGGATGCGGCAGTGGCGGCGGGTGTCAATCTGTCGGTGATGAGCTTCCTGCCACTGTTTAGCAAGAGCATGGCGTGGGTACTGCCAACCGCAATCGCGTTGGTAGTGGCACTGATGTTGCCTGCTCGTGAGCAAGCCTCACAGGTGCAAACGGCTTAATTACTAGCCAAAAAAAGTGAAAGTTTAGAATGCAAAACGGCGCCTTGGGCGCCGTTTTTGTTTTGGTGCTCGCCGCTTACAGCTGTTCGGCGATTTCCGTGAGGATCTGCTCACACCAGCGTTGGATACGCTCATCGCTTTGGCTGTACTGGCTCTCTTCATCCAGCGCCAGCCCAACGAAATGCTGCTGATCGTCGGTAAGGGCTTGTGAAGCACTGAACTCATAGCCTTCAGCGGGCCAGTAACCGATGCTGCGGGCGCCACAGGCGCTGACTTTCTGATGCAGCATACCGAGGGCATCCAAGAACCATTCGCCGTAACCGAGCTGATCGCCCAAGCCATACAAGGCGACCAGTTTGCCTTGCAGGGCGACGGTTTGCGCTGGGGTGTCGAACTCCGCCCAACGGGTAGCCCAATCTTCTTGTAGCTCGCCGAAATCCCAGGTCGAAATGCCGAGGATCAACGCATCGTACTGCGCCATATCGGTCAGTGGCGTGTCTTTAATATTGTGCAGGGTCACCAACTCTGCCCCGATCGTATCGCGGATTTTTTCTGCTGCCATTTCGGTATAGCAGGTGGTTGAACCGTAGAATAAGCCGATTTTCATGTGACATACCGTATCCGGGTGGTGAATGCCGCGAGTGTAGCAGATCTTGCTTGCCATTGTGCCACAGCGCGGTAACGTAGAGCCCCATACCGATACAGGAGGAGCCGTGCAGCAGGATCACGCATTACAAAATATCGCACTGGTTGAACAATTTCTCGATGCCATCTGGATGGAGCGCAATCTGTCGGAGAATACACTGGCGTCGTACCGGCATGACATCAACCCGCTGTTGGCGCGTTTGGCGCGCAGTAACGCTTCTTTGCTGAGCGTCAGTAGTCTGGATTTGCAGGCGCTGTTGGCCGAGCGGGTCGATCAGGGCTACAAAGCCAGCAGTACCGCACGTTTACTGAGTGCATTACGCCGGTTATTCCAGTATTTGTATCGTGAGAAATTGCGCGCCGATGATCCGACCGCCATCTTGATGCGGCCCAAATTACCGCAGCGTTTGCCGAAAGATTTGAGCGAAGCGCTGGTGGAGCGTTTACTGGCTGCGCCCGATCCGCAATTGCCGTTGGAGCTGCGTGATAAAGCCATGCTGGAGCTTCTGTATGCCTGTGGGCTGCGGGTGTCTGAGCTGGTCGGGTTGACCATGGATAGTCTGAGCCTACGCCAAGGTGTGGTACGGGTGATCGGTAAAGGAAACAAAGAGCGACTGGTGCCGATGGGGGAAGAGTCTTTATACTGGCTGGAGCAGTTTCTGACCTATGGCCGTGCCAGCTTGCTGGGAGAGCAGTCTTCGGATGTGGTTTTCCCGAGCCAGCGCGGTAACCGGATGACCCGTCAGACTTTCTGGCACCGCATAAAACATTACGCCGTGCGCGCAGGCATTGATAGCGAACAGTTGTCGCCGCACGTATTACGCCATGCGTTTGCCACTCATCTGCTCAATCATGGCGCAGATTTGCGGGTAGTGCAGATGCTGCTGGGGCACACGGACTTATCCACCACCCAGATTTATACGCATGTGGCTACCGAGCGTTTGAAACAGCTGCATCAAGAGCATCATCCGCGTGCTTAATTTTAAGCTGCCTGCTGGTGCGGGCATCACCGAATAACGGAAACAGGATACTTACATGAAAAAGACGTTTACTGCTGCCGCTGTACTGAGTCTGTTTGTCTGGCAGGGTGCTCAGGCTGATGATGCTCAGATCCAAAGCAAACTGAGTGCGCTGGGGATCACCAATGCGCAGATCAAGCCATCGCCACTGGCGGGCATGAAAACCGTACTCAGCGACAGCGGTGTTCTGTATGTCAGCGATAACGGTGAGTTTATCCTGCAAGGGCCGATGTTCCAGCTGACCGGCCAACAGCCGGTGAACGTGACCAATCAGCTGCTGATGGAACAACTGGCCAAGATGGACAACGAGATGATCGTGTACAAGGCTAAAGATCAGAAGTACGTGGTCACCGTCTTTACCGATACCACCTGTGGCTATTGCCGCAAGTTGCACGATGAGATGAAAGAGTACAACGATCTGGGCATTACCGTGCGCTATCTGGCCTTCCCACGTTACGGCATTGGCTCGAACTCGGCCAACCAAATGGCCGGTATTTGGGCTGCCGCCGATCGCAAGCAAGCCTTTAGCGATGCTATGGCGGGTAAAGAGGTGCCGGCGCAAGACAGCAAAGCATCGGTGATTGCGCAGCAGTTTACTTTAGGTCACCAATTTGGGGTGCAGGGCACGCCAGCGATTTTGTTGCCAAATGGCGATCTGCTGCCGGGCTATCGCGATCCGAAAGGCCTGCTGGAAGTGCTGAAAGCGTATAAATAAACTCCCTTCGGCTGCGCATTGTCCTATCGGCAATGCGCACCATGCTTAGGTGTAAGACTGAGTCGGCTATCCGGCTGGTTTTCCCTCTCTACTGTTATGTGATCCGAGAAAGCGATGAACGTTGAGATTTGCCGGCGTCCTCATGTGGATGACGCCCACCTGTCTGCCGTGCAGCCGCCGCTGCTGCGGCAAATTTATGCCAGCCGTGGCGTGCAATCGATGCCAGAGCTGGAGCGCTCAGTAAAAGGGATGCTGGATTATCGTCTGCTGCACGGTGTCGATGCGGCGACGGAGTTGCTGTATCAGGCCATGCTGGCCGAGCGTCAGATCACGATTGTGGGTGACTTTGATGCCGATGGGGCCACCAGTACCGCCTTGAGCGTCTTGGCACTGCGCAGCCTGGGGGCGAACAAGGTCAATTTTCTGGTGCCGAACCGTTTTGAAGATGGTTATGGCTTAAGTCCGGAAGTGGTGGTGCAAGCCGAAGCGCTGGGCGCAGAGCTGATCATGACCGTGGATAACGGTATTTCGTCGCATAGTGGGATTGAAGAAGCGCATCGGCGCGGTATTCAGGTGCTGGTTACCGATCATCACCTGCCGGGCGATACCCTGCCGGATGCCGATGCCATTGTGAACCCGAATCTGGAGCAATGCGCGTTTCCGTCCAAAGCGCTGGCGGGGGTTGGGGTCGCGTTCTATCTGATGCTGGCGCTGCGTACGTGCCTGCGTGAAGCCAATTGGTTCAGTGAACGCCAATTAGCTGAGCCGAATCTGGCCGAGCTGCTGGATTTGGTGGCGCTGGGCAGCGTGGCCGATGTGGTGCCGCTGGATGCCAATAACCGAATTTTAATCTGGCAGGGCTTAAGTCGCATTCGCGCTGGGCGTTGTCGTCCGGGGATCACTGCGCTGCTGGAAATCGCTAACAAAGATCGTACTCAGTTAGTGGCGTCCGATTTAGGGTTTGCACTGGGCCCGCGTTTAAATGCAGCAGGACGTCTTGACAACATGTCATTAGGTGTTGCATTACTCTTGTGTGACGATATGGCAACAGCCCGTCAGTTAGCCTGTGATTTGGACGTTTTAAACCAGACTCGGCGCGAAATTGAGCAGGGTATGCAGCAGGAAGCATTAAATCTTTGCCAGAAACTAGATCAAGATCATAATTTGTTACCTTTCGGTCTTGCACTGTTTCACCCAGAGTGGCATCAAGGAGTGGTAGGGATTCTGGCTTCACGCATAAAAGAGCGTTTTCATCGTCCCGTGATTGCATTTGCACCAGCAGGCGATGGGATTATCAAAGGCTCGGGGCGTTCGATTAGCGGACTGCACATGCGTGATGCGTTAGAGCGAATTGACTCGCGTCATCCCGGATTGATTTTACGCTTTGGTGGTCATGCGATGGCCGCGGGATTGTCCATCCATGAACAGCGGTTCGACGATTTTCAGCGCTGTTTCGCCGACATTGTCACCGAGTGGCTCGAGCCTTCGGCACTGCAAGGCAAAATCTGGACTGATGGTCCGTTGCCGGCAGAGATGATGAGCATGCATACCGCTGAATTGCTACGCGCCGCTGGGCCGTGGGGACAAAACTTCCCCGAGCCACTGTTTGACGGGGAATTTAACCTGTTGCAGCAGCGTAAAGTGGGTGAGCGACACCTGAAAATGTTGCTAGAGCCGGTAGACGGTGGCCCATTACTGGATGGGATCGCATTTAACGTCGATACTCAGATTTGGCCGGATCCGTCAGTGCGAAAAGTGACCCTGGCTTATCGGTTGGATATCAACGAGTTTCGGGGTAACCGTAGCCTGCAATTGCTGGTGGAGCATCTGGAGCCGCATTAAGGTAACTCGGCCTGTAACTTAGGCCCTGAATCCGCTAGACTTCACCTGTTTTAGCCCGAAAATGATGAGTAAAGACGCGAATCACTATGTTTGAAATCAATCCTGTAAAAAACGGTATTCAAGACCTGACTGAGCGCACCAATACCCTTCGGGGGTATCTTTGACTACGATGCCAAGAAAGAGCGTCTAGAAGAAGTCAATGCTGAGTTAGAACAACCTGATGTGTGGAATGAGCCGGAACGTGCTCAAGCGCTGGGTAAAGAGCGCTCCGCACTGGAAGCGGTGGTTAACACCATCGACGAATTAGATCAGGGCCTGGAAGATGTGGAAGGCTTGCTGGAGCTGGCCGTTGAAGCGGACGATGAAGAGACCTTCAACGAAGCTGTCGCTGAATTAAGCGCTCTGGAAGCCAAACTCGCCAAGCTCGAGTTCCGCCGGATGTTCTCCGGTCCGAACGACAGTTCTGATTGCTATCTGGATTTGCAAGCCGGCTCTGGCGGCACCGAAGCACAGGACTGGGCCAGCATGTTACTGCGCATGTATCTGCGCTGGGCCGAAAGCAAAGGATTTAAAACTGAGATTATGGAAGTCTCAGACGGTGAAGTGGCAGGCGTGAAATCTGCCACCATTAAGATCAGCGGTGAGTATGCTTACGGCTGGATGCGTACCGAAACCGGTGTGCACCGCTTAGTACGTAAGAGCCCGTTTGACTCCGGCGGTCGTCGTCATACGTCATTTAGCTCCGTGTTTATTTATCCGGAAATTGATGACGATATCGATATCGAGATTAACCCGGCGGATCTGCGCATTGACGTATATCGCGCATCGGGTGCCGGTGGTCAGCACGTAAACCGGACCGAATCGGCGGTACGTATTACTCACTTGCCAACCAACACCGTGGTTCAGTGCCAGAACGACCGTTCCCAGCACAAGAACAAAGATCAGTGTATGAAGCAGTTGAAAGCCAAATTGTATGAGCTGGAACTGCAGAAACAAAATGCTGAAAAGCAAGCGATGGAAGACACTAAGTCTGACATCGGATGGGGAAGCCAGATTCGTTCTTACGTTCTGGATGACTCCCGCATCAAGGATTTGCGTACAGGAATCGAAAACCGCAATACACAAGCGGTATTGGACGGTGATTTAGATCGCTTTATTGAGGCCAGTTTGAAAGCCGGATTGTAAGGAACTCCCATGTCTGAACAACAAAATCTTGAGCAAGAAAGTACATTAGATCTGAACAGCGAGATGGCAACCCGACGCGCGAAGCTGGCAGCTCTGCGTGAAGAAGGGATTGCTTTCCCGAATGATTTCCGCCGTGACAGCATCTCCGGTGACCTGCATGCTGCCTTCGACGATAAGTCTAAGGAAGAGCTGGAAGCACTGGGTAAAGAAGTGGTTGTTGCGGGCCGTATCATGACTCGTCGTATCATGGGTAAAGCTGCATTCGTTACCCTGCAGGATATGGGTGGTCAGATCCAGCTGTATGTATCTCGTGATGAGCTGCCAGAGGGCGTTTACAACGAGAAGTTCAAGAAATGGGACATGGGCGACATCATCGGGGCACGCGGTAAGCTGTTTAAGACTCAGACCGGCGAGCTGACAATCCACTGTTCAGACGTACGTCTGCTGACCAAGGCACTGCGCCCGTTACCAGACAAGTTCCACGGCCTGTCAGACATGGAAATGCGCTATCGTCAGCGCTATCTGGATCTGATCACCAATCCGGAATCTCGTCGTACTTTCGAAATCCGCTCTAAAGTGATCAGCGGCATCCGTCGTTATCTGGAAGAGCAGAATTTCGTGGAAGTGGAAACCCCGATGCTGCACCCAATTCCGGGTGGTACCACTGCACTGCCATTTGCGACTCACCACAACGCACTGGATCAAGAAATGTTCCTGCGTATCGCGCCAGAGCTGTACCTGAAGCGTCTGGTGATCGGTGGCATGGAGCGTGTGTTCGAGATTAACCGTAACTTCCGTAACGAAGGTCTGTCTGCTCGTCACAACCCAGAATTCACCATGCTGGAATTCTACCAGGCGTATGCTGACTACAACGATCTGATGGACAAGACCGAAGACATGCTGCGTACACTGGCCATGAACATTCTGGGCAGCACCACCGTTCATTACGGTGACCACGTGTATGACTTCGGTAAGCCGTTCGACCGTCTGACTCCAGCGGAAGCGACTGTGAAGTACACTGAGCTGACCATGGATCAACTGGATACGCTGGAAGCTGCACGTGCGACTTGTGATGCGCACGGTATCAAGTACCAGCCACAGTGGGGCGTAGGTCGTCTGCAAGTTGAGATCTTCGAAGAGCTGGCTGAGCATTGCCTGATTCAGCCAACCTTCATCACCAAGCACCCAGCAGAAACTTCTCCGCTGGCACGTGCTAACGATGAAGATCCAACCGTAACTGACCGCTTCGAGCTGTTCATCGGTGCGCGTGAAATCGCGAATGCTTACTCCGAGTTGAACGACCCAGAAGATCAGGATCGTCGTTTCCGTCAGCAGCTGGTAGAGCGTGACTCCGGTGATGCCGAAGCAATGCACTACGATGCTGACTACATCATGGCGATGGAATACGGCCTGCCACCAACAGCCGGTGAAGGTATCGGTATCGACCGTCTGGCGATGATCTTCGCGAACGCGCCGAGCATCCGTGACGTGATCCTGTTCCCTGCGATGCGTCTGCAAAAATAAGTTAGACGCGTTACGCTAAGAACCAGAAAACGGAGCCTATGGGCTCCGTTTTTTTATGGGTAGCAACGGTTGGTCTCTGAAGTGGCGCGCCGGTGGTGAGGGTGGCGCTAGACATCACGGTTGCGAGTGATGACGCAGAAATGCGATATGCTGCACGGAAACAATTATCCATACTTTTTCCTGCTTAATTCTCAATCAGTTAAGCCTCTTTAGGCTTGCAGTGCGCAGGCAGGGGGTTATAATCGTTTTCGAATTACGGCGTGTGCGGGTGTAGTTCAATGGTAGAACGGTAGCTTCCCAAGCTGCATACGAGGGTTCGATTCCCTTCACCCGCTCCATTCATGCCTTCTTGAGTCACTCTCCTACGTGTTATTTTGTGTCATATCCCTCTAGCTTTTTTATTTTTGCTTTTCATCGGGTTACTGTATCAATTGCTTTTTAGTGCTTTGGCGTTTAGTCATCATTCCCATTTTCGCTGACATGATGAAATAGGAATGCGTTGCCATTGGCGATAAACGGCAATGCAACGAGGTGCATTAAGACGGCTCAACATTCATCACGCACTATTGTCATTCAGCATGGCCATGAAAAAGCACCTTTACATCCTGTTGGCGTGGCTCTGATTGCTGATGCGCGGTGACAAGAGAAAAGATGAGAGAAAAATAAATGATGCGTAGGGCGGGGCGTTTAGCGAAAAAGAAAATTAAATGAAAAATAAACCTTTACTTAGGTAGCTAACCCAGCCATAATGCAATGGCTCTGTTGTTAAGAGAGTTATTAATAAAGCGTAAAGTAAAAGAAAAACCCTCAGAATTCCCGCGTAACCGTTGTTATTCCTTAGTGTTTCCCTTAGCTTCTTGCCTCATAAATAATTCGTTTCCTCAGCGCAACACAATAATTTAATTAAGAAAAGGGACGTATTATGTCTACTAAAAGCACTGGTTCAGTAAAATGGTTTAACGAAGATAAAGGTTTTGGCTTTATTGCTCAAGACAACGGCGGCGCAGATGTATTTGTACATTTCCGTGCCATTATCTCTGAAGGTTTCAAAACCTTGAAAGAAGGCCAAAAGGTTTCTTTTGATGTTGAGCAAGGTGCCAAAGGCCCACAAGCGTCTAACGTTACCGCGCTGTAAGCCTCTCTGATACCAGAAAGCGGGCGCCCGCCGCCCGTTTTCCTTGTCACCGTTATCCTCGATACCCGTTCGATTTCCTATCCTGTTATTTCTGTTATTGATTGCTTTAAATCAACTTTATATTGACGTTGAAAGGCTACAGAAATTCAGCGTTGAATAATATATAAGGTTTTTTATGGCTAAAGTTAATGGCAGAAGCAGATTTTGGTTTTACCAAAATAAAGAAATTATTAAGAAAATAACTGAAGAATTAAAATAATGATTATAAAATTCACTGTGGGTGATTTCTCTTGGGAATCCTCATTGCATCAATTAAATAGTGATGCGCTTATTCGTCACATCCATTTTTATAGTGGTCATAGCGGTGTTGGCATCAGTATCAACTATTGTGAAAGTACCAGTCGGGGTAATATTTATTCCCGCGATGCATTAGTCGGTAATTTCGCTGTTCTATCGTAATAATTCATGCCACGGCATGATGCGTGCCGGCGTTGGCGTTTGATGGTCTTTTTAATATCCCTACATCAGTTAATTATCGCAATGATTGAGCGTTACTCTCTTTGCGCCGATTAACCTCTCATTTTTGCCAATAAACGCGTTGCTGACGAAAAATAATAATATTCCCTTGCAGCATGGCGTTTAGTTGCCTCTCAACTGATCTTTTTTCTCTGCTGGTGCGCATTAGATGAGTGGGACTCGATATCACCTGCAATACGTGGATACAGTGCACGGCACGCTCAATTGTTACGGCTGTAGCTGATTTGTATTTGGCGTGTAAATGTGGCATGGTGATATAAATCACACTTTTAGTGTTATTCATGTATGGCTCAAAATGAGCGTTAACACGGAGAGACAAGATGAAGAAAATGCTGATGGTTGCGGCACTGTGCGCCGGTTTGAGCGGCGTAAGCCTTAGTAGCTATGCTGCGCCTGCGCAAAAGCCTTTGATGGGCGGTTGGAGTGCAGCCGAGGTAACTCCACAAGCCAAGCAGGCCGCTGAATTTGCATTTAAAGCGTCCAATGTATCTTCCAAGTTGGACAAAGTGATTGCGGTGCAGCAGCAGGTAGTATCAGGAATGAACTACAAAGTGATCTACCAGCTGGCTGACGGTTCACGTTGGCAGGCGCAGGTTTACCGTGCGCTGGATGGACATGAAGAGCTGCATGCATTGAACCGTATTCCGGCTAATCAGTAACGGCCATATTGCCACATAGGCAATACTATCATTGAGAAGGGCGCGCTACGTTGTGTAGTGCGCCCTTTTGCTATTTTGCGTGGTGGTTTTATGTGAGGCGAGCAAATGCCATTCTTTACGCCTTACTGATAACTCAGCACACCTTTGGCGGCCGGTAAGTAACGCAGTGAGAACAACACGCTATCTTTTCCTGCGCAAGGCGGGATACTGCGTAATACCGCGGCATCCGAAGGATAAGCTGGTTCAGCATGAAATTGCTGGCCGGGTAGTGCGCGGAAAATTTCATACACCACGCCAGCGGCTGGGGTTGTGGTCGAGGCCGACGTTGCGCGGTTATCCAAGGGGCAGCCAGCACTGCTTTGTAGATACAAGGCTCGCTCAGCACCAGAGAGTTTGCCGACGCCGCGCCCATCTTGGATCCAAAATTGTACGCCGCTGCCTGATAACTCACTGATCAAGGCGCTATAGCCTTGCGGCGACATGTTACCGGCAAAAAAGCTGCTGATATATACCGGTTGGCGTGACAGCATCTGGAGCTCCAGTCGCTCCCGCTGTAGCCAATTCTTGGCCAATGCTTGACGCTCGGGAGCGCGCCAATTTACACCATCAACCTCCGCGCTGATATACCAGCCACTGACCGGCACGCTATCGGCGGCCTCCAGCCAGCGCTGGGCTTGGGCCCGATCTTCGCTACGCAGCCGGTTGAGGTAGTTACCCAGTGCTGCATCCGGCTGCTGTTGGCGGGCAAAAAAATCGGGATCGGCGTACAAGCCAACCACTATCTGCAATCCCGCAGCGTGGGCTAGCCGCGCTTGGCGTTGTAGCCATTGCTGATCTTCTTCGCTGACAAAGGCATCACCATAGCGCGTCCATTGCAAAACGAGCGTATCCATCCCCATGGTTTTGAGCTGTTGCATCAACGTTTGCCATTGAGCCGTGGAGACTTGGCGATCGCGATTTTGTGGTTGGTAGATAACGGCATTCATGGCCTGCGCCGATGGGGCGATCAGCAGTAATCCCCCGAGCAGGAGTGAGGCGATAAGAGTGCGAACCTGTGCGATCACCAGCGGCCTCCTAGGGTCATAAATACGCTGTTATTATCATCATTGAATGGATTATGGCTACTGAATGTATGTTGATACTCCAAGCCGACACTGACCTTATTCGGCCAAGCTTTGTCGCGGGTCTGGCCGCTCCAGATATTCCAGCGTACACCCACACCGGTTAAACCGGTACTGTGGCTCAGCTCATCGTGGAAGCTGTTGTATTGGATATGCGCATACGGCTCAACGGTTTGCCCTGCGGCAATTTTTTGATGCCAACTGGCGCGATAATCGGCGGTATACGATTGCTGATGTTGGCGGACATAGTAGGCCGCGTCCAGATACAGGTTTTGCGCAAACCAGCCTTTCCCGTTGGGATGCCAGTCATCACTAAATTTACCGCCGTTGAGTAATGAGGCACTGGCGCGCAGCATGATATCGGCCTTACCTGATTGTGCGGTGAGGGGGATCTGTTGCTCTGCCGCCAGATAGAAGGTGTGACTGAAAAACGGCTTCCAGCGGATCCCCGCGCCGAGCATGGGATCGTTCACCGGTAGCAGATTACCGTTTTCGCCGCTGCCAGCAAATATACGCGAGTAAGCAAACAGCGTATCGCCACTGCGCAGTTGATTGCGGCCAATGCGGTAGCTGGCTTCCAGTTGGCCATAACTGCGATAACTTCGACCGGGCTGGGCGCTGCCGCTATTCGTGCTCGTCAGGGCGCTGGATTGCAGGCCCAACAGACTGTCGGCACTGAACGTCCAACGTTGAGTGGTGTCAGTGTACAGGCGGCGTAGAGCAAATTGCTCTTGCTGCTGTGCCGGGCTTAGCGGATACGGTGCGGCTGCGTTGCTGATATCGGCAATCGCCTGCGCGGCATAGCGCAAGGTTTGTGGGTCATCGCCTAAACGTTGGTTTACGTAGGCGAGTTGGCGAATTAAGCCCGGATCGTCCGGCATGGTGTGCAAGGCTTGCCGCATCAACGTTCGAGCGGTTGCAAAATCGCCCTCATCCAATAACGCATAGCCGAGCGCGGCTTGGTAATCGGCATTATCCGGCTCCATACGGTGCGCTTGGCGCAAATCGGCCAGCGCCGATTGAGGTTGTTTGAGCTGTTGCCAGATCACGGCGCGCGCCGCGTAAAAGCGTGCGAGCGGTTTTAGGTGTATTGCCTTATCCAGGGCGCTAAGCGCGCTCTGTGGGTCGGATTTTGGCGTATGCTGCGCGGTTAACCACCAGTAGCCGGCATAACCGCCCATACTGCGTTGCTGCATCAGCGATAGCCAGTGGCCGAGCGCCGTAGCATTGCCAGCGGCTTGCGCGGTGCTGGCCGCAGCCAGTAAATCTTCATCGCTAAGTGTGTTGGTCGGTAACTGCTGCCAGTAGTGTTCGGCCTGCGGATAGTTTTGTACTGCGGCGGCTTGGTAGGCGATTGCCAACTGATTGTAATGGGATGGTCGACGTTGCTCGCTTTGCTGATAAGCATACAGCGCGAGCCCTGGCAGCTGTTTTTGGTAGCAGTTACCCAGCAAATCCCAACTGGCTGCAGGGTATGCTGGCGACAGATTTCCCAACAGCGTAGTGACTGCGGCGCAGTCATGGCGTGATGCCAGCCAGCTTGCTTGTTGCAAACGTAAATTCACATCCGGTTGTGGTCGGGATAATCGCGCCAAAACGGCCGGTGTGACGTATTGCGGATAACGATCCAACAACTCAAACAGACGGGCGGCCAGCTGTGAACGCACGGTTCTGTTATATGGGCCGTGATATGGACCTTGGAATGGATAGTGCTGGAGCAGCAACTCAATGGCCGCCGCTGATTTGCCCGCTTGCAGTAAACGGTAGGACAGCGTATCGAGCAGCTGGCTGTTGTTCGGCTGCTGCCGATATAGCTGCTGGGCTAACGCCAGGCTATGGGTATTCCCCGGTTGCTGCAAACTGAGGCTAAACCGAGTCTCTAACCATTGGTTGGCCGGATAGTTGGCTAAGAAGGTTTGTGCGGCCGAATAGTCTTTGGCTTGCATTAGCCCTTCTAAGCGGCGCTGGGCAATCCACTGTTGGTTAGCGCTAAAACGGGCCGGGAAGTTCAGTACTGCTTGCTGCGGATTGGTACTGTAGCGTGACAGCAGATACAGCCAGCCTTGCTCTTGTTGAGCATTCGTAAAGGCGGGTGCAGGCGTTTGTGCTAAATAGTGGCGTAAGCGAGCGTGTTGTCCTTGTTGGGCTAATTCGCTGGCATAGGCTAAGCGTTGTGCTGGGCTATCCATCACGCCTTGCGCTTGCAACTGCTGTAGGCGGTTATAGTCACGGGTCAGTAGTAGGATCTGAAACCATTGCTCTGCTTGTGCCGCGCTAAGTTTGCCTTGCTGGCGTAACGCATTGAACTCAGGCTCTACATATTGCCATTGCTTGAGATAAATAGCGCGTTGCTGTAAGTCGGCGCGTAGCGTGTGCCCTACGGCGCTGTTGGCAAAATTCGGGTCTTGCAGTTGAGCTGCAGCAATATTGAGGGCACTCAGGTGTAATGCAGCTTGTCCTACGGCAGCGCGGCAACGCAGTGTAGGCACTTGGTCACACCTTGCTTGCTGCGTCAGCAGTTCGGTACGGGTGATCTGCTTATCAAGGGGGAGCGGGATGGCATCGAGCGCTTGGCGTAATGCGCGGTTGTCCGGCGCGCGCTTTAATTGATGTTGCAGTAACTGTACGGCTTGTTCATTGCGCCCAAAATGGCGATAGGCTTCGGCCAAGTACAGTGTTACCGCTATATTATCCGGCACTTCACGGTGCACATGCTCAAACTGGGTAATTGCCGTATGAGCATCATTGTTCTTCATCGCCTGCATGGCTTTTTGCAGGTGTGGATAGGAGATGAAGTAGTGGTAGTCACTCATGCCCCAATTCGGCGCGGACAGCTCACTGCCCTTGGCATCCGGTGTTTCTGCGGCCAGTAATGTGCCACTCAGGGCGCAGTACAGCATGACCGCGAATGTGGAGCGTGCATAGGGAAGAGACATCAGGCCACCTCCTGTTGCAATTGCTGTAACTGCTGATGGCTGAGACCGGATTGTTGCAACAGCTGCGTCATAGATACCTGTAATTCGTCCTGTAATTCCAGTGCTCGCGTTAGTGTTTGTGGGCTAATGACGCCTTCATTGACTAAAAATGCGCCCAGCGGTTGCTCACAGCGTTCGTGACGCAGGAGCAAAGCCTTCATCGCGGCTGCATTGATATGGCCAAGTGAGGTCAGAATTTCGGCAAACAGAATTTGCTGTGAAACAAAGCGCTGCCAAAGTTGTGCGCTTTGGTCACGACTAAGCCAGCCTTGTTGTTCTGCGTGCGTGAGTAACGCGCGCTCATCGCTGCCAGGATGGCGGGCATACCAGTGGCGTAAACCCACCACCACTTGTCCGCGTGGCACGATGACATAGCGGATCGGGTGCTGCATCTTGCGCCCCAACGCGGCCAGCGAGACGGGGTCAATATTGTATTCGCTGGCTACCACCAGCGTATCGTGCTCTAAACGCACCGGCAGTACGGCATAATGCAATGCCACAGACGCCGGCATTTGCGCAATTAACGCGGGATCTAAAGACCATGCATCGATGGATTCCATCTCAACACCACTTTGCTCGGCCAATGCGGCCGCCAGTTGGCGACACGTGATGATGCCTTGATGCACCAGCATCCCGCCCAGACGTAACCCTTCAATCCGGTTGGTCAACGCTTGTTCCAATTGGGCATCGGTTAGCGCGCCTTGGCTTACTAAGATTTGGCCGAGTGGCCGTAACGCGCGATTGGTTCCGGTGACACTTGGAAAATCGTGGGTGGTTTTATCCCACGCCACGCGCCGCGGATCACCGTGCTGAATGACCTGAGTAATGGCACGCCAGTTGGCCATAAAGTTGATCAGGTTACCCCAAAACAGGCGCAATACCGATAACAGCCCCTGCTTAATGCCGTAATACGCGGTCACGAAAATAATCCGCTGCGCTATCCGGTTGAGCATCAAGGCAAAGTTGAGCCAGAGTAAGGTTTTCAGCCAAGGGCCACCGCTGAAAATGGATAAAAACTGCCACGCATCCGGCCAAAAATGTTGGTACAGATACAGCACAATCAACTGCAGCATCAAGATCATGGCGGCAAAGCTGAGAAAGTTACTGATGGCGCCTTTGCGATCACGCCAGAGAAAGTAGTTAATGGTCAGGTTGTCGCTCCAACGGTGTGTTTTGAAGCCCTGAAAGACAATCCCGATAATCCAGCGTGATTTTTGCCGCATGGCGGTAGTGAAGGTATCGGGGAAATATTCCCGTACACAAATGGTATTGGCCGAGCGCTGGCTTTGTAGCCACGGGCGCTTACCGGTGGGCTCTGTTGGGATCACAGGGAAACGGACAAAAATTTCTTCCATCCCTTTGGTTTTTAAACGAAATCCGATGTCATAGTCTTCAGTGAGACTCTGCACATCAAAGGCGATCCCGTCACCGTCTTTAAGCAGTGCCATCACCGCTCGGCGGCTAAAACAGGTACCGACACCCGCGCTCGGTACTTGACCGGCAATCGCTTCGCGCACCGGAACATCTTTACCGTGCAATTCGGCAAACTCATCGATGTAACTCATGCTGGTAAAGTGCGTCCACTCCCGTTCGAACGGATAGACGGGGATCTGGATCAGATCCTTGCGGTCAACCAAGTAGTTGAATAGGCGCAGCTCGAGCGGAGAGATCACATCTTCGGCATCATGCAAAATGAAGCCGGCAAAGGTGAAATTGGCGCTGCGCTCAAACTGGGTGATCGCATCGAGAATGTTGTTCAGGCAATCGGCTTTGCTGGTGGGGCCGGGTCGGGCACACACCACTTTGTGCACATTTACAAAGCGTGCGCACACGGCGTCCACATCACGCTGGGTATCTGGGTCGTTGGGGTAGGTCCCGACAAAAATATGGTAGTTCTCATAGTCGAGCGTGGTGGCGGCCAATTCAGCCATATTGCCGATCACCCCAGTTTCATTCCACGCCGGTACCATGATGGCCAGCGGCTTTTCATCCGGTTTATATAATGCATCGTGGTGCATACGTGGGTGACGTTGATACACCGTCAGTGCACGCTTGATACGCCGCGTCCAGTACGTGATATCGATAAACAGATCGTCGAGGCCACTGATTAACATCAGCACGGCGAGAGTTATGGCGATCAGTTTTAGACCATACAAATAGGTGATGAATGCATCAATCATTCGTCATTGCCTTGGGTTATATGCCGGAAAATAGAGAACAGATGGAGAATGTGTTTAGTATTTTATCCGGCTTTATTGTAATAGATGGGAGCATTCCTTTGCTAAATGTGCATTTGATTGGTTTTTTGATGCACTAAATAGCCGTTTTGCTGTAATTTTGACCATGGTAGCATTTAGCCAAAAAAGCGCTCAAAGGCTTTTTTGCTTCATTGTGTGACCGAGAGAGGCGATGAAAATGAGCAGTATAAAAATGGCTTGTTAAACAAATGTCATACCAATGCAAGTTTTCGCTTTAGCTAGGCCCAGCACGCACTGCGAAAACGCCATCAGGCACTCAACTGACCGGAGATCTGCTACCCCTAACCCCCAGCCTTAGGTAAAATCTGCCGCTTACTCTACGACATGCGGCGGCATCATCTGACCGCATGCCGGCATTTCCCGGACGGAAATCCGAACAACTGAGATACCATACAAAATGAAAATTCTGCGGCATTATGCCTTTACCCTCTGCTTGCTAGCGGGGATTGTTCTGGGCGGCGCGGGCGGCCTGCTTTTTGGTGAAAAAGCGCTACTGGTGAAACCGGTGGGCGATCTGTTTTTGAACCTGATGTTTATGGTGATCGTGCCGCTGGTGTTTTTCAGCGTCTCCTCGTCGATTGCTGAAATGAAGCAGATGACCCGTTTGGGTAAAATCATGGGGACCGTGTTTGCGGTATTTGTCTGCACCGCGTTATTCGCAGCGGTGATTGGTTTGATTGGCACGCACCTGTTCAATCCATTCCAAAATGTGGATACCCAGAGTTTATTGGCGCAGTTGCCGCCGGTAGCCGAAACGGAGTCGGGTAAAAGCATTGGCCAGATCTTGGTGAGCACGTTTACCGTGCCGGATTTCTTGCAACTCTTTACCCGTTCGAGTCTGTTGCCGCTGATCGTGTTTTCCATCTTGTTTGGCCTGGCGACAGCGTTCTCGGGCGAGCAAGGCCGTCCGGTGGCGCAGCTGCTGTCCGCGGGTACTACCATTATTTTGCGCATGGTGAGCATCATCATGTACATCGCGCCGGTGGGCTTAGGTTGCTACTTTGCCGCTACTGTCGGTGCGCTGGGGCCGCAAATTATCAGTGGCTATCTCAATGCCTTCTTCTTGTATCTGGCGCTGACGGTGGTGTATTTCTTCGGGGCGAATACCCTGTATGCCTTTATTGCTGGCGGGATGGCGGGCGTGCGCATCTTCTGGGCCAACGTGGCCACTCCAGCGGTGACCGCGTTAGCCACCGCATCCAGTGCAGCTTGTATTCCGGTGAATCTGGTGGCGACCAAAAAGATGGGCGTGCCGGACGATATCGCAGAAACCGTGATCCCGTTAGGGGCTAACACGCACAAAGATGGCTCGGTGATTGGCGGGATTTTGAAGATCGTGTTCCTGTTTACCCTGTTCCATCGTGACATGAGCGATCCAGCCATGCTGGCGGCGATTATCGGCGTGGCCTTCTTGGTTGGCGCGGTGATGAGTGCCATTCCAAGTGGCGGCATGACCGGCGAGCTGATGATCTGCGCTGTGTTTGGTTTTTCACCGGAGCTGGTTGGTACAGTGATGATTATCAGCACCATTATTGATGCGCCGGCCACTTTGCTGAACTCCACCGGTAATACCGTATGTGCCATGTTGGTTAGCCGTTTTGTGGAAGGGAAAAACTGGTTGCAGCATAAAACGGGCTTGGCGAGCACTCAGTCATAACGGCTGCCAGTGCCTGAGTGAGTTTTAGAGACTTAAAAGACCATAAAGCCGTTCGCTTTTAGCTGCGAACGGCTTTATTTTTACTGACTAGACACTGACTGACTAAAAAGAAAGTCAGTGGCTAAATGCTTAGGCCTGACGGAAAGAGCGCAGCATCCACACGGTTTTTTCTTGCTGTTGGATGTAGTCACTCATCAGGGCCACCGTCCCCTCATCACCGGCATCTGCCGCCATCGACAAAATCTTGCGTTGACGGATCAGCAAGGTTTGCAGACCACTTAACAGACCATCGATACAGCTTTTAGCATCGTGCACATTTTTGTGCTCTTTAATTTCGGCGTGTGCCAGATAATCACTGAAAGTATGCAGCGGTTGCGCTTCCACGGTCAAAATACGCTCGGCGATTTCGTCAACTTTCAGCAGCAGATCGTTATACATCTCTTCAAATTTGACGTGCAGCTGGAAGAATTGCGGGCCGGTAATGTTCCAGTGGTAACCACGGGTGTTCATGTACAGGATCTGGTAGTTCGCCAGCAGAATGTTGAGCTCCGGTGCCAATTTAACCAGATCTTCTGTTGCCAAGCCGATGCTAGATGTTGTCATAGCAAACTCCTTATTACCCATATTTAAAATTCGTTATACCTGACTCGATGCGGCACGAAGTCAGCAGCAGACCAGCGTGGTCTGTGTCATTGAGGTTAAGTATAGGCAGGCCGCGCGCAGAGGGAAAAACCATTGTATTTATAGGTGTAATAGGTAAAACCATCTGTAATTTGACGCGCATTGTTCGTAGTGGCGATCTTGTGATGCATCGGCAAGCGTGAAAACCGAGCGGCAAAGCCGCGTAGAAAAGGGAAGGTGGACAGAAGATGTAACGCTGTAATGTTGCTATTCAATGTGGCGAATGGCGCAGGAGCAGGCGTAGGCAGGCGGCGATGTACAGGAAATAGGCGCAAATGTATCTGCGCCGACAAGCTTCGTTACGCAATGAGCCGGATTGTTGCCAATCCCGGCTGGAGTGATCCAGCCGGAGTCCGTATTCTCAATCCCAAGAGATATTTACTTCTGAGAGCTTGAGATAAAGCTCTATTTGCACCAACCTGCGCGGAGTCGCAGGTTTTTTTTTGCCTACCTTTTCCTTATCCGCTTCTTTTAACCGATTTTTTAATGTAGCACCGTGTTTATCGTTTCTCTGGCGCTGTCCCGCGCTCGCCCATTTTTCTGCTCCGGCGTGCTAGCGGCTTAAGGCGCTGGGTTAGGGTAGCGCGTATGGATTTCTTCGATACCTTGCAACACTTCATCCGGCAAACTGAGATGCTGACTGGCAATATTGGCGTGCAGCTGCGCTAGCGTCGTTGCGCCAATAATAGTGCTGCCCACAAAAGGACGACTGAGCACATAGGCCAGCGCCATTTGCGCCGGATCTAAGTTGTATTGCCGTGCCAGTGCTACATACTCAGCGGTGGCGGCTTCGGCTTGCGGATTAAAGTAACGCTTAAAGCGGCTGAACAAACTGCAGCGTGCCCCATCAGGACGCGCGCCATTGAGGTATTTGCCGCTTAAGATCCCGAATGCCAGCGGCGAATAGGCCAACAGCGGCACTTGCTCGCGGTGACTGACTTCGGCCAGACCGATTTCAAAGCTGCGGTTGAGCAGGCTGTACGGGTTTTGAATCGACACCATGCGCGGCAAGCCATGTTTTTCCGCCAGACGCAAATAGCTCATCAGCCCCCACGGCGTCTCGTTCGACACGCCCAGATAGCGAATCTTACCGGCGCGGACTTGCTCGCTTAGCGCCTCCAGCGTTTCAATCAACGGCACCTGATCTTCGTGCTCTTGCTGCTGGTAACCCAGTTTGCCAAAACAGTTGGTGTTGCGGTGTGGCCAATGCACTTGATACAGGTCGATATAATCGGTGCCGAGGAGGCGCAAGCTATCATCCACCGCTTGGCGGATGTGGCGGTGATTGAGCGCCATATCGGGGCGAATATAGGGCACATTGTGAGGTCCAGCGATTTTGGTGGCTAAGATCACCTGCTCGCGGCAGTTACGGCTTTTCAGCCAAGAGCCGATGTACTGTTCGGTTAGCCCTTGGGTTTCCTGTTTGGGGGGCACCGGATACATCTCGGCGGTATCGATAAAGTTGATGCCTTGCTCAAAAGCCAGATCCAGTTGCTGATGGGCATCCTGCTCACTGTTTTGCTCGCCAAAGGTCATGGTGCCAAGACACAGGGCACTGACCTCCAGAGTGGAGTGGGGAAGGGTATGATAACGCATAGGCATCCTTGTGATGACGTCATAACGGGATGCCTATAACTTAGGGGGCGCGGCGAGGAAAGTAAATTTCTCCGCCGCTTAATGCGCTTATTCTGGGATGTTTTTGTGCAGTTGTAGCGATTTTCCACGCTGCATACGGATATTGAGCAGCTCCACGGCAAAAGAAAAGCCCATCGCAAAGTAGATGTAGCCTTTCGGAATATGCATACCAAAGCTTTCGCCGAGCAGAGTAAAACCAACCAAGATCAGGAAGGACAACGCCAGCATCTTGATTGGCGGGTGGTTATCCACAAAATCGCCAATGCTCTTGGCCGCCATCATCATGATCAGCACTGCAATCACAATTGCGATGATCATAATCGGAATGTCATTCACTAAGCCAACCGCGGTGATCACCGAGTCGAGCGAGAACACGATATCCAGCACGGCAATTTGCACCAGCGTCATCACAAAGCTGGTGGTGGCACGAATGTGCGGCGCGTCTTCGCCGCCGTTACCGGCTTGCAAGCTGTCGTGGATCTCATGGGTACTTTTGGCAATCAGGAACAGGCCACCGAAGAACAAGATCAGATCGCGCCCTGATACCGGATGATCCAGTAGCGTAAACAGCGGAGCGGTCAGGTGCATGATCCACGCCAAGGAAATCAGCAACAGGATACGGGTGCCCATCGCCAGAGCCAGACCCAAGATCCGTGCCTTTTGGCGCTGCTGTTCGGGCAGGCGACTAACGATGATGCTAAGAAAAATAATGTTATCGATGCCAAGCACAATTTCGAGTGCGGTCAGCGTCAGCAACGCCACCCATGCATGCGGATCTACAAGCCATTCCATGAAACTAAACCATCTGAAGAGCGGAGAATAAGAAGCCGTATAGGATAACGTATCTGGCGTTTTTTTTCATTATGTCAGGCATATGATTTCGCTTGTCTGACAATGCAAAGAAGCCCACGCACGCCTGCTGGTTTACAGCGCCGGCGGCGTTAACCCGAAATAGCGATTTAAGATGGCGCGGGTAAAGGCTTTTTTCAGGTAGAAGCCACGCGGCAAGGTTTTGATTGGCTGACCATAACGGCCAATTGCATCGGTCAGTGCGCGGCCATTATTGGCTTTGGGCCGCAGTTGCAGCACTTCACCGTGGCGTGCGGTGATGCTTTCCACCTCGCCGAGCACGATTTTGTCCATCAACTCTTCCCAATCTTGGCGCAACAAGGCTTCTTCTTCGGCAGACGGCGTCCACAAAATCGGCATACCGATCCGGCGCTCACCGAGCGGGATCGTGCGTTCACCTTCCACCGGTAGCCACAACACACAGGCCAGCTTGTGTCGCACATGGCTGGTTTCCCAGCTCACACCACAGTTACCGGTCAGCGGTGCGACACACACAAAGGTGGTTTCCAGCGGTTGGCCGTGACGATCCACGGGGATGGTTTTTAGCTCCACCCCCAGATGCGGAAAATCTTGCTCCGGCTTGCTGCCAGCGCACGCGCCTAGATGTTGTTCGATCAGCGTACCAATCCACCCCTTGTCGCGCTTGAGGTTGGGCGGTACGGGCAATCCACGCTGCGCGGCTAATTCGGCCAGCGAATACCCCGCCAAATCACGGGCGCGGTCAAACAACGCCTGGCGAGAAACAGGAATCATGTCAGTGTTCATGCTCATTATCTTACCACCCTTTATGCCTTGTGGTGATCCACGGCACAGAGGTTACTCGCTGTTCATTTTTCGCTCAGCAAGATCGTTATTTATGGGATCCTTCACGAGCTCACGATCCGCCTATTTATAATGCAATGATTTATAAGGAAATATTAAATAATTTAGGGAGGCTAAGATCGCCGAGACTAAATTATTGCTGGATAAATCACCGACAATGAACAGGATCTCCCCACTAGTTATCCACAGAAATCTTGGATAACCGTGGATAACCAACCGATACTGGCTGGATGAACAGGGGTTTGTGGTTAAGGTTCCGTGCGAGGGTGCACAAAACTGTCGATCTTGTCAGCGGTATGTGTGGATAAATTCGGCGCTGGCGGATCTTTGCTCAATCATGGATCTTTACGATCCTTTTTGTTTGTCTGCTTGTGGATTGTTTTACTTTTGCTTGTGTAATTTATTGTTTTTAAGGTATTAAATTGATTGTTGTTGGCGCTTTGCGGCCTGATCAGTACGGCGATTTATATGCAAGCGAGATATTTTTTCACAGTGATATCCACAGAAAAAGTGAATAAATTCGCCGAATTTTGGCAGAAGGTGTTTATAACTTCTCCGCAAAGCAAAAGTTATCCAAAGAGTGGCGAATAAAACAGCAATGCAGGCGCTGAATGTTGATATATGACACACAGACTGCGCGCCACGACGTTCACCAGTTTACCGGTCAGGGGTTGTGTGAAACAATCAAAGGATAACTGACGCTTTTCAGTATTGAGGTAGTCCTGTGATTGATGGCGATGGCTACCGCCCGAATGTGGGAATTGTGATTTGTAACCGAGCGGGACAGGTGCTGTGGGCGCGCCGTTATGGGCAGCACTCGTGGCAGTTTCCGCAAGGCGGCATCAATCCCGGTGAAACGGCTGAACAGGCCATGTACCGGGAGCTGTTTGAAGAAGTGGGCCTGACCAAAAAGGATGTCCGGCTGCTCAGTTCCACCCGGAATTGGTTACGCTATAAATTACCAAAACGTCTGGTGCGGTGGGATACCAAGCCGGTTTGCATTGGCCAAAAGCAACGCTGGTTTTTATTGCAGCTGATGTGTGATGAGTCCAAAGTGAATATGCAGACCAGCGGGAATCCGGAATTTGATGATTGGCGCTGGGTAAGCTATTGGTATCCAGTGCGTCAGGTGGTGTCATTTAAACGCGATGTGTACCGGCGGGTGATGAAAGAGTTCGCGCCGGTGGTGATGCCGGCGGAAGAGGCAGTCAAGCCGCCCTATAAAGCCACCCGACATGTAAGAAGGAAAGGATAACCTGATTATGTTGACCAAACTGCGGGAAATTGTTGAACAGGTTGCTGCGGCCGCCGATTTACCGCAGGCGTTGGAGCTGTTGGTCAGCAAAACCTGCCAGATTATGAAAACCGAAGTGTGTTCGGTCTATTTAGCCGATCACACTCACCGTTGCTATCGGCTGATGGCCACCCGCGGTTTGGCCAAACCGGCCGGTAAACCGGTACTGTTGGCTTTCGATGAAGGGGTGGTGGGGTTAGTTGGCGCGCGTGCCGAGCCGATTAATCTGGCCGATGTGCGCCAGCACCCGAGCTTTAAATATTTGCCCGAAGTGGGTGAAGAGAGTTTCCGCGCGTTCTTAGGCACCCCGATTATTTACCGTCGCCGCTTGTTGGGCGTGCTGGTGGTGCAACAAAAAGTGGTGCGCGAGTTTGACGAGAGCGAAGAGTCGTTTCTGGTTACGCTGGCCACCCAATTGGCCGGGATCTTGGCTCACACCCAAGAGCAGGGCTTGTTATCCGACACCCAGCAGCGGCGTATTCGGGCACAAGGTGCCGCTCCGGGGGTCGCGATTGGTACCGGCTGGCTGGATCAAACCCATCTGACGCTGGAGGATATCGCCGAAGCCTCCACCCTTGAGCCAGACAGTGAGCGCGAGCGGCTGTCACGGGCGATTGATTCGGCGGTCAACGAGTTTCGTCGCCACAGTAAGCGCTTTAATGTCGATCTCAGCTCCGATTCGGCCGCTATTTTCGATCTCTATACCCACCTGTTGTCCGATGTCGCCTTGCGTAATGCCCTGTCTGCCCAGCTCGATACCGGCGTGGTTGCTGAATGGGCGGTACGTAAGGTGTTTGAACACTTTGCGACCCAATTTGCCAGTTTGCCCGATCCTTACATGCGTGAGCGTGCCAACGATATGCGTGCATTGGCGCAGCGCCTGCTGTTTCATCTGATGGATGTACCGCAAAGCGAGTGGAACCTGCCCGAGCAGTTTGTGCTGGTGACCGACGAGCTGACCGCCACCCTGATTGCTGAACTGCCGCGCGATAAGCTGGTGGGGATCGTGGTGCGAGACGGCGCGGCCAATTCCCATGCCGCGATTTTAGCGCGCGCCTTGGGCGTGCCGACTGTCATGGGCGTGGACATCGAGCCGGGGCGACTGGAGCAGCGTGAGCTGATTATTGATGGTTATCGCGGTAACGTGATTGTCGATCCGGATCCGGCGGTGCGCACCGAATACCTGCGGCTGATTTTAGAAGAACAAGAGCTTGATAAGCGGGTAGCCGACGATCTGGATAAACCGGCGCTCACCGCCTGTGGACAACGCATCGAGATCCTATTGAACGCCGGTTTAAGTGCCGATTGCCATATTGCCATCAATCAGGGCGTCGATGGGGTTGGCTTGTACCGCACGGAAGTGCCTTTCTTGTTGCACGGCAGTTTCCCGTCTGAAGATGAGCAAGTCAGCCTGTATCAGCTGATTTTAGATAGCTATCCGGATAAACCGGTGGTAATGCGCACCCTTGATGTCGGTGGGGATAAACCGCTGCCGTACTTGCCTATCCATGAAGACAACCCGTTTTTAGGCTGGCGCGGTATTCGCCTGACGCTGGATCACCCCGATATTTTTATCGCTCAGGTGCGCGCCATGCTGCGCGCCAGCGTGAGCCATAACAATTTAGCTATCTTGCTGCCGATGGTGTCGGGCTTGGGCGAGGTGGATGAAGCGCGCGCATTAATCGATCGGGCGTATCGCGAAATCAGCGAGCAACTGGCGCAAGACGGGCAAACCCTCAGCATGCCGAAGGTCGGCATCATGGTTGAAGTGCCGTCGATGTTGTATCAGTTACACTTTCTGGCCGGCAAGATCGATTTTCTTTCGGTAGGATCCAATGACCTGACTCAATATCTGCTGGCGGTGGATCGCAATAACGCCCGTGTGGCGGATATCTTCGATGCCATGCATCCGGCGGTATTGCGCGCGTTGTATCAGGTGATCCGCGAAGGCGAGCAGCATCAGTTGCCCGTCAGCCTGTGCGGTGAGCTTGCGGGCGATCCGATCGGTGCATTGCTGCTGGTGGGGATGGGTTATCGCCGTTTGAGTATGAACGGGCGCAACGTCGCGCGCATCAAATACCTGTTACGCGCCGTGGAGCTGGCGGATTTACAAACCTTGGCGGAGCGGGCGCTCAGTGCGCGCCTGACCACCGAAGTGCGCCATCTGACCGCAGCGTTTATGGAGCGACGTGGCTTGGGCGGTTTTATCCGCGGCGGTAATTCGTTTTACTAAGTCGCGTTTTTACGTATTCGCACAGAGTCATACATGGATATGACTGTACAGGAAAATGAGTTGAGGCAATCATGCTGTTGTTTGTTGTTGCCTGCCTGATTTTGGGTGGTGTAGTTGGGATCTTGGCCGGATTGCTCGGGATTGGCGGTGGCTTGATTATCGTACCCGCCTTGGTGGGGTTGTTACCGTTGGCGGGCGTATTGCCAGAGCATTTGATGCCGATTGCCTTGGGTACCTCACTGGCCTCGATTGTGCTGACCGGGGTGTCGTCATCTTGGCGTCATCATCAGTTGGGTAATGTGGATTGGACGATTGTCAAAGCGATGGTGCCGGGCGGCATTATTGGCGCGGTGATCGGGGCACACGTAATCACCTTAATTCCGTCTGACATGATCAGCAAAGTGTTCGGAGTGCTGGTGCTGCTGTTGGCGCTGCAAATGGCGCTGTCGGTGAAGACCCGTGCCGAGCATCCGTTACCCAGCAAAGGCTGGCTGTTTACTGCTGGGGGCTTGATTGGTATCTTCTCCAGCTTGGCCGGCATTGGCGGCGGCAGCTTAACTGTGCCGTACCTGAACTGGCACTCGGTGCCGATGCGCATTGCCATCGGGGTGTCGGCGGTGTGCGGTATGATGCTGGGCGTAGGGGGATCACTGACCCTGATCGTCAGCGGATTGCATGTCAGTGATTTGCCGGCCTACAGTCTGGGTTATGTCTATCTGCCCGCACTGGCCTGTATTGCCGTGACGTCGGTACAAACGTCCAAGGTTGGCGCGAATTTGGTCAGCCGTTTACCGGTACCTATCCTGAAAAAGGGATTTGCCGTTCTTTTGGTTTTTGTCGCATTAAAAATGTTGTGGTAACACGCTGATGAATAATAGCTATCTGACCTTTCCGCAAATCGATCCGGTCATTTTTCATGTCGGACCGTTAGCCCTGCGCTGGTATGGCCTGATGTACTTGGTAGGCTTTGTGTTTGCCCTGTGGCTGGCCGGCCGCCGCGCGGCCAAGCCCAACAGTGGCTGGACCAAAGATGAAGTCGAAAATCTGCTGTATGCGGGCTTTTTCGGGGTATTCCTCGGTGGCCGGATTGGCTATGTGATTTTTTATAACTTCGGCTTGTTCCTCGATAACCCGCTGTACTTGTTCAAAGTGTGGGATGGCGGGATGTCATTTCACGGTGGCCTGATCGGGGTCATCGTTGCGATGCTGGTTTTCGCGTACCGTACTAAGCGGACTTTTTTCACCGTGGCCGATTTTATCGCCCCGCTGATCCCGTTTGGATTGGGCATGGGCCGTATTGGTAACTTCATCAACGGTGAACTGTGGGGACGGGTGACCGATGTGCCGTGGGCCATGGTGTTTCCGGACGGCGGTCCGCTGCCGCGTCATCCGTCACAGCTGTATGAGGCATTCCTCGAAGGTCTGGTGCTGTTTATTATTCTGAACCTGTTTGTGCGCCGCCCGCGGCCTACCGGCAGTGTCTCCGGGATGTTCCTGCTGTTTTACGGCCTGTTCCGTATCTTCTGTGAGTTCTTCCGTGAGCCGGACGCACAACTGGGCTTTTTCGATGGCTGGCTGACGATGGGACAGATCCTGTCTGTACCGATGGTATTGGGTGGACTGGGCCTGATCCTGTGGGCATACCGTCGTCATCCTGTGACTGCTGTACGGGGATAACATGCAACAATATCAAGATCTGATGCGCAAAATCTTGGCGGAAGGCGCATCCAAAGACGATCGTACCGGAACCGGTACCCGCTCGATTTTCGGCCATCAGATGCGTTTTGACTTGTCCAAAGGCTTCCCGCTGGTGACCACTAAGCGTTGTCACCTGCGCTCTATCATCCATGAGCTGCTGTGGTTTTTAAAAGGCGATACCAACATCGGTTATCTGCACGACCACAATGTCAGTATTTGGGATGAGTGGGCAGATGAAAATGGCGATTTAGGGCCGGTGTATGGCAAGCAGTGGCGCGCGTGGGGCGCCGCCGATGGCCGCACTATCGACCAGCTGAGCACCGTGGTGCAGCAACTGAAGCAAGACCCCGATTCTCGTCGTATTATCGTATCCGCGTGGAACGTGGGCGAGCTGGATCAGATGGCGCTGATGCCATGTCATGCCTTGTTCCAGTTCTATGTGGCCAACGGTAAGCTCTCTTGCCAGCTGTATCAGCGCTCTTGTGACGTCTTCCTCGGTCTGCCGTTTAACATTGCTAGCTACGCGTTGCTGACTCACATGTTGGCGCAGCAGTGTGATTTGGACGTCGGTGATTTCGTTTGGACTGGTGGGGATACGCACCTGTACATGAACCACATGGAGCAGACTGAGCTGCTGTTATCCCGTGAGCCACGTGCACTGCCACAGCTGGTGATCAAGCGCAAACCAGCGTCTATCTTCGATTATCAATTTGAAGACTTTGAGATTGTTGGTTACGACCCACATCCGGCGATTAAAGCGCCGGTCGCGGTGTAATTACGCTGTTTCGCTAGTGTTTAGCAGCTACTAAAAAGCGTCCTGTAGGGCGCTTTTTTTGTGCCTTGCATGGGGCGCTTACCTTGGGGAACGACTGGCCATTATCGCGTGGTGTGTGTGGAGTGACTTGAGTTTATTTTTATCTTCATCTTCTATTGTCATCTTCTTCACCCCACGCCACACCATGAGCAAGCAGCGCTACCACAACGATAAAATAACGATAAAACAACGCTAAAACAAAGGCACTCAACAATAAAAAAACGGCCTGCATTAGCAGGCCGTTCAAAAGGGAGAGGGGTTCTGGTCGCTTTTTGTATTAGCGGGTAGCCAGCAGCAGTATCCCTGGCAGGACAAAGAACACCCCGCTCAGATAACCCAGTACCGCCATCCGGTTTTTAATCGCGAGGGAAGCCAAACCTTCCGCAGCGCGCAGCGGCAGACGACGCAGCGCCGGGATCCCGTAAATGACCAACACCGCCAGTACGTTGAAGCTTAAGTGTACCAAGGCAATTTGCAGTGCCAGCAGCGCATTCGGGCCAGAGATCGCGGTGGCCGCCAGCAGCGCAGTGATACAGGTGCCGATGTTCGCGCCCAGTGTGAACGGATACACTTCACGCAGGCTCAGCAGACCATTACCGACAAACGGTACCATCAAGCTGGTGGTGGTCGAGGAAGACTGCACCAGAACGGTTACTGCGGCGCCAGAGGTAATCCCGTGCAGCGGACCACGACCGATAGCGTGCTTGAGAACTTCTTGGGCACGACCGACCATCAAACGCTTGAGCAGCTTACCCATACCGGTGATCGCCGCCATAATCAGCACAATACCAATCAGCGCCATCAGGGTACCGGCCAAGGTCGGAGACATACCGCTCAGCATACTCTTCACCATGCTCACGACTGGCTTGGTCAGTGGTTTGATGAAATCAAAGCCAACATAGTTCAGGTTGCCGGAGTTCGACAGCGGAGCGACCAGCCATTCGCTGATGTGCGCCAGAATACCGAACGCCATTTCCAGTGGCAGGAAGATCACCACCGCCAGCAAGTTGAAAAAGTCATGGATGGTGGCGCAGGCAAAGGCACGGCGAAACTCATTATTGCAACGCAGGTGGCCTAAACTCACCAAGGTGTTGGTCAGGGTAGTACCAATGTTGGCACCCATAATCATCGGGATGGCGGTAGCAATCGGCAGGCCGCCTGCCACCAGACCAACGATAATGGAGGTCACCGTACTGGAAGATTGAATTAAGGCGGTGGCCAGCAGGCCCACCATCAGTCCGGCCAGCGGATGTTCGGCGAAGGCAAACAATGCCTGCGCTTGGGTTCCTGCCGCCAGTTTAAAGCCGTCGCCAACCATGGCCACGGCCAATAAAAGCAGATAAAGGGCGAAGAGCAATACCAACCAGGAAAACAGCGTCGTCAGCGGTGAGCGGCTGGTGCCGGTTTGAGCGTTGGGCATCTCGTTCATATGACTCTCTGATGTCAGATTTGTTACAAAAGTTTGGTTGCCGCAGATCCTAGCGGTGAAATATTACAGATATATTTCATCGGGCCAGAAAAGCGGGTGGCCGCACAGAATGTTAAAACAGAACCCCTGATCAAGGAGCGTATGTGAAGAGTGAGTGGTATGATTAAGTTCGGTATTTCCGATGATTAACATCAATAGAAACGATTTTATCGAGCAAACCTTCTGTTTTAGACTGCGAGATAAGAGTTCACACGCGACAGATTGCATAGCTATTGCATAGCGTACGTAAAAGTTTTGGAGTTCCATCATGACCGATATGATTCGTCAGTTTTTACGACTGGAGTCAGCGGGGGGGATTTTACTGATCATCGCCTCCGCTGTGGCGATGCTGCTTGCCAACACCAGCCTAGAAGGAATTTATGATCAATTCCTCGCGCTACCGGTGGCGGTGCAGTTCGGCAGCCTGCTGATAAATAAGCCGCTGCTGCTGTGGATTAATGACGGCCTGATGGCCATCTTCTTCCTGCTGGTCGGGTTAGAAGTTAAACGTGAGATGCTGGTCGGTGCCCTAAACAGCAAAGAAAAAGCCGTGTTCCCTGCCATTGCGGCATTGGGCGGTATGCTGGCTCCGGCGCTGCTGTATTTGGCGTTTAACGGTAACAATGATGTGGCACTGGCAGGCTGGGCTATCCCTGCCGCGACCGATATTGCCTTTGCGCTGGGGATCATGGCGCTGCTCGGTAAGCGTGTACCGGTCAGCCTAAAGGTCTTCTTGCTGGCGTTGGCGATCATTGATGACCTGGGCGTGATTGTCATTATTGCCCTGTTCTATACCAGCCAGTTGTCTGTGATGGCGTTGGCGATTGCGCTGGCGGCCACAGCCGGTCTGATTTACATGAATCGCCGTGGCGTGGCGTCCATTAGCCCGTACATGTTGTTGGGTGTGGTGCTGTGGGTAAGCCTGCTTAAATCGGGTGTGCATGCCACGCTGGCCGGGGTGATCTTGGGCTTCTGTGTTCCGTTGAAAGCGCAAGATAAGCGTCCTCTGGAGCATCTGGAGCACAGTTTGCATCCGTGGGTGGCCTATCTGATCCTGCCATTGTTTGCTTTTGCCAACGCGGGCGTGTCACTGAAAGGGATCTCGCTGGATGTACTGACCTCGGCTCTGCCGCTGGGTATTGCGGTTGCCTTGTTTGTCGGTAAGCCGCTCGGGATCTTCTCCTTTAGCTGGCTGTCAGTGAAACTGGGTCTGGCCAAACTGCCGGATGGGATTTACTTCCGCCATATCTTTGCGGTGTCAGTACTGTGCGGTATTGGGTTTACCATGTCGATGTTCATCGCTTCACTGGCCTTTGAGCATGCCGGTTTGGAGTATGGGGTATTCTCCCGTCTGGGGATCCTGATGGGCTCGACCACGGCGGCGGTAGTGGGTTATTGCCTGCTGCGGATGGTGTTGCCCGCGCAGCCTAAGCGTTAAAACTGCGGAGCAGTGAACCGAGATGTCGCTGGTCAGAGAGCATGACCGGCGGCATACTGGTGCGGCAGCCGCTAATGAAGTGAGAAGCGTATGTCGCACCTGAATTTTAATCATCTGTACTACTTCTGGGCTGTGTGCAAACACGGCTCGGTGGCCAAAGCCGCCGAAACTCTTTTCCTTACCCCACAAACCGTGACCGGGCAGATCCGCGCGCTAGAGCAGCGCCTGGATGGCAAACTGTTTAAACGCAGTGGCCGTGGTCTGGAGCCTACTGAGCTGGGGCAACTGGTCTATCGCTATGCCGAGCGGATGTTCTCTCTTAGCCAAGAGATGCTGGATATCGTCAATTACCGCAAAGAAGCCAATATCCTGTTTGATGTTGGGGTAGCGGATGCGTTATCGAAGCGTTTGGTCAGTCGGGTACTGCAAACCGCAGTGCCGCCGAGTGAGCAAATCCATCTACGCTGTTTTGAATCCACCCACGAACTGCTCTTGGAGCAGCTGAGCCAGCACAAGCTGGATATGATCTTGTCTGATTGTCCGGTGGACTCCTCGCAAAGCGAAGGGCTGTTCTCGGTCAAACTGGGTGAGTGCGGGATCAGCTTTCTGTGTCGCCAACCCGCGCCACAGGCACCGTTTCCGGCCTGTCTACAAGAGCGCAAGCTGCTGATGCCGGGGCGTCGCTCGGCGTTGGGGCGCAAGCTGCTTACTTGGCTGGATCAGCAAGGGCTGCAGGTGCAGATCTTGGGTGAGTTTGATGATGCGGCACTGATGAAGGCGTTTGGTCACTACCACAATGCCATTTTTGTCGCGCCATCGTTGTATGTGGCTGAACTGAGCAGTGACGGGCAGACCGTCGAGCTGGGTAAAGTGCCCACATTATGTGAAGAGTATTACGCCATTTTTGCGGATCGTATGATCCAGCATCCGGCGGTAAAACGGGTCTGTAGTGAGGATTTCACGGATTTGTTTTCCGGTCAACTCGGCGTTATGCTCGGTGAAGAGTAGTCATCGTGTTGCATAGAGCAGCACCACAACGGGTGTATTCGTGATCCTATGATGAAAGATATGTCTGAAATTGCACACATGGAGCGTAATGTAGGTCAGGCCGTCACGCTGCTGAAGGCTATGGCCAATGAGCACCGGTTGTTTATTTTATGTCATTTACAGGATAAAGAAGTGTCGGTCGGCGTTTTGAGCGAACGCCTTGGCTTATCCCAGTCGGCACTGTCACAGCACCTTGCCTGGTTGCGGCGCGATGGGCTGGTGAAAACGCGCAAAGAAGCGCAAACTGTCTACTACTCGTTAAGCAGCCATGCAGTGGCGGAAGTGATCCGTACCTTGCATCGCTTGTATTGCGCGGCGGAGCAGCCTTCAGAGGCTGAGCTGGCTAGCGACGTGCCAGAGCGGCATAGTGAGCCGTCCGCGGCATCGCATTCGGTCGGTTAAACTCATATACCCTTCCTACTTGAAGCTGCAGGGGTGTTGGCTACGTTCGTTCACCCCAATCACATAGCTTGTCTATGCTCATGGGGATTCACTCACTTGCCGCCTACCTGCAACTTCACGTTGTTTGGGTATAGTTTGAAGGCTGTGCGTCGCCATAATAGGTTGGTGCACGGCTGTTCGCCTTTGATTTTCTGTCTCGCCGGCATTTTCTTACTCTTTCTTTTATTTTTCTTCTTCTTCTTTACTTCATTTAGCACCACAACAATTCAGAGCCACGGTCTCGAACCACCATCCAGCACAACAGCCCAGATAAGTGCACAGACAAAACCAAAGCCAAAGTTAAAGTTAAAGCATCAGGGAAGGGATGAGCAGAGCGGGGAGAAATGTGCGTAAAGCGCAGTCAGAGGTAAATGACAGGCAAAAAAAAAACCGGCATCAAGCCGGTTTTTCTCGGTATCTTAAATCAGGCAATGATTACATTGCTTTGATTTGAGCTACCAGGTTTGCTTTATGACGTGCAGCCTTGTTCTTGTGGATCAGGCCTTTGCTTGCCATGCGGTCCAGAACTGGTTGCATGGTGGCAAATGCGGTCATTGCAGTTTCTTTGTTACCGGTCGCGATCGCAGCGTAAACTTTCTTAACGAAAGTACGCATCATGGAGCGACGGCTAGCGTTATGCTGACGACGCTTCTCAGCTTGGACAGCGCGCTTCTTAGCAGACTTGATATTAGCCAAGGTCCAACTCCCAAATATAACTTTTTGGACATTTCAAAGGCCGAGGACTATGCCTTTTTCGCCTTCTTTTGTCAATGGATTTGTGCAAATAAACGCCGCTTTCCCAAGGCTGGTGCAAGCAGCGCATGACGGTTATTATGACGGGTAATTTTAACAGCTTTTAATGCTGGAATACAGCGTCAGAGACGTATTTCAACGAGTGAGTAAATCTTGAGTAAGCGATTGTTGAAATCTGGGTTGGTTGTCAGCTCGATGACCTTGTTATCCCGGGTACTGGGTTTGGTCAGGGATGTCGTTATTGCCAACATGATTGGCGCCGGTGCCGCCGCAGACGTCTTCCTGTTTGCTAACCGAATTCCTAACTTTTTACGCCGTCTGTTTGCCGAAGGGGCGTTCTCGCAAGCCTTTGTGCCGGTACTGACCGAGTATCAAAAAGACGGTGATTTATCGAAGACGCGCGAATTTATCGCTAAGGTCTCCGGTACGTTAGGCGGTTTGGTCACCATTGTGACCTTGCTGGCGATGATTGGCTCGCCGGTGGTGGCGGCCATTTTCGGTACCGGCTGGTTCTTGGATTGGCTCAATGGCGGCCCTGATGCTGGTAAATATGAGCTCGCGTCATTCTTGCTGCGTATTACCTTCCCGTATCTGTGGTTTGTCACCTTGGTGGCCTTATCCGGCGCGGTGCTCAATACCATCGGTCAATTTGGGGTGGCGGCGTTTTCGCCGGTGCTGCTGAACGTGGCGATGATTGGCGCAGCGATTTGGATTGCCCCGCACACCCAATACCCAGAAGTGGGCTTGGCGATCGGTATTTTTTTAGGCGGTCTGCTGCAGTTTTTATTCCAGTTGCCGTACATGAAAAAAGCCGGATTGCTGGTGAAGCCGAAATGGGCTTGGCATGATCCGGGGGTGAAAAAAATTCGCACCCTGATGATCCCGGCGCTGTTCGGGGTATCGGTGAGTCAAATCAACTTGCTGCTCGACACCTTCATCGCCAGCTTCTTGATGACCGGCTCGATCAGTTATCTGTATTACTCTGATCGCCTGCTGGAGTTCCCGCTCGGTTTGTTCGGGATTGCCATCGCGACGGTGATTTTGCCGGCGCTGTCGCGTCGTCATAGCGAAAAAGAGGAAGGCGAGACGGTCAGCGAACGCTTTAGCCAGACCATGGATTGGGGCGTGCGCATGATTTTCCTGCTCGGCATTCCCGCCATGTTTGGCATTATGGTGTTGGCCAAGCCGATGATGATGGTGCTGTTTATGCGCGGCGAATTTACCTTTGCCGATGTGAATGCCGCCTCATTATCCCTGCTGGCCTTCAACGCAGGTTTGGTGAGTTTCATGCTGATCAAAGTGCTGGCGCCGGGCTATTACGCGCGGCAAGACACCAAAACCCCAGTACGCTACGGCATCATCTCGATGATCAGCAACATGGGCTTTAACCTGCTGGCGATCCCGTTCAGTTATGTCGGCTTGGCGATGGCCTCGGCGATGTCCGGTACCCTCAACGCGTGGCTGCTGTATCGCGGTCTGGCGGTGAGCGGGGTGTACCGCATTCAACGCAATAGCGCGATTTTCATCGGTAAAGTGGCGTTGGCCGGTCTGGCGATGGCAGCGGCAGTAAGTTATTGCATGCCGGCGCTGAGCCTATGGCAAGCGCAGCATAATGGTATGCGGATGCTGTGGTTGGCTGGCCTGATTGGGCTCGCAGCCGTGGTCTATTTTGCCGCCCTTTTGCTGCTGGGCGTGCGCCCGCGCCATTTACGCGCAGATACTGACATCTCGCACTAAGACAATCGGGGCGGATGCGGTATAATCGGCGGCAATTTTGTATAAGATCTGACAGGGTAACGTGCCCATGGAGCTGATCCGCGGTATTCAGAACATCAAGCCACAGCATCACGGCTGTGTTCTGACGATTGGTAACTTTGACGGGGTGCATCTGGGGCATCAGGCAGTCTTGGCGCAAGTGAAGGCGCATGCTGTTGCGCTCGGTTTGCCACTGACGGCGATGGTGTTTGAGCCACAGCCGCAGGAGTTGTTTACCCCGGAATTGGCACCGGCTCGGTTGATGCGTCTGCGTGACAAGTATGTCCATCTGGCGCGCGCCGGTGTTGACCGCTTGCTGTGCGTCAGTTTTAACCACCATTTCGCGGCGATGAGCGCAGAGCGCTTTGTCGAAGAGTTGCTGGTTGAAAAGTTGGGTGTTAAGTTTCTGGGGGTAGGTGACGATTTTCGCTTTGGTGCTGGGCGGCATGGTGATTATGCCTTGTTGCAGCAGGCTGGCGCGAAACACGGTTTTGCCGTCGTCAACAACCACAGTTATTGCGTTGATGCGCTGCGGGTGAGCAGTACCGCTATCCGTCAGGCGTTATACCAAGATGATCTGGCTCAGGCGGAAAGCCTGCTCGGTCGGCCGTACAGTATCAGTGGCCGCGTCGCGCACGGTAACAAGCTCGGGCGAACCATTGGTTTCCCGACCGCCAACATTCCACTGAAGCGCCGCGTCGCGCCGGTCAATGGTGTGTATGCGGTGGAAGTGCTGGGGATTGGTGATACCCCCTTACCGGGCGTGGCGAATATCGGAACCCGCCCGACAGTTGATGGTGTGCGCCAGCAACTGGAAGTTCACCTGTTTGATATAAATGTAAATCTCTACGGCCGTCAGCTCGAAGTTGTGCTGCGGGAAAAAATCCGTCCGGAAATGCGTTTCAGTTCGTTTGAAGCGCTCACCGCGCAGATTGCGCAGGATGCCCGGACCGCCCGCCACTATTTCCACCTGCCGGTCGCAAGCTGACTTTTTCTTTTTGCCGAAAATACGGAATCGAGAATCAATGAGTGACAATAAATACCCTCTGAACCTTCCGGATACAGGGTTTCCGATGCGTGGCGACTTAGCCAAACGCGAACCTGGTATGTTGCAACGTTGGTATGATAACAATCTGTACGGCGCTATTCGTCAGGCGAAGAAGGGTAAGAAGTCCTTCATCCTGCATGATGGCCCACCGTACGCCAACGGTAACATTCACATTGGTCACTCCGTAAACAAGATCCTCAAAGACATTATTATTAAGTCCAAAGGACTGTCCGGCTTTGATTCTCCGTACATTCCGGGCTGGGACTGTCACGGCCTGCCAATTGAACTGAAAGTAGAGCAACTGGTCGGTAAGCCGGGCGAAAAAGTGTCTGCGGCTGAATTCCGTGCGGCGTGCCGTAAGTATGCTGCCGAGCAGGTGGAAGGTCAGAAGAAAGACTTTATCCGTCTGGGCGTATTGGGTGACTGGGATCATCCGTACCTGACCATGGATTTTGGCACCGAAGCCAACATCATCCGTTCACTGGCCAAGATTGTCGGTAACGGTCACCTGCATAAAGGTGCCAAACCCGTGCACTGGTGTACCGAGTGTCGTTCTGCGCTGGCAGAAGCCGAAGTGGAATACTACGACAAGACCTCTCCAGCCATTGACGTACGATTCAACGTCGCGGACGAAGCGGCGTTCCTGGCTAAGTTCGGTACTGACGCCGGTCACGGCACCATCTCGGTGGTGATCTGGACCACCACTCCGTGGACGCTGCCAGCCAACCGCGCGGTTGCTCTGAATGCCGATCTGGAATACCAACTGATCCAAGCCGGTGACGAGCGCCTGATTTTGGCTGCCGATTTGGCCGAAAGCGTGCTTAAGCGTGCCGGTATCGAAGGCGCGCAAGTGCTGGGTACATGCCGTGGCTCGGATCTGGAGCTGCTGATGCTGCAACATCCATTCTATGATTTCACCGTACCGGTGATCTTGGGTGAGCACGTGACCACTGATGCCGGTACCGGTGCGGTACACACAGCGCCAGGTCACGGTCAGGAAGACTTCGTGGTCGGCCAGAAATACCATCTGGAAGTGGCCAACCCGGTTGCGCCGGACGGCACTTACCTGCCAGACACCCCGCTGTTTGCCGGTCAGTCAGTGTTCAAAGCCAATGATTCTGTGCTGGACGTGCTGCGTGAGCGCGGCGCGCTGCTGCACTTTGAGAAATTCCTGCACAGCTACCCACACTGCTGGCGTCATAAAACGCCGATCATCTTCCGTGCTACCCCGCAGTGGTTTATCAGCATGGAACAAGCCGGTCTGCGTCAGCAAGCACTGAACGAAATCAAAGGCGTGAAGTGGATCCCAGATTGGGGTCAGGCACGTATCGAGACCATGGTAGCCAACCGTCCTGACTGGTGTATCTCCCGTCAGCGTACGTGGGGCGTGCCAATTGCGCTGTTCGTGCATAAAGACACCGAAGCACTGCATCCTCGCTCGGTCGAGTTGATGGAAGAAGTGGCGAAACGCGTTGAAGAAAAAGGCATTCAAGCGTGGTGGGATCTGGACCCGGCTGAGATCTTAGGTAGCGATGCCGCCGATTACGTGAAAGTGCCCGATACATTGGATGTGTGGTTTGACTCCGGTTCAACCCATGCTTCCGTGGTTGATGCGCGCCCAGAATTCAACGGCCACAGCGCCGATCTGTATCTGGAAGGCTCTGACCAACACCGTGGCTGGTTCATGTCATCATTGATGATCTCCACCGCGATGAAAGGCACCGCCCCATACCGCGAAGTGCTGACCCACGGTTTCACCGTAGATGGTCAAGGTCGCAAGATGTCTAAATCCGTGGGCAACGTGGTGAGCCCGCAGGATGTGATGAACAAACTGGGCGGCGATATTCTGCGTCTGTGGGTTGCCTCAACCGACTACACCGCTGAAATGGCGGTATCGGATGAGATCCTCAAGCGTTCTGCCGATGCTTATCGTCGTATCCGTAACACCGCACGTTTCTTGCTGGCTAACCTGAACGGTTTCGATCCGAAACTGCATATGGTGCAACCAGAAGAGATGGTGGTACTGGATCGCTGGGCGGTAGGTCGTGCGCAAGCGGCGCAGGCTGAAATCATCAAAGCCTACGAAGAGTATGATTTCCACATGGTGGTGCAGCGTCTGATGCAGTTCTGCTCCGTGGAGATGGGTTCGTTCTATCTGGATATCATCAAAGATCGCCAGTACACCGCGAAGACCGATGGCATCGCTCGTCGTAGCTGCCAGACCGCGCTGTATCACATCGCTGAAGCATTGGTTCGCTGGATGGCACCAATCATGTCCTTCACTGCCGACGAAATCTGGAACTTCCTGCCAGGTGAGCGTTCAGAGTTTGTATTCACTGAAGAGTGGTACGACGGTCTGTTCGGTTTGGCGGAAGGCGAAGTGATGAACGACGCGTACTGGGCTGAGCTTCTGAACGTGCGTGGCGAAGTGAACAAGGTGATTGAGCAGGCGCGTAACGACAAGAAAGTCGGTGGCTCGCTGGAAGCGGAAGTGACCCTGTTTGCCGATGCCTCTTTGCAGCAGAAACTGGCTGCGCTCGGTGACGAGCTGCGCTTCGTGCTGCTGACCTCTAAGGCCGATGTGGCGGCACTGGACAATGCACCGGCTGAAGCCGTAGCGACCGAAAACAAAGGACTGACGATCAAGCTGATCCGCTCCGAGAATGCCAAGTGTCCACGTTGCTGGCACTACGCGGCAGACATCGGTAGCGTTGCTGCGCACCCGACACTGTGCGGTCGTTGTGTAACTAACATTGCCGGTGACGGCGAAACACGTAAGTTTGCCTGATGAAGAAACCTTTATTATCGACAGGATTGCGCTGGTTGTGGCTATCGGCATTGGTGTTTGTACTGGATATCGGTAGCAAACTCTGGTTTATGAACCACTTAGCGCTGTATGAGCTGATCCCGGTAACGTCATTTTTTAATCTGACGTATGTACAAAATCCGGGCGCAGCGTTCAGCTTTTTAGCCGAACACAGCGGTTGGCAGCGTTGGTTCTTTGCCGCCATCGCCCTGTTGGTAACCGGTGCTCTGAGTGTCTGGATGTATCGCACTCCGGCCAGCCACAAGCTGGCCAACGGTGCCTACGCCCTGATTATCGGTGGTGCGCTGGGTAACCTGTTTGACCGACTGGTCCATGGTTTTGTGGTCGACTTCCTCGATTTTTATTGGGGAAGCTATCACTGGCCGGCCTTCAATCTGGCCGATGTCGCCATCTGTGTCGGTGCGGCGCTGGTGGTGCTGGAAGGCTTTCTGGCTCCGACCGATGACAGTGCATCTTCAGGGAAATCCGATCAGGCGCGCTAATTCGGCGCCTGACCTAGGTTTTTGACTTAGGTGTGAAAATGAAAATAGGGCGTCGGCTTATGTCAACATAGGTCGGCGACCGGCCAACAGGCTGGCTTCGGCCGGCCTGTTGCTTAAGCAAACGACCTTGTAGCTTTTACGTGTGGCGATGAACGCATCATCGCCACCAAAAGACCATCCAAGGCTTAGGGATCAAGCGCCGCGATAAGGAAATGACAGTATGGACGCAAGCAGTATGGAAGCCCGCATTGGACCGAATAGCCAAGTTCTGATCCACTTTGATTTATGGTTGGCGGATGGCAGTGCCGCAGACTCGACTCGCACTCAGGGCAAGCCGGCACTGTTTCAGCTCGGCAACCGCTCGTTATCACCGGCACTGGAAGCTCAGTTGCAAGGCCTGAAAGCCGGCGATACTAAGCGCTTTACGCTGCAACCGGAAGAGGCCTTTGGCCTGCCAAGTCCTGATAACGTGTACCATTTTGAGCGTAGCCGGTTCAGTACTGAAACCGAGCCGCAACCAGGGATGATCATGCTGTTTGCCCAGCCGGGCGGGCAGGAGATCCCGGGCATGATTAAGGCGGTTGCCGGCGAATCGGTCACCGTTGATTTTAACCACCCCTTGGCTGGACAAGTTGTTACCTTCGATCTTGAGGTAATGGCAGTGCATCCGGCCGCTGACTAAGAGACAACTGCATGCAGATCCTGTTAGCCAATCCCCGTGGTTTTTGTGCCGGCGTTGACCGTGCGATCAGCATTGTCGAGCGGGCGCTTGAGTTATATGGCGCGCCGATTTATGTTCGCCATGAAGTGGTGCATAACCGCTATGTTGTGGAAGGATTGCGCCAGCGCGGGGCCGTGTTTGTCGAAGATTTGCATGAAGTGCCGGATGGCTGCATCGTGATCTTCTCGGCACACGGTGTCTCGCAGGCGGTGCGCGCCGAGGCCAAATCACGCGATCTGAGCGTGTTTGATGCTACCTGTCCACTGGTGACGAAGGTGCATATGGAAGTCGCGCGTGCTAGCCGCAAGGGCATGGAGGCGGTGCTGATTGGCCATGCTGGTCACCCTGAAGTGGAAGGCACCATGGGCCAGTACAGCAATCCGCAAGGCGGCATGTATTTGGTGGAGTCGCCCGAGGATGTGGCGAAACTGGTGGTCAAAAACCCAGAAAATCTGTGCTTCATGACCCAGACTACGCTGTCGGTGGATGATACGTCAGAAGTGATTGATGCACTGCGTCAGCATTTCCCGGCCATCATCGGTCCGCGCAAAGACGACATCTGTTATGCCACCACCAATCGGCAAGAGGCGGTACGCCAGTTAGCCGAGCAGGCACAAGTGGTGCTGGTGGTCGGCTCGAAAAACTCGTCTAACTCGAATCGCTTAGCTGAGCTGGCGCGTCGAGCGGGGAAAGCTGCCTATCTGATTGATGGTGCGGAAGATATCGATGAAGCCTGGTTGCAGGGCGTGGACACTGTCGGCGTTACGGCGGGCGCATCAGCGCCAGAGGTGTTGGTGCAGGCCGTGATTGCCCGCTTGCAAGACCTCGGTGCGGTAACGGTCACAGAAACCGAAGGGCGAGAAGAAAACATCACCTTTGAGGTACCACGCGAATTGCGGGTGCAGCAAATTGATTAAAGGTTAAATAAAAAGGAAGCCACGGGCTTCCTTTTTTGTGTTTACCGGCTCAGGGTCGGCAGCGGATTACAACAAAAAAGGAAGAGACATGATCAAAATCGCAATTGCCGGCGCCGCCGGTCGTATGGGACGTCAACTGATTCAAGCCGTGTATGCCGCCTCCGGCGTTACGCTGGGCGCGGCCCTTGAGCGCTCCGGCTCCAGCTTGATTGGTGCGGATGCTGGCGAGTTGGCCGGTGTTGGTCCATTGGGGGTGACGGTACAAGAGTCACTGGATGCTATCGGCAGTGACTTCGATATCCTGATCGACTTTACCGTACCGGCCGCCACCTTGACCCATTTGGCTTATTGCCGTCAGCACGGCAAACATATGGTGATCGGGACCACTGGTTTTGATGCTGACGGTAAGCAGGCGATTGCCGATGCCAGTGCCGACATCGGGATCGTGTTTGCCTCTAACTTTAGTGTGGGCGTCAATCTGGTATTCAAGCTGTTGGAAAAAGCGGCGCAGGTGATGGGCGATTACACCGATATCGAAATCATCGAAGCGCACCATCGTCATAAAATTGATGCACCATCCGGTACTGCGTTATCGATGGGGGAAGTGATTGCCGACACGCTAGGACGGGATTTATCACAATGCGCCGTGTACAGCCGTGAAGGGAACACCGGTGAGCGCCCACGCGACAGCATTGGTTTTGCGACCGTGCGAGCAGGCGACATCGTTGGTGAGCACACCGTGATATTTGCTGATATCGGTGAGCGAGTGGAGATTTCACACAAGGCATCCAGCCGCATGACCTTTGCTAATGGCGCTGTGCGCGCGGCAAACTGGTTGCATAATCAGCCAGCGGGGTTGTATGACATGAAGGATGTGCTTGGGTTGCACAACCTTTAATGTCGTGTTACTAACGGATCGAGTGACACGTTCGTAAGCATGCATATTGCTGTGCACTTTTCTTGTTAAAATAAGCATTTCACATCGAAATCGCACTATTGATATCATTAGTTGGTGTCTTGTGCGGTTTTTTTTTGTCTTTTCCCCTTTGTCGAGATTTTTGCCGTTTTTACTGCGTATTTTACTGCGGGTGAAAGTTATCTCTTCATGCAAACGGTTATCTTTTGTGTTTTTATCTTACTTTTAGCGCTGGCGTGGCGTTATTTCGCTGTGTTGGCGGTTTTTGTGTCTAAAGTGGGAGTTTTTTCTGGACAAGCGGTAAGCCCGTCTATAGAATTCGCGCAATTTGCCAAAAATTCATTATTTAACATGATTGACAGCGCTTTTGGCTCTCATGTATGAATGGTTATGTGGTAAAAAAGATTAAATATTCATGGAGGTTGTTTTGAGTAGGTCGGCACTGTTAGTTCTCGAAGACGGCACAGTCTTCAAAGGTACCGCAATCGGCGCAGAAGGCTCGGCGGTCGGCGAAGTTGTTTTTAATACCTCGATGACCGGTTACCAAGAAATTCTTACTGATCCTTCGTATTCCCGCCAGATTGTTACTCTTACTTATCCTCATATTGGCAATGTCGGCACCAACCCAGAAGATGAAGAATCCCCCGCCGTTCATGCTCAAGGTCTTGTAATTCGTGATTTACCCCTGATTGCCAGTAACTTCCGCAGTACCGAAACCCTTTCTGATTATCTCAAACGCCACAACGTTGTCGGCATCGCTGATATTGATACCCGCAAATTGACCCGCATTCTGCGCGAAAAAGGTGCCCAAAATGGTTGCATCATTGCCGGCGCACAGCCAGATGCCGCGCTGGCGCTGGAAAAAGCGCGCGCCTTTGGCGGTTTGAGTGGTCTGGATTTAGCCAAAGAAGTCACCACAGCCGAAGCCTACAACTGGACGCAAGGTAGCTGGACGCTGCAAAACGGCCTGCCACAGGCGGCAAACAATGATGACCTGCCATTCCATGTGGTGGCGTATGACTACGGTGTGAAGCGCAATATCCTGCGGATGTTGGTGGACCGAGGTTGCCGCCTGACTGTTGTTCCGGCGCAAACGCCAGCGGCGGATGTGCTGGCGCTCAATCCGGATGGGGTGTTCCTGTCCAACGGCCCAGGCGACCCAGCGCCGTGCGATTACGCGATCAGTGCTATTGAAGAGCTGCTGCAGCACGATATCCCTGTTTTTGGTATCTGCTTAGGTCACCAGCTGTTAGCACTGGCCTCCGGTGCCAAGACCGTGAAGATGAAGTTCGGCCACCACGGCGGCAACCATCCGGTGAAAGATTTAGACCGTAATGTGGTGATGATCACCGCGCAAAACCACGGTTTTGCCGTAGATGAAGCCACGTTGCCAGCCACTTTACGTGCAACCCACGTGTCACTGTTTGATGGCTCGTTGCAGGGGATTCACCGTACGGACAAGCCAGCATTTAGCTTCCAGGGTCACCCAGAAGCAAGCCCAGGCCCGCACGATGCCGCACCGCTGTTTGATCACTTCATCGAATTGATTGAGCAATATCGTCAGAACCAAAACGCAAACCAGCAATAATCAGCCGCAGCAGCAGGAGTTGTTAAGCAATGCCAAAACGTACTGATCTTAAAAGTATTCTAATCCTGGGTGCGGGTCCGATTGTTATCGGTCAGGCGTGTGAATTTGACTATTCCGGCGCGCAGGCCTGTAAGGCGCTGCGTGAAGAGGGTTACCGCGTTATTCTGGTTAACTCCAACCCGGCGACCATCATGACTGACCCTGAAATGGCTGATGCGACTTATATCGAGCCGGTGCAGTGGCAAGTCGTGCGCAAAATCATTGAAAAAGAGCGCCCTGATGCGGTGCTGCCAACCATGGGCGGTCAGACGGCACTGAACTGTGCGCTGGATCTGGAGCGTCATGGCGTGCTGGCGGAGTTCGGGGTGGAGATGATTGGTGCAACCGCCGACGCCATTGATAAAGCCGAAGACCGCCGCCGCTTTGATCAGGCGATGAAGAAAATCGGTCTGGATACCGCGCGTTGTGGTATCGCACACTCCATGGAAGAAGCTTACGGCGTACAAGAACAAGTGGGTTTCCCGTGCATCATTCGCCCTTCATTTACGATGGGCGGCACCGGTGGCGGTATTGCTTACAACCGTGAAGAGTTCGAGGAAATCTGTACTCGTGGTCTGGACTTGTCACCAACCAACGAGCTGCTGATTGACGAATCGCTGATCGGTTGGAAAGAGTACGAGATGGAAGTGGTGCGGGATAAGAACGACAACTGCATCATCGTTTGCTCGATTGAAAACTTAGATCCGATGGGGATCCACACCGGTGACTCCATTACGGTTGCGCCGGCACAAACCCTGACCGACAAAGAATACCAACTGATGCGTAACGCCTCGATGGCGGTACTGCGTGAAATCGGCGTGGAAACCGGCGGCTCAAACGTGCAGTTTTCGGTGAACCCGAAAGATGGCCGCATGATTGTCATCGAGATGAACCCGCGTGTATCGCGCTCCTCGGCGCTGGCGTCTAAAGCCACGGGTTTCCCGATTGCCAAAGTGGCAGCCAAACTGGCAGTCGGCTACACCTTGGATGAGCTGATGAACGACATCACCGGTGGTCGCACTCCGGCGTCCTTCGAGCCGTCGATTGACTATGTCGTCACCAAGATCCCACGCTTTAACTTCGAGAAATTTGCCGGCGCCAATGACCGCCTGACCACCCAGATGAAATCGGTGGGTGAGGTGATGGCGATTGGTCGTAACCAGCAAGAGTCGCTGCAAAAAGCGTTGCGTGGTCTGGAAGTGGGTGCGACCGGTTTCGATCCGAAGGTGAATCTGGATGATGCTGACGCGCTGACGCGCATCCGCTATGAGCTGAAAGAAGCTGGCTCTGACCGCATCTGGTATCTGGCCGATGCCTTCCGTGCGGGTCTGTCAGTGGATGGCGTGCATAACCTGACCAATATCGACCGCTGGTTCTTGGTGCAAATTGAAGAGCTGGTGCGTTTGGAAGAGAAAGTGGCCGAGGTGGGCTTTGCCGGTCTGGATGCTGACTTCCTGCGCGTGCTTAAGCGTAAAGGTTTCTCCGATGCGCGTCTGGCTAAACTGGTTGGTGTGTCAGAAACTGAGCTGCGCAAACTGCGTTATCGCCATGAGATTTTCCCAGTCTACAAGCGCGTAGATACCTGCGCCGCCGAGTTTGCCACCGATACGGCGTACCTGTACTCCACCTATGATGAAGAGTGTGAGTCGAACCCAACCAACCGTGACAAGATCATGGTACTGGGCGGTGGTCCAAACCGTATCGGTCAGGGTATCGAGTTTGACTACTGCTGCGTGCACGCCTCACTGGCGCTGCGTGAAGACGGTTACGAGACCATCATGGTCAACTGTAACCCAGAAACGGTGTCCACTGACTACGACACCTCCGATCGCCTGTACTTCGAGCCAGTGACTCTGGAAGATGTACTGGAAATCGTCCGTGTTGAACAGCCAAAAGGTGTGATTGTTCAGTACGGTGGTCAAACGCCACTGAAACTGGCGCGTGCGCTGGAAGCGGCCGGGGTACCGGTAATTGGCACCAGCCCGGATGCGATTGACCGCGCCGAAGACCGTGAACGTTTCCAGCAAGCGGTAAACCGTCTGGGTCTGAAGCAGCCGAAGAACGCTACCGTGACAGCGATGGAGCAAGCGGTTGAGCAGGCTAAACAGCTGGGTTACCCGCTGGTGGTGCGCCCCTCTTATGTGCTGGGTGGCCGCGCGATGGAAATCGTGTTCGATGAAGTTGACCTGCGCCGCTACTTCACCACGGCAGTCAGTGTGTCTAACGATGCGCCAGTACTGCTGGATTGCTTCTTAGATGATGCGATTGAAGTGGATGTGGACGCCATTTGCGACGGTCAGCAAGTGCTGATTGGCGGCATCATGGAGCACATCGAGCAAGCGGGGGTGCACTCCGGTGACTCTGCCTGTTCACTGCCAGCTTACACCCTGAGCCAAGAGATTCAGGATGTGATCCGCCAGCAAGTGGAAAAACTGGCCTTCGAGCTGTGTGTTCGCGGTCTGATGAATGCCCAGTTTGCGGTGAAGAACAACGAAGTTTACTTGATTGAAGTGAACCCGCGTGCCGCGCGTACCGTGCCGTTTGTTTCCAAGGCGATTGGCGTGCCATTGGCGAAGATTGCCGCGCGTGTCATGGCCGGTCAAAGTCTGGCAGCGCAAGGTGTGACGCGCGAAGTGATCCCGCCATACTACTCCGTCAAAGAAGTGGTGCTGCCGTTTAACAAGTTCCCTGGCGTTGACCCACTGTTAGGCCCAGAAATGCGCTCTACCGGTGAGGTGATGGGCGTTGGTAACACCTTCGCCGAAGCGTTCGGTAAAGGCTTGCTGGGCGGGAACTACAAAGTGCCGCGTCAAGGACGTGCGCTGCTGTCGGTGCGTCATGGTGACAAGAAACGTGTGATTGACTTGGCGGCCAAGTTGCTGAAGTTGGGCTTTGAGCTGGATGCGACGCACGGTACCGCCGTGGTACTGGGTGAGGCGGGGATTAACCCACGTCTGGTGAATAAGGTGCACGAAGGTCGTCCGCATATTCAAGACCGCATCAAAAACGGTGAGTACACCTACATCATCAACACCGCCGAAGGTCGTCAGGCGATTGAAGACTCTAAGTTGCTGCGCCGTAGCGCCCTGCAGTACAAGGTGCACTATGACACCACTTTGAACGGTGCCTTTGCCACCGCGATGGCGATGGCAGCAGACCCAACCGCAAGCGTGATTTCGGTGCAGGAAATGCACCAGTTGGTGAAATAAGCGCGATAATCCGTACATCGCACTTATCGAAAACTTGCCGATAAGCGATGAAGAAACAAAAAGCCCGCCAAATGGCGGGCTTTTTTATGCTGCATATCAGCCGATGCGCTTTCTCGCGGCGGCGCAGTTGACCAATAATCTCACTGGTAGGCGTGCGTTTTACAGCTTGTCGCGCCTTGTTACCTCTGCTGACACTCAGTCTGGGCAGAGGATTGGTTACAATTTTGTACGCTGCCGGCAGTTGCAAGCCAGCACAGTAATGACGATGTGCTGGCATTCCAGCGGCGGAATTACTGGTTATAAATCGCCTTGTACAGCTGACCTTCAAATTTGTTCAGCCCAGCACGGCGGGTGCGGTGATCCAGCGCCGAATAGCTGGAGACAAACTGCACGAACGCTACCTGTTGGCCACTGGCGGTCCGCATGAAACCGGCCAGATTGTATACCCCTTGCAGTGCGCCCGTTTTGGCGTGTACCTGACCTTTGAGCGGCGCTTCACGCACGCTGGCACGATAGCGCAACGTGCCATCCGTACCGGAAACCGGCAGCATCGCAATGATCCCTAATTGATCGTCGTGTTTGGCGATGTACTGCAAGGTATCCATCATGGTTTGCGCTGACACCAAGTTATGGCGCGACAAACCGGAGCCATCGGCCATCACGGTGTTACCAAAACGCACCCCAGCTTGCTTGGACAAAATCGCGCGCACTGCATCAGAGCCGGCGCGGAAAGTGCCCGGCACATTAAAGTAGTGGTGACCGACGGTGCGGAACATCACATCGGCAATCTGGTTGTCCGATTCTTTGAGCATGATCTTCAGCAGCTCAGGCAGTGGTTTGGAGTTGTTTTCCGCCAGCACGGTTGGCATCGCTACCGGATCGTTACTGATTTTGGTTTGCCCGCTGATGCTGATCCCCGCGCGCGTCAGCTCTTGGCGCACAATACCGGCGGCATAGGCGGAAGGGTCTTGTACCGAGAAACTCAAGCCAAACGGCTCTTTTTGCTGCACCAAACAACCGGTGAGCACGTAACGGTTGTTATCACGTGGCTGAACATCCAACTCACAGTAGCGTGCTTCCGGCATTTTACGCGTCACCGTTTTCACTTCGCTGACCACGGTCACTGGATACCGAGAGGCTACCGAGGCAGTAGCTAGATTGCCCGGTGTCGCTGCGCTATTGAGCACGGCATAAAAGCAGTTGCCGTCAATGGAGGCGGCTGCAGGTAGGGCATTAAAGCACTGGGTCAAATCGTTCCACGACCAGCCGGGAGCCTTATCGTGGCTACCAAAAACGGAGGTATCAATCACCAGATTGCCCATCACCTGTTTGATGTTTTGCTGGGCTAAACGGTTCGCCATCAGTCGAATTTGATCGCGGGTTAGGCGCGGATCACCACTGAAACTGACCACCAGATCGCCCCACACCTTATTTTCTCGCACTTGCGCCGCGGTGCCCATCTTGGTTGGGAAACGAAAATCGGGGCCTAATTCCAGCATGGCGGCCAGCGCCGTAAAGACTTTCTGTGTACTGGCCGGTAACACCAGCTTGTCAGCCTGATAGGCCACCAGAGGCTGCGCGCCGTTAGTGGGTTGTACTAAAAGAGAAAGCTGGGTACCAGGGGGCAACGCCTGCTCATAGTCGGTAACCGGAATGACACTGGCTGCCACTGGCAGCGAGAATACACAGGCGGCCACGGCCGCAGAAGTCAAAAAACGCATGATAAACAACAGGTGAGTAGATGTACTGGCATACTATGAATAAAGCGTGAAAAAGTAAACGATGACCCATCGTTCACTCCAAGTTAGAATACAGGCTAGAATAGAAGAACAGTTTAACGGATACCAGTCCCGGCTTCACAGTCAGGGTCAGGTGTCTTTTTGCGTTTTCATACGCCTCAAGATAAAAAAACAGTTCGTTTGTAAGGGGTAATTAGCTTTATGAACCAGATTCCAATGACCGTGCGTGGTGCAGAGAAGCTGCGCGAAGAGCTCGAGTACCTGAAAAACGTGCGTCGTCCCGAAATCATTGATGCCATTGCCGAAGCCCGTGAACACGGTGATCTGAAAGAAAACGCCGAATACCACGCAGCTCGTGAACAGCAAGGTTTCTGCGAAGGTCGAATTCAAGAAATTGAAGGCAAACTGTCTAATTGCCAGATCATTGATATCACTAAGATGCCAAACAATGGCCGCGTGATCTTTGGTGCGACAGTGACCGTTTTTAACACTGACAGCGAAGAAGAGCTGACCTACCGTATCGTGGGTGATGATGAGGCTGATTTCAAACAGAACCTGATCTCAGTGAACTCGCCGATTGCACGTGGCCTGATTGGCAAAGAGCAAGACGACGTGGTGGTGATCCGCACCCCAGGTGGCGAAGTCGAGTTCGAAATTTTGAACGTGCAGTACCTCTGAGTCTGGCACTTTTCGCTACACTTACCGTTTGGGACTCGGTGTTACACTGAGGTTCGGCTGCGCCAGCACGAAGCGGGTGGCTGATACCAAGACGGTATAATAAAAAAGGCCGTTATACGGCCTTTTTGGTATCACGTACCGGAATGAAACGGTTACCCGTTGCCATGAACCGGTTTCGGTAATGTGCGGTACGGCTGGTTATTAGCGAGGCAGAACGATTTTGCGTTCTTCGCTTGGACGGAACAGAACCAGAATATTACCGATCACCTGAACTTTCAGGGCACCGGTTTCACGTACGATAGCATCAACGATCAGGGCTTTGGTTTCACGCTCTTCGGCGGCAACCTTCACTTTGATCAGCTCGTGGTGGTTCAGGGCGTTGTCGATTTCAGCCAGCACACCCTCGGTCAGGCCGTTAGCGCCAAGCAGTACCACGGGTTTCAGTGGATGGGCCAGCCCTTTGAGGTGCTGCTTTTGTTTGTTCGTGAGCGTCATGGTGCTTTTTTCACTCTTAAGGTTGAAAACGCGGCATTCTAACGCCATCTAGGGTTTATCACCAAGCGTGCGAGGCAATTCCGCGTAGTTTGTTTGCGTATTTGGATAGAATATGGTTAAGAAGAAGCGCACAGGCAGTTCATCCCGTTGGTTGGATGAACACTTCCACGATAAGTATGTACAAGAAGCGCAGAAATTGGGATTGCGTTCTCGAGCTTATTTTAAGCTTAAAGAGATCCAGCAGTCAGATAAATTATTCAAGCCTGGCATGACCATTGTGGATCTGGGTGCTGCGCCGGGAGGTTGGTCACAATATGTCGTTGATCAGATTGGTGATCAAGGGCATGTTATAGCCTGTGATATTTTGCCGATGGATCCGATTGTCGGTGTGGATTTTCTGCAGGGCGATTTTCGTGAAGAGGCGGTGCTCAATGCGCTGCTCGAGCGTACCGGTCAGGGTCAAGTCGATGTGGTGATGTCAGACATGGCGCCAAACATGAGCGGTAACTCGGTGGTAGACCAACCGCGCGCGATGTATCTGGTCGAGCTGGCTTTGGATATGTGCCGTCAGGTATTGGTACCCAAGGGAGCCTTTGTGGTCAAAGTTTTTCAAGGAGATGGATTTGACGATTACCTCAATGAAGTACGGAAAATGTTTACGACTGTAAAAATTCGTAAGCCAGACTCTTCGCGGTCCCGATCGCGAGAAGTTTACATTGTGGCTACAGGGTACAAACTGTAGTACTCTAGCTAAAGTTCACAGTCAGTTGTAATGCGAGGTTAATCCCTTGAGTGATATGGCGAAAAATCTAATTCTTTGGCTCGTCATTGCCGTCGTGCTTATGTCGGTGTTTCAGAGTTTTGGACCGAGCAAATCCAGTGACCGTCAGGTGGATTACACCGCGTTCGTGAGTGCCCTCGGCCAGAACCAGATCCGTGAAGTACGTATCGATGGTCGTGAAATTCAGTTCACCAAAACTGATGGTGCACGTTCAGTAACGTATATGCCGCTGAACGATCCTAAGCTGCTCGACGACCTGATCAATAAAAATGTGAAGGTGTTCGGTGAGCCGCCTGAGGAGCCAAGCCTGTTGGCTTCTATCTTTATTTCTTGGTTCCCGATGCTGCTGCTGATCGGCGTATGGATATTCTTCATGCGTCAAATGCAAGGCGGTGGCGGTAAAGGCGCGATGTCGTTCGGTAAGAGCCGCGCCCGTATGTTGACTGAAGATCAGGTGAAAACAACCTTTGCTGATGTTGCCGGTTGCGACGAAGCAAAAGAAGAAGTGACCGAGCTGGTGGAATACCTGCGTGATCCAAGCCGTTTCCAGAAATTGGGCGGTAAGATCCCGAAAGGCGTTCTGATGGTGGGTCCTCCAGGTACCGGTAAAACCTTGCTGGCAAAAGCCATTGCCGGTGAAGCTAAAGTGCCATTCTTCACTATCTCCGGCTCTGACTTTGTGGAAATGTTCGTGGGTGTCGGTGCCTCCCGGGTACGTGACATGTTTGAACAAGCCAAAAAAGCGGCGCCGTGCATCATCTTTATCGATGAAATCGATGCGGTAGGCCGTCAGCGTGGCGCCGGTTTAGGTGGTGGTCACGATGAGCGTGAACAAACTCTGAACCAGATGCTGGTTGAGATGGATGGTTTTGAAGGCAATGAAGGCATCATCGTTATCGCTGCGACTAACCGTCCTGATGTACTGGACCCAGCGCTGCTGCGTCCGGGCCGTTTTGACCGCCAAGTGGTGGTGGGGCTGCCAGATGTGCGTGGTCGTGAACAGATCCTGAAGGTTCACATGCGTCGCGTGCCGTTGGGTAATGATGTTAACGCTTCGCTGATTGCTCGTGGTACGCCAGGCTTCTCCGGTGCAGATTTGGCCAACCTGGTGAACGAAGCGGCGCTGTTCGCGGCGCGTGGTAACCAGCGTGTGGTGTCCATGGTTGAGTTTGAAAAAGCCAAGGACAAAATCATGATGGGTGCGGAACGCCGCTCCATGGTGATGACCGAAGATCAAAAAGAAGCGACCGCCTTCCACGAAGCGGGTCACGCCATTGTTGGTCGTATCGTGCCGGATCACGATCCGGTGTACAAAGTCAGTATCATCCCGCGTGGTCGTGCGCTGGGTGTGACCATGTACCTGCCAGAGCAAGACCGTGTGAGCCACAGCCGTCAGTATCTGGAGAGCATGATTTCCAGCCTGTACGGTGGCCGTGTGGCAGAAGAGCTGATTTACGGTGCAGATAAAGTGTCGACCGGTGCGTCTAACGACATCGAACGCGCTACTGAAATTGCCCGTAAGATGGTGACCCAGTGGGGCTTCTCCGAGAAGATGGGCCCATTGCTGTACTCTGAAGAAGATGGCGAAGTGTTCTTGGGCCGCTCCATGGCCAAAGCCAAGCACATGTCGGATGAAACCGCGCGTGCCATCGATATCGAAGTGCGTGCCATTATTGACCGTAACTACCAGCGTACGCGCCAGATCCTGTCTGAAAACATGGATTTGCTGCACAGCATGAAAGATGCGCTGATGAAGTACGAAACCATTGATGCTCCGCAGATTGATGATCTGATGGCGCGGAAATCGGATATTCGTCCGCCAGCAGGCTGGAGTGACCATGCCACTGCGGCGTCGGTTAATGAGCCAGTCGCTAGCGCACCCGTCACTGATTCGGTAGTGAGTTCAGCCGCTCAACCTGCCGCTACAGCACCAGAGCAAGCGCCAAGCGCGCAACCTGTGGCTGACACTGCGGAGCAGGCTCCAGCGCCAGCTTCAGAGAATGCAGAGAAGAAAGACGCGAATCCGTCTGACAATAAACCTGCACAGTAACTGATGTGGTAATCTTAAAACCCCGGGCTTGCCCGGGGTTTTCTATTTGTGGCCGTCTGTGCATTACCTAACGGTGAGGAGAATAACAACATGCAACTACACAGCCGTGGTCGGACGCTGGATCTGAGCCAACCGCAAATTATGGGGATTTTGAATTTCACTCCCGACTCATTTTCTGACGGTGGCCGTTTTTATGGTCAAGATAGCGCGTTGCGTCATGCCGAAGCGATGGTCAACGCCGGTGCTAGCATCATTGATATTGGCGGTGAGTCAACCCGTCCGGGCGCTGATGAGGTGAGTGAGGCCGAAGAGCTAGAGCGCGTCATTCCGTTGCTTGAACGCTTGAGTCGTGAGTTGGATGTGTGGCTGTCAGTCGATACCTATAAGCCAGCTGTGATGCGTGAAGCCTGTTTGGCGGGCGCGCATTTGATCAATGACATCAACGCGCTGCAAGCGCCCGGCGCACTGGAAGTGGCGGCAAAGGCGCAAGTGCCGATATGTATCATGCACATGCAAGGCCAGCCCCGCACAATGCAAGAGCAGCCGCACTATCAGGATGTGGTTGCTGAAGTGATGCACTTTTTAGCCGAACGCGCTATGGCATGCCAACAGGCAGGGATCGCGGCGAATAACATCATTCTCGATCCGGGATTTGGTTTTGGAAAAACCCTGGCGCATAATTACCAATTATTGAATCAGCTCGAAAAATTCCATGCACTGCACTATCCGTTGCTGGTAGGGATGTCGAGAAAGTCAATGATTGGTAAACTACTCAACAACCAAGCCGATCAGCGTCTGGCTGGTAGTCTGGCTTGTGCGCTGTTGGCGGCCCAGAAGGGCGCGCAAATTATTCGGGTACACGATGTGCAAGAAACGGCCGATGTACTGCGGGTAATGCAGGCAATGATGAATGCCCATTAAGGAAAATATTCAATGAGTAAGCGTAAGTATTTCGGCACCGACGGTATTCGCGGTACGGTAGGTCAGGCTCCTATTACTCCGGACTTTGTGTTGAAGCTGGGTTGGGCGGCAGGGAAAGTGCTGGCTCGCCACGGGTCACGTAAGGTGCTGATTGGTAAAGACACCCGCATCTCCGGTTACATGCTGGAATCTGCGCTGGAAGCGGGGCTGGCGGCAGCCGGTCTGTCTGCGGCGTTCACCGGTCCGATGCCAACACCGGCGGTAGCCTATCTGACGCGTACTTTCCGTGCGGAAGCGGGCATTGTGATCTCCGCTTCTCACAACCCGTACGATGATAACGGGATCAAGTTCTTCTCTATCGACGGGACTAAGCTGCCGGATGAAGTGGAAGAAGCTATTGAAGCTGAGATGGAAAAACCACTGACCTGCGTTTCTTCCGCTGAGCTGGGGCGCGCCAGTCGGATCACCGACGCGGCGGGTCGTTATATCGAGTTTTGCAAAAGCTGCTTCCCGAACGCGCTTAGCCTAAGTGGCTTAAAGATTGTGGTCGACTGTGCTAACGGCGCCACCTATCACATTGCACCGAACGTACTGCGTGAGCTGGGCGCTGAAGTGATCACCATCGGTTGCGAGCCTGATGGCATGAACATCAACGAAAAATGCGGCGCCACCGATACCAAAGCGCTGCAAGCGCGCGTGTTGGCTGAAAAAGCCGATGTAGGTATGGCCCTTGATGGTGATGGTGACCGTCTGATGATGGTTGATCATCTGGGTAACGTGGTTGATGGCGATCAGATCCTGTACATCATGGCGCGTGAAGCGCTGCGCAGCGGTAACCTTAAAGGCGGCGCCGTGGGCACACTGATGAGTAACATGGGGCTGGAAATTGCGCTCAAGCAACTGGGTATTCCATTCTCACGAGCCAAAGTGGGTGACCGCTATGTGCTGGAGATGATGCTGGAAAAAGGCTGGCGTCTGGGGGCGGAAAACTCCGGCCACGTGATTGCGCTGGATATGACGACCACCGGTGATGGCATTGTGGCAGGCCTACAAGTGCTGGCAGCCATGGTGGGTAATCGCATGAGCCTGAAAGATTTGACCAGCGGCATGACACTGTTCCCGCAAGTACTGGAAAACGTTCGCTTCTCTGGTAATGGCAATCCACTGGATGCCGAGGCAGTGAAAGCCGCCGTGATTGCCGTGGAAGAGAAAATGCAGGGCCGTGGCCGCGTATTGCTGCGCAAATCGGGCACTGAGCCACTGATCCGCGTGATGGTGGAAGGCGAAGATCTGGAGCAAGTGCGCCAGTACGCCAAAGCGATTGCGGCAGAAGTGCAGGCTGCCGGTTAAATCTCCGCGCTGACCATCAAAATGGCACAACTAACTGTGCCACGGTAAGCCAAGGTGGCCGTCACAGCAGGTTGTGGCGGCTGCCTGAAATTTCACCGATTGACTGTGAAAACAGAAAATTACCTTGCTTGTCAGGGGCGCTTTCGCTAGTATTCTCTCCGCTTCGTGGTTCACGGAGCGGCATGTCGCGCTGGCGGATAGTCTGACCAGCAAATGCAAAGCGTTAACAAATGGATTAGACCATGTACGAAATCTTACTCGTAGTATATTTGTTAATCGCGCTGGGGCTAATCGGCTTGGTATTAATCCAGCAGGGCAAAGGCGCGGACATGGGAGCTTCATTCGGAGCAGGTGCTTCGAACACTGTATTCGGTTCCAGTGGCTCCGGTAACTTCATGACTCGTACAACAGCAATCTTAGCCACACTGTTTTTCATTATTAGCTTGGTGCTGGGTAACATTACTCATACCCAAACCAAAGTAGGCAGTGAGTGGGAAGATTTGAGTCAACCGGCCGCTGCACAACAAAAAGCAGCAGAACAACCGGTGAAGGCTGCGGATAGCAACAACGATATCCCAACCAAATAAGCTGTAACGAATTTGCCGTGGTGGTGGAATTGGTAGACACGCTACCTTGAGGTGGTAGTGCCCATTTAGTGGCGTGCGGGTTCAAGTCCCGCCCTCGGCACCAATTACAGACCTGATAAATCTTGATTATAAGATGGTCGCCAGATAGAATATTGCACGTTTCGGACGCGGGGTGGAGCAGCTTGGTAGCTCGTCGGGCTCATAACCCGAAGGTCGTCGGTTCAAATCCGGCCCCCGCAACCAATTTCCTGAATGTATCGATGATAACAACTGTACAGATTTCATCTATACTTGCTTTCAGGGAAAGAGAAGAACAGACCGTTTATTCTTCTCGCGTCGCAATTGCGACAATCAGGGTCCAGTTGCTAAAAACCCCGATTATCTCGGGGTTTTTTGTTATCTGCAAACGGCGTCTTAGACGATGTAACTGGGCTTTAGGCCCTTTTTTTATTTCTTGGGGGTTGTCTTGGCAACGTTAGAACAGCAATTAACACAGATGCTTGAAGCTCCAGTGCAGGCGCTGGGCTATGAGTTGGTAGGCGTCGAGTTTATCCGTGCCGGCCACCATTCAACACTCCGCATCTACATTGACCATGAAAATGGGATTAATGTTGAGAACTGCGCCGAGGTGAGCCACCAAGCCAGTGCAGTACTGGATGTGGAAGATCCGATTTCCGTTGCCTATAACCTCGAAGTTTCTTCGCCGGGTCTGGATCGTCCTCTCTTTAGCGCCGCACATTACACCCGTTTTATCGGTGAAGAAGTCAGCTTTGTGCTGCGCATGGCGATTCAAAATCGTCGCAATTGGAAAGGGATCATTGCCGGCGTTGACGGCGAGATGATCACCATTACTGTTGATGGTAAGAATGAAGTGTTCGCACTGAGCAACATCCAGAAAGCGAACCTGGTACCAAAGTTTTAAGGTCTGGATGAGGCACCTGAGATGAACAAAGAGATTCTGGCTGTCGTTGAAGCCGTTTCCAACGAAAAAGCGCTGCCACGCGAGAAAATCTTCGAAGCGCTGGAAATTGCACTGGCGACTGCCACCAAGAAAAAATACGAATACGAAGTAGACGTACGCGTCTGCATCGATCGCCGCACGGGTGACTTTGACACCTTCCGCCGTTGGACCGTGGTTGAAGAAGTGACTCAACCAACGCGTGAAATGGAACTGGAAGCCGCTCGTCTGCTGGAAGAAAACCCAGCTCTGCAAGTGGGTGACTTCGTTGAAGACCAGATTGAATCTGTGACTTTCGACCGTATCACCACCCAAACCGCGAAGCAGGTTATCGTGCAGAAAGTGCGCGAAGCTGAGCGTGCGATGGTTGTGGATCAATTCCGCGAGCAAGAAGGTGAGATCATCACCGGTGTGGCCAAGAAGGTAAACCGTGACAGCATTATCCTGGATCTGGGTAACAATGCTGAAGCCATGCTGGCGCGTGAAGACATGCTGCCACGTGAAAACTTCCGTCCTGGCGACCGTATCCGTGGTGTACTGTATGCAGTACGTCCAGAAGCGCGCGGTGCGCAGCTGTTCGTGACCCGCTCCAAGCCGGAGATGCTGGTTGAGCTGTTCCGCATTGAAGTGCCTGAAATTGGCGAAGAGCTGATTGAAATCAAAGCCGCGGCCCGCGACCCAGGCTCACGAGCCAAGATTGCGGTGAAGAGCAATGACAAGCGTATTGACCCAGTGGGTGCTTGCGTGGGTATGCGTGGTGCGCGTGTTCAGGCCGTATCCGGTGAGCTGGGCGGTGAGCGTGTTGATATCGTGCTGTGGGATGATAATCCAGCGCAGTTCGTGATTAACGCCATGGCGCCAGCTGATGTAGCATCTATCGTGATGGATGAAGATTCTCACAGCATGGATATCGCCGTTGAAGCCTCTAACCTGGCTCAAGCAATTGGTCGTAATGGCCAGAACGTGCGTCTGGCTTCCCAGCTGACTGGCTGGAACCTGAATGTGATGACCGAGACCGATCTGGCGGCTAAGCACCAAGCTGAAGCGTCGGCGGCTATCGAACTGTTTACCAAGCATTTGGATGTTGATGAAGAGTTTGCCCAAGTTCTGGTGGAAGAAGGCTTCTCCACATTGGAAGAACTGGCTTACGTTCCAGTGAATGAACTGCTGGACATCGATGGTCTGGATGAAGAGATCGTTGAAGCTCTGCGTAACCGTGCCAAAGCGGCACTGACCACGCTGGCGCTGGCCAAAGAAGAGTCTCTGGACGGCGCTGAGCCGGCAGAAGACCTGCTGGCACTGCCAGGCTTAGAGCGTCAGATGGCGTTCAAACTGGCCGCTCGTGGTGTGACTACGCTGGAAGAGTTAGCCGAGCAAGGTATTGATGACCTGGCTAATATCGACGGTCTGGATGAAGATAAAGCGGGCGAGCTGATCATGGCCGCACGTAATATTTGTTGGTTTGGCAACGAAGCCTAATTAAACCGCAACAGGAAGGAGCAGCATGACTGAAGTAACCGTAAAATCTCTGGCCGAAGAAATTCAGACCCCGGTTGATCGTTTGCTGCAACAGTTTGCGAGTGCGGGCATCACTAAGAGCGCTGCCGACAGCGTCAGCCAGCAGGAAAAAGAAGCCCTGCTGGCGCATCTGAACCGTGAACATGGCGGCGATGGTGCCGCAGCGCCGAGCAAACTGACTTTGCAACGCAAAACCCGAAGCACGTTAAGTGTGCCAACGACCGGCGGTAAGAGTAAATCCGTTCAGGTTGAGGTACGTAAGAAACGTACTTATGTAAAACGTGACCCGCAGGAGCAGCAGAATGCTGACGCTCAGGCGGCAGAAGAGGCTGCCCGTTTAGCACAAGAGGAATTGGCTAAACGTGAGGCAGAAGAGTTAGCTCGCCGTGAAGCTGAAGAGGCAGCGAAACGTGCGGCAGAAGAAAAAGCTAAACGCGAAGCGGAAGAAAAAGCTAAACGAGACGCAGAGGATACAGCGAAACGTGAGGCGACGATTGCGTCCCAACGTGAAGCGGAAGATAAAGCTAAGCGTGCTGCCGAAGAGAAGGCGAAGCGCGAAGCCGAGGCCGCAGAACTGAAACGTAAAGCGGAAGAGGCTGCACGACGCAAAGCCGAAGAAAACGCAAAGCGTATGGCAGAAGAGGCTCGTAAGATGGCAGAACAGAACGAACTCACGACGGCACCCGTCGAGACGACTACCACCGAAGAAACCAGCGCCGATTATCATGTCACTACCTCACGTTATGCACGTGAAGCGGAAGACGAAGATGATCGTCGTGAAGAATCCCGCGGCCGCAGCCGTGGCGGAAAAGCAAAAGCAACCAAGAAAGGCAAAGTCTCTGAGTCTAAGGCTGAGCGCGAAGAAGCGCGTCGCGGTAAAGGCGGCAAGCTGAAGCGTAAGAGCTCTCTGCAGCAGCATGGCTTTAACAAGCCAGCACAGCCTGTGAACCGTGATGTTGTGATTGGTGAAACCATCACTGTGGGTGATCTAGCCGCGAAGATGGCGGTAAAAGGCTCCGAAGTCATCAAAGTGATGATGCGTATGGGCGCTATGGCCACCATCAACCAAGTGATTGATCAGGAAACCGCACAACTGGTTGCCGAAGAGATGGGCCACAAAGTTATCCTGCGTCGTGAAAACGAGCTGGAAGAGGCCGTCATGAATGACCGTGACACCGATGCAGTACGTGAACCACGTGCGCCGGTTGTGACCATCATGGGTCACGTTGACCACGGTAAAACCTCTTTGCTGGACTACATCCGTTCTGCCAAAGTGGCAGCCGGTGAAGCCGGTGGTATTACCCAGCATATCGGTGCTTACCACGTAGAAACCGATAACGGCATGATCACCTTCCTGGATACCCCAGGCCACGCCGCATTTACTTCAATGCGTGCACGTGGTGCGAAGGCGACCGATATCGTTGTTCTGGTGGTTGCAGCTGACGATGGCGTGATGCCACAAACTATCGAAGCTATTCAGCACGCCCGTGCTGCCGGCGTACCTCTTGTGGTCGCGGTGAACAAGATCGATAAAGATGCAGCGAACCCAGATCGCGTGAAACAAGAGCTGTCTCAATACGGCGTAATGTCCGAAGATTGGGGTGGTGATTGCCAGTTCGTTCACGTATCGGCGAAGACCGGTCAGGGCATCGATGAGCTGCTGGATGCTATCCTGCTGCAATCTGAAGTGCTGGAGCTGAAAGCTGTACGTGATGGTATGGCGAGCGGTGTCGTGATCGAATCCTATCTGGATAAGGGCCGTGGCCCAGTTGCTACCGTTCTGGTTCAAGACGGTACCCTGCATAAGGGTGACATCGTACTGTGTGGCTTTGAATATGGCCGCGTACGTGCAATGCGTGATGAGCTGGGTCGTGAGACCACCGATGCGGGTCCATCCATCCCAGTAGAAATTCTGGGTCTGTCCGGTGTGCCGGCAGCGGGTGACGAAGTGACCGTGGTGCGTGACGAGAAGAAAGCCCGTGAAGTGGCGCTGTATCGTCAAGGCAAGTTCCGTGATGTCAAACTGGCACGTCAGCAGAAAGCGAAACTGGAAAACATGTTCGCTAACATGGCTGAAGGCGACGTATCTGAGCTGAACATCGTTCTGAAAGCAGACGTTCAAGGTTCCGTAGAAGCTATCTGCGACTCCCTGATCAAGCTGTCTACCGACGAAGTGAAAGTGAAGATCGTGGGCTCCGGTGTGGGTGGTATCACCGAAACCGACGCAACTCTGGCTGCAGCATCCAACGCGATTCTGGTGGGCTTCAACGTACGTGCCGATGCGACTGCGCGCCGCGTAATTGACGCTGAAAACCTGGATCTGCGCTATTACTCAGTAATCTACCAGCTGATTGATGAAGTGAAGCAGGCCATGAGCGGCATGCTGGCTCCAGAGTTCAAGCAGGAGATCATCGGTCTGGCCGAAGTTCGTGACGTGTTCAAGTCACCGAAGATTGGTGCGATTGCCGGTTGTATGGTGACCGAGGGTACCGTGAAGCGTCATAACCCAATCCGCGTTCTGCGTGACAACGTGGTTATCTATGAAGGCGAGCTGGAATCTCTGCGCCGCTTCAAAGATGACGTTAGCGAAGTGCGTAACGGCATGGAATGTGGTATCGGCGTTAAGAACTACAACGATGTTCGCGTCGGCGACATGATCGAAGTGTACGAAATCGTTGAAGTTCAACGTACCATTGATTAAGTTGGCGGCAACAGACCTTCACCGGTCGTATTGATACACCATTGGGGGGCTTGTGCCCCCCAATCTGTCTTGGAGGATAGTACCATGGCAAAAGAGTTCAGCCGCAGTAAGCGCGTGGCGCAAGAGCTGCAAAAAGAGATCGCCGTGATTCTGCAACGTGAGGTGAAGAACCCGCAGATCGGTATGGTGACCGTATCCGGTGTGGAAGTGTCCCGCGATCTGGCGTATGCCAAGATCTTTGTTACCTTCCTGTTTGATGATCAAGATGCTATCGATAGCGGTCTGAAATCACTGCGTGAATCGACCGGTTATATCCGTACTCTGGTGGGTAAAGCGATGCGTCTGCGCATTGTGCCGGAGTTGCGCTTTGAATATGACCGCTCGCTGACCGAAGGTATGCGTATGTCTAACCTAGTGAGCAGCGTGATCCGTGACGATCAGGCGCGCCAGCAAAATGCCGCCGACGATAGCGACAACAGCGAGGAGAAGGCCTGATGTCTCGTCCACGCCGCCGCGGTCGTGATGTACACGGCATTTTGTTGCTGGATAAACCTCAAGGCATCACCTCGAACGATGCGCTGCAGAAAGTAAAACGTCTGTACAACGCCAACAAGGCCGGTCATACCGGAGCGCTGGATCCGTTGGCGACCGGCATGCTGCCGATTTGCCTAGGTGAGGCGACCAAGTTTTCCCAGTATCTGCTGGATTCTGACAAGCGCTATCGCGTGATTGCGAAACTCGGTCAGCGTACCGACACCTCCGACTCGGATGGTGAAGTGATCCAAGAGCGTCCGGTGCAGGTCACCGCAGAGCAACTGGATGAAGCCTTGACCCATTTTCGTGGCGATCTGCAGCAGATCCCGTCCATGTATTCGGCGCTGAAATACGAAGGCAAGCCGCTGTACGAATATGCTCGTCAAGGCATTGAAGTGCCGCGCGAGTCGCGTCCGATTACCGTGTACGAGCTGACGCTGATCCGCTTTGAAGGTGATGAAGTTGAGCTGGAAGTTCACTGCTCAAAAGGCACCTACATTCGCACTATCGTCGATGATCTGGGCGAGCGTTTAGGCTGTGGTGCGCATGTGATTTACCTGCGCCGTCTGGCTGTTGCCACCTATCCGATGGAGCGTATGGTGACATTGGAGCAGGTGGAAGCCTTACTGGAAAAAGCGCGCGCGGAAGACATTTCACCGAGCATCGAGTTAGACCCACTGCTGTTACCGGCCGACACCGCGGTGCAACATCTGCCACAAGTGAACATGCCGTCAGTGGTTGCCGGTTATGCCAAGCTGGGGCAGGCGGTACAAGTCAGTGGCGCGCCAGCGTCTGGTCTGGTTCGCATGACCGAAGGTGATGAGCAGGTCTTTTTTGGCCTCGGCGAAATCGATGATCAGGGCCGCGTGGCTCCGCGTCGGATGATGGTGCTGTAAGCATTGCGCAGCTGGCCGTGGGCGGAGAAATATTCGCCGTCCACTGGCGGTGTTATCTTGCTTTGCCGGTCGGCTACCGTTAGAATGCCGAGTCTTATTGCGGTGCTGAATTAGAGATCGGCGCCGCGTTTTATGAACTTAATGCTTTTAGGAGCGCACAATGTCTCTAAGCACTGAAGCTGTTGCAAAAATCGTTGCTGAATTTGGCCGTGATGAGAAAGATACTGGTTCTACCGAAGTTCAGGTAGCCCTGCTGACTGCTCAGATCAACCACCTGCAAGGTCACTTTGCTGAGCACAAAAAAGACCACCACGGTCGTCGCGGTCTGCTGCGCATGGTTTCCCAGCGTCGTAAGCTGCTGGACTACCTGAAGCGTAAAAATGCTGAGCGTTACACTGCTCTGATTGCACGTCTGGGTCTGCGTCGCTAATTATTGGCGAGATTCAGGAAAGGGGCCGCATGGCCCCTTTCTTCTATCAGCCTTACTCTCGCCAACTACTCTGGGCATAGTTCGTGTATGCCGCTATCTCACCGCGATGGCCACATTGAATAATGTATGCATGCGCGTGAGTATTCACTGTCGTGATGATCGGCAACGTGAAATTACACATGTCATGTAACCATAAAAATATGACAGAATAGTCAGTGAAGTGAGAGTCTGATACACACACCGTGATGGCTCCTTGAACGGAGCACGACAATACAGCGCATGAGTTCGCGCGGCTAACGGGAAGTTACTGGTCGACAGTGGTTTGCCGTTAGTCGCGAGAATGCGGGTATTTTCAACAATTACGGTGATAGGGCTAAGCGTAATGAGTGGTTATTCGATATACTCAGAAGCGCATTAGACAGTCGATATTTATTGGAAGGATAAACACGTGAATCCTATCGTACGTAAATTTAAGTATGGTCAGCATACCGTGACACTGGAAACCGGTGTTATGGGGCGCCAGGCCACTGCAGCCGTGATGGCTAGCATGGATGATACCTGCGTTTTCGTTACCGTTGTGGGTAAAAAAGAGACCAAACCAGGTCAAGACTTCTTCCCACTGACTGTAAACTACCAAGAGCGTACTTACGCTGCGGGTCGTATTCCAGGTGGTTTCTTCAAGCGTGAAGGCCGTCCGTCTGAAGGCGAAACCCTGACTGCACGTCTGATTGACCGTCCAATCCGTCCTCTGTTCCCGGAAGGTTTCCTGAACGAGGTACAAGTTGTGGCGACTGTGGTGTCTGTGAACCCACAAGTTAGCCCGGATATCGTGGCGATGATCGGTGCTTCTGCTGCGCTGACCCTGTCTGGTATTCCATTCAATGGCCCAATTGGTGCTGCCCGTGTCGGTTACATCAATGATCAGTATGTACTGAACCCAACGACTGCAGAGTTGGCTGAAAGCCGTCTGGATCTGGTGGTTGCCGGTACTGAAAACGCCGTTCTGATGGTTGAGTCCGAAGCGGACATCCTGACCGAAGATCAGATGCTGGGTGCGGTGGTATTTGGCCACGATCAGCAACAAGTGGTGATTGAGAACATTAAAGCGTTTGCTGCTGAAGCCAACATTCCTAAGTGGGAATGGAGCGCAGAGCCAGTGAACGAAACTCTGCAGTCTCGCATCGCGGAACTGGCAGCGGCCCGTATCACCGAAGCGTACCACATCAAAGAAAAGCAAGTACGTTACGAGCAAGTGGCAGCGATTAAAGCTGACGTGACTGCTGCGCTGCTGGCGGAAGACGAATCACTGGACGAAGGCGAAATCAGCGATCTGCTGGGCGAGCTGGAGTACCGTGTGGTACGTGACAACATCCTGAGCGGTGCGCCACGTATCGATGGTCGTGAACCAGACATGGTGCGTGCGCTGGACGTCCGTACTGGCGTGCTGCCACGTACTCACGGCTCTGCACTGTTCACCCGTGGTGAAACTCAGGCGCTGGTAACTGCGACTCTGGGTACTGAGCGTGATGCTCAGACTATCGATGAGCTGACCGGTGAGCGTACCGATCGCTTCTTGCTGCACTACAACTTCCCACCATACTCTGTGGGTGAAACCGGTATGATGGGTTCACCGAAGCGTCGCGAAATTGGCCACGGCCGTCTGGCGAAGCGTGGTGTGGCAGCGGTAATGCCAAGCGCAGCGGAATTCCCGTACACTGTACGTGTGGTATCTGAAATCACTGAATCCAACGGTTCTTCTTCCATGGCTTCCGTGTGTGGTGCTTCTCTGGCACTGATGGATGCGGGCGTACCAGTGAAAGCCTCTGTAGCGGGTATCGCTATGGGTCTGGTGAAAGAAGGCGAGCGTTTTGTAGTTCTGTCTGACATTCTGGGTGACGAAGACCACCTGGGTGACATGGACTTTAAAGTAGCCGGTACCCGTACTGGTGTGACTGCGCTGCAGATGGATATCAAGATCGAAGGTATCACCCGTGAGATCATGCAGATCGCGTTGAACCAAGCGAAGGGTGCGCGTATGCACATCCTGAACGTGATGGAAGAAGCGATCCATACTCCACGTAACGATATCTCCGAGTTCGCGCCACGTATCCACACCATCAAGATCAATCCTGAGAAGATCAAGGACGTGATCGGTAAAGGTGGTGCGGTGATCCGTGCGCTGACCGAAGAAACCGGTACCACCATCGAAATCGAAGATGACGGTACTATCAAGATTGCCTCTGCTGATGGCGATGCCGCGAAGAAAGCAATTGAGCGCATTGAGCAAATTACTGCTGATGTTGAAGTCAATCGCATTTATACTGGTAAAGTTACCCGTATTGTTGACTTCGGTGCGTTTGTCTCTGTGGTGGGTACTAAAGAAGGTCTGGTACACATCTCTCAGATTACCGATAAGCGTGTAGAGAAAGTTTCTGACTACCTGCAACTGGGTCAGGAAGTGCGCGTGAAAGTACTGGAAGTAGACCGTCAAGGTCGTATCCGTCTGAGCATCAAAGAAGCGATGGCTTCTGAAGGCGCAGAGCAACAACCTGCGGCTGAATAATACCGCTTGATGACGCGTTGCGGCCAAGATCGCACAGGCCAATCTCGTAAAAGCATCGGGGGGCCGGATGCCTCCCCGATTTTTGCGGTCAGGAGTTGGAAATGAACCCATTCTCGCGCTGGGTATGCGGTGTAATGGTGGTGTTGCTGACCGGATGTAGCAGCACAAGCTATGACTGGCGTCAGAGTGCCGTACTGGCAATACCATTGCAACCCAGCCTGCAACAGGAAGTCATGCTGGCCCGGATGGAGCAGATTCTCTCCAGTCGGGCGCTTAGTGATGGAGAACGCGCTCAGTTGCTGTATGAGCGGGGCGTGTTGTATGACAGCCTCGGTCTGCAGGCGCTGGCACGTAATGATTTCACTCAGGCTCTGGCCTTGCGTCAGGATATGCCAGAGGTTTTCAACTACCTGGGGGTATATTTTACCCAGTCAGGCCAGTATGATGCCGCCTATGAGGCGTTCGATTCAGTGCTGGAATTGGATCCTGAATATCGCTATGCCCTGTTAAACCGGGGTATAGCCTTGTACTACGGTGGCCGCTATAAGCTGGCCCAAGAAGATCTGCTCAATTTCTATCAAGATGATCCCGATGACCCGTATCGGGTGCTATGGTTATACTTGACGGAAAGCGAGTTGAACAAGGATGAGGCGCTCAAGGCGCTGCGGCAGCGTTACAACGCCGCAAGCCGTGATAATGTCGGCTGGAACATCGTTGCCCTGTACTTGGGTGATATGTCCGAAGCCGAATTTATGCGTCGTTTGCAGGATAACTCCACCGATAACACGTCTCTGGCAGAGCACCTAAGTGAAGCTTACTTCTACTTGGGCAAACGCTATCTAAGCAAGGGGGATGTCGATGGTGCGGTATCCCTTTTTAAACTGACGATGGCCAATAATGTGCATAACTTTGTCGAACACCGTTATGCCATGCTGGAACTGTCCCTGCTGGGACAAGGCGACACGTCAGAAGCCAACTAATTAAAATTTATGAGTTTTTGCCATTACCGTCCGGTAATGGCAAAGCTCGTCTTGTCATTGTGATTGCGTCAGTTCACATTTTTGGCTGAAAATCTTCGCGCATTTTCTCGCCAATTCAGGTAGACTGGCGCCCGTTTTTTATATTGAGACTACGTCATGGCTGAATTAGAGACTACTTTTGCTGAACTGGGTTTGCCGACCCCGATCCTCACCGCCATCGAGAGCATGGGCTATGAAAAACCGTCGCCAATTCAGGCTGCGTGTATCCCTCACCTGCTGGAAGGCCGTGATGTTCTGGGCATGGCACAAACCGGTAGCGGCAAAACAGCGGCCTTTGCGTTGCCGATGTTAACCCGTATTCAGCCTGAAGTAGCCCGTCCTCAGGTACTGGTTCTGGCTCCTACTCGTGAGCTGGCCGTGCAGGTATCCGAGGCATTCGGTGATTTTTCCAAGCACATGAGCGGTCTGCGTGTTCTGGCCCTGTACGGTGGCCAGCGTTATGACATCCAGCTGCGTGCTCTGCGTCAGGGCCCACAGGTTGTGGTAGGTACACCAGGTCGTCTGCTGGATCACATCAAGCGTGGTACGCTGGATCTGTCCGGTCTGAAAGGTCTGGTTCTGGACGAAGCAGACGAAATGCTGCGCATGGGCTTCATCGAAGACGTTGAAACCATTATGGCTGAACTGCCGGAAGATCATCAGACCGCGCTGTTCTCCGCGACTATGCCGGATCCAATCCGTCGTATTACCCGCCGCTTCATGCGTGATCCGCAAGAAGTGAAGATTCAGGCTGCCGTGCGCACCACGCCAAACATTGCCCAGAACTACTGGACCGTGTATGGCATGAGCAAAAATGATGCACTGGTACGTTTCCTGGAAGCGGAAGATTTTGATGCTGCTATCATCTTCGTGCGTACTCGTACTGCAACGCTGGATGTGGCAGAAGTGCTGGAGCGTAACGGCTACAGCTGTGCTGCGCTGAACGGCGACATGACTCAGCCACTGCGTGAGCAAACTCTGGAGCGCCTGCGTAACGGTCGTCTGGATATCCTGATTGCGACTGACGTTGCGGCGCGTGGTCTGGACGTTGAGCGTATCAGCCTGGTTGTAAACTACGACATCCCATTGGATGCCGAGTCTTACGTACACCGTATCGGTCGTACTGGTCGTGCGGGCCGTAGCGGTCGTGCGCTGCTGTTCGTCGAGCCGCGTGAGCGTCGTCTGCTGCGTAACGTTGAGCGCACCATGAACGTGAGCATTCCAGAAGTGGATCTGCCGACTAACGCGCTGCTGGCACAACGCCGCATCGAGCAGTTCAAGTCTAAGATTGCGCTGCAACTGGAAAACCACGATCTGGCCGCTTACCGTGAGCTGCTGAATGGTCTGATGGGCGAAGAGCAAGATCCAGCGGATCTGGCTGCTGCGCTGCTGATGATGGCGCAAGGCGATCGTAAACTGATCCTGCCTGCAGATCCGGTGATTGAGCGTCGTCCACGTCGTGAATTCCGTGACCGTGATGAGCGCGGTGGTCGTGACCGTCGTGACAGCCGTGATGGTCGTCGTGATGATCGTCCACGTCGTGATGGCGATCGTCCAGAGCGTCGTGAGCGTCGTGATGTGGGCCCAATGGACGTTTACCGTCTGGAAGTGGGTCGTGATGATGGCGTGGAAGTTCGTCATATCGTGGGCGCGATTGCCAACGAAGGCGATCTGAGCAGCCGTTACATCGGTAACATCAAGCTGTTTGACAGCCACTCTACTGTGGAACTGCCACGTGGTATGCCGTCTGACATGCTGGATCACTTTACCCGTACCCGCATTCTGAACAAACCAATCCGTATGCAACTGGTGGGTGAAGCGTCTCCACGTCCAGAGCGTCGTGAAGGTGGTGATCGTCCACGTCGCGAAGGCGGTGATCGTCCGCGTCGTGAAGGTGGTGATCGTCCACGCCGTGAAGGCAGTGATCGTCCACGTCGTGAAGGCGGTGACCGTCCACGCGGTAGCTTCGGCAACGGTGAGCGTCGTAGCGGTGAGCGTAGCCACAGCGGCGAGCGTCGTGAGCGTCGCGAGCGCAGCCAAGACTAAGTGCTGCTCAGTCTAAGCGATGCATCGCTAAGGCTAGCGCCGTAAGGTTCGAGAAATAAAAAAGCCCGTCACTGTGACGGGCTTTTTTTATGCCTAGTATCAGATCACAACGTCAGTGGCGATCAGGCGGCAAGCAGTGAGCTACGTTTACTCTTGCAGTACTAAACCGGCTAAGGCTTTCCAGTAGCCGTTGCACTCCTGGGCTTGCGCTAAGGCCAGCGGTTGACGACCTTGTTCATTGGCGCGAAAACGGCGCAGCATGTCCAAGGTATCTAGCCCCAGCGGCGAGAGGCGGACACTGTCGACCAGCCCATGCATCGCTTGCAGTTCATTACCGAGGTTGTAGCAGTAGCCGCTTTGGGTCTGGATCCCGTTCAGGGTAAAGACTTTTTGCTGCTCTTGTGAGTAGATCTGGCGGCCATTTGGGTAATTGATGCAGCAGGTGGCGCATTCATCTTTTGGCAAATTCTCCGCGCGCGCAGTAAAGCAGCGTGCCGAGTAAGCCAGCGGCAGATAGCCATAGCTGAACACTTCCACCTCGAATTTATCGCGGATCCCGAGCTCGTCACATTGGGTCAGTAAGTTGCACAGCCAATCGCGTGACAGCTCTACCGGCATGCACCAACGCTGCATCCCTTTTTGCTGCAATATTTTCAAGGTATGGGCGTTATAGCAATTGAGCGCAGGACCGGCCACAAAGGGCAGTTGCCGTTCGGCAGCCAGTGTGACCCCAGCCAGATCATTGGCTTCGATACGAAACTCGCCATTGTCGACCAAGCGCCGCAGTTGGGTGATTTCGGAAGGGGCTTCCAGCAGCGCCATGGTGGAGAGCACCACTTCTTTGCCGGTGGCCGACAGCATACGCGCCAGCTCCAGCCAATCAGCGAATTTCAGCTCACGGCGCTTGCTGCAGACGGTTTCGCCCAGATAAATGATGTCGGCATCCGACTGACTGGCCGCCTGATAAAAGGCTTCCATTTGAGCTTTGGGCCAGAAGTACAACACAGGGCCTAAGGCATATTTCATCGGTCGGCTCTCCTTTACTGCCATTTGCGGTGATACGCGCCGAGGGTCGTTTGGCGACCTTCCGAGACGGCGTCGAGCGCTTGCATCCACGCCGGCTCTGGACGGAAGTTGCTCGGATCGGCTTGATAGCGGTCAATTGCCTGACGCCACACTTTTGTGATCTGGCTGACATACGCCGGGCTGCGTTGGCGACCTTCAATTTTCACAGACGCAATGTTGGCGGCAAACAGCTCCGGCAGCAGATCGAGTGTATTTAAGCTGGTCGGCTCTTCCAAGGCATGGAACGGTGCGCCTTCACTTTGGTAGCGGCCTTTGCACAGGGTTGGATAACCGGCATGCTCGTGATCGGCGTAGCGGTCAATCAGCACATCGTTCAGCCGGCACTCGAGGCCCTGCTCGGTTTGTTGCCAGCGCACAAAGCGAGCCGGTGAACAGGCACCCACAGTATTTGGCGATTCGCCAGTGAGGTAGGACGACAGATAGCAACGCCCTTCGGCCATGATGCACAGGCTGCCAAAGGCAAACACTTCGAGCGGCACGCTGCTGCTGCGCGCCAGCTGTTTAACCTGATGGATAGAGAGCACGCGCGGTAGTACCACGCGGGCGACATCAAATTCTTGTTGGTAGAAGCGGATCGCTTCGCTGTTGGTGGCCGAGGCTTGCACGGAGACATGGCGCTCAATGTGCGGATAGCGGCGCGCGGCATAGTCCAGCATCGCCAAATCGGCCAAGATCAGGGCATCGGCACCCATTTGCGCCGCCATGTCGACCGCACGCTGCCAGCGCGCGAAGCCGTCAGGATGGGCAAAGGTGTTGATGGCCACATGCAGCTTACGCTGGTGGCGGCGGATGTAGCTTACTGCTTCATCCAGCTTGCGTTCGGTAAAGTTGAGACCGGCAAAGTGCCGGGCATTGGTGTCATCCTTGAAGCCGATATATACCGCATCTGCGCCGTTATCGACTGCCGCTTTGAGAGCAGGCAGGTTACCTGCGGGGCAAAGCAATTCCATATTGCGTTATCCTGTTGAATCTAACGGAGTAAAAACGCGATATTACGTGCTTTATCCGCGCATAATGTTGATATGCCGCAGTAAGCACGCGCATTTTTCCGTTCGGTTAACCGCTGGCCGCCGTCTTCATGCTGGGGCGCAGCAGTTGCTCGATCTCCTTGACCGGCATTGGTTTGAAGAAGTGGTAGCCCTGAATGCCATCGCAGTTTAGACCGGCAATCAAGGTGGCCTCTTCGTGAGTTTCCACCCCTTCCATGATCACGTGCATATTGAGCGATTTGCCCAGATTGATGATGCTCTCGACAATCGCCACTTGTTTGGGATTATGCAGAATATCGAGGATAAAGCTGCGGTCGATTTTCAGCTCATCAAACGGGAAATTGGCCAGATAGGAGAGCGAGGAATATCCGGTACCAAAATCATCAATCGACAGCACAAAGCCTTGGGCGCGTAGCTCTTGCAGTAACCGTGCGGCATGCTCTTGATCGGTCATCACCGCGTTTTCGGTGATCTCTAAAATGATGCGCCCAGGCGGGATCTGGTAGTGCTGTTGTAACGCCAGCACTTCGTTGAGCAGACCTGGGTTGGCAAATTGCTGCGGCGATAAGTTGATCGACACCTGACCGGGATTGAGCCCTTGTTTGAGCCAGCGCTGCACGGTGGCAAACACTTTTTCCATCACTACGCGGCCAAGCCAGTCAATCAGGCCGGCTTTTTCCGCGACCGGAATAAAGCGTGCGGGGCTGATAAAGCCTTCGGTGGGATGTTTCCAGCGTACTAACGCTTCCATACCAATCAGGCGAAAATCGCGGGTATTCACTTTCGGTTGGAAATAGACATCCAGCTCGCTTTTGCTCAGCGCTTTTTGCAGCTCCACTTCCAGCCACAGACGTAAGCGCGCTTCGCGATTCATCTGCGGTTGGTAGCAGGCCAGCCGGTTACGCCCTTGCGCTTTGGCATCATACATGGCGGTATCGGCGTGCTGCAGCAGATGGTGCGCTTCGTGGCCATCACCGGGGAAGACCACGCAGCCAATTGAGCAGGAGAGCTGTTTGCGCACCTGTTGCAGATCGAGTGGGTTTTTAATCGCGCGGATCAGGCTGTGGCCATACTGTTTGGCCGCATCTTGGCTAGTGTTCGGGAGGATGATGCCGAACTCATCGCCACCAAAATAGCCCAAGATGGCATTTTCGGGAAGGTGACTGCGTAGACGCGAGGCGATTTCGATCAGCACCTTGTCACCGACATGATGGCCTAACGAGTCGTTGATATTCTTGAAGTTATCCAGATCCAGATACAGCATCGACAGCGGGATATTGGCGCGGATCATGCTTTGCAACTGGCGCAAGGTGCTGTGGCGATTGAGCAAGCCGGTCAGCGGATCGCGCTGTTGCAGGTCGTCTGGCAGGCGATTGTCGCTGCGCATAATCACCATTTGCGCCGGATTTCCCATCGCGGTGATCGGCATCGATTGCAAACTGATGCGTTTACGCTGGCCCACTGCGGGCGCGGTATTCAGAATATGTTGCTGACAGTGGCTCAGCTGCTGGTGCAGCTGCTCAGGGATGTTGCCGGAGTGTGGGTCGCGCAAAAACTCCTGCAATGGCTTTCCGAGCAATTGCTGGGAATTGGTAACGCCAAGAATGCGCGCAGTGGACTCGTTAGCAGAGACAATGATGCCATCTTCCAGAATGCAAAATCCGTCATCCAGCATGGAGATCAGATTTTGGCAGTAGCGCTGCGTCTCTTGCAGGCTATCGAGCAACTGGTGCTTTTCGGTGACATCCGCGCCTTGGAACAGATAGCCACACAGTTGGCCTTCGTTGTGCGTCTGTTGGCCGAGCACCGGCGTGATGCAAAAATGGTAGCTGTTTGGCAGTGCGGCTTGCAGCATCACTTCGCCTTGTACGGTGGCCCCGGTCGCCGCCCGCACCAGATACGGATGCATGGATTGGTACAGTTCGCGCGGTAACAGGCGCGCTAGCGGTTTTTGCAGTTGGCCATCAGGTGTCAGGCCGAGGGTGCGGTAAAACTGCTCATTGGCCATCTGCAGGCGCAAATTGGCATCGAATACAGCAAACATGAACGAGCTGTACTGGGTTAGCTGGGCGAGTTCCGCCGTCAACGTTGAAAGCAGCATGTAAAATCATCCCCAAGTGCCAAGCTTTGGCGGCAATCATCAAAAAAGTGGTTCTCTAGCCGGGTGTCACGTTTATAGTTTTTTGTCTTATTTATTACTTAGCGGCATTTTCGCGAATAAATTAATATGTGAACCGCCAATAGGGAAGGGCATAAATGCCAATATCGTGACATGCTGCGAAACTTCAACTTTCTTGACGCAGGCCGTTATCCCGAAGCGTTGGCTGGGATACACTCAGAGATTGGTTTAAAAAGATACGATACTGGCTGACGGCCAGTCGAGTTCACGCGAGGAGAGAGGTTCAAGGTGCTGACGCAATTACAGGCACGACTGGTTAAAGAGGCCCCGCGCTTTTTGCGCATGCCGCTGCAGTGGGTCCCATTTGGGGTACAAAAGCAGGCGCTGGAGCAACTGCTGGGCTGGATGTTCCGTCAGGCGATGGAAGATGGCGAGCTGGATTTTCTGCAGCATCGCTGGTTGCAAGTCGAGGTGCCGGATCTGAACCTGAGCTGGTTTGTCAGTGTGCAAAATGCGCAGTTGGTGGTGGCCAAGCAGGCCCAACCGGATGTGATTTTCCGGGGTAACACCAATGAGCTGATCTTGATTGCGGCCCGTGTGGAAGATCCCGATACGCTGTTTTTCCAGCGTCGGTTGACCATTGAGGGTGACACCGAACTTGGGCTGTATGTGAAAAACCTGCTCGATGCTTTGGATATGGAGCAGATGCCAAAACCGTTACAGGCGCTGTTGCAACAGCTGGCGCAGTTTATTCAAAAAGGGCTGGCTGCTCAGCCGGCTGCGAACACTCAGGCGATAACATCATGCTGATTCGCGTTGAAATTCCGGTGGATGCCCAACCGGTCGCTCAGTTACTTAACCGCGCTTTTCCTTCTCCGGCGGAAGCCGAGTTGGTTCAGGCGCTGCGTGAAGCCGGCCAGTTGACGTTGTCGCTGGTGGCGGTGGATGATGAAGGTCAGTGCATTGGTTATCTGGCGTTTAGCCCGCTGCTGTTAGATGGCAACGATTACCAGTGGGTGGCGTTAGCACCACTGGCCGTGGATCCGGCCTATCAGGGGCAAGGCATTGGCCAAGCGCTGGTGCAAGAGGGGCTTAATAGCCTGAATGAGTTTGGCTATGCGGCGGCGGTCGTGCTGGGTGACCCACGCTATTACGCGCGCTTTGGTTTTGCGCCGGTCAGTGCGGATGTCGCGCCTTGCCCGTGGTCAGAGTATCAAAGCGCTTTCCAACTGCTGAAACTGGACAGTTTCCAAGCGCCACAAGCGCCGGTGCAGGCGGTCAATTATGCGGAGCCGTTTAGCCACTTGTAGCACGATTTTATTTGCACAAGGTTTACATAACTTGACACAAAATAGAGGTGACAGGCGTTAGACTGTCACCTCTATTTCTTTTTGTGTGCTCTGAGATCTTCAATTCATGACAGGTATCGTTGTTCGTTGCAGTGTGGCCCTGATGCTGGGCTGGCTAAGCAGTACGGCGCTGGCGCAGGGGAAACCTGATGCGCAGGCCGTGAAGGCCGTAAGTGTGGGCGTCCAACCGGTGGAAGAGGCGGTGCTGAGCCGTAAATTGCCCCTGGTCGGCAGCCTGATTGCCCGCCAAGGGATCACCTTGCAGTCTCAGGTGGAAGCCAATCTAGTACGGGTGAACATGCCGCAAAGTGGCCCGGTACAGCAAGGTCAGGTGTTGTTGCAGCTCGATGATGCACAGGCGCAGGCGGCGTTAGCCGAAGCGCGTGCCACAGCTACCGATGCCGAGCGTAAGCTGCAGGAGCTGTCACGTTTGGCCAAGGTGAAAGCGGTATCGAACACTGAGCTGGAATCGCAGCGCGCGGCGGTGGCGATCGCCAAGGCTAAAGTCGCTTCGGCGCAGGCTACCGTGGATAACTACCGCATTGTGGCGCCGTTTAGCGGTGAGGTTGGCCTGTATACCCTGACGCCGGGGCAGTTGATCAAAAAAGATACCGCCATTACTTCACTGGATGACCTGTCGCAGATGACGCTGGATATCAGCGTGCCGGAGAAGTTTTTATCTCAGCTCAGCATTGGCTCGCCGGTTTCGGCCACCACCGATGCGCTGCCGGGAGAGGTGTTCTCTGGCGTGGTGGCACACAAAGATATTCGTTTGGATAACATCACCCTTAACGGCAAGGTGCGGATCCGGTTTGAAAACCCGCAGCATTTATTGCGGCCGGGCATGTTGGTGAAAGCCGAGTTGCAATTAGATACCCGCAAATTGCCGCTGATCCCATCGCGGGCGTTGCTGTTCCAAGGTGAGCAGCGCTATGTGTTTGTGGTGGAAGACGGGAAAGCAGTACAAAAGCCGATTCGCATTGAGCGCATTTACGATGACCAAGTTGCCGTAGCTGACGGTTTACGCGCCGGTGATCAGTTGGTGGTTGACGGTACGGTCAAACTGCGTCCGGGCGTGGCGGTTCAGGCATTACCGATGGCGGGAGCGAAGGCCGCCGTATCGGCGCCGGCTGCAACCAATAAGGATACCAGCGGGAAGGTGCTGCCATGATTTTGGCCGACGTATCATTACGCCGTCCGGTACTGGCGGTGGTGATCAGTTTGCTGATGCTGGTGTTTGGTCTGGTGTCTTTCCAGCGTTTGGAAGTGCGTGAGATGCCGGAGACCGAAAAGCCGGTGATCTCCATCAGTACCTCTTACAGCGGCACCTCGGCGGCGGTGATGGAAAGTCAGGTCACCAAGGTGCTCGAAGACCAGCTTTCTGGGCTGTCTGGCTTGAGCTCGATTCAGTCGAGCTCGCGCTATGGCCGTTCTAGCATCAATGTTGAATTTGACGCTGACCGCGATCTGGACTCCGCTGCCAACGACGTGCGCGAAGCGGTATCGCGCGCCACGCGTAAGCTGCCGGACGATGCCGATCCGCCGGTGGTGTCCAAGTCCGGTAACAACGACGATGTGATCATGTGGATCACGCTGGCGGGTTCGACGCTAGACCCCGTCGCGTTGTCGCGCTATGCCACCGAAGTACTGGAAAAGCGTCTGCTGCTGATTGATGGCGTGAGCTCAGTGAACATGTCCGGCTATCGCTCGCTGGTGATGAATATTCGTCTTGATCCGGCGGCGATGGCGGCGCGTGGGGTGACTGTGGCGGATATCAACAGCGCCCTGCGTAAAGAGAACGTCGAACAACCTGCCGGTGAGCTGCGTACCGCTGATTTGCAGATGTCGGCGCGGATCACCCGCAGCTTTAACTCCGCCGAAGATTTCTCGCGCATCGTGGTGCGTAGCACCGACGGCGAGCCAGTCTATCTGGGCGATGTGGCAACCCTCGAAGAGGGCGCGCGCGATAACGATTCGTTGTATCGCGCCAATGGTGAAAACGTGGTGGGGCTGGGCATCGTGCGCCAATCTCAGTCCAACACCGTGGATGTGACTCATCGTGTGAAGGCTGAGCTGGATAACCTGCGTCAGAACCTGCCGCAAGGGGTGTCGATCAGCATCGGTTATGAAAGTGCCCAGTTCATCGAAAGCGCCATTGATGAGGTGTACAACACCTTGGCGATCACCGCCGGTCTGGTGGTGCTGACGATTTATCTGTTCTTGGGCAGTCCGCGCGCCACCTTGATCCCGACGATTACGGTGCCGGTGTCGCTAGTGGCGGCTTTTATCTCCGCATTGGTGTTCGGTTTTTCCATCAACCTGATCACCTTGATGGCGCTGGTGTTGGCCATCGGGCTGGTGGTGGATGATGCGATTGTGGTGCTAGAAAACGTGCACCGGCATCTGGAAATGGGGCGCTCGCCGCTGGCGGCGGCGTGGCATGGTACCCGTGAGGTCGGCTTTGCCGTGGTCGCCACCACCGCGGTGCTGGTGGCGGTGTTTGTGCCGGTGCTGTTTTTAACCGGCACTGTGGGACGTATTTTCGCGGAATTTGCCATGCTGCTTAGCGCCGCAGTGGTGTTCTCCAGTGTGATAGCACTGACCTTAACGCCGGTGATGTGCGCGCGCTTGTTGCGCTCTGAAATGCCGCAAAACCGCCTGACGCGTGCCTTTGGCAATCTGGTGACCACGGCTGCGGCGCTGTATCGTCGTTCGCTGCAAGTGACTCAGCGTCGCCCTCTGTGGGCACCATTGGTGCTGGTGGCGCTGCTCGGTGCGAGCTATCTGCTGTATCAGCAGATCCCGCAGGCGCTGACGCCAAAAGAAGACCGCGGTAGCATCTTTATCATGACCCGCGCGGCTGAAGGGGCAGGCCCAGAGCTGATGCAGCGTAACATGCTGGAGCTGGAGCGCCGTTTGCAGCCGCTGTTAAAGCAAGGTGTGGCGGAAAATATCACGGTGCGAACTCCTGGGTTTGGTGGGGCGGTGAACTCCGGTATGGCGATGATCACCTTAAAACCGTGGGAAGAGCGTAGTCAGAAAGCCTCCGATTTAGTCGGCTTTATTGCCAAAGCGACGGCCGATTTACCGGGGATGCGGATTGTACCGATTTTGCCATCCAGCTTGCGTGGCAGCTCCGATAATCCGGTACAGTTTGTGTTGGGCGGACCGGATTACGAGCAGCTCAAACAGTGGATGGATACTCTGCTCAAAGCTGCCCGTGAAAACCCAGGGCTGACCGATATCGATATCGATTACCGCGAAACCACGCCGGAGTTAATGCTGGATGTGGATCGTGCGCTGGCCAACCAGCTGGGGATCCCGGTGGCGGATATTGCCAGCACCTTGCAAACCGTACTCGGCGGCAGTGATGTCACCACCTTCGCCAAAGACGGCGAAGAGTACGATGTCTATCTGCGCGGCCTGAAGCAAAACTTCCGAGGCGCGGAAGACTTGGCGCAGATTTATCTGCGTGCCAAAAATGGGCAGCTGGTGTCGGTATCGACGTTGATTAATGGTCAGGAGAAGGCTTCAGCTTCTACCTATTATCACTACAACCGTAATAAGTCGATCACCTTGTCCGCCAACTTGGCGCCGGGGTATGACTTAGGACAAGCACTGGACTTCCTCGATACGCAAGCGCGCACCTTGTTACCGGCACAAGCGATTGTTGACTACAAGGGCGAGTCACTGGAGTACCGCACCAATCAGGGCAATATCCTGTTTGCTTTCGGCATGGCGATGGTGGTGGTTTATCTGCTGCTGGCGGCGCAATTTGAAAGCTTCGTTCACCCGTTGGTGGTGATGCTGACCGTACCGCTAGGGGTAGCCGGTGGCCTGTTTGGCCTGTGGGTTACTGGGATGTCGCTTAATATCTACAGCCAGCTTGGCATGATCATGCTGGTGGGATTGGTGACCAAAAACGGGATCTTGCTGGTGGAGTTTACCAATCAGCTGCGCGATGCCGGTCAAAGCTTTGCTGAGGCGATTTTGAATGCGGCGGAAACCCGTTTTCGCCCGATCATGATGACGGCGCTGACCGCGATTATTGGTGGGATCCCGCTCATCTTCGCCTTTGGTGCAGGTGCCGAAGGGCGACAGGCGATCGGTATTGTGGTGGTGTTCGGCATGGCGATCGCGTTGGTGCTGACGCTGTATATCGTACCGGCCATGTACGCGTTACTGGCGCGGCGCACCGGCTCACCGGATGATGCTTCGCGCCGTTTGGAGCAGGCGTTGGCCGATGATGAGCTGGCCGAATTGGCCGGTGAAAAAGGGCGGCTGCCTTAACCGCGCTCAAAACTCGCCACTGACGCGATGCTGAGTTAGAGGGATAAAAAGCCTGCTTTTCCGAGCAGGCTTTTTTATTGGTCAGCGTGCGGCTGCACACGTTGCAAGAATGTGTAAGGCAGCTCCAAAACAGAGCAATTACGGGCGCTTAACCTCTGGTCGCTTCTTAAAATAGGGTTTTTCAGGGGGGAGTGTGGTCATGCAGGGAAAGAGTGGTTGGGGATGGGGCCTGTTGGCGCTGTCGTTATGTACCCAGGCGGCGGAAGTGCCGTTGGGGATGCCGTTGGCCAGTGAGCAGGTGTTGGTGCGGGCAAACGGCCAAGATCCGCAGCAGTTAGATCCCAATACGGTAGACGCGGATTTTGCCACTCAGGCGGTACTGTCGGATCTGTTTGAAGGACTGGTGCAAGAAGATGATAACGGCACCATTATCCCGGCACAGGCTGAGCGTTGGGAAGCCTCGGCGGATGGCAAATCGATCACCTTCTGGCTGCGTGATGCCGCGCGCTGGTCGGATGGTCAGCCGGTTTTGGCGCAGGATTTTGTCTTGGGCTGGCAACGGGCGGTGAACCCGAAGCTGCGCATCAGTAACCGCAATTATCTGGCCGAGGCGGGAGTCGCCAATGCCGAGCTGATTGGTAAAGGCAAGCTGAATCCAGAAAAACTGGGCGTCTCGGCACTGGAGCCGAAGGTGCTGCAAGTGACCTTTGATAAGCCGATGCCGTTTTTTATGTCGATGCTTTCACTGCCATCGTTTATGCCTGCGCCATCGCATCTGGTGCAACAAGGCATTGCTTATCCGGCTGGGCCATTGGTCAGTAACGGCGCTTTCATGCTGGAAGAGTGGACGGTCGGTAAGCAGTTACAGCTGATGAAAAATGCCCACTACTGGGACAACGCCCATACGGTGCTGGCCAAAGTGGTGTATTTGCCGCAGCGTTTTGCCCAGAGCGATATTCCGCGTATCGAGCAGGGTAACCTGCACATGACCGACAATGTGCCGGGCAGTCAGTATCGCCGTATTCAGAACAGTGTGCCGGAGTCGCTGCGGGCGTTTAACCTGCTCGGGCTGTACCAGTTCAGTTTGAACAACCGCCGTCCGCCGCTGGTGGATAACAATATTCGCCAAGCGCTGTCGATGGCGGTTAACCGTGAGCTGATCACCGATACCTTAAGCGGACAGTTGGTGAAGCCGGCCTACACCGTGATCCCCGATAATGTACCGCAATACCTGCCGGTGACGGCGGAGTTTGCCAGTGAGCCGCTGCGTATGCGTCAAGATCAGGCGCGCAAGTTGCTGGAAGCGGCCGGTTTTAGCGCTGAAAAACCGCTGCAAATTGCCCTGTCATATCGCGATGACGATGAGCAGGAGCGTTTAGCCAACACCGTGGCCTCAATGTGGAAGGTGATTGGGGTGAAGGTCGAGATGAATCGTTTGACCGATCCAGCGTTTCGCGCCAGCCGCTATACCAATCACTATGATGTGGTCGGCACCTATATTTATGGCGACTACAACGAGCCCTCTGCGCTGTTGAATGATTTTCGCTGCTATAACCCGTCGAACCTTAGCGGTTATTGCAACAAAGAGTTTGATTTGATCTTGGATCAGGCGCAATCGGCAGATGCCGATCAGCGTGGTGTGCTGTATCGCCGCGCCGAAGAGCTGTTACTCAAGTCAACACCGTTGGTGCCGGTATTCCATGACACTAAAACACGGTTAGTCAGTGCCACCTTGCAAGGGCTACCGCAAATCAGTCCGCGAGGCATTGTGTTAAGTAAAAATTTGTATTTGATCGAAGGTTAAATAATTGTATTAATTTGGAGGTAAAGTTATATTCTTTACCTCCAACGATTAATTTAATAACAAAACTATTTCCATATATGTGTTAGCTTTGCGATATATAAATATCCGCGCCATGAAGTGTCGGCTATCTTATTGATTATAAATGGCTTCGTGAATCGCTATGCGCAATTCGTGACTGCAATCACATGTAATACAAAATCAATTAGGCTTGATTTTGAAAGATGATCTGTGTCATGTTAATTGCAACTGCGAGGCGTAATATATTCCTCATGCAATACACCATTATTTATAGATATTATTTCCAGAAGAAGATAGCCAAATATGGCAAGGGAGATTGGAAATGAAAGGCTTGTCAATAATGAAACATATTCGGCGGACCAGACATCTGATGATGCCTATCTACCGTAGCTATTTTTCTTTTGCTTTCTTCTACTATAGATAATCCTGCCTTCATCCGGTGGCTGCTGCCTGTTTGTGGTGTGTCATCGTCTATTACCCGGCATGGAAAGGTCAACGTGACATTTTCGCCCGGAGTAAAGTTACTCTCAGTGTGTACCGGTCAGACTGCCAGTCTGTCCTAAGACTAACCTCCTGAACGCGTTGCTTCGGGCTGGGTGTCGCATCACAACTGAAGTGGCTTGTCGTTGATAACACAATTTATACAGCACAAATAGGTTCATCCGCACGGTGATCTGCTGCCTGTGTACATAATACGTAAAATTAAATTTTAGTTGATATTAAAAGTAGTTCCATAAAGGGGTGTTTATGGAGTTGGCCTTTTAAAAAGACATACGTTTAATTGCGTTTGTAGTACAGTGCGTAAAAATTTCATACTGAAACCAGTCCAGTAATAAACCTATTTATTACTGCGGGATTTCTTACGCCAAAAATAAGACTACATCGCAACGTAATACCGCGTGGCTCGGTAAACAATAATCGGAATATATCCGTAACGATTATTTGGTAGATGTTATTTACCGAACATGCTGCGTCATACCCTAAATTTAACAATGTCATTTTTAATAAATAGAGATAATGTTGCCATGAAAACTTTAAAAATAGCTGCCAGTGACAGTGTGTTATCCTGTTTCGACACGGAACGTGAAATTACGAATGTTCATACCACCGATTTCTCTGATATCGCGGCCATCGTAGTTTCTGTTCAAGACATCCACGACGGTATTCTGGATAAAATCCACGCGACCGGCCTGTCTATCCCGACTTTTGCAGCGGTGTGCTGTGAAGAAGAGCTGTCTGCTGAGGTGCTGCCACAGCTGACCGGGGTGTTCGAGCTGTGTGGTGAGAATACTGACTTCTACGGTAAGCAACTGGAGTCTGCGGCGCAGCGTTATGAAGAGAACCTGCTGCCACCATTCTTCAATACCTTGAAGCAATATGTGGAAATGGGTAACTCAACCTTCGCTTGCCCGGGTCACCAAGGTGGTCAATTCTTCCGTAAGCATCCTGCCGGTCGTCAATTCTTCGAGTTCTTCGGTGAAACGCTGTTCCGTGCGGATATGTGTAACGCCGACGTGAAACTGGGTGACCTGCTGATCCACGAAGGTGCACCATGCGACGCGCAAAAACACGCCGCTAAAGTGTATAACGCGGATAAAACCTACTTCGTTCTGAACGGGACTTCTGCATCCAACAAGGTAGCCACTAACGCGCTGCTGGCTCGTGGTGACTTGGTGCTGTTTGACCGTAACAACCACAAATCCAACCACCATGGTGCGCTGTTGCAAGCCGGTGCGACCCCTGTGTATCTGGAAACGGCCCGTAACCCATTTGGTTTCATCGGTGGTATCGATGCGCACTGCTTTAGCGAAAAATACCTGCGTGATGAAATCCGCAAAGTTGCGCCAGAAAAAGCCAAGGCCAAACGTCCGTTCCGTTTAGCCATCATTCAGCTGGGTACTTACGACGGTACTATCTATAACGCTCGTCAAGTGGTGGATAAGATTGGTCACCTGTGTGACTACATCCTGTTTGACTCTGCATGGGTAGGTTACGAGCAGTTCATCCCAATGATGAAAGACTGTTCACCGCTGCTGCTGGATCTGAACGAAAACGACCCAGGCATCATCGTGACCCAGTCTGTGCACAAGCAACAAGCTGGCTTCTCTCAGACCTCACAAATTCACAAAAAAGACAGCCACATCAAGGGCCAAGACCGTTATTGCAACCACAAACGCTTTAACAATGCCTTCATGATGCACGCCTCTACCAGCCCGTTCTACCCTCTGTTTGCGGCGCTGGATGTGAACGCCAAGATGCACGAAGGCGAAAGCGGTCGTCGTCTGTGGATGGAATGCGTTAAAAACGGTATCGAAGCGCGTAAATTGCTGCTGGAAACTTGCAGCATGATCAAACCGTTCGTACCGGTTACCGTGGATGGCCGTAAATGGCAGGATCACGATACCGAGGTGATGGCTAATGATCTGCGCTTCTTCAATTTCGTGCCGAGTGAGAAGTGGCATGGCTTTGAAGGCTATCAAGAACATCAATACTTTGTTGACCCTTGTAAGTTTATGCTTACAACACCGGGCATTGATGCTGCTACGGGGGAATATACTGAATTTGGTATCCCAGCCACCATTTTGGCGAACTTCCTGCGTGAAAACGGCATCATTCCAGAGAAGTGTGACTTGAACTCTATTCTCTTCTTGCTGACTCCAGCAGAAGATATGGCTAAGTTGCAACACCTTATTGCACAAATTGCACGTTTTGAGCGCTATGTAGCAGAAGATGCTCCATTAAGTGAAGTGTTGCCGAATGTGTATCGGAGTAACGAGGCTCGTTATCGCGGTTATACTATTCGTCAACTGTGTCAGGAGATGCATAACCTGTACGTCAGCTATGATGTGAAACAGCTGCAAAAAGAGATGTTCCGTCAAGCTCACTTCCCGAAAGCGGTAATGAACCCGCAGGATGCCAACATTGAGTTTATCCGCGGCAACGTGGAGCTGGTTCCGCTTTGCAAGGCCGAAGGCCGTATCGCGGCGGAAGGTGCACTGCCATATCCACCTGGAGTTCTGTGTGTTGTTCCAGGCGAAGTGTGGGGCGGTGCGGTACAGCGTTACTTCCTGGCGCTCGAAGAGGGCATCAACCTGCTGCCAGGCTTCTCGCCTGAACTGCAAGGTGTCTACATCCAAGAAGAGGACGACGGTACTAAACGTGCGTACGGCTATGTAATGAAACAGTAAGCCGTCGTCAGGGGAGATGTACTAAGTAAGGTGCACGGATTACCGGCACAGACCGGTAATCCCTTCAGAATCTTCACTCTTCAAATCCTACCTCGGCAATGGCGTGTGCTGTTGCCTTGGCGGGGTATTACCTGAGAGTCAGTATTATGAGCAAACAAAATAATAAGATGGGGGTGGTGCAATTAACCATCCTGACCGCTGTGAACATGATGGGTTCGGGCATTATTATGCTGCCGGCCAAATTGGCACAGGTTGGTACCATTTCGATTCTGTCATGGCTGGTAACCGCTTGTGGTTCGATGGCGTTGGCGTTCGCCTTTGCCAAGTGCGGGATGCTGAGCCGTAAAAGTGGCGGTATGGGCGGCTATGCTGAGTATGCCTTCGGTAAGTCTGGTAACTTCATGGCGAACTACACCTATGCGGTGTCGTTGCTGATTGCTAACGTGGCGATTGCTATCACCGCGGTGGGCTACGGTACTGAGTTGTTTGGCGTGACCTTAAGTCCAGTCGGGATCTGTATTGCGACTATCGCGGTGCTGTGGATCTCTACAGTGGCTAACTTTGGCGGCGCGAAAATCACCGGTCGAATCAGTGGTGTTACCGTGTGGGGCGTGATCATCCCAGTCGTGGGGGTGTCTGTAATCGGTTGGTTCTGGTTTAACGGCAGTACCTATACTGCGGCGTGGAACCCACACGATAAGCCATTCTTCGAAGCGGTGGGTGCGTCTATCTCCATGACCTTGTGGGCGTTCTTGGGTCTAGAATCTGCCTGTGCTAACTCCGATGCGGTAGAAAACCCAGAGAAAAACGTGCCGATCGCGGTGATGGGCGGTACCTTGGCGGCTGCAGTTATCTATATCATTTCTACTAACGTGATTGCCGGTATGCTGCCAAACGCTGATTTAGCGGCTTCTTCAGCGCCGTTCGGTCTGGCTTTCTCGTACATGTTTAACCCAATGGTCGGTAAGATTGTAACTGCACTGGCGGTGCTGGCTTGTGTTGGCTCTCTGTTGGGCTGGCAGTTCACCATCGCGCAAGTGTTCAAGAGCTCTGCAGACCAAGGCTACTTCCCGAAACTGTTCTCCAAAGTCACCAAGGCCGATGCGCCAGTTAAGGGTATGATCTTGCTGACCGTGATCCAAACTGGTTTGGCGCTGATGACCATCAGTCCATCGCTGATCAAGCAGTTTGAGATCTTGGTAAACTTGGCGGTGGTGACCAACCTGATCCCGTATATCCTGTCGATGGCGGCGGTATTTATCATGCAGCGTTTGGCAAAAATCCCGGCCTCTAAGGCGCGCTTTGCCAACGTTATTGCCTTCATCGGTGCGATCTACAGCTTCTATGCGCTGTATGGATCCGGTGAGCTGGCGATGATGTGGGGTGCGATTGCGACCTTCTTCGGTTGGACTCTGTATGGCTTTATCGCTGATCGTTTCGAGATTCAGCCGGCTATCGAGATGGCAACTAGCAACACCGATAGTGATGCATCAGCGCAAAATAGCGGTGCGGTGACTTCCGCGTAACCGCGCGACAGCAAGATTCAATACACTATTTCGCCCTGCCTATTTTCTCCAGGTGCGGCGGGTTTGGACAGGAGCACGCTTCGCGGCGGCTCCTGTTTTTTTATGCCTGCTGTTTTATGCAGGTCTTTTTTATTGTGTGCGCCAATGGTCGACTTTTGCCACAATGCTCAGCAGCTCCCTCATACTTAAGCCGGATAAGAGAAACGCTGTGTCATCCTTTGAATATTCCCTGTCGCCTTGCCCCGATGATTCTGACCCGCTAACTGCGGGGAGCGCGCTGGTTGAGGCTTCGCCTGCGCTCAGTGCAGCACTGCCAGCGGCGTCTTGCTGGTGGCTGTATATGGTGCGGATGGCCGATGGGCGGCTATATACCGGCATCAGTACCGATGTGGCGCGCCGCTTTAGCCAGCATGTGAACGGCAAAGGGGCACGTGCTTTGCGCGGCAAAGGGCCGTTGGCGCTAGTGTGGCAGCAGCAAGTGGGCGCGCACAGTGTGGCGCTAAAACTGGAGTATCGCCTTAAGCGCTGGCGTAAAGCACGCAAAGAGGCGTTGATTAACTCACCGATGCTATTTGCTGAGTTACAGGCGCAGCTTGAATCGGAGTATGCCCTTCCTACTTGAAGCTGCCGCGGTGTTGGGTTGCTGATTCGTGCGTAAGGGAAGTAACGAAAAAAATAGAGCAGAAGGCGGCGAAGGATAACGAGATGAAAAAGGAAAATGGGTAAGCTCATAACGCCAATAACAAAAAAGCCTCCGAAAATTCGGAGGCTTTCTTATATGGTGCTGGCTATCGGAATCGAACTGATGACCTACTGATTACAAGTCAGTTGCTCTACCTACTGAGCTAAGCCAGCGTAAATCTTAAATTCTGTGGTGCCCGGACGCGGAATCGAACCACGGACACGGGGATTTTCAATCCCCTGCTCTACCGACTGAGCTATCCGGGCAGCTCGTGCTGCGTATTAAACGAAAATCGCGTTATAGAGTCAAGCGATATGCGAAATTACCCGAACTGTTTGATTAAATAGTGTTCTTGTGGCGTTTTTTTGCCCGTAATGCACGTACATTGACGCTCTAGCGCGGCGAGCGTTTAGCCAAGATACGCCAGCAGGTGATGCAGATCGTGTGGTGAAATCGTGGCTTTCTGATTGCTGGCCAGCACCCAAATACTTAAGGAGGTGGCGTCATTGAGGGTCAGGATGATGTTGGCGTGCTCCTTGATGGCCCGTTGATGCTGTTTTTTCAGCTTGGTGGCGGAATAGTCATGGCGCAGTTCGCAATCGGGTAGCAAGGCGTGCAGCTGATGGCCGAGTAACAGCATTTGGCTGAGCAGTGCTGGGTCTTCACAAGTGAAGCATATTTTCGGGTGTGTTGGCGCGGGCGCTGGCAGCGCTAAGGTGTCGAGCAGCAGCAGTAAACGCTCGATGCCGATGGCAAAACCGGAGGCCGGCAGCTGATAGCTACAGAACAAATTGACCAAGCCATCATAGCGCCCACCACCGCAGACCGTGCTTTGGGCGCCGAGCTTATCGGTGATCCATTCAAATACGGTGCGGGTGTAGTAATCCAAGCCGCGCACTAAGCGTGGGTTGATGGTATAGGCAATACCGGCGCGCTCTAAGGTCGCGCAGACAGAGTGAAAATGCTGGCGCGACTCGGCGCTTAAGTAATCGAGCAGTTGCGGCGCATCTTCCAGCATGCCTTGCATGTCGGGGTTTTTGCTATCGAGAATCCGTAGCGGATTCTTATCGAGGCGGATCAGGCTGTCGTCGTCGAGTAACTCGCGGTGCTGCTCAAAGTAGCTGACCAGTGCGGCGCGGTGTTCGGCACGCTCTTCTGGGGTGCCTAGTGAGTTGATTTCTAGCCGTACATGCTGCGCAATCCCTAGCGCGGTGAAGATGTCATGGGAGAGCAAGATCAGCTCGCTGTCGATCTCCGGCCCCGCCATACCAAAGGTTTCGACGCCAAACTGGTTAAACTGGCGCAAACGGCCTTTTTGCGGCCGTTCATAGCGGAACATCGGCCCTTGGTACCACAGGCGCTGTGTGGTGTGGTAGCACAAGTCATTTTCGATAATCGAACGTACACAGCCACTGGTGCCTTCAGGGCGCAGGGTGATGTGTTCGCCAGACTTATCAGTAAAATCGTACATCTCTTTGGCGACGATATCGGTCGCCGCGCCCACCGCGCGTTGAAAGAGCTCAATCGGCTCTAAGATCGGCAAGCGTATTTCTTGGTAGCTGTAACGGCGCATAATAGTGCGCAGGGTTGCTTCCACCCATTGCCACTGCGGTGTTTCGCTGGGCAATATATCTTTCATGCCGCGAATCGATTGAAATTGCATTATTCGATACTCCTTATCTCATCTTATTCAGACGGTGATACATAAAAGGCTGCGTGACATTTCTGACACGCAGCCTTGGCTAGAGGGAGTGAATTACGCTACTTGCTGGGTTTCATCAGCAATCACATCATTGATCAGGCTATCAATACTTTCATGGGTCAGATGGTGAGCGGAAACCACCATGTGCGCCAGACCGTTAGAAATGGCCAGACAATGTTTTTTCCAAACGTCTTCAGATGGACATGGGAACACCACGGTAATGGAGTTCTTATTCCGCCAAGCATTGACACCGGCTTTTTGGAATTGCTGCACCGCATATTCTGCCAGCTCCATACAACGGGTGATGCGTTGTTTCCATTCGGTAAAGGTGTGGCTATTAATGGCTTCCCACATCATCAGTGGAGTATGGCCATTACGTGAGCCGGTAATGGTTTTATCGTGAGCCGCGATGTAATCAATTTCTACGGAGATTTGATCCACATTTTTCTTTTTGGCAATCACAATACCGCATGGAATGGGTGAACCAATCATTTTGTGGCCGGACACCCCAATTGAGTCGATACCGTCGGCGAAAGTAAACGCTTGTGGATGATCAACGAATGGCAAAATCATCCCACTTAATGCGGCGTCTGCGTGAATATAATAATCTTCACGTTTGATACCTAATGCGGCGATCCGTTTTTGGATTTCGGCGATATCATCAATGGCACCTTTTACGGTAGTGCCAACGTTGGCAAAGATAATCGGGTGTTTTTCTCCATCCGCTTTGATTTTGGCAATTAAATCGTCATAGTCGATTTCACCATTGTCTTGTGATTCGACAACCTGAGATTTAATGCGCAGCAACTTAACAATTTTGGCTACAGAGTAGTGGGTGTCTTTGGAGTAATACAGGGTGCTGTTCGGGTACAGTTCGCGCGCCAGATAGCAACCAAACATATTACCTTCAGTACCACCGTTGGTGACATAGCCCCAAGAATCTTCAAATGGGATTTTGAATAAATCAGCAAAATACTCGATAACTTCTTTTTCAAAGTCAAAAGAGTTTAGCAAGTAGTTGCAATACTCAGCCCAGTCACCACAGTTATTGAGCGAGAAACGCAGGAAACGTTCTAAATTGGTGTAATCAAAATCAGCAGATTCTGGGTAGCCGATATTGAAATATTGATTTTTAACACAGTGAGCCCAGAAAGCGTCCAGTTTGTTTTGGTTTTCGATAGATAAAGTCATTTTAATTACTCTCTTATTAGATTCAGAACTGAATTAGATATCTGCGTTAACAACCACTTTCCCCGCGTGCGCTTTTTTGGCCGCGACAAAGGAGTACAGAGGAATAGTGCACAGCAGCATGACAACACCCCAGAAGATGGAGTCATTACCGGAGCCCAGCAGCGCGAAGATGGAATAGACCATACCGAGTGCGGTCAGTAGCGCATAAACATAGAATTTACGGCCAGTATCCAGTTTCTTGGCGGCCATGATGATTGGCAGAGCAATGATGGCGTACATGTACGGCAGCAGTGAGGCGAATACCGACATCAAGATAATGATCTGGAATTGGTCAGCCAGGTTAGGTGACGCGGTCATCAGTAGCACAATGCTCATCAGCACACCGGTGAAGATCAAGCTCTTCATCGGCACGTTGTTTTTATTCACCTCACCAAAGAATTTCGGGAACAGCCCTGATTTGGCACCGGCTTTTGGCGCTTCAGATTGTAAGATTAACCAGCCAGAGATAGAGCCAAAGCAGGCAATGATACTTAAGGCTGATGCAATATTACCGGCCATTGGGCCAAACATATATTGAGCAGCAGCGGCAAATGGCGCAGGGGATTTAATTAATACTTCGTGAGGAACAATACCCATAATCACTGCGCAGCTACCGACATAGCATACGGAGGTAATTAATAACCCATACACAGTGGCTTTCGGCACGGTTTTCTCTGGATCTTTAACTTGGCCAGAGGCGACCACCGCTGATTCAACCCCCAAGAAGCCCCACAGTGCAATCGATGCTGCGGATAAGATCGCATGCATATTGCTACCACCGGTGCCGTTATAAACTTGGGAATAAGTTTGTGGGTTAAACCAAGCCCAACCGACTAAGCCAACACCCAGAATAACAATCAGACCACACAAGGCAGTAAATGATTGTGCTTTAGTCGCCACATTAGCACCGAAGCTGGCGAGGGCAATAAAGGCCCACAGAATACAGATGGCGGTAACACTACCAATAGTAGGGTCTTTTAATTCGGGGAAGAAGAAACTTAAATAACCAACACCGGCAACCAGTAAGGCAACGTTACCAATCCAAGCACTAATCCAATAGCAAATGGTGCTTTGAAAACCAATAAATGGGCCAAACGCATCATTCGCATACGCCACAATGCCGCCATCTTTCGGATTGATTAAACTGGTTTTGGCAAATACCAGTGCCAGTGACATTACGCCGATAATGGTAATTAGCCAACCATAAATTGAAATGGAGCCGATACCGGCCAAGTTGGTCGGCAGCATAAATACACCCGATCCCATCATGTTTGATGCAGTCACTAACGTTAGTGCGAGCACACCTATTTTGTGTGCCTGAGATACACTCATATCAGACATTGTTATTCCCTGGATTAAATTGTGATTTTATGGGTGCGCAAATTTATTCCATCGATAACGGTGAGCCAATTTACAGACGTAATAAGGCCGCACGGATCAATAGATATGAAAAGATAAATTTGTGCTGTATGGGATAAAAGCTATTAGAGAAATAGCTTTTGAATTAGCAAGAGAGGCTAGAGATGCAGTAGGCGTAATCAGAGTCATTACCATAGGTGGTAATGATGAGATTTAATCTGTAAGTTGACCAGCTTTGATTAATACTGAGAAGTTCCATCTTTTGTTCCAAAATAGACTTAACAAATACAAGCTACCTGTTCCTAATAATAATCGTCATACAAATAAGTTTTGTGATTTAGATCGCAAAATGGCGCAGGCCCATTAATCATGCGACTAACATGCATTAATTATGCATTCACTGCGTTAATTTTGATTTTTTATGCTAATTGCGATGGCGAGAGAAATAAAACGACACAGAAAGACATGGAAAATAAATAGGCGCAGAAAGGGGGATATTTCAGTTTTGGTGGTTGATGGTGAGGAAATTGATGACAAGGAGTAGGAAGGGCAGAGAATTGTGCACGAAAGAGAGGGAATTAGCGGAGTGCAGTGGGTGCGGTCTTGGTGTTGCCTGCCACGCAGGGCATGCAACACCAACGGAAGCTCCTGACACCAATATCGCGGTCGCGAGACGAAATATGTCAGATGAGATGAGCTTCACTCATGCCTAACTAATATTTCTAACTAATTTTAGTGCAGCAAGCGCACCAGCAAGCTGCCGCTTTCGCGTAGCGGATCGCTATTGATACTCAGCACATAACCGGCGCACGGCGCATGATAGCGCTCAATCTCTTCGCCAAATGCATTCCACTGGATAGCCAGTAACTGTCCAGCGACCACTTGCTGGCCGAGAATGACTTGCGGGAGCGCGTAGCCACTGCGCTTAGCGCGTAAGGTGGTGGTGGCTTTGCCTTCCACCGGCGCAGCGGCTGGCGCAATCACGTTGCCTTCTAGCATGCCTTGGTCGCGCAGGATGTTGTAAATGCCCTGCAGCGTGCGACTCACCATCGCCGGTTGGTAGCGCTTGGCGGTACCAACTTCCACGGTGATACAAGGCACGTTACGACGGTTCCATTCGGTTTCCAGCACGCCGGCATCGCCCGGATCGTCCAAAATGCAATCCGGCGCCATCAGGTGCGCCATACGCACGCAGGCATCGATGCGGTAATCGGCAAACACATACAGCGGGTATTCCGCGCCGCGGGTCTGAGTGTGCAGATCGAGAGTGAAATCGGCGTTCGGGGTCAGTAGGTGCTGCCACAGCGCATTCAAATAGCGACCGGCAGCAGTTGGGTGATTGGCATCGCCCGGGAACAGACGGTTGAGGTTGACCGGCGAGGCATCCGGATCGCTGGGGATAAAATCGCGACTACCGGCTAAGATCCCCGGAACGTTCATGCCGGAGACCAGCGTGATGGTACCGCTGATTTGAGCCGGGTCCAGCTCGCGCATCAGTTGCTGCACACACAAAACGCCGTTGAGCTCATCGCCGTGCACGCCTGAGGTGATCAGCAGGCGCTTACCCGGACGCGCGCCTTGAATTACGCTTACCGGCACATACCAGCCCTGACCGCTGGCCATGTCTTGCGGACGAAAGTAGAACAGATGACGGCCGGTCGGCAGATCGGCGCTATTGAGATGGCTGACGACCGCTTTGCCATCAATGCGATCTTCGGTAAAGCAGGTCGCCATTGGCGCGTTGGTCATGGGCGTGTCAGTGGTCGGCAGAGCGGCCGCAGCAGTGTTCACGGACATACAATAATCCCCGTAGCATAAAATAGAATCGGGACGCCATCTTAGGCATCCCGCGAAAAACGGGCGCTGATATTGTGGTCAGCGCCGAGAGAACGTGTTGGATCAGTGGTAGCCAAACAGCTGCGCGATCACCACAACGCTACTGGCCAGTACAAACAGCAGCAGCATAAAGCGCCAGCAGAAGCGCGCCCAATCACCCCAATCCACACGGCAGACTCCCAGTGTGCCCATCAAGGACGCCGAGGTCGGCACAATCACGTTGGTAAAGCCATCACCGAGCTGGAATGCCAGTACGGAGACCTGACGGCTTACCCCCACCAGATCGCCCAACGGCGCCATCAGCGGCATGGTCAGCGCGGCTTGACCGGAGCCCGAGGTCACAAAGAAGTTGAAGATGGATTGGAAGGTAAACATAAACCACGCGGCCAGCGAGTCATGTACGCCACCAATCAGGCCCGAGGCACTGTGCAAAATGCTGTTCAGCACGCTAGGTTCCCCTGTACCGCCGCTACCTACCAGCAGCAACACCCCTTTGGCAAAACCGACCAACAGCGCAGGGGCGATCATCACCGCCGCGCCATCACGAAACGCCGAAGCGATATCGTTCAAGGTCATGTTATTGAGGCGGAAAACCACGCCAATCAAACCGGCGACCAGACCCATGGTAAAGAACTGAGTCGCAATCTCGGGGATGTACCAAGCATGCACCACTACGCCCCAGATCACCCACACGGTAACGGCCAGCACGGTCAGCAGTACCAGTACATCGCCTAAACCGAAACGACTGTTTTGCAGATCGGCGGTTTGGCTACGAAAGTGCGCATCGGTGCGGCGGCTGTACGAAAGCTCAGGGTTTTTACGAATCCGCATTGCGTATTGCATGGTGAAGGCGATGCCGACCAGCGTAAACAGGCACCACAGCCCGATACGCACACTGGCACCTGACAGCACCGGAATACCGGCAATGCCTTGCGCGATGGCCACACTAAACGGGTTCATCCACGAAGTCGCAAAACCAATCTGGGTCGCCACATAGGTCACCATCACGGTGGTGATGCTGTCGTAACCTAAGCGCACCATCAATGGCGCGATAATAATGGCAAAGGCAATCGCCTCTTCGCCCATTCCGAATACCGCACCGCCCAATGAGAACAGGGTAAACATCACCGGAATAAACAGCAGTTCGTTGCCTTTGGTTTTGTCGATCAGGCGCAAAATCCCGTTATCGATGGTGCCGGTACGCATCACAATGCCAAACGCGCCGCCGATCACCAGCATGAACATGATCACGCCAATCGCCGAGCCCCACTTGTCGCCGGATACCAGCCCTTCAAATGGGAAGTTCAGCAGGCCGACATCATCGCCGGTGGCAAATAGCGCAATGCGTTTGTACTCCGGCGCGCCGGCGGCATCCATCACGTAAGAGAACGAGTCGGGGTTAACCACTTTGCGGGTCTTTTCCACGCCGTCCAGTACGTAATGTACGGTTTGATCCTGAAAAGCACCTACCGGAATAAAGTAGGTGAGAGCCGCAGCCAACAGGCCGACAAAGAAAATAATCACCAGTGTATCTGGCATCTGCCAGCGGTTTGGTGCGGCCTTGAGCTGAGTGGTGGAGGATGGCGTGCTCATGAATTCAACTTACCCTGTTGCTATCGTAATATCTATGAATGGAAATGTTCTCTTTTTGCATACGTTTGCGTTTTGCATACTACGGCAACTCTATTTCAGCCGTAAAGCATAAAATATCGCCATAACAGGATAAAATTCACACCTGTAAAATTACGGCGTAATTTATAACCATTTTGCTGCCAAATTGTATGAATTGATGAGGTTTGAGGCTGGCGGGCTATGCACGTTTTCGCTGCCGGTTTGTGGCTTTTCGCTAGGCGCGGCTGACTCTGTAAAAACACAACAACAAGTTTTCTTTATATCGGTGGCAAGTATCGAGGCTACCGATATGTATGCGGAAAGCCGGCCAAAAAGAGATCTTGGCAACGCTTCCACCACCGCTCTGTGTATTCCCAGCCTGATTTGCTTACCATGGCCGCGCCGAATTTCGGCAACCTTTATCGCTTGTGAAGAAGATGGATAGGTGCAGTGGTGAAACATTACTTTAAAAAAACAATATTACTCAGCATGTTAGCGTTAGCGGGTTGTAGCTCACTGAGCGAGCCGCGCGAAGCGGCCAGCATTATTATCAAAAACGGTACTGTGCTGACGATGGATCAGAACAACACCGTGATTGATAACGGTGTGGTGGTGATCCGCGATAACAAAATCGTGTCGGTCGGCGATGCTAAGTTGCTGGAGCGTTATCGCGCCGCCAAAGTGATTGATGCTGAAGAAGGCATCATCATGCCTGGGATGATTAACACCCATAACCATATCCCGATGGTGGCTTTTCGTGGGCTAGGGGAAGAGGGGATCAAAAACCGTCTGTTTGCTTACTTCTTCCCGCTGGAAGGGGAAAAACTCAGCCGCGATCTGATCTATAAAGCCACCGTGCACGGTAGCATTGATATGGCAATGTCCGGCGTGACCACTTATGCTGACATGTACTACCACATTGATGAAATGGCCAAGGCCAGCAAAGCAGTCGGCATTCGCGCGGTACTCGGGGAAACGGTGATCAAATTCCCGGTGGTGGATGCCAAAGAGCCGTATGGCGGGATCGACTATGCGGTCAACGTGATTAAAGCCTATCAGAATGATGAGCTGATCACGCCGGCCTTTGCGCCGCACGCACCGTACACCGTATCAAAAGAGAAAATGCAGCAGATCACCGCACTGGCCAAAGAATACCAAGTGCCGGTGATGATCCATGTGGGCGAGTTTGATGATGAAGACAAACGCCTGAAGCTGACCGATAAATCGGTGGTGGAGTATATGGATGAGATTGGCGTGCTTAATGAGCGCGTACTGCTGGCGCACGCCATCCATCTGCAAGATGGCGATCTGGATTTGATCAAAGCGCGTGGTGCGGCGGTGGCTTACAACCCAATGGCCAATGCCAAAGGCGCGACCGGTATTGCCCGCGCTTATGAGATGCTGAATAAAGGCGTGAAAGTCGGCTTAGGCACCGATGGCCCGATGAGCTCCAATCAGGTCGATCTATTCCGCACCTTAAGTTACGCCAGCAACATGCAGCGTTTGAAATATCAAGATCGCACCATCATGACTCCAGATGTGGTGGTACGCATGGCCACTATCGGCGGCGCGCAGGCACTGAATATGGCCGACAAAGTGGGCTCGCTGGAAGCGGGTAAACTGGCGGATGTGATTGTGGTCGAAACCCGCTCACCAAACATGATGCCGAACTATGATGCGTTCGCCACCTTGGTGTTCCAAGCCAATCCAGCCAATGTGGATACCACCATTATCAATGGCCGCATTGTGGTAGAAGACAAGCAGCTGAAAACCTATGACATCGAGCAAAATCGTCAGCAGATGAAAGCGATTGAAGCTGATATTGCTGAGTTCGCCCGTGGTTTGGCGCAAAAAGCCAAAAGTATGGATTAAGCCACTGCGCCTCACGGCGTGCGGTATTGTGGGTTAACCCGAGATGGCGTGGCAACACGCCATTTTTTTATCGGCTGATCGCGCTATGGTTGTCCCTTTTTGCGCTCAACGTTAATTGTGCTTCATTACGGTAGAACTGCGCTAGAGCGGTGGCAGAGTGAAGGTTTTCAACATTCACTATTTACCATTCAATAATGAACAGGGAACAGGCAAAGGGAAGGGGACAAACAGGTCACGAACAGAAGTACAAAGAAAAAAGCCCCGCTCAATGAGCAGGGCTTTTTTTGTATGGCTCCTCTGACTGGACTCGAACCAGTGACATACGGATTAACAGTCCGCCGTTCTACCGACTGAACTACAGAGGAATTGAATTGTTCACACCGAGATAATGTTATACGAGATTAAAGATGGTGCCCGGACGCGGAATCGAACCACGGACACGGGGATTTTCAATCCCCTGCTCTACCGACTGAGCTATCCGGGCACACCAAACGCTTTAACTCAATTAACTCGACGTTAATTTGGCTCCTCCTGCTGGACTTGAACCAGCGACATACGGATTAACAGTCCGCCGTTCTACCGACTGAACTAAGGAGGAATTGTTCTTGCTGCTTACACAGCGCAACACGTTGCCTTATCAAGCCACCATTTCTACAGTTCACTGAGTGACAAAGAGAAGTGGTGCCCGGACGCGGAATCGAACCACGGACACGGGGATTTTCAATCCCCTGCTCTACCGACTGAGCTATCCGGGCAGCGCGTTGTGGGGCGTATTAAACGGGTTTTGGGCAGCTGAGTCAACACCCTTTTGCAATAAATCCGTCAGAATACGCCCGTTTGACTCATTTTTCAGCTAAATGGTTATTTTATAGCATTAAACCTGCAACCAGAGCTGACAACACGCTGACTAAGGTTGAGCCGTACAGCAGGCGCAGGCCAAAGCGTGACACCATATTGCCGCGCTCTTCATCTAAACCTTTCACTGCGCCGGCAATAATGCCGATTGAACTGAAATTGGCAAAAGAGACCAGGAAAATGGAGATAACTCCAACGGTGTGAGCACTTAAGGTCGCCGCTTGTTTTTTCAGCTCCATCATCGCCACAAACTCGTTGGTGACCAGCTTGGTGGCCATGATGCTACCGGCATGCAGCGCTTCGGCGTGTGGAATGCCCATCAGCCATGCTACAGGGTAGAACAGGTAGCCCAAGGTGTCTTGGAAGCTAATACCGAACAGGGCGCTGAAGATATGGTTAATCATCGAGATCAGCGCGATAAAACCAATCAGCATCGCCGCAACAATCACCGCCACTTTAAAGCCTGCCAGAATGTATTCGCCCAGCATTTCAAAGAAGGTCAGCTTGTGCTCGTCGGTTTCGATATTGGTCAGATCGTCTTCGGCTTCGCTGTCATACGGGTTGATGATCGACAGCACGATAAAGGTACTGAACATGTTTAAGATCAGCGCCGCTACCACATAGCGTGGTTCGATCAGCTGCATGTACGAGCCCACGATAGACATGGAAACCGTCGACATTGCCGTCGCCGCCATGGTGTACATCCGGCGCTCAGAGATGCGATGCAGCACGTTTTTATACGCGATGAAGTTTTCCGATTGGCCGATGATCATGGCACTGATGGCGTTAAACGACTCAATCTTGCCCATGCCGTTGACCTTAGACAGCACTAAGCCAATAAAGCGGATCACCACCGGCAGTACGCGGATATGCTGCAAAATACCGATCAGCACCGAGATAAACACAATCGGCATCAGCACCAGCAAGAAGAAGCTGAACTCGCCTTTATTCAGCAGGCCGCCGAACACAAAGTTGGTTCCGTCGCCGGCATATTCCAGCAGTTTGTTAAAGACGTCCGACAGCCCAGTGACGAGGCTCAAGCCGACTGAAGAGTGCAGCAAGAAGTAGGACAGGAACAGCTCGATGACGATGAGCTGCGCGATGTAACGCAGTTTTATCTTCTTACGATCCTTGCTCGCCAGCAGAGCCAAGGCGAAGACCACAACAAGTCCTAGAACAAAATGAATAATTTTCATACATGAAATACCGAGTCGGCTCACAAAACGAGAAGCAAGATACTGGATTGTCGAATTTATAGTTTGAAGTGTATTACAAAAATACGAATGCTTACATTTGAATGGCGTTAGCTCACGGACAAAGGCTATTCAAGCGGTGAAAAATAGCGCTTAACTGGGAAAGTTTGGCCAGATATCTGGCAATTTTATCAATCCGTGATGGCCGAATGCGTTTCACGCTCGGCTTGAACTTGCGTTGAATGCGGTATGAAGGCTCAAGGTCACAAACAAAAACGCCCGGCTCGCAACGGCAATGCGAGTCGGGCGTCATCGTATATTGAGGTAATGCTTAGCGCATTAGCCGAACAGGACAAACAGCTGGTGAGCACTGATCCCGGCCACTAAACCGCCCACGGTGTGTGCGGCAATGGCGCGTGAAGTCAGCGAGCGATAGCCCAGCGCATCCAGCATCGCGGTATGGGTGCTGAGAAAACCACTCCAGCACATTCCCATCGCAGTGAAGACCGCAATTTCATTACCAGTGATCAGCCCTTTGCTGATAAACGGCGGCACCAATGACATGGCCGCGCCCACCGCGCCGAGCGAGGTTGCCGGGAAGGCCACCAATTCTGGGTGCTTAAAGCCAAACAGGAAATCAAACACAAAGCCTGCTTTAGCCGCCAGAGCTGGCAGCAGCGCCACCCCTTGGAAGGCTGCGCCGGTGTAGCCTTCAGGCCCTGGGCCAAAGGTCAGTAGCATCACAAAGGTGCTGATGATCAACACCCCTGGGATCACCGCCATGCCAAGCTCGACCCCCGATTTACCGCCATCCAGCAGCGAGTTCAAAATACGCAGCCATACTGGCGTATTCTCGCTGTTTTCTTCGTGACTCACCTGAAACTGCTCCAACTCGGAGGCTTCTGGCTGTTGGCAGTCTAACGGCTCATCACCGACCAGTGGGCGCACCATGCGCTGCATTAAGCGGGTGGTTACGACGGAGCCAATCAGCGCACCGGCCAGACCGAGCAGGGCGGCACGCACCGTATTGTGCTCAGGGCCTAACTGTAGGGTGGCCATAAAGGTCACCACAATCAGCCCCATGCCAAAGGCGGTACCGAAGTTGGTTAGCGAGATCAGCTGCCATGGGCGCAAGCCACGACGAAAACGCGCGTCTTTGGCTAGGCTAATCACCGCGGGGTTATCGGAGAAAAAGGTCATCAGACCGGCCAGCGCACAGCGTCCCGGCAGCCGATAGATTGGGCGCATCAATGGCGCGAGCAGCACTTCCAGCAAGCGGATCACACCGAACTCGCTCAGCAGTTGGCTTAATGCGCCAGAAAGTACCGTGATCCCCATAATGAACAGCACGGTATTGAGCAGCAGTTGGTGGGCGGTGTTGAAAATGGTGTTCACCATGGCCGACAGCCCCATCTGGTTACCCAGATAGCTGAACAACACGCCGAGAATAGATAAGACTAATACCGGTTCAACCCACTGTTTTATTCTTAATTTTTGAAGGATTTTGCTGTCGTCGGGTATTTGCGTAGTCATATCACATCTCTGGTTGATTTTAAGGCGGGAAGGATAACGCTTTCGCAGGGCTGGCGGCAACCAATAGACGCAACAAAAAAGCCCCGCTCAATGAGCAGGGCTTTCGAATTTGGCTCCTCTGACTGGACTCGAACCAGTGACATACGGATTAACAGTCCGCCGTTCTACCGACTGAACTACAGAGGAATTGATTGTGGCATGCACTCGACCATCGAAAAGGCGATGGTGCCCGGACGCGGAATCGAACCACGGACACGGGGATTTTCAATCCCCTGCTCTACCGACTGAGCTATCCGGGCAGCGCAATGCGGGACGTATTAAGCCATGAAGTAGGGCAGATAGCAAGTACAAAAATCAGCGTCCATTATCGGGTGCTGTAAAAAACAGCACTGTTGCCCTTGCTTACCGGTCAATGGCTGGTGCGTTGCTCGCCCTGCTTAGCGGCCTTACGGCTTACTCCCAATGCAGCTGCGGCGGCAAACTGATTTTGGCCGTTTCCAGCAAGCGACGCGCGCCCAGATAGTGTTTACGCCAGTAATCATTATCCAGATGACTGATGCGAATGCGGCTGCCGGTATGCGGCGCTTCAATAAAGCGATTATTGCCCAAATAGATCCCCACATGGTCTGCGTGGCTGTGCTGCGGGCTATGGATATGGAAGAACACCAGATCGCCGGTTTCTAATTGCCCGCGCCGTACTCGGCTGGCGCTGCGCATATGGAACATGTTGTTCGCGGTGCGCGGCAGGTGCGGGGTGAACATCTTGTCATAAATAAAGTAGACCAAGCCGCTGCAGTCAAAACCGGTACGCGGTGAACTGCCGCCATACACATAGGGTTTCCCCAGTTGGCGAATCGCTTTACGCACTACTAGCCGTTTGGCGATACGAATCTTATCGATGTGTTTACGCAGATGATGTTTCAGATGGGCAGATCTGGCTAGGTGTTTCTCCGCATGTCGGCGGTGAGAGTGATTAGAGTGATGCGTGGCGTTGGTCTGCGCGTGATGCCCAGTGTGCGTATGGGAATGCTGAACGGTATGCGCAGAATGCGAGACATGCGAATGTGCATGCGTAAGCACTGGCGCGTGCGTTGCCTTGGCGTGTTGGCGCGACGGTGTATGCCGGTGTGTGGGTTTTTGCTGGCGCGCTTTGCGCTTACGATGCGTCAGCTGATGGTGGCCCGTCGCGCGTTGATGATGCGCGGCGTAGCAGCTTAAAGGCAGCGAGCAGCCAAACAAAAACAAAAAAAACAATATGGGACGCAGCAAAGCTGCGGTAGTGAAGCTCATCATAATACTATCTGGTGAGTTCCTGCCGGACGGTATACGGTGTCAGCCACTTCATGCAGTGACGGATACCGATTCGGCATACAAAGGGCAACGTAAGATGTCAGAACATGTCTTAGTCAAAAAGTTTCATAAAATGTGTGTGTGCAGACGCATTTGGAATAAAAACCGACAGAGCGCAGATTTATTACCCAGTGATAGCGAAGCCAAGAGGGCAAAGTTGAAGGTTTGCCAAGAGAGTTGAGAGTAGGGCGCTGAGGGTTAATAACGTATAAACCAATCAATAAACCGCAGATAGCAAAAAGCCCCGCTCATTGAGCAGGGCTTTCGAATTTGGCTCCTCTGACTGGACTCGAACCAGTGACATACGGATTAACAGTCCGCCGTTCTACCGACTGAACTACAGAGGAATTGCGTAGCAGACGTGTCTGCCTAATGGAGTGCTATTAAACGGATTTTTTCGCCAGAGTCAACGGTCAATGACACTTTTTTATCGCTATCGGCATGCGTTTGACTGCTTTTTAGTCATTAGCGCATAATTTCTGCACTGAGCATCTCATCGCGCTTAAGCGCCTGCGTAGCCGAAACCAGATCTCGGTAAACCTTGGGTTCGGTAAACCTTAGTTCGATACGCAGGCTCAGGCTTCGCGGTGGCTACCGCTAAGCCTGATGGCTAAGTAAGATGGTTAGACTATCCGGCCGCGATAGTTACGCTGCGCGGTATTCACCTTGTACAGATAATGACGAGCTTGTGCCGAAGGGTGGCGAGTTGTCAGCACGTTGTACAGCTCATCCGGCGACATACTGTTGATGATATCCACCGCTTTTTGCTTATCTTGCGAGAAGATCCGCAGCACCGCCCCAGCACCACCGTTATAGGCCGAAATCATGGCATAGCGACGGGAAACCGGATTGCGAATATTGGCCAGATAGTTGGTCTGCAAAATATGCAAGTAAGCCGTACCGGTATCAATATTCTTTTCTGGATCAAACAGATAATCACGGCTTGGCGTGCCGTCTTTATTTTTGACCAGATTATACACATCGCGTCCGGCGGTGTGCTGCACCACCTGCATCAGGCCCAGCGCATTGGCCGAGCTGACCGCATACGGGTTAAAGCTCGATTCCACCTGCATGATGGCCAAGATCAGGCTCTCATCCACATTGTAGTTACGTGACGCTTTACGCACGATGTGGAGGTATTTCTTGGCGCGATAATTCAGGTGGTTAGCGATCATCGGAATATCGACATACCACACCGTACGGCCACCGATTTGGCGACTTTTCAGCTTGGTTTGCAACAGATAATCGGCAAAACGACCGGCTTGGATCTGGTTGGTGATGGCTTTTTTCTGCTCATCCACCACTTGTCCGGCTAAAAACGGATGCTTGCTAAAAGGCACATCGCTGTCGGAGAACAGATCGATCCCGTTTGGATCGTCGCCCATCAACAGGGTATGCACCATGGCATTACGCAACTTATCCAGCGGGTTTTGGGTGGCGATAGTTTCCACCGTCACCATCCCGTTTTCAAAGTCGATATGACTGCGGGTGTAGTAACGATCGGTGTACTTTACATAGTCTTTGCGGCTGGCAACCAGCATCTCGTTCAGACCCCATAGATCTTCGATATTGGCCGAAAACTGGCCCATCAAAATATCGAAGCCGTTGGTATCTTTAACGTATAGCGAAGGATCTTCCTTTGGTTTACTGGCACAGGCAGCCAGTAGAGGCAGGATCACACACCAAGTGAGTTTTTTCTTCATAAGTCAGGGCAATACATACCGAAGCGCCAGCAGCACTTCGGTAATAGATGGAATATTATTCACTCGGTGGAGTGTAGCCTTCGATCTGAACATCTTGCCCTTCGAACAGGAACTTCTCCATCTCCTGCTCCAAGAATTTACGATGTTCTGGATTCATCATGTTCAATTTTTTTTCGTTGATCAGCATGGTCTGCTTGCTTTGCCACTCTTGCCAAGCTTCTTGGCTGATGTGGTCATAAATGCGTTTACCCAGCTCTCCTGGGTAGAGTTGAAACGCCAGTCCAGCGCCTTCTTTTTTCAGGCGGGCGCAAAATACGGTGCGACTCATCGTGATTCCTCGCTAGATAATTCCTCCGGTAGCAAGCGCAATAGGCGCTCTACCGGTGCAGCCAGTCCGACAGCTTGTGGTCGGGCTAAGTTATACCAGAGACCGTGCCCTTCATCCATGCAGTGATGGGATTCGCCCACCACCAACAGCGGAATAATATCCAGATGGAAGTGGCTGAAGGTATGGCGAAACGCCGTTAATTGACGACGTACCGTCAGACCATGCTGGGCCAGCCATTGTTCCGCTTCGCTGCGGGTCGCAAATTGGGGAAAGCAGAATAAGCCGCCCCACAATCCACTGGGTGGTCGCTGCTCTAGCCAGACCTGCGCATCGGGCAGTTCGGCCGGTGGCGACCACAAAATAAAGTAGCCCTCTTTTTCCGGCAGCGTCTGCTTAGGCTTTTTGCCGGGAAATGATTGCCAATCGGCGTGGGCATAGGCTTCACAGCCATGTGCCAGCGGGCAGAGCGAGCATTTGGGTTTACTGCGGGTGCACACCAGCGCGCCTAAATCCATCATCGCTTGATTGAAATACTGCACGCCTTCTTGCGGCGTGACCTTGGCGCTGATATCCCACAGCCGATTTTCGACCGCCTTTTGCCCCGGCCAGCCGGCGACGCGATAACTGCGCGCTAAGACCCGCTTCACGTTACCGTCCAAGATAGGATAGTGCAGACCCAGCGAAAGCGACAAGATGGCACCTGCGGTGGAGCGGCCAATCCCCGGTAAGGCACAAATGGCATCAAAATCGGTCGGGAACTCGCCCTGATACTGCTCGGCAACAATTTGTGCGGTTTTATGCAGGTTGCGGGCACGGGCGTAGTAGCCGAGTCCGGTCCACAGGTGTAATACTTGATCCAGTGGCGCGGCCGCTAAATCGGTGACCGTGGGGAAGTGCTGCATAAAGCGCTCAAAATACGGGATCACCGTGGCCACCTGCGTTTGTTGCAGCATGACTTCGGATAACCAGACGGTATACGGCGTTTTCTGGCGCTGCCACGGCAAGGTCTTGCGACCAAAGGCGTGATACCAGGTCAACACGGCCTCGGAAAAGGCAGCTGCAGGGAAGTGCGCGGTTGGCATAACTGACTCGGGTAATTGCAGGAAGCGTGATTGCATCACAGCCTTGGCAGGCTGTAAACCGGATAATCGGCAAGGGAATCGCCATTCACCATGGCTTTCGGTGCTATCCTGCTTGCTATGTTGGGCCATCTTTGCATAATGCGCCTTCTATTAAGATTGATTGACGATGAATTCAGCAGGGTATGACCATGGGTGAGGTTACCATTCCAGAGTTTGATGAAGAAGGCCGCTATCTGCGTAAGATCCGCAGCTTTGTACGCCGTCAGGGCCGACTGACCAAAGGTCAGGAGTTGGCACTGGAGAACTACTGGGAGCAGATGGGCGTAGATTTTCAAGAGCAGGTGCTGGATTTTACCGCGCTGTTTGGCCGCGAAGCACCGGTGGTGCTCGAGATCGGCTTTGGTATGGGCGCATCGCTGGTGGAAATGGCGAAAAACGCACCGGAGAAAAACTTCCTTGGTATTGAAGTGCACACCCCGGGTGTGGGTGCTTGCCTGTCTTCGGCACATGAAGCGGGCGTGACTAATTTGCGCGTGATGTGCCATGACGCTATCGAAGTGCTGGAGAAGATGATTGCGGATGGCTCGCTGAGCACCGTACAACTGTTCTTCCCCGATCCGTGGCATAAGGCGCGTCACCATAAACGCCGTATTGTTCAGCTGCCGTTTGCCGAGCAGCTGCGCGTGAAACTGAAAATCGGTGGTGTGTTCCATATGGCCACCGACTGGGAAAATTACGCCGAGCATATGCTGGAAGTAATGCAAGCTGCGCCAGGTTACCGTAACCTGTCTGCTAGCAATGATTTTATGCCGCGTCCTGAACACCGTCCGCTGACCAAATTTGAGCAGCGTGGCCACCGTTTAGGGCACGGCGTGTGGGACCTGATGTTCGAGAGGACTGAGTAATGGCAAAACACCGTAGTGCGCGTCTGCGTAAAAAGCTGCATGTGGATGAGTTTCAGGAACTGGGCTTTACCGTTAATTGGCAGTTTCCTGAAGGAACCAGTGCTGAGCAAATCGATGCCGCGCTGGATGCCTTTATCGCCGAAGTGATTGAGCCAAATGGCCTGTCCTACGACGGCAGCGGCTACCTGTACTGGGAAGGTCTGGTGGTGCTGCAGCAAGTGGGTAAATGTACTGATGAGCACCGTGCGCTGGTTCAAGCATGGGCTGAGAAGCAAGGGCTGCTGGAAGTTGAAGTTAGCCCACTGCTGGACGTCTGGTGGGATTAATTCCCCGCGCTGACTTCGCTATAATCTGGCCCCATTCGAGATAATTCGATGTGGTCGGGTAGTAGCAGGTTATCGGATGATGTAGTTCAGTGAATCTGCACTCTGAAACGGGCTCCCTCGGAGCCCGTTTTTTTTGGCGTGAAATTTTTGTTTTGCCCTGCGAGCCGGCAGCACATCTAGGTGTAAGGATAAAAGACAGTGATATTGAGTAACGCATTGCTGGAGGAGATTCTGGCAGAGGTCCGCCCGCAAATCAGTCGCGGTAAAGTGGCCGATTATATTCCAGCGTTGGCCAGTGTGCCGGCGGAGCGGCTCGGTATTGCGGTGTGCATGAATGATGGCACTGTCTATCAAGCTGGTGATGCGCAGGAGCGTTTTTCTATTCAGTCAATCTCGAAAGTTTTAACCTTGACGCTGGCGTTAACGCGTTACTCGGAAGAGGAGATTTGGCAGCGCGTTGGCAAAGAGCCGTCCGGTCAGCCGTTTAACTCGTTGGTGCAAATTGAGCTTGAACGTGGAAAACCACGCAATCCGTTTATCAATGCTGGTGCGCTGGTGGTGTGCGACATGCTGCAAACGCGCTTGAGTGCGCCGAAACAGCGGATGCTGGATCTGGTGCGCCAACTGGCGTGTCAGGCAGATATCGGTTATGACAGCGTGGTAGCGCGTTCAGAGTTTGACCATTCGGCGCGTAATGCGGCGATTGCTTATTTGATGAAATCGTTCGGTAACTTCCATAATGATGTGACTGACGTACTGCAAACCTATTTCCACTACTGCGCTATCAAGATGAGTTGCACCGAGTTGGCGCGCGCCTTTTCCTATCTGGCCAATCACGGCCAGTCTCTGTGCGCGCTCGAGCCGGTGATCTCCAGTCGCCAAACGCGGCAGATTAATGCGCTGCTGGCCACTTGTGGCTTGTATGATGGCGCCGGTGAGTTTGCTTATCGCGTTGGGATGCCGGGGAAATCCGGTGTCGGTGGCGGCATTGTGGCGGTTATTCCAGGTGAGATGAGCATCGCCGTATGGTCACCAGCGCTGGATGTAAACGGCAACTCGCTGGCGGGGATCTCAGCGTTGGAGCTGTTATCGCAGCGCTTAGGACGCTCGATTTTTTAATCCGGGTATTTAATCAAAGTTGTTAGCACGCAGACAAATGTGGCGCGGAAAATAACGAGGAACAACGATGAGAGCAAAACCGATGTTAGTCGCGCTACTGATGGCGATGGTGGGCGGTGTGATGACCCTGCCAGTGTTGGCGGCGGAGACTTGTCCGTACACGTTGAACCAGAATATCTACCTGACTCCAGAGGCGGTGGAGTTGCAGGGCAAAACCACGCAGCTGCGCATCAGCAAAGAAGGTGAGGTGAGCCGTAATCAGCAGCCATTAACATTGGATCTGGCCGCTCAGCAGCAGGCATTTGCGCTGCAGCAGCAATTACGTCGAGAGTTGCCGGCGCTGGATAAACAGGCGCATCAGCAGTTACAGCAGGCGCAGCAAGGCCTCGATGATGTGGTGATCCGCCAGCTAGGGGGAAACAGTAAGGTGCGTGCGCAGCTGCGCGATCTGCACGCATTGCTGACGGCGCGACTGGATAAAGTGGTGGTGCATCAAAACGGTGGACTGGCAGTTCTCGCGGATGCATTGCCTGCCCAGCAGCAAGAAACCGAGCGTTTGGTGCAGCAAAAACTGGGCGAAATATTGCAGCAAGGCTTGCAGGAGTTGAGTAGCCGACAAAGTGAAGGCGATGCCGCCAGTCAGCTCAAAGCGATGTTGGCGCAGGTAGCCAGCTTACGTAATGCGCTGTCTGCCGAGTGGAAAAGTCAGGAGCAGGGCTTTCGCCGCTTAGGCACTGAAGCTTGTCATACCTTAGGGCGTTTGCAACAGCAGCAGCAAAAACTGGAGCAGTTACTGCCGCAGTAAGCTCACGTTAATCTTCCCATAGCGTATCGCTAATCTGTTATAGCTTACCGGCGGCGGCGGCCAAATGCTGGCTGCCGCCGCCGTGGAATTGCCGAGGAGATTTCCTGCGCTCCTGTTTTTCCCTTTCCCTTTCCCTTTGTCTCTCTTTTTATCTTTTTTAGCGCTTTCTTCTGCATGCTCTCTTGGCATGTAGCGTGGCGCCAGTGTGCTGGCGTAACGGGCGGCTACCACTCTGCATTTCTGTTTTTGGTCACATTTTAGACTGTCACTTAGCTGTAATCGGGCGGCTTCGCTTGTGTTTACGGCCTTTAGCTGACACGATTCAATTAAAGCCATATAAATAACATGGTTATTGGTGGCGTCGATGTGGGCGTAATGAACGGAAAGGAGTCTGGGCATGGCGATGGTGTATCTGGCGATTAATGCAGTGCTGGCGTTGGTGTCGGTGTATGCGATTGGCGATTTGCTGGGCGGCTGGAGTGTGTCTTATGTGGCGGCCATTGCGCTGATTGTGTTTTTGCCGCGCTGGTTTGCGTTGCCGGCGATGGTCGGGGCGATGTATTGCTGGCAGTGGAGCCCGCTGGTGGCGGTAGCGGTGTTAGGCTGGCCGTTACTGTTATCCTTGTATGGCCAAGGGCTGGAGAAGTTACCGGAGCTCAATAGTCGTTGGCGTCGGGTGCCGTCGCTCTGAGTTAGCCGTGATTGCATAATTTGAAAAAGCTCGGAGTCTCGCCGTGCGGGGAGGCTCCGGGCTTTGTCTTTTCTCTTTTCTCTTTTCTCTTTTCTCTTTTCTCTTATGTATCGAGCGTAATGAATAGTTCCAACAAGGAGTTGAGGAACAATTTGCCGTGTTCCGTCAGCTGCCAATGCGTGGTGGTTTCTTCGATGTAACCGGCACGTAGCGCTTGCTCGATGGCCGGACGAATACTCTCTTCGCTTAAGCCGGTAAAGCGTGGGAAATCGGCGCGCGGAGCTGGCTCTAGCAACCGAAAACGGTTCATAAAGAACTCGAATGGTCGGTCGTCCAACGCCACTTCGCTGTGATTATCGGTATAACGCCCTTGCAAATAGCCCTTCGGATGGCGGGTTTTTACCGTGCGCAGAATGCGGCCATCGGTAAAACTCAGCTTGCCGTGTGCGCCGCAACCAATCCCCAGATAATCGCCAAAACGCCAGTAGTTGAGGTTATGTTGGCATTGGTAACCTGGGCGAGCATAGGCTGAGATTTCGTACTGCTCATAACCGGCTTCGGTCAGCAGTTTGTGCCCTTCGGAGAAGATCAGCCACAACATATCTTCATCTGGCAGCACTGGCGGGCGCGAGTTAAACAAGGTGTTCGGCTCGATAGTCAGCTGATACCACGACAGATGTGGCGGGGCGAGGGCGATGGCTTGGCGCAAATCGGCCAGCGCTTCTTCTAGGCTTTGCTCCGGCAGGCCGTGCATCAAATCCAAATTGAAGCTGCGCAGACCCAAACCGGTGGCTAACTCGGCGGCGCGCACCGCTTCTTGCGGCCCGTGAATACGCCCTAAGCGCTGCAGCTTGTCGGCGGCAAAGCTCTGCACGCCAATTGAGATGCGGTTGATACCGGCTTGTTGATAGCCGGTGAAGCGGTCGGCTTCCACGGTGCCGGGGTTAGCCTCCATAGTGATCTCCGCATCGGCGGCTACCGCAATACGCGCCCGCACACCATCGAGCAGTTGCTGCATCCCTTCAGCGGAGAACAGACTCGGCGTACCGCCACCGATGAAGATGGTACTGATCTCGCGACCACTGGTCAGCGGCAGGTCAGCTTCCAAGTCATTCAGCAGATGGCCGATATACTCTTGCTCAGGTAGCCCTTGCTTGAGTGCATGCGAGTTAAAATCGCAGTACGGGCATTTTTGCACGCACCACGGAATATGGATGTACAAACTGAGCGGAGGTAACTCAAGCATGCGTCATGGCGTCCTGTAATTTTTTCAGTGCTTGTGCGCGGTGCGAGACAGCCTTTTTGTGCTCGGCGGTCAGCTCGGCTGAGGTGCAACCCAGCTCCGGCACGAAGAAAATCGGATCGTAGCCAAAGCCGCCTTGTCCAGCTGGGGCGCGGGTGATCATTCCTTCCCACTGGCCGTGACAAACGATCGGCGTTGGATCTTCGGCATGGCGTAAGTATACCAGCACGCAGTGAAAACGGGCGCGGCGCTCAGCGTCGGGAATGTCTTGCATCGCAGTCAGCAGCTTTTGCAGGTTCTCTTCATCGCTGGCGTTTTCTCCGGCATAGCGCGCGGAATACAGGCCCGGTGCGCCGCCGAGGCAGTCCACCGACAGACCGGAGTCATCCGCGATGGCTGGCAAACCGGTCAGGCGGCTGGCATGACGGGCTTTGAGGATCGCGTTTTCGATAAAGGTCAGGCCGGTTTCTTCGGCAGAGTCGATCCCAAATTCGCTTTGTGCGACTACGTTCAGTCCAAACGCGGCCAGCAAGTCTGCCATCTCACGCACTTTGCCTTTATTGCCGGTGGCTAAAACCACTTTTTGTTGTGCTTTTTGCATCACGTCATCCGCCTGTATCAAATCAGTTTCAGTGGGCGAGATGGTAGCGCGCTTGGCTGCTGGGTGCCAGTGGCGCGCGTCTTGAAGCCAAACGTTGAGGATGAAATACGCGCCTGCGCGGGGCACGACCGGCGCGTATGGGGAATGGGGCTTATTCTGCCAAGGTTATGCAGCTAAGGTTATTCAAACACGCTTAGTCAGTATAAAACGTCTGCTGAAAACGCACGGTGCCCGAGGCGGTTTTGGACTGAATATCTAAGGTAAAGCGATAGGTTTCTTCGTTTACGATAGGCACTTCCGCTAAATAATAACGGGCGCTGCCTTCTTGCACCGCTTTAAAGCTCAGTTGGCGGGTGTTACCGATCAGGTTTTGCGCTTGGCCGCTGAGGTTGATATCTACCGCCGGTTTACCGGCCACGCTGGCATCCAGTGCGGTTACGGTCAGTATGGCGCGGTAGTTACTGCGTGTCAGGCCATTACGGCTGGCTATCTCAGGCGTTAGCATGGTGGACGGGAAAACACTGTAGTGGATTTCCAGATTACCGAGGGTCTGTAATTGTTCGGCGCCCGCTGGCGCACTGAGCAGCAATACAGTGCCGAGCAACAGCGTGACAAGAGCGCGCAGGGATACTGATGGCCAAGTCAGCGCAATACGGCGTAGCAAAGCATGAGCGCAATGGTGGGTAGACGCAAGCATGGTTTCCTCCTTGAAACCGAGAATGACCACCTCAGAGCATACGGTGATAGCGATGATCCGTGGTGTTGTTAGTTTAGCAGGGCTTGCACAGTCGCGGGGATTTGCTGCGGGTGCTCGATGCGCACATATTTGTGCCGTCCGAGCTCGCCTTTTTCGATGCAGACATTGCCCTTGGCGACACGAAACTGTTTGGCCAGAAACTTGGTCAAATGCGCGTTGGCTTGTCCGTCTACCGGTGGCGCGGTGATCGCCACTTTCAGCTCATCCCCATGCAGGCCAACGATTTGATCGCGGCTGGCTTTGGGTTGGATGTAGAGGCGCAATAACAGCGCCTCTTCGGTACGGCTAACGGCCATGTTGTCCTGATTCACAGCTGCATCCACATGAAGCCGAACAGATCCGCGCCCAAATAGTTCAGGGCAATCAGGATGATAGACAGCAGCATTACGGACAGATCCAAACCGCCCATCGGTGGCAGAATACGGCGCAGTGGTGCCAGCATCGGCTCCGTCAGCTGATACAGCACATAGTCCATCGGGCTGCGGCCTTGGCTCACCCAGCTCAGCAGGGCGCGGATCAGCAGTACCCAGAAGATCATCTTACCGGCGGCTTTCAAGGTCGCCAGCACGCCTAACAGAATGTAACCCAAGCTCCAGAATGCTGCGCCGGTTTGCACCATCGCCAGCAGTGGGAATTTGATAATTTGGATCACCAACACCAGCAAAATGGTGGCGATATCCCAGCCGCCAAAGCCTGGGATCAGACGACGGAGCGGCGCAACCACCGGCTGTGTGGCTTTAACCACGAACTGAGAGAACGGGTTGTAAAAATCGGCACGGGCAGCCTGCATCCATACCCGCAACAGCAGGACGAAGACATACAGGTCGATAACAGTACTCAGCAAAAAAGTCAGTGATTGCATTATGACGCCTTGCGGTTAAATAAAAGGATTAAAACAGTTTTTCCATTTCCTGTGCGCGTTGTACCGCGGCTTGCATGGCTTTGGCAACCATTTCTGGCAAATGTTCCTCATTGAACACACGGATAGCTTCTGCCGTGGTACCGCCTTTGGAGGTGACTTGTGCACGCAGCTCTGGCAATGAGGTGTGCGGGTTTTCCACCACCATGCGCGCGGCGCCGAGCGCGGCTTGCTGCACCAGCGCACGCGCGGTATCGGCGCTAAAACCTTGGCGCTGCGCTTCGGCTTGCATCGCTTCCATAAACAAGAAGAAATAGGCCGGCGCACTGCCTGAGGCGGCGATCACGCCATTAATGTCACTTTCCGCCGCGAGCCAGCAGGTTTTGCCTACGGCACTGAGCAGGGTATCGGCAAATTGGCGATCGGCTTGATTCACCGCTGGCGCGGCAAACAGCCCGCTCATGCCTTCGCCCAGTAGCGCTGGGGTATTGGGCATCACGCGAATAATCTGTGGCGCGCCAGACAGCAATTGCTGTAACCGCGCCACGGAAATGCCGGCGGCCAGAGAGATCACCAGTTTGCCGTGCCAATTCAGCGGCGCCAGCGGCGCCAGAGTGTCGGCCATATTTTGCGGTTTAACACCGAGCACGATGACATCAGCTTCGGCGGCGGCGCTCAGGTTATCGGCGGAGGTATGGATCCCAAAGCGATCAGCCAGCGCATGGCGGGTTTCTGCCGTGCGGTTAGTGGCGCAGATCAGCGGCGCAGGATAGCCTGCACGTAACAAACCGGCGATGATCGCTTGCGCCATGTTACCGGCACCGATAAAGGTAATTTTACGCTGCTCCATATTCATCTCTTTTGTTGTCGCTCCATAACCTGAACGCGTTGTCAGTAACTTGTGTCAGCCGTGAGTCAGCGTAATGCGAAACTCAGTGCTGACCGTAATCGCGCGCGCCAAAAATGGCGGTACCGATGCGCACCATAGTGCTGCCGGCGGCAATTGCGGCGCTCATGTCACCGGTCATCCCCATGGATAGGGTATCAATTTCTGGATGGGTTTGCTTGAGCTGCTCAAATACCGCGGTCAGCTTGGCAAAGTCCGCATATTGGGTTGCGTAATCGTGACTTTCTTGGGGAATGGTCATCAATCCACGCAAACGTAGCTGCGGTAAGTGGGCAATCTGATCGGCCAAGGCGAGTACTTCGCTGGCATCGATACCGGATTTGCTCTCTTCGCTGCTGACTTTGACCTGAATCAGTACGTTCAGCGGCGCTTTATCCGCTGGGCGCTGTTCATTGAGACGCTGGGCGATCTTCAAGCGATCGACCGTGTGCATCCAATCAAAGTGCTCGGCAACCAGTCGGCTTTTGTTGCTTTGCAGTGGGCCGATAAAGTGCCATTCCAGCTCGGCGGCATACGGCGTGGTGGCAAAATGCTGGATTTTATCCACCCCTTCTTGCACATAGTTTTCACCAAAGGCGCGTTGACCGGCCTCGATGGCTTCCTGAACCGCACTCACAGGTTTGGTTTTGCTCACCGCCAGCAGTGTAACGGATTCAGGAGCTCGCTCGCATTTTGCAGTGGCGTCGGCGATTTGTTGCTTAATCGCGTGTAGGTTCTCTTTAATACTTTGCATGTCGTTGTTTTAAGGGACTTAAATGGACATAACAGAACTGTTGGCTTTTAGTGTAAAACATAATGCCTCGGATCTGCACCTATCTGCCGGTAACCCACCGCTGATCCGCGTCGACGGGGAAGTGCGTCGGGTCAATATGCCGGTCCTGGATGGCCGTGAAGTGCGCCGTCTGGTGTATGACATTATGAACGATGTTCAGCGCCGTGACTTTGAAACTGAGATGGAACTGGACTTTTCGTTCGAACTGAACGGGGTTGGCCGTTTCCGGGTTAATGCTTATCAGCAGCAACGGGGAATTTCGGCGGCACTGCGTACCATACCTACAGATATACCAACACTGGAGCAGTTAAACGCACCGGAAGTGTTTCGGAATATTGCCATGCAGCCGCGTGGACTGGTATTGGTCACCGGCCCGACCGGCTCGGGGAAGTCGACCACCTTGGCGGCGATGCTCAATTATGTCAATCAGCACATGCATCACCACATTCTGACCATTGAAGATCCGATCGAATTTATCCACACCAGTAACAAGTGCCTGATTAACCAGCGTGAGGTGCATCGGCATACCCACAGTTTTAATAATGCACTGCGCTCGGCGCTGCGTGAAGACCCCGATGTGATTCTGGTGGGTGAGCTGCGCGATCTGGAAACCATTCGTCTAGCACTGACTGCCGCCGAAACTGGCCACTTGGTGTTTGGCACCCTGCACACCAGCTCGGCGGCCAAAACTATTGACCGTATTGTGGATGTGTTCCCCGGCGCGGAAAAAGACATGGTGCGCTCGATGCTGTCTGAATCGCTCAAAGCGGTTATCTCGCAAGTATTGCTGCGTAAAGAAGGCGGCGGACGTGTGGCGGCGCACGAGATCATGCTGGGAACGCCAGCCATTCGTAACTTGATCCGTGAAGATAAAATTCACCAGATCTATTCGATTTTGCAGACCAGCTCGCGCCAAGGCATGCAGACGCTGGAGCAGGCGCTGAATGTGCTGACCAGTCAGGGCGTGGTTAGCTACGAAGAGGCGCAGCGCAAGATGAACTCGTTGATGGATGGCGGGATCCAAAACGGCAATGCCGCGGGTGGCACCGGTGCAGGAGCGATGGGCTATGGTTTCGCTGGATGAGTTATTGCAGGAGATGCTGCGCCAGCAGGCGTCGGATCTGTATGTTTCGGTCGATGTGCCCGCGCAGCTGCGCATCAATCATGAGCTGCACCCACTAGGTGAGGCGCTGTCGATTGAAACGGTCACCGAGCTGGTGGCGCAGGCGATGGGCGCCGAGCGCTTCTTACAGTTTTGTCAGCAAAAAGAGGGCAACATGGCGCTGGTGCGTCCGTTTGCCCGTTTTCGGGTCTCCGGTTTTTGGCAGCGTGAATTGCCGGGCATGGTGATCCGTCATATTCGTACCGATATTCCGACCATTGAAGAGCTGGGCTTACCGATGTTAACCGGTGAGCTGGCGATGACGCGCAAAGGTTTGATTTTGGTGGTCGGCGCTACCGGCAGCGGGAAAACCACCACGCTGGCAGCGATGCTCGGCTATCGCAACGAGTTTGACCATTCGCATATTCTGACGGTGGAAGACCCAATTGAATTTATCCATCCGCATAAACGCTGTTTGATCACTCAGCGTGAAGTGGGCATGGATACCGAAAGCTATGAAGTCGCCTTGCGTAACGCGCTGCGCCAAGCTCCGGATGTGATTCAGGTCGGTGAGATCCGCACCCGCGATACGCTGCAACATGCGATTGGCTTTTCCGAAACCGGCCATCTGTGTATCGCCACCTTGCACGCCAATAACGCCAGCCAAGCGCTGGAGCGGATGGTACACATGATCCCTGAAGGCAGCCGCGAAGCTTTCTTGTTTGATTTATCCAACAACTTGCGCGCCATTATCGGGCAGCAGCTGGTGCCGGGGATCACCCCAGGGCGCCGTTTGCTGGTGCACGAGATTTTGATCAACACGCCGCGCGTGACCGATTTGCTGCGTAAAAATCAGTTGTATGAGCTGCGTGACGTGATGGCCAGTAACAGCGAGATTGGCATGTGTACGTTTGACCAATCGCTGTATGGTTTGTATCGGCGCGGGCTGATTAGCTATACCGATGCGCTGCATTATGCGGAGTCGGCCAATGATTTGCGTTTGCGGATCCGCAGTAGCGGGGATGAACCGTTCTCACCAAACACCTTCGATGATGTGACGGTGGATTTAAGCTAATGCCAAAGGATGTTGAGCGCGGAGGGCTTGCTAGCGGTATGACAGCGCATCTCGCCAGTGAGCTTGCCCTGCGCTAAGATAAAGCCAAGACGCACATGCGCGCTGTAAGCACTGTGCTGAGATATTGTGTATCGTTACCGGCTGATGATGTCTGTGACATGACTGCGCCCCGTTTTGCTGGCCAAAGCGGGGCGTGTTGTCTTTATGGCCTATTGGTGGGCGAAGTAGGAGTGGCTATGACGTTGCAAACCTCGGTTGAGGTCAGAAACAAGCTGGGCATGCATGCGCGCCCGGCTATGATGCTGTTTGAGCTGGTACAAAAGTTTGATGCGCGGGTTGTACTGCGTAACGCCGCGGGTACCGAAGCGGAGGCCAACAGCATTATTGCCATGTTGATGCTGGAATCCGCGCAAGGCGGGCAGATCAGCGTGCAGGTCGACGGGCCACAAGAAAAAGAAGCGATGGCAGCGGTAGTGGCGCTGTTTGAAAGTGGGTTTGATGAGGAGGTCTGATCCTCCTCAATCCTCATTACCCCAAATTCTGCTCGAACCAACTTTCCAGAATCACGCAGGCAGAGGCCGCATCGACGCGGCCTTTGTCCAGCGCACGGAAACCACCGCTGGCAAACAGATGTGAACGGGCTTCTACGGTAGACAGGCGCTCATCGTGCAGCACGACCTTTTGCCCAAAGCGCCCTTGCAGACGATTGGCAAATTTGCGCGCACAGGCGGTGACCGGTTGCTCGGTGCCGTCCATATTCAGCGGCAGGCCGACCACCACCAGATCCGGTTTCCACTCGTTGAGCAGCTTTTGCAGTTGCTCCCAGTCTGGGATCCCATCGCGCGCTTTGAGCGAGGCGATAGGGCGCGCGGTGGCGGTAATTTCTTGCCCGATGGCGACACCGATACTTTTGGTGCCGAAATCAAAGGCCATCATGGTTCGACTCATAGATACGGGCTCACGTAGACAAAATTAAGCATGGCCAGCATGTGGTGCTATCTGGCGGATATCGATGCCCAGCTTGCGCGCGGCAGCTTGCCAGCGCTCATTGATCGGGGTGTTAAACAAAATGTCCGGATCGGCTTCCACCGTCAGCCACGCGTTGGCTTTGATCTCTTCTTCCAGCTGATCTTTTTCCCAGCCGGCATAACCCAGCGCGACCAAGACTTGCTTAGGCTGATTAGGCGTGCCGAGGGTTTCTAAAATATCGCGCGACGTGGTGATCATCACATCGGAGGTCAGCTGCAAGCTCGCGCCAAATTGATCTCTGGGGGTGTGCAGCACAAACCCGCGATCATTGGCGATCGGGCCACCAGCCAATACCGGACGGTTCAGGCGAATAGCTGGATCGCGCGGCTCTGGCGTGATCTCTATCTGCGCCAGCATCTCTTCCAGCGTCATTTCCGACGGACGAGTCAGGGTGATGCCCATAGCACCGTCAGTCGCGGTGTGTTCACAGATATACACCACCGAACGTTTAAAGAACGGATCCTGCATGCCCGGCATGGCCACGAGGAAATGGTTTTGCAAGTTCATGGTAGGTCGGAATCACCAGGTTGATAGTCACGAAAATCAGGACCGCTGCCGTAAGGCCGCGGAGCGAGGTGGACAAGTATGCCAGCCTTGTGGGGCTGTCGTCACGCCCGCTGGCGGGAGATCTGATGGCAGTATAGCGCCGGATAGGGGAAGAAAAGCATCATGCGGCAATTTTCCCCTATCCGGCCAGCCGGTTAAGCCGGCTGAGCAAGTTTAGGCGCGTTTACCTAAACGGCTTTCGATGGCATCCATCAGCATACCGGTGATCGAAACTGGGAACGCGGCTTCGATTTCGCGGATGCAGGTTGGGCTAGTGACGTTGATTTCAGTCAGCTTATCGCCAATCACATCCAGTCCGACAAAAATCAGCCCTTTTTGCTTAAGCACTGGCGCTACGGCGCGAGCAATCGCCCAATCCGATTCGCTCAGTGGACGCGCTTCACCGCGACCACCGGCGGCCAAGTTACCACGAGTTTCGCCTTTTTGCGGAATACGCGCCAAGCAGTATGGCACCGGCTCACCGTCGACCACCAAAATGCGTTTATCGCCTTCGGTAATGGCCGGAATAAAGGTCTGCGCCATACAAAAATGCTGCTGATAACCGGTCAGGGTTTCGATGATCACCGATAGGTTTGGATCGCCGGCTTTGATGCGGAAAATCGAGGTGCCACCCATGCCGTCGAGCGGCTTGAGGATGATATCGCCATGCTGCTGGTGGAACGCGCGGATACGCTCGGCGCTACGGGTTACCAGAGTGGTTGGCGTTAGATCGGAGAACCACGCGGTAAACAGCTTTTCGTTACAGTCACGCAGACTTTGCGGCTTGTTGACGATCAGAGTACCGGCTTCCTCGGCGCGCTCCAGAATGTAAGTCGCGTAGATGTATTCGGTATCAAACGGCGGGTCTTTACGCATCAGGATCACATCCAGATCGGCCAGTGGCATATGTTGCTCGCTCGCGAAGCTGAACCAGTGCTGCTTGTCATCATGCACGTTCAGCAGGCGTGTACGGGCCTTAGCTTCACCGCTATCCAGATACAGGTCTGCCATTTCCATATAGTGCAGTTCATAGCCGCGCTTTTGCGCTTCTTGCAACATGGCAAAACTGGAATCTTTCTTGATGTTGATGGATGCAATCGGATCCATCACGATACCCAACTTGATCATAAAAACTCCTTAGCCCAGATCGCCGAAGCGAACTTGTAATGCGGTGATCGCGGTCAATGCAGCGGTTTCGGTGCGTAAGACCCGTGGACCGAGCAGAATTTCAGTAAAGGCATATTGCTCAGTCATCGCAATTTCTTCTGCGGATAGACCGCCTTCCGGACCAATCAACAGGCGCACGCCTTCTGGCGGCAGTGTTGGCAGTGTATTGATGCTGTAGCGCGCGCGTGGATGCAGGTTCAGCTTCAGGCTGCCATCGTTTTCGGCGCACCAGTTTTCCAGCTTCATCGCTGGGCGGATCACTGGCACGGCGTTGCGTCCGCACTGCTCACAAGCGGCCACTGCAATTTTTTGCCACTGCTGGATTTTTTTCTCCATCCGCTCAGCATCGAGGCGAACCCCACAACGTTCTGAAATCAGCGGGGTGATTTCGGTGACGCCGAGTTCGACCGATTTTTGAATGGTGAACTCCATCTTATCGCCACGGGAAATCACTTGCCCTAAATGGATGCGCAGTGGTGATTCACGGTTGTCTTCGCTCGCTTCGGTGACGGTGGCCGTCACCTGACGTTTGCTGCTTTCAGTGATCCGCGCTCGAAAAACTTGGTTGCTGCCATCAAACAGATCCAGTTCATCGTCCGCGGTCATGCGTAATACCCGGCCCACGTGGTTGGCCGCATCGTCACTCAGGGTTACCAGCTGGCCAACAGTCAGTGGTTCAGGGTGATAAATACGAGGAATGCGCATAGGTCAGTGTCGTCATTGAAAAAGTTTTAATGCATAACATCTTACCATGCCTGAATAGTTCCTGCTGCTTTGCATCGGGTTTTCGAATAGACGGTAATTTGGCTGGTAATTAGTTAGCTAGCTAATTACAATTGTGATCAACTTCAAAGGATTTCAAGAGTAGAATTTCGGAGATTACAGTATGTCTACCCAGCACCGGCTGACTTTGGCCTATTGCGAACAGCATTTACCGGACTTGGATTTGGAGCGTATTCGCCTTTCGATCGATTTTTTTGAAGAGATCGATAAGTTGCGCTGTGGCTTGTTGCAGATAGCGGAATTATCCGGCTTGCAGGTAGGTCGTTTTTATATTTTGCGCATGTTGTTTGTCAGCCCAGAGCAGTCGTTATTACCGAGTGTTCTGGCTGAGGCTCTGGGGGTGGCGCGAGCTTCTATCAGTAAGCAGCTCGATATTCTGGAACAGCAAGGCATGGTGGCGCGCCGGATTAATCCTGAGGATCGGCGTTCGGTGTATGTACAGCTGACACCGGCAGGTGCCGAATTTATGCGCCGAGAATTGCCGTTATACCTACAGCGGGTTGACCGAGGGTTAACGGAATTTGAAACCACGCAGTTCAGTGCGGTGGTGGCACAGCTGCGTCGAGTACAACTCGGTATAGAACGAGAGTTAAGCGGAGTCAATGAGCAAGCATGAGTACGTTTTTGTCGCAAGATGTAGTGCTGTTTGATGTCTACATCCCGCGTCTGGTGGTGCTGGGGTTACTGGCGTTTATCTTCGTCTCGCTGGTGTTGCGGTTTACCGCCCGGCGTGGCTGGCTAGCCAAATTATGGCATCCACGTTTAGTGGTGTGGCTCAGCGGTTGTGGTGTATTGGCGCTGTTAAGCCTGATGTATCACTAAAAGTATAATTAACGATAAGTTTAAGAAGAATATGTCAGTCGATCCTCGTCGCCGTAAGGTACTGTTATCCCTTGGAGTTATGTTCGCCGCACTGCTGGTGATTGCTGGGGCGTTTAAATATCACCAACGCTCGCCGCAAACCCGGCATGCGGTGGTACGGGCCAATATTATTGCCCTGGCGCCACAAGTCAGCGGCGCTATTGTGGACGTGGTGGTTAGCGATAACCAGCCGGTGAAAAAAGGGCAATTGTTACTGCGCATTGATCCGCGTCCGTACCAGTTAGCGGTGGATAAAGCCACCGTGGATCTGGCCAGTGCCCAGCAACAAGTCAGCCAATTAGAAGAAGAGGTCAAAAGCGCGCAAGCCAATGTCACCGCCGCGCAAACGCGCTATGAGTATGCGGTCAAAGAGATGTCGCGGGTGCAGCGTTTATGGCAGCAAAAAACCTTATCGCAAAGCACTTATGATCAAGCGCAGCGCGATGTGAATGTGGCGCGTTCGGATGTGCAAGCGGCGCAGAGCAAGCTGGCACAAGCGCATGCGCAGCTCGGCAGTGCGGGAGCCAATAACACCTTGCTGCGCGCTGCCAGAGTGGCGCTCGAAAAAGCGCAGTTAGATCTGGATAGAACCAGTTTGTACGCGGTGGCCGATGGTTATGTGTCATCGGTAAATATCCACAGTGGTGATTTTGCCCAAGTGGGCAAGCCGGTGATCGCGCAAGTGGATGCGGAGCATATGTGGGTGGAAGGGGCATTCTCAGAAACCGATTTGGGCAATATCCGCGCCGGCATGCCGGCACAGGTTACGCTGATGGCGTACCAGAACCGAGTCTTGCGCGGCCATGTGGATAGTATTGGCCGTGCGCTTGACCCACAGGATATGGGCAGCGGTAGCAGCCTGATCCCGAACTTACCGAAAGTGTTCGACTGGGTTCGTTTGGCGCAGAATATTCCAGTGAAAATATTGCTCGATCAGCGTCCTGCCGACATGGAAATCCTGCCCGGGCTGACCGCTACCGTTAACTTGCAGGCACAGTAAGCCATGAATCGGTTACGTTTTTGGCGCTCGCTGCGCCTGACGGTGGCCATTATCCTCAGCCTGTTTATTGCCATGGGGCTGGGGATGCACAACCCGTTGTGGGCACCGACCAGCGTGTTGATGGTCGAGGCCGGTACGGTCGGCGAAGCGCAGATGCGCTGGTGGCAGCGGATTGCCGGCACCGTGCTCGGCGTGCTGTGGGGCTTTTTCCTGATCTGGCACTTTGTGCAGCGCCCAGAGCAGTTGATTGTCCTGTGTGGCCTGAGCGCATTTGTGCTGGCCTATGCCAGCTTGACCCACTTTGCTTGGCAAGATTTCTGGCGCTGGGTGCTGGTGGGGCTGCTGGTGATGCTGTGCTACGGCATTTTGAACCCAATGGGATCGTTCAGCGTAATGGTCGATCGTATCGGTTGTGTGTTTATCGGTGCGACGACCATCTATGTGCTGCATATCTTGTGGCCGCTGGAGGTGGGGCGTAGCCATCAGGAGCAGCAACAAGCGCTATTGCGCTCGTTACAGGGCTGGCTGGATGCGAGCCCCGAGGCATTGCCGGGCCACTTTTTTGGCTTGCTTGGACAGTTGCGCATGCTGCGCTTTCGCCTGTCGCGTAACTACGGTGACTACCATGTGTTGCACGATCCGCAGCGAAAAGCGATTGGCAGTCTGTACGGCGTGGAGCTGCTGGCGCGGCATCTGTATGCATGGCGCGTCAAATGCCCGCAGCCGACGCCGGCCGAGCTGGAATGGGTGCGCGCGCTGATCGCTGCCTTGAGTGAGGGCGCGGTATTACCAGTGCCGCCGTCGGCACTACGCAGTGGCTCGTTATTGTCGTTGATGCAGCAAGACGCTCAGCAGTTGCAGGCCGGACATAGCTGCTCGAAAAGCATGTTGCGCTGGCAGTGGCAAAATCGACTGTTTCAGGCCGGAACGGACTCACCGTTGCTGAGCGCACTGGTGATTGGCGGCGTGTGCGCGGCGAGCTTGCAGATTTGGCATTACACCGGCTGGCCGGGTGGCAATCTGGTGGTGCTGTTGGCCACGGTGTCGCTGTTGATGTCGCAGTATGCCGAGAAAGTTCCGACCCGCTTGTTCATGTTGCCGCTGTTCATCGGTAGCCTGGTGTTGTTTCCGATCTTCGTGTTTGTCTTGCCGCAGTTGGGCTCCGATGATGCGCTGATCATCATGCTGGTGGCGGTGTACTTGCCGTTGGCGTGGTTACTGCACGGCTCGAACCGCACCTTGGCGGTGGTCGGCTCGCTGATGTCAGTGATGATTAACTCCGGCTCGAGCAACTACATCCCCAGTGAGCTGTATGTGCAGCGCTTTTTCGTGATGTGTTGGGCGTGTTTAGGGGTGGGGCTGTTATTTCCGGTGGCGCAGCATATCTTGCTACCGGACGATACCGAGCAACGGCTGAGGAATCACTTTGCGGTGTGGCAGCGTGAATGGCGGCATTGGATGTTGCAGCCGTACCAGACCGATATGACGCGTAAGGCGGCGCAGATGGAGCGGCGCACCGATATCATTCTGGCGCTGTATGGCCGTTTGCCGAAAAACAAACAGGCCAATTGGCAGGCTAAGCTGGCGCAATTGCCGCTGCTGATGGCCACCTGTCAGCAGTGGAGCTACAGCAAACGTACCGAGTCGGTCACGGCACATCGCCAGTAAACGCATATCGCTAGGATGCTAAGCGATACGCGCAGGCTGACATCGCAGCGTTTAATGTTCGCAAGTACAAAAACGGGAGCCTAGGCTCCCGTTTTTTATCGGTGTTGTGACCAGCAATATGCACTCGTCAGTCTTTCAGACCGGCTTTCGCACAGGCTTGCTGCACATACGGATTATGGTTGCCTTGAATACCGGCGACCAGCCCATCGCGCTTACATTCCCACGCGGTCACCGGATAGGTTTTGTCCCAAGCGGTAAACAGTTGAGTTTGTTGGCGTGACAGACGCAAATCGTAATTATCCCGCATGTAGAAGTAGGTACGGGCAATGGCGCCGCGCGCGCGTGCTGGTGGCTCGGCACGTTTGCCTTTAAAGTCGACCTTCATCTCACAGTTACCATATTGGCCTTCACCGCCATTCCACTGTGAATACTGGAAGTTGCTGCGATCACCATTGACCTCACCGATGGCCGGTTGCAAGTTGTGCAGGTCAGACTCCATTTTGCGGAAACGGCCATCTTCACCACAGGCTTTGCGTCCACCTTGTTGCCAGCACTGCAACTGATGACCAAATTCCCACGCTGGTACCACGTGCTCCCACTCAATGCGGTTGGCACGGTTAGCGTTTTTACGTACTTGATAGCCAATCGCATCCAGCTCCGGCACCATTTTTTTGCCTTCAAAGCGAATGGGGGCGGCGCAGTAAAAGGTCACTGGATTTTGTTTCACGATTTTTACCCCAGCGGCTTTCGCTTGGGAAAAGTTTTGTGGCGCCGCGGCCAGGGCCGGTAGGGCTGGCACTAATAGGGTCGGTAACAGCAGCCAGATGGCGGAGCGGCGAGCAAAAGAAAAAGACATAGTGGTTGAAATCAGTGGTTCAAACATACTGATTAGTGTAATTGACCAGACCTGAAATAGAAACTTTGTGTAATGAATGCCAGAGTGCCCTTAGCTGGCATTTCCCTCTGTCTTTTCTTCGGTAGTCGTTGTTGTGGCTAGTGCGAGCGGTTTTAGCTCCTGCTGACACTGACGGCACAGATAACGGCTTTCACCGCGCAGCACCCGATTATGTCGGCGAATACTGAGTGCGTGCTGCTGACAGGCACACTGATAGGCCACCGTGCGTCCACGCACGCTGCTGACATCAAAGCGGTGAGTGCGCCGTGCCGGACGACCCAGCACCGTTTCCATCAGCCAGCTCCATTCGGCGCCGTGCGGGGCAATACGGCTACGCCGTTTGCGCCACGCGGCCGGTAACTGCGCGCTAAGTGCCGGTGAAATCGGCTGACAACAGAGCCAATAGACCAGCAAATGCGCCAATTCATGGGGGATCACTTCTTGGATAAAGGCACTGCCGTTTTCTTGCAGCAAAACCGGATTGAGGCGAATTTCACCGAGCTGCAAATGCGCGCTGCCGGCGCTCATCCCACGCTGGCGATAGCTGACTCGCGGCTCAGGAAAAGGGCTGTCAAAGTGGTCAGCGGCCATGGCCAGATAATGGCGGAGGCACTGCATGACTTCTTGTTGTAAGGTGGTAGGCAGTCGAGGGCTAGGCATAAGTCAGTTCGGTGGGTTACTTCCAATCAAGAGTGGAGGGTGAGCGAGGCATTGTGACCAAAGCCGGCTGCCAGTGCAAACCGTAACGCAGGGAGGCAAACAGGTGCTTAACGATAACAAGACGGCCAAAAGATATAAAAAAGACATAAAAAAACCGGGCTGAGCCCGGTTTTTTTGTGCAGATCACTCGCGTGGCGGCTGACTGACCGAGGTCTTATTTCAGACCGGCCGCTTCACGCAGAGCCGCGGCTTTGTCAGTGGCTTCCCACGGGAACTCTTCACGGCCAAAGTGACCGTAGGCAGCAGTCTTCTGATAGATTGGCTGGATCAGATCCAGCATCTTGATCAGACCGTAAGGACGCAGGTCGAAGAATTCACGTACCAGTGAGTTCAGCAGCTCTTGCTCAACTTTAGCGGTACCGAAGGTTTCCACCATGATAGAGGTTGGCTCTGCGACACCGATGGCGTAAGACACTTGGATCTCACAGCGATCTGCCAGACCGGCCGCCACGATGTTTTTCGCCACATAACGCGCCGCATAGGCTGCAGAGCGGTCAACTTTTGATGGGTCTTTACCCGAGAATGCACCACCACCATGACGCGCCGCACCACCGTAGGTATCTACGATGATCTTACGACCGGTCAGACCGCAGTCACCCATAGGACCACCGATAACGAAACGGCCAGTTGGGTTGATGAAGTACTTGGTCTCTTTGGACAGCCACTCGGTTGGCAGCACAGGTTTGATGATGGTTTCCATCACCGCTTCTTGCAGCTCTTTGTGACCGATAGACTCGCTGTGCTGAGTAGACAGCACCACTGCATCGATACCGACAATCTTGTGATCTTCGTACTTGAAGGTCACCTGGCTCTTCGCATCTGGACGCAGCCACGGCAGCGTGCCGTCTTTACGTACTTGTGCTTGGCGCTCCATCAGACGGTGCGCATAAGTGATTGGCGCTGGCATCAGCACGTCAGTTTCGTTGGTTGCGTAACCAAACATCAGACCTTGGTCGCCCGCACCTTGCTCCAGAGGATCTTTACGGTCAACACCTTGGTTGATATCTGGAGATTGCTTACCGATCGCGCTCAGTACCGCACAAGAGTTGGCGTCAAAGCCCATTTGTGAGCTGGTGTAACCGATGTCGCAGACGGTCTTACGCGCCAGCTCTTCGATATCGACCCAGGCGGTGGTGGTGATTTCGCCACCAACCAGCACCATACCGGTCTTCACGTAGGTTTCACAAGCCACGCGTGCTTTAGGATCTTGCTTCAGAATGGCGTCCAGTACGGCGTCGGAAATCTGGTCAGCAATTTTATCAGGATGCCCTTCAGAAACGGATTCTGAAGTGAACAGGTGTCTTGTCATGGGATGCCAAGCTCCGAAAATCAATCAAATAAAAATCTACTTTGTAGATATATCCACAAACCGATTGCTTGTGGATGTATCCACATCTGGACGGCTATTCTAATTTCCCGCACTTGCTATTGCCAGCAAATTTTTTTGCAAATCGTTTCTTGTGATTGCGGTGGCATTTTCAGCAAAATTCAGCTTTGCATTTTGTTACAATTACCGGTATAACTCGCCGCGCATCCGGACGGAGTAGCCCGGCCCGCCTAGCGTGTCCATCAGTCATGTCACTCGCCATGTCACTGATTGCATGACGGCGCAGTTGGCCTTGCTGAATCCCAGGTTGGCAAAACCCCTTTTATTTTCATTAACCAAATGCGTAAGCAAGAGGTGGTTTTTAACCCTTGGGACCTGAGATTCAGATGCATCCAAGGGGAGATGGAGAACCTGTAACATGTCTTTTTCTCTGTTTTCCGGCCACAACGGCCACATCCGTCCTTTCGCGTCCCGTGCGCGCACCGTTCATTCTCCTGTTATGTCCCGCTGTGCTCTTAGGCTGTTATCGAGGCCGATGCCCAGCGCCAGTCGTATTTGAGCTCATTGCCGCTTACTTTCTGATGTCTGACAGCCAGATATCTGAATGTTGGCGTACTGAGTTTTGCTTCGCTTACGTTTAACACCTTGTATTGATTTGCTAATAGTCTGCGCGAATAGGCCTTTCAGCCTCATCGGCTCAGTACGGTACTTGCACCGCATCACAGGCACCGGATTGGTCATCATCTGCCCTGTGAGCAGTTCGTGGTATCAGCGCTAGCGCAGCAATCATGGTGTTGAAGTAATTGACGGGGAAACTGCCCCGAACCGTCCCAGTGTTGGTTAACTTATCATCAGCCACGCTGGATGCCGTCCCACTGTCATGCCATGATCAGGAATACCGCAATGACAGATATTTTGGTTGAACGCCCGGTTGCCACCGGCAGTTATGTTGCCCCACATCAAAATGAGGAAAATACGATGCCTAGCCGTACCGCAGGTAAAGCGCTCCGTACTTATAACGTCGCTCACTGGGGCGGTGGCTATTTTGATGTGAATGAACTAGGTCACATTACGGTGTGCCCGAACCCTGAGCGTCCGGAAGCGCGCGTTGATCTGGCCGATTTGGTGCGCCAGCTGCAAAGCGAAGGTCAGCAGATGCCGACTCTGTTCTGCTTCCCGCAAATTTTGCAACACCGCCTGCGTTCGATTAACGCGGCGTTCAAACGTGCGCGCAAAGATTTCGGTTATGAAAACAATTACATGCTGGTGTACCCAATTAAAGTTAACCAGCATCGTCGCGTGATTGAATCACTGGTGCATGCCGGTGAGCCGTTGGGGCTGGAAGCCGGCTCGAAAGCCGAATTGATGGCCGTGCTGGGGCATGCCGGTCTGACTCGTAGCCTGATTGTGTGTAATGGCTATAAAGATCGTGAATACGTGCGTACTGCGCTGATTGGCGAAAAGCTGGGTCACAAAGTCTATCTGGTGATTGAGAAGCTGTCGGAAATCCAGTTGGTGTTGGAAGAAGCGCGTAAGCTGAATGTCACCCCACGTCTGGGCGTGCGTGCGCGTCTGGCGTCGCAAGGCTCGGGTAAATGGCAGTCCTCCGGTGGTGAGAAGTCCAAGTTTGGTTTATCCGCAGAGCAAGTGCTGACATTGGTCGAGATGTTGCGCAGTGCCGGCAGCCTTGAGAGCTTGCAGTTGCTGCACTTCCACCTTGGCTCTCAGCTCGGCAACATCCGCGATGTGGCCACCGGAGTGCGTGAGAGTGCGCGTTTTTATGTTGAGCTGCACAAGCTGGGCGTTAACATCCAGTGCTTCGATGTCGGCGGTGGTCTGGGCGTGGATTACGAGGGCACCCGTACCCAATCCGATTGCTCGGTCAACTACGGCCTGAACGAATATGCCAGCACCGTGGTGTGGGGCATCGGTGAGGCCTGCCGTCAGAACAATTTGCCGCATCCTTTGATCATCACTGAGTCAGGCCGTGCGACTACCGCGCACCATGCGGTGCTGGTGTCTAACGTGATTGGCATTGAGCGTCATGACCCGAGCGAGCCATTGCCGCCGGCGGCCGATGCGCCGCGCGTGCTGCATAGCATGTGGGAAACCTGGCAGGAGCTGTGCCAGTCGCGCGATAAGCGCTCTTTGCGCGCGTGGCTGCACGAAAGCCAGTTTGACCTGTCTGACGTGCACACCCAGTATTCTGTCGGCGTCCTTAATCTGGCGCAGCGTGCCTATGCCGAGCAGTTGCATCTGGCGCTGTGCATCAAGATTAACGAGCTGTTGAGCCCGAATAACCGTGCGCACCGTCCGGTGATTGATGAGCTGCAAGAGCGTTTGGCCGACAAGCTGTACGTCAACTTCTCACTGTTCCAATCGATGCCTGATGCGTGGGGGATTGACCAACTGTTCCCTGTGCTGCCTTTGGAGCACCTGAACGAAGCGCCAACTCGCCGCGCCGTGCTGCTGGATATCACCTGTGACTCCGATGGCGCCATCGATCAATACATTGATGGCGATGGGGTGGAAACCACCATGCCGATGCCAGAGTACGATCCAGAAAATCCTCCGCTGCTGGGCTTTTTCATGGTTGGCGCGTATCAGGAAATCTTGGGCAACATGCACAACCTGTTTGGTGATACCGCCAGCATGGATGTGCAGGTTTTCGACAACGGTGACGTGGAAGTGTATGCCTCCAGCGACGGTGACACCGTGGCTGGCATGCTGGAATACGTGCGTCTGGAGCCGGAAACCTTACTGACCCGTTACCGCGAACAAGTGGCGGCGTCTGGCTTGCCAGAAGAGGAGCAAGCAGCCTACTTGACGGAATTGGAAGCAGGTCTTTACGGTTATACATATTTAGAAGAAATTTAATGCTGGATGGCAGGCTTGCCTGCCATTAGAATCCACGGTTGCCAGCCGCGATGGGATCGTGGCGCACTGTTCTTTTTAAGTTGAGGTATTTATGAGCACCCTGGGTAATAAACCAGATATGTCTCTGGTTTCCAACGCGTTCGGTTTCCTGCGTCTGCCATTGAACTTTATGCCATATGACAGCGATGCCGATTGGGTGATTACTGGTGTTCCATTTGATATGGCAACCTCTGGCCGTGCGGGTGCCCGCCACGGTGCAGGTGCAATGCGTCAAGTTTCCACCAATCTGGCGTGGGAACATAACCGCTTCCCATGGAACTTCGATTTCCGTGACCGTCTGAAAGTGGTTGACTGTGGTGACGTGGTATTCAACTTCGGTGATGCCCGTGACATGAGCGAAACCCTGCAGGCGCACACTGAGAAACTGCTGGCCGCGGGTAAGCGTTGCCTGACTTTCGGTGGTGACCACTTCGTCACTCTGCCACTGCTGCGCGCTCACGCGAAGCATTTCGGTAAAATGGCGCTGATCCACTTCGATGCGCACACTGATACCTATGCTTGGGGTGCAGAGTTCGACCACGGCACTATGTTCTACACAGCGCCGAAAGAAGGTCTGATCGACCCAACTAAATCCGTACAGATCGGTATCCGTACCGAGTATGACCGTGACAACGGCTTCACCGTACTGGATGCGCCACAAGTGAATGATCGCACTGTGGAAGATGTTGTGGCTCAGATCAAATCCATCGTGGGCGATATGCCGGTATACCTGACTTTCGATATCGACTGTCTGGATCCAGCACACGCACCAGGCACTGGTACTCCAGTTATCGGTGGTATCACTTCTGACCGCGCTCTGAAGATTGTTCGTGGCCTGCAAGGTCTGAACATCGTGGGTATGGACGTAGTAGAAGTTTCCCCAGCGTACGACCACGCTGAGATGACTTCTCTGGCTGCTGCTACTCTGGCGCTGGAAATGCTGTACGTTCAAGCGGCGAACAAAGGCGAGTAATCACGCTTTTGCGAGACTGAAAAAAGCCCCGTCTAGACGGGGCTTTTTGTTTGAGGTGGGATGTCTTGCGCCACACTGTAGCGCTGTAGCGCAATAAGCCACTAGCGCTGCGCGGTTAGTTTCTCCAGATCGGCCTCAATTTCCGCAATCTTATTGGCCACCACTTTTTCTAGGTGGCGCAAATCACCCAGAATTTTTTGCTTCAATTCCGCTTCACTCAAGGTCCGCCCTGCGCTGGTTAAGCTCGTGCTGCTATTACCGGTGACATGCTCTAATTCATCGAGCAAAAAACGCAGATTCGGATTAATTTCACTGACCGCTTGATAGTGCGCTGGCTGGCCATCGACCGGTAGGGTTTTATGCGGACGTGGATATTTGAATTTGACGCTTTTGGCAAAAAACTCGCCTTTTTCTTTCTGAAAATAGATTTTCAGAATATCGAAGTCAGCTTCCTGCCGCAGGCTGTAACGGTCAATCTCGTGCGGATGGGTAATTCCAAGCTTTTTCAGATTCTCGTACATAAAACGCACCGTTTTGTTTTTTATCAGTCATCCATACCAAACAGCATGCGTCAGTAGCACTTTTTTTGCTGTGATCCTGTTAAGGAAAATGAATGCTGAAAAAAGGTAATCACGATGTTATCAACGCCGCTTTGACGTGATAGTGAGCGGGTGGGGGACTAGGATGCGGACGACAAAAAAGAAAAACCCGGACCAGCCGGGTTTAGAAAAAGATGACGCGAGCGTAGGCAAGATTTAGTCGATGCTGCGCAGCAGCTCGTTGATACCCACTTTACTGCGGGTTTTGGCGTCGACTTTCTTCACGATCACCGCGCAGTACAGGCTGTACTTGCCACACTTCGAAGGCAGGCTGCCAGAAACCACGACCGAGCCGGCTGGAACGCGGCCATAATGGATTTCACCGGTTTCGCGGTCATAAATGCGGGTGCTCTGGCCGATAAATACGCCCATGGAGATCACCGAGCCTTCTTCCACTATCACGCCTTCCACCACTTCAGAGCGCGCGCCGATAAAGCAGTTATCTTCGATGATGGTCGGATTGGCTTGCAACGGCTCCAGTACGCCACCGATGCCGACACCGCCGGACAGGTGTACGTTCTTACCGATTTGCGCACATGAGCCAACGGTGGCCCAGGTATCCACCATGGTGCCTTCATCCACAAATGCACCGATGTTGACGTAAGATGGCATCAGCACGGTATTGCGTGCAATGTGCGCGCCTTTACGTACGGTGGCCGAAGGCACCACACGCATGCCTTCTTGCTCGAAGCGTGCCTGATCGTATTCGGCAAATTTCAGTGGCGCTTTGTCAAAATAGCGGGTTTCGGCGCCATCAATGACTTGGTTTTCGTTGATGCGAAACGAGAGCAGAACCGCTTTTTTCAGCCATTGGTGGGTAACCCACTCACCGTCAATCTTCTCGGCCACGCGCAGTTTGCCGTGATCCAGCAGGTCAATCACCTGAGCGACCGCAGTGCGCAGCTCGGCAGTGGCATTGGCCGGCGTGATCTGGGCGCGATCTTCAAAGGCCTGTTCAATAATGGTCTGCAAATGATTCATGCTTCATCCTGTCTGAGTTGAGTCCGTAAACACATGCTGAAGCTGGCCCGGATATGTCAATCCGTGAGCCAGCGAAATCAATAATCCTGTAGTTGTATCACACTTTTTCGCTCTGGTTGAGCGCGGCGATCAGGCGCTGGCGTAAATCCTCGCAGGTTGCTGCATCCAGCGGCTTGCGCTCGTGATCGCTTAAGATAAATAAGTCTTCCACGCGCTCGCCGATGGTGGTGATTTTTGCGCCGCGTAGTGACACGCCGGTATCGGCCAGCACAGCGCCCACTTGGGCGAGCAAGCCGGGGGTATCGAGCGCGACCAATTCCATCAGGGTGCGCTTATTGCCACGCGCTGGTAGGAAACTGATCTCGGTCGGTACGCTGAAGTGGCGCAAGCGCGGCGAAGGGCGGCGCGTACGCTGCTGCGGACAATCTGGCTCGCTGAGGGCTTTTTCCAGCGCGTGGCGCAAGCTGTCGTGACGATCGGGAGCCAGCGGTGAGCCATCTGGCTCCAGCACCACAAAGGTATCGAGGGCGTAGCCATCGCGACTGGTAATGATCTGCGCATCGTGGATGCTGAGATTGCGCCGATCCAACTCTCCGGCCACGGTGGCAAACAGCCGCGGTTGATCTGGGCAATAGATAAAAATCTCAGTGCCGCCACGGCTGGCATGGCGGCTGACCAGAACTTGGGTCTGCTCTTGCGGCGCGTTGAGTAGGGCCTTGGCATGCCAGGCTAGCTGGCGCGGCGTATGGCGCAGGAAGTAATCGGCGCGACAGCGTTGCCACAGTGCTTGCAGCGCCGTTTCATCGGTATTTTCCATGCGCAGCAGCGCCAGCGCTTGCTCGCGGTTGTGGCGGATCCGAATGCGTACATCCAGCCCATTCTCTAACCCTTGGCGCAGTTGACGCTCGGTGGCGAAGTAAAGCTCGCGCAGCAGCGTCTGCTTCCAACTGTTCCACAGGGTTTCATTGGTGGCGCAGATATCGGCGACCGTCAGACACAATAGGTAGTTCAGGTGCTCTTCATGGCGCACTTCACCGGCAAAGGTGCGCACCACTTCAGGGTCATGAATATCTCGGCGCTGGGCGGTGACTGACATCAGCAAATGATGCTCCACTAACCATGCCACCAAACGCGCATCAGCTTCGCCATAGCCATGTAAGCGACAAAATTGGTAGGCATCGTGGCTGCCCAATTGCGAGTGATCGCCGCCGCGCCCTTTGGCGATATCGTGGAATAGGGCGCTGAGTAAAATCAGCTCACGCGAAGGCAAGCGCGGGAAGAGCTCTACACACAAGGGATGTTGCTGGCGCTGCGGCTCATCGGCAAAGCTTTCCAGCTTTAGCAGCACGCGAATGGTGTGCTCATCCACGGTGTAGGCATGAAACAGATCAAACTGCATCTGGCCGACAATCTGGCTCCACTGCGGCAAGTAGGCGGCCAGTACGCCGTGATGGTGCATTGGCAAAAAAGCTCGCGCAATGGCGCCCGGCTGAGCTAGCAGGGCAACAAAGCGTGCACGCGCTGCCGGGTTATCGCACAGGTAGCCTTGTAAGTTACGCCGCGCAAAGCGCAATTGGCGCAAGGTGGTGGAGTAGATCCCACTGATTTGGCGATTGCGCGCCAGATGCAAAAACAGATCAAGAATGGTTTCTGGATGGGTAATGAAGTGCTGTGGATCGCACACATCAATCCGATTACCGCGCAGTTGGAAGTGCTCATCAAGCGGTTGCGGCTTTTCATTGGCACTGAGCGACAAAATGGCTTCGTCAAACAGTTGCAGCAGCATCTCATTGAGCTCACGCACCCGGTGCAAGGTGCGGTAGAAATCTTTCATCATCCGCTCGACTGGCTGGTTGCGTTCACCTTGGTAGCCGAGCATTTGGGCGACGGTAAACTGGCGATCAAACAACAGACGGTTATCGTAGCGGGTGAGGCTTAAGTGCAGCGCAAAACGCACCTTCCACAAAAACTCCTGACATTCGAGTAGTTCGTGGTATTCGGCATCGGTGAGAAAACCAAAGCGGGTCATTTCATCTAAGCTGGCCGCACCGAAGTGACGACGCGCCACCCAACTCAAAGTATGGATATCGCGCAGGCCACCAGGGCTGGTTTTGATATCCGGCTCTAGGTTGTAGCTGGTGCCATGATAGCGGGCGTGCCGTTCACGCTGCTCTTGCTGTTTGGCGCGGAAAAACTCCGGCGATGGCCAAAAATCATCGGCGAACACATGTTGCTGTAAGCGATCGCACAGCGCCGGATTGCCGCATAACCAGCGCGATTCGAGCAAATTAGTGGCGACCGTGAGATCGTGCAAGCCCTCATCCAGACACTCTTGCAAAGTGCGCACACTGTGGCCGACGGTCAGACGCAAATCCCAGAGCAGGGTGATGAACTGCCCGATGTGCGCTGCCAGTGCTTCATCGACCGGCTGCGCGGTTAAAATCAGCAGATCGATATCGGAAAGTGGGTGTAACTCCCCTCGGCCATAACCGCCGACGGCGACTAAGGTTAATGCCGGATTCTCTGCCAGACCAAATTGCTGCCACAGGTGGCACAATAGGGTATCGATAAAGGCGGTGCGCTCGGCGACCAAGTTGGCCACCGGACGGCCAGCGGCAAAATCGTCCGCCATACGCTGGCGCTGCTGTTCGAGGATAAGTTTCATCGCCGGCAACTGCATACCGGCGTCTTGCCATGCATCGTTCAGAAGGTGGGGCATCAGACGTTCCTTGGCCGCAAAACACGAGATCACAGATGTAAAAAAAGCCGGAAATCTCCGGCTTTGTAAAGCATAAATTGGCGCGTCGGCAATTTAGTTATGCAGCACGCGCGGCAGACTTTCGTCGCTGCGCAGAGTCAGGATCTCGCAACCGTCGGCGGTAACCAAAATGGTGTGCTCGTACTGCGCAGACAGGCTGCGGTCTTTGGTTTTGACCGTCCAGCCATCGCCCATCAGGCGTACTTGACGCTTACCGGCGTTGATCATCGGCTCAATGGTAAAGGTCATGCCTTCACGCAGGATCACGCCGCCGTCATCGGCATCGTAGTGCAGCACTTGTGGCTCTTCGTGGAATTCCGCACCAATCCCGTGGCCGCAGTATTCACGCACGATAGAAAAGCCTTCAGCTTCGGCAAATTTTTGGATGGCTTTACCGATTTCGCGCAGACGCACACCCGGTTTCACCATTTTCAGTGACAGATACAGGCTCTCTTGCGTGATGCGGCACAGGCGCTCACCCAAAATTGTCGGTTTACCGACGATGATCATCTTAGACGTATCGCCGTGATAGCCATCTTTAATCACTGTAATATCGAAGTTAACGATATCGCCGTCTTTCAGCACTTTCTCACCAGGAATGCCGTGGCACACCACTTCATTCACTGAAATGCAGGTGGATTTCGGGAAGCCGTGGTAGTTCAGTGGTGCTGGAACTGCTTGCTGCACATTGACGATGTAGTCGTGGCAGATTTTATCCAGTTCACCGGTGGTCACGCCCGCTTTCACGTGCGGTTCGATCATCTCCAGCACTTCCGCCGCCAGACGGCCGGCAACGCGCATTTTTTCGATTTCGTCTGCGGTTTTGATTGTAATAGCCATAAATAATTTTCCGGTATTCGCCGCGCGGGCGGCATCAGAGTCTGGGAGTATGGTAACAGGGCGCTACCCGAGTTGAAAACCAATCTCAACAAAAAGCAATTGAATCTGGAGTCCGCGGCTAAATTATGGTATAAAGCGCGCCGGATTCCGGAATTGTCAGTTTTGACCCGGAACGCCTAAAGAACTCATGTGAAATATCACACACGTATCGACACCGTGCTCCGGGGTGCTCTGTTTTCCCTTTATGGAGAGATAGAGTCGGTTGCAGGGGATACGTGGAGGCTTAACCCCAATTTATTTTCTGAGGAAAAACTCATGGCAACTGTTTCCATGCGCGACATGCTCAAGGCCGGTGTACACTTCGGTCACCAGACCCGTTACTGGAACCCAAAGATGAAGCCATTCATCTTCGGTGCGCGTAACAAAGTACACATCATCAACCTTGAGAAAACTGTACCAATGTTCAACGAAGCTCTGGCTGAGCTGAGCAAAATCGCTGCCCGTAAAGGCAAGGTTCTGTTTGTTGGTACTAAGCGCGCTGCAAGCGATGCAGTTAAAGAAGCTGCACACGGCTGCGATCAGTTCTATGTAAACCACCGTTGGTTAGGCGGTATGCTGACCAACTGGAAAACCGTTCGTCAATCCATCAAGCGTCTGAAAGATCTGGAAACCCAATCTCAAGACGGTACCTTCGACAAGCTGACCAAGAAAGAAGCGCTGATGCGCACTCGTGAGCTGGAAAAGCTGGAGAAGAGCCTGGGTGGTATCAAAGACATGGGCGGTTTGCCTGATGCTATCTTCGTTATCGATGCTGATCACGAGCACATCGCTATCACTGAAGCGAACAACCTGGGTATCCCAGTATTCTCTATCGTTGATACCAACTCTGATCCAGATGGCGTAGACTTCATCATCCCTGGTAACGACGACGCCATCCGCGCTGTTCAACTGTACCTGTCTGCCGCAGCGACTGCAATTCGCGAAGGCCGTGGCCAGGATCTGGTTGCTCAGGCTGAAGAAGGCTTCGTAGAAGCCGAGTAATAAGGCCCGCTCGAACAGAGCCCTTATTAACCAGATAGTACACGTCAGATACTAGACTGATATGGTTAGCAGGGGCCGATGAGGCCCCTGTTTTTTATGATCTCCCCCGAGATAACCGAGGATAATACGATGGCAGAAATTACCGCTGCTCTGGTAAAAGAACTGCGTGAGCGTACCGCTGCAGGCATGATGGAATGTAAAAAAGCTCTGGTTGAAGCTAACGGCGACATCGAGCTGGCAATCGACAACATGCGTAAAAACGGTCAAGCCAAAGCGGCTAAAAAAGCTGGCCGTGTTGCTGCTGAAGGTGTGATTCTGGTTAAAGTTAGCGCTGACAACAAAGTTGCCGCTATCGTTGAACTGAACTGCGAAACTGACTTCGTTGCTAAAGATGCTGGCTTCAAAGCATTCGGCGAAGAAGTGGTTGAAGCTGCTCTGGCTGAGCGCATCGCTGACATCGCTGCTCTGCAAGCGAAGTTCGAAGAAACCCGTACCAACCTGGTTGCTAAGATCGGCGAAAACATCAACATCCGTCGTGTAACCATCGTTGAAGGCGAGCAAGTAGGTACCTACCTGCACGGTGCTAAGATCGGTGTTGTAGTTGCCGCTACCGGTGCTGACGAAGAACTGATCAAGCACATCGCTATGCACATCGCTGCTAGCAAGCCAGAGTACGTGAAGCCAGAAGACGTTCCAGCTGACGTTGTTGCTCACGAGCGCGAAATCCAGGTTGAAATCGGTATGCAATCTGGCAAGCCACGTGAAATCGTTGAGAAAATGGTTGAAGGCCGCATGAAGAAGTTCACCGGCGAAGTGTCTCTGTACGGTCAGGCCTTCGTAATGGACCCTTCTAAGTCTGTTGGCGATCTGCTGAAAGAGAAAGGTGCAAACGTAGTTAGCTTTGTACGTTTCGAAGTAGGTGAAGGTATCGAGAAAGTTGAAGCTGACTTTGCTGCTGAAGTAGCGGCGATGGCTAAGCATTAATTCTCTCTTTACATGAGAACCCCACTGAACCGCGGATATCTGCGGTTCAGTTTTAATTACCGGCATATAATTGCTAGTAATGCGGCGTAAGCCGCGTCTTTATATCCGTCAGACTATTCATCCACAGCGTGTCAGGAAGGAAAACCATGACCACCAATGCAAAACCGGCATATCAACGTATTCTTTTGAAACTGAGTGGAGAAGCTCTTCAGGGCGCAGAAGGATTTGGTATTGACCCGAGTATCCTCGATCGCATGGCTCAAGAAATTAAAGAGTTGGTCGAGCTCGGCGTTCAGGTTGGTGTCGTTATCGGCGGTGGTAACCTGTTCCGTGGCGCGGGTCTGGCGAAAGCGGGGATGAACCGTGTGGTCGGTGACCATATGGGCATGCTGGCAACCGTGATGAACGGTCTGGCTATGCGTGATGCGCTGCACCGCGCGTATGTAAATACCCGTCTGATGTCAGCCATTCCATTGAACGGCGTGTGTGACAACTACAGCTGGGCTGAGGCCATCAGTCTGCTGCGTAACGGCCGAGTAGTGATTTTCGCTGCCGGTACCGGTAACCCGTTCTTCACCACTGACTCTGCCGCTTGCCTGCGCGGTATCGAGATTGAAGCCGATGTGGTGCTGAAAGCCACCAAGGTTGACGGTGTGTTTACCGATGATCCGGCGAAAAACCCGGATGCAGTCCTGTACGAAACCCTGAGCTATCAGGAAGTACTGGAAAAAGAATTGAAAGTGATGGATCTGGCCGCCTTTACCTTGGCGCGTGACCACGGTATGCCAATCCGTGTCTTTAACATGAACAAACCAGGTGCACTGCGCCGAGTGGTAATGGGTGAACGTGAAGGCACAGTAATTTCCTGATATTGCCCACGTTAAGTTTTTGCCTCAAAGGGGCAAAGCGCGGTATCTTACCACCTGTTCACTAGCAGAATTGAAGGGTTACATCGTGATCAACGCAATCAAGCAAGATGCGCAAGTGCGCATGGAAAAATGCGTAGAAGCATTCAATAACCATATTTCCAAAATCCGTACCGGCCGTGCGCATCCTAGCCTGCTGGAAGGGATCACCGTTGAATATTACGGCTCACCAACTCCGCTGCGCCAGCTGGCCAACGTGGTTGCGGAAGACGCCCGTACCCTGGCGATCACTGTGTTTGACCGTAGCATCGGTGCCGCAGTAGAAAAAGCCATTCTGACTTCTGATCTGGGTCTGAACCCAAGCTCCGCCGGCGCGACTATCCGTGTTCCGTTGCCACCGCTGACCGAAGAGCGTCGTAAAGATCTGATCAAGATCGTGCGTGCTGAAGCTGAGCAAGGTCGTGTGTCGGTACGTAACGTACGCCGTGATGCGAACGACAAGATCAAAGCGTTGCTGAAAGACAAAGAAATCAGCGAAGACGACGAGCGTCGTTCACAGGACGAAATCCAGAAAATCACCGATTTGATGGTGAAAAAAGTGGACGAAGCGCTGGCTGAGAAAGAAAAAGAGCTGATGGAGTTTTAATCTCCTCGCGCAGAAAAGCGTCGCCTCGGCGACGCTTTTGTTTTATGGATGCGTCAGATTTTGGTGTTAAACACTATTAACCTTGCGGTATTCGCCGTATCATTTTAACCCGCCGTGTAAGTCATCGACTTTCAAACATACTGCTAACCGCTAACCCTGCGGTTCATCTCGGCAGATTGGCAACGATGTTATCCAGCTCCCAGCAAGTGATACCAAGCAGATCATGAGTAATCAACTGATGGTGAATTTAAGCGTTTTGGGCTCCACCGGCTCTATCGGTGTCAGCACTCTTGATGTCGCGGCACGTAATCCGCAGCGTTTCTCGGTGGTCGGGTTGGCCGCGGGTCGTAATGTCAGCGTCATGGTGCAGCAATGTCTGCAATTTCGCCCCCGTCTGGCGGCGATGGCCGATGCCGATGCTGCAGCGGCTGTGCGTGCACAACTGCAACAGCACGGCTGCCACACTGAAGTGCTCAGTGGTGAAGCGGGCGTGTTGGCGGTGGCCGCGCAAGAAGAAGCCCATCAGGTGATGGCGGCCATTGTCGGCGCCTCGGGCCTGCTGCCAACTCTGGCCGCGATTCGCGCAGGTAAGCGGATTTTGCTGGCCAACAAAGAAGCGCTGGTCACTTGTGGTCGCCTGTTCTTGCAGGAAGTGCAGCGTCATCAGGCGCAGTTGCTGCCGGTGGATAGCGAACATAACGCGATATTTCAGTGCTTGCCTGAAAATGTGCAGCGTGAGCTGGGCTTTTGCGATCTGGCTGCGGCGGGGGTCGATAAAATCGTCTTGACCGGCTCTGGCGGGCCATTTCGCACTACGCCACTGAGCGAGTTTGCTGCGCTGACACCGGCGCAAGCCTGCGCCCATCCTAATTGGTCCATGGGGCGCAAAATCTCGGTGGACTCGGCCACCATGATGAACAAAGGGCTGGAGTACATCGAAGCGCGCTGGCTGTTTAACGCCAGTGCCGAGCAGATGGAAGTGATTATCCACCCGCAGTCGATCATCCATTCGATGGTGCGTTTTAGCGATGGCAGTGTGGTTGCGCAGATGGGCAATCCCGATATGCGCACCCCAATTGGCCATGCGATGGCGTATCCTGAGCGTATTCAAACCGGTGTAGCGCCGCTCGACTTTTTCCGCTTATCGGGCCTGAGCTTTGAGCAACCTGACTTTAACCGCTACCCGTGCCTGCAATTGGCTATCGAAGCATGCCAGCAGGGGCAGATGGCGACGACCGCCTTGAATGCGGCTAACGAAATCAGTGTTGAGGCCTTTTTGCAGGGGCAAATCGGCTTTACCCAGATTGCCACCGTGAACCGACAGGTGCTGGATACGCTGACGTTACCGGAACCTACCTCGGTTGAGGATGTCCTAGAGATTGACCGCCGCGCCCGCGCGTGCGCCGCGCAGCAGATCACTGCGTGTTAAATGCGGCCTGCCGCGGCGCGACGGCAGGTTTGTTCCGCTATTCACGAAGTGATATAGTGATGTTTTAAGCTGTCGCTTTTTCTCGGTCACGTTTTGACGTTGGTCGTAAATAACACAGTGATCGCGAACAAAAAGTAAGAAAGGCAAAAAAGAGATTGCGCAAGGCCGTGTGTTAACACGGCTTTTTTACGATCCGGCCCTCGACGCCGGCCAGAATTTCGCGGGCAGCCACTGGCGCCGCGGAGCAAAAAGCGCAGTAAGACTTTGACAGGAATGACTTAGACACCTATGGCAGAGCCGCAACCGCAAGCATTTACAGCCGAACAAATGCCTAAACACGTTGCTATTATCATGGATGGCAACGGACGCTGGGCCAAGCAACAAGGCAAAATGCGGATTTTTGGACATAAAGCAGGTGTTAAAGCTGTACGCCGTTCAGTCAGTTATGCCGCCCGCAACCATATCCAATCCTTGACCTTGTACGCATTTAGCAGTGAAAACTGGCGCCGTCCTGAGCAGGAAGTTTCCGCGCTCATGGAATTATTTATGCGCGCACTCGATAATGAAGCTAAGAGCCTGCACAAGAATAATATCCGCCTGCGGATTATCGGTGACATCTCCCGTTTCAGCACCCGGTTACAAGAGCGCATCGCCAGTGTGGAAGCGCTCACCGCCAACAACACCGGTTTGGTGTTAAATGTGGCAGCTAACTATGGTGGGCGCTGGGATATCGTACAAGCCACTCGGCAGATTGCTGCCCAAGTACAAGAGGGTAAACTTCACACTGATGATATCGACGAAACCTTGCTCAGTAAGGTGATATGCATGGGGGATCAACCTCCAGTAGACTTGGTCATCAGAACCAGTGGCGAGCATAGGATCAGCAACTTTTTGTTGTGGCAGATAGCCTATGCCGAGTTCTACTTTTCTGAGGTGCTATGGCCAGATTTTGATGAACAAGAATTTGACCGTGCTGTTTCATCCTTTGTCTGTCGCGACAGACGTTTTGGTGGTACTGGCGACAACGGCCGTTGAGCAACGGCGGATGAGTAGAGCTTAGGAGGTTTCATTGCTCAAGCAACGTATTATTACTGCACTGATTTTGGTTCCTTTAGTCATTGCAGGCTTATTTTTACTGTCGCCGCTGCATTTTGCCTTGCTGGCGCTGGCGTTGAGTATGCTGGCAGCCTGGGAGTGGGCATTGTTGGCTGGCTTTGAAAATAAAGCTGTACGCGCGGGTATCGCGGTGATTTGTGGTTTGGGCTTGGGCGCCTCCTTACTGGCAGTGCCGGTGCAGGATACCTCGATTCTATTGCAAAACACCTTTATCCAGACGGTGCTGATTATTGCCCCGTTGTGGTGGCTGCTGGCCTTGGGGTTAGTGCTCGGCTACCCGAGTTCGGCTAAATGGTGGCATAACGCCAAACGGTTGAAAGTTCTCTTCGGTTTGCTGACGCTGGTGCCGTTTTTCTGGGGCTTAATTGTGCTGCGCATGTACTCGTACAGCGTAGACAGCTCTTTTGGGGCTGTGTGGATTTTGTATCTGCTGTTCCTGATCTGGGGCGCTGACTCGGGGGCGTACTTTACCGGTAAGGCCTTTGGTAAGCACAAGCTAGCACCGAAAGTGTCCCCAGCGAAGACTTGGGAAGGCGTGATTGGCGGCCTGACAACATCTGCCGTGATTGCGGTGGTGTTCGATCACTTCTCGCCACTGCAAGCCGGGACTCACAGCATGATCATCAGCTCGGTGATCGCAGTGGCCGTATCAGTGCTGGGCGACCTGACCGAAAGTATGTTTAAGCGCGAAGCAGGCGTAAAAGACAGCGGACAAATTATGCCGGGCCACGGTGGGGTACTCGATCGTATCGATAGCCTGACCGCGGCGGTGCCGGTATTTGCCTGCTTGTTACTGCTGGTTTTTTAATGGCGTTCAAGCCGTCATGCTAAATGGCAAGCTTACAGAGCAGACAAGGATAGAACGATGACAGGAGCGCTTTGGAATCTGCTGGCGTTTTTAGTGGCGCTAGGGATTCTGATTTCAGTTCACGAATTTGGCCATTTCTGGGTGGCGCGTCGCTGCGGGGTTAAGGTCGAGCGTTTCTCGCTCGGCTTTGGCAAAATTCTGTGGCGCCGCGTGGATAAGCAGGGTACCGAGTTTACCCTGTCGCTGATCCCCCTCGGTGGTTATGTCAAAATGCTCGATGAGCGTGTGGCACCGGTACCGGATGAGTTGCGCACGCAGGCGTTTAACAATAAAACCGTCTGGCAGCGTGCCGCCATTGTGGCCGCAGGCCCGTTCGCTAACTTTGTGTTTGCGGTGCTGGCGTACTGGGCGGTATTCCTGCTCGGGATCCCGAGTGTGCATCCGGTGGTAGGCGCTGTGGCGCCGAATTCGATTGCTGCGCGTGCTGGAATTACGCCGGGAATGGAACTTAAATCGGTTGCCGGTATCGAAACACCTGACTGGGAGTCAGTGAATCTGGCGTTGGTGTCACTGATTGGTGATCAACAAGCCACGATCGACGTCAGCCCCTTTACCGCATCCGGTACAACTGCGGTGATGCAAAAAACGCTACCGCTGGATGGGTGGAGTTTTGAGCCCGATAAGCAAACCGCATTTGGTGCGCTGGGGATCACGCCGAAAGGCCCAAGCATTTTGACCGAGATTGCTTCTGTGGGCGCCGATTCACCGGCGACACAGGCTGGTTTGCAGGTGGGCGACAAGATTATTGCTCTCGATGGTCAGCCGCTGACTGATTGGTCTAGCTTCGTGCGTCAGGTACAAGCGCATCCGTTGCAACCACTGCAACTGGTGGCCGAGCGTGACGGGGTGACCCGAAACGTGACTCTGATCCCGCAAGAGCAGACTGACGGTCAAGGCCAACGCATCGGTTATGCCGGTATCGCACCAAAAGTGTTACCGTTACCGGCAGAGTATCAGTTTGTACGCCAGTTTGGTCTGGTTGACAGTCTGATCAAAGCGACACAAAAAACGGTACAATTGTCCGAACTAACCTTGGATATGCTGGGGAAACTCTTTACCGGCGATGTCGGTATCAAGAGTTTGAGCGGTCCGATCTCCATTGCCAAAGGTGCCGGGATGACGGCGGAATTCGGGCTGGTATTTTACTTAGGTTTTCTGGCGCTAATCAGCGTGAACTTAGGTATTATAAATCTGTTTCCTCTGCCGGTATTGGATGGCGGACATCTGCTGTTCTTGGCCATTGAAGGGGTGACAGGTAAACCCTTGTCAGAGCGGGTGCAGGAGTACTGCTTCCGTTTTGGCACAGTATTATTGGTGTTGTTGATGGGCGTTGCGCTATTCAACGATTTTTCCCGCCTGTAAGCGGGGCAATTAGGAAGAACGCATAATAAAGATGGCGATGAAAAAACTGCTTCTTGCGTCGCTGCTTTTCAGCAGCGCCACCGCTTACGGTGCCGACTTTGTAGTCAAAGATATCCAGTTTGAAGGTTTGCAACGTGTCGCCAAAGGTGCGGCATTGTTGAGCATGCCGGTACGAGTGGGTGATGAAGTTAATGACGACGAAGTCGCGCAGATTATCCGAGCCTTGTTTGCTACCGGTAACTTTGAAGATGTGCGCGTGCTGCGTGATGGCTCAACCTTGCTGGTGCAGGTCAAAGAGCGTCCGACGATTGCCAGCATTACCTTCTCCGGTAACAAGGCACTGAAAGAAGATGCCCTGAAACAAAACCTCGATGCTTCGGGGATTCGAGTGGGTGAAGCGCTGGATCGTACCTCGCTGTCCACCATCGAAAAGGGCTTGGAAGATTTCTACTACAGCGTGGGTAAATACAGCGCCAACGTGAAAGCGGTGGTGACGCCACTGCCACGTAACCGTGTCGATCTGAAACTGATCTTCACCGAAGGCGTATCCTCCAACATCCAACAGATCAACATCGTTGGGAACAAAGCGTTCAGCACCAATACCTTGCTGTCCCAATTTGCCCTGCGTGATGAAGTGCCATGGTGGAACTTGGTTGGCGATCGTAAGTACCAGAAACAAAAACTGGCCGGCGATCTGGAAACCCTGCAAACCTACTACCGTGACCACGGCTATGCCAATTTCCGTATCGAGTCGACTCAGGTCAGCTTGAGTCCGGATAAAAAAGGCATCTACATCACCATCAATATCGATGAAGGCAAGCAGTACAAGCTGCAAGGGGTGACCCTGACCGGCAATCTGGCCGGCCATGCTACGGCACTGCAAGCGCTGGTGCATGTTGAGCCAGATGAGCTGTATAACGGCACCAAAGTGACCCGAATGGAAGAGGACATTAAGTCCTTGCTGGGGCGCTATGGCTACGCGTATCCGAAAGTGACCACTCGCCCAGAGATGGATGAGAAAAACCAGACCGTCAAGCTGGTGATGAATGTCGAGCCGGGTGAGCGTTTCTACGTGCGTCGTATTCGCTTTGAAGGCAACGACATCACTAAAGATGAAGTGCTGCGCCGCGAAATGCGTCAGATGGAAGGCTCGTGGCTGGCCAGTAATCAGGTCGAGTCCGGTAAAGAGCGTCTGAACCGTCTGGGCTACTTTGAAACCGTGGATACCGAAACGGTACGAGTACCGGGTACCCGCGATCAGGTTGATGTGCTGTACAAGGTCAAAGAGCGTAATACCGGTAGTCTGAACTTTGGTGTCGGTTACGGTACGGAAAGTGGTATCAGCTTCCAGGTCGGGGTGCAGCAGGAGAACTTCCTGGGTACCGGTAATACCGTGGGGATTAACGCTACCCGTAACGATTACCAGACCTATGCGGCCTTTGAATACACTAACCCATACTTCACCAAAGATGGCGTGAGTCTGGGCGGTCGGATTTTCTATAACGACTTTAAAGCCGAGCAAGACTACAGCCTGTCTGAGTATAACAACCTCAGCTACGGTGTAGATGGCACACTGGGCTTCCCGGTCAATGAGTACAACAGCCTGCGTACCGGTATTGGCTATGTACACAACGAAATCTCCAATATCACCCCTACGGTGAACATGCTGTCTTATTTGAACAGCATGCAAGACAGCTTTGACAACCAAAAACTGTCCTCGGATGATTTCCAGCTGACTGCCGGTTGGACCTATAACAACTTGGACCGTGGTTTCTTCCCGACCAAAGGTATTCGAGCCAACTTGAACGGTAAGATCACTACGCCTGGCTCCGATAACCAGTTCTACAAACTGAACTTTGATATCGCCGGTTACTATCCGCTGGATCGAGACCGTGAGTGGGTGGTACTGGGTCGTTCGCGTTTAGGCTATGCTGATGGTTACGGTGATAAAGTGTTGCCGTTCTATGAGAACTTCTACGCCGGTGGTTTCAGTACTGTGCGTGGTTTCCGTTCTAACACCATCGGTCCAAAAGCGATTTACTTCTACAACAAAGGCACTGACGATCGTTGCACCAATCCAAAAGATCCAAGCACTTGTGTGCTGAGTGGCTCTGAGGATGCGGTGGGCGGTAACGCCATGGCAACGGCCAGCGCCGAGCTGATTGTGCCAACGCCGTTTATCAGCGAAAAATACCGTAACTCGGTACGTACCTCGGTGTTTGTGGATGCCGGTACGGTGTGGGATACCCACTGGAGCTCCAGTGCGGCGATCTTGAATGCCGGTTACGCGACAGAAAATCAGCAATACTTTGGTGATTACGGCGATCCGAGCCGGATCCGTATGTCTGCGGGTATCGCCCTGCAGTGGATGTCACCGCTTGGCCCACTTGTATTCTCGTACGCGCAGCCGTATAAGAAATATGAAGGTGACCGGGTTGAACAATTCCAGTTCAATATCGGCAGAACATTCTGATAGCCGTGCTATCAATATAAAAGTAAGGAGACAACCTTGAAAAAGTGGTTACAGGCAGCTGGCGTAGGTATTGCGCTGATGGCATCGAGTGCCGTGGTGAATGCCGCCGAGCAGAAAATTGCTGTTGTTGATGTGGCAAGTGTGTTCCAACAGCTGCCACAGCGTGAAAAGGTTGCGCGTCAGCTGGAGTCTGAGTTCAAGAGCCGTGCTTCTGAACTGCAGTCTCTGGAAAAGCGTATCCGTGATCGCATGGAAAAGCTGCAGCGTGATGGCAGCACGATGTCTAACAGTGACCGCACCAAAGCAGAGCGTGATATCGCCCAAATGCAGGCTGATTTCAATCTGAAAGGTCGTGCACTGGAAGAAGATAGCCGTCGTCGTCAGGCCGAAGAACGTAATAAGATCCTGCGTCAGGTACAAGATGCAGTGAAAACCATCGCTAACAAGGAAGGTTACAGCGCAGTTATTGATACCAACGCTGTCGTGTTTGCGCGCCCTGACATGGATATCTCTTCTCAAGTTATCAAAATGGTAGGCAACAAGTAATGTCAGGATTCCGTCTTGCGGATCTGGCTGAACATTTGGGTGCTGAAGTACACGGAGATGGCGATACCGTCATCTCCGGTATTGCTGCACTGGATAATGCTCAGGCCGGTCAAATCACCTTTCTGTCCAACAGTAAATACCGTACCCATCTGGCGCAATGTGCGGCCAGTGCTGTTGTTTTAACAGCAGACGATGTACCATTTTGCACTACCAATGCATTGGTCGTTGCTAATCCTTATCTGGCCTATGCTTTATTGGCGCAGTATATGGATACAACGCCGCAGCCGGCACAGGATATTGCTCCAAGTGCGGTGATCGCGGACAATGTACAGCTGGGCCAGAATGTGTCCATCGGTGCCAATGCCGTGATTGAATCCGGTGTGGTGCTGGGCGATGGTGTGGTGATCGGGGCGGGTTGCTTTGTCGGCAAACAGACCAAGATTGGCGCCGGTACGCGTTTGTGGGCGAACGTCACTGTGTATCACCGTATCACCATCGGTGAGCAGTGCCTGATTCAGGCCGGTACCGTGATTGGTGCTGACGGTTTTGGTTATGCCAATGATCGTGGTCGCTGGATTAAAATCCCTCAGCTGGGTGGCGTGCGTATCGGTAACCGCGTCGAGATCGGGGCTTGTACCTGTATTGACCGCGGCGCGCTGGAAGACACCGTCATTGAAGATGGTGCGATAATTGATAATTTATGCCAGATTGCCCATAACGTGGTGATCGGCGAAAATACCGCCGTAGCCGGCGGTGTGATTATGGCGGGCAGCCTGAAAATTGGCCGTCATTGTATGATTGGTGGTGCCAGCGTGATCAATGGTCACATGGAAATCTGCGATAAAGTCACTGTCACCGGTATGGGTATGGTGATGCGCCCCATTAGTGAACCGGGAATGTATTCGTCCGGTATTCCGCTGCAAAACAACAAAGCTTGGCGTAAAACGGCCGCTTTGGTGATGAACATTGATGAGATGAACAAGCGTCTCAAAGCAGTGGAGCGGAAGCTGGAAAAAGAAAGCAACGAGTAAGTGTCTTTTCACCCGTTGCCGCTGTCCCGCCGGGGCAGCCGCTGAAGTAGACTGACGGCCTGCCATGCGTGCAGGCCGTGTTATTCCTGACGTAACCCGAATACCTATTCCCGCTCAGATGATAAGAGACAGGAACATTATCTTGACGACTCAAGCAAACTCATTACAGATCGAAGAAATTCTGGACCTTTTACCGCACCGTTATCCGTTTTTACTGATTGATCGGGTGCTGGATTATAAAGAAGGTGAATACCTGCACGCACTGAAGAACGTTTCTGTGAACGAGCCGTTTTTCCAGGGGCACTTCCCGCAAAAGAAAGTGTTTCCAGGTGTGTTAATTCTGGAAGCCATGGCTCAGGCAACCGGCGTGCTGGCATTTAAAACCTTCGGCAAGCCAAACGGTAATGAGCTGTATTATTTTGCCGCGATTGATAATGCCCGCTTCAAGCGTCCGGTGACTCCTGGCGATCAGATGGTGTTTGAGGTGCAGTTCCTGAAAGAGCGTCGTGGTATTGCGCGTTTCACCGGAGTTGCCAAAGTGAACGGCGAAGTCGTGTGTGAAGCTGACTTAATGTGTGCACGTCGAGAGGTGTAATCCGTGATTCATGAAACGGCCTTCATTCATCCTTCTTCTATCGTAGAAGCAGGGGCGGTAATCGGTGCGGGTGTGCAAATCGGCCCGTTTTGTGTGGTTGGCGCTGATGTAGAAATCGGCGAAGGCACCGTACTGAAATCCCACGTGGTGGTGAACGGCCATACCCGTATCGGACGCGATAACCAGATTTATCAGTTCGCGTCGATCGGCGAAGCCAATCAGGATAAGAAATATCACGGTGAACCGACGCGAACCGAAATCGGCGATCGCAATGTGATCCGCGAAAGCGTCACCATTCACCGCGGCACCGTGCAGGATACCGGGATCACCCGTGTGGGTAACGATAACCTGCTGATGATCAATGCGCACATCGCGCACGACTGTGTAGTGGGCAATAACTGTATTTTCGCCAATAACGCTACGCTGGCAGGTCACGTTGAAGTGGAAGACTTTGCCATTGTCGGTGGTATGTCGGCAATCCACCAATTCTGCCGTATCGGTCAGCATGTGATGCTGGGCGGTGGCTCGATTGTGGTGCAAGATGTGCCGCCGTTTGTGATGGCCCAAGGCAACCATGCGGCGCCATTTGGCGTGAACATTGAAGGCCTGAAGCGTCGCGGTTTTGAAAAGCCGACCCTGCACGCGATCCGCAATGCCTACAAGCTGATTTACCGCAGTGGTAAGACGCTGGATGAGATTCGTCCTGAGTTGGCTGAGTTGGCCAATGCGCATCCGCCTGTACAGGCATTTATTGACTTCTTAGCGCAATCGCAACGCGGAATTATCCGTTAATACGAGACTTCGTTAAATCGAGACTATGCCTCAACACTATGCAGCCTGAGCAGACATCGTTACCGGTCACGCAACCTCTGGTGATTGGCATTGTGGCCGGAGAAACCTCCGGCGACATTCTCGGGGCCGGTTTGATCCGCGCCCTGCGTGCCCAGCATCCGGATGCCCGCTTTGTCGGCATCGCCGGCCCGCGTATGCAGGCCGAAGGGTGCGAAAGCTGGTTTGATATGGAAGAGTTGGCCGTGATGGGGCTGGTGGAAGTGCTCAAGCACTTGCCGCGTCTGCTCACGATCCGCCGGACTCTGGTGCAAAATTTTACTCGCCTCAAACCGGATGTGTTTATCGGTATCGATGCGCCAGATTTCAACATTGGTCTGGAGCTAAAACTCAAGCAGCATGGGATCAAGACGGTGCACTACGTCAGCCCATCAGTGTGGGCGTGGCGGCAAAATCGGGTATTCAAAATTGCCAAAGCCACCGATCTGGTGCTGGCCTTTTTGCCATTCGAGAAAGCCTTCTACGATCGCTTTAATGTCCCGTGTCGTTTTGTCGGTCATACCATGGCTGACAGTATGCCGTTGGAAGCTGATAAAGCCGGTGCGCGTCGGACGCTGGGCTTGAGCGAGGATGCCTCAGTGCTAGCGGTGTTGCCGGGCAGCCGGGCAGGTGAAGTGGCCATGTTGGCGGAGCCGTTTTTGCAAACGGCGCAGCGTTTGCAGCAGCTGCGTCCGGAGTTGCAAATATTAGTGCCGATGGTCAATGCGCGTCGTCGTGAGCAGTTTTTGGCGTTAAAGGCTGAGATTGCTCCGGATTTGCGTATCACCTTGCTCGATGGCCAAGCGCGGGACGCAATGACGGCGGCCGATGCGACGTTGTTGGCGTCCGGTACAGCAGCCTTAGAGTGCATGTTGGCCAAATCACCGATGGTGGTAGCGTATCGGGTCAAACCGCTGACTTACTGGCTGGCCAAAAAGTTGGTCAAAACCGAGTTTGTTTCGCTGCCTAACCTGTTAGCCGGTAAGAAAATCGTGCCCGAGCTGATTCAGGAAGATTGCACGGTTGAGCGCCTAACCGCCAAGCTCAGCATGCTGTTGTCGCAGGATAACCGCTGCTTAAAGCGGATGTTTACCGAGCTACATCAGAAAATTCGCTGCGATGCTGACCAGCAGGCGGCGGCAGCGGTACTGGATTTGATTCAACGTGATGACTGATTTATTTGTATATCCGGATGCTGGTTTGATTGCCGGTGTCGATGAAGTGGGGCGCGGTCCGTTGGTGGGCGCGGTGGTCACTGCGGCGGTGATCTTAGATCCCGCGCGCCCAATTGTTGGCTTGGCCGACTCGAAAAAGCTGTCAGAAAAAAAGCGTTTGGCGCTGTTTGATGAAATCAAAGAAAAAGCGCTGGCGTGGAGTTTAGGTCGCGCCGAGCCGCATGAAATTGATGAGCTGAACATTTTGCACGCCACCATGCTGGCGATGCAGCGCGCGGTGGCGGGGTTGCCTATCACGCCAGAGTTTGTGCTGATTGACGGTAACCGCTGTCCAGCGCTACCGATGCCAGCGCAAGCGGTGGTCAAAGGGGATAGTAAGGTCGCCGAAATCAGTGCCGCGTCTATTTTGGCCAAAGTGACCCGAGATCGGGAAATGGCAGAGCTTGATGCGCAGTATCCACAATACGGCTTTGCCAAGCATAAAGGCTATCCGACTGCCGATCACTTACGGCTGTTAGCCGAGCACGGCGCGATTGCTGAGCATCGTCGCAGTTTTGCGCCCGTGAAGCGGGCGCTCGGGCTGTAATCGACCGCTTAGCGAGCCAAAAGCACTAACGGGTGTGTACCCGACGTTATTGCGTTTAGATGCGCCGCATCTGAGCGATGGAATTGAGAGTTAAGGAGTGTTTCCTGATGGGGCAGCCCCGTTTTGTTCACTTACGGGTTCACAGTGATTACTCCATGATTGACGGGCTGGCGAAAACCGGCCCGTTGGTCAAAAAAGCCGCCGCACTTGCAATGCCGGCATTGGCTATCACCGATTTCACCAACCTGTGTGGTCTGGTGAAATTCTACGGCACCGCGCACGGTGCTGGTATCAAGCCCATTATCGGGGCTGACTTTTTAATGCATAACCCCTTATTGGGGGATGAGCTGGTGGAGCTTACCATTCTGGCGGCCAATAACACCGGTTATCAGCATCTGACGTTACTGATTTCGCAAGCGTACCAACGTGGTTATGTGCAAGGTGGGCCAGTCATCGAACGTGATTGGTTAGAGCAACACCACGAAGGACTGATTGTGCTTTCCGGCGCCCGTTATGGCGATGTCGGCAAGGCACTGCTGCGCGGTAATCAGGAGTTGGTGGATGAGTGCATCAACTTTTACCAAACCTATTTTCCGGATCGCTACTATCTGGAGCTGATCCGTACCGGTCGTCAAGACGAAGAGACTTACCTGCATTTTGCGGTTGAATTGGCTGCGCGTTGCGATCTGCCGGTGGTGGCGACCAACGATGTGCGTATTTTGACGCCGGAAGATTTCGACGCCCATGAAATTCGGGTCGCCATTCACGATGGCTTTACCCTCGACGATCCAAAACGACCGAAGAAATACAGTGCGCAGCAATATCTGCGTAGCGAAGACGAGATGTGCGAGCTGTTTGCCGACATCCCGCAAGCGCTGGAAAACAGTGTAGAAATTGCCAAACGTTGTAACGTAACCATCCGTTTGGGCGAGTACTTCCTGCCGCAATTCCCGACCGGCGATATGTCCACCGAAGATTTTCTGGTGATGAAATCCCGCGAAGGCTTGGAAGAGCGTCTGGAATTCTTGTTCCCCGATCCGGCTGTACGCGCCGAGAAGCGCCCCCCTTACGATGAGCGTCTGCAAATCGAGCTCGACGTAATTAACCAAATGGGCTTTCCGGGTTACTTCCTGATCGTGATGGAGTTTATCCAGTGGTCCAAGGATAACGGTATTCCGGTAGGCCCTGGGCGCGGCTCGGGTGCTGGTTCATTGGTGGCCTATGCGCTGAAAATTACCGATCTGGATCCGCTGGAATTTGACCTGCTGTTCGAACGTTTCTTGAACCCTGAACGGGTTTCCATGCCCGACTTTGACGTCGACTTTTGCATGGATAAGCGCGATCAGGTTATCGAGCACGTGGCCGATATGTATGGTCGTGATGCGGTATCCCAGATCATCACTTTCGGTACCATGGCGGCCAAAGCGGTGATCCGTGATGTGGGCCGTGTGCTGGGCCATCCGTATGGCTTTGTGGATCGCATCTCGAAGCTGATCCCGCCTGATCCTGGCATGACCTTGGCGAAAGCCTTTGAAGCCGAGCCACAGCTGCAGGCGGCGTATGACGCCGATGAAGAGGTGCGGGCGCTGATCGATATGGCGCGTAAACTGGAAGGGGTCACCCGTAACGCCGGTAAACACGCCGGTGGGGTGGTGATTGCGCCAACCAAGATCACCGACTTTGCCCCGCTGTATTGCGACTCCGAAGGTCATCATCCGGTAACCCAGTTCGATAAAAACGATGTGGAATACGCCGGTCTGGTGAAGTTTGACTTCCTCGGCCTGCGTACCTTGACCATCATCAACTGGGCGTTGGAGATGATTAACCCGCGCTTGGCCAAAGAGGGCAAGCCTCCGGTAGATATTGCGGCGATTTCGCTGACCGATCCGGCCTCGTTTGAGTTGCTGCAACGCTCTGAAACGACCGCGGTATTCCAGCTCGAATCGCGTGGTATGAAAGATTTGATCAAACGTCTGAAGCCCGACTGCTTCGAAGATATGATCGCGCTGGTGGCGCTATTCCGTCCGGGCCCACTGCAATCCGGGATGGTGGATAACTTTATCGACCGTAAGCACGGGCGTGAAGCGATCTCGTATCCGGACGTGCAATGGCAACATGAGTCACTGCAACCCATTCTGGAGCCGACCTACGGCATCATCTTGTATCAAGAACAGGTGATGCAGATTGCCCAGACGTTATCCGGCTATACGCTCGGCGGTGCGGATATGCTGCGCCGTGCGATGGGTAAGAAAAAGCCAGAAGAGATGGCCAAGCAGCGCGGCACCTTTAAAGAGGGCGCGGAGAAGAACGGCGTCGACGGTGAGTTGGCGATGAAAATCTTCGACTTGGTGGAGAAGTTTGCTGGCTACGGCTTTAACAAATCGCACTCCGCGGCCTATGCGCTGGTGTCTTACCAAACGCTGTGGCTCAAGACTCACTATCCGGCGGAATTCATGGCGGCGGTAATGACCGCCGATATGGATAACACCGATAAAATCGTTGGTCTGGTCGAAGAATGCCGTCGCATGGGGCTGAAAATTCTGCCTCCAGATGTGAATAGCGGTGAGCATCACTTCCGTGTCAACGAAGCGGGCGAGATTGTGTACGGCATCGGGGCGGTGAAAGGGGTCGGTGAAGGCCCGATCGAAGCGATTGTCGAGGCGCGTCAAGCCGGTGGTTATTTCCGTGACCTGTTTGATTTTTGTGCCCGCGTGGATGTTAAACGCATCAACCGCCGAGTACTGGAAAAGCTGATTTTATCCGGCGCGATGGATCGCTTAGGCCCGCACCGCGCGGCGCTGATGGCGAGTTTGGAAGAAGCACTGAAAGCGGCCGATCAGCATGCCAAAGCCGAAGCGTTGGGGCAGGCTGACATGTTCGGCGTGCTGGCCGATGCGCCGGAGCAAGTTGAACAGGCATATGCCAACGTGCCGCCGTGGCCAGATCAAGTGTGGCTGGAAGGGGAGCGCGAGACGCTCGGCTTGTATCTGACCGGACACCCGATCACCCAGTATCTGAAAGAATTAGACCGCTATGTGCCGTCGCGCTTAAAAGATATGGTGCCATCGCCACGCGGTCAGGTTACCGTAGCGGCTGGCTTGGTAGTGGCTGCGCGGGTGATGACAACGAAACGTGGCTCGCGGATCGGTCTGGTGACACTGGATGATCGTTCCGGCCGACTGGAAGTAATGTTATTCTCGGATGCACTCGATCGTTATCAGCATCTGGTGGAAAAAGACCGCATTTTGCTGGTTACCGGACAGGTCAGCTTTGATGACTACTCCGGCGGACTTAGAATGACGGCTAGAGAAGTGCTTGATATTGGTGAGGCGCGGGAAAAATACGCCCGTGCACTTGCCATCTCGTTAACAGACGGGCAAATTGATGACCAGTTTTTCAGCCGTTTCCGACAGGTGCTCGAGCCGCACCGCGCCGGGAGTGTGCCGGTCAATATTTACTACCAGCGGGATGACGCGCGCGCCCGGCTGCGTTTAGGTACTGAATGGCGTGTAACCCCATCCGATCAATTGCTACTCGGTCTGCGTACGCTGATCGGGAATGAACAGATCGAGCTGGAGTTTGACTAGGACAACCATAATTATGAGTCTGAATTTTCTGGATTTTGAACAGCCAATTGCCGAATTGGAAGCCAAAATTGATTCGCTTCGCTCGGTAAACCGCCAAAACGAGGATCTGGATTTCGATCTGGATGATGAGATCCGTCGTTTACAGGATAAGAGCGTAGAGCTGACCCGCAAGATTTTTGCGGATCTGGGCGCTTGGCAGATTGCCCAGCTGGCGCGTCATCCGCGTCGCCCTTATACGTTGGATTATATCGACCAGATCTTCACTGAGTTTGATGAGCTGGCCGGGGATCGCGCTTACGCCGATGACAAAGCGATTGTCGGCGGGATTGCCCGTTTGGAAGGGCGTCCGGTGATGGTTATTGGCCATCAAAAAGGCCGTGAGACCAAAGAGAAGATCCGTCGTAACTTCGGCATGCCAGCACCAGAAGGCTACCGTAAAGCCCTGCGTCTGATGAAGATGGCGGAGCGCTTTAAGCTGCCGATCATTACCTTTATCGATACCCCAGGTGCTTACCCTGGCGTGGGTGCAGAAGAGCGTGGCCAGTCCGAAGCGATTGCGCGTAACCTAAAAGAGATGTCGATGCTGACCGTACCGGTCATTTGTACCGTGATTGGTGAAGGCGGCTCTGGTGGCGCACTGGCGATCGGGGTGGGTGATAAGGTTAACATGCTGCAATACAGCACCTATTCGGTGATTTCACCGGAAGGCTGTGCCTCCATTTTGTGGAAGAGCGCCGATAAAGCGCCACTGGCCGCGGAAGCGATGGGGATCACCGCGCCGCGTTTGCATGAGCTGGGTCTGATTGACAGCGTGATCGGTGAGCCACTGGGTGGTGCGCACCGTGATATGGCGGCAATGTCGGCGGCACTGAAGGCACAACTGCAACAAGATCTGCAGGATTTGGACGTGCTGGATGAGAATATGCTGCTGGAGCGTCGTTATCAGCGTCTGATGAATTACGGTTATTGCTGATTTATGCAATAAATTTGATAAAATGCTTAAGAAGCGGCTGTGATGGCCGCTTTTTTATTATGTCGACAAGTCGCTGAGATTTGTCATTTTCACGCCGGTAGAACGCCCTTTTACATCAAGAAAACCTCATTTTCTCCACTTTGTGTGAGAGAGAAAGTTTTGCTGCGGGGAAAACCGTGCTAGCCTTGCGCACTCGAAATTTTGATCCGATGACATGAAACAATACTCAGTATAATGCGAGACGAATCCTACCGCGTGGGCGAATGGCTGGTTTCTGCAGCTGACAATAAGTTAATTCGTGGCGAACGGGTCTTGGTGGTTGAACCAAGACTTGTCGATATGCTGTGCTATTTTTCTACCCATCCGGGAGAAGTGCTCAGCCGCGATGAGCTGATTGATAATATCTGGACCCGCAATGTGGTAACGCCGCATGTGGTGACTCAGTGCATCTCTGAGTTGCGTAAATGTCTGAAAGATGGCCGGCCAGACGCGCCGGAATATATCGTGACCGTGCCGAAACGCGGTTACAAGCTGGTGGCCTCGGTCACGTTGTGCGTCGGTGATGCGCATGTTTCCGGTTATGAGCCGCCATTGGCTGCTGTGCCGGTAGAGCCTACCCCAGAAGTCAGCGCAGCCCCAGTCACGCCCGCAGAGCTGGTAAATCCAGCTGCCAGTATCAGCAGTGCGCCGGTGTCGACCACCGAGCAAGAGCTGTATGCGGCGGCTAAGCTTGCCTGTTTTGTCCCTCCTGCCGATACCGTAACCCAAGGTGTGGTTGCGCCGCGTTTTTCCTGGTGGAAAGTGCTGGGGATTGTCTTGCTGCTGAGCCTGTTTGCCGGAGGTTCAGCGTTTCTGTTCCGTCCAGTGCCGGATATGTCGCCGGTATTGATGGACCCGAATGCGGTGTCTATCCAGTGGGTCGCGAATCCAAACAGTGTGTGTGCCAATACTCAAGGGCCGATTAGTAGCGTCAATGAATTGCTGGCGCAGGCGCTGAATAACTACAGCCCGTACAATGCACACGACATGACCAATTACAGTGGTCGTAGTCTGCCGACGGCAGGGAAGACGCTGTATACCCAGTTTGAAAATCAGCAGCACCACCGCGTCAGTCAGTGTTTCTTATCGGTTTCACTGGTTAATAACGCTACGCGCAAAGTGCTGATGAGCAAGCGCTACATCATTACCGAAACCAACTTACTGACGGTGCAGGTAGATGTGCTCAACCATGTGTTTGCGGTGCTGGGCTTACAGCCGCCACAGACTTTGATTACCCGTTTGAGTAACGTAGCGCCGCAAGATGGGCATGTGCTACGCCAGTACTATCATGCGCACCAGTTGATGCAAAGCGGGGATGTGGACTCCTTAATCGCGGCGCGCGATATTCTGCAAACCTTACTGAAAGATTACCCGAACTTCATCTATGCTCGTGCTGAGTTACTGCTCAACAATATGGTGTTGATGACATTGCAGCCAAGTGGTGATGCGGAGCAGCAGCGTTCGGCGATTAAAGATGAGCTGGCACGGATAGTGGATGCGCCAGAGCTGCACGGTAACCCGATCGTGTTGCAGCTGCAGGCGTTGTTCCAATTGAATAATGGCAATCTGGCGCAGGCGCAGATGTATGCTGAGCAGGCGGTGAAGCTGGAGCGTAACTGGCTGTCTTACGTGCTGCTGGGTAAGGTGTATGAGCTGGAAGGGCTGTTCAGTGATGCGGCGGATGCCTATCTGTCGGCGTACAATCAGCATCCGGGCAAGGGCACCTATTACTGGATTAAAAACGCTATCTTCCAAAGCGAGCTCAATGCCGTCGCGCCTTATCTGAACGATACCACCTTTGATTAATGGGTAACTGATGACGGTGTCGCGCCACGCTTTACGTCGTGGCGCAGCGGGGCGGTGTGGTGGCCGTTAGCCACGCTGAGTGGTGCGCTTGAGGCTAGGCATCCTAGGTCTTATTGAGTTGAGTGATGCTCAATGGGGTATTCGCGCTATCCTGTGCGTTTCTGTGTTTAGCTTTCCCTATTCTCATTTTTCCACTATATTTTCTTTTCATCGTTTCATTAATCCCTACCATCTTATTAGCCGCTCTCATCTTCACCTGTTCCATTCTTTTTTATCCCGATCATTGTTTATTTCTTTCTCATACTTTCTGCATGTTCTGTGCTTGTTTTTTTAGCTTAGGTTTATTGGTTTAGTGTTCTTGGTTTAGTAGTTATTAGCTTAGTTTGGCTGGGCTTGATCCTCACGGTGCTATCTCTTACTTTTGCGAACATGCTGATTATTTATCTTCGCCATGCAATCTGGCGGTTTATTTTGGGGGTTGCCGTTGCTGTTTTCTTTTTTAACCGGATGTTTTCGAGGTTGATAGCGGAGAATAAATCGTCATTTTGCGCATAGTTATTGGCAAGGATGGGATATTAAGTAAACGGGTTGCCATGTATTGCGTTATGCGCATGGATATCCCTAAAGATGTTTGTTTGTTGCTGATGGTTAATATTGCGCCATGTTGACACTGCAAAAGCACAATATTGATGCGGGTAAAGTTAATGTCAACACGCTGATTTATATGTGTTTATATTTTAAATTTAGCGAGCGCAAACGGTTGGGTTACATTCTGCAATAAGTCTCATGGAATGTTTGGAATTGTCATTTCTTGAGAAGATTTAATAAGTTCACTTTAACTTTAGGACTTTTATTTGGCAGAGGGATAAAGTCCATCACACAAAACGAGTGACACTGTGTAAATGACACGCTTTTGATTCGCTCTTTTGTTGAACACAAAGTAATAAGCAGATGCAGATATCTCTTTTGGGTGCTTGCTGCTTTATCTGGTAAACCGCGATTGATGTGAATAAGACTCATGTGAATCAGGTTTAGCCACTTACATAAAACAATACTGCACGCTTGTGAAAAGAAGGGCAGGAATATAGTCAGTTTCTGTTCTCGGCATAAGTTAAGTAGTCACTGCGCTGAACATTGAAATTCGGACAGTGGTTAAGATTTCAAATATTGAAATTCAGGAGTCACCATGTCGTCGACTAAAAAAATCGGCCTGCTAGCCTGTACAGGTGTAGTAGCCGGTAACATGATGGGTAGTGGTATCGCATTGCTGCCAGCTAACTTGGCTCGTATCGGCTCTATCTCCATTTGGGGTTGGGTTATTGCTCTGATCGGTGCGATGTCTTTGGCCTATGTATATGCCCGTCTGGCTACTAAGAACCCTCAAGAGGGTGGCCCGATTGCATACGCTGGTGAAATCGCCCCAGTATTTGGTTTCCAAACCGGTGTTCTGTACTACCACGCTAACTGGATCGGTAACCTGGCTATCGCTATCACCGCGGTTGCTTACCTGTCTACTTTCTTCCCAGTTCTGAACGAGCCAGTGGCTGCCGGTATCGCCTGTATCGCTGCCGTATGGTTCTTTACCTTTATCAACCTGCTGGGTGGTTCTTGGGTGAGCCGTCTGACCAGTATCGGTCTGATTCTGGTACTGATCCCAGTAGTTGCTACCGCTATCTTCGGTTGGGCTTGGTTCGACACTGCAACTTACGTTGCTAACTGGAACACCACTGGTGAGCCAAGCACTAAAGCCGTTGTTAGCTCTGTTCTGCTGTGCCTGTGGGCGTTCGTGGGTGTTGAATCTGCTGCGGTAAGTACCGGTATGGTAGACAACCCACAGCGTACCGTACCAATGGCTACCATGCTGGGTACTGGTCTGGCGGGTATCATCTACATCCTGGCAACTCAAGTGATGTCCGGTATGTTCCCTGCTGCTGAAATGGCTGCGTCTGGTGCGCCGTTTGCAGTAAGTACTTCTAAGATGGTGGGTTCTTGGGCTGCGCCTCTGGTATCTGCTTTCACCGCTATCGCCTGTCTGACCTCTCTGGGTTCTTGGATGATGCTGGTTGGCCAAGCGGGTGCGCGTGCTGCACAAGACGGTAACTTCCCAGCTGTATACGGCGAGATGGACAAGAACGGCGTACCTAAGAAAGGTCTGATTCTGGCGTCTTGCAAAATGACTGTGCTGATGATCCTGCTGACTGTAGCAAGCTCTAGCGGTGCGAACGCTTCTGACCTATTCGGCCAGCTGACTGGTATCGCGGTACTGCTGACCATGCTGCCTTACTTCTACTCTGCTGTGAACCTGATCCGCTTCGAAGGCGCGACTACTCGCAGCGTACTGAGCATCGTGGCTTCCGTAATTGCTGCAGCGTTCTGTTTCGTAGCGCTGGCAGGTGCAACTTCAGCTCAGCTGACTGCCACCTTCATCGTGAGCCTGATCATCCTGATGTTCTACGCGAACAAGATTGGCCGTAAGAGCGCTGCAACTGCTGCGTAATGGCAAGTCTGAGTTAAAAGAATAGCTAAACCATATCCTCAAAAACGTGCTGCTTCACTCGATGTTATCTCTGACGGAAGAGGTGGCAGCACGGTATAAAGTAAGGGTTATATAATGAATATTATTGCTATCATGAATCACCTCGGTGCCTTCTTCAAAGAAGAACCGATCCGTGAATTACACGCTTCGCTGGAAGAAAAAGGTTTCCAGGTTGTTTATCCAAACGACCGTGAAGATCTGCTGAAACTGCTGGAAAACAACGCACGCGTTGCGGGTGTTGTATTCGATTGGGACAAGTACAGCCTGGATCTGTGCCGTGATATCAACGAACTGAACGAGAAACTGCCTCTGTTCGCGTTCGCTAACACTCACTCTACTCTGGACGTGAGCCTGAACGACCTGCGTCTGAACGTGACTTTCTTCGAGTACGCGCTGGACATGGCGTCTGACATCACTCTGAAGATCGAGCAAGCTGTTGCCGCTTACGTTGACGACATCCTGCCTCCACTGACCAAGGCGCTGTTCAAGTACGTTGAAGAAGGTAAATACACTTTCTGTACTCCAGGCCACATGGGCGGTACTGCGTTCCAGAAATCTCCAGTAGGTAGCATTTTCTATGACTTCTTCGGTGAGAACACCATGAAGTCTGATATCTCTATCTCTGTTGGCGAGCTGGGCTCACTGCTGGACCACTCCGGTCCACACAAAGAAGCGGAAGAGTACATTGCACGTACTTTCAACGCTGAGCGTAGCTACATGGTGACTAACGGTACATCTACTGCGAACAAGATCGTAGGTATGTACTCAGCACCAGCTGGCAGCACCATCATGATCGACCGTAACTGCCACAAGTCTCTGACTCACCTGATGATGATGAGCGACGTGACTCCGCTGTACTTCCGTCCAACCCGTAACGCTTACGGTATCCTGGGTGGTATCCCACACAGCGAATTCACTCGTGAAACTATCGAGCAGAAAATTGCTGAAACACCAAATGCTGAGTGGCCAGTTCACGCCGTAGTAACTAACTCTACTTACGACGGTCTGCTGTACAACACTGACACCATCAAGAAGACTCTGGATGTTAAATCCATCCATTTCGACTCTGCATGGGTTCCTTATACCAACTTCCACCCAATCTATAAGGGCAAGTGTGGTATGAGCGGTGACCGTGTACCGGGTAAAGTATTCTACGAAACCCAGTCCACTCACAAACTGCTGGCTGCGTTCTCTCAGGCTTCCATGATTCACGTTAAAGGTGACATCAACGAGGAAACCTTCAGCGAAGCGTACATGATGCACACCTCTACTTCTCCGCACTACGGTATCGTGGCTTCCACTGAAACCGCAGCAGCGATGATGAAGGGCAATGCTGGTAAGCGCCTGATCCAAGGCTCTATCGACCGCGCTATCCGTTTCCGTAAGGAAATCAAAAAGCTGCGTTCTGAGTGCGATGGCTGGTTCTTCGACGTATGGCAGCCAGAGAACATCGACGAAGTGGCTTGCTGGAACCTGGATCCGAAAGACGGCTGGCATGGCTTCAAGGACATGGACGAAAACCACATGTTCCTGGACCCAATCAAAGTTACCCTGCTGACTCCGGGCCTGAGCAAAGAAGGTACTCTGGAAGAACAAGGTATCCCAGCATCTCTGGTTGCTAAGTTCCTGGACGACCGCGGTATCATCGTTGAGAAGACCGGTCCTTACAACCTGCTGTTCCTGTTCAGCATCGGTATCGATAAGACCAAGGCTCTGAGCCTGCTGCGTGGTCTGACCGAGTTCAAACGTTGCTACGACCTGAACATGAAAGTTAAGAACGTACTGCCAAGCGTGTACGCGTCTAACCCAGAGTTCTACGCAGAAATGCGTATCCAGGAACTGGCACAAGGTATCCACAAGCTGATTTGCCACCACAACCTGCCAGAACTGATGTACACCGCGTTCGAAGTTCTGCCTAAGCTGGTGATGACTCCGCACGCTGCGTTCCAACAGGAACTGCGCGGTAACGTGGAAGAGTGCTACCTGGAAGAGATGGTTGGTAAGATCAACGCCAACATGATCCTGCCATATCCACCAGGTGTTCCTCTGGTAATGCCAGGTGAAATGATCACCGAAGAAAGCCGCCCAGTGCTGGACTTCCTGCAGATGCTGTGCGAAATCGGTGCCCACTTCCCAGGCTTCGAAACTGATATCCACGGTGCGTATCGTCAAGCTGACGGCCGCTACACCGTTAAGATCATCAAGCAGTAATTTGTGTATACAAAAAACGGCGCATTTCGCGCCGTTTTTTTTACTTTTTGCGGCGATAATCCGATATTCTTACGTCATCTCTTTTTAGTTTGCATAAAGCATGCGAATACCTGTTGGGGCATGCGGAGCTCATAAAATCATGAAAAACGTTCTGTCGATTCAGTCTCATGTCGTTTACGGCTATGCCGGTAATAAAGCAGCCGTATTACCGATGCAGCTGTTAGGTGTTGATGTTTGGCCGTTGCATACCGTTCAGTTTTCCAACCACACCCAATACCAAAAATGGCAGGGGATGGTATTCCCACAAGAACAAATTGGCCTGATCACCCAAGGCATGGATGAGATTGGCGTGTTGCCAGAGTGCGATGCGGTGCTGTCGGGTTATATCGGCGCGGCAGAACAAGGTCAGTCTATTTTGGCCACCGTGCGTGCGGTGAAAGCCAAAAATCCAAATGCGATTTATTTTTGCGATCCGGTCATGGGGCATCCAGAAAAAGGCTGCATCGTGGCACCGGGCGTGGCAGAGTTTTTAGAGCATGATGCGGTGAGCTGCGCCGATGTCTTAGCGCCAAACCTGCTGGAGCTGCAAGCGCTGTCTGGCTTGCCGGTCGAGAACTTCGAACAAGCGGTTGCGGCAGCGCGTCACTTGCTGAGCCGTGGACCGAAGAAAGTGCTGGTGAAACACCTGAGCAAAGCCGGTCGCGATCCGCAGCAGTTTGAAATGCTGCTGGTAAGTGCCGATGAAGTGCTGCATATCAGCCGTCCGCTGCATGACTTTGACCGCCAGCCAGTGGGCGTAGGCGATCTGACCAGCGCCATCTTCTTGGCCAACTTGCTGCAAGGCAAAAATGATCGTGAGGCCTTCGAGCACACCGCAAATGCCGTTAACGATGTGATGACCTGCACTCAGCAAAATGGCAAATACGAACTGCAGATCGTCGCCGCGCGTGAGCATATTGTGAATCCGGTCAGCCAATACCGCGCACAGGCACTTTGATCCTTGCATCTGACAGCGCAGAGCGTTAACGTTTCGCTCCTGACGGCAGTAACTGACTGCCGTCTGGCTGACAGAGGAAAGGGATGCTCAAACTCCGTGCCGTACACCATATCGCGCTGATCTGCTCCGATTACGCGCGTTCGAAAGCGTTTTATACCGAGATCCTCGGGTTTCGCGTACTGGCTGAGCATTACCGGCCAGAGCGTGATTCATGGAAGTTGGATCTGGCGTTAGACGGTCAGTACACTCTGGAGCTATTTTCATTCGCGCATCCACCGCAGCGGCTCAGCCAACCCGAGGCGTGCGGATTACGCCATCTGGCGTTTGCCGTCAGCGCGCTGGATGAGGCGGTGGCCACATTGCAGGCACACGGTATTGCCTGTGAGCCGATCCGCACCGATCCTTATACTCAGCGTCGTTTCACCTTCTTTGCCGATCCGGATCAATTACCTTTAGAACTTTATGAACAGTGACCCAATTCTGGCGCAGGCCGCCGCGTGTATCGGAGAGGACAACCGCGTACTGGTTGCCTACAGTGGTGGCGTTGACTCCACCGTACTGCTGCATTTGATGATGCGTTTGCGTCAGTTGCGCCCTGAGCTTCGGGTGCGCGCGGTGCATGTGCACCACGGCCTGAGCCGTTTTGCGGATGAGTGGGCGCTGCATTGCGAGCAGCAGTGTGCGCAGTGGCAAATTCCGCTGGATGTGGTGCGCGTGCAGGTGAAAAAAGCCCATATCAGCTTGGAAGCTTCGGCTCGCGATGCGCGTTATCACGCCATCGGATCACGCTTAGAAGCCGGCGAGAGTTTGGTCACTGCGCAGCATTTGGATGATCAGTGTGAAACGGTATTGCTGGCGCTCAAGCGCGGCAGTGGTCCGGCCGGGTTGGCGGCGATGACGGCGCGGATGCCGTTTATGCGTGGTCAGCAGGTGCGCCCGTTACTGTACGTTTCCCGCGCCGAGATTGAAGCCTATGCCGCGTTGCATCAGCTGAGCTGGGTTGAAGATGACAGTAACAGCGATCCGCGCTTTGATCGCAACTTCCTGCGCTTGCAAGTGATCCCTGAGCTGACCGCCCGTTGGCCACATTTTGGTGAAGCGGTAGCGCGCAGTGCCGCGCTGTGTGGCGAGCAAGAAGAGCTGCTCGATGAGCTGTTGATGGAGTCTTTGCAAACGCTGTTGGATGACGATGAGTCCATCGATATCGCTGGGTTGCAGCTGATGAGCGAAGTGAAACGCCAAGCGATTTTGCGCCGCTGGTTTGCGTGTCTCGGCGCATTAATGCCTTCGCGGGAGCAGCTGCAAAGCTTGTGGTATCAAGTGGCTATGGCGCGTCAAGATGCCGAGCCGGTACTGAATATCCAGCAGTGGCAGGTGCGCCGCTTCAAGCAGCGTCTGTATTTGCTGCCGAGCATGCGCTCACTCGCCGATTCGGTGCAGATGTGGGATGGTTTACGTCCGCTGGTGTTGCCGGATAACTTGGGCGAGCTGCGTTTACAAGAAGGCGGCTTAAGCGTGCGTGCGCCGCTGCCTGCTGAGTTTGTTAGCGTGCGTTTTCGTGCGCAGGGGCGTTTTCATATCATCGGGCGTAATGGTTCGCGTCAGATTAAGAAAATCTGGCAAGAGCGCAGCATTCCGCCGTGGCTGCGCGATCGCACACCGATGCTGTTTTACGGCGAAACCTTGATTGCTGCCTTTGGCGTGTTTGTCACCAAAGAAGGCCAACCGCAGCCTGATCAGCCACAGTGGCAGATTTACTGGGCCAAGCCATGGCTGTGCTAAGCACAGTTAGCTAGCAAAAAACGCAACACTGAACACGAAATACAAGGCGGGATAGGGCAAACCATCGCGCCTTGTGTCTGTTTAACCCTGCTCACTCCAAGTATTGCACGCCAAAGCGCTCATGGCTGAAGGCGTGCAGACTATCGAGCCGCAATCGGATTTCATGACCATCTGCCAGTTGCAGCAGAATAAATTCCTGATGATTCTCAATCTGCATGTCCATCGCGGTGCCTTCAATCACTTCACCGGACTTTTGCGTGATATGCAGCTTATAGTGGTGCATACAGGCCAGTTCCAGAAGATCGTAAGTTGCACATGAGATGGGCTGATAGTCATTGGTCATGATGAAATTCCTAATCCGTGCTGATGTCACTCATTAACAGATTGGCGGCGGCATAGGCTGCCTGATCGCGCACCGTTTCCGGTACGGCCGGATCTTCCGCTATCCGGTTCAATGTCTCCAGTACACAGTGTAGTGCATCTGGAATATAACCGAGCTCTCCGCTACCAATCTGTGCATATGCTCGGCGGATTCGCTCGCCATACTGCAACATAGCATTTCTCCTGCATGAAAATGAAAAATCGTCATGCGCTGTTATATCTTAATACCGCTGATTACACAAAAAGCGCCCTTTCTCTTGGCGGCTAAGCGTGATGCATGCGTAAAACAGCATGGTAGAGAGTGGCGGCAGGCGGTATCCTTAAGGGGTAGAGTCAATACAGAGAACAGGAGCACGTTATGGCATCCTCTTTTTTGCGCAGTGCGTTGGCCCTGTCTGTCATTTTCAGTCTGAGTATGCCGGTGGTGCAGGCCGCCGACAATGCGCGTACCACCGACAGCGAACCGGCAACCTTATTTGAAGGTTATCAAGGTGTGCTGCCGTGTACTGATTGTGATGGTATCGACACCCGGATCCGTCTGAATGATGACGGCAGTTTTGTGGAAACCGATACCTACCTGCAAGGACGCAGCGGACAGCTGTTTGCGGACTATGGCCGTTGGAGTCGGCAGGGCGAAAAATTGATCCTGACTTCCAGCAATGGTGATGTGCAAAGCTATCAGGTGCGCCCAGATAGCTTATTGATGCTGGATCAGGACGACAAACCGTTGCCGGATGAACATCAGTATGTGCTGCAGGGCGCCGAGGTGGCGTTGCCGAGCGATCCCATGTCGGTACGCGGGATGTATACTCCGCGCGCTACCGGTGCGGTCTTACAAGATTGTGCCACCGGTTTGACCTTCACCTTGCAAGGAGAGAGCAAAGCCTTGCAAACGGCTTATCGTAAAGCGGTGCAAAAGCTGCACGGTAAAGATCCGCAGAAACCTCTTTTGGTTGAACTGACCGCCCATTTTGCCGATAAGGCTGATAAAGCCGGGGATAGTGATGAGGTCTCAGCCAGCTCCGTGCTGGTGGTCGATAGCTTAGAAGGCTTTGTTCCTGCCGAGCCGTGTCAGTCAGAAGAAGAGTGACGCAGTGGGTAAGCTCTGGATGGGGACGTGCACATGGGTATGGGGAAGTGCGCATGGGAAAGAGCGGTAGTCAAACCTGAGGCTAGATGCTTTAGCGCTGTAATATCGCTAACTATTAGATAAAAAAGAACCCCGCACGGATCTCCGGCGGGGTTGCTTGTTTTCTGGTTTTGGCGCTCGTCTCATTGAGACGAGGCTCTTTGACGTAAGCGCTCGCGTATTAGCGCTTAATGTTGGCCAGCAGTACGCTCAGAATGTCATCACTCTTGATCATCTGCTTCTCGCCGCTGCGGCGCTGCTTATATTCCAGCTCATTGTTGTCGAGGTTGCGATCACCGATCACCACCACGTGCGGAATACCCATCAGCTCCATGTCAGCAAACATCACGCCCGGACGCTCTTTACGATCGTCCATCAGCACATCGATACCGGCCGCTTGCAGCTCGTTGTACAGCTTCTCGGCCGCTTCTTGCACGCGGTAAGACTTGTGCATGTTCATTGGCAAAATAGCTACGTGGAACGGAGCAATCGCATCAGGCCAGATAATGCCGCGCTCGTCATGGTTTTGCTCGATAGCCGCAGCAACCACACGGGAAACACCGATACCGTAGCAGCCCATCAGCATGGTCTGGTTACGACCATCTTCGCCCTGCACGCAGGCTTTCATCGCTTCGGAGTACTTCGTACCCAGCTGGAAGATGTGACCTACTTCGATACCGCGTTTGATCTGCAGCGTACCGTGACCATCCGGGCTTGGATCGCCCTCAACCACGTTACGGATATCCGCTACGTCGGCCAGTGGCAGGTCACGCTCCCAGTTGATACCGAACAGGTGCTTACCATCTTGGTTAGCGCCAGCTGCGAAATCGCTCAGCATAATCACGGCACGGTCGGCAATGATTGGCAGTGGCAGATTAACCGGACCCAGTGACCCTGGACCTGCGCCAATCGCGGCGCGGATTTCTGCTTCGTCCGCCATTTCCAGCGGATCGGCAACCAGTGGCAGTTTCTGCGCTTTGATTTCGTTCAGCTCGTGGTCGCCACGAACCAGCAGTGCAACCAGCTTGTGGCCGCTATCTTCAGCTGCGCGTACGACCAGTGTCTTCACGGTCTTCTCAACCGGCAGATTGAACTGCTCAGTCAGCTCAGCGATGGTTTTGGCATTCGGTGTATCCACCACACGCATTTCTTCGCTTGGTGCAGCACGCTCGCCCGCAGGCATCACGGCTTCTGCCATTTCTACGTTAGCCGCGTAGTCAGATGCATCAGAGAAGGCGATATCATCTTCACCGCTCTTGGCCAGTACGTGGAATTCGTGTGAAGAGCTACCACCGATAGAGCCGGTGTCAGCCAGCACTGGGCGGAAATCCAGATCCATACGCGAGAAGATGGCGCTGTAAGCGGCATGCATCTTGTCGTAAGTCACTTGCAGTGACTCTTGAGAGGTATGGAAGGAGTACGCATCCTTCATCAGGAACTCACGGGCACGCATCACACCGAAACGTGGACGTATCTCATCACGGAACTTGGTCTGGATCTGGAACAGATTCAGTGGCAGTTGCTTGTAGGAGAACACTTCGTTACGGATCAGGTCAGTGATCACTTCTTCGTGGGTTGGACCCAGCACGAATGGACGCTCGTTACGGTCAGCGATACGCAGCAGCTCCGGACCGTATTGCTCCCAACGACCGGTTTCCACCCACAGGTCAGCCGGCTGAACCACCGGCATCGACACTTCGATGGCGCCGGCTTTGTTCATTTCATCACGTACGATGTTTTCAACTTTCTTCAGTACGCGCAGACCGGTCGGCAGCCAAGTGTACAGGCCGGAGGCTAATTTACGGATCATGCCGGCACGGAGCATCAGCTGGTGGCTGATCACTTCCGCATCGGATGGAGTCTCCTTCAATGTGGAGAGCAGATAATTACTGGTACGCATGGATAGATTCCGTGAGTGATTCAGACAAAATCGGAAAGCGGCTAGTTTAGCAGTGTGACGAGAGGCCAAAAAGCCTCTTTGCTCAAATCAGCTGCGCTTTTCTATCATCAGCACCTCGGTTTGGGTGCCGGTGACCTGCCAGCGGACATTAAAGTCCAATAAATGGACGGCGTATTCGCGCGCATCCGTCTCTTTTTTACGATAGGCCGGGCGTGGGTCTTGCACCAGCACGTCGCTGATAAAACGGCGCAAGTGCGGATAGCGGTGCGCCTCTTGCTGCAAAACCTGCTCTGCCGCCGCGCTAAACAGCACCTGCATGTCAGATTTCGGTGCCTCTTGCGCAAAACCGGCGCGTGCATCGGGTTCGCTATCCACATACGACAAGTAAGGTTTGATATCCAAGATAGGGGTGCCGTCGACTAAATCGAGGCTGCCGAGCTCCAGATATACCTCGCCACCACGCACCTTAATGCCGCGCAGCTCGACTTTGGATAACCCAATCGGATTTGGGCGAAAGGTCGAGCGGGTGGCAAATACCCCTAGGCGCTCATTGCCGCCTAACCGTGGAGGGCGAACCGTAGGACGCCAGCCTTGTTCTTGGGTTTGGTGAAACACAAACACCAACCAGATATGGCTGAACTGCTCTAGGCCGCGCACCGCATCCGGTTGATTGTAGGGTGGCAGTAAACGCAGCTCACCGTTGCCATCTTGCACCAGCCCCGGTTGGCGCGGTACGGCAAACTTTTCTTTATAAGGTGATTGGATCACGCCTATCGGCGTCAGGGTTAAGGTTTCAGGAGACAAATCCAACAGCATCACCTCACAACTGGTTAATCAAGATTACTTGTTCACAATAATGGCCGAGCCTTGGCAGAGTGCCAGTTGCTCACAGCCCGGTACGCCAGTCAGCATCAGGCATTGATTCAGCAGCAAGCCATTGCCGCCCATCTCTTGCACCTTACGCAGGGTCACATTGCGCGCTTCGGTCAGGCTTGCTGGCTTATCACGGCTATCGGCCTGACACACATCGCCCTGTACATGGCCAATATTCTTATACTCCACGCCTTCCAGCTCACTGCTTTTTTCATACAGCGTGATCGTGCTGGGGGCAAAGTAGGTTTTCACATTTTGTGGATTCAGATTACTGTCCACATTGTAATGGGTGGCACAACCGGCCAGCAGGGTCGCGGCGGCAAACAACAGAATCGATTTAGACATTCCGGTATCCGTACTCAGGTTAAGTAAGAGCGCACACAAATAATGATGGCGTGGGAAACTGTAGCGTAAAAACACGCTCGCGTGCCTGATGGCGCTAAGAAACCCCGTACCATCTGCCATTATCAGATAAGCATTATCAGACAATAGTAAACAAAAGCACCACAAACCAAAAGAGCGCCGCATGGGCGCTCTTATCAGAGGGATAGCAAAGCGAAGCGAGAAAAGGAAGATTACCAGCCTTTCACCACGCCGCCTTTAAACACTTCATTAGCCGCTTGATACACTTCTTCGGTCTGGAAGGCTTTCACGAACTTTTGTACGTTCTCGGCATCTTTATTGTCTTCACGCGCCACAATCAGGTTGACGTATGGAGAGGCTTTGTCTTCAACAAACAGGCCATCTTTGGGTGGCGTCAGACCAATTTGGCTGGCGTACGTGGTGTTGATGATCGCCAAGTCGACATCATCCAGTGAACGTGGCAGCTGTGGCGCTTCCAGCTCAACCAACTTGAGTTTCTTCGGATTGTCGACCACATCCAGCAAGGTTGCGTTCAAACCGCTGCCGTCTTTCAGCTTGATCAGACCTTGTGCTTGCAGCAGCAGCAGTGAACGGCCCAAGTTAGTCGGGTCATTCGGTAGGGCTACGGAAGCGCCGTCGGCCAGCTCGCTGACGTTTTTAATTTTCTTCGAGTAACCGGCAATCGGGTACACAAAGCTATTGCCCACAATAGCCAGCTTGTAACCGCGGTCAGCAATTTGTTGATCCAGATACGGCTTATGCTGGAACGCGTTCACATCCAAGGAGCCATCGGCCAGCGCCGCGTTCGGGGTAATGTAGTCACTGAAACTTACCAGCTCCACATCCAACCCGTATTGCTGCTTTGCCACTTTCTTGGCGACTTCTGCCACTTGCTCTTCTGCGCCAGAGATCACGCCTACTTTAATCTTGTTGCTGTCTGCTTCTTTTTGACCACAGGCGGTCAGCAACAAGCTGCCAGCCAGAGCACTTACCAGAGCGAGGGTTTTAAACTTCAGTGTCATTGTCGATATCCTTCTTTATATCTTAGTAACCCGGGCATGGCGTCGTGTCGCCGTACCAATAAGGGAGAGATGTAACGTGAACGAGATTATTTATGAGCCGTATTATTTATGATCAGTGGCGCGAACCAGACGCTCTCCCACACTTTGGATGATTTGCACTAACAGCACCAAAATAGCGACGACGACTAACATTACGGTGCCGTCAAAACGCTGGTAGCCGTAACGGATCCCCACATCACCTAAACCTCCGCCGCCGACCGCACCGGCCATCGCCGAGTAGCCCACCAAGGTCACCAGCGTAATGGTGATCCCGTTGATAATGCCCGGCAGCGCTTCCGGCAGCATCACTTTGACAATTATCTGCAGCGGGCTTGCGCCCATAGCACGTGCCGCTTCCACCAAACCGGATGGGATCTCCATCAGTGCGCCTTCAACCAATCGGGCGATAAACGGCGTGGCGCCAATCGCTAGCGGCACAACTGCCGCCATGGTGCCAATCGAGGTTCCCACAAGCAGACGCGTCAGCGGAATGATCGACACAATCAGGATAATGAACGGGATAGAGCGCCCAATATTGACCACCGTACCCAGTGCTTTATTCAGCAGCGCATGTTCTTTGATTTGCCCCGGTTTGCTGATAAACAGCACTACACCGAGTGGGATCCCAAGCGCTAAACCAATCGCACCGGATACCAGCACCATGGTGAGGGTCTCGCCGAGCGCCTTAAACAACAATTCAAGCATGGCTTGCGACATAACCGAGTACCTCCACCTGTACATGATGCTGGGTAAAATAATCAATGGCTTGCTGGCATTGCTGCTCATCGCCTTCCAGCTCGGCCAACATGACCCCGAACTTTACGCCTCCGGCATAATCCATTTGCGCACACAAAATATTGCAATCAATGCCTTGCTCACGAGCGAGCTTCGACAGCAGCGGCGCATCCACCGATTGCCCCGAGAAGGCCAAACGCACCAGCGGGAAAAATCCGGCTTGTGGCGCGGCAGTTAAGCGCTCGGCGTAATCGGCCGGAATGTCCAAATCCAAGGTGGCTCGGATAAACTGCTGCGCCAATGGCGTTTTCGGATGCGAGAACACTTCACTGACCGTGCCTTGCTCAATAAGGCGGCCACCACTGATCACCGCCACCTGATCGCAGATGCGCTTCACCACATCCATTTCATGGGTGATCAATAAAATGGTCAGCCCCAAGCGGCGGTTAATGTCTTTGAGCAGCCCCAGAATCGAGCGCGTGGTGGCTGGATCTAATGCGCTGGTGGCTTCATCACACAGCAACACTTTAGGATTACAAGCCAGCGCTCGGGCGATCGCCACCCGTTGTTTTTGCCCGCCAGACAGATTGGCCGGATAGCTTGCATGCTTGTCCGCCAGTCCAACCAGCTCCAGTAATTCGGTCACGCGCTGCTGTAATTGCGCCTTCGGGCAGCCTTCTAACTCCAGCGCAAAAGCCACATTGCCAAATACGGTACGCGAAGAGAGCAAATTAAAATGCTGAAAAATCATCCCAATGTGGCGACGGGCCTGCGTCAATTCCTTATCGGACAGCGCCAGCATATCGCGGCCATCCACCACCACCTCACCCGAGCTTGGGCGCTCTAACAGGTTCACGCAGCGGATCAGCGTACTTTTACCGGCTCCTGAGGCGCCAATAACACCGAAGATCTGCCCTGCGGGAACATGCAAGCTGACATCATCCAGCGCATGCACCGTGCGGTTACCGGTGTGGAATACTTTACTTATGTGGCTGAGTCGGATCATGGTACGTCATGCTCTCCATGCAGAAACGGGTACAGACTTCTATCGCACAAAACGCTGTTGCAAACAATATACAACTGGGAAACATGCATGTTCATTCTGATAACGGATGCTAAGATGTCTGGACGTCTATCGTCAAGGGTTTTTACGTCTAGACGTCTAAAATAATTTGTACACTCAAAATCCAGTGAGCAAAAGAGGGGGACCAAAGATAACTGAGGGATAAGGCTGCGAGCTGCGTTTTCTTACGCGACGCCGATAACTTGCTATTGCGTTATCTATAATAGAAAGCGTGATAGATAGCGCGCAGCACGAAGCAATCAGTACCGACGATGCTTTCCCATACGCTTTGCCTCTAAAACATGCGATAATTTTTCCTACATTAATGCCTTGGAGAGTACCCACAGTGGCACAAGCAGCTGTATTTCTGGATCGTGACGGCACATTGAATGTCGATCACGGCTACGTATATGAAAGTGATAACTTCGACTTTATTGATGGCGCTATTGACGCTTGCCGTGAATTGAAGGCGATGGGGCTGGCTTTGGTTCTGGTAACCAACCAGTCAGGTATTGCCCGTGGCTTGTTCAGTGAAGATCAGTTTATGCACCTGACCGAGTGGATGGATTGGTCCTTGGCGGATCGTGGCGTTGACCTTGATGGCATCTATTACTGCCCACACCACGCCGAAGCAGGCATTGGTGAGTACAAGGCTGATTGTGATTGCCGTAAACCGAAGCCGGGCATGTTGTTGGAAGCCAAACAATTCTTGGATCTGGATATGGCCGCTTCCGTCATGGTCGGTGACAAGAAAGAAGATATGCAAGCAGCGCAAGCAGCAGGCGTCGGTACCAAAATTTTGGTTCGCACCGGTAAACCTATCACTGCAGAGGGCGAAGCACTGGCCGATCACGTGGTAGATAGCCTGTCTGATGTTCCCGCGCTGCTCAAATCGCTGGGCTTTTAAGACGTTTGTTTGAAATTTGAACGAACGATTTAAAAAGTGTAATTATCGCTTGCCTCTGATGAATTAGTCCCTATAATGCGGCCCTCGTTGAGACGGCAAGCGATTGAATTTCTTGCTGAAGTGAAAGAAAGTTCTTCACTGAAATAAGCGTGAAATAAAGCTTGACTCAGTGCGGCGAAGAAAGTAAATTTCTCAGCCTGTCGACGCGAAGTAAAACGTAGCGCGACAACTGCTCTTTAAAAAGTTAATCAGACAATCTGTGTGGGCACT
>NZ_JAJNMQ010000001.1:380000-2547500 GCF_021368255.1 Plesiomonas sp. PI-19
GAATAGGGGAGCCGTAGGGAAACCGAGTCTTAATAGGGCGAATTAGTTGCAAGGTGTAGACCCGAAACCCGGTGATCTAGCCATGGGCAGGTTGAAGGTTGGGTAACACTAACTGGAGGACCGAACCGACTAATGTTGAAAAATTAGCGGATGACTTGTGGCTGGGGGTGAAAGGCCAATCAAACCGGGAGATAGCTGGTTCTCCCCGAAAGCTATTTAGGTAGCGCCTCGGACGAACACCTACGGGGGTAGAGCACTGTTAAGGCTAGGGGGTCATCCCGACTTACCAACCCTTTGCAAACTCCGAATACCGTAGAGTGCTATCCGGGAGACACACGGCGGGTGCTAACGTCCGTCGTGAAGAGGGAAACAACCCAGACCGCCAGCTAAGGTCCCAAAGTCATGGTTAAGTGGGAAACGATGTGGGAAGGCTTAGACAGCTAGGATGTTGGCTTAGAAGCAGCCATCATTTAAAGAAAGCGTAATAGCTCACTAGTCGAGTCGGCCTGCGCGGAAGATGTAACGGGGCTAAACCATGCACCGAAGCTGCGGCAATGACATTTAGGTGTTATTGGGTAGGGGAGCGTTCTGTAAGCGGTTGAAGGTGTACTGTGAGGTATGCTGGACGTATCAGAAGTGCGAATGCTGACATAAGTAACGATAAAGCGGGTGAAAAGCCCGCTCGCCGGAAGACCAAGGGTTCCTGTTCAACGTTAATCGGAGCAGGGTGAGTCGACCCCTAAGGCGAGGCTGAAAAGCGTAGTCGATGGGAAACGGGTTAATATTCCCGTACTTGTGGTAACTGCGAAGGGGGGACGGAGAAAGTTAGGCTATCCGGGCGACGGTTGTCCCGGTTTAAGCGTGAAGGTGGAGAGACTAGGCAAATCCGGTCTTTCATTAACACTGAGGCGTGATGACGAAGCACTACGGTGCTGAAGTAGCTGATACTACGCTTCCAGGAAAAGCCTCTAAGCATCAGGTTACCAGAAATCGTACCCCAAACCGACACAGGTGGTCAGGTAGAGAATACTCAGGCGCTTGAGAGAACTCGGGTGAAGGAACTAGGCAAAATGGTGCCGTAACTTCGGGAGAAGGCACGCTGATGGTAGGTGAAGTCCCTCGCGGATGGAGCTGAAATCAGTCGAAGATACCAGCTGGCTGCAACTGTTTATTAAAAACACAGCACTGTGCAAACACGAAAGTGGACGTATACGGTGTGACGCCTGCCCGGTGCCGGAAGGTTAATTGATGGGGTTAGCGAAAGCGAAGCTCTTGATCGAAGCCCCGGTAAACGGCGGCCGTAACTATAACGGTCCTAAGGTAGCGAAATTCCTTGTCGGGTAAGTTCCGACCTGCACGAATGGCGTAATGATGGCCAGGCTGTCTCCACCCGAGACTCAGTGAAATTGAAATCGCTGTGAAGATGCAGTGTACCCGCGGCAAGACGGAAAGACCCCGTGAACCTTTACTATAGCTTGACACTGAACATTGAGCCTTGATGTGTAGGATAGGTGGGAGGCATTGAAACGTGAACGCCAGTTTGCGTGGAGCCGACCTTGAAATACCACCCTTTAATGTTTGATGTTCTAACGTTGTCCCGTAATCCGGGATACGGACAGTGTCTGGTGGGTAGTTTGACTGGGGCGGTCTCCTCCTAAAGAGTAACGGAGGAGCACGAAGGTTAGCTAAGCATGGTCGGACATCATGCGGTTAGTGCAAAGGCAGAAGCTAGCTTAACTGCGAGACGGACAGGTCGAGCAGATACGAAAGTAGGTCTTAGTGATCCGGTGGTTCTGAATGGAAGGGCCATCGCTCAACGGATAAAAGGTACTCCGGGGATAACAGGCTGATACCGCCCAAGAGTTCATATCGACGGCGGTGTTTGGCACCTCGATGTCGGCTCATCACATCCTGGGGCTGAAGTTGGTCCCAAGGGTATGGCTGTTCGCCATTTAAAGTGGTACGCGAGCTGGGTTTAGAACGTCGTGAGACAGTTCGGTCCCTATCTGTCGTGGGCGTTGGATGATTGAGGGGGGCTGCTCCTAGTACGAGAGGACCGGAGTGGACGCATCTCTGGTGTTCCGGTTGTCACGCCAGTGGCATTGCCGGGTAGCTAAATGCGGAAGAGATAAGCGCTGAAAGCATCTAAGCGCGAAACTTGCCCCGAGATGAGTCATCCCTGAGGCTTAAAGCCTCCTAAAGGGTTGTTGGAGACTACGACGTAGATAGGCAGGGTGTGTAAGCGTAGCGATACGTTGAGCTAACCTGTACTAATTGCCCGTGAGGCTTAACCATACAACGCCAAAGTGATGTTGGAAGAATGAAGTCACAGTTACTTGTTCAAAAGAACAATACATCAGTTATTTAGCTTGTTTTTAGATTTTAGCTCTGGCGCGAGACACAACAACATAGTGTGTACGCGATAGAGAAACAGAATTTGCCTGGCGGCGATAGCGCGGTGGTCCCACCTGACCCCATGCCGAACTCAGAAGTGAAACGCCGTAGCGCCGATGGTAGTGTGGGGTCTCCCCATGCGAGAGTAGGGAACTGCCAGGCATTAAATTTAGCAACCTATACTGATTGGGTTGGAAAAAGAATCGGTGGTGCGGTAGTTCAGTTGGTTAGAATACCGGCCTGTCACGCCGGGGGTCGCGGGTTCGAGTCCCGTCCGCACCGCCACTGATTTAGGGGCGTAGTTCAATTGGTAGAGCGTCGGTCTCCAAAACCGAATGTTGGGGGTTCGAGTCCCTCCGCCCCTGCCAGATAAAAAAGCCAGCAGAAATGCTGGCTTTTTTATTATGTATCGAACACCATTCCTGCATTCCTGCATTCCTGCATTCCTGCATTCCTGCATTCCTGCATTCCTGCATTCCTGCATTCCTGCATTCCTGCATTCCTGCATTCCTGCATTCCTGCATTCCTGCATTCCTGCATTCCTGCATTCCTGCATTCCTGCATTCCTGCATTCCTGCATTCCTGCATAATCCTATGAGTGAATAAGTGATGCGAGTACCTGCTCAAGTGGTGCTGGTTTACTAAAGAGATAACCTTGTAGATAAGTCACATTTCGTTCCGTGAGATATTGCGCTTGTTGTTCTGTTTCGACGCCTTCTGCCACCATGGCCAGAGATAAGCGGTGCCCAAGATCGACGATATTCTCGATGATATGTTCAGATAATGAGCCTTCCCCAATTTGATTCACAAAAGAGCGGTCAATTTTGAGACTGCCAACATGCAGATATTGAAAATAATTCAGTGTCGAGTGGCCGGTACCAAAATCGTCAATGGCTAAGATCACCCCTAATGCCTGTAAAGCATCAAAAAGCGCTGCTGTATCGGCGGTATGCTCGATAGCTTGGCGCTCAGTGAGTTCTAGGACTAATTTGATATCCGTACCTTGGATGGTGTGCAAGAAGACCTGCACATCATCTAGGAGGCTCTGATGCTGGCAATGACGAGCGGTAATATTAAAGCCAATGTGAAACTCTGCCGGTAGCTGTTGTTGATAACGAGAGAGTACGCTGGCGGATTGCTTGAATAACGCGCTGGTCATCGGAATGATCAGATCTGATTCTTCAGCTTGCGGTATAAACAGATCTGGACGGATCAAGCCTTGTTGCGGATGCTTCCAGCGCATGAGGACTTCAATACCGATCACTTGCCGAGTTTTGGCATCAATGATGGTTTGTGCATATGGAATAAATTCGTTATTCAGCAGGGCTCGTTTTAGTTCGGTGGAAAAAGGGTAAGGCTTATTCAACAAATAACCAATGCCGGCGCTGAAGGCGCAAAGAAGGAGGAATAACCCCCAGATATAGGGTTGGTTATTGTGCCAAAAGGCTTGCCAGAATGAGGGATAGTTGAGTGAGGTCTCGATGGCAAACGGGAAGGCAGAAGATAGATATGTGCGGTGATTGATCCCATGCGCGAATGGGTTTTGAGTACTGAACTTCCCGTCTTTCGATAGCCAATGATCATCAATGCGAAGCGCTATCAATAGCTCCGGACTTTCCTGCTGTTGCAGGATACTCTGAAAATAGATGCTGCCGATACTGCTGAGGACGGCGATATTTCCTTTCGTGTTGCGCACAACGATCAGAGGATAGTTTGATTTGACCAAGGTGCCTGGAAGTAGCAGCAGTTTGCCATTATGGTAGCGCGTATATTCATCTTGAACGTGTACCGCGCCATATAGAGATGAGCAGTAAATTGCACCGTGTTGCGCTAGATTGACTGAGCGAACATAAGGTACGGTGGCAACTTGTTTGCGTAACGCTAGTACAATGTTATCGCATTGGGCCAAATCATGCGGCTTAGCCAAAATGGTCTGATTAGCTTGTTCAGCATAGCTTAATAGACCATTGACGGCTTCGGTAGTTTTTTTAGCGGTGTACTCTGCATCGTGGTTGATCTGTCGAATGTAGTCGCTGTACATCAGCCATAGCAGTAAGGAAAATGGGATGAGGATAATCGCAATACATAGCGTGAGTTTATGGCTCAGGCGATTGAGCATGTAACGGCTCCTTAGCCATACAGATGGTGCATTTAATCAAAAACAGCGGTCCGTAAGATATTTTTAGGCTACGCCTGTTTGCCTGATTTTGGTAAGTTTTCGCCGAAATATTGTGATCTTAATAAAGGAAGATAATCTCTAGGCGCGCGGCCTGTGCATTGCTCTGTGGCTGTTGGAGCACTAGAGAGGGCTGGATATTGGTGTTAAGCAGAGGAATAGATGCAAAAAGGGCGATAACTCAATGAGTTATCGCCCTTCCAATCGATTGGTGGAGCTGGCGGGAGTTGAACCCGCGTCCGAAATTACTACGCCGTCGGTACTACATGCTTAGTCTAGTCTTTACATTCGCCGACCAGCTGCGGACAGACACGCCACTGATAGACTATCCCGATTAGATTTAACGCTTCCGCCCCGGGCAAGGCTTCCACGCGATCTCGTTTTGGTTTGACCTCTCTTGATCCCCGTCCTACGAGCGGAGGCTAGGGAGAGAGGGCTCTATGCAGGTTATTAAGCTGCTAGTGCGTAGTTTTCGTCGTTTGCGACTATTTTTTGCGGTTTGTTAACGAGGCCTACCGCACCTCGGCATGCACCTTGGGTTTCGCCAATCCCGTCGAATCCAAAATCAGCCCCAAGTTGTGATTCTGAGTATACCAGAATCTTTTAGTGATGCGTCAACTTATCGCATTAAATAATGCTAAAAAAGTGCTGGATTAGCGCCCTGCGTGCTTCATGATCCGCTCTTTGGCCACTTGCCATTCGCGATCTTTGATATCCGCACGTTTATCATGCAGTTTTTTACCTTTGGCCAGACCGATTTTGACCTTCACCCATGGCCCTTTCCAGTACAGGCTCAGTGGCATCAAGGTATAACCATCGCGGTTGACGCTGCCATACAGAACATCCAGCTCGCGCTGCTTGAGCAGCAATTTGCGGGTGCGGGTTGGATCGCACACGACATGGCTGGACGCGACAGACAGCGGGTTGATGGTCGAGCCAAATAAAAAGGCCTCGCCGTCTTTTAGCAATACGTAGCTTTCACTGATGTTGGCTTTGCCCGCACGCAGTGATTTGACTTCCCAGCCTTGCAGTGACAGGCCGGCTTCCATGTCATTTTCGATAAAATATTCGTGGCGGGCTCGTTTGTTTAACGCAATGGTCGACGACCCCGCTTTTTTATTGGCATTTTTCTTTGTCATAAGACCACCTTAACTCAGGCCGAGCCTGATGCTTTGAATATGGTTGCTATTCTACCGTCTTTTACCGGTGATGAACCATCTCTGACTTTGGGAGTGTGAAATTGAATGCTATGATCGGGGCGTTTTTTGTGTTGTGAGGTATTGCTATGCCCCAGATCAGTCGTTCGGCGCTGGTTCCGTTCAGTGCTGAGCAGATGTATACACTGGTCAATGATGTGAGTGCGTATCCAGCGTTTTTGCCCGGGTGTGTTGGCAGCCGGATTTTGTCGCAGGCGTCAGATGAGATGACCGCGGCAGTGGATGTGTCGAAGGCCGGGATCAGCAAGACCTTTGTGACGAAAAATACGTTACAGCAAAATCAGAAAATTCAGATGAATCTGGTCGATGGTCCGTTTCGTAAGCTCAGCGGTGGTTGGCATTTTACTGCGCTCAGTGAGGATGCGTGTAAAGTGGAGCTGCATCTGGACTTCGAATTTACCAGTGTGCTGGTAGAAGCGGCATTTGGCCGGATCTTTAAAGAGCTGGCCGGTAATATGGTTAATGCATTTACCTCGCGCGCGAAGGAGGTGTACGGTGGCTGAGATTCATGTGGAAGTCGCGTATGCCTTGCCGAATGTACAACGCGTATTAAGTTTGTCGGTGCCGGATACGGCCACGGTGGAAGAGATTATTCTGCGCTCGGGGATATTACAGATGTGCCCGGATATCGATTTGCGGGTCAATCGTGTTGGTGTGTACAGCCGGATGGTTAAGCTTTCCGATCGTGTACATGACGGTGATCGAATCGAGATTTATCGTCCTTTACTGGCCGATCCGAAAGAGATGCGTCGTCTGCGTGCCGAGCGGGCGAAGAAAAACGCCTAGTTTGTTTTCTCATCGTGATGCGCTGCATGGCTGTCGATAAACACGTGACTGTTGGTAAAACAATAGTCGACAAACAATAAAAGCCAGATAAAAGATAAAGAAAAACCGGTCTTAGTAAGTCAGCAATGACTCGGACCGGTTTTTTTCTATTTTCTTTTCTGACGTGGTTTTTCTCGCCAGCGTGGTAATCAAGAGTTCGCGGCTGCTAATTAGCTATTGTGCTCGAGGTTAGCGGGCAGTTGGTCTTGATTTTTAATCTGACTCAGCAGTCCTTGGCTGTCGAAGCTCAAAACCAGTGTTTGCTGGGTTGGTGCATCGTGGCCTTTTTGCTGGCGGAACACGTAGTACCACGTATCGCTGCCAAATGGATCATTGAGCAGTGGCGTACCGAGCAGATACAGCACCTGATCTTTGTTCATTCCCTGTCGCAGCTGTGCGACATCCTTTTGCTCCAGGTAGTTACCCTGGTCCACATCAATGCGGTACACCACTTTTTCGACCGTGGAGCAACCTGCGGTGAGCATGGTCAGCAGACATGCAGTAATCAGTGTTTTACAGCGCATAGCGAGTCAGTATTCCTGTAAACGAGTTACCCGTGATAATAATCAACCCGGACGCTAAAGTAAAAACAGATATGTGATCTGTGCGACCGGATCACGCTGCCAGCAGTTCACGCGCATTGGCGAGGGTATTCTCTGTGATTTGGCTGCCGCCAAGCAAGCGGGCCAGTTCATTCAAGCGCGCTTCGTTACTAAGTAAAGTCATCCGCGTTTCAGTCATCTGGCCATCGGTGAACTTGCTGACAAAATAGTGATTATGGCCACAACCGGCGACCTGCGGCAGGTGGGTGACACACAACACTTGGGTGGACTCGCCGAGCTGACGCAGCAGCTTGCCGACAATCGCGGCGGTTGGGCCGCTGATCCCCACATCCACTTCATCGAAAATCAGGCTAGGAGTATCGACTTTACGTGCGGTGATCACCTGAATTGCCAGTGAAATCCGTGACAGTTCGCCCCCCGATGCTACTTTGCCCAGTGCTTGTGCCGGTTGGCCGGGGTTGGTGGTGACGGTAAATTCAATGTGATCAAAGCCAAGCGGCGTCAGACGCTGCTCGCTGGCGTTGAGTTCAATAAAGAAATTGCCATTTTCCATCGACAGCTCGCGCATGCTACGGGTGATGAGGCTCGCCAACTCACCGGCATAGCGTTGACGGCTCTGGCTGAGTTTCTCGGCGCTGTGTAGCATCGCTTCGCGGTAGGCTTGTTCACGCAGCTCGAGCTGCTCGCTATCGAGATCTTGTTCGCGCAAAGTATCGAGCTCATCGCGGATGCTTTGATGCAGCTCCGGCAGCTCATCGGGTTGAATATGATGCTTACGTGCCAGCTGCACCGCTTTGGCTAAGCGCTGCTCCAGATATTGCAGACGCTGCGGGTCTAGATCGAGGCGGTCTAAATAGTGGCGCAGTTCATCGCTGACTTCTTGCAGTTGGATGGTTGCTTCTTCCAGCATGTGTACCAGCGGTTGCAGCTGCGGATCCAACTCGGCAGACTGACTGACGCGCTGCTCGGCTAAACGCATCAGACTCAAAATGCTGTTTTCATCCGCTTCGTACAAAATCTGTAAGGATTCACCGCTCAGTTGCAGCAGCTCACCGCTGTTGGACAGCCGCTTATACTCCTCATCAATTTGCTGAAACTCACCGATTTGCAGTGCGAACTCATCCAGCTCTTTGACTTGATATTGCAGCAGTTGCAGACGAGCTTCGCGCTCGCTGCGGTTTTGCTCGAAGGCTTTGAGGGCATTTTTTTGTTCGCGCCAGGTTTGATAAGCCTGACGCATTTCATCCAGCAGCCCTTGGTGACCAGCATAGGCATCCAGTAATTGCAGCTGATAATCGGGCTTGAGCAGACGCTGGTGGGCATGCTGACCGTGAATATGAATCAGGTGTTGGCCTAAGTCGCGCAGCTGTGAGGCGGGCACTGGCGTGCCGTTAATAAAGGCTTTCGAGCGCCCATCAGCGCTGATCACGCGGCGCAGGATACAGTCATCGCCTTCATCCAGTTGGTTATCTTCCAACCAGCGGCGGGCGGCTGGGTTGCCTTGCAATAAAAAGCTGGCCGATACTTCAGCGCGCTTGGCATCTGCGCGCACCATTGCCGCTTCTGCACGCTCTCCGAGACATAATCCTAACGCATCAATGGCGATGGATTTACCGGCACCGGTTTCGCCGGTAATGGTGGTCATTCCGGCATGGAAATCCATCGCCAGTTCACGCACGATAGCAAAATTATTGACGGTTAATTGAGCCAGCATCGGAGAGCCTCTGTGCAAATATCCATTACTGTATACAAAGACAGTATATACTGGTTTTGTATACAGTAAAGATCTGCACGGCAAGATTCCCGCTGGTTACTCGGACTCTAAGAGGCGAGGTCAGGGTTGTGACGATTTAAAACAGCTTTTTCGACCACCCTAGCTTGCTGCTAAGAATATTGAAGTAGTTGTACTCTTTAGGGTGAATGAGGCGCAGGCGGTGCGGGCTTTTGCGGATCACCACTTCATCGCCTTGCTGGATAGGCAGGGCAATTTGGCTGTCGCAGCTGATTTCCAGCGTGCTAGTGGTGCCTTGGGAAAAGCGCAATCGAATGTGGCTGTTGCTGTCGATCACCAACGGGCGCGCGGACAGGGTATGCGGGAACATCGGCACCAAGGTGATGGCATCCAGATTCGGGGTCAGGATGGGGCCGCCAGCGGACAGTGAGTAGGCGGTGGAGCCGGTTGGGGTCGAGATAATCAGGCCATCGGAGCGTTGGGAAAACGCAAAGCGGTTATCGATGTAAACCTCAAACTCTATCATGTGCGCGACTTTACCGGGGTGCAGCACTGCTTCGTTGATGGCGCTGCTGGCGCGTTTAGGGCGATCGCCACTGAACACTTCCGCTTCCAGTAAAAAGCGGTCTTCGGTGAGGTAATCACCGGCCAGCACTTCGCTTAACTGAGTTTGTGCATTTTCTGGGTCGAGATCGGTTAAAAAGCCCAAGTTACCGCGGTTGACACCAATCATCGCCACACCGTAGCGCGCTAATACCCGTGCGGCACCCAACATATTGCCATCCCCCCCAATAACCACCGCGAGGTCAGCCTGCTGGCCAATTTCGGTCAAGCTGGCGGTGTTCGCATCGGTGATTTGCAGGGCATGAGCGACTTGGCGCTCTAACAGAACATGGTAGCCTTGAGCCGTCAGCCAGCGATATAGGGTCTCATGAGTTGCTAGTCCAGCTTGATGGCGAGGACGACCAACCAGAGCTATACATGTAAATCCTGAATTCATTTTTGTGCCTTTTCGCTGTAACTGAGATCTCGGCCGGATAATCCGGCGGCCGTTGGCCGGGATTTTACCCTTGAATCACCGCTTTTCGTCCCCATAATAAGCTAACTAAGGTTGAGAATGCCAAATCGCGGAGAAATTCATGAGCCAACAAGAGATTAATCCACAAACTGAACAGACTGAAGCCGAGCAAGCTGCGATGTCTGCTGAAGAAACTGAGCTGGAAGTGAGTGCTGATCCGCGCGATGCCCGTATCGCTGAGCTGGAAAAAGAGCTGGATGCAGCCAAAAGCAATGAGCGTGATAGTGTTTTGCGCGCGCGCGCTGAAGTTGACAACATCCGTCGTCGTGCTGAGCAAGATGTCGAGAAGGCGCACAAGTTTGCGCTGGAGAAGTTTGCTAACGAGCTGCTGCCGGTCATCGATAGCTTGGAGCGCGCCGTTGAGCTGGCTGACAAGCAAAACACCGATCTGCACGCCATGATTGAAGGCGTTGAGCTGACCTTGAAATCACTGTACAGCGCGATGAACAAGTTCGGTGTTGAGCCTGTTGACCAAGTTGGCTGCCCATTCAACCCTGATGTGCATCAGGCGATGAGCATGGTGGAATCTGCCGAACATCCAGCCAATCACATCGTGATGGTGCTGCAAAAAGGCTATACCCTGAACGGTCGTCTGATCCGTCCAGCGATGGTGATGGTATCCAAGGGTAACAGCGTCGATACTCAGGCTTAATGGCCGTTACTGACTCACGTTAGCGCGTGAGTCAGTGTCTAAGTCTGCGGAATATCGCTGATCTTCGTTGCAGACTGTGAATAAAAAAAGAGCACCGCGAGGGTGCTCTTTTTTATGGATAACGTGTAGAGGCGCTAATTACGCGGTTTGCAGCTGCGCCGCTGGCTGAGTTTTTTTCAGCTCACCTACAGGCAGTACGGTACGGCCATAGGTTTCGTTCAGCACTTGAGCCATCGCAAAGTAGATTGCGCTGAAGCCACAGATGATGCCTTCGAAGCCAGCAATGGTACCGATCAGTTCACTACCGGTCAGGTCACGCGCCGCCAGCAGGAAGAACAGCACGGTCAGGCTGGCAAAGACGAATTGCTTTGCGCGGCAGTATTTCAGGCTACCGAAGAACATGAACAGGGTGAAGATGCCCCACATGCCCAGGTACAGACCCATGAACGCGTGTTCAGTTGGTGCGGTCAGACCCATCGCTGGCAGCAGCCACAGGAATACCAGCGTCAGCCAGAACAGACCGTAAGAGGTAAATGCGGTTGTTCCGAAGGTATCCCCTTTCTTAAAGCACATAATCCCGACGATAACCTGCGCTAAGCCGCCGTAGAAAATACCCATGGTCATGATCATGGCGCTGACAGGGAAGAAACCGGCGTTGTGAATGTTCAGCAGCACGGTGGTCATACCGAAACCCATCAGACCGAGAGGAGCCGGATTGGCCAGATTGCAGTTGGACACGAAGTTCTCCTTTGATTGGTTTACACCAATACCCAAAAAAAGACGGTATACCGTCGGAAAATAAAAATTAGGGGAAAATGTAAGAAAATTTTAATGCGCTTAACTGCGCGCGCGAATGATACGTTTATTGTTGAAATAATCAATACACGGTTGAAAAAATACCCGGTCGTCCAGTTTCACTGCGGGGGGCAAAAAAAATTAAAAAAATTTCGCTTCTCCCCCTTGAGGTTCAAAAATGCGACCCCACTTATTAATCAACCGCAAGAGCGACGGGTGAGCCTAAGAGAACACAGACAAGAATGTGGACTGGCTTAGCCCGGATTAAACAGAATTTAAGTTAAAGTTTTGGAGATGCACTATGGGCAAGATTATCGGTATTGACCTGGGTACTACCAACTCCTGTGTTGCCATCATGGATGGTGACAAGCCACGTGTTATTGAGAACAGCGAAGGTGATCGCACCACGCCTTCCATCATCGCTTACACTCAAGACGGTGAAATCCTGGTAGGTCAACCGGCAAAACGTCAGGCAGTAACTAACCCGCAAAACACACTGTTTGCTATCAAGCGTCTGATCGGTCGTCGTTTCACTGACGAAGAAGTTCAGCGCGACGAAAGCATCATGCCATTCAAAATTGTTCAAGCGGACAATGGCGATGCGTGGGTAGAAGCGAAAGGCCAGAAAATGGCGCCACCACAAGTGTCTGCTGAAGTTCTGAAGAAAATGAAGAAAACAGCAGAAGACTTCCTGGGTGAGCCAGTCACTGAAGCTGTTATCACCGTACCTGCTTACTTTAACGATGCGCAGCGTCAGGCAACCAAAGATGCCGGCCGTATCGCAGGTCTGGAAGTAAAACGTATCATCAACGAACCAACTGCTGCGGCACTGGCTTACGGTCTGGACAAAGAAGGTGGTGATCACACCATCGCTGTGTACGACTTAGGTGGTGGTACTTTCGATATCTCCATTATCGAAATCAACGAGATGGATGGCGACAAGACTTTCGAAGTACTGGCAACCAACGGTGATACTCACTTAGGTGGTGAAGACTTCGATAACCGTCTGATCAACTATCTGGTAGACGAATTCAAGAAAGAGCAGGGTATCGACCTGCGTAACGATCCACTGGCGATGCAGCGTCTGAAAGAAGCAGCAGAAAAAGCCAAGATCGAGCTGTCTTCTGCACAGCAGACCGACGTGAACCTGCCGTACATCACTGCAGATGCCACCGGTCCTAAGCACATGAACATCAAAGTGACCCGTGCCAAACTGGAATCACTGGTTGAAGATCTGGTTCAGCGTTCTCTGGAGCCACTGAAAGTTGCGCTGCAGGATGCCGGCCTGTCTGTTTCTGAGATCGATGATGTGATCTTGGTGGGTGGTCAGACTCGTATGCCAATGGTTCAGAAGAAAGTTGCTGAATTCTTTGGTAAAGAGCCACGTAAAGACGTGAACCCAGACGAAGCAGTAGCTATCGGTGCGGCGGTTCAAGGTGGTGTTCTGGCCGGTGACGTGAAAGACGTACTGCTGCTGGACGTAACACCTCTGTCTCTGGGTATCGAAACCATGGGCAGCGTGATGACCAAGCTGATCGAGAAGAACACCACTATCCCGACCAAGCACAGCCAAGTGTTCTCTACTGCTGAGGACAACCAAACTGCAGTAACCATCCATGTTCTGCAGGGTGAGCGTAAGCGTGCCGGTGATAACAAGTCTCTGGGTCAGTTCAACTTAGAAGGTATCCAGCCAGGACCACGTGGTACAGCGCAGATCGAAGTCACCTTCGATATCGATGCCGACGGTATCCTGCACGTGTCTGCTAAAGACAAGAACACCGGTCGTGAGCAGAAGATCACCATCAAGGCATCTTCTGGTCTGAGCGATGAAGAAATCCAACAAATGGTACGTGATGCTGAAGCTAACGCGGATGCTGACCGTAAGTTTGAAGAGCTGGTACAGACCCGTAACCAAGCGGATCACCTGATCCACGGTACCCGTAAGCAAATCACCGAGCTGGGTGACAAGCTGCCAGCAGATGAAAAGACCAAGATCGAAGAAGCGCTGACTGCGCTGGAAAAAGCGGCGAAAGGCGAAGATAAAGCCGACATCGAAGCGAAAATTCAAGCTCTGGTTGAAGCATCTGCCAAGCTGATGGAACTGGGCCAGCAAGAAGCGCAAGCACAAGCTCAGGCTCAATCCGGCGCGGATACCGGCTCAGCAAAACAAGACGATGACGTTGTTGACGCTGAGTTCGAAGAAGTTAAAGACAAAAAATAATTCCTTGATAAAGGGATTGTGAGAACATGGTACGGGCGTTGGATGCAGATCCTGCGCCCGTACATTCATGTAGGGGCAGGTGAAAGAGATTATGGCGAAGCGCGATTATTACGAGATTCTGGGAGTTTCCCGCGAGGCGGATGAACGGGAAATTAAAAAGGCGTACAAGCGTCTGGCAATGAAATATCACCCGGACCGCAATCAGGGCGACAAAGAATCCGAAGACCGCTTCAAGGAAATTAAAGAAGCGTATGAGATCTTAACGGATGCTCAAAAGAAAGCGGCATATGACCAGTATGGTCACGCGGCGTTCGAGCAAGGTGGCATGGGCGGCGCAGGCGGTTTTGGCGGCGGTGCAGATTTCAGCGATATTTTCGGTGATGTTTTTGGTGACATTTTCGGTGGCGGCCGCCGTTCGCAACGTGCCAGCCGTGGTGCGGATCTGCGTTACACCATGGAACTGACTCTGGAAGAAGCGGTTCGAGGTGTAACCAAAGAGATCAAGGTACCGACCATGGTAGCTTGTGATGTTTGCGATGGTAGCGGTGCTAAGGCCGGTACTAAGGCTACCACGTGCCCGACCTGTCACGGTGCCGGCCAAGTCCAGATGCGCCAAGGCTTCTTCGCGGTGCAGCAGACCTGTCCAACCTGTCATGGTCGTGGCCAGATCATCCAAGATCCGTGCAACAAGTGCCACGGTGAAGGCCGTGTGCAGAAGACCAAGACACTGTCGGTTAAGATCCCGGCAGGGGTGGACACTGGCGATCGCATTCGTCTGTCCGGTGAAGGCGAAGCCGGTGAGTTTGGCGCGCCAGCTGGCGACTTGTATGTACAGGTACACGTTAAAGATCACCCAATCTTCAAACGTGAAGACAACAACCTGTACTGTGAAGTACCGATTAGCTTCACCATGGCAGCATTGGGCGGCGAAGTTGAAGTGCCAACCTTGGATGGTCGGGTTAACCTGAAGATCCCAGCCGAAACCCAGACTGGCCGTATGTTCCGTATGCGTGGTAAGGGCGTGAAATCTGTCCGTGGTGGCGCAGTGGGCGATCTGATGTGCCGCGTGGTAGTGGAAACGCCAGTGAAACTGAGCGAGCGCCAAAAAGAGCTGCTCAAAGAGCTGGAAGAGAGCTTCACCGGTGATGCTCGCAGCAAGCATAGCCCGAAAGAAAAAAGCTTCCTTGATGGCGTGAAGAAATTCTTCGACGATCTGACTCGCTAAGCGCAGTTCTATCATCTCACGGTGTCATATCGTGGTGCCGAGAGGTGAGAACGAGTTAAGACGCTAGTGCGTGAAGTTTTAGACGATTAGAGAAGATAGCTGACTGAAAACCCCGTCCGCCTTGGCGTGACGGGGTTTTTTATGCGCGTTATTTTATGCGTGTTAGTTGGGCGATGGCTGTTTTTTTGTTTGCTTTGCCGATGCTTAAGACGCAGGTTTTTCCTTTCTTTTTTCCTTATCTCTGCTCCTGTTAACGCGCGTGTTCATTACCGGCACATTAAAAGGTGCGCAGCAAGAGCAGACTGCCGGCGAGTACCGAAAGCAGTACCGGTGCGCCGGTCAAAAATCCCAATCGGCGATTACCGATAAACACAGTCATGGCCATCTTGACCACGCTATTGACGGCAGCAGCAATAAAAATCCCTTGTACCGCAATGGTCAGCGCACCGTGCCGGCTTTGCTGCGCGAGGGCCAACGTGATGGCATCCACATCGGTTAAACCTGATATCGCAGCCAGCAGCAAGGTGCCCGCTTGACCAAACCACAGTCCTAACGCTTTGGACAGGACAATAATCAGCAGCAGCAATAAGCCGAAAAACAGTGCCGCCGAGAGCGACAGCGGGTTTTGACTGCTGGCTGGTTGCTGATATTGCTGGTGGCGGTGACACCACCAGATAACGCAGGCCGGCAGATAAAAGCCAAGCATCATTAGCAGCATCGCCGGCCACAGCTCACGGAATAGCGCTGGATTGAGCACAAAGCAGACGAGCAGAACGCGCGGAAACATGGTGCCGCAACTGAGCAAAATTCCGCTGGCTAGCAGTGGGCTCAGTTCAGGCTCTTGGCGCGACAGGTGGGAAAATTGCAGCGTCAGTGCCGTAGAGGAGCTAAACCCCGCACAGACCGAGGTAAAGAGAATACCCTTTTGCGGACCGCCGATTTTGATGGCGAAGTGACTGATAAATGAGATCCCCGCAATTAGCACCACCATCCACCAAATCTGGTACGGGTTAATGGCCTGCCAAGGGCCAAAACCTTCATTGGGCAGCAGCGGGAGCATCACCACCGAGATCAGCAGCAGGCGCAGAGCTGCATCTAATTCGTACTCTTGTAATTTTTGCAGTGCATTGTGCAGCTCTTGCTTGTTATCCAAAATCAGCGTGGTCAGTACGGCCGCCGGCGCGGCCAACAGCGGATAGCCGGCGGTGGCCAGCGCACCAAGCAGGCAAGTGAGTAGCATGCCGACTGAGTCGGTAATGCTGAGATTCATGTGCTGCTGTTGGCGATAGTGGTAGGCCAGTGCAATGATTGCTGCCAGCGCCAGCAGTACAAAACCTAAGACGAGCGGGCTGAAGGCGCGCGACAGTAAGCCGCTGATCCCGCCGGTTAGCCCGATCAGTGAGTAGGTGCGGATCCCCGCAATGCGTCGCCCAGTTTCTTCATTGCGTAGTGTCCAACCGCGCTGTAGACCGATGACCGCGCCCAGACACAGTGCGATCAGTAGTGTCCAGAACGGGGCTAATTGCGGGTTCTGCTCCATGATGTCGACTCCCTGCGTAGGCTTATTCTTTCAGCATACTCCGCACGACTGCAGTGGACAAATTATCATCAATCCTCTGCGCTAGTACTACGCTTGCAGTTCGCTGAGCTGGGCGGTAATGTGCGCAGCAGTAAATCTCACCTCAATGGTTAGCTTAGGAAAACCTGACGGAGTTTGTTATGCAGCAGGGATGTCTTCCTTCAGTCCACAAAATACTCAAACGCAGCGTGTTGGTATCGTTATTGGCCTGCGGGCTAGCCGGTTGTGCTTCATCGCCGACTGGTCGTTCGCAAGTGTTGATGTACTCACCGGCGCAGATGGCGGAGTTAGGCGAACAGTCGTTTAGTCAGCTAAAACAGCAGCAACCGGTGGTGAAAGATGCACGAACTCGCCGCTATGTGCAGTGTGTCGCCGATGCGGTGACTTCGGCCTTGCCGGCTTATACCGGCGATCCGGCAGTTAGTGCTCAGCAGTGGGAAGTGGTGGTGTTTGATAGCCCAGAGGTTAATGCGTTTGCTCTGCCGGGCGGAAAAATTGGCGTTTACAGCGGCTTGCTGAAGGTGGCTGAAAATCAAGATCAGCTGGCGACCGTGATTGGCCATGAAGTATCGCATGTGCTGGCGCAGCACAGTAATGAGCGGTTATCGCGCTCACAGCTGGCGGCCCTCGGAATGAACATCGCCGGCTCGGTATTAGGTGAGCAGGCATACGGGCAAGAGGCTATGGCGGCGCTTGGCTTAGGGGTTCAGGTCGGTGTGCTGTTGCCGTATGGCCGAGCGCAAGAAAGTGAAGCCGATGACTTAGGCTTAACCTTGATGGCACAGGCCGGTTTTGACCCGCGTCAGGCCGTGATTTTGTGGCAGCGCATGGCGGCGCAAGAAGGCACTGCGCCAGTTGCGCTGCTCTCCACGCACCCGTCGAGTCAGACCCGCATCAGCCAACTACAAGCATGGGAAGCTAGAGCTTTACCGTTGATGCAACAAGCGCATGCAGCAGGGCGGCGTCCGCAGTGTAAGGCGTAAACATCCACATTTATGGCCCTTGGTTGGGAGGAGACTTGGCTACTCCCAGCAATTACTTGGTGTTTTATCACTGTGTTGATTGATAGTGAGGCTTAGGCAAGCGCTATCTTTGAGCTGTGAACCTTTTGCGGTGGCTTTCAGTTGATAGCCATTATCCTGAGCTTCAGTACTAAATGTGTAATAGCTACTGTTGCTAATACCGAGTTCGTTGATGTTATTTGAGTATTTGTGTGGGGTGGAGGTTAACCATTGTTTTTCTTGTTTAAGTTGTGCTTGCAGTAGTTGTGTTATGGCCTCTGAGCGTCGTGATTTCAGGATATGATTTTGATAAGACGGAATCGCGATTGCAGAAATTATGGCAATAACTGCAACAGTAATCATAAGCTCAATAAGTGTGAAACCGTTTTTCATGCTATTTCCCTAATAATTGGAATCCATCTCTAAGTAAAATGTGTGATTGCTCGTTTTATTTAAGCTGTAGGCGATAATAGTAGCGAATAATAAGGAGAGAGTCATGCAGAAAGGGCTGACACTAATTGAATTGATGGTTGCAATGGCCGTGGTGACAGTATTGTTATCTGTTGCTTTACCATCATATAGGCAGCTGCGTGATGATCGTCAGTTAGAACAAGTAGCAAATAATGTTTATGCATACTTACTTCAGGTTCAAAATATCGCATTTCGCGAAGGACGTAAAAATTATATTTATATCGGATATGTTAATGATAGCTTATGCCTGACATCATCTAAAGCTATGATTGATATCAATGATGGTCAGATTAAAAAATTGTGTAAGTCTAGTGATTATCCTTATCGATTGATGTTGATGTCAGGAGGGAATGTTGCGTTGAGGCAATATCAGCCTCTGTCTGGTTTTAAAAAATACATGGAAATTAATGGTGGTCGGAGAACAGTGGTTAATCAAGTTAATCTTGTTTTGGAAAACGACAAAACATTGTTTGATTTCTCAGTTAATGGTTATGGCGGAATTAACTTTGAGAGACGCTCAAAATGACTCGAGGCTTTACGCTAATAGAATTGATGGTTTCTATACTTATTGGTTCTTTAATTATTCTTGCTAGTGGTGCCGTACTGTCATCGGTAGTTTCGTTTCAAACGACAGTACAAGAGAACAATAAAGTAGATACAGCAATTAATGAAATCCTTGAGCTGATGGAGCGAGATATTAAGCGTGCCGGATTTTTTATGCCAGGGAAAGTGTCTTTAGCCGACAGTAACGTAACACATATCACATCCCTTCTACCTGTATCTCAAAGCTCTCTGACGGCAGAATCAGTAGCATTAACGGGGAAAACAGAATTTCATCGTTTTTTGACCTTTACTGATTTAGGTACTAATCAGGCTTGTGTGCTCCTTACCTATGACCTAAATCAAGATGGGTGTATTGGAAAGGCTAATAACGGAACACCTTGTGTCACTACTGATGCGACAACAGGAAAAATATTAAATAACACTAAAAACGTAACGGATGAGATATTCGGTTATCGCTGGATCAAGGGGCGTGATGGTGATGGCTATATTGCTACTCGAGAAACTGGTGTAACGCGAACGGCTATTGATACATGTGAGAAGCCAACAGGAAGCGGAGATGGATGTGCCGCATGGTTGTTCGCTGATAAAAACAATGGCTTTTGCAGTTCGGCTAACAACTGGACATCTGTGACGAAAAAAAATATTGCTATCGATGCCTTTTCGGTTAAAGAGATTACGAATTATACCGAGCATTTTATAGGCAATGGTAAAGGAGCATTGTATTTCCCGGCATTTAAAATTGAAATTACTGGAAGAATAAAAGATAGCGTCAGAGTTGTCACTCTCACTCGAATAGTGACATTGGAGAATCCTGCACAATGATGAAATTAACCAGTACGCCTGAAAAAGGGTTTGCAACATTGACAGTAACATTAATGTTGATGGCGGTGGTCGCTGTGTCGATTTTGGGATATGGTGCGATGGTCAACTCGATGGTGCAGACCAATCAGGATCGGATTCGATATTTAGAAAATAAAAATATTTCTCAATCTGGTATAGCGTGTGCAGTTAGTTGGATAAAAAATAACAATATTTCTAATACATCAGATGTAATCGTTGACTGCGGTAACCTAGTAAAAATAAAACCAATTAATAAATTAGGCAGCGTATTCCATTCTATTGAATCGTATAGCTATAACCAAGAGTCTGATAAAGACCATATAGGTACTGTTTTTGCGTCACAAGCCGTGATTGTTTCGAAAGGATATTCTACAGCACCTGATGCTGGATTGATTGCGGGAGGAGATGTTGATTTTACGGTTAATGGTTCATCTAATGCATCATCCGATATGACAGCATATACACCTCCCCATACTGCAGCGCCATTTCCGCCTTCTGGAGTGATATCCTCTGGTCAAGCCAAAGTCTGTAAACCTCCGTTGACGAGTGAGCAGGTAAGATTATGTGCTCAATATAATTTAGCCAATAAAGAAAGTGTGACTTTTAATGGTGGTTCACCATCATCGCATTATCTATCTGGGCTAAATAAGAATGTATTTGACATTCAAGTTTCTTCTTGTGAACAATTGCCTATTGATCTAAATAATAAATCTATCTGGATAGATCTAGGAGCAGGAGCAAGTAGTTGTGCTTTTAAAACATCAAGCATGAATAATGTGTTATTGGTGATCAGTAAATCGAAAGGTAATGAGTCAGTTACCTTGACTACTGCGCCTGCTGGCGTAGCTATGACGGTTGATGGCTTGATGGCATTTATTGATTCAAGGCCAAAACCAGTAAGCGAGCAGTTATCGTTGAAATTTGATTTTAGAGGGTCATTAGTTATTAGAGGTTCTTTTATTTCTGACGCAAAAGTATCCAATGGTGATGGTGCTTTCACCCTTTATTATGATTACCACAAGCTTCTAGATGTGGAGAAAAAAATTGATATCGGTGCAATGGCAATGAAAGGAACCTGGTATGACTTTTATCAATAAAAAAGGATTTAGTCTGATAGAGGTTCTCATCGCTGTATTGGTGTTGGGTGTATCAACCAGTGCTTTGATTGGCTACCAAATAAAACAGTCAACAACGTTGGAGTTTTCCAACATGACGTTGATTGCTACGGAGGCTGCAAATAATGTATTAGATGAAGTGCAGAGTAAATCGAAGGAAATCAGAAAAAAAGATGCTAAATGTGCACCTAGTAATCAATGTATCAGCGGTAGTTCACTTCCTACATTGTTCAGTGTAAACGGGTACAGTTTTTCACAACACTGTTCCTTATCTTGTCCGAATACGGCGCTAGATGTTTTTAAATATACCGTTAACATCAATTTTGCGTATAAAGATGAAGCAGGAAAAGTCAGCCTTTCACGCAGTCTAGCTACGGGCCAACATTATGTGCCTTAGTGCTACGGCTGCCATGAATGAATGTGATGTTGTGCACACTTAACATGCTTGATGAGTAGCTGAGATTGGAGAGCAGAGTATTATCTGTACACGTATTGCAGTTTTATTCGGCTAATTCATGGAGTGATGTATGCGCAAATGGAATGCGATCTCATATCTTGCTATTGCGATGGCAGTTTCTTTTTCCTCCCACGCTCAACCCCTCAAGCCCTCGGTCATTTATGACATGGGCGGCAAATTTGATAAATCGTTCAACCAGTCAGCCTATAACGGGGCGGAGCAGTTTAAGAAAGAAACTGGCATTAACTACGGTGAGTTCGAGATAACCAATGAAGCGCAGCGTGAGCAAGCGATGCTGCGTATGGCGCAAAAGGGTTTTAGCCCGATTGTGGCGGTGGGCTTCCAGCAAGCTCCGGTGATTGAAAAAGTGGCGAAGCAGTTCCCTAACACACAGTTTGTGCTGATTGATGCGGTGTTGGATATGCCGAATGTCCGTTCGGTGGTGTTTAAAGACCAAGAAGGGGCCTTTTTAGTCGGCGCGCTGGCAGCGATGAAATCGCAGAGCCAGCATGTGGGATTTATCGGTGGCATGGATATTCCACTGATCCGTAACTTTGCCTGTGGCTTTGAGCAAGGGGCTAAATATCAGCAGCCGGCGGTGAAAGTGCAAGTGAACATGACCGGCTCGACCCCATCGGCGTGGAACGATCCGACGAAAGGAGCGGAGCTGGCGAAAGCCCAGTTTGACCAAGGGGTGGATGTCGTCTTCGCTGCGGCGGGCGGCACGGGGGTTGGAATTTATCAGGCTGCCGCGGATGGCAAGAAATATGCTATCGGGGTCGACTCTAATCAGAACTACCTGCATCCGGGGGTGATGCTCTCTTCGATGGTTAAGCGGGTCGACGTTGCGGTCTACAATGCCTTTAAAGATGCGCAAGACGGCAAATTCACCGCCGGTGAGCAATCTCTGGGGCTGAAAGAGCAAGGCGTTGGTTGGGCTTTGGATGAATACAACCGTCCACTGGTGACGCCAGAGATGGAAAAACAGATGAACGATCTGCGTCAAGCGGTGATCGATGGCAAGGTGAAAGTGCACGATTACAATCTGACGCAGTCCTGCCAATACTAAGGCGCTGAGGCTCTGGCATGTGTGATGCGTGGTGATGCGCTAGGCATGTCGTTAAGCGGTATCGGTAGCGCTGTCGTGAATGAGTGCGTTACCGGTGATCGAATGTTGTTCTGCCGGACATGATGTCCGGCTGTTGTGATCAAAGGACTTGGCGGATGCAACAACCCTCCCAGCCGTTACCGGAGTCATTAGCAAAGCCTGAGCAAGGGGCGTTGGCTATTGAGCTGCGCCACATCAGCAAACGCTTTGGTTCGGTGGTGGCCAACCACGATATCTGCCTGCAGGTTACGGCAGGTACTATTCATGGCATTGTCGGTGAAAATGGTGCCGGCAAATCAACCCTGATGTCTATCCTGTACGGCTTTTATCAAGCCGATAGTGGCGAGATCCTGATTGATGGTCAACCGGCCACTATCCATAACTCCCAGCAAGCCATTGCTTGCGGAATTGGGATGGTGCATCAGCATTTTATGCTGGTGGAAACCTTTACGGTGCTGGAAAACGTCATGCTGGGGGCGGAGAGCAGCGCGTTGCTGCGTCATAGCCGTCGTCAGGCGCGTCAGGCGTTGGAGGAGATTGCGGCGCGTTATGGTTTGGCTATCGATCCCGACAGCGTAGTTGGCGAGTTACCGGTTGGCATGCAGCAGCGGGTGGAAATCTTAAAAGCGCTGTACCGCGGGGCGCGCATTTTGATTTTGGATGAACCGACGGGGGTCCTCACGCCGCAAGAAGCCGAGCAGTTATTTGCGATTTTACATACCTTGCGTGCGCAAGGAGTAACGATCTTGCTGATCACCCACAAGCTTAAAGAGATCATGGCGATCACTGATGCGGTCTCTGTGATGCGTCGCGGTGAGATGGTGGCGCATTGCCGAACGGCGGAAACCTCGCCACCGGCCTTGGCGGAGTTGATGGTTGGGCGCAAAGTGTTGCTGCGGGTCGATAAAGCGCCGAGCCACCCTGGTGAGGTCTGTTTGCGCGCATCGCACTTAAGCTATCGCGATCCGCAAGGCGTGTGGCGTTTGAAGGATGTCAGTTTTGCACTGCGTGCCGGTGAGATTTTAGGGATCGCCGGTGTGTCGGGAAATGGCCAGTCGCAGCTGCTGGAAGTGTTGGCTGGAACTCTGACACCGCAAATCGGTGAGCTGACACTGACCACGCAAAAAGGCAATCTGAATCTGGGCCCCAAGGATCGGCGCGATGCGCGGCAACTGCGTCAGTTCGGGGTGGCTCATGTGCCGGAAGATCGTCTGCGGCAAGGCTTAGTGAAAAGTTTTTCGGCGGCGGAAAACGCCATCTTGGGTTACCAGTATGATGCGGCGTATGGGCGTCACTCGCTCGATCCGCTCCGTGTTGAGAATGCAGCTCAGGCGCTGATGCAGGCGCATGATGTGCGTCCGCCACAACCTTCCCTCAAAACCGCCAATTTTTCCGGCGGTAATCAGCAGAAACTGATTTTGGCACGTGAAATGTCACGTCAGCCGCAGGTCTTATTGGTTGGCCAGCCCACCCGCGGGGTGGATATCGGCGCCATTGAATTTATCCATCGTAATTTGATTGCAGCCCGTGACGCTGGCGCGGCGGTGCTACTGGTGTCGGTCGAGTTGGATGAAATTATGGCGCTGGCCGATCGTATTTTGGTGATGGTCGATGGCGCGATCACCGGGGAAGTGAAAGCGGCGCAGACCAATGAGCGGGAGCTCGGCTTGCTGATGACCAGCAGCCAGTTTCCCGAGCGTGCGTCGCAAGATGGGGAGAAGGCATGATGCAGGGAAAAATGGCGCCGGCGTGGGTACGTAGCGCACTGATCCCGCTGTTGCAGCTGTTGCTGGCGCTGGGCGTTTCCAGTTTGGTGGTGCTGATGGTGGGCGAAGACCCGCTACGGGCGTTTGATGTGATGGTGGATGGGGCGCTGAATTTACAAAACGGCGGCTTGTCGAGCACCTTGTATTACGCCACTAACTTTATCTTTACCGGATTAGCGGTCGCGCTGGCCTTTAAGGCGGGGTTATTCAATATCGGTGGGGAAGGGCAGGCGTATCTGGGCGGGCTTGGGATTACATTGGTGTGCTTAGCCTTTGATCAGCGTTGGCCGATGTGGGTAATGGCGCCGGTCGTGATTTTAATGGCCGCACTGTTTGGCGCCGTGTGGGGCGCGATCCCCGGTTGGTTGCAGGCGCGCCGCGGTTCACACACGGTGGTGACCACCATCATGTTCAACTTTATTGCGGCCTCACTGATGGGCTATCTGGTGGTGGAGCACATCGCCAAATTAGGCGGTAATGCCACTGATTCGCGCTATTTTGCGCCCTCGGCGGTTTTCCCTAAGTTGCATGAATGGGCCGCCGGACATGGGATTGAGCTGCCCTTTTCCCTGCTTAACCCATCGTTATTGTTGGCCTTGCTGGCGGCATGGGCGGTGTGGTGGCTAGTGTGGCGCACCCGTTTGGGGTATGCCATTCGGGTGGTGGGAGAAAACCCGAAAGCGGCGGAATATGCGGGCATTGATACGGCGCGTATCGTGATGATTGTGATGGCGCTGTCGGGGGCTTTGGCCGGCATGATGGCGGTGAATGAGGTGTATGGCGCGCAAAACCGCCTGATCATGAACTTCACTAATGGCTTTGGCTTTATAGGCATTGCGGTAGCCTTGATGGGGCGTAATCATCCGGTTGGGGTAGTGCTGGCCGCGCTGCTGTTCGGCGCCTTGTACCAAGGCGGCACCGAGCTGCAATTTGAGATGCAGGAGCTTAATCCGGAGCTGATTATGGTGATCCAAGGGTTGGTGATTTTCTTTACCGGCGCGCTAGATCGATTGATTCGGGTGCCGGTTGAGCGCTGGTTTGAACCGAAGGAGCCAAGCTGATGGATGTGTTTACTTGGACTCTCTCTACGCTAGATTCTTCGTTGCGTCTGGCGGTACCGCTGATTTTTGCTGCGATGGGTGGGATTTTCTCGGAACGCTCAGGGGTAGTGGATATCGGCTTGGAAGGCAAGATGCTGTTTGCCGCTTTTATGGCGGCGGCGGTGTCGGCGGTGAGTGGCTCTGTGTGGCTGGGGCTGTTTTCCGCCATTGGCGCATCGGTTTTATTGTCGCTGGTGCATGGCTATGCCTGTATCAATCAGCGCGGCGATCAGGTGATTTCTGGGTTGGCGGTGAATTTCTTTGCTTCGGGGATGACCATCACGCTCGGGCATGCATGGTTTGGGCGTGGTGGGCAGACGCCAACACTGGAAAGCGGGCAGCGTTTTTTGGTGCAGACCCTACCAGCTAGCGAATGGATGAAAGCCCATGTCCCGATTATCGGCCCGTTGTATGAAGAGCTGATTTCTGGCCATACCTTGCTGGTCTATCTGGCATTCGTGGCGGTGGTGGTGACTGGCTGGGTGCTGTTTCAAACGCGCTTTGGGTTACGTCTGCGTGCGGCGGGGGAAGAGCCAAATGCGGTGGATACCGCGGGGATTTCGGTGGCGCGTTTACGCTATAGCGGCGTGATGTTGGCGGGGGTAATGTGCGGTTTTGCCGGAGCCTATTTGTCGGTGGCGCAAAATGCGGGCTTTGGGCGTGAGATGACCGCCGGACAAGGCTATATCGCGTTAGCGGCAGTCATTTTTGGTAAGTGGCGACCGTGGCCAACATTGTGGGCTTGTTTGCTGTTCGGTTTTCTCACTGCGCTGGAAACTCGTATGCAAGGGGTCTCGGTGCCGGGCATTGGCGTATTGCCAACCCAAGTCTTCTCGGCGCTGCCGTATGTGCTGACCGTGATTTTGATGGCCGGCTTTATCGGCCGTTCAGTCGCGCCCAAAGCGGTGGGTAAGCCGTACATTAAAGAGCGTTGAGGGATGACGAACTGATGTCGCTGATGTCTATGAGTGCGGGGCATTAGCGAGTTTACATGCCACGTTAATACTGCTTAATCTCGGGCCGGTGCGTGACGATTTGTGCGCGCTGGCCGGAAATTTGCGTGACATGAAACAGGCGGTGCCACGGCGACTACGGCGTGTAATAGCAATAAGCGAGTTTTGTGGCTTGTTGCGTGATCGGCCTGATTTTCTGCTACCTTTTCCCTTCCTTGTTAATGTTTTATTTGTGTTTTTTGTCTTTTAGTCGCCTGAATCTGTCATCATAATAAATAATCGGTATTGGCAGCCGCTCGGCGGTTAGCTGACAACGTGTGTCATCATGGATGTCTGAGGGTTACCCGTGTTCACTGTTTACCACTCCAATCAGCTGGATCTGCTCAAATCCCTGTTGTGTCAATTGATGCGGCTTAATCCGCTGGACGATCCGTTTGAACCGGATGTGGTGTTGGTGCAAAGCCCGGGGATGGCGCAGTGGCTGCGTTTGCAGGTCGCGCAGGAGTTCGGTATTGCCGCGAACATGGAGTTTCCATTGCCGGCGACCTTTATCTGGAACATGTTTACCTGCGTGTTGCCGGATATCCCGAAGCAAAGTGCGTTTGGCAAAGAGGCCATGACGTGGAAGCTGATGACGCTGTTGCCTGCGCAGCTAGATGACCCTTTGTTTGAGCCGTTACGCCACTATCTGCAAGGCGATTTACATGCCGATGAGAACCAGCGCAAGCTGTATCAGCTAGCAGCGCGTGTGGCGGACTTGTTTGACCAATATTTGGTGTATCGCCCGGAGTGGATTGCCAGTTGGGAGCGCGGCGAAACGGTCGCCGAGTTGGCTGATGAGCATCCGTGGCAGCCGGTATTGTGGCGTGAATTGGTGCGTTTGACGGCCGAGCTTGGTCAACCACACTGGCACCGAGCAAACTTGTACCAAAAGTTTATTCAAGCGCTCGAGCAGGCGCCCACTCGCCCACAAGGGATCCCCAAACGGCTGTTCATTTTCGGGATTTCGGCCTTGCCGCCGGTATACCTCAGCGCCCTCAAGGCGCTCAGCTTGCACTGCGATGTGCACCTGATGTTTACCAACCCAAGCCGCCATTATTGGGGCGATATTCAAGATCCGAAATGGGTGGCTCGCCAATGGCGCTCTCGCGATGGGGATACCACGCGACCATTTTTGCCACCACCGAATATTGGCAATCCGCTGCTCGCGTCGATGGGCAAGTTGGGGCGCGATAACTTTTATCTGCTGGCGCAATTAGAGCCGAATGACATTGAAGCGTTCGTTGAGCCACAGACCGATAATCTGCTGCATCAGTTGCAGCGCGATATCTTAAATCTGGATGACGGCACGGTGTTGATGCCGGATGTCGAGCATCCACGCCATCCGGTGGCGCAAAACGATCACTCGATTCGCATCAATGCCTGTCATAGCCCGATGCGCGAAGTGGAAGTGCTGCACGACCATTTGCTGCACCTTCTGCAAGCTGATCCGGACCTGACGCCGCGCGATATTCTGGTGATGGTGGCGGATATTAACCGCTATAGCCCTTACATTCAGGCAGTATTTTCGGCGGGAGCGAAAACTGGCGCAAGTGAGCAGGTACAGCGAATTCCGTTCTCCATTTCTGACCGCAGTGCCAGTCAAGCGCACCCGATTTTGCAGGCTTTTTTACAGCTGCTGCAGCTGCCATATAGCCGTTTTGCCGCTGAGGAAATTTTGGCGTTGCTGGAAGTGCCGGCGCTGGCACGTCAATTTGGCATTGATGAGCAGGGCTTAGTGTTGCTGCGCCAGTGGGTGGAGGAGTCCGGTATTCGCTGGGGGCTGGATGATGCGGCGGTGGCCGCTGAGGGCTTACCGGTGACCGGCAGCCATACTTGGCGCTTTGGGGTCGAGCGCATGTTGCTGGGTTATGCCATGCGCACCGACAGCGGTCTGTTCGATGATCAGCTACCCTATGATGAGGTGTCGGGTTTACGTGCCGCGCTGGTGGGGCAATTGGCGGCGTTACTGGAAACCTTGGCGCTGTGGCGACAAGCCTTCAGCCGCGCGCACACGCCACAGGCTTGGGCGGCGCTGCTGAGTGATTTTCTCAGTCAGCTGTTTGTCAGTGATACCGAAACCGAACCGGTATTGGCGCTGATCACCCGCCAAATTGAGCGGCTGGTGGAGCAGGCTGCGCTGGCTCGCTTTGATGCTCCGTTATCACTGGCAGTATTGCGTGATGCGCTGTCGGCGGCACTGGATAATGAGCGGATCAGTCAGCGTTTTCTGGCCGGTCAGGTGAACTTCTGTACCCTGATGCCAATGCGCTCAATTCCTTTCAAAGTGGTGTGTTTGCTGGGCATGAATGATGGCGTGTATCCGCGCAGCCTGCCGCCACTGGGTTTTGACCTGATGGCGGGGCGTAGTCAGCGTGGCGATCGTTCGCGGCGTGATGATGACCGCTACCTGTTTTTGGAAGCGATTTTGTCCGCGCAACAGCAGCTGTATATCAGCTATGTCGGGCGTTCGGCGCAGGATAATACGCCACGAGCACCGTCGGTACTGGTCAGTGAATTGCTCGATTATTTGCTACAAAGTCGGATTTTGGCTGCGGATGCTGCCGCGATTAAAGCGGCTTGTTCTGAGGCGCAGACCTCCAGTGCATCGCCGCAAAAGTTGTTACAACTTTACACTGACGCCGAGCCGCATTTGCAGGCACATTTAGTCTCAGAACAGACACTTACGCCGTTCAGTCCACGTAACTTTATGGCGGAGCCAAAAGACGAAGGTGGTGCGGCGCCGGCGGCGAACGCCGAGGCAAGCTCGCCGAGCAGTTTTGCGGGGCAGTGGCTGCCGTCGGCATCCCGTTCGGGAACGCCGGCTCCGGCGTTCTGGGCGCAAAGTTGGCAGCCGGAAGCCGGTGAGTGCGAACTGGAGCTCGATGCGGTGCGGCAATTTTATCGTCATCCGGTTCGGGCGTTTTTCCGCCAGCGCCTGCGCGTCAGTTTTGACGCGCCGCAAGCAGGGGTGCCGGATAATGAGCCGTTTGGTCTGGATGGTCTAGGCCGCTATGGCATCAATCAGCAGCTGCTGAATATTTTGCTCAATCACGAGTCACCTGAGCAGTTTTTTCGCCGCCTGCGCGCCGAAGGGCGTTTGCCGTACGGCAGCTTTGGCGAGTTGATTTGGGAAAATCTGTTAGCGGATATGCAGGCCTTGTCAGCGCGTATTGCCCATGAGCGACAAGACACCTTCGATTGGGAAGTAGAGCTGGAGTTAGGCGACGATAGCGCGTCGTTACAACTGCGCGGTTGGTTGCAAGGCGTGCAAGATAACGGACTACTGCGCTGGCGTCCTGGCACATTAAATGCTGTAGATGCACTGAACTTATGGTTGGAGCATCTGGTCTATTGCCTAGTGTGCCATCAGCACGCAGTCGAGCCGGGCGTGAGCCGTATGCTGGGGCGTGATGAGAGTCAGTATGCCTTTGCGCCACTGGCGGAGTCTGAGGCGCGTGCGCATTTGACGTGCTTACTGGAAGGCTATCAGCTGGGGTTACAGACTCCGTTGTCACTGTTGCCGAAAACCGGCTGGGCATGGCTTAGCCGCTGTTATCGTGATGGCGCGATAGCCGACGATGCTGAGAGTCAGCAAAAAGCCCTGCGGGCGTTACGCGATTGTTATTTGGGCGGATACCAACATAACGGTGAAGGGGAAGACCCGTATTTGCAGCGTTTGTTCGGTGGTCTCAGTGACGATGCGCTGGCGCAAATTACTGCGCAGGCCACACGTTATTTATTACCGGTTATGCAGCACTTGAGTGCGTGACCTGAACTGTTAAAGAGGGAGGATGCCTGATGCGGCAACTGAACCAACCGTGGCGTTGGAAAATGTGGGTATGGAGTCTGTTGGTCTGCCTGCCGCTGCTTTGGAGTCAGCAATCATTGGCGGCTTGGCAGGTATTGCCTGAGCCGGTACAAAAAAGTGAGCGCGATAGCCGCGAGTATCAGCCGATCCGTCTGGATAATGGCATGACGGTGTTGCTGGTGTCCGATCCCAAAGCCACGAAATCTTTGGCGGCGGTCACTTTGCCGGTGGGCTCGATGGACGATCCAAACAGTCAGTTAGGGTTGGCACACTATCTGGAGCACATGATCCTGATGGGATCGAAGAAATATCCCGAAGCGGATGGCTTTTCCCTGTTCCTGAATAAAAACGGTGGCAGCCATAACGCCAGCACTGCGCCGTATCGCACCTCGTATTATCTGGAAGTGGAAAACAGCGCCTTTGATCCGGCGGTTGACCGCTTGGCCGATGCGTTGGCCGAGCCGCTGCTGGATGCCAAAAATGGCGATAAAGAGCGTCATGCGGTGAATGCGGAGCTGGTGATGGCGCGTTCGCGTGATGGCATGCGTATGGCCGGGGTGGATTCAGAAACCCTGAACCCGAAACACCCGACGGCGCGCTTCTCCGGCGGCAATCTGGAAACCCTGTCGGATAAACCGAACAGTAAGCTGCATGCTGAGCTGCGTAAGTTCTATCAGCGCTATTATTCGGCCAATATCATGCAAGCGGTGCTGTACTCCAACCAGCCGCTGGAGCAAATGGCGAAACTGGCCGATGCCAGCTTTGGTCGCATTGCCGATCATAAGATTAATGCGCCCCAAGTGACTGTGCCGCTGACCACCGAAAAAGAAGAAGGGATTATCCTGCACTACGTGCCGGTGCAGCCAATCAAAGCACTGCGCATTGATTTTACTATCCCGAATGACAGCGCCGCGTTTCGCAATAAAGTGAACACCTATATCGGTTACATGCTGGATAACCGCAGCCCGGGTACGTTGGCTGACTGGCTGCTGCGCCAAGGGTTAGCTGATGGCATTCAGAGCAATGCCGATCCGATGTTGGCGCGTAATGCCGGTACGTTCAGTATCTACATTTCGCTGACCGATAAAGGTCTGGCGCACCGCGATGAAATTGTGGCGTCTGTGTTCCGCTATCTGCGTGAGCTGGAGCAAAAAGGCATTCAGAAGAGTTATTTCGATGAGATTGCCGATGTACTGATGCTGGATTTCCGTTATCAGTCAATCACGCGCGATATGAGCTATGTGGAGGATTTATCCGACAACATGCTGCGGGTTCCGGTGCAAAATGTGCTGAACTCCGGTGTGTTAGCCGATCAATTTGACCCAAATGCGATCCGTGAACGCTTGGCGAGCATGACGCCGCAGCACGCACGAATTTGGTATATCAGCCCGCAAGAGCCGCACAACAAGAAAGCTTATTTTGTGAATGCGCCGTATTCGGTAAGCCGGATTACTCCAGAGCAATTCACGTTGTGGCAGCAGCAAGGCGCGGCTTTGAACCTGAAACTGCCGGCGCTGAATCCGTATATCCCAGATGATTTTAGTCTGCAAAAACCGGTTAAAACCGATAATGGTCAACCGGTGGCGGTGATCGCGAAAAACGATCTGCAGGCATGGTTGGCACCGAGCCAGTACTTTGTCGATGAGCCGAAAGGGGTTGTGACGCTGGATCTGCGCAATCCGCAGGCCGATAACAGCCCGCGCCATCAGGTGTTGTTTGCCCTGACTGACTATTTGGCCAGTTTGTCACTGGATGAACTGAGCTATCAGGCGGCTATCGGCGGGATCAGCTTTAACAGCGGTAATGACAATGGCCTGCAAGTCAGCGCCAGTGGTTTTACTCAGCATCTGCCAAAACTGATGCTGGCGCTGTTGCAAGGCTATCGCGACTTTAACCCAACCGCGGCGCAGCTGGCGCAAGCGAAGGCGTGGTATCGCGATCGTTTGGACTCCGTGGAGAAAATGCGTGCTTACCAGCAAGCGGTGCAACCGCTGCAATCACTCTCGGCGGTGCCGTATTTTGAGCGTAGCGAGCGTTTAGCACTGCTCGATAGCATCACGCTGGATGAGCTGTTGCAGTACCGTCAGCAGTTGCTGCAGCAATCTACGCCAGCTTTGTTGGCAGTGGGTAATTTCAGCGAAGAGCAGGTGAAGAATCTGGCCACACAGATCAAATCACAACTGCAAACCCAAGGTAAGCAGGCGTGGTATGGCGAAACCGTGGTGGTGAGCCGTGCGCATCATGGTTATTTGGCACGCCGCATCTCGGCCTCGGACTCCGCGCTGGCGGCATTGTACGTGCCGACTGGCTACAGCGAGCGTGATAGCCAAGCGCAAGCGGCCCTGCTGGGACAAATTTTGCAGCCGTTGTTCTTCAATCAGCTGCGCACCAAAGAGCAACTGGGTTATGCGGTATTCAGTTACGCGATGCCGGTTGGTCGCCAGTGGGGTCTGAACTTTGTTCTGCAAACTCCAGAGAAGACCCCCGCTTATTTGTTCGAGCGTTATCAGGCGTTCTTCAAGCAAGCCGATGCGCGTTTACAGAGCATGCCGGCGGAGGAGTTTGCCCAGTTCAAAAATGCGTTGCTCAATGAATTGCGCCAGCCACCACAAACGCTGGATGAAGAAGCGCAGCGCTTGAGTGGTGATTTCAGCCGTGGCAATGCGGCCTTTAATGGGCGTGCGCAGCTGATTGCAGCTCTGGAAAAACTAACCCAGCCGCAGGTGTACAGCTTCTACCATAAGGCGGTGATGCGCGGTACGGGCTTGTCATTACTGTCGCAAGTACAAGGCGGTAAAGGCAAAGAGGGCTTTGCTCACCCGGCCGAGTGGAGTGCTGAGGCTTCGGTATCGGCGTTGCAACAGGCGCTGGATAAAATCAGTAACAGCGCAGCACATTAAGAGCTCTGAGCATTAAGAACTCTGCGCATTAAAAGCCGGCTTGTCCGGCTTTTATTTTTGGGGAAGTTAGCTATCGGGTGCGATTTTGTGAAGCGCTTGCCGAATCCGTTTGGCCTAATCATCGGTCACACTGGTATCATAACCTACTCACATTGAAGTCTTTTTTATCTCGCCGTCAGACAGGAATCTAGCATGACTGCGCAACCTCTGAATCCGCTTAGCCTGCCCTTATATGGCGAACGCCTGATTGAAGCGTCCGCCGGTACTGGGAAAACCTATACCATTGCGGCGCTCTATTTACGCTTGTTGCTCGGTTTGGGCGGCGATGCCGCCTTTACGCGTCCGCTACGGGTCGATGAAATCTTGGTGGTGACCTTTACCGAGGCGGCAACCGGTGAGCTGCGTGAGCGGATCCGCGCGCGTATTCGTGAAGGACGTTTGCTATTGATGCAAATGGTGCAGCAGCCAGCGCTGCGAGACCTGTTGCTAGCGGAGAAAGGGAAAAAAGATCCGTTGTTGGCACAGATGATGGATATTGCTCCCGCCGATTGTACTGAAGCGGCGCAGACTTTGCTGGCGGCTGAGCGGCAGATGGATGAGGCGGCTATCTACACCATCCACGGTTTTTGCCAACGGATGCTGACGCAAAATGCCTTTGAGTCCGGCAGTTTGTTTGAGCAAACCTTGGTGACCGATGAGCAAAGCTTGGTGCGGCAGGTGGTCACGGACTTTTGGCGACGTCATTTTTATCCGCTGTCGCGCGATATGGCGGCGGTGATCAGCCAAGAGTGGGCTTCACCTGAAGCGCTGCAACATGAGGTAGTGCGTTACTTAAGTGGACCGGCACCGCGCATTCATCGGCATGGCGAGGATACCGATCTGGCGGCGCGCCATCAGCAGATTGTCGCGCAGCTTGATGCACTTAAGCAGGCTTGGCTGGCGAATGCGGGTGAGATTGAGGCGCTGATTGCCAGCTCTGGAATTGCCAAGAACAAGTATCGTGGCGATTGGGTGAGCAAATGGGTGGGTGAAATCACCGCATGGGCAATGCAGCCGACTCGTGATTATCGCTATCCTGACTCGCTGGCACGCTTTGCACAGTCGCGGTTGCACGAGGCGACGAAAAAAGGCGAATGCCCGTCGCTAGCCTTATTTGACCAGGTTGAGCAGCTGTGTGAGCAAACACTTACTTTGCGCGATATCGTGCTGGCGCAGGCTATCGCTGAGTTACGCGGCGCGATGCAGCGGCATAAACTTGAGCGCGGTGAGATGTCGTTTGATGACTTGCTGACGCGCTTGTCGCAGGCGCTGCAGCAAGAAAGTGGTCCGGCGCTGGCTGAGGCTATCCGTCAGCGTTATCCGTTGGCGATGATTGATGAATTTCAGGACACCGATCCGCAGCAATACCACATTTTCCATACCCTGTATGGTGGGCGCAGTGATACCGGTTTATTGATGATTGGTGACCCGAAGCAGGCTATCTATGCGTTTCGTGGCGCGGATATCTTTACCTACATCGAGGCGCGTCGCAATGTAAGTGCCCACTATACGCTAGACACCAACTGGCGCTCGTCGGCGGGGATGGTGGATGCGGTCAATCGCCTGTTTAGCCTCTCGCCAGATCCATTTTTATTCCGCGCCGATATCCCGTTTTCGCCGGTACAAGCATCGCCGGCGGCCAATGGGTTGCATTTCACGCTCGAGCAGCAAGTGCAACCGGCGCTCACGTTGTGTCGTTTGCCGGGGGAGCGCTGTAACAGCGGCGATTACCAACAGCAGATGGCGGCGGCGTGCGCCAACTCCATCGCCGGTTGGCTACAAGCTGGCGTCGAAGGGCGTGGGCAGATTGTGCGCGGAGATAAAGTTCGGCCAGTACAGGCGCAAGATGTCGCCGTGCTGGTGCGTACTGGCCGTGAAGCGGCCTTAGTGCGACAAGCCCTGAGCGCGCGCGGTGTTTCTTCGGTGTATCTGTCAAACCGCGATAGCGTATTTGGTACGGCGGAAGCCACCGATTTGCTGCGCTTACTGCAAGCCTGTTTACAACCGGGACAAGAGCGTTTACTGCGCGCGGCTCTGGCCAGTAGCTTACTGGGGCTGAGTGCCGCCCAATTAGATGCGCTCAACCAAGATGAAGAGCGCTGGGAAAAGGTGGTCGCGGAGTTCGAAATGTATCGCCGCTGCTGGCAGCGCCAAGGCGTGTTGCCGATGCTGCATCTGGTACTGCGCGAGCGCGAATTGGCGGAAACGCTGTTAGCGGGCGCTGACGGTGAGCGCCGGTTGACCAACGTGCTGCATTTGGGCGAGCTGCTGCAAGAAGCGGCCGCCGAGTTAGATAGTGAGCATGCACTTCTGCGCTGGTTCGCGCTGCAACTGGCTGAGCCGGCTTACGGTAGCGATGAGCAGCAACTGCGTTTGGAAAGCGATGCCCATCTGGTCAAAATCGTCACCATCCATAAATCCAAAGGCTTGGAATACGGTCTGGTATGGCTGCCCTTTGCTTGCGGTTTTCGTAAAGCTGATGGCAGTTTGTACCACGATGACAGCTTACAGCCGGTGCTGGATTTAACCGGCGATCCGCTCGCGGCGGAGCGCGCCGAATATGAGCGTTTGGCCGAAGATATCCGCCTGATTTACGTTGCGCTGACCCGCGCGATTTATCACTGCCAAGTGGGCGTCGCGGCACTGACGGTGGGTAATGGCAAGCGTGACAGCACCGATGTACACCAAAGCGCGTTTGGCTATTTGCTGCAACGCGGCGAAGCCGGTGATGCCGCCTTGCTGGATAGCTGCTGCCGTCATCTTTGTGAAGTGGGGAATGGTAATGTGGCACTTGCCGGTTTGCCTGAGGCGGCGCAATTTATGCCACCGGTGAGCGAAAGCGCGCCGACCTTGGCCGCCGCGCAGTTTACCGGTCATATCGACCGTAACTGGTGGATCACCAGCTACTCGCACTTAAGCCGTCACCAAGAAGCGGTGGACTGGCTACCGCATTTTGATCAGGACGCCGCCGGCGAGCAACCGGTCAGTGCGGCGGCGCTCGCGGCAGAGTCGGCGATGAGTCCAGAAAATAGCACTGTGTTGGCGGTTGCCGAGGCTGATATGGCCGCCGAGTGGCTCGGTACGCTCGCCATTGATAGTGCCGTTGATAGCTCCAGTGATAAAGAAAGTGACTGGGCTGGTAAGCTCACGTCAGATGCAGACTCCAATGCACTTGCGTCAATCGATCCCGCGCAGTCAACCGAGCCAGACGTGCCAGAAATCGAATACTCGCCGTTTACCTTCCCGCGCGGCGCTCGCCCAGGGACGTTTTTGCACAGCTTGTTTGAAACCTTAGAGTTTACTGCTCCGGATACGTGGTCTGAGCCGTTGGCGCTGATGAGCGACGCCCACGGGCTGGACGCTCAATGGCAGCCGGTATTGCAGCATTGGTTGACGCAGGTGCTATCGACCCCGCTCGATGGTGAGGCGTTAACCCTCAATCAAATCGGGCCACAAGATCGGCGTGTGGAGTTGGAGTTTTACCTGCCGATTGACTCTCCACTGCACGCTGCGCGGCTAGATAGCCTGTGTCGGCGCTACGATCCGCTCACGCGCCAAGCGCCGCAGCGACTGGAGTTTGCCAACGTGCAAGGCATGCTTAAAGGCTTTATCGACTTGGTGTTTCGCTGGCAGGGGCGCTTTTATGTGCTCGATTATAAGTCCAACTATTTGGGCGATGCGGCGGCCGATTACGCCCCGGATGCGCTGGCACGCGCCATGCTCGATCACCGCTATGACTTGCAATATCAGCTGTACACCTTGGCACTGCACCGCTATTTGAAAACACGCGTGCCGGATTACGACTATGAGCGTCATATCGGTGGAGTGTATTACCTGTTTTTACGTGGCATGCAAGGGGCGGATTCTAACGGTGATGAGCAACATGGCGCGAACGGCGTGTTCCATTGTCGGCCCGATGTGCAGCTGATTAACGAATTGGATCAACTGTTTGCCGCGTCGAGTGACGCCGCTGTCGCTGGCGAATAAGGAGAGCGCAGATGCTACAAGAATTACAAGCGCTGGTGGCCAAGCAGGTGATCCGGCCATTGGATTATCAATTTGCTCGCTATCTGGCGGCCGACTTACCTGCACCGCAAGGCCCATTACTGGCTTTAGTTGCGGCGATGACCAGTTTTGCGGCCGGTAGCGGGCATATTTGTCTGGATTTGCGCCGCTTGCATCCACAGCGCTTATTTGGTTTGCGCGATACGCAACATCTATGGCAAGCCATCGGGCTGCTGCCACTTGCGCAGTGGCCAGCGTTACTACGCACCTGTCCTGCCATCGGGGATGGCTCTCAGCCAACGCCACTGGTCTTGGATGGCGATTATCTCTATTTGCACCGCTTGTGGCAGGACGAAGGGCAGATCATCGCTTTCTTGCAACGCAGCGTGCAGCAAAGCGCCCTGTTACAGCAACATACGCCGAGCGCGCCATTACGCGGCATGCTCGATACCCTGTTTGCGCGTACCGAACCGCAGACTGCGGAAGTCGATTGGCAGAAAACCGCTGCTGCGCTGGCGTGTACCAGCAGCATGGCCGTGATCTCGGGCGGCCCCGGTACCGGTAAAACCACTACCGTGACTCGGATGTTGGCGGCGTTATTGCTGCAAGCCGGTGAGCACAAATTGCGGATCAAACTCGTGGCGCCGACCGGTAAAGCCGCGGCGCGCTTAAGTGAGTCAATCAGCGCCGCGCGCGCCAGTTTGCCGGTGCCGGAGGCGATCCGTGAGCGTATTCCGGCGGAGGCGGGAACCCTGCACCGTTTGCTGGGGGCGCAGCCGAACAGCAGCCGTTTTCGCTATCATCGTGATAACCGTCTGCATCTGGATCTGCTGGTGGTGGATGAAGCCTCGATGGTGGATGTGTCTTTGATGGCGCGCTTGGTCGAAGCTTTGCCGGAGCATGCGCGTTTGATTTTATTGGGCGATCGCGATCAGTTAGCCTCGGTAGAAGCGGGGGCGATTTTAGGCGATATCTGTCAGCTTACGCAGCAAGGCTATAGCCCTGCGCAAGCCGAACGCCTTGGCGCGCTCACTGGCAGTGATTTATCGGCCTATGTGCAGCCGCGCGGCGAGCCGCTGCGCGATCAGATTTGTTTGCTGCGTAAAAGTTATCGCTTTGCCGCTGGCTCTGGCATTGGTCAGCTAGCCAGTGCAGTAAACGTAGGCGATGCAGAGGCGGTACAGGCATTATTGAGCAATAGCGCCAGCAGTGCCGATTTGCATTATTGCGCGTTGAGTGAGCAGACGTGGACTGCGCAAGAATACCCGCAATTGCTACGCCAGTGTGTGAGTGGTTATCGCCCCTATTTGTCGGCAGTGCGCTCTTTGCTGGAGGCATCCCCAGAGGGCAGTCTGCTGGATGAGTCGGCGGTGCGCGCTATTTTGCACCAGTTTGGCCAGTTTCAGTTATTGTGCGCGCTGCGCGAAGGGCCGTTTGGGGTCAGTGGCCTGAATCAGCGTATTGAACAAGCCTTAGAGCAGGCGGGCTTGATCCGGCGCGATGAGCAAAGCCGCTGGTATCCGGGGCGGCCGGTGATGATCATGCAAAATGATAGCGCCTTGGGGCTGTTTAACGGGGACATCGGGATCACGCTGGAAGACTATGATCGCGAAGGGAAGCGACGACTGCGGGTGTGGTTTGAAATGCCCGATGGCAGTGTGCGCGCCTATCTGACGAGTCGTTTACCGGTGCACGAAACGGTGTATGCGATGACGGTGCACAAATCGCAAGGCTCGGAGTTTGCCCATACGCTGCTGGTGTTACCGCCGCGCTATACGCCACTGTTGACGCGAGAGTTGGTGTACACCGCGATTACCCGAGCTAAACAGCAATTGTCACTGTATGCACAGGCGCAGGTGTTGCGCCGAGCAGTACAAACGCGCACCTTGCGCCACAGTGGTTTTGCTGCCCGTTTACAGCGCGGCTATTGAGCTCGTGGCGCACGCATGGCGATAGCCATGTTGCCTGCCGGATTGACTACGCAAGTGGTATCCGGATAAATATGAAGGATAAAGATAAGGCTCACTCAGCGTCCCGTTTGCCGCGACGCCCGTTTGTCGCGAACAGCGCAAACGGGCGCTGGGCATGCGTTAGACCACGTCAGTGATCAGGATTTTCGATTTACGCTGATAGTTATACAGCGCCTGCTTACGCTCAGGCAGCACTTCAACCCCCGCTGGTGAAAAGCCCCGCTCTTGGAACCAGTGAATGCTGCGCGTGGTCAGCACAAACAACTGCTTCAGCCCCATCCGTTTAGCTTGCGCCATCACCCGTTCGAGCAGTACTTCGCCGCGCGAGGAGTTGCGGTATTCGGGATGCACCGCTACGCATGCCATCTCGCCCATCTCCTCTTCAGGGAAGGGATAGAGCGCGGCACAGGCGATCACCAAACCATCGCGCTCGACCAACGTGAACTGACTGATCTCCATCTCCAGCTGTTCACGAGAGCGACGCACCAAGATCCCTTGCTCTTCCAGCGGACGAATTAACCCCAAGATCCCACCAATATCATCAATGGTGGCCGAGCGGACTTGCTCGGCGCTCTCCATCACGATCTGGGTACCGATCCCATCGCGAGAAAACAGCTCTTGTAACAGCGCGCCATCTTCCACGTAGCTCAGCAAATGGCAGCGTTTGACCCCCGCGCGACAGGCGGTGACCGCGGCGCGCAGAAAACGGATCGTGGCCGAGTGGTAGTTGCCGAGCGCCTCTTGCTGCTGGATCAACTGCTGTGCTTCGCTGGGGAATAACTCGGAGATCACGCTTTGTGGATCGTCCGGCTCCATCACCCCTTGTTCGGCGCAAAAGCCCAGCATTTTGTCGGCTTCCAATTTAATTGCCAGTTGGGTGGCAATCTCTTCCGACGTCAGATTGAAGCTCTCACCGGTGACCGATACCGCCACCGGCCCCAGCAGCACCACGCTGCCACTGTTGAGCTGACGGCGAATACCATCGACATCAATCCGGCGAATGCGGCCACTGTGGCAGTAATCAATGCCATCATCTACCCCCAGCGGCTGGGCAATCACAAAGTTGCCACTGACTACGTTCAGGTGCGCACCGGCCATCGGGGTGTTAGACAGACTCATCGATAAACGGGCCGTCAAATCCAGTTGCAGCTGACCGGCGGCCTGTTTGACCAGCTCTAAGCAGCGGCTGTCGGTAACCCGCGTGTGTTTGTGATAGCGGCATGGATAGGCGTGTTGTTCATGCAGCAGGTCAATCTGGCGTCGCGCGCCATATACAATTACCAGCTTGATGCCGAGGCTGTGCATCAGACCCAGATCGCTGATAATGTTTTTGTAATTGGCGTGCTCTACCACTTCGCCATCGAGCATGATGACAAAGATTTTACCCCGGTGTGCATTCACATACGGGGCAGACTGACGAAAGCCGTGTACCAGCTCCATGCTGCGTTCTTTCAATGGGGCGTCCTCGTGTCCGCAAAAAAATACAGTATTGAATAAATATTCCCTTGTTTTGCTTTTTTATTCTTGATGGGGCGGATTTGCAATACGCGGAAAGAAATTTAACATTTGTGTCTAAAAAGTCGGCGCGAAAGCGCTAGGCGCACTTAGAAATAATGCGTGAGCAGTAACAAATGCTTTACGTGAGATGAGTAGTAGCAGGATGCGCGGTAAGGCATGGAGGGAAGAGCGGATTTTACGCGTCCCCACGCTGTTGCGACAGGGGACGCGCAGTGGAATCAGTGTGACGAATTCCGATTCGGCATGCTAAAGATGCCGTCTAAACCCGGGAACTGGAATGACTCGCTACGGTACAGCACGCTATCGCAACTGGTGCACACATGCTGACGACGGAAGGAGTACGCCCGGTCGACGCCGAAGTGATGTATTTTCCGGCTATGACAATGGTTGCATTTTATCTTGCTGAAGAGTTCGCAGCCCGGATGGGCTTTCAGATATTCCTGTTTGGTTGGCAGCATCTTCCACTGGCGCAGCAGGCGCTGGGTAATTACCACGTAGCTGCCGAGCAGCCCAATAGCCAGAACAAACATAATACCTGAAATAATCATCATAACCTTAACCTCAACATCGTTATCACCATTGCTTAATAGCGTTCATTGTGTCCTATTCGACTGTATCGTAATCAGTAACGAACTGAAAGATTTGCTTACCATTTTAACTTGTTGATTTTTAAGTGTTCAAAAACGTAATACATGAAAATGTGATTTACATCTCATTGTCTGTTTTATCTACCAGTGCTATTGCATGATTATTCGCGTGTGAGATGAGCGTGTGCAGTGCTCGACGTGAGGGGAAGAAGCGTGGGCAAGAGGGCGCGGACAAATAAGCAACCCAAGTCGTTTGGGTATAGCTAAACCGGGTGTAGAGAAAGGCACGCTGTAAAAAAACGCACCACAAAAAAAACGGCTCACGAGGAGCCGTTAGTCAACCTAGTTTTGCCTTACAGGCTACGCAGAACGCGCTGTAACAGGCGTACGCGTGGCAGGATGCTGTCCAGCACCAGATACTCATCTGGGCTGTGGAAGCCAGCGCCGATTGGGCCTAAGCCATCCAGTGACGGGATCCCCAGTGCTGCTGTCAGGTTAGCATCAGAGCCACCGCCGACCGCTTTCCAAGTGATCTCAATACCTTCTTCTGCGCCGCAACGCTCAACCAGTGCCATCAGCTCTTCGGTTTGTGCAGACGGAGTCATCGCCGGTTTGTGCGCTTCGCGCTCCAGCGTGATACGTACGCCATCGATGAATGCTTGCTCTTGCTGAGCGGTCAGCTTGGCGTGGACTTCGTGGTATTCCGCGTTGTCCCAGAAACGTACGTCGACCAGCAATTCAGCGTGATCAGGCACGATGTTGGCGCCGTTACCGCCTTTGACGATCCCGACGTTCAAGGTGGTGCCGGACTCAAAGTTGGTCATCGCATTGATAGCCAAGATCCATTGCGCCATCTCGCTGATGGCCGAGCGGCCATTTTCTGGCTCGTTACCGGCGTGCGCCGCTTTACCGTGGAAAGTGATCTTGTAGCGCGCCATCCCTTTACGGGCTTTAACCAGAGAACCATCCGCACGGGCGGCTTCGGCTACCAGCACTTTCTTGGCTTTCTTCGCGACCGATTCGATCCATTCGTGAGAGTGGATAGAGCCAATCTCTTCGTCTGGGTTCATCAGCACGCCGATGGACAGACGCTGCAGCGTCTCTTGATCCAGATGACGCAGTGCCCACAGAATGTTCAGCAGACCGGCTTTCATGTCAGAGACGCCCGGGCCGTAAGCGCGCTCGGCATCGGTGCTCATTGGACGCTCAGCCGCGGTTCCTACAGGGAATACGGTATCCATGTGCCCGATCAGCAGCACATCAAAATGGTCTGGATTTGGCTGGTTAGTGGCCAGCACGCCTGGGCCGGCTTTCGCGCCCAGATCAACCACTTCGGTGTGCCAGTTCAAGTCACGGTATTTCTGTGCCATCATCTCAGCAACGGCGGCTACGCCTTCTACCGTGCTGGTGCCGCAGTCGATATTGATCAGCGGTTTCAGTTCTTCCAGATAAGCGTTCAGTTGCATATCCAATACACCTCGATTTAGATAATCACACGCATCAGTAACATCGCACCGAAGGCATTCAGTACGGAAATACCGATCATGACAGGAATCAGTTTGGCACGGGTGCCGATTACGCCCAGAATACGACCCGCGTATTGCACTTGGGAGCCCATCAGGTAGATAGCCGGAGCCAGAATGGCCAGATGCTCACCGGTCAGGATGCCATCAGTGAACAGGCTCACTGCCACACCAACACCGCCGCCCATTGACATCCAGCCGCCCAGCAGCACCGCCGCTGCTTCACCTGGCAGGCCGAACAGCGCCATCACAGGTTCAAATACACCGGCCATCAGATCCAGCGCACCAGAGATTTTCAGCACCTTGATGATAACAAAAGCCATCAGGATATTGGGTACGGTGCTGGTAGTTGCAATGTTCCAACCTTTACGCGCACCGGCAACAAAGATATCCGTGATCATTGGTTTAGTTTGAGTAGTCATCAGGATGCTCCTTAGGCGTTAGTCTGGGCAGGCTTGGTGGTGTCAGATTCGGAGTCGCCTTTACCTTCAGTCGCTTTCAGGTAAATGCGGAACAGGTTAGCGCCGACAATCTTCATCACGAACATCACCGCCACACAGGTACCGATAGATGCAGGAACGGCCAAGTTGCCATCGCTACCCACCAGGGTGAACAGCACCGCACCGGAGGAGAAGAAGTTCACCAGCATTGCGCCAGCAGAGAACTGGAACATTGTGAAAACGTCTTTTTCACGTTCAGTGATTTGTTTGTCATCGGCCAGTGCACGGGTCAGAGAAGCACCTACGTCGGTACTTTGCAGGCTGCCAATCATGGCCAGACCGGTGTTACCGGAGATCCCCATCAGTGGGCGCAGCAGCGGAGACAGCAGCTTACGTGCGGCATCCAGCGCACCGTAGTGCTCCAGTACGTTAATCACACCCAGCGCGAACATTACGGTTGGGATCAGACCAAAGGCAAACAGGAAGCCTTCCATCGCACCGTCACCGCCTGCACCACGTAGGGTTGAGGTGGAGGTGGTGATGGCATCGCCGGTTTGTTTCACGCCGCTGACCAGTTTACCGAAGGTACCGTTCAGGGTGGTGAAGTCAAACACACCTTGCCAGCCGGTGCTTTTCATCGCGCCGGAGAAGAAAATCAGGGCAAAGGCCAGCGCTACATAGGCGCCCCAGCGGACGGGTTTATTCTGATCGGTGGGTGTACTCATGGGCATTCTCCAAAGCTCTGGGCTGTTAACCAGGTTAAATATGCGAACAGTCATTTATTCGGCTCATGCGGGCAGCATAGGGATGGCGGGGAGATAAAAATTGATATGGATCAAGTTTTGTAAATTGAAAAAGTATGACCAATTGTAAATTTTAACTACGTCATGCTTTTTAATCCCACATATAAGATATATGCCTCTGTCTGTGTTTATTTTTGTGGAGTTATATGTTTACGCCATGTTGGCATAGTGTGGAATTCTGCCATGTAATCCACTGGAGACAAGGGATCGTGCACATAGTCATGTTTTTCGATAAGGAAGCTGTCACTTTGATTCGGCAATATGGGCAGTTAGCAGAATTTTATCGCAGAATTTTTTACTGCCCGCTCTTGGCTTTCGTGCACCGCAGTACAAAAAGTGAATGCCAGTAGCACGCACTCAAGAAGGCGAAAAAACAAAGAAAATGAAAAAACAAAGAGAGTGAAAAAAACAAAGAAAGCGAAGACGAGGAAATCATCTAAGTAGGAATTAGAGAGTAGGGGGAAAGATAGAGCAGGAACGTAGAGAGGTAACTATGGACGTGACTGAAATTTAGGTACAAAAAAACCACCTTACGGTGGCTTCTGCTTTCTGACCCGAAACAGTCAGAAGAATTGGTTGCGGGGGCTGGATTTGAACCAACGACCTTCGGGTTATGAGCCCGACGAGCTACCAAGCTGCTCCACCCCGCGTCCGATGCAGTGCATAATACGCTCCAGCCGCGGGAATGCAAGCTTTTTATGTGACGAAAATTCGTTTTTTTGCGACAAAGCCACGTTAAAACCTGATTCAGGCCACAAAATAGGGAAGACGCTGCTCGCTGGGCTGCTGGCTTAGTGCAGTCAGTTGTCACTGCTTGGTGTCTTGGCGAGCGTTTCCAAATGGCGCATGATGGTGGTGTAAATATCCCGTACCGATAATCCAGCACTGATCACAGAAAGTGATTTCTTTCTGCGTCGCCGTTTGCTATTTTTCGCCGATTTTCCGGTGTTCACCGGTATTACCGCTATCCAGTTATGAAAGAAGGGAGTCTGACGTGCGACCTGTATTTGCCCGTTTCACCGCCTCTGCCGAGGCAACAGTGGCCCGCGCCACCTATTCGTTGCGCCCATCGCGCTGCGGGATTGGCCTGATGGCGTGCCTGTTGCTGGCCTTGGCGGGCTGTGCCCCGAAAGCGCCACCGACAGATCGCGGTCAGCAATATAAAGATGGCGAAATTACCCAGCCATTGAAACCGGTCGCACAGGTGAATAGCCGTTTGCTGCCGCAAAACCAGAATGAATTTTCCCAGCAGGTTGAAAATGTGAAATTCGGTTCGCCGTCACTGCACTTTCGCCAGCAACACACCTATGCCGATATTTACCGTTGGCTCGATGCAGGGGCAGATCCGCGCAAATTAGCGCAATTTGGCTTGCAACCTTACCTGATGGCGGGGGGCGATAATCAAGGCAACGTGCTATTTACTGGGTATTACACGCCAGTATTGCAAGCGCGGCATAAGCCAGATGCGGTATACCGTTATCCGCTGTATGCCTTGCCTAAAGGCAATGCCCGCTTTACCCGCGCCGAAATTTATAACGGTGCCTTACAGGGTAAAGGCTTGGAGTTGGCCTACAGCGCCTCGATGCTGGATAACTTCATGATGGAAGTACAAGGCAGCGGTTATGTGGATTTTGGCAATGGTGAGCCGCTGGCTTACTTCGGTTATGCCGGGAAAAACGGGTATGCTTATACCAGTATTGGTCGTGTGCTGATTGATCGTGGCGAAGTGCCACGCGAGCAGATGTCACTGGATGCGATCCGCAAGTGGGCCAATACACACACGCCGCAGCAGGTGCAAGAGCTGTTTGAGCAAAACCAGTCTTATGTCTATTTTGAACCGCGCGCTGCCGCGCCGGTGGTGGGTGCTAGTGGTATTCCTCTGGTGGCCAAGGCCTCAGTGGCCGGTGACAAGAGTTTAATTCCGCCGGGCAGCGTATTGCTGGCCGAAGTGCCTTTGTTGGATGGGCAGGGGCGTTTTACCGGCAAACATGAGATGCGTTTGATGCTGGCGCTGGATGTGGGCGGCGCGGTCAAAGGCAACCACTTTGATATTTACCACGGTGTCGGTGATGACGCTGGGAAAGAAGCCGGTTTCTATCAACATTTTGGCCGGGTATGGGTGCTGAAATCGCCCGCCGATGGGCGCTTATAAGCCTGTGCCGGCATACTAAAACTGTAACATCAGCATGAATTCAAGCGAGGAGCTGAGATGTCTAAGCAGCAGACCGCATCTGCGGAGTATCAACAACGCTTTGGCGGTACTGCCCGTCTGTACGGGCGCAGCGAGTTGGAGATCCTGCGAGCGGCGCATGTCTGTGTAGTGGGCATCGGCGGTGTCGGCTCATGGGCGGCAGAAGCACTGGCACGCACGGGGGTCGGCGCGATCACCCTGATTGATATGGATGACGTGTGCGTCACCAACATCAACCGCCAGATCCATGCCATGAGCGGCACAGTGGGGCGCGCTAAAATCGAGGTGATGGCCGAGCGGATCCGCGCTATCAACCCCGATTGTGCGGTGCATTTGATTGATGATTTCATCACGCCGGATAATCAGGCCGAGTATTTAAGCCGTGGCTATGATTATGTGATTGATGCGATTGACAGTGTGCGCCCGAAAGCGGCTATGCTGGCATACTGTAAGCGCAATAAGATCCCGGTCATTATGGTGGGCGGTGCGGGCGGTCAGATTGATCCGACGCAGATCCAAGTGGCTGATCTAACCAAGACCATTCAAGATCCGCTGGCGGCCAAAGTGCGCGGGATCTTGCGCCAAGAGTATAACTTCAGCAAAAATCCGAAGCGCAAATTCGGCATTGATTGCGTGTTTTCATCTGAGCATTTGATTTACCCGCAAGCCGATGGCAGCGCTTGTCAGGCCAAACAAACGGCAGAAGGCCCGAAGCGGATGGATTGTGCGTCCGGTTTTGGTGCTGCGACCATGGTCACGGCCAGCTTCGGTTTTATTGCCGTGTCGCGCGTGATCCAGCGTTTGCTGGCTAAAGCGCAGGCTCGGGCGCAAGAGGCAATTTAATAGCAAGAATAAGCGTAACGGAAGACGTTTAAGCTAGACAGTCAGCAACCAACCAGAAGGGATGCCGCGATGAAATTACGGGTAGAGTTAGATCTGACGCCGCAAGAGCTCACTGAGCTGACGCAAAACCATCAAGTGCTGTGGCAGAACCTGCAAATGCAATTCTGGTCACAGGTGTCGCAGCAGATGATGAAGATGTCGCCGCTAGGGAGCTTTTATCCAATGCCGGGGCAGAATAATGATGAGCGTGGTGGGCCGCGCGAGTAAGCGCGTCAATGTAATACAGCGTTGATGTATGACAGTGATGAGTCTCGCGGCCTAGCGCCGCGTTCTATAACGTAAAAACGGCAGCTCCACGAAATGTGGTGGCTGCCGTTTTTGTTGGCGTCGCTGGCAAAAATTAGCGTTTTAAGCGCCGTGCGCGGTACGAGCCAGTTCATGAAGACGGGCACTGATCGCCTCAATGCCTTGCGCCCGTGAGCTAGACAACTGATCGGCAATGCCGAGGCTGGCCAGTGCCGCGGGAATGTCGAGAGCCTGCACATCTTCTGCAGATAAGCCTTCGATACGGGTCAAAATGACCGCCAACAAGCCTTTTACGATGCGCCCTTCGCTGTCAGCATAAAAGTGCAAGCGGCCATCGGGCTGTACTTGCATCCCCAGCCAGACCCGATTCTCGCAGCCATACAGCTCGAGCTGACTGCCACGCTCTTGCTCTGACAGGCTCGGCAGCTGACGGGCGAGCAGGATCAGTTGGCGATAGCGGTCTTCCCACAATTTGCAGGCTGAAAAGCGACTTTCTAGCTCAGGCCACGTGATTTGGGTACCAAAAGGGTGTGAACCTAACATCCGTTATTCCTCGCGTATTCGTTATTCCTCGCGTAGCAGCGCGACGGCGCGCTGTAAGGCGCTAATAAAGGCGCTGACGTCTGCCTCGCTGTTGTACGGGGCAAAAGAGACGCGCACGGTACCGGAAACGCCGAGTGCTTCGGTGAGCGGCTGCGCGCAGTGCATACCGGCGCGTAGCGCAATCCCTTGTTCCGCTAGCAACGTGGCCAGATCGCCATGATGAAGTCCTGCGACATTAAAGGCGATGATCGTGCTGGCGTGTGGCGGGCGATACAGCTGCAGCCCATCAATGGCTTGCATCTGCTGCACCGCCGTTGCGGCGAGGGCGCAAGCATGCTGATCGGCGGCAGCCAGATCTTGCTGTGCCAGCCACTCGAGGGCCGCATCAAAAGCCAGAATACCGGCGATGTTGGGGGTACCGGCTTCAAAACGCTGCGGGATCGGCGCCAGTGTAATGCCATCGAAGCTGACTTGCTGGATCATTTTGCCGCCGCCATGCCACGGGCGCATGTTTTCCAGCAGCGCCATCTTGCCGTACAGCACACCAACCCCGGTCGGGCCGTAGAGCTTGTGTGCTGAGAACGCGACAAAATCCGCATCCAGAGCTTGCACATCCACCGCTTCATGCGCCACCGCCTGCGCTGCATCCAACATCACCACCGCGCCAACCGCGTGCGCCGCGCGGATAATTGCTTCTACCGGCTGGCGACTGCCGGTGACATTCGACACCATGCCCACGGCCACCAGTTTGGTGCGTGCGTTCAGCAGTGCTGGCAGCGCCGTGATATCGAGCAGCAACTCTTCGGTCATCGGCAGACGAACGATTGTCGCGCCGGTTTGTTCTGCCAGCAGCAGCCAGGACACCAAATTAGCGTGGTGCTCCATCGCACCGACCAAGATCTCATCACCCGGTTGCAGGCGATCGCGCAGATAGCCATTGGCCACCATGTTGATGGATTCGGTGGTTCCACGCGTCCAAATAATCTGGCGCGGGTCGGGTGCATTGAGTAGCGCTGCGCACGCGCTTCGCGCATGTTCAAAGCGGCGCGTAGCACTGGCGGCTGCCTGATGCTGGCTGCGGTGTACGGTTGCGCCATTGCTGCGGTAATAGGCATCACTGGCCTCAATCACTGGCAGCGGTTTGAGCATGGTGGCGGTGCTGTCGAGGTAGACGCCAGCGTTATCCTGCAATGCCGGAAATTGGCGGCGGAACGAGTCGGGAGCAAAAGCAAAGGTCATGACGGTAATCTGATCTGAGTGGCAATCAATTCTGGCGGTGATCTTGGCGCGATCACGGCGACAGTGCAAGGGCGGGCTAAATGACAGATAAAAAAAAGCACCGCCAAAAGGCAGTGCGGAAAGAATTCACTATTGACAGACAGGGTCAAAATTGTACAGGAAGTGAAACATGGTGACTTTCGTCACCTGCCCGGTAAAACCGGACAACGTGCAAACACAACATTGCATGTCTTTGAACCTAAAGTATCTCCGAAGAGCTACTTGCCGTTTAGGCTCAGACCGCGTGGGTTAATATAGGGATTTGCTAGCCCTTCAACAACGGACAAATTATAATGCCCAACATTAGAATATCTAATATGTTGCTGAATGGTTATGGGTATGTCAAGACGACTTCCGCCGCTCAACTCGCTCAAAGTTTTTGAAGCCGCCGCGCGCCATTTAAGCTTTACCCGGGCAGCCGAAGAACTGTTTGTTACACAGGCTGCTGTCAGCCATCAGATTAAGGCTTTGGAAGAATTTCTGGGGCTAAAATTATTCCGGCGGCGTAATCGTTCGCTGCTGCTGACCGAAGAAGGGCAGGCCTATTTCCTCGATATGAAGGAAATTTTCACGGCGCTGTCCGATGCCACCGAAAAATTGTTAGCACGTACCGCCAAGGGCACCTTGACCGTCAGCTTGCCGGCCAGTTTCGCCATTCAATGGCTGGTGCCGCGGCTGGCCGATTTTAATGCCTCGCACCCCGATATTGATGTGCGCATCAAGGCGGTAGACATTGATGAAGGTTCGCTGACCGATGATGTGGACGTGGCGATTTATTATGGCCGCGGTAAGTGGTTCGGGCTGCGCGTTGACCTGTTATGTAACGAGTATCTGATCCCGCTGTGTTCACCAGCGCTGCTGACCGGCGAGCATCCGCTGCTTTCGCCGCATGATTTGGTGCACTATACGTTATTGCATGATACCTCGCGCCGTGATTGGCAAGCCTTTACCCGCCAGTTAGGGCTGACCGATATCAACGTTAATCAAGGGCCGATTTTCAGCCATACGGCGCTGGTGCTGCAGTCGGCGATTCATGGCCAAGGGGTGGCGCTGGCCAATAATGTGCTGGCGCAACCGGAGCTGAAAGCCGGTCGCTTAGTCTGTCCGTTTGATGATGTGTTGATGAGTAAAAACGCTTTTTATGTGGTTTGCCATGACACGCAGGCGGAACTGGGTAAAATAGCCGCCTTCCGGCAATGGATGTTGTCGCGGGCGCAGCAAGAACAAGACATGCTGCGACTTCGCAGCGTATAACCGTGAGCGCCATGCTGGCGCGGCGGTCTTAACAGCAGACAGGGATGATAAGGAGAGCATGATGCTGCGATTTATTCTGCCGTTTGGTGCACTGAGCGGATTTTTTGTCGTCGCGTTTGGCGCTTTTGGTGCTCATGTGCTGAGCCGTTCACTGGCTGCGGCGCAGATGACCTTGATCCAGACGGGTTTGAATTATCAGATGTTTCACACCGCAGCACTGCTGGCGGTGGGAGTTTTCGGTTTGCAGTATCCGCGTCAGCGGCTGGATCTCGGCTGCTTGTGGTGGGTACTTGGCATTTTATTATTCAGTGGCAGCTTGTATGCCTACGCATTGTCCGGTCTACATTGGCTGGTGTGGTTAACTCCGATCGGAGGCGTGAGCTTTCTGGCCGGTTGGCTGGTGCTGCTGAGCAAATTATTACAGTTGAGGAGAACCGCGCATGAATAAACTGGCGCTGTATTGTCGTCCAGGCTTTGAGAAAGAGTGTGCGGCGGAGATTACGGATAAAGCCGCCCAACTCGGGGTCTATGGTTTTGCCCGCGTAAAAGATAACAGCGGCTATGTGCTGTTTGAGTGTTATCAGTATGAAGACGCCGATAAGCTGGCGCAGGAGATCCCGTTTAAGACGTTGATCTTTGCTCGCCAGATGATCGTGGTGGGTGAACTGCTTAAAGATCTGCCGCAAGAAGATCGGATCACCCCGATCGTTGGCATGCTGACTAACGTGATTGAAGGCCCGGGTGAGCTGCGCGTAGAAGTGCCAGACACCAATGAAGCCAAAGAGCTGTCTAAGTTTTGCCGTAAATTCTCAGTTCCGCTGCGCGCGGCGCTGCGTAAAGCCGGTATCTTGCTGAACAAGGAAAATCCGTATCGTCCGGTGCTGCATGTGTTTTTCATCGCGCCGGGCTGCTGCTATGTCGGTTATTCCTACAGCAACAACAACTCGCCGTTGTACATGGGGATCCCGCGTCTGAAATTCCCATCCGATGCGCCAAGCCGCTCTACCCTGAAGCTGGAAGAAGCGTTGCACCTGTTTGTGCCACATGATGAGTGGGATGAGCGTTTGGGCTCTGGCATGTGGGCGGTAGATTTAGGTGCTTGCCCAGGCGGTTGGACCTATCAGCTGGTACAGCGAAGCATGTTTGTGTACGCAGTGGATAACGGCCCAATGGCCGAAAGTTTGATGATGACCGGTCAGGTGACACACTGCCGTGAAGATGGCTTTAAGTTCCAGCCACCACGCTCCAATATTGCATGGTTGGTGTGTGACATGGTGGAAAAACCGGCCAAAGTGGCGGCGCTGATGACCGATTGGCTGGTGAACGGCTGGTGCCGTGAGGCGATTTTCAACCTCAAGCTGCCAATGAAAAAGCGCTATGAGGAAGTGAGCCATATTCTGGAAAAAATGCAGACGGCGCTGAAAGACAATGGCGTCAATGCGCAGATTGCCGCTAAGCAGCTGTATCATGACCGTGAAGAGATCACCGTGCATGTGCGCCGTATTTGGGCGGCGACCAGTCCAAAAGCCAATGCTTATCGCCGCTATCGCGATGACGAGTAATGGCCTTTACGCATGACGATGGTGCGCTTGAGCAGCAGAATATGCGCTAAGTGAAACAGAAAATCCTGACCTTGAGGTCAGGATTTTTTTTGCCAACGTAACTGCTGCAAGTTAATCCCAAGCGGCAGATCGCGGCGCAGCGTTGCCACTTGGCGGCACAGGTGTGCCATCTCGCCTTGGTCACTCAGCTTTTTGAGCAGCGCCGGTGAATGATCGGTGGCCGCGAGTACAGCCTCCAGTGAGCCATAGCGGTTGAGCAGTGTGGCGGCGGTTTTGCCACCGATCCCCGCAACTCCGGGAATTTTACTGCTGCTAATACCGGCTAATCCCCAATAGTCGGGAAGCAGAGCCGGTGTTACGCCAAACTCTTGCTCAACAAAGGGCAGATCCAACCAGCGCTTTTGGAAGTAGTCGCGAATTTGCAAGGTAGGCGCCAGTAACTGGCAATAGCCTTTATCGGTGGATACGATGGTGGCTTGGTGCCCGCGGCTGCACACTTGCCATGCCAGCGTGGCGGCCAAATCATCGGCCTCATCCTCTTGTGCGGTTAAACTGGCCACGCCCTGTTCGGCAAAAGCGTCTTGAAACAGCGTTAATGCTGCTGCCAGATCGTCCGGCATGGCCGGTCGTCCCTCTTTGTAGCTGGGCAGCAGCTGGTGACGCCAGCCGGGTTCGCGCAGCGCGCTATCAAACACCGCCACGGCATGCGTTGGCTGAGTATGCTGCAACAGCTGCTCGAGCGCATTGCGGCTTTGGCTGATGCAGCGCGCCATATCCACTGGCTGTTCGGGCGAAGTCTTATGGCTTTCATGCACGGCATGAATGCGGCGGATAAGATTGAGGGCATCCACCACCAGTAAATGAATCGTCATCGGGTAAACCCATCTCACGTTAGCCTGACGCTACCTATGTCCTTTCTACTTGAAGTAGCCGCGGTGTTGGCGATGTTCGTGCACCCCAATCACAGCGTTTACCTATGCGTATGGGAATGCACTCACTTGCCACCTACCTACAACTCCACGTTGTTTGGGTATAATTCCCTGTTGCTAAGCGTTGCTCTGCTAGCAGGGAAAAGAGAGCGGTTGGTCAGGTTAATCAAAAACATGGCAGCCGTCAGGCTGTCGTCATTCGTTGATGGTACTTGAGCGCGGCATGGTAGCGCAAATAAGGCTGGGAAAAGGATAGGGCCAGATAACGGCGAATAACCGCAGGTGGGGGGATAAAAAACGCAGCGTATCGTGAAAGATGACGCTGCGTTTATCCGTTGTGCGGCAATGATAGCGATATAGGGAAAACCCCGTAGAGCGCGACACCAGCCAGCGGCGCGCGACTAGCGGTTATTTCAATATTTCATAGCAAGGCACGTAGGCGCTGCCCGGCAGTTTCATCCGGTGCTGGTGGACAAAACTTTCCAGCAATTGATCCATATCCTGCATCAGTTGCTTATCACCATCTATCTGATACGGGCCGAATTTCTCGATAGCTTGGATCCCTTTATCTTTAACGTTACCAGCTACAATGCCGGAGAACGCACGGCGAAGATCTGCGGCTAATTCAGCGGCCGGCTGTGCCAGATGCAGATTAAGCTGACGCATATTCTCGTGGCTCGGCTCAAACGGCTGCTGGAATGCATCATCAATTTTCAGTGACCAGTTGAAGCTGTAAGCATCGCCCGTTTGCATGCGGTGTTCTTTCACCGCCGGCATGCCTTCTTTCATGATTTGCGCCACTTTCACCGGATTATCGACCACGATTTGGTAACGCGCTTGCGCCTCAGGGCCCAAGGTTTTGCCAATGAAGGCATCCAAGGTGCGAAAATAAGCTTCGCTCTGTTTCGGGCCGGTGAGCACAATCGGCATTGGCTGCTCGCGGTTATCCGGATGCAGCATGATGCCGAGGATATACAGCAGCTCTTCAGCCGTACCGACGCCACCCGGGAAGATGATGATGCCGTGGCCCATACGCACAAAGGCTTCCAAACGCTTTTCGATATCCGGCAGGATCACCAGCTCGGTCACCAGTGGGTTAGGCGGCTCAGCGGCAATAATCGACGGCTCGGTAATGCCTAAGAAGCGGCCGGTTTTGATGCGCTGCTTTGCATGCCCAACCGCGGCGCCTTTCATTGGCGCTTCCATCGCGCCAGGGCCACAACCGGTGCAAATATTCAGGTCACGCAAGCCAAGCTCATGGCCGACCATACGGGCGTACTGGTATTCGCCTTCATTGATTGAGTGGCCGCCCCAGCACACCACCATGTTCGGGTATTCGCCAGTGTGCAACACCTTGGCGTTACGCAGCAAAGCGAACACCAGATTGGTGATATGCACAGAGTCTTTTTGCAGCTGTTGTTGCAGGTGTGGCATCGCGGCCAGCTGGCCGTTTACAAACAGAATATCGCGCAGCACCGCAAACAGGTGTTCGTGCAGACCGCGGATAATTTTACCGTCGACAAACGCGGTTTCCGGCGGATTGATCAATTCGAGTTTAACGCCGCGCTCACGGCGCACCACGTTGATGTCGAAACTGCTGTGTTTGGCCAGAAGCTCCTTGCTGTTATCGGTCTGGCTACCCGAGTTCAGTACTGCGAGGGAGCAGTTACGAAACAGTTGATACAGCTCGCTGGACGCGGTGCGTTTGAGCATGTCCACTTCGAGCTGGGAAAGTTGATCCATCGTACCGATGGGATTGAGGTGAGTAATCAAGAATGCCTCCTTTCAATTGAAAACGACAGCAACCTGATAGTGAGGCGTATTCACTTTACATGTTGTGTACGGCAACCTAAGCGAGATTGCCGTACCGACACGTTAGCCTGCGCGGCCGGTGATGCCAACTCTCAATGTATGAAGATTTGATTTCGGCCGTTGTTTTTCGCGTGGTACAACGCCTTATCCGCTCGCTCTTGCCAAGTGCTGATGGTGTCACCACTTTGCAACTCACTGGCGCCGAGCGACACTGTGATGGAGACTTTGTCAGCGTGGAACTTAAATGGCAACTGGCTGATTTTCTCGCGGATCTCTTCGAGCTTGATGCTCAGTTCGTCCGGCGACATATCCGAGATCAGCAAGGCAAACTCTTCGCCACCGAAACGGGCGATAAAGTCAGTTTCGCGCAGCGATTGTTGAATGGCGCGCGCAATGATTTTTAACGCTTTATCGCCGGCCAGATGCCCATAAGTATCGTTCAGATCTTTAAAGCGGTCGATATCCACCATGACAAACCACAGCGGCTGCTGATAGCGCTGCCAGCGTTTGTACTCCAAATCCAAACGCTCTTGCAGCGCAGCTCGGTTGTACACTTTGGTCAGATGATCGAGGAATAGCCGGTGCTGTTGATCGAGCAAGCGATTACGGTAATCAGTGGTCTGCTCGATGATGGCGCACAGGCGTCCTTCGTTGCTTTGTGAACGCTCGATGGAGCTGTACATCTGCTGACACAAGCGATGGTGACGCTCGGTAATGCTGCGCAGTTGCTGCAAGGCAAATTGCACCTGTTCGCCGGAGAGATTCGGTGCGCGCTCCAGCAATTGCAGGGTGTCTTGCATCTCGCGGTTCAAGCCTTGCATCCCTTTGTGGTCGCTGTAGGCCGATTCCATCGATTTATTCATGCTTTGATGCAAGGCGCTTAAATCATCGTTCAGTGCCGCCAGAAAACGGCGCGATAAACGTCGCTCAGTGCGGGTGCCTTGCAAAATCAGCTCGATGATTTCAAAGCTGTAGTGCACCAATTGCTGCACGCTGGTACCAATCAGCAGCTGATTGCGGATCTCGAGCAGACGCTCACCGGCATCAGAGTCAAAATCCAGTTCGGAGATCAGGTGTTGCAGCTCATCAGACATTTTTTGCAGCGTGTCTTGCTGCAGGGCTGCTGGTGCAGGGCGCGCATCTTGCTGATCGCCTAATGAGGCCAGCAAGCGAATAGCGCGCTCAGAGAGACTCAAGATCCGCTCGATGCGATCAATTTGCTCTGGATTTTGCTGGCGATCGAGCAGCATCACCACATCTTGGCGCAGCTGCGGTGGCAGCGCGGCGGTGGCTTTCAGACATTCGGCGGTATGCAGCACCGCTTCATTGATGCGTTTGTTATGGGTCAGACGCTGCTGGCTGTATTTAAATGCCAGACGCTCTAGCAGAGCCAGACGGGGGATCATCAACGAGGTGTCTTTGGTGCGATCGAGATCGATTCGGATGTCGGTCAACAAGCGATCCAGCTCGCTGTCCGATCCTTCCAGTGATTGCGCCAGTCGGCCCAATACCCGACGTAACAATTCACTTTCCCGCATGCTTTTGCGTGACAGTTGCTGATAGTGATCCTGAATTTGAGCCAGTTGCCGGTGTAAATCAGTCATGCTATCCATCGCCTGAGCCTGCGGAGTTTGAGTCATAGATTTAGCCTGTTAATGTTGACAGAATATACCGCTAATTCACCGCATTGACTATTCACCCACTGTGGCCAGCCTCGCAGGAGTGTGAGCTGGCGACGAGTATTGTGCCAGTAAGGTGACCCAGTCGACCGGATTGGGGGTATCGGAATGGGCAACTTTAATCAGCCCGCGCCGGATAGCGTCCAGACAGGCAACATACAGATCCCCTTGGAAACACGCCGGAGTGGCGGTCGGGATCGGTAACAACATCACCCAATGGTTCTGGTCATATTGCTGATTAAGTTGTGCGGCTGCGGTTTGCGCCAATTGTAACACGTTAAGCAATTCTGGTAACTGTACGCCACTGATTGCCCGTGGCAGCAGTGGGTAGTGGCAGGCACCAATACTGATTTGTCCGGCCGGCGCTTTGTACTGCGGGAATTGCTCGCAGGTGCGCAACAGGTACTCGGCAAACTCTTCCGGTGACGGGCTCACATCACCCGGCTCGACATATAAAAAGCCGCTGTCATTCAGATGGAACAGCTGTCCACGGCTGCCTAAGGTTGCTTGCAGGTAGTCGCCAAGCTCGCCTTCGAGTTTCACAATGGCTTGATAACTGAAATCAGGTCGTAACCGTAGTTCAGTTAACCAATTTAGGCGGATCAGCGCCACTTTCAGGCGTAAATCTTTAAACGGGTTGTCGTCCAACACGTTGGTCTGCTCGCCCGTGATTGCTTGTTCGCACAAGCGCACCGTGCCTTGTAAGTAACCCGGTAGCGTGGCATTTAGCTTGCGCTGATTGGCCAAGTGAGTACGTGGATGACTAAAACCGATTTTGCGGTTACGACTCAGAGCGCCACGATAAGCGGAAGTGACAATCATGAAGTAACACATGGCGACAACCGCCACTAATATGGCACAGAGCAGTAATTGATTAAGTTTGCGGCCACGTGAATATTGCCGCTCCAGTGACTGGTAGCTGGCTTGTAATTCATGATTGGTATTAATTTTGTCAATCAACTGCTCATGCTGTAGCAGGGTTTCGGCATTGAACTCGACTTGTTGCGAACGAATCTGTTCGAGTAATTTAACTTTATCCTGTAAATACGCATTTTCCTGATTACGATTACCTATTTTCTGATAACCTTGAATCAATAATGAATATGCATATTTACGCAAGCTCAGGTCGTCGGGTGGTGTTTCTTTTAACCCCTCATTGATGACACTTAATGCTGGTTTTATTTTATCGCTACGCAGTAAATATTCGCCTTTCAATAGCAAATAGACCGGGTGTAGCAATGGGCCCGCTTTTTTATCTGCGCTAATGATGTTATCAACCTGATCGATATATTCTTTGGCTTTTTCTAACTCGTTTAACTGTAAATAAACAAACGCCGTGCCGAGTTTAATATCAATCAACTTTCCTGGATTGGGGGCTGTATTGGCCAGATCAATGGCATTGAGGTAATTGACCAACGCCAAATTAGGGCGATCTTCATAGCTGTGGATATGACCAATCAGCTTTAATGCACTCGCCAGGCTGCTTTTTTCACCCACTTTTTCATAAAATCCCGCGGCGCGCGAGGCATAGTTCAAGGCCAGTGAGTAGCCGCCATACGTGACATAGAAGTTAGCCAGTTGCAATTGGGCATCGGCCACCAAATCGTCTTCTCGATGCGCAATGGCGAGGCCCATCGCGGTCATTAATGCTTCTTGTGTGGCATTGCGATGTTGCAACAGAGTATTTAGACGACTTTCTGCCAAGTAATATTCAATTTTTAAGCGCGGTTCACTGACTTTATTCAGTAGCGCGTGCGCATCGTGCAGATATGCCTGAATTTGTGGAATGCTGCCTTTTTGGTGTGAAGGCGAGAGCGTATCGAGGTAAATCGATGCCATCAGCAGCTGATATTGCACCTGCACACTGGCAGATAAGTGCGTTAAATTTTGCGTTAGGTGGGATTGCGCCAGTGTCTGTAACGCAGTTTGGGGATTACCGGTTTGTAACCAAAGATACTGCGCCTTGAGCAATGTGGCTTTGGCTTGGATATGCGAGTTATTGAGGTTCTTCGCCAGTTGCATCAGGTAATCTAGCGTTTTTAAGGCGCCGCGGCGATTTCCGGTTTTGTTTTGTGCTTGGCTTTTTAGCAACAGCGCCTGAAGCATATTTTCGCGGCTTTGTTGCAGGTATTGTAGGCTCAGGTTACGCACCGAATTACTGGCGGTCAGGCCGCGATCAGGCTTCTCAATGTACGCATTGAGTTTTTCCAGCGCCAGCGCTGGGTCTGTTTTTAACAGTTCTTCTGCCTGAACTAATTCCGGCGTCGGCTCATACGTTGATAAATCATCAAGGGATATGGCATAGCTACCGGTAGAAAAAAAAGAGAACAACAGAAGAAAAAAAACACGCCACATCGCAAATATCTTAGTTATTTGTTAAGAGTAAATTGATTTTTTTATTGGCTAAAATAATTATTCTTAGTGTAACGGATGCGGTATCTGAAACCAAGCATACCGCATCGTGAACGATCACATTACTGACGCGCCAAACGGCGGTTTTGCGCCGGCATCGCTTCCCAATCAGAGCGGAACGGATTGATATCTAATCCACCGCGGCGGGTATAGCGCGCAAACACGGTCAGTTTTTCAGGCGCGCAAAAACGTTTGAGATCGGTAAAGATCCGCTCAACGCACTGCTCATGAAACTCATTATGGCTACGGAACGAGATCAAATAGCGGAGCAGGGCTTCGCGATTAATCTGCGGGCCGCGATAATGAATGCTGACAGAGCCCCAATCCGGCTGACGGGTGATCAGGCAGTTAGACTTAAGCAAATGGCTGACCAGTGTTTCTTCAACCACGGGCATTGGCTCACCGTTGGCTTGGCTGGCAGCACCTTGCAGATAATCGGCATTGAAATGGTAGTCATCAATGACGATATCCTGCTCATCAATACATTCGCCAGGGAAATCGGCAATCGCTTGACCTGGATAGGCATCCACGCGGTGCAGCAGCACTTTTACGTCACCCTCAGCGCACTGGCTCAGATCGCGTTGTAAGGTGGCCGCCACGCTTTCCCAATCGGCAAAACGGGTCTGGTTAAAGCTGTTCAGGTACAGCTTAAAGCTTTTCGACTCCACCAGATTGCGGCTGGTGGCCGGAATATACACATCGCCGATGGCCACTTGTGGCACACCGTTATTGTTCAGCCATGACAATTCATACAACGTCCACAGATCGGCACCCGAAAAAGGCAACGAGCCGGTCAGCTGCAGGTCGTCGCGATTGAGCGCTCGCGGTACCGGTTGCAGCAACTGCGGGTTGTATTGATCACAGTAGTCCGTGGATTTTCCCAGCGTTAATCCCTGCAGCGCCGGATCATTGTGGTATTTGGTCATGATTTCTGCTCAGTGTCGGTTACAATATCTGGCAGTTTACCCCAAATTCTGAGTAAGACGATGCGAGATCAAGTGCAACAGCAAGTGATAGATGCCCTGCAACAGTTAAATCTGCGCTATGAGCAGTGTTGGCAGAATAACATGCAAACGCTGCCGCAGAGTGTCAGTTTGTGCGATATTTCATCACCTTGTGTGGTGTCTCAGGATAGTGAGCGGGTGTATTGGCAGCCACAACCGCGTTGTCAGGACATCAACCTACAGGCCGTCGAACAGGCACTCGATATTCAAATTCGAGAGGATATCCACGCCTATTTCAGCGCCCAGTTTGCCGCCGATATGGCCGTGAATTGGCAGAATCATGCCCTGATTTTGTTGCAGGTCTGGAACGAAGAGGATTGGTCTCGTTTACAGGAAAATCTGATTGGGCATCTGGTGGCACAGCGGCAGCGAAAATGCACGCCAACCTTATTTGTTGCGCTGACCGATGATGATAACCAGATAGTGTCGGTCTGTAACCTCACTGGCGCGGTAGTTCTTGAGCGTCTGGGTAGTAGCGAGCACACGGTGCTGGCTGACAATTTGGTCGCCTTTTTGGGCAGTTTGCAGCCGCGTATCGCTGAGCTGTAAGTGCCTGATGGTTATGTCTAGAATCGAGATGTAACCTGCTATGCGCAGCGGTTGGCGTGAGGTCGGTTGTTACCTAACGCCAACGTGCTGTTGTCTCAGTCTACGCTTATTGCGTATTTTGGGCTGACAGGAGCGTAGTTAACTGCGCTTGTAGCGTCGCAACCTGCTGCTCTAACTGGCTTACACGCTCCGCAAGTGTTGGCTCAGTCGTTGCCGCCGCAGGCGTTGCGAGCGGATTATGGCCGGCTTTATCGCGCGCTAGTACACTGACAATCACCGGCAGTGGGACTGGCTGGCTGAGACGGCTTTTCAGCAGGGCTACCGAAGGCTGTTTTCCCTCGGCTTTTAGCTGCTGTAATACTTGCTCCAGTTCGCGGCTTACATCATTCATCGCTTTTCCTTTCCTTATCTCGATCTTGCGTGCACGTCGCTCGTTCAGTCTTCTTTATATAACGCTTCTTTATGTAACGCTTCTTTATCTAACAAAAAAGCCCTTACCCCATGATCGTTAATCGCATCATCACGCGCATCGTGGGTTGTATGGGTCTGAACGTGGCCAGTGTTGCTGCAAAACGTCAATCAAGGTCTAGATCAAAATAGACATTATGTCGATTTTGGCGTTTAGCAGTGCGTGCTCAATTTAGCGAATTGTGCCAATGGGGTTGACTTATTCTAAAACCGATTCAGCAAGTTGCGATATTAGCTATGTGCTTTGTAAGATATTTCCTACAGTAGTTGTGCGAGTTATGGAACGGGTTTTGACCGGTTACTGCGCTATGTAAAAAGCGTTTTTAATATAATTCAATTAGTTAATTTGTATGTTTTGCGTAGTAATCGAATACATCACACATAACTATTTGATATATCGCTTGTGAAAACTATGCAGAAAGGTAGTCTTAAGGGCGTCGGCAGGAAGCAAGCATAACGACAAGGATAACCACGGATGCGGTGGCTGTTTCAGGATGAAAAAGCCGGAATTCAGGATGAGTTCACGTGATCAGGATATCTCAAGGATGCTGCAGTAATGCAGATGCAACCGGTAAGGATGCGGGTTGGTTAAGGATGACAACGGACTTCTTCGGGATGAAGAATCAGGATGCGCCTCAGGATGAGGAAGTGGATACTTCAGGATGAAGTCAGGGACACCTCCAGGATGGAGAAGTGAGCCGGAATAAGGACAGTACGGCGACGCAAGGACGGTACAAGGACGATTGTCAGGACGACAAAAGGACAGCTTCACGGATTGAAGAGCATAAAGGACAAGCCATAGGATATGGTGAGATTCACGGAGTGATGCAGGGAGCACACTTTGCAGCAGGATGGCTGTAGCAAGACCTGAGAGGGGTATCGTTTCGACGATACCCCTTTCTTCTTATATAAGTTTCTCATGCAAGTTTCTTATGTGAGGGATACTGAGGCTGTCCATTGGCTTTTGCGCTGTGGTTGGCATTCGCGGTGCGGCATTGACTGACGTGAGTACCGGTCTTTTTTTACGTCATAGCCAATTGCATTTTTATACATAAAGTTCACATCACCGCACGGCCCTTGCGCTGGGCTGTGAGCAGAGGCGCATTGCCCTTCTTCAGTGCACTTCCTGCCAGTTTGCGGATTGTTTTGCAACAACCGCCGTCAGTTTCGACATTTCTTGTTGTACAAATAGTGCACTTGTCACACAAAAAATCAGTAAATGCGGACAAAAGTCCTTGACAAGTTACCGGTAACGTTGTTTTGCTGTTTGCGATATCTCTGCTGAATTTGTGCGAGATATCCTACACGCAGTGTGGGATTATCCTCATTTGTGCTGTGCTTTTTATCGTTTGCTTTTTTATCTAATTTGTTTTTAATCATGCAGTTAAGATATTTATTCTCACGAAACATCCAGAAATGTTTGGCGCTGTAAGCGCACAGTGGATTGAGAAGAGAATAAAAGGGGATATGATTAATTCATCGAACGGATATCGATGTCTTCAGGAAGAAGACGTATGGCGGAGCCCATACAGGATTGGACACCCGAAGGATTCGGGCCTCGTTTACCGGATTGTAAACGTATCAGGATGATGCAGGACACATTTCAGGATGAAATGAGGATGCAGCCTCAGGACGAGGGAGCGGATGCTTTAAGGATAAAGCAAAGGACACCTCCAGGACGGAGATGGACGTCAGACAAGAAGTCTGACCGCATAGGGATGGCCAAGGAAGATAACCGGGAAGGTTAAAAGGACAGCTCCACGGATGCGGAGAACCCGAGAAGGACTCAGCCAACGGATTTGGCGGTATCACGGAATGATGCAGGGAGCACCGATTCGCAGCAGGATCAGCTGTAGCAAGACCAGGAAGGGGCACCATACGGTGCCCCTTTCTCTTTTCTCTCTTAATCTAATTCGCTTTATTCTCGACTTATTCTGCTCTGAGCTGCAGTTGTTGCTGTAATGCGGTTAACGCATCAATCAGCGCACGTGGCGCACTTTCGCTTTGTAGCATGGCAAAAATCTGGCTACGCAAAAATGGCTGGGTGATCACTTCTGGGTATAGCCGACCAAACAGTGGTGATCCCGCTAACGCTTCCAGATACACCGGCAAGATCTGTGGATCGCTCAAGCGGTGGATCAAGCGCGCGGTTAGCACGATCAACCAGGCATTCACATCGGCTTGGCGTAATTGCTGCGTGATAAAATCGCGGATCTCCGGCAGATCCGGCGCGTAGGCCAATGCACGTAACAGTAATAGGCGGCTTTCAGTATCGGCCTCAGGGTTTTGATGCTGTAAGTGCTGGCGTTGTAATAAGACTTGCGCCATCTCGCGGCTAATATCACTTTGCTCCAAGCACAAACAGATCCCTTGCAAGGCTTGCTCGGGTGCGTGAGCTAAGGCTTGGCACAGCAAGGCATGGTTTTGCTCTTGACCACAGCGCACCACCACATCCGCTAACCCTTGTAACCCGACACCGTGCCAATTTTCCCATCCTGCCTTGCCACTGAGATAAAATTGCGCATGCTCATAATAGCGGGAAGCGGGTTGGTGCAAATCTCGCGCTAGCAGCGCATGGAACATTGCCATCCGCTCAGGAGACGGTTGCCAGTGCTGCGGATGCTGCGCCAGTGCGTTTTTCTCCTCTTCGGTTTGCGGCTCGCGGCTGAGATCGGCACCGAGAGTATTAAGCAGCAGGCGCGCAAAACGAGCGCACTCTTCCGGGATCAGCAGTCCGCGCTCATCTAAATTAATCTGTAAAAACCAGATGGACGGTTCACTTTCGCTGGGGCGTTGGCAGCACAGTGCCAAATGCGCTTGGCCGCGCAGCGGATAAGGATAAGGGCGCTGTTGATTCTCGAGCATGCCGAAGGTAGCTAACGATAAAGGATACGGGCGACGGCCCAGATCGTAAAAACAGGCTTTTACCTGTGCGCGGGTGAGCAATTCTGTCAGGGCTGCAGTCATGGCGTCGTAGTCTTCGCGGGTTACGGTTGAGTCAGTAAACGTTAAATTATAGGGAGGTTCCGGGTTCAGTGGTATGCTTGGCCCCCATTTTTTACCGGAGGAAGGATTATGGAACGCGAGCAGCAAGTTCGTCAGTTGCTGGAGGATATCCGGCTGGTGATGATGGAATTGGCTTTGTGGCAGAAATTGCCGCCAGAGCCACAGGCTTTTCAGAGTGTCGAGCCGTTCAGTATCGATACCATGGAAGCGCAGGAGTGGTTGCAGTGGGTCTTTTTACCGCGCATGCATGCGTTGTTGGACGCTGGCGCGGGGTTACCGACTCGCTTTTCGATCACCCCGTATTTTGAAGAAGCGCTCAAAGAGCAGGAGCAGATTAGCCGGTTGCTGGCGCCACTGCGTGCGCTGGATGAACTACTCAATCAGGAAACCTAATGCACGATTTTTCTTCTTGCCCGGCCTCTGGCCCAGATAGCGCGCTGTTGCCGTCAGAGTCGATTGAGACCGCGTCCGATGCCGTGACCGAAAGCGCACCGGTACTGCCGGTGTTGTATCAGGATGAGCATATTATTGCCATCAACAAACCGGCCGGTTGGCTGGTGCACCGCAGCTGGCTTGACCGGCATGAAAAAGTGGTGGTGATGCAAACCGTGCGTGATCAGATTGGTCAGCATGTGTATACCGTGCACCGTCTGGATCGGCCAACTTCAGGCGTTTTGTTACTGGCGTTGTCCAGTGATGTGGCGCGTATCTTGAGCGGCATGTTCGAAACCCAGCAGATCAAGAAAACCTACCATGCGGTGGTGCGTGGCTATCTGACTGGGGAAGCGGAGCTGGATTATCCGTTGGTGGAAGAGCTGGACAAGATTGCTGATAAGTTTGCTAGCCAAGAGCGCACGGCGCAGCCGGCGGTTAGCCACTATCGCGGTTTGCAAACGGTCGAGATGCCGTATTCCGCAGGTCGTTACGCGACATCGCGCTACAGCTTGGTTGAGCTCCAGCCGAAAACTGGCCGTAAGCATCAGCTGCGTCGCCACATGAGCCATCTGCGTCATCCGATTATGGGCGATACCACCCATGGCGATCTTAAGCAAAATCGGGCGTTGAAAGAGCATTGTGGCGCTGGTCGCTTGATGTTGCATGCCAGCAGTTTGACTCTGCCGCATCCGGTAACCGGTGAATTGCTGCAGATTAACGCGCCGTGGGACGACACCTGGCAGAGCCTGATGCAACAATTTGGCTGGCCTGCGCAAAATCCTGTGACATAACCGGCTTGCACAAAACCCCACCACACGCCAAGATGAGTTAACTTTCATAACCAAGGGAACTCTATGGCTAGGGTGGGGATCTTTGTTGGCACCGTGTATGGCAATGCACAACTGGTGGCTGACGAGGCCGAACGGATTTTGCGTACCGCAGGGCATGATGCCAATATCTATGAGGAAGGCTCGCTGGAAGACTGGCAGCAATACCTCGAGGCTGTGGTACTGGTGGTGACATCCACCACCGGACAAGGTGATTTACCAGATACCATTGCGCCATTATATCTAGCCATGCAAGAGCCGGGGCTGTGGCAGCCAAGCTTGCGCTATGGCGTGATCGCATTAGGTGATAGTAGCTATGAAACCTTCTGCGGCGCCGGACGCAAGTTCGATGCTCTGCTGCAAGAGCAAGGTGCACAGCGGGTAATGAACCGTCTGGAATTGGACGCCACCGAACATCCCGAGCCAGAATTATCTGCTCGCTCGTGGATTGAAGCTTTCTCCAGCGCGCTATAGCGTTTCATTCTGCATTTTCGGTTGTTTTTGCCGCTCGCGTGGCGGGCGGCAGTGACTCCCCTCCATTACAGGTGGTTGTTTTTTCTACCTGCTGACTCGTTTAGTTAATCGATTTCCTGCAAAGAATCTGTAATTAGTCATATAAAACTGTGATCGCTAACACGTTATTCAGTCGGCGCTTGCCGTTTTAATGGCGACTCTGAGAAAATAGATCTCCGATTTCATTCTTCCGCCCTGCTAATCTCCAGGAGTAGAACATGCCTTCTCGCAAAGAACTTGCTAATGCCATCCGTGTACTGAGTATGGATGCAGTACAAAAAGCCAACTCTGGCCACCCAGGCGCCCCTATGGGGATGGCTGATATTGCCGAAGTTCTGTGGCGTGATTTTCTAAAGCACAACCCGAGCAACCCAGCTTGGGCTGATCGTGACCGTTTCGTGCTGTCTAACGGCCACGGCTCTATGCTGATTTACAGCCTGTTGCACCTGACCGGTTATGATCTGTCTATCGACGATCTGAAGCAATTCCGTCAGCTGCACTCTCGCACCCCAGGTCACCCTGAGTACGGTTACGCGCCAGGCGTAGAAACCACTACCGGTCCTCTGGGTCAGGGCATCACCAACGCCGTAGGTATGGCGATGGCTGAAAAAGCGTTGGCCGCGCAGTTTAACCGTCCTGGCCACGACATCGTTGACCACTTCACTTACTGCTTCCTGGGTGATGGCTGCCTGATGGAAGGTATTTCTCATGAAGCCTGCTCTCTGGCCGGTACTCTGGGTCTGGGCAAGCTGGTGGCGTTCTATGATGACAACGGTATCTCTATCGATGGTCACGTAGAAGGCTGGTTCACTGATGACACCGCCATGCGTTTCGAGTCTTACGGCTGGCACGTAGTGCGCGCGGTTGACGGTCACGATGCGGCAGCGATTAAAGCGGCAGTAGAAGAAGCGCAAGCGGTGACTGACAAGCCATCTCTGATCATCTGCAAAACCATCATCGGTTTTGGCTCACCGAACAAGTCTGGCTCCCACGATTGCCACGGTTCACCGTTGGGTGACAACGAAATTGCTGCGGCACGTGAGTTCCTGGGCTGGAAAGAAGCGCCGTTTGTTATTCCTGCAGATATCTACGCTGAGTGGGATGCCAAAGAGAAGGGCCAAGCACAAGAGCATAACTGGGATGCGAAATTTGCTGCGTACCGTGCTGCGTTCCCAGAACTGGCCGCTGAGTTTGAGCGCCGTGTAATCAAGGGCGAGCTGCCAGCAGATTGGGCGGAGAAATCTCAAGCCTTTATCGAGCACCTGCAAGCTAACCCAGCCAAGATTGCTAGCCGTAAAGCGTCACAAAACGCGCTGGAAGCGTTTGGTAAGCTGCTGCCAGAGTTCATGGGCGGCTCCGCTGACTTAGCGCCGTCTAACCTGACCATGTGGTCTGGCTCCAAGTCTCTGACTGGTGCTGACATGGGCGGTAACTACATCCATTACGGTGTGCGTGAATTTGGTATGTCCGCCATTATGAACGGTATCGCTCTGCACGGTGGTTTCATTCCATACGGCGCGACTTTCCTGATGTTCATGGAATATGCCCGTAACGCACTGCGTATGGCTGCCCTGATGAAGCAGCGTTCTATCTTCGTTTACACCCACGACTCTATCGGTCTGGGCGAAGATGGTCCTACTCACCAGCCGGTTGAGCAGATCGCTTCTCTGCGTCTGACACCAAACATGAGCACATGGCGTCCATGTGACCAAGTTGAGTCTGCGGTAGCGTGGAAATACGCGATTGAGCGTCAAGATGGTCCATCATCACTGATCTTCTCGCGTCAGAACCTGACTCAGATGGATCGCAGCAGCGAGCAGCTGGCTAATATCGCCCGCGGTGGTTATGTGCTGAAAGATTGCGCGGGTACGCCTGAGCTGATCTTCATCGCCACTGGCTCTGAAGTTGAGCTGGCTATGCAAGCGGCTGAGCAGCTGACTGCCGAAGGTCGTCAGGTGCGTGTCGTGTCTATGCCGGCTACTGACGTATTCGACAAGCAAGACGCCGCTTACCGTGAGTCTGTACTGCCAGCTGCAGTAACCGCGCGTGTTGCGGTAGAAGCGGGTATCGCTGACTTCTGGTACAAGTATGTGGGCTTCGGTGGCCGTATCGTGGGTATGACTACCTTCGGTGAGTCTGCACCGGCAGAGCTGCTGTTCAAAGAGTTCGGCTTCACCGTAGAAAACGTGGTAGCTAAAGCAAAAGAAATTCTGTAATCCAGTTTTCTTATCGTTATTGCTTAACAGCACTGCATAAAAACAAAAAGCTGCCTACGGGCGGCTTTTTTTATACCGGTTTTTTTATGTGGGCGATATGCGTTTTATATCCGTTATGGTTGAAAGGATGCGAGGGGCAAGAGACGAGAGCGAAGAGGCAAAGCGCGAGCAGTAAAAAAATGTCTGCTCGCTGGGTAAAATCATGGCAGATTGCCAGTCTAATCAATTTCATCAGACAATAGATCCCGCATACTCAAGGTTTTGCTTCCTGCCGGAAGACCTCTGTTTAAAGGACACCCCATAATTATGACTATCCGTGTGGCAATTAACGGCTTTGGCCGGATCGGACGCAGCGTTCTGCGCGCGCTGTACGAAAGTGGAAAACGCGAACAGATGCAGGTAGTGGCGATTAATGAACTCGCCGCACCGGAAGGGATCGCACATTTGTTGCAATACGATTCGACCCATGGACGATTTTCGCGTTCGGTTTGCATTGATGGCGAGACATTAGATGTAGATGGTGATACGATTCAGCTACTGCATATCCGCGAACTTGAACAACTGCCGTGGGCAGAATTGCAGGTGGATGTGGTGCTCGATTGTACCGGTAAATTTGGTAGTCGTGCCGATGGCGAAGCGCATTTGCGCGCCGGTGCTGGCAAGGTGCTGTTCTCGCATCCGGCGGATACCGATATCGATGCGACGGTCATTTATGGCGTGAACCATCAGTTGCTGAAAGCCAGCGACCGGATCGTCTCCAACGGCTCGTGTACCACTAACTGCATCGTGCCGATTATTAAAGTGCTGGATGAAACTTTCGGCATTGATTCGGGCACGGTAACCACCATTCACTCGGCGATGCATGATCAGCCGGTGATTGATGCATACCACAGTGACCTGCGCCGGACTCGCGCGGCGGGTCAGTCTATCATTCCGGTAGACACCAAACTGGCGCGCGGGATTGGTCGGATTTTTCCGAAATTTTCCGACAGGTTTGAAGCCATCGCTGTGCGGGTGCCCACAATAAACGTCACCGCGATGGATTTAAGTGTGACCTTGAGCACGGATGTGAAAGTTTGCAACGTAAACCACGCCCTCGCGCAGGCAGCGCAAGGGGTATTACGTGGTATAGTGGATTATACGGAAGCGCCGTTAGTCTCAATTGATTTTAACCACGACAGCCACAGCGCTATCGTGGACGGGACACAAACCCGGGTGAGCGGTACGCGTCTGGTGAAGACGCTGGTTTGGTGTGATAACGAATGGGGTTTTGCTAATCGCATGCTCGATACCACGCTGGCCATGGCTACAGCCCGGTGACTCGCGAAGAGTGAACGGAAACTGACTGATTGTTTAGGTGTCGGCCACACACGCTGATGGTCGGCATTGAAAATCTTCATGGAATTAAATAGAGGACTCACCATGTCTGTTATCAACATGACTGATCTGGATCTGGCTGGTAAACGCGTACTGATCCGTGCTGACCTGAACGTACCGGTAAAAGAAGGCAAAGTGACTTCTGATGCCCGTATCCGTGCTTCCCTGCCTACCATTGAACTGGCGCTGAAACAAGGCGCAGCAGTGATGGTGACCTCCCACCTGGGTCGTCCGACCGAAGGTGAGTACAACGAAGAATTCTCCCTGCTGCCAGTAGTTAACTACCTGAAAGAAGTGCTGTCTGTACCAGTACGTCTGGCGAAAGACTACCTGGATGGTGTAGAAGTGGCTGCCGGTGAGCTGGTGGTACTGGAAAACGTTCGCTTTAACAAAGGCGAGAAGAAAGACGACGAAGCACTGTCTAAGAAATACGCTGCGCTGTGTGACGTGTTCGTGATGGATGCATTCGGTACTGCTCACCGTGCACAAGCGTCTACGCACGGTGTGGCTAAGTTTGCACCAATTGCTTGCTCCGGTCCGCTGCTGTCTGCTGAGCTGGATGCACTGGGTAAAGCAATGAAGAACCCTGCTCGTCCGATGGTTGCTATCGTGGGCGGTTCTAAAGTGTCTACCAAACTGACTGTGCTGGAGTCTCTGTCGACTATCGCCGATCAGCTGGTGGTAGGTGGCGGTATCGCTAACACCTTCATCGCAGCAGCGGGCCACAATGTGGGCAAATCCCTGTGCGAAAACGATCTGATTGACACCGCTAAAGCGCTGGCCGCTAAGTGTGATATCCCAGTGACCACTGACGTAGTGGTGGGTAAAGAGTTCTCTGAGTCAACCCCAGCGACCATCAAAGCGGTTGCTGAAGTGTCTGATGATGACATGATTTTCGACATCGGCCCTGATTCAGCAAAAGTGCTGGCTGACATCATCATGAACGCGAAGACCATTTTGTGGAATGGTCCAGTTGGCGTGTTTGAATTTGATCAGTTCGCTAAAGGTACTGAAGTGATCGCTAAAGCGATTGCTGAATCGCCAGCTTTCTCTATTGCTGGCGGTGGTGACACCCTGGCCGCTATCGACAAGTTCGGTATCGCAGACAAAGTTTCCTACATCTCTACTGGCGGCGGCGCTTTCCTGGAATTCGTGGAAGGTAAAGTACTGCCAGCGGTTGCCATGCTGGAAGCGCGCGCAAAAGCGTAATTTAATCTGAAGCCGGGGCGAGTCTCCGGCTTCTATTCTTCAGGCGTGCCGCTGGTATCCCTCAGGCAACCTTGTTTGTTTTGAGCGCGATAGCAAGCACATCAGGTACGCCGGTTTTCTGTTTAACGGCAGGTTTGGCCATCGGGCAAGCAACATCGGTTATACTGTTATGTAATCGGTTGCGTATGGAAAGAAACACGGCGCGTGCCACTTCTTTCTCAGCTTTAGGCTGGCATTGCCGGGGTACCGCCGCCGTGTTGGCGGTCAAAACCGACAGAGTAAAACTTTTTTCTACAATCACGGCTGACGAAACAGGACTAGGAACATGTCTAAGATTTTTGATTTCGTAAAACCAGGCGTTATCACCGGTGATGACGTTCAGAAAGTGTTTGAAGTGGCAAAAGCCAACAACTTTGCGCTGCCTGCGGTAAACGTAGTCGGTACTGACTCTGTGAACGCGGTACTGGAAGCGGCGGCGAAAGTTCGTGCGCCAGTGATTGTTCAGTTCTCTAACGGTGGTGCGCAGTTCTTCGCCGGTAAAGGTCTGAAACTGGAAGGTCAACAAGCAGCCATCCTGGGTGCGGTATCTGGTGCTAAGCACGTTCACGCAGTGGCTGAAGCTTACGGCGTGCCTGTGATCCTGCACACTGACCACGCAGCGAAGAAACTGCTGCCATGGATCGACGGCCTGCTGGCTGCCGGTGAGAAGCACTTTGCTGAAACTGGCAAACCACTGTTCTCTTCTCACATGCTGGATCTGTCTGAAGAGTCTCTGGAAGAAAACATCGACATCTGCTGCGAGTACCTGACTCGTATGGCGAAGATGAACATGACTCTGGAGCTGGAACTGGGTTGCACCGGTGGTGAAGAAGATGGCGTAGATAACAGCCATCTGGACCAGTCTTCCCTGTACACTCAGCCAGAAGACGTGGCTTACGCTTACGAGCGTCTGAGCAAAATCAGCCCACGTTTCACTATCGCGGCATCTTTCGGTAACGTACACGGTGTGTACAAGCCAGGTAACGTGAAACTGACTCCATCCATTCTGGATGCTTCTCAGAAGTACGTTTCCGAGAAATTCGGTCTGCCAGCTAAGTCTCTGAACTTCGTATTCCACGGTGGTTCAGGCTCTACTGCAGAAGAAATCTCCGAGTCTATCAGCTACGGTGTGGTGAAGATGAACATCGACACCGATACCCAGTGGGCGACTTGGGAAGGTGTTCTGGAGTACTACAAGAAGAACGAAGCGTATCTGCAAGGCCAGCTGGGTAACCCAGAAGGCGCGGATAAGCCGAACAAAAAATACTATGACCCACGTGTATGGCTGCGTTCTGCGCAAACCAGCATGATTGCGCGTCTGGAAAAAGCATTCAAAGAACTGAACGCGATTGATGTTCTGTAATCTGATTTAATATCAGTGATATATTCTAACCCCAGCAGAAATGCTGGGGTTATTTTTTACGCAAAGATAAAAACCTGTCAGCATTAATCTGCATATCTGTATTTCCCCCGTGCATTATTTGCGATACTATTCGCCCGCATTGCAGCTGTAATATTCACCATTTTTTAAAACAGTGACATTATTATTCTTGGTGCAATAGGCTGTATTTTTTCTTTATTTCTTCTTCCGCTTGATATGCAAAGCGAATAGTAAAATGGTAAGGCAAAGTCATGAAAAATATTGACCCGTCCGTTCTTAAGCCGCTTGATGTGGTGGACAGTATTCAGCATGCCAGTAGTTGGGTTGTTGATAATCAGGCATTACTGATCCAGTACGCTGTGAATCTGGTTGCGGCATTCCTGATTTTTATTTTCGGTTGGTTAGTTGCGCGCATTGTTTCTAATGGCGTGCATAACTTGATGGAGAAAAAAGGCCTGGATCGCGCGGTCAGCCATTTTGTGCGCTCTTTGGTGCGTTACTCCATTATTATCTTCACCTTGGTGGCGGCATTAGGTCGCGTCGGGGTACAGACATCGTCAGTGATTGCGGTGATCGGTGCGGCGAGCTTGGCAGTGGGCTTGGCGCTGCAAGGCTCCCTGTCTAACTTCGCGGCCGGTGTGCTGATTGTCGGCTTCCGTCCGTTCCGCGCCGGTGACGTGGTGGATTTGGGCGGCGTGAGCGGTACCGTTGAGAGCGTACAGATTTTCTCTACCGTGCTGTGCACGGCAGACCGCAAAACCGTGATTATCCCGAACGCCAGCATCATGAGCGGTCGCATTATCAACTTCTCTTTGGAAGAGAAGCGCCGTATTGATCTGGTGATCAGCGTAGGCTACGAAGCCGATATCGATCAGGTAAAAGCGGTGCTGACTGAGGTGGTAAAAGCCGACTCTCGCGTGCTGGCCGATATGGATTGCACTATTCGTCTGATGACTATGGGTGCGTCATCACTGGATTTTGTGGTGCGTCCGTGGGTGAAAAATGCTGACTATTGGGCGGTATATTTTGACCTGATGGAGAATATTAAAAAGGCGCTGGATGCCAACAAAATTAATATTCCGTATCCGCAGATGGATGTCCATATGCGTACCGTCAGTAACGATCAATAATCGCTGAGCGAATAAGCACTAATACGCGATTGTCTGATGGAAAATAATCACTGGGTGAAACTAATTTGAGTTTTACCCAGTGAGTAAAATATCGGCTGAGATTGAATAAATAGGCGCTATTGATAGCGTTGTAATAATTCACGCTAGGCGGTTATTTTGCCTCGACACTTTCGATATTCTCGCTGTTTTTGAAACGGTAGCGTTTAACCGGATAACGCGTCGAGTGTTTGAGTGCGATGATGAATCAGAATATAAAGCGCCGTTAGGCGCTTTTTTTCTGGGCGAATGTTGGCTTAACACAAGGCGAGTGATGATAGAAAATGCGGCGTCATTGTCGCTAAGCGGCCTAGCCCGCAGCAGGTTATTTCTGGTTACATTAAAAATGGAATAGGGCTGTTTTTTTGCAGTCTAATCAACACAGTATAAGCTCTAGATAAATGCGGTTGTTCACGTGTTATGGCGCAGTGCTTAGGCTTAGGTACACATGAAAACGTATGAGAACCTAGGTACAGGAGACATGGGTATACACTCATGGATAAAAACGGCATGAATAACTGCGCCAGCGTGAACCATCCCAAACAGGCGATAGCAAGGAGTCTGATGTGAATCTGAAAGCATTAACCATCGCAGTAGTGTTGGCCATGGCGCCAGCAGTGAGTATGGCAGCCGAGTTACCGGAACGGCCAACTTTGGCCACTATCGGGTATGGCGTGATTGATGCCAAGCCGAATATGGCAACGCTGTCTATTGAGGTCAACCAAACCGCGTCTACCGCCGCCAAAGCCAAGGCGCTGGCGGATGAGAAAGTGGCGGCCTACTTTAGCTTCCTGGAGAAAAACGGGGTAGCGACCAAAGACATCAATGCGGCCAATTTGCAGACTCAGCCTGAATATGAGTATGTCAAAGATCAGAGCCCAAAAATCATCGGCTACCGCGCTATCCGTAACGTGGAAGTCAAGTTGATGGACTTGAGTAAGCTGAATACCCTGATGGACGGCGCACTGAAAGCGGGCCTGAATGATATTCAGGGCATTCAGATGGGCGTATCTGATCCGGCGGCGTACCAGCAGCAAGCGCGTGAAGCGGCGATTAAAGATGCCCAGAGCAAAGCCAAATCGGTGGCCAGTGGTTTTGGCGTGAAGTTGGGGGAAGTGTATCGCATTCGCTATGACACCAATCCGCAGCCGCGTCCAATGCCACCGATGCTACGTATGGCAGCCTTTGCTGCGCCAGATAACGCTAAAGTGAACGAAACTTATCAGCAGCAAAACCTGCACTTTACCGATCAGGTGGATGTGGTTTACACGCTGAACAAATAAGCCGGTATCGGCTGACATTGTGTAAAAGCAGGCGCCGTTTGGCGCCTGTTGTGTTTATGCAGCTTTACTCATGCAAAGTGATCTCTTCGAATGGTGCGGGTCGCGCGAGTGTAAAAGCGTCAGTAAAGCGCACTTCCCAGTAGAAGCTGGTTCGCCGATTAAGAGAAGCAAGCAGGGGGCGGCGGATGACGGTATAATTGCCGCACACCCATTCTCGGAGGATAGCGGGATGACACAAGACGAATTGAAAAAAGCAGTTGGCTGGGCGGCACTTGATTATGTGCAGCCGGGCAGTATTGTCGGGGTAGGTACAGGATCCACCGTAAACCACTTTATCGATGCGCTCGGTACTATGAGCGATAAGATCAAAGGGGCGGTATCCAGCTCGGAAGCCTCTACAGCGCGTTTGCGTGCGCTCGGCATTGAAGTGTTCGATGCCAACGAAGTGGGCTCACTGGATGTGTACGTGGATGGCGCGGATGAAATCAACCCGTACATGCAAATGATCAAAGGCGGCGGCGCAGCGCTGACGCGTGAGAAGATTGTGGCTGCTATTGCTAAGCAGTTTGTTTGTATCGTGGATGCGAGCAAGCAGGTGGATGTGCTGGGCGAGTTTCCACTGCCGGTGGAAGTGATCCCGATGGCGCGTTCGTATGTGGCGCGTCAGTTGGTGAAGCTGGGCGGTAATCCAGTGTACCGTCAGGGCGTGAAGACTGATAACGGCAACGTGATCTTGGATGTGCATGGCTTGTCGATTGTCGATCCGAAAGGCTTGGAAAACCAGATCAACAACATTGTGGGTGTGGTGACCGTAGGTCTGTTTGCACAGCGCGGTGCCGATGTAGTGCTGGTGGGTTCCGCAGATGGCGTGAAAACCCTGAAAGATTAAGCGCGGTCGCGTTTAGCGTTGGCTGGCGCAGGCTGATGAGGCGGCGCCGGTCGATAAGGCATTGTTTTTTGTCGTGCTATTTTACGGTAGCCGAGCAAGGAGCAATGCCTTTTTGTTTGTCTCTAAATCCCTCTTAAGTTCGCGGTTATTTTTCTACCACAATGGATGAAATGTGTACTTACCCCTGTGGAATTTTTCTGTTATGTTGATTTTAAGATTGTGCGGATGTGATTCAGCGCAAGAAAATCAACATTAAAGGAATGATGTAAGGACGTAAGTATGGCCAAGGTTTCACTGGAGAAGGACAAGATTAAATTCCTACTGCTGGAAGGGGTGCATCCAAAAGCGGTGGATTTATTGCGTTCGGCCGGTTATAGCAATATCGAATACCACAAAGGTGCGCTGGATACCGCGGCGTTGAAAGAGGCGATCCGCGATGCTCACTTTGTCGGACTGCGCTCGCGCACCCAACTGACTTCCGAGGTCATTGCGGCGGCTGAGAAGCTGGTGGCAATCGGTTGCTTTTGCATCGGGACGAATCAAGTGGATTTAGTGGCCGCGCAAAAACGCGGGATCCCGGTATTCAATGCGCCGTTCTCCAATACCCGTTCGGTTGCTGAAATGGTGCTGGGGGAGATCTTGCTGCTGCTGCGTCGTATCCCTGAAGCCAATGCGCGCGCTCACCGTGGTGAGTGGAACAAAGCTGCCGATGGCTCTTATGAAGCGCGCGGCAAGAAGCTGGGGATCATCGGTTATGGGCATATCGGCACCCAGCTTGGTATTTTGGCCGAAGCGGTGGGGCTGAATGTCTTTTTCTACGATATCGAAACCAAGCTGCCACTCGGTAATGCCACCCAAGTTTCTAGCTTAACTGACCTGCTGAACATGAGTGACGTGGTGTCACTGCATGTGCCGGAAACTCCGTCGACTAAAGAGATGATTGGCGCGGCGGAGCTGGCGTTCATGAAGCCGGGCTCGATTTTGATCAATGCGTCGCGCGGTACGGTGGTGGAAATTCCATCGCTGTGTAATGCGCTCGCTTCGCGCCATCTGGCAGGGGCGGCGATTGATGTGTTCCCCACTGAGCCGGCTACCAATAAAGATCCGTTCACCTCGCCACTGTGCGAGTTTGATAACGTGCTGCTGACGCCGCATATCGGCGGTTCAACCCAAGAAGCGCAGGAGAATATCGGGCTGGAAGTGGCCGGTAAATTTATCAAGTATTCGGATAACGGCTCAACCTTGTCGGCGGTGAACTTCCCTGAAGCGTCGTTGCCAGGGCATGGCAATGCCAGCCGTCTGCTGCATATTCATGAAAACCGTCCGGGCATTTTGACCCAGATTAACCAGATTTTTGCCGAAGAAGGCGCCAATATCGCCGCACAATACCTGCAAACCACGCCAGAGATTGGTTATGTGGTGATTGATGTGGAAACCGAGCAGGCGGAACGGGCGCTGCTGCGCATGAAGCAGATCCCTGGCACCATTCGCGCACGAATTTTGTACTGATCCTCTCTCCCTGTTTTGCGCAGTCTTTGCGTATCTTTTCCCACCGGTCTTGTTTAAGGCCGGTTTTTTTATCTCTGCATTTGCTGTCGTTTTTCTTTCCGGTTAGTTGTTGCGCTTGCACAAAATAAAAGGTGTATATAATATGCATGTTAATGATGCATTTTAAATACCGTTTATGTCGTGCTCTGTGTTGGTGCGGTATTGTGCTGGCCGGTGTGAGAAACGCGTGATGTGCGCGAGTCACCATTCAAGTGCTAATTCAATACCTAAGTTCTAGTGCAATACCCAAGTTCTAGTTCAATACCTAGGTGCATCAATACACAAGAGCCAAGGCAACAGGAGGATATATGGATTGGCTGACTTGCCGCGTGGGCGAGCTCGTGGTGCAAGATTTTCGCGCGGCACATGTGTTTAGCCGTTTTGGCGTGGATTTTTGTTGTGGCGGAGGTCGCACCTTGGCGGCAGCGTGTGAGCGGGCTGGCGTTGAGCCACAGGCGGTGGTGGTGGCGCTCAATGCGCTGACCGAACAAGGTAGCGCAGAAACGGTGTGGGCGGAGCTCACGGATGAAGCGCTGATCCAGCATATTGTGGATACCCACCATGCTTACATTCGCCGCACCGCGCCGCTGCTGTTGGAATACAGTGAGAAGATGGTGCGCGCTCACGGTGAGCGTTATCCGGAAATTCGCCCGTTGGCGGGGTTTATCCGCGCGTTGATGGATGACTTAGTGCCGCATTTGATGAAAGAAGAGCAAATCTTGTTCCCGGCGATGCGAGATTTGAGTCAAGGTGTGGTGCGTGAAACCTGCTTTGGTCATATCGGTAACCCAATCCGCGCGATGGAGCATGAACATCAAGATGCTGGCCAAATCATGGCGCGTTTGCGGGACATGACCCAAGGCTTTGTTCCACCAGAGTATGCGTGCACTACGTGGCGCGTGTGTTTGGCGACCTTGGCCGAGTTTGAGGCCGATTTGCACCAGCATATCCATCTGGAAAACAACATTCTGTTCCCTCGCATGCTGGCGAAAGCGGCATCAGCTGCATAAATTGCAGGGCGGCGACGGAATAGCTGCGATGGAATAGAGAATAAAAAAACGGCCATCTATAGATGGCCGTTTTTTGGGTTACGCCTGCGAGTATCGCTTACTTGGCTAACCTACTTGCATAGCAAGCGTACTCGCATCGCTCGTTAGCCTAGATTAGCTGTGCGTCATCTCATTAGCGCGAATGCGGAACAACACGGTGTACACCACTGGCACCACAAATAAGGTCAGAACCGTCGCGAAGCCCAGACCGAACATGATGGTGACCGCCATGGATTTGAAGAACGGATCGAACAGCAGTGGCGCCACCCCCAAAATGGTAGTGATAGCCCCCATGGCGACCGGTCGCACCCGCGAGCGGGATGATTCCAGCACCGCGCGCAAACGCGGTTTGCCTTCGCGGATCTCCAAATCTATCTGATCGACCAACACGATAGCGTTTTTGATCAGCATACCGGTGAGGCTGAGGAACGCCAGCATGGCCATAAACTCAAACGGCGTTTGCGTCACCACCAAGCCAAAGCTCACCCCCACGACCGCCAATGGCACGATCATCCAGATAATCAGCGGCTGGCGAATGGCGTTAAACAGCGCCACCACAGTAAACACCATCGCTGCAAACGCGATTGGCAGGATTTGCATGATCCCCGCGTTGGCATCGGACGAATCACCAAACTCACCGCCCCAGCTCAGGCTGTAACCCGGTGGCAGTGGGATCGCTTCGACTTTCGCGCGCACGCGGTTAAACACCACTCCGGTGAGCTCGGTGGCCGGATCGCCTTGTACCTTGATGGTCGGGAAGCGATCGACACGGCGGATAATGGCGTTTTCCCATTGTGGCTCCAGACGCAGCAAATACTGGCTCAGCGGCACGGTCTGCTGACTGCCAGCCGGCAAGACGCGCACGTTATACAGCGCATCGACTTGATCACGTTCCGCCGCTGGCGGACGCGCGACTACCGGCAACAGATCACTGCCGCGCTGGTATTGGGCAATGGTGGTGCCGTTAAAGTAGTTGCTGGCGGCCAGATCCAAATCGCTGGCGTTAAAGCCGCTTTGACGCGCTTTCGCTTCATTCCAGACCGGTTGGATCACTTTCACCGGCTGACGCCAGTCATCTTTAATCGCCGTCATACCGCCATCATCGATGTAAATTTGACGGGCTTTGGCGGCCAGTGAGCGCAGCACTTTCGGATCTGGACCACTGAATTTCGCTTCAATCTTCGAGCCGCCACCTGGGCCGAGCTGGAACTTCCAGACTTTTGGCATTGCATCTGGGTAGTTTTGCTCGATGAAGCTGCGAATTTGCGGCATCAGGGCATCAATCTTGCGCCAGTCATCCACATCCACCAGTAACTGGGCGTAGCTGGTATTCGGCTCTTCCGCGCCATACACCAACATAAAGCGCAGGCCACCGGCACCGACCAGTGTGGTAGTGGCAGTCACATCTGGCAGAGTCTGTACAAACTCGGCAATTTCGCCGACTTCTTTGTTAGTACGCTCGATGTTGGTGCCTTGCGGCAACCAGTAATCCACCACAAATTGCGCGCGCGTTGAGGCAGGGAAGAAGCCCGGCGGCACATATTTGAGGCCGACCACGGCCAGCACCAGAAGGACTAAACACGCGCCCAGCGTTGGCCAGCGCAGACGGATACAGGCCGCCAGCAGGCGCTGATAACCGAGCAAAAACTTGCCAGTCCCGGCGTTCGGGTTTGGCTTGGTGTTTTTGAACAGCAATACGCAGAACAGTGGCGTTAGGGTAACGGCCAGCAACCAGCTCATCAGCATGGAGTACAAAATCACCCAGAACAGGCTACCGGCATATTCACCGGTGTTATCCGGTGACAGGCCAATGGCGCTGAACGCCATGATGCCGACTACTGTACCACCGAGCAGTGGCCACTGGGTTTGCTTGACGATTTTCAGTGCTGCATCGCGCGGCGATTCACCTTGCTGGCTGCGGATCAAAATCCCTTCGGTCACTACGATGGCGTTATCCACCAGCATGCCGAGGGCGATAATCAGCGCGCCGAGTGAGATCCGGTGCATGTCGATGCCATCGAACTGCATGATGATCAAGGTCGCCGCCACGGTCAGCAGCAGAACAAAGCCAATCAGCAGGCCTGAGCGCATGCCCATGAACAGCAGCAAGGTGACCACCACAATCAGTACCGCGGCAATCAGGTTATCGACGAAATCGCCAATCGAGGCATCCACGGTTTCGCCCTGATGGGAGATAACCTTGAGCTGCATCCCCAGCGGAATGCGTGATTCTAGTTCGGCCAAACGGGCGCTGACATTTTCACCAAGGGTTACGATGTTACCGCCGGAGATATTGCTGATCCCCAGACCAATCGCCGGTTGACCATCAAAGTACAGCAGGCTGGTGGCCGGCTCGCGATAGCCCAATGACACCTGACCGATATCGCCAAGACGGAAAGTCTGGCCTTTGCCGTCACTGAGCAGCAGTTCGTTCAGCGCGCTGACATCCGCAATAGTGTTCATCGGGCCGACCGCCAGTCGCTCAGGACCGACATCAATATTGGCGGTGGCAGTCGGGGTAATGGCATTACGCAGCTGCTGATAAATCTGCTCTGGTTGTAAGCCAAGGTTAGCCAGCTTACCGGTTGGGATCTCCAGATACACTTGCTCGGGCTGATCGCCCCACAGTGCCACTTTCGCTACCCCCGGCACTAACGCCAGCTCTTTGCGCAGCATATCGGCGGTCTGTTTGAGCTCGCTAAAGCTGTAGCCCTCACCCGTTAAGGCATAGAACAGGCCGTACACATCCCCGAAGTCATCATCAATCAGGATTGGGCCGGCTCCCGGTGGCAATTGACGTTCCACCGCCTGCATTTTGCGGCGCAGTTTGTCCCAGATTTGCTGCAGGCTCTCTTTGTCGTAGGCTACGCGCGCTTCAAATTGCACGCTGGAGAGTCCGCGATAAGAGTTAGAGCGGATTTCATCCACTTCTGGCAGCTGTTGTAGCGCCTCTTCAATTTTGTCGGTGACTTGGGTGGCGACTTGCTCCGCACTGGCGCCCGGAAATGGCGTCGTGATGGCAGCTACCCGAATGGTAAATTCTGGGTCTTCAAAGCGGCCGAGCTTTTGAAAGCTGGAATAACCAGCCAGCAGCAGCAAGATCACCAAAAAGGCGCTGACGACTTTTTTATCGATAAAGAATCTGACGAGATTCATCCGCGCTCCTTATTGCGTGACCAACGGATGAACCGGCATGCCTGCCTGCACCGCGTGCACGCCAGCAATGATGATTTGTTCACCGGCGCTCAGGCCGCTGATAACTTCTATATTGTTGCCCTGAATCTGTCCGGTTTTTACCGGCACTTTTTCGGTCAACTGAGTGGTCGGGTTATAACGCCAGACATAGTGCTCACCGTTGTCGCTGTCACTCAGTACGGCGACCGCGGGGATCAACCAATGCGCATTGGCTTGGTCGCTGGCCGGTGGATTGCCCGCGCCAACGGTCACCGTCATGCCGGAGAACAGATTCAAATCGGCTGGTGCAGGCATGCGCAGCACCACTTCATAGGTACCGGTCAGCGGATCAGGCTCTTTCGCCACAGAGTGGAAACTTAAGGCAAATTCACGTCCTGGAATGCCTTCGATACGGGCAAACAGCGGCGTATTGCGGTCATGGCGCTCCAGCAAATTACGCTCGGTAACGTGCAAGCGGATCTCAAAATAGCTGACATCCTGCACAATCACGACCGGCTGCTTGGCATTGATATTTTCGTGGTTGTTGACTAGCACGCGGCTCACGATGCCATCAAACGGCGCTGTGATTTGTGTATCGCGCAGCGCTTTACGGGCTTGCTCCAGCGCAGATTTTGCCACCGCTGATTGGGTGCGCAGTTTTTCTAACTCGGCGCGGGAAATGGCTTGTTTGCCATTAAACAGGGTCTGGCCACGCAGATAATCGGCATGTGCACGCTGATATTCCGCTTCCGCGCTACGCACTTTACTGGCGAAGTCGCGGTTATCCAGTTGCGCCAGTACCTGACCGGCCTTGATGGCTTGCCCTTCCTGAGCGGGCAGCTGTACCAGTCGGCCAGCCACTTCAAAGGCCAGCTCCGCCCGTTGCCCCGCTTCCAGACGACCTGGCAGGGTCGCGGTGTTATGGGTTTCGGTAGCGATGGTATATAGCTTCACGGGGCGTGATACCGGCACTTGGGGTGCTTCGGCATCCGGTTTACAGCCCTGCAGTAACAGGGTCAGGGTGATAAGGGGCAAAGCAATGCGCAACTTCATGCAACAACCTTATTAAATGCTCGTCCTGATGATGAGGTGCGCTATTGTCGCAGCAATAATGTAACAAGGTTTTGCGATTCGTGTGATTGATAGTCAGCCAGCGTTCAAGCTCTTAAGTTCAAGAACCTGCACAGCGAATTAAAGAAAGGGATAAAGCGTCACCACCGTGGTTGGTGTCGAGCGTGGTTTTGCCGGTAAGTCAGCTTAGCTGTTGCACCAATCCCAATGTCGCGTCGGCGTTAAAATCTCTGGTAATGGAATATCCCAAATTTGGCGAGGGATGTGTGCCACCTGCTGGCAATCATGCGCCAGCCCGATCGGATAAGGGCGTGCGGCATGCACCCTATTTAAGGCGTGCGGCTGACTACTGTGATGGATTGGTGCCAAAGTGCGATCATAAAAGCCGCCGCCCATGCCCAGGCGATGACCGTGGGCATCGAACGCTACCAGCGGCGTGGCGATTAACTCCAGCTGATGCAGCGGACAGACCGCATGCAAATCCAATTCTGGCTCTAAAATGCCAAAGCGGTTAGCGCGCATCGGGCTATCGGGGCGGTAGGCCAAAAACAATAAATGACCGCGACTAAACGGATGTAACACCGGCAGATAGACTTGCTTGCCGCGCTGCCACAGCGCGTCAATCAGCGGTTGGGTATCTAGCTCACCATCGACCGCCAAATACAGCGCAATGTGCTGCGCCTGCTGAAAACGCGGATGCTGCAATGCCCGCTCAGCCAGTGCGTGGGCCGCGGCATGCTGTTGCGGTGCTGACAACCGACGGCGTCGTTCACGTACCGTCCGGCGCAGTTGCTGGCACAGCGCCGCGCTGTGCGGATCCGGTGACAATGCATGCGGCACGTTTGGGGTAACGGAATGGGCGCTCATCAAGGCAGTCCTGCTGGTCAAAAGAAAATAAAGTTAACGAGCCATCATGCGGATGGGAAAGCGGTGAGCATGACGGTTTATGCCAGCATAGCAGCTTAAGTCTGCGTGCCAATCGGGAGGTACAAAAATTGTGTCGGTGGTATATCAGCGGTGTGGGGGATCAGAGAATACTGAGAATATGAGCAGGTAGCGCGAGCGTGCGAGTAAAACTTGGGAGTAAAGGATAAAGAGAAGAGTGATACAGAAGAAAAGCGAGAGTCCCCAAGATGCCGCTGCGGGTAGTAGCCCTTGAACCCGCGGTTCAAGGTGAGCCCATCGTTACAACCATTAGGCTTCTCAGCGAACTGAGCATGCTCACAGGCCGCATAGTCGACGGACTCTGGAGATGTTGAATATCGGCTCAGGGGACGAACCCACTGGCGAACATCTCAGGGACAAATTCTTGTTCAACGGCTGGCGTCAATCCCTGACTGGCCTTGTCTACATTAGCTAAATCATACTCACTAATCAGACGGTGATACCCGACGCGTTGCATATCAGATATCGGCCTTACGTTTGTTATACCAGCTTATTCGCGACAGACAAGCAGATTATTCGAATCTTGTGCCATGACGCGTATGCGTTAACTGTCCCTGTTCTACGAGTGCCTGCTCGATGGTGCTTTGCAGCATCCGAATTCGCTGTTCCATACTGGCAGCATATTCTTGAGTCTTACGGCGTTCCAGCTCCAGTTCGTTAGCCATATTCAGGGCTACGATCAGAGCCAGTTGCTCGGTATTCGTCACTTTAGAGCGTTGCTTTAGCTCTTGCAAGCGCTTATTCAACTCATCAGCAGAGCGAAATAGCGCATTTTTTTGTTCTTCCGGGCAATTTACGCGAATTACGCGCCCGAGGATCTGAATATCAACCGGTTCTGCTGTGCTCATGCCAAGCTCCTGCCTGGTTTTTACGTTAAAAAGCCTGTACCAGAAGTGTCGATATTTCGTACATGACACCGGGTTGCCCCATGACAAGCGGGCGCCACTATATCGGCGGACCTCATAAGATTCAAGCGCTTTCTGGCGGCAGGCGTGGGCTGGTGATAGCATACCAATATCACTCTTAGCTTTATACCGCAAAAACGGGATCTCAACAGATGAATACGAGCGCGCTTCCAGATTACTCCTCCCTGACCGCTTCTTTGATGGCCGAAGGCATCGCCATCAGCGCGGCAGAATTGCACGGCCTGCTGAGCGGCTTGCTGTGTGGCGGTATTAAAGATGACAGCTGGCAGGTCTGGATGCACGATCTGACCAACGATGGTCAAGCTTATCCGTCTGAACTGGCGAAAGTGGCCCGCACCATGTATCTGCAAATCAAACAAACCCTGAATGAGGAAGAGTTTGGTTTTAGCTTGTTGCTGCCAGAAGATGATGAGTCGGTGTTTGATCGCGTGGATGCGCTGGCTGAATGGGTAAGCCAATTCCTGGTTGGATTGGGCGTGGCGCAGCCGGGCCTGAAAAAAGGGCATGCTGAAGTGGGTGAGATGATTGATGACCTCACCAGCATTTCGCAGCTGGGTTACGATCTGGATGAAGATCAAGAAGAGCTGGAGCAGTCACTGGAAGAAGTGGCCGAATACGTCCGTATGGGCGCGATGCTGTGCTTTAACACCTTTGCTTGTGCGCCATTGGCCGGCGAGAACGCTAAACCAACGCTGCATTGATGGTTCACTGCTGAACATTGCGATGGCATGGATTGATGCCATGGCTCTAGGCCACGGAAAAAATAACGCGCAACTACAGAAAAGCAGGTACAGAACATAAGCGAGCAGGTCATCGCGCATCAGGTTATGTGAGGATAAACACAATGGATATTCAAGAATGGATTAACCGCCGTCAGGCCCTGTTGGCTCAGATGGCACCGAACAGTGCGGCGCTCTTTTTTGCCGCACCAGAGCGGACTCGCAGCCGTGATAGCGACTACCTGTTTCGCCAAAACAGTGATTTTTGGTATTTCTGTCCGTTAAATGAACCGGAAGCAGCACTGCTGCTGATCAAAGACGCGCATGGTACCCGTAGCGTGTTATTCAACCGGGAAAAAGATCCGTTGGCGGAAGTGTGGCATGGCCGCCGTTTAGGCCAAAGTGCTGCTCCCGCGGCGCTGGCGGTGGATCAGGCGTTTGCCTATCCCGCGCTGGCACAAGAGCTGCCTGCTTTGCTCAGTGGTTTGGACGTGCTGTATCACGCTGAAGGCGAGTATGACTACGCCGACCAAGCGGTGGCGCAAGTGTTAACTACGCTGCGTAACGGTTTTCGCCAAGGGCTGCGTGCCATCAATACCCAGATGGATTGGCGTCCGCTGGTGCACGAGATGCGCCTGTTCAAATCGCCGGCGGAAATTGCCCTGATGCGCACCGCGGCGGAGATTTCGGCGAAAGCCCATTGCCGCGCGATGGAAAAAGCGCGCGCAGGCTTGTTCGAATACCATCTGGAAGGGGAAATTCAGCACGAGTTTTCCCGTCATGGTGCCCGCTTTGCTGCCTATAACAGCATTGTCGGTAGTGGTGATAACGCCTGTATTTTGCATTACACCGAAAACGAGAGCGAGCTGCGCGATGGCGATTTGGTGCTGATCGATGCGGGCGCCGAATACCAAGGTTATGCCGGTGATATCAGCCGGACTTTCCCTGTGAGCGGTAAGTTTAGCGCTGCCCAGCGTGCGCTGTATGACATCGTATTACGCGCCGAGTTGGCCGCGATTGAGGTGTTGGTGCCAGGGCATAGCATCAAGCAAGCCAACGATCTGGTGCTGCGCATTATGGTCGAAGGGCTGGTGGCGCTGGGCATTTTGCACGGTGAAACCGAGCAGCTGATCGCAGAGAAAGCCTACTTACCATTTTATATGCACGGCCTTGGCCATTGGTTAGGCTTGGATGTGCATGATGTGGGCGATTACAGCACCCCTGCCCGCGAGCGTATTTTGCAACCCGGTATGGTGCTGACGGTCGAGCCGGGGCTGTATATTGCGCCGGATGCGGATGTCCCCGAAGCCTATCGCGGGATCGGTATTCGTATCGAAGATAACCTGCTGATGGTGGAAGGGGGCAATCAGGTGCTGACCTCCGGGGCTCCGAAAGACCCTGACGCCATTGAAGCGCTGATGGCTGCGGCACGCCACAGCGTTAGTGCGCATTAATTATTCGTTTACATGAACAGAGTTGCTTATTCCGTTAAGTGAGTACAAGTGAAGGAGAAGTAGGATGCAGCCTTCCGTGATCATTGCCGGCGGCGGCATGGCCGGTACTCTGCTGGCCTTGGCGCTTGATACCTTGAGTCAAGGTCGTGTGCGTATCGATGTCATTGAGGCGCAGTTACCGCAAGCGATGAGCGGTAGCGGCTTTGATGCGCGTTGCATCGCGTTGGCGCATGGCAGTTGTCAGCAGCTCGAACAATTGGGGCTGTGGGCGCCATTAGCGACTCATGCGGCACCGATTCGGCGCATCCATGTATCCGATCGCGGTCACGCTGGGCGTGTGCAGCTGGACGCCGCGGATTATGCCTTGCCGGCACTCGGTCAGGTGGTAGAGCTGCGCCGCGCCGGTGAGGCGTTACTGCAGCTGCTGGCTAAACGCCCATCGATTCACTGGCATTGTCCAGCCAGTGTGCGTGACGTGCAGCGAGAAACTGAGCAGGTTACGGTCACCTTAGACAACGGTCAGGCGTTGCAGGCTCAGTTGCTGGTGGCGGCGGACGGTACGCACTCTCAGGTGTTGGCGCAGTGCGGCATTCGCCCGACAGCGCAGCCGTATGAACAGGTTGCCGTTATTGCCAATGTACGCAGTGCCGTGGCGCATCAGGGGCAAGCTTTTGAACGCTTTACCGCGCACGGCCCGCTCGCGCTGTTGCCGCTAGCGACCGGCGATGGTGCGCCAGCCGACAATCTTTGCTCACTGGTGTGGTGCCATCCGAGCGCACAGCGTGAATCGGTGTTGGCGTGGGATGACGCCACCTTTTTGCAGCAGTTACAACAGGCGTTTGGTTGGCGCTTGGGGCGCTTTACTGCGGTCGGTGAGCGACATGCTTATCCGCTGGCGTTATATCAGCATCCTCAACATGTGCATCACCGTTTAGCACTGGTAGGTAATGCGGCGCAGACACTGCATCCGATTACCGGCCAAGGCTTTAACTTAGGCTTGCGCGATGTGATGGCGCTGGCACAGACTTTGGCTGATGCGTTGCCAAACAATGTGGAAAACTCCGCGGTCGATATTGGTGATTATCAGGTGCTACGCCACTACCAACGCCGCCGCCGCGATGACCAGCAAACCACCATTGATACTACTGACGGACTGGTGCGGCTGTTTGCCAACAGCTACGCACCGTTAGTGGCAGGACGCAATACCGGTCTGCTCTTAATGCAGGCCCTGACCCCGTGGCGTGACCAACTCGCGCGCCGTATGCTGGGGGAGAGTGAATCAACAAAAGGAGTGCCGTGTGCAGGCTTATGATGTGGTGATTATTGGCGGCGGAATGGTCGGATTGACCGTCGCTGCGGCCCTGCATGACAGCGGATTACGTCTGGCGGTGCTGGAAGGTCAGCTGCCGCCGAGCACGCTGCCTGCGCAACCGGATGTGCGCGTATCGGCCATCAATTTGGCCAGTCAGAATATTTTGCAGCGTTTGGGTGTGTGGTCGGCCATCATGGCGCGTCGCAGTACGCCATACGCCAAGATGGAAGTGTGGGAGCAAGACAGCTTTGGTCGTATCGCGTTTGCCGCGAATGAGATCAATGCGCCGCACTTAGGCCATATCATTGAAAATAGCGTGATCCAGCAAGCGCTGTGGGAGCATGTCAGCCGTTTAGAGGGCGTGACACTGCTGGCACCAGCGCAGCTGAAACAAGCGGCATTCGGGGAAAATGAAGCCTTCCTCACCTTGGATGATGGTCAGATGCTGACTACCCGTCTGCTGGTTGGCGCTGATGGCGCGCACTCGTGGCTGCGTCAGCAAGCTGATATTCCACTGACGTTTTGGGATTATGGCCATAGCGCGCTGGTGGCCAATATTCGCGTCGCCGAAGGGCATGAGAATTGCGCGCGGCAAATTTTCCGCCCACAAGGGCCACTGGCCTTTTTACCCTTGAGTGAACCTAATCTGTGTTCGATTGTGTGGTCATTACCACCGCAAGAGGCGGCTCAGTTGCAGGCTCTACCTGCCGAACAGTTCAACGCTCAGCTAAGCGCGGCATTTGATTTGCGTTTGGGGCTGTGTGAGCTGGTCTCTGAGCGTCAGGTGATCCCGCTGACTGCCCGTTACGCGCGCAGCTTTGCCGCGCACCGTGTGGCGTTGGTGGGGGATGCCGCGCACACCATTCACCCACTGGCGGGTTTGGGCGTGAATCTCGGCTTACAAGATGCGGCGGCGCTAGCGCAGGAGATTGTGCGTTTGCATCAAAGTGGGCGCGATATCGGCTTGCATGCGCATTTGCGCCGTTATGAACGCTGGCGTAAAAGCGAGGCGGCCTTGATGTTGGCGGCTATGCAGGGTTTTCGCGATCTGTTTGCTGGCGATAACCCAGCGAAAAAACTGCTGCGCGATGTGGGTTTAGTGCTGGCCGGCCAATTACCGGGCGTTAAACCACAGCTGATCCGTCATGCCTGTGGCCTAAGCGGTGAGCTACCGCAACTGGCGCGTCCTTAACGGCTGCAGCGTTAAGGGCCATCACTGTACCTTATTGAATTTAAACAGATTGAACCGGCGTTACTGTCTTCGCAGTAGCGCCGGTTTTATTTTGGTCTTCTGTCTTCTGTCTTCTGTCTTCTGTCTTCTGTCTTCTGTCTTCTGTCTTCTGTCTTCTGTCTTTGCGCTTATCGCGTTGTCTTATCTCTTGATCCTCACTCTGTGGTTATTTCCATTTGGAGGTAGGGAAAAGGCGCGCTGCAATTTTGCATTTGATCCGGCTCACTGCCTGTTATTTATCCGATAGGGTTCTCGGACAAGCCGGTATATAGTTTGTTAACGTTTTAACATCAATGCGAAGATGTGTTTGTAACATAATGCAGTGATACTGGCCGTGACTGGGTGTCTATAGCGAGAGGTGGCAAGGCCACCTTTCAGCGGTTAAACGGCATGATAACAACAACGCACCACAGAAGAAGGATGGCTATCATGGCAAAGCATACGCCTCTTTATCGGCAGCACTTGGCCGCCGGTGGACGCATGGTTGACTTCCACGGTTGGGAGCTGCCGCTGCACTACGGTTCGCAGTTGGAAGAACATCATCAGGTTCGCCGCAGTGTAGGGGTGTTTGATGTGTCACACATGACCATTATTGACCTGCATGGTGAACATTGCCGCCCGTTTTTACGCATCTTGCTGGCCAATGATGTCGCGCGCCTCACTACGCCGGGTAAAGCCCTATACAGCGCGATGCTCAATGAGCAAGGCGGGGTGCTCGATGATCTAATAGTCTATTTCCTGCGCGAAGATTATTTCCGTTTGGTGGTGAATGCCGCGACGCGCGACAAAGATTTAGCGTGGATCCGCGCCCATGCACGCAATTACCAAGTGGACGTGCGTCTACGCGATGATTTGGCGTTGCTGGCCCTACAAGGCCCGCAGGCACAGGCAAAGTTACAGCCCCTGTTACCGCCTGAACAGCGCAGTGCCTTGGTAAACCTGAAACCTTTTTTTGCGTTGCCGATGGGCGAATGGTTGGTGGCGGCGACCGGTTATACCGGTGAAGCCGGCTATGAAATTATGCTGCCTGCCGCGCAAGCACCAGCGCTGTGGCAAGCGCTTTGCGAACAAGGCGTTGCCCCGTGTGGCTTAGGCGCACGCGATACGCTGCGCTTAGAAGCGGGGCTGAATCTCTATGGACAGGACATGGATGAGAGCGTGACCCCGCAGGCCGCCAATATGGGCTGGACGATCAGCTGGCAACCGGAAGATCGCAACTTTATTGGCCGCCATGCCCTAGAGCAGGTACGTGAGCAAGGATCGCACAAATTGGTGGGGCTCACTTTGCAGGAAAAAGGGGTGCTGCGCCACGGTCAGACGGTACATTTTATCAATGCCTTGGGCGCCGAAGAGCAAGGCGTGATCACCAGTGGCAGTTTTTCGCCTACATTAGGTTATAGCATCGCGCTGGCTCGCGTGCCGGCCGATATTCCGCCGCAGGCCAGCGTGCTGATCCGTAACCGCGCGTTGCCGGTCACGGTCGGCGCACCAGGTTGGGTGCGCCATGGCAAAGCAATCGTCCGCTGAGCCTTAAATATGAGTCTAAAAATATACCCAAACAACGTGAAGTTGCAGGTAGGCGGCAAGTGAGTGAATCCCCATGAGCATAGGCAAACTATGTGATTGGGGTGAACGAACGTAGCCAACACCGCTGCAGCTTCAAGTAGGAAGGGTATAAACGTCTCTAACCGATACGAAAGGATTTTGTTATGAGCCATATTCCCTCTGAATTACGGTATACCGACACCCACGAATGGGTGCGTGAAGACGGCAACGGATGCTATACCGTGGGTATCACCGATCATGCGCAGGCCCTATTAGGTGACATGGTGTTTATTGACTTACCGGATCCCGACTCCAGCGTGGCTGCTGGAGATGATTGTGCGGTGGCGGAGTCGGTTAAAGCGGCATCGGATATCTATGCTCCGCTGGCGGGGGAAGTGATTGCAGTCAACGAGGATCTGGCCGATCAGCCTGAGTTGGTCAATAGCGATCCGTATGGCGATGGCTGGTTGTTCCAATTGCGCATTGACGATCCGCGTGAGCTCGATGATTTGTTGAGCGCCGAGGAGTACGCCCAGTTGATCGCTGCCGAAGATGATGACAGCGGCGAAGACGAAGAGTAATTCGCGCCATTGATGGCGATATGCCCGAGCAACCTGTGCCGGCGATACGTTAGTCGCCGATTGTATTATTGTGCGATGGTATCGTCAGCATCGCGTTGCTCGGCAGTTTAGGTATGGCGGCCTTCGCCTGCGCGATGGCTGTTTTCTCGTGCGCTTTGCCGAAAGTCGGTCTGGACGAGGCCGCTTCGGCTGATTCAGGACTGCCACTTATGACCACTTCCTCGCAGCCGACCCCGTTGGTGCCGGCGTTATTTGCCCCCGATGCATTCATTGCCCGTCACATCGGCCCAGATGAGCAGGCGCAGCAGCAGATGCTGCATAGCCTCGGTGTCGCCAGCTTATCAGAACTGATCACTCAGACCGTACCAGCGGATATTTTGCTCTCGCGACCTCCGGTGTCACTGCCGGCTGCGGATGAGCCGCAGGCTTTGCAAGAGCTCAAACGCATCGCTGCGCAAAACCAGATTTTTCGCAGCTTTATCGGCATGGGCTATAGCAACACAGTCACGCCGCCGGTGATCTTGCGTAATGTGCTGGAAAACCCCGCATGGTACACCGCGTATACCCCGTATCAGCCGGAAGTCGCGCAGGGGCGTTTAGAAGCCTTGTTGAATTTCCAGCAGCTGACCCTCGATCTCACCGGTTTGGATGTCGCCTCGGCCTCATTATTGGATGAGGCCACAGCAGCGGCGGAAGCAATGGCGATGAGCGCGCGTGTGTGTAAGCGTAAAGGCGCGCAGCAATTTTGGGTGCTGGACGATATCCACCCGCAAACATTGGGCGTGCTGCAAACTCGTGCCGAGGGGTTAGGAATCAGCTTACAGCGTGGCTCGTTGGATGCGCTGATGGCGCTAGAGCGCGGCGAGCGTGCGATGCTGTGTGGCGTCTTGGTGCAATATCCGGCTAGCAGTGGCGATATTCCAGATCTGGCGGCGTTATCGGCCATCTTGCAGCCGGAGCAGATTTTACTGAGTGTGGCCGCTGATCCGTTGGCCCTGGTGTTACAAGAAGCGCCCGGGCGGCTGGGCGCTGATATTGTGTTTGGTTCGGCGCAGCGTTTTGGGGTGCCGATGGGATACGGCGGGCCACATGCGGCCTTTTTTGCCACCCGTGATGCGTATAAGCGTGCCATGCCGGGGCGCTTGATTGGTGTGTCTCGTGATGCCGCTGGTCAGCCTGCGCTGCGTATGGCGATGCAAACACGCGAGCAACATATCCGGCGCGAAAAGGCCAATTCCAATATCTGTACGTCACAGGTGTTACTGGCCAACATGGCCGGTTTCTACGCCGTGTATCACGGCGCTAAGGGGCTTAGCCGTATTGCGCAGCGGGTACACCGGTTGACCGGCATGCTCGCGCAAGCCTTGACGGATATCGGGATAGCGCCGCTTCATACGCGCTGGTTTGATACTCTGACCTTTGCACTTAGTGATACCGCCGCGGTTCGCGAACGTGCGTTGGCACGGCGCATCAATTTGCGCCTCGATCGTGCTGGCCACGTAGGGATCACGCTAGATGAAACCACAACATTAGCGGATTTAACCGATCTGTATCAGATCGTCAGCGGCCGCGAGCAAGAGGTGCCTGAATGGGCGGTGCTCGACGGGCAGGTGGCTGCGCAATCACGTTTGGGCGCGGTGCGTAGTGCGCCGATATTGACGCATCCGGTGTTTAATCGTTACCACAGCGAAACCGAAATGCTGCGTTACTTGCAGCGTTTGGCGCGCCGCGATTTGGCGCTCGATCGCGCTATGATCCCTCTGGGCTCTTGCACCATGAAGCTCAATGCCACCGCCGAGATGCTGCCAATCACGTGGCCAGAGTTTGCGGCGTTGCATCCATTTTGTCCGCCAGAGCAGGCCAAAGGTTATCAGATTTTACTGCGCCAACTGGCCGACTGGCTGGCCGCGTTAACCGGTTATGATGCGGTGAGCTTACAGCCGAACTCCGGCGCGCAAGGAGAATATGCCGGTTTAGTGGCCATTCGTCAGTACCACTGCGCGCAAGGGCAAGCGGCGCGCAATATCTGCCTGATCCCCGCGTCGGCGCACGGTACCAATCCGGCTTCGGCGCAGCTAGCGGGCATGCAGGTGGTGGTGGTGGCCTGCGATCGGCAGGGTAATATCGATTTGGCCGATTTACGTAGCAAAGCCGAGCAAGCCGGTGAAGCGCTTTCTTGCATCATGGTCACTTATCCTTCAACCCATGGCGTGTATGAAGAAACCATTCGCGAGGCGTGCCAGATTGTGCATAGCCTTGGCGGACTGGTATACCTTGATGGCGCCAACATGAATGCGCAGGTTGGGCTGACTAGCCCGGGTTATATTGGCGCGGATGTTTCGCACCTTAATTTGCATAAAACCTTCTGTATTCCACACGGCGGTGGCGGACCGGGTATGGGGCCTATCGGGGTCAAAGCCCATTTAGCACCGTTCTTACCGGGCCATGCCTGTTTGCAGCTGCCGGGCTTGTGTGGCAATGGCCCTGCGGTATCGGCGGCGCCGTTTGGCTCGGCCTCGATTTTGCCGATCAGTTGGATGTACATCCGGATGATGGGCAGCCAAGGGCTACGTCACGCCACCGAAGTGGCTATCTTGAATGCCAACTATCTGGCTAGCCGTTTGTCGACGGCCTATCCGGTGCTCTATAGCGGCCGACAAGGGCGGGTGGCGCATGAGTGCATTTTGGATTTGCGTCCGCTGAAAGAGCGCTCCGGGATCAGCGAGATGGATGTGGCCAAGCGTTTGATTGACTACGGATTCCACGCGCCGACGATGTCCTTCCCGGTTGCGGGAACCTTGATGATCGAGCCGACGGAGTCGGAAAGTTTGGCGGAGCTGGATCGGTTTGCCGATGCTTTGCTGGCGATCCGCCACGAGATAGCTCAGGTTGAGCAGGGCGTGTGGCCGCGTGATAATAATCCGTTGGTCAATGCCCCGCACACCCAAGCTGAGCTGTGCGCCGATGAGTGGTCTTACCCGTATTCGCGTGCGGTTGCCGCATTCCCTGTGACGGGTTTACGCAGTGATAAATACTGGCCAACGGTGAAACGCTTAGACGATGTATTTGGTGACCGCAACCTGTTCTGTGCCTGTATTCCAACTGCCGAATATGGTGCATTGTCAGCGGAGTAATTTCGCAGAGTCATTTAGCGTAGTACTTTGCCGTAGTACTTCGTGCCGCTCTTTGCGTAATCACACTAAATCGTAGCGCCCACGCTCTTGCTATAACGCCGACATGCTGTCGGCGTTTTTCTTTTCTCTGGTGCTTTTTGGCTCCGTGATTTTTGCGCCAATATTCGTTCTTACTGTGGGCTTAGCTATGAGTTTTAATCGCTTGGCGCATATTTTGGTGTCCGGACGCCATTTTATGACGTATTGCGCAGTGTAAACTCGATTTTAACCAGTGGAAAATCGCTAGCATGCGCGATAAACACTCATTTTATATTCCTTGATGACAAGCACGCGATACGCGTGAAACAGCCGATTTTGCCAGCACAATGCACCGTGATACCGGCCATTAACCGGTCTGACTGTTACATAATTGTTTGAAAGCGTGCTATGCTTTCCAATTCGTCTGATAAATAGAGATATTCATCACGCGGCATTCGTAAAAAGATAGTCGGCATAAACCGGCTCATTTAGAGTTATTCACTGTTGTTAGCCTATCTTTAATTTGTACTTGAATCTGAATCATATCGAGGGATTGTTATGCTGGAGCTGTTAATCGGCATTCTTGTGGCCGCCGGCGTGGGGCGGTATATCTTCAAAGGTTATTCAGCCACCGGTGTACTGATGACCGGTGGCCTGTTGCTGCTGATTATTGCCGCCTTGTTGGGGCATTCGGTGCTGCCAAAAGGGGTGGAATCCACCGGTAATATGGCGACCGATGTGGTGGAGTATGTGAAATATCTGCTGATGAATCGCGGTGGCGATCTTGGCATGATGATCATGATGCTGTGCGGTTTTGCTACCTACATGACCCATATCGGGGCGAATGATATGGTGGTGAAGCTGACCTCTAAGCCACTGCAGAAGATCAAATCCCCGTATGTACTGATGGTGGCGGCCTATTTTGTGGCTTGCTTGATGTCGCTGGCCGTGTCATCGGCAACCGGCTTGGGCGTGTTGCTGATGGCTACCTTGTTCCCATTAATGGTCAACGTGGGGATCAGCCGTGGTGCGGCGGCGGCAATCTGTGCCTCCCCAGCAGCGATTATTTTGTCTCCAACCTCCGGTGATGTGGTGGTAGCAGCCAACGCCGCCGGTTTGGATCTGATTGATTTTGCGTTTAAAACCACGCTGCCAATCTCCATCGTGGCGATTTTGTGTATGGCAGTGGCGCACTTTTTCTGGCAGCGCTATCTGGATAACAAAGAAGGCGTCAGCCATGAGCGTCTGGATGTTAGCGAAATCCAAGTTAATGCCCCATCGTTCTACGCGATTTTGCCTTTTACGCCGATTATCGGGGTGCTGATTTTTAACGGTGATCTGGGCCCGAAATTGCACATCATCACTATTTTGGTCATCTGTATGATCATGACTGCGCTGATTGAATTTATTCGTAAATTCAGCGCGCAAGAGGTGTTTAAAGGTCTGGAAGTGGCATACCGCGGCATGGCCGATGCGTTTGCTAGCGTGGTGATGCTGTTGGTGGCAGCAGGGGTCTTTGCGCAAGGCCTGACTACAGTGGGCTTTATCAACAACCTGCTCGGCTTGGCACAATCGTTCGGCAACGGCGGTTTTGTGATGATGATGGTGCTGGTGATTATTACCACATTGGCTGCTTTCACTACCGGTTCAGGTAACGCGCCTTTCTATGCGTTTGTCGAGCTGATCCCGAAACTGGCGGCGCAGATGGGGATTAACCCAGCCTTCTTGATTATCCCGATGCTGCAGGCGTCCAACTTGGGTCGTACCATCTCTCCAGTTTCTGGGGTTATTGTGGCGACATCCGGTATGGCGAAACTGTCTCCGTTTGAAGTGGTGAAGCGTACTTCAGTGCCCGTACTGGTTGGCTTGATTGTGGTTATTATCGCAACCGAGATTATGGTGCCGGTATAAGCCTGTCTCTTAGATATAGAGATCTTAGGTAACTAAGATAATCATTTAATGGTAATGCCCTGCTATCTGCCGTGATAGCCGGGCATTTTTTTGCAGGATAACCGAGTGTTGCTCCTATCCCGATAGCGATAAGACGCGCGTGGTGATTGTTACTTTGCGCCAGTTTAGGCCAGATTCGGTTGTGGTTTTTTCTGATATTGCGCCATCAGGCTGCGTAAAATCAGCTGCAAACGTCCTAGCATCAACTGAATTTCATGCCCACTCAAGGTCAGCGCAGGCATAAAGCGCAACAGGTTCGGGCGCGGCGCGTTCAGCAGCAACTGCTGCAAGCGGGCTTCCGCAACCGCCTCTTCGGCTATCGGATATTTCACATCCAGCGCCAGTAATAAACCGTGACCACGCACTTCGCCCATTCCTAGTTCGGCACTTAACGCTTCCAGACCCGCGCGTAGCTGCGCACTGCTGTCGCGTACCTGTTGTAAAAAGTCGCGCTGTGCCACCGTGTTCACCACGGCTAACCCACCAGCACACATCAGCGGATTACCGCAATAGGTACCACCTTGATCGCCGGGCTCAAAGCAAGCGACCTCCACACGCGCCAAATGCGCGGCCAGCGGGATCCCGCCGCCTAACCCTTTACCCAGCGTGACCATATCCGGCACGATATCGTAATGCTCAAAAGCAAACAGGGTACCGGTACGGCCAATGCCGGTTTGCACCTCATCGACAATCAGCAATAAACCGAGCTCGTCGCAGAGTGCGCGTAGCCCTTGCATAAAGCTTTTCTGGGCTGGGATAACGCCCGCTTCACCTTGGATTGGTTCCAACATTACCGCAATAGTTTGGTCTGTGACCGCTTGGCGCACAGCGTCTAAATCGTTATACGGCACTTTGATAAAACCGGGCACTTTTGGCTCGAACAGCGCCGCAAATTGCGGCTTGCCGGTGGCGGACATGGTGGCCAATGTTCGTCCGTGAAAGCTGTTGTCAAAGGTGATGATTTGATAAGCGCCATTTTTATGTTTTTGCCCGTAGCGGCGAGCCAGCTTGATGGCACTCTCATTGGCTTCGGCGCCTGAGTTGGTAAAAAACACCTGCTCCAGTCCTGATAGGGTCGCTAAGCGTGTGGCTAATTGCGCCATGGGTTGGTTAAAAAAGGCTGGGCTTGGATTGATCAGGGTTTGTGCTTGCTGGGTTAGCGCTTGGACCAGCTCATCAGGGCAATGGCCCAGACAGTTCACGGCCCAGCCTTGGACAAAATCCAAATACGCGGTGCCATCGCTGCTGTACAGCCAGTGTCCCTTACCGTGGGTGAAATAGAGCTCCGGCCGGTGGGTGATGGTCATCAACGCGTCCGTGTTCAGTGTGGTCATCTCTGCTCCCTGCATTTGCTTTGTGCGGTCTGATTTTGGCAATGTAGTGAATAAAAACTGAATGTTCAATCGTTTTTTGTGACTAAAAATTCCGGCATCACCACAATGGAAAGTTGCACTAGCGTGAACAGGTGCGGCAGGAGTTTGTGATCTTTTTCTATCTTTGGATGGCTTTATCTGCTGTACAAATCTTAAACGTTAACAACTCGTATATTAACGGTTAGAATCCGCCCAGCCAAAGAGTCGCACCACGCCGGTGCCTCTTTGCCCGTGAAGATCTGTCAGCCAAGGAGTGAGCGCATTGTGAGTATGTTACCGCATCACCTTCAGCAGCAACTGCTCTACCACCGCTGGGCATACCGTATTTTGCAGCGTCAGTTACGTGGGTTACCCACCGCGTTGCTCGTACAAGACAGTGGACTGTCATTTGGCTCAATTCTCAATACACTCAATCATTTGTTGGTTTCTGAACGTCAGCAATTAGCTCGAGTGCTGCACCAGCCGGTACCGGATTTGGCGCCGGATACCATTGTCACTATCGATACTGCGGCGTTGTTTGAGCAACTGGAGCAGACCTGTGACCAGTGGCTGGCGATCACCACTCAGCTGGCGGAATTAGCACCAAGCCAGCGCCATGACGCCGATATTCAAATCAGTGAAGTCATTTTGCATGCGGTGCACCATCGCGGCCAAATCTCAGCGGTGATGACCAATCAAGGTTACCCCGCGCCGGGAATTGATTTTGCTGCCTTTCGACGCGCACAAGTCGCGCAGGCGGCAGCACAGCACGCTGAGGTCATCACTGACCACGTCTAATTCTGTGATAGAGAGGTTTGCGCTGCGAGCCTTTGTGGATGCAGTCATCGTCTGATGGCTGCGCCTACGTCACGGATTTCCTGCATTTCATTCACGTCATTTTGCTTATCTACTTTTCTTATTGGTTTGCTTACGGGGGTTTTCTCGCTACTGCCATGCTGAATGGCGAGGCCGTGCAGTTTTTGTATTTTCAGCTTACACGTGTACGCCGAGAAGGGTATACTGTCATCATCGCAGACGTGCTCAGCACGTCATGCGGCATGATGGATGGCCACCAGGTCAGGTATTGTTGAGTGTCGGAGTCACTGTATGTCATCGGTTAGTTCATCTACGGCGTATTCTGTTCACGAAGAATGGGTGAACAGTATCACTCACGGGTTAGGGGTTATTTTCGGGATTGTGGCGTTGGTGCTGCTGGTGATGCAGGGCGCCGTAGAGCATCAGGGGACCCGAGCACTGGCCAGTTATGCGGTATACGGTAGCAGTATGATAGTGCTGTTTCTGGCCTCGACCCTCTACCACGCCATTTTGATCCCCAAAGCGCGGCGTTGGCTGAAAACCTTTGATCACTGTGCCATTTATCTGTTGATTGCCGGTACCTACACTCCCTTTTTGCTGGTGGCGCTAGATACCCCGTTAGCGACAGGTTTGATGGTGGTGATTTGGGCGCTCGCGGCAGTGGGCATCGTGTTTAAGTTATTTTTCGTGCACCGCTTTCAGATTCTGTCGGTCAGCACCTATTTACTGATGGGCTGGTTATCTCTGGTAGTGATTTATCAACTGGCCATCTCGTTACCGCTCGGCGGTTTGGTTCTTTTGGCGGCGGGTGGCGCACTATACAGTTTGGGCGTGATCTTCTATCTGGCCAAACGTCTGCCGTTTAGCCATGCCATTTGGCATTTGTTTGTCCTCGGCGGCGCTGTGTGTCACTTCCTCGCGATATACTTTTATATTGCAAAATAACCTGACTAACGTTGCTGATTTCGCTGTTATTTGCGTAGCCTAAAACCGCTGGATTGCCACTGTGCACCGGCGGTTTTGCCTTAAAATGAGAAGCATTTCGCTGTCAGCGCATGCCAAATTTGTAAGCCCCGCTTTTCACACCTTCCCATGTTGCTTTTTTGTTAAGTGCAGACAATCATTTTTATTGTCTAAAAATAAGCCAAGACAATGTAACACCTGTTGGGATGGTGAGAGAGCTCTGCCGGTTATTACGTTGTACCCTTCGCGGCTGTAGCCCGCTTACCGTCATTTATGTTTGCTCTACCTTACAAGGATACGGGTAAATGCAATCTAAAGGATTCCCCCTTTCTGCTCTATGTTGTTCGCTGATGCTGGCTGGCATTGGTCAGGCGCAGGCCGCGCCCGGTAAACCGGTATTGGCCTGGAGTGAAACCAACTTTGCGATTGTGCAAGTCAATCAGGAAGCGACATCGTACAACGCGCTGGTGAAGGTCAATAAAGATGGCGCGCCGGTGCCGGTCGCGTGGGATCGCTGGTCTGGCGAGGCAGGCGATCGCTGGAAAGTGCTGCTCAATGGCCAATCGGTATTTGAAAAAAGTGTTAGTGCAGCCGCCTCGCAAAAAGACAGTGCCACCGTGTATGTGAAAAAAGGCGGCAAATACCAGATGCAGGTTGCGCTGTGTAGCGGCAGTGGCGCCAGCGAGAGTTGTACGTTGAGTGATGCCAAAGCGATCGTGGTGGCGGATACCGATGGTAGTCATTTAGATCCGCTGACCATGAGCGTTGATCCGAATAACAAAACCTACACCAATACCAGTGGCATGCAGGTCGGCACCTACTTTGTTGAGTGGGGCGTATACGATCGCAAATATCCGGTAGCGAAAATCCCCGCGCAGAATCTGACCCACATTTATTACGGTTTTACCCCGATTTGCGGTGGCAATGGTATCAATGATGGCCTGAAGGAAGTAGATAACGGCAACAGTTTCAATGCCTTGCAGCGTGCGTGCTTGGGGCGTGAGGATTTCAAAGTTGCTATCCATGATCCGTGGGCTGCGCTGCAAATGCCACAACCCGGGCAAGGGCAGTTTGATTCCTATAAGGGTAACTTCGGCAGTTTGATGGCGCTGAAAAAACGCTATCCGAACCTGAAGATCCTGCCTTCTATCGGCGGCTGGACGCTCTCCGATCCATTCTTCTTCTTTGGCGATGATGCGAAACGTAAAGTGTTCGTTGATTCGGTGGAGGAGTTTATCCGTACCTGGAAATTCTTTGACGGGGTGGATATTGACTGGGAGTACCCGGGCGGCAAGGGGGTGAATCCGAAACTGGGCGATCCGGCTAAAGACGGTGCCACTTATGTCACCTTGATGCGCGAGCTGCGTGAAATGCTGGATCGGGTGGGCGCCGAAACCGGTAAGCGCTATGAGCTGACTTCCGCGATTGGCTCCGGTTACGACAAAATTGGCATCATCAATTATGCGGATGCGGCGCAGTATGTCGATCGCTTCAATGTGATGACCTATGACTTCTATGGGGCATGGAATAATGAGCCCGGCCATCAGGCGGCGCTGTACTGTGGCTCTCACTTGGAAGCAGCTCGCTGCCAAGGCACGGGCAAAGACTCCAGTGGGAAGGATTACACCAACAAGCCGGATTACAACACTGATAACGCCATCAAACTGATGTTGGCGAAAAAAGTGTTAGCCAGCAAGTTGAACGTTGGCGTTGCCATGTATGGCCGTGGTTGGAGTGGGGTCATGCCGGCGAGCTTGAAGATTGCCGGTAACCCGATGTCTGGCACCGGAGCTGGCGCGGTTAAAGGTACCTTCGAAGCGGGCGTGGTGGATTATTGGGATATTCTCAAACGCGCATTAGGCTCGACCAATGGCACTGGCGTGAATGGTTTCCAGTATGGGTATGATGAGCAAGCGCAAGCCCCGTACGTTTGGAATCAGTCAACCGGTGAGCTGATCACGTACGATAACCCACGCTCGGTATTGGCCAAGGGCAATTATGTCCGTGCCAACGGATTGGGCGGTTTGTTCTCATGGGAGATTGACGGCGATAACGGCGATATCCTTAATGCGATGCATGAATCACTGTCGCACCCTGTCGCCGGTAGTGGCGGCGGTGGCAGCACCTCCAACCAACCGCCGGTGGTGAGTGTCAGCAGTGCACTGAGTGTAGATAGTGGTAAGAGTATCAACGTACAGGCATCGGCATCCGATCCGGAAGGCCAAACGCTCACCTATGCGTGGACATTACCGGCCGGCTTTAGCGCGCCCGATCTCACCAAAGCGACGCTGGCCTTAACTGCGCCACAGGTGGATAAAGACGCCGTCTATAATCTGGTGCTGAAAGTGAGCGATGGCAGCAATGTGGTGAACAAAACCATTGCTGTCACGGTCAAAGCGGCAGTGACGCCACCACTGAATACTGCGCCAACCCTGACCTTGCCGGCAACGTTAACCGTTGATGAAGGGAAAACGTTAGTGGTGACCGCGGACGCTAAAGATGCCGAAAGCGATCCGTTGACTTATAGCTGGAATACTGCCGGTTTAACGGCCAATGCGACCAATGCCGCCAGTATTACACTGACTGCGCCAAGCGTGACCGCTGACAGTAACTACACGGTGTCGGTAACGGTCAGTGATGGCAAGCTCAGCGTGACCAAATCGGTGGTGGTGACAGTCAAAGACGTACCATCGACTGGCGGTAATAGCGGCCAGACCACCTGGGATCCGGCTAAAGTTTATGTTGGTGGCGATACCGTGCTGTTTAACGGCGTGCAGTATAAAGCCAAGTGGTGGACGCAAGGCAATCAGCCAGACCAAGGCGGTCCATGGGAGGTGGTGAGTGCTTCTTCCGGTAATGGCAGTGGTGGCAGTACGACGGTGGCAAGCTGGAATGCGACCACCGCTTACTCGGGCGGCGCCAAAGTAACCTATAACGGCGCGACTTGGCAGGCACAGTGGTGGACACAAGGTGAAGTGCCGGGAAGCAGCCAGTCTGGTGCGTGGAAAAAAGTAAGCTAATCGCGTGCACCAATCGATGAAGGCTCGACGGTAGACGTTTTAAAGATAGATGTCTTAAAGATAGATGTCTTAAAGATAGAAGCCTTAGTGGCTGCCACAGTAAAAACCCCGCATTGCGGGGTTTTTTATCATTAACCTACGCCTATCGCGCTGTTTTGTATGCCGTGGCGCGGGCGATATTATTCGACGCTATTTATTCGAGGCTATAAGGCAGCGCGACCGGATGCAGGCTGCTGTCGCTGTCACCGACAACGCGCAGGTGTGCATTGCTATCTAGCTCGTTATTCAGCACCGCTTGTACCCGCAGTTGACCGTCTTGCAACAGTGCTGCGGCCAGCACCGTACCGGTTCGACGCCAGTTCTCGTCCAGTTGTAACTCTAAGCTATCACCGGCTTGTGGCGCGGTATGGCCATCACCGGCTAAAGTATACAGCGCGCGCTTGTTGGCGCCGCGGTATTTGGCGCGCGCCACCATCTCTTGACCGGCGTAACAGCCCTTGCTGAAGCTGACCGCATCCAGCGCCTGCAGATTCAGTGCTTGCGGGATAAATTCATTGCAGGTCGCGGCGGATAATTGCGGTACCCCTGCTTCAATATCCAGCGCTAACCACTGCTGGTGGTTGTTATAGCTCGGCGCGGCTTGCTGTAAGCCATCTAACACCCGGTTTAACTCCGTGTGTGGCACCAACAACGTAAAACGCTCTTGAGGCTGCGCTTGCCACAGTAGCGTGCAGTGCTCACTGCTGACACATGGAGCATCAGCATCCGGTAAACGGCTAAACAGCGCCGCTAAGGCTTGCCGTGCATCAGCGCCCGCCAATCCCAGCAAGGTGTAGTTGTTATCTTCACTGATAGTCAGTTTGGAAAACACGGCATATTTTTTCAGCTCCGGCAGTTGGCGTTCATTTAAGTCGGCTGCTTGCAACCAGCCAAAGCCGCCATCCAGCGCGAACAATTTGAAAACACTCCACATTTTTCCTTTGGCATCACAATGTGCGCCCAGCGTGTAATGTTCGGGTGCCAGTGCTTGTACGTCACAGGTGACTTGGCCTTGCAGGTATTTGGCTGCATCCGGTCCGGTGATGGTCAATAACGCCAAATGCTCCAAAGACATCAACGTCAATGGCAATTGAGCGGCCGGTAGCAACGGGGCGGCGGCAAAAGGAGCAGTAACAGAGGCTGTCATAGTGGTGTCCGTATCATCTGATAATCTGAGTGCGGCCCGATAGTTGAGGGCCGGGTTACATGCAGAAAAGGTGTGCTTATGGCTCTCAATATAGCGTCCTGCTGCTGAGCTGACTACGGGGCAGGGTGAAATTCTGTCGCTGAAAACTGCTCAAAACACTGAACTTAGTCACAAATTTTGGGCGCTGCGCGGCGGTAATTTTCAAGATCAGTGCTAGGATCGAAAGCTGTGCAAAAAGGGGCAGCCCTTTTTAATGACGGGACGGAGTTTAAGTTGTGATTGATGTGAATAATAGTGCCCGGGTTCGCTGGGCGTGCCGCCGCGGTATGCTGGAGCTGGATGTGGTGATCATGCCGTTTTTTGAGCATGAATACGAAGGCTTGAGCGATGAAGATAAAGCGACCTTTATCCGTTTGCTGGAGCGTGACGATCCGGATTTGTTCCGCTGGTTTATGAACAATACCCGTCCAGAAGAACCGGCGCTGGAAGCCATGGTCGCGTTGATTAAAGCGCGGAATAAAGCGCGTGGATTTACTGCCGTTTAATGTGCGGCCCTCACGCCGCAGCGTACAACTTCTGAGCGCCGGTTATGGTGTATTGGCGCTGCTGGCGTGCTATTACTTAGTCTCTGAGACATTGTTCAGCGAGTCGCTCAGTTCGCTGTGGTGGCTATTGGGCGGCGCGTTGTTAGTGGCCCTTAGCATTGAGTTTCGGCATCGCTATCGGCGCTTGAGAGCACAACACGGCATCTTGGCGTGGGATGAGGGGCTTGGCATCAGCTGGCAAGGTCAGCGTTGGTCGTATCGTTCCGCCTTGTTTTTAGGGCGAGCGGGCGTCGTGATTTGGGTACGTCGAGAGCATATCGACGCCTCAACGGATATCGATACAGCAGCGTATAACTCAGCCGATACCTCAAAGGGAAGCTCGGCACGTTGGCCGCAGTTTGTGCGTTTTAGCCGCGAGCCGATTTGGTTATTGCCAGATATGCTGTCAAACGCCGAGTGGCGACGCTTATGTGGTAAGTTAGTACAGACCGAACAGTTATTGGCGGAGTATCGCTAAATCCGGCTCTGTCTGCCACATCCTCGACTTACCCACCGATGTTCCCCTGAGATAACTGCGCAATCTTGGTTGTTGCGTTGCTTTCAGTCAGTGATAGTTAGCGACATATATTCGTGCGATATTGCACGATATTGATCGCCAGATAGTGGCGCGACCGACACCGCGCCACTACAGGGTGAGAGGCGGCTTACTGGAGAAGATTTGCGTCGGAAAGCGCCTCAGTTGGCTGACCGGCTGACGGGGTCAACACGCTAGGCCGCGATTCATCCAGCGTTTGCGGATAATCGAGCGTGTAGTGCAGACCGCGGCTTTCTTTACGCTGCAGGGCGCACAGCACAATCAACTCGGCAACTTGTACTAGGTTGCGCAGCTCCAGCAGGTTATTCGAGACACGAAAATGCGCGTAATACTCTTGAATCTCTTGTTTGAGCATATTGATGCGGCGTAGTGCGCGCTCTAACCGTTTGGTGGTTCGCACGATCCCGACGTAGTCCCACATAAAAAGGCGCAGCTCATGCCAGTTGTGTTGGATCACCACTTTTTCATCTGAACACTCGACCTGACTTTCATCCCACGCCGGCAGGGTATCGACCACATCGGCATACGGTAGCCATTGCAGCAAATCTTCCGCCGCTGACCAGGCATACACCACGCATTCTAGCAGCGAGTTGGACGCCATCCGGTTGGCGCCGTGCAAGCCGGTATAACTGACCTCGCCGATGGCATACAGCCCATCGACATCAGTACGCCCGTGTTGGTCGACCATCACCCCGCCACAGGTGTAATGTGCTGCCGGTACAATCGGGATAGGCTCGGCGGTCAGATCCAAACCTAACGTGAGCAATTTTTCATAAATGGTTGGGAAATGCGCCTGAACAAATTCTGCCGGTTTATGGCTGATATCGAGGTACATGCAATCAGCCCCGAGACGCTTCATCTCATGGTCAATTGCGCGTGCCACGATATCCCGCGGAGCCAGTTCAGCACGCGAGTCAAAGTCTGGCATGAAACGGCTACCATCAGGGCGGCGCAGATAGGCGCCTTCCCCGCGCAGTGCTTCGGTCAGCAAAAAATTACGTGCCTGTGGATGGTACAAACAAGTCGGATGGAACTGGTTAAATTCCATGTTGGCCACGCGGCAGCCTGCACGCCATGCCATGGCGATGCCATCACCGGAGGAAATATCTGGATTGGTGGTGTACTGATACACCTTGGACGCACCGCCAGTGGCTAGGATCACCGCTTTCGCACGGATGGTTTCGACCCGCTCCAGCTCACGGTTCCAAACATAGGCGCCCAGCACCCGATTGGATTGCTGTGTGCTATCGGTTAACTCCAGTTTAGCGGTCGTGATCAGATCAACAGCGTTGTAGCGTTCGTACAACTGGATGTTAGGGTGTAGACGGGTTTTATCGACCAAGGTCGTTTGCACCGCTTTGCCGGTGGCATCGGCGGCGTGCAAAATACGGCGGTGGCTGTGGCCGCCTTCGCGGGTTAAGTGGAATTTTTGCGCGCCATCGTGCTCTTCCACATCAAACGGTACGCCATAATCAATGAGCCATTGCACACAATCTCGTGCATTTTGTGCAATGAATTCAACTGCTGCTTTATCGCACAGCCCAGCACCGGCAATCAGTGTATCCTGAACGTGTGATTCAATGCTGTCAGTTTCATCGAACACCGCAGCGATGCCGCCTTGGGCGTAATATGTGGCACCTTCAGCAAGCGGTCCTTTGCTCAGTACGATCACCTTGCTGTGTGCCGCGACCCGAAGGGCAAAAGAGAGACCGGCAGCGCCGCTTCCGATCACGAGCACATCACAAAGATGTTCAAGGGATTGTTCCATAACGTATGATAGATACTGATAGATGACTAATAAGTGAGCGTATGGTAGATCAGCTCACCCCATATTTGTTACCGTTTTTACAGCATCAGCGAAGTTCAGCTCACAGAATTTAGTACAACGTTGAACTTCTGCGGGATAATTAAATCAAATAAATCAGCTGGCTCAATATTACGCTGTGTCACCCCGTGGGCGGCGGAGTAATACGAGATGCTGTACAAAGAATGTTTTGGAGAAGACACCTCGGATGAGCGAGCAGTTGACAGACCAAGTGTTGGTCGAACGTGTTCAGCAGGGGGATAAACGCGCTTTTAATCTTCTGGTTGCCCGCTATCAGCATAAGGTGGCTGGATTGGTTTCCCGTTATGTCCCACAGGGCGATGTGCCTGATGTTGTGCAGGAATCCTTCATCAAAGCATACCGTGCTTTGGGGTCGTTCCGTGGCGAGAGTGCTTTTTATACGTGGTTGTACCGTGTGGCGGTCAATACGGCCAAAAATTACTTGGTCGCTCAGGGGCGGCGTCCACCAAGCAGTGATGTCGATGCTGAAGACGCAGAAAGTTACGAAACGGGTAGTGCGTTAAAAGAAATATCGAACCCAGAGAATCTGATGTTGTCAGATGAACTGAAGAGGGTGGTATTTGGTGCTATTGAAGCTTTACCGGAAGATCTGAAAATGGCAATTACCTTACGTGAGCTAGATGGCCTAAGCTATGAAGAGATTGCCAGTATCATGGATTGCCCGGTAGGAACGGTTCGTTCGCGGATCTTCCGTGCGCGTGAATTTATCGACAGTAAGATCCAGCCGTTAATTCAGCGCTAATAGCAGCAATATCAAAATGAAAAGAGGTTGGTGCGTATCCGGTTTTTCTCTGTGTGCTCCTGTTATGTGAAGTGTGTGAGTGGTTTGAATGGCGCAGACAGTACTGGAATGTAACCTCGGGTAGGATAAGCAATAATAGGTAATAGGCATGCAGAAAGAGCAACTTTCCGCCATGATGGACGGCGAAACGGTAGATAGCGCACTGTTAAGTGAACTGTACGCTGACCGTGAACTGCAGCAGTCGTGGCGCGACTATCATTTAATCCGTGATACTCTGCGCGGTGACGTACCAGAGGTACTGCATTTTGATATTACTGCCCGGGTTGCCGCCGAGTTGGAAAATGAGCCAACCCTGTTGGTGCCTAATGCGGTACCAGAGCAGCAGCCGACGCCGGAAACTTGGCACAAGCTGTCCTTCTGGAACAAGATCCGTCCGGTACTGAGCAATGTCAGCCAGTTAGGGCTGGCGGCGTGCGTATCGCTGGGCGTGATCGTGGGCGTACAGTATTACAATCAGCCAGACGGTGCGGCGCAAGACATGCCAGTCTTCAATACCTTACCGATTGGTGGACAAGCATCGCCGGTGAGCTACAGCGTACCGACCTCCGGTATGCCAAGCGATCAGCAACTGCAAGAGCAGCGCAAGCGCATCAGCGCCATGCTGCAAGATTATGAGTTACAACGTCGTCTGAATGCCGAAAATATCGAGCAGCGTCAGGGCGACATGGCACAGCAAGTCGGGAATGCGCAGCGATAATGAAGCAATGGGTTGTTTTTTTGCTTGCAGTGCTGGGTTGTTACAGCACCTCCGCATTCTCCTCACAGGGGACGGCCGATCCGTCCTCTGTAGTGTCTAAACCACTTCCGTCTCCTGTCGAATCCTCATCTGCGCCAGCACCAGTGGCTGATACGGCAACGACTCCCGCTACCTCTTCTGCCAGTGCGAGCACCACTGCGGCGTCGCCTTCGGCGCAGCAAATGCTGGAGCGCATGACGCAAGCGGCGCAGGATCTCAGCTATGAGATGTCGTTTATTCGCGTGAACAAAAGCAGTATCGACGCTATGCGTTACCGCCATGCGCGCGTGAACAATCTGGATTTGAGCCAGATGTTGCAGCTCGATGGCCCTCGACGTGAAGTGTTGCAACGCGGTGGTGAAATCAGCTATTTCGAGCCGGGCGTGGAGCCGTTTACGATCCGCAGCTCGCATATCGTTGATTCCATGCCATCGGTATTGCATGCCGATTTCCAACTGCTCAGCCAGTACTATGATTTTGTGCCGGTCGGTCGGGCGCGGGTGGTCGATCGCCCTGCGCAAGTGGTGCGCATTGTGCCGCGCGATGATTTTCGCTACAGCTATGTGGTGTGGTTAGACGAAGAGAGTAAATTACTGCTACGGGCTGATTTGTTGGATCGCGATGGCGAAACGTTGGAGCAGTATCGGGTGATTTCCTACCTGATTGCGCCTGAGTTGTCGAAAGCCATGGCCAAACTCAATGAAGTGGCATTACCGCCAGTGATCACCTTCGAGCCGCAAACCAAGCTGGATATGAGCTGGTCGCCGTCATGGTTGCCAGGGGGCTTTGCGGAGATCTCGCGTAGCCGTCATCGTCTGCCAAATGTCGATGTTCCGGTGGAGTCTAAATTGTACTCCGATGGGCTGTTTAGCTTTACCGTGTATGTTTCGCCTGCCGAAGGGCGTAATATTCGCGAACAGCTGGTGCGTCAAGGCCGCCGTACGGTACAGACCGAGCAGCAAGGCCAGTACGAGGTGACCGTTGTTGGCGAATTGCCGCCGGCAACCGCGAAGCGTATCGCCCACGGCGTGAAGTTCGCCGGTAGCTCTGCGCCAGCTGCGCAATAGTGGGCGCTTTGCGTCATAATTGATATAACTGTGCCGAGAGTGGTTGTGCTGAAAGTACCGAGCAACGGGTTTATGTGTAATCACCTGATGAGCCATCCGTTATGATCCGCGAATTAGCCACGGTAGTGGCGTATGAAAACGGGGTGGCGACTGTCAGTTGCCAACAAAAGTCTGGATGTAGTGGCTGCGCTAGCGCCAGCCAGTGCGGCATGAGCGCACTGGAAAAACTCACGGGCGATAATCCGCATCAACATACTTTGCAACTGACCTGCCGCGAGCCGCTGCAGGTCGGGCAGCAGGTTGAAATCGGGATTTCCGAGCGCAGCCTGCTCTCTTCTGCCTTCGTTATGTATTGCGTGCCGCTACTCGGTTTGATTATCAGTGCGGTGCTGGCATCACTCTTTACTGCCAATGAGCTGCCTATTATTGCTGTCGCGATGGCCGGAACGGCTGTCGGGATTGGCGTGTCACGTTATTTAGCCCGTCATCTGAGCCGTCAGGCCACATATCAACCGGTGATCCTGCGAAATTTAGGGGTGCCGCTGAGCTGTAATTCTGCCGACGCAGTGAATCTGCAAGTGAATGTGCGCAAGGATAGCGACTGACCGGTGATTCAGGTAGAATCCATTCACTTAAATTATTAATCCTGATTCTGCTCTGATTCCTAGCAAAGGTCGCGCAAATACTGATGAAGCATATTCGTAACTTTTCCATCATAGCCCACATTGACCACGGTAAGTCGACGCTGTCTGACCGTATCATTCAAATCTGCGGCGGCTTGTCTGATCGTGAAATGGCAGCCCAAGTTCTGGACTCCATGGATTTGGAGCGTGAGCGCGGTATTACCATTAAAGCGCAGAGTGTGACGCTGGATTATACCGCCCGTGATGGTCAGGTATATCAGCTGAACTTCATCGACACGCCGGGTCACGTTGACTTCTCCTATGAAGTATCCCGCTCACTGGCCGCCTGTGAAGGTGCGCTGCTGGTGGTGGATGCCGGTCAAGGCGTAGAAGCCCAGACACTGGCGAACTGCTATACCGCTTTGGATATGAATCTGGAAGTGGTACCGGTTCTGAACAAGATTGACCTGCCAGCGGCTGAGCCGGAGCGGGTAGCGGAAGAAATTGAAGATATCGTGGGCATCGATGCCACCGATGCGGTGCGCTGCTCGGCGAAAACCGGGGTTGGCGTGCCGGATGTGTTGGAGCGTCTGGTTCAAAGCATTCCTGCGCCTGAAGGCGATCCGGAAGCGCCACTGCAAGCCCTGATTATCGACTCTTGGTTCGATAACTATCTGGGCGTGGTGTCTCTGGTACGTATCAAAAACGGTTGCCTGCGCAAAAACGACAAGATCAAGGTGATGAGCACCGGCCAGACATGGGGCGTTGACCGTCTGGGGATCTTCACACCGAAGCAAATCGACCGTACTGAGCTGAACTGTGGCGAAGTAGGTTGGGTTGTGTGCGGTATTAAAGACATTCTGGGCGCGCCAGTAGGTGATACCCTGACGCTGGCACGTAACCCGGCGGAAAAAGCCCTGCCAGGCTTTAAGAAAGTAAAACCGCAGGTGTATGCCGGTCTGTTCCCGATTAGCTCGGATGACTATGAAGCTTTCCGTGATGCGTTGGGTAAACTTAGCCTGAACGATGCGTCCTTGTTCTACGAACCAGAAAACTCAACGGCGCTGGGCTTTGGCTTCCGCTGTGGTTTCTTGGGTCTGCTGCACATGGAGATCATCCAAGAGCGTCTGGAGCGTGAATACGATCTGGATTTGATCACCACCGCACCAACCGTAGTGTACGAAGTGGCGATGACCAGCGGCGAAATTGTCTATGTAGACAGCCCGGCTAAATTGCCACCGCTGAACAACATTGCCGAGATCCGCGAGCCAATCGCTGAGTGTCATATGCTGTTGCCACAGCCATATCTGGGTAACGTGATCACGTTGTGTATTGAAAAACGTGGCGTGCAGACCAACATGGTGTATCACGGCAATCAAGTGGCGCTGACCTACGAAATTCCGATGGGTGAAGTGGTGCTCGACTTCTTCGACCGTCTGAAATCAACCTCGCGCGGCTATGCGTCATTGGATTACGGCTTCAAGCGTTTCCAAGCGGCTGACATGGTGCGTGTTGATATCATGGTGAACGGCGATCGCGTCGATGCTTTGGCTATCATTACCCACCGCGCCAACGCACAGAGCCGTGGCCGTGAAGTGGTTGAGAAGATGAAAGAACTGATCCCGCGTCAGCAGTTTGATATTGCGATTCAGGCGGCGATCGGTAACCAAATTATTGCCCGTTCTACCGTGAAGCAGTTGCGTAAAAACGTACTGGCCAAATGTTACGGTGGTGACGTGAGCCGTAAGAAGAAACTGTTGCAGAAGCAGAAAGAAGGTAAAAAGCGCATGAAGCAGATCGGTAACGTCGAGCTGCCGCAAGAAGCCTTCTTGGCGATTCTGCATGTTGGTAAAGATTAATTAAGGAGTGGGCATGGCTAACACCTTCGCGCTGATTCTGGTGCTGGTGACTGTATTTACCGGGATCGTGTGGTGTCTGGACAAATTTGTTTGGGCCCCCAAGCGTAAAGCCAAAGTCGAGGACGTTCGCGCGAAGGCCGGCGGCAATATTGATGAGGCCACACTCAACAGTGTGGCTCCACAACCGGGCTGGGTCGAAACGTGCGTTTCCGTCTTTCCGGTGATTGCGGTGGTGTTGGTGGTGCGCTCTTTCATCTATGAGCCGTTCCAAATTCCGTCCGGCTCTATGATGCCAACCTTACTGGTAGGCGACTTCATCCTAGTGGAGAAGTTTGCCTACGGTATTAAAGACCCGATTTTCCAGAAAACGCTGATTAAAACGGGTGAACCTAAGCGCGGTGACATTGCGGTATTTAAATACCCAGAAGATCCGAGCTTAGATTACATCAAACGCGTAGTCGGATTACCGGGCGATACAGTGGTTTATAAAGATAAACAGCTGTATATCAAGCCAGCCTGTCCATCAGGAAAAGAGTGTCAGCCGCTGACCAAACTCGAGTACAGCAATGTGCACCCGAGTCAGTTCTTCCAACGTAATGAGCAGTTGATTCAAGCAACTGAGCAGTTGGGGCCGGTGGCGCACAATATCCTGATCAATCCGTATGCTCCAGAGGCTACCGCCTATTACTACACACAACCGGGTGAGCCGGTGGGTGAGTGGGTCGTGCCACAGGGGTCATACTTTGTCATGGGGGATAACCGTGACAACAGTCAGGACAGTCGTTTCTGGGGCTTTGTCCCGAGCGCTAATCTGGTAGGTAAAGCGGTCGCTATCTGGATGAGTTTTGATAAAGAACCGGGCCAGTGGCCGACCGGTGTGCGCCTGAACCGGATTGGGGCGATTCATTAATCGGTTATGTAGTTGATGAATGCATCATTAAATACGCTGCAGCGTAAGCTGGGCTATACCTTTACAAATATTGATTTCCTGCAACTGGCACTGACCCATCGTAGTGCCAGCGGTAAACATAACGAGCGCCTGGAGTTTCTGGGCGATTCCATTTTGAGCTTTGTGATTGCCGATGCCTTGTATCACCAATTCCCGAAAGTGGACGAAGGTGATATGAGTCGTATGCGTGCTTCATTGGTGCGTGGCAATACGCTGGCTGAGCTGGCGCGTGAGTTTGAGCTGGGCGAATACTTGCGTCTGGGCCCCGGCGAATTGAAAAGCGGCGGTTTCCGTCGTGAATCAATTCTGTCCGATACCGTGGAGGCCATTATTGGCGCGGTGTATCTGGATACCGGTCTGGAAGCGGTGCGTGAGCTGATTTTGCGCTGGTATCAGGCTCGCTTGGAAGAAATTCGTCCGGGCGATCGCCAAAAAGATCCAAAGACCCGTTTGCAGGAGTACCTGCAAGGGCGTCGTTTACCGTTGCCGGTCTATCAGGTAATACAGGTGCGTGGTGAAGCGCACGATCAGGAATTTACCATCCATTGTTCAGTCGAAGGAATGGCGCAACCAGTGGTGGGCGTGGGATCAAGCCGACGTAAAGCCGAGCAGGCCGCGGCCGATCTGGCACTGAAGCAGTTGGAGCAGGTATGACCGAAACTGAAAAAACGCATTGCGGATTTGTGGCGATTGTCGGTCGCCCAAATGTGGGTAAATCGACACTACTGAACCAGTTACTGGGACAGAAGATCTCCATCACGTCGCGTAAAGCGCAAACCACGCGGCACCGTATTGTCGGTATCGATACGCAAGGCGCTTATCAGGCAATTTATGTGGATACCCCGGGTCTGCACATCGAAGAAAAGCGTGCGATTAACCGCCTGATGAACAAGGCGGCCAGCAGCTCGATTGGTGATGTGGAGCTGGTCATTTTCGTGGTCGAAGGCACCAACTGGAACGACGATGACGAAATGGTGCTGGGCAAGCTAAAACAAGCGCGTTGTCCGGTGATCTTGGCGATCAACAAAGTGGATTGCATCAAGCAAAAAGAGATTTTGCTGCCGCATATCCAAATGTTGTCCGAGAAGATGAACTTCCTGCAAGTGGTGCCAATTTCTGCGGAAAATGGCACTGGGGTTGATGAAATTGCGCGTATCGTGCATGACCATCTGCCGGAAGGCACTCACCACTTCCCAGAAGATTACGTAACCGACCGCTCTCAGCGCTTTATGGCCTCTGAAATCATCCGTGAAAAGCTGATGCGTTTTATGGGTGAAGAGCTGCCGTATTCGGTAACGGTTGAGATTGAGCGCTTTGTGGTAAACGAGATGGGCGGCTATGACATCAATGCCGCTATCTTGGTGGAGCGTGATGGTCAGAAGAAGATGGTGATTGGTGCCAAAGGCAGCAAAATCAAAGTCATCGGTACCGAAGCGCGTCGCGATATGGAAGAGATGTTCGACACCAAAGTTCACCTTGAACTGTGGGTGAAAGTGAAATCCGGTTGGGCCGATGACGAGCGCGCCTTGCGCAGTCTGGGCTACACCGACGATCTCTAAGCCTCACTGACGAGGCTTGCGATGGAAGGCTGGCAGCGCGGTTTTGTGTTGCACGGACGTCCTTACAGTGAAACCAGTTTACTGCTGGATATCTTCACTGAAGAAGAGGGGCGGGTGCGGATGCTGGCCAAAGGTGCCAGAAGTCGTCGTTCTCAGTTAAAGGGCTGCTTGCAGCCCTTTACGCCATTGTTATTACGCTGGAGCGGTCGTGGTGAGGTGAAAACCTTACGCAGCGCCGAGCCGGCTGCTTTAGCGCTGCCTTTCAGTGGCATCGCACTGTACAGCGCGTTGTATGTCAATGAGCTGGTTACCCGTGTGCTGGAGCCACAAACTCCGTATAGCGGGGTCTTCACCGATTATCTCACCTGCTTGCGCGAGCTGGCCCAATACCCAAAAAATCCAGAACCGGCATTGCGCCGTTTTGAACTGGCGTTACTGCCAGCACTCGGCTATGGGGTGGATTTTCTGCATTGTGCCGGTAGCGGGCTCGCGGTCGAGCCGAGCATGACTTATCGCTATCGCAGCGAAAAAGGTTTTATCGCCTCCATGATTGTCGATCCTTTGTCATTTACCGGCGATCAGTTGCAAGCGTTGGCGGCACGTCAGTTTGACAGCGCCGAGCAGCTCAAAGCGGCGAAACGCTTTACACGGATGGCGCTAAAACCGTATCTTGGCGGCAAACCATTAAAAAGTCGGGAACTTTTCCGTCATTTTTCCAAGGAGACGAAAAATGTCTAAGCTGTTGCTGGGCGTGAACATCGATCATATCGCCACTATTCGTAATGCCCGCGGAACGATTTATCCAGATCCGGTGAATGCGGCGTTTATTGCCGAGCAAGCCGGTGCCGATGGGATCACGGTACACCTGCGCGAAGATCGTCGTCACATTACCGATCGTGATGTGCGGATTTTGCGCCAGACGCTGCAGACCCGTATGAATCTGGAGATGGCCGTGACCGAGGAGATGCTGGATATCGCCTGTGAGGTTCGTCCGCATTACTGCTGCTTGGTGCCGGAAAAGCGCGAAGAAGTGACCACCGAAGGCGGTCTGGATGTGGCTGGTCAGTTGGAAAAAATGACCGCTGCCGTGGCACGTTTGCACGCTGCGGATATTAAAGTTTCTCTGTTCATCGACCCTGACATGCAGCAAATTGATGCTGCCGTGGCGGTGGGTGCGCCGTTTATCGAGCTGCATACCGGCGCGTACGCTGATGCCGAAACTGAAGAGGCGCAAGCGATGGAGCTGGCCAAGATTGCTGCCGCCGCTGAATATGCCGCTGGTCGTGGCCTGATGGTGAACGCCGGACATGGCCTGACCTATCACAACGTAGCGGCCATTGCGGCGCTGCCAGAAATGCATGAGCTGAATATCGGGCATGCCATTATTGGTCGCGCGGTAATTGATGGCCTGAAAAATGCCGTGGCCGACATGAAGCAAATCATGCAAAACGCCCGTGCATAATGGCGATTTTCGGCCTAGGGACTGACATCGTTGAAATCGAGCGGATTGCTAAGGTGCATGAGCGCTCTGGCGATCGGCTGGCGCAGCGCATTTTAACGGCTAATGAGTTGGCGCAATATCAGGCCAGTGCGCAGCCGGTGCGTTTTTTGGCTAAGCGTTTTGCGGTCAAAGAAGCGGCGGCGAAGGCGCTAGGAACCGGTATTCGCAGCGGGTTGGCGTTTAATCAGTTTGAAGTGTGCAATGATGCGCTCGGTAAACCCTGTTTGCATTTGCACGGTGTGGCGGCTGAAATGGCCGCGCGCTATGGCATTACCCATCTGCATGTCACTATTGCCGATGAGCGGCACTATGCGGTCGCAACGGTGCTGTTAGAGTGCTGACCGGCGTGTGATGTCAGTACTGGGTATCACTGATGATATAAACTGGCTCATCACAACGGCGAGCCACAAAAAAGCCCACAAGCGAAAGCGGTGGGCTTTTTAATATCGGCGGATGCGTCGACTAAACGCGAATGCCTCATCCTACGAGCGATATACGCTGATGCTTGCGCTGGCGTCAGGATAAAACTTCAGCCGCCTCATGACGCACATTGGCAATTTCATCGAGTAACTCCAGCCATTCCGGCTCTAGCTCTGCGGGAGCCACGCCGTGGCGCAGCTGTTGTTCTAACTCGCGACACAGCTTTTTCAAACGAGGAACGCCACTGTAGCTGCAACTGCCGTGCAGGGTGTGGATGCTTGCGGTGATATCGGTTACCGGCTGGTCATTGAGCACCGCATTCACTTGCTGTTCGATCTCAGTGAGAAAATCGAGCAGCATTTGCAGCAGCTCACGGGCCAAATCATCTTTGCCGCCAGCTTGCTGTAGCGCCAGTGGCCAGCTTAGTGAGACATCTTCCGTGCCGCTTGGCACTACAGGCGTGACTGCTACCGCAGGGGCGACAAGCGATGCCGGTGTCACAGTGCTAGGCTCCTGCAGCGCGAGTGGCGTGCTCAGGTTTGGTTCGGTCAGTGGCTGTGAGCTGGTGAGCGTGGCCTGACGCAACCCTTGGCCGGTATGCAGCGCCATGATGCGTTGCAGCATACTTTCATCTATCGGCTTAGTCAGGTAGTCATCCATGCCCGCGGCGAGCAGGCGTTCACGCTCACCGCTCATGGCATGGGCGGTGACCGCCACAATCGGCGTATCGGCATTGTTTGGCAGCTGGCGGATCAACTCGCTAGTGCGAATGCCATCCATCTCCGGCATCTGAATATCCATCAGAATAATGTCGAAGGCATGTTGACCGGCTTGTTGCAGCGCTTCTTGGCCACTGCTGCACAATATTGTTTGCTCGACCATCTCGCCGAGCAAGGTGCCGATCAGCTTGAGGTTAGCCGGATTATCATCGACTGCCATCACGCGCAGCGGCAGTTTCGGCGTCAGCACCTGGTCAGGCAGGGCGACCAAACAGCCATCTTGCAGCGTATGGAACAGACGGGTGCGCGCCAGCGGTTTGGTTAGGCAAGCTTCCGCTCCGGCTTGAACCAGCTCATCGGCAATGTTCAGATCTTTGCTCGGCAAGCCGATGACAACGCGTCCAGCATAGCGCCGCGCGACGCGAATTTGTTGCACCATGCTGGCGGTGTCGTGGGTCAGCGTGGCGGCAAAGCACAATAGCACGATCTCCACTTTCTCTGGCGGAGCACTGGCTAACGAATCGGCATGCTCAATATGCACCGGTTGGTGCTCGAACATGCTCATCACCGCTTGGGCCGCATTCTCGTTTGGCTCAATCAGCAAAATGTGCTGACCTTGCAATGATTGCAGTTTCGGCGCGTCATGGTGGGCGCTTTCGGTCAGCGCCAGCGGCACGGTAAACCAGAAGCTCGAGCCTTTGTGCAGGCGGCTTTGGAAGCCAATTTCACCGCCCATCTCTTTGACCAGTTTTTGTGTGATCACCAAACCTAAACCGGTCCCGCCATAGCGGCGTGAGATGCTGGCATCGGCTTGGCGGAAGGCTTGGAACAGCTGCGCTTGCTGGCGCTCGGAGATCCCGATACCGGTATCTTTCACCTGCAATAAGAGCTCGACGCTTCCCGGCGTGCGGCTGCGTTGCTCGATTTGCACATCAATATTGCCGTGCTCGGTAAACTTGATGGCGTTACCAATCAGGTTGGTCAGAATTTGCTGGATGCGCAGCGGGTCACCGACCACGTATTCCGGCACTTCTTGGCTTAAGGTTAGGGTGAGCTCAATGCCTTTTTCATGGGCATTCGGGGCCAGTAGCAGCATCACTTCATCGATGGTGTCGCGCACTCCAAACGGAATTTGCTCCAGCACCAGCTTACCGGCTTCCAGTTTGGAGAAATCGAGGATGTCATTGATGATAGTCAGCAGGTTATTCGCCGAACGCTCGATGGTTTGCAGGTAGTCCGTCTGACTTGGACTGAGCCGCGTTTTGAGCATCTGGCGGGTAAAGCCAATCACGCCATTGAGTGGGGTGCGCAGTTCGTGCGACATGTTGGCCAAGAATTCAGACTTAATCCGCGCCGCTTCCTGCGCCCGTTTTTTGGCCAGATCCAGCTCTACGTTCTGGATCTCCATCTGCTCCAAAGTTTCGCGCAAATCCGAAGTGGCCTGATCGATACTCTGCTGCATCTCCTCGTGATAGGCTGTCAAGGAGACGGCCATCGAGTTAATCCCATTTTTCAGCATATCCAACTCGCCCAGCATCTTGCCTTCCACGCGGCTATCGAGCTGGCCACGGCGAATTTGATCCACCGTATGCACCATGTGGGTAATTGGCACGGTGACCACGCGCATCAGGCGATAGGCGAACACGCCGGCGATAATCAAGCAGAACACCAACATGCCCAAGGCCGCACCAATTTCTTGGTATTGCTGTAGCTCCATCGGCCGGACATCAAGCTCGACTGCGATGTAACCAAGTGGTCGGGTTTTGTCCGGATCGCTGGTCGCGGCATCAGATAGCGTTGCATCGGCGAAAATCGGCGTGCGGATAATCAGCATCTGATCTTGGCGACTTAACATCACTTGTAGCGGAATATGGCTGGCATCCTCCAACTGCAAAACCGAGAAGTTGCGATGGAAGTTCGAGGTGACGAACAGGCGGTTATCCGCATCGAACACCGCAATCGAGCGGACAATATTCGAGTGACGACGATGCAACAGATTGATCAGTTGTTTGACTGATTCTCGGTTGCGAAAGGTCATCGCATATTCCGTGGACACGGATAAAGGTTCGATGATGGCGGTGCCTTCATCAATCAGTTGCTGTTCAAGATCGCGGTAGCGGTTCACCACAAAGAAGGCACTGAGCAGCAACCCGATGATCAGGGTTGGCGCCAGTGTCATTGTAATTACCCGAGCACGCAGGCCGTAATTGGTCATCGGTCGCTATCTGTGGGAAAATACTATTTAACCGCATAATTTACCTGATTCCGGCTAGACATTCATGGCGCAATTTTATACTCCGGCAAAAAAACGTCCTTCTGCGACCCAAAGCGCAGAAACCGAGATCCTCTCACTGGATTATCAGGGGCAGGGAGTGGCCCGTTGGCAGGGGAAGACCCTGTTTGTCAGTGGTGCACTGCCGGGGGAGCGCGTGATCGCCCGGATTTATGAAGATAAACGGCAGTACGCCAAGGCGCATTGCCAGAAAATCTTGCAACCGAGCGCCCAGCGCCAGACTCCGCCGTGTCCGCATTACCGCCAGTGTGGCGGCTGCCAAATGCAGCATGTCGATTATGCGTTGCAGGTGGCCAGTAAGCAGCAAGCGCTGCAGCGCATGATGAGCCGTGAAACAGGGCTTGCCGAGCTGCGCGTCAATGGCGGTGTGATTGAAGGGCCACAGTATGGCTATCGTCGCCGCGCCCGTTTAAGTGTACGGGTGGATAAAAAAACGCGTCAGTTGCAGCTGGGTTTTCGGCAGGCCGGCTCAGATAACATCGTCGATATTCATACCTGTCCGGTGTTGCAGCCTGAGCTTTCGGCACTGTTGCCTGCGCTACGTGAATGCTTAAGCAACTTGCAGGCGGTACGTGCGATTGGCCATATCGAATTGGTGGCCGCGGATAACGGCATCTTACTGGTGGTGCGCCATACGCAAGCGCTGCCGGAGAGTGACAAACAAGCGCTGCTGGCCTTGGCGCAAGTTCGCCAACTGAACTTGTTCTCGGCGCCAGACAGTGAACAGCTCACTTGCTGGTACGGGCAATGGCCGCTGTACCGTATTGATGGCCTGAATTTGCATTTTTCGCCGCGTGATTTCATTCAGGTTAATCCGAATGTGAATCAGCAAATGGTGGCACAAGCCCTGGCGTGGTTAGAATTGGACGCGCAAGACCGCCTGCTGGATCTGTTTTGCGGCATGGGTAACTTCACCCTGCCAGCGGCAAAACTGGCAGCAGACGTGGTCGGCGTGGAAGGGGTTGAGGCGATGGTTGAGCAATCGCGCCGTAACGCCGCCGACAACGCGCTGGCTAACGTACGGTTTTATGCCTGCAATTTGGATGAGCCGTTGACCCAGCAATCGTGGGCGCAAGAAGGCTTCAATAAGGTGTTGCTGGATCCGGCGCGCGCCGGCGCGTTGGCGGTGATGCCACATATAGTGAACTTACAACCGGAGCGGATTGTCTATGTGTCCTGTAACCCGGCGACACTGGCGCGCGACAGTAATGTATTGATTGAAGCTGGTTATCAGCTGGTACAACTGGGAATGCTGGATATGTTCCCGCATACGGCACATCTGGAGTCGATGGCGCTGTTTGTGCGAACGGGAAAAAAACGCCCTCCTGCATCCGTTAAGAATACTTTTGCGCAATAATCAGTAGTCGAGGCCGGTTTTTTTCTGTTAAAAACAGTATGCAAAGCACGGACGGCTTCGCGAAGAGGGGCCGTCCGGTAAATATAACGATGAAAGCCAAGCGATAGGGATGAATTATGGTTGCAGTTCGTGGTGCGCACCTAAATAAAGACGGGGTGTTTGCGCTCGAAAAATGGATTAACAGCCTTGGGTTAAGCCCAGAGGCCGGAACCCGTGTATCCGAAACTTGGCGTTATTGTGAGGCTCAGATTGCCGATCCTGAGCATGCTGGCGTGTTGTTATCCCGCGGTCTGGAGATGGTGGAGATTTTGGCCACCCTCAGCATGGATATCGACAGCCTGCGTGCCGCCTTGATTTTCCCGTTAGTCTCCGATGGGGTACTGACGCCGGAGCGCGTCGAGGAAGAGTGCGGTAAATCGATCATGAACCTGATCAGCGGTGTGATGGAAATGGATGCTATCCGCCAGCTGAATGCAACACAAAACGGCTCTACTTCGTCCGAGCAGGTGGACAACGTCCGCCGTATGCTGCTGGCGATGGTAGAGGATTTCCGCTGCGTGGTGATTAAGCTCGCCGAGCGCATCGCGCACCTGCGGGAAGTCAAAGACGCCGATGAAGAACAGCGGGTGTTGGTGGCTAAAGAGTGTACCAACATTTACGCGCCACTGGCCAACCGCTTAGGGATTGGTCAGCTCAAGTGGGAGCTGGAAGATTATTGCTTCCGCTATTTGCATCCTGCCGAATACAAGCGTATTGCGAAATTGCTGCACGAGCGTCGTATCGATCGTGAACAGTACATCGATACCTTTGTTGATACGCTGCGCCGCTATATCAAAGAGTCTGGCGTACAGGCCGAAGTGTATGGCCGCCCGAAACACATCTACAGCATCTGGCGCAAGATGCAGAAAAAGATGCTGGAATTTGATGAGCTGTTTGATGTGCGGGCGATTCGGATCATCACCGAACGTTTGCAAGACTGCTACGCAGCGCTCGGGGTGGTGCATACCCACTTTAAACATCTGCCGAGTGAATTTGACGATTACGTGGCCAACCCGAAGCCAAACGGTTATCAGTCAATTCATACCGTGGTGTTAGGGCCGCAAGGCAAAACCATCGAGATTCAGATCCGTACCCGTCAGATGCACGAAGATGCGGAGCTCGGGGTGGCGGCGCACTGGAAATATAAAGAAGGCGGCGGCAACGTGCGCTCCGGCTACGAAGAGCGTATTGCTTGGTTGCGTAAGTTGCTGGCTTGGCAAGAAGAGATCTCCGATTCGGGCGAAATGCTTGATGAGCTGCGCAGCCAAGTGTTCGATGACCGGGTGTATGTGTTTACGCCAAAAGGCGATGTGGTGGACTTACCGGCCGGCTCGACGCCGCTTGATTTTGCCTACCACATTCACAGCGATGTCGGGCACCGTTGTATCGGGGCCAAGATAGGTGGCCGGATTGTTCCTTTCACCTACAAGCTGCAGATGGGCGATCAGATTGAAATCATCACCCAGAAAAATCCGAACCCGAGCCGTGACTGGCTGAACCCGAACCTCGGCTTTGTGAACAGCAGCCGTGGCCGGGCGAAAATTCATGCCTACTTTAAAAAGCTCGATCGCGATAAAAACATCGCTGCCGGTAAAGAGATGCTGGAAGGTGAATTGTCGCGCATGGGCTTGGGCGTGAAAGATGTCGAAAAGCTGGTGCTGGAGCGCTTTAACGTCAAGACCATGGAAGAGGTGCTGGCCGGGATTGGTGGTGGCGATCTGCGTCTGAACCAGTTGGTCAACTTCCTGCAAAATCGGCTGATGAAGCCCGATGCCGAAACGGCCGATAAAGAAGCGCTGCGCACCATTGCCGCCAAGGCGCAACATGCGGCAGCCAACAAAGCCACCGAGCACAAGCCGGGGCGGATTGTGGTTGAGGGGGTGGGTAACCTGATGCACTACATCGCCCGCTGCTGCCAGCCCATTCCAGGCGATGAGATTGTCGGTTTCATCACCCAAGGGCGCGGTATCTCTATCCACCGCGCGGATTGTGAACAGCTGCATGAGCTGCTCAATCACGCGCCGGAGCGGGTTGTGGAAGCGGTGTGGGGCGAGTGCTACTCCTCCGGCTATACCTTAAGTTTGCGGGTGCTGGCCAATGATCGTAGTGGGTTACTGCGCGATATAACCACCATCTTGGCCAACGAAAAGGTCAATGTGTTGGGCGTGGCCAGCCGTAGCGATACTAAAAAGCAGCTGGCGACCATCGATATGGAAGTGGAGCTGTATAACCTGCAGGCGCTGGGCCGGATTTTGACTCGTATCGGGCAGCTGTCGGATGTGATTGAAGCCCGTCGCTTGCGTGGCTGAGTCTGCTTAGGTGCTCCGGTGTTGGTCAGCACGCCAATTCAATGCGCGGCATGACGCAACATGACACTCATGACTACGGGCGCTGTTTAGCGCCCGTTTTTTATCTATCGGTTTATCCATCAATTTCGTTTTTTAACCAGTGAGCTTTTTCACTACAGCGCTTTTTAACTACAGGTAGAACATCGCATGTCTTCTTCGGACTCCTTATCCCGTTTACTTTCCATCATGCAGCGTCTGCGCGATCCGCAAGCCGGTTGTCCGTGGGACAAGCAGCAGACCTTCGCCAGCATCGCGCCTTATACCCTGGAAGAGACCTACGAAGTGATCGACGCTATCGCGCGCGAAGATTACACCGAGCTGAAAAGCGAGCTAGGCGATTTGCTGTATCAAGTGGTGTTTTATGCCCAGATGGCCAGCGAGCAAGGTTTGTTTGATTTTCACGATATCTGCGCTGCCATCAGTGACAAATTAGAGCGGCGTCATCCGCACGTGTTTGCGGGCCAAGATCACCAAGATCACCAAGATCAGGATAACCAAGATCAAGCTAACCAAGCTCAAGATAATCGTGATAGTGAAGCGGTGGTGCCGGCAGATGCGCTCACCACTGAGGCAATTGCGCCGGAGACGGTCAGCGAGCGTTGGGAGACTATCAAGCAGCAAGAGCGTGCGGCCAAAGCGCAAACCTCAGTGTTGGATGACATTCCGAAAGCGCAACCGGCTTTGATGCGCGCCTATAAAATGCAGAAACGTTGTGCAACAGTGGGCTTTGATTGGGATACTTTGGGCCCAGTTGTCGAAAAAGTGCACGAAGAGATCGATGAAGTGCTAGCTGAAGCGTGTCAGGTGACAAAAAATGAGGTAAAATTAGCGGAAGAAATCGGAGATCTGCTTTTCGCTACCGTAAACCTCAGTCGTCACCTTGGGCATCGTCCTGAGTTGGCACTGCAACAGGCGTGTGACAAATTTGAACGGCGGTTCCGTCAAATTGAACAGGCTGTTGCGGCGAGAGGGGCGTTGATGAGTGAAACGTCGCTGGAAGAGATGGAAGCATTGTGGCAAGAGATCAAGCGCCGCGAGCCCTCTTAAGCGAGCAGTAGATACTGGCAGTGCGTTGCCGAGAGAAGTAAAGAACAACATGGCGTCGGGATAACCGGCTCGCTTCCCGTTTGTGGTCGGGGGGGAGCTCTGGTATACTATTATCCCGTCTTTGTTCTTCCTTTTCTCCCATAAACCTAACTCTCAGGTTCAGCATGACAACAAATTATATTTTTGTGACCGGTGGGGTTGTATCCTCGCTAGGTAAAGGCATTGCAGCAGCATCACTGGCCGCGATTCTCGAAGCGCGTGGCCTCAATGTCACCATCATGAAACTGGACCCTTACATCAACGTGGATCCGGGCACCATGAGCCCAATCCAGCACGGTGAAGTATTCGTAACGGAAGACGGTGCGGAAACAGACCTTGATTTGGGCCACTATGAGCGTTTTATTCGCACTAAGATGACCCGCCGCAACAACTTCACTACCGGTCGCGTATACGCCGACGTGCTGCGCAAAGAGCGCCGTGGTGATTACTTAGGGGCGACCATTCAGGTTATTCCGCATATTACTAATGCGATCAAAGAGCGTGTTATCGCCGGTGCCGAAGGCCACGACGTCGTTATCGTTGAAATCGGCGGTACCGTGGGCGATATCGAATCCCTGCCATTCTTGGAAGCTATCCGTCAGCTGGCGGTTGAAGTAGGCCGTGAGCACACGCTGTTCATGCACCTGACTTTAGTGCCATACATGGCCGCTGCCGGTGAAGTGAAAACCAAACCGACCCAGCACTCTGTAAAAGAGCTGCTGTCTATCGGTATTCAGCCAGATATCCTGATTTGCCGTTCTGACCGTGTTATTCCGGCCAACGAACGTGCGAAGATCGCTTTGTTCTGTAATGTGCCAGAAAAGGCGGTTATCTCACTGAAAGATGTGGATTCCATCTATAAAATCCCTGCTCTGCTGAAATCACAGGGCCTGGATCAGTACATTTGTAAGCGTTTCGGTGTGAACTGTCCGGAAGCTGACTTGTCTGAATGGGAACAGGTGATTTACGAAGAAGCCAATCCGACCGGTGAAGTGACCATCGGTATGGTCGGTAAGTACATTGAGCTGCCGGATGCGTATAAGTCCGTGAACGAAGCGCTCAAGCACGGCGGCCTGAAAAACCGTCTGACTGTTCACATCCGCTATATCGATTCGCAGGATGTGGAAAGCAAAGGTACTGACCTGCTGAAAGGCCTGGATGCAATCCTGGTTCCGGGTGGCTTCGGCAACCGTGGCGTAGAAGGCAAGATTATGGCGGCCCGCTACGCACGTGAAAACAATATTCCGTATCTGGGGATCTGTCTGGGCATGCAAGTTGCGATGATCGAATACGCGCGCAACGTAGCCGGTATGACAGGTGCCAACTCCACCGAGTTTGATGCCAACAGCAAATTCCCTGTTGTTGCGCTGATCACTGAGTGGAAAGATGAAGAAGGCAACGTTGAAGTTCGTACTGAAGCGTCTGATCTGGGCGGTACCATGCGTCTGGGTGCACAGCTGTGCCACCTGGAAGAAGGCAGCACCGCTCGTAAACTGTATGGTCAGCCGACAATTCATGAACGTCACCGTCACCGCTACGAGGTCAACAACTATCTGCTGCCGCAGATTGAGAAAGCCGGTATGCGTGTAACAGGTCGTTCAGCGGACAAACAACTGGTTGAGATTGTTGAAGTGCCTAACCATCCATGGTTTGTGGCTTGCCAATTCCACCCAGAGTTTACTTCAACGCCGCGTGATGGCCACCCACTGTTCGAAGGCTTTGTGAAAGCCGCAGGGGATTATCAGGCGCGCCAGATTAAGTAACGAAAATCATGGAGTGTGCGGTATCCGCTGTTGATGCGGCACACTTTGGTGTTTCAGCTTAAAGTTCAGGCTCACTTTTAATAGGAAGAAAAGTTATGTCCAAGATCGTTAAAGTACTGGCTCGTGAAATCATCGACTCCCGTGGTAACCCTACCGTTGAAGCCGAAGTACACCTGGAAGGCGGCTTTGTAGGTATGGCTGCTGCGCCGTCTGGTGCATCTACCGGTTCCCGTGAAGCACTGGAACTGCGTGACGGTGACAAGTCACGTTTCATGGGCAAAGGCGTTCTGAAAGCTGTTGGTGCTGTTAATGGTCCAATCGCTGAAGCTCTGCTGGGCAAAGATGCTAAGCAGCAAGCTGAAATCGATCAGATCATGATCGATCTGGACGGTACTGAGAACAAGTCTAACTTTGGTGCGAACGCTATTCTGGCGGTATCTCTGGCGAACGCCAAAGCAGCGGCTGCTGCTAAAGGTATGCCACTGTTCGCGCACATCGCTGAACTGAACGGCACTCCAGGCGTGTACTCTATGCCTCTGCCAATGATGAACATCATCAACGGTGGTGAGCACGCTGATAACAACGTTGATATCCAAGAGTTCATGATCCAGCCAGTTGGCGCGAAGACTCTGAAAGAAGCCGTACGTATGGGTTCTGAAGTGTTCCACAACCTGGCTAAAGTACTGAAGTCTAAAGGCTACAACACTGCAGTAGGTGATGAAGGTGGTTTCGCGCCAAACCTGAAGTCAAACGCTGAAGCACTGGAAGTGATCGCAGAAGCTGTTGCTGCTGCTGGTTATGTTCTGGGTAAAGACGTTACTCTGGCGATGGACTGCGCAGCTTCTGAGTTCTACGACGCAGAGAAGAAAGAGTACAACCTGAAAGGCGAAGGCAAAGTGTTCAGCGCGAACGCTTTCTCTGACTACCTGGCTGAGCTGACCACCAAGTTCCCAATCGTTTCTATCGAAGACGGTCTGGACGAGTCTGACTGGGAAGGTTTTGCTTATCAGACCAAGATCCTGGGCGACAAGATCCAACTGGTTGGTGACGACCTGTTCGTAACTAACACCAAGATCCTGAAGCGTGGTATCGACAACGGTATCGCTAACTCCATCCTGATCAAGTTCAACCAGATCGGTTCTCTGACCGAAACTCTGGCTGCTATCAAGATGGCGAAAGACGCTGGCTACACTGCAGTTATCTCTCACCGCTCTGGTGAAACTGAAGATGCGACCATCGCTGACCTGGCTGTAGGTACTGCGGCTGGCCAAATCAAGACCGGTTCTATGAGCCGTTCTGACCGTGTTGCTAAGTACAACCAGCTGATCCGTATCGAAGAAGCGCTGGGCGAAAAAGCACCATACAACGGTCTGAAAGAAGTGAAAGGCCAGGCGTAATTGCCGCTTTAGCTTGAAACCCCTTTACGGCATTGTTTGGTGCCGTAAAGTCTGATGCAGAAAAGCCGCCCATTGGGCGGCTTTTTTTTGCCCGTTTGCCGGCATAAAGGTCAGTGTTACCACGCGGCTATTAACAAGCAGTATTAAATCGTAGGATTAAAAAATAGCCGTTATGGATGCCGTGTCACCTCACCAAGTTAAGCATCAGTGGGCATAAAATGAGCGCCGTAAAACGCTGACAACGTAAACCGGCAGCGTCGTGATTATTTTACAGTTTTCCCCTCAAGAGCCAGACTGTTATGGCAGTGGTAGAAAACCAGCAGATATGGGATGATAGCCGGGTTTTTCTGGGGGGATAAGATGAGTAAACTGAGCATACTTTTACTCGTGATATTGGGCTGGTTACAGTACAGCCTGTGGCTGGGTAAAAATGGTATCCATACTTATACCCGTATCCAGCAAGAAGTCGCGACACAAGAAGCAAGCAACGCCAAATTAAAAAGCCGCAACGAACAGTTGTTTGCTGAAATCGATGATCTTTCCAGTGGTCTGGAAGCGATTGAAGAGCGTGCCCGTGATGAACTTGGTATGGTGAAACCGGGAGAAACCTTCTACCGCCTGTTGCCGGCGGATAAACCGACAAATACACAATGATGACCCATCCCGAGAGTGAGGCGCAGGCCTCTTTTGTTGCTGTCATTCCCGCAGCCGGCATTGGCTCGCGTATGCAAGCCGCCGTACCAAAGCAGTATCTGATGTTGCACGGCAAAACCTTGCTGGAGCACACCGTGGCTGTGCTGCTACAAAACCCGCGCATCCGTAATGTGGTACTGGCGCTGCATCCGCAAGACCGCTGGTTTGCCGATTTGCCACTGGCCAAGGAGCCGCGCGTTAGCGTGGTGACCGGAGGCGAGAATCGCGCCGATTCTGTGTTGGCTGCCTTACAAGCGCTGAGCTTGCCTGCCGAACAATGGGTGTTGGTGCATGATGCCGCGCGCCCTTGTCTGACCCAGACCGATTTAAACCGACTGTTGGATTTGACCTTGCAGCCAGATACCATTGGCGGCTTATTGGCAGCTCCGGTGCGCGACACCATGAAGCGCAGTAATGCCGATGGCTTGATTGAACAGACTGTCGAACGTCGTCAGTTATGGCACGCCTTAACGCCGCAAATGTTCCCACTGGGACTGCTGCGCGCGAGCCTGCAACAGGCATTGCAAGACGGGGCGGAGATCACCGATGAGGCGTCTGCGCTGGAGTATTGCGGCTATCACCCTCAATTGGTCACTGGACGGGCCGATAATCTTAAGGTTACTCAGCCAGAAGATCTGGCGTTGGCCGACTTTTTCCTGTCCCAGCGGTTATCAGGGGCAGATGCCCAGCCGAGCTGATCCCATCTTTTTTGTCTAACCGTTTTTTGTATGACGGTTTTCTGTACGACGGAACACAACGCGTGAGGAGAGCGAAATATGCGTATTGGACATGGTTTTGATGTACACCGATTTGGCGGCGAAGGCCCGATCGTAATTGGTGGCGTGACTATTCCTTATGCTCAGGGTTTGCTGGCGCACTCGGATGGCGATGTGGCGCTGCATGCGCTGACCGACGCTCTGCTGGGCGCTGCTGCGCTCGGTGATATCGGCCACCTGTTCCCAGACACCGATCCGGCCTATAAAGGTGCCGACAGTCGTGGTTTGCTGCGTGAAGCCTTCCGTCAGATCAAAGCGCGCGGTTACCGCATTGGTAACGTGGATGTCACCATCATTGCCCAAGCGCCAAAAATGGCTCCGCACATTAGCGCGATGCGGGAAAATATTGCTACCGATTTAGAATGCGCACTGGAGTGCGTAAATGTTAAAGCAACCACCACCGAAAAACTCGGGTTTACTGGCCGTGGTGAAGGGATTGCCTGTGAGGCCGTTGCATTACTGCTGGAGAGTCATTGTGAGTGAGTGTTGCTATCTGCTGGGAAAACCGGCGCTGCGTGCCCGTCTGAAAGCCCAACCGGAAGATTTCAAGGTTGTTGAAGATTTAGGTTACGAGTTTGCCGGTGAAGGCGAGCACGTCATGGTGTATGTGCGCAAAACCGGCTGCAACACCAAGTTTGTGGCAGAAAAGCTGGCTCAATTTGCCGGTATTCCTGCGCGTAACGTGGCGTATGCGGGATTGAAAGACCGCAATGCGGTTACGGAACAGTGGTTTGGTCTGCATATTCCAGGCAAAGTGACGCCAGATTTTAGTCAATTTGCGCTGGAAGGCTGTGAAGTGGTGCAAGTGGTTCGCCACAACCGTAAGGTGCGCACCGGCGCTCTGCGCGGTAATCACTTTACATTGCTGCTGCGTGATTTGACGCCGGATGCCGCCCTAGAGCAGCGTCTGCAAGCCATTGCCGAGTCTGGGGTACCCAACTATTTTGGCGAACAGCGTTTTGGCCGTGATGGCAACAACCTGCAACTGGCTTTACGCTGGGCGCGTGGTGAAGTGAAGATTAAAGACCGCAACAAGCGCAGCTTCTGCCTGTCTGCGGCGCGCAGTGAACTGTTTAACCGCATCGTCAGTGCCCGTATTGAGCAAGGTTTGCAGCAGCAAGTGCTGGAAGGCGATGCCCTGCAACTGGCGGGTCGCAACAGCTGGTTCGTGGTGACGCCTGAAGAGCTGGCAGCATCGCAGCAGCGTTTGCAAGAGCGTGATGTGAATATTACCGCGCCGATGGTTGGCGATGGTGAGCTCGGCTCTCAAGGTCCGGCGCTGGCATTAGAGCAAGCGCAACTGGAAGGACAAGATGATCTGCTGGCTCTGCTTAAGCGTGAGCGTTTAGAGCCGGCGCGCCGTGCGCTGCTGGTGGTACCGCAAGAGCTGCGTTGGAGCTGGCTGGATGAGGGCCTGCAATTGCAATTTTTCCTGCCAGCGGGCAGCTACGCAACTAGCGTGGTGCGTGAAATTGCAATAGTCGACGAGGAAGGAGACGGGCATGCGGATTCTGCTGAGTAACGATGACGGCGTTACCGCCCCCGGTATCCAAGCGATGGCGGCCGAGCTGCGCAAATTTGCTGAGGTGACGGTAGTCGCGCCAGATCGTAACCGCAGCGGCGCCTCCAACTCATTGACGCTGGAAATGCCCCTGCGTATTCAAAAGCTGGCCAATGGCGATTTTAGCGTGCGCGGCACCCCGACCGATTGCGTGCATCTGGCGGTGAATGGCCTGATGGCGCCGCTGCCAGATGTCGTGGTGTCAGGCATTAATGCCGGTCCCAATCTGGGCGATGATGTGATCTATTCCGGTACCGTTGCCGCCGCCACCGAAGGGCGGCATATGGGCTATCCGGCACTGGCGGTATCGCTCAATGGCACTACCCACTATGAAACTGCGGCGGTGATCACCGCCCGTTTCTTGCGTGCCTTGCAGCGCCGCCCTTTGCGCACCAATCGGATCTTGAATATCAATGTGCCAGATGTGCCATTGGATCAAATCTGTGGCGTGAAAATTACTCGCTGTGGTCATCGTCATCCAGCCGGTAAAGTGATTTGTGAAAAAGATCCGCGCGGCAATGATATTTATTGGATAGGCCCCGTACCGGCAGCCAAAGATGCGGGTGAGGGAACCGATTTTCACGCCGTGGAGAACAATTACGTCTCCGTGACCCCACTGCATGTGGATTTAACGGCGCACCAGAGTCTGGACACGCTGACGGAGTGGATGGAAAACAGCGGAGAGTGGTAAGGATGATAAAGTCAGTCGAATTATCTCGGCTACTCATCAGACTGAAAGAACAGGGAATCAGGGATGAACAAGTGTTACACGCACTGGCCTGTGTTCCCCGGCACCGTTTCATTGATGAAGCACTGGCTCACAAAGCTTATGACAACACGGCGCTGCCCATCGGCGCCGGACAAACTATCTCGCAGCCCTATATGGTGGCGAGAATGACCGAACTGCTGGAGCTCACGCCCCAGTCGCGGGTATTGGAAATCGGTACCGGCTCAGGCTATCAGACCGCCGTTCTGGCACATCTGGTGGAGCGCGTGTGTTCGGTGGAACGGATTAAAACGCTGCAATGGCAAGCCAAGCGACGTTTTAAACAGCTTGATTTACATAATATTTCTACCCGTCATGGTGATGGCTGGGAAGGGTGGTCGGCACGGGCACCTTTTGACGCCATTATCGTGACCGCAGCCGCGACCGAAATTCCACAGGCCTTATTGGGTCAGTTGGCGGAGGGCGGGCGCTTGGTGGTGCCTGTTGGCTCGCATCACCAAGAGTTACAGCGGATCCGACGGGTACATAATCAGTTCCAACGGGAACATATTGAACAGGTGCGTTTTGTACCGTTAATACAAGGAGAATTGGCTTGAAATTGTTTGGCGCGGTTTATGATAAAGTCATGCTGTGGTCCCGCCATCCGAAAGCTGAATGGTGGCTGGGCGGATTGAGCTTTATCGAGGCCATCTTTTTCCCTATTCCACCCGATATTATGCTGGCGCCGATGTCATTATCTGCCCCGCAGCGCGCGGTGCGTTATGCATTATTAACGGCAATTACCTCGGTATTAGGCGGTATTGTCGGCTATGCTCTGGGATATTATCTGTTTGATGTGATCCAGCCCCTGATTGCGCATATGGGATATCAGGCTAATCTGGATAAAGCCATGCAGTGGTTTAGAGAGTGGGGCGTACTGGTCGTTTTTATTGCCGGTTTTTCTCCCATCCCTTATAAAGTATTTACTATAACTGCCGGCTTATTAAAAATGGCCTTCTGGCCTTTTGTCGCTGCTGCGCTGGTTTCCCGTGCTGCTCGCTTTTTATTAGTTGCGCTGTTAATGGCGTGGGGCGGCAAACGAATGGAAGCCCAACTGCGTAAATATATAGAAATTCTAGGTTGGGGTACTGTGGCGCTGGCAGTGCTCGTGTATTTGATATATCGCTGAATTTTAGGTGAAAGGATGATTTCAGGAAGCCTAAACAAAACCCTGTCCAAGGCGGGTATTTGCTCTTGCTTATTATTAGCGCTCGGGGGATGTACAACATCCGAAACCGGCCCGGCGCCGGTCTCTTCGGCGACGTCTGATGATGGGAATTACAGCTCATCACATAGCGGTACGCCGGATTATCGCCGGATCCAAAAAGGCAGCTATACCGGTACCACCTATCAGGTGAAAGACGGTGAGACACTGTTCTACATTGCTTATATTTCCGGTCGTGATTTTCGCGAACTGGCCTCGGCCAATAACATCGCGCCCCCGTATACCATCTATCCAGGACAAGTGATCCGCTTGTCGGAAGGTGGCAGTGGTAGCTATGCAACTCCTCCGACCAGTATCGTCTCATCACAAAGTCCTATTGAACCGGTTGCGGTTAAGAATTACTCTGGCTCAGAGGGTAAACAAAATGTTAATCGCAAGCAGGGGGAACTGCAGATTACTGAGACCGTTGTCTCACGTAAGCCGCAGACACCACCACCGGCAAGTGCCACCAGTAGCGCAAGCAGCAGTGTTGGCAATGCTGCAGTAAGCAGCTGGCGCTGGCCGGTACAGGGCACCGTGATTGACTCTTACTCCTCGGCTGAAGGGGGTAACAAAGGGATTGATATTGCCGGGCGTCGTGGTCAACCAATTTATGCCACCGCGCCAGGTAAAGTGGTGTATGCCGGTAATGCGTTACGTGGATACGGTAATCTTATTATCATCAAACACAACGATGATTATCTGAGCGCCTACGCCCACAACGATACATTACTCGTGAAGGAGCGGCAGGAAGTCAAAGCCGGTGAACAGATTGCGACAATGGGTAGCTCGGGTACCAGTTCAGTTCGACTGCACTTTGAGATCCGCTATAAAGGCAAATCTGTAAACCCGTTAGGATACCTTCCTAAGCGTTAAGCGGGCAGAGCGGGTTGTACTGCTTCGTATTTCTCTATCATGAGGGAATGAAGTATGAGCCACACCAATACTGCAGCAGAAGAACTGCATGAATTTGAGTTTGAAGAAGCCAGCCTGGAAGAGCTGGAGTCCGAAGCGTTCGAAGAGGCCGTTGATGAGGATGTCGAGGCCGATGAACAGTTTCCTCATATTGATGCGCAACGTGTTCTGGATGCAACCCAGCTCTACCTCGGAGAAATTGGCTTCGCGCCGCTGCTGACGGCAGCCGAAGAAGTCTATTTCGCCCGGCGTGCTCTGCGCGGCGATCTGGCAGCCCGTAAGCGTATGATAGAAAGTAATCTGCGTTTGGTGGTCAAGATCGCCCGTCGCTATGGCAATCGGGGCTTGGCACTGCTCGACCTGATCGAAGAGGGTAACCTCGGATTGATTCGGGCGGTGGAGAAGTTTGATCCCGAGCGTGGCTTCCGTTTCTCAACCTATGCCACATGGTGGATCAGGCAAACTATCGAACGGGCGATTATGAATCAGACCCGTACTATCCGTCTGCCAATTCATGTCGTCAAAGAGTTGAACGTCTATCTGCGTACCGCGCGTGAGTTAGCGCACAAGCTAGAGCACGAGCCGACCGCAGAAGATATTGCTGCGCTGCTCTCCTGCCCAGTCAGTGATGTTAGCCGCATGTTGCGCCTGAATGAGCGCATCACCTCAGTAGATACACCGATTGCCGGTGACTCGGAAAAAGCGCTGTTGGATATTCTGGCCGATGAAAAAGATCAAGGGCCAGAAGAAACTACCCAAGATAACGACATGCACCACAGCATCATCAAGTGGCTGTATGAGCTCAATCCAAAGCAGCGCGAGGTGTTAGCGCGTCGTTTTGGTCTGTTGGGTTATGAGGCGGCAACGCTGGAGGATGTGGGCAGTGAAATTGGTTTGACCCGTGAGCGGGTGCGCCAGATTCAGGTTGAAGGTCTGCGGCGGTTGCGTGAGATCCTGACCCAGCAAGGGTTGAGTATCCATGCGCTATTTCGTGAGTAGTCTCGCGAATGATGTGAATAGTGTCGTGAGTCGTTTGTGAAGCACACGCCAGAATATAAAAATCCCCGCTCAAGAGCGGGGATTTTTTTGTGCCGACAATTCAGCTCTGCTAGAGAGGCGTCGTTAGGTTATTACGCTAAACAATGCCTATCTCAGCCCCTTATCGCCAATTCCCAGTTATCAATTCCCAGTTATTGAAGCCATCATTTTCTATGGGTGTCTTCGCACTGAAAGATCATGGCCGCGTTACGCGCGGTATTACAGCATCGCTTTGAGACGATACAGCAGATCCAAGGCTTGGCGCGCACTCAGATTATCTGGATTTAACGCTTCTAACTCGTCAATCACTGGATGCGGCAGCAAAGAGAGCTGAGGCGCTGCGGCGGCAGAGCTTCCAACCGATGCATTGGCGGCGCTTTCTGGCTGTGGTTGGCTTTCCAGTTCATGCAGCTTTTGCCGTGCGCGGCGGATCACATCGCGTGGCACCCCGGCTAGCGCTGCGACCGCCAGACCATAACTTTTGCTTGCCGCCCCTTCTTGCACCGCATGCATAAAGGCGATGGTTTCGCCGTGTTCAACCGCATCCAAATGCACGTTGGCCACGCCTTCCAGCCGTTCTGGCAGCGCAGTTAACTCAAAGTAGTGGGTGGCAAACAGGGTCATGGCTTGAATGCGCTGGGCCAGCGCTTCGGCGCAGGCCCAAGCCAGCGACAGGCCATCATAAGTAGAGGTGCCTCGGCCAATTTCATCCATCAATACCAAGCTGTGCTGGGTCGCATTGTGCAAAATATTTGCAGTTTCGGTCATCTCCACCATGAAAGTCGAACGGCCGGAGGCCAAATCATCGGCGGCACCGACTCGGGTAAAGATCCGATCGACCGGCCCAATCACGGCGCTTTCTGCGGGCACGAAACTGCCGATATGCGCCAGTAACACGATTAGCGCGGTTTGACGCATATAGGTGCTCTTACCGCCCATGTTCGGACCGGTAATGATCAACATGCGACGCTGATGATTGAGCTGTAACGGGTTGGCGATAAACGGCTCACGCAGCATTTGCTCGACCACCGGATGGCGACCATTTTCGATGGCGATCCCCGGTTGCTCACTTAATTGTGGGCAGTGATAATCCAGCGAATCAGCGCGTTCGGCGAGGTTTGCTAGCACATCCAGCTCGGCCAGCGCGGCGGCACTTTGCTGCAACGCCGGTAGATGTGGCAGCAGCAAATCAAACAGCTCTTCGTACAGGCTCTTTTCCAAGGCTAGCGCTTTGCCCTTGGCGGTCAAAACCTTGTCTTCGTACTCTTTGAGCTCTGGAATGATGTAACGCTCGGCATTTTTCAGCGTTTGACGGCGGATATAGTGCGCAGGCACATGCTCACTTTGGCCACGGCTGACTTGAATGTAGTAACCGTGTACCGCGTTGAAACCCACTTTCAGGGTATCCAGACCAAGGCGCTCGCGCTCACGGATTTCCAACTGCTCCAGATAGGTGGTTGCGCCATCGGCCAGCGCACGCCATTCATCCAGCTCAGCGTTATAGCCTGGCGCCAGCACACCGCCATCACGGATCAATACTGGCGGGTTTTCAATCACGGCGCGCTCAAGCAGCGCACACAGCTCAGCAAAATCACCGATTTGCTGATTTAAATTTTGCAGTGGCGCACAGGTCAGCGCTTGCAGCAGTTGATTGATGTGCGGCAGCTGCTGGAAGGCATTGCGCATTCGCGCTAAATCGCGTGGACGAGCGCTACGCAGCGCCAAACGAGCCAAAATGCGCTCCAGATCGCCGATTTGGCGCAGCAGCGGTTGCAGCTCGCTCACCAACATCTCGTGTTGTAGCGTGCGAATGGCTTCTTGACGGTGGCTTAAGATCTGCCGATTACGAATCGGTTGATGCAGCCAACGTTTGAGCATCCGGCTACCCATCGCGGTCACGGTTTGATCCAGTACCGAAGCCAGCGTGCAATCGGTGCCGCCGCTCAGATTTAAGGTGATCTCCAAGTTACGGCGGGTCGCCGCATCCATGATGATCCCATCTTGTTGGCGCTCCATGATCACGCCACGAATATGTGGCAGGGCGGTGCGCTGGGTGTCTTTAACATACTGTAGCAGACAACCGGCGGCGCGCAGGCCGGCATCGGCCTGTTCTACACCAAAGCCGGTCAGATCGCGCGTGCCAAATTGCAAATTGAGCTGTTGGCGCGCGGTATCAATTTCAAACTCCCATAGCGGACGACGACGTAGGCCTTTACGGTTTTCAATCAATGCGGTGTGAGGGAAATCTTCGGCATACAGCAGTTCAGCCGGATTGGTGCGTTGCAGCTCGGCTAGCATCGCATCGGTGCTATCGGGCTCTGACAGCAGGAAACGGCCGGAGCTGATATCCAGCGTGGCATAGCCGAATTTATCACCGTGGGCGCAGATTGCCGCCAGCAGGTTATCCTGCCGCTCTTGCAGCAGTGCTTCGTCACTGACGGTGCCGGGAGTGACAATTCGCACCACTTTACGCTCGACCGGACCTTTGCTGGTGGCCGGATCGCCAATCTGCTCACAGATAGCCGCCGATTCGCCGAGCTGGATCAGCTTGGCCAGATAGCCTTCAATCGAATGGTGTGGCACGCCAGCCATCGGGATCGGTTCACCCGCCGATTGACCACGCTTGGTCAGCGAGATATCCAACAATTGCGACGCCAAGCGGGCATCGTCATAAAACAGTTCGTAAAAGTCACCCATGCGATAAAACAGCAAAATATCGGGGTGCTGCGCTTTGAGGCGCAGATACTGCTGCATCATGGGGGTGTGGGCATCAAGGTTCAGGCTGTCGCTCATAAGAGTTATCTTTTTAACGTCATCAGGTGAACAAAACCGCGCGCCGCAGGCAACATGGCTTCAGTGCGCGATTTAAAATACGGATAGGTCGGCAAGGTGCCTTGTTCTGCAGGCAAGCTTATATGAGGGGCAAAGGCGCTGGCAAACCTTATTATGTCCTTATTATATAGACTGGGCATATAACCTGAGCGCGCTTAAGCGGTATGGCCATGTATACATTATGGATAACTGCGCCGCATCGCCCCCGAGCCTAAGCGCTTGGGTTACACTGGCAATACAGGGTGAAAAAATCTGGGGAAAGGTATGTATCAGAGTTTGTTATCACTGAGCGAAGCGGTGGGTGCCCGTTTAACCCAATTGGGCTGGAAAATTGCCGCCGCCGAATCGTGCACCGGAGGCGGGATCATGGCCGCGCTTACGGATATTGCGGGCAGCTCGCAGTATGTAGAGCGCGGTTTTGTCACTTATACCAATCAGGCCAAGCATCAGATGTTAGGAGTCTCTTGGCAGACGCTGGATACCTATGGCGCGGTCAGTGAACCAACGGTGTGCGAGATGGTACATGGCGCGCTGCTGGCGTCAGAGGCTGACGTGGCAATTGCGGTGAGCGGGATTGCAGGCCCCGGTGGCGGCAGTGAGAGTAAACCGGTCGGTACCGTGTGGTTTGCCTTTGCCAGCCGTAGCGGGCGCACCTTAGCCTGCCATCAACTTTTCTCTGGCGATCGGCACGCCGTTCGTGAGCAGGCGGTGCATTTTGCATTGCAAACCCTGTTAAATGAGTTTCTCTTTTAAACAGGGCTTGATACTGTATGACTATACAGTATACTGTTCGGCATACAACGCGTGACTGATTTCGTGGGGATAAGAGTAATGGACGAGAACAAACAGAAAGCCTTGGCCGCAGCGTTAGGACAGATTGAAAAGCAATTCGGTAAAGGCTCTATCATGCGTCTGGGTGATACCAAGACGTTAGATATCGAAGCAATTTCTACCGGCTCTTTGGGTCTGGATATTGCGCTGGGTATTGGCGGTCTGCCGACCGGCCGTATTGTTGAAATCTTTGGTCCGGAATCGTCCGGTAAAACCACCCTTACTCTGTCTGTTATCGCTCAAGCGCAAAAGTGCGGTAAAACCTGTGCTTTTATCGATGCTGAGCATGCGCTGGATCCGGTTTACGCCGCCAAACTGGGGGTGCAGGTTGATGATCTGCTGATCTCTCAGCCAGATACCGGTGAACAAGCACTGGAAATCTGTGATGCACTGGTTCGTTCTGGTGCGGTCGATGTGATCATCGTTGACTCCGTGGCCGCACTGACACCAAAAGCCGAAATTGAAGGCGAGATGGGCGACTCTCACGTTGGTCTGCAAGCTCGTTTGATGTCACAGGCGCTGCGTAAGCTGACCGGTAACATCAAGAGCGCCAACTGCTTAGTGGTCTTCATCAACCAGATCCGCATGAAGATCGGTGTGATGTTCGGTAACCCAGAAACCACCACCGGCGGTAACGCACTGAAGTTCTACGCCTCTGTTCGTCTGGATATTCGCCGTGTTGGCGCTATCAAAGAAGGCGATGAAGTGGTCGGTAACGAAACTCGCGTGAAAGTGGTGAAAAACAAAGTATCGCCACCGTTCCGTCAGGCCGATTTCCAGATTATTTATGGTGGCGGGATCTCGAAAGAGGGCGAGCTGATCGATCTGGGCGTGAAGCACAAGCTGGTGGAAAAATCCGGTGCGTGGTACAGCTATCAGGGCGAGAAAGTGGGTCAGGGCAAGGCCAACTCGATGAAGTACCTGCAAGAGCATCCAGAAATTGCGGCTGAGCTGGATAAAAAACTGCGTGAAATGCTGTTAAGTGCGGCGGCGACTTCTGCGGAAGCGCAAGCGAACAACGATGGCGATGACGAGTTTGGTCCAGATGAGGACGAAGCATTCTGATGAATGCCATGCTACTGAATCACGCGCTGCGTCTGTTGGCGCAGCGTGAACACAGTGAGCAGGAATTGCGCCGCAAATTAGCGGCGCAATTTGTTTCTGCCGCAACCTCCACCGATGACGAGGGGGCGTTTACCCACGCACGGCGTGGCGCCAAGCGCTCGGCGGCCAAACCGGCGCTGCAATTTAGTCGCAGTGAATGGCCGGCTACTCCCGAGGCCTTTGCCACTGAACTAGAGTTGGTGATCGCGCACTGTGTGCAGCAAAAATGGTTGGATGACCAGCGTTATGCGGGCATGTTTTTGCGCAGTCGTAGCCAAAAAGGCTATGGGCCACGGCGTATCGAACAAGAGCTACGCCAACGCGGAGTGCCCAGTGAGGCCATCACCCAAGCTCTGTTTGATTCTGATATCGATTGGAGTGCGCTGGCGGCACGGGTAGCCGAGCGACGTTTTGGTTCGCCGCTGCCGACCGAGCGATTACCACGCAGCAAAGTGATCCGATTTATGCTGTACCGCGGTTTTTACCAAGAAGATATTCAATCTCTGTGGTAAGCGTCAGCGACAACATCCCTCTCGCTTACCAACGCTTGTCCTCATTTTCTCCTCATCTTTGCATTTCACTGCACTAAAGCGGGTGGAATCAGCATTTTCTGCCGCCGAAAGTGCTATCTGAATTTACATCACTTGTGAGAAAATTTATCTTATCCACACTTTGATCGCCCCCGCTGTACAACAGGGACGATTCCTCAGCAATTTGATCTGACTCAGGACTTAGCTGCATGAGCAAGAGCACTGCCGAGATCCGCCAGGCGTATCTCGACTTTTTCCAGAGCAAAGGGCATCAAGTGGTGTCCAGCAGCTCACTCGTACCGGGCAATGACCCGACGTTACTGTTTACCAATGCCGGTATGAACCAGTTCAAGGATGTGTTCCTTGGTCTGGACAAGCGCCCTTATACCCGCGCGACCACCTCTCAGCGTTGTGTGCGTGCAGGCGGTAAGCACAATGACCTAGAAAACGTAGGTTATACCGCACGTCACCACACCTTCTTCGAAATGCTGGGTAACTTCAGCTTCGGCGATTACTTCAAGCACGATGCGATTCGCTATGCGTGGGAGTTCCTGACGTCGTCACAGTGGCTGGCACTGCCGAAAGAGAAGCTGTGGGTAACGGTGTACGCCTCTGATGATGAAGCGTATGACATCTGGGCCAAAGAAATTGGCATTCCAGAAGAGCGCATCGTTCGTATCGGTGACAACAAAGGTGCACCGTACGCGTCCGATAACTTCTGGCAGATGGGTGATACCGGCCCATGCGGTCCGTGCACCGAGATTTTCTATGACCACGGCGATCACATCTGGGGCGGTCCTCCAGGAAGCCCAGAAGAAGATGGCGACCGCTATATCGAGATTTGGAACAACGTGTTCATGCAGTTCAACCGTCAAGCTGACGGCACTCTGCTGCCACTGCCAAAGCCATCGGTAGATACCGGTATGGGTCTGGAGCGTATCACTGCGGTTATGCAGCATGTGAACTCCAACTACGAAATCGACGTCTTCAAAGCGTTGATCGCTAAAGCGGCCGAAGTGACCGGCGCGACCGATCTGGAAAGCAAATCACTGCGCGTGATTGCTGACCACATCCGTTCTTGTGCGTTCTTGGTATCTGACGGTGTAATGCCATCGAATGAAGGCCGTGGCTATGTGCTGCGTCGTATCATTCGTCGTGCCGTACGTCATGGTCACATGCTGGGTGCCAAAGACACGTTCTTCTACAAGCTGGTGGGTACGCTGATTGCCGTGATGGGCAGCGCTGCCGATGAACTGCAACAGCAGCAAGCACTGGTAGAAAAAGTGCTGCGTCTGGAAGAAGAGCAGTTTGCGCGTACGCTGGAGCGTGGTCTGGCATTGCTGGATGGCGCGCTGGCTGAACTGCAAGGCGACGTACTGGATGGCGAAACCGCGTTCAAACTGTACGACACCTACGGCTTCCCTCTGGATTTGACCGCTGACGTATGCCGTGAGCGCAACATCACCGTTGATGAAGCCGGTTTTGAAAAAGAAATGAAAGCCCAGCGTGAGCGTGCGCAGGCAGCTAACAACTTTGGTGCCGATTACAACAGCATGATCCGTGTTGACGGTCAGACCGAATTCCACGGCTACACCACTACCGCCCATCAAGGTCAGGTTGTGGCACTGTTCCGTGAAGGTCAGAGCGTTGAGCAACTGCATGCCGGTGAAGAGGCGATCATCGTCCTGAACGAAACTCCATTCTACGCCGAGTCCGGTGGTCAGGTGGGTGACAGCGGTCTGCTGTTGGCCGATGGCGTTGAGTTCATGGTGACGGATACCCAGAAATACGGTCAGGCTTTTGGTCACGTCGGTAAGCTGATGTCAGGGAGTGTAACGGTCGGTGATACGCTGCAAGCTGAAGTGGATGCAGCGCGTCGTCAGAGCATTCGTCTGAACCACTCAGCGACTCACCTGTTGCACGCTGCCCTGCGTAAAGTGCTGGGCGAGCACGTGGCACAAAAAGGTTCACAAGTGAGCGCGGATGCCCTGCGTTTTGACTTCTCGCATCTGGAAGCCATGAAGGCCAAAGAGCTGCGTGAAGTTGAGCGTTTGGTGAATGCGGAAATTCGTCGCAACCACAGCGTACAGACCGATGTTCTGGATCTGGACGAAGCCAAAGCTAAAGGTGCGATGGCGCTGTTTGGTGAGAAGTATGACGAGAAAGTGCGCGTACTGACCATGGGCGATTTCTCGGTCGAGCTGTGTGGTGGTACTCACGCTGCGCGTACCGGTGATATCGGCTTGTTCCGCATCACCTCAGAAGGTGGTGTAGCTGCAGGCGTGCGCCGTATTGAAGCGGTTACCGGTGAGCGGGCGATGGCCTTTACCGAGCGTCAGCAAGACCAGCTGGATGAAGCGGCCGGTCTGGTGAAATCCGACGCATTCAGCGTGGCGGAGAAAGTCCGTGGCTTGCTGGATCGCAGCAAGCAGCTGGAAAAAGAATTGCAACAATTGAAAGACAAGCTGGCCGCTCAGGAAAGCGCGGATCTGGTGCATAATGCTATCGAGGTCAAGGGTAAGAAGCTGTTGGTCAGCCTGCTCAAGAACGGCGATGCAAAAGCATTACGTACGATGGTCGATGACCTGAAAAACCAGTTGGGTTCCGGTATCGTGGTACTGGGACTGGCACAGGATGACAAAGTCAGCCTGATTGCCGGTGTAACCAAAGACTTGGTGGGTCAGGTGAAGGCTGGTGAGCTGGTCAGCATGCTGGCGGCACAAGTTGGCGGTAAGGGCGGCGGCCGTCCAGATATGGCACAGGCCGGTGGCTCTGATGCAGCAGCATTGCCTGCAGCATTAGACAGTGTTCAGGCATGGGTTGCTGAACGTCTGTAACCGTTAAGCTGAAAAAAACGTACTGACCTCATTTTGAGGTTAGTACGTTTTGTTTTTTGTGCAGTGTGTCGCTTGCTTCTGTCTGTACTGATGCCACAATAAAAATTGCAACTAATTGCACTTTATGAGGCAGGGTTGGGCAGTAGGGAACACTGTTTTATTAATTGAGTAGGCAAGAACTTTAGCTAATCGGCTTACGTTTTTGTGACTTATGTTGGATAATGTCAGTACAATTCTGACAATAAGCTATTAGTTCAAGGAGCAACGAATGCTAATTCTGACTCGCCGAGTTGGTGAAACCCTGATGATTGGTGACGAGGTTACCGTTACTGTACTGGGTGTAAAAGGAAACCAAGTCCGTATCGGTGTGAACGCGCCGAAAGAAGTCTCTGTTCACCGTGAAGAAATTTACCAACGCATCCAGGCTGAAAAATCTCAACAGCCTAACTACTAACCTTTTCCTTCCGGTTAGTACTGAACCTTCCCAGCGCGTCTCGCACTTTTTCTGTGGGACGCCGATTTTCCGATAAAGCTCACAAAACCCAACCCTGACTTGCTGGCATTATTAATGCCGTTGTGATGACGCACGCACAATAAAGCGAGTCAACGGTCTGCTGTGTTGATAAAAACGGCAGATGACCTGAAAAATCAGCAGATTGCCTGTTAAGTGTGCAAACGATATGATTTTACAGGATACTTCGGAAAAAACGTTTGACTTATAAGGCTGGGAAAGTAATATGTGCGCCACGCAACGCCGGTGAGATGGCCGAGAGGCTGAAGGCGCACCCCTGCTAAGGGTGTATAGGGGAAACTCTATCGAGGGTTCGAATCCCTCTCTCACCGCCATTTTGATTTGCAATGCATCCGTAGCTCAGCTGGATAGAGTACCCGGCTACGAACCGGGCGGTCAGAGGTTCGAATCCTCTCGGATGCACCATTTCAAAATGTATGCGGTCACAGGGAAATAAGTTGTGCATCCGTAGCTCAGCTGGATAGAGTACTCGGCTACGAACCGAGCGGTCAGAGGTTCGAATCCTCTCGGATGCACCATTTAATATCAATGATTCGCCAAGGTCGGCGGGTTATAAGTTTCGGTGAGATGGCCGAGAGGCTGAAGGCGCACCCCTGCTAAGGGTGTATAGGGGAAACTCTATCGAGGGTTCGAATCCCTCTCTCACCGCCATCATTTACGAAAGCACGATGCATCCGTAGCTCAGCTGGATAGAGTACTCGGCTACGAACCGAGCGGTCAGAGGTTCGAATCCTCTCGGATGCACCATCTTTTGTTTTGTGATGGCAGTGTGGAGCAATCCACGCACCTTGCTTCATGTTGTTGATGAAATACTCTATGCATCCGTAGCTCAGCTGGATAGAGTACCCGGCTACGAACCGGGCGGTCAGAGGTTCGAATCCTCTCGGATGCACCATATTTCATCAAGGTATGACGCAAGCAGTTGTGAATAAGCAACTGAACAGTACGAAAGTAAAACGTAAAGCACATGCAGGGCATCCGTAGCTCAGCTGGATAGAGTACTCGGCTACGAACCGAGCGGTCAGAGGTTCGAATCCTCTCGGATGCACCATTCCAACCTGCAGCAGCTATACTAAAAGCGCTAGTTTTTGCTAGTGCCAGTTTGGATAAATAAGATACACAAGTGTTACTCTTGCATCCGTAGCTCAGCTGGATAGAGTACCCGGCTACGAACCGGGCGGTCAGAGGTTCGAATCCTCTCGGATGCACCATACAAAAAGTGATAGTGATGAACGGCATTAAGCCGACATAAATCGGTATCACGGCTGTTACAGCCAACCAGATTTGCATCCGTAGCTCAGCTGGATAGAGTACTCGGCTACGAACCGAGCGGTCAGAGGTTCGAATCCTCTCGGATGCACCATCTAAAGTAGAAAGCCCCGTCATTGACGGGGCTTTTTGCGTTTATACCCTTCTGACTTGAAGTTGCTGCGTTGTTGGCTTCGTTCGCTTACTCTTTCCCTCTGAATTCATCTTATTTCCCTACCTACGCTTATTTTTTTTGTCTTGTTACGTTCGCGATTAACCGATTTTAGGCTAAACCGCAGTGGCAGTTTTGTTGCATGAAAGCTGCATCTAACCAGGGATTAGGCTAGAGTAACTGCGTTTTTACCCTACTGCCTGCGTTGTATGGCGTGAAAGCCTATTGGCTCTGGTGGTAAGGCGCGGCTCAGGCAGACCAACTCCCATGCAATGGCCGCAATTGGGCAACGGATCAGCAGATATTCAGCGAAGGAGTGACAGATGGCATCATCACAACAGGCTGCAGAATTTACGTGTGGCGAGAATATTGGGCTGGCGATCACCGCCTTTGGCGCGCCAGAGGTCTTGCAGGTGCAAACCTTGCCGATGCCGCAGGCCGGTGCGCAGCAGGTGGTGGTGCAAGTGGCTGCGGCGGGAATTAACCCGATTGATGCCAAAACTCGCGCAGGTTTAGGCTGGGCGGCACAGGCGCACAAAGATGATTTGCCTTGGGTACCCGGTTTTGATGTGGCGGGAACCGTTGTGCACGCGAGCAGCGATAGTGCATGGCAGTGCGGCGATCGGGTGGCCGGTTATGTGCAAGGTGGCGGCGGGTATAGCCGTTATTTGGCGGTACCGGATACATTGCTGGCACGGGTTCCAGATAACGTCAGTTTGGCGCAAGCCGGAGCCTTACCGGTGGCCGGGATCACTGCTTGGCAGATGGTACGCAAAATGGCGGTACAACCCGGAGAGCGGGTGCTGGTATCGGCGCCTGTCGGTGGGGTAGGTCATGTGTTGGTGCAGCTGTTACGCCGCGCCGGAGCGCAAGTCGTTGCGCTGTGTTCGGCACAAAAAAGTGCGTTAGCCCAGCAGTTAGGGGCGCACGAGATCATTGATTATCAGCAACCGTTGCCTACTGCTGCCGATATTTTGCCACGGCAGGTGGATGTCCTGTTCGATTTGGTGGGCGGCGATGCCGGCATCCGCGCTTTGACATGGGTGAAACCCTCCGGTCGCGTTCTGACACTACCGACCATCAGCGCTGAGCGAGTCTGCCAAGCGGCCGCAGAGCGAGGCATTTCAACGGCGGTTGGCTTATTGGCGCAGCCTAATGTGCACGATTTACAGGCATTGCTGGCGCTCATTGCGCAAGGCGAACTGCACATCATGCTTAGCAAGGAATATCCGCTGCAGGACGGTGCCGAGGCACACCGCGAGCTTGAACGAGGTCGCACCTGTGGCAAATTGATTTTTTCATTGGAGGAACCATGTACGACCGCTACCAAGGCCTGATTTTTGATATGGACGGTACCATCATTGAATCTTTGCCGGCACACCGCCAGGCATGGGAGGAGGTGTTGGGCCGTTACGGTTTGCCGTATGAGCCGGACTTTATGGCCTCGCAAAGCGGCGCGCCAACGTGGCAGATCGCCAGCTCGATCTTAACCCGTCACGGCGCTGATCTGGATCCGCGGCTGATCGCTAAGCAAAAAGCCGATGCGGTGGAGTTGCTGCTGTTTGATTTGTGTCGTCCGTTACCCCTGATTGAGGATGTGGTGAAAGCGTATCATGGGCGTCGTCCGATGGCGGTGGGAACCGGCAGTGAAACGGCGGTCGCCGAAGCGTTGTTGCGTCATATGGGGCTGCGCGATTATTTTGCGGCTCTGGTGGGAGCTAATGATGTGCAGGCGCATAAACCGGCGCCAGATACCTTTTTACTGTGCGCCGAGAAATTAGGCATCGCGCCACAGCATTGCGTGGTTTTTGAAGATGCAGAGTTCGGTCTGCAAGCGGCGCGCCGCGCCGGTATGGATGTGGTTGACGTGCGAACCCTGTACTGATGCTTAGTGCGGCATGGGAAAGCTATGGCCTGTGGGGGCTGCTGGCCAGCAGTTTCCTCAGCGCCACTATCTTACCGGGTAATTCGGAAGTGGTGTTGGTCTGGTTGCTGCACCAAGCACAGTGGCCACAGTGGCAATTGTTAGCCGCCGCCGTCGTGGGTAATACGCTGGGTAGCCTGTGCAGCGTGTGGATGGGGCGAGGTCTGGCGATCTTAAAACCGCAACGTGGATTAGATACCGCCACGCGCTGGATTGAGCGTTATGGCGTGTGGTCATTGTGGTTTAGTTGGTTGCCGTTGATCGGCGATATTTTATGTTTGCTTGCCGGTTGGTTTCGTTTGCCGTGGGCGTCATCCACACTGTTTATTTTGTTAGGAAAAACACTGCGTTATCTGGTAATCATACTTATTTTCAACGGGGCGAGCGGTATTTTATTCGGATAGGATAAAGAGTAACCGATTGTTATAACGTAGAAATTTACCTATTTAACCAGTATCCTTAACAGATTACGAGTTCAGGTAAAGGAAGGTCTATTTTGATTCCTGACGTATCAGCTGCATTATCATGGCTGGCGGCTAATCCGCACAGTGTTAAAGGTTTGGGACGCGGTATTGAGCGCGAAACCCTGCGTATTACGCCAGATGGCCATTTGGCGGCCACGCCACACGCCTCGGCGTTAGGCTCTGCGCTGACCCATAGCTGGATCACCACGGATTTTGCCGAAAGTCTGCTGGAATTCATCACCCCAGTGGAGCGTGATGTAGACCGTCTGCTGACATTTTTACGTGATATTCACCGTTATACTGCCCGTCAGGTGGAGAACGAGCTGTTTTGGCCGTTGAGCATGCCGTGCTTTATTGGCAATGAAGACGATATCGTTTTGGCGCAGTACGGCAGCTCTAACATCGGTAAGTTTAAAACGCTGTATCGCGAAGGGCTGAAAAACCGTTATGGCGCCTTGATGCAGGTGATCTCCGGGGTGCACTATAACTTTTCGTTGCCGGATACGTTCTGGCAATTGCGGTTTGCTGGTCAAGATCCGGCCACCTATCAGGAAAGTGTCTCGGATGGTTATTTCCGCCTGATCCGTAATTACTATCGTTTTGGCTGGGTGATCCCGTATCTGTTTGGTGCTTCACCTGCGCTGTGCCGTTCGTTTATCGCTGGCCGTGAAGATGTGCTGCCGTTTGAATCTAACGGCAAAGGGTTGATGTACCTGCCGTATGCAACTTCGCTGCGCATGAGTGATTTGGGTTACACCAATAAAGAGCAGAGTAAATTAGGCATTACCTTCAATCATCTGCACACTTATGTGGATGCGCTGAAAAAGGCCATTCATCAGCCTTCCAAGCAGTATGCTGAGCTGGGCGTGAAGGTAGATGGTCAGTATCGTCAGCTCAACAGCAATGTGCTGCAGATTGAAAATGAGTTCTATGCGCCGATTCGGCCTAAGCGTGTCACCTTACCGGGTGAGTCGCCGTCGGATGCGCTGCTGCGTGGTGGCATTCAATACATTGAAGTGCGCGCGCTGGATAACAACCCTTACTCACCAATTGGGATTGATGCCGAGCAGGTGCGCTTCTTGGATCTGTTCTTGATCTGGTGTGCGCTGGCCGATGCGCCAGAGATGAGCGAAGGTGAGTTGCTGTGTTGTCGTAAAAACTGGAACCGCGTGATCCTCGAAGGGCGTAAGCCGGGGCAGACCATCGGGATCGGGTGTGAGACTAGCCGTGAGCCGCTGTCGGAAGTGGGCCAGAAACTGTTTGCCGACTTGCGTAAAGTGGCCAGCGTACTGGATGCGGAGCAGGGCAATACTTATCAGGCGCTGTGCGATAAGCTCGAGCCGGCGTTTGCCGATCCATCATTGACCTTGTCGGCGCGGGTGTTGGATGACATGTTGCAGCAAGGCATGAGCGGCTTAGGTCTGGGGCTGGCGAGTCGTTATCATCGTCAATTAGCGTCCGAGCCAACCGAAATGGTGAGCGAAGCGGAGTTTGTGCAAGAGCGTGAACATTCGCAGCGTAAACAAGCTGAGATTGAAGCCGCTGATACGCTGAGTTTTGATGCGTATTTGCAGCAGCAACACTTTTGAGCGCTCCGATCGCGGGTTCAGTCGCAGGATTTTAACCGCGGCGCCCATAAAAAAGGCCACTCCAAGGTGGGGTGGCCGAAATACATCTCTGCGTGTGTAATTTCAGGGATGTGATGACAACAAAATAGCGCGTCTTACAGTAATTAAGACCGGATGCCGGATAAAAGGTTTCCCCTGTTTGACAAAATTTTTTTGTTTTTTTCACAGAAGATAAAATCAGTAAGGAAAACAGCCGCATGCCATTACTTGATAGTTTTACCGTCGATCATACCCGTATGGCTGCACCGGCCGTGCGCGTTGCCAAGACCATGCAAACACCGCATGGCGATACCATTACCGTGTTTGATCTGCGCTTTTGCGTTCCGAATCAGGAGATCTTGAGCGAAAAAGGGATCCACACGCTGGAGCACCTGTTCGCTGGATTTATGCGCGATCACTTAAACGGCAACGGAGTTGAAATTATCGATATTTCGCCGATGGGCTGCCGTACCGGCTTTTATATGAGCCTGATTGGTGCGCCGGATGCACAGCGGGTGGCAGATGCTTGGCTTGCCGCGATGCAAGATGTGGAGCAAGTGGCCTCGCAGGATGATATCCCAGAGCTGAACCGCTTTCAGTGTGGTACCTGTGCCATGCACTCGCTGAGCGAAGCGCAGCAGATTGCGCGTAATGTACTTAGCCGCGGTGTGGGCGTGAATCGCAATGACGAGCTGGCACTGGATCCATCGCTGTTGGGCTAACGCAATCATTGGGTAAGAGATTGGGGGCAACGGTTGGCATAATCGGAGCTCAGCATAAAAAAACCGCCACTAGCGAATCGCTGCGGCGGTTTTTTTTGCGTGCGCGGTTAGCCAGACTCAGCCATCATTTTCTGGCGTGGCATCGTCACCGTTATTTTTCGGATGTACCCGTACCAGTTTGACCATGTTGTCGCTGACTTCCAGAATATCGATCTGATGACCATACATGTGCACGCTGGTGCCGACATCAGGAATATCTTCCAAGTATTCGAGCAGCAAACCGTTGACGGTTCGTGGGCCATTGGTCGGCAGTTGCCAGTTAAAGGCCTTGTTCAGATCGCGAATATTGGCGGTACCTTCCACATAAATGGTGCCGTCACTTTGCGGAGTTACTTCTTCGGCCAGAGTTGGCGACATTGAGGTGGTAAATTCACCCACAATCTCTTCAAGAATATCTTCCAGCGTGATCAAGCCTTGAATATCGCCGTATTCATCGACCACCAGACCAAAACGCTGTTTATTGCGCTGGAACTTGAGAAGCTGCACGTTCAGCGGCGTGCCTTCCGGAACGAAATAAATCTCATCGGTGGCGCGCAGCAGCGTCTCTTTGTTGAACTCGTTCTTTTCCATCATCAAGCGGTAGGCTTCACGCACGCGCAGCATACCGATGGCATCATCCAAATTGTCGCGGTACAGCACCAAACGGGCATGTTGCGAGTGGTTGAGCTGACGGACAATACTCTTCCAATCTTCGTTGATATCGATACCGACCACTTCACTGCGCGGCACCATGATATCTTCCACTGTGATTTGCTCCAGATCGAAGATAGACAGCAGCATATCTTGGTTGCGGCGGGTAATGCGCGAGCCTTCATGCACAATCGTGCGCAGCTCTTCTTTGCTGACCGCTTGCGAGTTTTTCACATCGGAGCGCAAGCCAAACAGGCGCATCAAACCGGAGGTGATCAGGTTGGTAAACAGCACCACCGGCAGCATCAGCTTCATCAGCACATTCAGCAGCAGGGTGCTTGGGAAAGCAATTTTTTCCGGATACAGCGCAGCGATGGTTTTAGGCATCACTTCGGATACGATCAACACCACCAGAGTCAGCACACCGGTGGCAATCGCCACCCCGGCATCGCCATACAGGCGCATACCAATAATCGTGGCAATGGCCGAAGCGAGGATGTTAACCAAGTTGTTGCCAATCAGGATAAGGCTGAGCAGGCGATCAGGGCGCTGCAGCAAGTGTTCGGCACGCTTCGCGCCGCGGTGTCCTTCTTTGGACATATGCCGCAACCGGTAGCGGTTCAGCGACATCATGCTGGTTTCGGAGCCGGAAAAATAGGCAGAAATTAACAACATTAAAATCAGCACAATAAACAGTGTGCCGGTATGTATGTCGTCCAAGTAATGGTTCCTTTCGTCAGTAACAGTATTTCAGTAAAGACAATATCCAACAAAGACAGCGTCTTAGAAATGCTAAAGGGGCATTCAGGCTAGACAGTGTAGCAATAGCGACGCGGTCTGCGTAAACACGGTTTCAATAAATATGAGCTACATAGCGTAGAATCAAGCGGGTTGTGTCCGATAATCAGCGCAGGATCACTTCCTGCATAAAGCGGCTGCCAAAATAGGCCAGAGTCAGTAAGAACGCGCCGATCAGACTGAAGTAGACCATACGGCGTCCGCGCCAGCCTTGGCGAAAGTGTCCCCACAGCAGCACGCCATAGACCACCCATGCCAACATCGACAAAATGGCTTTGTGCGATTTGCCTTGCGCGAACATGTCTTGCAGGAAAAACCAGCCACTGATCAGTGTTAAGGTCAGCAGGATCTCACCAATTAAGGTGATCTGAAACAGCTGGCGCTCGATGGTCATCAATGGCGGGAAAATCGGGCTAAGCGGTAACCGTTTTTGCTTGAGGCGGTAATCCAACCACGCCAGTTGCAGGGCATACAAGGTGGCAATCATCAAGGTGGCATAGGCAAACAGAGCCAAGGTGATGTGCAGCAAAATACCGGCGTTATGCTCAAGATGCGTAATAAAGGCGCCGGGCAGGAAACTGGCTGCGGCCAGATTGATGGCGGCAAAACTATACACCACCGGCATCAAAAACCAGACCCGATAACGCAGGAGCGACAAGGTCATCAATAAGGTGATGATCAAGCCAACCAGCGACGCCACATTCATCAGGCTGAGGTTTTGTCCGCTGACCGCACCAAAAATGAGCTCTTGCAGGGTGATCCCATGAAACAGCAGTGCGAAACCGGCACAGGCAAACACGGCCCGTGGATTCGGTCCGTTTTTACGCAGCAAACTCGGAATAATCAGCCCCAGACAGGCGGCATAACCCAGTAAGGCGAGTGTCGCGAAAATTGGCATAAGTCGGTGTCAGTGGTTGCATAACCTGATAGAAGAAAAGCTAGTATACCGTCCCTTCGGCAATGCTCCAACCTTGTGACTGCCACATAAGCAGAATAATCAGGTATAATCCCTTCAATTATTAAGCCACACAGACCCTGTGCAAGCGGACACTGACTACGATGTTTGAGAATCTTTCTGATCGACTGTCGCGCACTCTGCGCAATATCAGCGGCCGTGGCCGACTGACTGATGAAAATATTAAAGACACCCTGCGTGAAGTACGCATGGCGTTACTGGAAGCGGATGTCGCTTTGCCCGTGGTACGTGATTTTATCAATCGCGTTAAAGAGCGTGCCGTTGGCCAAGAGGTCAACAAGAGCCTGACGCCGGGTCAGGAGTTCGTGAAAATTGTACGTAACGAACTCGAATTGGCGATGGGCGAAGCCAACAGTGACCTGAATCTGGCGGCGCAACCGCCAGCTGTGGTGCTGATGGCGGGTCTGCAGGGGGCCGGTAAAACCACCAGTGTGGCCAAGCTGGGTAAATTCCTGCGTGAGCGTAAGAAGAAAAAAGTGCTGGTGGTGTCCGCGGACGTGTATCGCCCGGCGGCGATCAAACAGCTGGAAACCTTGGCGGAAAGCGTTGAGATCGATTTCTTCCCATCGGATCCGCAAGAAAAGCCGCTAGCGATCGTTAACAAAGCGCTGCAGCACGCCAAACTGAAATTCTATGATGTGCTGTTGGTGGATACCGCCGGTCGTTTGCACGTTGATGGCGAGATGATGGATGAGATCCAGCAGCTGCATGCGGCCATCAACCCAATCGAAACCCTGTTCGTGGTCGATGCCATGACCGGTCAGGATGCGGCCAACACCGCCAAGGCATTTAACGAAGCGTTGCCATTGACCGGTGTGATTTTGACCAAGGTCGATGGTGATGCCCGTGGTGGTGCGGCGCTGTCTATCCGTCATATCACCGGCAAGCCGATTAAATTCCTCGGTGTGGGCGAGAAAACCGATGCGCTGGAGCCGTTCTTCCCGGATCGCGTCGCGTCACGAATTCTGGGCATGGGCGATGTGCTGTCGCTGATTGAAGATCTGGAGCGTAACGTTGACCGTGAACAGGCCGAGAAAATGGCCGAGAAGTTCAAGAAAGGCGATAACTTCGACCTGGAAGACTTCCGCGATCAGCTGCAACAGATGCGCAATATGGGCGGCATGATGAGCATGTTGGAAAAACTGCCGGGTGCCGGTCAGTTGCCGGATAACATCAAAGCGCAGATGGATGACAAGGTCACCGTGAAAATGGAAGCGATGATCAACTCCATGACCCGTGCTGAGCGCCGTAACCCTGAGCTGATTAAAGGTGGCCGTAAGCGCCGTATCGCTATGGGTGCTGGTGTGCAGGTGCAAGATGTGAACCGTCTGCTCAAGCAATTTACTGAAATGCAGCGCATGATGAAAAAAATGCGCAAAGGCGGCATGGCGAAAATGATGCGCGGCATGAAAGGTATGATGCCACCGGGCATGTTTGGCCGTTAATCCTTACCGTAGCGGTGCCTTGACAGGTGCCGCGTGTGTAAATCCGTTAAGGCAGGTTGCTTTTTACCCTGAAACGAGTAAAATTCGACAGCTTTTTCGCAGACCCCGGAGTCCGACCCTCAATACGGTCTCTGGGTGTTTTTGTTAATATAAGAGGACGTTATGGTAACTATTCGTTTGGCACGTGGCGGCGCTAAAAAGCGTCCGTTTTATCAAGTAGTCGTAACCGACAGCCGTAGTGCGCGTGATGGCCGTTTCATCGAGAGCGTGGGTTTCTTCAACCCAATCGCTGCTGGTGCGGCTGAGAAGGTTCGTCTGGACCTGGATCGCATCAACCATTGGCTTGGCCTGGGCGCTACTGTAAGCGACCGTGTTGCTAAGCTGCTGAAAGACGCGCAGAAAGCTGCGTAATCCGTCTGGGTGGTTTCAATGAGTAAGCTGCTTGAGCCTGTGGTGCTTGGGAAACTGGGTTCTACATACGGTATCCGTGGTTGGCTCAGGGTGTACTCCTCCACCGAGGATTCGGAAAGTATTTTCGAGTACCAACCTTGGTTCTTGAAAACAGGGGGTCAATGGCGTGAGGTGGAGCTGGAAAGCTGGCGTCACCACAACAATGACCTGATCATCAAGCTGAAAGGCGTTGATGATCGTGAAACAGCCCACGCAATGACTAATGCAGAAATTGCCGTGGATGCTTCACAGCTACCTAAGCTGGAAGAAGGTGATTATTACTGGCGTGACCTGATGGGTTGCAAGGTGGTAAACACCAGTGGTTATGAGTTTGGTAAAGTCACTGACATGATGGAAACCGGCTCTAACGATGTTCTGGTGGTGAAGGCAAACCTGAAAGATGCTTTTGGAATCAAGGAGCGGTTAATTCCGTTCCTCGATGGGCAGGTTATCAAAAAAGTCGATCTCGCTACTCGAACTATCGAAGTAGATTGGGATCCTGGTTTCTGACCCGGGGCAGAGCAATCTGTCTGACGAGAATTGGCACTAAATCTATGTGGATAGGCCGAAACCTATGTGGATAGGAATAGTAAGCTTGTTCCCTGAGATGTTCCGTACAGTGACCGATTTCGGGGTAACCGGCCGAGCGGTAAAAAATGGCCTGCTCAGCATTGAGTGCTGGAATCCTCGCGATTTTACGCACGACCGGCATCGCACTGTCGATGACAGACCTTTCGGGGGCGGGCCGGGCATGTTGATGATGGTGCAACCCTTACGGGATGCGATTCATGCAGCGAAAGCGGCTGCAGGTGATGGGGCGAAGGTAATCTATCTGTCGCCTCAGGGACGCACACTGGATCAGTCTGGTGTGAGTGAGCTGGCAACGAACGAGAAGTTGATTCTGGTTTGTGGTCGCTACGAAGGCATAGATGAGCGCGTGATCCAAACCGAAGTTGACGAAGAATGGTCAATCGGCGATTACGTTCTCAGTGGCGGTGAGTTACCTGCCATGACGCTGTTGGATGCAGTCGCGCGGTTTGTTCCGGGTGTTCTGGGCCATCAAGCGTCCGCAGAGGAAGATTCCTTTGCGAACGGGTTACTGGACTGTCCGCACTATACCCGGCCCGAGGTATTAGATGGGATGCAAGTGCCGCCGGTTTTATTATCGGGGAATCATGCAGAAATTCGTCGCTGGCGATTAAAACAGTCGCTGGGCCGTACTTGGCTGAGAAGACCTGAGCTTCTAGAAAGCCTAGCTCTGACTGACGAGCAAGCGGTGCTCCTGACTGAGTTCCAAGAGGAACATCAGGGCAGTGAGCAGAACTAAAGATTCAGTTAATTCTAGGGTTAAGAGAGAATTATGAGCAATATCATTAAGCAACTGGAACAAGAACAACTGAAACAAAACGTACCGGCGTTCCGTCCTGGTGACACCGTTGTGGTACAGGTTTGGGTTGTTGAAGGTGACAAAAAGCGTCTGCAGGCATTCGAGGGCGTGGTAATCGCTAAGCGTAACCGCGGTCTGCACTCTGCATTCACCGTACGTAAAATCTCCAACGGCGAAGGTGTTGAGCGTGTGTTCCAGACTCACTCTCCACTGATCGACAGCGTTGCTGTTAAGCGTCGTGGTGCTGTGCGTAAAGCGAAACTGTACTACCTGCGTGAGCGTTCTGGTAAGTCTGCTCGTATTAAAGAGCGTCTGAACTAATCGCTGCGCGATACGTTCTCAAAATAGTGCATACTATTTATAGCGGTTGGCGAAAGCTGACCGCTTTTTTTATCCCTGTGATTTGGGGTTAAGCCGTTTTTTTCTCTATCTCCCTTGGCTGCCGGTAGGAAGCGATAGCGAATTGCGCTGGGAGTGAGCGGGGCTTACCGTTTCTGTCTTCTGTCTTCTGTCTTCTGTCTTCTGTCTTCTGTCTTCTGTCTTCTGTCTTCTGTCTTCTGTCTTCTGTCTTCTGTCTTCTGTCTTGTGCTGCTTTATTGGCTTGAACCGTAAATTTTTTGCGCTGAACCTTTTCAATTTCTGTTGTCTCAATCAATATAGACAAGCCCGCAGGGTGAGTCAGGGTGAGTATTGAGGTGTGCAGGAGATGATGAAACGAATTCTGGCTGCGGTGACGTTGGCGTTGTCCGCATCATGCAGCTACGCGGCAGAAGAGCCGATCACCGTACAGGGAATGTATGTGTGGGGGGAAGGGGTGGAAACTTTCCAGCCATGCAATGACCCGAGCGTGTTTTGGTTAAACGGGGATGAGGCCAGTTTGCAGCCATTGCGTCAGTTGGCGGCGGAGGTGATGAAGAAAAAGCATCAGCCTTACCAGCCCATTTATGTGGTGTTGCAAGTGACGGAAGATGTGCCGCAGGGCGAGTTTGCTGAGGATTATGACGGTGTATACCGCCTGTCTAAGGTGGAATCTTTTAGCGCCCAAATTCCGAAAGGCTGTGAGCGGCAGCAAGTGTATTAAACATCACGTTAGGTGATAAAAAAGGCTTTGTGACCAAGGCGAGGTATGTGCGCTCTGTGGTCCAAAGCCTTTTTTGTTGCATGCGGTGTTCTTGCCTAGCGTTTTAGCTTGTGTACTGAAGCGCTAGGCAAGGTGTGGATGCTGATAATCAGTGTTGCAACCACAGGTTATAGCTGTAGAACTCGTTATCGCGGATATAGCCTTCTTTTTCATACAGGCTTTGGGCGCGGGTGTTGTCATGCGCGGTTTGCAGCATAATATAACCGGCATCAGTTTCTTCACCCAGCGCTTTGCAGCGCGCCAGTAAGGCTTCGCCAACCCCTTGACGACGTGCGGATGGGGTTACGAACAGGTCGTACAGCCACCACACTGGTTTCATCTGCAGTGAGCAAAATGCAGGATACAGTTGGGCAAAGCCGACCGCTTCGCCAGCATCATTGACGGCATAAAAGATCACGGATTGATTAAATTGCAGACGGGCTTGCATGAATGCCAGAGCTTGTTCAGGCATTGGGTCGACTTGATAGAATTCACGATATTGTACATATAATGGCGCTACTTTCGCGGCATCTTGTACGGCTGCCTGATAAATTTTCATGTTGCTGTGCTCCGTGGTAAAGCGTGTGGTGAAGCCCGTTGTTAAGCTCATTGTGAAGCTTACAGTGAATTGGGCTAGCCCCAAAAAGGTTGCCAATCAATCTGTGAAACCCACCAGTCCCAGCCGCGCTGCCATGCTTGCTGATACTCTTGTGCGCCAGGCAAGGAGTTACATCCTTGCGGATAGGCAAGACCACGCGCGCCCCAGCGGAACAGTTCATCATTGCGGCAGATGCCGGTGAGTGCTTGATTAAACCCTTTTTGGTATTCAGTGAAACTGATTGGAGCGGTGTGTCTTTGGCACAGCGTTTCAAGATCTTGCGCGGTACGTGCGGCCCGACCGGATAGGGCATCGCGTTGTCCGATGAGCTCGGCATTGCCCGCTCGGCATTGTTCGGCCATATAGCGGTTGGTACAACCCGTCAGCGTAAGAATCAGTAAGCCAAGCCAGACCAGATGTCGCATACTTTGCTCCTCAATATGCTGTGGCAACATAGCAAAAAAAAACCGGTCAGGAGACCGGCTTTTAACATTATGTAACGCTAAACCACACTCGGTTATAAAAAGGTCTCTACTAGTAAGAAGCCTACTGTACAGGCGGTAATTACGCCAATCAGTCCCGGAATAATAAAGCTGTGATTGATAATGAATTTCCCGATGCGGGTTGTACCGGAGCGGTCAAAGCCGATGCAAGCCAGATCACTTGGGTAGGTTGGCAGCACGAAGTAACCGTAACAGGCCGGGAAGAAGGCTACGATCATTTTCGGGTCCACACCCAGCGCCAGACCCATAGGGGCGATGGCGGTCAGCGCAGCGGCTTGGCTGTTTACCAGTTTGGATACGAGGAACAGCACCAGTGCGTAGGTCCACGGATGGGCAACCACGACATCAGCCAGCACGTCTTTCAATTGCACCATGTGCGCTTGGAAGAAGGTGTCACTCATCCAAGCAACCCCGAACACCGAGAAAATCGCGACCATACCGGCTTTGAATACTGCGCCGTTGGCAATTTCACCCGGTTTGACTTTACACACCATCAGCATGATGGCACCGGCAATCAGCATCATCATCTGGATCGCCAAGTTCATTGATAGCATCTTGGTTTTGCCGTTTTCCAGCACAAACTCAGGACGCAGGCCATCAAACGCCCCCAGTAACACTACTACGGCAATGGCGGCGAAGAAAATACCGGTCGCCCAGTAGGCTTCTTTCGGGAATGTTTGGTTCAGCAGGGTTTCGGTGCTGCCATAGATAAATTCACGCTGCTTGGGATCTTGCAGTTTGGCTTGGAATTCAGGGTCTTTATCCAGATCCTTACCGCGGCGCAGGCTCCACAGTGCGGCGACCATCACACCACACAAAGAGGCCGGTACGGAGATAGCCAGCAGGGTCAGCATGCCGATAGGCTCACCAATGCCTTGCTTGGCGGCCAGAATTGAGAGCAGAGAAACCACGGCTACCGACACAGGAGAGGCGCAAATCGCCATCTGTGAGGCGACGGATGCTACCGCCATTGGACGCTCTGGACGGATATTCTTTTTCAGCGCGATGTCAGAGATGATAGGGAACATGGTGTACACCACGTGGCCGGTACCGCACAGGAAAGTCAGTGTCCAAGTGGTGAGCGGAGCCAAAATGGTGATGTATTGTGGATGACGGCGCAGCAGGCGCTCGGCGTATTGCATCAATACGTTCAGGCCGCCGGCGGTTTGCAGTACGGAAGCACAGCCAATAACCGCCAAAATGGTCAGCATAACGCTCACTGGCGGCTCGCCCGGCATCAGGCCGAAGACGAAGGATAAAATAAACAGGCCAATACCACTGATTAAGCCCAGTCCCATACCGCCAAAGCGGGTACCAACTAATAAGCACAGCAGTACGACTATAAACTGCAAAGCAATCATAAAACCAATCCCTGTTGAGTAATTAACTAGAGTGAATTAATAGGTACACAAAAAGAAAATATCTGCACGGGGATATCATCGTCTATTTCATCGGACAAATCTGAGGAAATGATCACCGAACCAGAATGCGCATTAAATAATCTGCCGTTTTATTGATCTGAGTAAATAAAATTCCCATTCGTGACACCTATTGCGCCTTTTGTCAGGGAAATAGATATGCTTTACCGAGGGTGAGTGAAATGGCGATAAATAAGGTGTGCTGAAAATCGTTAACGATAGGGCGGAATAAATCGGGCTATTAGCTAATAGTAAGAAACTCATAGCAAGAGCCGGTAATAAAAGAGAGTCTAAACGTTATCGTGAATACTTGTCGTAATATGACTGTTATTACCTTGCTAATAAAGCGTAGATAATAAGAGTGGAATAATTGTTGGCGTGCGCAAATAATAGTCAGTGTGTTATGTTTTTTCGCTATTTCTATCGAATCCCTTCGTTAAAATGACAACAGCCGCAAGGGCGGCTGTTGTGGGGCGATGTTTTTATCTGTAATGTTACTGATAGAGCGGATTAGCTGTTTTGCTCGGCCACAATCGCTTTGTCGCAGCGACGGATCTTCAAGAAGAACAGCACCGTTACTGCCACGGTCGCGCCCAGACCAATCACGGTCGAGATATCCATCGGCAGGTTAAATCCGATCTTGGCATTGGCCAGATAGGTAAAGCATACGGCGGTCATGAACATGGCCGGAACCGTGGCGACCCAGTGGAATTTACCGTGACGCAGCAAGTAAGCGGCGGCGGTCCACAGCATCATCATTGCGGTGGTCTGGTTTGCCCAACCGAAGTAACGCCAAATCACATCGAAATCGGTTTTGGTGATCATGTAACCCAGCACGAACATCGGCAGAGCAATCAGCATCCGCTTACTGATGGCTTTTTGTGGCATCTTCAGGAAGTCAGCAATGATCAGACGTGCAGAGCGGAATGCGGTATCACCGGAGGTAATCGGCAGGATCACCACACCCAGCACAGCCAGTGCACCACCAACCATCCCGAGCAGCGAGGTAGACACTTCGTGTACCACTTTGGCTGGACCACCGCTGGCCAGCGTGGCATTTAAGGCGTCGCTGCTTTCGTAGAAGCTCAGACCCAGCGTACACCAGATCAGGGCAATCACACCCTCACCGATCATCGCACCGTAGAAAATAAAGCGGCCATGCTTTTCATTTTGCATGCAGCGCGCCATCAGTGGTGATTGGGTAGCGTGGAAGCCGGATACCGCGCCACAGGCGATAGTGATGAACAGCAGTGGCCACAATGGCAGCTCGGTTGGATGCATGTTGGTGAACACGTCCATTCCCGCGCTGTAGAACGGCTTGTCGCTGACCATCAGGCCAATCAGCAGACCGGCCGACATAAACAGCAGCAGGGCGCCGAAAATAGGGTATAGACGGCCAATGATCTTATCCACCGGCACGACCGTGGCCAGAATGTAGTAGCCAAAAATGATGGCAATCCACATTGGCACGCTCCAACTGGTCAAATCTCCAAGCAGGCTGGCAGGACTCAGTACAAACACCACGCCGACCAGCAGCAGCAAGATGATGGAAAACGCATTCATGAAGTGCTTGGCAACAGTACCCAGATGGTTACCCACCACCGTTGGTACCGATGCGCCGTTGGCGCGAACGCTCAGCATCCCAGAGAAGTAATCATGCACCGCACCGGCGAAGATGCAGCCAAACACAATCCACAACATGGCGACCGGGCCATACAGCGCGCCTAGAATCGGGCCAAAGATAGGGCCAACGCCGGCAATATTTAGCAGCTGAACCAACCACACTTTGGCGTTGGACATAGGGACATAATCGACACCATCTTGCATCGCCAGTGCAGGCGTTTGACGCTCTGGACGGGGATTAAAGATCTTCTCGATTATGGCACCGTAAATAAAATAACCGGCGATCAAAATGCCGACGCACAACAGAAACCAGATCATACCTGACTCACTCTTTTTGTTATGGTGAATGTACTGAAGGGGAATGTACAAAGAGGTAGCTATACTCTACGCAATATCGAGTTGAATAGGTCGGCTTTTACGCTGAGAGGTTATATTGGCGATTAAGCGGTAATTATATTCGTTAAGTGGTTTTGGCGTGGGATAAGCAGTGGGCGATTGTGAAATAGTGTTTTAAACATCAAGGTGAGCGAATAAATATAATTATGAGATGGTTCACATTTTTATATTGATTGCATTTGATGTTTAGACTGAACGTAATATCAGAAAAAACGTAGCGGCATTAAAATAACATGCCGCGAATGTGAGTTTTATCACAGAGAAACAGTTACGGAATATTCAGATAATCTTTTACTGCGCGTAAATAACGGCGACTGACCGGCACTTTATGTCCACTACGGGTCACAATATCGACCTGCGTCGCATCGGTAAATTGCAGCTCGCAGATTTGCTCAGGATTGACCAGATATTGGCGATGGCAGCGCAGCAGTGGGGTTTTTTCTTCCAATACCTTGAGTGACAGTGGGGTATAGCCGCTTTGTTGGTGCGCCACCACTTGTACTCCGCTCAGATCGGTATGTGCGAACTCCACCTCTTCCAGATGTAAAAAGAAGATGCGCTGGTGGCCCTGACAGGGAATTTGGCGCAGAGGCGGTGTCGGTTCAGGTAAGACGAGCGGCTGCGGCGCGCTGGCTTGATACAGGCGCTGCAAGGTTTTTTGTAGCCGCGCCGGATCAATGGGCTTGAGCAAGTAATCGAAGGCTTGCTCTTCAAAGGCCTGCAAGGCGTAGTCATCGAAGGCGGTGACAAACACGATGTGCGGCATGCGGTTTTTATCCAGCATGCTGACCATTTCCAGCCCGCTGATCCGCGGCATCTGGATATCCAGAAACACAATATCGGGCTGATGTTGGTTGATGGCGCTCATCGCTTCGACCGCATTGGCGCATTCGGCCACGATGTGCAGTTGAGCTTGTTCTGCCAGCAGCTCGCGCAATTCGGCGCGCGCGAGTGGCTCGTCGTCGACAATCATTACGCTGAGCATACGCATTCCTCAGTTTCTTCGGCGCGGGGTAAATGTAAGGTGACGCAGGTGCGACGCTCCGGCTCGCAGTCGGTGCTGACGCCGTAAGCCTCGCCATAGCGCGCTTTAATGCGCTTATCCACCAAGCTCATGCCGAGGCCATCACTGCGCTTATCGGCGCAAAACAGCCCGGCATTATCCTCTACCGCCAAAAACAGGCCACGCTCCGTTTGGCGCGCACTGATCCGTATGTGGCCGGTTTCCAATGAGTGTGCGGTACCGTGCTTGATGGCATTTTCCACAATCGGCTGCAGGATAAACGCCGGAACGCGGCAGTGATGCAACGCGCTCGGAATATCCATTTCTACCTGCAGGCGATCGGCAAAACGCGCCAGCTCAATTTGCAGGTAGGCCGTGACATGCTCAATTTCGTCATGCAGGCTGACATCGCCGCTGACGCGTTTGAGGTTTTTACGGAAAAACGTCGACAGGTATTGTACCAAGTCCCGCGCTTGCTGCGGGTTGCGCCGGATCACGGCGGCAATGGTGTTCAACGCATTAAACAGAAAATGCGGGTTCACCTGCGCATGCAGCAACTTGATTTCGGTTTGTGCCAGCATCTGTTTTTGCTGCTGCAAACGCCCTGCCAGTAACTGATTCGACAATAGACGGGCAATCCCTTCCCCCAATGTGCGGTTGATGGAGGAGAACAGCTTTCGTTTCGGCTCATACAGTTTGATAGTGCCGATCACCTGTTCATCTTCACCGCGCAGCGGGATCACCAGCGATGAGCCTAAGCGACAGTCGGCGGCAATCGAGCAGCGATAGGGGTGCTCGTTACCGTCAGCGTACACCACCACATTGTCGGCAATCGCCTGCATGGTGTGTGGTGAGGTGATCGGAGTGCCGGGGCGATGATGATCGTCGCCAATGCCGATAAAGCCGAGCAGGACTTCGCGGTCGGTAATCGCCACCGCGCCCACATCAATTTCTTCGTAAATGGTCTGGGCAATTTGTTGGCTGGTGTGTTGGTTAAGCCCTTGCAGCAGTACGCCCACGGTGCGCTCGGCAATGCGTAGCGCCTTGGCAGAAAAGGCGATGGAGTATTTTTCAAACATGGCTTTGCGATCGAGGATGATGCGCATAAACATGGCCGCGCCGGTGGAGTTGGCAATCACCATCGGCAGAGCAATGTGTTGCACCAAGCGTTCGGCATCGGCGTAAGGTTTGGCCACTAGTAAAATCACCGCCATCTGCACAATTTCGGCCAGCAAGGTGATGGCGAAGACCACTAGGGTGTTAAACAGCAAATCGCCGTGGCCACGGCGCACCAGATAGCGATGTGCCAGTCCGCCCAGTAATCCTTCTAAAGTGGTGGAGATGGCGCAGGCCAGATCGGTAAAACCGCCCAAGCTGTAGCGATGTAAACCGCCCGTCAGGCCAACGGCTAATCCCACCACCGGCCCGCCAAGCAAGCCGCCGAGTACCGCGCCGATAGCGCGGGTATTGGCAATCGCATCTTGAATTTGCAAACCAAAATAGGTGCCCAGAATACAAAAGCCGGAAAACATCACATAACAGATGATCTTGTGTGGCAGGCGGACAGAAACCTGCATCAGTGGCGTGAACAGCGGGGTGCGACTTAATAGGTAAGCGATCACCAGATAAACGCACATCTGCTGCAACAGCAATGAGACCAACTCGATATGATTAATTTCCATGCCCAATCCTGCCGATTATCCGGTCGTCTATTCTACCGGATTATTTACTTTACAGTGGGTAATGTTTTCTTTACGAAAATGGCTTGAAAAGTTTACGCCAGTTGATATTGTGAGCTGACGCAGGATTGAACAACCTCCTGCTGCTCTGTTGCAAATACCCACAGGTTGTCACTGAGAACCACTGACCGGCAGGGGCTGGGCGCAGTGACCATGAACCCAAAACGTTAAACCAAAGGATGAAGCCGTCATGCACAAAGATGCGTTAAATAATGTCCACATCAGCGCCGAACAGGTGATGGTGACCCCCGATGAACTGAAGGCCAAATTGCCAATCAGTGAACGTGCGTTGAATCAGATTGCGGCCTCGCGTCGTACCATTGCCGATATTATTCACCGCCGCGATCCTCGTTTGCTGGTGGTGTGCGGCCCATGCTCGATTCACGACCCTGAAGCGGCTATCGATTATGCTCGTCGTCTGAAAGTGCTTTCCAACCAGCTGAGTGACCAGTTGTATATTGTCATGCGTGTCTATTTTGAAAAGCCGCGCACCACAGTTGGTTGGAAAGGGCTTATTAACGACCCGTATATGGACGGCTCTTTTGATGTGGAAGCCGGTCTGCATATTGCCCGCTCGCTGCTGATCAATTTGGCGGAGATGGAGATCCCACTGGCGACTGAAGCACTCGATCCGATCAGCCCGCAATACATCGGCGATCTGTTTAGCTGGTCGGCGATCGGTGCGCGCACCACCGAATCGCAAACGCACCGCGAGATGGCCTCGGGCTTATCCATGCCGGTGGGGTTTAAAAACGGCACTGATGGCAGCCTGAGCACCGCGATTAACGCCATGAAAGCGGCCGCCATGTCGCACCGTTTCATGGGCATTAATCAGGCCGGACAGGTGGCGCTGTTGCAAACCCAAGGCAACCCTGATGGTCACGTGATCTTGCGCGGCGGCCATCGCCCGAACTATTCGGCGGCTGATGTGGCGGAATGTCAGGCTCAAATGGCAAAGGCAGGACTGACCGGTGCGCTGATGGTAGACTGTAGCCACGGCAATTCCGAAAAAGATTTCCGTCGTCAAGGTCAGGTATTGGATGCGGTGGTCAGCCAAATTCAGGCTGGTAACCGCTCCATTATCGGGGTGATGCTGGAAAGTAACCTGCATGAGGGAAACCAGTCGGCAGAGCAGCCGCGTGAGCAGATGCGCTATGGCGTGTCGGTTACCGATGCCTGCATCAACTGGGAGGAAACGGAACAAGTATTGTGCCGGATTCACAAAGAGTTAGCGCCGCACCTGAATGCGCGTCAGGCGGCGGCATAAAGCCCAACAAGAGGAAACACCATGGTGGCAGAACTGGCACAACTGCGCGATCAAATCGATGCTGTAGATCAGGAGATGCTGGGCTTGTTAGCCCGGCGTTTGGAGCTGGTAAAACAGGTGGGCGAAGTGAAAAGTCGCTGTGGCCTGCCAATTTATGTTCCGGAGCGCGAAGCCAGCATGCTGACCGCGCGGCGTGCGGAAGCGCAGCGCTTGGGCGTGCCGCCGGATCTGATTGAAGATATTCTGCGCCGCGTGATGCGCGAGTCTTACTCCAGCGAAAATGACAGCGGTTTTAAGACCGTGCATCCTGCGCTGCGACCGATTGTGGTGATAGGTGGCCGTGGGCAACTAGGTCAGCTGTTCTGCCAGTTATTTACGTTGTCTGGCTATCAGGTTCGAGTGCTGGAAAAAGAGGATTGGGCTGACGCCGACCATTTGTTGGCGGATGCGGGCATGGTGGTGGTGAGCGTGCCGATCTGTTTGACCGAAGAGGTGATTGGTCGGCTGCGTCAGTTGCCGGAAGATTGCATCTTGGCGGATTTGACCTCGGTGAAACAGCAACCGCTGCAAGCGATGCTGGAAATTCACCGTGGGCCGGTGGTGGGTTTGCACCCGATGTTTGGCCCGGATGTGTCGAGTCTGGCCAAGCAAGTGGTGGTGGCCTGTGATGGCCGCGAGCCAGAAGCTTATGCGTGGCTATTGGAGCAGATCAAAATCTGGGGCGCGCGGGTACACCGTTTGCCAGCGGCGCAGCATGACCAAGCCATGACGCTGATTCAGGCATTACGCCACTTTGCGACTTTTGCCTATGGCTCGCATCTGGCGCAGGAAAATGCTGACCTAGAGCAGTTGTTGGCGCTGTCATCGCCGATTTACCGTTTGGAATTGGCGATGGTTGGGCGATTGTTTGCCCAAGATCCGCAGCTGTACGCTGACATTATTCTGGCTCAGCCGCAGAATCTGGCGATGATCCGGCGTTTCCATCAACGCTTTGGTGAGGCGATTAGCTTGCTGGAGCACCACGACAAATCGGCCTTCATGCAGCGTTTTGCCGAGGTAGCACAATGGTTTGGTGAGTATGCCGAGCAGTTTCAGGCCGAAAGCCGCGTTTTGCTGCGCCAAGCCAATGACTCGTTGGTGCATCGTGCTTAATAGTCCAAAAATCGGCTAGCCAGAATAGTCGGTTGAACTCAGCATATTTGCTAATCATGCGATAACCACGAGAGCACAAGATAAAAAAGCGGCGCAGTGCGCCGCTTTTTTATTGCCGTTGATGGCATGTTAGCGCAGCGTTTGCATCAGTTCCCCGAAGGCCAGAGCATCCAGAGCGGCAGTTGAGTCGGTTTCAGCGGTGATTGACGCATCTCCCGGCAACGCCAGCGGCAGCAGTACGCCGTGCGCGCCAGCACTGCGCGCGGCTTGTACCAAGGCGGGTAATAAGCGGGCATCGCTGGCAAATACGCTCGGTGCTACTATGACCGGCATGTCTGCCTGTTGGCATAGCTGCGCGGTGGTGACCAGATCCCAACACGGTGCACTTTCTGTGGTGCGCTGGCTCCCCGTTTCACAAAAAATCACTTGCTGATTGCCTTGGCTGCGCACGGTATTGGCCGCCGCGAGCAAGGCGGCGTTATCCATGTCTGGCGCGCGACTGAGCATCACCGGACATGGCGTTTTTCCGGCAGCGTGTAGCAGCGCGGTGTTGTGCATTGCCTGAGGCGGGATGTACAGTAAATCGGCTTTAGCCGCCAGCGTGGTCAGGTGCGTGGTGGTGGTCACTGGCAGCAGCAACGGTAACTGATAGCGACGGCTAATATCGCGCAGCAAATCGGTCAGAGCTTGTTGCGCGCCACTGTTTGCCTGTGCCTCTTCGGCCAAGGTCAACGGTAAGCTGAACAGGGCGCCGCCAAATTGTTTAACGGTGGCAGCGCTTTGCAGCAGCGCCTCACGGCTTGCGCCATGCATCGGGCCGGCAAATACCCGAAACGGCTGTTGACCACCGAGAGTGACAGCGCCAATGCGGACATTACGGCACGGCGCAGCGTCGAGATCGTGCGTATCCTCGGTGGCAGTGGCGCGCACGCCGCGCTCAATACCATGTCCTAAGATAGGCTGCGCGCTCAGATGCATCGCTTCGCGTGAGTGTGGAATATGCGCTTCTGGCGGTACCTCGGTTGGGATCACGGTTTCTGATGGGTAGCAGCCCAGCACTTTGACATAGCGGGTCTGGCGGCTTAACAGGCGCAGCGCCGATTGCATACGCGCTTCGCTAAGATTGCCTTCCACATCCAGATAAAACATCTCTTCCCACGGGCGACCGTTGATCGGGCGTGACTCAAGCTTACTCATGTTGATGCCGTGATCGCGCAAAATCAGCAGCGCCTCCACCAGTGAGCCCGCATGCTGGGCGGTGGACATGATTAAGGTGGTCTTGGCGCTCACTTGTGCCGCCACCTCCACCGGCTCGCGGGCGACCACAATAAAGCGGCTGATGTTTTCCTGCTGATTGGCGATATTGCCTTGCAGAGCGTGCAGGCCGTATAACTCACCGCCTTCGGCATTGCTGATTGCCGCCACGTGCGGCGATTGCAATTGCGCCACTTTTTGCATCGCGTGCGAAGAGCTTTCACAGAACTCCAGTTGCACCTGACCCAGCGTTGCCAAGAACTGACTGCATTGTTGCAGCGGTTGCGGGTGGCTATAGACGGTGTGAATTTGATCGGCACTGGTCTCTTGCGCGACCAATAAACAATGCTCAATCGGGTGGGTCAGCTCACCAACAATCGACAGCTGGGTGTGCTGCAGCAGATCGTACACGTCATTAATCGAGCCGGAGCTGGTGTTCTCAATCGGCAGCACCCCGTAATCGGCTTGGCCTTGTTCAACTTGTTTGAGAATTTCATCAAAGGTGCGGCAACTGATCTCCACCAAACGGCCTGTGTGGCGCGCGGCGTATTTACGCGCCGCCAGATGGGAGTAAGAGCCGCGCATGCCGAGAAAGGCGATTTTATGCTGTTGGGTTTGCGCAGGGTTGAGCTGTTGTTGCAGGTAGGCTTGCTGGGTTAACACCGAATCTTCAATGATGGTGTGGTAAATCTGGGTGACATAATGCGGGTCTAACTGTAGCTCATGGGCTTGCTGGATCAGTGCGCTGAGTAAAATTTGCTCGCGTTCGGTATCGCGCAGCGCAGTCAGGCTCTTTTCCTTGCTGCGGGCCACATCCAGGGCCAGTTGGCGGCGCTCGGCCAGCAGTTTGAGCAGCGAGCGGTCCAACTGGCTGATGTGCTGGCGGATTTGGGTTAAGTCCTGACTCATGGTGTACATCCTTGCTGTGCGTGAAACGGGTAAAAAAAAGCCCCCCGAGGTGGGAGGCTGCTTTGTTCGTCTTGGTTTTCTTTTGCGCGTAACGAAGCGGCCTCCTAGTGTGGGCGGCTAAAAAAGCTGAAAAAGAAAACCATGAAAAACAAAGGCATAAAAAATCTCACTGGCGATAAGAAACAGGCAATGGAACGTGTGAAGTGGTTTTAAAGTAGCCAGAAGGGCGTGTGCTTGTCAACGGATTTATCGGTGCCGCGAGCGCGGGCGGGAAAGTGGGCGCGGTAGGCTGCGAGCCAGATAACGAAAAACGCACCCTTACGGGTGCGCTCTCCTGAAATTTGACCAGATAACCACTATGACTGAATCATTTATCGACAATGTCGTTTGTCATGTTATTGGTTATAGCGTGGTTTCAGCATCGTCCTCTTCAGCAATTTTTTCAGCCAGTTCTTCTTCCTGCAGACGGTTTGCTTCTTTCACGCTCTGCATTGAACGGCGCGATTCGCCTTTGTGTTGCAGCTTGTTCAACTGACGTTCCAGTTTCAGCAGCATCTCATTAATGGCTGCATACATATCATGGTGTTCGGCGCTGGCAACCAGCTGACCATTGGCAATGCCGATATTGGCTTCGGCGACAAATTCACCTTTTGGCGTTTTCCCCAAGATCACGTGTGGTTTAATCAGCGGAGTTTGCCATTTTTCCAGTTTGGTCAGACGGTCTTCGACATGATCGCGGATAGCCGGAGTGATGTCCATTTGTTTGCTAGTAATGTTAACTTTCATAGGCTTACCTCTTGTCTATCCCGCCATTGGGCTTAGCTTCAGAATACTTAAGATGGATAAATAAAGTGTGATATAGATCACATTATTTTGCTAATGAACATTCTGTTAAACAAAGTGTGAGTTGGTTAAGTAAAATTGATACGGTGGGCTTGCTGTTCCGAGAGTACTGGGGCAGGATGAGAGAGTTAAAGCGCAAGAAACGGGATGGCTTTTGTCTTTTTTCGTTTTAAAAACAGCATCTTGAGTAAATGTTAAACAAGTGGCCATTCCCTACCAAGATTCCCTTCTGTTGTTTTGCTGGTTCTCTTCCCTTTTACATCACCCTTCGCTGGTCGTTGAGCGGCAAAAGTTGTCTCGAGCTGTTGCTGGTAGAGGCTAATTACCTATGTTTGCTGGCGTTGGCGCGAGCAAAACACTGCGGTGACGATAAAAAAACCGATCAGAAAACGTATTTGGTGGGATAAATAAAGACAATAAAAAACGCGCCCCAAGGGACGCGTTGGTATTCTTTATTTCAATGCGCCGTTGTCAGTGCGGGGCTAATTCGGTACTGAGACCTACACTACACTGACGTTCGTGCGTGAATTAGGCGCTTACGGGGTTGGCAGCAATCAGCTTCGCCACTTTGGCCGCTTCAGCGGTCAGGCCCAGTTGCTGATAGGCATTTTCCATCAGCGGCAGGGCTTCACGGGCGGCTTGGGTGTCTGGATAATCACGCAGCATCTGCTCAACCCGATTAATCACCGCGACATACGCGCCACGTTTGGTATAGTACTCGGCCACGGACAGCTCATGCTTGGCCAGACGGTTTTTCAAGAATACCAGACGGGCATGGGCATCAGCGGCATACTGGCTATCAGGATAACGCTGGATCAGCATGGTGAAGTCACGGTACGCCTGACGGGCGTGATCGGGGCTACGATCAGAGCGATCGATACCGAAAATGCCGTGCAACAGGTTGTTATCATAGGCCATATCAGTCAGACCGCGCATATACAGCACGTAGTCCGCCTGAGGCGAAGTTGGGTTCAGACGCAGGAAACGGTCGATGGAAGCCATCGCCAAGGCCAGATCGGCTGACTTATAATAAGCGTAGATGAGATCAAGCTGTACCTGCTGGGAATACGGACCGAACGGATAGCGGTTGTCCAGCGCTTCCAGTTGGGTGATGGCCTCGCGGAAGTTACCGTCTTGCAGTTTTGCCTGTGCGTTGGCATAGAGTTCGGACGGCGGCACATCCGGTACGGTTTCCTTGGTGTTGGAGCATCCTGCTAACGTGACGGCAAGAGCAGCTGATACCATCAGGGCTGTAATACGCTTCATGACGTTCTCGATCATCCTCAAGTGGCTTGCGGGAGTCTTTTGGTTAAGATCCCAGCAAAGAAAATGTACAATTGCCGGCTATTCTAAACGGCATGCCGTTAAAACCCAACGTTAATACACTCAACGTTAATAAAGAAGTTGCGACATGGCACAACAAATTGAACTTACTGCGACAGTGGCTTACGAGCAACTCGGGCAACGCTTAGACCAAGCTCTGGCTGAGTTGTTCCCAGATTACTCCCGCTCGCGCATCAAAACCTGGATTCAGGATGGCTGCGTACGGGTCGATGGCACTGTCGTCGATCGCCCGCGGGAAAAGGTCCTCGGCGGTGAGCAGATCGCGGTCATGACCGTTATCGAAGAGCAGGAACGCTGGGTAGCTCAGGATATCGCACTGGATATCGTTTATGAAGATGAACATATTCTGGTGATTAATAAGCCGCGCGATCTGGTGGTCCATCCGGGCGCCGGTAATGCGGACGGCACTATTTTGAACGCCTTGCTGCACTACTGCCCATCGATTAGCGATGTGCCGCGAGCCGGGATCGTGCACCGTCTGGATAAAGACACTACCGGTTTGATGGTGGTGGCGAAAACCGTTCCGGCGCAAACCCACTTGGTGGAAGCGCTGCAGCGCCGTGAAATCACTCGTGAATACGAGGCGATTGCCATTGGCATCATGACCAAAGGCGGTACCGTGGATGAGCCGATTGCGCGCCATCCAAGTAAGCGTACTCACATGGCGGTGCACCCAATGGGTAAACCGGCGGTTACGCACTATCGGATCATGGAGCGTTTCCGCGCCCATACCCGTTTGCGTCTGCGTCTGGAGTCGGGGCGTACGCACCAGATCCGTGTCCACATGGCGTATATCAGCCATCCACTGATTGGCGACCCGTTGTACGGTGGCCGTCCACGTCCGCCAAAGGGCGCGTCGGAAGAGTTTATGCAGGTACTGCGTCGCTTTGACCGTCAGGCTCTGCACGCCACTATGCTGCGTCTGGTGCACCCGATCACCGGTGAGCAAATGGAGTGGCATGCGCCGATTCCACAGGATATGGTAGAGCTGGTGGAAGCGCTGCGTGCCGATACGCTGGCGCACAAAGACGAGATGGATGACTGATGAACTGGATTGAGCCGGACTGGCCAGCGCCCGCCAAGGTGCGTGCGCTGAGTACCACCCGTGACGGGGGGATGAGTGAAGGTCCGTATGCCAGCCTGAATTTAGGTTCGCATGTGGGCGATTCACTGAGCGCTGTCGATCAGAACCGTGCGTTGCTGCGTAACGCTGCGCGCTTGCCGCATGAGCCGGTCTGGATGGATCAGGTTCACGGTACACGTGTGCTGACCCTGCCGCTGGCTGACGGTGAAAGTAAACAAGCCGATGCGGCGTTTACCGCCACTGCCGGTCAAGTCTGTACCGTGATGACCGCCGATTGCTTGCCGGTGCTGTTTTGCAGCACCGATGGCAGCCAAGTCGCGGCAGCCCATGCCGGTTGGCGCGGCCTGTGTGACGGGGTACTGGAAAAAACCGTGGCCCGTTTTGGCGTCGCGCCAGCGCGCTTGATGGCGTGGATGGGCCCCGCGATTGGCCCACAGGTTTTTGAAGTGGGCGAAGAGGTGCGTGAGCGCTTTATCCAGTTCAATCCCGCAGCCGCTATGGCGTTTCAGCCGCATGGCGATCGCTACTTAGCCAACCTGTACCTGCTGGCGCGTCAGCGCTTGCTGGCGGCGGGAGTTGGCGCGATTTATGGTGGTGATTATTGTACCTATAGCGATCCTGAGCGTTTCTTCTCGTTCCGTCGGGAGTCAGAAACCGGTCGTCAGGCCAGCTTGATCTGGATTGAAGAGTAATCGCTTGTTTCTCGTTTCCCTCGATTTTCTTGGGTGAAGGCTTCCTGTGAGGAACGCACTGAGGGAAACGCCCTTGGTGAAAAATCCCTAGGGAAGATAAGGGAAGATAAGGGAAGCTCAAACAAGAAAAAGGCACGCTGCGGCGTGCCTTTTTTATTGGCCGAAACGGAGAGATCGGCACTTATGTAACAGAAGCTATCTTTAGCCAACGCTGTGTTTAACCAAAGAGGTGTTTAATCAAAGTTTCTTTAGCAAGAACATGGTTAACAAAAACCATGTCACCGCAATGGATTAATACCCGCATTTCGGCACAGAAAAAATCCGTACTGCGGCTATTCTTTATCGTGCGCGTGTTTGTGGTGCTCACGAGATGGCATTTTATGGTCGTGATGTTTCACATGGTGGTGACGCTCATCGCTGTGGGATGCGCCTTCACGGTGTTTAACGGGGTGTTTGTGTCCTTCCGGATCGCCACCATGCTGAGTATGTGGATGGCTCTCTTCATGTTCGCGCTCTGGGTGGTGATCTTTGTCGTGCACATGTTCACCGGCAGGCTCACCGTAGCGCGCCCGCATACTTTCATGCACGTGCTCGGCGGTATGCTGAGTTGTCAGTTCGCGAGTATGTGGCTCTTTACCGTGGCCTTGATGCGCCGCTGGTTCGCTGTGGCAGCAGCCTGATTTATGTTCTGACATATGAATCTCCTTAGTAACCCCGCGATCTGGGCGATCTAGCCGTACGGTGACGGGGAGGCAACAAAATAGATTAAGTACATCACCTCTTTTACGCCTTCAGCCACGAAAGCTCTATGCTTAAACGTTGAATAAAAACAACAAGATGTAACAGAAACTCCCAGAAGGAGAATCACTGTTTTTTTTACAAATTGCGGCAGGGTGTAATAGAAAAAACCATGACAGGCAGTACAGTGCGGAGTGAAATTTAATGAGACTGATTGTATAAGGCGAGTAAAACATTTTAGGTGTGATACTTGAAAAGAGCCGAACAGTCCTTATCTCTTGTTATGAGAGTAAGTATTTGCATACAACAACCTGACTGGAGGTGTTATGCGTCTGGATCGTCTTACAAGTAAATTTCAGGTTGCGCTGTCGGAAGCGCAATCGCTGGCGCTCGGACGCGATCATCAGTACATCGAACCGGTTCATTTAATGCTGGCATTATTGAATCAGGAAGGGGGTACTGTTCGACCGCTGCTGACGAGTGCCGGTATTGATGTGGCTGCTGTGCGCGCCGAGCTAAATCAGGAGCTGGATCGAATTCCGAAAGTCGAAGGGATCGGGGGCGATGTCCAACTGTCTCAAGATACCGTGCGTCTGCTGAACCTGTGTGACAAAATTGCGCAAAAGCGCAATGACAAATTTATCTCTTCTGAGCTGTTCGTTCTGGCAGCAGCAGAAGAGCGCGGCAAACTCGGTGAGTTGCTGCGCAAACAAGGTGCGACCTTAAATAAACTGAATGCGGCGGTCGATCAGATGCGCGGTGGTGAAAATGTGAATGATGCTAACGCCGAAGAATCGCGTCAGGCATTGAAGAAATTCACCATCGATCTGACCGAGCGTGCTGAGCAAGGCAAATTGGATCCGGTGATTGGCCGTGACGAAGAGATCCGCCGTACCATCCAAGTCTTGCAGCGTCGGACCAAAAATAACCCGGTATTGATTGGTGAGCCTGGGGTGGGTAAAACCGCCATTGTCGAAGGCTTGGCGCAGCGGATTATTAACGGTGAAGTGCCCGAAGGCTTGCGGCACAAGCGGGTGTTGTCACTGGATATGGGCGCGCTGATTGCCGGTGCTAAATATCGCGGTGAGTTTGAAGAGCGTCTGAAAGGCGTGCTGAATGAGCTGGCTAAAGAAGAAGGCAGCGTCATTCTGTTTATCGATGAGCTGCATACCATGGTCGGCGCCGGTAAAGGCGATGGCGCGATGGATGCGGGCAACATGCTCAAACCGGCACTGGCGCGCGGTGATTTGCACTGTGTGGGTGCCACCACGCTGGATGAATATCGCCAATACATTGAGAAAGACCCAGCATTAGAGCGTCGTTTCCAGAAAGTGTATGTGGCGCCGCCAAGTGTTGAAGATACCATCGCCATTTTGCGTGGTCTGAAAGAGCGGTATGAGCTGCACCACCACGTGCAGATCACCGACCCAGCGATTGTGGCGGCGGCAACCTTGTCGCACCGTTACATTGCCGACCGTCAGTTGCCAGATAAAGCGATTGACCTGATTGACGAAGCGGCGTCTAGCATCCGGATGCAGATTGACTCGAAACCTGAGCCACTGGATCGCTTAGACCGCCGGATTATTCAGCTGAAACTTGAGCAGCAAGCGCTGCAAAAAGAGTCGGACGAAGCAAGCCGTAAGCGTCTGACCATGCTGAACGAAGAGCTGGAAGCCAAAGAGCGCGAATACGCCGAGCTGGACGAAGTCTGGAAGGCAGAAAAAGCGGCGCTGTCCGGTACTCAGCACATTAAAGCCGAGTTAGAGCAAGCGCGTACTCATCTGGAGCAAGCACGTCGTGCTGGTGATTTGGCCCGGATGTCTGAGCTGCAGTACGGTAAAATTCCAGCCTTGGAAAAAGAGCTGGAAAACGCCAGTCAGACCGATACGCACGATCTGCAATTGCTGCGTAACAAGGTGACCGATACTGAGATTGCCGAAGTGCTGTCGAAAGCCACCGGTATTCCGGTTGCGCGGATGCTGGAAGGTGAGCGCGATAAGTTATTGCGTATGGAGCAAGAGCTGCATAAACGCGTGATTGGTCAAAACGAAGCGGTGGAAGCGGTATCGAATGCAATCCGTCGTAGCCGTGCCGGTTTGGCTGACCCAAATCGTCCGATTGGTTCGTTCTTGTTCTTAGGCCCAACCGGGGTGGGTAAAACCGAGCTGTGTAAGGCACTGGCTAACTTCATGTTCGACAGCGATGATGCCATGGTGCGTCTGGATATGTCTGAATTCATGGAAAAACATGCGGTGTCTCGTCTGGTCGGGGCGCCTCCAGGTTATGTGGGCTATGAAGAGGGCGGTTACCTGACTGAAGCGGTACGTCGTCGTCCATACTCTGTCATCCTGCTGGATGAAGTGGAGAAAGCGCATCCGGATGTGTTCAACATCTTGCTGCAAGTGCTGGATGATGGTCGTCTGACTGATGGTCAAGGGCGTACGGTTGATTTCCGTAATACCGTGGTGATCATGACCTCTAACTTGGGCTCTGATTTGATTCAGGAGCAGTTTGGTACGCTGGATTACGGTGAAATGAAAGAGTTGGTGATGAGCGTAGTGAGCCGTCACTTCCGTCCGGAATTTATCAACCGGATCGACGAAACCGTGGTGTTCCATCCACTGGGTAGCGATCAGATCAAGTCGATTGCGGCCATCCAGTTGCAACGCCTGTACAAACGCTTGGAAGAGCGTGGTTATCAGGTGCACATGAGCGAAGCGGCGCTGGAGCACATCTCTAAAGCCGGCTACGACCCGATTTTCGGTGCGCGTCCGCTCAAACGTGCTCTGCAACAGGAAGTGGAAAACCCACTGGCACAGCAAATTCTGTCTGGCGCTCTGTTACCGGGCAAACCGGTCGAGCTGGAGATGGAAGACGGCAAGATTGTTGCTCGTCAGTAACAGCAATCCGTTGCGAAACGTACAGAAAACAGGTGACTTCGGTCACCTGTTTTTTTATGTCGGTTAGCATGCCGTTGGCGGATTACGCAGCATAAATCGCTATGTTTGACCTTTCTGGCGTCGAGAATAACGGATTTTTTGCGCCGTATAGCGCCCTCAGAGTACACTACGGTGTACGAATCTGATTATTGCCGTACGGGAGGCTGTATGCACTGTCCTTTTTGTTCCGCCGTGGACACCAAGGTGATCGACTCACGTCTGGTGGCGGATGGAACACAGGTTCGCCGTCGCCGTCAGTGTCTGGAATGCAATGAGCGTTTTACGACCTTCGAAGTTGCCGAATTGGTGATGCCGCGGGTGATCAAGAGCAATGATATCCGCGAGCCGTTTAACGAAGACAAGCTGCGTAATGGCATGTTGCGGGCGTTGGAAAAGCGTCCGGTGAGTGCCGATGATGTGGAAAAGGCGATCAGCCATATTAAAAGCCGTTTGCGGGCAACCGGTGAGCGGGAAGTACCGGCCAAGCTGGTGGGCAATCTAGTGATGGATGCGCTCAAACAGTTGGATAAAGTGGCTTATATCCGCTTTGCCTCGGTGTATCGCAGTTTTGAAGATATCCGTGAATTTGGCGAGGAAATCGCACGCTTGCAGGATTGAGTGTTACGTGGCGCAAGGGGGAGATTATCTCCCTTGCGCCCATTTGCTGGATTGCCGAGGAGCGGCATACTCTCTTGTCTCTTGTCTCTTGTCTCTTGTCTCTTGTCTTTTTGTCCCCTCGAACGCCTTTATTTTTATGCATTAATTATGCAATTTTGATTAGATGAACCTAGTCTAGATAACCGTTCTTTACAGTGGCTATTTCGCATAAAACCAATTTAAAAACAATGCGTTGTCTTTTTATGTGAACAGGTTGTTTACGCATGACACAGGGCGTAATGTCTGACGAAATCATGCGTTAATTTGAAAAATCAATCATCATACAGTATTCTATACAGCACTTGGACCTGAGATTCGGCGGTATCCACCCCCTCTGAATAAGAGCGGATACGGCCTTTCGTGACCGCAATGGCTCGAAACAGGTTCATCGCTCGTAACGCCATAACTCCGAATGGGGTGTGTGCTCTGCAATGCCATTCCGGTTTCTTTTGGCGTGTTCGCCAGATCCGGTATTTCTGGTAATGCCGGTACCCGCAGTACTGCTGCATTCGCAAAAAGCCTGTGATGTTTTGTTCCTCCGCGTGGGAGGTGTCTGACCGTTTGGCCGGTTAAGGGCTGCCGTTTATCTATGGCAACTCGATGGCTGCTAGCTGCATGCGTATCCGTTACGAATAAATTTGCTGTACGTTTTACGGTACAAAAAAGAGGTAGGATCTTAATGCGATTAAGAGGGAAGAAGGTAAAACCACTACAAATTCAAGATATTACTATTATTGATGACGCTAAACTGAAAAAAGCCATTACTGCAGCCGCTCTGGGTAATGCCATGGAGTGGTTCGATTTCGGGGTGTATGGGTTTGTGGCGTATGCCCTTGGGCAGATCTTTTTTCCCGGCGCGACACCTGGGGTGCAGGTGATTGCCGCGCTGGCGACATTTTCAGTACCGTTTCTGGTACGCCCGCTGGGCGGGATCTTCTTTGGTGCGCTGGGCGATAAATATGGTCGACAGAAAATTTTGGCCATCACCATCATTATCATGGCGATCAGCACCTTTTGTATTGGGCTGATTCCGTCGTATGACAGTATCGGTATTTGGGCGCCGATTTTATTGCTGCTGGCTAAGCTGGCGCAGGGTTTTTCGGTCGGCGGAGAGTACTCCGGTGCGGCCATTTTTGTGGCGGAATATTCGCCAGATAAAAAACGCGGCTTTATGGGCAGTTGGCTGGATTTTGGCTCGATTGCTGGCTTTGTGCTGGGCGCTGGTGTTGTGGTGGTGCTCTCTTCGGTATTGGGCGAGCAGCGCTTTATGGCGTGGGGCTGGCGACTGCCGTTTTTCCTAGCATTACCGCTCGGGGTTATTGGCCTGTATTTGCGCCATGCATTAGAAGAAACGCCTGCGTTTCAAAAGCACAGTGAAAATTTGCAACAACACAGTGCTGCCGACGCGCCGCAGCCGGTGTCATTTGCGGAGATTGCTCGTGGCCATTGGCGCAGTTTGCTCAGCTGTGTGGGGCTGGTGATTGCCACCAATGTCACTTACTACATGCTGCTGACCTACATGCCAAGTTATCTGTCGCATAACCTGCATTACCCTGAAGATCACGGGATCTTGATTATCATTGTGGTGATGCTGGGGATGCTGTTTGTACAGCCGGTGATTGGACTACTGAGTGACCGCTTTGGTCGACGCCCGTTTGTGATTGGCGGCAGCATTGGTTTGCTGCTGTTGGCGGTGCCTTGTTTTATGTTGATCACCAGCGGCTCACTGGTGCTGATTTTTGCCGGTTTATTGGTGTTAGCGGTGCTATTGAACGCCTTTACCGGGGTGATGGCGTCGTCCTTACCGGCGATGTTTCCGACTAAAATTCGCTATAGTGCACTGGCGATTGCGTTCAATATTTCGGTGCTGATTGCCGGTCTGACACCCACCTTGAGTGCCTGGCTGGTGGAAGTGACACAGAATTTGTATATGCCGGCGTATTACTTGATGGCCATTGCGGTGGTGGGTTTGATCACCGGTATTTTGATGAAAGAAACGGCCAATTTGCCCTTAAAAGGCGCGACACCGGCGGCGTCGGATAAAGCCGAGGCGCGCGAGTTGCTGCAAGAGCAATACGACACTATCGAGCAGAAAATTGAGGCGCTCAATGTGCAGATTGCGACCCTCGGTGCGCAGCGCCAACGCTTGATTGCGCAGCATCCTGATATCAATTGAGCCTGTTATCAATTGATCGAGTTCTTGCGATGAAAGATAACACGCATGCAAAAACCGGCCTTGCGCCGGTTTTTTTTCTGTCGCTCACTGCGGCGGACGAAATTGGAAGTGCTGAACGCGGTGACGCGTGATGCCAAGGATTGGATTTCTGCGCTGATGGTGCCAAACTGCAAGCAGTTAGTGGCAGTTTGATACGCTGTCGCACCAGAAAGAGTTTGGGTTGATAAGCTCAGACCGCAAGGGAAGTTGAAGCAATGAATGATGTGCAGTATATGGCGCGGGCGCTGGAGCTGGCGCGCCATGGCCGTTTTACGACGGCACCGAATCCGAATGTGGGCTGTGTGATTGTGCGTGACGGTGAGATTGTCGGTGAAGGCTATCACCAGCGTGCGGGCGAGCCGCATGCCGAGGTGCATGCGCTGCGTATGGCCGGTGACAAGGCACGTGGTGCTACCGCCTATGTGACGCTGGAGCCGTGCAGTCATCATGGCCGCACACCACCTTGTGCCGATGCACTGATTGCCGCTGGCGTGAGCCGCGTGGTGGCCGCGATGCAAGATCCCAATCCCGCCGTGGCGGGGCGCGGGTTGTATCGGTTGCAGCAAGCTGGCATTGCCGTGGAGCACGGGGTACTGCAAACCGAGGCCGAAGCGCTGAACAAGGGTTTTTTCAAGCGCATGCGTACCGGCTTTCCGTATATTCAGCTTAAGCTGGCGGCATCCGCCGATGGCCGTACCGCGATGGCCTCGGGCGAGAGTCAGTGGATCACCGGCCCTGCGGCGCGTCGTGATGTGCAGGTGTTTCGCGCTCAAGCCGGCGCTATCCTGACCGGCAGTGGCACCGTGCTGGCTGACGATCCGTCACTCAATGTGCGGCATGCCGATTTGCCGGCGGATATTCAGGCCGCTTATCCGAGCGCGGCCCTGCGCCAGCCATTACGGGTGGTGGTGGATAGCCGCAATCAGGTGCGTCCTGAGCATCGCTTGGTGCAGGTCGATGGTGAGGTGTGCTTGGCGCGGTTGAGCGCCGATACTCAAGATTGGCCGGAAACGGTGCGCCAGTTGACTGTGCCGGCGAACCGTGAAGGGAAAGTCGACCTGGTGACCTTGATGATGCAACTGGGCCGGATGCAGATCAATCAGGTGTGGGTTGAAGGCGGCGCGCAACTGGCGGGTGCACTGTTTGCGGCGGGCTTAGTGGATGAGCTGGTGTTGTATTTGGCGCCGAAATTGCTCGGTGACAGTGCGCGCGGTCTGATCGCATTGCCGGGATTAGAATCACTGGCGCAGGCACCGCAATTTCGCTTTGCCGATGTGCAGCAAGTCGGTGAGGATTTACGGCTGATAATGCTACCGCAATACTGAGTTGCGCGATAATATGCCAGCACTGGATTTTACCTGTCGCGGTGTGCGGGCAAGCGTGCGCCACGGCGGATCATACGGATAACCTCCTATGTTTACAGGAATTGTTGAAGCGGTGGGAACCCTTGCCGCGCTGACCCCGCAAGGGGCCGATGTGCGGGTAACGGTCAACAGTGGCAAACTGGATCTGAGTGATGTGCGCTTAGGCGACAGTATCGCCACCAATGGTGTGTGCCTGACTGTGGTCGCGCTCACGGCGCAAGGCTATCAGGCGGACTTATCGCTGGAGACCTTGCAGCGCAGTGCGTTTGCCGATTACCGTGCTGGCCAAGCGCTGAATCTGGAAAAAGCCCTGACTCTCAATACCCGTTTGGGTGGACATCTGGTCAGCGGCCATGTCGATGGCGTGGCGCAGGTGCTGCGTCGGCAAGATTTAGGGCGCGCCATTGAGTTTTGGCTGCGCGCACCGGCAGAGCTGGCGCGTTATCTGTCGGAAAAAGGCTCGGTAACGCTAGATGGCATCAGCTTGACCATCAATGCGGTAGACGGCGCCGATTTCAAGATAACCTTGGTGCCACACACCCAACAGGAAACTACCACGCTGAACTGGCAAACCGGCAGTAAGATTAATCTTGAAGTGGACTTACTTGCCCGTTATTTAGAGCGTCTGCTGCTCGGTGAGCGTGCGGCGGAGTCGTCAGCGGCTAACAGCGGTGGGGTGAGTATGGATTTACTGGCCCGCAGTGGTTTTCTGCGCTGAAGCGCAGCATTGCCCCGTTTTTACAGATAAAATAAAACGAATCTGTCGAGAGTGACCGAGCAAGCTCTGCACACTTGATAATACTGTGATAGAATCCGGCGCCTTATCGTCAGCCGGAATGAGCAACAGGAAGGATCATGAAGGTAATTGAAGGCTCTGTAGCCGCCCCGCAAGCACGTGTTGCCGTAGTTGTTGCACGTTTTAACAGCTTCATTAACGAAAGCCTGCTGGATGGTGCTCTGGATGCACTGAAGCGCATCGGTCAGGTTGCTGATGACAATATCACGTTGGTACGTGCACCGGGTGCATACGAGTTACCGCTGATTGCCCGTCGTCTGGCTAAAACCGGTAACTATGATGCGATTATCGCTCTGGGCACCGTGATCCGTGGCGGCACGGCACACTTTGAATATGTGGCCGGTGAGTGCAGCAAAGGTCTGGCTCAGGTCATGATGGAATCGGATATTCCGGTTGCCTTCGGCGTGCTGACGACTGAAACCATTGAACAAGCCATTGATCGTGCCGGTACTAAAGCCGGTAACAAGGGTGCAGAAGCTGCTCTGACTGCGCTGGAAATGGTTAACGTATTGAATGCAATTTGAGAGTCCTGAAGGGGGAAAGTGTGAAACCCGCCATGAAACCAGCTGAACGTCGTCGTGCACGCCAGTGTGCCGTGCAAGCCATCTATTCCTGGCAGATCTCCAAGAACGACGTCGCCGATGTAGAGTTACAGTTCCTGACGGATCAGGATATGAAAGGCACGGATATTGCCTATTTCCGCGATCTTCTGGTCGGCGTGGCCCTGCATCACGAAGAGTTGGATCGTGTAATGGCTCCACACCTTTCCCGTGCGATTGATGAGCTGGATCCTATTGAGCGCGCTATCCTGCGCCTGTCCGTGTATGAAATGACCAAGCGTCAAGACGTACCGTACAAAGTGGTGATCAACGAGTCGATTGAACTGGCCAAGATGTTCGGTGCAGAAGACAGTCACAAGTTTGTGAACGGTGTGCTGGACAAACTAGCCCCGCAGGTTCGTAAGTAATTCAAAAAAAGCCGGCATTGCCGGCTTTTTTTATCCCGCTGATTGATGATTGATTTATGTCTTGTGGTGAATTTGACCTGATTGCGCGTTATTTCACGCGTGACAGAGCTTCGCGTAAAGACGTGCAGCTCAGCATCGGCGATGATTGTGCGCTGATGACACTGGCAGAAAACCAGCAATTGGCTGTCAGTACCGATACGTTGGTGTGTGGCATCCATTTCCTAGCGGATATTGATCCGGCGGATCTGGGCTATAAAGCACTGGCGGTGAATCTGAGTGATTTGGCGGCGATGGGGGCGACCCCAGCGTGGCTGTCATTGGCGATCACCTTACCCGAGGTGCAAGAGCCGTGGCTGGCTGAGTTCAGCCGTAGTATGTTTGAGCTGGCCGATTACTACAGTGTGCAGCTGGTGGGTGGCGATACCACCAAAGGCCCACTCAGCCTGACGCTGACCGTATTCGGTCAGGTGCCGTATGGCAAGGCGTTGACCCGCAGTGGCGCGCATCCGGGCGATTGGATTTATGTCACCGGCACGCCGGGCGACAGCGCCGCAGGATTGGCGATTTTGCAACAGCGCTTGCAGGTGAGCGATCCTGAGGCTCGCACCTATCTGTTGCAGCGGCATTTACGCCCCAGCCCACGCATTTTAGTCGGCCAAGCATTGGCGGGTATTGCCTCTTCCTGTCTGGATTTATCCGATGGTTTGGCGTCGGATTTGCGCCATATCTTAAAACGCAGCCACTGCGGCGCGCGGGTCGAGCTGGATAAACTGCCGTACTCACCGGCGTTACGTAGCGTCACTGACCTTGAGCAAGCACAAGCGTGGGCGCTGGCGGGCGGTGAAGATTATGAGCTGTGCTTTACGGTGCCGGAAGTCAATCGCCTGCGTTTGGATACAGCGCTGGCGAATCTCGGCGTAAGCTATAGCTGTATCGGTCAGATCACGGCGCAAGATGGTCGTCTGGAGTTTATCCGTGATGGCGAAGTGCAAGCGCTCGATCTGCACGGTTTTGACCATTTCGGAGGCTGATGATGCGCGAAGGGTTGGATAAAGTGTCGCTACGCAATCCAGTGCATTTTTTGGCGCTGGGGTTTGGCAGTGGCTTATCGCCGGTAGTACCCGGCACCATGGGAACACTGGCTGCGGTACCGGTGTGGTGGTTGTTAGCGCACCTGAGCTTGCCGTGGTATTTGCTGGCCATCGTGCTGAGCTTTATCGTTGGGGTGTACCTGTGCGATAAAACTTCCCGTGACATGCAGGTGCATGACAGCGGCGCGATTGTCTGGGATGAGTTTGTCGGTCTGTTTATCACCATGCTGGCCTTGCCGGCAATGACGTGGCAGTGGGTGCTGACCGGCTTTGTGCTGTTCCGCTTTTTTGACATGGTAAAACCATGGCCTATCCGCTGGTTTGATCGCAAAGTGGATGGCGGCTTTGGCATCATGATTGATGATGTGATTGCTGGGATCATCGCCGCGGCCTTTTTATGGCTGGGTGCACAGTGGTGGGCGTAACTTAGGTTGGTGTAACTTAGGCAGGCCTAATAGCCGACTAGGGTATGCACGGCGGCGACACCACGGCTAATGTTGATGACAATAAAAAACGGCGCGATAAGCGCCGTTTTTTTAATGAGCGAAAGGCCGAAATTTATTTTTGCAGAGTAGCGCGCTGCGCTAAATACTCACGAACCTGACGCACAAAACCTTGCGCATCCAGACCTAAGTCATGGCGAATTTCATCTTGAGAGCCTTGCGGAATGAAAAAGTCCGGCAGACCGAGGTTCAACACCGGCTTACACACGCCCGCCGCCATCAAGGCTTCATTCACCGCGCTACCCGCACCGCCCATGATGGCGTTCTCTTCAACCGTCACCAGCACATCGTGCTCGGCGGCCAATTGCAAGACCAGCGCGGTATCCAGCGGTTTAACAAAACGCATGTCGGCAACGCTGGCATTGAGCTCTTGCGCCGCTTCCATCACTTGCGGTAACAGTGTACCGAAGTTCAAGAATGCGATATGCGGCTGATTGATATCGGCAGAGGCGCTCATTTCCCGCAGCAATACCCCTTTACCCAACTCTAAGGCCGCCAGAGGCTCTAAGATCGCGCCAGTGCCGGTGCCACGTGGATAACGCACCGCCGATGGACCAGAGTGCTGATAACCGGTGTACAGCATCTGCCGACACTCGTTCTCATCACTTGGCGTCATCACCACCAGATTTGGGATGCAGCGCAGGAATGACAGATCAAACGCGCCTTGGTGCGTCTGACCATCCGCGCCGACAATGCCGCCGCGGTCGATAGCAAACATCACCGGCAGATTTTGGATCGCCACATCGTGGATCACCTGATCGTAGGCGCGTTGCAAGAAGCTGGAATAAATCGCAACCACCGGCTTATAGCCACCGATGGCTAAGCCGGCGGCAAAGGTGGCGGAGTGCTGTTCAGCAATCGCCACATCGAAATACTGTTTTGGGTACTCTTTAGAAAAGCGCACCATGCCGGAGCCTTCGCGCATCGCGGGGGTAATTCCGATCAGTTTCTGATCTTTGGCCGCGATTTCGCACAGCCAATCGCCAAAGATGGCGGAGTAGCTTGGCAGACCGCCGCTGCTTTTCGGCAGGCTGTCTTGGGCCGGATCGAATTTAGGCACGCCATGATAGCCAATCGGATCTTTTTCCGCTGGCGCATAGCCTTTGCCTTTTTTGGTCATCACGTGCAGCAGCTGCGGGCCTTTCAGACCGCGCATATTTTTCAGCGTATGCACCAATTCATCGATGTTATGACCATCAATAGGGCCGATGTAGTTAAAGCCCAACTCTTCAAACAGCGTGCCCGGTACCACCATCCCTTTGATGTGCTCTTCGGTACGCTTGAGCAGCTCTTTGATTGGCGGCAGGCCAGACAGCACTTTTTTGCCACCTTCACGGATGCTGGAATACAGCGAGCCAGACAACACGCGCGCCAGATGGTTATTCAGGGCGCCGACGTTTTCCGAAATTGACATCTCATTGTCATTTAAAATGACCAGCATGTCAGGATGGAGATCCCCTGCATGGTTCATGGCTTCGAACGCCATACCTGCGGTCATGGCACCATCACCAATTACGGATACCACTTTACGCCCTTTGCCTTCGTATTCGGCGGCAATAGCCAAACCGAGACCTGCACTGATCGAGGTGGAGGAGTGGCCGACTGACAGCACATCAAACTCACTCTCTTCGCGCCACGGGAACGGGTGCAGACCGCCTTTTTGGCGAATGGTCGGCATGCGATCACGGCGGCCGGTCAGAATTTTGTGCGGATAGGCTTGATGGCCCACATCCCAGATCAAGTGATCAAACGGGGTGTTGTAGACATAATGCAGCGCCACGGTCAGTTCGACCGTGCCGAGGCCAGACGCCAGATGACCACTGGTGCGGCTGACAGAGTTAAGCAGATATTCACGCAGCTCCGCGCACAGCTGTGGCAGGCTGTCTTTCGGCAACAGACGTAATTCTTCTGGCGTATTGGTCAGTGCCAGCATAGGGTATTTAGCGATATCAAGATTCATCACAAACTCGCGTTGCGCGTTAGGGTTTTATTTGTCGCGCTCAATGATGTAACTGGCCAGAGCTTCCAGTGCTTCAGTATTGTACGGCAGAGTCTGCAATGCGCCTAAAGCTTCTTGGTATAATTCCCGCGCTTTGGCTTTGGCTCCTTCAATACCCAGCAGGGCAGGATAGGTACTTTTGCCCAGTGTAATGTCTGATCCTTGCTGTTTTCCGATCACGGCGGTATCGCCGATCACATCCAGAATGTCATCTTGCACCTGAAATGCCAGACCGATAGCGTTGGCATAGCGATCTAGCGCCGGCAATGCAGCAAGACCGGCAGGGCCTGCCGCCAACGCGCCTAAACGCACGGCACAGCGGATCAATGCACCGGTCTTGTGGGCATGGATTTGTTCCAATTGCGCCAGCGAACAGGATTTGCCTTCGGCGGCCAAATCCAGCGCTTGGCCACCGCACATCCCAGCCACGCCGCTGGCCTGTGCCAGTTCGCGTACCTGTGCTAGTTGGATTGCCGCACTCACCGGCTCGCGCTCATCGGTCAGTATAGTAAACGCCAGTGTTTGCAGCGCATCACCGGCCAAAATCGCCTGCGCTTCGCCAAAGCGAATGTGGCAGGTAGGCTGGCCACGGCGCAGATTGTCATCGTCCATCGCTGGCAGATCGTCATGGATCAGCGAATAGGCGTGGATACACTCGACCGCCGCCGCGGGCGCATCGAGCGCGTCTAACGGCACCGCAAACAGCTGACCGGTGGCGTACACCAAAAAAGGACGCAGGCGTTTCCCGCCCAGCAAAGCACCGTAATGCATGGCCTGCACCATCTCTTGCTCTTGCAAAGGCAAGGCGGACAGCGAGTGGCTCAGAACCTGATCGATGCGCTCCCGATACCGGGAAGAGAGTTGTGCAAACAGTGTGCTCATGACTGGCTATCGGTTGGATAAGGGGTTAATTCGGCGTTCGGGTTGTCGCTGAGCAGGATTTGCACCCGTTGCTCTGCCTGAGCCAGCCGCTGCTGACCTTCCCGTGCCAATACAATACCACGTTCAAAGGCGGTCAGCGCCTCTTCCAGCGGTAAATCTCCCGTTTCCAGACGGGTCACGATTTGCTCCAATTCAGTGAGCGTGGAGGCAAAATCGGTGGTTTTTTTCACAGCTCTGGCCATAGCAGGTAAAAACTTGGGAAATCAATGCCGCAAAAGTTACCCCAGCCGTGCCGTCCGGTCAAATCGGCGCAAAATGAAGTGTGCGATATAGAGCGCTTTTTTTTGATTTTGCTGTCAATGTTTTGCACTTGCTGCCGACACAGTGCTATGGGGACGCAAATACGCATTTTTATTGTCCCTTTTCGCATAAAACCCAGAACAAAAGGGGTTTGCGGCGCGTTTTTTGCTGTCTGCCGGCGTTTTATTTGTAAGAGGAATCAGTTGTGGATTTGGCAACACTTATCGGTCTGATTGTTTCATTCGCATTTATCATCTATGCCATGATCATGGGTGGCAACGGACTGGTGTATGTGGACATTCCTTCCGTCCTGATTGTGGTGGGGGGCAGTATTTTTGTCGTAATGATGAAATTTACCCTCAGCCAGTTCTGGGGCGCGGCCAAAATTGCCACCAAAGCTTTTTTCTATCGCTCAACCCGCGCGGATGATTTGATCATGCAGCTGGTGGCGCTGGCGGATGCGGCGCGCAAGGGCGGCTTCTTGGCGCTGGAAGAGGTGGAAATTGACCACCCGTTTATGCGCAAAGCCGTCGACATGCTGGTGGATGGGCACGAGCAAGCCACCGTGCGCATGACGCTATCAAAAGATCTGAATCTGACGCTGGAGCGCCATGAGCGCGGCGAGCAGATTTTCCGTGCCTTTGCCGATGTGGCACCGGCGATGGGGATGATCGGTACCCTGATTGGTCTGGTGGCGATGCTGGCGAACATGTCAGATCCGAAATCGATTGGACCGGCGATGGCGGTGGCCTTGATCACCACCTTGTACGGGGCGTTGATTGCCAACATGATTGCCAACCCGATTGCCGATAAGCTGGCGCTGCGCCGTGATGAAGAGGCGCTCAATCGCCGTCTGATTATCGATGGCGTGCTGGCTATCCAAGATGGCCTCAATCCACGGGTGATTGAGTCGTTACTGAAGAACTATCTGCATGAGTCCAAGCGTGAATTGATGAACGAGGCTGCCTGATGGACGAGCCGCGTAAAATTCCCCGTCGCACTGGAGGTGCGCCGGCTTACATGACCACCTTCGCCGATCTGATGACGCTGCTGTTATGCTTTTTCGTCCTTCTGTTGTCGTTTTCTGAGATGGATGTGGAGAAATACAAGCAGATCGCGGGTTCAGTGCGTAGCGCTTTCGGGGTACAAAATCGGTTAGATTTGAAAGATATTCCGAAGGGCACCAGCGTGGTGGCGCAGGAATACCGCCCTGGGCGTCCTGATCCGACGCCGGTGGAAGTGATCCAGCAGCAAACGGCGGATGTGACTTTACCAACGCTGTATTTCCAGCCGGGCGATTCTGATCGCTCAGGGGCCAAAGTGCAGGTGGAAAAACAGCAGCAGGCGCATGAAGAGAATAAAGCCGCCTCCAAAGCGATGGATGAGGTCTATCAGCGCTTGAAGCTAATGATGGAGCGTGAAAACCTCACCGGCGGGGTCGAGCTGGAGATGTTAGGCCAGCAGCTGTTGATCCGTATGAATGAAGGCGTGGCGTTTGCCGCTGGTTCAGCCTTTTTGCAGCCTAAATTCCGTCCGGTCGTGGCGGATATTACGGCGCTGCTGAACAGTGTACCGGGGCAAATTCGCATTATCGGGCATACCGATGATCGCAATGTGGATACCACCTTGTTCCGCTCGGCGTGGGATTTGTCTGCTCAGCGTGCGGCCTCGATTGCTATCGAGATGGAGAAAAACGAGCATTTCAATCCAGTGCGTTTGGAAGTGATCGGGGTGGCCGATAGCGAGCCGCGTTTCCCTAATGATAGCGAAGAGCACCGTCGGCAAAACCGCCGCGTGGAGATTTTGGTGTTGCAGGGTAAACCGACCGAATCTGGCGGATTAGATATTCCGTCTAGGACGTCGCTGTCACCGGCAGCGACGGTACCGGTGAGTCAGCCCGCTGCGCAGCCCACCACGTCAACAGGTACCACGGCAACAGGTACAGCGGTAACAGATAGCGCGCCAGCCGCTGATGCTACGCCGGCCAGTGAGCTGTCATTCTGAGTGAGTTACTTTTCAGTAAAACAGCCGTATTCGCTTTGCCGAGACGGCTGTTTTTCTTTATCGCTTGCGCGCAGAATGGCTCAACAGTGAGACAGCATCTACGCTATTGTGTATAATCCGCGCCTTCGCGCACTCCTCTTAACCTCCACGTGTTACTGAAAGAATATGAAATTTATCGTCAAGCTTTTCCCGGAAATCATGATCAAAAGCGATTCAGTACGACTGCGCTTTGCCAAGATCTTGACCGGCAACATCCGTAACGTACTGAAAAAGTACGATGAAACGCTGGCTGTGGTACGTCATTGGGATCACATTGAAGTCCGCTCCAAAAATGACAGCGCGGAGAACCGTGCCCGTCTGTTGGACGGTCTGACGCAGACCCCAGGGATCCACCATATTCTGGAAGTCGAAGAGTGCGTGTATACCGATCTGCACGATATTTTCGAAAAGACACTGGCGGCCAACCGTGAACTGCTGGAAGGCAAAACGTTCTGTGTGCGTGCTAAGCGCCGTGGTAAGCAGAGCTTCAACTCACAAGACGTTGAGCGTTATGTGGGCGGCGGTCTGAACCAGCATATCGAAACCGCGTCAGTAAACCTGACCAATCCACAAGTGACCGTGCGTCTGGAAGTGGAAGATGACCGTCTGCGTTTGGTGAAAGCGCGCCATGAAGGTTTGGGCGGCTACCCAATCGGTACGCAGGAAGATGTGCTGTCACTGGTTTCTGGTGGTTTTGACTCCGGTGTATCGAGCTATATGTTGATCCGTCGTGGTTGCCGCGTGCACTACTGCTTCTTCAATCTGGGTGGCTCGGCGCACGAGATTGGTGTGAAGCAAGTATCCCATTATATCTGGAACCGTTTTGGCTCTTCGCACAAAGTCCGCTTCTGTGCCATCAACTTTGAGCCGGTAGTCGGTGAGATCTTGGAAAAAGTTGAAGACGGCCAGATGGGCGTGATCTTAAAGCGTATGATGATGCGCGCCGCATCCGCGGTGGCGGAGAAATTCGGCATTCAGGCGCTGGTGACTGGTGAAGCGCTGGGTCAGGTTTCGAGCCAGACTCTGACCAACTTGCGTCTGATTGATAACGTGACTGACACCCTGATCTTGCGTCCTTTGATCTCCCATGACAAAGAGCACATCATCCGTCTGGCGCGTCAAATCGGTACTGAAGATTTTGCTAAGACCATGCCTGAGTTCTGCGGTGTGATCTCCAAGAGCCCAACCGTGAAAGCGGTGAAATCTAAGATTGAAGAAGAAGAGAGCAAATTCAACTTCGCCATTTTGGATGACGTGATCGAAAACGCGCAGTACATGGATATCCGCGATATCGCTGAGCAAGCCAAAGAGCAAATTCCAGAAGTGGAAACCGTGGCGGAGTTCGGTGCTTACGAAGTGATCTTGGATATCCGCTCGCCTGAAGAGGAAGAGGAAAAGCCGCTGGTACTGGAAGGCGTGACCGTCACCTGCATGCCGTTCTACAAGCTGTCGACCCAATTTGATACGCTGGATCAGTCTAAGACTTATCTGCTGTTCTGCGAACGTGGCGTGATGAGCAAGCTGCAGGCACTGTATCTGCGCGAGAAAGGCTTCACGAACGTGAAAGTGTATCGCCCGTAATTAGCTTGTAAGCGAGTGAAAAAAACCACCTACGATAAGCATCGCTAGGTGGTTTTTTTATGGCGAGGATTTAGCTTTTTAGCTTTTTAGCTTTTTAGCTTTGTGGCCTTATGCCGAGGTTGACGGTTTAGTCAGCGTAATTGTAAATGCCCGGCGGCAGTACCAGCTCGTCCGCCACTTGCGCCGCGGTTTCTTTACCGCACAGGGTATCGATGATTTTCAAGGCAAAATCAATCGAGGTCGCGGGGCCTTGGCTGGTGATCAGATTAAACCTCGGATCGACTGTCACGCGCTTATTGATGCGGTGCTCTTCGGGGATGTCGGTCAACAGGCTGGGATAGCAGGTCATGTTGCTGTCAGCAAACAGGCCGCGCGCCTGTAAAAACAGCACGGGTGTGGCGCAGATAGCGGCCACCCAACGGCCTTCCAAATGCATCTGACGCACTTTTTCGGTCAGCAATTCGCTGCGGGCAAAGTACTCCGCACCGCCAAGACCGCCCGGTAAGACAATCATATCGAACGGCTGATCGGCCACATCGATTAACGCAGCATCGGCCAGCAACGTTGTTCCTCGTGAGCAGGTGACGGGCAGTGCGCCATCACCATCGACGCTAGCTAAGGTAGTACGGATGCCGGCTCGCGCCAGCAGGTTGAGGACGGTCACCGCTTCCAGCTCTTCCGAGCCAGGGGCGATACAGACCAGTGCCGTGGCGCGGTGTTCAGCGTTTGGCATGGGCAGACTCCAATTGTTTGATGGCCGCATACAGGGCCTGATGATGCGGGACAGCAAGACCATGTGCTTGCGCCCGACGAATTAAGTATCCAGTAATATAGTCAATTTCGCTCGCTCTTTGCAGAGTAATATCCTGATGCATCGAGGAAAAGTTCTCTGCTGTCGCCTGAATCACCTGATTGACTCCAGCCAGCAGTTGTTCAGCACTGACCGCGATACCCTCGGCATTCATCACCGCCGCCGTTTCGCCGCATAAGGCCTGCAGCTCGGCTTGCTGTGACAGCAGTGCGCCATTTCGACATTGCTGCAGCGCAGTCAGTGGATTGATTGCACAGTTCACCGCCAGTTTGTGCCACAGCCGTGGCCGGATATCGGTATGTGCGGTGACGGGCGGGAGCGCCGCATTGAGCGCATCGGTAATAGCGTCAAGCCGAGTTTGTCCGGCGGCATTGAGCGCACCGAGATGGGTTTCGCCGTAGCCGGTATGGCGTACGCTGTGGGTCGCATAGCGCAGCGCACCATGGCTGGTGATCCCTTGTAGCAGCGGTTGCTGAATTTGCGCCAGTTGTGGTTCGCTTAAGCTGCCCATGCCGTTATGCAGCAAGACGATCGCGCAGCTTGCTGAGAGCTTGTCGAGCAACGGTAACAGTGCTGGCGCAACGGCGCCAGCTTTGAGCGTCACCAGTAAGCAATCACTGCTGGCCAGATGGTGCGGGTCATTGCATGGCACCTGATACTGGCGTTCTTGGCTTGAGGCGCTGTCTGGCTTGCTTGGCGGCTGCAGAGTAAAGCGCACCGGCGCTGCCTCGGCGATGCGTTGCCAGCCTTGCACGGTATGCCCCTTAGCCTGCAAGTAGCCTAGCCATAGCTGGCCGACGGCACCACATCCCAGTACGGTAATTTTCATCATCTTTTCCCGTCGTTCCTGACTTTCTGCTATTATGCCCGCCATTGTTGAGTTGACAGAAGAGAGAGTCGTCATGCCTTCTTTTGATATTGTCTCTGAAATTGATATGCAGGAAGTTCGTAACGCGGTAAACAATGCCAACAAGGCACTGGAAAGCCGTTATGATTTTCGTAACGTAACTGCCAGCATCGAGATGAACGAAAAAAATCAGACCATCAAAGTTGCGACCGAGTCAGATTTCCAGATTGAGCAGCTGATGGACATCCTGCGCAGTGCGCTGGTTAAGCGTGAGATCCAAAATGGCGCGCTGGAAGAGCCAGATAGCTGTGAGCATAGCGGTAAAACCTTCAGTAAAGAAGTGAAGCTCAAGCAGGGTATCGAAACTGACATGGCCAAGAAGCTGGTGAAGCTGATTAAAGACTCCAAGCTGAAGGTTCAAGCGCAGATTCAAGGCGAGCAAGTTCGTGTGACCGGTAAGTCACGTGACGATCTGCAAGCGGTGATGGCACTGGTACGTGGCGCTGATCTGGGTCAGCCATTCCAGTTCAATAACTTCCGCGACTAATCTCGCTTTTTTGCCCGCATAATCATCTCTCGGCGCGCTGCGGTGTTCAGTATCCACGGAGCGCCGATAACGCGGGCACATAAAACGCGCATAAAAAAACGGACACCTTGGTGTCCGTTTTTTGTTGTAACCCGTCAGCGTTATCAGAAGTTGTACTTGATGGAGTACACCATCGCGTTCTGATAGGCTTCGCTACCCAGTTTCTTGTCCGCATAGCGGTACTGGATACCGGTAGTGATGCTTGGGGTTGGATGCCACCAAACAGCGGCTGCGCCGTTCAGACCATCTTTACCGCCATTGCCGTATGCTTCGTCACGGGCAAATTCATATTCGTTCCAGTTGGTGAAGCTGAACTTCTGGCCAGCCACTTGGAAGTCATAACCCAGAACCCAACCGAACATGTAGCCGTTGCTACCTTCGAAGAATTTGTTGTTGGTGTAGTTAGCTGCCAGGAATGGTTTTGCCCATACAGGACCTACGTTGAAGTTATAACCGATACCGTAGATCAGGTTATTTTCGTAGAAGCCTTTCATGGTGGTGTTGTAGTAGTGGCCGTACAGGTTAAAGCCTGAGTCGCCCAGGTAGTAACGCACGGTGCCTTTAGCTGCGATACGCATGCTACGGCCATCATCACGATCCCACTCACGAGTTGGGTTTTCCAGATCGAAGAAGCCGTACACTTCACCCCAGTTGTAACCGGCACCGCCTTCCAGCTCCAGATATGGGAAGTCTTTTTTACCAGTTTCGCTGGTGGTGCGGCTGCTCCAGTCGAGGTAGTTCGCACTTACGTTAGCAAAACTGTAGATAGGCTCGGCCTGAACAGAGGTAGCGGTCAGGGCAGCAAGTGCAGATAAACAGGCAAGACGTTTGTACATGAATACCTCAGAAAACGACAACGGGTAATGAAATATAGTGTTACATCTCGGTGCAACAGGGCGCACATAATAAAAGCACTTCCCGTTCAGGGGAAGTGCCATAGTGAGAGCTCTCGCAGATTTTACAGCATATTGCGCAATCGATTTAGTTATTTGTGACTTGAATCACTCATTGGCACGCCGTGGTCGGTGGTGAGGGCGGAAAATCGTTTGCCTACATACAACAGCAGGACTAATCCCGGCACCACCATCAGTGAGGTGCAGATGAAAAATAACGTCCAGTTGCCGTGTAACATGTCCACCATTTGTCCGCTAAACGACGAGAGCGTGGTGCGCCCCAGATTCCCCAGTGATGACAGCAAGGCATATTGGGTGGCCGAGAAGGCGCGTCCACTGAGCCAGCTTAGGAACGAGACAAACGCTACCGAGGAAAAAGCGGTGGTAAAGTTATCCACGATAATGGTGGCGGCAAACAGATGCTCATTCGGCCCGACGCTGGCAATCCATGCAAACATCAGGTTACTGCCGGCCATGGCAATTCCGCCAATCAGCAGTCCGCGCACAATCCCGAACCGCACGTTCAGCATGCTACCCATCAGGGTAAACACCACGGTGGCAAACCAGCCAATCAGCTTGGAATACTCGGCAATTTGCTGGTTGCTAAAGCCGATCTCTTTATAAAAGGTGATCGACATGCGGCCTAAAAAGGCTTCACCAATCTTGAACAAGAAAACAAAGCTTAAGATAGAGAGCGCCAATGACGCGCCGTTACGGCGGAAGAACTCGGCAAATGGCTCAACCACGGTGACCGCCAGCCAAGTGACTAGCTTACTGTTATGCAAATAGCGCGAGTAATGGGCTTCGGCTTCGGCTTGTAATTCATCGCGCCCAGTTTGGGGTTCACGGATCACTAAAACCCCCAGCAGCCAGCAGGCGCTGATGGCGCCCATGCCTAAAAATACATGTTGCCAGCCGTATTGATCGGCAAAGTGAAATGCCAGATAACCGGGTAGTGAATAGCCAGTCCACCAACCGATCACCGCCATTGCCGAGCCTTGCGGCAGCATCTCTTTGTCTTGCGACAGAATATCAATCCGGTAGCCATCAATGGCGATATCTTGCGTGGAAGAGGCCACCGCAATGGTAAAGGCCAGCAATGTTGTCCACAGCAGTGAATCGGCCGGATTGGTAAAGCCAATCGCCACCGTCGCCAGCAGGATGAAAATCTGCATCAACACAATCCAGCTACGGCGTTGACCCAAGCGGGCATGCAGCCACGGCAGGCGCACTCGGTCAATCAAGGGTGCCCAGATAAAGTGGATGGCGTAGACGATAAAAATCGAACCAAAAAAACCGATGGTGGCGCGGGAGATACCGGCATCTTTCAGCCAGCCGCTCATACTGGAGCCGATCAGCACCCAGGGAAAACCACTGGCGCATCCCAGCAGAAAAATCCACCACAGCCGGATGTCAGCGTAACTGCGAAGGGTGCTTCGCAGACTTGAAGGAGAGGCTCGCATGCGCCTGTTACTCCGTGTGAAATTCAAAACAGCCACGATGCTATCAGGTAGGGGCGGCGGATGCATCCGTCAGATAGGGCAAACCATACGGAGAGTAGCGATAAACCAAGCCCTCTAGCGGTTAAATGGGGCTGGATTGCGCGGCATGGGGTTGAGTCAGCAGCGCTGTGATTTACGGGCGCGTACCACGAATAAAAACACCGGTACTGGTCGGATGCTGGTTGAGTAAGGCTTGGCAGGTATGTAGGCGCTGGCGTAAAAAACGATTGCCGCGTAGCTCATGCAGTGGGGTCGATTCGAGTAACGCTAAGGTATACCAGAAGGCATGTTCGGTGGGGGATAACGGGGTGTCGTCGGTAAGCTCGCGTCCCCACCAGTGGTGCAGGATCTCATCGCGCAGCAATTGCAATGTCTCTGGCTGCGGCGTGCCATGTAAAATCAGGCGCAGGTGTTCGGCCAGAGCGTCTTGATACAGGGCGACAAATTCGGCGGCAGAGGCAGGCATGGTTCGCTCCTTTATCTTTGTTATATTTATCTTTGCTATATCTGTTGTGTTGTCGCGCGACAGAAAAAAATACAGCAGAAGGACAGCCTCAATACTGGCCTTCTGCTGACAGGTTTAGCGCGTCACGCTGACTTTTTCAATCACAATCGGCGTGACCGGCACATCGGCCATCCCACCGGCATTGCGCGTTGGAACGGCAGCCATTTTCTCGACCACATCCATCCCGCGGATCACTTTGCCAAACACCGCATAACCCGGACGGCCAGGGGTGTTATCCAGCATGGTGTTGTTGCTGATGTTGATATAGAACTGGCGGGTGGCTGAATCTGGATCGGAGGTGCGCGCCATGGCGATACTGCCATAACGGTTGGATAAGCCATTGGCCGACTCATTTTTCACTGGCGCATACTCAGGGCGTGGGCGCAGATCGGCATCCAGTCCGCCGCCTTGCACCACAAAGCCTGGGATCACGCGATGAAACTGTGTGCCGACATAACTGCCGTCATCCACATAGCGCAGGAAATTGGCGACAGTTTGCGGCGCGGCTTGTGGATCGAGCTCAATTGCAATCTCACCTTGTGAGGTTTGCAGAGTTACCGCTGGCGCTGCAGGCGCGGCGAACAGCGCGCTGCTCCAGCACACGAGCAAGGTGGCAGCAATAGACATTAAACGACGCATCATTGGCTCCTATCAGCTGTTCTGACGGATATAGGTATTGATACTGTCATCCTGCGCCATATCGCTGATCACAGATTTCAGTACTTCGTTCAGCGCTTTGCTGATGTCTTCGTTCTTCGCCCCTAACGGCCCTTGAACGTTATAGGTTGCGCGGTACTCTTTCACCATCTCACCTTTTGGCGTACGCGTGATTACGCGAATTTTGGCTTTAGTGGTGATGTTGTGACGCAGGTTGCCTTCAGTCACATCGGCATAGATTTCAATAGGGATAATTTCCAGCGTGGCTTGACCGGTGGTACCCAGCATGTAGCCGCGTTTTTGCATTTGCTTTTCCAGCACTTCTTGCATCAGAAAACGCAGGTCGCGGGACGCGTACAGCGGCTCAGGTTTACCTTCGCCACGGCGTACCATCGCCACGTAAGGCTGTGGACGTTGATCCGAGCTGCTGATGGCAATCGTAGCACCCATCAGGGTTGGGTCTTGGTGTGGCAACGCAATCGGTGGATTGACGGCAACGGTATTGCTAGGTTGGCTGACACAGCCGGCCAGAGACAGGACGGCCAGTAATGGCAGGAGAAATTTTTTCATTGTGCGCACAATCCTTTAGCCTAAAAACTTTATATAAACGTGTCGAGACGTTGATGCTTTAAGAGGCAGCATAATAAACAACCCGCGATCGGGGTAAAAGAGCAAAACGGCAATATTTTCCGCTCCAGCCGCAAGTCGCATGACGGTCTGCGGCCAGTTTCACTCTTACCATGAAACGCGTGTCATCTGATGGGCGAGGCGCGCCGCCATTTGCGCAATGTAAAGGGCGTAAAAAATCGGAAGATATAGCACGTGCACAAGGCACGTTAGAACTTGTCGGCGCGTAACACGCGTACCTCAGATAGCCACTGCACCAAGGCGTAATCTTGCCCGAACTCTTGCATGATCTCCGTGGCTAGTGCTTCTGCGGTAGCGGTGGTGGTGATCAATTCAAGCTGAATGTTCTCGTTGGCATCAAAGCTGCCGCGTTTTTCACCGTGATCGCCTTTACCGCGCGCCGCCACAATGGTCCACCCGCGGATCTGGCGGCGGTTAAACAGATCGACCAGATCGTTTTCCAAGATGGCCTCGGTCACGATGGTCAGTAAGGTGCGGGTATGAAACTGCATGTGTACTCCTTTTATATGGGCGTAGCTTATATGGGGCAGCGTATGGGCTAGCGCTGATTGCATTATTCCATCCGATGCCTTTCATCAGGCTTATGCCATCAGGTACAGATTGCTCATCTAAGATACTACCGTGCGGGCCTACGCCGCCCACTGGGCAAATTGGTAATACAGCGGAACGCCCAGCAGTACGTTAAACGGAAACGTGATCCCCAAGGCCGCGCCCAGTGAAATGGCCGGATTAGCCTGCGGGATCGCCATCCGCATGGCGGCAGGGGCGGCGATATAGCTAGCTGAAGCGGCGAGCAGAGCCATTAAGGTCATGCCGCCGACAGATAATCCCATCAGCAGGGCAAAGCCAATCCCCACCCAGCTCAGCAGTACCGGTAGCCCCAATCCCATTAAGAGTAGTGTGAGACCATGTTGGCGCAGTGAACTGAATTTGCCCGCCACCACCAGACCCATCTCTAATAAGAACAACGTCAGCACCGGCTTGAACAAGTCGAGATAGAGTTTGTCCAGTGGCTTGATCCCCTCGGGGCCCGCGAGCACACCGATGAGCATCCCGCCGAGCAACAGTACGATACTTTTGCCTAATAGCACCTCATGCAGCAATTTCCCCCAGCCATGACCTCGCGGTTTTTCGTCATCGCGGCTGCCGCGGCGTGCCAAGATCACCCCAATCACCAGCGCAGGCATTTCCAGCAACACCAAGAACAGCGTGGTTTGTGATTCATAGGCAATCTGATGGCGGCTTAAAAACGCCACTCCAACGGCGAAAGTCACCACCGAGACCGAACCATAGTGCGCCGCCAAGCTGGCCGCATCAGGGCGGGGGAGGGCCGCGAAACGCAGTAAAGGATAAACCAGCAGCGGGATCACCACGCCCATCAGCAGTACCCACAAGGTTTGCGGTAACACCTGCAACAGGGGTTGCTTGGCCAGCTCTAGCCCACCTTTAATGCCGATCGCCAGCAGCAAAAATACGGACAGCGTATCGTATAAAGACGGGGGCAATTTCAAGTCTGAGCGGGCTAAACCGGCCAGCAGCCCGAGCAGGAAGAATAAAACAACCGGATCCATCGGTGTGCTGACTCCTTTGATACCAGAAGGGAGATAATTTGGCGCAATAGAACGAATCTACTACAATGGTTCAACAAAAAAAACGCTTAAAAACAATAAGGTATTAGCATGCCGCTTTAGCGTATTGCCGCGGTTGGCCATGGAGCAGAAATAACCTTGGTCAATAAGCATCTCGCAGCATATCGGATAATAAAGAAGCGGCACGTGCACGGTCATCAATAGAGGGAAGTCTATGATACAAGAACAGATCATCGCTAAGTTGCAGGCCGCCTTTGCGCCGTTGCATCTGGACGTCATTAATGAAAGCCATCGCCACAATGTACCGGCTGGTTCGGAAAGTCATTTCAAAGTCGTACTGGTGAGTGATGCGTTTTGTGGGCAGCGCCTGTTAGCGCGCCATCGCGCGGTAAACGCCGCGTTAGCTGAGGAACTTGCGCATCATATTCATGCATTGGCGCTGCATACTTACACGCCGGAAGAGTGGGCCGCGATTCAGGGCGATTTCCCTGATTCACCGCAGTGTCTGGGTGGCAATAAGCGCTAAGTAGCACAGTAACCCTGATGTAAACAGATAATTAACCACAAAACCGGGGTGACCCGGTTTTTTTATTTGTGTTAATGACATGTGGTGCAGTTGGTGTTGCCAAATGTTTCTGTTTTTATTTTTTGTGTGATAATAAATCAACCGTCACGTTTTTCTGAGTGTGAGGCACTGATCACATTATTGAATATTGGCTCGTTTAAGCCTGCGTTTTTACCTCAATTTTGTGTGCTTTGTGTCAGAGAGAACCGCTTTGAGAATGGCATCAAAGAAGACAAAAATGCTAAAATATGCATCTTGTAATGGGTTTACATCTGTTACGGCTGTAGCGAAAGTTTTAAGAGTTTAACAGCGGGAATGGCGGTGAGCCGGCGGCGAAATGACAGGACGATTTTTGCCTACAGGTTCGATAAATCACATTCTCCACAGGCTCGGGTAAAGGCGTCAGGATGTCGTTTCTTGCTCGGACAAATCTTTCTTTCCTTCCCGATAAAGTAGTGCAAGTGAATATGATTACAATTACAAAGGGTCTGGATCTCCCTATTGCGGGTGTGCCGACGCAAGTAATCCATGATGGTCCGACCATCAACCAAGTCGCTACGCTAGGCGAAGAGTACATTGGTATGCGCCCTACCATGCATGTGCATGAAGGGGATGTGGTGAAAAAAGGCCAGGTTCTGTTTGAAGACAAAAAGAACCCAGGCGTGAAATTCACTGCACCTGCCAGTGGAAAGGTTGTAGCAATCAACCGAGGTGCCAAGCGTGTGTTGCAATCTGTTGTGATTGCCGTTGAAGGTGACGAACAAATTACCTTCAAGCAATACAGTGCAGACGAATTAACGACGCTGGATCGTCAGCAAGTTAAAGACAATCTTATCGAGTCCGGCCTGTGGACTGCGTTCCGTACCCGTCCGTTCAGTAAAGCGCCAGCCGTAGACAGTGAGCCAGTGGCCATTTTCGTTACGGCGATGGATACCAATCCATTGGCAGCGAATCCGGAAGTGGTGATCAACGAGCAGGCTGATGCTTTCGTACAGGGTCTGAATGTACTGACTCGTCTGACTGACGGCAAAGTGCACCTGTGTAAAGCGCCGGGCGCGAAGATCCCATTCACCACCGATGCACAAGTGGTGATCACCGAGTTTGCCGGTCCGCATCCTGCAGGTCTGGCGGGCACGCACATCCATTTCTTGGAGCCAGTTAGCCTGAACAAGATCGTTTGGCATATTGGTTATCAGGACGTGATTGCGGTCGGTAAACTGTTTACTACCGGTGAGCTGTACACCGATCGCGTGATCGCGCTGGGTGGCCCACAGGTGAACAATCCGCGTCTGATCCGTACCCGTCTGGGTGCCAGCACCGAGCAGCTGGTAGCCGGTGAGCTGAAAGACGGTGAAAACCGTGTGATTTCCGGTTCTGTACTGAACGGGACTATCGCTGCTGACAGCCATGCATTCCTGGGTCGTTTCCACAACCAGATTTCTGTGCTGCTGGAAGGTCGTGAGAAAGAGTTTATGGGCTGGCTGGTGCCGGGCGTAAACAAATACTCTCTGACTCGCACCACACTGGCGCACCTGTTTAAGAAGCATCTGTTCAAATTTACTACCGCAACTCAGGGCAGTGAGCGTGCCATGGTGCCTATCGGCAGCTATGAGCGTGTTATGCCGCTGGATATTCTGCCAACGCTGCTGCTGCGTGATCTGATTGTGGGTGATACTGACGGTGCGCAGACATTAGGTTGTCTGGAACTGGATGAAGAAGACTTGGCGCTGTGTACCTTTGTGTGCCCAGGCAAGTATGAGTATGCCCCAATCTTGCGTGATGTCCTGACCAAGATTGAGAAAGAAGGTTAATCGAGATGGGTTTGAAACACGCTCTTGAAAAGCTCGAACATCATTTCGAGCCAGGCGGCAAGTACGAGAAGTTCTATGCCGTATACGAAGCCGTGGCTACCATTTTCTATACGCCGGGTACTGTTACCCGTACGTCTGCCCACGTTCGTGACGGGATAGACCTTAAGCGTATGATGATCATGGTGTGGATCGCCGTATTCCCAGCCCTGTTTTGGGGTCTGTACAATACCGGTGCACAGGCCATTATTGCCCTGAACCACATGTACGGTGCTGAGCAACTGGCTCAGATCGTTGCCGGTGACTGGCACTACTCTCTGGTTGAAGCGCTGGGTGGTTCGATGACCGCGGCTGACGCTGGCTGGGGCAGTAAAATGCTGCTGGGTGCAACCTACTTCCTGCCAATCTTTGCCGTGGTATTTGCGGTAGGTGCGACATGGGAAGTGCTGTTTGCTATCGTGCGCGGCCATGAAGTTAACGAAGGTTTCTTCGTAACCTCTATTCTGTTTGCCCTGATTGTTCCGCCGACTCTGCCATTGTGGCAAGCCGCGCTGGGTATCAGTTTCGGTGTTGTTGTCGCTAAAGAGATCTTTGGTGGTACTGGCCGTAACTTCCTGAACCCTGCTCTGGCTGGTCGTGCATTCCTGTTCTTTGCTTACCCAGCACAAATCTCCGGCGATCTGGTATGGACCGCTGCTGACGGTTTCTCTGGTGCGACCGCGCTGTCCCAGTGGGCAACTCAAGGTCAAGCAGGTCTGGTGCACAATGCAACCGGTCAAGCAATCACGTGGTTCGACGCATTCCTGGGTAACATTCCAGGCTCCATCGGTGAAGTGTCTACCCTGATGATCCTGCTGGGTGCGGCATTCCTGGTGTACATCCGTGTTGCCTCTTGGCGCATCATTGCCGGTGTCATGATCGGTATGGTGGTGACCTCTACGCTGTTTAACCTGATCGGCTCTGCAACTAACCCGATGTTTGCCATGCCTTGGTACTGGCATTTGGTGCTGGGTGGTTTTGCGTTCGGTATGGCGTTCATGGCGACTGACCCAGTATCAGCCTCTTTTACCAATAAAGGTAAGTGGTGGTACGGTGCGCTGATCGGCGTGATGGCAGTACTGGTTCGTGTGGTTAACCCGGCGTATCCGGAAGGTATGATGCTGGCAATTCTGTTTGCTAACCTGTTTGCCCCGATTTTCGACTATCTGGTGGTACAGGCAAACATCAAGCGGAGGAATGCGCGTAATGGCTAAGAGTAACGATAGCATCGCCAAAACGCTGCTGGTGGTAATTTCCCTCAGTCTGGTGTGCTCCATCATCGTAGCCGGTGCTGCGGTGGGTCTGAAGTCTACCCAGATTGAACAAAAGCAGCTGGATAAGCAGCGTAACATTCTGTCTGTTGCGGGCTTATTGCAGCCGAATGTCAATGTTAAAGAGACATTCAGCAAGTTCATCGAACCACGTCTGGTGGATCTGGCGACCGGCAACTTCGTTGAAGGTGATGCCGCTCACTACGACCAGCGTGCTGCGGATAAAGACCCAGCGCTGAGCATCAGCATCCCTGCTGATCAGGACGTAGCGAAGATCAAGCGTCGCGCGAAAGTGTCGGCGGTGTATCTGGTACGTGATACCGAAGGCAAGGTAACGCAAGTGATCCTGCCAGTACACGGTACCGGTCTGTGGTCCATGATGTACGCCTTCCTGGCGGTAGACATTGATGGCAACACCGTAAAAGGCATCACTTACTACGATCAGGGTGAAACCCCGGGTCTGGGCGGCGAAATTGAAAACCCGAACTGGCGTAAGCTGTGGGTTGGCAAGAAGCTGTTTGATGTCGACGGTAAGCCGGCAATTCATATCGTGAAAGGAACCGCACTGCCAAACGATCCGTATGCGATCGATGGTCTGTCAGGTGCAACTCTGACCGGTAACGGCGTACAGAACACCTTTGACTACTGGCTGAGCGAGAATGGCTTTGGTCCATTCCTGGCCAAGGTGCGTGCTGGAGAGTTGAACAATGGTTGATCGTAAAGAAATGAAAAAACTGTTGGTCGGCCCGGTACTGGATAACAACCCGATTGCACTGCAGATTCTGGGTATCTGTTCGGCACTGGCCGTGACCACCAAGATGGAAACCGCGTTTGTAATGACGCTGGCGGTAACTGTGGTAACCGCGTTCTCCAACTTGTTTATCTCACTGATTCGTAACCATATTCCGAACAGTGTACGTATTATCGTGCAGATGGCGATCATCGCCTCGCTGGTAATCGTGGTAGACCAGGTGCTGAAGGCGTATGCCTATGAGATCTCCAAGCAGCTGTCGGTATTCGTGGGTCTGATCATCACCAACTGTATCGTAATGGGCCGTGCGGAAGCCTATGCAATGAAGTCGCCTCCAAAAGAGAGCTTCTTGGACGGTATCGGTAACGGTCTGGGCTACGGTGCGATCCTGCTGGCCGTTGCGTTCCTGCGTGAACTGATCGGTTCCGGCAAACTGTTCGGCGTGTCCATTCTGCCTCTGGTACAGGATGGTGGCTGGTATCAGAGCAACGGTCTGTTCCTGCTGGCACCAAGCGCATTCTTTATCATTGGTGGTCTGATTTGGGCTATCCGTACTTACAAGCCTGAACAAAACGAGAAGGATTAACGGCAGATGGAACATTATATCAGTCTGTTTGTCCGCTCTATTTTCATTGAAAATATGGCGCTGGGCTTCTTCCTGGGGATGTGTACTTTCCTGGCAGTGTCCAAGAAAGTGGCGACCTCGTTTGGTCTGGGTATCGCAGTAACCGTCGTTCTGGGTATTGCTGTTCCAGTTAACAACCTGGTGTTCAACCTGATCCTGAAAGATGGCGCACTGGTTGCTGGCGTTGATCTGAGCTTCCTGAGCTTCATCACCTTTATCGGTGTAATCGCAGCTCTGGTACAGATCCTGGAAATGGTGCTGGATAAGTTCTTCCCACCACTGTACAACGCGCTGGGCATCTTCCTGCCGCTGATCACCGTAAACTGTGCGATCTTCGGCGGCGTATCTTTCATGGTGCAGCGTGACTACAACTTCAGCGAATCCATCGTATACGGTATCGGCTCCGGTATCGGTTGGATGCTGGCGATTGTGGCTCTGGCCGGTCTGCGTGAGAAGATGAAGTATTCCGACGTACCGAAAGGTCTGCGTGGTCTGGGTATTACCTTTATCACTGTAGGTCTGATGGCGCTGGGCTTCATGTCCTTCTCCGGTATCCAGTTGTAATCAGGGCGTATAGGAACATTCAATGGAAATTATTCTTGGCGTAGTAATGTTCACCCTGATCCTGCTGGCATTGGTTTTGGTAATTCTGTTTGCCAAATCCAAGCTGGTAAGTTCCGGTGACATTACGATTGAAATCAACGGCGATCCTAACCTGACCATCACGACTCAGGCTGGCGGTAAGCTGCTGGGTGCTTTGGCAGCCAACGGGATTTTCGTTTCTTCAGCCTGTGGTGGCGGTGGCTCTTGTGGTCAGTGCCATGCCAAAGTGCTGGAAGGCGGCGGTGATGTACTGCCGACCGAACTGTCTCACATCACCAAGCGCGAAGCGGCAGAAGGTTGCCGTCTGGCTTGCCAGGTGAACGTGAAAGAAAACATGAAGATCGAGCTGCCAGAAGAGATCTTCGGCGTGAAGAAGTGGGAATGTGAAGTTATCTCTAACGATAACGTTGCCACCTTCATTAAAGAACTGGTACTGGCAATTCCGGAAGGCGAAGAAGTGCCATTCCGTGCCGGTGGTTATATCCAGATCGAAGCGCCAGCGCACCACATTAAATACTCTGACTTCGATGTTCCTGAGGAATATCGTGAAGATTGGGACAAGTACAACCTGTTCCGTTATGAGTCAGTGGTTAATGAGCCAATCATCCGTGCATACTCCATGGCGAGCTATCCGGAAGAGAAGAGCATCATTATGCTGAACGTGCGTATCGCTACGCCGCCACCAAGCAACCCAGATGCTCCTCCAGGTCAGATGTCTTCTTTCATCTGGTCTCTGAAGAAGGGTGACAAGGTGACCATTTCTGGTCCATTTGGTGAGTTCTTCGCCAAAGACACCGACAACGAAATGGTGTTCATCGGTGGTGGTGCGGGTATGGCGCCAATGCGTTCCCACATTTTCGACCAGTTGAAGCGTCTGCACTCCAAGCGTAAGATGAGCTTCTGGTATGGTGCTCGTTCTAAGCGCGAAATGTTCTATGTAGAAGATTTCGATATGCTGGCAGCTGAGAACCCGAACTTTACGTGGAATGTGGCGTTGTCTGATCCGTTACCGGAAGACAACTGGACCGGTTACACCGGCTTCATCCACAACGTGATTTACGAGAACTATCTGCGTGATCACGAGGCGCCGGAAGACTGCGAATTCTACATGTGTGGTCCTCCAATGATGAACGCCGCGGTCATTAAGATGCTCAAAGATCTGGGCGTTGAAGATGAAAACATTCTGCTGGATGACTTTGGTGGTTGATATCCCGCATGTTTGTAAAAACTAAGCAATGGCTAGCCCTGGTCGGGCTGGCCTTTTTTCTAAGTGGGTGTAATGACAGTTCGTCAAACGAACAGATTGCCCTGCAAGGCCAAACGATGGGGACCTATTACTCCATCAAGTACATTAACCAAGATAATTTGCCAGCGCCGGAGCAGGTGAAAACCGAAATCGATAAGCGTCTCGAACTGGTCAATGACCAGATGTCGACCTATCGACCGAAATCCGAGCTGAGCCGCTTTAACAGCAGTACCGCCGTTAACACGCCATTTGCCGTGTCTGCCGATACTGCCAAAGTGGTGCGTGAAGCTTTGCGCATCAATCAAGTGACGCACGGAGCACTGGATGTGACCGTGGGGCCGCTGGTGAACCTGTGGGGCTTTGGTCCAGAAGGTCGCCCAGACAAAGTGCCAACGCCTGAAGCGCTGGCGGAGCGCAAAGCGCGCGTCGGTATTCGTCATTTGTCGGTACAGGGTGATGCGCTGGTGAAAGCGATCCCTGAGCTGTATGTCGATTTGTCATCGATTGCCAAAGGGTTTGGTGTCGATCAGGTGGCCGAGTATTTAGCGTCGCTTGGGATCCAAAACTACATGGTGGAGATTGGCGGCGAAGTGCGTCTGCACGGTCATAACGCACAGGGTAACCCGTGGCGTATCGCCATTGAAAAGCCGGTTGCGGGTGTAGACCAAACCGCGCAGGAAATTATCGCGCCGGGAAATATGGCGATTGCTACCTCTGGTGATTACCGCAATTACTTTGAGCAAGATGGGAAGCGTTATTCGCACACCATTGACCCGCGCACTGGCGAGCCGATTCAGCACAAGATGGTGTCTATCACCGTGCTGGCACCAACGTGTATGGAAGCTGATGGTCTGTCGACCGGTCTGAATGTCTTGGGCGAGGAAGAAGCGCTCAAAGTGGCTAACGCTCACAACATTGCGGCCTTTATGATCATCAAAACTGCCGATGGCTTCAAAGAAGTGGCCACCGAGGCGTTTAAACCCTATCTGCAAAAGCAACCGTAAGGAGCTTCGATGACCGTATTTATTGCTACGTTTGCGGTATTTGTGTTGGTCATTGCCGGTATGGCAATTGGCTATATTGTGCAGAAGAAAAGCATTCATGGCAGCTGTGGCGGAATTGCCAGCTTAGGTCTGGAAAAGGTCTGTAACTGCCCTGAGCCGTGCGATAAGCGTAAAGCTAAAATGGCGGAAGAGGCCCGTTTGGCCAAGCTGCAGGAAAATCGCATCATCTGATGCTTGCTCGCACTATTTGCCTGCTCTCACCCGCGTTGTGTGAACTGCGCGTAAACGCGGGAGTGATGCTCGATGGTACTGATATTGGCCCCTGTCACGACAGGGGCTTTTTTCTGCCTGCTGGATTGTCATTCAGCTATCACTGCATGTATATTTATACAGTGATGCGAGGCGGGTATGCGGAAGATTATTCATATTGATATGGACTGCTTTTATGCAGCAGTCGAAATGCGCGACAACCCCAAATTGCGCCATGTACCGTTGGCTATCGGCGGGCGAAGTGAGCGGCGCGGGGTGATCAGCACCTGTAATTATGTGGCGCGCCGTTTTGGTGTGCACAGTGCCATGCCTACCGCGCAAGCCTTTAAGCTGTGTCCGCATCTGACGCTATTACCTGGGCGGATGGATGTGTACAAACGGGTTTCACAACAGCTACATGCCATTTTCCGCCGCTATACCCCGCGTATTGAACCTCTGTCATTGGATGAAGCCTATTTAGATGTCACCGAGTGCAGCTTATTCCACGGCTCGGCGACCTGGATTGCCGAGGATATCCGGCGTGCTATCCGCGAAGAGTTACAACTCACAGCTTCCGCGGGTGTTGCGCCGGTAAAGTTTCTGGCCAAAATCGCCTCCGACATGAATAAGCCCGATGGGCTGTATGTTATTCGCCCAGAGCAAATGCCGGATTTTGTCGCCGCATTGCCGCTCAATAAAATCCCCGGTATTGGCAAAGTATCAGCGCAAAAACTGGCTGATATGGGGCTGTATACCTGCGCCGATGTTCATCGTGTGGAGCTGAAAACGTTAGCCGACAAGTTTGGCAAGCAAGGACATATGCTGTGGCAACGCAGTCAGGGGATTGATGAGCGGGAAGTTAACCCTGATCGACAGCGCAAATCGGTTGGGGTAGAGCGCACCTTAGCCGAAGATATTAACTCGCTCGACGAGTGCCGCCGGTTGGTGACGGAGTTGTATCCCGAATTAGAGCGTCGCTTGCAGCGGGTGAGTCCGTCTTTGGCAATTGCGCGGCAAGGGGTGAAGCTTAAGTTTTCCGATTTTCAGCTAACCACCCAAGAGCATGTCTATCCGGTGTTGTGCCTCGATGATTTGTTGCAACTGGCCGAGTCGGTTTGGCAGCGCTGCGAAGGGCGTGGGGTGCGATTAGTGGGCTTACATGTAACCTTGCTTGACCCACAATTGATTCGGCAATTGGCTTTGCCGTGGAGCTAGCGGTAGACTGCGCATCACGTACTTCGCGAAATAAATTAGCGGCATAAAAAAGGGTTGTCCTATGGACAACCCTTTTGTCATGGATAATCGGCCAGATAGCCTTACCGGTGATTAACCACGCGCAGGAATGTTTTTCAGCAGCATGGTCAGTAATTGCCAGTATTTATCGACGCTAGCAATGTGTACGCGCTCATCTGGTGAGTGTGGGCCACGAATGGTTGGGCCGACAGACACCATATCCATTTGTGGGTATGGCTCTTTAAACAGGCCACATTCCAGACCGGCGTGGATCACCATGATGTTCGGGGTTTTGCCGAACATGTCTTGGTAGGTTTCACGCACCACTTGCATGATTGGTGAGCTGCTGTCTGGTTTCCAGCCTGGGTAGCCGCCGGTGAACTCAGCGTTTGCGCCTGCCAGCTGAGCCAGCGCTTTGAGCATGTTTTGCACGCCACAACGGCCGCTGTCGATCAGAGAACGGATCAGGCAGACAATTTTCACTTCGCTGTCAGAGGTGGTAACGACACCGACGTTCAACGAGGTTTCCACCACGCCTGGCACGGCATCGCTCATACGCATCACGCCGTTCGGGCAGCTGTGCAGCAGCGCCAGCAGACGTTGCTGTGCATCGTGGGCGAAAACTTGAGCCGATTGCGCGGCGTTATCCAGCAGGATAGTCAGGTTTGGCTCGATCGCGCCCAGCTCGTTTTTCTGAATTTCAGTGAATTTGCTTACCAGTGCTTGCAGACGCTCTACGTTGGCTTGTGGCAGCACAAAGGTCGCAGCACCTTCACGAGGAATTGCGTTACGCAGGGTACCACCGTGAATGTCAGACAGACGCAGACCCAGCTCTTCAGCGTGACCGAACAGGAAACGGCCCAGTATCTTGTTAGCGTTGCCCAGATACAGGTGGATATCACCGCCGGAGTGGCCGCCTTTCAGACCTTTTACGGTCAGGGTGAAGGCGTGCATGCCCGGAGGTGTCGCTTCGCGGCTCACTGGCAGGGTCAAAGTGGCATCGATACCACCGGCGCAACCCATGTAAATCTCACCTTCTTCTTCCGAGTCGGTGTTGATCAGGATTTCGCCTTGCAGCCAGTTTGGTTGCAGACCAAATGCACCGGTCATTCCGCTTTCTTCATCGATAGTCAGCAGCACTTCCAGTGGGCCGTGCTCCAGATCAGACGATGCGACCACCGCCAGCGCAGAAGCCATACCGATACCGTTGTCCGCGCCCAGTGTAGTGCCTTGGGCTTTTACCCACTCACCATCAATATAAGGACGGATCGGATCACGGGTGAAGTCATGCTCAGTGTCGTTGTTCTTTTGCGGCACCATGTCCAAATGCGCTTGCAGCACCACCGGTTTACGGTTTTCCATGCCTGGCGTTGCTGGCTTACGGATCAGAATGTTGCCGACCTGATCACGCTCAACGTGCAGATTTTGGCTACGCGCCCACTCCACAATGTAGTTTGCCAGCGCTTCTTCGTGATGCGATGGGTGTGGAATAGAGCAGATCTTTTCGAAAAATTGCCACAAAGGTTGTGGTGACAGATGGCCCAATTGAGACACGGCGTGAACTCCTTTCGGGTGCCTGACAAAACAGCAATGAAGGGATACTGCTGTGTGGCCCCGTATTGTCAGTAATAGTGGAATCAACCCTGCGCTATTTATAACTACGTTGTCAAATAAAACAGCGTGTTATTTGGCAAATGCAGGTTTATGAGTCACAGCATACCACTGCCATTGCAGAAGCAAAAAATGATCTGCCGTTTTCTGCGATAGATTTTACCCACATGACAGGCCGTAAAAGAGGTGACCCACGCGGCACATGCCATTCCAATGATAAGACAATGAGTTGCAAACGCTGAATTGTTGCGCTCTGTCTGTAATTTTTAGATCAAGAATGATGGAGTGTTTAAGTGCTGAAAGGTTTTTGCGTGATACATATCACTTTTTCTTGTAATTAAATTCCGAAGTGGTATTATTTTGAGCGTTGAGAAAAGCAACACAACAACATGCAACGCAACTTTAGAAAGCTTAAGGATTAAGCCCGTGTCTCACGCCTCCAAGGAACTGAGAACAAGTTAAAGGCGCCGCATTGGTCTTTAGTAACACTTGTTAATGAGGTGATTTATGCAAGGTATTTATTGCGATTTGTTCTGGAACCGTCGTGGTGTCTATACCGGACAACAGTTTGTTTATCCACGCGAGTTCGGCTACCGAATTTTCTGATTACCGGTTTCACTGCCCGGTAATGATGGCAACATTGAACGATTTTGTTCATCCCTATTGGTCTATCAGTGAATTATGATGGCCCACACCTGATTCCTAGGTATTTTTACCACCTTCCAGCGAAGGTGGTTTTTTTTGCCTGCAATTTACCAGTGCTGTAAAAAGCAGCAGTTGGCCGCACAATCCTTCAAAAGATTGCATATATCGCAGATTCTCTGCCTGAATCACTGGTTTTTGTCTGGTGTTGTCTCTATAATCGCGCCCCAACAGTTTTTAGCTCTTTTTTAGGTAAATTGGCAAACGTTTGCCACTGCATGCATACCAAGACCGATTTCACTAGGCTGTCGGGTTATCTGGCATTCTACTGAAATCGTTTTTATTCTTGATAACGTGTTACGTCCAACAAAATTGAAACGCAATGCCGCTGAGTACGGGTTGCGATCGGGGTTATCGCCATGACAGAAAAATATATCGTCAGCTGGGACATGCTGCAGATCCACGCCCGTAAATTGGCTCACCGTTTGCTGCCAGCCGAGCAGTGGAAAGGCATTATCGCGGTTAGCCGCGGTGGTCTGGTACCGGCAGCCTTGCTGGCTCGTGAACTGGGCATTCGTCATGTAGATACCGTGTGTATCTCTAGCTATGACCACGATCATCAGCGCGCCCTGACGGTGCTTAAGCGTGCTGAAGGGGATGGCGAAGGCTTCCTGCTGGTTGACGATCTGGTGGATACCGGTGGTACCGCTAAGGTGCTGCGCGAGATGTATCCGAAAGCGCACTTTGTGACAATGTTCGCTAAGCCGGCCGGTCGCCCACTGGTTGATGACTATGTGATTGATATTCCACAAGAGACTTGGATTGAACAGCCGTGGGATATGGGTATCACTTTCGTCCCGCCAGTTGCCGGACGTGACTAAATATTGACTAAACGCCTCGCATCTTGCGGGGCGTTTTCTTATGCTGTGGCGTAAACTCGACAACATCATCGGATGACAGGAGTGTTGTACGTCAATGAGTGAACCTATCAACCGCTCGCAAAGTCTGTTTAAGCCGCAGGTTAATCAGCAGGAAACCTCGACGATTGCCCGTCGCCAACCGCGTATTGCCAACCCACAAATTAACTCTTCTTTAGATGGTCGAACTGAGCCTAGCTGGTATCGGGTCTTGAACCGTCCGCAATGGATTTGGCGCGGTATCAATCCTATTGATTTAGAAGCCACACTGGCGCGCATTGCGGTCAGCGATGCAGAGCGCACTCAGCCTCATTTGCTTGATACCGTGATTGGCTATCGCAGCGGTAACTGGATTTACGAATGGGCCAATCAGGCCATGCAGTGGCAGCAAAAAGCGCTGGATGCCGGCGATCAGTCGCAGGCCGGTGAACATTGGCTACAGGCTGCATTGCATTACAGCGTGGCCAGTTATCCGCATCTGCGCGGTGACCATTTGGCCGAGCAAGTCGAAGTGCTGGCTAACCGCGCTTACAAAGAAGCTGCGCATTGCTTGGGTTACAAGGTACGCGAACTGTCATTGCGCCATGAAGGACATCCGCTGCAGGCGTATTTGCACCTGCCGGGCGATGAAGGCCCTTATCCGGTCGTGATGCTGTGTGGTGGTCTTGATAGCCTGCATAGCGACTCGTATCGCTTGTTCCGCGAATATCTGGCCCCGCGTGGTATTGCCATGGTGACCATGGATATGCCATCGGTCGGCGCCTCTTCACGCTGGACACTAACCCAAGACACCAGCTGTTTGCATCAGGTATTGCTGCACCATCTGGAGCAAGAGCCGTGGGTCGATCATCATAAAGTGGTGATTTTAGGGATCCGGTTTGGTGCCAATGCCGCGCTCCGACTGGCGTTTTTAGAGCCGCAGCGTTTGCGTGGCGTCGCTTGTCTGGGCGCCGTGGTGCACCATCTGCTGTGTAGCCCACGTCAGTTTGACCAAGTGCCGCAGATGTATGTGGATATGCTGGCGAGCCGCTTGGGCATCGATGCCTCGGAGGAAGGGTTATTGCGCGCCGAACTGCAAAGTTACTCGCTGAAAAACCAAGGGCTATTGGGGCGTCGTTGTCAGGTGCCGGTATTGGCGGCGGGAATTGAGGGCGATCCGTTCTGCCCAGAAGAAGAAAACCGCTTTATCGCGATGTCTTCGGTAGAAGGACGACGCTTAAAAATTCCGTCCAGCCCTCTGCCAACCGGCTTCCAACGGGCTATGGAACAGATTGCTGATTGGATAGAACAAAAACTAATATAAAACAGCTTGCCAGCTCTCCGGTATTTGCTGCAAGAATAGGCAAATCACCAAGGAGGTGCATATGCTGGTTCTCGGGCAACCCCGCTCTAAGCTGATCAGAAAACTGACTGCTCTTGGCCCTTACCTGCGTGAAAGCCAGTGTCTGGAGCAGCAGTTTTTCTTCGATTGTCTGGCCGTTTGCGCCAATCCACGTCTACCCACCGAAAAACGAGAGTTTTGGGGCTGGTGGCTGGAGTTACAGGCTGATGCGGATCGTCAGGCGCTAACCTATCAGTATCGCTTTGGTTTTTACGATAAGAACGGTGATTGGTTGGAAAAACCGTTACCGGATAAAACCATTGCTGATGAAGTTCACAATACCCTACGGGTGTTCTATCCGCGATTACGCCAATTACTACACAGTTTGGAGATTGAACTGCAGCCTGCGCCCGGCGTATGTGGCATAGATCTCAATACGGCGGCCTGAACCTGCAACGGCGTGCTGAATCGTGAAAATTTTTGCGCAGTCAGTTGGCAGCGCCGCTGCAAGCTGCTACAACAAAGATTCACTTTTTTTCAGCCAAAGCAGGATTCAGGCATTATCCCATGAGCAGTTGTCAAACCATCGTTGTGAAATTGGGTACCAGTGTGCTGACAGGCGGTTCACGGAAGTTGAACCGCGCACACATGGTGGAGCTCGTCCGACAGTGTGCACAGATGCAGCAAGCCGGCCACCGTATGGTGATCGTAACGTCCGGTGCTATTGCTGCCGGTCGTGAACACTTGGGCTACCCCGATCTCCCTCCCACGATGGCGTCGAAACAACTGCTGGCCGCGGTGGGGCAAACATGCCTGATCCAGCTTTGGGAGCAGCTGTTCTCAATTTACGGCCTCAACATCGGGCAGATGTTACTGACCCGTGCTGACTTGGAGGATCGCGAGCGTTTTCTGAACGCCCGTGATATGCTGCGTGCCTTACTCGATCAGAATATTGTGCCGGTCATCAACGAAAACGATGCCGTAGCCACCACTGAAATCAAAGTGGGCGATAACGATAATTTGTCTGCGTTGGCGGCGATTTTGGCCGAAGCCGACAAACTGATTTTGCTCACTGACCAAGCAGGCTTATTTACCGCAGACCCTCGCAAACACCCTGAGGCCGAGCTCATTCGCGAAGTCCACGCCGTGGATGATACTTTGCGTGCACTGGCCGGTGACAGCGTATCCGGTTTAGGTACTGGCGGCATGAGCACCAAGCTACAAGCGGCCGATGTGGCCAATCGCGCCGGTATCGAAGTGGTGATTGCAGCGGGGAGCCGAGCGCATGTGATTGCCGATGTGGTTGCCAATCATTCCGTGGGCACCCGTTTTCATCCACAAACCACGCCATTAGAAAACCGTAAACGCTGGATTTTCGGGCCACCACCGGCGGGTGAACTGCAGGTAGATGATGGCGCGGCGCAAGCCATTTTACAGCGTGGCAGCTCTTTATTGCCAAGTGGCGTGGTCAGCGTAAGCGGTACCTTCTCGCGCGGTGAAGTGCTGCGCGTGCGGGCACCGAATGGTAAAGAGATTGCCCGTGGCATGAGCCGTTACAACAGTGATGCGCTCAGTTTGATTGCCGGACACCAGTCGCAAGAAATTGCCGACATTTTGGGCTACGAATACGGACGGGTGGTGATCCACCGCGATGATCTGATTCTGATTTAAGGGTAAGACAATGAATCGTTTAACGGATATGGGGTATGCCGCCAAACAGGCGTCATACCGTTTAGCTATCTTAAGTTCAGCCCAAAAGAATCAGGCCTTACATCTGATTGCCGATGAGCTGATGGCGCGGGAAGCTGAAATTCTGGCGGCGAATGCCCGTGATTTGTTTGCCGCCGAAGCGGCCGGTTTGAGCAGTGCGATGCTCGACCGCCTGTGTCTGACGCCTGAACGTCTACAAGGAATTGCCAGCGATGTGCGTCAGGTTAGTCGCTTGCATGATCCGGTCGGCGAAGTGATAGACGGTAGTCGTTTGGATAATGGGCTGGATCTGGTGCGCCGCCGCGTTCCGCTTGGGGTGATAGGCACCATTTATGAGGCGCGCCCGAATGTGACCATTGATGTGGCGAGTTTATGCCTGAAAACCGGGAATGCGGTGATTTTACGCGGTGGTAAGGAAACTGTGCATACCAATCAGGCGATGGTAGCTGTTATTCAGCATGCGTTGGCAGAATGCAATTTACCGGCAGCTGCGGTGCAGTCGATTGACGATCCGGATCGGGCGTTGGTGACCGAATTGCTGACACTGGATAAGTATGTCGACATGATTATCCCACGCGGTGGTTCAGGGTTGCAGGCCTTGTGCCGTGAACAAGCCACCATCCCCGTGATTACCGGCGGTATTGGCGTGTGTCATATGTTTGTGGATGCCAGTGCCGATTTGATTGGCGCCGTGAGTGTGATTGAAAACGCCAAAGTGCAACGTCCGAGCGTGTGTAACGCCTTGGAAACCCTGTTGGTGCATCGCCATATTGCGGCAGATTTTTTGCCGGAATTGGCCAATTATTTGCACAGTTTGGGTGTGACTTTACATGCTTGCCCAGAAAGTTTGGCGTTGCTGCAGGCGGCCGGTACACGTGCGCAGGTGATCCCGGTGCAGGCTGAGGATTATGTGGATGAGTGGTTGTCGCTGGACTTGAACGTCAAAATTGTGGGGGATCTGGATGAAGCGATTAGTCATATCAACCACCACGGTAGCGGCCATAGTGAAAGCATTCTGACTCAGACGCTGGCGCACGCAGATCGCTTTACCTTAGAAGTAGATGCCGCGGCGGTATATGTTAACGCTAGCACCCGTTTTACTGACGGTGGCCAATTTGGTTTAGGCGCCGAAGTGGCGGTCAGTACACAAAAACTGCATGCGCGTGGGCCGATGGGTTTAGAAGCCCTGACCACCTATAAGTGGATTGGCTACGGGGATAATCTAACCAGAAAATAACCCCTTGTTTTAATTAGCAAGCTTATTATTGACGCCGTCCGGTTATGCCGGGCGGCGTTTTTATTTTCGCCAAACTGACATTTTTGACCGCAAAAAAACGGCGCTCTTCTATGCTGATTAAAGGCATCTGTATGTCATAACCAGAAATGCAGCAAGGAACACGATTATGTGCCTTTTCTTATTCAGGAATGCTCAGCTTCCGCATGTTTCTTCTTTGCCCCACGCTGGTGCGTCTCGCCGCTTTGCTGCGTTGCTGACGCTGTGCTTCTCCTTGCTGTGGCTCACAGGCTGCGATGGTGATAAGACCGCAGCCGAAAGTGGCGCCTCGCCTGCGGCCATACCGGTCAAAACCTTACGCTTACAAGGCCAAGAAGTGCCAGAGGATTTCTCCTTTGTCGGCCTGACCAAGAGCTCGCAACAGGTCAACATTGTGTCGCGTGTAAATGGTTTTCTGGATAAGCAGGTGTATCAAGATGGCGCCATGGTAAAGCAGGGGCAGACCTTGTTTTTAGTGGATGCCAAACCATTCCAAGCGCAGTTACAAGCCGCGCAGGCCGCCTTGTCGCAGCAAAAAGCCAATTTGCTTGTCGCTCAGCAAAACTTACGGCGTATTAAGCCACTTGCCGCGCAAAATGCGGCAAGCCAAAAGGATCTGGATCAGGCGATAGGGCAGGAAAAATCCGCGCAAGCGCAAGTCGAAATGGCCAAAGCGCAAGTGGTGCAGGCGCAGTTAAATTTGGGCTATGCCACCATCAAATCGCCATTAACCGGGATCAGCGGTGAAGCCTTGATTGATGAAGGCACCTATGTCACCGCTAGCGACAAATTGACCTATGTGGCGGCGTTGTCTCCTATGTGGGTCAATTTCAGTATCTCGGAAGCCCAATCGTTAAAGCGCGATGAAATGATGCGCCAAGGGCTGCTACGCTATCCGGGCGATAGCAAGTTTGATGTGCAACTGACGCTGTCGGATAACTCGGTGTATCCAGAAAACGGCCGCATCACTTTTGCTAATGCCGAATATGACTCGAAAACCGGCACTTTTTTGGTGCGGGCGAGCTTCGAGAATGCCGATGGCAAATTACGCCCAGGGCAGTTTGTTCGCGTGACCGTGAAAGGCGCGGTACGGCCAAATGCGATTTTAGTGCCGCAGTCGGCGGTGATGCAGGGCGCCAATGGACACTTTGTCTGGGTGGTGAACAAAGACAATAAAGCTGAATATCGGGCGGTTACGGTCGGTAGCTACGTGGGGCATGACTGGTTAATCGAACAAGGTTTACAACCGGGCGAGCAGGTGGTGGTAGAAGGCGGCATGATGCTGCGTCCTGATACGCCAGTGGTTGCTACCGAGGTGAGTGCGACGGCCTTGAAAGCGGCTGACGCCGCATCAGCGGGAACGTCGAAACCAGAGTCGGTGCCTGCACCGAAACCCGATCAGAAGCCAGCACAGGCGCAATAATCAGGGGGCAGGATCATGTTTTCCCGTGTATTTATTGAACGACCGATTTTTGCCACGGTGTTGTCGCTGGTGATTGTTTTGGCGGGTGTAATTTCGGCCATGAATCTGCCGGTGGAGCAATACCCGTCGATGACGCCAGTGCAGGTGCAGGTCACGGCGGTGTATCCGGGCGCGGATGCGCAGACGTTATCCCAGTCGGTGGCTGGCCCTATCGAGGCGCAAATCAACGGCGTGGATAACATGCTGTACATGACGTCCAGCTCCTCGTCGAACGGGCAGATGAACATCAGCGTCTATTTCTCGCTAGATACCGATCCGGATATTGCACAGGTACAGGTGCAAAACCGCGTCAGTCTGGCACTACCTCAACTGCCGCAAGCGGTACAGCAAAATGGCGTACAGGTGCAAAAACGCTCGTCCAGTATCTTGATGCTGGTGGGGGTCTATTCGCCGGATAACCGCTATAACGCCGATTACATTGCTAATTACGCGAACGTTTATGTGCTGGATGCGATTAAACGTATCCCTGGTGCGGGGCAAGCGTCAGTCATGGGGTCGGCAGATCAGGCCATGCGCATCTGGTTAAACCCTGAAAAGATGGCCAATTTAGGGGTGACAACCGATGATGTGCAGCAAGCGGTCGCTAATCAAAACAAATTGTTCAGTGCCGGTCAGATAGGGCAAGCGCCCAACCCGCCGGGCACTCAGTTGACCTATCCGGTGGTGACACAAAACCCGTATGTTGAGCCTTCTGAGTATGAAAGCATTATCTTACGGGCGCAAAATAACGGCGCGGCGTTGGTGCGATTACAAGATGTCGCCAAGGCGCAGTTGGGGCTGAAGCAATATTTGGTGGATACAGCGCTGAATAAAGTCCCGGCGACGTTCTTGGCGGTCTATCTGGCTCCCGGCGCCAATGCGCTCGAAGTGTCCAAAAATGTGGCGGATACCTTAGAGCGCTTAAAGCCGACTTTCCCTGAAGGAATGGATTACAAGATCACGTTGGACACCACCGATTTCGTGCGGATTTCCATCGAAGATGTGCTGCACACACTGGTAGAAGCGATTGTGCTGGTTATTGCGGTGGTCTATCTGTTCTTGCAAAGCGTACGGGCGACTTTGATTGCGATTGCTGCGGTATTCGTCGCGTTAATCGGCACGTTCGTGGGCATGTTGGCACTTGGATTTACCATCAACCTGTTGACCTTGTTCGGTATGATCTTGGCTATCGGGCTGGTGGTAGATGACGCCATCGTGGTGGTGGAAAACGTTGAGCGTTTGATGCACGAGCAGCACTTATCGGCGAAAGACGCTTCACTGGCGGCAATGAATGAAATCTCCACCGCATTGATTTCGGTGGTGTTGGTGCTGTCATCGGTATTTATTCCGGCAGCCTTCTTAACCGGCACCACCGGCCAGCTGTATAAGCAGTTTGCGGTGACCATTGTGATCTCGGTTGTGCTGTCGGGGTTTGTAGCGCTGACGTTAACGCCAGCGCTGTGTGGCTTGTTCCTCAAGCCGGGGCAGATGGCGCAGAGTGGCTTTTTCGGTTGGTTTAACCGGCTGTTTGCCTCACTCACCACACGCTATGGCCGTGGGGTGCGCTTGACCATTGAGCGTACCACCTTGGCGCTGGTGCTGATGGGGGTGATGATGGGCGCCATCGTCATGATGTTTCGCGCCTTGCCATCCAGCTTCGTGCCACAAGAAGATCAGGGCTATGTGCTGGCAGGGGCGATTTTACCGGATGCTGCCAGTATCCGGCGCACCAAAGAGATCAGTGAACAGTTAGATGCGATTTTCGCCTCTAACCCTGAAGTGGATACGCGCTCGGCGATTACCGGCTATAACCTGCTCGACAGTTCATTTAAAACCAATACCGCGACGTTCTTCGTTACCCTGAAACCGTTTGAAGAGCGTACCGAGCCTTCGCAATCGGCGGATGCGGTGCTGCAAGATATCGCTAAGAAAGCGCGTGGTATCGAAGGCGCCTTTATTCTGCCGATCTCCCCACCGGCGATTCCCGGCTTGGGCGCTACCGGTGGCTTCCAGTTCTGGATCCAAGATATTGGCAATGGCTCTTTGGCGCAGTTGCAGCAAGTGACCAATCAGTTTTTGGCCAAGGCGCGTCAGCGCCCTGAGTTGACAGGGTTGTCGTCGACCTTTAACGCCGCCAGTACCCAATTGCAGGCGGATATTGATCGTGATAAAGCCATGCTGCTTGGGGTGCCGGTGCAAGAGGCCTACGGTACGTTGCAGACCTTCCTCGCGTCGTCCACGGTTAGTCAGTACTTTGACCAAAGCCGCGTGTGGAACGTTGTGCTGCAGGCCGAGGATCGTTTCCGCGATAATCCATCGTGGTTGATGCAGTTCTATACCCGTAACAATGTCGGCAATATGGTGCCGCTGTCGGCGGTGATGGAAACCAAATATGCCGCCGGTCCCGATTTAGTACCGCACTTTAACAGCTTTCCGGCAGCGCAAATCAACGGCTCAGCGGCTCCCGGTTATAGCTCTGGTGATGCGATAGCCTTGATGGAGCAAATCGCCAAGGAGACTTTACCGCAAGGCTATAGCTTTGCTTGGTCAGGGCAAGCCTTCGAAGAGAAACAGGCGGGTAGTACTTCCACCGTTGCCTTTGCGTTGGGCTTGGTGATTGTGTTCCTGATTTTGGCGGCGCAGTTTGAGTCGTGGAGCTTGCCGTGCGCGGTATTGACCGCGGTACCGTTTGGCTTGATTGGTTCGCTGATTTTCACCATGGCTCGCGGCCTTGAAAATGACGTGTACTTCCAAATCGGGCTACTGGTGCTGATTGGTCTGGCGGCTAAAAACGCCGTGCTGATCATCGAGTTTGCGGTGGAGCTGCGACATAAAGGCAAAGGCTTGATTGAGTCTGCGATTGAAGCCGGTGAGCTGCGTTTGCGCCCGATTGTGATGACATCATTGGCCTTTATTCTGGGTACCTTGCCGCTGATGCTGGCCAGTGGCGCAGGGGCTAACTCACGTCACTCCATCGGGACCGGTATTGTCGGCGGCATGATCGGCGCGACCACCTTGGCGCTGTTTTATGTCCCGATGTTCTACGTCATTTTTGAGCGCTTGGCCGAGCGCGGGAAAAAATCGCCGCCTCCGAGTGGCGAGGGTGAGGTTACGCCGACAGCCGAGTCATCACCCCATGTGCAACAGCATGCCGATAAAGAGACAAAAGGCGGCCAGAGCAATCAGGAGGGGCAATCATGAGACGCAGCATTCGCCATGCAGTCACACTCACAGTTGCCGGAATACCGTGGTTGCTCAGTGGCTGTATCACTCCGTTTACGTATGAAAAGCCGAAGGTCAGCACTCCCGCTGAGTGGCGTGTGCCGTATTCACAAGCCAGTAAACAAGTGCAAATGCGCTGGTGGGAGCAATTTAATGATCCGGTACTGACCCGTTTGATTCAAACCGCTTTGCAGCAGAACTTGGATCTGGTGATTGCCACCCAGCGTATTGAAGAGGCAGCCGGCAAGCTTAGAGAGACGCGCTCTGATCTCTATCCGCAACTCGGTTATGGTGCGGGCGCCAGTCGGCAGCGGCGGTTAGGTGATTACACCTCGACCTATCAAGTCGGCCTGACCGCCAGTTGGCAGCTGGATTTATTTGGCCAGCTGCGTGCAGCGACAGAAGCGAGCAAGGCTCAGATGTTGAGTGCCGAAGAGCAGCGCCAAGCGGTATTGCTGACGTTGGTGACGCAGGTCGCGAACAACTACATTCAACTGTTGAGTTTAGATCAGCAATTACATATTGCTCGTAGCACGGCGGCTGCGCAGCAGGAGTCGCTGCAGATCTTTCGTTTGCAGTTCAAGGCGGGCGTGATTTCACAGTTGCAGCTGAACCAAGCGGAGTCGCAGTATTACCAAGCGCAAAGTGAAGTGCCACGGCTGCAAGACAGCATAGCCCAGCAGGAAAATGCGCTGTCGGTATTGCTGGGGGTTAATCCGCAGGCGATCCCTCGTGGGCAGACCTTGGATGGCTTGAGTTTACCAGCCATTCCGGCGGACTTACCGTCTACGTTGTTGCAGCAGCGCCCAGATATTCGCGTGGCGGAGCAAAATTTGGTGGCCGCGCAGGCAAATTTAGCCGCAGCGCGTCTGGCTTATTTCCCGACCATTTCGTTGACCGGTGCGTTGGGCAGCTTGAGCTTGGCGTTGACTGATTTGCTGACCGGCCCCGCGGCGCTGTGGAGCTTGGGCGCAGAGTTGGCTGGCCCCATCTTTACCGCAGGCAGTATTGAGGGCCAGATACAGCAAGCCAGTGCGCAGCAACAGCAGTTGTTAGCAGAGTATCAAAAGGCGATTCAAAATGCCTTTGCCGATGCCAACAATGCGCTATCGGCGGTGGTGAAAATCAAAGAGCAGCAAGACACGTTACAGCAACAGGTGGATTCGCTGCGTAGCTATGCACGCCTCGCGCGTTTGAGCTATGACAGCGGGAATACGCCTTATTTGGAAGTACTGGATGCTGAGCAAACACTGTTTACCACGGAATTGAACCAAGTTCAGGTGCAAGGGCAGGCGATTCAGTCGATCGTGAATGTGTATGCGGCGATGGGCGGTGGCTGGGTAACACAGGCAGACAGCATGACGGTGAAGGGGAAAACCCGTTAAATCCGCAGCAGGCTAATAACGATGCGAGAGTGAACAAAGGCCACGTGGCAAAACTGCTCCGTGGCCTTCGGTTTGTTCAGTGTGTCATGTTCAGTGTGTCATAGCGCAGTTTGTAGCAGCACCGCTATAACAGCAGCTTGATAACAGCGCCGTTACAACGATGTCGTTCTATCAGCGCCAATATACCAGCGTTGCTTTTATTTAACTTCTTCGCCTTTGGCCTGCAGATCCGCATGATAAGAAGAGCGGACAAACGGACCACACGCGGCATGGGTAAAGCCCATTTCCAGCGCTTTTTGTTTGAAGTCATCAAATTCAGCTGGGCTGACATAACGCTGTACCGGCAGGTGATGACGGCTTGGCTGCAGATATTGGCCCAGCGTCAGCATCGTTACACCGTGATCGCGCAGATCTTGCATCACTTGCAAAATCTCTTCGTTAGTTTCACCGAGCCCCATCATCAGGCCTGACTTAGTCGGCACATCTGGATGCAGTTCTTTGAATTTTTGCAGCAAGGTCAGCGACCACTGATAGTCTGCGCCCGGACGAATTTGACGGTACAAGCGCGGCACGTTTTCCAGATTGTGGTTGAACACATCCGGTGGCGTTTGCGCGAAAATATCCAGTGCCTTGTCCATTCGACCACGGAAGTCGGGGACCAGCGTTTCGATGCGGATATTTGGGCTTTCGGCGCGGATACTGCTGATGCAATCCGCAAAGTGCTGCGCACCGCCGTCGCGTAGGTCATCGCGATCGACCGAGGTGATCACCACATACTTCAGCTTCATATCACGGATAGTACGGCCAAGTTTGGCGGCTTCTTCCGGATCAACCGGCAGTGGACGGCCATGTGCCACATCGCAGAACGGGCAGCGACGGGTACAGATAGCGCCGAGGATCATGAAGGTCGCGGTGCCGTGGTTAAAGCATTCAGCCAGATTCGGGCAAGAAGCTTCTTCACACACCGAGTGCAGACCGTTGTGGCGCATGGCAGATTTGATTTCTTGGATCCGGGTGGAATCAGCGGGCAGCTTGATTTTCATCCACTCGGGCTTACGCAGGCGCTCACTCTGTTCAGCGGCAACGTTTTTCACCGGAATCAATGCCATTTTATCGGCATCGCGGTATTTCACGCCCCGTTCAATCTGAATAGGTTTACTCATTGGTCAGTGGTTTCCAACTAGAATACTCAGCACCGGAGTAACCGAGTAATTTGATAAATTCCTGCACCAGAACCGGCTCGACCTCTGCCACCGTTTCAGGACCGCCCAGATCTTTTGTCTGAGTCATCTCCATGCCGGCGTATCCGCAAGGGTTGATTCGGGTGAAGGGAGACAAATCCATATTAATATTGAGGGCCAGTCCGTGGAACGAGCAGCCCCGCCGGATCCGCAGACCCAGAGAGCAGATTTTTTTATTATCAATATAGACGCCGGGAGCATCGGCACGCGCTGCGGCGGTCAGGGAGAAGTGGGCCAGTGTATTGATGACGGTGTTTTCGATATGGCTGACCAACTCGCGAACACCGAGACGGCGACGGCGCAGATCCACCAACACATACATAACGATTTGACCCGGACCATGGTAGGTGACCTGACCCCCGCGATCAGACTGGATCACCGGAATATCACCACAGGCCAGTAAGTGCTCAGCCTTGCCTGCTTGGCCTTGGGTGAAGACCGGTGGATGTTCGACCAGCCACACTTCATCAGCGCAATTTTCGCTGCGCTGATCAGTGAAGTCATGCATCGCTTGCCAGACCGATGCGTAATCCTGCATGCCCAGACGGCGTACAATCAAAGTTTGATGTTGCAAAAGCATCACCATAAAGTTGTGATTATCAGGTGCATTATACGGTGTTGCCGGACAAGCGAAAGCCTGATTACAGCACCATACGTACGATATCGATGGCACCCAGCTCTTCGTACAGGGTTTCGACCTGATCGATATGGGTTGCGGTGATCGTCACAGATACGGAGTGGTAGTTACCTTTGCTGCTTGGCTTAACGCTTGGGGTGTAATCGCCCGGCGCATGCTTTTGCACAACGTTCAGTACTTTGTCTACCAATTCTGGCTGTGCCAGACCCATGACTTTGTAAGTGAAAGAGCACGGGAATTCCAGCAGTTCATTCAGTTTGGTCTTTTGCATAATCATGTCTCCTATCAGGGGAGTGAGTGCCTCCGTTGCCAGATAAAATTAAAGGGTATCCCTACTCTCTAACAGGAATACGAGCACCGGATGGGATGCGTGTTATTCGCATCGCGCTAAGGCGGTGTGTATTATCCGCACGAATCTGCAGCCTTGTCAGCATATCTTTGTATGCTGACCTTCTTGCGTTGTACGCTATTGGCCGCAACAAAAAACGATCCCGGCAAGAGGCCGGGATCATCCTTGAGATAACGTTGTTACGCGTTACTGTTTACTATATGGGGGCGAAATTAGCCAAACCAACGGTGGAACAGTAAAGTGAAGTAATCCATCAGACGGCTAAAGATCCCGCCTTCTTCGACGTTATTTAATACCACCAGCGGCTGAGTATCAATATCTTTGCCATCCAGCTGGAAGTAGATTTTACCGACCGCTTCGCCACGCTTAAGTGGTGCTTTCAGCTCTTTATCCAGCACAAAGTGCGCTTTCAGATCGTTAACGCGACCACGTGGTACGGTCAGGTAAACATTTTTCAGCACGCCGAGGCTAACTTCTGACTTGTCACCGAACCAAACGCGCTCTTTGGTAAATTCGCGATCGGCTTTCAGAGGCTCGATGGTTTCAAAGAAACGGAAGCCCCATGTCAGCAGTTTTTTACTTTCTGCCGCGCGCTGTTGTGAACTGGAAGCACCAATGACTGCGGCAACCAGACGCATCTGGCCTTCTGTCGCGGAAGTCACCAAGTTATAACCGGCTGCGGCGGTGTGACCGGTTTTGATCCCGTCCACATTCATGCTCTTGTCCCACAGCAGGGAGTTACGGTTTGGCTGGGTGATCCCGTTATAGGTAAAGGATTTTTCCTTATACACGGCGTACTCATCCGGCACATCACGGATCAGCGCGGCGCCCAGTGTCGCCAAATCGCGTGCGGTACTGTACTGATCTGGGTTATCCAAACCGTGTGGGTTCATGAAGTGGGAGTTGGTCATGCCCAGCTGCTTGGCATAGTTGTTCATCATGTCGGCGAAGGAATCTTCGCTACCGGCAACGTGTTCAGCCATTGCCACACACGCATCGTTACCGGATTGAATGATGATACCGCGGTTCAGGTCAGCCACTTTGACCTGCTTACCCACCTCGATAAACATCTTGGAGGAGTCCGGGTAGTTTTTGCTCCATGCGTTTTTGCTCACGGTGACCATGTCGTCCGGCGAGATTTTACCGGCTTTGATTTCGCGGCCGATAACGTAGCTGGTCATCATCTTGGTCAGACTGGCCGGCAAAACCTTCATATCGGCATCGCGCTCAGCCAGTACTTTTCCTGAGTTGTAATCAATCAGGATATAAGACTTCGCCGCGATTTCAGGCGCTGCAGGAATGGTGGTATCTGCCTGCGCATAGCATGCGGAAACCGATAGAGTACCGAGCAGCAGAGCCCGAATAGATTGGGTAAATGTAGTTAATTTCATGGTCTGTGTGTGACTTCTTCCATGGTGAAACAAAAAGTTAAATGAACAAGGTATCCGCTACCCTCACTGACAGGGCGGGTTTTATCAGCGTCCGGCGCCCGCTAAAACAAACGCTTGCTGATAGTTTTCGACCTTCAGACTGTCTCGGAGTTCCTCAGCTTGTGCACGTGAGCTCAGCGGTCCTAGCTGAACTCGGTAAAACGCACCAGCCGGTTCGATTTTACCGCTGACTTGGTGACTTTGTTTAAGCTGAGTAAGCAATTGTTTGGCCCGCTCCGCATTACTGATAGCGACCACTTGCACCATGTAGCCATCAGAGCTGCTGGCGGCAGGTGTGTAAGTGTGTGTTGTCGCGGTGCGGGAGGCGACCGGCGCTGCCGCGGCAGGCTCGGGGATCACTTCGGGCTCACCGGCAGGGGCGGCAAAGTGAATGCGCGTGTTGTTGCCTTCGGTACTGACCATGGTGGTGACACCGTTTTGATCGGTGTTGCTGTACATCGGCAAGGCTTGCTGCTTCGCCGGCGCATCTTCAATCGAGCCTGGCTGGCTCAGGGTTGGCTGCGCGGCACTGCTGGCATAACTGTTATCCGAATCGCTGCTTGTAGCGTAAGAGTTGTCTGCGCCGCTCTCTGCGCTGCGCGCTGCAGGTTGTGCATACTCAGGCTCACTGGCTTCGTGATTAACCGGTACGGCGCTACCCAGCGTCTCCATTTGTGGCGACATATCCAGAGCAAAAGATTGTGTCTCTTCACCCTGATCTTGTGGCTGATTGGCCGCATCCTGATGTGGCGCTGGCTGCTGGGCGGCACATCCTGCCAGCAGCAAACTGAAGACAATTGCGGAAACGCGTAAATTGCGCATGAAGTCCCTCATACGTTTTTAGATAACATTTTACGGTGGGTATGGATAGACATCACGATACCAAAACCGGCCATCAGAGCAATGATGGAAGTACCACCATGACTGATCAGTGGCAGCGGTACGCCCACCACCGGAAGGATACCACTGACCATACCAATATTCACAAATACATACACAAAGAAGATCAGGGTGATCCCCCCAGCTAGCAGACGGCCAAAGGCGGTCTGCGCACGTGACGCGATCACTAGGCCACGGGCGATAACAAACAGGTACAAGGCCAGCAACACTAAGAAGCCGATCATCCCCAGCTCTTCGGCGATCACCGCGAAAATAAAGTCCGTGTGGCGCTCTGGCAAAAACTCCAGCTGGGACTGGGTACCGTGCAGCCAACCTTTACCGAACACGCCACCTGAGCCGATGGCAATTTTGGATTGGATAATGTGGTAACCGGCGCCCAGCGGATCACTTTCTGGGTTAAGCAGAGTCAGTACCCGCGTGCGCTGATAATCGTGCATCAGGAAGAACCACAGCACCGGCACGAAGGCGGCGATCAACAATACCGCGCCCAAAATGAAGTACCAGCTGATGCCGGATAAGAACACGATGAACAGACCCGAGCTGGCAACCAGCACCGAGGTCCCCAAGTCCGGTTGCGCTGCAACCAGTAAAGTTGGGACAAAGATCAGGATCAGCGCAATCACCGTGTTACGTGACGAGGGCGGTAATGGCTCGCGGCTGATAAAACGCGCCACCATCAGCGGTACCGACAGTTTGATTAGCTCGGAAGGCTGAAAGCGGATGAAGCCTAAGTCCAGCCAGCGCTGCGCCCCTTTGGAGATCGCACCGAACAGGTCAACCAGCACCAGCAAAATCACCCCGACGATATACAGGTACGGTGCCCAGCTTTCATACACGCGCGGTGGAATTTGCGCCATGCCGAACATCGCCAGCAGACCTAAGCTGACCTGCGCGATTTTACGCTCCATCATGTCGATGTCCTGACCGCTGGCGCTGTACATCACAAACGCGCCCATCATCAGCAGCAGTAACAACCCTGTCAGCAGCGGGAGATCGATATGAATGCGATCCCAGAATGAACGAGGGCGATTGGGATTGGTATCAGTCATTCGGAGTATGATCCTGTGTCGCAGCCGGCAGATCGGTATCGTTCTTACCCAGCAAAATATGGTCGAAAATCTTACGTGCGATTGGTGCACCGTTGGTGGAGCCGCCACCGGCGTTCTCCAGCAAAATGGAGACGACGACTTGTGGGTTGTCATACGGTGCAAAACCGGTGAACCAAGCATGGTCGTGCAGGTAATTGGCCAGCTTCTTCGCATCGTAAGTCTGGTTTGGTGCCAGACTAAATACCTGCGCAGTACCCGACTTACCGGCGGACTTGTACGGCGTGCCAGCAAATGAGCGACGGGCTGTACCGTTTGGTCGGTTATTCACGCCGTACATACCGTCTTTGGCGATTTCCCAGTAGCCGGAGTCTTTCACGCCAATCGAGGGCAGATTTTCTTCCGGATAGTTCATGGTGATGCCGTTACCCTGAATGCTCTTTAACAGGTGTGGCGGTTTCACTTCGCCATCGTTGATCAAGATGGTCATGGCTTTAGCTAGCTGCAATGGGGTTGCGGTCCAGTAACCTTGGCCGATCCCCACCGGAATGGTATCGCCCTGATACCACGGCTTACGATAACGGGCCATTTTCCATTCCCGTGATGGCATGACGCCCGAGCGCTCTTCCGAGATATCCACGCCGGTATACTGGCCGAAGCCGAATTTTTTCATCCACTCAGACAGGCGATCGATGCCCATGTCGTAGGCAACCTGATAGAAGAAGGTATCTGCCGATTCTTCAATGGCTTTGGTGATATTCAGCTGACCGTGGCCCCACTTTTTCCAGTCGCGGTAGCGTTTTTCGGAACCCGGCAGTTTCCACCAACCAGGGTCAAACAGCGTGGTTTTGGTGGTGATCGCGCCAGATTCCAGCGCCGCCACAGTAATCAATGGTTTGACGGTGGAGGCCGGAGGATAGGTGCCTTGGGTGGTCCGGTTAATCAGCGGGCGATCTGGATCGTTGAGCAGGGCGCTATAGGTCTTGCTCGGAATACCGTTGACGAACAGGTTCGGGTCATAACTTGGGCTGGAGACCATCGCAAGAATGCTGCCATCGCGAGGATCCATCACCACGACCGCTCCGCGGCGTTTACCCAGAATACGTTCGATATATTGCTGCAGCTCCAGATCTAAGCTCAGCGTAATGTTTTGACCGGCAGTAGCCGGTTGTTCACGCAGTTTGCGGATCACCTTGCCGCGGTTGTTGACCTCAACTTCTTCTGAGCCCACTTGGCCGTGCAGGATATTTTCGTAGTATTTCTCGATGCCGAGCTTACCGATATCGTGGGTACCGGCGTAGTTGGCCAGTCGACCTTCTTTATCCAGTCGCACGACGTCTTTATCGTTAATTTTGGCTACATAGCCGATGACGTGCGTCAGCGCCTCCCCATACGGGTAGTAACGCTTCAGGTAGCCTTTCACTTCCACGCCGGGGAAGAGGTATTGGTTGATGGCAAAACGGGCCACCTGCTCTTCATTGAGCGGCGTTTTAATTGGGATAGAGCTAAAACGGCGTGAGCGCTTGCGCTCTTTACGGAAGTTGGCGATATCTTCGTCGGTCAGGCCAACAATGGGACGCAAAGCAGCCAGCGTCTTATCGACGCTGTCGACTTTCTCCGGCACCATCTCTAATTGGAAGACGGTGCGGTTTTCCGCCAGCAAGATGCCGTTGCGGTCATAAATCAGACCCCGACTCGGCGGGATCGGCAGCAGTTTGATCCGGTTATCATTGGAGCGGGTCTGGTAGTCTTCGTAGTTCTGCACCTGAAGGTGGTACAGATTGGCAACCAGAACACCGCTTAACAGCAGAATGCCGATAAAGGCGACAATGGCCCGGCGAAAAAATAACGCGCTTTCCGACGAGTGATCCCGAAAATGCGTACGATCCTGCTTCATCCGCTATAACAATCCCAATGATAATGCTGTAAACAGCGTAATTATTCCCGGTGATAAGGGTGGTTAGCTGTGATGCTCCACGCCCGGTATAAACTTTCTGCCACCACGACCCGTACCAGCGGATGTGGTAAGGTCAGGGGAGATAAAGACCAACTTTGGTCCGCAGCCGCTTTACACGACGGCGCCAGACCTTCCGGTCCGCCAATCAAAAAGCTGACATCGCGGCCATCTTGCTTCCAGCGCTCCAGCTGTTCGGCCAATTGCTCGGTCGTCCACGGTTTGCCCGGAATATCCAGCGTTACAATCCGGTTGCCTTTTGGGATGGCCGCCAGTGTTTGTTCGCCTTCTTTTTCCAGAATGCGCTTGATATCGGCATTTTTGCCGCGCTTTCCGGCTGGAATTTCCAGCAGTTCAAACGGCATGTCTTTGGGGAAACGGCGCACATATTCTTGAAAGCCCGTTTCAACCCAGGCCGGCATTTTGGTGCCGACCGCGACCAGTTGCAGTTTCACCGCTTAGCTCCAGAGTTTTTCCAGTTGGTACAGGGCGCGGCTCTCTTCTTGCATGATGTGCACAATCACATCACCCAGATCCACGATCACCCATTCACCGGTTTGTGTACCTTCGATCCCCATCATATCCGCACCTGCCAGACGGGCTTCTTTAGCCACATAGTCAGCAATGGAAGAGACATGACGGCTTGATGTACCGGTAGCGATCACCATGTAATCGGTGATGCTGGACTTGCCGCGTACATCTAAAGGCAGGATATCTTGGCCTTTCAGATCGTCAATTTTATCAATAACAAAGTCTTGGAGTGTCTTGCCTTGCAAAGGTTCCCCCTGACCGGAAATCAGTTCCGGTGATATGCAGTTAGCCGAAAATAGGCGGCGGAGTATAGCATGCGACTAGCGTGATGAGTACAGGCCATGCTGTGTGATGTAGGTGGCCACTTCGCAGGTAAGCCAGTCATCACACGGTTGTCCGTTTTGCAAACGCTGGCGGATGGCGGTGGCTGAAATAGGATATTCCGGTGTTTCGGCCAAAAATACCGTGCCGGCCGGTTGGTGGTGCAGCACGTTGCAATCCGTGGTCAAGCGCGGCTGTAGCCAGCGCTGAAATGCCGCATCATCCGGCATCCGCGCATAACCGGGGCGCGCGCATACCAGTAAGTGCGCGTAGTCCGTCAGCTCCTGCCAGCGAAACCAGCTGGGCAACGTGAGCAGGGAATCTTGACCGATGATAAAGGCCAACGGTTGGTGCGGGCCTATCTCACGGCGCACTTCTTCCAGCGTTTCGATGGTGTAGGACGGTGTGCTGCGTTGCAGTTCGCGTAAATCCGGCACAAACAGCGGGTTAGCTGCGCAGGCGAGACGCACCATCTCGGCGCGCTGGGCGGCAGATGCGACCGGTTGTGCCCGGTGTGGCGGCACATTGTTGGGTATCAGCCGCACTTGGCTCAGTTGCAAGGTGCGGGCTAAGGCTTGTACTGGCTCTAAATGACCGCGATGCAGCGGATCAAAGGTGCCGCCATATAGACCGATGATTGGCAGCGTGGCTGCTGGGGATAACGCATGCTCAGTCATGTCGATGGTGACCCCAGATCCAACACATGGCCACACACACCACAGCTGAGGGTTTGCAGTGCTGGCCACGGATTGCTGCTGTAATCTTGTTTGACGCTGCGTTCAAGCGCGGCAAGTTGCGTGAACAGGACCGTGAGCTGTGGCAAGGTCAGGCGCTGGACTGCATGAGTCAGTAACGGACGACGGTTTTGCCACACTTTATGCTGATCGAACAGAGTGCGCAGCGGTATACCGCATTGCATCTGCTGGTGAAATTGCAGCACGAGCTGTAATTCCCGTTGCAGAGTACGCAACAAGATCACAGGTTCGACATCTTCGTTTTTCAGCTGCTCCAAAATGCGCAGGGCGCGTTTGGTCTTGCCTTCGAGGAGCGCATCCAGCCAGTGATAAGGGGTAAAGTGCGCGGACTGGTTAACGGCAGACTCGACGCGCGGCAGTGATAATTTGCCATCGGGAAACAGCAGGCGCAGGCGCTCAAGAGCCTGACCCAGCGCCAGCAGATTGCCTTCGTAGCAATGGCACAGCAAATTGAGCGCCGGTTCATCGAGTTGCAGTTTCAGCGAACGAGCACGCTGGCTAACCCAACGCGGAAGCTGGGCTAACTCCGGCGTCTGGCAGCTGACCAAGGTAGCGTTTTGCTGCGACAGCGCTTTAAACCATTTACTGTTTTCTTGCGCGCGGGTTGGCTTGCCGCCTTGGATCAGTAGCAAAATATCGGGATGTAACATGCCGGCCAGCGTAACCAAGGGTTCGCTGTTATGCGCGCCGGGGCCGCTTTCCGGCAAGGTGAGCTCGATAATTTGCCGAGCGGAAAACAGACTCATGGCTTGGGCGCAGTCAAAAATAGCATCCCAATCGGTTCTATTATCAAGGGTAAAACTGTGGCGCTCTTCGAAGCCGTGTTGACGGGCGTGCTGGCGTAGGGTATCGAGACTTTCTTGCAACAGCAGCGGTTCGTTACCAAGGAGCAGGTAACAGGCGCGCAGCCCGTGTTGCAGTTGCGCGCCAAGTTGTTCCGGATAAATTTTATTCATCAGGTTCAGATTATTGTGCCGGCGCAGAGTTGGCCGGCAGGGTGTCCGTAGCCGCTGGGGTACGGGCCTGAATAGTCAGCAATTTCAGCATCAGGCGGCGGGCCGCTTCCTCATACATCTCGTCGCGCAGCAAATCTTCTTCAGCTGCTTTGGCGAGTGCAGTATTTGGGTTATCGAAGAAAGAACGGGTTACCTGAACAGACAGCGGATAGAGATCCTGACCTGGGATCAATACGCTGGCATTCACGTTCAGAGTAATGTTTTTCTCGGCGGCAATACCGTTACGGAAAACTGACACGACCGCATCGCCTTGGCCGGAGCTGTTGATACGCAGCGTCGGTAACTGGTGTACACCTGGCGTGGTATCACTGACGATGGTGATGTCATTGAGCTGCATCTGCTCGCGTACCGCGCGGGTTAGCGGGCCGTACGGGTCATAGCTTTGCAGGCTCATTTTCTGTAGCGGTTGTGGGATTTGAGTTGTCCCACGCAGATGGAAACCGCAGCCCGCCGTGGCGGCTAATGCCACCACGGTCAGGATTGTCATTAACGGCTTGAGTAGCGATGCTTTCAGCACGTAAATGCTCCTGTGTTAGCCGACAACCACGTTCAGCAGTTTGCCAGGTACGTAGATCACCTTACGGATGCTCACGCCTTCCATGTGTTTGGCGATGTTGGCATCAGCAAAGGCTACTTCCTTCACTTGCTCTTCGGTGGCATCGGCCGCAACAGTCACTTTACCGCGCAGCTTACCGTTCACCTGTACCACGACCAGCTTGCTGTCTTCGACCATTGCCGCTTCGTCAGCCACTGGCCATGGAGCAACGTCGATATCACCTTCGCCGCCCAGCTCTTGCCACAGAGCAAAGCAGATGTGCGGTGTGATTGGGTACAGCATACGTACCACCGCCATCAGCGCTTCTTGCAGCAGTGCGCGATCTTGCTCGGTCTCTTGTAGCATACGGGTCAGCTTGTTCATCAGCTCCATCACAGCCGCAATCGCGGTGTTGAAGGTCTGACGACGGCCGATGTCGTCGCTCACTTTAGCGATGGTTTTGTGCAGATCGCGACGCAGTGCTTTCTGATCTGCGTTCAGCGCAGCCACATCCAGCGCACTAACAGGGCCTTGTGCCAGATGTTCAAAGGCCAGACGCCACAGACGCTTCAGGAAGCGGTTCGCACCTTCAACGCCAGACTCTTGCCATTCCAGTGTCATTTCGGCTGGAGAGGCGAACATCATGAACAGACGCACGGTGTCAGCACCGTATTTTTCCACCATTTCTTGTGGATCGATACCGTTGTTCTTGGACTTCGACATCTTGCTCATGCCGGCATACACCAGCTCATGGCCGTCTTGGTCTTGTGCTTTCAGGATGCGACCCTTGTCATCACGCTCGGTGATGATAGCGTCGGTTGGGGATACCCAAATACGCTCGCCGTTGCTACCGGTGTAGTAGAATGCATCAGCCAGAACCATGCCTTGGCACAGCAGACGCTTGGCTGGCTCGTCGGAGTTAACCAGACCCGCATCACGCAGCAGCTTGTGGAAGAAGCGGAAGTACAGCAGGTGCATGGTCGCGTGCTCGATACCACCGATGTACTGATCCACTGGCAGCCAGTAGTTAGCCGCTGCTGGGTTCAGCATACCGTCGTTGTAATCCGGGCAGGTATAACGTGAGTAATACCAAGAGGATTCCATGAAGGTATCGAAGGTGTCGGTTTCGCGCAGGGCTGGCTGACCGTTAACGGTCACTTTCGCCCACTCTGGATCGGCTTTGATTGGGCTTTGTACGCCGTCCATGGTCACGTCTTCTGGCAGCACGACCGGCAGCATGTCTTCTGGCGTTGGGATTACGGTGCCGTCTTCCAATGTGATCATTGGAATTGGCGCGCCCCAGTAACGCTGACGAGACACACCCCAGTCACGCAGACGGAAGTTCACGCGGCGCTCACCTTTACCGATGCTGTTCAGCTTGTCAGCGACGGCATTGAACGCACCGTCGAAGTCCAGACCGTCGAACTCACCAGAGTTAAACAGAATGCCTTTTTCAGTGTATGCCTGAGCGGAAATATCCAGCTCGCTACCGTCAGCCGGTTTGATTACTGCATCAATTGGCAGGCTGTACTTGGTGGCAAATTCATAATCGCGCTGATCGTGCGCCGGTACCGCCATGACTGCGCCGGTGCCGTAGCCCATCAGTACAAAGTTCGCTACCCATACTGGCACCTTGCGGCCGTTCAGTGGGTGGATAGCGTACAGGCCGGTGGCCACGCCTTTTTTCTCCATGGTTGCCAGCTCAGCTTCGGCCACCTTGGTGTTACGGCATTCGTTGATGAATGCAGCTAGCTCTGGGTTGTTCTCAGCGGCTTTTTGCGCCAGTGGGTGACCGGCGGCAATACCAACATAGGTCACGCCCATGAAGGTATCTGGACGGGTGGTGTACACGGTCAGCGTGTCATCCATGCCGTCGATATCAAAGGTGATGTCGACCCCTTCTGAGCGGCCAATCCAGTTGCGCTGCATGGTTTTCACCATGTCTGGCCATTCGTTCAGACCGTCCAGATCGCTCAGCAGCTGATCGGCGTAGTCAGTGATCTTGATGAACCACTGTGGGATCTCTTTCTGTTCAACTTTGGTGTCGCAACGCCAGCAGCAACCTTCGATTACTTGCTCGTTAGCCAGAACGGTTTGGTCATTCGGGCACCAGTTCACGGAAGAGGTTTTCTTGTAGACCAGACCTTTTTCGTACAGTTTGGTGAAGAACCACTGCTCCCAACGATAGTATTCTGGCTTGCAGGTAGCGATTTCACGCTTCCAGTCATAGCCAAAGCCCAGCATTTTCAGCTGGTTTTTCATGTATTCGATGTTGTCGTAAGTCCACGGTGCTGGCGCGGTCTTGTTTTTGATCGCCGCGTTTTCTGCTGGCAGACCGAACGCATCCCAACCGATAGGCTGCAGTACATTTTTGCCCTGCATGCGCTGGTAGCGGGAGATCACATCACCGATGGTGTAGTTACGCACGTGACCCATGTGCAGGCGGCCGGACGGATACGGGAACATGGAGAGGCAATAAAACTTCTCTTTGCTGGCATCTTCGGTAACCTGAAACGTTTTTTTGGTATCCCAATGTTGCTGAACCTTGCCTTCAAGGTCTTCCGGGCGGTATTGCTCTTGCATGCTGACAATCCAGAATTCTGTGGGGTTAGTTAAGTATCACACTTAGAAATTCTCATAGAATAACGTATTGAAGCAAGGTGCAACAATAGCAACCGGCTTTTCCCGTCGGAGTTTAGTGTTTTGCTGTCGATGGAGTACTCTTTTCTTGCAGATTACACTGAATAGAGCAGCGCCCGTTGTGGTGTTGCTGGCCGCGAACAAGCCGCTATCTACCGGTACAGCCTTGCAGGCTGAGGAGGCATGATGAGTAAGTGGACAAAGTACTATCAGGCGTTTATCGAGCGTTTCACCCGTGATTTGCAAACCGGTGAACACCAGATTAATAAGGCGGTGGAGACCACCGAAGCTTATCTGAATGCAACCAGCGATCTGACCCGTGATGAGTTGGCTCTGATCAATGCTTATATCGAACGTGACTTGGCGGAGTTTGCGCAGTCATATGAAGAGAGCAAGGCGGCGTTCAAAGACGGGGTGTTCTACCTGAGCCTGAAAGAAAGTATCTGGCAGGGGTTGGCGGAGATCACCGATAAAACCCAGCTGGAATGGCGTGAGGTGATTGATGATGTAACCCACCACGGGGTATACCAAAGCGGCGAGATTGTCGGTTTGGGGAATCTGGTGTGCGAACATTGCCATCATCGTTTGGTGTTCAACCATCCAGATGTGTTGCCGGTGTGTCCAAAATGCGGCGGTACCGAGTTTAGCCGTCAGCCATTTCAGCCGTAACGCGGATTGATGATATTCAAGACAACAAAAACGCCGTCCTAGGACGGCGTTTTTCATTATGGCGCAGATGCGTTGCTTAAGGTGTGGCTACACAGCTGGCGTCACTTGCTATTAACGGCGCTGACGTAAAACCGCCGCCGCTGCGATGGCTAAAAGTGATGCAATCCACAATGGCCAGTCACCAAACCGAGCATAGGGCGTTTCACCGCGCATCGGCACCACGGTCGCGCTCAGCACCGCAGTTTTGAATTGCGGGATCTGCTGCTGAATTTCGCCATTGCTATCAATCACGGCAGTGACGCCGTTATTGGTGGCGCGTAGTAGCGGACGACCCAGTTCCAGAGCGCGCATGCGTGCCATCTGGAAATGCTGCCACGGGCCGATAGAGTGACCAAACCACGCATCATTAGAGACAGTCAGCAGGAAATCGGTATCTGGATTTTGCAGGAAATTAGCGCGCATCCGGCTGCCCAGAATAATTTCGTAGCAGATAGCGGTTTCCAGATGGAATTGACCGGCCCGCAGATCCGGCTGTAGGTCATCGCCGCGGCTAAATGAAGACATCGGCAGATTGAACAGCGGCGCAATTTCGCGTAGCAAACCTTCAAACGGTACGTATTCGCCAAACAGCACCAGATGGTTCTTGTTATAGCGGTTACGGGTTGGATATTGATACGTCTCTTGCGGATCGCCGAGCACAATCACCGTGTTAAAGAACTGCTTGGTCTGCGGATTACGATCCACCACGCCGGTGATCAGCATCGATTTATTGCTGCGGGTGATGCTATCGAGCATGCTCAGCAGCTCATTTTCCTCGGTTTCCAGTGATGGAATCGCCGCTTCCGGCCAAATCACCAGATCGCCGCGTTGCAGATACGGACGTGACATATCGAGGTAAGTTTGCAGTGTCGGGATCCGATACGCTGGCTCCCACTTGAGCTCCTGATCGATATTGCCCTGAACCAGCGCCACGTTGATTTTGCGCTCGCCATCGGCTTTCACCCAATGCAGATTAGCCAGCGGCAATGCCGCGAGTGGCAGTGCGACCGCGACTACGGCAGGGATCACCTTACGACGCACCAGCGCCAGCGTCAGCAGGCCACTGATGAGCATCAGGGCAAAGGTAATGCCTTGCACGCCAGTGATGGGCCCAAGTCCCCGCAGTGGGCCATCAATCTGGGTATAGCCAAATTGCAGCCACGGGAAGCCGGTGAGCATCCAGCCGCGCAGAAACTCGGTGAAGGTCCACAGTACCGGTGCGGCAAACACCAAACGCGCAGCATTGGCATACGGCAAGAGACGCGCCAGTAAGGCGGCAAACAGCGCCGGATAGAGCGACAGGTAGGCAGCCAGTAATGCCACCAATACCCAACCGACCGCCACCGGTAACCCGCCAAATTGCTGGATACTGACGTTGATCCAGCTAATGCCGGTGATAAACAGGGCAAACCCCCAGACAAACCCAACCAACGCAGCCTGTTTGGCCGAACGGTTTAAGGTCAGCAGGAGTAATCCCATCAAAGACAGCAGAGCACATGGCCAAAAATCAAACGGGGAGTAGGCCAGTGTACCCAAGGCGCCAAACAGCGCCGCCAGCGGTAGCGCAAACCGCCGGCGAGTTAACAGTTGCATCATACAGCTCAGTCAGCCAAATCAGGTTGAGGGGCATCGTCGGGAATGGTTACCCGCACTTGAATTATCCGGCGGCTGTCCGCCATGGTGACCTTAAACTGATAGCCATCGATGGTGACCTGCTCTCCCCGCGCGGGAAGATGGCCGAAGCTTTGCATGATCAGACCACCGATAGTGTCGACCTCTTCATCACTGAAGTGGGTGCCAAAGGCGTCATTGAACTCGTCAATCGGGGCGAGGGCATTGACCGCAAAGGTATGCCGGCTCAGCTGACGAATATCACGATCGTCCTCTTCGTCGTACTCATCTTCAATCTCGCCGACGATCTCCTCGAGAATGTCTTCGATGGTTACCAGACCGGACACCCCACCGAATTCATCGATCACGATAGCCATGTGGTAGCGCTGTGAGCGGAAGTCCTTCAGCATGCGGTCAACCCGCTTACTTTCTGGCACTACCACGGCAGGGCGCAGCACTTTGCTGATGGCAAACGGCTCGGCATCGCTGCGCATAAACGGCAGCAGATCCTTGGCCATCAGCAGGCCTTCGATATGATCTTTGTCTTCGCTGATCACCGGAAAGCGTGAATGGGCGGATTGAATAATCACGTCAATACACTCATCCAGTGACTGGTTGACCTTCAGGGTAACGATCTGAGAACGGGGAATCATGATATCGCGAACACGCAGTTCGGAGATTTCCATGACACCCTCGATCATCTCGCGGGTTTCCTGATCGATCAGCTCGTTCTGCTCGGAGTCCCGCAGGACCTCAAACAGTTCATCACGGTTTTTCGGTTCACCGTGAAAAAGCTGGGTTAACAGCTGACTGAAGAATCCCTTTTTCTGACTGGGGCCATCAGTGTTTTGCGAATGGTCGTCGCTCATGTGCTCTATTTAGTTAGTTAATCCAGGTCTTTTTCGGCAGCATACGGATCGGGATACCCCATCTCCTGCATGATTTCCGTTTCCAAAGACTCCATTTCTTCGGCTTCTTCGTCCTCAATATGATCATAGCCCAGCAGATGCAAACTGCCGTGTACCACCATATGAGCCCAGTGGGCCGAAAGCTCCTTTTGTTGCTCTACCGCTTCGGCTTCAACAACCTGACGGCAGATAATCAGATCGCCCAGCAACGGCAGTTCAATGCCTGGCGGGGCTTCAAACGGGAAAGATAACACATTGGTAGGCTTATCTTTGCCGCGATAGGTTAAATTTAGATGATGGCTTTCTTCTTCATCCACAATGCGGATGGTAACTTCGGCTTCCGGTTGAAAGCCGAGCACTGCGCCATCGAGCCAACGCTGAAAGTCAGCGGCGGCCGGTAAACCGGTATCATTCTGACAGGCAATCTGCAGATCGAGTTCCACGCTCATTATTATTCGTTCTCACTGGTAGGAGCAAGTGCTGTAATTTCAGACACTTCCGAAGTCGCTGCTGGCGCTGACAGCGCTAAAGCTTCTAGGCGACGCTGTTCAGCCTTTTCTTCTCGGTGACGCTGGTCTTGTGCATCCCACGCTTCATAGGCCTGCACTACACGGGCGACAACCGGATGACGCACGATATCTTCGGTCATGAGGAAGTTGAAGCTGATATCTTCCACATCCTTCAGCACTTCAATGGCGTGGCGCAAGCCAGAGCGCTGGCCACGTGGCAAGTCAACCTGCGTGACGTCACCGGTGATCACCGCTTTGGAATTAAAGCCAATCCGCGTCAGGAACATCTTCATCTGTTCGCTGGTGGTGTTCTGGCTTTCATCCAGAATGATGAAGGCATCGTTCAAGGTTCGGCCACGCATGTAAGCCAGCGGGGCGATTTCAATCACGTTGCGCTCAATCAGCTTTTCTACGCGCTCAAAACCCAGCATCTCGAAAAGCGCATCGTACAGCGGGCGCAGATACGGGTCGACTTTCTGGCTCAGATCGCCCGGCAAGAAGCCCAGTTTTTCACCGGCTTCTACCGCAGGACGCGTCAACAGGATACGACGGATCTCTTGACGCTCCAGGGCATCGACTGCGGCCGCAACCGCCAGATAGGTTTTACCGGTACCGGCTGGGCCGACGCCGAAGGTGATGTCATGACCAAGGATATTGGCAATGTAATGGGCTTGATTTGGCGTACGTGGCTTAATCAGACCGCGTTTGGTTTTGATCACTACTTCTTTGCCGTATTGCGGCAACTCAGCATTGACCTGCTCCAGCACACGACTTTCGGTGATGGCCAGATGGATTTGGTCCGGCTCCAAATCAGGGATCACGCCACGGACCGGCGCAGTATCCACATACAAACGCGTGAGGATTTGACTGACCGCCTCTACACACAGTTGTTTGCCAGAGATCTGGAAAAAGTTATCTCGACGGATAATTTCCACGCCCAGACGGCGCTCCAGCTGTTTTAAGTTGTCGTCAAACGGGCCGCACAGACTCAGCAGACGCTTGTTATCCGCGGGGGTCAGGGAAATTTCGTGGGTATAGACCTTGTTCAAATTCAACCTCTTAAATTACTGCCCGCAGCGCGGGCAGTGTCAGTTAAGCGCTTAAGAGGATTTAAGGTGCGTAAGTACCAACCCCTAAATCATCTTCCTTACGGGTACGGGCGATCACGCTCTCTGGTGACTCGACGACCCGCAGATTCATTTCATCTTCGGTGCGCAGCAGTTTACCGCGCAGGGAGTTCGGATTGACATCGGTGATTTCGACATCAACAAATTTACCAATCAGATCCGGTGTACCTTCGAAGTTCACCACGCGGTTGTTCTCGGTACGGCCAGACAGCTCCATCACGCTCTTACGTGACAAGCCTTCCACCAAAATACGCTGTGTGGTGCCGAGCATACGGCGGCTAAACTGCATCGCTTGCTGGTTAATGCGCTCTTGCAGAATGTACAGACGCTGCTTTTTCTCTTCTTCCGGCACATCATCCGGCATATCGGCTGCCGGTGTACCTGGGCGTGCAGAGAAGACAAAGCTGTAGCTCATGTCGAATTCTACATCGGCAATCAGTTTCATGGTCTGCTCGAAGTCTTCCTGAGTTTCACCTGGGAAGCCGACGATAAAGTCAGAGCTGATCTGAATGCCTGGGCGCGCTTTGCGGATCTTGCGGATCAGCGATTTGTATTCCAGCGCGGTGTGCGCACGCTTCATCATGGTCAAAATGCGATCGGAGCCGCTTTGTACCGGCAGGTGCAGGAAGCTCACCAGCTCAGGGGTGTCTTCGTACACCGCGATGATGTCGTCAGTAAACTCGATCGGGTGGCTGGTGGTAAAGCGCAAACGGTCGATACCATCGATAGAAGCAACCAAACGCAGCAGTTCGGCGAAGGTGCACTCGCTGCCATCATGGTTAGTGGCGCGATACGCGTTCACGTTTTGACCCAGCAGGTTAATCTCACGCACGCCTTGTGCGGCCAATTGCGCGATTTCCAGCAAGATATCATCCGCCGGACGGCTCACTTCCTCACCACGGGTATACGGCACCACGCAGTAAGTACAATATTTGTTGCAGCCTTCCATGATAGAAACGAATGCCGTCGGGCCTTCCGCACGTGGCTCTGGCAGGCGGTCAAACTTCTCGATTTCAGGGAAGCTGACGTCCACAATCGGGCTGCGATTGCCGCGCAGACGATTGATCATCTCAGGCAAACGGTGCAGGGTTTGTGGGCCGAATACGATATCCACATACGGCGCGCGCTGACGGATATGGTCGCCTTCTTGTGACGCCACACAACCACCCACCCCGATGATCAGATCTGGGTTTTTCTCTTTCAGGTTTTTCCAGCGTCCCAGTTGATGGAACACTTTTTCCTGCGCTTTTTCCCGAATGGAGCAGGTATTCAGCAGCAGAACGTCTGCCTCTTCTGCTTCTTCAGTGAGCTGGTAACCGTGAGTGGAGTCCAGCAGATCGGCCATTTTAGATGAATCGTATTCATTCATCTGGCAGCCCCAGGTTTTGATGTGAAGTTTCTTCGTCATCGAATCTCAGTGCCCAAAACAAAGTGAAACGCCGGCCCGTCGGGGCGGGCAGACAGTATGCAAGCGAACTATTCTACTCATTCACCTGACCGGTGACCAGTTGGTTTGCGTATCGGTTTTTAACCGCTGTGCACCTAAGGCCGCTTTTGGGGCTGTGAAGGCATAGTGTAGGAAAACGAGGTCTGAGTTAGGCGTGAACTTTTTCGTGAATCAGTGGCCTTCGGCGCTGAGTGCGGCGGGCAAATCCGGTACACTTCACCGTAAGCATAATCACAGATGATATTTACAGATGTCAGGTATGGATATGGACAGGCAACAACATACGCTTACACCGGATCTGCTGGTGGTCGGTGGTGGCATGGTCGGCGCGGCTTTGGCGCTTGGTGCAGCGCAGCAGGGGCTCAGCGTTACCGTGCTCGAACAACACGAGCCCGAACCTTGGTCAGCAGAGCTGCCACCGCAAGTGCGCGTTTCGGCCATCAGTGTGGCGTCGGTCGCGCTGTTGCAGCGCTTAGGCGTCTGGCCACAGATTCAGGCCATGCGCACCTGTCCGTACCGCCACTTAGAAACCTGGGAGTGGGAAGGCGCGCAGACTCGCTTTTCAGCCCAAGAGCTCAATTTACCCGAGCTCGGTCATATCGTGGAAAACAGCGTGATACAGCTGGCTCTGTGGCAAGCGTTGCAGGCGCATCCAAAGGTGACGCTACTGTGTGAGTCCGAAGGCTTTACCCTTACGCGCGAGGATAACCGTTGGAGGCTGACCTTGGCCGATGGCCGTCAATGGCTACCGCGCTTGCTCGCAGGCGCAGATGGCGCGCAATCACGCGTGCGTGCCCAAGCCGGTATCGGCTTAAGTGGCTGGCAGTATCGTCAGTCTTGCCTGTTAGTCACGGTAAAAACCGCGGCACCACAGCAAGACACCACGTGGCAGCGTTTTTATCCGTCTGGCCCGCGGGCATTTTTGCCGCTGTATGGTCAGCATGGGTCGCTGGTGTGGTATGACAAACCGGCGCGCATCAAACAGCTGTCGGCATTGCCGAATGCGCAGTTACACAAAGCTATCAGCCAAGCCTTTCCGGCGCGTTTGGGCGAGTTTGAGGTGCTAGATAAAGGCGCGTTCGCGCTGGTGCGTCGTCATGCGCAGCAGTATGTGTTACCGGGACTAGCATTGCTGGGGGATGCGGCGCACACCATTAATCCGCTGGCAGGGCAGGGCGTCAATCTGGGCTTTAAAGATGTGCAAGCCTTGCTGGAGGTATTGGACAGTGCGGTCAGCCATCAAGAAGAGATTGGCTCTCTGGCGGTGCTGCGCCGTTATGAGTGTCGCCGTCGACCGGATAACTTACTGATGCAATCGGGTATGGATCTGTTCTATGGCCTGTTCAGTAACGATTTACCGCCGCTGCGTATGCTGCGCAATGTCGGGCTGATGGTTGCGGATAAGTCTGGCGTGCTCAAACGTCAGGCACTGCGTTACGCGCTTGGCCTGTAGCGCCCTGAGCACAAGATCAGTGTAAGAAGAGAACATGGTAAGGCAGCGCGCTGCGGCAACGTAGCCAACATTGCTGCCGCTTCAAATAGAACGGATATACAACCTATCTAACCGGCGACCTCACACGAGCGCCGGTTTTTTTGTGTCGCGCAGCGCTCAAATACAGCCCGAAGCGCCTAGCCAAGTCATGGCTAGCCCAAATAATGAGAAAGGGAGAAAGAAATAGCTGAACGCCAGATAGCAAAAAGGCCCGCTAAAAGCAGGCCTTTTTACTTCGTGAAGAGTGGCTGGGGTGCCAGGATTCGAACCTGGGCATGGCGGGATCAAAACCCGCTGCCTTACCGCTTGGCGACACCCCAACAGGTGTTTCACTTTAAAATGTGGCTGGGGTGCCAGGATTCGAACCTGGGCATGGCGGGATCAAAACCCGCTGCCTTACCGCTTGGCGACACCCCAACAAGGTGTTTCAAATTAATGGTGGCTATGACGGGATTCGAACCTGTGACCCCAGCATTATGAGTGCTGTGCTCTAACCAGCTGAGCTACATAGCCATTAATCTGTTGTGCTCCCGAAGATCGGTTTTTCACGATTTCAGAAACTGTGTATTGAATGGCTGGGGTGCCAGGATTCGAACCTGGGCATGGCGGGATCAAAACCCGCTGCCTTACCGCTTGGCGACACCCCATCCGGGTATTCAATACAACTTAAATTGGCTGGGGTGCCAGGATTCGAACCTGGGCATGGCGGGATCAAAACCCGCTGCCTTACCGCTTGGCGACACCCCAAAAGAATATTTACGCAGTGAAATGGTGGCTATGACGGGATTCGAACCTGTGACCCCAGCATTATGAGTGCTGTGCTCTAACCAGCTGAGCTACATAGCCATCGTATTGTTTCACCCATCTTCTGCCGTTTTTCAACGAACAAGGAGATGGCTGGGGTGCCAGGATTCGAACCTGGGCATGGCGGGATCAAAACCCGCTGCCTTACCGCTTGGCGACACCCCAATCTCGTAAATCTGCAATACCTAAATCAGTGACATGGTGCGGAAGGAGGGACTTGAACCCACACACCTTGCGGCGCCAGAACCTAAATCTGGTGCGTCTACCAATTTCGCCACTTCCGCGCTAAAAAAAGATGGTGGCTATGACGGGATTCGAACCTGTGACCCCAGCATTATGAGTGCTGTGCTCTAACCAGCTGAGCTACATAGCCATCTTTTTTATCGCGTCACCTCATCGGCGTTGCGGGGCGCATTATGCGTATCCCAGCGAAAACCGTCAACCCTTTTTTATGCCAAGATTTCTAATTTTACCCTGTTTGCCTGTCTTGCAACCAGTTTGGTGAAAAAAAAACAAGAAAAGTTTAAAAATTAATCAGTTGTTTGTCAAAACTCGTGTGATAGAGCACAGAAAAAGTGTGCGCTCGGCATGACAAATTTACCGCTACTTTCCACTCTTCTCACTTTACCCGCTAGCGCGATAATGTAAATGGTCAAGAGATAATCAACTTTCGCCGCGAAGAATCATGTAGAAAGGCGTTAATCAGCATTTTGAACGGTGAAAATCCGTTTTTGCGCTGATTTAAGTAAGTTGTGGCGGGTGAATTGGTCTATCGATGAGCTGTCTTGCGTGTTGATGCAGTCCGGCCGATGTTAAGGATGTGATTACACCATGACCGGACTGCTGAGCGTTACTTAGTGCGACTGAGTTCTATTGCGTGAAGTCAGTGCGCTATTTGGCTTATGCGCCTTTGTAGGCATCCACGTGTACACCGGCGACGGCGCGACCGGATGGGTCAGCCATATTTTTGAAAGCTTCATCCCACTCAATGGCTTTAGCCGACGAGCAGGCCACCGATGGACCGCCTGGCACGCACTCCGCTGCGCTAGGTTGTGGGAACAGCTCTTCAAAGATTTCCCGGTATACGTAGGCTTCCTTGGTGGTTGGCGTGTTGTAAGGGAAACGAAAACGTGCCGTCGCCATCTGTTGCTCGGTCACTTGCTGCTCGGCTTGCGCTTTTAGCGAGTCAATCCAGCTGTAACCGACGCCATCAGAAAACTGCTCTTTCTGACGCCATGCAATACTGGCGGGCAGATAGTGGGCAAAACATTCACGCAGGATATGCTTTTCGATTTTACCATTGCCGCACATTTTGTCCTGCGGATTAATGCGCATGGCCACATCTAAGAAGCGTTTATCCAAGAATGGCACGCGCGCTTCCACACCCCATGCGGCCATCGCTTTGTTGGCGCGGGCGCAGTCATACATGTGCAGGGCCAGCAATTTGCGTACGGTCTCTTCGTGCAGCTCTTTGGCGTTAGGCGCTTTGTGGAAGTAGAGATAGCCACCAAACACTTCATCGGAGCCTTCACCGGAGAGCACCATCTTAATGCCCATGGCTTTGATTTTACGCGCCATCAGGTACATCGGAGTTGAAGCGCGGATGGTGGTCACATCATAGGTCTCAATGTGATAAATCACATCGCGGATCGCATCCAGCCCTTCTTGCACCGTAAAATGGATCTCATGGTGTACGGTACCAAGGTGGTTCGCGACCTCTTGGGCGGCGGCCAGATCTGGTGAGCCTTTGAGTCCGACCGCGAATGAGTGCAGCTGTGGCCACCAAGCTTCGCTTTGCTCATTATCTTCAATACGGCGGGCGGCAAACTTTTTGGTGATGGCGGAGACCACCGACGAGTCCAGCCCCCCAGAGAGCAATACGCCATACGGCACATCAGACATCAAATGGCTTTTCACCGCATCTTCGAAGGCTTCACGCAGCTGGTTAGGATCGGTGACGGCATCTTTAACCGCATCGTACTCCATCCAGTCACGTTGATAGTAACGGCGGATCTCACCGTCTTTGCTCCACAGATATGAGCCTGCTGGGAATTCTTTGATGGTGCGGCACACCGGCACCAGCGCTTTCATCTCAGAGGCCACATACAGGTTACCGTGCTCGTCATACCCCATGTACAGCGGGATGATACCGATATGATCGCGCCCAATCAGGTAGGCATCTTGCTCGGCGTCATACAGTACAAACGCAAACATGCCGTACAGCTGGTCAAGGAAGTCAGGACCATTCTGCTGATACAGTGACAAAATCACTTCGCAATCCGAATCAGTTTGGAACGCGTAGTCTGGCTGCGCGGCACGCAGCGCTTTGTGGTTGTAGATCTCACCGTTTACCGCAAGGATGTGGGTCTTTTCGGCATTAAACAGTGGCTGAGCTCCGTTATTCACATCGACAATCGCCAAGCGCTCGTGCGCTAAGATGGCTTTGTCTGTGGCATAGATCCCGGACCAGTCTGGCCCACGGTGACGCAGTAATTTGGACATCTCCAGGGCTTTTTTGCGCAGCTCACTGGGATCAGACTTCAGCTCTAAAATACCAAAAATCGAACACATACTTTCTTTCCTTGCAGTTGCGATCTTTTAAACCGGCTCACCTATCGGAGCTGAGCCGTACAGGTTTTGTTCATTCAATGTGCCAAGGCGCAGAATTTTTGCAAGCATTTTTTCTGACCTTGATTGATGAATCTTCATCCATAAATGAGTTTAGTTAGATATTGGTTATCCTTACCGCTGGCGTTTTTATCGTATCCTCATCAAAACGGCCAAAAAGTTGATCGGTGGATAAATGGCTGATCACGTGGCGAGCAAAACCACTACCGGCTTCGTTATAGATATTGAATGCGGCGTGGACACCGTCACCGGTTAGCTTTTCCACTTCATCTTGGTATTCGGCAATGGCGGCAATACGGCCGGTAAATTGACGATGGTGCAGGTGATCCAGCGCAAAATGGTTCACTTGCCAGTGTGGCATCGCCAGCAAGATTAACTTCACATTGCCGCGCGGTCGTACGCGCTCCCAAAAATCAGGGTCAGTGGCATCGCCTTGAATTACGTTACGTCCGCTTTGCCGATGTGCGAGCACGCTTTCGGGGTTGGACTCGATACCGAGCAAAATATCGCCATAACGCTCGCGCAGCTCATCATAAGCCCCAGAGCCAATGCGCCCCATGCCGAGAACCAGGATTTGCGCATCGCCGGGGTCAATCAGGCGGTCATCAGGGTGCAGATTGCGGTTTTCATCTGGTTTCGCCTGCTTGCGTAAAATGGCATACAAGCGATCGGTCATCTTGTTCAGTGGTACAGAAATCAGGAATGACAGCGCGGTCGTCAGTGCCAGCACCACCAACCAGCTGCTGCTGAGTAACCCTTGGCGTACGGCAATACCGCCGACAATCAGGCCAAATTCACTGTAGTTACACAAGGTCATCGCCAGCTGTAAGCTGGTACGGATCCGAAACCGAAACAGACGTGCGGCCAGATAGTAGAGCGCCGCTTTGACTGGCAATAAAAACAGCAGTAACACCGCCATACCTAAGCCTTGCCAGCTTGGGATCTCCTCAAGACCGATTTGCAGGAAAAAGCAGATTAAGAACAGTTCGCGCAGATTGAACAGCGATTTAGACAGTTCCGATGCGCGAGAATGACCGGCAAACAGCATCCCGATAATCAGCGCGCCCAGATCCGGTTTCAAGCCACACCAGCTAAACAGAGCCGCCCCTGGGATCAGAGCAAGGAAAATGCCACCCAGCACCAAAATCTCATCGTGGCCGAGTTTATCCAGCAGCCGATATAGCACAGGACGACACAGTGGCAACAGCAGCAGTAACGCCGCCCACGGATGCGGTAATTTACCGGTAGAGGCACTTAAGAAGATGACGGCGAACAGATCTTGAATAACTAAGATCCCAAGGGCTAATCGGCCATAGGTACTGAGCAGCTCTCCACGCTCTTGCATGGCTTTGACGGCCAGTACCGTAGAGGAAAAACTTAACGCAAAGCCGAGCAGCAGAGCGTTAGAAAAATCCAACTGCATTACCAGCAGCAAGGTGGTGACCTTCAACAAGGTCAAAACCAACGCCACACTTAAGGATGACAGCAGGGTGTAGCCACTGGCGCCGACCAGCACTTCGCGGCGCATCAACAGCCGGATATCCAGCTTGAGGCCGATGGTAAACAGCAGCAACGTTACCCCGAGATCAGCCAGAGCGCTCAGAGGGCTACCGGCACTGAAACCCGCGACATTCAGGCCAAAACCGGCCACTAAAAAACCGATGAGCGGAGGTAAGCCGACACGTTGCACTGCAAAGCCGGCAAAAAAAGCAATACTGATGAGTAGCAGGAGTTGAGAATCTATCATGCGTTCCTTTGCAGGGTCAGAGACACTGACCTGTCCATTAGAGATTAATCAAGCCGTTGCATTGAATGTTAGTGCATGGCGATAAGGCCCTTAACAAAACACCGCGTTAGCGCGGTGTTTGTGATTATAAAATATCGATGTCAGCCACTGAATCAAAAACATGATTCGGCCTAAACGGCATGGTCTCGATATCGGCATGCTTAGATACCCCAGAGAGCACCAAAACGGTCTCCAGACCGGCCTGAAAGCCTGCCAGAATATCGGTACGCAAGTTATCGCCGATGATCAGGGTGTTTTCGGAGTGCGCCTGCATCTTGTTCAGCGCGGCACGGATAATCCACGGACTTGGTTTGCCGACGAAAAACGGCTTGCGGCCGGTGATTTTTTCAATTGGGGCGCACAGCGCACCGCAGGCTGGGGCGTAACTAGGCCCGTGGGTATCGGGGTTGGTGGCAATAAAACGCGCACCATTAGCCACAAAGCGCGCGGCTTTATGGATCATATCCCAGTTGTAGGAGCGGGTTTCGCCCACAATAACGAAATCGGGGTTGATATCGGTGATGGTAAAACCGGCCTTATACAGTTCGTGAATTAAGGCGCCTTCACCGATGACAAACGCTTTTTTCCCTTCCTGACGACGCAGAAAATCGGCGGTCGCCATACCGGCGGTATAGAACACACTTTCTGGGACATCAAGGCCAGCGGAATGAAAGCGGTTAGCCAGATCCTGCGCGGTTTGTACGGGATAGTTGGTTAGGATCACCAGCGGGGTTTCTTGCTCGAGCAGGCGATGTAGGAATTCTTTTGCTCCGGGTACGGCGGTATTGTCGTGCAGTAACACACCGTCAATATCACAGATCACGCTTTTTTTCATGCCATCTCCGAATTAGCACAGGTAGGTGTAGGGCTGCGTTATGCGCAGCCCACGAGTATACCACGGAGAAAATGACAACCGGATAAAAGCGGTGAATTATTGCGCCGTTAGCTTATTGTTCCAGCAAACGTTGTAGCAAAATACCATTAAGCATTGAGCGCTTGATGAGGGCAAACGCACCGATGGTCGGCTTGTCATACAGCTCGGAGGCGACCACCGACAGTTTTTGCCGGAATTCTTTGAGTGATTGAGTCTGAATACAGGCTTCAATGGCAGGGAACAGCACTTTTTGCGCTTCGGTAATTTCCCCTGCGATGATCACTTTTTGCGGATTGAACAGGTTCACTGTAATGGCAATCGCCTGACCGAGTTTGCGGCCCACTTGTTCAATCAGCTCCACCGCCAGTAAATCGCCCTTATTGGCCGCGTGACAAATGCTGTAGATATTCAGATCGTCAGCATTGAGCAATTTACTTGGGTAACCGGCTTGCAGCAATTCACGTGCGCGCTGTTCGATGGCGCTGTTGGCAGCGATGGTTTCTAAGCAACCAAAGTTACCGCAGTGACAGCGAGGTCCGAGCGGATCAATCTGGATGTGGCCAATTTCGCCAACGTTACGGTTATAGCCGAGGAAAATCTGGCCATGCACAATAATACCGGCACCGGTACCCCGATGCAGACGAATCAAAATGGAGTCTTCGCAATCGCGGCTGGCACCAAAGTAGTGCTCAGCTAGAGCCAAACTGCGCACATCGTTACCGACAAAACAGCTGACTTCAAAGTGGCGACTTAAGATATCGGCCAGCGGCCAGTGTTGCACGCTAACATGCGGCATGTATTCCACCACACCGGTGTCGGGGTCGACTAAGCCGGGTAGGGTGATGGACATGGCAATCAGTTGACGAATTTTACGCTGGTGGGTAGCAATAAACTGCTCAATCAGTTCAATCAGCTCTTTTTCCAGCTGTGCCTGATCGTGTTGGAGCAAGATAAAGTGCTCTTCGGCCAGTGATTTACTGCTGAGGTCGTAGAGCGAAATCGTGGCATCGCGGCGACCTAAACGCACGGCAATTGAGTGGAATGGCCGGGTTTCGGTGACGATGGAAATAGCGCGGCGACCGCCGGTTGACGCTTGTTGTTCAACCTCTTTGATCAGTCCGCGCTCAAGAAGCTGGCGGGTAATCTTAGTGACACTGGCCGGAGCAAGTTGGCTGTGATCAGCGACTTGGATCCGCGAAATAGGCCCTTGCTGGTCTATCAGGCGGTATACCGCTGCGCTATTGAGTTGTTTAACCAGATCTACGTTACCAATTTGTCCGCCAGTGCTCATAGTTTAGTGCCGCTCAAGCTGTCCGTTAACGATGGTCGCCTTGACTGTAAAGTCACGATCAAACACCGTTATGTTGGCAACTTTGCCGGCTTTAATCTGACCTAAGCGGTCTGCCACGTTAATGGCGCGTGCCGGATACAAAGTGGCCATACGCAGTGCTTCATCCAGTGCGATGCCGATGTGCTCGACGCAGTTTTGTACTGCTTCGATCATGGTCAGTGCGGAGCCGCCCAGAGTGCCGTTTTCATCTACACACTTCCCATCACGGTAATATACTTTTTTACCGACGAAAATGAAGTGGTCAATGTTAGCGCCTGCTGGAGCTGTGGCGTCCGTCACGAGAACCAGTTTCTCGCCTTTCATTTTGTGCGCCAGACGGATGTTGGACCAAGAAACGTGGAAACCGTCAGCAATAATGCCGGTGTACACATCTGGAGTGTCCAATATCGCGCCAACCATACCCGGCTCACGGCCAGTGATTGGCGGCATGGCGTTGAACAGGTGGGTGGTGAAACTCACGCCAGCAGCAAAGCCGGCACGGGCTTCGGCGTAGCTGGCGTTGGTGTGGCCACCGGAAACCACAATGCCGGAGTCGACCAGCTTACCAATCAGACTAGCGGGTGCTAGTTCTGGCGCCAAGGTGACTTTGGTCACCGCATCGGCGTGCTCGCAGATATAGTCCACCATTGCTTCATCCGCTGGGCGAATGAAGTCTGGGCTGTGAATCCCTTTTTTCAGGATATTCAGGTATGGCCCTTCTAGGTGCAGACCCAACGCTTGGTTTTTGTGCGCTTGCAGATAGCTTTCCATCACGGCGATGGCGGTTTTCATTTCGCTATCGCTGGTAGTGATCAAGGTTGGCAGATAGCTGGTGCAACCGGATTTCAGGTTGGCGCGCTGCATGATATGCAAGGTTTCTTCGGTCACGGCATCGTTCAGCATCACGCCGCCACAGCCGTTCAGCTGGACATCAATGAAACCCGGGCTGACGTTGGCGCCATCCAGATCGACGGTTGCGATCCCCGCCGGCAGTTCGCTCAACGGGCAGACTGACTCGATGACGTCACCGTTAATGATAACCGCATGGTTATCCAGAATGTCATAGCCGGAGTAAACACGGCAATTTGTCAGGGCATATTTCATAGATGACCTTCTTAAATATTGTTGATGTTGGCCGCTTCAAGCTCACGGAAGTATTTAACCGTTTTGACTTTCAGCTCCATGGTTGAAGGCTCGTCACAGACGATCATGGACTTCGGATGCAGTTGCAGAGCGGAAATCGTCCACAGGTGGTTGACGCAGCCTTCAACGGCAGCTTGCAGCGCCAGCGCTTTGGCATGGCCGGTAACCAGGATCATGATCTCTTCGGAGTCCAGCAAAGTGCCGACACCGACAGTCAGGGAGTACTTAGGTACCTGAGTCATGTCACCGTTAAAGAAACGGGAGTTGGCGATACGGGTATCTTCGGTCAGGGTCTTGATCCGTGTACGTGAAGCCAGAGAAGACGCCGGTTCGTTAAAGGCAATGTGGCCATCGTTGCCGACACCGCCCATAAACAAATTGATTTTACCGTAGGACTTAATTTTCTCTTCGTACCGGCGGCATTCAGCATGAACATCTGCAGCATTACCGTCGAGCAGGTTAATATTTTCTGGTTTAATATCAACGTGGTCGAAGAAATTGCGATGCATGAAAGAATGGTAGCTTTCCGGATGATCTTCCGGTAAACCAACGTATTCATCCATGTTGAAGGTTACGACATTAGCAAAGCTCACTTCACCGGCTTTATGCAGCTCGATCAAGCGCTTATAGGTTGCCAGCGGTGTACCACCGGTCGGCAAACCTAATACGAACGGACGCTCAGCTGTGGGTTTAAAGGCATTAATGCGGTCGGCAATGTAACGGGCTGACCATAATCCAACGTCCTTGGCTGTTGATAGCGGAATTAAGCGCATTGTACACCTCTTAAACTAACCTGAATTGAGTAAAACCGTGTTGTGAGTGAGCTTATCGCAAACCTGAGCATGTTTTGGATGATAAAATAAGTTTTATGATCTGGCTAGCAAATTGCCTGTTTATTACCCCATTGCGGTGATTGTGATCACAAACAAGGTGGTTTTAATTTGCGAGGCAAAATAAAACTCTTACACTCGGTCATACCAAATAAAAGGTGTGTGGAAACATTCAGTTTTGCTTGTGTGACTCGTTTCATAACCAAAACTGAGTAGCGACGGGTAGAGAGCTGGAAGGCAGAAATAATTAGGTTTGGAAACCGAAATAGGGGATACCAACGTGAATATTCTAGGATACTTACAGAGAGTCGGCCGTGCATTGATGGTACCAGTTGCCACTTTGCCTGCTGCTGCAATTTTGATGGGGGTCGGTTACTGGATTGACCCGGTAGCTTGGGGTGGTAACAGCGCACTGGCGGCGTTCTTTATCAAGTCTGGCGCGGCAATTATCGACAACATGTCCGTACTGTTTGCGGTCGGTGTTGCTTACGGTATGTCAAAAGATAAAGACGGTGCTGCGGCACTGACCGGTTTCGTGGGCTACTTAGTCCTGACTACGCTGCTGTCTCCGGGGGCAGTTTCCCAGATCCAGGGTATCCCAATGGATCAGGTACCGGCAGCGTTCGGTAAGATCAACAACCAGTTTATCGGTATTCTGGTCGGTATCATCTCTGCTGAGCTGTATAACCGCTATAGCACTGTAGAACTGCACAAAGCGCTGGCGTTCTTCAGCGGCCGTCGTCTGGTTCCAATCCTGACTTCTTTCCTGATGATTGCTGTTGCCTTCGTACTGATGTACGTATGGCCGGTGATTTATAACGGTCTGGTAAGCTTCGGTGAAGGCATCCAGGGTATGGGCGCTGTAGGTGCAGGTATCTATGCATTCTTCAACCGTCTGCTGATCCCTGTTGGTCTGCACCACGCACTGAACTCCGTGTTCTGGTTCGACGTTGCCGGTATTAACGACATCCCTAACTTCTTGGGCGGTCAGGCATCTATCGACGCCGGTAAAGCGGTGCTGGGTGTGACTGGTATGTACCAGGCTGGTTTCTTCCCAATCATGATGTTCGGTTTGCCGGGCGCTGCATTGGCGATTTACCACACGGCTAAGCGTGAAAACCGCGAGAAAGTTGCGTCCATCATGCTGGCTGCTGCGTTCGCTGCGTTCTTCACCGGTGTAACTGAGCCGCTGGAATTCTCCTTCATGTTCGTAGCGCCGGTTCTGTATGTGATCCACGCGCTGTTGACCGGTATCTCTGTATTCATCGCTGCTTCCATGCATTGGATTGCAGGCTTTGGCTTCAGTGCGGGTCTGGTGGATATGGTGCTGTCTTCACGTAACCCGCTGGCCACTCAGTGGTACATGCTGGTTCTGCAAGGCTTTGCCTTCTCCGCGGTGTACTACTTCGTGTTCCGCTTCGCTATCGTTAAGTTCAACCTGAAAACTCCAGGCCGTGAAGATGACGAAGACGAAGAGCTGGTTGAAACTGTGCACAGCACTGACAACCAAGAGCTGGCGAAAAAGTATCTGAAAGCGCTGGGCGGCCATGCCAACCTGACCACTATCGATGCTTGTATCACTCGTCTGCGTCTGACCATGAAAGACCGCAGCATCGCTGATGAGCGTGTACTGAAAGCGCTGGGCGCGAAAGGTGTGGTGAAACTGGGTGAGAACAATCTGCAGATTATTCTGGGCCCACAAGCTGAAATCATCGCGACAGAAATGAAGCGCATCCCTGCGACTGAAGATCTGAGCAACATCAGCATTCCTACCGTAAAAGCGTAATCCGTTTTATCTCTATCTTTGTTTAGTTGTGATTTCCCGGTCCCTTTGGGGCCGGGTTTGACGGCCTGATCACATCTTTTTTCAGGCTCTTGGAGTGTTTTAGGGGGTTTTATGTTGAGATTATCTGCCATTGCTATCGCGACCACGATGGCGTTGACCGGTTGTGCCGGTAGCGGCGACAGCAACCAGACTCTGGTTAACCGTATGGGTAGCCAGTTGAATGTGCAGTACGCAGTACTGGATAACCACGGTGGCGAAAACGGTGTCAACTGTGGCGCGCTGGGTGCCGAGTGGGCGGCGTGTAACAAGGCCACGATTACACTGACCAACAATGGCGGTGAAATCAGCGGTAAAGCATGGACCATCTATTTCCACAGCATCCGCCAAATCCTGGCGGTGGAAAATGAACAATTCAAGATCTCTCACGTAACCGGTGACCTGCATAAACTGGAGCCAACGGATAAGTTCGATGGTTTTCAATCCGGTGAAGTAGTTGAAATTCCTATCATTGGCGAGTACTGGCAGCTGTTTGAAACTGACTTCATGCCACGTTGGTATGTCACCGCCGGTGATGCTAAGCCAAAAGTCATCAGCAATACTGACACTGAAAACGTGAGCGAGTTTTCGGCTCCAATCACCGGTGATAACTGGAAGCGTACCAGCGGTGACAAAAACGTGCTGATGAATGCGCAAACCCGTTACGCTAAGAACCAAGATGTGCCGGTTCTGCCAGCGCAGCAGCTGCGTGGTCAGATCCTGCCAACCCCAGTGGAAGTCACTGTGGGTAAAGCCGATGCCAGCTTAGCAAACGGTATCAATATCCAAACATTGGCTCTGCCAAAAACAACACTGGACGCGGTTAGTGAGCGTTTGGCGCAGTTAGGGGTGACAACCTCTAGCGCAGCGGATGCTTATCCGGTAGACGTGAAAATCAACAAGGCGGCGTTTAAAGGTAAGTGGCAGACCGAAGGGGCCTATACCCTGAAAGTAACACCACAAGGCGCGCAGATTGTGGGTAATGACGCCGCGGGTGCGTTCTATGGCTTGCAGTCTCTGATTTCACTGATCCCGATGGATGGCAGCAAAACCATCGCTACCGTGACTGTGAAGGATATGCCACGCTTTGAACACCGTGGTATGCATGCCGATGTTGGCCGTAACTTCCACAACAAAGAAAGCATTCTGCGTCTGCTGGATCAAATGGCAGCGTACAAGCTGAACAAATTCCACTTCCACCTGAGTGATGATGAAGGCTGGCGTTTGGAGATCCCTGGTTTGCCAGAGCTGACCGACGTGGGTAGCCAGCGTTGCCATGACTTGAGCGAAACTCAGTGTCTGCTGCCTCAGTTGGGCTCAGGTCCTGACAGCAACAACCAAGGTAGTGGCTTCTACAGCAAGCAAGATTATGTGGATATCCTGAAGTACGCCAAGGCGCGTAACATCGAGGTGATCCCAGAGCTGGATATGCCAGCGCACGCGCGTGCGGCGGTCGTATCGATGGAAGCGCGCTACAAGAAACTGATGGCGGAAGGCAAAGAGGCCGAAGCGAACCAGTATCGTCTGCTGGATCCGCAAGATACCTCTAACACGCTGTCTGTACAGTTCTATAACCGCACTAGCTACCTAAACCCGTGCTTGGAATCGTCTCAAGCGTTCGTCGATAAGGTGATCGGTGAAGTGGCGGCGATGCACAAAGAAGCCGGTATGCCGCTGCAAACTTGGCACTTTGGTGGTGACGAAGCGAAGAACATTCGCTTGGGCGGAGGCTTCCAAGATGTGAACGCGGCCGAGAAAGTAGATTGGCGTGGCACGATCGACCAGAGCAAAGAAGATAAGCCGTGGGCCAAGTCTCCGGTATGTCAGAAGATGGTCGAAAGCGGCAAGGTTTCTGATTTTGAACACCTGCCAAGTCAGTTTGCGAAAGAAGTCAGCCAGTTGGTGAACAAGCATGGCATCACTACCATGATGGCGTGGCAAGATGGCCTGAAAGATGCCAGCGGCGCATCTGACTTTGCAACTAAGAAAACCGGTGTGAACTTCTGGGATACCCTGTACTGGGGCGGCTTTGATTCAGCCAATGATTGGGTGAACAAAGGCTATGAGCTGGTGGTCTCTAACCCAGATTACGTGTACTTCGATATGCCATACGAAGTGAACCCGAAAGAGAGCGGTTATTACTGGGCAACCCGTTTCAGCGATGAGCGTAAAGTGTTCGGTTTCGCGCCAGACAACTTGCCACAAAACGCGGAAACCTCAGTAGACCGTGACGGCAACCACTTTAACGCGAAGAGCGATAAGAAGTGGGGCGGCGCGACAGGCGTACAAGGTCAGTTCTGGAGTGAAAGTATCCGTACCGACCCTGGCATGGAATACATGATCTTCCCACGTATGCTGCCACTGGCTGAGCGTGCTTGGCACCAAGCGGATTGGGAGCTGGATTACGTGGCGGGTCGTGAGTTCAAAGGCGGTGAAACCCATTACGTGAACAGCAAAGCGCTGAACCGTGATTGGGCGCGTTTTGCCAACCTGTTGGGTCAGCGTGAGCTGGCGAAGCTGGATGCTGCCGGTGTGCAGTACCGTCTGCCGGTACCGGGTGCGGTAGTGACAGCAGGCGTGTTGGAAGTAAACACCGCGTTGCCGGGTCTGGCGGTTGAATACTCTGCCGACAACGGTAAAACGTGGCAGCGTTACGACGCCGCAGCGAAGCCGACTGTCACTGGTGAAGTACAAGTTCGTACTGTCAGCCCAGATGGCAAGCGTGCTAGCCGTGTAGAGAGCGTTAAATAAGCGTTGAGGTTTATCCCTCGGTAAATTTCCTTACCGGTTGGCCGCCGGTAAGGGAAGCGGTATTGGCCAACTTCCTAAACGGGACATGATTGCCTCCCCGACGCTTGCCACGGGAGGATTTTGGCGGCGAACGCCGTCTTCACACACTTTGTGCATGTTGTGCTCGGTTCAACCCGCCTAATGGCGGGTTTTTTTTCGGTTTTTGTGCAGTATTGTGTCTGCAACAGTTGTTTGCAGCACAGGTATTGTGGATGATACTAGGTTATGTTGTTGCATCACCGCGAGTGAGGGTAAAAAAATGAGTGAGGCTGAAGCCCGCCCGACTAACTTTATCCGTCAGATCATCGATGAAGATCTGGCGTCCGGTAAACATACCAGCGTGCATACCCGTTTTCCGCCGGAGCCAAATGGCTATCTGCATATCGGTCATGCCAAATCTATCTGCCTGAACTTCGGCATTGCCAAGGATTATCAGGGTCAGTGCAACCTGCGCTTTGATGATACTAACCCGGCAAAAGAAGACATGGAGTTCGTGGAATCTATCCAGAACGACGTGAAATGGCTGGGTTTTGAGTGGAGTGGGGATATCTGCTATTCATCCGACTATTTTGATCAGCTGCATCAGTATGCGATTGAGCTGATCCAAAAAGGTCTGGCGTATGTGGATGAGCTGACTGCTGAGCAAATGCGCGAATACCGCGGCACCCTGACTGAGCCGGGTAAAAACAGCCCGTATCGTGATCGCAGCGTAGAAGAGAACTTGGCGCTGTTCGAGAAGATGAAAAACGGTGAGTTTGCCGAAGGTAGCGCGTGTCTGCGTGCCAAAATCGACATGGCCTCTCCGTTCATCGTGATGCGCGATCCGGTTATCTACCGTATCAAGTTTGCCGAGCACCATCAGACCGGCAACAAGTGGTGCATCTACCCGATGTACGACTTCACCCACTGCATTTCCGATGCGCTGGAAGGGATCACCCATTCCATCTGTACGCTGGAGTTCCAAGATAACCGTCGTCTGTACGACTGGGTACTGGATAACATCACTATTCCTTGCCATCCACGTCAGTACGAGTTCTCTCGTCTGAATCTCGAATACGCCATCATGTCTAAGCGTAAGCTGAACCAGTTGGTGACCGAGCAAGTGGTGAGCGGTTGGGACGATCCACGTATGCCGACTATCTCCGGCCTGCGTCGTCGTGGTTATACTCCAGAGTCTATCCGTGAGTTCTGCCGTCGTATCGGTGTGACCAAGCAGGATAACTTGGTGGAGATGTCGGCGCTGGAAGCTTGTATCCGTGAAGATCTGAACGAGAACGCGCCGCGTGCGATGGCGGTTCTGGATCCGGTTCGCGTGGTGATTGAGAACTTGCCAGAAGGTCATCTGGAAGTGCTGCAAGCGCCAGTGCATCCGAACAAAGCGGAAATGGGCACGCGTGAGCTGCCATTTACCCGTGAGATCTTTATCGATCGCGCAGACTTCCGTGAAGAAGCCAATAAGCAGTACAAGCGTCTGGTGCTGGGCAAAGAAGTGCGTCTGCGTAATGCGTACGTGATCAAAGCAGAACGCGTTGAGAAAGATGCCGAAGGCAACATCCAGACCGTCTTCTGTACTTACGATGCCGATACACTGGGTAAAGATCCAGCCGATGGCCGTAAAGTGAAGGGCGTGATCCACTGGGTGTCTGCGGATAAAGGTGTGCCAGCTGAAATTCGTGTCTACGACCGTCTGTTCAGCGTGGCTAACCCGGCAGCGGCAGATGATTTCCTGTCGACCATCAACCCAGAGAGCTTAGTGATCCGCCGTGGTGTGGTTGAGCCAAGCTTGGCGCAAGCCCCAGCAGAAAAAGCCTATCAGTTCGAGCGTGAAGGTTACTTCTGCGTAGATAGCAAAGACTCATCGGCGGAGCATCTGGTCTTTAACCGTACTGTGGGTCTGCGTGATACTTATCAAGCAGGCTAAATCACGCAAGCTAAGCCGGTAAGGCGAGTATGGGTTAACCGGTCTTGATCTCTTGGCCGGTTAATATGCTCAATGATGGCGAATAAAAAAGCGCAGTCTAGACTGCGCTTTTTTTATGTGACTTGTCTTTTAACATCATGAGTGACGCGGTGATGTCATGCCTATGTCAGTACTATTAACCAGATAACCAGATAACCAGATAACCAGAGCGATCCAGTTAGCGACTGACCGAGGATAAGCTCGCCGAATCAGTTTTTCGGATCGTGCAGGCTTTCGTTCTGACGGCAGTCGCCATCGGCGCAGTGACCGTACAGGTACAGACTGTGGTTGGTCAGACGGATCCCATAACGCTGGGCAATCTCTTTTTGCCGCTGCTCGATAAAGTCATCACTAAATTCAATCACTTTGCCGCAATCAAGGCAGATCAGGTGATCATGGTGATGTTGCTGGGTCAGTTCGAAGACTGATTTGCCGCCTTCAAAGTTGTGGCGGCTGACGATGCCGGCATCATCAAACTGGTTCAGTACACGGTATACCGTAGCCAGACCGATCTCTTCACCCATATCGATCAGCTTTTTATACAGATCTTCCGCACTGATATGCTGACAATCCCCAGTCTGGAGCAGTTCAAGGATTTTCAGCCGCGGTAACGTGACCTTCAGACCGGCTTTTTTTAGCGCAGTATTATTATCTGTCATATATCCAGCGTTCCTGATTTTTTTGGTCTGGGCAGAGGGTATGTCTATCTATCGATATCTCTATGCCGGACGGTTATCTACATCGGACATGGCGACCGGAGTAGAAATGAGAGTGACTAGCATTATAAGAGGTGCGTAACCAAGTTAAAACCGTAAATCCCAGATAAAAACAAAATGGTTGCGCAAATGTTATTGTTTGGTAGAGTTTTTGCTCTGTCGACAAGGATAACAGGATAAACCGCATGCCAGCCTTTTTGTTTCGTGCGTGGATCTTCCGTTGGGCGTTGAATCTCTGGCCACCCTTTTTCGGGGCCGGTATTCGTATTCGTCGTCTAGACCGTGATTTTCGCTGTTGCGAAGTGACCTTGGCGTTTCGCTGGTGGAATAAAAACATCAATCGCAGTCAGTTTGGCGGCAGCCTGTTTGCCATGACCGATCCGATTTATGCCTTGATGCTCATTGGGCGCTTAGGGCCAGATTACATGGTCTGGGATAAAGCGGCAGACATTGATTTCATCCGCCCTGGCTGGGGTAAGCTCACCGCCAGTTTCGAAATCAGTGAAGGCCGTTATGAAGAGATTTTGGCGGCTACCGCCAATGGTGAGAAATGTTTGCCGCAGTTTACGGTGGCGATTAAAGATGCGCAGGGCGAGATAGTTGCACGGGTGAACCGCACCCTGTACGTGCGGCGTAAGTGCAAAACCGAAGAGGTGGTCGCGCCGTTAGATGCGCATCGGCCGCATTTCGCAACGGGTGATAAGCCGCATGAAAAGAATAAAGCCGGCTAAATGCCGGCTTTATTGCGGATGCCTGTTGCCCCATGATGAGGCCGGGCAGCAAGATTGACGTTAGCGAGACATTCGCTATCTAGATTTAGTTATCCAGCTCGGCCAGACACATCTCTTCGTATACTTGCTTCACCCACTTCTCGACACGCTCGGCAGTCAGCTCTGGCTGGCGGTCTTCATCGATGCACAGACCGACGAAGTTCTGGTCATCGACCAGTGCCTTAGACGCTTCAAAGTGGTAACCGGCAGTTGGCCAGTGACCGACGATCACGCCACCACGCGCTTCTACGATGTCACGCAGAGAGCCCATTGCGTCACAGAAGTACTCAGCATAGTCTTCTTGATCGCCGCAGCCGAAAATGGCAACCAGCTTGTTGTTGAAATCAATTTCTTCCAGAGTAGGGAAGAAATCATCCCAATCACACTGCGCTTCACCGTAGTACCAAGTTGGGATACCCAGCAGCAGCAGATCGAAGTTGTCGATGTCTTCTTTGCTGCTTTTGGCGATGTCACGTACGTCCACCAGGTGTTTGCCCAGCTGTTTTTGGATCATCTTGGCAATGTTTTCGGTATTGCCGGTATCGCTGCCAAAGAAAATTCCTACACTTGCCATTCTCTTATACCTTAGCGTTCATTTCGGGCTGTCAGTCAGGTTTAGCGCGAATTCTTCCGCATCCAAGCCCAACTTTTCCAGCAAAATTTGTTCGATCAGTTCACTGCGGCTCATTTGTTGCTCGTGAGCCAGCACGTTTAATGCTTCCACCACCCGGCTATCGACTTTCAGTTCAATTCGGCGTAATCCTTTGGATTTATCGCGCTTGAGCTGATTACGCTTATTAATCCGTAACTGTTCATGCCGGGGAAGCGGGTTTGTTTTTGGACGACCGGGACGACGTTCGTCAGCAAACAAATCAAGAGTGGTACGGTCTGTATTTTCTTTTGCCATTTGAACTACAAGTGCTGCTCTTGCTAAGAATCAACCGATACCAGCGCCTTCCCAGTAGAGCTGGATCAGACCTTTGGCAACGAAGCCTGCACATCCAAGAAACAAAACCAGCCAGACAATGCGGCGGCCAAACGGGGGAACATTGCCACGTTTTAGCACGTCCTGAATTGCCATCCCTATAAAAAAGAAGAGGACAATAAAGAATAAATCAAGGCCAATCGCCTCAATAGTTTCCATGTGCTTATAAAGCATGTGGCAATTCCATTTAGCCCGTCAGTTTAAGCCGGAACTATACCATAGCCCTTGTTCCCTGTTAACGGGAATCCGCATTGAGAAAGCGCCGGATTGCGCGTAATACCGCGTCTGGTTTTTCCGCGTGCAGCCAATGTCCGGTTCCCTGAATCACATGGGCTTTCGCTTGTGGAAACTGGCGCAAAATATCGGGGCGGAATTTGTCTTGAATGTAGGGGGAGTGTTCGCCTTTGATGAACAGCACCGGTTTATTAAACGGCGTACCTTCATTCCAGCCGACAATCTGCGGATAGTTGTTTTCTAGCTCACGCACGGCAAAGCGCCAGCTGCTCTCATCGCTGGGCGCAAAAGATTTAAGCAAAAACTGGATCACGCCTTCTTCTTTGAGATGGTGGCGCATCAGTTCGGCAGCTTGTGCACGGCGCGTTGGACGCGCTTGGTCGACGGCATGCAGGGCGCTGAACACCTGATCGTGGCGGCGAGTTTGGTAATCTACCGGTGACATATCCAGTACCACCAATTGCTCAACGCGCGTTGGTGCGAGCTGGGCAATCTTCATGGCGACTTTGCCCCCCATCGAGTGACCGATGAAGCTCGCTTGCGGGATCTGCAACTGATCCAGCAGTTGCAGCACATCCGCGGCCATGGCCTCATAATTCATCTCTGCGCTATGAAAACTCTGGCCGTGATTACGCAGCTCGACCTGAATGATCCGGTAGTCATCAACCAGATCGCGAGCCAGTAAGCCGAGGTTATCCAGCGTGCCGAACAGACCGTGGATCAGCACCAGTACCGGACCTTCTCCCTGTTGTTTGTAGTTGATCATGAGCTAAACCAAGTTGGTGTATAGAGAATCATGGCCTGAGAAGGTATAATCGCCGAGTTATTCATGCAAGAGAACGACATTGGATCGACATGAAAATCATTGAAGTAGACGAAGAGCTGTACCGTATTATTGCGGGTCATACACAGCATATCGGAGAAAGTGCCTCCGACATTTTGCGTCGCATGCTGAATTTATCCCCGAGCAGCGAGCCACGTCCTGCCGGGATCGTGGTCAGCCGTGATGCTGGAAAAGAGTGTTCAGTCGATCGTGTACGGGCCGTGCGCGAGCTGCTGTTGTCAGATGAATATGCCGCCCAGACTAAAGCGATCGGTCGTTTCATGCAGATCCTCTCTTCTTTGTATTCGCTGGATCCAAGCGGATTTACTGCCGCTACAGAAGAGCTGCGCGGTCGTACCCGGGTTTATTTTGCCGAAGATGAGGCAACCTTGTTGCTGCACGGCACCCACACCAAGCCAAAAGCTATTCCGGGTACCCCTTATTGGGTCATTACCAACACCAACTCGGGTCGTAAACGCGCCATGGTCGAGCAGATCATGACGGCGATGCAGTTCCCCGCGGAACTGACGGATAAAGTTTGCGGCACCATCTGAGCGTTAGGGAGTAACGCCGTATGGCAATTCATCCGCGGGCCGGTCAACCGGCCCAGCAAGACGATCTGATCAATATAGGTCAGCTGGTTTCTGAATACTATGTTCTGCAGCCGGATCCGAAAAATGCCGCCCATGCGGTACAGTTCGGAACTTCTGGTCATCGAGGCAGCTCGGCCCGCCATAGCTTCAACGAAGCCCATATTCTGGCCATTGCGCAAGCTATTGCTGAAGTGCGCATGAAGCAGGGGATCTTAGGCCCGTGCATCGTGGGTAAAGATACCCATGCCTTGTCTGAGCCGGCCTTTATTTCGGTTTTGGAGGTGCTGATTGCCAATGGCATTCAGGTGATCGTCCAAGAAAATAATGGCTTTACCCCAACCCCAGCGGTTTCCTACACCATTTTGTGCCACAACCGCAGTAACGGTGTGCTGGCAGATGGTATCGTGATCACGCCGTCCCACAATCCACCGGAAGATGGCGGGATCAAATACAATCCGCCTAATGGTGGCCCAGCCGATACCAACCTGACCAAAGCCATTGAGCAGCGCGCCAATGAACTGATTGCGGGCAATCTGGCGGAGGTGCGTCGCATTCCGTTTGCGCAGGCTAAGCAAAATGAGCTGCTGCTGGAGCAAGACTTGGTGCAGCCGTACGTGGAAGATCTGGTTAATGTCGTGGACATGGACGCGATCCGTAACGCCGGTCTGAAACTGGGTGTCGATCCGTTGGGTGGTTCGGGTATTGAATACTGGAAGCGTATTGCCGAGCACTACAATCTGGATCTGACGCTGGTGAATGATGCGATCGATCCATCATTCCGTTTTATGTCATTGGATAAAGATGGCGTGATCCGGATGGATTGTTCTTCGCCGTATGCGATGGCCGGTCTGTTGGCGCTGAAAGACAAGTTTGATCTGGCTTTTGGTAACGATCCTGACTATGACCGCCACGGTATCGTGACACCAACCGGCCTGATGAACCCGAACCATTATCTGGCAGTGGCCATCAATTACCTGTTCAGTCATCGTCCACAATGGGGCGAAGAGGTGGGCGTTGGTAAAACGCTGGTTTCCAGTGCGATGATCGATCGCGTGGTTGCGGCACTGGGTCGCCGTCTGGTGGAAGTGCCGGTGGGCTTCAAGTGGTTTGTTGATGGTCTGCATGAAGGCTGGTTAGGCTTTGGTGGCGAAGAAAGTGCCGGAGCCTCCTTCTTGCGCTTTGACGGCACTGCGTGGTCAACCGATAAAGATGGCATCATCTTGTGCTTGTTGGCGGCGGAAATCACGGCTGTGACCGGCATGAACCCGCAGCAGCATTACGAGAAACTGGCCGAGCAATTTGGCTCGCCATGCTATTCGCGGATTCAGGCGGTCGCCAATAGTCAGCAAAAAGCGATCCTCAGCCGTTTGTCACCAGAGATGGTGAGTGCGGAAACGCTGGCAGGCGATCCTATCATTGCGCGTCTGACCCGAGCTCCGGGCAACAATGCACCGATTGGTGGATTGAAGATCGTGACGCAAAATGGGTGGTTTGCCGCGCGGCCATCCGGTACTGAGGATATCTACAAGATTTATTGTGAAAGCTTTGTCGGCCCAGAGCATCTGGCGCTGATTGAGCAACAAGCCGTGCAAATCATCGATAAGGTGTTGGCGGACGCACAGTAAACGGGCTAGATAATCCCTGTTGTTGCTCAAGGCGCAGACTTCCCTCTGTGCCTTTTGTTTTTCATATGTAGCCACAATGCTAAAATATGTAAAATAATTACAGAATGATGCAGATGCTCGTGCTTTTAAACACCAATTGATTAAAAAATGTGTAGTAAACTTACTTTTTCCTGATTACACTGCAAAGACGCAGTCGAAACGGTTCAACTATCGGGAGGAGTATGATGTACCAGAAGTATTCGTTAGCTCAGATTCTTCTGCGCCGCACTGGGGTGCTTATTGCAGGTTCTCTGGCGTTGCCGGTCATGGTCTTCCACCCGAACCGGGCACGCTTTTACAGCTACCTGCACCGGGTGTGGAGCAAAACCAGCAGCAAGCCAGTTTGGTTAGCGAGCTCAGAACGTAGCGTGCGCGATTTTTACTAACTTCGTGATTTACAACGCGCGTTAACACACCGCATTGTCGCGTAGCGACCACCGAATTTGATACAAGAAAGCCTCTCAGCGATGAGAGGCTTTTTTTATGGTCATTTCTGCTGCTCGGCGATAAATGTTAAGCTGATGTCAACATTCTGCGGTTGAACCGCATTTTGCGCGATACACTGTGACTATCTGAACCACATGGAGAGGGAACTGATGAGTACGCTGATACCTGTAGGCATAAGTGCCTGTGTGCTAGGGGAGTCGGTTCGCTTTGATGGCGGCCACAAACGCTTGCCATTTGCCACCGATCATCTAAAACCGTATGTCCGTTTTTATCCGGTATGCCCTGAGATGGCGATCGGGATGCCGAGTCCGCGTCCGGCGATCCGTTTGATCCGCGGCGAAGAGGGAGTGCAACTCGTCGGCAGCAGCCAAGATCTGAATGTGACCGAGGCAATGCAGGCGTTTTCCCGTGAGAAAGTGGCATCGCTCAGTCATTTATGCGGCTATATCGTGTGCGCTAAATCACCGACCTGCGGTATGGAGCGGGTCAAAGTGTACGATGCGGCTGGTAAGGGGGCGGAAAAAGTCGGCGTGGGTTTGTTTACGCAAGAGTTGATGCGCCAGATGCCGTGGTTGCCGGTAGAAGAAGATGGCCGACTCAACGATCCGGTGCTGCGTGAAAATTTCGTGACGCGCATTTTTGCGCTGCATGACTTTTATCGTCAGTGTGAGGCGGGGATGACGCGCGGTAAGCTGGTGGCATTTCATAGCCGTTATAAGTTGTTGATTATGGCCCATTCGCAAGCCGATTATCGCGCTTTAGGCCGCCGTGTGGCCGATCTGGACGCGATGCCGTTTGACGAGTTGTTGATTGCCTATCGGGATCATCTGATGCAGGCCCTCAGCAAGCGACCAACGCGGAAAAACCATTCCAATGTGCTGCAACATATTCAAGGCTATTTCAGTCGTCAGCTTTCATCACGACAGCGTAAAGAGCTATCGCATCTGATCGATCGCTATCGCCGTGGTACTCAGCCGTTATTGGCGCCTTTAACCTTATTACGCCACTATCTGGAAGAGCATCCCGATCCTTATCTGACGCAGCAAGTCTATTTCGAACCCTATCCGGAGGCGTTGTTGCTACGCTATGGCAGTTAATCAGACGCTCAGTCACTCAACGCCACACCATCTGGTGTGGCTACGCACCGATCTGCGCTTGACCGACAACCGTGCGTTACACGCGGCGTGCGCCGATCCGCATGCCCGTGTCTCGCTGCTGTTTATCGCAACGCCCACGCAGTGGCAGCAGCATGATATGGCGCCGCGCCAAGCCGAATTTATCCGGCAAAACCTGTGCCTGTTGGCGCAGGAAGCAGCGCAGCGCAACCTCGGTTTTCTCTACCGTGAAGTACCAGATTTCGCGGCTATACCCGCAACCATACAACAGCTGGTCGACGAGCAGGGGGTTACGCACCTGTATGCTAACCGCCAGTATGAACTCAATGAGCAGCGTAGAGATAGTCAGGTCAGTGCGTTACTTGGTGTTAGGTTGCCGATGACGTGGTGCGATGATGCATTGTTGGCCGCACCTGGCACTGTGCGTACTGGACAGGGTGAGATGTATAAGGTGTATACGCCATTTCGGCGTGCGCTGCTGGGGTTATTGGCGCAGCTGGATACCGCAAGCTTGCCAGCCCCTGCATGTCGGGCTCTGTGGATGACCACCCGTCCAGCTGACTCCGTTACGCCGTTTAGCTATCCGTGTCAGGACAACCCATTGTTTGTGGCTGGCGAAGCGGCAGCGTTGCAGCGCCTGCGCACCTTTTGCCAGCAGCAAGTGACACACTACCACGAACAGCGCGATTGTCCGGCACTGCCAGCGACCAGCTTGCTTTCGGCGTATTTGACGTGTGGCGTGCTTTCGGTGCGCCAATGCCTGAACCGATTGCGATTAGAGCATTCACACACCTACCTACAGCCAGAGAGCGGTGCTTTTAGTTGGCTCAATGAGCTTATCTGGCGTGAGTTTTATCATCATTTATTGGCGGCATTTCCTGATTTGTGCCGTGGGCGCCCATTTATCCCGTGGACCGATCATGTCGAGTGGTCTGCTGATCTAGAGCATCTGCAAGCATGGCAACGCGGTCAAACCGGCTATCCGATTGTGGATGCGGCGATGCGTCAGCTTAACCAGACCGGTTGGATGCACAATCGGCTACGCATGATCAGCGCAGGCTTTTTGGTCAAGGATCTGCTGCTGAATTGGCGTTGGGGCGAACGTTATTTTATGTCTCAGCTGGTGGATGGCTCGTTGGCGGCCAATAACGGCGGCTGGCAGTGGTCAGCGTCTACCGGTACCGATGCCGCCCCCTATTTCCGCATCTTTAATCCCACCACCCAAGGGGAGCGCTTTGACCCCGAGGGGCAATTTATTCGTCAGTGGGTGCCTGAGTTGGCCGCAGTGCCAGATCGTTGGGTACATAACCCGCATGCGTGGGCTGCCAAGCAAGGGGTGAGCTTAGATTATCCGCCGCCGCTGGTGGAGCATGCCAATGCCAGAAAGCAAACGCTGGCCGCCTATGAAATGGCACGTAACCTCTTTTCGGCCTCAGCGCAGTGACTCTTCATGCTATGATGCCATTACGTGAGAGAACAGACAGAAAACTATGCAAAATACAGAACTGGAACAGATACTTAACAGCGAATTGAATGTCAGCGCCATCCGCGACTATTGCCCAAATGGGTTACAAGTTGCTGGGCGCTCGGAAATTCACTCGATTGTCACCGGTGTCACCGCCAGTCAGGCGTTACTGGATGCAGCATTGGATCTGAACGCAGATGCCGTGTTGGTTCACCATGGTTATTTCTGGAAAAACGAGTCGCCAGTCATCAAAGGCATGAAGCGTGAACGTTTGAAGACCTTGCTGGCCAATGATATCAATCTGCTGGCATACCACTTGCCGCTCGATGTGCACCCTGTATTGGGGAACAACGCCCAATTAGCCCAGCATCTTGGCATCGAAGTGGCGGGGGGATTAGAGCCGGATAACCGCTACTCGGTTGCCTTGCATGGCAGTTTTGCCGCACCGGTGACCGCGCAGCAGCTAAGCGAGCGTTTAACCGATGTGCTCAATCGCACCCCACTGCACTGTGCCAGTGAACAAGCTCCAGATCTGATCCGCACCGTGGCTTGGTGTACCGGTGGCGGCCAAAGTTATATCGAGCTGGCCGCTGAAGCAGGTGTCGATGCCTTTATCAGCGGCGAAGCCTCAGAGCAAACCGTGCATATTGCGCGTGAGATGGGCATGCATTTCTTTGCGGCCGGCCATCATGCGACAGAACGTTTCGGGGTAAAAGCACTGGGTGAATGGCTGCACAGTGCCTATGGCTTGCATGTCACTTTCATCGATATCCCTAATCCAGTTTAATAATAACCAAATCAATAGATTAGCTAACAGAGTATCGATTTAATCTAGATAACCCTGTTGGCTAGTCTCTTTTTATATAAAGCATTGTGCATACGGTCACTATGGTGAAATATTCAGAAGGTAGTCTGTGATTCCTTGCAGGCTGCCTGCAATTTCATTGGCAATCATTGATTGCATATAAGAAATTTACTCTTTTTATTTCATATAGATACACGGAAGAGGGCTTGCTGATGGATAAAGTGCAAGTATGTTTAGTGACCGGTGGTGCAGGTGGGATTGGACGTGAAATCTGCCGCCGGATGGCAGCGGATGGCTATACTGTCGTTGCCGGTTGTACCAGTCTGGATGGCGCCAATGCCAAGGCATTTGCCGCAGAAATAGAACAAGATCGCTTGAATATCCGTTTGCAGGCATTTGATGTCAGTGATTTTGATGCTTGCCAGCGTACGATTATGGATATTGAAGAGTCGGTCGGGCCTATCGCCGTGCTGGTGAATAACGCCGGGATCACGCGTGATGGTACCTTACGCAAAATGAACCGTGCACAGTGGGACGAGGTGTTATCCGTTAATTTGGATAGCGTATTTAACTTATCCCGCGCCGTGATCAATCCAATGCTGGAGCGCCAGTACGGCCGGATCATTAACATTTCGTCTATTAATGGGCAAAAAGGGCAGTTTGGTCAGTGTAACTATGCGGCGGCCAAAGCGGCGATGTACGGTTTTAGCAAATCATTGGCGCAAGAAACGGCAGCCAAAGGGATCACCGTGAACTGTATCTCTCCAGGGTACATTGAAACTGACATGATCCTCGCGATTGATGAAACCATCCGTGACAGCATCCGCAAGCAAATTCCAGTGCAGCGCTTTGGCCAGCCATCGGAAGTTGCGCGCTCTGTTGCCTTCTTGGCTGCCCCAGAGGCGGGGTTTATCACCGGCTCTAATCTGGCCATGAACGGCGGCCAGTACATGGATTAATGCGCGTTATTAACTCATGCGTTACGAACATCCGAACCCCGCTGATGCGGGGTTTTCTTTTTCTATCTTTGTGTCGGACGTTTTAAAAAAGAACAAGGCAGCGAAACGCTGCCTTGGAAAGAATGGGTTTACATTTGCTGGCTATTTACTGGCTCAGTACGGCCAATAACCAGTCTAGCCATTATGTATCCGCGAAAGGGTTATTCGCGTTCATGCATGGCGTGAAATTCACGCTGGGTTTCACCGGTGTACAGCTGACGCGGACGCGCGATACGCAGTGCACTGCCTTCACTGTGCATTTCATTCCAGTGCGCAATCCAGCCAACGGTACGGGCAATCGCGAAGATAACCGTAAACATTGAGGTTGGGATACCCATCGCTTTCAGGATGATACCGGAATAGAAATCGACGTTCGGGTAGAGTTTCTTCTCGATAAAGTACGGATCAGACAGCGCAATGCGCTCCAACTCCATTGCCACATCTAACAATGGATCTTGGATATTCAGCGTCTTCAATACTTCATGGCAGGTATCGCGCATTACGGTGGCGCGTGGGTCATAGTTTTTGTAAACGCGGTGACCAAAGCCCATCAGACGGAATGGATCATTCTTGTCTTTGGCGCGGGCGATAAACTCAGGAATACGTTCTACCGAGCCGATTTGCATCAGCATATTCAGACAGGCTTCGTTAGCGCCACCGTGAGCCGGTCCCCACAACGAGGCAATCCCCGCCGCAATACAGGCAAATGGATTGGCACCGGAAGAACCCGCGGTACGCACCGTTGAGGTTGACGCATTTTGTTCGTGGTCAGCGTGCAGGATCAGGATCTTATCCATTGCGCGCGCCAATACTGGATTGACTTCATATTCTTCACATGGTGTAGCGAACATCATGTACAAGAAGTTGGCGGCGTAGGAGAGATCGTTGCGTGGGTAAATGAAAGGCTGACCGATAGAATACTTGTAACACATGGCCGCGAGAGTAGGCATCTTAGATAGCAGACGGAATGCCGCAATGGCGCGGTGATCGTCGTTATTGATATCCAAAGAGTCATGGTAGAACGCGGCTAACGCACCGCTCACCCCGCACATAACAGCCATTGGGTGGGCGTCGCGACGGAAACCGTGGAAGAAGCTGGAGATCTGTTCGTGCACCATGGTGTGGCGTTTGACGGTATGGATGAAGCGTTCATACTGCGCTTTGGTCGGCACTTCGCCGTACAGCAGGATGTAACACACTTCCAGATAGTCAGATTTGTTCGCCAGTTGGTCAATCGGGAAACCACGGTGCAGCAGCACACCGATATCGCCATCGATATAGGTGATTTTTGATTCGCAGGCAGCGGTGGACATAAAGCCGGGATCGAACGTGAACAGGCCGTGAGCGCCCAGCGGACGTACATCGACCACATCGTTTCCTAATGAGCCTTTATACACAGGTAACTCGATGGACTCACTGTCGCTCAATCGCAGAGTGACTTTTTGTTCTGCCATAACATTCTCCTTTGCTCTTATTTTTTGTCCTGATGCAGATCTAGCTTTGTGGTTGAGTTACCAGTGGTGTGTTGAGCCAATGCACGTTACGTCACCAAGCTAGTCCGAATTTTCCTCTTTCCAATGTTGCACAACTTAACAGGGAGGAAAAGAGGTATCTGGATAAACTTTGCACACCAGTCGAATTCGGGTGAGTATTTTGTAACCGACGCTTAGCATACATGTCAATTTGCTTTGCTGTATTTATAAAAAGAGCAAAACACGGTCTATGTCTCATAGTTTGTTTAAAAATTATTAACAACTCTTTCCTGAATTGTAATGAATGATGGTGAAAAGTATACTTGGCTCGGGTCTTCAGGTTAATGAAAGTATTGCCTAAATGTAAATGGATTTGGCGTTGCAGGCGTATCACCACCCAACACACCTCGCCCGGCGGTATGCTGAAACGCAAAAATGACTCCTGTTTACCCGGTAACTTTCAATAACCTGAAGGTTAGATAAGGAAAACAAACAGAGCTCAATGGAGCGGCGTGGGCAGAACCGTGAATAAGCAAAGACCTGTTAATCTTGATCTGAAAACGATCAGCTTCCCGATAACCGCAATCGCCTCGATTCTCCATCGGGTGAGCGGTGTCATTACCTTCATCGCATTGGGGATCTTGTTATGGCTGTTATCCCTGTCGCTCTCCTCTGAGCAAGGGTTTGCACAGGCGCAAGCCATTACCGATACCTTCCTTGTTAAATTCATTTTGTGGGGCATTTTGACGGCGCTGGCCTACCATGTGGTTGGCGGGGTACGTCACTTATTAATGGATTTAGGTTTTGGTGAAGAAAACTTGGCGGTTGCTAGCCGTAGTGCGCGGATTGCTTTTGCCATTACCATCGTTTTATCACTGCTTGCGGGGGGGCTGGTATGGTAACGAATGCCACTGCGTTTGGCCGAAGCGGCGTGCAAGATTGGATCTTGCTGCGAGCCACCGCCATCATCATGACGTTGTACATCCTCTATTTATTAGGTTTCATCGTTTCCGCCCCGGAAATGACATACGGGATCTGGAAGAACTTCTTTACCTTTGGCATCACGCAAGTGTTCACCATTTTGGCTGCCGTGTGTGTGCTGGTTCATGCCTGGATTGGACTTTGGCAGGTGTTAACCGATTACATCAAACCGGTCGCTTTACGTCTGGTTTTGCAGTTTGTGGTGGTGTTGGTACTGATGGTGTACCTGATTTCCACAGTCGTCATTGTGTGGGGGGCTTAAGGTGAATATAACAACAAAAGAATTTGATGCGGTCGTGATTGGTGCAGGTGGTGCTGGCATGCGCGCAGCGCTGCAGATTTCCCAGTCAGGTTTGAGCTGTGCGCTAATCTCAAAAGTTTTCCCAACCCGCTCCCATACCGTATCGGCACAAGGTGGGATCACCGTGGCGCTGGGCAATGCCCATGAAGATAACTGGGAATGGCACATGTACGATACGGTAAAAGGCTCTGATTACATCGGGGACCAAAATGCCATTGAATATATGTGTAAAACCGGCCCAGAGGCGATTTTAGAGCTGGAGAACATGGGCTTGCCCTTCTCCCGTTTTGATAATGGCCGCGTCTATCAGCGTCCTTTTGGTGGCCAATCAAAAAATTTCGGTGGTGAGCAGGCGGCGCGTACGGCGGCGGCCGCTGATCGTACTGGACATGCGTTATTGCATACCCTGTATCAGCAGAATATCAAAAATAAAACCACCATCTTCTCTGAATGGTATGCATTGGATCTGGTGAAAAACCAAGATGGCGTGATCCAAGGCTGTACGGCAATTTGTTTGGAAACCGGTGAAACCGTCTATTTCAAAGCCAAAGCGACAGTGCTGGCCACCGGTGGGGCTGGGCGGATTTTCGCTTCGACCACCAACGCCCACATTAATACCGGTGATGGCGTCGGGATGGCGGTACGCGCTGGGGTGCCGTTACAAGATATGGAAATGTGGCAATTCCACCCAACCGGGATTGCCGGTGCGGGCGTGCTGGTTACTGAAGGCTGTCGCGGTGAAGGCGGCTACCTGCTGAATAAGCACGGTGAACGCTTTATGGAACGTTATGCGCCGAATGCCAAAGACTTGGCCGGTCGTGATGTGGTCGCGCGCTCTATGATGATTGAAATTCGTGAAGGGCGTGGTTGTGATGGTCCGTGGGGGCCGCATATCAAGCTCAAACTCGATCATTTGGGTAAAGAGGTTCTGGAATCTCGCCTGCCAGGTATCTGTGAATTGTCACGCACCTTTGCTCATGTTGATCCGGTCAATGAGCCGATTCCGGTGATCCCAACTTGCCATTATATGATGGGCGGGATCCCGACTCAGGTCAGTGGACAAGCGGTGGGACAAACTGCGGATGGGCGTGATGTCGATATCCAAGGATTGTTTGCGGTCGGTGAGATTGCCTGTGTATCAGTACACGGGGCGAATCGTCTGGGAGGGAACTCGCTGCTGGATCTGGTGGTCTTTGGCCGAGCAACCGGTTTGCACCTTGGTGAAACGCTGGCGGCGCAAAGTGAAGCCCGTGCGGCCAGTGAGTCAGATATCGAGGCATCGTTGGCACGCGTGAATCGCTGGAACAGTACCCGTAACGGCGAAGACCCAGTGCAAATCCGTAAAGATCTGCAAAGCTGCATGCAGCGAAATTTCTCGGTATTCCGAGAAGGTGCGGCGATGGCTGAAGGGCTCGAAGAGCTCAAAACCATTCGTGAGCGTCTGAAGACCGCACGTTTGGATGATACATCCTCTGACTTTAATACCCAGCGGGTAGAGTGTCTGGAGTTGGATAACCTGATGGATACGGCTTATGCCACCGCGCTGGCGGCTAACTTCCGTACCGAAAGTCGTGGCGCGCATTGCCGCTTTGACTACCCAGATCGTGATGATCAGCAGTGGCTGTGCCACTCTCTGTACAATCCGGTCACCGACAGTATGAGTCGTCGTCAGGTTAACATGGAGCCGACATTGCGTCCGGCCTTCCCTCCGAAAGCACGTACCTATTAAGGGAATAAGGAGTCAGGGTATGCAAGTGCAGTTTTCGATTTACCGCTATAACCCGGAAACCGATAAGGCGCCTTATATGCAAACGTTGCGCCTGGAAACGGAAGATGGGCGAGACATGATGGTGCTGGACGCGCTTATCAAGTTAAAAGAACAGGACCCGACCTTAGCCTTTCGCCGTTCGTGCCGTGAAGGGGTGTGTGGATCCGACGGCATTAACATGAACGGTAAAAATGGGCTGGCCTGTATTACACCGTTATCGGCGTTAACGGGCAGTGGTCAACAGACCATTGTGATCCGGCCATTGCCGGGCTTACCGGTGATCCGCGATTTGATTGTCGACATGGGCCAGTTTTATACCCAGTACGAGAAAATCAAACCGTACCTGATTAACGATGGTAAGCAGCAGCCTGAACGTGAGTTTATTCAGATGCCAGCACAGCGTGAACATCTCGATGGTTTGTATGAGTGCATCTTGTGTGCCTGTTGCTCGACCTCGTGCCCGTCGTTCTGGTGGAATCCGGACAAATTTGTCGGTCCTGCCGGTTTACTGGCAGCATACCGTTTCCTGATTGACAGTCGTGACACCGCCACAGCAGAGCGTTTGGCTGATTTAGATGATGCTTTCAGTGTATTCCGCTGCCATGGAATTATGAATTGCGTTAATGTATGTCCTAAAGGATTAAATCCTACCAAAGCAATTGGACATATTAAGTCTATGCTGTTGCAAAAAGCGGTTTAAGTACGGTAAGCCATCAGTCGGATAGGGTAAATAGACGGAACGGTTCAGCCGATTAAGCGCACAAAAGATTGTGATATGTTGCGCGCTGATTGAAATTGTTGAACGAATACGTTAACTATCTGCGGTGAAAGCAAAAAGAAGAGAGCTCGGGTTTCCCGTCCGAGCACCATACCGGCTCTCGGTGAACGTCAGGGTATCCACATCCGGTCGGTTCACCGAGTTTCGGTATAAAACACCACGGCAAAACAACAAAATATATAAAAGGGATTAAGATGGAAAACGGAGTCATTCAGGACTGGTTGGACTCTTCCCCGCTGGCGGGCGCCAACCAAACCTATATCGAACAACTCTATGAAGATTACCTCACAGATCCTGCGTCGGTAGATGAGAACTGGCGGGCTATTTTTGATAGCTTGCCTGTCGTGAGTGTGGCCGCTGAGCAGCCCCATTCTCGGGTACGCGACTATTTCCGCAAACTGGCCCAAGAGCCAGCGCGTTACCGTCATACCCAAGCCGATCCTGAGGCTGACGTTAAACAGGTGCGGGTTCTGCAACTAATTAACGCATTCCGTTTTCGCGGTCATCAGCAGGCCACGTTGGATCCGCTGGGGCTGTGGAAGCAAGACCCTGTCGCTGATCTTGACCCTGCATTCCATAACCTGACCGCCGATGATTTTGGCTCCGTCTTCAATGTCGGCTCTTTTGCTTGTGGGCAAGAGAGTCTGCCGTTATCTGCACTCTACCAAGCGCTGAATGAAACCTATTGTGGCTCGGTGGGCGCAGAGTACATGCACATCACCAGTACTGAAGAAAAACGTTGGATTCAGCAGCGTCTGGAGTCGGTACAAGGTAAACCTGAATTTACGCCACTGGAACAGCGTACCTTCCTGTCAGAATTGACCGCCGCAGAAGGTCTTGAGCGTTATATTGGGGCGCGTTTCCCGGGCGCGAAGCGTTTCTCGCTGGAAGGTGGCGATGCCATGATCCCGCTGGTTAAAGAGCTGATCCGTGGCTCAGCCCAGCATGGTGCTCGTGAAGTGGTGCTGGGAATGGCGCATCGTGGCCGCTTGAACATGCTGGTCAACGTACTGGGTAAAAAACCGGCGGACTTGTTTGATGCTTTTGCCGGCAAGCATGATGAAGGCTGGGGCACTGGGGATGTGAAATATCACCAAGGCTTCTCGTCTGACTTTGCCACCGAGCACGGCACCGTGCACTTGGCGCTGGCATTTAACCCATCGCACCTTGAGATTGTAAATCCAGTGGTCGTGGGTTCCGTGCGTGCACGCCAAGATCGCCTAGGCGATCATGAAGGCAGCACGGTATTACCGATCACCATTCATGGCGATTCGGCGATTGCCGGTCAAGGGGTGGTGCAAGAAACCTTTAACATGTCGCAGGCGCGTGGTTACAAAGTGGGCGGCACCATTCGGATTGTGATTAACAACCAGATTGGTTTTACCACCTCGAACCCGAAAGACACGCGCTCGACACAATACTGCACTGACATTGCCAAAATGGTGCAGGCACCGATTTTCCACGTTAATGCCGATGATCCTGAAGCGGTCGCGTTTGTCGCTCGTTTGGCATTGGATTATCGTTTTACCTTCAAGCGTGATGTGATGATTGATCTGGTTTGTTATCGCCGTCATGGCCATAACGAAGCGGATGAGCCGAATGCTACGCAGCCGCTGATGTACCAGAAGATCAAAAAGCATCCGACGCCACGTAAGATTTATGCCGATCGACTCATCGAAAGTGGCCTGATTTTGCAAGAAGATGCCACCGAAATGGTCAACAACTATCGCGATGCGCTGGATAAAGGCGATTGCGTGGTGCCAGAGTGGCGTCCGATGCAGATGCACTCGGTTGACTGGGCGCCGTACTTGAATCATGAGTGGGATATGGCGTATCCGGCAGGGGTGGAATTATCCCGCTTGCAGGATTTGGGGCGCCGTGTTTGTCAGTACCCAGAAAGTCATGTACTGCATCCACGAGTAGAAAAAATTTATGCCGATCGCCGCGAAATGAGCGAAGGCTTGCGTCCACTGGATTGGGGCTTTGCCGAAACACTGGCGTATGCCACGTTGTTGGATGAGTCGGTGAATGTACGCTTGTCTGGGCAGGATGCTGGGCGCGGTACTTTCTTCCATCGTCACGCGGTGTTACACAACCAAAACGATGCCAGCATTTATCAGCCACTGACGCATATCCATAATGGCCAAGGCAAATTCGAAGTCTGGGATTCCGTGCTGTCAGAAGCGGCGGTACTGGCTTTTGAATACGGTTATGCTACGGCAGAGCCGCGCTCGCTGGTCATTTGGGAAGCGCAGTTTGGTGATTTTGCCAACGGCGCTCAAGTGGTGATTGACCAATTCATCAGCTCGGGTGAGCAAAAATGGGGTCGGATGTGTGGGGTGACACTGCTGTTACCACACGGCTACGAAGGCCAAGGCCCAGAGCACTCGTCGGCCCGTTTAGAGCGTTATTTACAGCTGTGCGCTGAGCAAAATATGCAGGTGTGCGTGCCGTCAACGCCAGCGCAGGTTTACCATATGCTGCGTCGCCAGATGGTTCGTCCAATGCGTCGTCCGCTGGTGGTTATGTCTCCGAAATCCTTGCTGCGCCATCCACTGGCAGTTTCTAGCCTCGAAGAGTTGGCCAACGGACAATTCCTGCCAGCGATTGGCGAGATTGATGCGTTGGATCCGGCTAAGGTGCGTCGCGTGGTGCTGTGCTCCGGTAAGGTGTACTACGACTTGCTGGAACAGCGTCGTAAGAATGAACAAACGGATGTGGCGATTATCCGGATTGAACAACTCTATCCGTTCCCATACGAGAGCGTGCGTGCACTGCTCAGTGCCTACGCCCACGTGACCGATTATGTCTGGTGCCAAGAAGAGCCGTTGAACCAAGGCGCCTGGTATTGCAGCCAGCATAATCTGCGTCAGGTGATCCCGGCGGGGGCGACACTGAATTATGCTGGTCGTCCGGCATCCGCGTCACCGGCGGTCGGTTACATGTCACTGCATACCCAACAACAAAAGAACCTGGTTGACGATGCCTTGCGCACGGAATAAGAACAAATAACGAAGGATTTTTTATGAGCAGCATAGATATTTTAGTTCCGGATCTGCCTGAATCCGTTGCCGATGCCACCATCGCAACCTGGCATAAAAAACCGGGTGATAGCGTCACGCGTGACGAAGTGATCGTCGAAATCGAAACCGACAAAGTGGTACTGGAAGTACCGGCAACCGATGATGGCGTGCTGGACGTGGTGCTGGAAGAGGAAGGGGCGACTGTTACCGGTCGTCAGCTGATTGGTCGTGTGCGTCCGGTTGCTGTAGCCGGTGAACCGACCGCCGCCAAACTGTCTGAACCAGTGGCAACTCCGGCGCAGCGCCATACTGCCGCGTTGACCGAAGAAAGCTCCGATGCGTTAAGTCCTGCGGTGCGCCGTATGATCGCGGAGCACAATCTGGATCCTGCCAAAATCAAAGGCTCTGGTGTCGGTGGCCGCATTACGCGTGAAGACGTAGAAAAATATGTCACTGAGATGCGCAAAGCCCAGCCAGCGGCTGTGCAAGCGCCTACCGCAGTTGCCGCTGCGCCAGCATTGCTGGCCGGTCGCAGTGAAAAACGTGTGCCAATGACCCGTTTACGTAAGCGTATCGCTGAACGCTTGCTGGAAGCCAAAAACACCACCGCAATGTTGACGACCTTCAATGAAGTCAATATGAAGCCAATCATGACGCTGCGTAAGCAGTATGGTGAGGTGTTTGAGAAGCGCCACGGTGTGCGTCTGGGCTTTATGTCGTTTTATGTGAAAGCGGTGGTTGAGGCGTTAAAACGCTTCCCAGAAATCAATGCCTCGATTGATGGCGACGATATCGTGTATCACAACTATTTTGATCTCAGCATGGCGGTGTCTACGCCACGTGGTCTGGTAACGCCGGTACTGCGTGACTGCGATACATTGAGCCTGGCGGATATCGAAAAGAGCATCAAAGTGTTGGCTGAGAAAGGTCGTGACGGCAAGCTGACCGTGGACGACCTGACCGGTGGTAATTTCACCATTACCAATGGTGGGGTGTTTGGCTCCCTGATGTCAACGCCAATCATTAACCCGCCACAAAGTGCGATTCTGGGTATGCATGCCATCAAAGATCGCCCTATGGCGGTAGACGGTAAGGTTGAGATCCTGCCGATGATGTATTTGGCACTGTCTTACGATCACCGTTTGATTGATGGTCGTGAGTCCGTCAGCTTCTTGGTGGCGGTGAAGGATTTGTTGGAAGACCCAACCCGTTTACTTCTGGACGTATAAGCGATATCGGGCCCGGAACCCGAGAAGAGCCCGGGCCCAGTTTCAGTGGTGACCCCCTAGGACAATATAACTAACATGGATAGAGCATCATGAATTTGCACGAATATCAGGGTAAGCAGCTGTTTGCTCAGTATGGTCTGCCCGTATCAGAAGGCTATGCCTGTAGCAGCCAGCATGAAGCGGTTGAGGCAGCTGATAAAATTGGCGGTGACCACTGGGTGGTAAAATGTCAGGTTCATGCGGGTGGACGTGGCAAAGCGGGCGGCGTGAAGCTGGCGCGCTCGAAGGACGAGATCCGTGAGTTTGCCCAGAAATGGTTGGGCAAAAATCTGGTCACGTACCAGACTGATGCCAAGGGGCAACCCGTTAACAAGATCTTGGTCGAAAGCTGCACTGATATCGCTAAAGAGCTGTATCTAGGCGCTGTCGTCGATCGCGCGAGTCGTCGTGTGGTGTTCATGGCGTCAACGGAAGGCGGCGTGGAAATTGAGAAAGTGGCCGCTGAAACGCCGGAGCTGATCCATAAGGCGGCGCTTGATCCTATCTGCGGTCCACAACCTTACCAAGGTCGTGAGCTGGCGTTTAAGCTCGGGTTAACCGGCGATCAAATCCGTCAGTTCACCAAGATTTTCATGGGCCTCGGTCAGCTGTTTTTGGATAAAGATCTGGCACTGATTGAAGTCAACCCATTGGTGATCACCGCCCAGGGCAATCTGCACTGTCTGGATGCCAAAGTGGTGGTGGACTCCAATGCGCTGTATCGCCAACCGCAACTGCGTGAGATGCAAGACCCATCTCAGGAAGATGCACGGGAAGCGCATGCCGCACAGTGGGAAATCAACTATGTGGCGCTGGAAGGCAATATTGGTTGCATGGTCAATGGCGCCGGTCTGGCCATGGGCACCATGGATATCGTGAAATTGCACGGTGGCGCGCCAGCAAACTTCCTTGACGTAGGCGGTGGCGCAACCAAAGAGCGTGTTACTGAAGCGTTTAAAATTATTCTGTCCGACGATAATGTCAAAGCGGTACTGGTGAATATCTTTGGCGGTATTGTCCGTTGCGATTTGATTGCCGACGGTATTATTGGTGCCGTAGAAGAAGTGGGCGTGAGCATTCCGGTGGTGGTACGTCTGGAAGGCAACAATGCCGAGCTGGGAGCCAAGAAACTGGCTGACAGTGGTTTGAATATCATCGCAGCAACCAGTTTGACCGATGCTGCACAGCGTGTCGTTCATGCAGCGGAGGGCAAATAATGTCTATTCTGATTGATAAAAATACCAAGGTTATTTGCCAAGGTTTTACCGGTGGACAAGGCACGTTCCACTCTGAGCAAGCGCTGGCATACGGCACCCAGCTGGTTGGTGGTGTGTCACCGGGTAAAGGCGGGACTTATCATCTGGGGTTGCCGGTATTTAATACTGTGCGTGATGCGGTCGAAACGACGGGTGCGACCGCCTCGGTGATTTATGTTCCGGCACCGTTTTGTAAAGATGCCATCTTGGAAGCTATCGATGCTGGGATCCAGTTGATCGTCTGTATCACGGAAGGGATCCCGACGCTGGATATGCTGCAGGTGAAAGTGCGTCTGGAGCAAACTGGCGTGCGCATGATTGGGCCAAACTGTCCGGGCGTGATCACTCCGGGTCAGTGTAAGATTGGTATCATGCCGGGTCATATTCACCTGCCGGGTCGTGTCGGGATTGTTTCGCGCTCCGGTACGCTGACGTATGAAGCGGTTAAGCAGACCACCGATGAAGGTTTTGGTCAGTCTAGCTGTGTTGGTATCGGTGGCGATCCGATCCCGGGTTCAACCTTTATCGATATTTTGCGTCTGTTCCAAAACGATCCGCAAACCGAAGCGATTGTGATGATAGGTGAGATTGGCGGCAGCGCGGAAGAAGAGGCGGCGGCCTTTATCAAAGCGAATGTCACTAAACCGGTGGTGTCTTACATCGCGGGTGTTACTGCGCCAAAAGGCAAACGTATGGGCCATGCCGGGGCGATTATCTCTGGCGGAAAAGGCACGGCGGATGAAAAATTCGCTGCGCTGGAAGATGCGGGCGTGAAAACCGTGCGTTCACTGGCCGATATTGGTCAGGCGCTGCGTCAGATAACGGGCTGGTAAGCGTGATGCCCTGAGCCGAGAAGCTGTATTGCGATATAAAAAAACCGGCGTGATGCCGGTTTTTTTATATGCTGTTTGCGCGTTGTTTTACGAATTGTTTGTCTGTCGCTTGAGCGCACAACGGTTAAACCGCAAAGACCGATTCTCACGCGCGCTGTTTTTTCAGCAGGCTGAGCATGAAAAGCGCAGCGGAGCAGATGACCACCGAAGGGCCAGCTGGCGTGTCATAAAACCACGATAACAGCAAGCCACCGGTGACCGACAGCATCCCGAACAGTGATGCAGTGAAGGCCATTTGCTCAGGCGTGCTGGCAAAACGGCGTGCGGTGGCCGCCGGAATAATCAGTAAAGAGGTGATGATCAAGGCACCGACAAACTTCATCGCCAAACCAATAGTCACCGCGGTGGTCAGCATCAATAGCAGGCGCATCCGGTTGAGGTTAATGCCATCCACAAAGGCTAATTCTGGGTTAATGGTGACAGACAGCAGTGCGTTCCATTGCCAGCACAACACGCCCAGCACTAACGCTGCGCCTAGACCAATCCACGCAATATCTTGCCATGTGATAGCCAGCAGATCGCCAAACAGGTAGGCCATCAGATCAACCCGCACATCAGACATCAAACTCACGGTCACCAGACCGAGCGACAAACTGCTGTGCGCCAATATTCCCAGCAGGGTATCGACCGCCAGTTGAGGTTTATGCTCCAGCCATACCAGTACGCCCGCTAAGGTTAAGGTTAACCCCAAGATAGTGATGTACGGATTGACATCTAGCAGTAAGCCAAGTGCCACCCCTAACAATGAGGCGTGCGCCAAAGTATCGCCAAAATAGGCCATGCGCCGCCATACCACGAACGAGCCCAGCGGGCCGGTGGCGAGGGTGAGCAATATACCGGCCAGCCAGCCGGGTAATAAAATCTCAATCATGGCGGCATCCTTGATGATGAGTGTGGATGACCTGACCATTTAACGCATGGCGGTGATCATGATGGTGTTGATACAACGCCAGTTTGCCTGGCAGCTGACGGCCAAACATCGAGATAAACTCAGGATGATGCGAGATATCCTCTGGCGCGCCCGAGCAGCAAATATGCTGGTTGAGACACAGCACCTCATCGGTTTTGGCCATCACCAGATGCAAATCATGTGACACCATCAGTACCCCACAGCCGAGCTCATCGCGCAGGACGGTGATCAAATCGTACAGCGCCGCTTGGCCGTTCACATCCACCCCTTGCATCGGTTCGTCCAGTACCAGCAGATCCGGTTTGTTCATCAGGGCTCGTGCGAGCAGCACGCGCTGGGTTTCCCCACCGGAGAGCTTTTGCATCGGTTGTTCGAGCAGGTGCAACACATTCACTTTACTGACTGCGCTTAGCATCTCTTCCGGATTTGCCGTCTTTTTCAGCGCCAAAAAGCGCCGCACGGTCAGGGGAAGGGTAGCATCGAGGTGCAGTTTTTGTGGTACGTAGCCGATTTTGAGATTACCAGCGCGCACGATTTGTCCGGCGCTCGGCGCCAATAAGCCAAGGACGACCCGAACCAAGGTCGATTTTCCCGCGCCATTCGGGCCGAGTAGGGTAATGATGTGGTTTTTCTTGATGTTGAGCGAAATGTTGTTCAGCACTTTTCGCTCACCCAAAACGACATCAATGTGATGAAGCTCAATGAGTGTTGACATGGTGTCTGTATGACCTGAGTGATCGCTATTCGGCACGGTGTGTGGCGATAAAATAAGTATGATTAAAAAATGTGATGTTATATTATAACAAAATTACATTGGGTACTCGAAAGGTTTTTGTATGATTAAGCGCATTTTTCTACTCAGTTTTTTGGCGTTACTGCCGATACAAAGTTTTGCCTCGGTGTTGGTATCAGTGCGGCCGTTAGGCTTTATCGCCGCGGCGATTGCTGATGGTGTCACGGATACCGAAGTTTTGCTGCCTAATGGTGCGTCTCCCCATGATTATGCGCTGCGTCCGTCCGATATTAAACGGATAAATAATGCGGATTTAGTGGTATGGGTGGGTGACGAGATGGAGCCTTTTTTAGTGAAGCCACTCACAGAAAAGGCGAATAATCAGCAAATAAAAGTAAAAAACTTATCTTCGGTCATGCCGTTATTGCGTCATGCTGACGATAATGATGAAGATGCGGAAGAGCATGGTGATGATCACGGTCATGCGCATGATCATGGTTCCACAGATTTACATGTCTGGATGTCACCTGAGATTGCTTTATATACAGCAGTCGCAATTTCTGAACGTTTGCAGGAACTTTTCCCAGAACAAAAAGACAAAGTGAAGGCAAATCTGCAATATTTTCAAACGCAGATTAACCATTTACCTGAAAAAATTGGTAGCATACTGAACCCAGTCAAGCAGCACGGTTATTTTGTGTTTCATGACGGGTACGGTTATTTTGAATCTTTTGCTGGCTTAAACAATGTTGGGCATTTCACCGTCAATCCGGTGATCACGCCGGGAGCTAGAACATTGAGCGAGATTAAGCAGAAGATAGAACAACATCAGGTTTCGTGCGTGTTTGCTGAACCCCAGTTCAGACCAGCAGTGATTGACGCTGTCGCGCGCGGCACCTCAGTCAATATAGGTACGCTTGATCCGCTCGGTGAGAAAGTTTCTCTCGGCAAGGACAGCTATGTGCAGTTTTTAGAGCAACTCTCCCAACAATACGCGAGTTGCCTGAGTAAATAAAAAAATTGGGGTAACAAAGTGCAAGAATTTGTCAGGTCAGTATCGCTAGCTCTTAACGGCCTGCCACGATTACATAAAGTGCTGCTGGGTATGCTCACCGCATTAACGTTGGCCGTTGCCGCGTGGAATCCGGTGTTGAACCATACTCCGCTTAAACGCGAAATTGCGCTGGATATTGAAACCCAGCGCGATTTGCAGCCGGAGGCAAGTGAGCCATTGGATCAGGTGATGCCAAATGATGCGCCCGAGCTGGAGCCAGAGAAAGATGATCTGGATAAAAAGCTCGAAGAGGCGGTACATGAGCACACCGTGGAAAGTGGTGAGACCCTCGGCAGCATTCTGACACAGTACGGCATTGATATGTCGGATGTGCATGCACTGACAAAAAGTAACCCCGAAGTTCAGCGTTTAGGGATTGGCCAAGAGCTGAGCTGGAAACTGGATGATGATGGTCTGCTCAAGCAATTGACTTGGGCGGTCAATAATCGTGAAACCCGCGTTTACGATCGTGCAGACAATGGTGCTTATAAGCGCTCTGTTGAAACCATGCAAGGGACGTGGCAAAACGATCGCGTTGCAGGCACTATCGATGGTAGCTTCGTATCCAGCGCGAAAGCAGCGGGTTTGTCGACCCGTGAAATTCAGCAGGTTACCAAAGCGTTGCAGTGGCAGGTGGATTTTCGCAAGCTGAAAAAAGGCGATAAATTCAGTGTTCTGATGTCACGTGAGTTTTTGGACGGTAAAGTGACCGGCTCCGGTGAAGTCAAAGCGGTACGCTTGAACTCCTCCGGCAAAGACTATTACGCGATTCAGGCTGAAGATGGCCGCTTCTATAACCGTGAAGGTGCGGGCTTAGCCAAAGGTTTCCTGCGTCTGCCAACTTTAAAGCAGTATCGCATTTCGTCGAATTTTAACCCACGTCGTCTGCATCCAGTAACGCGCCGTGTGGCGCCGCATAACGGTACTGACTTTGCGGCACCAATCGGTACGCCGGTGCTGTCTATCGGTGATGGTGAAGTGGTGAAAGCCGGTTACCACCCGTATGCCGGTAACTATGTGGTGATCCGTTTAGGTCGTCAGTATCAGACGCGTTTCCTGCACCTGAGCAAGATTTTGGTTAAGCAAGGGCAGAAAGTGAAGAAAGGCGACCGTGTCGCGCTGTCGGGTAACACTGGGCGTTCAACCGGGCCACACATTCACTATGAATTCTTGCTGAACTCCCGTCCGGTGGATCCGATGAAGGTGAAACTGCCGATGTCGGACGGTTTGGCTGGTCAAGAGCGTCGTGCCTTCTTGGCGCGTACCAAAGAGTACCTGCCACAGCTGACGCTGGATTAATCAATCCGTTACGCATATCTCTCTACATGAAAAAAGCCCGCAGACTCTGCGGGCTTTTTTTATCTGCTTGTTCTATCCCATGTTTTATCTGTGCTTGCTAGGCGAGCGGGTTATGCGAGAGTCGTAAACAGGCATGGCGCGACCAATACTCGGCCAATATTAGTAAGTTGCGGCGGACAACAGATGTTCAGTGGGGATAAGTGTCGGAATATCCCAGGGGGAGAGTCTGCTCAGCCTTAAATGCTTAGAATCAGAGTGTGAATTGCTGTGGCTAGGCCCAACCAAAAGCGAGGAAAGAGAAAACAGTCTTGTCACGGAGGGTGAGGCGGTAAAAAAGAGGAGGTAAAAAAGAGGAGGTAAAAAAGAGGAGGTAAAAAAGAGGAGGTAAAAAAGAGGAGGTAAAAAAGAGGAGGTAAAAAAATTGACGTGGCAGGCCAGATGACGTGCCACGGGTGCCAATGACACCTTCGCTTGCTGCCGGGAGCATGGCCTAGGGGCCACACTCTCTGATAAATCGGTAGATATCATGAACGGACATAAAAATATCTAATACAGAGAGATTTATGTAACTCAATGTTCTGACTTAACCGTTTATACCAGTTTTGTAACGAATTTATTAGCATGTGCACCATGAGTTTTATCGTTTCAGCTACCTTTAGCTAATTTCTGCGAGACATGTTGCACAATCGTAGCGAGCGTGGTGGAGAGCTGAGTGACATGGATAGCGATTGAGCAGGGAAAGTTTGATCTTTGGCAAAAAATGCTTGCTATGAAACCCGTACAATAATGATAATGATAATATATCTTATTTAATCTTTTTGGCGATTTGAACATGGTGACGTTGGCTGAGTTGAAGGTGGGAGACAAGGCGCGCGTAGTCAATATGCAGCGTCTGGATCGCCCATTGCGTAAAAAATTGATGGTACTGGGAGTGCTGCCTTCCAGTGAGATCCACGTAGTGCGTTTTGCCCCGTTGGGCGATCCGTTACAGATTGAGATTTGCGGAGTCAATATCGCTCTGCGCCGTACCATTGCCGCAGGCATCGATGTTGAGGTTTTGGCATGAATTTTTCGTTGTTAACCGTTGGTAATCCGAACAGCGGTAAGACCTCCCTTTTTAACGGGTTAACCGGTGCGCGCCAGCAAGTGGGCAACTGGAGCGGTGTGACGGTTGAGAAAAAGACCGGTCACTGCAAAGTCGGTGAGCACCAACTTCAGATCACTGACTTGCCGGGGGTGTACTCGCTGTCAGGTGATAACGTTGATAGCGGTAAAGACGAGCAGCTGGCCACCATTGTGGTCGAGTCGATGCCGGCGGATGTGATTTTGAACATCGTTGATGCCTCTGCGCTGGAGCGTAGCCTGTATTTGACACTGCAGCTGTTGGAAACCGGTCGTCCGGTGATTGTGGTGATCAACAAAACGGATGCGCTGGAGCGTAATCGCCAGCAGATCAATGTGCCGTTGCTGTCGCAGATGTTGGGCTGTCCGGTGTTTGCTATTTCAGCGCATAACCATCAGCAGGTGATGCAGTTTCGTCGCGAGCTGGTGGATATGCTGGCGAATGGTGTGGCACCAACCAAACTGCAACTCGATTATGGTGAGGCGGTAGAAAATACCCTGCAACTGCTGGTGCCTTATTGTCCGCAGAATGAGCAAGCGAGTAGTCGCTCACTTGCGCTGCGCTTGTTAGAACATGACCGTTTGGTTGAAGGCCGTCTGAGTGCGGAAAACCAGACCTTGGTGGCGCAGCATTTGCGGTATTTGGAGCAAGCGGTAGATACCGATTTGCAAATTGCTGACGTGCGTTACAGCTTTATCCATCATCTGTGCCAGAAAACCCGCAAACACGTGGGAATGGTGAGTCACAAAACCAGTGAGCGCATCGATAAGGTAGTACTGAACCGCTATTTGGGGCTGCCGATTTTCTTATTGGTGATGTACTTGATGTTTGTGTTCTCCATCAAGATTGGTAGCTCATTTATCGACTTTTTCGACATCTCGGTGGGCGCGCTGTTGGTCGACGGCACGCATCATCTGCTGGATGGCGTATTGCCAGTTTGGCTGGTGACGTTACTGGCGGATGGTTTTGGCGCCGGTATTCAGACCGTGGCTACCTTTATTCCGGTCATTGGCTGCTTGTATCTGTTCATGGCCATTCTAGAAGGCTCAGGGTACATGGCGCGCGCGGCGTTTGTGCTTGATAAGCTGATGCAGAAAATCGGTTTGCCGGGGCGTTCATTTGTACCGTTGGTGATCGGCTTTGGTTGTAACGTGCCGGCTATCATGGCAACCCGCACCCTGACGCAAGAACGTGAGCGCTTGCTTACCGTGATGATGACGCCATTTATGTCGTGTGGCGCGCGTCTGCCGGTATATGCGTTGTTTGCCACGGCGTTCTTCCCATCATCAGCGCAAAATGTGGTATTTGCGTTATACCTGATTGGTATTTTGGTAGCGGTCTTTACCGGTTTGCTGCTGCGTAAAACCTTGCTGCCGGGGATCAGTGAAAGCTTTGTGATGGATATGCCGGATTATGAGTGGCCGACACTGCGTAATATCGGACTGAAAACCTGGCAAAAACTGAAAAACTTCGTGTTTGGTGCCGGTAAGACTATAGTGCTGGTCGTGGCCGCCTTGGGCTTCTTTAACTCCCTGGGTACCGATGGTTCGTTTGGTAATCAAAACACAGAAAATTCTGTGTTGGCTCAGGTAGCGAAAGATGTGACGCCTGTTTTGGCGCCAATCGGTATTGAGAAAGATAACTGGCCGGCCACGGTCGGTATTATTACCGGGATCTTCGCCAAAGAAGCGGTCGTGGGTACGCTCAACGCGTTGTATAGCGGTGAACCGGCGGATGCTGGCGATGAGTACAACTTCTTTGCCTCGTTCAAAGAAGCGCTGCTGACTATCCCAGAAAATCTGCTCAGTATTAATCTGGCCGATCCACTCGATATCAGTGTGGGTGATACCTCGGATCGCACCGCGGCAGCAGAAGCGCAGGAAGTGAATACTTCGACGTTTGATAAGCTGTCACAGAACTTTGCTGGCCCTGCGGCAGCCTTTAGTTACTTGCTGTTTGTGCTGCTGTATACCCCGTGTGTGGCGGCGATGGGCGCTTTTGTGCGAGAAGTTGGCCGTAACTGGGCGCTGTTTGTAGCGGGCTGGACCATGCTGCTGGCGTATGTGGTGGGTACGTGGTTCTACCAAATCATGCACTTTAGCCAGCATCCGGCACAAAGTGCGATGTGGTTGGCCATTACCGGTGGCATATTCCTTATCACCATTGCAGTCATGCGGGTTAAGGGAAGCCGTCAACAATCTCAACAGGTGAAATTGGCATGATCTTACAAGACCTGCGCGATCTTTTACAAAAACATGGCCGTATGACCCGTAAGGATCTGGCTCGTCAATTGAACAGCAGCGAAGATGGTGTTGATGCGATGCTGCAGGTATGGATGCGTAAAGGGCGGGTCAGTAAGGACGAGCAAAAAGTGTGCGGCGGTTCTTGCTGCGGCGCGGCGCAAGAGGTGTACTACCGTTGGCTCGATGCACAGGGCATTGCGCTAGTGGTGCGTCATTGAAGCTTGTGGTCACTTGAGTGGATAACGCGAATAAAAAAACCGGCTGATTGGCCGGTTTTTTTATGTGCTGCTCTGCGTTATATCCAATCGCCTTAACGGAATAACCGTAACAGCGTAACTGGATTAACCCAGAATATTAGGCCGCGATAAAGTCTGCGGTATCCGCCAGCGCTTGTTGTAACTTACGCATTTCGGCTTGTTGCTGCTCTTCACTGCGCCAGCTGGCGGTCAGGCGACCCCAAATAGGCGCTGGCCAGACAGGATCGCGACTAAAGCGTCCGACATGATGCAGGTGCAACTGTGGCACCATGTTCCCGATGGCGGCGATATTGAGCTTATCTGGCTGATAAAGCGCGTTAATGACGCGCGAGACAGCGCTGGATTCGCGCAGTAACTGGATTTGGTCGGCGTCGCTGAGTTCATAAATTTCGCGAATGCCCATCTGGCGCGGAACCAAGATGATCCACGGCAGTTGTCCTTCGCGGCACAGCAGCACGTCACTGAGTGGATAATGCCCAAGGCAAGTGGTATCTGCCGCCAGTTGTGGATGCAGTTGGAAAGTGGCATCAGTACTCATCGTCATTCCTGTTCCCTGATAGACCGGCGGTTAGCTATTCGGCAGGATGTATAGCCGGTGTTGTCCTGTCGTATCATCGATAGCCCATTGTTCCAGAGGAACTGGGCGACTGAAATAGTAGCCCTGCGCTTTTTGTGCGCCCATTTTACGCAGTAACTCAGCTTCTTCGCGCTTTTCTACCCCTTCGGCCACCATCGGGACACTAAAACCGTGCGCCAGCTGCACCACCGAATTAAGCACTGCGGCGCAGTTTTGGCTATCGAGTAGGCCACTGACGAAAATGCGGTCGACTTTCAGGCAATCAAAGCTCAGTTTGTACAGGTGAGACAGACTCGAGTAGCCGGTACCGAAGTCATCGATGGCGATACGGATCCCGTGTTGGCGCAGTTCACGTAACCGCTCATCGATAAAGCTCAAGTTTTCAATCAACATGGACTCGGTGATTTCGAGCGTCAAGTTTGTCGCGGGTAGGCCGGCATCGTGCAGACATTGAGTCACCCGTTGGACGAAGTCCGCTTGCATCAGTTGCCGTACCGACAGATTAACGTGCAACTCGAAATTGGCTGGCCAGTGTTGCTCACGGATCTTATGCGCCACGGCGTGGCAAGCTTGCTGCAACACCCATGAGCCGAGCGGCAGGATCAAGCCGGATTTTTCTGCAATCGGGATAAACTGCGCCGGACTGACAAAGCCCAAGATCGGCGATTGCCAGCGGATCAGCACTTCAGCGCCAATAATGCGCTCACTATCAAGGGCAATAATCGGCTGATAATGCAGGTAGAGCTCATCTTGCTCGAGTGCATAATTGAGGTGGGTCAGAATTTGGGTTGAGAGCCCGACATTGGCATCCAGCGTTTTGTCGTAGGCAACGCCGGTGTTTTCCCCTTGCTTGCGCGCCGCTGACAGGGCAATGCTGGCCTGGGTGTAGGCCTCTTGCAATTTCGCTGCAGCAAAGGGGCGATTGAGATAACCCAGATTCACCGTGATTAAGACATCATCGTTGTGCAGTTTGAACGATTCGTAAAACACGTGGATCAGTTTGTGGTAGTCATATTCATGCGGCGTGAGATACGCCAGCATAAATTCATGATCAGCACTTTTAACGGCAATTACACTCAGATCCAGTTCTATGATGTATTGCTGTAAGCGCGCGCTGATCAGACGATACAGCTCATTGAGGCTGTCATCGCCAAGACTGTTTTTGATCACATCGGTGTTGTTGATGTTGACCAGCACCAGTCCGGATAGTGATGGCGCAGTGTGGCTATCGTCGGCGTACTGGTTATTCAGCCATTTTTTAAAGCCGGTGCGGTTCATCAACGCGGTATTGGCGTCATACTCGATGCTATATTCCAACTCATGGAATGCATCGGATAGCGAGCGCGACATGTCATTAAAGGCCGTGTTAAGCAGGCGAATTTCTTTCAGCTCAAACTGATCTTGTTTGACCGGTAACCACTGTTGGCGCGTTAACAGACGCGCAGCGTGGGCCACACTCAAGATTGGTGTGGTGACTTTTGATAATGCAAACCAAGTTAAAATCACGCCGCTAGCAAAGATGCACAGGATCCAAATAATCGTAGTACGGCGATCTTCATGCAGGCTACCAATCAAATCTTTTTCCGCGACGATAACGGCAACTTTCCAATTTTTCAGATTCAGTTCATTACCGACACTCATCATGCGGATGAAATACGTTTCACCGTTAAGCGTGAATGAGTGGGATTGATTGTCGGACACGGACATGAGCGGTGCTGCGACACGCACTAAGGGATTTTGACTTTGTTCTGGGCGTAATAGTTTTGGATCTTCCATCGAACTAAAATCAATAATGTTGCTTTTATGCTCGGTGAGCTCATCGGTGGAATGGGAAATAATCTGATTTTCTTCATTTAAAATCAGGATCACTGAATTACCAAGTCCGGCCACGTTGCGCAAGAAACGGTTAAATCCATTCAATTTAATATCAGACGTGATAATACCGATATAACGATTATCTTTATCGTAGGCGGGCGTGGAATAGGAGATAGTCACTCCGCGATTGGCATCATAATCTTGATAGGCTTTCGTCCACAGCGAGATTTTGCGGGTATCGGAGTCGCGATACCAAGGGCGAACGCGTGGATCGTAAATATCAAATTTGTTCAAGACCGCAGAGGTTGGCTCCATATCGGTGTAGAACATTAATGCCCCGCCGGTGGTGCTGTCTTTTAAGGTCAGGGTATATTTATTCTTCACAATTTCACGGCTGACGCCGGCATAGTTACCGTCAGTGGTGCCGATGGCGACAAAACTTAACTGTGGAACATTGGTAAATACGCGACTAATTGTGTCGTAAAGGTGTGGCGTTATTTCGGTCAGGTTTTGTGTATTGATATGCGGTGCTGATTTTAAGCTGATGGCAATAACCGCATTGGCTTGTGGCGGTGCGCTCAGGTAATTATTCAGATCATTTCGTACCAATTGTGCCCACGTTGACGCAATACGCTCGCTTAAATCTTCGATCATCGCGGTTTCATTACGATATTGGATGATCATCGATACACCAAAAATCGCACTGATCGCTGTCAGAAATAAAATGGTGACAACAAGTTTTAATGATAAGCGGCCAGACAGCTTTGCAGACAAGGACATAATTAATACATGTATTCAGTACGAAGTCGCATTGATGGGATTATATTGCAGTAAACTATTATAGCACGTAAACCATTTATTTTTTTGCGGCTATTTTCGGAATTTCGAGTTTTGCTATTTCTGTTTGGTATACTTGGTGCCGTTGATTGCGAGTGAGGCGGTGTGCGTTAAATGGTGTGGCTAGATGGCGAGCAGAATTAGGCTGGCATGGCTGCATGATTGTTCATGTTGCTGGTAAAACGACCATACCGACAGAAGAGTCCGGTATGGCGCGATTTGCTAAGGCGGCTGGTGTTGAGGCCGCTGATATAGAGCTTAAGCTATGCCGCCCGTAGAGGATGACTAGGATTACTGGGCGTCGACTACCGCAGATTCGACAATCATATCCAGCACCCAACGCTTAGAGGAGCCGTCGGCTGGAGGGTTTGCTACCTCGAACTCTTTGATACGCAGGCGGTAGCTGATCCCTGGCTCTGGCTCAAAGCCTTCGATGGTGCCGTAATAGTTTTGCCACGGCGCGTTGCTGTCTTCACGGATCTGCAGGCAAGATTGTGGCGCTACGCCCATGCACGGTTTGCGTTCGGCGGCAACATAGATAAATTTGGTTACGCCCTCAGCTAATGCGGGTTGAGCGCTAAATTGGTAACGGGTATCACCTTGGGTTAAGGTCAGCTGATTGTCCTTTAGGGAAATCGTCGGGCTGCTGGCCAAGAAGGTTGAGAACGCTTGCTCACGCTCCATGGCTTGTGGCTCACACATCATCATGCTGGCGGCCAATTGCTTTACCACCAGTTGATTATTTTCGACACTGGCAGCGCCCATCATGCGGTTACAGCCGGCAAATGCTGCCAAATGACCTTGCTGGATATCCAGAGTGGCAGGTTTGCTGTCGGCGGAGTTGTTGGTCTGTTGCCAACGTCCGTCAATATTCTCGATGTGATTTTGCATGGTATTACATCCTGCCAGCAGGGCTACTGCGGTGATCAGCGAAAGAGAACGTAAATGCATCAGGCCACTCCCTAAAAATTTTATCCAAACGTTACTGAAATTTACTGCGCCATACTAGGCGACTGATGCTGAAAAAGTCCAATTCACAAGATAGTTACTCTAAAGCGGTAACGAATTGGTTGAAGTTTTACTGTAATAATGCAGAAAAGTGAGGCAGTTACCGAGAGAGGCTAAATTGACGTCACTCTGTTTTGTATAAAAGGTAAAGGGATCATAACGTCAACGGCAACGTGAGTCTGAACGAAATGTGCGCCCAGAAAAAGGCCGAAAAGTACGGACAAGAATTGCAAAATTACAGATCCAACCTATCATAAGTCGGTTTTTATTAATGCCGGAATCCGCATGACACAGACACGAAAAGCCGAAGGGCATATACCGAAGTTTACGCTTGCAATGTTGCATCCGCGCTACTGGCCAGTCTGGCTGGGCTTGTTGCTGGTGGCATTAGTGGCTTTTTTACCCCATCGCGTGCGTGATGCATTGGCTGGCAAAGTAGGCCGTGCTGTGGGGCGGGTAGCGAAAAGTCAGCGCCGACGCGCCGCCATTAATTTGTCTTACTGCTTTCCTGAACTCTCTGACGCCGAGCGCGAAGTCTTGATTGATAAGACCTTCGCGACGGCCGCGCAAGTCATGCTGGCCATGGCGGAACTGGCCTTGCGCAGCAAATCGTTTTTAGACAGTCGTACCCGTTTTATCGGTTTTGAACATGTGGAGCAGGTCAAAGCTTCCGGTCGGAACATTATCTTTATGGTGCCGCATGCTTGGGCCATTGATTTTCCCGGCATCATTATGGCGTCCAAAGGAATGCCGATTGCTGCGATGTTTAATCCGCATCGCAACCCGCTGGTCGATTGGATTTGGAATAGTGTGCGTCTGCGTTTTGGCGGCCGTCTCCATACGCGCCAAGACGGTATCAAGGCATTTTTAAGTTCAGTGCGCCAAGGTTACTGTGGTTACTATTTACCGGATCAAGACCATGGTGCGGAAAAAAGTGAGTTTGTGGACTTTTTTGCCACTTACAAAGCGACGTTGCCAGGTTTAGGTAAAATGATGAAGGTGTGTAATGCGGCCGTGATCCCGCTGTTCCCGGTGTATAACAGCCAAGAAGGCGTGTTTGAAATGCATATCCGTCCGCCGATGGATGATTTGCAAGATGCTGAGCCTGCTGTCGCTGCACGCCGTATGAATGAAGAGATTGAGATCTTGGTGAAACCGAATCCGGAGCAATATATCTGGATTTTGAAATTGCTGAAAACTCGCCGAGAAGGGGAGATTGAGCCTTACAGCAGAACGGATTTATAACATTTCAAGCTGAACAGGATAACGCCGACCATTCGTGCCCGCGCGCAAGCATAAGACACGAAAATCGGCGTTTGTTATTTGCATGTGCTGTGGCATGCGGTAAGTATAAATATAGGTCAATTTGACGATCTGTAGTGGTATCAGGTGCGATGAAAACGCTGTTGAATGTGGTGAGCCGGAGCGGCGCTCTGGTGTTATTGATGTTGGCTTTTACCTGCCGTGCGGCAGAAAGCAATGAGCCGAAAATTAGGCCACTGGCAGAGCCGGAGGGCCATCAGTATGTTAAAGCGGTTACCCTGCGTGATACGGTGATCCAAGCGGATATCGCTGGCGTGCGCATGCCGGTGGCCACCTTGAACAAAGGGCAATCCATTGATGTGGATGTGCAGCAGCCAGGGTTATATCAAGTACGCTTTGGTAACGCGCAAGGGGATATTACGCCTGCCGATGTGCGGATTTTGCAAAAAGACAAGATTGACCATTTGCTCGATGGCCTCATTGATCAGGCCAGTGATGAGATGGAAGTACACCAGAAAAATATCCTGACCAAAACGCGGGTGCCGGTGTATGACAGTATCTCGTATCAGCCAAAGGTGTTTGCCTATCTGAATAGCAACTTGCGTTATCCGGTGCTGGGTAAGATTCAGGACAGCAATAATGTCAGCTGGTATCTGGTTAATTTAGCCGATCAGCTCAAGTACCTGAAAAGCTCGGATGTCGAGTTGGATCACGGGATCCCCGTCCTGACCTATCACCATCTGCTGACGAATGCGGAGAACAAGTATTTCCGCCATACGTCTACCACGACGTCGGATGCAGCGTTTAACAACCAGATGGCTTATCTCAAGCAAGCCGGTTACCAAACCCTGACTATGGAGCAGTTAGATGGCTATGTGCACGCCACCAATAATCTGCCGGCGCGGGCGGTGGTGCTGACCTTTGATGATGGTCTGAAATCTGTGTACAAGTATGCTTATCCAATCTTGAAAAAGTATGACTTGAACGCAGTGGCGTTTATCATCTCGTCTCGTATCAAGTACTTTCCCCAAAAGTGGGATCCGAATACGCTGCAATTTTTGAGTGTTCAGGAGATTGATGCGATGTCGGATGTGTTTGAGATTGAATCCCATACCCACTTCTTGCATAAACGCGCGGCGACTCGCCATCCGATTTTGCTGTCTAAGTCTTATCACAATATCTATCGCGATTTTGTGCGCTCGAAAAAGGCGTTGGCCAAGTTTAATCATAACGCCGATTACCTGTCGTATCCGTTTGGTGGCTATAACAGCCGCGCGATTAAAGCGGCGAAAGAGGCCGGTTACCGTCTGGCGGTGACCACCGAGCAGGGGAAAGTGCAGGTACACGATAATCCGTACACCTTAAAGCGGGTGTATGTGCTGCGAACCGATCCGGTACAAGTCTTTGCCGAGAAAATTCGTAACTGATTTTGTGGATAGTGGATATCGGTGGAGTGCGGAGTATGGAGACGAAACTGCGTTTAAACGTGAATAACTGCACTGATTGACACATATAACGCAATAAAAAGCCCGCTATAGCGGGCTTTTTTACAGCGCTTACGGAGAAGCGCTGTGGATGGACGGATACCGTCTTATTCTACGCGCAGGATCCGGCAGGTGTTGGTGCTACCGATAGCGCCCATTTCGTCACCTTGCGTTACCATCACCAGATCGCCCGCCATCAGGAAACCTTTATCCTTCAGCACGGAGACCGCTTCTTGCGCCGCTTCGTGGCCAGAAGTATGGGTATCAAAGAAGACCGGAGTCACACCGCGGTACAGCGCTGCCAGATTCAGCGTAGACTCGTGACGAGACATGGCGAAGATTGGCTTGCCGGAGCTGATACGGGACATCATCAGCGCAGTACGACCTGACTCAGTCATGGCGATGATAGCGGTAACCCCTTGCAGGTGGTTAGCGGCGTACATGGTGGACATCGCAATGGTCTCTTCGACGTTGTCGAAGGTGCGATCCATACGGTGGTTGGAGACGTTGATGCTTGGCATCTTCTCCGCACCCAGACATACGCGCGCCATTGCTGCTACGGTTTCTGCTGGGTACTGGCCTGCTGCGGTCTCTGCGGACAGCATCACGGCATCGGTACCATCCAGCACGGCGTTAGCCACGTCCATAACTTCAGCACGGGTTGGCATTGGGTTAGTGATCATGGACTCCATCATTTGAGTCGCAGTGATCACCGCGCGGTTCAGGCTACGGGCACGGCGGATCAGTTTCTTCTGCACACCAACCAGCTCTGGATCGCCGATTTCAACACCCAAATCACCACGGGCAACCATCACGACGTCAGAAGCCAGGATCACGTCATCCATCGCTTCATCAGTGGCAACGGCTTCAGCACGCTCAACTTTAGCAACGATCTTGGCGTTGCAGCCTGCATCGCGCGCCAGACGGCGAGCATAGTTCAGATCTTCACCGGTACGTGGGAAAGACACGGCTAAGAAATCAACATTGATTTTCGCCGCGGTGATGATGTCAGCTTTGTCTTTCTCGGTCAGCGCTTCTGCAGACAGACCGCCACCCAGCTTGTTGATGCCTTTGTTGTTCGACAGTGGGCCACCTACGGTGACTTCAGTGAAGACTTTAACGCCTTGCACTTCCAGCACTTTCAGTTGAACGCGGCCGTCGTCCAGCAGCAGGATATCGCCAGGCACTACATCGTTTGGCAGACCTTTGTAGTCAATACCGACTTGTTCTTTATCGCCTTCGCCTTTTGGCAGATCAGCATCCAACAGGAATTTGTCGCCCACATTCAGGAAGATTTTGCCTTCTTTGAAGGTAGAGACTCGAATCTTAGGACCTTGCAGGTCGCCCAGAATTGCAACGTGTTTACCCAGTTTAGCGGCGATTTCACGCACTTTGTTGGCACGCATCAGATGGTCTTCAGCGCTGCCGTGGGAGAAGTTTAGACGAACAACGTTAGCACCGGCGGCAATGATTTTTTCAAGATTATTGTCGCGGTCAGTTGCTGGGCCGAGTGTGGTAACGATTTTGGTTCTTCTGAGCCTTCTTGACATGGATAACTCCGTTATATAGTCGCTATACGATGCTGCCAGGCAAGGACAGCAGATTCGTCGTAGTCAGCGGAATGCGATAATCCGGCATGCCAATCGGAGGTTATCCACGATAGCCTGATGGCATGATGACTCCGTTTATTATCGCACTTTGCATGAAACTTGCGTTAGTGCTTTCATGCGGATTCCGTTGCGGTACATCAAGGCGAAGTACCGCAAAATGTGCAGTGATTATGCATAAGCATTCATGCACGCACCCTTATATCAGGCGGTAGGACCTTTTTCAAAGCGGGAATCGCGCAGTGCATCTTTAACCCGCTTGAGATTATCGCGGAATTTGGCGCCTCGGCGCAGTGTAAAGCCGGTGGCCAGTACATCAATCAGTGTCAACTGTGCGATACGCGAGGCCATTGGCATATAAACGTCGGTATCTTCAGGGACATCCAATGTCAGAGCCAATGATGCTTCACGCGCCAGCGGAGAACCTTCCGAGGTAATGGCGATGACAGTGGCATCATTTTCGCGCGCCAATTGCGCCACTTCCACCAGACTTTTGGTTCGACCGGTGTGTGAGATCAGTACGATGACATCATTTTCGCTGACATTCATACAGCTCATGCGCTGCATCACCACATCATCGAACCACAATACCGGCACATTAAAGCGGAAGAATTTATTCATGGCGTCGTGCGCCACCGCGGCAGAAGAGCCTAAGCCGAAAAAGGAGATTTTCTTGGCTTGGGTCAGCAGATCCACGGCGCGATTGACGGCGCTGGTGTCTAAACTGTTTTTGGCCACTTCCAGACTCGCCATGGTGGATTCGAAAATCTTGGCGGTGTAGGCCTCGGCGGCATCATCTTCTTCCACGTTACGGTTTACGTACGGGGTACCGTTGGCAAGACTCTGAGCCAGATGCAGTTTAAAATCAGGAAAACCTTTGGTATCCAGACGACGGCAAAAGCGGTTTACGGTCGGCTCACTGACATCCGCCATTTTGGCCAATGTGGCAATACTGGAATGAATGGCGGTTTGGGGAGAGGCAATGATGACTTCGGCAACCTTGCGTTCCGATTTGCTAAAATGCTCCAAGCTTTTCTGGATTTTTTCCAGTGTGTTCATGCGGATACCACGCGCTGTTTGGAATGTAACTGAAATCCGTAATCCCCGAGATTCGTGGGAATATGCTGAAAATATACTACCAGAGGTAGTGGGTGCACAGCGTTGCAAAATCCGAATGATCGTATTTTTTCGTCAGAATATGACTGATGTCTAAAAATAGCGTGTATGAAAAGCACAGTGAGAGTGGTTGTTTTTATGGCTGACAGCGATTTATTGAGCGGCAAGACCGGCGCGATGCAGCAGATCCGATTTGCCGGCTAGCGGTTTACTGCGCGAAATAAGTTGGCTAGCATGGCTGTGGTAAAAAAATTACATAGCCGGTAAACACGGCTTAAGGACTAGACAGATGGTATCAAAAGCACAGGCCTGTGATTTGGTTCTGTTCGGCACCAAAGGTGATCTGGCGCGCCGCAAGCTGCTGCCTTCCTTATATCAATTGGAAAAAGCAGGCTTACTGCACCAAGATACCCGTATTATCGGGGTCGGCCGCGCGGAGTGGAGTCAGGATGAGTATCACGACTTTGTTCGTAATGCGCTGGAAACCTTTGTAAAAGAAGAAATTGCACCTGCCGTTTGGGAAGTGCTCTGTCAGCGTCTGCATTTTTGCAATCTGGATGTGAATAACGAGGCCGATTTTGCTCAGTTGGCTGCACTGGCGGAGAGCAAAGAGCAAGTGATGGTGAACTATTTCGCCATGCCGCCAATGACCTATCCGGCGATTTGCCGTGGTTTGGCCGCCGTTGGTCTGAACAAGCAACCTCACCGCGTGGTGATGGAAAAGCCGATTGGTACCAGTTTAGAGACCTCGCGCCAGATCAATGATGGCGTAGCGGAATATTTTGATGAGTCGCAGGTCTACCGTATTGACCACTATTTGGGCAAAGAAACGGTATTGAACCTGTTGGCTCTGCGCTTTGCTAACTCCATTTTTGCCTCGAAATGGGATAACCGCACCATTGATCAGGTGCAAATTACCATCGCCGAAGAGGTGGGGATTGAAGGCCGTTGGGGTTACTTTGACAAGGCCGGTCAGATGCGTGACATGGTGCAAAACCACCTGTTGCAAATCTTGACCATGATTGCCATGTCGCCACCGGTTGACCTGACCTCTGATCGTATCCGCGATGAGAAGGTGAAAGTATTGCGCGCACTGCGCCGAATTGACCACACCAACGTCAATGAGAAAACCGTGCGTGGCCAGTACACCGCCGGTTTTGTGCAAGGACAAAAGGTGCCTGGCTATCTGGAAGAAGAGGGCGCGAACAAGAGCAGCAACACGGAAACCTTCGTCTCTATCCGCGTGGACATCGATAACTGGCGCTGGGCAGGCGTACCGTTCTACTTGCGTACCGGTAAGCGGATGCCAGCGAAGTGCTCTGAGATTGTGGTGTACTTCAAAAACCCTCCTCTGAACCTGTTCAGTGACTCTTACAAAGATCTGCCGCCGAACAAGCTGACCATCCGTTTGCAGCCGGACGAGGGCATTGAAGTTCAGATCCTCAATAAAGTGCCGGGTCTGGATCACAAGCACCGTTTACAGACGACTAAACTGGATCTGAGTTTCTCCGATACCTTCAGTGGCGAGCACATTGCCGATGCTTACGAGCGTCTGCTACTCGAAGCAATGCGCGGTATTCAAGCGCTGTTTGTGCGCCGTGATGAGGTGGAAGAGGCGTGGAAGTGGGCTGACTCCATTATCGAAGCGTGGGCTGCCGATAATGAGCCGCCAAAACCGTATCAGGCTGGCACATGGGGCCCAGTGGCATCCATCGCCATGATCACCCGTGACAACCGCTCGTGGAGCGAATTCGCCTGATTTGAATGAGCGTGGGCACAGTGATGTACGACACTGTGCCTATCGGTCAGCCAACGCTGACCCCTAGCAAGGAGAACATGATGGCTATATCGGTACCGGTATTTAAAGAGTTCGCGGATGCGCAGACGCTTAATAGCCAGTTGGCTGAGCGTATCGCTCAAGCGCTGCAACAGGGTGTGGATGAGCGTGGTGCTGCCAGTTTGGTAGTGTCCGGCGGACGTACCCCGATTGCGCTGTTTAGCGAGCTGAGCCAGCAACGCATTGATTGGAGCCGCGTGTATATCACGCTGGCTGATGAGCGTTGGGTGGATGTGCAGGATGAGTCCAGCAATGAAAAATTGGTGCGCGCCCATCTGCTGCAAGGTTTTGCGGCGTCCGCGCATTTTTGCGGTCTGAAGAATGCTTATTTGACCCCGTTTGCTGGTGCGGCGCTGACGGCGGAGCGTCTGGCACATTTGCCGCGTCCGTTTGATGTGGTCATTTTGGGGATGGGCGAAGACGGTCACACCGCGTCACTGTTCCCGGGAGCGGAAAATCTGCCCGCGGCGCTGAACATGTATTCCGGTCAGCTGTGCATGGGCATGACGCCGCTGACTGCGCCACTGGATCGCATCACCTTGACCTTGCCAGCGTTGCTGGCCAGTCGGCAGATTTACCTGCATCTGGTGGGCGCATCGAAGCGGGTGGTTTACGAGCGCGCGTTGCAAGGCGATGATGTCAACGAGATGCCAGTGCGCGCCGTGTTGGGCCAGACCCAAACGCCAGTGGATGTGTACTGGACGGAATAAGCTTTATTGAGAAACGAGCCAACTCGTTGCTATCAGTGATCAATATCCGTTATCAAAATGCCGCATTGCGCGGCATTTTTTTTCGTGTTTTTTACCTTGTATTTTTACCGATGATATACGACAGTTCAGGAGGGCGATTCCGTCCACGGCTTTTGTAGCAACACCACATCTTTACGGGGAATCTCACACTGCCATCCCCACATCTGAGCCAGCGTCATAAAGGTTTCTGCTTTGTAGAACACCACATGGGTGGGGTCACGGCGATAACTCCAATTCGCAAAACGGCTGTCATCGGTCTGAAAACAGGTCATTAGTGCGAGCCAACCACCGGGGCGAACCAGTGAGCGCAAAAGCGCGAATTCTTGCGCGGGGGCATAAAAATGCTCGGCCACTTCGGTGCAGGTGACAAAATCATACTCACGGGCCAGCGTTGCCCGTTCGGGGTGAAAATAAGGGTCATACTTGTGCATGCGAAAACCGGCTTCTTCCAGCATTTGCGCCAATAACGGCCCCGGCCCACAGCCAAAATCCAATCCTTCAGCGCCCGGTTGCAGGCGATTTTGTAACGGCTCGCTGATGCGGGTGAGAAAGTCGCGATACCCACTGTCGTGCAGATTATTTTCATGCAGCTGATATTCGGCTAACTCCGCCTGTGCACAGAGATGATGCTGGCTATCGAGCCATGTCGCCTGACAGTGTTGGCAGCGCCAGTAGCGGCGGCCATCAATTTGCTGAAACGGGATCCCGGCTGACGCCTCACACACACAACACGTTTTCATTTTCTTGCCATAATTCGAAGACACGCTGCCTACTATAACTGACTTCATGGCTGGCGCAGAGTGTTACAACTTGACGATAGGGAGGGATTTGCATGCCGGTAGGGGAAGTGTTATCACTGAACACAGGTACATACGGGCAGCACGGTCATGCTGTAGTGAGGCATTTATGAGCAAAGAGATTGCCATTATCGGGCTGGGCTGGCTAGGAATGCCGCTGGCTATGGCACTGCAGGCGCAAGGTCAGCATGTACTGGGCAGTAAAACCACACAGGATGGCGTGGATGCAGCCCGGTTAAGCGGTATTGAGTGTTATCGCTTACAACTGACGCCAGAACTGGACGCGGACGATGACGATGTAACGCATCTGCTCGCGGCTCAAACGCTGATCATCAATATCCCGCCTGGTCGACATAATTGCGATGAGCTGTTTTATATCTCGGCGGTGCAGAATTTGGTCGATAGCGCTTTAGCGCAAGGGCAAGTACAGCATATTATTTTTGTCAGCTCGACGTCGGTGTATGGCCGCGGCAAAGGGGCGGTGACCGAAGCGTCGGGATGCTATCCAGAAACGGCATCGGCGCGGGCGTTGCATGAGCTGGAAAATTGGTTGCATGCGTTGCCCGGTGTGCGTGTCGATATTCTGCGCTGCGCCGGTTTGGTCGGCCCAGGGCGACATCCGGCCCGTTTTCTGGCCGGACGGCAAAATCTAACCGATGGTGCGCAAGGGGTGAATTTTGTGCATCTGGATGATTGCATCCGCGCTGTCGCGCAGTTGCTGGAATGCCGTTTACCACAGGGGCGTATTTACAATTTGTGTGCCCCCGAGCATCCGATCCGCTCTGTGTTCTATCCGCTGATTTCACGCTCATTAGGCGTCGAGCCACCAACCTTTTTGCCGGATACCAACGGTAAAATGCGGGTGATTGATGGCAGCCTGATTTGTCGTGAACAGGGTTTTAGCTATTTATATCCAGATCCCGCGCAGATGCAGTTTTAAGTTGGCTGTGCCTGTGCGAGCAATAAAAAAACCGGCACCTTGGGTAAGGTGGCCGGTTTTTATGCCATTTAGGCTTGGCTAAACAGCGATTGAGCTTAAATGAGAGCGGCGATTAAACGAGACTGGCCCACAAATCGTATTCGTCGGCGTGCTCTACTTTCACGCGGACAATATCACCCACATTCAGGTTCGTTTCACCGTTCAGGTAGACCGCGCCATCGATTTCTGGTGCATCGGCCATGCTGCGCGCGACCGCGCCTTCTTCATCCACTTCATCGATGATCACCAGCATTTCGCGGCCAATCTTCTCTTGCAGACGCAGCGCAGACACTTCCTGCTGGACTTGCATGAAGCGGTTCCAGCGGTCTTCTTTCACCTCTTCCGGAATTTGATCCGGCAGGTCGTTCGCGGTTGCGCCATCGACTGGGCTGTACTTGAAGCAGCCGGCGCGATCGATCTTGGCTTCGCGCAAGAAGTCCAGCAGCATCTCGAAGTCGTCTTCGGTTTCACCCGGGAAGCCGACGATGAAGGTGGAACGCAAGGTCAGCTCTGGGCAAATCTCGCGCCAGCGCTTTATGCGCTCCAACGTGCGCTCCACAGAGCCCGGACGCTTCATCAGCTTCAGCACTTTCGGGCTGGCGTGCTGCAGTGGAATATCCAGATAAGGCAGGATTTTGCCTTCGGCCATCAATGGGATCACGTCATCCACATGTGGATACGGATACACATAGTGCAGACGCACCCACACGCCCAGTTTTGCCAACTGCTCACACAGTGACAGCATGCTGGTTTTCACTGGCTGGCCATTCCAAAAACCCGTCCGGTGCTTCACATCGACCCCGTAGGCTGAGGTATCTTGCGAAATCACCAGCAGCTCTTTCACACCGGATTCCACCAGACGCTTGGCTTCATCTAACACCGAGCCAATCGGGCGGCTTTCCAGATCACCACGCAGGGATGGAATGATGCAGAACGTACAACGGTGGTTGCAGCCTTCAGAAATTTTCAGGTAAGCGTAATGACGTGGCGTCAGTTTAACGCCAGTTTCCGGTACCAGACTGGTAAACGGATCATGTTTTGGCTTCGGCACATATTTATGCACGTGGCTCAGCACTTGCTCATAGCTATGCGGGCCGCTGATCTCGAGCACTTTTGGGTGCACTTCGCGGATTTGATCTTCTTTCGCACCCAAACAGCCGGTCACGATCACCTTGCCGTTTTCATGCAACGCTTCGCCGATGGCTTCCAGCGATTCCTGTACGGCGCTGTCGATAAAGCCACAGGTGTTCACGATCACCATGTCAGCATCATCATAGCTTGGCACCACATGATAACCTTCGGTGCGCAGCTCCGTTAAAATACGCTCAGAGTCGACCAGATTTTTCGGGCAACCCAGTGATACAAAACCAATACGTGGCTGTTGCATGCTATTACGCTCACAAATCATTCAAAGAGGGAAAAACGCCGGCGATTCTACACAGGATCGCCGCGTTTTTCTAATGCTAACTCAGTCTGTTTCCGGTTCGCGTTGCCGATAGCCGACGCATCAATGGCTCACATCGGGAGGGAGGCTGCTTTCTGTGTTTTCCCGAAACAAGGTGACTTGATTTTTGCCTAGCGCTTTAGATTGATACAGGGCAATGTCAGCTTGTTTAAAGGTCAGCTCAAAACTCTGCTCCGTGCAAGCACTGACGCCGATAGACACGCTGATCCGCAAACCGTTAATCGGCGTTTCGGCGATGGTTTTCCGGATGAACTCAGCTCGCTCTTGGGCCACCACCACATTATCGGTATACAGCACCAATAAGAATTCCTCTCCGCCCCAGCGGATCAGCAAGTCATCTTTACGGGCGCAGCGTTGAATAATTTCCGCCATCCCACGCAAAATTTTATCGCCGGTATCGTGACCATAGTGATCATTGATGGCTTTGAAATCATCAATATCCATCAGGATCACGCTATAGCAATGCCGTAAGCTGTGCTGTTTGCGTTGGAAATAACTTCGATTATGTAGCCCCGTCAGTTTATCCCGAAATGCCACCCCTTTAAGTTTAAAGTAGGAGTTAAACAACAACGTCGCGAGCGTTGCAATCGCTAAACTGAACAGCAGATGATGCCAGCTATCCGGCGTAAAGCGCGGGGTATAAATGTATTCCTGCGTGGTGATGCAAGGAATATTTAACGCCATCCCTTTGCTATCACTCAATTGGAAATAAGTATTATTCTCTTTATTAAATTTGCGAATCTTATATGCAATGTAATCACTATTTAAATCAACAATTGCCAGTGCGGAAACTTTTTTCTTATCAAAGATCGGCATAAAAATACTGAGCATTTGCTGATGTGAATATTCCTCTTTATAAACTTCGGATGTGCGGATATCACAAAATAAAAGGCTCTCATCAAACTCTTCGGCTAGATGATATTTTTTTAAAATCCCGAGGCTTTCGGGATCTTTTGCCAAAGAATTCAGGATAGCTTGGTAATGAGGACGATACGGAGTGAAATACCCATATTGGCCGTTTTTCTGCACTAATGATAATAAATGTGTGTGATTATCACTTTCAAGATCCAGCAAATTTTTGATTTTATTGAGCGATTCGTAAAGCTGGGGAACCGCATGGTGCTGCGGGTTGACCACTAAGGTCACGCCATCTTCAGCGGTGATGATGGGCAAATTAGGATTGCTGATTGCCGCTGAATTTGAAAAAGCCACTTTTACTCGGCGTAATGTCGAGTACATTTTCAGGAAAGATAAATTAATTTCATTATGCAGACGTGACATCATGTAGATATCACGTACTTGTTGTTCCGAATGGAACAAAACAGCACTGATTGAAAATGTTACAAAAAAAATAACAATGCGATATACCATGATATAAATACAAAAGGTTAGTTTTTCATCAATATGGCTGTTGTTTGGTTATGTTATAATCAATCCGAGGCTAGTGGTATAAGGATCAGAATTCTACTGCAGAGCATATCGTTTTCTTCTCTTTCTGTGCTCATGATGCTGCCTGATTGATTAAACCACTTTGTCACTTTTGTGTGGCATGAAATACCATAATTCGTGATTACGATAGCATTAATTTAAATAAATGAGGCGCTATGACGTGTGAATTAGTACTCGTCCGCCATGCCAAATCTTCATGGCGGCATCATATGGCATCCGATTATCAACGGCCACTGGCTAAACGTGGATTACGCCAAGCCACATTGATGGCGCAGCGCCAAGCCTTTATTCATGAGGATGCGTTGTTACTTTGCTCCCCCAGTGTACGGACGATGCAAACCGCGTCTTTGATGCTAGAAGGCAAACCGGCTTTGCAAGCCAGATTACGGCTCGCGCCTGAGTTATATGAAGCCACATTGCCGCAACTGTTAAAGCTGATCACGGCCACGCCTGACTCGGTGCAACAGTTGGTGTTGGTAGGCCATAACCCCGGTTTAGCCGATCTGGTCTTGCATCTGACCGATAATGAGCTAATTAAGTTCACCACCGCGATGCAAATTCGGATCACGCTGCCTAACTGGCATCAAGCCGGCAATGGTGCGGGTGTCTTAACGGATGTGATTTATGCCGAAGAGGGTGAGATTGGCTAACGCGATGGCCGTGCATATTCGGTACAGCGACTCGACTGGCATTACGTGTACCTAAACATTACATGTACCTAAAATAGTGCAGCCAAAAGCAATACAAACAGAATCAAACTGATAGGGATGAAAAGCGAGGGAAAAGTTAACGGATGAACAGTAGGAAGAAAAACGCCCGGTAACTGGGAACCAAAGATTACGTTACCGGGTTATCCTCTAAACTCAGGGGACATCAAAGAAAAAGCAGTGGCATATACTCAGACTCTGCTTTGCATCGGAAGTTTCACGTCAGCATCAAAAAATCTCATTTTTTTCGTCTTTTTCTTCAGTTTCTTTAGTGCGGGTTTGGGGCCGGCGGTTCCGGTGTGGTGGTAGCGAGCTTGTCGTGCGGTGTCATTACAATGTTGCGTCTTCCTTCCTTCCTTCCTTCCTTCCTTCCTTCCTTCCTTCCTTCCTTCCTTCCTTCCTTCCTTCCTTCCTTCCTTCCTTCCCTCTTGCTCTTGCCCTGATTCCTTTGTTGGCTTGTGCGTGAATGGGCGGGTTTGGTGTTTGCACGCGAGCGGTGTGTCTCATCGAACGGTATTTCACTCTAAATAACCATTTGATTTTAAATAACTAAATTTCTGCTGCTGTCGGCATTGGTACGCTGTTTACACAAAAATAAAACATCTGTTTAAAATCATTGACTGCAATGTTAATGGGATGTAGATTTTAAACATCTGTTTAATATGAGTGTATGACTATGACCGTCAGGCCCGATACCAAAGCCCGAATTCTTGATGCCGCTGAGCGGTTGTTTGCCGAGCAGGGCTTTAATGACACCTCACTGCGGACTATTACCGCAGAGGCTGAAGTGAATCTGGCGTCCGTCAATTATCACTTTGGCTCGAAAAAAGAGCTGATTCGTGCGGTGCTGGCACGGTATCTGGAAGTGTTTATGCCGGCCTTGGAGCTGGAGTTAGATGCGGTCTTACGTAGCGATCAAACCCCAAGTTTGCAGCAGGTCTTTCAGGCTTTTAAAGCGCCGCTGTTGCAATTGACCGCCTTACGGCCAGAGGGCACCACCTTATTTATGCAGCTGTTAGGGCGAGGATATACCGATGTGCAGGGGCACTTGCGTTGGTTTATCACCACCCGCTATGGCGATGTGTTGGCGTTATTCACCCGAGCGGTACAGCGGGCGAATCCAACACTGAATACCGCCGAATTATTTTGGCGTTTGCACTTCACGCTGGGGACGGCAGTGTTTGCCATGGCCTCCAATGTGGCTCTGCGTGAGATAGCGTTGGCCGATTTTGGTCAGCATATCCAGATCAGTGATCTGATTGACCGGATCATTCCGTATCTGGCTGGCGGCGTTGCCGCTCCAATTCATAGCGCTGAATTATTACTACAACCCGTCAGCGCAGCCGCCAACGGCGGATGATGAAGTTACCAACCCTATTATGAAGGATGAACATAATGACCAGTCTGCGCCAACGTTATATCTCAGGCCCGGCTTTTAAGGTATTCAAGCGCATTCTGCCGCCGTTGTCTGCGACAGAGCGTGAAGCCATGGAGGCGGGTACTGTCTGGTGGGAAGGGGACCTGTTTCGCGGTCAGCCTGATTGGAACAAACTGCATGCGCTGCCAAAACCCAAGCTGACAGCCGAAGAGCAATCGTTCCTGGATAATCAGGTGGAAACCCTGCTCAACATGCTGGATGACTATCAGATCGTGCATGAGTTAAACGATCTGCCGCCAGAAGTGTGGGAATACCTGAAAAAAGAGCGTTTCTTCTCGCTGATCATCGCCAAAGAGTTTGGTGGCCGTCAGTTTAGCTCTTTGGCTAACTCCACCATTGTGACCAAAATCGCCAGCAAGAGTACCACTGCGGCGGTGACCGTCATGGTACCAAACTCATTAGGCCCTGGCGAACTGCTGTCGCATTACGGCACAGAGGAGCAAAAGCAGCGCTGGTTACCGGGGCTGGCTGATGGCCGTGAGATCCCGTGCTTTGCACTGACCGGCCCTGAAGCGGGCTCGGATGCGGGCAGTATTCCGGATAAAGGCATTGTTTGCCGTGGCACGTATGACGGTAAAGACGTGCTGGGCATTCGCTTGAACTGGAACAAGCGGTATATCACGTTGGCACCGGTGGCGACGGTACTGGGCTTAGCGTTCAAAATGTACGACCCAGAGCACCTGTTGGGGGATAAAGAGGACATCGGGATTACTTGTGCCCTGATCCCAACCAATCACCCAGGTGTCGAGGTTGGCGCGCGTCATATTCCAATGGATCTGGCCTTCATGAACGGGCCTACATGGGGTAAAGATGTGTTTATCCCGCTGGATTGGATTATCGGCGGCCCATCTTATGCCGGTAAAGGCTGGCGCATGCTGGTGGAATGCCTTTCGGCGGGGCGCGGTATTTCGTTACCGGCGCTGGGCACTGCGATTGGCCATCTAACTACCCGTACCACTGGTGCGTATTCATATGTGCGTAAGCAGTTTGGTCTGTCGATTGGTCGCTTTGAAGGGGTGGCTGAGGCGATGGGGCGCATTGGCGGTCTGACCTATTTGCTGGAAGCGGCGCGCACCTTTACCACGACAGCGTTGGATACCGGTGAAACCCCAGGGATTGTGACGGCAATAGCCAAGTATCACATGACCGAAATTGGCCGTCAGCTGCTGAATGACTCCATGGATATCCATGCGGGTCGCGCTATCCAGTTAGGCCCAATGAACTATCTGGGACACCATTACTTTGGTATTCCGGTAGCCATTACCGTGGAAGGGGCCAACATCCTGACCCGTAACCTGATGATCTTCGGTCAAGGCGCGACCCGCTGTCATCCGTTTGTATTGGGTGAGATGGAAGCGGCAGCCAACCCCGATGAAAAAGCCGGTTTGCAGGCCTTTGATGAGTTGCTGTTCAAGCACATCGGTTTTGGCGTGACTAACTTCTTCAGCACCTTCTGGCAGGGTATTACGGCGGGTAAATTAAATTCAGCGCCATCGGGCAGTCCACTGAGCCGCTATTACAAACAGCTGGGACGCATGAGCCGAGCGCTGGCATTGACCGCAGATATGGCCATGTTGGTGTTGGGCGGTGATCTGAAGCGTAAAGAGATGCTGTCGGCGCGCTTGGGGGATGTCCTTAGTCATCTGTATCTGGCGTCTGCAGTACTGAAACGCTACGAGCAAGAAGGGCGTTTGAAGGAAGACCTGCCGTTGGCTGAGTATGGTTTGCAATACTGCTTGTATCAGTGTGGCAAAGCCTTTGATAGCTTCTTCCAAAACTTCAGCAATCGCGCCGTCGCGACCATGCTTCGGGTGGCGGTGTTCCCGTACGGCGTAAGTTACAAGCCGGTACAGGATGAAACGGCGCTGAAAATAGCTAAACTGATTATGGTGCCAGGGGCGCAGCGTGATCGCCTGACTAACCTGTGCTTTGTCGGCCAAGCGCCGGATGAAGCTATTAATATCATGGAGTCGGCGTTCTTAGCGATGTATAGCGCGCGTGATATCGAACTGAAGCTGGCAGAAGCACAGCGTAGCGGTAAATTGCCACGTAAAGTTGCGCTCAATGAACTGGTGGAACATGCCAAAGCCAGTGCGATTATCAGTGAAGCGGAAGCTGAGCAGATGTTGGCCGCCGACGCATTACGTAGCCGTGCGGTGCAGGTCGACCATGTGAATGGTCCGCATCCAAATCCAGCTTGTGCGGAAGACCGTGCTGCCTAAGAAGAGCCTATAAGCCGGCGGTGCAAGTTGAAAGGTATCGCTGTCGTTGGCAGTAATAAAAATCCCGGGGAGTCCCGGGATTTTTTTGTGCATTTAATCACTGACTATTGAAGGTAGAAATCAGTGCCAGAACACCACGATCAAGGAGCCAGCCAGCGTCAACAGTACGTTAGCAATCGCATAAGTACCGGCATAGCCGAGCGCTGGAATATTACTGCGTGACAGGGTATTGATCACTTCCATCGCTGGCGCCAAGGTACGGGCCCCCATAATGGCGCCGAACAGCATTGCACGGTTCATTTTCAGCACATAAGCACCGAACAGATAGGCGATAATGACCGGCCCTAAACTGACCAGTAAGCCACCAAAAATCATCTGTAATCCGATGCTGTCGACTTCATTGTTCATGCCACTACCGGCGCTCAGGCCAACCCCCACCATAAACACCATCAAGCCAAACTCTTTGGTCATGGTCAGTGCCCCTTGCGGTACATAACCGAAGGTAGGGTGGTTCGCTCGCAAGAAGCCCAGCATAATGCCGGAGAACAGCAAACCGGCAGCATTACCAAAGCTAAAGGTAAACTGGCTGAACTGGAACGTTACTTGTCCCACCATCAAACCGATGATGAAGAAGCTACAAAACGCCAGTAAGTCCGCCACTTGACTGTGGATGGAGATAAAGCCAACCCGATCGGCCAAGCCGCGAACACGGCGGGCATCGCCGCTGACATGCAGCACATCACCTTTGTTTAGGACGATGGTGTCGTCAATTGGCATCTCGATTTGCGAGCGGACAATGCGGTTCAAGAAGCAGCCCTGATCGGTCAGACGCAGATGCGCCAGACGCTTGCCGACTACGCTGTCGTTTTTCACCACAATCTCTTCGGTGACGACACGTAAGTCGAGCAGGTCACGGTCGAACACCTCTTTACCTTCGCGAAAGCTCGGGTCAAGGCGCGCATGGCTATCGGGGTAACCTACCAGCGCAATCTCATCGCCAACTTGCAGCACCGCATCCCCATCGGGGCTGGCTAAAATGCCATTACGACGGATACGCTCGATATAGCAGCCGGTCTGTCGATAAATCCCCAGTTCACGCAGGTTCTTACCGCCGCTCCATTCGACCAGCTCCGGTCCCACGCGATAGGCGCGGATAATCGGCAGATACACCTTGCGCTGACTGTCTGGGTCAAGGCCACGTTCGCGGGCAATTTCTTGCGCACTGGTCACCAGATCCTGACGTTGCAATTTTGGCAGATAGCGCGCCGCCAAGATAAGGCTGACCAGACCGACCAAATAGGTCAGGGCATAACCGAGGCTGAGGTTACTCAGCGCGGTGCGCACCAGCGCCGGATCGGCGATATTGTGCGAGCCACTGAGGAGCGATTCTCTGGCCCCCACCAACACCGGGGTCGAGGTCATGGAGCCGGCGAGCAAACCGGCGGTCAGACCGATATCCCAGCCTAACCAGCGGCCAAGGGCAAAGGCAATGATCAGCGCAGTGACCACCACAACCAGTGCCAGCAGCAGGTAGTTCTTACCATCGCGGAAAAATATGGCAAAAAAGTTTGGGCCGGCTTCGATACCGACACAGAAGATGAACAGCATAAATCCAAGGCTCAGCGCTTCGGCATTAAGCGAGAAGTGCATTTGGCCGAGCAGCAGCGAAACGACCAGAACCCCGATTGAATTACCCAATTGGATAGAGCCGAAGCGTAATTTCCCAAGACACAGGCCGAGGGCCAGTACGACAAACAAAAGCAGTATGTCATTTCCATTGAGCAATGCTGATACGTCGATATTCACGATGGTAATTCTGTGGCTGAAGAGTAAATGTATAATGCCTGTTAAATCATGCAGCGCATGGCAGGACACAGCTTATTGTGAACGGAATGTTTTGATAACTTAAATGAAATGATGCGTTAACTCTCAGGATAATTATCAATTCCGTATCTGAGTTTTATTTTACATCTAACTTTTTTAGATTTCTTGTCTATTTGGCTATAAGTCTTGAACTTGGTCAGCATTTAGTGGTTTGCTTATTCTATTCCTGTATTCCGTGATGGTTTTTTTCTGCCATCCCTCGTCGAAAGGAGTCGACTGATGCTGAAGTGGAACTGGAATGTGGTCATGCTGGGTGGATTTTTATTTTGTGTGATTTTCTTCTTTCAGGGCATGCACTATCCATATTCTGAACCGGCTTATTCTGCCGATCCCCATAGCCATCCGGGGCTGTTGTTATTTATGCTGCCAGGCATTGTATCGGCGCATTTTGCGCGTCGTCATGGCCTCTTACATGGCTTGATGGGCGCGCTGGTGGTGGCACCGCTGTGTATGCTGATCCGGCTTGCCGCGTTTTCCCGTTACGAGAGTTTTCTCGACACTGTGGTGTATTTTATCGGGGCCGCATTCTGGTGCGGTTTGGGTACATTGCTGTATGTCTTTGGCAGCCGCATTTTACTGCACTACAAATCGCATGCTCGTCGCGCGTTGAGTCAGACGCCACAAAAAAAATACAGTCAGTCCAATATTAGCCACACTAAAGTAAAATAATTGTATTTATTTTGATGCTAAATTGATCGTGATTTAACCATAAATAGAGATCGATAGCCTATCAGGAAATTAGCTGTCAACTACCTGTGAAAATTGTACGCATGTAAATACGCGTGGAAAGAGTGCGTGTGAAAATATTTTCTGCATGAAAGTGTCACATTAATGCGCGTTATAAATAAGTCTGGCGCGAAGATAGACGCAAGATACAAAAACAAAAAATGCCCATTACGGGCATTTTTTTATGTTCTCACGGCAATGAGGCAGCGTACGAATAATCTACTCGATTATGACGATACGAAGAGGCGAATTACGCGTTGTACAGGCTCAAATGCTCTTTGGCATAGGCTTCAAAATCCGTGCAGCCACCGATGTGTTTCTGATCGATAAAAATCTGTGGTACGGTTTCTACTGGCTTACCTACCGTCTTTTCCAGATCTGCTTTTGAAATGCCTTCCGCGTGGATATCGATATAACGGAAACGGAAATCATCGCGCTCAGCACTGAGCTTTTCGGCCAACTCTTTGGCTCGGACACAATAAGGGCAACCAGGACGACCAAAAATCACTGCAAACATTCAGAATCTCCTTTGAGTTACAAGGCGTTTACGCGAAATTAGCATTTTAAATGGAATACTTCCGGTTACTCTAACAGAAATAGATCCCTGTCGCATAAACTTCAATGCCGCCATTCGTCTCTTGCCCGCAGAGTCATTGTACATCGTGATCATTGTACATCATGACAGGCGGTGATTTTGAACGACTGGATATGGTTTGACACTATGCCAGCGGATTGATTTTGAATAAAATTGGTATCGCCTGTTAATTTGATAGGTTTTATCTATTAAATTGAGTTTTGGCATGTATGGACAGCAGTGTATGTCTTTATGTCCAGTCGAAATTTGCCATATTGTGCGCTGTCCCTTGTTATTTTCGGTGACTGCGTTAAATTTTGGCACGATGTAAGTTTTAGTAATTTTGCTCAAAAGGAATGCTTAATGAAGGACTCTTTTATTGCCCTTATGCTGATTGCGCTTCCAGTGGCAGCGTTTGCTTCATTTAGTATGCACCTCCATAACCAAAATCGTGAACCGGTCAGTGAGTTTCAGCTGCAGCCGGACTCGGCGTCTCATGTGACCTTGCGCCGTGGCGAGCCTGTCGTGCGCGCCAGCAGCGATCGTTAAGCGTTAGTGAGGCGAACGTGGTGTGCTAGCTGCAACTACGTTGCTTTGAGTCACCGCGTAGCTTGCCGTTACGCCACGTGAGATTCAATGAATGCAGTGATACGCGCGAGTTACGTGTCTGCGCCACTGCATTCATTGCTTTTATTTCTCTTCGATGATTTCGCTTCGCCGTCCTCTTTTACTGCTCGATGAGAGCGCCGCCACAACTTTTCATTCTGCTTTGCCCGCAGCTTCCTTTCTGAATTTTTGCCCTGCATTATCAGTAAGCTGAATACCCTGACTATACCCAAATGACTTGGCGTTACAGGTAGATGGCATGTGAGTGAATCCCCATGTGCATAGGCAAACGCTGTGCAAACGATATGATTGGGGGAGCAAACGTAGCCAACACCGTTGCAGCTTCAAGTAGCAAGGGGATCAACGTGTGAAAGGGAATCCAACCAACCCCGTTGTGGGATGAAGTGACCTGTTCTGGTGAGCGAGTCCTGTGTACGCCTATCAGAGCACTTAGGTAGTAGAGCACCTAGTTAGCCAAGGAGAGTGTGAAGATGAGCCGGACTATTCCTTCCAGTCTGCCCGGATGCAGCAATGTGCATGCAGGCGTATCCAGTAGCGATCAGCATAAACGCAGTTATATCAGCCCATTGTCTTTTTCCGTGCCGCCCGATGTGGTGTGGCGGGCGCTGCGTCAGTTAGTGGTGAACTGGCCGCGTACTGACGTGATTAAAGATGTGCCAGGTTACCTGAAAGTGTTGAGCCATTCGCGGCTGTTGCGCTTACCAGACGAAGTCGAGTTTTTATTGGATACGCACCATGCTTGTATCTGCATCTGTTCTGTGTCTAAAGTGTTGCCTTACGATTTTGGCAGTAACCGTCGGCGCATTGAGAAATTGCGCGCTGCGTTAACGGCGCAATTAGCACAACATGATGCACCTGCACCGTAATAACTGATGAGCTTTACATGACTCAAAGACCTAAATTTGTCCTCCCTTGGCCGATTGTGATAAGCGAGGTGGTCGGTTTTTTACTGATTATTCTTGGCTACCTCGATATCAAACAAAGTTCTCTGTTACCGGCATGGCTCAGTGGCACGGGCAGTGCCGCGACGATGATCATTGTCGGACTGATTTTGATGTTACCGGCTGGGTTGTTTTTGGTGTCCGGCTGGTTTGGTCAGCTAGACAGCTGGATTAAACCGACGTTTAACCACAGTGCTGGGCATGAGCGTAAGAAAAAGGAGCATGATGATGACACCGACCATTGATCTGATCTGTTCACACCGTTCGATCCGTCAATTTACGGATCGGCCGATCAGCCCAGAGCAACTTCACGCCATTATCGATTCGGCGCGTGCGGCATCATCGTCCAGCTTTTTGCAGCTGGTCAGTATTATTCGGATCACCGATCCCGCCTTGCGTCAGCAGCTAGTGAAATTATCTGGCGAGCAGGCCTATGTGGCACAGGCGGCCGAGTTTCTGGTCTTTTGTGCCGACTTTAACCGTAATCAGCAGATTTACCCGCAAGCGCAGTTGGGATTTGCCGAGCAGCTGTTAACCGGCAGCATTGATGCGGCGCTGATGGGGCAAAATGCCTTACTGGCGGCAGAGTCACTGGGCATGGGCGGCGTATTTATCGGCGGTTTGCGTAATCATATTCAGGCGGTCACCGATCTGTTGCACTTGCCGCAGCATGTATTGCCACTGTTTGGTTTGTGTTTGGGGTATCCAGCGCAAGATCCGCAGCAAAAGCCGCGCTTACCGGCGTCGATTATGCTGCATGAAAACCAGTATCAGCCGCTGGATAGCGCGAAATTGGCGCAGTACGATGCGGAGATGGAGCATTATTACCAATCTCGTGGCAGTAACCTCAAGCAGCAAAATTGGAGCCAGCATATCTGTTCGACCTTAAGTAAAGAGTCGCGTCCTTTCATGCTGGATTATTTACATCGTCAGGGATGGATTACCCGCTAAATGCTCTCCATCGCGATCCTTTCACGGGATGCCTCTTTGTACTCGTGCCAGCGGCTGGTTGCAGCCGCTGAAGCGCGTGGTTTTCACATTGAGGTGATTGACCCGTTGCACTGTTACATCAATCTCAATGCCGATGAGCCTTCAGTGCACTGCCAAGGGCAACCTTTGCCGGTATACGATGCGGTGATCCCGCGTATTGGTGCCTCGATTACTTTCTATGGCACCAGCGTGCTGCGCCAGTTTGAAATGCTGGGCAGCTACGTGCTGAATGACTCCACCTCTATCAGCCGTGCGCGTGACAAATTACGCTCACTGCAGCGCTTGGCGCGCAAAGGTATTGGCCTGCCGATCACTGGGTTTGCCAGCTCGCCAGGGGATACGGACGATCTGATCAAAATGGTTGGCGGTGCGCCATTGGTGGTGAAACTGGTGGAAGGCACGCAAGGCATTGGCGTGGTGCTGGCGGAAACCCGTCAGGCGGCGGAAAGTGTCATCGATGCCTTTCGGGGGTTGAATGCCAATATTCTGGTGCAAGAGTATATTGCCGAAGCGCAAGGCTCGGATATTCGCTGTTTTGTGATTGGCGATCGGGTGGTCGCGGCCATGAAACGGCAAGCCAAGGCGGGTGAGTTTCGCTCCAATTTACATCGTGGTGGCAGTGCTACACCGGTGGAAATCAGTGCCGCGGAGCGCGATATGGCGGTGCGCGCCGCACAGATCATCGGCTTGAATGTGGCTGGGGTCGATATTTTGCGCTCGAAGCGCGGCCCACTGGTGATGGAAGTGAATGCATCGCCGGGGATTGAAGGTATTGAACGCGCTACGGGGCAAGATGTCGCGGGGCAAATACTGGATTATCTGGCCGAGCAGGTGACGCGTCATCGGCAGGACCGGTAGCGATGAGACCGGTTAAGTGGCGCGGTCAGCATCAGTGACCGCGCAGAGCGTCAGCGACAGGGAGTCTTGCGCTAATATTATACCGAACGGAACTGATTAAACTCCGGATGGTAATGAAAACCGCTGTGTTCGAGCTTTTCACACAGCGCGGCTGCATCAATGTCGTAGGCCTGAGCCAGCTCGTACAGATTGTCGAACTCATTACGCAGCTTCATATTAACGATACTCATCAACATGGTGCTGTCCATTTGCGCAAAGCGGGTGAGATCCATCATACCTCCTCGTACCGCGAATAAGCACTGCCGGTACTTCTTCATTATCAACGTATCACATCGTGATGCCTTTTCAGGATGCATCACACAAGCATAGATGTTAATCAGAAAATTTCGAGTACAGATAAGCAAAGGCTCAGTTAAACCGGCGAATGACTTGAGAAAGCGGCATCAGAAAATGACCGAGGAAAACGTGGCGATTGGCCCGTTATTGGCTGGCGGCTGGCCACAATTCACGTCAGGACACGAATTATTGCGTGAGAGCATAGATAAATCACTGCCCATTTCGTAAGCTACACCGATAATTTCACGTGTACTTGTTGTGTAGTGTGGCATGAATAACTTACCTGTTCCCGATTTGACCGTATTGAAAACCTGGCTGCTGCAGTTAGGGATCGAGTTTTTCGAGTGTGAATCTTGTCAGGCTCTGCACCTGCCGCATATGCAGAACATCAACGGGATTTTTGATGCCAAAATTGATTTGCTGGATGAAGACATTATTGTCTTTTCGGCGGCCACCGAAGTGCGTCCAACCGGCTTGTTGCCACTGGTGGCGGGGCTCAGTGACATTAATGCTCAGTTCTCGCTGGTAAATGGTTTTGTGGATGTGCAAGATGACAATCTACCAAAACTCATTGTCACTCACTCACTGACCGCTGGTGCCGGTTTAACCCTGGCGCAGTTCCAGCGTTTTGTGCTGCAAACCCAGCAGCAAATCGAGCTGTTTGTCGAGAACGTCAAACTGAAAGGCTTCCTGTTTTTCCCAGAGGAAGATGAGTTTTCTGAGCAGGATAAAGTCCTGCATTAAGGCCAGATGCGCGGGTGGAGGATTATCTTGACCCGCGCCGTTTCAATGAGTCGGCTGCGCTACGTTTTCCTTCACATTCCTTTCTTTGTGCTAATGGGGATGCCAAATCCTTTGCGGCAATCCGTTTTTTACCCTCCGGTGTAAATACCTGACAACTTACTATAAAACCGCCTTTCCCACCTTGCATTTCACTGTTTTTTAACTCTTACGCCACAGGTGATAGAGCAATAATGGCTATTTGTCTTGCATGCTGTCGTTTTGCCCTCACCTTATGGTCTTAACATCCAGACAACGTTATGCTACTTAGCGTTATTAATCTGTTGGCTAACATGGAGGTTTTGGTAATGAATGCAGTGTTTGCGCGTCAGTTCACCGGGGCTAAATGGGTCGGAGCGATCCTGGCCTCCATGCTGGTTTTGTCTTCTGCGCAGGCGGAAGAGAAAACGCTGCATGTCTACAACTGGTCTGACTATATTGCCCCTGATACGCTGGCGAATTTCCAAAAAGCCAGTGGCGTGAAAGTCGTGTACGACGTGTTTGATTCCAACGAAGTGTTGGAAGGCAAACTGATGGCCGGTAATACCGGTTTTGATATCGTGGTGCCGTCGGCCAGTTTTCTGGAGCGCCAGATTAAAGCCGGCGTGTTTAAACCGCTGGATAAAAGCAAGCTGACCCATTACGCCAATTTGGATCCGGAGTTGCTCAAAATGCTGAGCAAACACGATCCGGATAACCAATACGGGATCCCGTATCTGTGGGCGACCACCGGAATTGGCTATAACGTCGATAAAGTCAAAGCGGTGCTCGGGGAAAATGCGCCGGTCGATAGCTGGGATCTGGTGTTGAAGCCGGAGAATCTGGCTAAGCTGAAAAGCTGCGGAGTGGCTTTCTTAGATGCGCCGAGCGAAGTGTACGCCACCGTGCTCAATTATCTGGGTAAAGATCCTAACAGCACCGATCCAAAAGATTACTCCGGTGCCGCCAATGATCTGTTATTGCAACTGCGCCCGAGCGTGACTTACTTCCACTCATCCCAATATATCAATGATTTGGCTAACGGTGATGTCTGCGTCGCCATTGGTTGGGCCGGGGATGTGAAGCAGGCGGCCAACCGCGCGAAAGAGGCCAACAACGGCGTGAATGTTGGCTACAGCATTCCGAAAGAAGGAGCATTAGCCTTCTTCGATATGCTGGCGATTCCCGCGGATGCGAAAAACACCGATACCGCCTATGCCTTTATGGATTATTTGCTGCAACCGGAAGTGATTGCCGGAGTCAGTGATGCGGTGTACTACGCCAACGGGAATGCGAAAGCGACCGAATTGGTAAAACCAGAGATCCGAAACGATCAGGGCATTTACCCGACCGCTGAAACGCGGGCCAAAATGTTCACCCTGACGGTTAAAGATCCTAAAGTGGACCGGGTGATCACCCGCTCCTGGACACGGGTTAAAAGCGGCCAATAACCCGGATTCCAAACGTTTAGCCGCGCTACAGTTGGCGTATCGACTGGGCTTGCTGGCCCAGTTTCGCTACAGCGGCGCTGGCGGAAATGGCAATTGAACATGCGTATTGCCGGTGTCTTGCAGGCAGCAAAACCTTGCAAGCACCGGATCACCCCTGATGTAACACGGATTGTGTTGATGATGGATCATTAACGGTTTTTGTTGTCTAGGAGACCCCCATCAGTGAAAGAGACGCAAGCTCGTCCTCAAAACAAAGCCCCCAAGCTGAAAACACCGTTGCTGGAAGTGCGTAACCTCACCAAATCCTTCGATGGTTCGTTGGCGGTGGATGATGTCGATCTGACTATCTATAAAGGTGAAATTTTTGCCTTACTGGGCGCCTCAGGCTGTGGCAAGTCCACCTTGCTGCGGATGTTGGCTGGATTTGAGTTGCCGACTAGTGGCCAGATTTTCCTCGACGGACAGGATTTGTCCGCCGTGCCGCCGTATAAACGCCCGATCAACATGATGTTCCAGTCGTATGCACTGTTCCCGCATATGACAGTGGAGCAGAACATTGCCTTTGGTCTTAAGCAGGACAAATTACCGACAGCGGAGATCCGCAATCGGGTGGCGGATATGCTGGAACTGGTACACATGCAAGAGTTTGCCAAGCGTAAGCCACATCAGTTATCCGGCGGCCAGCGCCAGCGGGTGGCATTGGCGCGCAGTCTGGCTAAACGGCCAAAGCTATTGCTACTGGATGAGCCGATGGGGGCGCTGGATAAAAAGCTGCGTGACCAGATGCAACTGGAAGTGGTGGATATTCTCGAGCGCGTGGGCGCAACCTGCGTGATGGTGACCCACGATCAGGAAGAAGCCATGACCATGGCTGGGCGTATCGCCATCATGAACCGCGGAAAATTCGTGCAAATTGGTGAGCCAGAAGAGGTATACGAGTACCCGAACAGCCGCTTTAGTGCTGAGTTTATCGGCAGCATCAATGTGTTCGAAGGCATGTTGCAAGAAGAGCAGGAAGAGCACTATATCGTGCGCAGTCCTGGCTTAGTGCACCCACTGAAAGTTGAGCAAGAGGTCAAGATCACCCCGGATGTGCCGGTGATGGTGGCGCTGCGGCCAGAAAAAATTGCTCTGTGCGATGATGTGCCGGAAGAGGGCTGTAACTTTGCGGTGGGCGAAGTGGTGAACATCGCTTACTTAGGCGATTTGTCGATTTATCACGTGCGACTGCACAGCGGCATGATTTTGACCGCCCAGTTGCAAAACGATTGTCGCTACCGCCGCGGTATGCCGACGTGGGGAGATGAGGTGCGGCTGTACTGGAATCCGGACAGCTGTGTCGTACTGACCGCTTGACGCAAGGAACAAGGAGACAGGGATGAAATTGCTCGATTCTCGTCACCGTCCGGGCGGACGCCACGCGGTGATTGCGGCTCCCTATATCTGGCTGCTGGTCTTTTTTCTGGTGCCATTTCTGATTGTTTTCAAAATCAGTTTTGCTGAGATGCAGGTAGCGATCCCGCCGTATACCGATCTGGTTGAATGGCTGGATGGCAAACTGACCATCTCACTTAATCTGGGTAATTACGCCTATCTGATTGAAGACCCGCTGTATGTTGATGCTTATCTGCATTCGCTGGAAATCGCGGGGATCTCGACATTGCTGTGTCTGCTGCTCGGCTATCCGATGGCGTGGGCGATAGCGAACAGCAGCCCGTCGGTGCGCAATATTTTACTGTTACTGGTGATTTTGCCGTCGTGGACCTCGTTTTTAATTCGGGTATACGCGTGGATTGGTCTGCTGAAAAATAACGGGGTGATTAACAATATCCTGATGTGGGCGGGCATTATCGATCAACCGTTACCGATGCTGCATACCGATTTTGCCGTGTACATCGGCATTGTGTATGCCTATTTGCCGTTCATGATTTTGCCGCTGTATACCGCGCTGCTAAAGCTCGATTACTCGCTGGTGGAGGCATCGCTTGATTTAGGCGCTAAACCGGTGCGCACCTTCTTTTCGGTGATCTTGCCCCTGACCAAAGGCGGCATTATTGCGGGTTCAATGTTGGTGTTCATTCCGGCGGTGGGGGAGTTTGTGATCCCAGAGCTACTTGGCGGTCCGGATAGCATCATGATTGGACGGGTGATGTGGCAGGAGTTTTTCAATAACCGCGATTGGCCGGTGGCCTCGGCGGTGGCGATTATCATGTTGCTGCTGTTGGCGTTACCGATCATGTGGTTCCATAAACACCAGAATCAGGAGGTGCGCTGATGAGCTCGATGCCGGCACAAAAAGGCTATTGGAAAGCCCTGATCCTGTTTATCGGTCTGAGTTTTTTGTATGTACCGATGATTATGCTGGTGGTGTACTCCTTTAACAGCTCACGTCTGGTCACGGTGTGGGCCGGATGGTCAACGATTTGGTATCGCGAGTTGTTTGCCGATCAGGCGATGATGGATGCGGTCTGGCTCAGTTTGACCATCGCTACCGCAGCGGCCAGTGCTGCCGTAGTGTTGGGCACGATGGCCTCCTTTGTGATGACCCGTTTTCGTCGTTTTCGCGGCCAGACCTCGTTTGCGTTTATGCTGACCGCGCCATTGGTGATGCCTGAGGTGATCACCGGTTTGTCGCTGCTGTTGCTGTTTGTGGCGATGGGGCAGTGGCTCGGTTGGCCGCAGCAGCGCGGCGCGATGACTATCTGGTTGGCGCACGTGACTTTCTGTACCTCCTATGTGGCGGTGGTAGTCAGTGCTCGCCTGCGCGAGCTGGATCGCTCGGTGGAGGAGGCGGCGATGGATCTTGGCGCGCCGCCGCTGAAAGTGTTCTTCGTCATCACGGTGCCGCAAATCGCGCCGGCATTGGTGTCTGGCTGGTTATTGGCCTTTACCTTGTCGTTGGATACCTTGGTTATCTCAAGTTTTGTCTCAGGGCCAAGCTCGACCACCTTACCGATGATTGTGTTCTCCAGTGTACGCATGGGGGTATCGCCGAAAATCAACGCCTTGGCGACCTTGATTATTTTGGCCGTGAGTCTCATCGGCTTGCTGTCATGGTGGTTGATGTCCCGCGCTGAAAAGCGACGTCGTTTAGAGATGCTGTTGCCACAAAAATAGTGCGCGTCCTGTGGGGGCGTATTGAGCGGCGCAGGCTAGGGCGCTGACAACAGTGTTGGCGCTAATTGGCAAGGAGGGGTAGAATTCTGCCCCTCTTTTTATTTTTACGCCACCCGATACGATTGCGAGGTTTGCATGCAGTGTGCGCACTTTCAGGCCGGTGAATGCCGCTCCTGTCATTGGCTTGACCGCCCTTATTCCGAGCAACTGCAGCAAAAACAGCATGACTTGCAGGCGTTATTTACCCCGATTGCGGTCGGTCAGTGGTTACCGGCAGTTTCTGGCCCTGAGCAGGCGTTTCGCAACAAAGCTAAAATGGTGGTCAGTGGCGCGGTAGAGCGTCCGCTGCTGGGCATTTGCGATGCCGCCGGCAATGGTGTCGACCTGTGTGATTGTCCGCTCTATCCGGCGGCGTTTCAGGCGCTATTCCCCGCCTTAAAGCAATTTATTGGCCGCGCCGGTTTAACGCCTTATCAGATTGCACGGCGCCGTGGCGAGCTTAAATATCTGCTGTTAACGCAAAGTACCCTCAGTGGCGAATTCATGCTGCGCTTTGTGCTGCGCTCTGACAGCAAATTACCGTTAATTCGCCGTGAACTGGGCTGGCTGCAAGCGCAGTTGCCACAGTTACGGGTGATCTCGGTGAATATCCAGCCGGTGCACATGGCCATTATGGAAGGGGAGCAGGAGATTATCCTGACGGCGGATGAAGCGCTAGAAGAGCAGTTTAATCGGGTGCCGCTGTATATTCGCCCGCGTAGCTTTTTCCAGACCAACCCCGATGTTGCGGCCAAATTGTATGCGACGGCGCGTGATTGGGTGCGTGCGTTACCGGTGCATTCCCTGTGGGATCTGTTTTGTGGCGTCGGCGGGTTTGGCTTGCACTGCGCCACGCCCGACATGGCGTTAACCGGTATTGAGATTTCCCCAGAAGCCATTGCTTGTGCGCAAAAATCGGCAGCGACCTTGGGGCTAAACAAGGTGCAGTTTCAGGCGTTAGATTCGGCGGATTTTGCCCATAGCCGCGATGCGGTGCCGGATCTGGTGCTGGTGAACCCCCCACGGCGTGGGATCGGGGTGGCGCTGTGCGAATACCTGTCGCGGATGGCGCCGGAGTATATTTTGTACTCCAGCTGCAATGCGGTCAGTATGCAGGCCGATGTAGCGCGCTTGACGGCCAATGGCCAGTATCAGCTGTTGCAAATGCAGCTGTTCGATATGTTCCCGCACACCGCGCACTATGAGGTGCTGGGGCTGTTGAAGAAATCTGCCTGTTAAGCATTTTCGCTAATACAATCGCTATGCGCTCGAGGTTTGTACGCGCATGCTGCAATACTTCGCGCTGAACAACAAAAAACCGCCAGTGATTGGCGGTTTTTTTATGGCAAATTTTTCTCTGGTAAAAAGTTGAGCATGGTATGGCATCTTCGCCGCTCTGCGGCGAGCACGGCCAGTACTGCTATTGATTGCGTCACGCGTTATTTTTACGCTGTTTTTGGCGCTTTCTTTTCGCGCCAAGTGACGCCTTCAAGCGTCAACAGCGCGGTTTTGATGGGTAGCCCACCGCTGTAGCCGGTCAGCGAGCGATCTTTGCCGAGGACGCGGTGACACGGGATGATGATGGCCAGTGGATTCGCGCCGATGGCACCACCGACGGCGCGCACGGCTTTCGGATTACCGATGCGCTGGGCGATATCGCCATAGCAGCGGGTGCCCGCATAGGGAATTTGCAGTAATTGCTGCCAAACCTGTTGCTGAAACGGAGTGCCGACAGGGGCGAGCAGTAATTGCTCGGCTGAAGGTTTTTTCCCCGCAAAATACGCATCCAAAAAGTCGCAGGCTTGCTCCAGTGGGCGATTTTTCCCCGCTTGCCACAGCGGATTATGCGGCGGGTTTTCCGATGGCAGATACAAATGGCGCAGACCATGACGGTCGGCAATCAGCAATAACTCTCCCAATGGGGAGGCGTATTTAACGTAATACATCAGGTTGGTGTCCTTGCGCGGGTTCTGACTGTAGCTAAGTTAGCCTGCTTTTTCGGTATGACAAAACCGACCTGTCACAAAAGTGCGGCTGATCCGGCCAGATGGCAGCGACTAAATGGTATTAAATGGCCGCGAGAATGTAGCGGGTGGCCGATAAGCCGAGGATGGCTGGGCTGATAGGATTTCAGTATAGAAAACGGCATCTCGTAGGATGCCGTTATAAATGAAACTCAGTTTATTGGATACGAAATGACATAGCCTAGCGAACGCATGCGATTTAGCAGCGCTGCTCGAATGCCAGCATCCGCTTTTCCATCTGACGCATCAAGATAGTCAGCAAACCATTCACGACCAGATAAATCACCCCAGCCATGCCAAATACCGCTAGCGTATCGTAGGTTTGGGCGTTCAGTTGCTGGGCATAGCCCATGATATCCATGATAGTGATGGTACTGGCCAGTGACGTGCCTTTAAAAATCAACACCACTTCGTTGGAATAAGCAGGCAAAGAGCGTTTCAATGCGTAAGGCACTAAAATGCGCAGCGTTTGCAAGCGGGTCATTCCCAGTGCGCTACAAGATTGCCACTGTCCCGCCGGAATCGCTTTTACTGCCCCGTAGAACAACAAGGTGGAGTAGGCCGCGCTATTGAGCGCTAAGGCCAGCATGGCGCAAAACCAAGGCTCGGACAGCAATGGCCACAGCACGCTGTTACGCAGGCTTTCAAACTGACCCGGGCCGTAGTAAATCAGAAAAATCTGAATCAGCAGCGGGGTGCCGGTGAACAACGTCAGATAGCCTTTAGTCAACCAGCGCAGCGGCCCTTTGCGACCGGCCATGATCACAGTCATCACTACCGCCAGAGTAAAACCAATCAACAGGGCGCACACGGTCAGCGATAAGCTGGTTTGTAGCCCCTGCAACAACGTTGGCAAATAATCCCACATCAGGCGGCACTCCTTTCAAAACGGGTGACATACAAATCCAGCCGGTGCAGCAAAAACTGGCTGATGAGCGTGACCACCAGATACAGCACGGCGGCCAACGCAAACCAGGTAAACGGCTGCCACGTTGAGGTGGCAATGGTTTGAGCCTGACGCATTAACTCATTGACCCCAATCAGGGAAACCAGCGCGGTGTCTTTCAGCAGCACCAGCCATTGGTTACCCAGCCCTGGCAGGGCGTGACGCCAGACTTGCGGCAGGATCACGCGCACAAAAATATCTTTACGCGTCATGCCGAGTGCCAAGCCAGACTCCCACTGCCCCTGTGAAATAGCCTTCAGCGCGCCCCGCAGTGTCTGCGAGGCGTAGGAGGCAAAAATCACGGCCAGTGCCACCGCGCCGCACCAAAACGGACTGAATTCGACAAATTCGCCGCTTAGCAGGAAGAGCACCTGTGTCGAGCCAAAATAAATAAACAATACGACCAGAATTTCCGGCAGACCGCGCAGTACCGTCACCAGCATACTGACAGGCCAACTGACGAAGCGCCATCGCACGGACTCAAGAACGGCAAATAACAGGGCCAGGATCAGCCCTATCACTAAAGAGGTGAGTGCCAGACCGACAGTCATGCCGGTCGCCGCCAGGAGTAGGTGGAGAAATTCTGTTCCGGCCATCGTTAATTATTTAAACCACTTGTTGTAGATGGATTGATAGGTACCGTTGGCATGCAAGGTATCCAGCGCGGTGTTGAGCTTGTTCAGCAGTTCGGTGTTGCCTTTGTTGACGGCAATGCCGAAGCCTTTACCAAAGTAAGCTTGATCGGTCACCGGAGCGCCGACAGGCTGCAGGTTGGCATCTTGCTTCAGCCACTCGGCAATCACCGCGGTGTCACCAAATACGGCATCAATCCGGCCATTTTTCATATCGATCACGGCATTTTGATAGCTACCGTAAGGCACCGATTTCAGATCTTTCATCTGCTCATTGATATAGGTTTGGTGAGTGGAGCCATTTTGTACGCCAACCCGCTTACCTTGCAGGCCAGCGGCATCGGCAAACTTACCTTTCTGGGCGATGAATACCGCGGCGTTGTCATAGTAAGGCTTGGTGAAGTCCACCTGCTTTAAACGCTCTTCGGTGATATCCATAGCGGAAATGGCTGCATCGTAACGACGGAATTTCAGGCTCGGGATCAGGCTGTCAAATGCTTGGTTGCTGAACGTACATTCCGCTTTGATTTCCGCGCACAGCGCTTTAGCCAGATCGACATCAAAACCGACGATTTCGTTTTTCTCGTTGGTGGACTCAAACGGTGGATAGGTTGCTTCCATGGCAAAGCGAATAGTGTCGGCGGCCATTACCGTACTGCTAAAACCTGCGCAAAGGCTGCTAGTCAGCAGAGCTGCGGTCAGTAATTTTTTCATGATGAACTCCTTGTAATACGCAGAGAAAACTCAGTGCGATAAATAACCGGCAAAGGCCGAGGTTTGAGGTTGAGTGAAGCAGGTGGCATTGCCTTGTTCGAGGATATGCCCTTGCTCCATGTAAATCACCTGACTGGCCACTTTCTTGGCCACTTCCACTTCGTGGGTCACGATAACCTGTGTGATCCCCGTTTGTGCCAACTCTTGAATGATGCTGACCACTTGTGCAGTGATCTCTGGATCTAGCGCGGCCGTCGGCTCATCAAACAAGAGCACTTGTGGCTCCATCATCAGGGCGCGGGCAATAGCGACCCGCTGTTGCTGACCGCCCGATAGATGCAGCGGATAACGGCCGGCATACGGCGTCAGACGTAACCGTTCCAGCAACACGTTAGCGCGGCTTTGAGCTTGTTCTTTGCTTAAACCCAATACTCGGCACGGGGCTTCAGTCAGATTTTCCATCACGGTCAGATGTGGCCAGAGGTTGTACTGCTGAAAGACCATGCCGACGTTTTGGCGCAGCTCACGCACGGCTCGACTGTCAGGTTCGCGCGATAAATCAAAGTCCATACCGGCAATGTGCAGAGTGCCACTTTTGGGCACTTCCAACAGATTCAATACCCGCAGCAGCGAACTTTTGCCGGCACCGCTCGGGCCGAGCAGTACCAGTGTCTCGCCAGCGCTGCATTCAAAACTGATATTGTGTAAGGCTTGGTGTTCGCCGTAAAAGCAATTCACCTGATTTAACTGAATACTCATGCGATCCAACTGAATAATGAGTTATTTTTGGTGATAGTAAATAGATTCGCATAATTATGCAATATAGATATGTAAGATAAGAATAAGAAAATGGTCTGATTTTTCTGTCATCTTGTTCTATGTCAGGCTTGGTGCGGCTTTCGTTGATACTTTTTGTCTTGAATTCATGGTGTGATAGGTCAAAGAAACGGCACGACACAGTGCGCTAAGGCAGTATTTGCCTTGAAGGGATAAAAAATCCAGCTTGAATAACTTTTCACTGTAAATGAAAGTGTAAACCGCACTTAAAATACTTTTTTTGTGGCGGTGAATACGGTAAATGCAGAGGATTATTCTGTGCCGAGCAGTGAAGCATGCTAACGATCGGGGCGTGAGTTCAGTGAGTCAGCCGTGTAGGTGATTAGCGGCGTGCACCAGAGGACGGGGCTGGCATTTTTAGCGGACACTTTTTCTTATGGTGATGCAATGCAAAGAGATGTGCAGAGCGGGATGGCTGAGCTAACTGTTTAGCGGTGGAGCTAATTTGCGCCACGCTGAACTGAAAAGAGGAAAAGAGGAAAAGAGGAAAAGAGGAAAAGAGGAAAAGAGGAAAAGAGGAAAAGAGGAAAAGAGGAAAAGAGGAAAAGAGGAAAAGAGGAAAAGAGGAAAGCGCATTACGCCAAAATAAAATGCGGGTATCAGGCGGTGTCGATAGATACCCGCAGAGTCGAAGAACGTTACCTATGACGTTCGCGCAAGCGGCGGATGACATCACGCAACTGCAGATCTTGGTCTTGCAGAAGCACCATCAGGTGATACAACAAATCCGCAGATTCATTGATCAGCTCATCTTTATCACCGGCCACCGCGGCCAGTGCGGTTTCCACTCCTTCTTCGCCTACTTTCTGCGCAATGCGCTTGGTGCCTTTGGCATACAGGCGTGCGGTGTACGACGTTTGTGGGTCAACGGTTTTGCGTGCCATTAAAATCGATTCTAACTTGCCGAGGAAAATCAAATCTGGCTCCACGGCAGTTTCTTCAAAGCAGCTGTCAGTCCCCAGATGGCACGTAGCACCGTGCGGTTCGGCTAAGATCAGTAAGGTGTCGTTATCGCAGTCCAGCCCCATGCGGGTGGCCCACAGAATATGGCCGGAAGTTTCACCTTTGGTCCACAGGCGCTGTTTGGTACGTGAAAAAAAGGTGACTTGACGGGTTTGCAGGGTTTTTCCCAGTGCCTCCGGAGTCATGTAACCAAGCATCAGCACTTCGCCGTTTTGGGCGTGCTGTACGATAGCCGGCAGCAGTCCACCGACCTTGTCCCAGTTGATCATTGCGCGTTGCTGTTCAGTTAACACAGTCTGATCTCCACACCTTGTTTGAAGAGGAATTCCTTGAGCTCACCGATATTGATGATTTGCTTATGGAATACGGATGCGGCCAGCGCACCGTCTACATCCGCATCGCGGAATGCCTCAAGAAAATGTTCCGGTCGTCCGGCGCCGCCCGAGGCAATCAGAGGAACCTGACATACCTCGCGTACCCGCTGTAATTGACGGATATCGTAGCCGCGGCGAACTCCATCTTGGTTCATCATGTTCAGCACAATTTCACCGGCGCCGCGTCGTTGCACTTCTTGCACCCAGTCGAGTGTAGACCACGCAGTGGCACGAGTGCGGCTTTCATCACCGGTAAACTGATAGACCTGATAGCTATCGAGGGCTTCGTCGTACCAAGTATCAATTCCGACTACTACACACTGTTGGCCAAAGCGTTCCGCCAGATCGTTGATCAGGGCCGGATTGGCCAGAGCCGGTGAGTTAACAGAAATCTTATCTGCCCCGTAAGCCAGAATCTGTGCGGCATCTTCCGCTGTACGGATCCCACCGGCGACACAAAACGGAATATCAATCACTTCGGCGACTTTTGCGACCCAGCTCTTATCGACGGTACGACCATCAGAAGAGGCGGTGATGTCATAAAACACCAGTTCATCAGCGCCTTCTTGTGCGTAGCGACGCGCCAGCGGCACGATGTCACCGATGATTTCGTGGTTGCGAAATTGCACGCCTTTGACGACTTGGCCGTTGCGTACATCCAGACAGGGGATTATCCGTTTTGCCAGCATGCAATGGCCTCCTCGGTGTTGAATTTACCTTCTAGCAGCGCGCGACCGACAATCACGCCGCGTACGCCACTGCCGCGAAGAGCACGAATGTCATCCAGTGAGCCGATGCCGCCGGAAGATTGAAACGCGATCTGAGGGAAACGGGCGGCCAGTTCACGATACAGACGCACGTTGGAGCCAGCCAGCGTGCCATCGCGAGAGATATCGGTGCACAACACGTGCTTGAGGCCCACGGTTTGGTACTCTTCCAGCAGGGTTTCGATGGCAAGGCCAGAGTCTTGTTGCCAGCCGCTGATAGCGACGCGTTTGACTTCATCGCTGCCGATACGAACGTCTAATGCCAGCACCAAGCGCTCGGCGCCGAAGCGGGCAAACCAGCGTTTAACTTCTGCAATATCACGCACCGCGGTTGAGCCAACGACTACGCGCGCGGCGCCCGCTTCGAGTAGATCGGCCACATCCTGCTCAGTGCGCACGCCGCCGCCAATTTGGATATGCGCGGGCGTCGCTTTAATCAGGTGCGTGATCAGGGCTAACTGACGACGCTGAGTGTCTTTGGCGCCGGTCAGATCCACTAAGTGCAGCCATTGGGCGCCTTGTTGCTGATATTCCTGCAGTCGCAGGGCGGGATCGGCTTGATAGTCGGTCTGGCGGGCGTAGTCACCCTGTAGCAGACGTACGACTTTGCCGTCGATCAGATCCAGTGCGGGAATAATCATCCTTGTTACATCTCCAGAAAGTTTTTCAGCAACTGGGCACCGGCGCGGCCGGAGCGCTCGGGGTGAAACTGCACGCCGTAAAAGTTGTCTTTTTGTACCGCCGCAGAGAATGGCTCACCGTAGTTGCATTGGGCGATGGTCGCGGTGCTGACGGGCATCGCGAAGCTGTGCACGAAGTAGAAATACTCACCGTCGGCGATGTTATTGAACAGGCGATGGCCGGCTTTCGGGTAGACCCGATTCCAGCCCATGTGTGGCAGCGGCAAGCCAAAGTCGGTCATGCGCAGCACGCTTTCCGGAATGACGCCCAAGGTGTCAGTACTGCCTTCCTCGCAGTACTCCGCCATGATTTGCATGCCTAAACAGATCCCCAACACCGGCTGCGTGCAGGCTTTGATCAGCGCTGGAAGCTGGCGCTGGGTTAAGTTCTGCATGGCATTGTTGGCGGTACCGACCCCAGGCAGCAGCAGTTTATCGGCGGTGAGGATCACGTCGGGCTCTTTGCTGATTTGCGGCTCATAGCCTAGGCGCTGAATGGCAAAGTAGACCGAAGCCAAATTCGCGCAGCCGGTATCCACAATCACGACCCGGGTATGTGGCGTTTGTTGCGGCATTTACAGCACTCCTTTTGAGCTAGGCAGGGCATCACCCTCCACACGGATCGCTTGTCGCAGTGTGCGGCCAAAGGCTTTGAACAGACTCTCCACCATGTGATGGCTATTGTGGCCTTTGGTTTTCAGGTGCAAGGTGCAGGCTAGCGCATCACTCAGTGAGCGGAAAAAATGCTCGACCATTTCGGTGCTTAGGTCGCCTACCTGTGCGCGGTCAAACTTGGCTTTGAATTTCAGGTACGGACGACCGGAAAGATCCAGCGCGCAGCGCGCCAAGCACTCATCCATCGGCAAGACAAAACCGAAGCGCCCGATGCCCCGTTTGTTGCCAAGTGCTTCTTTCAGCGCCTGTCCGAGCGCCAGCGCAGTGTCTTCCACCGTGTGATGATCATCGATATGCAGATCGCCCTCGACACTGACACTCATCCGAAAACCGCCGTGGGTGGCAATCTGATCCAGCATGTGGTCAAAAAAGCCCAGCCCCGTCTGAATGTGATTCTCGCCAGTTTCATCCAGCCACAGCTCGACCTTGATATCGGTTTCGCGGGTGGTACGGGTGACGCACGCGTGGCGAGGAGGCAGGGTCAGGCGGCGCACAATCTCTGGCCAACCGGTGACGCCGTTTTGATAACGGATCCCAGTGATGCCCATGTTGGTGGCCAGTTGTAGGTCGGTTTCCCGATCGCCAATCACATAGGAGAGCTCGGGGTTGATGTAATCCGCTTCCAGATAATGTTTAACTAGCCCCAGTTTGGGTTTGCGGCAACTGCAGTTGTCGTGCTCAAAGTGTGGGCAGACCAGGATGTCGTCGAATTCCACCCCTTGTGAGCTGAAAATATCCAGCATCATTTGTTGCGGGAGATCGAAGTCCGGTTGCGGGAAGCTGTTGGTGCCAAGGCCATCTTGGTTGGTGATCATCACCAGTTTGTAACCTTCACGGCGTAACTTGAGCAGGGCGGGGATCACCGCCGGCTCCAGACGCAGTTTATCCAACCGGTCGACTTGAAAATCTTGTGGCGGCTCGGCGATCAGGGTGCCGTCGCGATCAATAAACAGATAATTCTCGGTGCGACTTTCAGTCGATTGTGCTGCGGGTACGGAACGGCGTACCGATGGACGGAATTTTTTCTTTTTCACTGCATGGCTCCTTGCTGATACAGCGCGTCGATAGCGTTCAGGGTACGGCGGCATTCAGCCTCGGTTCCTATGCTGATGCGCAGACAGTTTTGCATGCCCGGTTGCTTGCCCTGATTACGTAAGATAATGCCCTGATCCCAGAGGCTTTTGAATACTTTTTCACCGTCAACGAAGCGAACGGTTAGCCAGTTACCTTCGCCAGTGTAAACTTCGCGGCACAGTGGGTTGCGGCGCAGCCCTTCGGCAAGCAAGGCGCGGTGGCGTAAGGTGTCGGCCACTTGGGTGCGCATACGGTCTAATCCCGCGTCGCTCAAGGCTTGGGCGGCGATATCTGCCACCGGTTGTGGCACCGGATAGGGGGCAATCACCTTTTGCAGCAAACCAATCACCGGCGGATTGGCCAGCGCGAACCCGCAGCGTAAACCGGCTAAGGCGAAGGCTTTAGACAAGGTGCGCAGGATCACCAGATGCGGATATTGTGCTAGCAGCGGTACGCAGGTCGCCTGCGGACAAAACTCGATATAGGCTTCATCCACCACCACAATGGCGCGACCGGCGGCATCGTCCAACAACTGCACAATATCTTCGCGGCGTAGCAGATTGCCGGTGGGGTTGTTCGGGCTGCAGACAAAAATGACTTTGACGTTATCCATCTGAGCGCGGATCGCCGGCAAGTCCAGTTGCCAGTCAGCTGTGGCGGGCACAATCCGGCGCGCGACACCTAACGTTTCGGCGCTGACGGTGTACATGCCATAGGTGGGCGGGCAGAACATCACCGCATCTTGCCCCGGCTCACAAAACGCGCGGATCACCAGTTCAATGGCTTCATCCGCGCCGCGACTGACCAGTACTTGCTCTGAAGTAACACCGGCATACGCCGCATAACGGCGGAGCACTTGCTCTGGCTGGCACTCTGGATAGCGGTTCAGTTTAGCTTCGGTTAGCTGATAATCCGGTGAGGTTGGGTATTCGTTGGCGTTGAGCCACACATCACCTTGACCGCCAATGCGTCGCGCCGACAGATAGGGCGTCAGTTCACGCACATTGCGCCGCGCTAGTGTCTCGATTGCGCGGGTATCGCAGGTAGCCGCGCTATCCGGTGCTGTTACGGAAGATTCCAGTGATGAGGTGCTCATTTCCCTTCTCCTTGGGCATCGGCGGTTTGCACGGCTTCATTCGGGTTGTTATCACGGCGGCCAGCGTTTAGTGTGGCGACGCGCAGTGTCACGGCAAGACGGTGTGCATCGAGTTTTTCGGCTGCCGCCATCCGCTCGACAGTAGGGGCCAGAGCCAGAAGGCCGTCGGCGGTCAGCTCTTGCACCGTCATCCGCTTCATGAAATCGGCCAGCCCTAAGCTGGAATAGGTGCGGGTGTAGCCGTAAGTCGGTAGCACGTGATTGGTGCCTGAGGCGTAGTCGCCGGCAGATTCTGGCGTCCACGCACCGAGGAAAATCGAGCCGGCATTGTGCAGCGCGCTCAGCAGTTGGCGCGGAGAATCGGTCTGGATGATCAAGTGCTCGGGGCCGTATTGATTGCTGATCGCCACAGCTTGCGCCAGATCCGCGGTCAGAATAATCCGACTGGCAGCCAGCGCTTGTCCGGCGATGGTGGCGCGCGGCAGTAGGGCTAGCTGGCGATCAACTTCAGCGGTTACTGCATCGGCCAGTGTCTGGCTTGGGGTCAGTAGAATCACCTGCGAGTCGGGGCCGTGCTCGGCTTGTGACAGTAAATCGCTGGCGATAAAAGTAGGATTCGCGTTGGCGTCAGCAATCACCAGCACTTCGGAAGGGCCGGCTGGCATATCCATCGCCGCGCCGCGGTGATCTTGGCTGACCTGCCGTTTGGCTTCGGTGACATAAGCATTGCCGGGGCCAAAAATTTTGTCTGCTTTCGGCACTGATTCGGTGCCATAGGCCATAGCGGCAATCGCCTGCGCGCCGCCGACATTGAAGATTTGGCTGATGCCACACAGGCGTGCGACATACAAAATCTCATCGGCAATCGGCGGAGGGGAGCATAAGATCACTTGCGGACAACCGGCAATGCGCGCCGGAATGCCGAGCATCAAGGTGGTCGACAGCAGCGGCGCTGAGCCGCCAGGGATATACAATCCGACCGATTGCACCGGACGGGTGATCACTTCGCAGGTCACCCCCGGCTGGGTTTCCACCCGCACCACCGATGGACGCTGCGCTTCGTGAAACGCCGCGATGTTGCGATAGGCGTTTTGCAGTGCGGTTTTCATCTCGTCGCTTAAGCGTGCTTCGGCAGCATCCACTTCCGCGGCGCTGACGGCAAGCGTTGCAGGGCGCACGCGGTCAAAACGTTCAGTTAAGGCCAGCAGGGCGCTATCACCGCCTTGTTGAACTTGCTGCACGATGTCGCGCACACTGGCGCTGATGTCTTGCGCGGCACTGATGGCTGGACGCATTAAGGCCTGTTGCTGCTCTGCGGGGCTCAGGCGATCCCAATTCAACATTTCCATCGCCGTTACTCCATCATCTTTTCAATTGGCAGCACCAAAATGGAGCTGGCACCTAAGGCTTTGAGCTGCTCCATGGTTTCCCAGAACAGGGTTTCGCTGCTGACCATGTGCATGGCGATGCGGTTTTTCTCATTGGCCAGCGGTAACACGGTTGGGTGCTCGGCACCCGGCAGCAGCGCGATGATCTCTTCCAAGCGATCGGTGGGGGCGTGCAGCATGATGTATTTAGACTCGCGCGCCTGAATCACCCCTTGCATCCGCGTCAGCAGGCGATCGACTAATTGCTGTTTTTCGGCAGATAGCGTACCGGCGCGCTGAATTAAGGTGGCCTTGGAGCGGTAGATGACCTCTGCTTCACGCAGGCCATTGGCTTCGAGAGTGGCTCCGGTCGACACCAGATCGCAGATGGCATCGGCCAAACCGGCGCGCGGCGCAACTTCTACCGAACCGTTAAGCAGGCAGCTTTTAAAGGCGATGCCGCGCTCATCCATGTAACGCTTGAGCAAATTGGGGTAAGAGGTGGCAATGCGGGCATTGAGTAGGCTGGCTGGGCCGTCATAACGGGTATCAATCGGCACCGCCAAAGAGAGGCGGCAACCACCGAAATCTAAACGGCGCAAGGTGCTGTATTGCGGGTTTTCCCCACGGGCTTGGCGGCTCAGCACTTCTTCTTCCAGCACGTTTTCGCCGATGATGCCCAGATCTACCACGCCATCCATCACCAGCCCCGGAATATCGTCATCGCGCACGCGCAGCAGATCAATTGGCATGTTTTCGGCAAAGGCAATCAGGCGTTGTTGTTGCAGGTTGATTTTGACCCCACAGCGGGCCAGCAGCTCGCGCGAGTCATCACTCAGGCGACCGGATTTTTGGATAGCGATACGCAGTCGGTTGGCGTTCAGCATGGCAATGTCCTTTTAGTCTGATTTTGTCCCAGCGCCGATAAGCGGGGCTGGATAAATTGCGGGGCTACTCCGATGTAGCTGGCGGCGGAGTAGGCCGTTAAATCGTTACGTCATCCGTTGACGTTTTGCCTGTGGCCAGTTTGCACTGGCGTATACAGTAAAAAGCCCCCGGAAAAGTGATCTTCCGGGGGCTGGATTGTGTACCTTGACTGTCGTCCACCGGAAGAACTCTCTGAGCGTCTTCCACGGACCAGCGTCCTGAAAGACTAATCAGGATGATGGTGATGATGGTGGTTACGAACGGTGAAAACAGTCATGGTGAAATCTCGTGTCTGGTTAATGATCGCTGCTGTTATCGATTGAGCATGTATACAGCCAGTGATGCCTAGATAGACTTAGTGTGAATTCAACTTAAACCAAAGCGCCAACCAAAAGCAACAGTAAATTTTGCTGTAGTGAATAACACGCTGAGTCAGCAAAGTTGGTTGTATTTTATGCTGCATCTAGCGTGAAAGGCTGGTTATTTGTGATAGGCATGTTTTCGCATTCTTGGGGCTTGCTGCGCATAGACAACATCGAACGCAGATAGGGAAGAGTATGACGTGATGTTAACAGTGTCGCGAAAAGTGCAGTGATGAAAAGTCCCGTAATAAAAAGTGCCGTGAAAAGCACATGACAAAAAGGATAACGGAGCCCTAACCAGATGGCGAGTGAAGCCAATATCCCCATTTTGCATAACACTTTGCATAGCAGATTGCACAGATCCGGTTGGCCGCCGCGCCAGCGGACAGGCATAATGACCGCTTCACTCACTCAATTTTCGATGGCAGGCCGGCGCGCGTGACAGACAACTATTTTGCAGACGATGGCATTCTGGCCCGTAACATTGAGGGCTTTCGCGCCCGTGAACCGCAGCGTCAGATGGCGCAAGCAGTCGGTGAGGCCATTGAGCACAAATCCGCGCTGGTGGTGGAAGCGGGAACCGGCACCGGGAAAACCTATGCCTATTTGGTGCCGGCTCTGGCTGCCAAGCGCAAAACCATCATCTCTACCGGCTCGAAAAACTTGCAAGATCAGCTGTTTCGCCGCGATTTACCTACTATCGAAGGCGCGCTCAATTTCACGGGCCGAGTCGCGTTGCTCAAAGGGCGGGCCAATTACCTGTGTCTGGATCGCCTCGATCGGCAAATGGCGGAAAGTCATCTGACCGATAAAACGGTGCTGGCGGATCTGGTGCGGATCCGCACTTGGTCATCATCCAGCGACAGTGGCGATCTGAGCGATTGCGATGCGGTGGCCGAAGACAGCCCAGTGCTGCCGATGGTCACCAGTACCAACGAGTCTTGCCTTGGTACTGAGTGTCCGCAGTATCAAGAGTGCTACGTAGTGCGGGCGCGTCGCCGTGCGCTGGAAGCCGATGTGGTGGTGGTAAACCATCACCTGTTTTTGGCTGATATGGTGGTCAAAGAGACCGGTTTTGCCGAGTTAATTCCAGAAGCGGAAGTGATCATTTTCGACGAAGCGCACCAGCTGCCGGATATCGCCAGTCAGTATTTTGGTCAGTCACTGACCTCGCGCCAATTGCTGGACTTAGGTAAAGACATGCTGCTCGGTTATCACCTCGAAGTGCGCGATGTGGCGCAGTTGAGCAAGTGTGCCGAGCGGTTAACCCAGACCGCGCAAGATTTATGCATTGTGTTGAACGGTGGCATCGGGCGAGGAAACTGGCGCGATGCGCTGAAAAATCCGCTGATCCAACGCGAATTATCACGTTTAAATGATGCGCTGGATTTTGCGGCCGAAGTGCTGCGCTTGGTGGTGGGGCGCTCTAAATTGCTCGACGCCGCGTTTGAGCGGGCTGAGCAGTTTCGCGCACGTCTCAAGCGCCTGAGCGACACCGATGTTACCGGTTACAGTTACTGGTATGAAAGCTCGGGGCGACATTTTAGTTTGAACCTGACGCCGCTCAGTGTGGCGGACAAATTCAGCGAGCAGATGCGCTTGCATCCGGCGGCGTGGATTTTCACCTCTGCCACCTTGGCGGTGGGGGAGAATTTTGACCATTATTGCCAGCGCTTGGGCATCGCCAAGGCACGCCAGCTGACGCTGACCAGCCCGTTTGATTATCCTTCGCAGGCATTGCTGTGTGTGCCCCGTTTTCTGCCGGAGCCGAATCGTCCTTATACCGCGGAGGCGCTGGTGAACTTGCTGACCCCAGTGATTGAGGCCAGCCAAGGGCGCTGTTTTTTCCTGTGCACCTCGCATCAGATGATGCGTGATTTGGCTGAGCGATTTCGGGCGCGCTTAAGTCTACCGGTGTTGGTGCAAGGGGAAACCGGCAAGCAAAAATTGCTGGAAACCTTTGTTGAGCACGGCAATGCTTTACTGGTGGCGACGGGCAGTTTCTGGGAAGGGGTGGATGTGCGCGGCCAAGCACTGTCTTGCGTGATTATCGACAAACTGCCGTTTACCGCGCCTGATGATCCGCTATTAAAAGCGCGCATGGAAGATAGCCAGCGTCGCGGTTGCGATCCCTTCAGTGATGTGCAGTTGCCGGATGCGGTGATCACCTTAAAGCAAGGGGTGGGCCGTTTGATTCGAGATACTCAAGACCGTGGTGTGGTAGTGATTTGCGATGCGCGCTTGGTGTCGCGTCCTTATGGGCAGGTGTTTTTGGAAAGCTTGCCGCCGTTGCCGCGCTCGCGTGATGTCGGACAGGCGATTGCGTTTTTGCATCAGATTGCACCGCACGGGGAATAGTTCGGATGGGCAATCGCCCGTATCGGAAAAGCTGTGGTATGAAAGTGCTGTGGTCTGAAGGCGCTATGGTATGATGTTGGGCTACTCTGAATTAGCTCGTTGTTATTGATTGATCCGAGGTCTGGATGTCAACCCGAATTCTGGCGCTAGATACCGCCACTGAAGCCTGCTCTGCTGCCCTGTGGGTAGACGGAGAGGTATATGCCGTTTCCGAAGTCTGTCCGCGTGAGCATACGCAGCGCATTTTACCGATGGTGCAGCAGATGCTGGCTGAAGCCGGCCTGACCCTGAATCAACTGGATGCGCTGGCTTTTGGCCGTGGACCGGGCAGTTTTACCGGCGTGCGGATTGGCGTTGGCGTGGCGCAAGGTCTGGCGTTGGGCGCAGATTTGCCGATGATCGGGGTTTCGAACCTGCTGGCGATGGCGCAAGGTGCGTACCGGGTACAGCAACATCAGCAAGTGCTGGTGGCGATTGATGCGCGTATGGGCGAAGTTTATTGGGGCCAGTATCTGCGTGTCGATAATGGTGAGTGGCAGGTACTGGGTGAAGAAGCGGTACTCGAACCTCAAAGTGTACAGGTGATCACTGAGGGTGAGACTCACCAGTGGGCGACGGCTGGTACCGGTTTTACTGTTTATCCGACCTTGGCCCTGCAAGACGGTGTGGTACTGACCGACAGCGGTATTTTGCTGCCTGAAGCGCGCGATATGTTGCCACAGGCTCTGGCTTGCTGGCAGCGCGGTGAAGTGGTAGCGGTCGAGAATGCCGCGCCGGTATACCTGCGTAACAATGTGGCCTGGAAAAAGCTGCCGGGCCGTGAATAAGCGGTGAGTGGTGCTTGTCTTATCGGGTGAGTGTTATTCGCTCCCCTACGTATGCGGCGGTCCTGGTGGCCGCCGTATTGTTTATGCGGCATCTGTATAGCCGTCTCTCTGGGCTACTTTGGTCTGAGTGTTATCTCTGTTGCGCGCTATTGTTCTTATCCCTTATCCCTTATCCCTTATCCCTTATCCCTTATCTCGTTGTCGCTCATGTTTGTGTAGTGTTGGTTGGTTTGTCGCTCATGTCGGAGAGGTTGTATTAGTCACTTCGAGTTGGTGAGAGAGTGCGGATAAGTATATTAGCGCACGTTGCAAAGAACATTTGAGCGTGAGGCGTGCGCTGCAAGGCAGCAACTCAGTGCATACACTATGCTCATAGTAGATACCTACCGCGCGGGGTATCGACGCTGCGATGTGGCTGGCCGGCGTTGGCGATGGGCCCACTGATATAGCCGTGGGTTACATCAAGTAAATATGTGTGCTATCGCGTTATCGCGGAGGCCATTATGCGGATCACCTCAGGGCACCGGCTAACCACAACCCGCGTAAGTAAAGTTGTTGCCACCGACGCTATTAACATGCGATCGGTGATATTGCCTCCGCCGCAAGTCGAACGATTAGGTGCGGTCAATCTTCCGGTTGCGGCCGTGCGGGCGATCCCCGCGCTTATGCCATCAGATGATCACCCCGTGCCGATGCAGTTGGAGGACGCGGTACGCGTGTATGAAGGCGAGTGGCTTCCGGCGGGCTGCGCTGATACAGGATACGCACAACATAGCCAACCAAGCGCCATTCAGCATTATCAGCAAATGTTAGCTTTGGCTCGTACAGGTGGGCGACGTTGGACTCCGTCGATTGATGAACGGGTGTAGGCTATGCCGCGCTGAGGCTCTTCAGGTTCAGAGTCCTCACACATAATGACTTTGTACAAAGTTCGCACACAGTCGGGTTTGCACAAAGTCTGGCTGGCGCGGTTATTTGTCATATGAAATGCTGCGATTTTCGGCAGCTGTAAATCATTACCGAATATATCCGGATGTAAATTCAGCATAAGATACCGCTCTTTGCCGACAACATGCTATTATCTCCGACCTTTGTCGCAGAATCTCTGATAAATACGGCAACACCATCATCCTATACAGGCGGTCGCTGAGCGCCGAATGGCAATAAATAAACGCCTGTTTGAAAATGTGTTGTTAATCCATTGTTAATAATGCGGTGGCGATGTAAAGTAGTCTTGCTATTAGAGCATTTATCCTACGTACCCGTCATACCCGTATTCGTAAGGCCGGCCCGGGGTGCTCCTCCTGAGGTGTGGCATACAACAAAATACATTGAGGAGACTTACCGTGGAAAAGGTTTGGCTTTCCAGTTATCCGGCTGACGTGCCGGCTGAAATCAACCCTGATCAATACTCATCTCTGGTAGACATGTTCGAACAGGCCGTGCAGCGTTATGCCGATCAGCCGGCGTTTATCAACATGGGCCAGGTGATGACCTTCCGTAAGCTCGAAGAAAGCAGCCGTGCCTTTGCCGCTTACCTGCAAAATGAACTGAAACTGCAAAAAGGGGAGCGGGTGGCGCTGATGATGCCAAACCTGCTGCAATACCCGATTGCACTGTTCGGTATTTTGCGTGCCGGTCTGATTGCCGTGAATGTTAACCCGCTGTATACCCCGCGTGAGCTGGAGCATCAGCTGAACGATAGCGGTGCTAAGGCGATTGTGATTGTCTCCAACTTTGCCCATACCTTGGAAAAAGTGGTGTACCAGACCAGCGTCAAGCATGTGATCTTAACGCGCATGGGCGATCAGCTGTCGATGGCAAAAGGCACCTTGGTGAACTTTGTGGTTAAGTACATCAAGAAGATGGTGCCAAAGTACAATTTGCCGGATGCGATTTCGTTTCGTGGTGCGCTGCGTAAAGGGCGTGCCCAGCAATACGTGAAACCACTGATCACCGCGCAAGACATTGCCTTTTTACAGTACACCGGGGGTACAACTGGGGTGTCGAAAGGGGCGATGCTGGCGCACAGCAATATGGTGGCTAACGTACTGCAAGCCAAAGCCGGTTATTCACCGATTTTGGAAGAAGGCCGTGAGCTGGTGGTCACAGCGCTGCCGCTGTATCACGTGTTTGCGTTGACCGTGAACTGCTTGCTGTTTTTGGAGATGGGCGGAAGTAACCTGCTGATCACCAACCCGCGTGATATTCCAGGCTTTGTTAAAGAGCTGGCGCGTTATAAAGTGACCGCGATCACCGGTGTGAACACCCTGTTTAATGCGCTGATCCACAACGAAGATTTCCGTGAGCTGAATTTCAGTACCCTGCGTTTGACTGTGGGCGGTGGAATGTCAGTACAGCGCGCCGTTGCCGAGCAGTGGCAAAAGCTGACTGGCACCAAGCTGCTGGAAGGTTATGGCTTGACCGAATGTTCTCCGCTGGTTGCTGGCTGCCCGTATAATCTGGCTGGTTATAATGGCGCGATTGGTTTGCCGGTGCCGTCTACTGACATCAAGTTGGTGGATGATGACGGCCACGAAGTGGCGCACGGTGAAGCTGGCGAGTTGTGGGTTAAAGGCCCGCAGGTGATGCAGGGTTACTGGCAGCGTCCAGAAGCCACGGCAGAAATTCTGCAAGATGGTTGGCTGGCGACTGGTGATATCGTGCGTATCGATGATGAAGGCTTTATGCGCATCGTGGATCGTAAGAAAGACATGATTCTGGTGTCGGGTTTTAACGTCTATCCGAATGAAATCGAAGACGTGATTGCTCATCATCCGAAAGTGTTGGAAGTGGCCGCGGTGGGTGTACCGAGTGAAGCGTCTGGCGAAGCGGTGAAGATTTGCGTGGTCAAAAAAGACCCGTCATTAACCCGTGATGAGCTGATGGCGTTTTGCCGTAAAAACCTGACCGGTTACAAATGCCCGAAAATTGTTGAGTTCCGGGATGAGCTTCCGAAGACAAATGTGGGTAAAATACTGCGGCGAGTACTGCGTGAAGAACAGCAGACAGCCGAACCTGCCGCCGCTGAGGTGAGTGTGCAGGCCAAAGCATCCTAATTTGGATGTCCCGCTGACTGATGAAACGCCGGCTGCTGCCGGCGTTTTCTTTATGTGTTGTTGAAAAGTTTTAAAGAGAAGAATGTTGTGGATTACCGACTGATTACCACTGATGAAGCCTTGCGGCAGGTTTGTCTGCGCGCATCCGGAGCATCACGGGTTGCGATTGATACTGAATTTGTACGCACCCGGACGTTACATCCACAACTCGGGCTGGTACAGCTGTATGACGGACAGGATGTATCGCTGATTGACCCGATTGCCATTTCCGATTTGAGCCCGCTGCGTGATCTGCTGTGTAACCCGCAGGTCGTTAAAATTTTGCATGCGTGCGGCGAAGATCTGGAAGTGTTCCAGCATGCGCTGGGGATTATGCCGTCACCGATGTTAGATACCCAAGTTATGGCCGCCTTCTTAGGCCACCGCATCTCGACCGGTTTCGGTGCATTGGTTGCCGAGTATTTGGGTGTTGAGCTGGATAAAGGCGAAGCGCGTACCGATTGGCTGGCGCGTCCGCTGACTGAAAAACAGTGTCACTATGCGGCGGCGGATGTGTATTACTTGCTGCCGATGTATGAGCGGTTACAAGAAAAACTGACCGCAGCCGGTTGGCAAGATGCTGTGGATGCAGAGTGTCATCAGATTGTGGTGCGTCGTTCGCACGTAACGCCACCCGATGAGCTGTACTGCGATATTGGCAATGCGTGGCAATTGCGCCCACGCCAGCTGGCCGTGCTCAAGTTGCTGGCTAAATGGCGTTATCACGAGGCTGAACGCCGCGATCTGGCACTGAACTTTGTAGTAAAAGAAGCGAACTTGTGGAAAGTGGCGCGCTATATGCCACAGTCGTTGAGCGATCTGAATAACCTAGAGCTGGAAAATCCGGAAATCCGTTTTCATGGCAAAACGATGTTAGCAATGGTGCAAGCCGCCAAAGCGTTGCCGGATAGCGAATGTCCTGCGCCGCTGAGTCGTCTGGTGGATAACCCAGAATACAAAGCGACCTTAAAGCGGGTGAAGGCGTTTATCACCGAGCAAGAAGGGGTGACCGGCTTGAGCAGTGAATTGTTGGCGTCACGTCGCCAAATTCACCAGCTGCTGAGCTGGACGTGGAATTACACGCCCGAAGAGAGACAGCACCACGAGCAACCGGAGTTGTTATCCGGCTGGCGCGGTGCTCTGATGGGTGAACGTTTGCAACAGCTACTGGAACAGCCGGCCTAAGCCGGCAGTTGCCGACTGTTTATTTGGCATCTTCCGGCAGGGTGACGTTCAATTCCAAGATGGAAATGTCGTCACCCTTTTGCTCCAGCTGAACGGTGACATGTTCTGGGTCAATTTGCACGTACTTGCAAATCACCGCCAGAATGTCTTGCTTCAGTGCCGGTAAATAGTGCGGTTCACTATCGCCACGGCGACGTTCAGCAACAATAATCTGCAAACGCTCCTTGGCGATACTTGCCGTCTGTTTTTTACGGGACAGGAAAAAATCGAGGAGCGCCATGAGTTATCCCCCAAACAGTCGTTTTAAAAAGCCTTTCTTCTCTTCCTCAAGGAAACGGAAAGGTCGCTCGGTACCCAGCAGGCGTTCGACCGTATCAAGATAGGCCTGACCTGCTTCAGATTCCTTATCAAGAATGACCGGTTCACCTTGGTTCGATGCACGCAGCACCGACGGGCTTTCCGGGATCACCCCTAACAGCGGGATACGCAGGATCTCTTCCACGTCCTGCACACTCAGCATATCGCCACGGGTCACGCGGCCAGGGCTGTAGCGAGTGAGCAGCAGGTGCTCTTTAATCGGATCTTGGCCTTTTTCGGCGCGGCGGGATTTGGAGGACAAAATTCCCAAGATGCGGTCAGAATCACGCACTGAAGAGACTTCAGGGTTCGTGGTCACAATGGCTTCGTCGGCAAAATAGAGTGCCATCAGGGCGCCGGTTTCGATACCTGCCGGTGAGTCACACAGCACGTATTCGAACTCCATTTTATCCAGCTCTTCCAGCACTTTTTCGACGCCTTCACGGGTCAGTGCTTCTTTATCACGGGTTTGGGATGCGGGCAGGATGTAGAGATTGTCGACGCGCTTATCCTTAATCAGAGCTTGGTTCAAGCTGGCATCGCCATGGATGACGTTTACAAAGTCATACACCACGCGGCGCTCACAGCCCATGATTAAGTCCAGATTACGCAGGCCGATATCAAAGTCGATCACGACCGTTTTCTTTCCCTTCAATGCTAAACCGGTGGCAATGGCTGCGCTTGAAGTGGTTTTGCCAACGCCTCCTTTACCAGAGGTTACAACGATGATACGTGCCATGAGGGGGTTCCTTGTCAAAAAGGGTCTATATCAAAGGGCTTCAAAATGAATGTTATTATCTCGTAATACCACGCGGGTGGCTTTTTTCCAGACTTCTGTCGGAATTTGCTCACTGAGAGCATATTGTCCTGAAATCGACAGCAACTCGGCCTGCATATTGAGACAGAAGATGCTGCTGTCTGGTCGACCATCTGCGCCGGCAGCGGCGCGTCCGCGCATGATTCCGTAGACATGGATATGACCGTCCGCTATCAGCTCGGCACCCTCGCTGACATGGTTATTCACGATCAAATCACAATTCTTGGCATAGATACGTTGTCCGGAGCGAACCGGGGTATTAATGACCTTGGTGGCAACCGCCGTCATCACGGGTTCGGGCTCGATAGCTTCCGGGGCCGGTTTGCTTTCGGGCTTTGGCTCTTTGGTTTTACCTTCGGTGAGAATAGGCAGACCCGCTTTGCGGACTGTCTCGCGCTGTTTTTCATTAATACAGCCACTGACACCCACCAAAAATAAGCCGGCTTCTCGGATCACTCGCTTTAAACGACGAAAGTCTGCCTGCTCTGCCAGATCAGCGACATTCAACACCACTGGCGCGCCCTGAAAAAAAGCAGGGGCTTGCTGCACTTTGGCAGACAATGCTTGTTTGAGTTGATTCGGATCTGAAGTGTGTGGATGAACCACCGTAAGAGTAAAGTTGCTTCCCTTCAGATCGACAAGGTGTTGTGACATAAGTCGGATTCGTTTCCCCGGTGCGTCCTGGCAATATTCGGCACGACAAGAATATAATTTATTTATCCTTAACATGTTATAGTCACAACCCTGCTTACGCAAGAGAACATGAGGGATTCAGTCGAGATGTGGTGCGCAATCTACAAAAGTTTAAGACGCGAAGAAACCTATTTATATGTAGAGAAAAGAGACGACTTTTCTCGTGTTCCTGAGGAATTATTGCGAGGTTTTGGAAAGCCGCAATTAGTCATGCTTTTTCCTCTGGATGGATCAAAGCGTCTTGTTAATATCGATTTAAATAAATTGAAAACCTGTCTGACTGAACAGGGTTTTTATTTACAGTTACCGCCGCCAAAAGAAAACTTATTAAAACAGCATTGTTTAGAAAATAATCACACTGAAAAACAAAACGACGACTAGACGACGCCGAAAAAACTCAGTGAACTGATTCATTCAGGCATAAATCTCCGCGTGCCGGAGTCGGATCTCTTCGCGGCCGCGGATATTGCTCACCATCGAGCTGTGAGGACGGCTGCACATGAGAAGAACGATTCTGTCTGTTATGGCATTGAGCCTGATCTTATCCGGCTGTGCGACGACGACGGCGGCTGAAAATACGGCCCAACAGCGCGCGCCGGCCACCACCAATGCCGATAAAGCCAATTCCTCATCGGCAGAACAAATGCCCGTTCCCGAAGGATTTGCCCCTTTTATTGAACAACTCAAACAGCAAGCCATTGCCGAAGGGCTCGCGCCGGAGACCGTAGAGCGCGGGTTTGCCGACGTGTATTTTCTGGAGCGTGCGGTGCAATCTGATCGCGGCCAGCCAGAATTTAAGCTGACCTTATCGCAATACCTGCAAAAAAGCCTGACCCCGGCCAAAATCAAAAAAGCCCGTGAGATGTATCAGCAGTATCAACCGCTGCTGACGCGCATTGGCCGTGAATATGGTGTACAGCCGCAATACATCGTGGCGTTGTGGGGCTCAGAGAGCAGTTTTGGCCGTTATACTGGCAACGAAGATGTGATTTCGGCGCTCTCTACGCTGGCGTTTGAAGGGCGTCGCCAAGCGTTTTTCACCAAACAGGTGATGGCTGCGCTCAAAATTCAGCAACAAGGTCATATCGCACCGGAGCTGATGAAAGGCTCATGGGCGGGGGCGATGGGGCAGTGCCAGTTTATGCCGACCTCCTTTTTGACCTATGCCGCTGACGGTGATGGCGATGGTCACAAAGATATCTGGAACAATGTGGCGGATGTGTTTGCCTCAACCGCCAACTATCTGGCCACCGAGGGCTGGAACGATCAGCAAAGTTGGGGGATGAAAGTGCGCTTACCGGCGGGATTATCATCGGCCTTGGCAGGCACCAAGACCGAGCAGGGGAAAACGGTGGCCAAGTGGCAGGCTCTCGGCGTGCGTTTAGCGGATGGTGCTGCCTTGCCTCATCCACAGCGAAAAGCGTGGTTAGTGATCCCGGATGATGACAGCGCCCAAGCAATGCTGGTATACAACAATTATCGCACATTGATGCACTGGAACCGCTCGTACTATTTTGCCACCAGCGTTGGCATGCTGGCCGATGCGATTGTCGCGCCTTAAGCGGCGCTGTTATCGGTTCAGTTAGCGTTAAAGCATGGTGGGCATGACATGCATGCGGCGTAAGGTTGCAACGGACACATCATTTAAGGAGGCATGATGTATCAGCATACGGACTGGCAGGGAAATCCGATTGATTTTCCGGTCGGCAAGGTGGTTTGTGTCGGGCAAAACTACGCTGCGCATATTCAGGAGATGGGCAGTGTTGCAGCAGCTGAGCCGGTCTTGTTTTTGAAGCCGGATACCGCGCTGTGTGATTTGCGCCATCCGCTGACCTTGTTGCAAGGGTATGGCGAGGTGCACCATGAAACTGAAATGGCGGTATTGATTGGCGCGACTTTACAGAAAGTCACTCCTGCGCAAGCAATGTTAGGCGTTGCTGGTTACGGGTTGGCACTGGATTTGACGCTGCGCGAGCTGCAAAGCGAATGTAAGCGCACTGGCCGACCGTGGGAAAAGGCCAAAGCCTTTGATGGCTCTTGCCCTGTATCGGGTTTTATTCCCGCCTCAGATATCAGCGAGCCGATGGCCGTGGCGTTTTCCTTAACGGTTAACGGCGAGCTGCGTCAGCAAGGCAATACCGCGCGTATGCTCACGCCAGTGGCGGAGCTTATCAGTTATATGAGCCGTTTTTTTACCCTCAAAGCGGGGGATGTAATTTTAACTGGCACGCCTGAAGGGGTGGGGCCATTGCTGGTGGGGGATGTGCTCAATTTCACCTTTGCCGGACGCACATTACAGACCCGCGTGCGAGCCTAAGCTCTGGCGGTGTGTTCTGTCATGCGGGTTAAACCGCAAGCTAGCCGACAATAAAAAAGCCCGCAGCAGCGGGCTTTTTTGTGTACTGAGTTTGTTGCTAACTCCGGCTTATCTGTGCTTAGGCGCGGTCTTGACGACGTTGACCAGCGGCACCTTTAGCGGCCGGCTTACCACCTTGACGGTTGGCCGGTGCTGACTTGCCATTCTTGCTATTGGCGCGTGCGCCATTGGCATTGCGTGGTGCTTGGCCTGCAGACGGCGCGCCTTTTCCGTGTGACGCGCCTTTGCTTTGCGGTGCTGGCTTGCCAGACTGTCCGACCGGTTTACGTCCGTTCGCGCCTTTGGGGGCTGCGGCGGCACCTTTCGTGGACGCAGATGCGCCATTGGCCGGACGGCCTTTACCGGCTTGCTCTTGGCGGTTACCGCGTTGCTGGCTATTACCGGCTCCGTTACTGCGCTGATGGCCGATATCGGTATGCTTGGTCAGCGCGGTACGCACCCCTTTGGCGCCAGTTTTGCCGTTTTGCTGGATCTCACGCGCGGAAGCCGGCGGGATCAAATGTTGTGGACCGGTACCAATCAAACGCATCAAGCTCATTTCACGCAACGCTTCGCGGATCATCGGCCAGCCGGCAGGGTCATGGTAGCGCAGCAGCGCTTTGTGCAGGCGGCGCTGACGCTCACCACGCGCTACGGCAACATCTTCACTCTTGTAATCCACTTTCCCTAACGGGTTTTTACCGGAGTAATACATGGTGGTGGAGTTAGCCAGCGGTGAGGGATAGAAGTTTTGCACCTGATCCAAACGGAAACGGTTCTTCTTCAGCCACAGCGCCAGATTGACCATGTCTTCATCGCGGGTACCTGGGTGCGCTGAGATGAAGTACGGGATCAGATATTGCTCTTTACCGGCTTCTTTAGAGTACTGTTCAAACAGCTCTTTAAAGCGGTAATAAGAGCCCATCCCCGGTTTCATCATCTTGGACAGCGGGCCTTCTTCGGTATGCTCCGGTGCAATCTTCAGATAACCACCGACGTGGTATTTCGCCAGCTCTTTAACGTAGCGCGGATCTTGTACCGCCAGATCGTAACGTACCCCTGAGGCAATCAGAATTTTCTTGATGCCTTTCAGATCGCGGGCGCGGCGATACAGCTTAATGGTTGGCTCATGGTTAGTATCCATGTGCTGACAAATATCCGGGTAGACGCAAGAGGCACGGCGACAGGTTTGTTCTGCGCGCGGGCTTTGGCAGCGCAACATATACATGTTGGCGGTTGGGCCACCCAGATCGGAAATCACGCCCGTAAAGCCCGGCACTTTATCGCGGATCTCTTCAATCTCGGAAATGATGGAATCTTCCGAGCGGCTTTGAATAATGCGACCTTCGTGCTCGGTAATAGAGCAGAAAGAGCAACCACCGTAGCAACCGCGCATAATATTGACCGAGAAACGGATCATGTCATAGGCCGGGATCTTGGCCTTGCCATACGCCGGATGTGGAATCCGCTGGTAAGGCAGGGCAAATACCCAGTCCATCTCTTCGGTGGTGAGTGGAATGGCTGGCGGATTGATCCACACATAGCGGTCGCCATGTTTTTGCATCAGCGCACGGGCGCAGCCCGGGTTGGTTTCATGGTGCAAAATCCGCGAGGTGTGAGCATACATCACTTTGTCGCTCTTCACCTTTTCGTAAGATGGCAGCAGGATATAGGTTTTTTCCCACGGTTTTGGCCGTGGCGGCTGTACGACTACGGCTTTGGCCTGAGGCTGCGCGGGTTGCACACTGTTATCCGCGCCGTTATCGCTGCAAGGCGCATCTTCCATATATGGATTAGGGATAGGATCGATATGGCCTGGTTTGTCGATACGGGTTGAGTCGACACCTTTCCAGTCATACAGCGCTTCTTTGCGCATTACCGCGCTGCCGCGGATATCCTGCATCTGTTCGATGGTTTCACCGGCCGCAAAGCGGTGGGCGATATCAATCAGTGGGCGCTCGGCGTTACCGTAAATCAGTAAATCTGCTTTGGAGTCGACCAACACGGAGCGGCGCACGGTATCAGACCAGTAATCATAGTGCGCGATACGGCGCAGACTGGCTTCGATACCGCCAATCACTACCGGCACATCTTTGTAGGCTTCTTTACAACGCTGGCTGTACACCAATACCGCGCGATCTGGGCGCTTACCGCCTTCATTATTTGGCGTGTAGGCATCATCATGACGCAGTTTGCGATCGGCGGTGTAACGGTTGATCATCGAGTCCATGTTACCGGCGGTCACCCCGTAAAAGAGGTTCGGTTTGCCGAGCTTCATGAAATCGTTTTTATTGGTCCAGTCCGGTTGTGCGATAATACCGACGCGGAAACCTTGCGCTTCCAGCATTCGGCCGATAATGGCCATGCCGAAGCTCGGGTGATCCACATAGGCATCACCGGTGACGATAATGATGTCACAACTGTCCCAGCCTAGCTGATCCATCTCCTCGCGGGACATGGGAAGAAACGGTGCGGTTCCATAACACTCCGCCCAATAACGTGGGTAAGAGAATAAAGAACGTTCCGGCTGGATCAAACTGGTACTCATGGTGACTTATCGCTCCGGTTAGTCAAAGACGTGCGGCGTATGCAAAGCGCGCGATTATACTCTGTTTATTGCACAGGCGCGAATCACCTTTTGGCCTTGGGCGTGGAATCTCGGGCAATGGCTTGCAACTTGGCAGCCAAGCCGTTATAAACGTCCACCCGGCTGAGCCTGAGTAATTTTTCATCTGATTAAAGATAAACCATAAGTAATTAAAAATATGACTGAGCAAGTGTTCTGGCAAACCAAAACCCTCGATGAAATGACCGACGCAGAGTGGGAAGCCCTGTGTGACGGCTGTGGGCAGTGCTGCCTGCACAAGCTGATTGATGCGGATACGGATGAGCTGTATTACACCAACGTGGCCTGCGATCAGCTGGATCTGCATACCTGCCAGTGCCGCAACTATGCCACCCGTTTTGAGCTGGAGCCGGATTGCATCAAGCTTACTCGTGAAAATATGAATACTTTTGAGTGGCTGCCGGCAACCTGTGCCTATCGTCTGTTGGATGAGGGGAAAGGTCTGCCTGCGTGGCATCCACTGGTCTCCGGTACCTCGGAAAGCATGCATGACGCCGGTATTTCGGTGCGTGACCAGTGTGTGTATGAAATTGATGTGATTGATTGGGAAGAGCACATCACGAATAAGCCTAAATGGGTTCGTTAAGTTATGCACGGCTCACTCACTGAGCGTTCGTTAACAGAACGCTCTTTAACAGACGGTTCTCTAACAGGCAGTTCTCTAACAGACAGCCCGCTCACGTCAACTTGCACGGGTATTGCCTCAACGCAAGAGACAGCATGGATGCAGGATGAGTTTATCAGCGTTGGGCGCGTGGTGTTGGCCCCGATGGAAGGGGTGCTCGATCCGCAACTGCGTGATTTGCTGACGCGGCACAATGATTACGATTTGTGTGTCACCGAGTTTGTGCGCGTGGTGGATTCGTTGCTACCGGAGCATGTCTATTATCGCTTGTGCCCCGAGCTGCATCAGGGCGGGTTTACCTCATCGGGTACACCCGTGCGGGTGCAGCTACTCGGTCAGTCACCGCAATGGCTGGCGGAAAACGCGGCGCGTGCCGTCGCGTTGGGCTCACAGGGTGTGGATTTGAACTGCGGTTGTCCGTCGAAAAAGGTCAACGGCAGTGATGGCGGTGCGTCATTGCTCAAAGATCCCGACCTTATTTATCGCGCGGCCAAAGCGATGCGCGAGGCGGTGCCGATGACTCATCCGGTGACGGTAAAAGTCCGTCTGGGGTGGGATAGCACGGCGCACAGTCTCGAAATCGCCGATGCAGTGCAGCAAGCCGGTGCAACCGAGATTGCTGTGCATGGCCGCACCAAAGCGGATGGCTATAAAGCAGATCGTATTGATTGGCCGGCGATTGCTCAGATCCGGCAGCGGCTGTCGATTCCGGTGATTGCTAACGGTGAGATCACCGATTACGCCAGTGCCCAGCAGTGTATGCGGGTGAGCGGTTGTCGCGATCTGATGGTTGGACGTGGGGCGCTGAATCTGCCTAATCTGGCCAATGTCATTAAATATGATGCGCCGGCTCTGCGCTGGGTGCAGGTGATCCAGCTACTGCTAGCGTATACCGCCTTGGAGAAAGCGGGCGATAAAGGCTTTTATCACTCGGCCCGCATTAAGCAGTGGTTTAGCTATTTACGCCGTCAGTATCCACAAGCCGATAGCCTGTTTAGCCAGATCCGCACCGCGCAAAGTGTCGGTGAGATGAGCCAATTACTGCAAGATGCACTGCATGCGCAGTAATCCAGCGTCTGGTGAACATAAAAAATGCCGCATTTAGTGCGGCATTTTTTCATTGCAGAGTCAGAGATTAACGCCACATGGAGCGTTTTTCTTTACCAATGGCCATGCCCAGCGCAATCACAATGGCCACAATCAGGTAGGCGGCAAACACTACAATCAGCCAGCCCGGCATCGTCAGACCTAACCAGTGCCACTGATCTTGCGCGCAATCGCCGTAGGCTTCAAAGATCCCCGGCATCCACTTATTCAGCGGTAACCAGCTCGGGAAACGCACCATAAAATCACAAGTCTGGAATGGGGAAGGGTTCACCTGCAGCTGATTGTGCTCCCAAGCCAGCAGTAATCCCTGCCATGCACTGTAAATCCATAACACTAATGCTGACCAGCGAATAGCCGGTTGTTTCGGGTTACACAACCCCAGCAGCGCCGCACCCATGATGCCGAACAGGGCGACTCGCTCATAAATACACATCACACACGGCTCCAGCAGCATGATGTGCTGGAAAAACAGCGCGGTCAATTCCAGCCCGAGCGTGGTTAAAAACATCAGAAACCATGCCAGACGACCGGTAGAAAAGCGGTATAAACTATCCCACATTGTTGTTGATTCCGTCCGAAGAGATGGCAGCAGTTTACACATAAAAAAGGCTCTGAAAACAGAGCCTTTAGATAAAATATTGTGCGAATCTGCCTGTGGGGCAGGTTTTCCCTACCTGATGCTAGGCACTCAAGCTATGCGTTAGCGCCTCGCGGTAAGCTTTCGCCATTAATGACCGCTGACAGCCGGCGCGGCATTCAGCAGCAGGCTAGCCGCTTCGTTAGACAGCCATCCCCAATGATAAAACAGCTCGGTCATTGGTTGCAGAGCAAACTCCACGCAGAACAAACCAACCAGTGTCAGTACGATGGTATACGGCAGCGCCATGACTACCATCCGGCCATATGACAGTTGGATCAGTGGCGCCAGTGCTGAGGTCAGCAGGAACAAGAACGCGGCTTGTCCGTTTGGTGTGGCTACTGACGGCAGGTTAGTACCGGTGTTAATGGCAACCGCCAGCAGCTCAAACTGCTCCAGATTCACTACACCGTGTTGCAGCGCCGCTTTCGCTTCGTTGATATACACCGTGCCCACAAACACGTTATCAGAAACGGATGACAGCAAACCGTTGAACAAATAGAACAACGTCAGCTGGTTAGACGGTGAGGCTTGAAGTACGAAGTCGATAATCGGCTTGAAGAGATCTTGCTCGATAATCACCGATACCACCGCGAAAAAAACGGTCAGCAGGGCAGTAAACGGCAGGGACTCTTGGAATGCCTTACCCAGCGCGTGCTCATCGGTGATACCGCACAGTGAAGTGGCCAGAATAATCACCGACAGACCAATCAGGCCAACGGCTGCCAGATGTAGTGCCAGACCCAAAATCAACCAGACCCCGATCAATCCTTGTACGATCAGTTTCATGGTGTCTTGCTTGGTGCGGCGCTCATCTTGCTGGTGGGCGTAATCGGTCAGGATTTGACGCACGCTTGCTGGCAGCTCTTCGCCGTAGCCCAGCACCTTAAAGCGCTCGACCATGTAGCAAGTCAGCATTCCACAAAAGAATACCGGTACGGTCACGGGGGCCATACGGATCAGAAACTCACCGAAGTGCCAGCCAGCGCGTTCAGCGATAATCAGGTTTTGCGGTTCACCGACCATGGTCATCACGCCGCCAAGGGCGGTACCGATGGCCGCATGCATCATCAGGCTACGCAGGAAGGCACGGAAGCGATCCAAGTCCGCTTTACGTTCTGCGGTAGTCAGTTGACTGTCATTGCTGGTGTCGTGTTCGCCAGAAAAATTGTCGCCTGATGCCACGCGGTGATAAATCGAGTAGAAGCCGACCGCCACACTGATAACTACCGCAACCACGGTCAGTGCATCGAGAAAAGCAGATAAAAATGCCGCTACAAAGCAAAATGACAGCGAAAGCGTAATTTTTGATCTGATATTCAACAGCAACTTAGTAAACACAAACAGCAGCAGCTGTTTCATGAAGTAGATACCGGCCACCATGAAGACCAGCAGTAACAGGACTTCAATATTGGAAACCAGTTCGTGCTTGACACTGTCAGCACTGGTCATGCCGATGGCTACCGCTTCAATGGCCAGCAAACCACCTGGCTGCAACGGGTAGCACTTCAGCGCCATTGCTAGGGTGAAGATAAATTCGGCAATCAGCGCCCACCCAGCGACAAACGGGTTAACGAAGAAGAACAAAATCGGATTTAGGATCAGGAAGCAAATAATGGCTAACTTGTACCAGTCAGGAGCTTTGCCTAAGAAGTTCTTAAGGAATGCTCGAGAAAACGTGATTTCCATTGATATTTTCTCGTAATCAAACGGTGCGTAAAAAGGGTCAGATGAAAAAATGTAACAAGGGTTAATTGTATAACGTTATTAGCATGGCAAATTGACATAGCTCAGTCTAGCTGTGTATTGGACAGGAGGTTAATAAAAACAAATTGTTACATTGTGTTTTGCGGGATAGGTGAGGTAGGGGCAGTGACTTGCACTCATCATGATGCATAAGTAGTCATTTACCACTGAACCTGCGGGATAATGCATAAATCTTGTACTTTTCGTATGCAGAATAGCTATTACATTCGCCGTCATCTGGTATGATGAGATGGTAAGCAAAAAATATAATAGATGGATAACGCATATCATGGTAATTAAGGCTCAAAGCCCCGCCGGATTCGCAGAAGAGTATATTGTTGAAAGCATCTGGAACAACCGTTTTCCGCCCGGCTCGATTTTACCGGCAGAGCGCGAGTTATCTGAGCTGATCGGGGTCACCCGTACCACACTGCGTGAGGTATTACAGCGGCTGGCGCGTGATGGCTGGCTGACTATTCAGCATGGTAAACCCACCAAGGTGAATAACTTCTGGGAAACCTCCGGCCTGAATATTCTGGAAACATTGGCTCGGCTTGACCATGACAGTGTCCCGCAACTGATTGATAATCTGCTGTCTGCCCGCACTAACATTTCATCCATTTATATCCGCAGCGCACTGCGCAATAACCCTGAGCGCGCATTAGAGCTGCTGCGCGAAACCGATACGACTGCCGATACGGCGGATGCCTATACCGATTTGGACTACCGTATTTTCCAAGGTTTGGCATTTGCATCCGGTAACCCGATTTATGGTCTGATTATCAACGGTCTGCGTGGGTTGTATACCCGTGTTGGCTTGTACTACTTCTCTAATGTGGATGCCCGTCGTCTGGCGGCCAAGTTCTACGGTGAGCTGGCGGACATGTGTGAGCGCAAAGAGCTGGAAAGCATCTTTACGCTGGTACGTCAGTACGGCATCGACAGTGGCCTGATTTGGCACGGTATGCGCGCTGATATCCCATCAGATATCGCGGAATTGCGCCGTTAAACAACGCGGAATCTGCAAACTGCGCAATAAGATGCAAGACCGATAAAGAAGAAAGTTAAACAAGAAAGCGAAACAAAAAAAGGTGAGTCCCAGACTCACCTTTTTTATATTTTACGTTTTATGCCGGTCAGTGACGATGTTCGTGAATCGGTGCGATAAGTTGCTTGTACCGTTGCTTGCACGCGATCTATGGGTTTGGCATTGGTCTCAAGTTAAATCTGAAAACCGCTTTCACCGGTACGTGGCGGACAGCGCTCGATAATATCGGCTTTACCATCTAGCCCAACTTCTTCCAGATAGACATCAAAGCCCCATAAACGGTAGATATGCTTCATCACCTCTTTGCGACTTTTCGCCAGCGGGATCCGATCGTGCATCACATGGCGCAGGGTAAGTGAACGATCGCCGCGCAGCGCCACATTCCAGATTTGCACGTTCGGCTCCAGATTGCTCAGGTTGTATTGCGCCGATAATGCCTCGCGAATATGACGATAACCTTCATCATTGTGGATAGCCGGGATCTCCAGATAGTTATTGCGATCGTTATCCAGCACGGCGAAGAACTTGAAGTCACGCATCACTTTTGGGGACAAGAACTGGCTGATAAAGCTCTCGTCCTTAAAGTTGTTCATGGCAAAGTGCAGGGTTTCCAACCAGTCACTGCCGGCAATGTCAGGGAACCAGCGCCGATCTTCTTCAGTCGGCTCCTGACAGATGCGTTTGATATCTTGGAACATGGCAAAACCGAGTGCATACGGGTTGATGCCGCTGTAGTACTTGCTGTTGTAGGGCGGTTGATACACCACATTGGTGTGGCTGTGCAAAAACTCAAACATGAAGCGATCGGTGAGTTTTCCCTCATCGTATAGATGATTCAAAATGCTGTAGTGCCAGAACGTGGCCCAGCCTTCGTTCATCACTTGCGTCTGCTTTTGCGGGTAAAAATACTGACTGACTTTTCGCACGATGCGCACGATTTCACGCTGCCATGGCTCTAGCAGTGGGGCGTGTTTTTCAATGAAGTAGAGCAGGTTTTCTTCCGGCTCGGGCGGGAAGCGTGTTTGAGTCAGTTCACTGTCTTTTTCCCGCCGCGGAATGGTGCGCCACAGCTCATTGACCTGACTTTGCAGATACTCTTCGCGGTTTTTCTGGCGCGCCTTTTCCTCTTGCAGAGAGATTTTCTGCGGTCGCTTATAGCGGTCGACCCCGTAGTTCATCAAGGCATGACAGGAATCGAGGATTTTCTCTACTTCATCAACGCCATATTTCTCTTCGCAATCAGAAATATAGTGTTTGGCAAACAGCAGATAATCAATGATAGAGCTGGCATCCGTCCAAGATTTAAACAGATAGTTGTTTTTGAAAAACGAGTTATGTCCATAGCAGGCGTGAGCAATCACCAATGCCTGCATAGTGATGGTGTTCTCCTCCATCAAGTAGGCAATACACGGATTGGAGTTAATCACGATTTCGTACGCTAACCCCATATAGCCGTGCTTGTAGTTTTGCTCGGTTTCGATAAATTTGCGCCCGAATGACCAATGGTTGTAGTTAATGGGCATACCGATGCTGGAATAGGCATCCATCATCTGTTCGGCCGTAATAATCTCAATCTGGTTAGGATAGGTGGATAGCCGATACAGCTTAGCCACCCGATCAATCTCTTGGTGATATTGCTCCAGCAGATTGAATGTCCAGTCCGGCCCGTCGGACAGCGGTTGTTCTGTATAGTTTTGCATCCGCACCCCCTGTTAAGCGGCTTGCTTGCGGAAGAGCTCCCGGAATACCGGATAAATGTCTTCAACTGCCCGGATATGCTGCAGTGCAAAGTTCGGGAACTGAGCGTGCAACTGTTCGTATTCGCGCCACAAGGTTTGGTGAGCGCGCCGGGTAATTTCGATGTAGCTGTAGTAGCGAACAAACGGCAAGATTTTCTGCTGCAACAGCTCACGGCAGTGCGGTGAATCATCGGCCCAGTTATCGCCATCAGAGGCTTGGGCGGCATAGATGTTCCACAATGACGCGGGATAGCGTTTCTCCATGATTTCCTGCATCAGGCGCAAGGCACTCGAAACAATGGTGCCGCCGGTTTCTTGCGAATAGAAAAACTCGTGTTCGTCCACTTCTTTGGCTTGGGTGTGATGGCGGATATACACCACCTCCACATTTTTATAAGTCCGCGATAAAAACAGATACAGCAGGATATAAAAACGTTTGGCGATGTCTTTGGTGGCTTGATCCATCGAGCCGGAAACGTCCATCAGGCAGAACATCACTGCTTGGCTGGAGGGTTCAGGACGGCGCTCGTAGTTTTTGTAGCGCAGGTCAAAGGTATCGATAAAAGGAACGCGGCGAATTTTATCGCGCAGCTCGCTAATCTCGCGTCGAACTTGCTCTTCCTCCAGTGGACGCGCTGGTTCAGTGCGCTCCATGTCGTCGAGCTGTTGCTCGAGCACGCGCAGCTGCTGGCGTTTTACTGCAGTCATGGCAGTGCGCCGTGCCAGTGAGTTACGCAACGAGCGGATAATACTGATATTGGCCGGTACGCCGTTGGCAGTAAATCCGGCGCGATGCGTTTTGTATTCGATCATTTGATTGATCTGGTTTTTCTGCAAATTCGGCAGCTCCAGATCTTCAAACAGCAGATCTAAATACTCATCTTTGGAGATTTGGAAAACAAAATCGTCCTGACCTTCGCCGTCTGGACTGGCTTGCCCCTCACCACCGCCGCCGCCACCTCCGCCGCCTTGTGGACGGTCAATGTGGTCGCCGGCAATAAATTGGTCGTTGCCGGGGTGCACGCGCTCGTGCACCCCGCCCTTGCCTTGGTGTAAAAACGGTTCGCTGATGTCACGCGACGGAATCGAGATCGATTCTCCGCTATTCACATCGGTGACCGAACGTTTGTTGACTGCGTCTGAAATCGCTTCCTTGATTTGCGACTTGTAACGGCGCAAGAAGCGCTGGCGGTTCACCATGCTCTTGTTTTTGCCGTTCAGTCGGCGATCAATAAAATGCGCCATACGTTCCCCCAACCTTATTCCGCATACGAATTAAGCGGATTTATTAAGCGTAGCTGGTGATCAGGATGATTTGCGTACCCGCAGATACCATTCGCAGAGCAGGCGTACCTGTTTCTTGGTATAGCCTTTCTCCATCATACGGTGCACAAAGTCATCGTGTTTCTTCTGCTCTTCGGTCGAGGTTTTGGTGTTAAACGAAATCACCGGCAACAGCTCTTCAGTGTTGGAGAACATTTTCTTCTCAATCACGGTGCGCAGTTTTTCGTAACTGGTCCAATTCGGGTTGCGACCACCGTTATGCGCGCGCGCCCGCAGTACGAAGTTGACTATCTCGTTACGGAAATCTTTCGGGTTGCTGATACCGGCCGGTTTTTCAATCTTCTCCAGTTCGGCGTTTAAGGATGAGCGGTCAAACAGCTGTCCGGTTTCAGGATCGCGGTACTCTTGATCTTGAATCCAGAAATCAGCGTACACCACATAGCGGTCAAAAATGTTCTGGCCGTATTCAGAGTAGGACTCCAGATAGGCGGTCTGGATCTCTTTGCCGATAAACTCGACATATTTCGGGATCAGGTAGCCTTTGAGGTGCTCCAAATATTTCTCAGCAATTTCTTGCGGGAACTGTTCGCGCTCGATTTGTTGCTCCAGCACGTAGAACAGATGTACCGGGTTGGCGGCCACCTCGCTGTGGTCAAAGTTAAACACGCGAGACAAAATCTTGAACGCGAAGCGGGTCGACAGGCCGTTCATCCCTTCATCGACACCGGCGTAATCGCGGTACTCCTGATAGGACTTGGCTTTCGGATCGGTATCTTTCAGGCTCTCGCCGTCATACACCCGCATTTTCGAGTACAGACTGGAGTTTTCTGTTTCTTTCAAGCGCGACAGGACAGTAAAGCGCGCCAAGGTTTCCAATGTGCCCGGAGCGCAAGGTGAACTGGTCAGCTCGCTATTACGCAGTAATTTGTCATAAATCCGAATTTCATCGGATACGCGCAAGCAGTACGGCACCTTGACGATGTAGACACGGTCAAGGAACGCTTCGTTATTCTTGTTGTTACGGAATTGCACCCATTCCGATTCGTTGGAGTGCGCCAAAATAATGCCTTCAAACGGCAGTGCTGACAGACCTTCGGTGCCGTTGTAGTTACCTTCTTGGGTCGCGGTCAGCAGTGGGTGCAGCACCTTAATCGGCGCTTTGAACATCTCCACGAATTCCATCAGCCCTTGGTTTGCACGGCACAGTGCGCCTGAGTAGCTGTAGGCATCCGGATCGTGCTGGGCAAAGTGCTCTAACTGGCGAATATCCACTTTACCGACCAGTGAGGAGATATCTTGGTTGTTCTCATCTCCCGGCTCGGTTTTGGCGATGGCGATTTGATCCAAAATGGAAGGGCGCACTTTGACCACTTTGAAACGGGTGATATCTCCGCCGAACTCATGCAGGCGTTTGGCCGCCCATGGCGACATAATGTTGCGCAGGTAACGCTTCGGAATGCCATATTCTTCCTGCAAAATGCGGCCATCTTCGTTCACATCAAACAGGCAAAATGGGTGATCGTTGACAGGGCTGCGCACCCCGTTGGCAGTCAGCACATAAATCGGTGTTTGCTGCATTAAGCTCTTTAAGCGCTCGGCCAGTGAGGATTTACCACCACCGACAGGGCCCAATAAGTAGAGGATCTGTTTCTTCTCTTCCAGACCTTGCGCTGCGTGTTTGAGATAGGACACGATCTGCTCGATCGACTCTTCCATCCCATAAAACTCTTCGAAAGCCGGATAACGCGCGATCACGCGGTTGGAGAATAAGCGCGACAGGCGTGAATCGGCCGAGGTGTCGATCATGGTAGGCTCACCGATAGCCATCAGCAGCCGTTCAGCCGCATTGGCATACGCACTGTGGTCGTTACGGCAGATATCCAGAAACTCCTGTAAGGAGAATTCTTCATCTTTAGCGGCTTCATAGCGTTGACGGTAGTGATCGAAGATACTCATGGCGATACCCCTCAAGGATGGATGCGAGATGGGAACGCTCTGATTCACTCGCTCTGATTCACTATTGTTACGTTCCCTTCACTAAGCTTAGACGGGTCTGCCGGAATTTCATGCAAATAAAACTAAGTTTTTTAACGCGTTTTTAACACTGTGCTTTAACCAGCGTTATCAGTTGCTTTGGTACAAAATGCAGGCGCGGTCAGAAAACTGCCATAAAAATGTCAGATTGGCAGTAAATCCAAGCATAAAAATTATGTGACGATGAGTAATAAAAACTTCGGCTTACAGAGCAGAGCCCGCGATAAAACAGAAAATAGCTTATGGATGACCGCGACAGCTAAACGTGGCAGCTAAATGAGGGTGATGTGTGGCGTGGTACAAGACGGAGGAGGGGAAGTACTAACATAACGCTGCTGATACCTGTGGGTTAAGCAGCGTTACTGAGAAGGCGATATTCGGCCTGTTAGGCGATGCGAATACGTGCCAGCAGCTGGTGGCTATGCTGAGCATTGATGATGGTGGGCGTACCGGCCAGAACGGTTTCCACACACAGCATGGTTTGATAACCGTCATCGGCCATATCGGCCATACCGCGCGCCCCTTCTTTGCCAGGGTTCCACGTTACCACACAATTATTGCCTTGGTGCTCAACTACAATGACACGCTGGTTGGCTTCATCGTGGATGAAAGAGGCTTCTTCGGCGGCCGTGTAGATGCGGTCAATGGCTTCACCCTCTTCGATGGTCAGAACCGGAGCATCTTCCACTTTCTGGCCTTTATTCAGGCTATCAGTGTATTCGCTACCGAGCGCTTCTACGCTGGTTTTACCGATATCACCCACCGCAAAATAGGTGTGCAGAGCACCGGTCAGACGGACTTCTTCATTACTGCTACTGTTCAGACTCAGCGTCAGTTGCTCGCCCACAGAGATCTCTAAGGTCAGCGAGAACGCATGTGGCCAGTAGGCATCGGTTTCTGCGCTGTCCGTCAGGTTTAAGCTCAGGCTCAGCGTCTCATCGTTTTCCTGATGCTGTTGTAATTGCCACGGCAAGTTACGGGCAAAACCATGCGCCGGTTGGGCAACACGACCAAACCACGGCCAACAGATAGGAATACCGCCACGCAGGGCTTTACCGCTGACAAAAGCTGCCTTTTCGCTTAGCCAAATTACCGGTTGTTGCCCTGTCGGTTGCCACAACAGCAACTGTGCGCCTTGTAGACTTACGGCCGCTTGGGCTTTGGGGTGATCAATAACCAGGATATCCAGCTCCGCATTACGGCGCAGGCTTAACGACGGGGAGAGTTGTTCAATAACTGGCAAAGATAAGAAACGATCCATCATCACATTTCCGTCAGTACAGGGTGTGAGAAAAACCTATAAAAAAAGGCGGCCAGCGCCGCCTTTTTTTCGCTCAATCAAGTATAGATTACTTGGAGATGTGAGCGATCAGATCCAGAACTTTGCTGGAGTAACCCATTTCGTTGTCGTACCAAGATACAACTTTAACGAATTTGTCGGTCAGCTGGATACCAGCTTTAGCGTCGAATACGGAAGTCTGACGCTCACCCAGGAAGTCAGTAGAAACAACTTCGTCTTCGGTGTAGCCCAGAACGCCTTTCATCGCGCCTTGAGAAGCAGCTTTCATTGCTTCACAGATTTCTGCGTAGGTAGCAGCTTTCTTCAGGTTAACGGTCAGGTCAACTACAGATACGTCTGGAGTTGGAACACGGAACGCCATACCAGTCAGCAGGCCTTTCAGCTCAGGGATTACTACGCCTACTGCTTTAGCCGCACCGGTAGAAGATGGGATGATGTTTTGAGCCGCGCCGCGGCCACCACGCCAGTCTTTCGCAGATGGACCGTCAACAGTCTTCTGAGTAGCAGTAGTCGCGTGAACGGTAGTCATCAGACCAGATTCGATACCGAAGGTGTCGTTCAGTACTTTAGCGATTGGTGCCAGGCAGTTAGTGGTGCAAGATGCGTTAGAAACGATGTCTTGGCCAGCATAAGTGTCGTGGTTAACACCCATTACGAACATTGGGGTAGCGTCTTTAGACGGGCCAGTCAGAACAACTTTCTTAGCACCAGCAGCGATGTGCTTACGTGCAGTTTCGTCAGTCAGAAACAGACCAGTTGCTTCGGCAACAACGTCAACACCGATTTCGCCCCAACGCAGGTTAGCAGGATCACGCTCAGCGGTAACGCGAACAGTTTTGCCGTTTACAACCAGGTTGCCGTCTTTAACTTCAACGGTACCGTTGAAGCGACCGTGGGTAGAGTCGTACTTCAGCATGTAAGCCATGTACTCAACGTCGATCAGGTCGTTGATACCAACAACTTCGATGTCAGAACGCTCACAAGCCAGACGGAATACGAAACGACCGATACGGCCAAAACCGTTAATACCTACTTTGATAGACATATGCATTCACCAACTAAAATGTTCGTTGATTAAAAGATGGTTGTAAACTTACAAAAACCCTACAAACCGTCAAGAGGAAATGTGTCAAACTTTGCAGAAACTCATAAAGAAAGACAGATTTCTTCTTTTCCATCCCATTCATTCCTTGCTTATTTAAGCATGCTGAATCGATAGAGCTACCTAGTATAGTCAGTTTTGATTTGTTTATTGTGATTACAATCACGTTTCTTGGCGTGATAAGCAAATGTAACTCACTTTCACCTTATTTTTCAGTAAATTTAACCGCCAGTAATCGCGGGTAACGCGAGCGGGCATGCGCTTTCTACCACGGTGTTGGAGTTACTCTTTAGCCTTCACTAGAAGCCATCAAAGCGCACCTGTGATAGTGGCGGTTAACGTGTATTTGCCGCTTCGCGTTGCCGAGCACATGTCGCGCTTAATTTACATCTTACGATGGGGCACTACGCGGCTGAGCCGACGGTCAAAAAAAGATAACGCTTCATTATGTACTATAAAATTCGATGAGTGAAAGTATGAGGGAAAATATGGCAGATAAGAGATCACCTTTGCGCAGCTTAACCCCGGAGCAACATCGGGTATGTCGCGAGCAGGGGACTGAAGCGCCGTTTTCCGGACGCTTACTGCATAATCGCAAAAACGGCGTATACCACTGTGTGTGCTGTGATCGCCCCTTGTTTACCTCGGATGCTAAGTTTGATTCCGGCTGTGGCTGGCCAAGTTTTAGTGCGCCGTTCAGTGAAGATTCGGTGCGCTATGTGAATGATTTTAGTCACGGAATGCAGCGGGTAGAGATCCGTTGCCGGCATTGTGATGCCCATTTAGGGCATGTGTTTACCGATGGACCGGCGCCGCGCGGTGAGCGCTATTGCTTGAACTCGGTGGCGCTGAGTTTTGTCGATAAAGATACCGGTGAAGTGACTGAAGGCTAAGCCGAGGTTTTGCTGACAGCACCGCGCCGGCGATGTCAGTGCTGTATACCGGCCATGACGGATGTAAAGGATTTAACACAACAATCAGTGATTTCAGGAGTGAAAACATGCATGTGGACAGTCTGATTTCGGCGATGACGCCGGAGGTGTATGAACGCTTGCGGCAGGCGGTGGAAACCGGAAAGTGGGCCGATGGTACGGCGCTGACCGAGGTACAAAAAGAGACCAGCTTGCAAGCGGTGCTGATTTGGCAGGCGCGCAATAATCCCGACCCACAGCACATGACCATTGGCCCGGATGGCTTGCTGGTGATGAAATCCAAGGCCGAGTTAAAGCGCGAATTTACGCCAGAGCAGGTGATCCCGACCTGTTCGGTGTCTGATGAGTAATTGATTACGGCGCGATTGCGTCGCCGCGCGTTGTTAATGCAAGAAGCCGGTTAATGTCCTTAACCGGCTTCTTGTTTGTGCGGCGCTTTTACATTTTCAATACGCAGAACTTCAACACGCGCAGCGGGAAGATAAGGCTTAGCGAGTCAGGTGATTAATCTGCGCTTAGCTCACCACGCAAATCTTGTTGCATCAGGTGGCGAATCTCATCGGCACTGAATTCTTGGCTTAGCAGGAAATGCAGTTTGGCCAAGGCCGCTTCCATGGTCATGTCATAGCCACTGATCACGCCCGCTTGCGCCAGCGCATTGCCGGTTGCGTAGCCTTCCATATTCACTTTGCCGGAGAAGCATTGGGTCAGGTTGACCACAATAATGCCGCGTCGCGCCGCTTCATGCAGTTCATCTAACAATTGGGCGTTTTGGGGCGCGTTACCGACACCGTAGGAGCGTAGAATCAGTGCTTTTACTGGTTGGCGCAGGAAGTTGCGCACCACTTCATGTGAAATTCCCGGATAGAGGGATACCACCCCAATCGGCTGCGGCGTGATTGGGTGCAAACTTAAGGTGCTACCGCTGACCGTCAGGGTACTTTTGGTGATCTGACGGATGTTGATCCCTACTTCGGTTAAGATAGGGAAGTTCGGTGATGCAAAGGCATCGAAGCCATCGGCGTGGGCCTTGGTGGTGCGATTACCGCGAAACAGCTTGTTGTTGAAAAACAGCGTCACTTCATTGATTGGGTAATTGGCGGCCAGATACAGGGCGTTGAGCAGGTTGGTTTGGCCATCGGAACGCAGCTCGGCCAGTGGGATCTGTGAGCCGGTAATGATCACCGGCTTATTCAGATTTTCCAGCATAAATGAGAGCGCTGAGGCGGTGTAGGCCATGGTATCGGTGCCATGCAGGATCACGAAGCCATCGTAGTTATCGTAATTGGCATAGATATCATCGGCGATCCGCTGCCAGTCAGCCGGAGTCATGTCAGATGAGTCAATCAGCGGACAATACTCATGGATACTAAATGCTGGCATTTCACTGCGGTGAAACTCCGGCATCTGTTCCAGTTGTTTTTGCATGTAACCCGATACCGGAATATACCCGTGATCAGAACGCTGCATACCGATAGTTCCGCCGGTATAGGCTACATAAATCGATTTCTTCTGCATAAAAATCCGCTGCTAACTTCTGCTAGGTAAACAGGCATCTGCTGCCTGCCTTAAGGGCTGACCTGATAATGTTCAGGAGAATACGCTTATTATCTGCCTGATTATAGAAGAGTCTATGGTGAAAAAAAGCCCGGAGAGTCCGGGCTTTTGCATTTATTGTGCGGGTCTTGCGGTGCGTCAATTAACGCACGCGAAAAGACCAAAGAATCGCACTCACTTAGGTCAAATTACCGCAGTTGAGGCAGAACGCATAGCGACCGTATGGATCGTTAAACTCGGTCAGGATGCGGGTTTGCTCTTGCCACATTTTTAGCGTCTGCATCAATGGGGCGGGTACACCGCTGGCTGACGGCAGCACGGCCTGCAGTTGTGCGGTGAATTGCGACAAAATCAGATCGCGAGTCGATGGCTGCTGTTGGATCCAGCTCAGCTGCACTTTATCCAGCTTAGCCAGTTCGGCAGCTTTTTCGATCGCGGTGTCGAAGTCACCGAGCTCATCGACCAGTCCGTTTTGCTTGGCATCCACACCCAGCCAGACTTGGCCTTGCGCGATTTTATCGACATTCGCCACGCTCATCTTACGGCCTTGCGCTACCAAGCTCAGGAACTGGCTGTAGCCACGGTTAATCGACATCTGGATCAGCTCACTCACTTGTGGATTGAGTGCTTTGGTCACTGAAAGGTCAGCTAACGGGCCGGTCGCGACACCATCGGTATTGACGCCGATACTGCCGAGGGTGTTTTCAAAGGTATTGAGCACCCCGAAAATCCCGATGGAGCCAGTAATGGTGTTCGGGTTAGCGACAATGTAGTTGGCATCGGCAGAGATCCAGTAACCGCCAGAGGCAGCCATTGAGCCCATGGAGATCACCACTGGCTTGCCGGCATTTTTCAGCGCAACCACTTCGTTACGGATGATTTCGGAGGCAAAGGCGCTACCGCCAGGGCTGTCAACGCGCAGAACCACAGCTTTGATTTTGCTGTCGGTGCGTGCTTGGCGCAGCAGATCGGCAGTACTGTCGCCGCCGATGGTCCCCGGCTGTTGGATACCATCCATGATGGCACCGCTGGCGATGATCACAGCGATATTACCGTCACGCGGGGTGCGATCCATTGGGTTCGCGGCCAGATAATCATTCAGCGTGGTGTAGTTGAAGTCCTGCGCCGTTTTGTCCAAGCCAAAGGTTTTGGTCAGAAGCAGATTCATTTGCTGACGGGTAACCAGCTTATCCACCAGCTTGTGTTGCAACGCGTATTCAGCTTGATCGCCGCCAAATTGGGCCAGATTTTTGATCAGCGTATCGGCATCCGGCACCAATGTAGACGGATGTTGATTACGGTTACCGGCAATGTCTCCGCGGATGTTTTGCCACATCAAGTTCAACCAGCGGCTGGTATTTTCGCGCGCTTCTGGCGACATATCGCTACGGATAAAAGGCTCCACGGCCGATTTGTAGGTGCCGACGCGGAAAACATGGGTGCTGACTTTGAGCTTATCCAACAAATCTTTGTAGTACAGGGCATTCATGCCAAGGCCATTGAGGGCTACGCCGCCTTGTGGCGACATATACACTTCGTTGGCATAACTGGCTAAATAATATTGAGTTTGCGAGTAGGTATCGGCGTAGGCGTATACCTTCTTACCGCTTTCGCGAAACTCTTTCAGAGCCTTACCGATGTATTCCACCGATGGCACGCTGGCCGCGTTAAGGTTATTCAAAAACATCACAATCCCTTTGATGTTTTTGTCATCTTTGGCTTGGCGAATTGCATCGACAATATCAAAGACCGAATTTTCTGCCAGCGGTGTGCTGCTACCCAGCAGTTCGCGACTCAGTTGTTGGAAGGGATTGGAAAAGCGCGGCTCTTCCACAATCACACCAGACAAATCCAGCAGCAGCGCACCTTGCTTGACTACTGGAGTACTAGGTTTGAGAAAGCCGTAAATCGCTACGCCGATCAGTACCACTACGACCAGCATCAGATTCAGTGCGGCCTGACGGATAAAGTTAATAATCCGCCAGGTCCAGGTAAACAGGTTGGCAACCAGTCGCCACAATAAGCGCATGGAGTCTCCATCAGGGTTAACATGAGGTATGAAGTGGCTATCCTATCGCTTTCTCACGTAAAGATCAGCTGACACGGCAGTGCTCACGTTTTAAGTAAGCATAGTCATACAGTGATTTGTTTAACGAATGTAAACAAAATGTTTGCCGTTATTCATTGCCTTTCGTAGACTGGTCAGACCATGACGAAAAGGACCCGACATCATGTCTCACTATCCTCATCTGCTTGCTCCCCTTGATTTGGGATTTACTCAGCTGCGTAATCGCGTGCTGATGGGCTCCATGCACACTGGGCTGGAAGAGATGCGCGGCGGTTTTGACAAACTGGCTGCCTTTTACCGGCGGCGCGCAGAAGGGGGTGTTGGCTTGATTGTAACGGGTGGCATGGCACCTAATTTTCGCGGCCGTTTAGTGCCGCACGGGGCGCAGCTGAGCTTCCCGTGGCAAATCAGTAAACACCGCCGCATTACTCAAGCTGTGCATGAGGGCGGAGGGAAAATTTGTCTGCAAATTCTGCATGCTGGCCGTTATGCGATGCATCCGTTTGCGGTTGCGCCGTCGGCGCTGCAAGCACCGATTACGCCGTTTAAGCCCAAAGCGATGTCGGAGCGACAAATCCGCGGCACCATCCGTGATTTTGCCATGACTGCGTTGCTGGCTCGTGAGGCCGGTTACGATGGGGTGGAAGTCATGGGGTCGGAAGGCTATCTCATCAATCAATTTTTGTGCACGCGCACCAATCAGCGTCAGGATGAGTGGGGCGGGAGTTTCGCCGGTCGTAGCCGTTTCGCGGTAGAGATTGTCAAAGCGATCCGTGAACGGGCGGGGCACGATTTCATCATCATCTTCCGCTTATCGATGCTGGATTTGGTCGAGCAAGGCAGCAGTTGGAGTGAAGTGATTGCGCTGGCCAAAATGCTGGAGCAAGCAGGCGTGACCTTGCTGAATACCGGTATTGGTTGGCATGAAGCGCGGATCCCAACCATTGCCACCAGCGTGCCACGGGGCGCGTTCAGTTGGGTGACCGCACGTCTGCGATCGGAAGTGTCTATTCCACTGATCACCACCAACCGAATTAACACGCCGGAAGTGGCGGAGTCTATTTTGCAGCGCGGCGATGCCGATATGGTGTCGATGGCCAGACCGTTTTTGGCTGATCCTGATTTTGTTAAAAAAGCCGCACAGGGCGAAAGTCAGCGTATCAATACCTGTATCGCCTGTAATCAGGCCTGTTTGGATCATATCTTTGCCGGTAAGCGCGCGACCTGTTTGGTCAACCCACAAGCTGCCTATGAAACCGAGTTGGTGTATGTGCGCAGCGCAAAACCGAAAAAAGTGGCGGTGGTTGGTGCCGGTCCGGCGGGATTATCCGCCGCCTGTGTAGCGGCGGAGTGTGGTCATGCGGTGACCTTGTTCGAGCAAGACAGCGTGATTGGCGGGCAATTTAACTATGCTAGCCAAATCCCCGGTAAAGAAGAGTTCAAAGAAACATTGCGCTACTTTGCCCAGCGCGTGCAAGAACTCGGCATTGATGTGCGCTTAGGGCAACGGGTCTTAGCCGAAGCCCTCAGTGATTTTGATGAGGTGATCATCGCCACCGGTATTGTGCCGCGCATTCCGAAAATTGCCGGGATCGCGCATCCGAAAGTGCTGAGCTATCTGGATGTGCTGCGCCACCATCGCCCGGTCGGACAGAAAGTTGCCATCATCGGTGCCGGAGGTATTGGCTTTGATGTCGCGGAATATTTGGTGTCGGGCGGAGATTCGGTGACCTTGAGCCCGGATCGTTGGCTACGTGAGTGGGGGGTGGATAAAGAGGTGCGCGAGCGCGGTGGTTTGCTACCGGCCGAAGCGCCACATCCTGCGCGCGAAATTTGGCTCTTGCAGCGTAAGAGCAGCAAAGTCGGTGCGAGCCTTGGTAAAACCACCGGCTGGATCCACCGCGCTAGCTTGCAAAAGTATCAGGTCAACATGCATTCGGGTGTCGAGTATCAGCGTGTGGATGATGATGGGCTACATGTGGTGATGAATGGCCAAGCGCACGTGTTGCCGGTCGATAATGTGATTTTGTGTACGGGGCAAGAGCCGTTACGCGAGCTGGCCGATCAGCTGATCATGCTTGGCGGTAGACCACATGTGATTGGTGGCGCGGATGTAGCGGCTGAGCTGGATGCTAAACGCGCAATTCGCCAAGGAGCGGAAGTGGCGTCGCGTTTGTAACGGTTCGGACAGCGGTGGCGATAGGGTGCTGGCGCGGTAAAAATGACGCTGGCTGATGCTAGTAAGAACTATTCGTACTGGTGGTTATTCGTGTTAAGCTGCGAATCATTATCATCAAGCATGTATCGCTTTCATTTTTGAAGCAGGGAGTATTCTATGCTGGCTCTGGATTTGCTGCTTAACCGTCGTTCTTCATCACGCCTGCAAGCGCCGGCACCGTCGGGGGAAGCGCTGGAGAATATTATTCGCGCCGGTATGCGCGCGCCGGATCATGGCGCATTGCAGCCGTGGCGTTTTACCCTGATTCAAGATGCGGGATTGCAGCGGTTCAGTGATTTATTGGTACAGATAGCGCAAGAAGATGGCGAGCCTGCCGAGGTGATCGATAAATCGCGTAATGCGCCGTTTCGCGCGCCGCTGATTATTGCCGTGGTCGCCCACTGTACCGAACACCATAAAGTGCCGCATTGGGAGCAGGTTTTATCAGCTGGTTGCGCGGTACAAGCGATGCAGATGGCCGCCTTTGCGCAAGGTTTTGGTGGGATCTGGCGGAGCGGCAAGTGGTGTGAAGATGCTCGCATTAAAGCGGCGTTTGATTGCCGCGAGCAGGACGAAATTGTCGGTTTTTTGTATCTCGGTACTCCGCTGATTGCCCCGCAAAAGGTCAAATCACCAGACATTAGCCCGTTTATCAGACAATTCTAGTCATCATTTTTGAGCATCTGACGCGGTGCGCGCTTATAATGGGCGCATTGCGTGTTTGCACACGCCTGTCATTATTGGTCTTTTTGGTGATAGGACGCCTTTCCCATGGAAAAAATCCGTTTAACCCAGTACAGCCACGGCGCGGGCTGTGGGTGTAAAATCTCGCCTAAAGTGCTGGATACCATCTTGCACTCGGAACTGCAAAAATTCACTGACCCTAATCTGCTGGTCGGTAACGAAACCAAAGACGATGCCGCCGTGTATGACATCGGTAATGGGGTCGGCATTATCAGTACCACTGACTTTTTCATGCCGATTGTCGATGATCCGTTTGATTTTGGCCGCATTGCTGCCACTAACGCCATCAGTGACGTGTATGCCATGGGCGGTAAGCCGATCATGGCTATCGCCATTCTTGGCTGGCCAATTGCCAAACTGCCGGCGGAAGTCGCGCAGAAAGTGATCGACGGTGGTCGTCATGCTTGCCAACAGGCAGGTATTGCCTTGGCCGGTGGTCACTCTATCGATGCGCCAGAGCCCATTTTTGGTCTGGCGGTGACCGGTATGGTTGATACGGCGCTGGTGAAGAAAAACTCCGCCGCAGAAGCCGGTTGCCAGCTGTTCTTAACTAAACCGCTGGGCATCGGCGTGCTGACGACCGCAGAGAAAAAAGGTCTGCTGCGTCCTGAGCATGTGGGTTTGGCCACTGAAACCATGTGCCAGATGAACAAGCCGGGCGCTGATTTTGCGCACATTGATGGCGTTACCGCGATGACCGACGTCACCGGTTTCGGTCTGTTGGGTCATTTAAGCGAAATCTGCCAAGGCTCTGGCCTGCAAGCGACCGTATGGTTTGATGCCGTACCTAAGCTGGATGCAGTAGAAGAGTACATAACTGCCGGTTGTGTACCGGGCGGTACAACCCGCAACTTTGACAGCTATGGCCATCTGATTGCCCCGATGACCGATATGCAGCGCAGCTTGCTGTGCGATCCACAAACCTCCGGTGGTTTGCTGCTGGCGGTGCGCCCAGATGCGGTGGAAGCGGTACAGAAAGTGGCTGCGCAACATAACCTGACGCTGAGTGCGATCGGTGAAGTGCATGCGGGTCAAGGTGAACATCTGATTGAGGTCACGTCATGCCGCGGTTAAATGCAGCCGAAGTGGATTTTCGCGCGCTGTTTTTAGCCGATACCCCGCTGATGGATGTGCGGGCTCCGGTAGAGTATTTGCAAGGGGCATTTCCGACTTCGGTCAATTTGCCGCTGATGAACGATCGCGAACGTGAAGCGGTCGGGATTTGTTATAAAGAAGAGGGGCCGGATGAGGCCCTGCGCCTAGGTCACAAGCTGGTTCGCGATGATGTGAAAGCCGCACGTCTGGCGGCGTGGACGGCGTTTTGCCATACCCACCCGACCGGTTACATGTACTGTTTCCGTGGCGGCCAGCGTTCGCATATCACCCAAGCGTGGCTCAAAGAAGCCGGCGTTGACTACCCGCTGATTGAAGGGGGTTACAAGGCGCTGCGCCGCTTTCTGATGGAGCAAACCGTGGAAGCCGCTAAGCTGCCGATGATGCTGATTGGCGGTAATACCGGTAGCGGTAAAACCCGACTGATCAAGGCGCTGCCAAACGGCGTGGATTTGGAAGGGGCGGCACGCCATCGTGGTTCGTCGTTTGGTCGTATGGTGGCCGAGCAAGCCACGCAAATTGGTTTTGAAAACCAGTTGGCGGTGGATCTGCTCAAGTGTCTGGATCGCGGTCTGGGCTCGCTGGTGCTGGAAGACGAAGGCCGTATTATCGGCTCGGCGCATGTGCCGCTGGAGCTGTATCAGTCGATGACCGAAGCCAAGATTGCGGTTATTCACGATCCGGTGGATGTGCGTTTGATTCGTCTGCGCGAAGAGTATGTCGATTTCATGCTGGACGGTTTTTGTAAAGTCTACGGCGAACAACACGGCTGGATGCAGTTTGCCGATTACTTGCGCCATGGTCTGTTTGGCATTCGTAAACGTCTGGGCATGACTCGTTTCCAAGAGATCACCGAGTTGCTGGAATCGGCGCTGGTCGAGCATCAGCAAGGGCAGTCCGCCGATGTTCACTTGCGTTGGCTGGAGCCTCTGCTGGTGGAATATTACGATCCGATGTACCAGTATCAGTTGTCGAAAAAAGCCGATCGGATCGGTTTTACCGGCACCTATCAGGAAGTAGAAGATTTCCTGCGCAGTAATACCGCTCCGTAAGCGGCCTTGTACACCGATACCGATAAGGAAGTGAATGCGTCTTTTCATTGCAGAGAAACCGAGTCTCGGTCGGGCAATTGCGGATGTGCTGCCCAAGCCGCACCGTAAGCAGGATGGTTACATTGAGTGCGGCGAGGGCAATGTGGTCAGCTGGTGTATCGGTCACCTGCTGGAGCAAGCTCCGCCAGATGCCTATGGCGAGCAGTACGCGCGCTGGAATCTGGCGCATCTGCCGATTGTGCCGCAAAAATGGCAACTGTTGCCGAAAGCCTCGTCGCGCAAGCAGCTCAATGTGCTTAAGGCTCTGGTCAAAAAGGCCAGTGATATCGTGCATGCTGGTGACCCGGACCGCGAAGGGCAACTACTGGTGGATGAGGTGCTGGAATATCTGGCGTTGCCGCAAGAGCAGATGCAGCGCATCCAACGCTGCTTGATTAACGACCTCAACCCGTCGGCCGTGACGCGTGCGATTGGCCGTTTGCGCTCTAACCGCGAGTTTATTCCGCTGTGCGTTTCCGCACTGGCACGCGCGCGGGCCGATTGGCTGTACGGCATGAACATGACCCGCGCCTATACCCTGCTGGGCCAGCGCGCCGGTTACCAAGGCGTGTTGTCGGTTGGTCGAGTGCAAACCCCCATCTTAGGCTTGGTGGTGCGCCGTGATGAAGAGATAGAGCATTTTGTCCCGCGTCCGTACTATGAAGTGCGGGCGCACATTATTACGCCGGCCGAGGAAACTTTTACCGCGCAGTGGCAGCCTAGTGAAGCCACTGAGCCGTATCAAGATGAAGACGGCCGGATCATCAGCCAGAAATTGGCTGAGCATGTGGCGCAGAAAATTAGTGGCCAACCGGCGATTGTGGATGAGTATGAAGACAAGCGGGAAAAAGAGCTGCCGCCGTTACCATACTCATTGTCGGCGTTGCAGATTGATGCGGCCAAAGCGTTTGGCATGAGCGCCCAGCAGGTGCTGGATGTCTGCCAAAAACTGTATGAAACCCACAAACTGATCACCTATCCACGTTCTGATAGCCGCCACTTACCGACCGAGCATTTTGCCGATCGGCATAGCGTATTGGGGGCGATGGAAGTGCATGCGCCAAGTCTGAAAATCGATGGCGCCGGTTTTGACCCATCGCGCCGAGGGCGTTGCTGGGATGACAGCAAAGTGGATGCGCACCATGCGATTATCCCGACTTCGCGTAACAAACCGGCGTCCTTAAGCTCGGATGAGCATAAAATCTACACGCTGGTGGCACGTCAGTATCTCATGCAGTTTTGCGCCGATGCAGAATATCGCAAATGCCGGATCCGGTTATTGATTGATGGCGGCCGCTTTCAAGCGCAGGCGCGTAACTTGCAAATTGCTGGTTGGAAGACCTTGATTGGCAAGCAAGATGACGACGGAGATGAAGAGAGCAGCGCGCCATTGCCGCAGGTGAGCAAAAACGATGAGCTACTGTGTCAGCGTGGTGAAGTGCTGAGCAAAGAAACGCAGCCGCCGCGTCCGTTTACCGATGCTACCTTGCTCTCGGCCATGACCGGGATTGCCCGTTTTGTGCAGGATAAAGAGCTGAAAAAAGTGCTGCGCGCTACCGATGGCTTGGGTACGGAAGCGACCCGCGCAGGGATCATCGAGCTGCTGTTTAAGCGTCAGTTTCTGCATAAAAAAGGGCGGGTGATCAACTCCACCCCTGCCGGACGGGCGCTGATCCACAGTCTACCGGATGTTGCCACGCGGCCAGATATGACGGCGCACTGGGAATCGAAGCTCACTGCCATCAGTGAGAAACAGTGCCGCTACAGCGATTTTATGCAGCCACTTGAGCAGCAACTGTATGCCATGATTGAACAGGTGCGTCATGCCTCTCCACCGGCAGCGATGCGGGTCTTGGCCTCGGTGTCTGCAGCGTCATCGGCCGGGAAACGCCAGACCACCGCTAGTCGGCGCACCAGTCGCACGAGTACGAGTCAACATTCTGCCTCGGCGGCCGATACCGATAAGAGTGATAAGGCGATAACGAGCGCCGCAGCGAAAAAAGAGAGCGTTAAGCGTCCTCGTAAGCGTCGGGAGCCCAAACAATAACACGCTGTTGGCGCGATATTCTCAGTCGGCCAGCAACCGTTAAGGAGTTAGGAATGACAATGCGGCAGAGCAATACTCGAAACAACGTGCTGTCACGTGGATTGGCCTTAGCGTTGATGCTAGGCGGCAGTGTGCTGGCTTCGGCACATGCAGAGAGCACGGTGATCAGCTCCGGTTCATTGAGCGATGGCGGCGTGTCGGTTAGCAGTGGCGCATCGGGTACTACGATTATCACGTCGGGTAATAGCACCATCTCCTCGGACGGTACGACTATCAGTACATCTGGCATCACTAGCTCGGGGATCAGTACCGGTTCGTTGACTAAACCCGGTCAACCGAGCTGGAATAATGACAACACTCGGCTGAAAGTCGATGTGGATGCCGGAGCCTTGATGCAAGGGCAAGCCTGTTTCTATGCCGATCAGCGTTACTCGCAAGGGGCGGTGTTATCGGTGGGGAATATTTTGATGCGCTGCATCCCGCAAGACCCACAATTTAATAACAGCCCACTGGAATGGCAGGTTTTTACGGGGAATAAAGCACGCTAATTATGTGCTTATCAAAAGCGGTCATTGGGCTTTTGGCTTTGCGTGCTTCAGCGAGCCGGCATCGCCTCAGTGCATTAGTGCTCCAGTAAATTAGAGCATCAGCTAAAACAAACCAGCCTCGTGGTTAATGGCGACTACGAGGCTGGTTTATTTTCAGCTGGAATTATTATTCGTTCTTTATTGGGGATCCGCCTGCATATACTGGCGCAGTGCCGCCACCAGCGGAATATCTGCTGCCGGCATGGCGTAGTCCGCTAATTCGGCGTAGCTGACCCAATGCGCCGCATCATGGCAATGCAATACCGGAGTAATAGCGCTTGGTAAGGTGGCGATATAGCCATGCAGGCGGATAATGCAGTGCTCTTTTTCCACCTCCGCGCAGCCCAGTGATACGCCAATTTCACAGGTTAACGCCAACTCTTCTTGCAGCTCACGACGTAGCGCCTGCTGATGACTTTCGCCTGCCTCAACTTTACCGCCGGGTAGCTCCCACAATCCGCCATCTTGGGCATTTGCAGCGCGCTGTGCCAACAGAACTTGGTTCTGAGCGATGATAGCGGCAGCGACCACTTCAATAATCTTTTTCTCCACCGTACGGCCTTATATCTCCAGAAAGAGGCGGTAATGGTAAGAGATAAAATTAAGACAGAAAATCTTAATTTCCTCCCATCCTTAAATCGTAGTCGACATTAATGGTGAGCGGGCAGTAATCCCGGTCAACCGAGCTGGAATAATGACAACACTCGGCTGAAAGTCGATGTGGATGCCGGAGCCTTGATGCAAGGGCAAGCCTGTTTCTATGCCGATCAGCGTTACTCGCAAGGGGCGGTGTTATCGGTGGGGAATATTTTGATGCGCTGCATCCCGCAAGACCCACAATTTAATAACAGCCCACTGGAATGGCAGGTTTTTACGGGGAATAAAGCACGCTAATTATGTGCTTATCAAAAGCGGTCATTGGGCTTTTGGCTTTGCGTGCTTCAGCGAGCCGGCATCGCCTCAGTGCATTAGTGCTCCAGTAAATTAGAGCATCAGCTAAAACAAACCAGCCTCGTGGTTAATGGCGACTACGAGGCTGGTTTATTTTCAGCTGGAATTATTATTCGTTCTTTATTGGGGATCCGCCTGCATATACTGGCGCAGTGCCGCCACCAGCGGAATATCTGCTGCCGGCATGGCGTAGTCCGCTAATTCGGCGTAGCTGACCCAATGCGCCGCATCATGGCAATGCAATACCGGAGTAATAGCGCTTGGTAAGGTGGCGATATAGCCATGCAGGCGGATAATGCAGTGCTCTTTTTCCACCTCCGCGCAGCCCAGTGATACGCCAATTTCACAGGTTAACGCCAACTCTTCTTGCAGCTCACGACGTAGCGCCTGCTGATGACTTTCGCCTGCCTCAACTTTACCGCCGGGTAGCTCCCACAATCCGCCATCTTGGGCATTTGCAGCGCGCTGTGCCAACAGAACTTGGTTCTGAGCGATGATAGCGGCAGCGACCACTTCAATAATCTTTTTCTCCACCGTACGGCCTTATATCTCCAGAAAGAGGCGGTAATGGTAAGAGATAAAATTAAGACAGAAAATCTTAATTTCCTCCCATCCTTAAATCGTAGTCGACATTAATGGTGAGCGGGCAGTAATACCCACGCCTGATGTGCGTGCTTAATAGTGCAATATGCTGTTACTCGACGGCCAAAATAGCCCAAATGTTTTACCTGATATTAACAAACGATAAAACATACAGTAGTTTTAATAGCGATGGTATCGGGAAGCGAGACGCCCCGTTACCTTAGGATTCACTGCAAGCCCGTAAATGATAAGGATGTTCCGGATGTCTGACGTACCGGCCTTACAGGTTGATGATTTATATAAATCTTTTGGCGCTAATCAGGTGTTGTCAGGAGTCAGTCTGACGGCGCACAAAGGCGATGTGATTTCGATTCTCGGCTCATCGGGGTCTGGCAAGTCGACGTTTTTGCGCTGCATTAACTTATTGGAAATTCCTTCAGCGGGTGAGGTGCGCATTGCCGGTGAATTGATTGCCATGCGAACCAATCGCCGAGGCGAACGACTCCCCGCCGATGACAAACAGGTGCAGCGTTTACGCGCCAAACTGGCCATGGTTTTTCAGAGTTTTAATCTGTGGTCGCACATGACCGTGCTGCAAAACATCATCGAAGCACCGGTGCATGTGCTCGGGGTTCCGCGAGCTGAGGCGATCAGCCGCGCTGAAGCCTTGTTGCAGCGGGTTGGTCTGTATGAGCGACGCGATTACTACCCAGGCCACTTATCGGGTGGACAACAGCAGCGTGCGGGTATCGCTCGCGCCTTGGCGGTGGAGCCTTCGGTATTGTTGTTTGATGAGCCAACCTCGGCATTAGACCCTGAGTTAGTGGGGGAGGTGCTCAGTGTGATGCGTTCGTTGGCCGAAGAGGGGCGCACCATGCTGGTGGTTACGCACGAGATGGCTTTCGCGCGTGAGGTATCCAGTCAGGTGGTCTTTTTGCATCAAGGGCGTATTGAAGAGCAAGGCACGCCAGAAGAGGTTTTTTTACAGACCCGCTCTGAGCGCCTGCGCCGTTTCTTATCGCCTAAGTATTGATTCAAGAACGAAGAACAACGGCGCGCAGGAAATATCCGCAACACAAAAAACCAGCAGACGCGTTGGCAGCATAAGACGCGTCTGACATGTATGACACCGATGCGCTGTGTTTTACCTATTTATGTATGGCGTAAACCGCGCGAGTAAGGGGAAGGAGACGCACGATGGCATGGCTGAATAACAATACTCGACAATCCAAAGGGTTGGTAATGGCGCTGGCGATCGCCGCCACAATGAGCAGCGGTGCGGCGCTGGCTAAAGACTGGAAAGACGTGCGCATTGCGGTGGACGTACCGTATGAGCCTTTTGAATATAAAAAGCCGGATGGCACTCTGACCGGTTTTGAAATTGATTTAGGCAATGCGGTATGTGAGCAAGCCAATCTCAAGTGTGAGTGGGTGGTGCAAGCGTGGGATGGCATTATCCCCGGTCTGCTGGCGCGTAAATACGATGTGATTTTCTCATCCATGTCGATCAACGAAGAGCGCAAAGCCAAAGTGGCGTTCTCTGAGCCGTATTACAACACCCCAAGCGCTTGGTTTGCGGCGAAAGGCTCATCGATTGATCCTGCTAAGCCAGATACGCTGGCTGGCAAACGCATTGGTGTACAGCGCGGAACCATTCAAGACGGCGCGGCGACCAAACAATTTGGCAAAACTGCGCAAATTGTCCGTTATAACACCGGTGACGAAGTGGTTATGGATCTCAAAGGCGGACGCTTGGATGTCGTGCTGCTCGATTTCCCGGTGGGGGAAAGTACGTTGCTGAAAACCGCTGACGGCGATCAGTATGCGCAAGTTGGCGAAAAACAGCAGCTAGGTGACGGAGTAGGCGCGGCGTTTCGTAAAAACGATAACGAGTTGCGCGAGAAATTTAACCAAGCTTTGCAAGCGGTTAAAGATAACGGCACCTACGACAAGATCATGAAGCAATACTTTGATTACAGCGTCAAAAAATAACGCGCGGTAGCGGTTAAGTATTTCACGTAAATGTATCTCATGTAATACACCACGTAAGCCGGGCGGGATGCCCGGCTTTCCACGTCGTCCGTCAGGACAGGGAGACGCAGTATGTTGGATCTCCACGGCTACGGGCCGTCTATCTTCGCCGGTGCCTGGCTGACGCTTGAGTTAGCGTTCCTTTCCTTAGTGATTGCACTGTTACTTGGTTTGCTGACGGCCAGCGCGAAACTCTCGAGGCAGCGCGGTTGGCGTTGGCTAGGCCAGCTCTATACCACGGTAATCCGTGGCGTGCCGGATCTGGTGCTGATGTTGCTGATTTTTTTCGGGATCCAGATTATCGCCAACAGCATCGGTGATTGGCTGTATGCGCAGTATGACGTGGAGTGGTACGTCAATATTGATGAGTTTACGGCTGCGGTGATGACCATCGGTTTTATTTTCGGTGCCTACATGGGGGAGACGTTTCGCGGGGCGTTCTTGGCTGTTGAGCGCGGACAGCTAGAAGCTGCGCGGGCCTTTGGCATGAGTGGTGGACAGGTGTTTCGCCGCGTATTGTTCCCACAAATGATGCGCCATGCACTACCGGGAATCGGCAATAACTGGCAGGTGCTAATCAAGACCACCGCGCTGGCGTCAGTGATTGGTTTGACGGATATGGTGAAACTGGCTAAAGAAGCGGCAGGCGCGGTGCATGAGCCGTTTACTTTTTTCATTCCGGTGATCTTGGTGTATCTGGCGCTGACCACCGTCTCGGAAATCGGCTTGTATTATCTGATGCGCTATTACAGTGCTGGCGTTGTTCGAGAGTAGTGCGAGAGTAGCGCGGGAGTCAGTCATGATGGAAAAATGGTCGCTTACGATACAGCAGTGGTTGCAAGGCAACACAATTTTTACGTCAGAAACGCTGCTGCATTATTGGGATGGATTTGTCACCACGGTGCAGTTGCTGATTGTCTCGGTGTGGGTCGGGTTGTTACTCGCCATTCCACTGGCGATTATCCGTTGTAGCCGTTCACGCATCGCCTCATCATTGGTCTGGATGTTTACCTATCTGTTTCGCGGTACGCCATTACTGGTGCAGCTGTATTTGGTTTACTACGGCCTGACCATGATTGAGGGTATTCAGCACACGGTTTGGTGGCGTTGGCTGCAAGATCCGATTTATCCGTGTTTACTGGCCTTTGGTTTAAATACCGCGGCCTATACCACCGAAATTTTGCGCGGCGCCATGCAAGCCACTTCGCGTGGTGAGCGTGAGGCGGCGCGTGCCTTTGGTATGTCACCTTGGCAGATGACGCGGCGGATTATATTGCCCTCGGCGTTTCGCCGTGCACTGCCGGCTTATGCCAATGAAGTGATTTATATGCTGCATGCCACGGCGTTAGCAAGTGTGGTGACCGTGATTGATATTACCGGCGCGGCGCGTGATGTGTATGCGCAGTTTTATGCACCGTTTGAAGCGTTTAGCTTCGCTGCGTTGTTATATCTTGGCCTGACATTTTTGTTGGTGTGGGGATTTCGGCGTTGGGAAGATCATTGGCAGCGTCATTTACGGCCACTGGCGAGCTGACATCAATCGTTATCGGCAAGTAAGCTGGCATCTAACAACAAAACGGGTCGCATCAGCGACCCGTTGCTATTTAAGGCGATTATGTACTCATGCGGATCTCGCATATCAGCGAAGGGAAAAAGTCCACATGAGATCACTCGATCGCAGCGATTAGAGCGAAAAATTAGCCCAGATAGGCGCATGATCAGACGGTTTTTCCATCCCACGCGTTTGATAATCAATACCGGCTTCGTTGCAGCGCTCGGCCAGCATCTGGGTGGCCAAGATCTGGTCGATGCGCAGACCACGGTTATCATCAAAGCCCTTCGAGCGATAATCAAACCATGAATAGCGATCATGGGTATCTGGATGCAGGGCGCGGAAGGTATCCACCAGACCCCATTGCAGCAGGGTATCCATCCACTCGCGCTCTTCTGGCAAGAAGGAGCATTTGCCGGTACGCAGCCAGCGTTTACGATTCTCTTCACCAATGCCGATATCCAAATCGCTGGCACTGATGTTCATATCGCCCATGATCACAATCGGTTGATCCGGTGAATGATGCTCGCTGAGATAATTCATCAGATCGGCGTAGAATTTTTGTTTGGCCGGAAACTTAGTTGGGTGATCGCGGCTTTCCCCTTGTGGAAAGTAGCCGTTTAAGACGGTCAATGTACCGGCTGGCGTTTCCAGATCTGCCATGATCATGCGGCGCTGGGCGTCTTCATCATCGGTCGGAAACCCTTTGCGCACTGCCAGTGGCTTGGTTTTGGTCAGCAACGCGACGCCATAATGGCTTTTTTGGCCATGGTGGAAGACGTGATAGCCCAGTTTAGCGACGTCTTCCAGCGGAAACATGTCATCGTGAACCTTGATCTCCTGCAGACCAATTACATCGGGTTGATGTAGCGTGACTATTTCTTCCAGCTGATGTGGTCTAGCCCGTAATCCATTGATGTTAAAGGAGATGAACTTCATATTCTGCAGTCACTTATCGTCAGGCATAAAAAATGAAGCTTCGATGCTAGCAACTCAGCGGTGAGTTTGAAAGCGAGAATTCGCTGAAAATCAGCGATGAGCATGTGAGGTGTTCGATTGGGTTTACGCGATAGCAGAAACCGATCAGGATGAGAAACAGAAACGCACAAAGCAATAGAGGATTTAAAAATCGAGGAAGCTATATGAAAAAAACTAGATGAGAAAAGCGATACGAAGAGGATATGAAAAAGAAGGAAGAATGGTGGAGAGAGAAGGATTCGAACCTTCGAAGGCTGAGCCGTCAGATTTACAGTCTGATCCCTTTGGCCGCTCGGGAATCTCTCCACACGGGTATTGCGTATATAGCAGCGTAATGAAAACTCATCACGATACATTGTAATAAATGGTGGAGAGAGAAGGATTCGAACCTTCGAAGGCTGAGCCGTCAGATTTACAGTCTGATCCCTTTGGCCGCTCGGGAATCTCTCCACACGGGGTATTGCTTATATAGCAGCGTAATGAAAACTCATTACGATACGTTGTAATAAATGGTGGAGAGAGAAGGATTCGAACCTTCGAAGGCTGAGCCGTCAGATTTACAGTCTGATCCCTTTGGCCGCTCGGGAATCTCTCCACACGGGGTGTCGCTGAGTATTACTAAATTGTATGCTGCTTTTGCATTATCTACACCGCTTAGCGCCGTGTAAAGCAAGATGGTGGAGGGGGAAGGATTCGAACCTTCGAAGGCTGAGCCGTCAGATTTACAGTCTGATCCCTTTGGCCGCTCGGGAACCCCTCCTAAGCAAGCGGGGCGCATCATATCAAATGACCGCATTCTGTAAAGGTTAAATTGCGAAAAAACCACTTAGGAGATGTTTTTTTATGCGGAGTGCTGAAAATAGCTGCAATCAACATCAAAACGCTAAAGAAAATGCTTCAGATGTCGTTATAAACAATGTTGATAACACAGGACATTCTTTGTTGTGATTGATCGTATTGATACCCGCGTACTAACGGATGAGCTGCAGCTAAACGGCCGCCTTCCGACAGCTATCGAGCAGGGACAGCGTAAAGACTTTGCGCTGCTGCTGGCGATGCTGTCTGCTAACGTGTGCGATCAAGCCCAATTTCAGATGCCTGCGCCAGAAACGCAGACGGCCAGTTTAAATCTGCCAGTGCCACCGAAAAGCCGTCTGTACGGTCATAACGTGGATATGCAGTGGGCCGATCAACGAACCCAAGCTTTCCATCAGGGCGGATTAGCATCGACGTGGTTGCTGGAGTGCTTGCAGCCAGATCCACTGATTTACCCACCGCAAAATACCGCCGGTCTGAAACCAGAGGTGTATCACAACCTGTCATTGACTGAGCGCGATGAAGTGCAAGGCAAGAAAAGCCGTGCGCCACTGGATAGCCGTACACAATTGTTTGTTTCTTGTATGCAAGCGGCACGCACTCAAGCTGAGTTACTGCGCGCAGCCGCGTAACGTCACACTGACGTTGATTCTCTTTTTCTTATCTCTTATTGCTTCATTTTTCTTTTGCCTATTTTCTTCTGTCTATCGATTGTGTTTTATCTCGTCTTCTTTTTATGTCTTGTGGCTTTTCCCTGTCGAATTGTTTTTTGCTGGCAATAAAAAACGGCAACCACTGAGGCTGCCGTGAAGAATACAGATTGGCGAACGAATACCGGTGATACCACAAGCGATACGTATGAGTGACTGACCATCGGTGCGGGATTACAAAATAATCGTCCGATTGCCGTGTACGAAGACGTGCTGATTGAGCACCAAACGCAGGGCACGACTGAGTACGTTTTTTTCCACATCACGACCGGCCAGCATCATGTCGTCAGCAGAGTAGGTGTGATCCACGTTAATCACGCTTTGCTCGATAATCGGGCCTTCATCCAGATCGTTATTCACAAAGTGCGCGGTAGCACCGATGATTTTTACCCCACGCGCATAGGCTTGATGATACGGCTTGGCACCGATAAACGCCGGTAAAAACGAATGGTGAATATTGATAATCTGATTTGGATAGTGGCCGACGAACTCGGGTGTTAAGACGCGCATGTATTTGGCCAGAACCAGATAATCTGGCGCATAGCTGTCAATTTGTTCGCACATTTTGGCATCGTGCTCCGCGCGGCTTAAACCTTCGTGGCTGACGCAGTGGAAAGGAATATCAAAGCGTTCCACCAAGGTGCGCAGGGTTTCGTGGTTGCCGATCACCGCGGCGATATCCACTTCCAGTCCGCCGTAATAAGCCTTCATCAACAGATCGCCGAGGCAGTGCGCCTCTTTGGTCACCAAAATAACGATTTTCTTACGACTTGCCGAGACCAGTTGGCGCTTGGTGCCTTCCGGTAACGCGTCATCCAGATCGGCCAGTAAGGTGGTGTCGTTAAAAATCCCTTCCAGCTCGGTACGCATAAAGAAGCGACTGCTGCGATGATCCACGAACTCGTTGTTCTGAATGATATTAAGCTGGTGCTTGTAACAAATGTTGGTGATCTTGGCGATCAGCCCTTTGGCATCAGGGCAGTCGGTTAACAGAATTTTGCGTTCCATACTGAATCCGTGTCGTTAACATGAGGCCGGTTAAGCGGTTTTACTCCGAAACCTTTCAGCCGTCAAAGTGAATCCTTGAGCGGCTATGATTTACGTGAGCTGACTGCTCACGTAGGGGATTGCAACTGGTGATGATTGTGTGGCCGCCGCGGTTAGCCGCAGCACTTCTTGTATTTTTTCCCCGAACCGCATGGGCAAGGATCATTACGGCCCACGTTGACACTGTTGCGTACTGGCGTTTGCCGTTCCGCAGGCTGCGTGGTTTGCGATGTATCATGCTGATTCATCGTGCCATCAATATAGCGCCAAAGACCTTGTTCACGCACAAAGCGCGAGCGTTCGTGCAGCTGGCCTGGATGACCTTCTTCGCTAAAGTGGGCAATAAACTCAACCCATCCTTCTTGATCATCATCGGTGATCGCGCGGCTGGCCGGCGTGGTCTCGACAATCTCTAAGGATTGCCAGCACACATCATGGCAAGCCTGCTCAATATCCTCACGAAACTCTGCAGCGTGGCGGCTGCTGTGATAAGTTGCAATCACATACTCAGGATTTCCCGTGGCGTGCGCGCTGTAGCGTGAACGCATCAACGCTTCGGGGGTGGCGGCCTGCTGCGCACCGCTTAGCAGCGGTTGGCAACAGTCAGTAAAGGCGCGTTGACTGCCGCAAGGGCAGCGATCCGGCGTGGCTTGATGTTCGGTCATGATATTCAGACTACGTATAGTGATAAGTACAGTGATAACGGTAATGCGAATTTCTCTGACGCGATTGTAGGACACACAAAATAAGGGTGTATAGCAGAAAATGGAGAAGATCAAAGTAGGCGTAGCACTCGGTGCGGGGGCGGCCAAAGGCTGGGCACATATTGGTGTCCTGCGGGCGCTCACGGATTTAGGCATTGAAGCCGATATCGTGGTGGGAACCTCTATCGGCGCCTTTGTAGGCGCGGCGTATGCCAATAACCGCTTGGCTGAGTTGGAAAACTGGGTCAAAGAGTTCAGTTATTGGGATGTGTTGCGACTGATGGACTTTGAGTGGGGCAAGGGCGGCTTGATCCGCGGCGAAAAAGTGTTTGATATCGGCGCTGGCATGATTGGGCGTAAAAACCTCGAAGAGTGTGTTCGGCCGTTTGCCGTGGTAGCGACCGAGTTAGAAACCGGTCGTGAACGTTGGTTGATGAAAGGCGATCTCAAGCAAGCGGTGCGCGCTTCTTGCAGCATGCCTGGGTTGCTGTCGCCGGTGCAGCTTGATGGTAAATGGATGGTTGATGGCGCGGTGGTCAATCCGGTGCCGATCTCTCTTGCGCGTGCCATGGGCGCAGATTTTGTGATTGCGGTGGATTTGGGCCGTGAACATCATCTGGCGCAAATTGATTTGTTGTCTGCCTATCCGCTCGATTTACCGCACCCAGAAGATCACAGTTGGCAGGCCAAATTGAAGCAAAAGCTGGAGAATCTCTGGCCGTCACGCCGCCGTCAGGTGCCATCGGTGCTGGATGTGATGACATCTTCGATGCAGATTTTGGAGCATCGTTTGAAAAAAAGCCGGATGGCTGGCGATCCGCCAGATGTCTTGATTCAGCCGGCAGTGGCGCAAATTTCGACGCTGGATTTTCATCAAGCAGCGGTGTCTATTGAAGCAGGTTACCGCGCCGTCGAGCGAGTGGCGGACCAATTAGAACCGATTGTTACTTTTTTGCAAATGCAGGCAGAAAAATAAGAAGCGGTCACAAAAATTGGGGTAAAGATGGGGAGAAAAAGGGCATAAATCACGATTGTGCATCACACTAGAGGCAGAGCTTGATATTTCGATGAGGACAACAGCATGCAGCCGGAAGAGGGCAGTTTCAGCGGATACCGTTTTATGTTGGTGGACGATGATCCAGTATTCAGGCAGCATCTGATTCACTTTTTGACTCACTATGATGGCACTGTCATCGAAGCACAAAATGGCCAATATGCGCTGGATAAGCTGGCGCATTATCAGCCCGACATCATCTTGTGCGATCTCAATATGCCGCAAATGGGTGGCATTGAATTAGTGACCATTTTACGAGCCCACGGTAATCAGACCCCAGTCATTGTTATTTCTGGCTCGGAGCGCTTTTCGGATGTTGCCGAAGCGCTGCGTGCAGGTGCGACGGATTATTTGCTCAAACCGCTGGATGATTTGTATGTATTGCATAGCACGATTAACGATGTGTTGCAGGCCCGTAAAAATCACGCGTTGGAAGTGGAAGAATTAGGCGAATATTTCCAGCAGCTACAGGCCGAGCCGGAAGGCGCGCTGCAGTTGATTCGCGCTTTACTGCCGCCAGCGCAGCAGATCATCAGCCACGCTCGCGTCCGCTATCGACAATTAGGCAGTAGCACCCAAGCAGGCTTGGTATTTGACTTAGCGCCAATGCATTCGCACCGCTTCGGATTTTATGTGTTTGATATGGGCGCCGCCGGTCGACATGGGCCGATCGCTGCACTGCTACTGCGCACCTTGTTCAATGGATTTCTCAGTCAGCCGGACAAGATTAACTATGTGCTGACTCATCAAGATATTCTGCGCAAAATCTACCAAACGTTCCGCCAAGCGGGTCTGACATTCAATCCGCGTTTACTGATTGGCTCTTATGACAGCGAACAACGGCAGTTGCAAATTTCGGTTGCGGGGTTGAGTGCGGAAATCGAAACATCTGCGGGGATCCAGCGAGTGCATTCGTTATATCCCTTGGGAATGCAAAGTGGGTCTCAAGGCAGTTCGCAGCAAGGCATTTTGCAAGTCGAGACGGTTCGTCTAGAAACAGCACAGTGGAATGCGGTGGTAACCTCCCAGCGTCAAGGGCAGATGGTGCTTCATGTCCAATCCGAGGTGCAGCAAGCGCAAGCAACAAGCGCGGTATCAGCGGTTGCGGCAAACCAAGCGCTCAATTCAGTGTCCGAAAAAGACATAAATGGAAAAGAACGTTCAGGTGAAAAAAATACCGGCGGGGAAAACCTGCCGGCATCAGTAGTCAACTTATTTGCTCCTGAGTTCCATTGCGGTACGGATACCTTGAGCTAATAGAGCCTGAACTAATCGATATCGATTTAATTAGTTGGCCTGAGGTTTGATATCCACTTTTTCCAGTGTTGGACGTTTACCTTCAGCGCCATGCATCCATGTCAGCAGTTTACCGGCGCTCAGCAGCAGGATGATCCCCGCGATAGTTGCGGCGATTGCGATACCACCAAAGATAGCCAGTGGGCCGGCCTCTCCGACAAAGGAGCCAATGATCCCTGCGGTATAGTTCGCCAGCGCGTTAAAGCCAAACCACGCCCCCATCATCAGGGAAACCAGACGCATCGGCGCCAGCTTGGTCACCATGGACAGACCAATCGGTGACAAGCACAGCTCACCTAAGGTATGGAACAGGTAAGCCCCAACCAGCCAAACCATACTGGCCTTACCGGTCTGCTTAGCTTCAAATACAGCACCAATCATGAACAGGAAGCCGAGCGCCAGCATAAACATCGCCATAGCAAACTTCACTGGTGAACTCGGTTCACGTGGACCCATCTTCACCCAGATAGCGGCAATCAGTGGTGCTAAGGTGATAATGAAGAACGGGTTCAGGGATTGGAACCAAGCGGTCGGCACCTCAAAGTTACCAATCATGCGGTTAGTGTGCTCGGCCGCATAGATGTTCATCAGACCGCCGGCTTGTTCAAAGCCTGCCCAGAACACCACGGTAAACAGACCCAGAAACAGGATAACCTTCATGCGGTCAGCTTCTTCGGCAGTCAGCGGCGTTTTACGGTTGGTGTTGAGTGCTTTATCACGTTTAGCTGCCGGCACTGTACCGATATCACCCAGCAATTTACGGGCAAACGTCAGCTGAACCACCAGCGCTATCAGCATACCGACACCGGCACAGAAGAAACCGGCTTTCCAACCAAAGCTGGCAGACACAGAGCCTGCAACCAGACCGGCAATCAGCGCACCTAAGTTGATCCCCATATAGAAGATGGTGAAGGCACCGTCACGGCGATGATCGCCATCATGGTATAAATCACCCACCATGGTAGAAATATTTGGCTTAAACAGACCATTACCACAGATCAGCAAACCGAGACCCGCATAGAATGTCACCAGATCGGAGCCACTTAGCAAACCGTGTGGCAGAGCGAGGGTAAATTGCCCCAGCGCCATCAGCGTACCACCGATCAAGATAGCCTTTCGCTGCCCCAGAATATTGTCAGCCAGCCAGCCACCAATCAGTGGAGTGATATATACTAAACCGGTATACAAACCGTAGAGTTTCAGAGCGTCTTGGGTTGACCAGCCTAAACCACCATTGATTGTTTTATCAGTGAGATACAGAACCAAGATGGCTCGCATCGCATAGTAGGAAAAACGCTCCCACAGTTCAGTACTGAACAGAAGGAACAGTCCTTTGGGATGACCCAAGAAAGTTGATTGTTGTGTGTTGTTCATCACTTACCTTTATATTGTTCTTTATAAGCACCCGCTAATTTTTATATACACTTTAGTGATTTCATCTGCAATCTAAAACATTTCAGACACAATTGGTTGTAACGCTAACTTGTTGTATCTTCAGCGGCTATTGCAATAGGTTGTGGTGCCATTAGTGCTTTTCGAACATATAAAAACAATGTTAAACATTAAAACTGTGGATTTTTATAGTTTTTTTATCTAATTATTCAGGTCATGTTTAGACGATCCGTTTAAATGTCAGCTAAAGTGCGATGTTGACTAAATGTGATCTGGATTAACATGTGTGGTGTAGAGCATATTCTGCTAGCAGCTGCTGCTGACGCAGTGGTTCGGATTTCAGCTTAATTACCTGATATAATTACAAGAGAACCAGCATCTTGGCTGGTAAAGCAACATTTTTATGCGAGGGTGCAGCATGTCTCAATTCCAAGTTCATAAAGCCGTAATCCCAGTGGCGGGGCTGGGAACCCGAATGCTTCCTGCGACGAAAGCCATTCCCAAGGAAATGTTGCCAATTGTAGATAAGCCGTTGATTCAATACGTTGTGAATGAATGTATTGCGGCAGGGATTACCGAGATCGTGCTGGTTACCCACTCCTCCAAAAACTCCATTGAAAACCATTTTGATACCAGCTTCGAGCTGGAAGCGACCTTGGAAAAGCGGGTAAAACGTCAGTTGTTGGCCGATATTCAGTCTATTTGCCCAAAACACGTTACTATCATGCACGTGCGACAAGGGCACGCTAAAGGTTTGGGGCATGCGGTGCTGTGCGCTAAACCGCTGATTGGCAACGAGCCGTTTGCGGTTGTGCTGCCAGATGTCATCATCGACGAATATGACGCTGATCTGCACCGAGAGAATCTGGCTGAGATGTTGCAGCGCTTCGATGATACCGGTGTTAGCCAGATCATGGTCGAGCCTGTACCGCATGAAGAGGTGTCGAGCTACGGGATTGCCGATTGTGGTGGTGCGCAGTTAGAGCCGGGCGAATCGCATGCTATGCACGCCGTAGTTGAAAAACCGGCCCGTGAAGAGGCGCCATCGAATTTAGCGATTGTTGGTCGTTACGTGCTGCCTGCACGAATTTGGCCATTGCTGGAAAAAACCCCTGTGGGTGCCGGCGATGAGATTCAGTTGACCGATGCGATTGCTGCCTTAATGGAAGAACAACCGGTGGATGCTTACCATATTCGCGGGCGTAGCCACGATTGCGGTAGCAAGCTCGGCTATATGCAGGCCTTTGTTGAATACGGCATGCGTCATTCGGAGCTGGGAGAAGAGTTTACTCGTAATCTCAAAGCATTGCTGGCCACAGCCAAATAATTGATTGAAGGATACCAAGAGCATGGCCATTCTGGTTACCGGTGGTGCCGGTTATATTGGCAGTCATACCGTGTTGGAGCTGCTAAACAGCGGCAATGATGTTGTAGTCATTGATAACTTGTGCAACTCCAGCCGCGAATCATTACGTCGTGTGGAAGCGCTAACTGGCCGTAGCGTGACGTTCTATGAAGCTGACGTATGCGATCGCAGTGCACTGCAGACTATTTTTGCGCAGCACGCGATCGATGCGGTGATCCATTTCGCAGGATTGAAAGCGGTAGGGGAATCGACCCAAATTCCGCTCAAGTATTACCAGAATAATATTGCGGCAACACTGGTGCTGTGCGAAGAGATGGAGCGCGCTGGCGTGTTTCGCTTGGTGTTCAGCTCATCGGCGACCGTGTATGGCGATCCGCACACCGTACCGATTCAAGAACATTTTCCGACCAGTGCGACCAATCCGTATGGCCGCTCTAAACTGATGGTTGAAGAAATGTTGCGAGACATAGTTGCCGCGGATCCGCGCTGGTCAGTGGTCTTGTTGCGTTACTTCAACCCAGTCGGGGCGCACATTAGTGGCCAGATTGGTGAAGATCCGAATGGTATTCCGAATAATTTACTGCCATACATTGCTCAAGTAGCGATAGGTCGTTTGAAGCAGTTGTCAGTGTTTGGGAATGATTATCCAACGCCGGATGGTACTGGGGTGCGTGATTATATTCACGTGGTGGATTTATCTCTTGGCCATTTGAAAGCGCTGCAATACATTGCCGATCGTCATGGGGTGTTTACCTTTAACCTCGGCACAGGGCAGGGCTATTCTGTTCTGGAGATGGTGAAAGCATTTGAACAGGCAAGTGGCCGAGCGGTGCCGTATCAGGTGGTTGCTCGTCGTCCGGGTGATATTGCCGTGTGCTATGCGGAGCCTGACTTGGCTGCACAAGAGCTGGGATGGCGTGCCGAGCGTGGGTTGCCAGAGATGATGGCAGATACCTGGCGCTGGCAAAGCCAGAACCCTAATGGCTATAAAGATTAATTTTTCGTAGTTCGATTTACAGAGAGACAGTAATGAAGGTTACCGTATTTGGTATCGGGTATGTGGGGCTGGTTCAGGCAGCCGTACTCGCTGAGGTCGGTCATGACGTGATGTGTGTCGACGTTGATGCCCGCAAAGTTGAGAATTTGAAAAACGGCATTATCCCAATTTATGAGCCGGGTCTAACTCCGCTGGTAAAGAGTAATTATGCTGCAGGTCGCCTGACCTTTACTACCGATGCCAAATCCGGTGTCGATCATGGCGAGATTCAATTCATTGCTGTGGGTACACCGCCTGATGAAGATGGTTCAGCAGATCTGCAATATGTGTTGGCGGTAGCGAAAACCATCGCCACTCACATGCAATCACACAAAATTGTGGTGGATAAATCCACGGTTCCGGTCGGTACCGCAGATAAAGTGCGTGCCGCGATTACCGAAGTTCTGCAAGCGCGCGGTTCAGAGCTGGCCTTTGATGTGGTATCTAACCCAGAGTTTCTCAAAGAGGGCGCAGCGGTTTCTGACTGCATGAAACCCGATCGCATAGTGATTGGTTCTGATAACGCCGATGCGGTTGAAATGATGCGTGAACTGTACGCGCCATTTAACCGTAACCACGATCGTTTGATCTGCATGGATGTGCGCAGCGCCGAGCTGACCAAATATGCAGCCAACTGCATGTTGGCGACCAAAATCAGCTTCATGAACGAGATGGCGAATCTGGCAGAGCGTCTGGGCGCCGATATCGAAATGGTACGTAAAGGGATCGGCTCTGATCCGCGTATTGGCTACCACTTTATCTATCCTGGTTGTGGCTACGGCGGCTCTTGCTTCCCGAAAGATGTGCAGGCTCTGGTGCGGACTTCCGAATCAATTGGCTATCAGCCACAGTTGCTGCAAGCGGTTGAGGCGGTGAACAATCGTCAGAAATACCGTTTACCAACTCTGATTAAGCAGCACTTTGGTGAAGATCTGCGTGGCAAAACATTCGCTCTGTGGGGGCTGTCTTTCAAGCCGAACACGGATGATATGCGCGAAGCTTCTAGCCGCGTATTGATGGAGGAGTTGTGGCAAGCCGGCGCCAAGGTTCAGGCCTATGATCCAGAAGCGATGGAAGAAACGCAGCGCATCTACGGTCTGCGTGATGACTTGCTGCTGCTGGGAACGAAAGATGCTGCGCTGAATAATGCCGATGCACTGATCATCTGTACCGAATGGCAGAATTTCCGGGCGCCAGATTTTGATTTGCTCAAAGACAAGCTGCGTCATCCAGTCATTTTTGATGGGCGTAACCTGTACGAGCCAGAGCGTATGCAAAAACGTGGTTTCACCTACTACGCCATTGGTCGTGGGGCGTCAGTACAGGCCGGTCCATCCGCATAAGGGCGATGGATAGGTGACATAGTGAGTTTTATCAGTAAGGCAAGACAATGAAATTTCTGGTTACCGGCGCGGCCGGTTTTATCGGAGCTAGTCTGAGTGAGCGTCTGTTGGCGCTCGGTCATCAGGTGGTCGGTATTGATAATCTTAACGATTATTACGATGTGAGCCTGAAACAAGCGCGCCTAGCTCGCTTAACCCCACATGCACAGTTCAGTTTTTATCCACTGGATTTGGCTGATCGCGATGGTATGGCGACGTTGTTCGCCCGTGAGCAGTTTGATCGCGTGATTAACTTAGCGGCGCAAGCCGGTGTGCGTTATTCGCTGGAAAAACCGATGGAGTACGTAGACTCCAATCTGGTGGGCTTTGCCAATATTCTGGAAGGTTGCCGACACAATAAGGTTCAGCATCTGCTGTATGCATCCTCCAGCTCCGTGTACGGCTTGAACCGTAAGATGCCGTTCTCGACGGATGATTCGGTCGACCACCCGATCTCGCTGTATGCGGCCACTAAAAAAGCCAATGAGCTGATGGCGCATACCTATTCCCATCTGTATGGGATCCCAACTACAGGCCTGCGTTTCTTTACCGTGTATGGTCCGTGGGGACGCCCTGATATGGCGCTGTTCAAGTTCACCAAAGCGATTTTGGCCGGTGAACCGATTGATGTGTATAACTACGGTAATATGCAGCGTGATTTCACCTTTATCGATGATATCGTGGAATCGATTGTGCGTTTGCAGGATGTGATCCCACAACCAAACCCAGAGTGGACGGTGGAAACCGGTTCACCAGCTACTAGCTCTGCGCCGTATAAAGTGTACAACATCGGTAATAATGAACCGGTGATGTTGATGGAGTATATCGAAGCGCTGGAGTCGGCACTGGGTATGGAAGCACAGAAAAACATGCTACCAATTCAGCCCGGCGATGTGCTAAATACCAGCTCTGATACGTCTGAGTTGTACAAGACTATCGGCTTTAAGCCGAAAACGACGGTACGTGATGGCGTTCAGCAGTTTGTTGACTGGTATCGTGAGTTTTATCAGCAATAAATATAAATAGAGTAGGTTTGAGTCAGACAGAAAGCACAGAAACTGAAAACGCCAAAAATGCAGTCTGACATAAAAAAAAGCGCCGATTATCGGCGCTTTTTTATTGGAGTCATGACTCTCGAATCCATCCGCAGTGAAAAGCGTGATGGGCCGAAATAAACTTAAGCGGTGATGGCAAAGCTTTCCAGGCTAGCACCTTCTTCCAGTGCTTTTTTGATCAGCGCTGGCGTGCGGCCTTGGCCTGTCCAGGTTTTTAACTCACCATTTTCATCACGGTATTCGTATTTGGCTGGGCGAGCTGCGCGCTTAGATTTTTTCGCTGGTGCATTATCAGCCAGCAGATTCAGCAGTTCGTTAGGATCAATGCCGTCAGCAATCAGCATTTCGCGGTATTGCTGCAATTTACGCTGACGCTCTTCATTTTCAGCCCGATTTTGTTCGGCTTCATGACGGCGCTCTTCCACCACAGTGGTCAGCTTTTCCAGCATATCATCCAGTTGTTCCATAGGAAGCTCGCGGGCCAGAGCTCGCATGTTACGAATATTGGTTAACAGCTTAATCATGTCGCTCATCGTATTTATCTCGGAGAAATTTATTGTTTCTTATGCTGTATTAAATGCGCACAGCAAATCTAATTGGATCAGTAATCAAAGATAAATAAATGCGATTTAAAAGTACATCATTAAAAGATGAAAAATAAAATTAATAACAAATATTCGGATCTGTCATCAAAAAATCTATTTAATGTCCCTGTTATCCATAAGTAGATTGCAAACAGAATCTGAATATCTGTCATTCTTTCTTATTTAATTGTGTGATTTTTAAGTGAAAAATTCTTGGCGGAAAACCGAATTTTTGCATTGCATCACTGAAATAAATTGTTACTATGGATTTCGCTACAGAAAAGTAGAGGTGCGCTGTTTATCAGTAACTGTCAGGAGGGTGATGCCAGAGATTGACAGCGAAAGGAGCCAGCGCCGAAGTCAGAAACGCTATCGAAGCCTTCTGGCTGGTGCAATTCTCGAACAGGGCTTGCACTGCCATAGTCATAAGTTTGTTTATTACACTATGGAGCGCTACTGGTTGGTTTTGGTGCACATGTTCGTTGTTCCGTACCTTTAGTCATTTGACTGTCAGTAGATCTTCGCCGTACTTTTAAGGTAAAGATCATGAATATTGTTGATTATTCCAATTCATTTTGGGCGGTTTTGCCCCCTTTCACTGCACTGGTTCTCGCTGTTGTTACCCGCCGCGTTCTTTTTTCGCTAGGAATGGGGATTGTTCTGGGTGCGCTGCTATTAACGCAATTCTCACCATTAAATGCACTGGGCTATTTACAACAAAAAGCCACGGCATTGGTATGGGATGATGGCGCGCTGAACTGGTGGAACATTCATATTCTGCTGTTTTTATTCCTGCTGGGCGGAATGACCGCGATGTTAACGCTTTCTGGTGGTAGCCGCGCTTTTGCGCAGTGGGCCAGACAGCGGATTAAGACACAACGTGGCGCTAAGTTGCTGACCGTATTCTTAGGTGCCTTCATCTTTATTGATGACTATTTTAACAGTTTGGCCGTAGGCTCGATTGCTCGTCCAGTAACCGATCGCGCTCATATTTCGCGTGCCAAGCTGGCCTATATTCTGGACTCCACCGCCGCACCGGTGTGCGTGATGATGCCGGCGTCTAGCTGGGGGGCGTACATTATCACCATTATTGGTGGCATTTTGACCACGCACGGTGTGACCGAATACACCCCGTTGGGCGCGTTTGTTGCTATGGTGCCGATGAACCTGTACGCCATTTTTGCGCTGGTGATGGTGCTGGTGGTGTCTTGGTTGTCACTGAATATCGGTCCGATGCGTCGTCATGAGCGCATGGCCAGCGAAGGGATCTCCCTGACTGGTCGTGAGATGGAAGAGCAGAGCAACGATCACGGCTTTAGCGTGCGTGAGCTGGAGTCCGGTCGAGTTTCCGATCTGCTGATCCCGATTATTGCGTTAGTTGTCGTGACCGTTTCGGCGATGCTGTTTACCGGTTATCAGGTACTGGCCGCCAATAATCAGCCATTTGGCATTATCGGTGCGTTTGAAAATACCAATGTTGGCCTGTCATTGGTGAGCGGTGGTTGTGTGGGTCTGTTGTTATCGGTGTTGACCACCGTGCGTCAGCGTGTGGCAATGGCCGATCTGCTGCAAGCACTGCTCAGTGGTATGCGCTCGATGTTGCCAGCGGTCTATATCCTGCTGTTTGCTTGGACTATCGGTGCGGTGATCAAGGATATGTCGACCGGTAAGTACCTGTCGTCGTTGATTCAGGGCAACTTGCCACTGAGCCTGCTGCCGGTGCTGCTGTTTATGGTGGCGGGTCTGATGGCGTTTTCCACCGGCACTAGCTGGGGGACATTTGGGATCATGCTGCCGATTGCGGCGGATATGGCGGCTGCGGCGGATATCGCCATGCTGTTACCATCCATGGCTGCGGTTATGGCGGGCGCGGTGTTTGGCGATCACTGTTCACCGATTTCCGATACCACTATCTTGTCGTCCACTGGCGCACATTGTAATCACTTAGATCACGTGACGACGCAGTTGCCATACACCTTAGCGGTTGCGGGGGTGTCGGCAGGTGGCTTTATTGCGCTGGGCATGACGCAGTCAGCGTGGGTCGGGTTGGCCGTGACGGGTGTCCTGTTCACTACCATGATTGGCATCTTTTATTTCCTGCAGCCACGACCTGTGGCGATAAAAGCAGTATGATAAGAAGGGGCGGGTAACCGCCTCTTTTTTTATCTGTGTGTTGTGGTTTTATTTTCCGCTGCTGTTCGTTCTTTGGGTTTGAATTTTTAGTGTTACACAGGAGTAGTTTGGCGCATGGCGCAGCTCTATTTTTACTATTCAGCGATGAATGCGGGGAAATCGACCGCGTTGTTACAGTCGTCTTATAACTATCAGGAGCGTGGCCTGCGTACCCTGATTTTCACCGCCGAAATTGATAACCGCTTTGGTGTAGGGAAAATCAGCTCCCGCATTGGTTTATCGGCTGATGCGTTACTATTTTCTCCGCAGACAGATCTGTTGGCCTGCATTGGTGCCGAGCATCAAACGCAGCCGATAGATTGCGTGTTGATTGACGAATGTCAGTTCCTCAGTCGTGAGCAAGTCGAGCAGTTGACCGATGTGGTCGATCGTTTGGACATCCCGGTATTGTGCTATGGCTTACGTACTGACTTCCAAGGTGAGCTGTTCCTTGGCAGTAAATACCTCTTGGCGTGGGCAGATAAGCTGGTAGAGCTGAAAACTATCTGTTATTGCGGACGCAAGGCCAATATGGTGCTGCGCCTCAATGCCGATGGCGTGGCGATGCGTGACGGTGAGCAGGTGCAGATCGGTGGTAATGAAAGTTACGTTTCGGTGTGCCGCAAACACTATAAAGCCGCATTCGATAACAAGTAATCGCCTCTGCTCTACGGCATGTATGTAGTGCGCGGTTAGTCGCCTTGTTGCTGTTGATGTTAGGTTGAGATAAAAATGCCGGTCATGAAGATGTCCGGCATTTTTGCTTTTATTTTTATATAGTTAATGCGGGTCGCGTGTTAGTTCGCCAACATGTGCGGCAATAAGGCCACCAACGCATCGATACGCGTTTGTATTGGCGCATTGGAAGATGGCATCTGGCCGTTGTTGCCCATCACCCAGCGGCGCGCATCCAGATAGGCTAAGTCATCAGGCAGTGGCCACGGCGCATCGGTTCGGGCGCAATCGGCGCTCAGTAGCACAGCATCGGTTTTTCCCCAGCTCATCCAGCCACTCACCGGATAATCTGCCAGCCAGTGCATCAATTGCTGCATGACATCGGGAAAGGTGTCTGCATCGTCAATCTGCTGCTGACTCAGGCCGGAGTGCTGTATACACTCTTCGCTAAGCTCCGGCTCCAGTTTAGGCTGGATGAGGGCATGGAAAGATGCAGTGGATTGTCCTGCTGGCGTCACAATCTTTGCCATCAATTCAATGATTTCATTATCAATTTCACAGGAGTAATCCTGCTCGTGGCAGGAAACCTGCAGGGCGATGGCAAGGTAGCAACTTGATGGTGCGCTCATGGTGTGATCCACTCTGTTTTGCATACAATGGAAGGCCGGAACCCGAAGTGCCGGAGACGCAGGATGCTGCATTTTTACGCAAACACATAACTCGCTACGTTGATTTTAAATGAAAATAGTTATCATTTCATTGTGGCTGTTATATGCTATCCGGCTCTCGACAATACATATATTAACGTATTGATTTCTGATGTGAAAAAAATAAAGGATGTCGTGTGGGATTGTTCAGGCAACTGAGCTGGTTTTTTCGTCAGCAGTGGCGACGTTATGCCGGGGCCATCGGGCTACTGGTTTCTATCGCGTTGCTCGAATTATTGCCGCCAACCATTGTCGGGCGGATTGTCGACGGTATTGATAAGCAGCAGATGGATGCTGCGCATCTGCTGCGTTGGATTGCTCTGCTGCTAGGCTGTGCCGTGTTGGTATACGGCCTGCGGGTGGTGTGGCGGGTGTTACTTTTTGGCGCATCTTACCGGTTGGCGGTAGAGCTGCGTCAGTCGATTTATCAGCAGCTCAGTCGCCAACACAGCCGTTTTTATCTGCGCCACCGCACCGGCGATCTGATGGCGCGCTCCACCAATGATATCGATCGCGTGGTGTTTGCCGCAGGGGAAGGGGTGCTGACGCTGGTCGATTCCATGGTGCAGGGATTGGCGGTGCTGTTCATCATGAGCACTCAGCTCAGTTGGCAATTAACGTTACTGGCGTTGCTACCGATGCCGATTATGGCGTGGTTTATCAAAGGCTATGGCGATCAGCTGCATCATCGATTCCGTCATGCGCAAGCCGCGTTTTCCAGTTTGAATAACACGGTGCAAGAAACTCTGACCAGTATTCGGATGGTGAAAGCATTTGGCTTAGAAAAACGCCAGCAAGGGCATTTTGCGCAGGCGGCTGCCGATGCGAATCAGCGCAATATGTCGGTGGCCAAAGTCGATGCGAAGTTTGACCCGACTATCTATGTGGCTATCGCGATGGCCAACCTGCTGGCGGTAGGCGGGGGTAGCTGGATGGTGGTGCATGGCAGCATGACATTGGGCCAGTTGACCAGCTTCATCATGTATCTGGGCTTGATGATTTGGCCGATGTTGGCGATGGCGTGGATGTTCAATATTGTTGAGCGTGGCAGTGCGGCGTATGTGCGGGTTCAGGCGCTTTTGGCCGAAGAGCCGGATGTGCCGGATGGCCATCTGGATCTGCCTGCCGAGCGCGGTGTGCTGGATGTTAACGTACAGTGCTTTGCGTATCCGGAAGGCAAGCACCCCGCGCTGCAAGCGGTGCAGCTGCAAGTCAAACCGGGCCAAATGCTGGGGATTTGTGGCGCGACCGGCTCGGGCAAAAGTACGTTGCTGGCCTTGATCCAGCGTCAATTCGCGTTGACTGATGAACAAGGCACGATCTGCTTTCACCAGCTTTCGTTAGCCGATCTAAAGTTGCATGCGTGGCGTGAACGGCTGGCGGTGGTGAGTCAAACTCCCTTTTTGTTTTCTGCTTCGATCGCTGAAAATATCGCGTTTGGGCGTCCGCAAGCCAGCATGGAGCAAATTCGCTATGTCGCCGAATTAGCTTGTGTGGCAGAAGATATCGAGCGTTTACCACAGGGCTATGATACGCCGGTGGGGGAGCGTGGAGTGATGCTCTCGGGCGGACAGAAGCAGCGTATCGCCATTGCGCGCGCCTTGTTACTGGAAGCTGAGATCTTGATTTTGGATGATGCGCTGTCTGCCGTTGATGGCCAAACCGAGCACCGTATTTTGCATAATCTGCGGCAATGGCGCCAAGGGCGTACCTTGTTGGTTACCGCGCATCGTCTTTCCGCCTTGGCAGAAGCCGACGAGATTGTGGTGTTGCAACAAGGTCAGGTTGCGCAGCGTGGCACCCATGCGGCGCTCAGTCAGCAGCCAGGATGGTATCAGGAGATGTACCGTTATCAGCAGCTAGAGCAAGCGCTGGAGCGGGACGATGAGGAAGAAGTGGTATGTTAAATCGTTCCGAACAGTGGCCGACTCTCAAGCGCTTATTAGGCTATGGCCAGCCTTATCGCCGCGATTTTATTCTGGCGACCGCGATGCTGTGGTTAGCGTCTGCGGCGGAAGTCGGTGGGCCGCTGTTGGTCAGCTATTTCATTGATCATTTTTTGGCGGCTGGACGTTTACCCCTATGGCCGGTTTTAAGCTTATTGGTGGCGTTTTTATTGCTGCAAGTGGCGGCGGGGACGCTGCACTATTTTCAATCTCTGCGCTTTAACAAAGTAGCGTTGAAGGTGGTGCAGGATATTCGATGTGATGTGTTTAATGCCGCAGTTATGCAGCCGCTGGCCGTATTTGATACTCAGCCGGTCGGGCAATTGATCTCGAAAGTGACCAATGACACCGAGGTGATTAAAGATCTGTACGTTACGGTGTTGGTGACATTGCTGCGCAATATCGCGCTGATCAGCGTCATGTTGGTGGCTATGTTCTCGCTGAACTGGAAGATGGCGTTGGTGGCATCGGTGATGTTTCCTGTGGTGTTGACCGTGATGGCGGTGTATCAAAAGCGCAGTATTCCGGTGGTGCGTGCGGTGCGGGAACGGTTAGCGGGGATCAATGATGGCTTTAACGAAACCATCAGCGGGATCCATGTGATCCAGCAAATGCGACAAGAAGCGCGCATGGGTGAAAAACTGGCGGCGCAAAGTCATGCCCACTATCGCTCGCGTATGCAGGCTTTGCGTCTGGATGCGGTGTTATTGCGCCCACTGTTAAGTCTGATTTCTGCCTGTATTCTGAGCGGCCTCCTGATGGTGTTTGGCTTTTCAGCAGCCGGCAGTGTGGGGGTTGGCGTACTGTATGCGTTTATCAGCTATTTGGGGCGCATGAATGAGCCGCTGATTGAACTGACCTCACAGCAATCCATGCTGCAGCAATCAATTGTGGCGGGTGAGCGGATTTTCTCGTTGATGGACGCGCCTGCGCAGCACTACGGTGAGCATGCGCAACCGCTGCCGGACGGACGTATCGCCATTGAGGATGTCTCTTTCGGTTATAAGCCGAATGAACCGGTGTTGCAGCAGATCTCGTTGCAGGTGCCGGATGGCGATTTTGTGGCCTTGGTCGGTCATACTGGCAGCGGTAAAAGCACCTTAGCCAGCTTGCTGATGGGCTATTACCCTGTCACGCAGGGGCAAATTGCCTTAGGTGGACAGCCGATTGCTCAGTTATCCCATGACGTGCTGCGGCGCGATATCGCGATGGTGCAGCAAGATCCGGTGGTGTTGGCCGCCTCGGTACGTGATAACGTCACCTTGGGGCGCGAAGTGAGCGATAGCCTGATTTGGGATGTATTAGAAAAGGTGCAGCTCGATGGCGTGGTTCGCGCCATGAATGCAGGGCTGGATACCTTACTGGGCGAGCAGGGTAACAACCTATCGGTGGGACAAAAACAGTTGCTGGCACTGGCGCGGGTGTTGGTGCAGCAACCGAAAATTTTGATCCTCGATGAGGCGACGGCCAATATTGACTCCGGCACTGAGCAGGCAATTCAAACCGCGCTGGCCGTGGTACGGCAACACACCACCTTAGTGGTGATTGCCCACCGCTTGTCGACTATTGTGGAAGCCAGTCAGATTGTGGTGTTGCACCGTGGGCGGATTGTCGAGCAGGGTACCCATGAGGCGCTGTTGGCGCGTAATGGTCGTTACACCCAGATGTGGACGTTACAACAAACGGGGACGTCAATGTCGCTGGCATGAGTTGTATGTGGTGTGCGCTGATTTTTGGCTGTGCTCAATTACTCATAAAGTCGCCCGATAGAATAGCTTAATATAAAGCTCAATATAAAAAGAGGCGCAGATATCCAGTGTTCGGGTAGCTGGGCCTCTTTGTCTTGTTAGCTTAAAGTCAAAGACGGTGTTGACCTGCGTTGTGGGCGATGATCAACGCGCCATCCAGTCGCCAACCCACAAGCCTATCAGCATAGCTGCGACAAATAACAATACGCCAAGCGAGGGCGCGGCCAATAAGGTGATGGCAGGCCCTGGGCAGATCCCTGCCAGTCCCCAACCAATACCGAATACCGCAGCGCCGCCAATCAATTTTACATCCAACTTTTTAGCCGGAACGGGCGGAATGGGATCGCCGCACAGTGCTTGTGGACAGCTTTTCACCCAACGGAAATAACCGATACCGAACACCAATAACGCGCCGCCCATCACGAAGGCCAGTGTTGGGTCCCACGGTCCGGCCAAGTCTAAAAAGCCCTGTACCCGTGCCGGCTCATTCATTCCGGAAACAGTCAGTCCGCTGCCAAATAACAGGCCACATAACAGGCTGAACAGATAACGCATGATATCTCCTTAAATCCGGTCGGATTAACCGCCAAATACATGCTTTAACAGATACACAGTGATAAAACCGGTCAGCATAAAGGTGCTGGTGGCGATGATGGAGCGTACCGAGAGGCGTCCCATGCCGCAGATCCCGTGGCCGCTGGTACAGCCATTGCCTAAGCGTGCACCAAAACCGACCAGAAAACCGGCGATGATCAGCAGTGGCCACGATGCGCTTAACGTTGCACCTAAGGTGATCCCCATCAGCTTGGCGGTGTAGCCGCCACCGGCGACCATGCCGACAATAAACAGGGCGCGCCACAACCAGTTTTTATCGGGATGCAAAAGGCCGTTCAGGATCCCACTGATCCCCGCGATCCGGCCTGCACCTTTGAGCAGCAGCAGTGCTGATAAGCCGATCATCGCGCCGCCCGCGAGTCCTAGCAGGGCACTAGCAAAAGTAAAGCTCTCAGAAAGCATACTTATATCCTTGTTAGTAGCGTCGTTATTCGTAGGTGGCTGTTACGTTTATCCCTCGCCAGTGGATTATGCTGACTGGCAAGGGATGTAAGGCGCACCTCTGGTGCGGTTGGCACCATACTTTTCACGCGGCTTAACGCTTTACGTGGTTTAACGTTTCACACGGCTTAAAAGCGGCGCGTAGCGGCTGCAAATTGAATATAGCCACCGCTTAAGTTACGGCAACGTAAGCCATGATGTTGCAAGATGCGGCAAGCAACGGTGCCACGCAAACCACTTTGGCAGATCACCAAGATCTCTTTGTCCTGTGGCAGCTCATGCAGGCGTTGGCGCAGATCATCAACCGGAATATTCATCGCACCTGGGATCGCCCCAATGTTAGTCAGCTCGGCCGGATTACGCACATCCAACAGGAACTGCTCGGCCGTTGGGTTGAGAATATCGGCAGGATGGCAAACCGGTACATCGCCTTTGAGCTGGTTGGTAGCGACAAAAGCTGCTTGGTTGATGGCGTCTTTGGCTGAGCCAAACGGTGGTGCGTAGGTCAGCTCCAGATGCTGCAAATCATACACGCTCATACCCGCGCGCAAGGCAACGGCGAGCACATCGATACGCTTGTCGATCCCATCACGCCCCACCGCCTGTGCACCCAACAGGCGTCCACTTGGCACTTCATAAATCAGCTTGAGGCTCACTGGATGTGCGCCGGGATAATAGCCGGCATGACTGCCGGTATGCACATGCACCGCTTCGATGTTAAAGCCATTGTTGCGTGCCAGTCTCTCGCTCAAACCGGTACTGGCGGCGGCGAGGGTAAAGATTTTGCAAATGGCCGTGCCTTGGGTGCCGCGATATTGCTCGCTGTGCCCTAACATATTGTCGGCGGCCATGCGACCTTGACGGTTGGCCGGACCGGCCAGAGGGATCAAACCGGCTTGGCCGGTCACTAGATGACGGGTTTCCACCGCATCACCCACTGCATAAATATCCGGATCGGAAGTCTGCATCGTGTCGCTGACCTGAATACCACCACGCGCGCCGAGCTCGAGCCCTGCTTGGCGGGCTAATTGGGTATCCGGTGACACACCGATGGCGGCGATCACCAGACCGGTTTCCAAACGCTGCCCATCAGATAATTGCAGCAGCAGGCTATCGCCTTGCTCTTCTACCGCGCTCAGACCTGTGCGCAGACGCAGGTCAATACCGTGGTTGACCAGATCTTGGTGCAGAAAGCCGGCCATGTCCTCGTCCAGACTGGTCATCACTTGCGGTGCCAGCTCCAGCAGTGTCACGGGGATCTGGCGTTCACGCAGCGCTTCGGCCACTTCCAATCCGATAAACCCTCCCCCAACCACGGTCACATGCTGACGTGACAGCGTGGTGAGGGCGGCAATGATTTTGTCCATATCCGGAACATTGCGTAGCGTCAGCACTTTAGGGTTGTTAAAGCCAGGAATCGGCGGACGAATAGGCGACGCGCCTGGGCTGAGCAACAATTTATCGTAGCTTTCTTGATAGGTTTCGCCCGTTTGCAGGTTGCGTACAGTTAACTGTTTCGCCTCACGATCAATGCTCATCACTTCATGGCGCACGCGCACTTCCACATTGAAGCGGCGCTTGAAGCTTTCGGGTGTTTGCAGCAATAACGATTGGCGCTCAGGGATGGTGCCGCCGATATGGTAAGGCAACCCACAGTTGGCAAACGAAATATATTCACCACGCTCGAGCATGATGATTTGCGCCTGCTCACTGACCCGGCGAGCTCTGGCTGCTGCGGAAGCGCCACCGGCGACACCGCCGACAATCACAATCTTGGTCATGGGTTACCCTCATAATTTAGGTTTATTTAAATTAGTATTATCTAAAATAAAGCCGATAACAATACTTATGAGGATAACGAGGTGAAAATAAAAAACCGAACCTAAGGTCCGGTTTTGATGATTCGTGCGGAAAAAGAGTGGTAAACCCCGTCAGGTTTCAGGATTTCTGTGGCCGTTGACGAATTAAGCCTTCTTGAACTGTAGTGGCGATCAATTTGCCGTCGCGGGTAAAGAAGCGGCCACGAACCAGCCCACGGGCACCGGATGCCGATGGGCTTTCCACGGCGTACAGCAGCCAGTCATCCATTCTAAATGGGCGATGGAACCACATTGAGTGATCCAGCGTAGCCACTTGCATATCCGCTTCAAGAAAGCCTTTGCCGTGTGGCTGTAGCGCTGTCGGCAGGAAGTTAAAGTCAGAGGCGTAAGCCAGCAGATATTGGTGTACCCGCAGATCATCGGGCATTGTCCCGTTGGCTTTAAACCACACATAACGCACCGGCTCTTCCACATCGCCTTGCAGAGGGTTGTGGAATTTCACGGGGCGCATTTCAATGGGGCGTTCACACAAGAATTTATCGCGCACGCTGGCCGGTAGTAGATGGGCCATCTTGCGCGCAATATCCAGCTCTGACATCAACTCTTCCGGTTGTGGTACGGCAGGCATCACATCTTGATGCTCAAAGCCTTCTTCTTGTGTTTGGAAAGAGGCGGTCAGATAGAAAATAGGGCGACCATTTTGGATAGCGCTGACACGGCGAGTGCTGAAGCTGTGGCCATCGCGCAGATTTTCCACGTCGTAAACAATCGGTTTATGGCTATCACCGGGCAGCAAAAAGTAACTATGGAACGAATGCACCAAACGTTCGGCCGGAATAGTTTGCTTGGCGGCGTGCAGGGCTTGTCCGATCACTTGGCCACCAAATACTTGGCGTAACCCCAGATCCTGACTCTGACCGCGGAATAATCCTTCTTCAATTTTCTCCAGATTCAGCAGCTGAAGCAGCCCTGCTAAAACATCACTCATTGCTCTACCTCTTATAACACTGCGAGACAGACAGCATTCTTTGTCTCTGCGCTGTGGTATGTGATTTGATGAGCAAAGGATAGCATCAACCGGCCGCACTCCGGTAAACCGCTATGCAATGAGCGAACAATCGGCTGCCGAAAGGCCATCATTTTTTATCAGAATCTGTCGAAATGTGACCAATTTGCCGTGGCTGTTGTCGTTTAACCGCACAATTTCAGGATTAGGGCAAGAATGCGGCCTAGGCAGTTTGACAAAAGTCGCATTTATTAACATAAGTAAAAAGAATCAACTGATAAGGTGAACGATGTACTGAGGATTTAACACGGGAGGTGAAGTATGCGCGGAATCATTCTGTCACTGGTAGCGTTAGCGCTGGCAGTTATTTGTGTAATGGCCGGAACGCATTCTGTTACTGAGTTTAATCCTGTGTTAGCCATCTTGCTGGTGGTCTGGTTGCTTCCGCAAGCCGGGCTGCGCGGTGGGTTGCTGGTGGCGGTGATCACCTTATTTGCCGGCACCTTGGCCGAGCAGCCGATTAGTCTGACCGCCGCTACCTTGATGGCGTATCCGATGTTGGCTGTATTATTTTCGCGCCATGCCCCACTGAGCTTGAAATTTGGCCTGTTTATCCCTTGGGTGGCGATGCCGAGTGCCATAATGGCGTTGCAAAATGCCGGTGGCATTCCTGGCTCACCGTGGGTCACGCTGTGCCAATTTTTGGCCGTGGCGGCGGTGTGGCTGATTTGTCGCGGTTGGCGTGCGCCGGCCGGTAATTTCATGGCGCTGCTGGTGGTCGCGATCCCATTTAGTTTGTGGCTGCCGATGCAGACGTTGGCGGTGTTGTCGCTGATCGGTCTTATCGCGGCGGTACAAATGCTACAAAAAGGCCATTATGCGGTGCATTTATACCGTTTAGGTTGGTTACTGCCGACCCTGCCGTTTGCGGTTCTGGCACTTTATCCGGTCGAGCAGATCTCTTTGCCCATCTTGATGATGTGGTTAGTTTTATTACTGGTTGAGTTGATGGGCGAATCTTTATTGGAGGAGAATGAGCAAGAAAACAACATCTAAACCGCTAGGGGGTTGCATTCTCTGCTCGCATCTCCGATAATCACCGCGCTTTCACGGCAACACGGTGAAAGTTTGTCAATGGAGGCTCTATTGGTCCTCCCGCATTGATACTATGTCGACCTGGTCAGGTCCGGAAGGAAGCAGCCAAGGCATAGGACTCGAGTGCCGGGATGTGGCTGGTAGGGCCTCCACCCGTTTTAGCGCCTACCAATCCTACCTGTCAAAACTCTCCAGTTAAAAATCGTCCAAATCCACAGTTATCTGAGTCGGTGCTGTTGGTTTTTTGTTTTTATCCATACACGCTTATTTTTTGTTTTTCCGCAGCGATGAACACTTCCAATAAATAGACAATCTTGTCAGAGGTTGTTTTGTTATTACCTGATAAAGATAGAGCAATAGAGCCATTCCCTGCGGCAAATAATCTTGCGCTTTAGACGTTGCCCCTAAGATGGCAATTATTCAATTTCCTCTCATAATTGCTGTGATAGAGCGCGTCGCATGTTCTTTACTCGAGTGGGTATCCTTTGTTTTTTGATTAGGCGTTGGTGTAAAAGCAATAAGAAAATGTTTAGGGGTAACTAGTTAGGATTGATGTACTCAAGTGGCAATACTTGGGGCAGCATCAGCAGTTTGTGTGACTAGTGAAATAACTATATGTATTTCATAGAATAATAGGGAGCCATTCCCATGAGTCACAGAGCTAAATATTCAGCTATAACGTGGTATCACCTTATTCTGGTTACTATCGCCGGAGGTATTGTTCAGCCATCTCAAGCTGCAGATTGTCCGGATAGATTTGAATCGACAGCGTTAGATTATTTAGGGCGCAATGCCGATAGCTCCAAGTCATATTGGCTTATTTTAAGTAATCGCCCAGACTCATTTCGCCTCAGTGCGCCGGGAGTGGCATCTATCGATCAATGGCAAACGGAGAGTGCTTCAATTCACATCAGCGCTTCTGACATTGTACGGGATGATGTGAATGGTACGCATAAATTAGATCGGTTGAAGGCCGATGGCTCTTTTGATTGCTTCTTGCAGTCGCGTAATCAATTAAATCCGCTCTTGCCGCCCACATGGCGACCTCCGGTGAAACCCGAGCGTCCTGAAGTTGTTCGGCCAGAAAAGCCGAGTTTGCCCGAAGTCATTCGACCAGGAAAACCAGAGTTACCGGTTGCGGTTAGGCCTGAGTTGCCACAGCGACCCGTGGTGGTGTTACCGGCTCGCCCGGAGCTACCCAATGTCGTCTTGCCTGAGCTGCCAGAACTGCCGATTGTGAACAAGCCTACGCCGATTCAACCGATCGAGATTAAGGTGAATGAGCAGTCGTATATGGTGGCTAAAGCAGATTTGCTCCAGTACTGCCCCATGTTACAGCCAGATAGCAAGGGAGGCTTTAGTGCCGAATCCCTATCGCGTTGTGAAAATCTCAATGCACTGTTAGCGCAGGCTCCACTAACGCCTGGACGTGACTTGCTTGAGCCTACCGAATGGAATTCGTGGGTTGATTTTCAAGTCGTACATTCTTCGAATCAGCGCGGTTTTAGTGAAATTGATGAGCGAGTGAAAACGGTCACATTGGGGGCGGATAAACAAATATCCCCCGATGTGGCATTGGGATTGATGTTATTGGTCAGCGACCAGAAAAACGAGAGCTTTTCCGGGCAAATTAGCCGTGATAGCCGGAATATCATGGCCGGCCCCTATCTGGCTTATCGTCTGTCAGACCACTGGTCTGTATTTGGCCAAGCCACGGTAGGTGAAGTACAGCATCGCTACAAACTTCTGGCCCTTTCAGGGGAAAATAATCCGGTTCAGTATGGTGCTGGTGTCAATGTGCTCGGTGAATATCCATTGAGTGAAAACACTACATTACGACCCAAACTAGGATTTTCCTACTTGTATGAGCAAGGAAAATCCTACCGACTGTCTGGCAACTTACGCAATACACCGTTAGCCATATATGTTGCAGGCCAAAGCAGCGAGTCAGGTCAATTGCAGGCAAGCACGGAAATTAACACTCGATTGGAAACCGCAGATGGGCATCTGTTGGTACCGTATGGCGAGCTTGGTGTTTATTACAATACGATAAATCAAAACAGTGACTTACAGCCTGATGCGCAAGGATTTGTGCGGGGAGGTGTGAGAACCTTGGCTGGCAAGAACTGGCAAATTGATCTCAATGTGGGTTATCAAAGTGTGGGGGTTAATCAGTTGGATTCGTGGGATTACGCGCTTTTCATCGCTTATTCGTTTTGAACAGTAAGCCCGCGCGTGAAGCGTAATATTTATGCTTGCTGTAGCCATGAATGCTGATGTGTTTACAGTTAATGCTTGGAACGCTGCCTATAACACAGGGAAGCACACTAAAAGTTGATCGGGTTAACGAACTGGAAATAGAGTTAAATGCTGACTCATTGTGTATTTGCTGGATAGAAATACTGGTAAGTAATTTTAATTCAACAGGATATGCATCTATGCAAATAAAACAGCACGCAATTTAATGATCACATAAAAACATGACAATAAAACGCCTATTGCAAGTTTGATACGGCTCTTTATGATACGCACAAAATATCCCCTATTTTACGTTTCGCCTTATTAAATCGTTAGAGAGTAAAGAGTCAAAATGCGCTTGTTGTCTGTGTTGTGCCTGTCGGTGGCTGGCTTGTTATCTGCTGCCCCGGCCGCTGCCAGTTTGTCGCAGGAGCCGGCGAAAGCCGATCTGGTAGTGGTAAAAAAATCGCAGTACCGTCTGGCATTAATGCGGGACGGCAAAGAGATCAAAAGTTTTTGGATCGCTCTCGGGGCTAACCCTGTGGGACCGAAACTGATGAAAGGGGATAACCGCACCCCTGAAGGTCGTTATCTTCTTGATTATAAAAAGGAAGATTCACAGTATTATCGAGCTATTCATATCTCGTATCCCAATGTGGAAGACATGAACCGCGCGCAGCAAATGGGGGTTCACCCCGGCAGCATGCTGATGATTCATGGTCAGCCGAATGCGGTGTTGAATAGCAAAGTACAGCGCTCTAACTGGACTAACGGTTGTATCGCGCTGCTAAACCATGACATGGATGAATTATGGCGCTCGGTTGAGCCGGGTACACCAATCGAAATTTATCCGTAATTGCGCGGTCACGGCTATTTCAGTTTTTTAGCTATTCATAGCACCTTTTCTTGTTTTTTATTCCGGCGTGCTCCGTTTACAACATGACGTATTACTTCGTCAGTGGAACACGCAGGAGCAAACAACATGAAATTACGAGTGCTGTCATGGATGATGGCTGCCGGGCTGGTATTGAATACCGCGTCGGCAGCTGAAATTACCTTACTGAATGCCTCATACGATCCCACCCGTGAATTATTCACCGAATACAATGCGTTATTTTCCCAGCATTGGAAAAAACAGCACGGTGATGAGGTGACTGTTAAACAATCTCATGGCGGTTCCGGCAAACAAGCCCGCGCGGTATTAGACGGCTTGGAAGCCGATGTCGTCACGTTGGCGTTGGCCTATGATATTGACACCATTGCTAAACGCGGCTTGGTGGCCGATAACTGGGCCGAGGCTTATCCGCATCATGCCACTCCGTTCAACTCCACCATTGTCTTTTTGGTGCGTAAAGATAACCCTAAGCAGATTAAAGATTGGAATGATCTGATCCGAAACGATGTTGAAGTGATCACGCCCAATCCAAAAACTTCCGGCGGAGCGCGCTGGAATTATCTGGCAGCATGGGGTTATGCGTTGAAGAACAATGGCCAGTCACAAGAGGCGGCGCGGCAATTCGTCAGTCAGCTGTATCGCAATGTCAAAGTACTGGACTCCGGTGCGCGCGGCGCGACCACCACGTTTGTGGAGCGCGGAATTGGCGATGTGCTGATTACGTGGGAAAACGAAGCCTATCTGGTACTCAAAGAGCTTGGCAGTGATCGCTTTGAGATAGTCACGCCATCAGTCTCGGTGTTGGCTGAGCCGCCGGTGGCGGTGGTGGATAAAGTGGCGCAAAAACGTGGGACTGAGGCAGTCGCAAAAGAGTATTTAGCCTATCTCTACTCGCCAGAAGCCCAGCGCGTGGCGGCCAAAAATTACTATCGCCCAACTGATCCGCAAGTTGCCAAAGAAACCGCGAACCAATTTGGTACCGTTAATCTATTTACGGTGCGAGACCTGTTTGGCAATTGGGAGCAGGCGCAAAAAGTGCATTTCGCACGCGGCGGCGTTTTTGACCAAATTTATACGCCGGGAGGTTAACGGCAGTTCGTTTCTTCCTTTTCGGTCAACTAACAAACGCAAGGTTCTCTGTCAGGCATACACGATAGGTATACATTGCTGGCGTAAGTAGCATTACGTCAGCCAGTGTTTGAACAACCAAATCGTTATATCTCATTCCACGGCGCGATAACGCGCCGTTTTTTATGGCGATTCCCGCCTTTAGCTGAAAACAGGGAAAAGAAAGATATTTTCCTTATTTCTCCCCCGATAAGCCGCGCGCGATAGTAGCGTGACAGGAGCAGGGGCCACAGGGTGTGGCAGCATAGCGCGGGAGAGTTTGATGGCCGTTCGTTCATTTACCGTAATTCCAGGGATGGGGCCCACACTGGGTTTTACCTTGTTGTATCTGGGGCTGATAGTGCTGTTACCGCTGTCAGCGTTGGTGATCTATAGCTTTACACACCTGTCATTGAGCGAATTCTGGGCGGTAGTAACCGAACCGCGCGTACTGGCTTCCTATCGACTCAGTTTTAGCGCTGCATTTATTGCCGCCACCCTCAATACCCTGTTTGGGGTTTTATTGGCGTGGGTGTTGGTGCGTTATGAATTTCCCGGCAAGAAGCTGGTGGATGCCTTAGTGGATTTACCGTTTGCGATGCCAACGGCGGTATCTGGCATTGCATTGACCGCGGTATTTGCGGGCAATGGTGTGATTGGTCATCTGCTGGAGCCGCATGGGGTGAAATTGACCTTTAACCCAACCGGCATAGTGATTGCACTGATTTTTATCGGGCTGCCCTTTGTGGTGCGCACCTTACAGCCGGTGCTGCGCGAGCATGAAGCCATGTTAGAGGAAGCGGCTTCTTGCTTAGGGGCTACCCGCGCTCAAACATTTATCCGCGTGATCTTCCCAGCCTTGTTACCGGCCATTATTACCGGTTTTACCTTGGCGTTTGCCCGCGCCATTGGCGAATACGGCTCGGTGATTTTTATTGCAGGGAATATCCCGATGGTATCGGAAATCGCCCCGCTGATGATCATGAGCCATCTGGAAGAATATGACTATGCAGGGGCCAGTGCCATCGCCGTAGTGATGCTCGGTGTGTCGTTCATCCTACTGCTGCTGATCAATCAACTGCACGCATGGAGCCGTAAAGGGATCAAGGAGGATCGTTTATGAGTGCGCGCCAATCTGAATCACCGTGGGTGCGTTATGCTCTTATCGGCATCGCATTACTCTGGTTTACGTTGATCTTGGTGATCCCGCTGGTAACCATTTTTGTCTCGGCGCTGAGCAAAGGGCTGGGTAATTATTGGGCCGCGTTAAGTGACAGCGATGCGATATCTGCTTTGCTATTAACGCTTTCGGTGACGTTACTGTCGGTACCGCTGAATATTGTGTTTGGGGTGGCGGCGGCATGGGCGATTGCGCGTTTTAGTTTTCCGGGTCGACAAGCACTGCTGACGTTGATTGATCTGCCTTTTTCAGTCTCGCCGGTAGTGGCTGGCTTGATGTTTGTGATGCTGTTTGGCAGTCAAGGCTGGTTTGGTTCCTGGTTGGAATATATGGATTGGAAAATTATCTTCTCCACCCCAGGGATCGTACTGGCGACCACCTTTATTACGGTGCCTTTTGTGGCGCGTGAAGTGCTGCCGTTACTGCAATCACAAGGCGTGGACGAAGAAGAAGCGTCCATCATGTTGGGTGCCAACGGTTGGGTGATGTTTTGGCGCGTTACCTTACCGGGGATCCGCTGGAGTTTACTGTACGGCGTGTTGCTCTGTACGGCCCGTGCGGTGGGTGAGTTTGGCGCGGTGTCTGTGGTTTCTGGCCATATTCGCGGCATGACCAATACCATGCCATTGCATATCGAAATTTTATACAACGAATACCAATTCTCCGCTGCCTTTGCGGTGGCCAGCTTGTTGGCCGGATTTGGCCTGATTACGTTGGCAGTAGAAACCGTGATTGATCGGCTGCGTGAGCGGCAAAAAGCCCAGTTGCTCAAAGGAGCGCAATGATGAGCGTTGAAGTCAGACATATTCAAAAAGCGTTTAATGGTTTTGCTACGTTGCATGATATCAACCTGACCTTTCCATCCGGTGAATTGGCCGCGTTACTGGGGCCATCTGGGTGTGGGAAAACCACGTTATTGCGCATTATTGCTGGCTTAGAGCAAGAAGATAGCGGCCAGATTCTGCTCAATGGGCAGGATGTGTCGGCGTTGACAGCTCGTGATCGCCAAGTGGGGTTCGTTTTTCAGCACTATGCGCTGTTCCGTCATATGTCGGTGTTTGAAAACGTGGCGTTTGGTTTGCGCGTTAAGCCGCGTAAATTGCGTCCTGATGAAGCAACGATTCGGCGCAAAGTGAATACTCTGTTAGAACTGGTGCACTTGGGCCATTTGGCGGGGCGTTATCCGAATGAATTATCGGGCGGGCAACGTCAGCGTGTGGCACTGGCACGTACCTTGGCGGTTGAGCCGCAGGTTTTGTTGCTGGATGAGCCGTTTGGTGCATTGGATGCGCAGGTGCGCAAAGAATTACGCCGCTGGTTGCGTCAACTGCATGATGAATTGCATGTCACCAGTTTGTTTGTGACTCATGATCAGGAAGAAGCGTTGGAAGTGGCTGACCGCATCGTGGTGATGAATAAAGGGCAGGTGGAGCAGATTGGCTCACCGGAAGAGGTGTATGAAACACCGGCTACACCGTTTGTGCATCAATTCCTCGGTACGGTCAATCTGCTACCGGCGCAAATTCAGGGCCAGCAGATCCACTTTGATGGTCATGTTTTGCCTGCTAGCAGTGCGCTTGATTATGCGTTTGGCTCACAGGCAGTGGCGTTTGTCCGGCCACATGATATTGAAGTTTTACCGGCAGATGTTAACGTAGGCACTCCGGCGCGCGTCAGTCGTTTGTTGCGTTTGGGCGCTGTGACTCGGGTGGAATTTATCACTGAGGTAACAGACAGCCGTCAGGCGGTGATTGAGGTCGAGATGAATCGCGATCAGCTCAGCCGCCTCGGTTTGGCCTCGGGGAGTCGGGTGCGTTTATGCCCGCAGCGAGTACATATTTATCCGGACAGTAACGCTCAGGATGTGAGCCGTTCTGCCGCTGGCACACAGGGAGAAAAAGCCGCATGAATTTCCAGCAACTCAGGATCATCCGCGAGGCGGCCCGTCGTAATTACAATCTGACCGAGGTGGCCAATTCGTTGTTTACCTCGCAGTCTGGTGTTAGCCGTCATATCAAGGATCTTGAGGAAGAGCTGGGGATCGAGATTTTTATCCGGCGCGGTAAACGGCTGCTCGGCATGACTGATCCGGGTAAAGAGTTGTTGGTGATTGTCGAGCGAATGTTGACTGATGCCGGAAATATCCGGCGTCTGGCTTCGTCGTATTCAGCTACCGATAGCGGTTATCTGCGTGTCGCCACTACGCACACGCAAGCCCGTTTTTCATTACCTGGGGTGATTAAAGAGTTTCGTCCGCTGTTTCCGAAAGTGCAGTTGGGCGTCAATCAAGCTAGTCCTGATGAGATAGTCTCATTATTGCTAAGCGGTGAAGTGGATATTGGCATCGCCAGTGAACGGGTTAATGAGCATCCTGATTTGGTGTGCTTTGAATATTATCGCTGGTATCACTCAGTGGTGGTGCCGAAAAACCATCCTCTGGTGCATGAGCCGGTACTGACTCACGAAGTGCTGGCAGCGTATCCGTTGATCACCTATTACCCCGGTCTAACGGGGCGTTCCCGTATTGATGCGGCATTTGCCCAAGCTGGCGTAACCGCCGATGTGGTGCTCAGTGCGCAAGATGCCGATGTCATCAAAACCTATGTCGAGCTGGATATGGGGGTTGGGATTATGGCCTCGATGGCCTTTGACCCACGTAAGGATATCGATCTGGTGCAGCTCAATGCCAGCCACCTGTTCACCCCAAATACCGCATGGTTAGCGGTACGCCGCGCGCAGTATCAGCGCGCTTATGTGCTGCGCTTTATGCAGATTTGTAATCCGTCGTTAAGTATCAGCGATATCAAAGAAGCTATCTGGAAAGAGCCGCAAGACGAGCACGTTTTGCAGTTTGATATTTAACCCGTCATTTAAGACGAAATATTCAACGCTTAAAACCTCATAACCTCACCGCTGCCGTAAGCTTGTGCTACGGCAGCGAGACCGTGAACGCCTGCGTGGCCCAGATAAATCCGCACATCATCACTTATCATTTATAACAATTCACAGAGTCTAAGAGTGCACTCCGGCGGCGTATACTGCTTATAGAGTCAATGATGAGTGTAAATACGAGCATAAGTGCCGATGATGTTAACTATCGAGTTGGAAGACAATAAGTACCTGCAGCGTTTTTTCAGAAAATATGCGCAGTACGAAGCGGCCGTAAAACACAATGTGCACACGGTATTACCGGAGATCATTTTGCATCGTCCGCATAAAATAAAACCGGCTTACGATTTGAAAAGACACCAGCTGACCATTCAGGAATATAAAGTGGTGGTCGATAAGGTCAACTTTCGTGCTGCCTACATCCAAAGCGGTGATACCGTGACCGTGTTCTACATTACTCCGACCACCATCAAACGCGAATTTGTGCGTGAGTTAGCATCAACTTCGCTCTGCGACTAGCGGTTACCTGCAATGGCAGTGTGCGCGAGTGATATGCGTACCAGTGGAATAGTAGATAGAGTCTGAGCTGCAAAATAGAGCAGAGATGCCGGATAGGGCATCTCTGCAGGTAGAGCGAAGCATAGATTTCGCTTAATGAAACATCATGTAAGGTAACTGAAAGCGCGTCGCTGGTAAGTCACCACTTACATACAATCTTACGCCCTCCATGACCGGTTAAATCACTGGTTATAAGCATTCTCGCCATGGGTAGTGACATCAAGCCCAATGCGTTCGTCTTCTTCTGCCACGCGCAGGCCTACCACCAAGTCGACCAGTTTGTAGCAAATCAGAGCCACTACGCCAGACCATAAGATAGTGATGCCAACACCCAGTGCTTGGATTTTCACCTGCTCCCACATTGCATATGGGGCAACGCTATTAGTGACATAATCCCACACACCGGTTCCGCCAAGTGCAGGATCTGCAAACACGCCCGTTAAAATAGCGCCCAGAATACCGCAAACACCGTGCACGCCGAACACATCCAGCGCATCGTCCACACTCAGCCAGCGTTTGAGCGCATGGACACCCCAGTAACCGGCAATACCAGCCAGCAAACCGATAATCAGCCCACCACCGACACCGACGAATCCGCAGGCCGGTGTAATTGCGACCAGACCAGAAACTGCGCCTGACGCTGCGCCCAGTAAAGAGGGTTTGCCCTTTAATATCCACTCAGCAAACAGCCATGACAGAGTAGCCGCGGCGGTTGCACCCCATGTGTTCACAAAGGCCAAGGTTGCGGTGCCATTCATTTCCAGTGCTGAACCGGCGTTGAAACCAAACCAGCCAAACCACAGTAAAGAGGCTCCAATCATGGTCATCGTCAAACTGTGTGGCTTCATGGCTTCACGCCCGAAACCTACGCGCCGTCCGACCATGTAAGCGCCCACTAATCCAGCCACTGCGGCGTTGATATGTACGACCGTGCCTCCGGCAAAATCCAGCGCGCCATGACGGAACAGATAACCGGCCGTTGCGGTTGCAGCTGTCGCCGCTTCTGCGCTGGTATAGGCATCAGGACCCGCCCAGTACCAAACCATGTGCGCCATCGGCAGATAAGAGAGGGTGAACCAGACCACGCAAAACAGCAGTACCGCGGCAAATTTCATGCGCTCGGCAAACGCACCGACAATCAGACCGCAGGTGATTGCGGCAAATGCGCCTTGGAATACCACATACAGCAGTTCATGTACGGCGACGCCTTTGCTGAAGGTTGCCGCCAACGAATCTGGCGTGACCCCTTTAAGTAGCACCTTATTGAACGAGCCGAAAAAGCCATTGCCTTCGGTAAAGGCAATCGAGTAACCGTACACAATCCACAGTACGGTGATCGCAGCAAACACGGTAAATACTTGTGCCAGTACCGATAACATATTTTTAGAGCGCACCAGCCCACCGTAAAACAGGGCCAAACCGGGCAGTGACATCAGAATCACCATCGCACTGGCGACTAACAACCAAACATCATCGGCCTTATTAATCACTGGCGCGGCAGTTTCGGCCATGGCGGCCGGTAGGGTGAGCAAGCCGGTGAGACCGGCGGTCGCTGTGAGCATGCGTGTAGAGAGCGTCATCATCTTTTTCTCCTTAACAGCGCACTTAAAGTGCAGCGTCGTCAGTTTCACCGGTACGGATCCGGATCACCTGTTGTAATTCGCAGACAAAAATTTTGCCGTCACCAATTTTTCCGGTATAGGCCGATTTTTGAATGGCATCCAGCACCGCATCCAGCTGGTCATCGGAGATGGCGATTTCAATTTTTGCCTTTGGCAGAAAATTCACCACATACTCGGTGCCACGGTACAACTCGGTATGGCCTTTCTGACGACCAAATCCCTTAACTTCAGTGATAGTTAGCCCTTGAACTCCTAATGCAGAAAGAGCCTCACGGACATCCTCTAATTTGAACGGTTTGATGATCACAGTAATAAGTTTCATGCTGTTCCCTTCTTGTTAACAGGATGACCTGACTACGGTGATATACGCACAATGTATGCCAAAGATGAACGCGGTGTTAAATATGTTTTATTTATGAGTGGTGACCTGTTCAGATGCAAAGGCAGTTAAACGGATAAAAGATGGGGTAGCAGATATTCTTGCTCTGTCATGCCAGCAAATGTGTGGTAAATATCGCCATAACACAACTCACGCGAACATCATGGTGTAGCCCATTTTGAACTACGTAGACATTATGTTGAGCTGAATGGCGGGCTGATTTTATCTGTGTTTCGGTGGGCGAGGGCTGAACTGGCTGGATAAATGAAGTTTGCGTGAGTGAGAGCAGTGCTGATGACCATGCCTATGCACCTTTTTGGTGCAGACATACAACACATTGCACCATCTATACAGGTAGCCCGCTATTGCGCCTACCTTTTACAAGCGCGTGTACATATCTCTTATCTGTTGGTGAAATTCATCGTTGAGAGCTGATCAAACGTTGAATCATTAAAGAGAACAAAAATAGAGCAATATAAAGATGGATGAGAGGAAAACATAAAGGCCGCATGAGCGGCCTTTATCGTTAGCTTAGCAAGAGCAACACGTATACTTATTTGGTCGCACTGCTATCCACAGAGTGTGGTTGCTCACTTTGTGGCTGCACCGCACGTACACCTGGGAAGCGCATATCTTCATAGCGTACCAAGCGGCTCTTGTTCTTAATCCGATAAATCAGCCATACCAGCACAAACAGCGGGATCCCGATATAAGTGGCGGCCAAGCTTTGTACGTCGACATGCGTCGCGCTGAAGGCTTGGTAGTCTTGGCCTAAGGTGACGAACAAGCACAAGGCAAAAGCGAAAATCGGACCAAATGGGAACCATTTTGCTTTGTACGGCAGTTCATCCAACGAATGGCCTTGGGCCAGAAAACCTTTACGGAAACGGTAGTGGCAAATTGAGATCCCCAGCCAAGCGATAAAACCACTCATGCCGGAAATATTCAGCAGCCACAAGTAGACTGTTTGGTTACCGAACATGGAGCTGAAAAAGCACAGACCCGCGACCACCGTTGTGGCATAAAGCGCATTACGTGGTACACCGTTCGGCGTCAGTTTGCCGAAGACTTTCGGTGCCATACCGCTCAGAGCCATGTTGTACAGCATACGGGTGGAGGCATACATCCCCGAGTTACCGGCGGACAGAATAGCAGTCAGAATCACAGCGTTCATCACGCTTGCTGCGAACGCTAAACCTGCATTTTGGAATACCAGAGTAAATGGACTCATGCCCACATCTTGCACGTTATTTTGCAGCAGGCTTGGGCTGGTATACGGGATCAAACAACCAATCAGGAAAATGGCCAGCACATAGAACAGCAAGATCCGCCAGAAGATTTGTTTGATGGCGCGAGGAATATTGCGGCCTGGATTATCAGATTCACCGGCGGCAACCCCAACTAACTCGGTGCCTTGGAAGGAGAAACCGGCAATCATCGCAACACCGATAATCGCAGGTAGACCACCGGCAAACGGGGCATCGCCCATGGTGAAGGTCGCCCAACCGGCATCGGCGCCACGGTCAGTCAGAATACCGAAAATCATCAGCAGACCCACGATAATAAAGATAATGACCGTAGCCACTTTTACCATCGAGAACCAATATTCACCTTCACCGAATCCTTTTACGGAGAAGAAGTTCAGGAAGAATATGATGGCCAAAAAGATCCCACTCCAGACCGTGCCGGGGACCGATGGAAACCAATACGCCATCACTATCGAAGATGCTGTTAACTCAACCGCAATGGTCACTGCCCAGTTGTACCAATAGTTCCAACCGAGCGCGAAACCCATGGCCGGAGAAACAAACTCAGTGCCGTACGTCGAAAAAGAGCCGGAGACGGGCATAAACGCCGCCATCTCACCCAGACTCGTCATTACAAAGAAAACCATCATGCCGATTACGGCATAAGCAACTAACGCACCACCGGGACCGGCTTGCGCAACCGTGGCCCCCGAGGCAACGAATAACCCGGTACCAATTGCACCACCAATAGCAATCATGGTCAGGTGACGTGCTTTTAGATCACGCTTTAGACCGGTCCCAGGTTCTTCTTTTGTAGTGTTGACGTCGTGCATGGCTTGTTAGCACTCCTCTTAAAACGTTGTAGCTTGTGGCTCTTTAAAGACGCATATAAAACGAATTTGTGATGCCCAACACAAGTGTTAATTATCGTAATTGAATAGATCCCCATAAAGACAGGATATTTTTGTGTGATAAAATGTCTCATCTTTTTGATTTTTAACATTATTGCTTAACGCTTAAAAACGTAACTGGATATTTCGAGTGTGGGGCTAAATTCGCACTGCATTACCATGCCTAATACTGCCTTTAAGTTTACATCGTGTTTTGATTTCGCGGCGGTTTTGTTGCCATAACATAGCGGTCACGGTGACACAAAATGATTACCGGATGTCCGATGAGTTCTGGTATTCTACGTAGTCATTCTTTGTTTGTGTTGATGGTGTTCTGAAGAGGCTATGACCTTGAATCTCCGCCCTTTTTCTCTATCGGATACCCGTGCGCTACACTATGGCGCTGGGATCATGATTATGCTATTTGCGCTGCTGTGGAGTGCTGGCAGCGTTGCTGCATCAGTCACTGCATCAGTGGCATTTGAGTTACCCAAGGAGTCTGAAGTCCAGACCAAACTAGACGCTTTGTCTAAAAAGGAAAAGCTGACGCCAGCGCAAACTGCTCAGAAAACGGAGTATGAGCAGGTTTTGTCATTTTTGGACAAAATAGACAAAGAAAAAGAAAAGATCCGTGATATCCAAACCCAATACGACAAAGCGCCGGCACAGATTAAACAACTGATGTCTGAGCTGACCGCATTGCGCAGTGGCATGGATAAAGAAGAGCAGCAAAAGCAGCTTGAGCGCATGAGCTTGTCTCAATTAGAGAAAAAGCTCACCAGTACCTTGAGCGATACCCAGCGTGACCAAGAGCAGCTGTCGGCGGTCAATAGCCAGCTGATCTCTATGCAGACGCTGCCAGAGCGGGCGCAGGCGGCCATGAGTAAGGCCTACCAGCGAATTCAGGATATTCGTAACATCCTCAATGGCGTATCTGCCGATCAAGAACAGCTGTCGAGCAGCCGCAAACTGCTGCTGAATACTGAAATGGCGTTGTTGAACGTTCAGTTGGAGCGTCGACAAAAAGAGCTGGATACCAACACTACGTTGCAAGATATCGCGCAAAAACAGCGGGATATCTTTACAGAAAAGCTCAACCAGTATGAAGCTCTGGTGCAGTTGTTACAGCAGCAGATTAACAGCAATCGCCTGACGCAATCTGAGCAGACTGTGGCGGATGCCGGTGTGACTGACAATGCCTCCGCTAAAGCGCTTAATCCGCTGGTGGTAAAAGAGCAAGACAAAAACCAGCAACTGAGCCAGAACCTAATCAGCGCAACCCAGCAAGTTAATACCATGGTGCAAGAGAACATCAAGGTTAAAAACTGGCTGGATAACGTGACTCAGACTGAGCGCAACCTCAACGAGCAAATTTCGGTTCTGAAAGGCAGCTTGTTGTTATCCCGTATTTTGTACCAGCAGCGCCAAATGCTGCCAGATGCCGCATTGGCGAAAAACCTGGAAGAGAAAATTGCAGATTTGCGTTTGCAACAGTTCGAGGTTAACCGCCAGCGTGATGAGCTGTATCAACCGAAAACCTATGTTGATCAGTTGCTGCAGCAAAACGGTGATGCCAACGCTAACGAAGTGATCCGCAAAGATCTGATGATGGTGCTGGATGCGCGTAAAGAGCTTCTGGACCAACTGAATAAGCAACTGGGTAATCAGCTGAATCTGGCGATTAACTTACAGCTTAATCAGCAACAGCTGATTCGCGTGAACAGTAGCCTGCAAAACACCCTGCAACAGCAAATTTTCTGGGTAACCAGTAATAAGCCACTGGATTGGGCCTGGATATGGGGTCTGCCGGCGGCCATGTTCTATCAGGCGCAGGGCATTATTGATGATGTGCATGTGGGTAAATGGATAAGCCAACAGCTACCGCTGTTGTTTATCGTGATCCCGATGTTGATCATGGCGGGCTTGATCATTTGGCGACGTAAAGACATCGTCAAACATCTGCAAGGGTTGGAGTCTGACATCGGCCAGTTACGGCGCGATACTCAGCTGCACACGCCAAAAGCCTTGTTGTTGACGCTGCTGCAAGAGATCCCTGGCACGCTGATTGTTCTTAGCATCGGCATGCTGTTTATCTACAGTAATCTGGCCAGTCCGCAGATTATCTGGCACCTGACGTTGCGTTTTGCCCTGGCCTATCTGGCCTTTGGGATGTTGGCGCGGATTTTAAAGCCGGGTGGAATTGCCGAGACACACTTCAATCGGCATGAGTCGGAAATCAATCACTTCCGCCGTTCATTGCATTATATCGCGATGGCTGTGGTGCCGTTGATTTTGGTTTCCACCATTGGTGAATTGGATCCGTCAACGCTGGCCGACGATGCGATTGGGCAGGTGATCACTATCTCGATGCTGATCGTAATGGTGTTCCTGATCTATCCAATCTCCCGTTCGCGCATTGATGAAAATGGAAATAGCCTGCTGCGCTTGTTGGTGATGTTCGCCATCATGCTGGCGCCAGTAGCGCTGATTGCCTTGGTTGCGTTGGGTTACTACTACACCGCGCTGAAACTGACCGCCAAGCTGATCGATAGCTTCTATCTGGTCATGTTGTGGTGGGTGGTACACGAAACTGCGCTACGTGGTTTGGCCGTTGCGGCTCGCCGTTTGGCCTATCGCCGTGCGATGGCGCGTCGTCAGCAAAAAGTGCATGAAAATGCGGAAGGCGGCGAAATCATTGATGAACAGCCAATGGCGCTGGAGCAAATTAACCAGCAGTCATTACGTTTGTCTAACATGGCGCTGTTCTTGGTTTTCCTCGGCGCGTTTTACTGGTTATGGTCCGATTTGGTGACCGTGATTTCCTACCTCGACAGCGTGACCTTGTGGCATAACGGCGTTGACGCGAATGGCGTGGCAGTGTCGATCACATTGCGTGATGTGCTGATTGCGATAGTGTTTGCGGTGGTGGCCTACGTCTTGACCCGAAACTTACCGGGCTTGCTAGAAGTGCTGGTGCTGTCCAAATTGCAATTGGGGCAGGGCGCGTCTTACGCCATTACGACCATGCTGTCGTATGTCATCACTGGCCTTGGGGTGATGCTGTCGCTGTCCGCGATTGGTATGTCGTGGGATAAGCTGCAGTGGATTGCAACCGGTCTGTCGGTTGGTCTGGGTTTCGGTTTGCAGGAGATTTTTGCGAACTTCGTGGCCGGTCTGATTTTGCTGTTTGAGCGTCCGATCCGTATTGGTGACACCATTACCATCGGTAACTTCTCCGGTACAGTAAGCAAAATTCGTATTCGTGCGACCACGGTGACGGACTTTGATCGTAAAGAAGTGATTATCCCGAACAAAAACTTCGTGGTTGAGCGTCTGCAAAACTGGTCTCTGACCGATACCATTACGCGCGTGATTGTGCGTGTTGGGGTCGCGTATGGTTCAGATTTGGAGTTGACGCGCAAGTTGCTGCTGCAAGCGGCACGTGAAAATCCACGGGTGATGAATGAGCCTGAGCCAATGGTCTTCTTCCTGACCTTCGGCGCCAGCACATTGGATCATGAATTGCGGGTGTATGTACGTGAACTGCGCGATCGCAGCTTTGCGGTTGACGAGTTGAACCGCCGTATTGATCAGTTGTTCCGTGAAAATAACATCGAGATTGCCTTCAATCAGATGGATATTTACGTGAAGAACTTGAACTCACCGGCTCAAGAAGAGGTGAAATTCCATTCCACCACAGAGTGTTTGCCTCAAGGCAACCCTGCGAAAAAGGTCGATGGAAGTCAGGATTCAGCGGCACTCTAAAGCGTCTCTCGGCGTATAAAGTGCGCATAGAGATATACGGTTAAATGCTAAATGTAAAACGGCCAGCAATCATCATGCTGGCCGTTTTTGTTGATACCGATTGTCAGATACCGCTATCACTCAGTGTTGGATGATTAAACCGTTGATGTCGCTGGTGTGACGGCCAGTTTGGCCAGCAAATCTTTTTTCACAAACTCCAGTGCGGCCAGTGCGGTTTTGGGATCGACCTCATTGGTTTCCAGCAGATAAATCAGATCAACTGCCAGTTGGATCTCTTCCGGTGCGTTTTCCAGACTCATTGTTGCTCCCTGTCGGCTGGCAATCGGAGCTTGCCGGCCAAAATTAACCTTTAACTTTGCGGTAGATAAACAGTACTAACAGCGCACCTATCACGGAGAATATCAGGCTCTTGATATTAAATCCGGTCATGGTGGCGATGCCGAGAATTTGGCTCAGATAGCCACCGACCAGCGCGCCGATGATACCCAAAACCACGGTAATGATAAAACCACCTTCATCTTTCCCTGGCATAATCCATTTGGCCAGAATACCGACGATCAAGCCGAGAATAATCCACGAAATGATGCCCATGATGAACCTCGCAACCACAAATTAAGTCACTATACCCTTCCTACTTGAAGCTGTAGCGGTGTTGGCTACGCTCGTTCACCCCAGTCACATAGTTTGCCTATGCTCATGAGGATTCACTCACTTGCCGCCTACCTGCAACTTCACGTTGTTTGGGTATACAAATCGATAGGCTATGCCATCGATGCTGTAGATCGGCGTAATGCGTTGATCTCGCAAGCGCCAATGGCAAAGGAAATAGCCTTAGGCTATAGGCTGTAAGTATAGTTGCTGATGAATAAATGTGAGGCGCCTGTCAGGTTAAGGCATCAGTTTTTCTTCGCGGCGTTGAATGCGTAATTCGATTTTTTTCAATGCTTGTCGGCAGCGAAATAGACGACCTTCATACGCTGCAATCTCCTGCTGCAGCGTTTGCTGTTGTTGCAAGGTCACGCAGCTACCTAATTTGGCTTCCCGTACTCGGATCATGTCATTGAGCCGGCGTTCATAATCTTGATGACGTGCAAACTCATCATACAGATCAATATGTTTGCCGGTATTGGTTCGTTTAGCCGCTGCGACTTCTTTTTTACGCAGTGATTGCGTCGACAGCTCCCGTTGTAATGCCGAGAACTGTGCTGTGATGGTTTCAGCTAAAAATCCTGCTTGTTGCGCAGAGTGCAGCTGTTCCAGCTGATTTAAATTCTGCTCCAGCTCACGCACACAATCGGTCAGACGTGGGCTGTGGCATTTAAATAGCGCTGGTGCAAAACGTGGACGCTCTGTTTGCAAGCGATCGGCTTCGATGGCGGCCTTTTCAAGCTCGGATAACGCATTTTTCAGGCGGGCTGTTAACGACATACCGTCACTCTCTTCGCATTCAGGTCAGCATAATAAAGAAGCCGTAGGATGGTAGCCTCTGCAACACAGCGACCACCGCATGTAATATTCCACTATTAATATTCTACTACGCGCTTTAATGGTGGTAAGGCATCGAGCAGGGCTTTACCGTAGCGGCGCGTGATAACCCGCCGGTCGAGCAGGATCACCCGTCCGCTATCCTCTTCGGTGCGGATCAGGCGCCCGACCGATTGTACCAGCTTGCGGCTGGCTTCTGGCACGGTGATTTGCAAAAACGGATTGCCGCCTTTATGCGTGATGTACTCGGCATAAGCCTGCTCCAGTGGTGATGTGGGCACAGCAAACGGCAGCTTAGTGATAATCAGGTTCGTCAGATAATGGCCGGGTAAATCCAGACCTTCGGAGAAACTGCCCGTGCCGAGTAAAATACTGGGTTTGCCGCCATCACACTGCATTTTATGTAAGGTTAATAGTGCATCACGGGATGCTTCACCTTGAACCAGCAAGCTCAAACCTTTGTCACGCAAACCGGCGGCCACTTGATTCATTTGCCAATATGACGCGAACAAAATCAGACTGGCCGATTGCCCATTAAGGTAATCAGGCAGCGTCTCAATCAGCATGTTGGTGAAGTTTTCATCCGCAGGATCGGTGGTGATATTGGGGATCAGTAACTGACTACGATTAGGGTAGTCAAACGGTGATGCCAGCGCCAAATGCACCACATCGTGGGCATTACCCAATCCGGCCTGACGACAAAAATAGTCAAATTTTCCTAATGCACGCAGGGTCGCCGAGCACAGTACGGCCCCCGCGCAGCGGCTCCATAATAAGCCGTCTAACTTGCCACCAATTTCTAGCGGAGAGGCGGCCACCAAAATGTCATGATTTTCGGTATCACGTGCTAGCCAACGGGCAAAAGGTGCGGCTGAAGGATGCTCTTCTTTATTCATGGCCGTCCAACAGCGCTCCAGCATATTCATCCGCTCTAGATAAGGCGAAAACTCGGCCAATATCGGCTCTACACGGGCATTTTGTGATGCGTCATTGCGCACCAGCTCTGTGGCTTGATCGAGTAAAATTCCGAGCGTCTGATTTGCTTTGCGGCTAGAGAGTTTGAGTTCGTCAAATAGCGGCCGAAATCCTTCCGGTACTTCTCCTAAAGGAAAGCGCCAAATGTTATCTGCACTAAATTGCTGCTCTGAATGCTCAATGATTTGCATAAGCTGACGTAATGCGGGGATCATGTCGGTCAGACTTTGCCGCAGTCGATTCACCAGCTCTTGAGCTCGGCCAGTGGTTAGAATGCTGAGTAATTTACTGCTTTGCTGATTGAGCCGCTCAGCCCATAGCGCACTTTGGCGCAGTGGGAGCTGTACAGCAAAAAACTCACGCGCCACATCAGATAAATGATGTGCTTCATCAATGACATACAGGGTATCTTCTGGTTCAGGCAAAATTGCGCCGCCGCCCAGATCCAAATCAGCCATCAGTAGACTGTGGTTTGCCACGATCACATCGTGGGTAAGGAGATCGGCGCGTGCGCGCTGAAACGGGCATTGACGGTGCGCTGCCAGTGACATGTTGCAATGATGGCGCTCCGAGGCTATTTGTTGCCACAAACTGTCTGCTACCGGTTCAGGCCAGCTATCGCGATCGCCGTTCCAACTGCCATCTTGCAACGCATCATGCATCGCTTGCAGTTTTTTCACCTCTTCAGGCTGCGGTGGCGTTTCCCACATTGCGAGTTGAGACTCGGCTTGGCTGCTGTTGGCGAGCTTGTGTGCGCAGCAGTAACGCGTCCGACCTTTTGCCAATGTGTAATGAAACGGTAACTTACTGTACGTAGCATAAAACGGTAAGTCCTTGTTAACCAGCTGTTCTTGTAGCGCAACTGTAGCGGTTGAGATCACCAATTTTTTATTATTGGCTTGCGCGTAGGGAATAGCCGCGACCAAGTAAGACAGCGATTTACCAATACCGGTAGCCGCTTCGGCGACCAAAATTCGTGGTTTAGGGGCATGTTCGCCGGCCAGCGTTTTGGCAATTTCAGCGATCAGTTGTAGCTGCCCTTGGCGCGGTTTAAAGCCGGGCATCGCGCTAGATAAGGCGCGATAAACATTACGAATAGTAGCTTTGGTATCAGGGCTTAGCATGCACAGGTACTCCGTCATTGAGCCGCTAGTTTAGCAAAAGTGAGCCGTATCACGTGTATGAAATGAGAGAGGCTGCATCGGGTGGCGTTTTCCCGAGCCAAGTTTGACTTTTGAATGGATATGTGAAGTTCGTCACGACTCATTCAATGGGTGCAATAAAAGCCCTGAAAATGTGTTCATTTAGTGAATAAATAGTGAGAGTAAATTATTGTAAATGAATTACTCGATATAATATCCTATATGGGATATGAAAAATAATGATAATACGAATAATGTTCTGCATTAAAAGTTCCTGACGAACTTCAAAAAATTTGATTTTTGTATGACGCCAACAGGGCTTTTAATGCAGGGGATTTGGATTATCTAAATGAATTTAAAACGATTTTTCGATTTTTCTGCAGGGGTTTGACAGGAAAAATCCTTTCTGTCAGCATTGCTCGCGAACCAAAGAATGGTGTTGCATGCTCAGCCTTGGAGCTTGTGACAGGGATCATCCGGTGACGGTAAAAATACCGCGCTGAGATATAAAAATTAACCAAAGAAAAGGCAGTGGACTAAATAATATGAAAAAGACAATTCTGGCTCTGGCAGTTCCAGCTCTGCTGGCTGCAGGCGTAACTAACGCAGCAACCGTATACAACAACGACGGCACCAAGATTGACCTGAAAGGTTCTATCCGTCTGCTGGCTGAAGATGGCGCACGTCGTGATGCAGATCTGAGTGATGACAGCTCCCGTATCGGTCTGGGCATCAACCACGATCTGGGCAACGGTCTGAGCGGCCTGGGCTACATCGAAATGGGTTATGACACCCAGATGCCTGAAACCAACTCCAAGTCTACCATCAAAAACCGTCTGGCTTATGCCGGTCTGTCTCTGGATGGCGTAGGTACCCTGACTGCTGGTCGTATCACTGCTCCATTCGATGACGTAGCGGTATCAGACTACACCTGGACTTACGGTGGTGTAATGGATTTCGGTAAGATGCAGAATAATGCAGACCGTGGTCCATTTGGTCAAAAGAACACTTTCCTGGCTCGTACTTCCAACTCTGTGAAAGTTGAGTCTGCCGAATTCAACGGCTTCAAAGCTGCTGGTTCTTACACCATGAAAACTGGTGACAATGTTACTGATGTAGATAACGCGTACACTTTGGCAGCGTTCTACACCTCTGATTTCGGTCTGACTTTCAACGCGGGTTACGGCCACGGTAAGTCGAACGGTGGTTTTGGTACAGTTAATGATATTAAAGGTACTTATAACGCTGTTGATGCTGATATCTGGGGTATCGGTGCTCAGTACGAAATCGGTGATTTCGCCATCGGTCTGGACTACGGTCAGGCTAAGCTGGATTGGAACGATTCTACTTACAACAACGGCGACAACTCGAAAGCTAATCTGCTGGGTGTTGGTGTGAAGTACCAGATCATTGAGCAAACCAAAGTATACGCTGGCTTCTACAGCCGCGATTACAAAGATTACAATGATTGGGACCGTCATGACCTATACGTAGTTGGTACTGACTACGCGTTCTCTAAGAACGTCGTGACTTTCCTGGAATATGCGCATGATGACTACAAGTACACTGCGCCAACTACAGCGATCAAGAACGACGACCGTATCGGTCTGGGCTTCCGCGTATACTTCTAATTTGAAGTTATACCTGTCTGTAAAAAACCGGTGCTTGCACCGGTTTTTTTATGTCTGCTGCTGAGCTTATCTTCCCATCTTTTGCTCACTTTTCCGACGCTCAATGCGTTGAACTTCTGTTTTCTCGCTATCTCTTCCTTTGATGCTTTTCTGCCGGTGGTAAACGGCCTCAATATCTACGCTGTGGCGTGCGAATAACCTTACGCTTTGTCGGTTGTTATTCGGTGGCGGCTCCGTACAATCCTCTGACAGAAGCAGTGTGATTCTGCTAGGTGGCCATATCAGGGCGAGCATTTCAAGAGACGTGCGGCAATATGGCGTTGCAATATCACGCAGCTAAGGCACGCGTACCGAGCCGATTCGGCTTATGCTTATAGAGAATACTAACGTGCTCTTGTGGATAGGGTGAGCCATCCATGTTTGCACGTGATTGTTCTATTGGCTGTTCTATTCCCAAAAGCGCGCAGAACGCGTGATATTGGCTATCACTTGATTTAGTCACTCATTTAGCAACGTTCACCGGATAAACCAATCAAGGTCAGAGAGGGCAGGTGTATGGGTTCCGAATTTAAAGATCCACTCAATGCATTGTATGTCGTGGTCTTTTTGCTGCTGTTCTTAGCCACTATGCTGCCCGCTTGGTTGGCATGGATGAAGGTGCTGGCATAGACGTCTGGCGATGCGGTGTGAGGGCATTGTGCGTGTATTGACCACACAGGAGAGCCTGTGCGCTGGGTGTATTTGATTGTTGGCTGGCTGGCAATAGTGTTAGGGGCGTTGGGCGTGGTGCTGCCTCTGTTGCCGACAACACCGTTTTTATTGTTAGCGTGTTTTTGTTTTGCACGTTCATCCCCGCGTTGGCATGAATGGTTGATGTACCGCTCGCCGTTTGCGGCTTTATTGCAGCAGTGGCATGCACGGCGCAGTATTCCACGTAAGGCGAAACACCGGGCGACCTTGTTTATTATCGTTAGTTTTGCGGTCAGTATTTCGCTGGTGACATTCTGGTGGTTGAAAGTGGCGCTGTTTGTCATGATGTTGGTGTTGTTGCTGATGTTTCGCCGTATTCCGGTTGAAGACTAGCTTCTTTTATATCGCCTCTTTATCACATCAATAATGCCTTACTTTTTACTCATCCTCTGGGGTTCTAGGTGAGTGCATATGGATGAGATTCATAGCGATAAAAAAACGCCGGTAAAAATACCGGCGTTTTTTTGTGGTCGCTTGTCTCTATCCTTTCGCTTATCCGCCTTTTCCTTATCAGAACAGTGCTCCTCATAAAAAGACTCGAAAGGATACAGTCGAGAAGCGTTTACCTACATCTTAAGCGGCTTTGACTTCCTCGGCGGTACTGTGAGTCATGCGGTTCAGACGCGGCGCAGTGAGCACCATCAGTACCGCAATGACCGCGGTGACAATACCGATTTGCAAGAACACATGGCCGTAAACATGCAGTGACACCAGTGGATCTTTCACTTCACCCGGAGTGGCAGTCAGGCTCGCCACATAACCGGCAATGACCGATGCACCCGCTGAAGTCAGGAACCATGCACCCATGATAAAGCCCATCAGACGCTGTGGAACCAATTGTGCCACCATTGCCAAGCCTAAGCCGGAAATCAGCAATTCCCCGACACTTTGCAGCAAGTAGCTCAGTACCAGCCAGTTGGCGGAAACCAGACCGGCGGCATTGGCGTACAGAGTACTCATGTACAGGATCAGGAACGCACCGGAGCATAAGATCATACCGATAGCGAATTTGTGTGGCATCGGTAATTTATCGCCTAAACGGTGATAAATAATGGCTAAGATTGGGCTGGCCGCCATGATCCAAAATGGGTTCAGTGACTGGAACTGTTCAGGCTCAACGGTAATACCGAACAGACTATGCACGGTGTTGTGAATGGCAAAGAAGTTCAACGACAGCGGCATTTGGCTATACAGCACAAAGAAAATTACCGCTTCCAGCATCAGCACAAAGGCCACGATCATTTTGCGGCGCGCCGCACCGGTCAGCGCAAAGGTTTCACGAATGAAAATCAAGATGATACCGGCAGAAACCAGTGCCAGCGCAATGTGCGCCACAATGATGTGCTCCAGTACCCAACCTGAGACGAAGCAAGCAATCACGGTACCGATAATCACATACAGCAGGTGACGACGGTTAACCGGTGCGAAATCCGGTGTTGAGCCGTATTGCTTAACCCAACCTTTCATCAGCAAGAAGTTGATGATGGTCAGCAGCAGACCCAATACGCTGAGCGAGAACGCCACATTCCAGCCATAGCGAGAGGCCAGATACGGGGTGATCAGCATAGAGACAAAGGAGCCGATGTTGATCGACATGTAATACAGGGTGAAAGCACCGTCGAGACGCGGGTCATGCTTGTCATAACACTTAGACAGCAAAGACGACGGGTTGGCTTTAAATAGCCCGTTACCAACGGCAATGGTACCCAGGCCAAGATAAACCCACATCAGATGATTTCCAGAAAAGGCAATCATCGCGTAGCCAACCATCAGGGTGAGTGCACCCAAGATAATCAGACGTTTAGTGCCCAGCACTTTATCACCCAACCAGCCACCAACGGCAACCAGACCGTACACCAGCGCGATGAAGGATGAAAACAGTGCAAATGAATGCGTTTCACTTAATTTCAGTTCTTGGACCAGATAAACAGCCAGAATGCCCTGTAAGCCATAAAAGCCGAAGCGTTCCCAGAGTTCGACCGAAAAAATCAGATAAAACGATTTGGGTTGTTTGAGTGATTCGCTGATCGACACGTTAACCTCTGTGTATAAATTATTGTGTTGTGCAGGACGCGTATTTTTTTTTAGACACCATCGTTTACACGTATGAGACCCAAATCACAACCTGCTGCAAGATAGTGTTACAAATCAACTTTCGGCGCGCGTTAATGAGGTTGCGCGTAATGGTGGTTTGTTGCGCCATTGTGGCGTTGGTTATCTGAAAGCGATCAGGTCGCAATCAAAGTTTAGTTGCTATGGGTAAGATGTAGACAGAAGGCCGGAGATTTAATTTAACCCATTGCAATCTGCTTCCGGTTTGTCTAGATTCTGCTCTTTTGAAATTCATTCTGCGCGCACGCGGTCAGGCTCAATGGTGTCAACGGCCTCTTTTGTCAGGGGACGGGGCGGGAGCCGGCATGCCGAGTGTGGTTTTGTGGATCCCTCCTGTACAGCGGACTAACTGATATGACCGAGCAAACACGTCAATTAATTAAAGACAGTATTAAAACTATTGCGGATTACCCGAAGCAGGGCATTTTGTTCCGTGATGTGACCAGCATGCTGGAAGTTCCAGAGGCATTTGCTGCCAGTATCCGTCTGATTGTTGACCGCTATCGTGATCAAGGCTTCACCAAAGTGGTGGGCACTGAGTCACGCGGTTTTATCTTCGGTGCGCCGGTAGCGTTGGAGATGGGTGTTGGTTTTGTTCCTGTGCGTAAGCCGGGCAAACTGCCACGTGAAGTGATCGCGGAAAGCTATGCGCTGGAATACGGCACTGACACACTGGAAATGCACGTTGATGCCATTGTTCCGGGTGATAAAGTGCTGGTGATTGATGATCTGCTGGCGACTGGCGGTACCATTGAAGCGACCGCGAAGCTGATCCGTCGTCTGGGCGGTGAAGTGACTGATGCTGCATTCATCATCAACCTGCCAGATCTGGGTGGCCAGAAGCGTCTGGAAGGCATGGGCATCAATACCTTCAGTCTGGTTGACTTCGAAGGTCATTAATCCGGATATGCGGCGGTAACTAAACCGTGCGCGTTAGGATAAAAATCTAGAAAACAGGGGCTTTCGCGAGAAAGTCCCTGTTTTTTTATCGTGAATATCACTTGAGTGAGAAGCCTGTCTGCGGTTGGGACACGGTTTTTCCGCTTTCTGTGATAGTATTACTGTCTCGTTTTATTCAGTCTTCCGGTGCCGATGAGTTATCAGGTTTTAGCCCGTAAGTGGCGTCCACATAATTTTGCAGAAGTAGTGGGTCAGGAGCACGTACTGACCGCGCTGGCGAACGGTTTATCGCTGGGCCGTCTGCACCATGCATATCTCTTTTCCGGTACGCGCGGGGTAGGGAAAACCTCTATCGCCCGTTTGTTCGCCAAAGGGCTGAACTGCGAAACCGGTATCACGGCTACGCCATGTGGCGTGTGTGAAACTTGCCGCGAAATTGATGAAGGGCGTTTTGTTGACCTGCTGGAGATTGACGCCGCTTCCCGCACCAAGATCGAAGATACCCGTGAGCTGCTAGATAATGTGCAGTACACCCCGGTGCGAGGCCGCTTCAAGGTCTATCTGATCGACGAAGTGCACATGCTCTCGCGTCACAGCTTTAACGCGCTGCTTAAGACGCTGGAAGAGCCGCCGGAGTACGTGAAATTCTTGCTGGCGACCACGGATCCGCAAAAATTACCGGTGACGATCTTATCGCGCTGTTTGCAGTTTCATCTAAAAGCACTGGATCCGGATCAGATCCGTGCCCAATTGGAAAAAGTTCTGACCGCCGAAGCCATCCCGTTTGAAGCGCGTGCATTGCTGCAACTGGCGCGCGCAGCGGAAGGCAGCATGCGTGATGCGCTCAGTCTGGCTGACCAAGCCATTGCCATGGGCGGTGGTGATGTGACCGCCACGGGTGTTTCCCATATGTTGGGCACCTTGGATGCCGATCAGCCGTTGGCGTTGGTGGAAGCCTTGCATCGCGGCGATGCCGAGCAGGTTATGCTGCTGTTGCAGCAAGCAGCCGAGCGAGGTACCGATTGGGAAGCTTTGCTGGTGGAGACATCAGCGATTTTACATCGCGTGGCGATGGCGCAATTGCTGCCAGGTACGCTGGAAGAGGCCGACCCGTATGCCGTTCGCTTGCGTGAGTTGGCGCGAACCGTTTCGCCGCAGGATATTCAACTGTTTTATCAGACCTTGCTGGTGGGCCGTAAAGAGCTGCTGTTAGCGCCGGATCGTCGCAGTGGCACTGAAATGACTTTCCTGCGCGCATTGGCTTTTCATCCAAAAAAAGTGAGCACGCCGGTAGCGTCTGGTACTTTTGATGCCATGGCGGCAGCCGGTCAGAGTCCAAGCCGTGCACCGGTATCCAATGCCGCACCTACTCACATTGCGCCAACGAATGCAGCGCCAGCGCATCACTCCGCACCAGTGAACACGGCCGCCATGCCAGCCGCATCGGCGATGCAAAGTGGGCATATGCCTGCGCAAGCGCCAATGCAAATGCAGCAAACGCAGCAAGCACCTATGCCACCCTCACAAGCGCCGTCGTATCCAGCATCGTCGCATGTCGCTGCGGGGCGTGTAGCACCGAGTATGCCACCAGCGGCTGCGCCTGCGGCAATGGAGCCTAGCGCTACCGTACCTGCACCAATGGGAGATAGCGCGCCAGTTGCTGGCTTCCCTGCAGGGAGTGCTGATTCGCCAGCGTTACAGGCCTTGCAAGCCCGTGCGCAACTGCGCCGTCAGCGGCATGCCGAGCCTTCGGCGGGTGAGGGCACTAGCACAAAAAAAACGACGCCGGTTGCAGCAGCCGTAACCCTGCGACCGGCCGGGAATAAACCTTCGCCACTGGAGCGCTTAGCCGCCGCCGGTGAGCAACGTGTGCGTCCGAGTGCGGGGCCGCGAACGGCAGATAGCGCCGTGAGCAGCAAAGCCAAAAAGCCGGAAGCTTATCGCTGGAAGCCGGTTAATCCAGTAGAAGAAGCACCAGAGGTGGTGACACCCGATGTCGTGCGCTCGTCACTGGAGCACGAAAAAACGCCAGAAATGGCGCTGAAGCTGGCGCACGAAGCCTGTGAGCGTGATAGCTGGTCGGCGCAAATTGAAAAGCTGAACGTGGCGAAATTGGTGGAACAGCTGGCCTTAAATGCGGTAAAAGAGGAGCCTGCACCCGGGCAGGTTCGTTTGTTACTGCGCTCATCGCAGCGGCATTTGAACACCGATCGCGCCAAAGAACAGTTAAGCGAGGCGCTGAGCCAATTGGCGGGCGCACCGGTAACGCTTGAAATTATCGAAAATGATGATAAAACCCGTCTGACTCCGCTTGAGATTAGACAGGCGATTTATGATGAAAAGCTGGCGCAGGCGCGTCAGTCGTTACAGGATGATAAAAATATCCTGCAACTGCGCCGTTTATTCGGCGCAGATTTGGAAGATGACAGCATCCGACCGTTGTAAGCTTACAGCGGTAATGTGGCTATAATTTCGCAATTTGTAATTCTGCCGCTTTTGGCTTAACCCCTGATTAAAAGAGAGAGCACTATGTTTGGTGGTAAAGGTGGTCTTGGCAACCTGATGAAGCAAGCCCAGCAAATGCAAGATCGTATGCAGAAAATGCAAGAAGAGATTGCCCAGCTGGAAGTGACCGGTGAATCTGGTGCCGGTCTGGTCAAAGTCACCATCAACGGCGCACACAACTGCCGTCGCGTGACCATTGACGAAAGCCTGATGGAAGACGACAAAGAGATGCTGGAAGACCTGATCGCAGCAGCATTTAATGATGCCGCTCGTCGTATCGAAGAAACCCAGAAAGAGAAAATGGCGCAGGTTACTGGCGGTATGCAACTGCCACCTGGCTTCAAGATGCCATTCTGATTGGCGGACTGATGGCAAATACCAGCCCGCTTTTAGATTCACTGATGGAAGCCCTGCGTTGCTTGTCCGGGGTGGGGCCGAAATCCGCACAGCGGATGGCGTTCCACCTGTTGCAGCGTGATCGCAGTGGTGGCATGCGTTTAGCGCAGACGCTCACTCGCGCGATGTCGGAAATTGGCCACTGCAACGATTGCCGGACCTTTACCGAAGCGGATGTGTGTACTATCTGTAGCAATCCGCGTCGGCAAAAGAGCCAGCAGATTTGCGTGGTGGAAAGTCCGGCCGATATTCAGGCGATTGAACAGACCGGGCAATACTCCGGTCGTTACTTTGTGCTGATGGGCCACTTGTCGCCACTTGATGGCATTGGTCCAGACGATATTGGTCTGGATCGGCTGGAAGAGCGTTTGGCGCAAGAGCAAGTCAGTGAAGTGATCTTGGCAACCAATCCGACCGTGGAAGGGGATGCGACAGCGAACTTCATCGCCGAGCTTTGTGCGATGCACGGCGTCTTAGCTAGCCGGATCGCCCATGGCGTGCCGGTGGGCGGCGAGCTGGAAATGGTGGATGGCACTACGCTGTCCCACTCTTTAGCCGGACGTCATCCCATCAAGTTCTGATTGTGTTGATTATGTAAAAGGAAGACTTCGGTCTTCCTTTTTTCTTGTCTTATTTTCTTGTCGGTATCTATACCGGCTTGCTTACCCCGTACTCGTCACGCGCCGGCAAAATTCTGCAAATCTGTACGCCATATCTTTACGCTATAGTGCGTTAGCGCGTATTAATTCGCCAATTGCAGATGAAATTTAATAATCCAGCAAAATTAGCCCCTTGAAATTGATTTTCCTGTCCCCACTTATTTCACATCGAGGTTTTTTGCTATCTGTTGATACGAGGATTTGCAATGTCACAAGATACCACCATGAAAGCGCAAGAAACGCGCGGTTTTCAGTCAGAAGTTAAGCAACTGCTGCAACTGATGATCCACTCACTCTATTCCAATAAAGAAATCTTCCTGCGTGAGCTGATCTCCAACGCCTCCGATGCGGCGGATAAATTGCGTTTCCGTGCGCTGTCTCAGCCCGATCTGTATGAAGGTCAGGGCGACTTGCATGTACGTTTGTCAGTAGATAAAGACGCGGGCACCATCACTATCAGTGATAACGGCATCGGTATGACGCGTGCTGAAGTGATTGATCACTTGGGCACCATTGCCAAGTCCGGCACCAAAGCGTTTTTGGAGTCTATCGGCTCTGATCAAGCGAAAGACAGCCAGCTGATTGGTCAATTCGGTGTGGGCTTCTACTCTGCCTTCATTGTGGCCGACAAAGTAACCGTACGCACCCGCGCTGCCGGCGCTAAGCCGGAAGAGGGCGTATTCTGGGAGTCTAGCGGTGAAGGTGACTATACCGTTGCCGATATCACCAAAGCCGATCGCGGTACTGACATCATTCTGCACCTGCGTGATGATGAAAAAGAGTTCTTGGATGACTGGCGTCTGCGCACCATCATCGGCAAATACTCTGATCACATCAGCCTGCCGGTTGAGATCCAAACTCGCGAGCATAACGAAGATGGCAGCGAAGGCGAGCTGAAGTGGGAGAAAATCAACAAGGCACAAGCCCTGTGGACCCGCAGCAAAGCCGACGTTTCTGACGACGAGTACAAAGAATTCTACAAACACATTTCGCACGACTTCTCCGAACCAATGATCTGGAGCCACAACCGTGTGGAAGGTAAGCAGGAATACACCAGCTTGCTGTATATCCCATCGCACGCACCGTGGGATATGTGGAACCGTGATCATAAACACGGCCTGAAGCTGTACGTACAGCGCGTGTTTATTATGGATGACGCTGAGCAGTTCATGCCAACCTACCTACGCTTCGTGCGTGGTCTGATTGACTCTAACGATCTGCCGCTGAACGTATCGCGTGAAATTCTGCAGGATAACCGCATTACTCAGAACTTGCGTAGTGCTTGCACCAAGCGTGTACTGCAGATGCTGGAAAAACTGGCCAAAGATGATGCTGAGAAGTATCAAACCTTCTGGAACGAGTTTGGTTTGGTGCTGAAAGAAGGCCCAGCCGAAGATTTCAGCAACAAAGAAGCGATTGCTAAGCTGTTGCGCTTTGCCTCTACCCACAACGACAGCGATGTACAAAATGTGTCACTGACCGATTACGTCAGCCGCATGAAAGAAGGTCAGGAGAAGATCTTCTACATCACTGCCGACAGCTACGCTGCCGCGAAACACAGCCCGCATCTGGAGCTGTTCCGTAAGAAAGGTATCGAAGTTCTGCTGCTCTCCGATCGTATCGACGAGTGGATGATGAGCTACCTGACCGAGTTCGATGGCAAGCAGTTCCAGTCTGTTACTAAAGCTGATTTGGATCTGGGCGCACTGGCGGACAAGGAAGAAGAAGCGAAGCAGAAAGAAGCCGACGCTGAATTCAGCTCCTTTGTTGAGCGCGTGAAGGGCTATCTGGGCGAGCGCGTGAAAGACGTGCGTCTGACTCACCGTCTGACCGATACTCCAGCGCTGGTTACCACTGAATCTGATGAAATGACCACTCAGATGGCAAAACTGTTTGCCGCTGCCGGTCAAAAAGCGCCAGAGATTAAATACGTGTTCGAGATTAACCCAGAGCACGCATTGGTGAAAAAAGTGGCGGATACCGCTGACGAAGTGCAGTTTAATGACTGGGTTGAGTTGCTGCTGGAGCAGGCCATGCTGGCTGAGCGCGGCAGTCTGGAAGATCCAAGTGCGTTCGTGCGCCGCATGAACCAACTGCTGATGGCATAATAGCGCCAACTTGCTGGATTAAATCCGTATAAGCTGAAAAACGCCGCTTGTCTGAGGACGGGCGGCGTTTTATTTTAAAGGGATGCTGAATATTTCAGCAAACTAACCGCTTTTCTATCCCCCTGAGCTGCGATAGCAGGCTTCGTTCTTGAGATCCGCTTGCTGGGAGTGGTATGGTTTATCCCTAAAAAATTACTACCCTTCACTGAATTTATTGCTAATTAGAGGAATCATCCATGCGCATCATTCTGCTCGGTGCTCCAGGTGCAGGTAAAGGAACTCAGGCTCAATTCATCATGGAGAAGTACGGGATCCCGCAAATCTCCACCGGTGACATGCTGCGTGCTGCAGTAAAAGCGGGCACTGAACTGGGTCTGCAAGCAAAAGCCATCATGGACGCCGGTCAGCTGGTTACTGATGAGCTGATCATTTCTCTGGTTAAAGAGCGTATCGCGCAAGAAGATTGCCGTAACGGTTTCCTGCTGGACGGTTTCCCACGTACCATTCCTCAGGCTGATGCCATGAAAGAAGCCGGTATCGATGTTGATTTCGTTCTGGAATTCGACGTGCCGGATCAAGTGATCGTTGAGCGTATGAGTGGCCGCCGCGTACACCCAGCTTCTGGCCGTGTGTACCACGTGGTATACAACCCGCCGAAAGTGGAAGGCAAAGATGATGTAACCGGTGAAGACCTGATCATCCGTGCGGATGACGAAGCGGAAACCGTGCGTAAGCGTCTGGCCATTTACCACGAGCAAACCGAGCCATTGGTGGCTTACTACACCAAAGAAGCTGATGCGGGTAACACCCGTTACTTCAAGCTGGACGGTACCCGCAATGTTGACGCGGTAAGTCAAGAGCTGGCGCAAATTCTGGGTTAATCCCCTAGTGCGCTTGAGCCTCTACGCGTGATTGACGCGTTATCGGGGAAAAGCCGCAGCGTAAAAAAGTAGCATACCAACGGCCTGTCAAATGACGGGCCGTTTTTTTGTTTACAGCACCACCTAAGTCACCGCAATTCCCGTCATCAACACATCGAATAAATACAGCCTTAGCCTTTCGAAAATCAGAATAAAACCCGTGAAAATATAGGGATATCAACGTACTAATAAATTGCCGCGTCCTTAGCGGTTTGTGCTGCATCCGCCTAGCCGGCAGGGCATAATAGCCATAGACCTATGACAAGGAGTGGCAATGAGCGAGAAACAGCACGGTATCTTACTGGTTAACCTTGGCACGCCGGATGCACCAACTCCAGCGGCCGTCAGACGTTATCTGAGCGAGTTTCTGCATGATCATCGTGTGGTCGACATGAGCCGTTGGCTGTGGTGTCCGCTACTACATGGGATCATTTTGCCGTTGCGCTCCCCGCGCGTGGCGCGTTTGTACCAATCGGTGTGGACAGACGACGGCTCGCCGTTGTTAGCTTTTTCCCGTCGTCAACAAGCGGCGCTGATTCAGCTCTTGGCCGAGCGAGAGATGGCCTGTCCGGTGGAACTTGGCATGACTTACGGTCAGCCTTCAATCGCACAGGCCTTAGATGCGTTGCAAGCGCAAGGTGTCACTCATCTCACGGTGTTACCGCTATTTCCGCAGTATTCGAGCTCAACCACCGCTGCAGTGTGGGATGGGCTGAGTAAGGCGCTGCGTACGCGTCGTAATCTGCCTGCGATTCGTTTTATTCGCGATTACCACGATAACCCGCACTATATTGCTGCGTTAGCTGAAAAGTTGCGTCGCAGCTTACCGGCGCAAGATTCGGGGGATTGGCCGGATAAACTGCTGTTTTCGTTCCACGGTTTGCCGCAGCGCTATGTTGATGAAGGTGATGAGTACGCACGTCAATGTGAAGTGACGGCGCAGGCGGTCGCCGATGAGTTGGGGTTGACGCCAGAGCAATGGCAGCTGAGTTACCAATCACGTTTTGGCCGCGAAGAGTGGTTAAAGCCCTATACTGATCAGACTCTCACCGCTTGGCCAGCGCAGGGCGTGCGCAAGATTGCCGTAGTTTGTCCGGGTTTCGCGGCGGACTGTTTGGAAACCTTGGAAGAGATTGCTGAGCAAAATCAGCATACGTTTTTGCAAGCCGGCGGCGAGCAGTTTACTTATGTGGCGGCACTCAATGATGATCGGGCACACATTGAGCTGATGTATCACCTCGTACAGAACGAGATGTAGTGTAAAAACGGTATCGCGCAGCCCTAAGTGCGGTATAGGTGAACAATCAAGCGTTGGGGATTAAAGTGAAGAGGGGATGTGAGCGTCCCCGTATCGGGTCTGACAGCGTCTGTACGGCCTTTGCCTTGGTTTAGCTTGTTGCGCGATCCGTGCTTTCATCATTTTGTTTGCAGCTTTCTGTGATAGAATTCGCGTTCTAGCTGATTGTCCAACGCCTCTTTCTGGATCTGAACGATGAAATTTCCCGGTCAACGTAAATCCAAGCATTACTTTCCTGTCAGTGCCCGCGATCCGCTGTTAATCAACCAGATGCGAGCTGCTGAAAGTGAAATCAGCACCGCCTATGTGGTCGGTATTGACCAGACGCTGGTTGATATTGAAGCGCGAGTCGATGAGGATTTTCTTAGCCGTTACAACCTGAGCAAAGGTCACTCTTCACTGATTGAAGATGATGTTGCTGAAGCCCTGTACAAAGAACTGAAAGAGCGTGATCTGATCACCCACGAATTTGCCGGCGGCACGATCGGCAATACGCTGCACAACTACTCCGTTCTGGCCGATGATAAATCCATCATGCTGGGCGTCATGTGCAGTCACATCGAAATCGGTGGCTATGCGTACCGTTATCTGTGCAACACCTCCAGCCGCTTGGATCTGGACTACCTGCAACCGGTTGATGGCCCTATTGGTCGCTGCTTTGCGCTGATCTCCGAAAATGGCGAACGTACATTTGCGATCAGCCCAGGCATGATGAACCACCTGAATCCAGAAAGCATTCCTGAGGAAGTGATTGCTGGCGCTTCAGCGCTGGTACTGACCTCTTACTTGCTGCGTTGCAAGCCGGGTGAGCCGATGTCTGACGCTACTATGCGTGCTATCGGTTATGCCAAGCAGTACGGTGTGCCAGTGGTATTGACGCTGGGCACCAAGATCTTGATTGAAGAAAACCCTCAGTGGTGGCGTGACTTCCTGCGTGATCACATTGATGTGGTGGCGATGAATGAAGAAGAAGCGGCAGCGCTGACCGGTATCGAAGATCCGCTGGCGGCCTCAGATAAGGCGCTGGATTGGGTTGATCTGGTGCTGTGTACTGCCGGTCCTGTCGGCCTGTACATGGCCGGTTATACCGATGAAAGCACGCTGCGTCAGACTCAGCATCCGCTGCTGCCAGGGGTGATCCCTGAGTTTAACCTGTACGAGTTCAGCCGTCCGATGCATCGTGAGGCGTGTGAAAATCCAAAGCGGATTTACTCGCACATCTCCCCGTACATGGGCGGCCCAGAAAAAATCATGAACACCAATGGTGCCGGAGATGCCGCGTTGTCATCGATTTTGCATGACATGGCCGCAAATCAGTATCACCGTAATAACGTTCCGAACTCCAGCAAGCATATGCGCACCTTTATGAGCTATTCCTCACTGGCTCAACTGTGTAAATACGCTAACCGCGTGAGCTATCAAGTGCTGAACCAGCACTCACCACGTTTGACTCGTGGTCTGCCAGAGCGCGAAGACAGCTTGGAAGAGTCCTACTGGGAACGTTAATCGACATTTAGATTGTACGCATCCCACCGATCAGGCCAGCATAGTTATGCTGGCTTTTTTTATATTCATGCTGGGTTCGTACATCGTGTTACATATGAAGCTGTTTTATATGACACGGTGACTAGCGATGGCCTATGGGGCGGCCAGCCGGCCTTTTTTAAATGCAATATAAACACGGTTTAAAATCTTCATAAATTTGAGCTGAAACGTTCATATTTAGCGTTTAGTGATAAACTTTATGATTAAACCGAATTTTTTCACTATTTAAGGCAGATTTAATTTTTCCTGCATGCTAAAAAGGCGCCCTAAATCCGATGCCCCACATGCTGTTATTATTAGAGAGGGAACGATGAAGTTGATTTTACGCTTGCTGGCAGGTATTGCTTTCGGTGTACTTTGCGGCCTTTTTGCACCAGATCTGTTTATCCGTGTACTGATCACCGCCAAGGTGCTGATCAGCCAGATGATTGGTTTTACCATCCCGCTATTGATCCTGTTTTTTGTTACCAGCGGTATTGCCAGTTTGCCGAAGAACTCCGGTAAATTGCTCGGCAAAACCGTTGGCTTGGCCTATGCCTCCACGGTAGGTGCGGGTTTCTTGGCTTACTTTGCTTCAATCCAGATCCTGCCATCATTGCTGAGCCATGCTGGTACGCTGGCGGAGCCGGTACGTAAGTTAGAGCCACTGATGACTCTGCAAATCCCGCCAGTGATGGGCGTGATGAGTGCACTGGTGCTGGCATTCGTGTTCGGTCTGGGCATTGTGTCCACCGGCAGCAGCGAAATGAAAAAGCTGAGCGACCAAGGCCGTGACATCATTGAACTGCTGCTGAGCAAGTGCATGATCCCGGCGCTGCCGTTCTATATCGCCGGTGTTTTTGCCGATATGACCGTACAGGGCACCGTGTTCGCCACATTGAAGACATTCAGTCTGGTACTGGTGCTGGTGGTTGTGCTGCACTGGTTGTGGCTGGCATTCCAGTTCATTACCACTGGCGCTATCGTTAAGCGTTCACCGCTGTTCCTGCTGAAAAACATGATGCCGGCTTACTTTACCGCGCTGGGAACCATGTCTTCGGCGGCAACCCTGCCAGTAACGCTGCGCCAAGCGCAAGTGGCCGGAACCAGCAAAGGCATTGCGAACTTTGTGGTGCCACTGTGTGCAAATATCCACATGGCGGGCTCTGCTATCAGTATCGTGACTGTAGCTTGTGCTGTGATGCTGATGAGCGGTTATGCTCACCTGCCATCTTTGAGTGAGATGCTGCCATTTATTATGATGCTGGGTATCACCATGGTGGCTGCACCAGGTGCGCCGGGTGGTGCGGTGATGGCGGCGCTGGGTCTGCTGGGTACCATGCTCGGCTTTAGCGAAGCGATGCTTGGTCTGCAGATTGCGCTGCACTTGGCACAAGATGGTTTCGGTACTGCATGTAACGTAACCGGTGATGGTGCGCTGGCGATGTGTGTCGACAAGATGGCTGCTGGTGACAGCGTGGAAGATGCTGAGCCGGAAGTGGCGGAAGATATCGCCTAATTGATGTCAGGTTGTACTGATTAATCCTTCTGATTCAGTGGATCAGAGATACAAAAAGCCCGCTTAGCGGGCTTTTTTACGTCGGTTAGGCCGGATAGGGGCGCAGTGTTGCGTAATCACATGATGTAAAAGCAAAGATCAAAAAAATCTGAACAAAAGGTTTATTGTTTTTTGTAGACATAATTTAATATGTGCCCCTGATGTTGTTAGCCGCAGACCGGTTCAGGTCTGATCCTATGCTACGCCTCTGGTTACAATCTTGTTAATTTCGCACTAGCCATATGGTATGGATTGTCCATACTGATATGAAACTAGGCTCTTTTGGGGTCATCAATGAAAGCTGTTCGTGTATTTGCCGGCCTGCTGGTGTCTGCGCTGGCAATGATGACAGTGCCTTCGGCACTGGCTGCGTCTTATCCTTTGCCGCCAGCGGGTAGCCGTCTGGTTGGTACTGAAGAAACCTATGTTGTTCCAGGTAACGGTGAGTCGCTCGAAGCGATTGCCGCACGTTATCAAGTAGGTCTGATTGCGATGTTGGAAGCGAATCCTGATGTGGATCCGTTCCTGCCACAAAAAGGGATGACCCTGCGTATCCCAACTCAGATGCTGCTGCCAGATACGCCACGTGAAGGTATCGTTCTTAACTTGGCAGAACTGCGTCTGTTCTACTATCCAAAAGGCTCTAATACCGTTGAGGTTTACCCAATTGGTATCGGCCGTGTGGGCCGCTCGACACCAACCATGGTGACCAGCATCATCTCCAAGCGTGCAAACCCTACGTGGACGCCAACAGCGAATACTCGTAAAGAGTACGCAGCCCAAGGTATCTCCTTGCCAGCCGTAGTACCGGCCGGTCCAGAAAACCCAATGGGTCTGTTTGCCCTGCGTTTGGCGCACGGTAAAGGCGAATACCTGATTCACGGCACTAACGCTAACTTCGGTATCGGCATGCGCGTGAGCGCCGGCTGCATCCGTCTGCGCCCAGATGACATCGAAACCCTGTTCAACACCGTACCAGTAGGTACCCGTGTGCAGGTGGTGAACGAGCCAATCAAAGTTTCTGTCGAGCCAAATGGCCAGCGTTATATCGAAGTACACCAGCCGCTGTCTAAGAATGAAAGCGATGACCCACAGACTATGGTGATCCCATTCACCAAGCCGGTTCAATCTTTCATTCTGAGCCCACTAACTAACAGCACTGATGCTGAGAAAGAAGTGGCGCGTCGCTCTGGTATCCCAGTGAATGTGACCGCAGGCGAAAGCAACTGAGAATAATTTTTTCTTTCTTGGTGGCTGTTAGCGCGAGCATACAGTTTTGGAAACCCCGCTTATTACCGCGGGGTTTTTTATACCAATGGTGCAGCGATAACGCTCAGTGAATATGCACAGAACAGCAGAGATAAACCGTTAATTTCTGTAAATCACAGTGTATCTGATATTCACATTCCCTCTGCGTGTTAATAACTGATGCGTTTAGACAAGTTTACAGACAATTAAACTGCGACAGGTTGCGGGAAAATTGAGCGCAAGCACATCTGTTGCCCTCTGTTAACTCGACTCCCCCCCCTAGCACCGCTATAATGCCCCGTCTAGTTTTCCAAACTGTACTCGGGATGTTCCGATAACAGGATATATCGGTTGTGTTCGGCGACTGATTGTGTCGTTGAGTTTTATTGAGTGTAACGCTACAACCACACCGCTCAGCAATTCCGAGCACTGAGGATTTTTTTGAGGTAAAAGATGCAAGTTTCCGTTGAGACTACTCAAGGCCTTGAGCGCCGCATGACCATCACTGTAGCAGCTGATGCTATTGAAACTGCTGTTCGTAACGAACTGCAGCGCGTTGCAAAGAACGTACGTGTAGATGGCTTCCGTAAGGGTAAAGTACCGATGAGCCTGGTAGCCAAGCGCTATGGTCAGTCCGTACGCCAAGATGTACTGGGTGAAGCAATGCAACGCAACTTCATCGAAGCTATCATCAAAGAGAAAGTAAATCCGGCTGGCGCGCCAACTTTCGTTCCAGGTGAAGCGACTGAAGGTCAGGATTTCACTTTTACTGCTACTTTTGAAGTGTACCCAGAGATCGCTCTGCAGGGTCTGGAATCTATCGTAGTTGAGAAGCCGGTAGTTGAAGTGACCGACGCTGACGTTGACAACATGATCGACGTTCTGCGTAAGCAGCAAGCGACTTGGAAAGCAGCTGATCGCGCTGCAGAAGCTGAAGACCGCGTAACCATCGATTTCACCGGCTCTGTAGACGGCGAAGTATTCGAAGGCGGTAAAGCGACTGATTTCGTACTGGCAATGGGCCAGGGCCGTATGATTCCTGGCTTCGAAGAAGGTATCGTAGGTCACAAAGCGGGCGAAGAGTTCACTATCGAAGTGACTTTCCCAGCTGAATACCACGCTGAAAACCTGAAAGGTAAAGTTGCTCAGTTCGCTATCGTTCTGAAGCAAGTTGAAGAGCGTGAACTGCCAGAACTGACTGCAGAGTTCGTTCAGCGTTTCGGTGTAGCGGACGGTTCTGTGGAAGGCCTGAAGGCTGAAATCCGTAAGAACATGACCCGTGAACTGACCAACGCAGTGAAAAACCGCGTGAAGACTCAGGTTCTGGAAGGTCTGCTGGAAGCAAACCAGTTTGACATTCCTGCTGCTCTGATCGATGGTGAGATTGATGTTCTGCGTCAGCAAGCGGCTCAGCGTTTCGGTGCTCAGGCTAACAAAGCATTCGAACTGCCACGTGAACTGTTCGAAGAACAAGCTCGTCGTCGCGTACAAATCGGCCTGCTGCTGGGTGAAGTAATCAAGTCCAGCGAACTGAAGGCTGATGATGAGCGCGTTAAAGCACTGATCGCTGACATGGCTTCCGCATACGAAGATCCATCAGAAGTCGTTGCTTACTACGAGAAGAACGAAGAACTGATGAACAACATGCGCAATGTTGCTCTGGAAGAACAAGCAATTGATGCCGTTCTGGCAAAAGCAAAAGTTTCTGAAAAAGCAGCAACTTTTGATGAGCTGATGAACCAAGCACCGGCAGCCTAAGAACTATGGGCCGACCTAAGTATTTGACTTAATTTCGGCTCTTCTGCTATCTATGGCTCGGGTGAAGCATCACTCGGGCCATTTTTCTATGGGGAGAAGGCAATGTCATACAACGCAAAACAGGATGATTTCACCACCCGTATGGCTTTAGTGCCGATGGTTGTTGAGCAGACATCACGCGGCGAACGCTCCTATGATATCTATTCCCGCCTGCTAAAAGAGCGCGTCATTTTTATGACCGGTCAGGTGGAAGATCATATGGCGAACCTGATCGTGGCTCAGCTGCTGTTCCTTGAGTCAGAGAATCCGGAAAAAGATATCTACCTGTACATCAACTCACCAGGTGGCTCGGTGACTGCCGGTATGTCTATCTATGACACCATGCAGTTCATCAAGCCAGACGTGAGCACCGTATGTATGGGACAGGCCTGTTCGATGGGCGCATTCCTGTTAGCCGGTGGTGCTAAAGGGAAACGCTTCTGTTTACCGAATGGCCGCGTTATGATCCACCAGCCTCTGGGCGGTTTCCAGGGACAAGCTTCTGACATTCAGATCCATGCGCAAGAGATTCTGAAAACCAAACAGAAACTGAATGAAATGCTGGCCGCGCATACCGGACAGCCACTGGACAAAATTGAACGCGATACTGACCGCGATAATTTCATGTCGGCTGAAGAAGCGGTGGAATATGGTCTGGTTGATGCAGTACTCAGCCATCGCGAGTAATAGCGGCAACATTCCGGGGGCTGATATACACTGAAAACAGGTTTATCAGGTTCCGGGGCTGAGCCCCGATAAGAGGTTTACGAATGACAGATAAGCGCAAAGACGGGTCAGGCAAATTGTTGTATTGCTCCTTCTGCGGCAAGAGCCAGCATGAAGTGCGCAAGCTGATTGCCGGGCCGTCCGTGTATATCTGCGATGAATGTGTCGATCTGTGTAACGACATCATCCGCGAAGAGATCAAAGAACTGTCACCACGCCGTGATCGCAGTGCACTGCCTACTCCCCACGAGATCCGTAACCATCTGAATGATTACGTGATTGGGCAGGATCATGCCAAGAAAGTTCTGGCTGTTGCGGTATATAACCACTACAAGCGCCTGCGTAATGGCGATACCAACAATGGTGTGGAACTGGGCAAGAGTAATATCCTGCTGATCGGTCCTACCGGTAGTGGTAAAACTTTGCTGGCCGAAACGCTGGCTCGTTTGCTGGATGTTCCTTTCACCATGGCCGATGCCACTACACTGACCGAAGCCGGTTATGTGGGTGAAGACGTAGAAAACATCATCCAGAAATTGCTGCAAAAATGCGATTACGATGTGGCCAAAGCCCAGCGCGGTATTGTCTACATCGATGAAATTGACAAAATTTCCCGTAAGTCTGACAACCCGTCAATCACCCGTGATGTATCCGGTGAAGGCGTACAGCAGGCCCTGCTGAAGCTGATTGAAGGTACCGTTGCGGCCGTTCCACCACAAGGTGGTCGTAAGCATCCACAGCAGGAGTTCTTGCAGGTTGATACCTCCAAGATCCTGTTCATCTGTGGCGGTGCATTTGCTGGCTTAGATAAAGTGGTTGAGCAGCGTCTGAATACCGGTACGGGTATCGGTTTCGGTGCGCAGGTGAAAGGTAAAGATGACAAGATTGGTCTGAGTGAGCTGTTTACTCAGGTCGAGCCGGAAGATTTGATCAAGTTTGGTCTGATCCCGGAATTCATCGGTCGTCTGCCGGTTGTCGCCACGTTGACTGAGCTGGATGAAGCGGCACTGATTCAGATCCTGCAAGAGCCGAAGAACGCACTGACCAAGCAGTATCAAGCGCTGTTTGATCTGGAAGGCGTACAGCTGGAATTCCAGCAAGATGCGCTGATCGCCATTGCGAAGAAAGCACTGGCGCGTAAAACCGGTGCGCGTGGTCTGCGCTCTATCGTTGAAGCCGTATTGTTGGATACCATGTATGACCTGCCGACATTGAGCGGTGTGGAGAAAGTGGTTATCAACGACGCGGTTATTAACGGTAACGCTTCACCGATCCTGATTTATTCCAAACCGGAAGCTCAGGCATCGAATGCAGATTAATCCCGCTTGACGGTGATTTAGACAGAAAATGTCTGCAGAAACAGCGTAATATAGAGGGAAGGGTAACCTTCCCTTTTTCTTTACTAAGTTATAGTGTCAGACGTTGAATCTGGTTTTTCCGTCCCCATATACTCAGATAACAACTAAATTTTGGCGGAAGCTAAGTCTTTAAGAGAGAGTTCTATGAACCTGGAGCGTTCCGAGCGAATTGATGTTCCCGTTCTGCCGTTGCGTGATGTGGTGGTATATCCGCATATGGTCATTCCCCTGTTTGTAGGGCGGGAAAAATCCATCCGTTGTTTAGAAGCAGCAATGGAAAATGACAAGCAGGTCCTGCTGGTGGCGCAAAAAGATGCGAGCACCGAGGAGCCGACTGCGGCGGATCTGCATCCGGTCGGTACGGTTGCGACCATCTTGCAGATGCTGAAACTCCCTGACGGTACCGTTAAGGTATTGGTTGAAGGTCAGCAGCGCGCCAAAATTAATTTGGTATCTGACAGTGATGAGTTTTTTGTCGCGCAGGTTGATTTCCTGACGACGCAGCCGGTCGACGAAGCTGAGCAGGAAGTGCTGGTACGTACCGCCACCGCTCAGTTTGAAAACTACATCAAATTGAACAAAAAGATCCCGCCTGAGGTGCTGACTTCTCTGGCCGGTATCGACAATGCTGCGCGTCTGGCGGACACCATTGCCGCGCACATGCCATTGAAGATGAAAGACAAGCAAGCGGTGCTGGAAATTACCAGCGTCTCTGAGCGTCTGGAATATCTGATGGCGATGATGGAATCTGAAATCGATCTGCTGCAAGTGGAAAAGCGTATTCGCAACCGCGTGAAAAAGCAGATGGAAAAGAGCCAGCGTGAGTACTATCTGAATGAGCAAATGAAAGCGATTCAGAAAGAACTCGGCGAGATGGAAGATGTTCCTGATGAATTTGAAGGCTTAAAGCAGAAGATCGATGCGGCAAAAATGCCGAAAGAGGCGAAGGAAAAAACCGAAGCCGAACTGCAAAAGCTGAAAATGATGTCACCAATGTCGGCCGAAGCCACCGTTGTGCGCGGCTACATTGATTGGATGCTGCAGGTGCCTTGGCATCAGCGTAGCAAAGTGAAAAAAGATCTGGCGAAAGCGCAACAGATTCTGGATCAAGACCACTACGGTCTGGCACGTGTTAAAGAGCGCATTCTGGAATATTTGGCGGTACAAAGCCGAATCAACAAGGTGAAAGGTCCAATCCTGTGTCTGGTTGGTCCGCCAGGGGTAGGTAAAACCTCTCTGGGGCAATCCATCGCGCAAGCGACTGGCCGTAAATACGTGCGTATGGCGCTTGGCGGCGTACGTGATGAAGCTGAGATCCGCGGTCACCGTCGGACTTACATCGGCTCCATGCCGGGCAAGCTGATCCAGAAAATGGCCAAAGTGGGCGTGAAAAACCCGCTGTTCCTGCTGGATGAGATTGACAAAATGGCGTCCGACATGCGTGGCGATCCGGCCTCGGCATTGCTGGAAGTGTTGGATCCAGAGCAGAACTCAACGTTCAACGATCACTATCTGGAAGTGGATTACGACTTGTCCGATGTGATGTTTGTGGCGACCTCGAACTCCATGAACATCCCAGGTCCTTTGCTGGATCGTATGGAAGTGATCCGTCTGTCTGGTTATACCGAAGACGAGAAACTGAACATCGCTCAGCGCTATCTGCTGCCAAAACAAATTGAGCGCAATGCGCTGAAGCCAAACGAGCTGACGGTAGAAGAGAGTGCCCTGATTGGCATTATTCGCTACTACACCCGTGAGGCCGGCGTGCGTAGCTTGGAGCGTGAAATCTCCAAACTGTGCCGTAAAGCGGTGAAGAACCTGTTGCTGGATAAGAGCCTGAAGAGCATTACCATCAACGACAAGAACTTGAAAGAGTACTTGGGCGTGCAGCGCTTTGATTATGGCCGCACCGATGGTGAAAACCATATCGGTCAGGTCACCGGTTTGGCGTGGACCGAAGTGGGGGGCGATCTGCTGACCATCGAAACGGCCTCTATGCCGGGCAAAGGCAAGCTGACCTATACCGGTTCGTTGGGTGAGGTGATGCAAGAATCCATTCAGGCCGCGATGACCGTGGTGCGGTCACGTGCCGAGAAGCTGGGCATTAACCCAGACTTCTACGAAAAACGTGATATCCACGTCCACGTGCCAGAAGGGGCAACGCCAAAAGACGGTCCAAGTGCTGGTATTGCCATGTGCACCGCACTGGTATCTTGCTTGACCGGTAATCCGGTACGCGCTGATGTGGCGATGACGGGAGAGATCACCTTGCGTGGTCAGGTGCTGCCAATCGGTGGTTTGAAAGAGAAACTGCTGGCCGCTCACCGTGGTGGCGTGAAAGTGGTGCTGATCCCAGAAGAGAACCGTCGTGATCTGGAAGAGATCCCAGAGAACGTGATTGCCGATTTGCAGATCCATCCGGTCAGCAAAATCGATCAGGTTCTGACTCTGGCGCTGGAAAATAACCCGTTCGGCGCAGAGCTGCCAGCGGCGAAAGCGTGATCTGCTGCAAGAAGCGTAGATAAATGTGAGACTGGCAGGGTCAGATGACCTTGCCAGTCTTTTTTTGTCCCGTTACCGTATTACAGTCAAAGCTGCTCAGCCCTTGTGCTACGTGGCTTGCAACTTAAACAGACCGGCGTGATGTCAGCTTGCCAAGCAGTATCAAGACTGATATAAAAGCGCCATCGTAGCCCTGAAGGACATCACCGGGCACGATATGAGATTCTTAGAGGGGATGAAGAGTGAATAAGTCTCAACTGATTGACAAGATTGCGGCGAATGCTGACATTTCTAAAGCCGCAGCAGGTCGTGCGTTAGATGCTTTAATTGAGTCTGTAACCGAATCACTGCAGGCCGGTGATGATGTGGCTCTGGTAGGTTTCGGTACTTTCGCTGTGCGTGAGCGTGCAGCCCGTACTGGTCGTAACCCACAGACAGGCAAGGAAATTGCCATCGCTGCTGCTAAAGTGCCAGCGTTCCGTCCGGGTAAAGCACTGAAAGATGCCGTTAATGGCTAATTAATCTCAATGCCGGGTGTTGGCGCGTCAATTAACAACCAACATACAGTGGCACTGATTTCAAGGCGCATCCTATGATGCGCTTTTTTTCTTATTTGACAGCGTAACAAGACGGAGCATTGTCAACTCATGATGGACAAATTGCGCAGCGCTCAACATAGCATCGCGCTGAAAGTTGTGCTCGGTATCATTATTCTGTCGTTCGTTCTGACCGGTGTGCAGGGCTTCCTCAGCTCCTCCGGCAACTATGTTGCTAAAGTGGATGGCCAGGAAATTACCAACCAGCAGTTCGAGCAGGCGTATCAAAGTGAGCGTAATAACTTACAACAACGCCTCGGGGATAATTTCAATACCTTAGCTGCAGACCCTAAGTACCTGAACATGGTACGCAAAGACGTACTGAACCGTCTGATCGATGACGTGCTGCTTGATAAATATGCGAAAAAACTGAACCTGCGTGTCAGTGATGATCAAATCAAGCAAAGCATCGTCAACATGCCTGAATTCCAAAAAGACGGCCGTTTTGATAATGCCCAGTATCTGGAGCTGATCCAACGTGCTGGCTTTACGCCGGACTCTTTTAGCCAATACATGCGTCAGCAAATGGTGCGTCAGCAACTGCTGTCAGCCTTTACTGCGACTGACTTTGTGCTGCCAAAAGAGAGCGAGCAAACATTCGCCCTGCTGACACAAGAGCGTAAGGTGCGTCTGGCTACTTTGGCGGTTAAGCCACTGGAAGCTAAGCAAACTGTGACTGAGCAGGAAGAGAAAGCCTATTACGATGCGAATCCAACCAGCTTCATGTCACCGGAGCAGGTCAAAGTTCGTTATGTAGAGCTGAATGCGAAAGCGCTGCAAGACGCGGTGAAAATCGATGATGCCGCGATCGCTCAGTACTATCAGGACAACAAATCTCACTTCAGCCAGCCTGAGCGTCGTAAGCTGAGCCACATTCTGGTTAGCAACGAGAAAGCCGCGCAGGAAATCGAAACCGAGCTTAAGCAAGGTGCTGACTTTGCGACGTTGGCCAAAACCAAGTCCGAAGACAAGTTCTCTGGCCGTAACGGTGGCGATCTGGGCTGGATTGAAAAAGGTGTGATGGCACCAGAGTTTGAGCAAACTGCTTTTGCCTTGGCGGCAAAAGGCGATATCTCTGGGATCGTGAAAACGCAGTTTGGTTATCATGTCATTCGTTTGGATGATATCCAGCCAGCGCAGGTTCGCCCACTGTCTGAAGTGCGTGATGAAGTGGCTAAGCAGCTGCGTCAAACCAAAGCGACTGACGAGTTTTATGCTCTGCAGCAAAAAGCCAGCGACAAAGCATTCGAAAATCCGGACTCACTGGATGACGTAGCCAGCGCAACTGGCCTGAAGATTCAGGAAACCGGTTTGTTCAGCCAGCAGGATGTGCCTGCCGCACTGAACTTCCCTGCACTGACGAAAGCTATCTTCAGTGATGATCTGATTGCGGGTAACAGCAACTCTGACGTGATCTCTGTCGACGACAGCCACGCTTTTGTGGTGCGTGTGGTTGAGCACAAAGAGGAAGCGCGTAAGCCGTTTGAACAAGTTAGCGCTGAAATTGCTCAGCTGCTGAAGTTCCAGAAGGCGCAAGTGGCTGCTCGTAAGCAAGCTGAACAGCTGCTGACTGAATTGCGTGCGGGTAAAGGTGACGAAGCGCTGAAAGCCGCAGGTGTGACTTTCGCCGCTGAAGAGACTTTGCAGCGTAATTCACCAGACCAGCAACTGGTTAACACTGTGTTTGGCTTGGCAAAACCAGCCGAAGGCAAGCCGGCATATGGCATCAGTGAAAACGGCGAAGGGGATGTGGTTCTGGTTGAACTGCTGGGTGTGCAGAGCACGCCAAATCCTGAGCTGGAGAAAATTTTCGCTCAGCAGCAGCTGAATGCCGATATGACTGTGACCTTCGAAGCGATGCTGGCTAGCCTACGCGCTGATGCTGACATCAAATACGGTAACATGGCAGAAACCGAGTAATATTCCGCGTTGACTGCAACAATATGTAACCACAAAGAGCCGCTTTTGCGGCTCTTTGCTTTTTCTGTGTGCGCGAATTGTTCGGGTGAATCTATTTGCATACCGTATGACGCACCAAGACAATTTCAAGTCGCTGACATCTTCAGTATATAGAAAGGAATGGACTCACGTGTTCAATGCAAGGAAACCTGCCTTTACCGTAGCACTATTGCTGCTTACCGGTTTGCCACCATTCACGTTCAGTGCGCAAAGCGCGGAGCGCTATATTATTAACGGCGTGCCGATTGAAAATGTGGCTGCGGAGCCGGCTACGGCTGGCGTTGCATCAACGGTTGAAAATTCAGCGCATTCTGCTGCGAGCGCGAAGACAAAACCGGCGATGCCCACAGTTAATATCAATACCGCCTCGGTGGATGAGTTAGATCAGGGGCTATCTGGTATTGGTCGGCGTAAGGCGGAGGCAATTGTTGAATATCGCACGCGCCATGGCGCGTTTTCTGATGTGCGACAGTTGTTGGAAGTGAAAGGTATCGGCGAAGGGATTTTGAAAAAGAACCGTGAGCGGATCAGCCTGTAAATTGCGCGGCGGTTGTCGCTTACTGTTTGCGTAGATGCTGCTTCGTTTTTGCTTAATTGCGCAGTGAGTTCGTTTGAGTCGGTAGTTGGCATAGCATGCCGTAAAGCGCACCGCAGAGCGCCCCAGAAAAATGGGCTAGATGAGCGACGCGCGCTTGTATCAAATGCGCGGTAAACGCATCGTGCTGGCTATCTGGCCATAACAGCAGCGCCAGTAGTCCACCGGCCAGCCAACTGGGCAGGATGGCAACACCAGGGCTGCGCCAACTGGCCACACTTAGCCACGCTACTATTCCGTACAGTACCCCAGATAATCCGCGATAACTCCCAAGGCCGCTAGCCGGTAATATCAGACCGATAGCCACACAGCACAGCAGATAAAGCGTAATAGCTTGCCGAGCGCGCAGTAAAGGATAGGCCGCCCAGACGATTAGCCATAACCCCAGCAGATTCATCAGTAAGTGCGTTAGATTAGTGTGTACGAGATGCGCAGTAAAAGGCCGCCACCAAGCTTGCAGATTTACTGCATCAGATGCTTGCCATTGCAAAACTTGCCCAATGGCAGGGGACACGGTTTGCAAAGCGATCAGTAGCACGCTACCGAGCAACAAATACCCGTATAGAGCACGATGGGATGACTTTAGCATCCTTCTGGATAAGAAGCGCATGAGCGTGCGTGCTGTTCCGGTCGTCGTGCTAACCGTGGGGGCTTGATGCGGACGGTGGTTATGTGCCAATCGATGCAATCCTTGCGACGAAGTTTATTTATTTGTCACTTTAAATTATTCACTGGCGTCTCGGTCTTTGAGATTAGCACGTATACTTGGAGAAGTCCGTGGCGGTTATGACGCTACGTTATAGCTTGCCAATAGTCGTACAAGCCTGACCATTCTATAGAATAATATGGCGAATGGTTTTGTAATAACGTGTTGTTTTTCAATTAAATTACTGAATTTACCGCTGGAAACAGAAAAGCAGGGTGCTTGTTACCAGATAGAGGTAGCGCCAATGGGGATACCTGTGGCACAGTTTCGATGTACGAGAATCTTGGTTATTTAAGCCGCTATCTAAGCGGTTACCTATGCCGTAAGCTGGCCGCACTAACCGAGATCACTCGAACCTGAATCGCCTCTGCATCGCCGTTATTCTGCGGTCACTAACAGCCAGAATGATTCAGCCACCTGTGCACCAAATTGAGTCAATTAATCTCACTGAGACTGAATGCGAGGAGTCTGCGTTATGGGAGCCGTGCAATTAGCCTTTAACCGGGTAAAAAATGCATTTGATATGAATCCGAATCCGGATTATTCGATGCGCAAGCACTGGCTGCAGCAGCTACGCAAGGCGTTGCGTCAACACGAGCAAGCCTTAATCAGTGCCATGTCGCAGGATTTCGGTGGGCGCTCGGAAATGGAGTGTCGGATGGCCGATCTGATGCCGAGCTACTCACTGCTGCGTTACAGTCAGCGTAATTTATCGCGCTGGATGCGACCTGAAAAACGCCACGTAGATTTGAGTTTTTGGCCGGCACGGGCGTGGGTGGAATATCAGCCGCTCGGTGTGGTAGGGATCATTGTGCCGTGGAACTATCCGGTCAATCTGGCTTTGCTACCGTTGATCACGGCATTGGCGGCGGGTAACCGCGTTTTGCTGAAACTTTCTGAGTTGACCCCGCAAACCAACCAAGCGCTACGACAGATGCTGAGTGATGCTTTTGCCGATGAAGAGGTGGGTGTTGTGGAAGGCGGGCCTGACATTGCCGCCGAATTTGCTGCGCTGCCGTTTAACCATCTGCTATTCACCGGCTCTACGGCGGTGGGGCGTAAAGTAATGCAAAGTGCCGCGGCCAATTTGACGCCAGTAACTTTAGAGTTGGGCGGTAAGAGTCCGGTGTTGATTGCTCCGGACATTGATATTGCGCGAATTGCCCCCTCCATTGTGTTTGGCAAGGCGCTAAATGCCGGCCAGACCTGTGTGGCGCCGGATTATGTGTTGTGCCCAGAAGAGCGGCAAGATACCTTGATTGCTGAGATGCAGGCTGCGTTTGCCCGCCAGTATCCTGATGCGCTAAAAAATGAGGCTTACACTTCGGTGATCAGTGACGCGCACTTTCAGCGTCTGATGCACTTGCTCAATGATGCCCAGTCGCTGGGCGCGCAAATCATTCCGTTGCAAACGCCAGCGATCGATCCTGTAACGCGGCGGATGGTGCCTCACCTGATCACCCATGTGACCGAAGACATGCAGGTCATGCAGGAGGAGATTTTTGGGCCGCTATTGCCCATTAAAACCTATGACGTGATAGGGATTGCCCTGCGCTATATCCATCATCGCCCACGTCCACTGGCGCTGTATCTCATGACCGATGAGCCATTTTTGACTGAGATGGTGATCAAGACGGCACATGCCGGAGGGATGTGTATCAATGAGACGGTATTCCATGCTGCCATTGATAGCTTGCCGTTTGGCGGCCTGGGTGCATCGGGAATGGGGCAATACCATGGACCTGAGGGTTTTCGCACCTTCTCGAAACCGAAATCGGTGCTGTCATACGGAAAGATGAATTTCAACTCATTGATTCATCCCCCGTATCGCTGGTGGCATCGGCTATTGCTGCGTTGGTTGTCACGCCGCTAACTGAGTGGATAAATAAGATAAAACGCGAAATTAACTGACTGGCGTTGAGTGCCGATAGGCCGCCAGTCAGTGATGTTCAGCGCGGTAATGTTGAGCTCAGTGGCGTTGCGCGTGATGCGAAGAAAAGTTTACGCGCGCAGACCGGTTTTTTGCAGCATGCTACGGGTGATCGCGTCTTTATCAGCCAAATAGGTGTGTAAACCACGTGCGCGCAGGTGACAAGCCGGACATTCACCACAGCCATCGCCCTGTACGGCGTTGTAGCAGGTCAATGTTTCATGGCGTACTGTCTCCAGCGCACCGTAATAATCGGCCAACGCCCACGTCTCGGCTTTATCCAGCCACATGAGTGGCGTATCGAAACGAATATCGCGCGCCATGCCAAGGTTTACCGCATGATGCAGCGCTTTGACAAACTCATCACGACAATCTGGATAGCCAGAAAAGTCTGTCTCACACACGCCAGTGATAATGCTTTCGGCGCCAATTTGATAGGCATAGATTGCAGCCAGTGTCAGGAACAGAATATTGCGCCCTGGCACAAAGGTGTTAGGCACGCCGTCACTGCATTCGGTGGGAACCGGAATGTTGTCGCGGGTTAGGCTACTGATCGCCAGTTCGTTCAGTAAGGTGACATCCATGACTTTGTGGGCGGCGACGCCCAGCTTTTGCGCTAACTTACGCGCGACATCGATTTCAGCGCGGTGGCGCTGGCCGTAATCGAAGGTAATGCAGTGCACATGCTCATATTGAGTCAGCGCCTGAACCAGACAGGTGGTAGAATCCTGTCCGCCACTGAAAATGACGACGGTTGTGGACATAGTATCGGTTTCTCAATTGCAACAAGTTAATGTAAGGATAGAGAATTTCCACCGGCTGTGCACCGCTTAAATCGTGTCATGGTTTTTAATACCGTATTATGCTTGTTAGTGTTAACTGATAACTCTGAGTAAGGTTTCTTATGTTGAACAAACCTGTCGGGCCGGACATTACGCGTACCGTGTTCAGTGTGCTGTTTATCGGCATTCTGCTGATTGCGGCATTCTGGGTCGTGAATCCGTTTTTACCGGCATTGGTGTGGGCCACGATGATCGTGATTTCCACCTGGCCTATTTTGCTGTTATTACAGCGGATTTTGTGGGGTAAACGCTCGCTGGCGACCTTTGTGATGGTAGCCGCGCTGTTGCTGCTGTTTGTGATCCCGATTTTGTTCACCATCAGTACCGTCATTGATAACGTGCCGGCGCTGATTGACTGGAGTCGCAAGCTGCCGACCATGGATATTCCGGTGCTGGCGCACCTGGATTCGATCCCGTGGATTGGCCCGAAACTGGCCGATTTCTGGACGCAAATTCAAAATAGTGGTGGTCGGACGCTGGCCAGCAAACTCACTCCATATGTCGGTAAATCGCTGGGCTGGCTGGCTTCGCAAGCCGGTAATCTCGGAATGCTGATCGTGCATTTCATTGTCACCGTGGTGATCTGTGGTTTGCTGTATAGCTCTGGGGAGATGGCGGCGCAGGGTATTCGTCGCTTTACCCGTCGTTTAGCCGGTGAGCGTGGTGATACTGCGGTGATTCTGGCTTCACAAGCGATCCGTGCGGTAGCGCTGGGCGTGGTGGTGACTGCGCTGGTGCAATCCGGTTTGGCTGGTGTAGGGCTGTTTATCGCTGGTGTGCCTTATGCCATGGTGTTCACGGTGTTGATGTTCTTGCTGGGGATTGCTCAGTTAGGGCCTGCACTGGTGCTATTTCCTGCGGTGGCGTGGATTTATTGGACCGGTGATAACACCTGGGGCACCTTCTTGCTGGTGTGGTCATTGCTAGTGGGCAGCATGGATAACTTCATGCGCCCGATGCTGATTAAGCGTGGCGCAGATTTACCGCTGATGCTGATCTTGACCGGTGTGATCGGTGGTTTGTTGGCGTTTGGCATCATTGGTCTGTTTATCGGTCCGGTGGTACTGGCGGTAGCTTACACTCTGCTGGTGGCATGGATTCGAGAAGCGGATAGTGAACCGGCAGCGCCGATCACCGATAACAGCGCGGATAGTCAAAGCTCGCCAAATGCTGAGCCCAAATGATCGCTGATTTTAAGACGGCTGGTCTGTGGTGGTTTTGTTTGATGGCGGGTTGGTTTAACTCGGTTAAATAAAAAGCAATATCCAGATAAAAGGCCAAAATAAAACAGGCTCCGATGACAACGATACAGACTAACTGTACGTGCTATCGGAGCCTGTTTTTTTATGTGCCGATTTACTGGCTAGGCAAGAAACGCGACAAGAACGGAAGTACGCATAACGTATGCTACTGCTCTAATACCTCTCTTAGCTGGCCTGTTATCGGTTTTAAGCCTGCGGCTGCGTACCGGTAATGCTGTGCAGCGTGTGTAAATCTGCGCTCAAATCACCGATGTGTTCAGACAGCCACTGCGGGTTGTAGTAGGTATCTAGATAACGTTCGCCACTGTCACACAGCAGGGTCACGATCGATCCTTGTTCACCGCGCTGGTGCATACGCTGCGCCAGTTGCAGTGCGCCCCACAAGTTGGTGCCGGTTGAAGCGCCCGCTTTGCGGCCTAAAATGGTTTCAAGCCAGTGAATGGTGGCGATACTGGCTGAGTCGGGCACTTGCATCATTTCATCAATCACATCACAAATGAACGATGGCTCAGCGCGTGGGCGACCAATCCCTTCAATCTTACTGCCGCAGGTGCACGTCAGGCTGCGGTCATTTTGCATATAGCAATCGAAGAACACCGAGTTTTGTGGGTCTACCACCAGTAACTCGGTGGGATGGCATTTGTAACGCAGATAGCGGCCAATGGTGGCAGAGGTGCCGCCGGTACCTGCACTCATCACCACATAACGCGGCACTGGATGCGGCTCTAGCGCCATCTGATTGAAAATGCTGTTGGCGATGTTGTTATTACCGCGCCAGTCGGTAGCACGCTCGGCATAGGTGAACTGATCCATGTAATGGCCGTTCAGCTCACAGGCCAGACGTTCCGACTCGGCATAGATTTGCGATGAATTATCCACGAAATGGCAGCGGCCACCGTAAAACTCAATTTGGGCAATCTTGCGCTTGGCGGTGCTGCGCGGCATCACCGCAATAAAGGGTAAGCCCAACAGGCGAGCAAAATAGGCTTCTGAAACCGCGGTGCTGCCGGAAGAGGCTTCGATAATGGTGGTGCCTTCTTGGATCCAGCCATTACACAGTCCATACAGGAACAACGAACGTGCCAGACGGTGTTTCAGGCTACCTGTTGGATGGGTACTCTCATCTTTAAGGTAAATATCTATGCCCGGTAATCCCGGCAGCGGCAGCTTAATCAGGTGGGTGTCAGCAGAGCGCTGGAAATCGGCTTCGATGGCCTGAATGGCCCGGTTAGTCCATGTACGGCGTGGCATGCTCATCATCCTGTCAGTGGTGATCTTATGACTTAATCCTAGCTTGAGTGTTGGGGAAAAACCTTGCCATAATTACCGCACAAAACCGAATTGGGAGAATAATTTTCTATATGAAGCGGGAATTGGATAAAACTGACCGCGCGCTGCTGGCAATGCTGCAGCAGGATTGCACCTTGTCTCTACAAGTCTTGGCCGAAGCGGTGAACCTCAGCACCACGCCCTGTTGGAAGCGGTTGAAGCGCTTAGAAGAAGAGGGGGTGATCCGCGCCAGTGTCGCGTTGCTGGATGCGGAAAAAATCGGCGTCGGTATGAGCGCATTTGTGCTGTTAAAGACCCAAGATCACTCTCGTGAGTGGTATCAAGCATTTGTTGCCCACGTTACCGAATTTCCCGAAGTCATGGAGTTTTACCGCATGGCCGGGGAGTACGATTATCTGCTGCGAGTACAGGTTTCTGGCATGAAAGCGTTCGATGAGTTTTATAAAAAACTGGTCAACAATGTGCGCGGTTTGAGCGAAGTCACCTCTAGTTTTGCCATGGAGCAGATCAAATACAGCACCGCGCTGCCGTTATAATGTCGGCCTCTCTTGCCGCCGACTCGCGAATAATCGAGAAAACTGTGCACGCGTGGACATCAGGCCGTGAGTTAAGCCCCATCTGTTTAGAACGTAGTCTTGTAACGAGTCGTGTATGGCCGGTGCTTTGTGGTCAAAATGGCAACTTGTCGTTTACATCTGCTGTCACAGCGCGGCAAATTTTTATTAAAACCAGCAACCAGACAATCATTTTGGAATGTAGGTAACTTTTTTTTGGATGTGCGAGTTTTTGTCAATTATAAGTCATAACTTGCTGATAAAAAATAAACAACAAGTCAGCCATGGCGCTGATACATCCAGAGAAGAGTGTTTAACCAAGGAAGAGGTTACTATGTCGAAAGAGATTGTGGTGTTGTCTGCTGTGCGTACTCCGATGGGTGGTTTTCAGGGCAGTCTGTCCGGATTTACTGCACCACAATTGGGGGCGGAAGTGGTGAAAGCGGCCATTGAGCGTGCAGGCATTCAACCGGCGCAGGTGGATGAAGTGTTGTTAGGTTGCGTTTTGCCTGCGGGATTGGGCCAAGCACCTGCGCGTCAAGCGGCATTAGCGGCTGGAGTACCGGATAGCGTGCCTTGCACCACGGTGAACAAAGTGTGTGGCTCCGGCATGAAAACCTTGATGCAAGGGGCCGCCGCGCTCAAACTCGGGGAAGCCGATGTCGTGGTGGCAGGTGGGATGGAGAGCATGTCACAAGCCCCGTACTTGATGCCAGCGGCCCGTGCCGGTTTGCGAATGGGGCATGGCGCGGTGAAAGACCACATGTTTACCGATGGGCTGGAAGATGCCTACAGCGGCAAGCTGATGGGCGTTCTGGCACAGCAAATGGCCGATAAGCGCGGCGTGACGCGCGAGGCGATGGATAACTTCGCTATCAACTCACTGGCTAAAGCAAATGCGGCGATTGCGCAGGGGGCATTTGAAGCGGAGATTGTGCCGGTCACCGTGGTAACCCGTAGCGGTAATACGCAAGTGTGTATCGATGAGCAGCCAGGCAATGCCAAACCGGAGAAAATTCCGGGTCTGCGTCCGGCCTTTGCTAAAGACGGTACTATCACCGCTGCTAACTCCAGTTCAATTTCTGATGGTGCGGCAGCTTTAGTGCTGAGTACCGCTGATTACGCCGCGCAAAATGGCTGTAAGCCGCTGGCGCGTATTGTCTCTTATGCTTCCCATGCACAGGCGCCAGAAGAGTTTACCGTGGCGCCGGTGGGCGCGATCCGTAAAGCCATTGATCTGGCTGGCTGGACGCCAGACGATATCGACTTGTTCGAGGTCAACGAAGCCTTTGCCATGGTGACCTTGCTGGCGATTGAAGATGTTGGTTTAGACAGCAATAAAGTCAACGTACATGGCGGAGCGTGCGCTCTTGGCCATCCATTGGGCGCCAGTGGTGCGCGAGTGGTGGTGAGCTTGATCCATGCCCTGCGTCGCTACGGGAAAAAGCGTGGATTGGCCGCACTGTGCATCGGTGGCGGTGAAGGTGTGGCTATGACCGTCGAGCTGATTGATTAAACCATTTTATCTCTGTAATTTGAGATAGTTGGCAGAAATAAAAAAGGTCTCCGTTGGAGGCCTTTTCTGTTTATCTGACGATGGCGTCGGGCGCGGTGGTACGCTATCCTACGGTTTTGTTCCGTTAATTTTCCCATCCCATGAAACTGTTATTTGCCTCTGATCTGCATGGCTCACTCAGCGCGACTGAGCAGGTTTTGCAGCGTTTTGACCAACATCAGGCGGACTGGCTCATTTTGCTGGGCGATCTGATGTATCACGGACCACGTAATCCGTTACCGGATAATTATGCGCCGGCACAGGTTGCCGAGCGGCTGAACGCCTACAAGGATAGAGTTATTGCGGTACGCGGGAATTGTGAAAGCGAAGTGGATCAGATGCTGTTGCAGTTTCCGGTGTTGGCGGACTATCAACAGATTTTGCTACCGGAGCGCCGCTTTTTCCTGACGCACGGCCACAAGTATAACCGCAGCACGTTGCCACCTTTAGCTGGTGGTGATGTGTTGGCCTATGGTCATACCCATATTCCGTTGGCGGAACAGCAAGATGCAAACTGGATCTTTAACCCAGGTTCAGCCAGCTTGCCTAAAGGCGGCTTTCCTGCCAGTTATGGTCTGTATGCCGACCACACGTTGCAGGTTCTCGAATTGGAAACACAAGCCCCGCTGTTGTCAGTGACTCTGGGCGATTGAGCAGCATCATTCAAGGATTAAGCCTGATGGATACACATGTTCAAGAATGGGTAGACGTGGTTGACGCGGATAACAAAGTGATCGATACCGTTTCGCGTCAACAGGTTAGAGAGGAAAACCTCTGTCACCGCGCGACCTATATTATTGTGCACGACGGCATGGGGCATATTCTGGTGCAGCGCCGTACTGACAGCAAAGACTTCTATCCGGGATGGTTGGATGTGGCCGCTGGTGGGGTGGTCTCCGCCGGTGAAAGCCTGACCGAGGGTGCGAAGCGCGAAGCGGAAGAAGAGCTGGGTATTGCCGGCATTCCATTCCTTGATCACGGCAGCTTCTACTATGAGTCAGAGGATTGCAAAGTGTGGGGTGGGTTGTTCAGCTGTATCAGTCGTGGGCCATTTGCGTTGCAAGAGTCAGAGATCACCGAAGTGATGTGGATGTCGCTGGATGAGATTAATCAGCGTCGCCGTGAAATCACCCCTGATACCCGCGTGGCGCTGGATCTGTGGTTAAACCGCAATGGTACAGAGGATATTTGAGTCTGGGTTGCGATACCGGCATAGGTACCGGCAGTAAGAAATAAAAAAACCGGCGCAGAGGCCGGTTTTTTTGTGCTCTTAGCTAACAGGAAAAGTTAATGCTAACTGGTTAGCAGTAAACATCGCTTATCGTCAGTCTATTGAGCGAGCGAAAGCAGCAAATACGCGGCACCGAGCGATGCCGCGTTATCGAATTACTGCTGAGTCGCTTGAATTGCGGTCAGAGCGATGGTGTAGACGATATCGTCAACCAGAGCACCACGAGACAGGTCGTTAACCGGCTTACGCATGCCTTGCAGCATTGGGCCGATAGAAACCAGATCCGCAGAACGCTGTACTGCTTTGTATGTAGTGTTACCGGTGTTCAGATCCGGGAACACGAATACAGTCGCTTTACCCGCTACTTTAGAGTTTGGCGCTTTAGACTTCGCAACGTCAGCCATGATAGCGGCATCGTACTGCAGAGGACCGTCGATCATCAGATCAGGACGTTTTTCCTGCGCGATACGGGTCGCTTCACGAACTTTCTCTACATCGCTACCTGCACCAGAAGTACCGGTAGAGTAAGAGATCATTGCAACGCGTGGGTCGATACCGAAAGCGATAGCAGATTCAGCGGACTGAATTGCGATCTCAGCCAGTTGCTCAGCAGTTGGATCCGGGTTGATCGCACAGTCACCGTAAACCAGAACCTGATCCGGCAGCAGCATGAAGAACACGGAAGATACCAGAGAGGCATTCGGTGCAGTTTTGATCAGCTGCAACGGTGGACGAATGGTGTTGGCGGTAGTGTGAACTGCGCCAGATACCAGACCGTCAACTTCGTTTGCTTCCAGCATCATGGTGCCCAGAACAACGGTGTCTTGCAGTTGCTCACGCGCAACCACTTCAGTCATGCCCTTGTTCTTACGCAGCTCAACCAGACGTGGAACGTAAGTTTCAATCACGTCAGCTGGGTTGATGATCTGGATACCTTTGCCCAGAACAACGCCCTGAGAAGCTGCAACGCGTTGAATGTCTTCTGGGTTACCCAGCAGGATACATTCTGCGATACCGCGCTCAGCACACAGTGCTGCGGCTTTGATAGTACGTGGCTCATCACCTTCTGGCAGCACGATGCGCTTGCCGGCTTTACGTGCCAGCTCGGTCAGCTGGTAACGGAATGCTGGTGGAGACAGACGACGTGAGCGAGTCGACGCGGCAGTCATGGATTCGATCCACTGGCTGTCGATGTGAGAGGCAACGAAGTCCTGTACTTTTTCGATACGTGCTTTGTCGTCTACTGGCACTTCCAGGCTGAAGCTTTGCAGGTTCAGGGAAGTCTGCCAGGTGTTGGTGTTCACGCCGAATACTGGCATACCAGTTTCGAAAGCGCGGGCACACAGTTCGCGAACTTGTGGTTCGATAGCGTAGCCGCCAGTCAGCAGCAGGGCACCGATTTCCACACCGTTCATGGCAGCCAGAGAGGCAGCAACCATAACGTCTGGACGGTCAGCAGAGGTCACCAGCAGAGAGCCTGGACGGAAGTGCTCAACCATGTGCGGGATGCTACGCGCACAGAAAGTCACATTCTTGATGCGACGGGTGTTGATGTCACCTTCGTTGATGATTTCTGCATTCAGGTGCTTCGCCATGTCGATAGCACGTGTTGCGATCAGATCAAAGTTCCAAGGCACGCAACCCAGAATGCGCAGTGGGCTGTTGGAGAACAGCTGCAGCACTTCTACGTTAACAGACTTCGCTTTGTTGCTGTCATCAAAGATTTCAGACAGATCCGGACGGGTACGGCCCATCTCGTCAACCGGTGCATTCAGCTTGTTAACAATCACGCCGGCGATGGATTTGTTCTTCAGACCACCAAAGTTGGAGCAGGCTACTTCCAGACGCTCTTTCAGCTCTTCTGGGGTATCAGTACCTGGTGCTACAACGAAGACGATTTCTGCGTCCAGCGCTTTAGCAATGTCAAAGTTCACATTGTTAGCGAAAGACTGCTTGCGGGTTGGTACCAGACCTTCGATCAGAACGGTGTCTGCATCTTTGGTTTCTTCCGCGAAACGAGCAACGATTTGCTCCAGCAGAACATCAGTCTGGCCGCTACCGATCAGGTTCTCAGCAAAGCTCAGGGTGAACGGCTCCAGCGTTTTCACAGAGCTGTTAGCACGGATGCTGCTGGTAGTCAGATCAGGACCGTTGCCGCCGTGGCGTGGCTGGCAGATTGGTTTGAAGAAGTTGACGTTAACGCCTTTGCGCTCCATCGCACGTACAACACCCAGACTGACGCTTGTCAGGCCGACACCGGTGCCGATTGGAACTAACATGATGGTACGGGACACGGGCTAAACCTCTTTCGGTTATGCTTGAATACAAAAAAGCACCGCCAGCGAGGCTGACGGTGCGGGAGTTGTTGATTAGGCAGTCAGACGTGCAGCGTCTTGTGCAATCACCAGCTCTTCGTTGGTTGGGATAACCAGCGCAGGACGGCTGTTGGCAGTCGCGATGTTACCGGACTTACCGAAGCGTGCTTTCAGGTTACCTTCTGCATCCATTTCGAAGCCCAGAACAGCCAGCTTCTTCATGGTCAGTTCACGAACCAGTGCAGAGTTCTCACCGATACCACCGGTGAATACGATAGCGTCCAGACGGCCATCCATCGCTGCAGCGTAAGAAGAAACATACTTCGCCAGACGGTAGCAGAATACGTCCATTGCACGCTTCGCGTTTTCAGCGGTCGCGTAGTTGTCTTCAACGTAACGGCAGTCGTTGGTCACTTCGGTCAGGCCCAGCAGGCCAGACTTCTTGGTCAGCAGTTCGTTGATTTCAGCAACAGACATGCCCATTGCGTCGTGCAGGTGGAAGATCACTGCTGGATCCAGGTCACCGGAACGGGTACCCATTACCAGACCTTCCAGTGGAGTCAGACCCATAGAGGTGTCTACGCACTCACCGTTACGGATGGCTGCAACAGAAGCACCGTTACCCAGGTGGCAAGTGATCACGTTCAGCTCTTCTACTGGCTTGTTCAGCATCTTCGCTGCTTCACGGCTTACGTAGAAGTGGCTGGTACCGTGGGCACCGTAACGACGGATGTGCTGCTCTTTATACAGGTTATATGGCAGCGCATACAGGTATGCTTCTTGTGGCATAGTCTGGTGGAACGCAGTGTCGAATACCGCTACGTTTTTGTCCGCCAGTTGAGGGAATTCTTTCAGCGCTTCTTCGATACCGATCAGGTGCGCAGGGTTGTGCAGAGGTGCGAATGGGATCGCAGCCTTGATACCTTCGATAACTTCTGGAGTGATAACTGCAGAAGAGGTGAAGCTTTCGCCACCGTGAACGATACGGTGACCGATGGCGGTCAGGTTCGCAGACAGCTCCGGCTTTTGCGGCAGAATGGTGTTTACGATGTAGCTCAGAGCTTCAGCGTGTGCAGCACCGGCGCCCAATTCGGCTTCGTGCTTAGCACCATCCATTTTCCACTTGATACGGGCTTCCGGCAGGTTAAAACACTCGGCCAGACCGGACAGATATTCGTCACCTGTTGCTGCATCAATGATGGCGAACTTCAGTGAGGAACTACCGCAGTTTAAAACCAGAACCAGCTTGCTCGACATGAGAAAGTACCTATACGTCTAAACGGATTATCATTACATAAACAGATCAGGCATATGTGCGTAATCGTCGTGTAATATCGGAAGGAATGTGTATGCTTAAACAAACAACATTTTTACCGATAAATTCAGCAACAGAAAGTAGATGACACTTTCTTTATATACGACTATGGTTGAGTTGATCTGTTCCTGCTTGTGTGAGCGCATAGGATACCGAGTGTTGGCTCAGATCACAAAATAAATTGAATAAAGAAGCTTAATTTTAATCAATTTTTATTTAAAAATTTTAATGCTTGTGACTTTTGTTGAATCGGAGGGCTTATGAACGAGGTGAATCCAGGTTGGATGCAGCTGCTCCGGGACGGGCAAACGTACATGAAATTGTGGCCAGCTGAGAAGCGATTGGGGCTGATTTTCCCTGAGCCACGCATCATCAAAACCACGCGCTTTGCTCAGCGTGCTATGCCGGCGCTGGCGGTATTCAGTGTGGCGTGGCAGATGTCGTTAGGCGGCGGAAACAACATGGCGATGGCCGTGATTGTGGGGCTTTTTGCACTGAGCCTGCCGATTCAAGGGCTATGGTGGCTGGGAAAACGCGCGCATACACCGTTGCCGCCAGCGTTAACCAGTTGGTATCGCGACATCTATGACAAGATGCGCTCGGGCGGTATGGCCTTGATGCCAGCAGTGGCTAAGCCGCGCTACCAAGAGCTGGCCGATCTCTTAAACCGCGCCTTTAAAAAGCCGGAGTGGCAAATTCTGCTCGATGAGCTGTAACCTTGCCGGATGTGAGCCCAGACATGAGCCAAACATGAGCCAAACATGAGCAAACGGCGTGCTGAATAATCTTACTAAGTCATTGATAAGCGGCAAATAAGCACGTACTAATCCGTAGGGGGAGTACGTGCGAGTATTGGGCTGCTGGATTGGTGACTTAGCTGCTGGCTTAGCTGATTACTTAAATGCGGATTATGTAGATGTCGTGGCGTTCAGCACGGCAACTTTGTTGCTTTATGCAGTTTGGTTCTGTTTTGTGTTTATTTTCTGTCTGTTTTATGTTTTTAGACAAAATGTGCTGCATACTTATGCGCTTCGCGCTGCATGTCCCTTGTTTCTTCGCGTCCCTGTAGGTCTTTTTACGGTATGAATACACGTTGGTGTTTTCTGTTGTGTTGTTTATGATTAATAGCTGTAACGTGTCAGCTGTTATTTATTGCACCGAAATGCCCGATAAATGACCTTACCTTCAAGAACTGCGTTGCGAAAATAAACGAGTTGTTTCTATTTTCATCATTATTTTTATTACGACTTTGTCAGAACAGAATGACTTATCTGACATATTGATCTGCGCGAGGGAATGTTATTTTCGCGCAGAGAATAAAAAGATGGTTTAAATCAAAAAAATATTTTCGCTAGCGTGTTACTTTTTATTTCAAAGATATTTCTTCACTGCTGTTTTGTTGAATCGATACAGCTATTAGGAAATCTCTTTTAATCGCGAAATAAATTGCGGAACGTGCGGAGAATCACACGATGGAAATGACCAACGCGCAGCGTCTTATTATCTCCAACCAATATCACTTGATGGCGATGCTGGATCCGGCACAGGCCGATCGTTATCGTCGTCTGCAGACCATTGTTGAATGTGGCTACGGTTTACAGTTGCGAGAGCTGGATCGTCACTTCGGTGAGATCAGTGAAGATGATTGCCGTACCATCATCGATGTGATGGAGATGTACCATGCGCTGCAGGTGTCGTTTAACAATCTGGCGGATGCCAGTACCATCGACCGCCGTCGCCTCAATTTCTTAGGGTTTGACGCAGCTTCCGAGTCACATCTGCTGGGCTATGTACGTTTCCTGACCGAGACCGAAGGGCGTTATCCGCAGTTTGATGCCTGCGAGCATTGCTTTAATGCCCAGATGCCAATGTGGGCGAAGTACCAGCGCATGTTGCAAGTTTGGCATGCGTGCCCACGTCAGTATCACTTAAGTGCGGCGGAGATTACGCAGATTGTGAATGCGTAAGTGATACTCAGTAAGTAATCGATGTGTATAAAAAAGCCGGTATCGTTTGATACCGGCTTTTTTGTCACCGTTACACGCTCGCGCCGCGGTGTAGTAGGGTAGCGCTCGTGTGTTTGATTCGGTTAACGCAGCGGGTTAGTAGGCAACCTTGTGACCGTAGCTTTCCAGAATGCCTTTGATGCGCTCCATCACTTCTTTCTTCGGTGGTTTTACGCCATCGAGCTTGTACTCTTCACCCATGGCTTCCCACTTGTGCTTGCCCAGCTCGTGGTATGGCAGCAGTTCAATCTTCTCGATATTGTGCATATCTTTAGTGAACTCGCCTAACTGATGGGCGGAGGCGTCATCATCGGTGTAACCCGGTACAATCACATAACGGATCCACGTTGGCTGATTGCGCTTGGCCAGATAGCGGGCAAAGTCCAACACGCGCTTGTTGGAGACACCAACCAGATTCTGGTGTACATCGTCATTCATCTGCTTGAGATCCAGCATCACCAGATTGCTGGCATCCAGCAGCTCATCGATCACCGGCTCCATCTTGCGCACAAAACCATTGGTATCGAGGCAGGTGTGGATCCCTTCTGCCTGACAGGCACGGAACAGATCGCGCACGAACTCAGCCTGCAAAATGGCTTCACCGCCGGACGCCGTGATACCACCGCCGGAAGCTTTCATGAAATGCCGGTAGGAGCGTAAATCATTCATGATTTCTTCTACGGTCACTTCCTTGCCGCCGTGGGTATCCCAGGTATCGCGGTTGTGGCAATACAGGCAGCGCATCAGGCAGCCTTGCATGAACACGATAAAACGGATACCCGGACCGTCAACGGTGCCGCAGGATTCGAAAGAGTGGATACGTCCTTTAACTGACATAGACAGGATATACTCCGTGTTAGGCTGATCAATAGCAGCCTGTACTGTAAAAAAGGTTTGCGCCGCCGTGACACAAAGCGCGCGGGTCTAAGCCGTTGCAACACAAACTTAGATAAAACAATTCGTTGTATTGCTTCGCGTTGTCTCACACTGCGAAACCTAATAGGGAACCGCAAAGTGTCTGCTGGGGTAACCGGTGCTGATGCGATTGTTACTGTAACAGGCCGCAACAGCGTTACCATTTCCGGTGGATGCTGGCCGGATTCAGCTCATCATTAGATTTTCTCATTATCCCATTTCGGCAGCGAAATTGAACCGCCTAATCGTGGATAATCTGGTACAAAATGTGCGGATTTTATGCGTTTGTTTCTGTTTCGCACTGTCGACAGGCTCAGTATAGCGGTTTGCTTCGCGGTAGTGTCTTTTTACTGCTGTCGTAAGTTGCTGCCGCAGTCAGTTGCGACAAAAGTAAGCCGGCTACCTATTGCACCAGAAACAAAAAAAGGCCCCTTACGGGGCCTTTAATTTATTCGCTTAACGCGTTACTCGTTTTCGTCAGTGTCTGGATTACAGAGACTGAGTGAAAGTACGGGTGATAACGTCTTGCTGTTGTTCTTTGGTCAGTGAGTTGAAACGCACTGCGTAACCAGATACACGGATGGTCAGCTGAGGATATTTCTCAGGATTTTCCATCGCGTCCAGCAGCATTTCGCGGTTCATTACGTTCACGTTCAGGTGCTGACCACCTTCGATGGACGCTTCGTGGTGGAAGTAACCATCCATCAGACCAACCAGGTTACGCTTCTGCGCTTCCATGTCTTTACCCAGTGCATTTGGCACGATAGAGAAGGTATAAGAGATACCGTCTTTCGCGTGAGCAAATGGCAGTTTGGCAACCGAGGTCAGGGATGCAACAGCACCTTTCTCGTCACGGCCGTGCATTGGGTTAGCACCTGGACCGAACGGAGCGCCAGCACGACGGCCGTCTGGAGTGTTACCAGTCTTCTTACCGTAAACTACGTTAGAAGTGATGGTCAGAACGGACTGAGTTGGGATCGCGTTGCGGTAAGTACGCAGTGCGCGGATCTTGTTCATGAAACGTTCAACCAGGTCACAAGCGATGTCATCTACACGCGCATCGTTGTTACCGAACTTCGGATAGTCGCCTTCGATTTCGAAGTCGATAGCGATACCGTCTTCGTCACGTACTGGCTTAACTTTAGCGTACTTGATAGCAGACAGGGAGTCAGCAGCTACAGACAGACCTGCGATACCACACGCCATGGTACGTACTACGTCACGGTCGTGCAGCGCCATCAGAGAGGCTTCGTAGCTGTACTTGTCGTGCATGTAGTGGATCACGTTCAGAGCGGTCACGTACTGCTTAGCCAGCCAGTCCATGAAGTGGTCCAGACGATCCATAACTTTGTCGTAATCCAGAACGGCGTCAGTCATTGGCGCTTCTTTTGGACCCACTTGCATCTTCAGTTTTTCGTCCACACCGCCGTTGATTGCGTACAGCATGGTCTTAGCCAGGTTCGCACGGGCACCGAAGAACTGCATTTGCTTACCAACGATCATTGGAGATACGCAGCATGCGATCGCGTAGTCGTCGGAGTTGAAGTCTGGACGCATCAGGTCGTCGTTTTCGTACTGCAGGGAAGAAGTATCGATAGATACTTTCGCTGCATAACGCTTGAAGCCTTCTGGCAGAGCTTCAGACCACAGGATGGTCATGTTTGGCTCTGGAGATGGACCCATGGTGTACAGGGTGTTCAGGAAACGGAAGCTGTTCTTGGTAACCAGGGTACGACCGTCCAGACCCATACCGGCCAGAGATTCGGTTGCCCAGATTGGGTCGCCAGAGAACAGGGTATCGTATTCTGGAGTACGCAGGAAACGTACCATACGCAGTTTCATAACGAAATGGTCAACCATTTCCTGCGCTTCTTGTTCAGTGATCAGACCGGCTTTCAGGTCACGCTCAATGAAGATGTCCAGGAAAGTAGAGGTACGACCCAGAGACATTGCCGCGCCGTTCTGAGACTTAACTGCAGCCAGGTAGCCGAAGTAAGTCCACTGAATCGCTTCTTTAGCGTTCTTAGCAGGACCGGAGATGTCGAAACCGTACTTAGCAGCCATCTCTTTGATCTGGCCCAGAGCGCGGTGTTGTTCTGCGATTTCTTCACGCAGCTGGATGGTCATTTCCAGATCTTCGCCGTTTTCCAGACGAGATTGCAGGGAACCGAACTGTGCGAACTTGTCCGCCATCAGGAAGTCGATACCGTACAGCGCGATACGACGGTAGTCACCGATGATACGGCCACGGCCGTAGGCATCAGGCAGACCAGTCAGAACGCCAGACTTACGGCAACGCAGGATGTCCGGAGTATAAACGTCGAACACGCCTTGGTTGTGAGTCTTACGGTATTCGGTGAAGATCTTCTTAACCATTGGGTCCAGTTCACGACCGTAAACTTTGCAGGAACCCTCAACCATCTTGATGCCACCGAATGGGATCAGCGCACGCTTCAGAGGCGCGTCAGTCTGCAGACCAACGATAGTTTCCAGAGACTGGTCGATATAACCGGCATCGTGAGAAGTAATGGTAGACGGCAGGTCAGTATCAAAGTCAACCGGCGCGTGAGTGCGGTTTTCTTCTTTGATGCCTTCCATGACGGAATCCCACAGCTTGGTGGTAGCTTCAGTTGCACCAGCCAGGAACGCTTCGTCACCTTCATACGGAGTGTAGTTCTTCTGGATGAAGTCACGAACGTCGACAGCGTGTTGCCATTCGCCGGAGGCAAAGCCTTCCCAAGCGTTAGCGAAGTTTGGATTTAATTCGGCCATTATGCACCTACCTTAATTCTGTGGTGTTTCTTGCGAAAGCGCAGTACGCAGCGATGCCGGTAAAACCTTCTCACCGCGCAGAAAAATAACCCAGTTCATCATTCCGACCAGCAGGGCACCACCGATGATGTTACCGATAGTGACAGGGATCAGATTATTGAAGACAAAGTGAGATACGGTCAGATCCGCAAACTGAGCGGGATCCACGTTCATTGCAGTCCAGAATTCTGGGCTGGCAAAAGAGTGAATCACGATACCCATTGGGATCATAAACATGTTAGCGATGCTGTGTTCAAAACCGCTAGCCACGAACATGGCAACCGGCAACAGCATAGCCAGAATCTTATCGGTAACCGAGCGACCTGCATAGGTCATCCATACGGCCAGACAAACCATCAGGTTCGCCAGCACACCCAGCGCAATGGCCTGAGTGAAGGAGTGATGCAGCTTATGCTGGGCTGTTTTGAGTACGGTCAGACCCCACTGGCCGTCAGCCGCCATGTGCTGACCCGCCAGCCAAATCAGGCCGACAAAGAAGATAGCGCCAACGAAGTTGCCGACATACACCACGACCCAGTTACGGAACATCTGTTTCCAGGTAATGCGGTTACTGGCTTTGGCGACAAGGGTCAGCACCGTCGAGGTGAACAACTCACCGCCACACAGTACGACCAGAATCAGCCCCAGAGCAAAGGCTAAACCACCCACCATTTTGGCCAGACCCCAAGCAACAGAGCCGGTGCCGGTCATGACGGTAGTGTAGAAGACAAATGCGATGGAGATGAAAACGCCTGCCATGATTGCGAGCAGGAAAGATTGGTTTTGATTTTTCGTCGCTTTATAGACACCAACGTTTTCGGCTGTTTTAGCCATCGTTGCAGGTGGCAAAGCATCAACATGAGATGAGTTTTCTGTTTTCACACACGGTTACTCAGTGACATGAAATTGGCGAAAGCATACTAGCAAATTAAGCGATAGCTAAACTTGATCTAGATCATAATGGTGAAATTATATAACACAATTTACAGGGTTATTAACATGGGTTTTTGTTTATCTGTATGAAAAATATAGAGAAAATATTTTTGAAAGTTTATTCTAAAAATTGAATGTAACTAAATTACGAAATTAAACAACAATATGCTTAATAACTGAGCGTCATAAAAAGTGTTTTCCAATCAGACTGTTGCCGCATTTATGAGACATAATCCGCGCCATTATTCGCTGATTGGCAAATAAAGCATACTGGTGGCAGTGCAGCATAGCTTATTTTAGCACTTTGGTAACATTCCTGCATGGCATTGTGGCAAATATTGGCACAAATACAGTCGAAATAGCGGAACGGGCACTGGCAGGCTCATTGTGGGTGGATAGAAAACGGAAAAACAGGGAAAGCCGAAAAATAGCAAGTTTAGAAAAGCAGGAAAGACAGATGGCGCTGAGAGGGCCGAGAACAAAATCGTTAGCCAATACTGTAAGTGGTAACGAAAATCGGCACCGCAGGCTGGCCTTGAGGCGTTCCACGGTGCCGATGTGGCATGATTGCTTTATTTGCGTTGCGCTACATGTTTACTGAAGCGGCAGTTAACTCAATTAGCTCCAGAAGGTGCGCTTAGCCGTTTGCAGCTTCTGATACGCTTCCAACAGTGCTTGGTGCGCCGGGAAGGCTTCCAGAGTGCTGTCGGCGGCATTTAGACCGTAGAAACGCTGTTCACCACGCACGCCTTGCCACGCGGCTTCAACGGTTTCGGCGCCGTACATGCGCTCGAAGGCCGGACGATACTGCTCAGGGTGGCGCTCTTCATCTAAGAACAGCTCTAACGAGGCTTTCAGGCAGCGATAGTAGTTAGCGCGCTCAGATGGGAACACCGACGCGTTGAACTCCATCGTCCAATCTACCCACTCCAGAGCCACATCCAATTCACCTGCGGCCATCGCCAGCATCGACTTCAGCTCGCCCACACGCAGGGTATGCCACGGGCTGTTAGAGCCCGGCACAAAGCCCAGCAGTTCGCGTACGCGGGTGAAATCATCCATCCCTTCATCATCCAGCTGGTTATAGAAGGCCATGTAGTCTTCTTTTTCCCACTCGGAATCGGGCAGGCTCAGGATAATGTCACGCAGGTGCATGCCCATGTTGTTGTTGGCCAGCAGCAGATCGTCAACCGGATAGATTTCAGACATGCCCGGTACCAGAATACGGCAGGCGTACACGCCTAAGTGCTCGTAATCGGCGATGTACACTTCCGCGCCTTCATCGGCAAAGATGCTCATCAAGCCGGCGAACTCTTGCTCGGTATCATCACCGAAGTTCCAGTCCGCGAACTCGTAGTCAGCTTCGGTCTTGAACAGATCCCACGAGATCAAACCGCTCGAATCAATGAAGTGAGTTTCTAAGTTGGCGTGCTCGGCCACTTCGTCGTTGTCGAATGACGGCGGTAAGAACACATCCAAATCTTTCAGGCTGCGGCCTTGCAGCAGCTCGGTTACGGTACGCTCCAGCGCCACACCAAACATTGGGTGGGCACCGAAAGAGGCGAAGCAAGATCCATTTTCTGGGTTAAACAGCACCACGCAAATCACTGGATACTGACCGCCCAGTGAGGCATCGTAAGCGAAAATTGGGTAGCCGGCGGTTTCCAGCGTAGCGATCGCTTCTTGTACGTGCGGGTAGCGCGCCATTACATCTTCTGGGATCAGCGGTAGGCTGATGGCTTCAGAGATGATACGGTTTTTGATGTAGCGCTCGAACACTTCAGACAAGCCTTGTACGCGCGCTTCATAGCGGGTGTTACCGGCGGACATGCCGTTTGACACGTACAGGTTGGCGATGATGTTCATTGGGATGTACACCACTTCGCCATCAGACTGACGGGTAAACGGCAGGGCGCAGATCCCACGCTCTTCATTGCCCGATTGCAGATCAATCAGGCCAGATGCGCACAGGTCGCCTTCGGGATCGTAGAAATCACGCAGGCCTTCATCCAGCACGCCTTCCGGCAGGCTGTCGTCATCAGGCAGCGGGAACCATTTTTCATCAGGGTAATGGACAAAATCGCCGTCGGCGATGTCTTGGCCCAGATAGAAGTCGGCAAAGAAATAGTTGGTGGACAGACGTTCAAAATATTCACCCAGCGCGGAAGCCAGTGCCGCTTTTTTGGTGGCACCTTTACCGTTGGTGAAACATTGCGGACAGTCTTTGTCACGAATGTGAACGGACCAGACGTTAGGCACAGGGTTCAGCCATGAGGCTTCCTCGATATTAAATCCCAATGCTTTCAGTTTGGACTGGAAACGCTCGATAGAATCTTCTAGGGCTGCGTCTTTGCCCGGAATGAAAGTTTGCATGTGCACAGAGTCCGTTTAGTTTAGTCAGTACACCGGTCATCACAGCGCCGGTCGTTATTGTCATGCATTCGCACTGCCAGTGGCAGGTTGAACGCACGTCTTACTTGGTCAGCGTACCAACTGCTGGTAATAACTGCTATCGCAGTTGGCGGCACCTTCCACAGCATAGTTATAAAAATCACCGTTTACCGCTAGATAGTCATTCAGCGCTGAGTAGGCCAGTTGACGCTCTGGGGTGTTGGCAATCCATTGTTCCAGTTCTTTGAGCGAAAATCCCGGCGTCACATTCTGGAATGTGGCACACGCAGCAGCGCGTGAGATCTCTTCGCCGGTGACGCTAATATCTTTTTTATCCATCAGCTCCTGATGGTAGGTCAGCATGCTGGTGGTGATGGCATTTGTCAGTTGCAACAGCGCTGCTCGCTTGCTGGGCGCATTCGGATATCGGGCGGCAATTTTACGCTGAACGTCATCACGAACGCCATCGCCATCGAGATCGACTCCAACTAAAGAAACCGTGCCCGCCATCCCCGGATCTGGGGGTAAGCTCGGTTCGAGCGCAGCAAAGGCTTGCGCGCGTTGTTTGGTGTTGACCGTGTCATCCGCAACTTGCTGCAGGCCGGTATTGGCTAGCGCCGTGCCCGCCCAACAGCTGACCAGTACTGCACAGGTCAGGATCGTTTTACGCATACACACATCTTCCTTCTGATAAGGCGCTAAGCTAACCACTGTTGACGGTTATTTTTATGTGCGGCAAGTAACACTCTCAGATTTTTATGCTGCATTCGTCCCTCTTTTTTCACGATTAATCACATTTTTATCGGCCGTGCTCGGCATAATGAGCGGCGGTCGATAACTAAATGGATGTAACACGATGACTATCAGTAAAACTTTTCAAAAAACACTGAGTGCTTCTGTTGTCGCTTTGTGGTTTTCCGGTGCTGCATTTGCTGCTGATTTACCTAATATCACGATTCTGGCTACAGGCGGAACCATTGCCGGTGCCAGTACCACCAATTCTGCGACTGACTCCAGCTATACCGCCGGTAAAGTCGGGGTGGATGCTCTGATTGCTGCGGTGCCAGAGATGAAATCGGTCGCTGATGTGTCCGGTGAGCAGGTAGTGAAAATCGGCTCTCAGGATATGAATGACGAAGTCTGGCTGAAGCTGGCCAAGCGTGTCAATGAGCTGCTGGCGAAGGACGACGTGGATGGCATCGTGATTACTCACGGTACGGATACCATGGAAGAGACCGCGTATTTCCTGGACTTGGTCGTGAAGAGCGACAAGCCTGTGGTACTGGTAGGCGCGATGCGTCCTTCTACTGCGATGAGCGCAGACGGTCCATTCAACCTGTATAACGCGGTGGTAACGGCAGCTGATGCCAACTCGAAAGGCCGTGGCGTGATGGTTGCCATGAACGACACCGTACTGGGTGCCCGTGACGTGGTGAAGATGAACACCACCGAAGTGAACACCTTCCAAGCGCCAAACTATGGCCCACTGGGTTACATCCATAACGGTAAGATTGATTACCAGCGTACCCCTACTCGTAAGCACACCAGCGAAAGCCAGTTCGATGTGAGCAAGCTGGATAAGCTGCCGAAAGTGGGTATCGTGTACGGTTACTCCAACATGGCGGTAGAGCCAGTGAAAGCGCTGGTGGATGCGAAGTATGACGGTATCGTGACTGCTGGTGTGGGTAACGGTAACCTGTACAACACCACCTTTGATGTGCTGGAAAAAGCGGCTAAAAACGGTACCGCAGTTGTGCGTTCATCCCGTGTGCCTACAGGCTCCACAACGCTGGATGCGGAAATCGATGATGCCAAGTACGGCTTTGTGGCAGCTGGCCCGTTGAACCCGCAAAAAGCGCGTGTTCTGCTGCAGCTGGCGCTGACGCAAACGCAAGACCCAGCTAAGATTCAGGAAATCTTCCTGACTTACTAATGGCCTTGATGCCTGAGACATAAAAAATCCGGCCACTGCGCCGGATTTTTTGTTGTTAGCGTGTGGTGATAAACACCGTTTACTGCTTGTAAATCCAGTATTGGTCGTTCAACCGCTCGACTTTCCCTTGCCACTGACACAGCTCAGTAAGTTGGGTCTCTTTATATAAAATGGCCGGCTGCTGACCGTAACCGAACATCAGGTTATAGGTCTGCTTGCGCGTGCCGTCTTCGGCTTGAAACAGAATATCGCCCACCCACTGGTATTGTTTGAACTGCGGGTACATCGCGCCCCAACCGGGCATGGTGGTTTCGTCTTCTAAGACGCCGGTAACATGCACAATGTCTTTACTGGCTAACGCGGGGCACATCTCTTTGAGTTTGCGCCACGCACTGACCACGTTTTGCATTTGTGTTTCGGTGAGGGTGGGTTGATCCAACGTCACTTTCAGCACTTTTTCTTTCTCTTTACAGCCGGTCAGGGCCAGTAACAGCATCAGGGCAGCGATTGGTTTCATGGTGATTCCTGTTCTTTTTTGTATTTTTTGCCTTCACTCGGCGTGATTACAGCGTGCCTTGTTCATCGTGACTGATTTCATCTAAAGAAAGATGAAAGCTCGGTACAAACACGTTCATGAAGTAATCCATCTCTTCACTGTGGCGGTCACGCAAGGTTTTCTTCAGCCGTTTTTTGGCCAGTTTAAATTCGTTATTCCCTGCCGAGAGCTCTTCGATGCACTTGAGATAGGCACACAGGGCGTCGGCTTGTTTGACGATGTGTTGCTCCTCAGGTTGCAGCGCATCGGAGTCAATCAGCATTCGGTAGTCGTCTTGAAACTCGGGAGGCAACATACCGACCAGTTTTTGCTCGGCGATTTTTTCAATTTTTTTGTATTCGCGGGCAATTTCTGGGTTGTAGTACTTGATAGGGGTGGGCAAATCACCGGTTAACACTTCGCCAGCATCGTGGAACATGGCAATCAGGGCGATGCGCTCAGGGTTAACATTCCCTGCGAATTTTTTGTTTTTAATCAGTGCCAATGCGTGAGCCACAAAGGCGACTTGCAAGCTGTGCTCGGAGATATTTTCCGTTTGCACATTGCGCATTAACGGCCAGCGGTTGATCAGTTTCATCCGCGACAGGTAGGCGAAAAAGTGGCTGTGGTTCATTCCATTACTCCTTAACCGATGCCAGAACAATATTGTGCGGCAAAGGGCGCGAAGAAGCAAAAGCGGCGCTGGTATCAGATTCAGCTGTAAAAAGGCCAAGAAAAAGCACTCCGGTGAGGGAGTGCTTGGGCAGGCATGTATGCCGGATGAGTGTGACAGGGGAAAATTAACGGTGCCGCTTATTAATGGTACTTATTGGTGGTACGTGGAGAAGAAACGCCCCAGTTTACCGATTGCCATCTCCAACTCATCCACACGTGGCAGCGTGACGATCCGGAAATGATCGGGATGCGGCCAATTAAAGCCGGTTCCCTGAACCAGCAGCACTTTTTCTTGTAGCAGCAGGTCGAGCACCATTTTTTGATCGTTACGGATATTGAATTTCTTCTGATCCAGTTTCGGGAACATATACAGCGCGCCCATCGGCTTGACGCAGGAGATCCCTGGGATCTCGTTGATCAGCTCCCACGCGCGGTTACGTTGCTCGTACAGGCGACCACCCGGATGGATAAATTCGTTGATGCTCTGATAACCACCAATAGCGGTTTGAATAGCGTGTTGCATCGGCACGTTCGCACACAAGCGCATCGAGGCCAGCATCTCTAAGCCTTCGATATAGCTCTTAGCGTGCTTTTTCGGGCCGTGCAGTACCATCCAACCTTGGCGAAAACCGGCCACGCGGTAGGTTTTGGACAATCCGTTAAAGGTAACGGTCAGCAGATCCGGCGCTAAGGCTGCGATCGAGTGGTGCACCGCGTGGTCGTACAGGATCTTGTCGTAAATTTCATCGGCAAAGATCACGAGGTTATGTTGGCGCGCAATTTCCACGACCTCGAGCAGCAATTCTTTGCTGTAAACCGCACCGGTAGGGTTATTGGGGTTGATGATCACAATCCCCTTGGTGCGCGGGGTGATTTTACGTTTGATATCGTCTAAATCAGGGAACCAGCCGGCTTCTTCATCGCACATGTAGTGCACGGCAGAGCCGCCGGACAGGGAAACTGCCGCTGTCCACAGCGGATAATCAGGCGCTGGCACCAGAATTTCGTCGCCATTATTCAGCAAGGCCTGCATCGCCATCACAATCAGCTCGGAAACCCCGTTACCGATATAGATGTCTTCCACGGTGGCGTCCATCATGTTGCGCTTTTGATAGTGCTGCATAATGGCTTTACGAGCGGAATATAATCCTTTGGAGTCTGAGTAGCCTTGCGCGGTAGGCAGATTGCGAATCACATCGACCAAAATTTCATCGGGCGCTTCAAAACCAAAAGGCGCGGGGTTGCCGATATTCAGCTTGAGAATTTTGTTGCCTTCTTCTTCTAAGCGTTTGGCTTCTTTTAATACCGGGCCGCGGATGTCATAGCAAACGTTATCGAGTTTTGTAGACTTATTGAGAGTATGCATAGTAAGGCGCGCCACTGTTTTAAATATAAAGAGAGATACTCCAGCACTTTACTCTGTGGGCGGCAGCGGCGAAAGCTAACTGGTTGATTTCAGAGCAACGCTCTGTATGTGGCTCCGCTAGCGGCGCATAGATAACTATTAAGCGTTACTAATTGGTATTTTATTGTGCTAAATGGCAATAAAATAGATTAAAATTATGACTTTGAATAAGTCTGTGTGACCACGGTCGTTGAAACTGGCCGTTTGGCGTTACAATATGGCTGTTTTGTGATGACTCTCCATGGATCAAAATGAAAATCAGGAGAGCGAAAATAACCAGAGTAAGTGGATTGCTTACGCGTGAGGTTACTTTGAACCTGCTTGATGAACTGATGCCCAGACTGCGTCAGCTGTTTTGTGGCCCGGCGGATAACGCCGTACCGGATGTCACCCATTCCGATTCTTCCTCTGCGGCGTTACCGGATTCTCCCGGTATCCGGCAATTTACGTTCTCCATGCTACGCCGAGATGCTGGCAAATTACTTGACTGGTTGTCAGCTCAGCCGCTGTTTCCCAAATTTTACTGGTTGCACCGTGATGGCTCTGAAGAGGTCGCCGCGCTGGGGCAAGTTCGCGTGTTTAATCGCCCTGATGCGGTCAGTGAGTTCTTACAGGCGCAGAACGAACCGCTGCGCGTGTGGGGCGGTACAGCATTTGATGGCTTGCAAGCGCGTAGCCACGGCTGTTTGAGCGGCTGGTTTTTCTTGCCGCGCTTTGAACTGCGCCAGACCACCAAAGGGGCGTGGTTAACCATTAACCTGCATAGCCACACTTCGCTGCGAGAAGATGGCCTGCAAGCGTGGCAACAGCTGTGTCAGCTGGTGGCGTCAAGTGCGCTGAATTTGCCGGATGTGACGGTGGAGCAAGCGCGCCATGCGCCCGATAAAGCGGGCTGGTTTGCGCTGATCCGCAAATCTCTGGCGGCTATTGAGGCGCGTGAATTTGATAAAGTGGTGTTAGCGCGTAAAACCACGCTGACGCTGGATAAGCCAGTGGCGCCGGCTGAATTGCTGGCCGCCAGTCGCCGTGTGAATCACCGCTGTTTCCATTTTATGTTGGCGCTGGATGATAGCCACGGTTTTGTTGGCTCCAGCCCCGAGCGTTTGTTCCGCCGCAGTGGTCAGACGCTGTACACCGAAGCGCTGGCTGGGACGGTGTCGCGTACTGGGGATGATATTCAGGATCATCAGCTGGCTCAGTGGCTGCTTTCTGATAAGAAAAATCAGCACGAAAATCTACTGGTAGTGGAAGATATCTGTTCACGTTTAAGCGGACATGTGGATAATCTAGATGTTTTGCCTGCAGAGGTGTTGGCACTGCGTAAAGTGCAGCATCTGCGGCGACGGATCACCGCCCAATTACGGCAAGCCGATGATGCCCAGTGTTTGACTTGGTTGCATCCAACCGCCGCGGTCGCGGGATTACCGCGTGAGCCGGCGCGGCGCTTTATTCACGAACATGAGCCTTTTGAGCGCGGCTGGTATGCCGGCTCTGTTGGGCACATTTCCCGTGAGCGCGCGGAGTTTACCGTGGCTATCCGTTCGGCGTTGATCCAACAAAACCAAGTTCATTTATTTGCCGGGGCTGGAATTGTCCCCGGCTCTGACCCAGAAGCTGAGTGGCAGGAGATTGAGCGCAAAGCCGCCGGCCTGCGCACTTTGCTGGAGCCCGACTATGTCAACAAGTGCCTTTAATCGTCGCTGGGCGGGGGTAGTGCTGGAAGCGATTACCCGTCACGGGGTTCGCCATGTCTGTATTGCCCCCGGTTCCCGCTCAACACCGCTGACGCTGGAAGCGGCCGCGCATGCCAAATTGACCTGCCACACCCATTTTGATGAGCGTGGTTTAGGACATATGGCGCTCGGTATGGCAAAGGCGTTAAATCAGCCGGTTGCGGTTATCGTGACCTCCGGAACGGCGGTGGCCAATTTGTATCCGGCTCTGATTGAAGCCGGTTTGACCAAAGAAAAACTGGTGTTGCTGACGGCAGACCGTCCGCCAGAGCTGGTGGATTGTGGCGCGAATCAAGCGATTCGTCAGCCGGGTATGTTTGCCGACCATCCGTGTGTCAGTCTGAATTTACCGCGCCCTACGCCGGATATTCCGGTGCGTTGGCTGCTATCCGAGTTGGATACCGCGATGCACCGTCAGGCGCAAGAGGGCGGCGCAGTGCATGTGAACTGCCCGTTTGCGGAGCCGCTGTACGGCAATGACACCAGCTTGTATCAAGAGTGGATGCAGCCGGTGGCCGATTGGCTGGGTGGTGATGCCCCATGGCTAACTTTCCGTCATCCGCAAGCGTCAGTCGAAACTGATCCGCATTGGGATACCCTGTGCAAGCGCAAAGGGGTGATTGTCGCCGGTCAAATGGCGCCCGAAGAAGGGGCCGCCGTCGCGGCGTGGGCACAGCGTTTGGGCTGGCCGTTGATCACTGACGTGCAATCCGGCGTATCGCCGATGCTGCCGTATGCCGATTTGTGGCTGAGTAACCCGCATGCGCTAGAGCGTTTGGCTGAGGCAGAGATTGTCATCCAACTGGGTGGCCGCTTTATCTCCAAACGGGTGTGCCAGTGGCTGGAAAGCCTGTGTGTACAAGAGTATTGGGTGGTAGCGCCGCATAGTGAGCGTTTAGACCCGTATCATCATCGTAGCCGCCGGATTTGCGCCGGTATTGCCGATTGGGTTCGTGCCCATCCCGCTGAAGGGCAACGTAAGCCGTGGGCGATTGAGTTGCCGGCGTTGGCGCGTTTTGCCCATACGCAAGTGCAAAAACACTTGGGTTCCAAGCTCTGTGAAGCCTCGATCGCGCACCACTTGAATAAAATTCTGCCGCCAGATGGCCAAGTTTTCTTAGGTAACAGCCTGATTGTGCGTTTGATTGATGCGCTGGGCACCTTGCCTGAAAATTACCCAACTTACAGCAATCGCGGTGCCAGTGGCATTGATGGCTTGATCTCAACCGCGGCAGGCGTTGCCAAGGCCGGTGGTAAGCCAACACTGGCGATCGTCGGTGATACCTCGGCGTTGTACGATCTGAACTCGATGGCGCTGCTGCGTAATCTCGGTGTGCCGTTTGTGCTGATCGTGATTAATAACAACGGTGGGGCTATCTTTGATCTATTACCTGCGCCGGAAGCAGAGCGTGAACGTTTCTACCGCATGCCGCATGGGCTAGATTTTTCCCATGCTGCCGCCATGTTTGGGATGGCGTATGCCCGCCCGTACACCTGGGCTGATGTGGGAACCGCGCTGCGTCAGGCGTATGTGAAAAATGGTGCCATGCTGATGGAGCTGAAAGTTGCCGACAGCGAGGGCGCTGAAACCCTGCGGACATTACTGCAACAGGTGCGAGATGCCGTTATCAGTTAAAACTCAATCAGTTGAAGCGCAAGTGTCACCTCAGAATTCATCAACCTTGCACTGTGTCCGCCGTGGTGACACGGCGCTGAGTGAACAAGGCAAACCGTGGCTGGTTTGGCTGCATGGTTTTCTCGGCAATGGTGATGATTGGCAAGCGGTGACAGGTCAATTGGCCGACTATCCGCTGCTGACTGTTGACCTGCCGGGACACGGCGGTTCAACTGGATTTAGCGTGCGTTCGATGGCCGAAGTGAATCGCCTGCTGACGGCGACACTGGCAGCGCAAGGCATTCACGATTATTGGCTGATAGGCTACTCCATGGGCGGGCGCATTGCGGCCTACCATGCGACGCAAACGGCCAATGGCCAGCCGCCGCAAGGTCTGCGTGGGTTGATTTTGGAAGGCGCGCATCCGGGCCTGCCGCAAGAAGAGCAGTGTCTGGGCCGTTGGTACCACGACCGGCGTTGGGCAGAGCGTTTTCGTCGTGAGGCGCTGGCCGATGTGCTGCGCGACTGGTATCGCCAACCGGTGTTTGCCGATTTGAATCCAACGCAACGCAGTGAGTTGCAACAACGCCGTGCGGCCAACGATGGCCGAGCGTTAGCCATGATGCTGGAAGGCTCTTCCTTAGGGCGTCAGCCACAAATGGGCCAGCCGCTGCGCGATCTGCCGTTGCCATTCCACTATCTGTGTGGTGAGACTGATTTGAAGTTCGTCACCTTGGCGCGTCAGCACGGTTATCCGCTCGCGCTGATCCCACAGGCTGGACACAATGCTCATTACGGCAATCCAACCGCTTATGCGGCGCAGATCCGCGCGATTTTAGCGCAAGCGTCTGCGACAGAACGTGCATCAACGCCGCCGTCAGCAGAAACTGCTGACGCCCGTTGAACTGAAATTTCACGCACCGTTTTAGCTGTTCGTTTCTGAACGCTGACGGTGCGGTTTTTTATGCTTTTATCCACTTATTTTTTCATTACTTACAGGACATAGCCCGATGCTTTATCCGAGCGAAGAAGAACTGTACGCCCCGATTGAATGGCAGGACTGCAGCGCAGACTACACTGACATCCTGTACCAAAAATCTGCTGACGGGATCGCTAAGATCACTATCAACCGCCCAGAAGTGCGTAACGCGTTCCGTCCACAGACTGTGAAAGAGATGCTGCAAGCACTGGCTGATGCGCGTTATGACGACAACGTCGGTGTGATTGTGCTGACCGGTCAGGGCGACAAAGCGTTCTGCGCTGGCGGCGACCAGAAGATCCGTGGCGACTACGGTGGCTACCGTGATGATTCCGGCGTGCATCACCTGAACGTGCTGGATTTCCAGCGTCAGATCCGTACCTGTCCAAAGCCGGTGGTGGCGATGGTAGCCGGTTACGCAGTGGGTGGCGGTCACGTGCTGCATATGATGTGTGACCTGACGATTGCGGCTGAAAATGCCCAATTTGGTCAAACTGGCCCGAAAGTCGGCTCCTTCGACGGCGGCTGGGGTGCGTCTTACATGGCTCGCATCGTCGGCCAGAAAAAAGCGCGCGAAATTTGGTTCCTGTGCCGCATGTACGATGCGCAGCAAGCGCTAGACATGGGTCTGGTGAACACCGTTGTTCCACTGGAGCAGCTGGAGCGCGAAACCGTGCGCTGGTGTCGTGAAATGCTGCGCAACAGCCCGATGGCTCTGCGTTGCCTGAAAGCGGCGCTGAACGCTGACTGTGATGGCCAAGCGGGTCTGCAAGAGCTGGCAGGTAATGCCACTATGCTGTTCTACATGACCGAAGAAGGTCAGGAAGGACGCAACGCTTTCAATGAGAAGCGTCAGCCAGATTTCAGCAAATTCAAACGTAATCCGTAATTTAGAATAATTATTCCTATTATGAGAACCGCGACTCTGTACCGTTACAGCCTGCCGATGGAGGCAGGCATCGGCCTTCGCAACCGTCCACTTAAGACGCGCGAAGGCTTGATTTTGCATGTGCAGCAGGATGAGCGCGAAGGCTGGGGCGAAATCGCCCCGCTACCGTATTTCAGCACCGAAACGCTGGCACAAGCGCAAGAAGAGACTCAAGCGTGGCTGAGCGCGTGGTTAGCGGGTGAAACACCGGCTGAGCCACAGTGGCCATCGGTCGCCTTTGGTACCAGCTGTGCGCTGGCCGAGCTGGATGGCTCGCTGCCACAGGCCGGTGATTACCGCACCGTGCCATTGTGCTCGGGCGATCCAGACGATCTGTTTGCCGCATTAAACGCGATGCCGGGTGAGAAGATCGCGAAGGTCAAGGTCGGACTGTATGAATCGGTGCGCGACGGCATGATTGTGAATATGCTGCTCGAAGCGCTGCCAGATCTGAAACTGCGCTTAGATGCCAATCGTGCGTGGACTCGTGCTAAAGCCGAAGGCTTTGCTAAGTATGTGAATCCGGATTACCGTCCGCGCATTCAGTTCTTGGAAGAGCCATGCAAAACCCCGCAAGAAAGTCTCGATTATGCGCAGTACACCGGCATCAATATCGCGTGGGATGAAACCGTGCGTGATGAAGGCTTTGAGGTGCAAGCACAAGACGGCGTGTCGGCGATAGTGATCAAGCCTACGCTGGTGGGTAGCCTGCAACGTTGCCAGATGTTGGTTGAACAAGCGCATGCGGCCGGTCTGATTGCTGTCATCAGCTCATCGATTGAGTCGAGCTTAGGCTTAACGCAGTTGGCGCGGGTGGCCGCTTGGCTGACGCCGGACACCATGCCGGGCTTGGATACGCTGTCGATGATGCAAGCACAAGTGCTGCGTCCGTGGCCAGACAGCGCGCTACCGCTGTGGTCAGTGAGTCAGCTGGAAAAAGTCTGGCCGTGTTAAGCGATCTGCCGGTGATGGACGTGTGTCCGTGGCGCTACTGGGCAACACACTCGCCACAGGCGGTGGCACTGCGCACTGAGTCTGACACCTTAAGCTGGCAACAGCTGGCGAACTGTGTGGTGCAGCGTGCGGCCTATTTGGCTGAATGCGGCGTGTCAGAAGGCTGTGCGGTGGCGCTGATTGGGCGGAATAGTCCGGCGCTGCTGCTCAACTATCTGGCCGTGATTGAATGCGGTGCGCGTGTGGTGCCGGTGAATCCACAGCTGCCGCGTGAGCGACAAGTGGCGCTGTGCGCGGCGCTGGATGTCCGTTTTGGCATCGCAATGCCCGCAATCGATGGTGAGATGAACGCTGAGCCGGCAGTCGTCGATGCTTTTGACTCTGCCGGCGTGGCGATGTTGACGGCTCCGCTGCTCTTTAGCGTGATGCTGTTTAGCGTTGATGCGGCGCACAGCGCTTCGTCAGCAGCTAACGCCGCGTTGGACGTTAGCCCTGTTGTCGCCGCTGCCCCAGTGGCGTGGGACGCGTCGCGTCCGGCGACCGTGACCTTGACCTCCGGCTCTGGCGGCCTACCGAAAGGCGTGGTGCATTCGGCGGCGTGCCATTTGGCCAGTGCCGATGGGCTGCTGCAGATGTTGCCGTTCACTGCGCACGACAGCTGGTTGCTCAGTTTGCCGCTGTTCCATGTCTCTGGGCAGGGGATAGTCTGGCGCTGGTTGCTGCGTGGCGCGACCTTAGTGTGTCGTCCACTGCGTGATTTAGCGCAGGCGCTGCAAGGTTGTAGCCATGCCTCTTTAGTGCCGACCCAACTGTACCGCTTGTTGCAGCAACCGCAGTCGCTGCCATCGCTGCGGCAAGTATTGCTGGGCGGTGCGGTGATCCCCGTAGCATTAACGCAGCAAGCGCAAGCGGCGGGGATCCATTGCTGGTGCGGCTACGGCATGACCGAAATGGCCTCCACGGTGACGGCGAAAGCAGCAGACAGTCGCTCTGGCGTGGGGCTATGCCTGCCCCGCCGTGAGCTGTGTTTGCGCGACGAAGAAGTGTGGGTGCGCGGCGCACCACTGGCGCTAGGGTACTGGCGCGATGGGGCTTTGCAGCCACTGACGAATGACGAAGGCTGGTTTGCCACTCGCGATCGTGGCTTCATGCGCGGCGGCGAGTTGGTGATTTTAGGTCGCCTTGATAACTTGTTTATCAGTGGCGGCGAAAATATCCAGCCAGAGCAAATCGAACGAGGGCTGGCGCTGCATCCGCAGGTGTTGCAGGCGTTTGTTCTGCCGGTTACTGATGCGGAGTTTGGGCAGCGACCGGTGGCGGTGTTGCAATTCAACTCTTCGTCGGATACGGCGTTTGATGCCAGCGCGGTGGCAGATGAGCTACGGTCGTGGGCGAAAATGCATCTGGCGGGATTTCAGCGTCCGCTGCACTATTTTTGCTTACCCGACGGCTTTGGCGGCGGCGGCATTAAAATTGCGCGTAAAGCGGTTGCCGATTGGCTAGCAAGTGGTCCACCGCCGCTGTAATGCGTGGTGTATCCGGCCAGACCGGCTAGAACAGAGAGCTGAGTATTGCTGCAACTGTGGCGTACAATACCGATAACAACTGATAAAAAACGGCAGGAATTCCTGCCGTTTTTTATTATTCGTCATCTGCCCGTTTATAGATATTCGGGTCATGAATTTCCATAAAACTTTGTGGCCGCGCCAGTGGCTCAAAGCCGTACTTGTTGTACAGCGCGTGCGCATCGCTGGTGGTCAGCACAAACCGACGTAATCCTTGCAAATCAGGGTGCTCCATCACCGCTTCTAGCATCGAACCGGCAATACCTTGTCCGCGGCAACTCTCTACCACAAACACATCACACAGATATGCAAAGGTGGCGTAGTCAGAAATGACGCGGCAAAAACCAACCTGCTCATCACCTTTTAGTGCCGTAAAACATAGCGAGTGATCCAATCCGCGCAGCAGGGTTTCCCGTGGAATACGGCGCGCCCAACCACTTTGGCCAGACAAAAATTGATAGACCAGCTCATCATCCACATCTTTACGCTGATCGGAAATGTGTATCTCTTGCATGCTCATACTCCGTGGGCTGGTTCGCCTATAGAGTGAGCATATCTTAATTGCCGCAGATATACAGGGGGATAGGGGGTAAATTTGTTTATCTGTATCGCAAAATATTACAGGGAATTCAGCTGATTATATGAACATCACTGCATGACGGAGCGTGATGTTTTTCCGGTTGCGGCGCACGATTTATGCGCTATTATGCATTTTCCTTGCATGAAAATTTTAATATTCAGAGGGAAAAGTTACATTTCTCCGCTCGTCTACGGCAGAGAAAACCGTTAAAAACAGGAAAAACTGTATGGTTGATCAGAACATAAGGAAACGTGGAATGTCGTCGTGTTCACCTTCGCTGCAATGGAAAGCCTGTACCTTTGCCGAGCTCTCCTCCACTGAACTCTACCAGTTGTTACAGTTACGAGCGGAAGTCTTCGTGGTGGAGCAAGCCTGTGCTTATCAAGATATTGATGGGTTGGATTTGCTGCCGCAGACTTACCATGTGCTGGGTTATGACGGTGAAACACTGGCCGCTTACTTGCGCATTATGGCGCCGGGTACGGTAGGCCATGGTGAGTTGGATTCATCCATGCCGGTGATAGGTCGTGTGATTACCCGCGCGCCATACCGTGGCAAAGGCATTGGTCATGATTTGATCCAGCAAGGCATCATGTTGTGTGAACAGCACTGGCCGAGCGCGTCTATCCACCTGAGTGCGCAAGCTCACCTGCAAGGCTATTACGGTCAGCACGGGTTTGAGGCATGCGGGGAAGGGTATCTAGAAGACGGTATTCCGCATATCGGCATGAACCGATTAGGGCACTAAGCTAGACAATCGCTTCGTTTTTTATCACCGGCATCAGTAGAACTCAGCTTATCCGGCGTTGCGCTCTAAGGTGATGACGCGTTTGTCGGTGATGAAAATTAAACCAACAGCTATTTTGTGAGCAACTTCACTGTTGAAAGTTTACGCATCCCGTGCGCAGGGAAAATAAATTTATGTGATCGATCTCTCTTTATTGCGTTATAAATCTCCCTATCCCCTATAAAAAGTGTGATTTAGGACTCGACCAATGGCTGCCAGTCGCTATAATGGCGCCCTCTTATTGGTAGGGCAACTTATTGCACATCTCGTTGTTTGTATTCCTTCGGGTGCATGCAGATAACCAGCGGTAACGCTGCGCTACCAGACAGAGTGAACAAAAGTAATTCCAGCGTCTGACAGCCCATATCAAAAATCAATCAGACAGTCAGCGCTGAAACCAAGAACCTTTTTCGCAGAGGTTGAAACACGGCGATAACAGCTGCTGGAACAGCGGTTGCAGACAATATCAGGCTCATCTCTGAGCAATTTTCCAATGGATGGTTATTTTGCTGCCCCTTGCTTTGGCAGGGCACAACTGTATGTGTTTTTTATCGCACTCTGGCTCACGTTGTAGCTTGAATCGTTTCAACCTACTGATAACGTTTTTTTATAAATACTTTGAAGATAAACCTATGGATCACACAGTAGCGAAACAAGCAACGACTCAAGGCGCCAATGCGGCGACCATGAAGTGGAATAAAAGTGACATCACTTGGATGCTGGGCCTGTACGGTACAGCGGTAGGTGCGGGTACATTGTTCCTGCCTATCGAAGCCGGTATCGGTGGTATCTGGCCTCTGCTGGTGATGGCGATTCTGGCTCTGCCAATGACCTTCTTTGCACACCGTGCACTGTGCCGCTTCGTACTGTCTGGCTCTGGCCGCCAGGGCGACGACATCACTGAAGTGGTAGAAGAGCACTTCGGCTCAACTGCCGGTTACCTGATCACCTTCCTGTATTTCTTCGCGATCTACCCGATCCTGTTGGTATACAGCGTGGCGATCACTAACACCGTTGAAAGCTTCATGCTGAACCAGCTGCACATGACCCCACCTCCGCGTGCGATCCTGTCTCTGGTGCTGATCGTGGGCCTGATGGCGATTGTGGCCTGTGGTGAAAAGCTGATCGTCAAAGCCATGAGCGTACTGGTATTCCCATTTGTGGCAGTACTGGTGCTGATGTCTCTGTTCCTGATCCCAGAGTGGAACACTGCCATTTTCCATTATGTGCCTGCGGGCGGTAACGGTATCGGCAACGTGCTGAAAACTCTGTGGCTGGTGATCCCAGTAATGGTGTTCTCTTTCAACCACTCACCAATCATCTCTTCTTTTGCCGTAGAACAAAAGCAGCAGTACGGTGACATGGCTGATGCCAAGAGCTCACGCATTCTGATGATGAGCCACATCATGATGGTGATCACTGTAATGTTCTTCGTATTCAGCTGTGTGCTGAGCCTGTCACCAGCTGAGCTGGCACAAGCGAAGGCGGATAACATCTCTATCCTGTCTTACTTGGCGAACAAGTTCCAGAACCCGCTGATCGCGTATCTGGCACCAATGATTGCCTTTGTTGCTATCACCAAATCTTTCCTGGGTCACTACTTGGGCACCCGCGAAGGTCTGAACGGTCTGATCCTGAAAGCGGCGCGTCGTAAGGGTAAAACTGTAGGTATCAATACCCTGAACCGCATCACCGCAGTGTTCATTCTGCTGACCACTTGGGCTGTTGCAACGTGGAACCCAAGCATCCTGCACATCATTGAAATGCTGGGTGGCCCGGTAATCGCTCTGCTGCTGTTCATCATGCCAATGTATGCAGTACGCAAAGTACCAGCCATGAAGAAATATGCTGGCGCGCCAAGCAACATCTTCGTGACCTTTATCGGTTGTGTGGCTATCTCCGCAATCTTCTACACCCTGTTCCATTAATGCATTTTGGCTGCCGCCACTGCACTGAAAGTGGCTCGGCAGTCAGCAAGTTGAACAGTGTGAACAACGGCATCCTACGGGGTGCCGTTTTTTTTGCTTATGATCTCGTCTCGGCACTCTGCTGCTATTTAGCAAGTAAGAGAGAGCAGTGCCAAGCTCACTAAAAACAAGGCAGCCAAGAACATGAGAAACAAAGATCAAAGAGTAAGAGAACAAACAGCCAGAGCACACAGCAAGATAATACTGGCAGGGATAGGGAAGGTTCCGTAGGCACCCACATCGCCAGTGGTCGCGGCATTTTGTGGGCAAGTAACAATAAAAGGGAGAGACCAAAGCGCACGATAAGAGAGGGATGAGATGCCGCACAGCAAAAGAAAATCCGGCCATCGACCTCTGTGCATCATTATGCATTATGGTTCCGATGACCGGATTCAGTGCTTATAAAGATAGATTTTTGGGCCGCAATGCAGCCATGCTGCGTGATGCGAGTTTACGCTATCCGCTGAATTAGCCCGCCACCGGAGGCAACCAACCGAAGGTAGATGCCAGCTGAACGGCGATAATCACGATACCGGTAGTAAACACCACCACCAGACCCGCTACGCCGCCTACCACACGGTAACCATGCGCATACTGACGACGAGTCTTCCATGCCATCGCCGCCGGTAACAACAGTGCCAGTACCGCCAGTGCAATTGCCGCGTAACCCAGCGCCATGACAAAGCCTTGTGGATAGAACAGGGCAAAAATCAGTGGCGGAGTAAAGGTCAGAACCCCCGTTTGTAAACGGCCACCGACGGAATCAGTACGGCGGAACGCATCGGCCAGAAAATCAAACATCCCCAGCGTCACGCCCAAGAATGAGGTCGCCAGCGCCATGTCGGCAAAAACGCGTACCGCGACATCCACTTTCGGATTCGCCACCACTCGATCGACGGCTTGCATCAGACCGGTCAGATTTGGATTTTCCGCCAAAATGCTGCCCATCGCGGATTGGCTGATGGAGCCGTGAGTCGCCAGTTGCCACAGAACATAGGCAAACAGCGGGATCGCACTGCCGATAATCAGCACCACACGCAGTTTGCGTGTATCGCCATCTAAATAACGCACCAGACTTGGAATGCTACCGTGGAAACCAAACGAGGTGAAAATCACTGGAATGGCGGAGAGCACCAGCCCTTGTTGCAATGGCATGGCTAGCAGGTTTGGGCCTTCCACATGTGGCAGCATCAGCGCCAGCATCAGGATCAGCGCCAGCACTTTAATCGAGAACAGCACGCGGTTCAGCGCATCGACTGCGCGTGTGCTGATGCAGACTGCGCCACCGAGCAGCAGTGTAAACAGCAAAGTTCCTTGCAGTGGGCTGATCTCAAGGCTCGCCCAACGCTGCAGGTTGTGTGACAGCTGACCGCCGCCACCGGTGATATAAGCCGCAATCAACGCATACATCAGAAAGGCCATGCTGCCACTGGCAATCCAGCGACCAGCAGCGCCAAAACACTGCTCCGCCAGCGATCCCAGACCGGCATTGGCCGCGGAATATTGATGCACTTCCAGCAACATCAACGCGCTGTAACACATCAATGCCCACAGGGCCACCATCATAATAAAGGTGGCTCCAAATCCAATCCCCGCGGACGCCAGCGGCATAGCCAACATACCGGCGCCGATGGTTGTTCCGGCAACAATCAAAATGCTGCCTAACAAGCGACTTTTCACTGTAAAACTCCGTTAGTTATTCTCGTTTTCATATTTAACCGGCGACTGCCGGTAGCCATCCGCTGGCGGTAGCAAGCTGTACCACAATCACAAAGACACCCAGCGTAGCGACTAAAATCAGACCGGCGGTACCCCCCATCACACGGTAGGTACTGTTGCCCGCGCGACGCGCTTTCCAAACCATTGCTGCCGGCAGCAGCAGCGCCAGAATGGCCAGCGGAATTGCCGCATAACCCAGCGCCATAATGAAGCCTTGCGGATAAAACAGGGCAAACAGCACCGGTGGAATAAAGGTTAGCAACCCGGTTTGCATCCGACCGGAAGGACGGTTGTTGCGGCGGGTGGCATCGGCCAGAAAATCAAACAGTGCCAGTGACACGCCAAGGAATGAGGTCGCCAGTGCCATATCGGCAAAAATGCGTACCGCCATATCCACACTGCGGTTTTGCACCACCGAGTCGACGGTTTGCATCAAACCGCTCAGCGTCGGATTAACCTCAAGGATGTGGGTGAACGCTTCTTGGCTGATGGCGCCGTGTGTAGCCAGTTGCCACAGAATATAAATCACCAGCGGAATGGCGCTACCAGTAATAAACACAAACCGCAGTTTCGCAGCATCACCGTCTAAGTAGCGCACCAAGGTAGTGGTGCAGATATGAAAACCGAACGAGGTGAAAAAGACCGGTAAAGCTGACAGCAGAAGCAGATTTTGTACCGGCATCGCCGTCAGGTTTTGGCCTTCCACGTGCGGGATCAGTAGCAGCAGCACCAGCGCCAGCGCCACCAATTTGATGCTGAACAAGATGCGGTTGAACGAGTCGACCAAACGGGTGCTTATACACACCGCGCCGCCTAACAGCAGGGTAAACAGCAGTGCGCCTTGCACCGGTGTTAATTGCAGGCCAAACCAGCGCTCTAAGTTGTGCATCAACTGGCCACCACCGCCAGTCACATAGGCTGCGGTCAGGGCATACATTAAAAACAACATGCTGAAACTGATTAACCAGCGCCCTGGCTTACCCAGATAACGTTCGGCTAACACACTCAGCGCAGGAATGTCCGGCGCTGACAAATGCACCTCCACCAACATCAAGGCGCTATAGCACATCAATGCCCACAGAGCGAACATCATAAACAGAGTAGGGATAAAGCCGATCCCGGCGGAAGCTAACGGCATGGCCAGCATGCCAGCCCCAATCGTAATCCCTGCGACAATAAGAACGCTACCTAAAACCCGGCTTTTCACTGGCAACTCCGTATGGATGTCAATTGAACGGTAGGTTAAAAAACAGACAAAATGTTTTTGTATATGTGTTTTAACTGCTATTTAACATTAAGGCTAAATTTAATCTGCCTGTCTGGATTAATGGCAAACTAATGTTCTGCAGATTAAATAAGAAGCGCGCCGCTGTCAAATCTGGTTTGCGGCGTAATTATATGTTTACACCTTGGTGTTTTCAGGCAGGATTTGAGGAAAATTTTCGTGCAGTAAAAAATTTCAGTGTAAATAAAACAATACAAATTTGGCTGTTGCTAATGAAAAGCCATAAAGCCATGCTTAGTTAGATAAATACGCTATTATTTAGCCGAGTTAACAGAACTAAAGTGAATTTTTTGTTTTTTATTAGGCGGTTAAGATAGAACTCTGACAAAAATGGGCTGAAACATGTCAGGATGCCTAGTCTAAGGGAAGCGAGCAAAGCATGAGCACGCCGTTGAGAGTTGAAATGATCAGTACCGGCAACGAAGTGTTGCACGGCGAAATTATAGACAGTAACGCGGCGTGGCTGGCGCAAACGCTGTACCAAGCCGGTTTGCCTTTGGCTTACCGCAGTACAGTGGGTGATGATATCAATGCGCTGGTAAGTTGTTTTTTAGCGCGTAGCCATGAAGCTGATATTGTGATTGTCAACGGCGGTTTAGGGCCGACGTGCGACGATCTCAGTGCTGAAGCGGCAGCACGTGCCTTTAATCAACCCTTGGTGCTCAATCACCCTTGGCTGGAGCGTTTGCGTCAGCGCTACGAAAAATCGGGCCGTCCGATGCCTGATTCCAACCGCAAGCAGGCATTGTTACCGCAACATGCGCTGTTGGTGGATAATCCGGTGGGCACGGCCTGTGGCTTTATGCTGACGTTGCCGCAATGCGTCATGTTCTTTACTCCCGGTGTTCCGCAAGAATTTAAAGTGATGGTCGAGCAGCAAATTCTGCCGATTATTCAGCAACGCTTTAATCTGCCGCCTGCGCCGATTTGCCTGCGTGTCACCTCATTTGGCCTCAGTGAAAGTGGGATCGCCGATCGCCTGCAACACTTGGATGTTCCGCCCGATGTGATGCTCGGTTATCGCTCGGCGATGCCATTTATCGAAATCAAAGTCTCCGGTCCTGCCACGCGGCATAACCATATGCTGCGTTTGATGAACCAAATTTCCGACATTCTGGATGACAACATTGTCTTTTCTGGTGAAGGCTCGTTACCCGAGCAGTTAGGGGATTTCCTCGCTTTAAGCAAGATCACTCTATCGTTGTCAGAAACCTTTACTGGTGGCGTGGTCGCTGCCACGTTGCAAGATGATAAACGCACGGCACTGGCTTTACGGCAGGGCTGGGTGATTGGGCAAACCGATCAACGTCTGCCGGATAACCAGAAACTGCTGGGGCATGCGATAGCGATGGCCGAAGCGTGCCGTGAACGCACTGGCGCAGATGTCGGGCTGGCAACCTCACGCATTTTGGTGGTGGATAACCATATCGAAGTGGCGGTCGCGCTGGCTGATAAGCGCAACGAGTACGGACAGCGCGTCCGGCTGCGGGTACGTCATGCGTCAGAGCAACGTGTCGTGGTGACTACCTTGTTGCTGGACATGCTGCGTCGCTATTTGGAAGCGCGCGAAATTTTCGGCACCTATGAATGGATTGAGCCGCAAGAAGTGCTGACGATCCCCAAAGGGGATGTTCCGGCTTAACATCAAATGGCTGGATGCTAGCCGTGACTCACTGTACTCAAATCTGGCGATGAACGGCTCTAACCGTGCACGGATAATGTGTTGAGCTCAGTGGCTGGCAGTTCGCTGTCCGCGGTGCTTCCGGCATCCGCGTAAAGGCCGATGTGAAGGTCGGTTTGTGGTACGCAGCAGCAAGGCAGAATTTCATCTTCGCCGATGAACGCCAGCGGCGTTGTGAGATAGCGCACTTGGCCTTGATATAACCGAGTTCGACATGCGCCGCAAAAGCCTGCGCGGCACTGCGATTCCACCGGCTGACGGTGCAATTCCAAGGTTTCCAGTAAGGTCATATTACCTAGATGCGGGATCGAGAAGAGGGCATGACCTGCCGGATGTGCAGACTGGTTTGCAGAGAGTTCAGATGGGTGAGAGTCCTGCGCCCGTGGGCGCAGGACAATGTGCAGTTTCAGCATGCGATCACAGCTCGAAGCCACCTAAGTCTTCATCGCTGACTTCGGAGTCAATCTGACCAACTAAGTACGAGCTGACTTCCACTTCTTGTGGCGCTACTTGCACGTTGTCGGATACTAACCAGCTATTGATCCACGGGATCGGGTTTGAACGCGCAGGGAATGGCATGATCAAACCAACCGCTTGCATACGGATGTTGGTGATGTACTCAACGTACTGGCACAGAATGTCTTTGTTCAGGCCAATCATCGAGCCGTCTTTGAACAGGTACTCGGCCCAACGTTTTTCTTGCTCCGCGGCTTCCAAGAACAGGTTAAAGCACTCCGCTTCACATTCGGCAGCAATCTCCGCCATCTCAGGATCATCACGGCCACTGCGCATCAGGTTAATGATGTGCTGGGTGCCGGTCAGGTGCAGCGCTTCATCACGGGCAATCATCTTGATGATCTTGGCATTACCTTCCATCAGCTCGCGCTCCGCGAACGCAAACGAGCAGGCAAAGCTGACATAGAAGCGGATCGCTTCCAGCGCGTTCACGCTCATCAGGCACAAATACAGGGTCTTTTTCAGCGCGCGCAGGCTGACGGTATGGGTCACGCCATTAATGGTGTGGGTACCTTCACCCAGCAAATGGTACAGGTTGCTGTCGTGGATCAGCTTGTCGTAGAACGATGAAATATCGGTGGCGCGCTTCAAAATCTCTTCGTTAACCACGATATCGTCAAACACCACTGACGGGTCATTCACGATATTACGAATGATGTGGGTGTAGGAGCGAGAGTGAATGGTCTCAGAGAATGACCATGTCTCGATCCAGGTTTCCAGCTCAGGGATAGAAACCAGCGGCAACAGCGCCACGTTCGGGCTGCGGCCTTGAATGGAGTCCAGCAGCGTCTGATATTTCAGGTTGCTGATGAAGATATGTTTTTCGTGATCGGGCAGAGCCTGATAATCGATGCGGTCACGGGACACATCCACTTCTTCCGGACGCCAGAAGAACGACAGCTGCTTTTCAATCAGACGCTCGAAAATCTCGTGCTTTTGCTGATCGTAGCGGGCCACGTTAACCGGCTGACCGAAAAACATCGGTTCCAGCAGCTGATTGTTTTTGTGTTGACTGAAAGTGGTGTAAGCCATGAGAAAAATACCTTTGTACGGAAACAACCGCCGATGCTTATTACTCGCACCGGCGGCAGAGAGCGCAATTAAATCTTGCAGGCGCCGCTTTCGCAGCCATCATCAGCGGCGGCTACGGACAGATCATCCTGTAAATCGTCGGCACCGTCACGGGTGTTCTGATAATACAGGGTTTTGACACCGTATTTATAGGCAGTCAGCAGATCTTTGAGCAATTGCTTCATTGGCACCTTCTGGCCAGGGAAGCGCGCCGGATCGTAGTTGGTATTGGCCGAAATCGACTGATCGATAAACTTCTGGATGATCCCCACGATATGCAGGTAACCGTCGTTATTCGGGATATCCCACAGCAGCTCGTAGGCATCTTTCAGTTGTTCGTACTCCGGTACCACCTGCTTGAGGATCCCGTCTTTCGATGCTTTCACGCTGATATGGCCGCGCGGTGGCTCAATACCGTTGGTGGCGTTAGAGATCTGGGATGAGGTCTCTGATGGCATCAGTGCCGAAACGGTTGAGTTACGCAGACCGTGCTGTTGGATATCACGACGCAGAGTTTCCCAATCGTAATGCAGCGGCTCTTGGGTCAGCTGATCCAGATCCTTTTTATAGGTATCAATAGGCAAAATACCCTGTGCATAGGTGGTTTCATTGAACCACGGGCAAGCACCTTGCTCTTGTGCCAGCTTGTTAGACGCTTTCAGCAGATAATACTGCATCGCTTCAAACGTGCGGTGCGTCAGGTTGTTTGCGCTGCCATCGGAGTAACGCACACCGTGCTTCGCCAGATAGTAGGCAAAGTTGATCACGCCAATCCCCAGAGTACGACGCCCCATTGCGCCACGCTGCGCGGCGGGGATTGGGTAATCCTGATAATCGAGCAGGGAATCCAGTGCGCGGATGGCCAGCTCAGCCAGCTCTTCCAGCTCATCTAAGTGCTCGATCGCACCTAAGTTGAAGGCTGACAGGGTACAGAGCGCAATCTCGCCGTTGGCATCGTTCACTTCATCCAGTGGGCGAGTTGGCAGCGCGATTTCCAAGCACAGGTTTGACTGGCGCACCGGCGCTACCATTGGGTCAAACGGGCTGTGAGTGTTGCAGTGATCCACGTTCTGAATGTAGATACGGCCCGTTGAAGCGCGCTCTTGCATCATCAGCGAGAACAGCTCCAGCGCTTTAATTGCTTTCTTACGGATAGACGGATCTTGTTCGTACTTAACGTACAGCTCTTCAAACTTGGCCTGATCCATGAAAAACGCATCGTACAGACCCGGAACATCGGATGGGCTGAACAGCGTGATGTTCTCGCCTTTGATCAGGCGCTGATACATCAGTTTGTTGATCTGCACGCCGTAATCCATATGACGCACGCGGTTTTCTTCCACGCCGCGGTTGTTTTTCAGCACCAGCAGATCTTCGACTTCCAGATGCCACAGCGGATAGAACAGCGTAGCCGCACCACCGCGCACGCCGCCTTGTGAGCAGGACTTCACTGCCGTCTGGAAATGCTTGTAGAACGGAATACAGCCGGTGTGGAACGCTTCGCCACCACGGATTTCGCTACCCAGCGCACGGATACGACCGGCGTTGATGCCGATACCGGCGCGCTGAGAGACGTATTTCACAATCGCACTGGAGGTGGCGTTGATGGAATCTAAGCTGTCACCACATTCGATCAGCACACAAGAGCTGAACTGACGAGTAGGGGTACGCACACCCGACATAATGGGGGTTGGCAGCGAAATCTTGAAAGTCGAAATCGCATCATAAAAACGGCGCACGTAATCTAAACGTGTCTCACGCGGATAACCGGCAAACAGGCAGGCAGCCACCAGAATGTACAGGAACTGCGCGCTTTCGTAGATCTCACCGGTCACGCGGTTTTGAACCAGATATTTGCCTTCCAGCTGCTTCACGGCTGCGTAGGAGAAGTTCATATCACGCCAGTGATCGAGGAATTCGTCCATCTGCGCAAATTCTTCTTCGCTGTAGTCTTGCAGCAGATGAGCATCGTATTTGCCGAGTTCAACCATCTTGCGTACATGATCCAGCAGCTTTGGTGGCTCAAACTGGCCATAGGCTTTTTTGCGCAGGTGGAAAATAGCCAGACGCGCGGCCAGATACTGATAATCCGGTGATTCACGGGAGATCAGGTCAGCGGCGGCCTTGATGATGGTTTCGTGGATATCAGAGGTGCGGATCCCGTCATAAAACTGAATGTGGGAACGTAATTCAACCTGCGATACTGACACATTGTGAAGACCTTCCGCAGCCCATGTGATGACCCGGTGGATTTTATCCAGATCGATGCGCTCTTTACGTCCGTCGCGTTTCGTTACCAGCAGAGATTGATTCATAGTTCTTCAGTTCAGCCAATGTAGTAGAAAAGGTAATAGTCGAACACCAACGTCTGTCTGCGCGTCCTGCGTCAGAGCAGCGCGCCTGTTTACCACCGAACCGTTAACCATCAGGGCGTTGGAAACAGGAGGCCGGACAGGCAAATATGGATAAATGGCACTCGTCATCGCTCATTACACTGTAGTGTGTGAGTCTGACATGTGCCACAACATATTGGGTGTTCGCTTGGAATGGATAACAAGATAGTGAGGTATGGCCGTAGATGCAAGTGCACAAAATGCCTCTGAGTTGTGGATAACCCAGTGCGGAAAGAGGTAATGTTAGTGTTTACTAACTTGCGTGCAATACACCTATTGCGCCTCTCGAAAATGCAAGCATTTTTGCCGGTGAAAAAAGCAACAGAGAAAAAATTTTTTGATCTGGTGCTGTTCGCACAGGAATTATGCAAACGGGCGAAACATGAGCCAGATCAAATTTTATCGGTTTGTTATAAGGTGTTGGTTTTGTTAGACGCGATGCGTTGCCAACCAGTGCATAAACTCGGTAACGGAAGCAAAAACGCCATCGGCGCCCCAATCGCGGGTATCAATGTCTGGGCTGATGTAACCCCATCCTGCCACGGCACTCGGCATACCAGCGGCTTGCGCCGCTTGAATATCGGTACGGGCATCACCCAGATACAGAGTGCGTGACTCCGATAACCCTAACTGCGCGCAGGCATGATGCATTGGCGCGGGGTGCGGTTTACGCTGCGCTAAGGTATCTGCGCACACTAATACGGCAGGCTGCGCCAATACAGGGAAGAAAGGCAGCAGCGCTTGCGTCAGTGCCGTAGGCTTATTGGTGACAATTCCCCATGGGCAACCGCTTTGCGCGATCTGCTGTAACAGCGCCGTGACGCCAGGATATAAGCGGGTATCACGGCAGACATTGGCGTGGTAGTACGCCAAAAAGCGCGCGCGCAATACCGTCATATCATCGGGCAATGCCCCAGCAAAGCCTGCGTGCAGCAATCCGTGCACGCCTTGGCTGGTATTGGCTTGAATTTGCGCTGCGTTCAGCGGGCTATAGCCATAGTGTTGCAAGACATGATTGGCTGCGGCCGCCATGTCCGCGGCGGTATCTAATAAGGTGCCGTCGAGATCAAAGAGTACCGCATCCCAATGCATCACAGATCCTCGCGAATGGTGTGTACCATGTAGTTCACATCGATATCTGGGCGTAACGAAAACTGATTCAGCAGCGGGTTGAAGGTGATCCCCATCAGGTCTTGTTCGCGCAGGCCGGTATTATCAATCCAACCCAGCAGTTCAGACGGGCGAATGAACTTATTAAAGTCATGCGTACCTTTTGGCACCATGCGCAGCAGATATTCTGCGCCGACAATCGCCAGCAAGAAGGATTTCGGGTTCCGGTTTAAGGTCGAGAAAAAGACATGGCCGCCGGGTTTGACCAAGCGCGCACAGGCTTGAATGATAGATTCTGGATCGGGCACATGCTCCAGCATTTCCATGCAGGTGACCACATCATACTGGCCGCTGTGCGCCTCGGCATGCTCTTCCACGGTTTGCTGCAGATAGTTGACTTGCACGCCACTTTCCAGTGCATGCAGACGTGCCACTTGCAGCGGCTCACTGCCCATGTCTAAACCGGTGACGTTAGCGCCTTCGCGGGCCAAACTTTCCGACAAAATACCGCCGCCACAGCCGACATCCAGCACTTGCTTGCCAAATACACCACCGGCGCGGTCGAGAATGTACTCAAGGCGCAACGGATTAATACGGTGTAAGGGTTTGAATTCCCCTTCCAGATCCCACCAGGTTGAGGCAACAGCTTCAAATTTAGCAATTTCCTGATGATCGACGTTCAGCGTTTTTTGCATGGCTACACAGCATCCATTCATACGACAATAATTGCGCTGATTATACCTAATTCAGACGACAAGCTGTATCTTTGCTGACCTTGGTTCGTTGCAGGCTGTGTTGAAGGTTGGATAGGCGTTTTTTATCGGCGCTGAAAATGCGTTGTGCGATCCGGTTCGGCGTCTTGTTTTTGATACGCTGGGCGTAAACTTTGCTTTTATGGTATAGTCTTACACCTTTTTCATCCGGTCAGACGACAATTAGCTGAGGGAATGTGGCGCCATGAGCGACCTAGCCAAAGAAATCACGCCGGTCAATATCGAAGAAGAGCTGAAAAGCTCCTATCTGGACTATGCAATGTCCGTGATTGTCGGACGCGCCTTACCAGATGTGCGTGACGGCCTTAAGCCGGTTCACCGCCGTGTCTTGTACGCCATGAGCGTACTCGGTAATGACTGGAACAAACCATATAAGAAATCGGCCCGTGTGGTCGGTGACGTAATCGGTAAATATCACCCACACGGTGATAGCGCGGTTTACGACACCATCGTACGTATGGCGCAGCCTTTCTCACTGCGTTATATGCTGGTCGACGGACAGGGGAACTTCGGTTCCATCGACGGCGACTCCGCCGCAGCGATGCGTTACACCGAAGTGCGCATGGCCAAGATCGCCCACGAACTGCTGGCCGATCTGGACAAAGAAACCGTTGATTATGTGCCTAACTACGACGGCAGTGAGCAGATCCCGGCAGTATTGCCGACCAAGATCCCGAACCTGCTGGTAAACGGCTCCTCCGGTATCGCCGTAGGTATGGCAACCAACATCCCACCGCACAACTTGGGCGAAGTGATCGACGGCTGTTTGGCCTACATCGAAAACCCAGAGATCACCATTGATGAGCTGATGACCCATATTCCGGGTCCGGATTTCCCGACGGCAGCAATCATCAATGGCCGTCGTGGGATTGAAGATGCTTATCGTACCGGTCGCGGTAAAGTGTACCTGCGCGCTCGCGCTGAAGTGGAAGTGGACGAGAAAAACGGCCGCGAATCCATCATCGTGCACGAGATCCCGTATCAGGTGAACAAAGCGCGCCTGATCGAAAAGATCGCCGAGCTGGTAAAAGACAAGAAAGTTGAAGGGATCAGCGCCCTGCGTGATGAGTCTGACAAAGACGGCATGCGCATTGTGATTGAGATCAAACGTGATGCGGTCGGTGAAGTGGTACTGAACAATCTGTACTCACAAACCCAGCTGCAAACCACGTTTGGTATCAACATGGTAGCCTTGAGCCAAGGTCAACCGAAGCTGTTGAACCTGAAAGACATGCTGGAAGCGTTCGTGCTGCACCGCCGTGAAGTGGTGACACGTCGTACCGTGTATGAACTGCGTAAAGCCCGTGATCGTGCTCATATCTTGGAAGGTCTGGCTGTAGCGCTGGCGAACATCGATGAAATCATCGAGCTGATCCGCCGTGCACCGACACCATCTGAAGCGAAAGCCGGTTTGGTCGCGCGTGGTTGGGATCTGGGCCATGTGTCCGTCATGTTGGAAGCGGCCGGTGTTGATGCTGCCCGTCCTGACTGGCTGGAGGCTGAGTTTGGTATCCGTGAAAACCAGTACTTCCTGACTGAGCAACAAGCGCAGGCTATTTTGGATTTGCGTCTGCACAAGCTGACAGGTCTGGAGCACGAGAAGCTGCTGGACGAGTACAAAGAGCTGCTGGCACAAATCGCTGAGCTGTTGCATATCCTGCAAAGCCCAGAGCGTCTGATGGAAGTGATCTGCGAAGAGCTGACTAGCATTCGCGCGCAGTTTGGCGATCAGCGTCGTACTGAAATCACTGCTAACAGTGCTGACATCAACATCGAAGACCTGATTAATCAGGAAGATGTGGTGGTTACACTGTCGCACGAAGGTTATGTGAAGTATCAGCCGCTGACTGAGTATGAAGCGCAGCGCCGTGGTGGTAAAGGCAAGTCTGCGACTAAGATGAAGGAAGAAGACTTCATTGAACGTCTGCTGGTGGCTAACACCCACGACACCATTTTGTGCTTCTCGTCTCGTGGTCGCTTGTACTGGCTGAAGGTATATCAGCTGCCATTGGCCAGCCGCGGTGCTCGTGGCCGTCCGATTGTGAACTTGCTGCCGCTGGAAGAAAACGAGCGTATTACCGCGATCCTGCCGGTTCGTGAGTATGCGAATGATCAGTACATCTTCATGGCCACAGCCAACGGTACAGTGAAGAAGACGCCACTGACTGACTTTAGCCGTCCGCGTAGCGCCGGTATCATCGCTGTTAACCTGAATGATGACGACACCCTGATTGGTGTGGATCTGACTCACGGTAATGACGAAGTGATGCTGTTCTCCGCCGAAGGTAAAGTGGTGCGTTTCGCCGAAGATCAAGTGCGTCCAATGGGCCGTACCGCGACCGGTGTGCGCGGCATCAAGCTGAGCGAGCAAGACAAAGTCGTTTCTCTGATCGTGCCAAAAGGCGAGGGTGAGATCCTGACTGTCACCGCCAACGGTTACGGTAAGCGTACGGCATCTGCGGAGTACCCGACGAAGTCCCGTGCGACCCAAGGGGTTATCTCCATCAAGGTCAGCGAGCGTAACGGTCTGGTTGTGGGCGCGGTGCAGGTTGAGGAAAATGATCAGATCATGATCATCACCAATGCCGGTACGCTGGTTCGCACACGAGTGAAAGAAGTGAGCGTGGTGGGTCGTAACACCCAAGGCGTGACCTTGATTCGCACCAGCGAAGAAGAGCAAGTGGTTGGTTTGCAGCGTATCTTGGATGCCGATGATGATGAGGAAAGCACCGAAGAGGGTGTTGAACTGTCAGAACAGGGTGACGAGCAAGCTGCTAGCGAGTCTGCACAAGACGAGCCAGGCGAAGAGTAATCAATACTCGTAATGGGTGTGGCGGTAACCTGTTGCCGCTCGCCCAGTACTATCGCTGTTTCGAGTGAAAAAAGGCATCCTTTACGGATGCCTTTTGTTTTTCTGGATTTGCAGTTTTCTACTTTCGGTTTTGAGGCATAGCATGCTGGGATCGTTAATGGCCAGCGGCAGCGTGCGCGGCGCGGGTTTTCTCGGCTTGTTTCAGCAATTTTTCTTGCGGATTTTTGCTGCAATCTTCAATCAGGAAGGGAATGGCTTTTTCTACCCCAGCGATATCAATCATCGCTCCTTCTGGCTTATCTTTTTGATTAAAGCCTTCGGCAAAATACACCGCGCTCGGACGGAACGATTCATCGACAGCTAAAAATTCTGCGCAGGTCCATTCGGCGATAGGTTTAGCAGGCATTGATGGCGACAGTTTCGCTTTCATGGATTTGGCTGCATCAGCCACAGAGTTGGCCGCATTTTCCACCGTGCCGGCGGCGCTGCTGGCCGCATCAGACAAGGTATCAGACGCAGATGCACCGGCGGAAAGAGTCAGAGCCAGCAGGGTGAATAACACAGTACGTTTCATATTGTATCCTCAAAGCAAGCGGTAATGACGATAACCACCTCGCTGGACAACATTCTCAGTGACGAGGCCTGTGTAACCTCTAACACTATAGTAGAAATCTCTACATCGGCGATGCGCGAAAGTAGAACTGACCTATCGTCATAGTTAGCATGCTCGTGCGTTATCTGCGCAGTCATGCGGCTAAGCCCAGCTCTGCGCACCTTTAAACCATTTGCATGAAGATTGGCTGAGTGATACAACCGCTCAATCGTATAGGGAACGTTGAAACTAACACGGGGAATGCGCGTAATATGCAACAGGTGTTTAATTTCAGTGCCGGCCCGGCCATGCTGCCCGCCGACGTATTGCAGATTGCTCAGAAAGAGCTGCTGAATTGGCATGATCTGGGAACCTCGGTGATGGAAATCAGTCACCGCAGTAAGCAGTTTATGGCGGTTGCGGCGCAGGCGGAGCAAGATCTGCGTGATTTGTTGGCAATTCCAGATAACTACAAGGTGCTGTTCTGCCAAGGTGGCGCGCGCGCTCAGTTTGCGGCGGTGCCATTGAATCTGCTGGGGGATAAGACCCGCGCCGATTATCTGGATGGTGGTTACTGGGCGCACAGTGCCATCAAAGAAGCCGGTAAATATTGCCAACCGAATGTGATTGATATCACCGAGCGTCGTGACGGTTTACGCGCGGTGAAGCCGATGCGTGAATGGACACTGTCGGATGATGCCGCGTTTGTGCATTACTGTCCGAACGAAACCATCGATGGTCTGGAAATTCATGAAGAGCCGGATTTTGGCGACAAAATTGTGGTGGCCGACATGTCATCTACGATTTTATCACGTCCGATTGATGTGAGCCGTTACGGCGTGATTTACGCTGGCGCGCAGAAGAACATCGGGCCATCCGGTTTGACCTTGGTGATTGTGCGTGATGATTTACTGGATCGCGCGCGCGACATGCTGCCATCAGTGCTGGGCTACAAAGTGCTGGCCGATAACGATTCGATGTACAACACACCGCCAACATTCGCATGGTATCTGTCTGGTTTGGTGTTCCGCTGGCTCAAAGAGCAGGGCGGTTTGTCTGCGATGGCTAAACGCAATCAGGCCAAAGCTGAATTGCTGTACGGCTATATCGACCAGTCCGACTTTTACCACAATGACGTACACCCTGATAACCGCTCATGGATGAACGTGCCGTTCACGTTGCCATCTGCCGAGCTGGATAAAGTGTTCTTGGAAGAGTCATTTGCTGCTGGTCTGCATGCGCTGAAAGGTCACCGCATCGTTGGTGGTATGCGGGCTTCTATCTACAATGCCATGCCTGTTGAAGGTGTACAGGCATTAGTCGCCTTTATGGATGACTTTGCTAAGCGCCATCGTGGTTAATAGCTCGCCGTTACTTGCTAGCGAGTATAACCGATAATAAAAAAGCGCTGTTTAACAGCGCTTTTTTTGTTTTCAAACTCAAGAAAGTTCACGAGCTTAGTTGTGACCTTTACTCTGCGTCGGCCACGTTCCAATCGGAAGTGTGGTAAATCCCTTCACGATCTAAACGCTTATAAGTGTGCGCGCCAAAGTAATCACGCTGGGCCTGAATCAGGTTGGCCGGTAACACCGCGCTGCGGTAGCTATCATAGTACGCAATCGCCGCCGAGAAAGTGGGAACCGGTACGCCGTGCAAAATCGCCTGCGCAGTGATATTGCGCAATGACGCTTGATAGCGTTCAGCTGCTTGCTGGAAGTATGGCGCTAACAGCAGGTTTTCCGGCTTCAGGTTGCCCTCATAGGCTTCGCTGATTTTTTGTAGGAACTGTGCGCGGATAATACAGCCCGCGCGGAAGATTTTGGCGATCTCACCCAGTTGCAGATCCCAGCCATATTCACGGGAAGCAGCATCCAACTGCGCAAAGCCTTGTGCGTAGGAGATGATCTTACTCAGATACAAACCTTGACGGATTTGCTCAATCAGATCGTCAGTTTTCCCGCTTAACTGTGGCGCGACAGGACCGGTCAGAATGCGGCTGGCTTTCACGCGCTCTTCTTTCAGCGCAGAAATATAACGGGCAAAAACCGATTCGGTGATCAGGCTCAGCGGCGTACCTAAATCCAGCGCACTTTGGCTGGTCCACTTACCGGTGCCTTTGTTGCCTGCCGCATCCAAAATGACATCAATCAGATACTCGCCGGTCAGGCTGTCTTTCTTGCGTAGAATATCCGCCGTGATCTCAATCAGATAGCTGTTAAGCTCACCCTTATTCCACTCAGTGAAAATATCGGCCATCTGCTCATTATTAAGCCCCACGCCGTATTTGAGCAGCGCGTAAGCTTCGGCGATCAGCTGCATGTCGCCGTATTCGATGCCATTATGCACCATCTTCACATAGTGCCCTGAGCCACCGGTGCCGATGTATGTCACGCATGGCTCGTCTTCATATTGGGCGGCAATTTTGCCTAAGATTGGCGCAACGTGCTGGTAGGCCTCTTTATCGCCACTTGGCATGATAGATGGGCCGCGCAGCGCGCCTTCTTCACCGCCGGAAATGCCGGTACCAATGAAATTGATCCCGTGCTCAGCGAGCTCCGCCGCACGGCGTTCGGTATCTTTAAAATAGGTATTACCGCCGTCAATCAGGATATCGCCAGCGGTCAGTAAAGGCAGCAAACCGGCGATGGTGTCATCGGTCGCTTCGCCTGCTTTTACCATCAAAATGATTTTGCGTGGGCGCTCTAGCGCCGCGACAAAGTCGGCCAGTGAAGCATAAGGCACCAGCCCCGCTTCCGGATGTGAGGTGACGACTTCTTGGGTTTTCTGATAAGAGCGATTGAACACGGCGACGGAAAAGCCGCGGCTGGCCAGATTACGTGCCAGATTACTGCCCATGACGGCCATGCCGATCACGCCTACTTGTTGTTGATTCATTTTATCGTTTGCCTCGTATTCCGTACCTATCCTGTACCTAACAGGTCTGCATGCCTATGCACACGCAACCGTCGATAATTGATCAATATCACAAAATGTAATTGCTATCTATTCTCAATAAGTTAATAAATGAGACAAATCGGTTTTGCCTATAACAATCATATAGATAACCTATCAATCCTCTTGTATGACTAGTCACCAGCAACTAAGACGCAGCGTCAGCAACAGCAGGCAGTGGCCGGACGTGTAACTGGATAGACACAATTATGCTCGCCAGCTTGCGGAGAACCCGATATAACAAAGTGATAAGCACAGGCAGGATTGAGAGTCCGGACACAAGGAGAGACGTAATGGGATGTGATTTTACCGCACTGGCAAATCTTGGGATTCGCGCATTGTCGCCGTATCAGGCGGGCAAGCCGGTGGAAGAGCTGGAGCGGGAGCTTGGGATCAGCAACATCGTGAAGCTGGCCTCGAATGAAAACCCGCTCGGATTAGCCGCCAGCGTACAGCAGGCATTAACCGCCGAATTGTCCGGACTGACCCGCTATCCCGATGCTAACGGTTTTTATCTCAAGCAAGCACTGGCGGAGCGTTTTGACGTGGATGAAGCGCAGCTGACACTGGGTAATGGCTCCAATGATTTGCTGGAGTTGATTGCGCGCGTGTTTGTCAGCGAGCAAGACGAAGTCATTTATGCCGAGCATGCCTTTATCGTTTATCCTCTCGTGGTGCAGGCACTGAATGCCAAAGCCGTGGTGGTTCCAGCCTCCGAGTGGGGACACGATTTAACCGCGATGGCTGCGGCAATCACTGAGCGTACTAAGCTTATTTTTATTGCCAACCCCAATAATCCAACCGGTACGTTTTTAAGCGCTGAAGCGTTAGACGCCTTCTTACAGCAAGTGCCTGCGCATGTCATGGTGGTGCTGGATGAGGCCTATACCGAGTATGTTGAGCCGAGCCTGCGCTCACCCTCTTTTGCATGGGTGAACCGCTTCCCGAATCTGGTCGTTTGCCGCACCTTCTCTAAGGCGTACGGCTTGGCTGGGTTGCGCGTTGGGTATTCGGTGTCCGATCCACGGGTGGCTGGTTTAATGAATCGCCTGCGTCAGCCGTTTAACTGCAATACCTTAGCCTTGTTGGCCGCACAAACGGTATTGGATGATGCCGAGTATCTGGCCGCAGCCGTTGAGACTAATCGCCGAGGTATGGCGCAGCTAACGGAGTACTGTCAGGCGCGCGGCTTGGCGTACATTCCGTCTTCCGGTAACTTCCTCACCATTGATATGGGGCGTCCGGCTGGGCCGGTATACCAGCAATTGCTAGCACGCGGCGTGATTGTCCGTCCAATTGCTGGTTACGGTATGCCTGATCACCTGCGGGTCAGCATCGGTCTGGCGCAGGAAAACCAGCGTTTTATGGATGCCTTAGATGAAGTCTTATTTCGCTAATTTTCATGTATCCGGCTTACTATGTATTAGGCCTACGTAGCCAGAAAAATAACCGCAGGAGAGCAGAGTAATTGCTATGGAATCGCTGACGTTACAACCGATTCAACGTGTAAACGGCACGGTCAATTTGCCCGGTTCAAAAAGCGTATCTAACCGCGCCTTATTACTAGCCGCACTGGCTCGCGGCACCACCCGATTGACCAATTTGCTCGATAGCGATGATGTGCGGCATATGCTCAATGCCCTCAGCGCGCTGGGTGTTTCTTATCGTCTCTCCGCTGATCGCACTGTGTGTGAAGTGGATGGATTAGGGCAGGCGTTTACTGTTCCTACATCGCCAGATAACAGCCCACTGACACTGTTTTTGGGTAACGCAGGCACCGCTATGCGCCCGTTGACCGCAGCCCTGTGCGCTGGGCGCGGTGAAGTGATCCTAACCGGTGAGCCACGCATGAAAGAGCGCCCTATTGGCCATCTGGTGGATGCGCTGCGCCAAGCTGGCGCTAACATCACTTATCTGGAGCAAGAGCACTATCCACCGCTACTGATCCAAGGCAATACCTTGCAAGGTGGACGCGTAGAGATTGATGGCTCGGTCTCTAGTCAGTTCCTGACCGCCTTTTTAATGGCTGCACCACTTTTTAGCGGTGATACCGAACTGCATATTCGCGGTGAGCTGGTGTCTAAGCCGTATATCGATATCACGCTGCATATCATGGCGGTTTTCGGTGTGCAGGTGCGCCACGAAAATTATCAAGTATTCCATATCCGTGGTCAGCAGCAGTATGTATCGCCGGGGGATTATCTGGTCGAAGGTGATGCCTCGTCGGCTTCCTATTTTCTGGCGGCGGCAGCCATTCGCGGCGGCACTGTGCGGGTGACCGGTATTGGCCGACGCAGCGTGCAAGGCGATGTGCGTTTTGCCGATGTGCTGGAAAAAATGGGCGCACATATTCGCTGGGCCGATGATTATGTCGAATGTGAGCGTGGCAGCTTAAACGGCGTGGATCTGGATTTGAACCATATTCCGGATGCGGCGATGACTATTGCCACCGCGGCGCTGTTTGCCGATGGGGAAACCTGTATCCGTAATGTTTACAACTGGCGGGTAAAAGAAACCGATCGACTGGCTGCGATGGCCGCAGAGCTGCGTAAAGTGGGGGCCGAAGTGGAAGAGGGGCACGACTACATTCGTATTGTTCCTCCGGCGCATTTGCAGCATGCCGAGATTGCAACTTATAACGATCACCGTATGGCGATGTGTTTTTCGCTGGTGGCGTTGTCGGATACACCAGTCACGATTTTAGACCCAGGTTGTACCTCGAAAACCTTCCCTGACTACTTCACTCGGCTACAAACGTTGGTGCAAGCGGATTAATTGCATTTCGCCAGTGGCTTATTCAGCGCTGTAACATCACGAGCCTACCACTGACCGCGCTGGTGCTTGCCTACTGACTTAGGCAGCGCACTGACGCGGTTTTCTTTTTTCTGTGGTCGTTTGTAGGGTTTGATGTTTTGTTGCCATAGGGGCAACCGCGTCCTGTAATGTGGCATGGCGTGTTATTTACATTCGGTACAGAGAAAGCATTCGGTTGACGGCGCTTTTCCCGTATAATTGCGCGCAGAGTCAGACAGAGCAGAACTTCCTGCTCTGTGCTACCCCACTTATACTTAACGGAGGATGCTATGTCAGACACAACCCCGGTGATCACAGTCGACGGGCCAAGCGGTGCAGGTAAAGGCACGCTGTGTAAGGCACTGGCTGAGCAACTGGGCTGGCATCTGCTCGATTCCGGCGCAATTTATCGCGTGCTGGCGATGGCCGCACTGCATCATCATGTGGATATTGAGTCTGAAGAGGCGCTAGTTCCATTGGCGGCGCACTTAGATGTGCAGTTCAAATCGGTTGATGGCCAGATCCGCGTGATCTTAGAAGGTGAGGATGTCTCGAACGATATCCGCACTGAAACTGTGGGCAATACCGCCTCCCGTGCTGCGGCCTTTCCACGTGTGCGCGAAGCGTTACTGCGCCGTCAGCGTGCGTTTCGCGCCGCGCCAGGCCTGATTGCCGATGGTCGTGACATGGGAACCGTGGTCTTCCCAGATGCGCCGGTGAAAATATTTCTTGACGCCAGTGCTGAAGAGCGTGCTAACCGCCGTATGTTGCAGTTGCAGGGCAAAGGGTTTGATGTTAACTTTGAACACCTTTTGGCCGAGATCCGCGAACGTGACTATCGTGATCGCAACCGCGCTGTCGCACCGCTGAAAGCGGCACCAGACGCACTGGTACTGGATTCGACTGAAATGCCAATTGAGCAAGTGATTGCCGCCGCGATGCACCATATCAAAGAAACCTTGCACTTTTAAGGCAGAATCTTTGGCATCGCGCCGCATTTTTTTGTTATTATTGGCTAGATACAGAAGCAAACTGCATGGATGCGGCGAGCTATTTTGAAGCAACCCCATTTAGCCGGATGCTAGATGGTAGTTATCTTTCATTAGTGAAGATTAATAAACATGACTGAATCTTTTGCTCAACTCTTTGAAGAGTCCCTGAAAGAACTGGAAACTCGTCCAGGTTCTATCGTTCGTGGTACTGTTATCGCTATTCAGAACGGCATCGTTCTGGTTGATGCTGGCCTGAAGTCAGAATCTGCTATTCCAGCAGAACAGTTCAAGAACGCCCAGGGTGAGCTGGAAATCAACGTCGGTGACGAAGTTGACGTAGCACTGGACGCAGTAGAAGACGGCTTCGGTGAAACTCAGCTGTCTCGTGAGAAAGCTAAGCGCCACGAAGCTTGGCTGATGCTGGAAAAAGCATACGAAGAAGCTGCTACCGTTATCGGTGTGATCAACGGCAAGGTGAAAGGTGGTTTCACTGTAGAACTGAACGGTATCCGTGCGTTCCTGCCAGGTTCTCTGGTAGACGTTCGTCCAGTTCGTGACACTACTCACCTGGAATACAAAGAGCTTGAGTTCAAAGTAATCAAGCTGGACCAGAAGCGTAACAACGTTGTTGTTTCTCGCCGTGCCGTTATCGAATCTGAAAACAGCCAAGAGCGCGATCAGCTGCTGGAAAACCTGCAAGAAGGCATGGAAGTTAAGGGTATCGTTAAGAACCTGACTGACTACGGTGCATTCGTTGATCTGGGCGGTGTTGACGGCCTGCTGCACATCACTGATATGGCGTGGAAGCGCGTTAAGCATCCAAGCGAAATCGTGAACGTTGGCGACGAAATCACTGTTAAAGTGCTGAAGTTCGACCGCGAGCGTACTCGTGTTTCTCTGGGCCTGAAGCAGCTGGGTGAAGATCCATGGGTAGCTATCGCTAAGCGTTACCCAGAAGGTACTCGCCTGACTGGTCGTGTGACCAACCTGACTGATTACGGCTGCTTCGTAGAAATCGAAGAAGGCGTTGAAGGTCTGGTACACGTATCCGAAATGGATTGGACCAACAAGAACATCCACCCATCTAAAGTTGTTAACGTGGGTGATGTTGTTGAAGTTATGGTTCTGGACATCGACGAAGAGCGTCGTCGTATCTCCCTGGGTCTGAAGCAGTGCAAATCTAACCCATGGCAGCTGTTCGCAGAAACCCACGCTAAGGGCGATCGCGTAGAAGGTAAGATCAAGTCAATCACTGACTTCGGTATCTTCATCGGTCTGGAAGGCGGCATCGACGGCCTGGTTCACCTGTCTGACATCTCCTGGAACGTAGCAGGCGAAGAAGCAGTTCGTGAATTCAAGAAAGGCGACGAAATCGCAGCAGTAGTTCTGCAAGTTGATGCAGAGCGCGAGCGTATCTCTCTGGGCGTTAAGCAACTGGAAGAAGATCCGTTCAACAACTTCATGTCTGTTTACAAGAAAGGTGCTATCGTTACTGGTAAAGTAACTGCAGTTGATGCAAAAGGCGCTACTGTTGAACTGACTGACGGCGTTGAAGGCTACCTGCGTGCTTCTGAAGCATCTCGTGACCGCGTAGAAGACGCTACTCTGGTTCTGAGCGTTGGCGACGAAGTTGAAGCGAAGTTCACCGGTGTTGACCGTAAGAACCGCGTTGTAAACCTGTCTGTTCGCGCTAAAGACCAGGCTGAAGAAAGCGAAGCAATGGCTACTCTGAACAAGCAAGATGATGCTGCGTTCGGTAACGCTATGGCTGAAGCATTCAAAGCAGCTAAAGGCGAATAATTAACCGTACTCAGGCGGTCAGCTGACCGCCTGATGGTAAAGCGAATAAGCCACCCTCGGAGGGCCTATGACGAAGTCTGAATTAATTGAAAGACTTACTACTCAGCAATCTCATCTTTCTGCCAAAGTGGTTGAGGATGCGATCAAAGAGATGTTGGATCATATGGGTGATACACTCGCTAACGGCGAACGTATCGAAATCCGTGGCTTTGGCAGTTTCTCGCTGCACTATCGCGCGCCGCGTGTCGGGCGTAACCCGAAAACCGGAGAGAAAGTTGAACTCGAAGGTAAACAGGTTCCGCACTTTAAACCCGGCAAAGAATTACGTGAGCGGGTTAATATTTACGCTCAGTAAGGCGCAATACGGATAAATAATAAACGGCATCCTTCGGGATGCCGTTTTCTTTTGTGCGAAAGGTGTATTTTTGAGATCATGCGCGATATCGCGCAGTGGCTGTGATACCCTATTTTTTGGCATAATTCACATGAATTTGTGACCGCACAGAGGATACTGATGTGAAATATCTCTTAGGTTTTTTAGCTGCGCTGGTTGTCTTCATCATAGGGGTCACACTGGGTGCCCAAAATGAAGAACTGGTGACTTTTAACTATTTATTGGCTGAAGGACAGTTCCGCCTTTCTTCCTTATTGGCTATGCTATTTGGCACCGGTTTTGTTCTGGGCTGGATCATTTGCGGCCTGTTTTATATCCGTGTACGTTTTAACCTCAGCCGTGCTCATCGTCAGATTAAACGTCAGCAACAACAGTTGGATCAGCAAGCTGCTTCCACCACTGTGGCGACGACCGAGCCAGAACATAAGGACAAGTAATGCTTGAGCTGTTGTTTCTGTTGCTGCCAATAGCCGCTGCCTATGGCTGGTATATGGGGCGCAGAAGTGCTCGGCAAGATGAACAACAGGAAGTTAACCGTCTTTCGCGCGAGTATGTTGCCGGCGTTAACTTCCTGCTTTCCAATCAGCAGGATAAAGCCGTTGATCTGTTTCTTGATATGCTCAAGGAAGACAGTGGTACGGTAGAAGCACACCTCACACTCGGTAATCTGTTTCGCTCGCGCGGTGAAGTTGACCGAGCTATTCGTATTCACCAAGCCTTGGTGGAAAATGCCACGTTGACTTTCGACCAACGTTTGCTGGCGATGCAGCAGTTGGGTAAGGACTATCTGGCGGCTGGCTTATATGACCGCGCTGAAGATATGTTCAGTCAGTTGGTGGACGAACCGGATTTTCGTGAGTCAGCGCTGCAGCAGCTGCTGACTATCTATCAGGCTACCCGTGAATGGGCGAAAGCCATTACCGTAGCCGAAAAACTGATTAAGCTGGGTAAAACGCGCCTTAATACCGATATTGCCCATTTTTATTGTGAGCTGACGCTGCAGGCGATGGCCGACAATGATTGCGATAAAGCCTTTGCGCTGCTGAAAAAAGCCGGCCAAGCCGATCGTAATTGTGCCCGCGTCTCTTTGATGCTGGGGCGGTTGTGGATGTCGAGCGAGCAATGGCAAAAAGCAGCCAATGAGCTAGAGCGCATTTTGGAGCAGGATATCGATTTTATCCCCGAAGCGCTGCCCATGCTGAAAGAGTGTTATCAGGCCATTGACCGACCAGATCTGCTGCAAAGTTTCTTAATGTGCTGTACTGATGCCAATGCCGGTGCGATGGCCGAGTTGATGTTGGCCGACATGCTAGAGCAAAAAGAAGGCCTTGAGGTTGCTCAAACCTATATCAACCGTGAGTTGATGCGCCATCCAACGATGCGTTTATTCCATCGTCTGATGCAGTATCACTTGGCTGAGGCTGAAGATGGCCGAGCTAAAGAGAGCTTGTCGTCGTTGCAGCGGATGGTGGCCGAACAAATTAGCACTAAACCGCGCTACCGTTGCCGTAAGTGTGGTTTTACCTCGCATGCACTGTATTGGCACTGTCCATCTTGTCGCAGTTGGGCGACTGTGAAACCAATCCGAGGGTTGGATGGTGAGTAAGTGCGTTCACGCTTATCGCATGTCCGGTCATATGCTGGCCGGTCGTTATTTTTATTTACAGCAGCCTGTATGGGCTGCTGTTTTTTTATCTGCGTCTACTGAGCACGGTATACGCAGGGCTTGCTAGTGTGATTGATGGGAAAAAGGATAAGACATGCTCTCCGATGTGACTGAAAAAAACATTATTGTGGCTCTGGATTATGCGGATCAAAATGCAGCGTTGGCATTTGTCGACCGTATCGATCCGAACGATTGCCGCCTGAAAGTCGGTAAAGAGATGTTTACCTTGTTTGGTCCGGACTTCGTGCGTGCGCTGCAGCAGCGTGGCTTTGATGTGTTCTTGGACCTGAAGTTTCATGACATTCCGAACACCTGTGCACATGCCGTTGCCGCGGCAGCAGAGCTGGGGGTGTGGATGGTCAATGTGCACGCCAGTGGTGGCGAGCGCATGATGGTGGCGGCGCGCGAAGCGTTGCAGCCTTATGGCAAAGATGCGCCACTGCTGATTGCTGTCACGGTATTGACGAGCATGGAAGCCTCGGATCTGGCGGGTATTGGGATTTCAGTGTCGCCTGCAGAGCACGTGCAGCGTTTGGCACAATTGACGGCGCGCGCCGGTCTTGATGGGGTGGTGTGCTCGGCACATGAAGCCAGTCTGCTTAAAGCCACATGTGGCCAAGAGTTTAAACTGATCACCCCAGGGATCCGCCCGGAAGGCAGTGACGTTGGCGATCAGCGCCGGATCATGACTCCGAAACAGGCGGTGGCTGCTGGCGTAGATTATATGGTGATTGGTCGTCCGGTTACTCAATCTGCAGATCCGGCACAGACATTGCGGAATATCCGTCTGTCTCTGGCATAATAGCGCTTTGTTTTTGCTATCCGGACAGGAGCAACTGAAGTATGAATGATAATTCTCGTCTGGTGTATTCGACCGAAACGGGGCGAATTAAAGAAGAGGCTCCCGTGGTTAGCCGCCCGAAAGGGGATGGGGTGGTACGTATTCAGCGCCAAACCAGTGGCCGTAAAGGTAAAGGCGTATGCGTGATTACGGGAGTTGATTTGCCGGATGCCGAGCTGTCCAAACTGGTTGCTGAGTTAAAGAAAAAGTGCGGCTGTGGCGGTACGTTGAAAGACGGAGTGATTGAAATCCAAGGCGATAAGCGGGATCTGATCAAACAGCTGCTGGAAGCCAAAGGCATGAAGGTGAAATTGGCCGGTGGCTGATGCTTAACCGCATGCCATTGTGATGCAGCGATAAGAGGCTGAAACGCGATTTCAGTGTGTATTGCAGTAATAAGAGTAAAGCCCGCCAATCGGCGGGCTTTGTTTTAGGTTTTTAGCGTATGTCGACTGGTATTGTGCGCAGAGTGTATTGCAGCCCTCCGCCATTTCCCTACCTTATGATTTCTTTTTCGGCATCATGAGCAGTAAGGCATTATCTTTGATGATGTAATGATGATAGAGCGCAGCCGTAGCATGCAGCGCGATGAGTGCATAGCCAATATTGGCCAATGTTTCATGCCATTCCTTGAGCAATGATTTTGTGGCCGGATCAGGCGTGACCCACGGCGTAATCGGAAAGCCGAGGAAAGACCAGCTCTTATCCCCATAGGCCATCAGCAATACACCAAGGACCGGCAGGGCGATAAACCATAGGTAAAGGGCCAGATACATCAACTTCGCAGCCAGATGTTGCCAGCGTGGTGGGGTGGGGATGATAGCAGGATCGGGCAGTAAATGGCGCAATACGACGCGTACTAGCATTAGCGCCCAGACTAGCACGCCGCAGTTATAGTGGATTTCGCGCATCAGTAAATAGGCCGGTGAGTTTTTTACAAACACCCCACGAAACTCAATTGAGAGATAAGCAAGTAAGATCAGCAGTAAGGTCAGCCAGTGCAGCGCAATTTGAGATTTACTAAAACGAGTCATAATGGCAGTTCGGTGTTATCCAAGATATTTTTGAGATTAACATATCGTAACCTAGCGGCTGATATGAATTAAGACTATGAATGCTGCTGTTTATACTCTGCGCATTTTCTGCTGCATGCTTGGTGCGAAAAAAAGACCAGCCCAAAGGCTGGCGGAGTAAAGGAAGAGTAAATACAACAGAAATGTCGATAGCTCTAAGACTATAGCGGAAGAGCAGGGCGTTACTCACTAAGCAATGTAATGATTTACCCCGCTAGATTGTAAATAAATGTGATGCTCCGTGATGGTGAGATGAGCTGAAATTATCCCAACATCAACTTATTTAGGCTGACTCAATAATAAATCAGCATAATAATAAATACGGCATGGAATTCGGCGCTGAGCAGTAATTGTTGGCTATGACGTTAAGTCTGATGTCGTTGTCTTTAGTATGTTAGCTAAAGTGAGTTATTTGCTTTGGGCAATGACTGCGGTTTAATCATGGCATGCAGTCAATGAAAGTATAAAATTCAACAAGGGCGTACATGAAGCGTATTGCATTGTTAATGGCATTTTCTCAGGGATGTTGGGCCAGTCAGTGCATCTCTTATGCGAACCCAGAGTTTAGCGGTACTCTATATAGTCAAACATTTGCGCTGGAAGATGCTGAGTCGAGTGAGACGGTATTGCTGCTTAAATTACCGCAGGCGGTGTGTGTCTCTGGCGGGGATGAAGAGATGGAATACCAACCGGATGCTGACGGTATCCAACGTATTCAGTTGAGCTTGGCTGAATTTTCCGATGATGAAAAGCTAAGACAGCAATCGATGGGCAAAACACTGACCTGTGTGGGTGAACTTACTTCAGCGTACAATGGGCATCATCATGTAGAGATGGTGTTAGGGAACGCAACGTGCCGCTAGCATCAGTTTATAATCAAAATTTGATAATGGTAGTGTTCAGAGTAAATCAACGCCGCAAGGCTTATGTCGCTGAAATTATTGAGAGCGGTGAGCGTCATGAAAATACGTATGTATACGCCAAGTGATGCGGAGAGTTTGTGGCAACTGAAGTATGACACTATTAATGCGGTAAATAGCGCCGACTATACACAAGCTCAACTGTGTGCGTGGGCTCCGGCCAGTTTGGATCGGGAGGTTTGGCAAACACGTATTGATGCAATGCACCCTTTTATCGTGGAGCTAGAGGGAAAAGCAGTCGGTTTTGCTGATCTACAGGACGATGGGTACATTGATCATTTCTTTTGCCATTCTCAGCACCAACGGCAAGGTGTTGGCCGGGCATTGATGGCACATATTTTGGCAGTTGGCCATCAGCGAGGTATTACTCGCTTTTACTCGCATGTCAGCATTACAGCCAAGCTATTTTTTGAGCGTTTTGGATTTCGCGTCGTCAAAGAGCAGCAGGTCGCCATTAACGGACAAGTGCTTACCAACTTTCTGATGGAAAAGCGCACTGTTGAGTAATTGCGTGCTCAACGCCATGTCATTACGACTTGCCGAATATGGCAGCAATAGACGCTGCCATATTGAGCCTATTAATGTGCTGCCGTTTTCCAAATAGCAATGGATCCGTTGGAGGACTGTGTTGGAATATCAAAATGCATGAGGTCTTCACCAATTACAAATGGGCCTGAATAGCGCTGCTCAACAATATTGGCGATATCCTTTTCTGAGACATTGCCGTTGAGCCCAATATGACTAAAGACGGCCAATTTGGGCTTTGACTCCGCAAATACGCGCGCAGCATCTTGTGGTGATGACAGATGGCCTGCAACCGCTTTATAGGCGGGATGCTCACGCAGTGCTTCTGCGGATGTGAGCGACACACAATGGACAAGCAGGTCAGCATGCTGCGCTTGTTTGACGACTTCAGGGCTATACCGAGTATCGCCAGAAAGGACCACCGTATGGCCTTTATAGATGATCTTATAGCCAAAAGACGGCTTGATATTCACACCATGGTCATTATTAAACGCGATCACCTGAACGCCATCTTTATCGTATACCTTACCCGGTTGAATGGTTATGGCATCGATTTTCACTCCGTCTAAAGATGTGCCTTCATCTTTATGACGAATACCGATGTCTGTGGCATAAGCCTGCTGTAGCCCACTGGCGAGAGTCGCTATCCCCTTTGGACCATACAGCGCCATGGGTTGTGTCCGTCTACCATAAGGGGGCTGTAGCCAGCCGGTTAACCACAAGTCGGCAAGGCCAACGGTGTGATCAGAATGAAAATGAGTCAGAAAAAATGCATTCACCTGACCAAGTGGGATATGCATTTGCCACAGTCGTGTCGCCGCATCGCGTCCAAAATCGAAAACGAGCTTTTGCTGTCCGGCTTCAACCAGTGTGCTATATCCGCCTCGGTAAGCCTGTGGTTGCGGCGTTCCTGTACCGAGTAGGGTAACACGGAAAGTTGAGTCTGCCGATGGCTGTGGTTGCTCTGCCCAAGCCATCGTCGCTATACAGGATAAGGCGGTTCCGACGACGATTTTGCACCAATATTTCTTCATGACGTGTTCCTGCTATTTCTCTCTCCGCAATAGAAAGCTGAAGTGTCACTCAAAAATATAATGTGATAAATGTGTCTTTGGTTTGTATATTAAAACCTTATGGTTTCGAATTGGATTGAGCGGAGAGATGGATAAATTACGGAGTATGGAAGTTTTTCTTTTGGCCATGGATGAAGGCTCTTATGCGGCAGCGGCGGACAGACTCGGTATGAGTGCGCAGATGGTTGGTCGCCATATTCGTATGCTAGAGGCGTGGATTGGGGCGCGTTTAGTGAGCAAGACGACGCGCCAGCAGAGTATGACCGAAGCGGGACTGATTTTTTATGAGCGATGCAAGGTGCTATTAGCGGAAGTGGAAGGCACTAAAAATCTGACTCAGGCATTGATGGCAACCCCGAGAGGAAAATTGCGCTTGGCCGCGCCGTTGAGTTTTGGTCAGCACCAGTTAATGCCTTTGCTTACCGCATTTTTAGAGCAATATCGCGATATCAGTGTAGAGCTATATTTGTCTAATCGTCAGATTGATGCGGTGGAAGAAGGTTTTGACGTTGTTATTCGTGTTCCGACTGAATCAGACTCGCACCTGATTTCTCTTCCTCTTGTGGAGCAGCAGTTTTGCTTGTGTGCTGCACCGTCTTATCTTGACCACTATGGCACGCCGCTTCATCCTGATAATCTTAAAGCCCATGCGTGTTTGCATGGCAATTGGTCTGGTATTGAGTGCTGGCATTTTCAAAAAGGGACTGCACAGTTTCAGCATTATCCGCGTAGCCGTCTGACGGTAAATAGCTGGCCTGCATTAAAAGAAGCTACACTACATGGGGCGGGGATCAGTTTGCAGCCACTATCATCGGTAAAGCAAGATTTGGCGAGAGGAACGCTGCGTTGTTTGCTGTCAGAGTTTGTTATTCCGTCGAAGACATTGTGCTTTCTTTATCCTGTCGAGCGACGTGGTGTGCCTAAAGTTCGCGCACTTGGTGAATATCTACAAACGTGTTTTTTATAGCCTAAAAGAGAGAGTTGCCGGCTGGATGGTTAGGCTACAGAGCCCTCGCGCAGTATGAGCGAACTATCCTGCAGCCAAACGACTGCAGGATGAGAATGTGCTACCACTTAGGGGATGATTCCTCAAGTTAGGAATTCACCACCGCCGGCATGGATCATCAAGTATGGCCTTTTACGTCATCCATCGCTAAGCGAGGAGAGATCACTGAATGTTTCAGCAATAACGAGTAAAACTGACTTTTCACCTTCTTGTTGTAGTTGCTGTGGCGGCGATAATTCATTTTAGCCTAACCAATAGGCTTTAGGTTTGACTTCGTTCTTTTAATTTATATTCGGATATAACTTTGTACGTGCATACCAATAACGCAATAGTAAGATATATGTAAGCTTCTGTTTTTCCAGATTTAACAGCCATGATATAGTGAATTGATGTCAATATGGTGGCGATATAAATGAGTTTATGAAGATAGCTCCAGTACTTGCCAAGTATACACTGCGCTTTTTTCGATGACGTTAAAGCCATCAGTAATAGAATTAACCAGCAGATACCACCGATGGCTAAGTACAGTCTAGCGGTTAACTCATTAAAGAACAGCGCAAGGTCGAACCCAAGGTCAAGAATAATATATATAGATAGGTGGAGTGTCGCCCATGTAAAGCAATAGAGCCCTAGTGCTTTTAATTGAGAGAATAAATTATGACAATGGATTACTTTCGATATGATTGGGATAAGTACAATGATGAAAATATAGTTAATGGCTGTTTTCCCGGTGAAGTGCTCCAATTCTTTTATCGGATCGGAGCCAAACCCACCAAGAGTGAGTAAATAAAATAGATGGCAAAACACGAGCACCGATATGCCGTGCGTGATAATAGAGAGCGTTTTTTTCTGCAGTTTCATCAAAACAGTCTCATCAAAAATGTTCCCGTAGATCCATGCCCTGATACAGATGAGCAACCTGCTCGGCATAGCCATTAAACAATAATGTCTTTTTTCGTTGGCTGCTGAATAGGCCACCTTTACCAATGAAGCGCTCACTGGCTTGGCTCCAGCGTGGATGGTCTACATTCGGATTTACATTGGCATAAAATCCGTATTCATGTGGAGCTAATTTATTCCATGATGTGGTGGGTTGCTTATCAGTTAATGTGATTTTTACCACGGATTTGATGCTCTTAAACCCATACTTCCAGGGGACGATAAGGCGAATTGGCGCTCCATTTTGTGGTGATAGCGTTTTTCCATACAACCCGACAGACATAATGGTCAGCGGATTCAGGGCTTCGTCAAGACGTAATCCTTCGGTGTAGGGGTAGTCTATGCCGCCACCGAGGTAGCCATTACGTTGCCCAGGCATTTGTTCGGGTGCATAGAGCGTTTGAAATGCGACATACTTGGCGGTTGATTTTGGTTGTGCAAGTTTAAGCAGCTTAGATAACGGAAAACCGAGCCAAGGGATATTCATTGACCACGCTTCTACACAGCGTAGCCGGTAAATTCTTTCTTCAATATCGAATTTGCTCAAGATGTCTTCATGATAAAGCTTTATGGGGTTATCAACTAATCCATCGATTTGTAGCTCCCAAGGCGATGTTTTGAAGTTAGTCGCCAATTCCGCTGGATCTGTTTTGGATGTTCCAAATTCATAAAAGTTATTGTAAGTCAGAATCTTATCTTCTGGCGTGAGCATATCTTTTAATAATGTGTCTTTAGCACGAGTATATTCTAGTGGTGAGCGGTTATCTGAATTCGCTTTCTCCTTACCCGAAAGGAGATCTAAAACGCTGGCTTGTGCGTTTGTGGCTAGCGGAGCGGTGAGCGCGGTGATCCCAAGTTTAATTAGGATATCTCGGCGTTGCTTAAAAATGTGCTCAGGCGTGACATCGTTTTCTTTTACGCCCCAAAATTTACGTTTCGGCATCCTGACATTCCTTCATGTTTTGGTGATGACTCAAAGTGATGAGCTTGTACGTTTCACGTCGCAGAATCGAGTGACATATCCAGTGCCACTGTAGCAAACCCGCCACTCTTCACGTCACGGCTTACACGTTAAGCGAGGTGTAAAACGCTGTATAGCCACGTTCGCAATAGTATGATCAGCTGATAGTGTTTTGTAAGTAATCTATCTCAGCTAAATTTTTGATGGTGCACTGTTCGTCTCAAAAATAATACCATGCGTATCAATGTTGAGTGAGTTCGTAAATGTCAGATGCTAGACGTCATTACGGGGAAAGTATGGCGAAGAACCTGGTTTATTGGTGTGAGCACATGTGTTGATGCTGTTAATGGCGATAGTGATGGATTACCTAGATTTTTATATAATTAATTTAAGCGCGAGGTAACGAGTGCGATATGATAGGTATTACGGATGATGACTAAGTGATAATGCGAATGAAAGAAACTGAGGAAGTAATTCCGAGTGATTTAGGTGTCAATGAGTCTCATGTCGGCGGCTATGCTAATAATGAATATTTCACTCTACAAAAGGAACCGGTTATCCATGCTTGGATTGCAGAGATACCAAGACCGCATCGAGGTGTGCTTGCATTGAGTCTTGCTCTTTTATTAATGATTTTGGGTGCTATCTTTGATTGGCTAGGCGCAGGTCTTATTACTATTCTCGTTTTGTACGGAAACGGTATCCTTTTAGGTTGCCTTTGCTACTTTCTCGATGATACTGAACTAATACATTACTCAATGACAAATAAAGGGATTTATTTCATTAGAAAAGATTTAATGCAAAAATCGCTTGGCTATGTTGTCATTGCATTATCAATAGCGCTTCCGTTTATGGGTTATTCACTTTACGGTTTATATGGACCTCTTCCTGCTATTTTGGCTTTGGCATGTTGGGGTGGTCTACGATTTGTCGATGTACGAGAAAAACATCGGCATATTGGCATGCTATTTACCGAGGGTAGTGGGAAACTAATGGTGGATAGGACGAATTTCTCAATAGGGATTTTCGGCCGCGATAGTGATATCTGTAATCACATGCTGGTTTATTGCGCATATTATAATTTTAAGCAGATTTATAAAGATGTGAGAGTACGCACGCCAGGCTACCAGATTCATGAGGTGTCAGAAAAAATTAAGGTTAACAGATAATGGATGATGTTTGTGGAGTAATTGCTGGTGGCTATAAATCCGCAGTGATCCGCCTTTTTAAGGCAGCATGTGGTTTTAGTGCAGTCTTAAAGTATAAGTCTGATGGAACATGGTCATGAAAAAGAGAATGTGGATAGCAATTATTTTTGTTGTGTTGCTCTTATGTGCCGAGTTCATGCTCAAGGGTAATGGGATGGGCGCATTTAATAAACAAGTATGGTCAGCCAGTGATTTTGCTAGCCTCATGAAAGATGAAACCATGGTTGAGGTATATAAGCCATCGCCAAAAGAGGTTATAGGTAACGTCGGAATTGAGATAGTTCTACCTGAACCCAACCTGAGAACGGCTACCGTGCAGCTGTCCTCTTACCGATTATATGATAAAGCTCAAAGCAATATATACATTGGGCCATACAAAGAGATTATCGTTTTGGATGCCGACAAAGCTATGTTGGGCGATGGCGGCTCTAAGGATGATGGATACGACGTGCTTGAAATTACATTCATTGATAAAGTGAATTTAGTTACATACACCTGTACGCAAGAACGACCTTTTCATATGTGGAAACTCAATAAGATTGTAACCATTAACTTTCTTTCTCAAAGGAAGTTAGATAAAAATGGTGAGCCATATTGCTATGAGGCTTATGTCAATTAGAGAGCTAAGAATTAGTGAAAAAACTTGCTAAATGTTTAGGGTGATGTATCCAATTAATTAGTAGAATATGTATTTTCGATAAAAGCTCCAATGGCTTTTTCATGAAGTTTAGCAGAGCGGGAGATGCAGATGCTTCTACTAGCTAGACGCTTGATTCAAGTTCTTAGAGTTAGATTGTTGCGCTCAATACGCTGAGTAAAGATCTTGCCGGTCAAGTGCTTCTCTTTAGGAAACACTCTAGGATAGCAGCCCCATTCATCTGTAGTTAGCATATCGATGTTAAAATGGGTGAGCAGAGCCAGTAATTCACGGCTGGTTGAATCGGTTCGTGGATCAAAAGTTGTAGGTCAGTACACCACTTGTTTTTGTGCTGTGCGTGTACCAGAGCCAGTGCAGTCGTACCTTACTACCGATAAAGCTCCATTGTTCGTCAAGCTCATAGATAAGCGCCACATCAGCATGAGCCATCGGAGACGATGTTATTCATCGTGGCGAGAGTTTTTAATGTTCGTACAACAACATTGAGACTAATGGTTAGTACATGCGCAGTATCTCGTATCCCTGCATTATTCATTGCAAGCTCAATAAGCTGTGCTTTTATGCCTGCTGGCAGGCTCGGTATTCATACTCGAGTTAAAAGCTACGGCAACAAGCTTGACTGCGGTAAAGTTGATGTCCGGTGGTTCCCAACCCATGCTTTTCACGGGTTCTATTTGCTGACAAAGTGGACACTTAAGTAAAACGCAATTTAGCTCCATGTTCTTTCTCTCCAAGATCCCGTGGTTTTGCAGCCTTCGCGCTTCTCCCGGCTTGAGGGCCTTTTTTTGTTTTTAGCACTCAACATTCAGTCTTGGATACTTGCCGGTAAAAGCAGGGGGCTCATTGGTATGAGTCATTCCAGTCACCTCAACCACTCTGAGCAATAACTTGCTCAGAACTCAGTGTATTTATCCTTTTGAGCAATAACTGCAACATATTTGATCTGTTTTAAGCCGGTTCTTGCTTGATTTCACTCAGCATAAGAGGGAGTTTGATTAACGTATTGTTTATAAAAGAGTTTTAATATGGCGTAAGTTTTGCATAAGGTGTTCACAATGCTATGAATTTAGGCATGTCGCGAGAGTAGTTATAGCCACTATAGCTACAGCGAAGCTCGTGCAGAAAAAGTGAAGGCTACGGGAGGCAAAGCAGATAGATGAAGAAAACTATTTATATAACAATGTGCCTGCCATTTATTTCTCATGCGGCAAACCTGTTTGATAGCTATGAATCATGCTATCAGGCCTTATCAAATAGGCTATTTCACAGCGACGGTCACGAACTCGAGCCTTTCAGTATGGAAGAAAGTGAAGGTGTTTTTTATGGTTGGAGTGGTTTCGATTCTGGTCGACAGCGTAGTGTTGAATTGCAAGATGGCCAACTGACCATAGACAGTAAACGGTTACCAACCAATTTTGTAAAACCTTTCCCAAGAGAAACAATTGATATTGGTGATCTTGGGTTAGGTGCAAAAGTGTATTTTAAAGATAACTGGGTATGTGTAGAAGGATCTCCTCCTTCAGCATCAGGTACAGCGGTTCGCCATCAGTCGGTATATTTAATCCGAACGGGAAATAATCCTATGGGCTGGAAGCTACCGTCTCTTTTTGCATCTTGCATAGCTGTCCGTGTGAATGGTGGATTGCCCGATTTTGATAGTATTCGATACTTTTACCAGAAAGGTAAAGATCAACCATCAGGAGTGGACTTTACTGAATACAAGATCAAGAATGGATCTTTTTTAGAAGTAGGAAATAAACGTAGGGCAGTGTTTATTGATTGCGGAAATGTGTATAAATTTAGGTTTGAGTGATGTCTATAAAAAGTGGCATTAGGTTTTGAAATGCTAATGTTATTAGCGGTATTTTTATTTGGCTTTCAACCATATGTGAGCAGGGACGTTGCTGTGGATTTTTTTCCGGTTAACAATAGTGATTTTCGTAACTGGCAAGATAAACATAATGCGGGAGGCGATTTTATTGTATTCTCAGATGTCCTCTGGTTAAATCCACTTCCTAATCAACGGATAATTTACTTGTGAAAATTTTATCTGTAATTGTATTTTTTCTGTGTGCAATGTATTGGTTCGCGCTTGCTCATGTGTCTTTGAATTTTTTAGACTCTCCTCCTGAAATAGTTAGGTTTTCAGAAGACAGGCAGTATAGAGTCACTATAAATGATATGTATCCAGTTAACCCTATAGGTTGGTACTGCTTTTTAACTACAGAATCACCAATATATTTCTCCTTGTATGATGCCGAAAATAATTACATAGGGCAATCATCACCTTTTTCATGTTATGGCCACTGGACTGCTGGCTATTTGCTATTTCCTAATGAATCGAAAGCGTATGGGGATGACGGGTTTGTTGTTCTTGATGATAGTAATAATGGCGAGCTAAATATCGGAATTAGGCATAAACGATGGTGGAGTTGGTGGTTTGGTTTGTTTCATTGATACATGAACTGTTGGCGAGGTTGTTCCAGACTACAGTAGTGACTTTCTTGATTGGGCAAGATAAACGTGATGCGGGGTTTTATCGTGTTCTTCAATGTACTTTAGTTAAGTCCACTTCCGCATCAGCGAGTTATTTATGAAGGGTGTTATTAAGTTATTAGCAGTCCTATGTGTTATTTATTGGTTGCTGCTTGCCCATGTCTCATTGGGTTTTCTAGATGACGCACCACCTATTAGCAAGTTTTCAAAAGATGGAAGGTATAAGATTGTTTTTGAACCAGTGCATCCAGTTAATCCAATTGGTTTATACTGTCTTTTATCTGTAGATTGGGCGCCTATATATTTCGTGCTATACGATTCGAAGGTTGGGTATATAGGTCAGTCTTCACCTTTTTCATGTTATGGGGCATGGCGAGATATTACTTATAGATTCCCCAGGGAAGAATTTACATTGGATGAAAATAGCTTTGTTGTGTTTGATGATGAGTATGATGGTGAGCTTAATATCAGCACTATAAATAAGAGATGGTGGAGTTGGTGGTTCGGTGTATTTCACTGAATTCCTCCATCAGCTGACTAATGACTGCGTTACGCAGGCTTTCAAGTCCAAGGACTACAATCAGCCGATTGATCAAGCGTACGACGGTGTTAGTGAATCAGATAAGTCGAAGTCGCTGAACAGGAATAACTCTATATCTGTAAAGTTATAAATCCTTAGAGCTCACTAAAAAATACACTTTTTCATGATGGTGTTTTTATTGCTCTTTGTGTCCACTATGAAATCAGGCTGTGTATTCCACACATACTCTTTCTTCTTCATATCAAAAAAACCAAACCAATTAACGACAAGAACTCCATCGTTCACAGTCAATTTAGCAATCGGTTTATCTAGGGAAATAGATGGCCAATCTATCTTTTCATTTCTTGACTCCAATATATCGATAAAAAACAGCTCAGAAGAGTTTTTTGTTAACTCACTTAGTTTCGCAGAAATTAATAGGTTGTTATCATTAACATTTACTCTGGCCTCACTCATATCAGACACGATTACATAGCCACCAAACCCACCGCAATTGACAGACCAATAACCCATGTATGGGCTGAACTTAGCATTAGCCACGCAAGAGAAAAAAGTTAGCAATATAACTAAAACTCTACCTATCATTATTTAACAACTCCAAATAAAGACTTTATAACCAGTTGCAGTAGCTTCCTTGGTATTGACTTTAAATTAGTGGCAATGATTGACCGTCAGATACCCATCGATGATATTACCTTGTGTTTCTTCTGATTTTGAGAGGAAAATTGCTCTACTCACTTTGGAATCCATAACCAAGCTAAACGTATTGCACCAGCTGTTTCGGTCCCATTTTTTAGATGGGGTGGGCGGTATTAAGACTGGTGCCAAGGGCTCGGGCGGTGTCACGGCATCCGGAGCCGTTCATTGCCACTTCTTATCCAAAAAACAAATAATACAAGACTAATTTAGAGTTACCACCTTTATTTCTGATATATCCAGGCTGCTATGTTTAAGCTGTTTGCTCACAAATGCATTACTTGTGAGTTATGGCATAACGCTCATTTCGTGGATTATCTCACGTTACAAATTGAACATTACAAAGTGTAGTATTCATGGGTAGTATGATGGATGAGCTTATCAGGTTGGATGTAGTTAGGAGATATTTGCATGGGACGCAGAAAATCGACTATTGATAATGCCTTGGATGCCATTCTTGATGTTACTGAGGTGTTCTGGCAGGTCGGAGCGATAGTATCTATATTGCTGGCTATCGTGACTTATGGAACCGCGCGGTATGTGCATAGGTTGAATTCATATACAGCGACAGAGATGATGGCCATCTTTGATGGATTTCTGTGGTGTGCGTACATACTACCTATTGCGACTGGCGTGTTTAGCTTGGTTTTTGGTGTGAAGGCGTTTAACACCTATGTGCGTGAAAACTGGATGTAGTTCCGAATAAGTGAAAATTTAGCTAAGTGAAATTAAGCAGTCCAGCAGCGGTATAACTGTAGGATTAGAAAAGGTCGTAGTTTAGGAAATTACACCGCAAATTAGGCGCTCACCATTACTACCTAATGGCTTTGGATGGTCTGAGTGATCATCGCCACCAGTATGAGTCATCAAGGCATGATCTTTCACATCATCGCTTTTTAAGCGATACGAGAGGGCAGGGGAAGACCCATTGTTGCGGTGATCGATGTAGAGTGCCAGCAAATCACCGAGGTGATTATCATTGCTCATAGATACTCATGCTTGTCTGTGTTTTTAGAAGCGTAGTGTCCACCTGCTGTATCACCAAGAACGGTTTTATCGCCTTTAGTTGAGCTATCGTAGGATGGGGACGTACGTACGTGGAAGCCGTACAGTCCAGAAGGAACTCCTTTCAGATCAGGAGTGAATACAGTGTCGTATTTACTCTCAGAAATCGTTGCGGCCTCACGCTGTTACCTGACTGAGCTCTTCCACGTCAACGGAGATGCCGTTGGCATGTGCCGCGAGCGAAAACATACCTAATGCAGCTAGCAGTAATGTACTTTTCAGTGGTTAATTTTGTAGTGACTTCAACTTAGTGGAGATGGTTCATTGTCAGATACCAGCCACTTAACTTCACGTGCATTTCTTCTGATTTGGAGAAGCAGATTGTCCTTCGGGTAAGCCGCTTAAGGTGTGTAATGCCATGGCACTTATTTAGAGTTACTCCCCACACTTTATGGCACGATGAAAGTGCTGATTGGATATAGAGATCAGTAACTATCTAGAGTTATGCTGGAGATGGTACGTGTTGATGAGTTATGTAAATATGCCGTGAGTTACACCGACATGTCTGCAGCAAATACCGCTGCAATTCAAGAGTTGGTCGCAATGATGGAAACATTGCAAGATAAGGTTGAGTCACTAATGTCAGAGAGGAAAGACCGTTTAATTGTAACCTAATGATTTTAAACTAATTTTTAATTTCAGATTTTGAGGTCGTTACGGACAAAAATTTTGGCTGTTTTTATGCAAAATCACGTCTTAAAGTGAATTGAAATTCATTGATGTGAAAAATTTTTTCTCCAAAACTAATTTTTTATCTTTATTAATCAAAAGCTTAAAATCACTCGAAATTCTTACTGCATAAGAAAATTCGTCAGATTTCCCTTTAAAATCATATAGATAAAAAAAAGAGGCCTGACACGATTCCTGTATTTGGCCTCACTTTTTCTATGCAATACGAAACCCTTTTAGATCAAGGGATTGATAGCACTTTTTGATGTCTTGTGAATAATTCTCCAAAACGTTCTCCAAAACTCCCTCTCCAAAACCATAGTCAAACGTTGGGGCTCACAGCTCCACAAACGTGTACGATTTCCCTCTAGCATCACCGTACTTAACAGTCATTGCAGCGTTCTTGTGGCCCAGCAATTTCTGGGTATTTATGCCTTGTTCTGCATATAAACGCTGAGCCAGTGACCGGATTTCATGGAAGGATGCCGGCTGTTTATTCTCCCAATCCAAGGTGCATTTATCGCGAGCTCGAGCAAAGGCTTTTGACACAGTGCCCGGGTCTTTGATGGCTGAACCATCGGCTGAATGAATCAGGTATTCGTAAGGACTGGTACTTTCCTGTTCGATGATTGCGAGTAGCTCTCTGAGCGACATATCAACCGCGTCCAGACGGATATCCAATGGAATGGCAATCTTGGCACCTGTCTTTTGTTGTTCCACAAACAGGTGGCGGTCATCGATGTCACTCATTTTGATTTTTATCAGATCGCCTTCACGCTGCGCAGTGAGTAGGGCAAGCATGATGACATGCGGTACCCATGGCTTTCTGGCCAGTTTCTTGGACTGCTCATAAATCACGACGAACTCTTCCAAGCTAAGGCGAGAGCGCTGCACTTTCACATACGGCTCACGGGTGGACTCCGCAGGGTTGTAACCCACTGGCACATCACCACATGCTTGGGCCTCTTTGAAGATGTCGATGCAGACCTTACGGATAATGCTGGCCTGAGTGTTTTTTCCTTGGTCTTTGGCCGTGTTGATGAGTAGGTTGATATCCAGCACATCCACAGACGGCATTTCTTTCGTACCCAGCATCTGACGCATTAACCGAACCGGCAGGTTCTTCTGGCGTAGTGTGTTGTACTTGATCTGGCCGTTCTCCAGCTTCTCTGTTTGGATTGCCATGTATTTATCCAAAAACGAGTCTACCGAAATTGCCAGTGGCGCCCCCAAGTCTGCAGCAATCAGTGGTTGGCGCTGTCTGGCAATCAGGTTTATCTCGGCTTGCTTGATGCGCACCTTAGCAACGTGGGCATTAGCCTCAATCGCCATAGCCTTTGCTTCTTCCTCATCAGTACCCAAACCATAGAACTTGTTATCCAGAGGATTCTTGTACTGCCAGTAGGTGCGGTTGGTTCGTTTGTCATGCCGGCAGTACAAGTTCGGTATGGTCAGGGTTGTTTTACGCGGACGGGCCATTAGCAAAGATCCGTTTTAGGATTGGATTGCTGGTGGTTGGAATCTCTGGCTGTACCAGCTGCCCGACGTAGAGGGCATCAGGTTCGACAAACCAGCGACGCCCGGCTTTCTGGGGAGATGGTTGGATAAAGCCATTTTTGGCCCAGCTGTAGAGTGTCGCACCGCACGGCGCGTACTCACCGAAAACAGATGTAGCCCACTGCTGAAGAGTTACGAGTCTAGCCATTTGGTGGTCCTCCTCAGTAGTGAATGCCGTTCATGGGGTTGTAGTTCGAGATATGCATGCGCGCTACCACCGTTGTACGCCAATGCCTTAGCCGATATAATTTCAGCTAAGACTTTGGCTTGTGATTGGGTCATTGTTCTTGCCTTGGGGATTCTGTTGGTCGCAGATTTCCCGTAGAGACCCCGCTTCGGCGGGGTTTTTGCTTTTTAGCGGTTAACTAAATCTCGTAGTTCAAACTGAATAACTCTCCTTTAATAGTTGGTCATCGCTATTTTGAAATCGGATTCAACCGAGGCTAGTGCCTGTCTTTTATCCACATCAGGCTCGGTGGTTCCGGCTATTCCCCAACAGCCAGGAATTAGGTAATCTGACTTTCCCCAACAGTCGATAGGAGTCTTTAGTTTTGAATACGAAATTATTCGCTAGCGGGACGAAAGAGTTTAAAGATCATGCGCCTCGCAGCCCAAGACCGGCCCCTAAACCAACACCGCCAAAGCCCTAATAAACTGAGGTAGTAACAATGGAACGCCACGATATAGAGTTTGATATTGCATACTCTTATCATCTTGAGAGTATGTTCAGTACGATCACTGGACGAATTGATCGGCTTATCACCTTGATCATTATCGTGGCGGGCTTTAGCGTTTTCAGTTCAATATCAGGTTATGCTTGGTTTGGCATTTTGATTGCTGTTCTCTCTGTAGCTCAGATTGTTTATCAGTTTGCTCGAGTATCAGGTGTCTCAGAGAACCAAGCCGGAAAGTATCTATCTCTTTCGGTCGATAGCTCTGAACTCAGTGATGCTGAACTCAAGGCTCGCTTCAAAGAACTGCAAAAGTCAGATTCAAAAGCGTGGGGGGTTCTAACTCACGTTGCTTACAAGCGGGCTTGCATTGTGCTTGGCCGAGAAGACACCACCGCTAAATTAACTGTCATCGAATCTTGTGCCGCTTGGCTTGCTGGTGATTTACCAAAAGAATCGAAATCAGCCTGACTGATTTAACTGTTGGGTAAGACAGATTGTTAAAGAGCAATATTACCTATTCACGCAGGTTGTATACCTGCTTTCCATGGCGTTCCTCGTCACCGCATGTAATCGTTACTATTCCTGTTAAGACTTTGGCTTGTGATTGGGTCATTGTTCTTGCCTTGGGGATTCTGTTGGTCGCAGATTTCCCGTAGAGACCCCGCTTCGGCGGGGTTTTTGCTTTTTAGCTATCTAAAAGACTTTTACAAACTCCTTTATTTAGGAAAACCTAAGATTTTCTGGTTTAGAATTTAGGTATTCCAAAGGTTTTTGTCAATCACATTTCTTAGGTTTTCTTGAGTTTTGGTGTGTGGCTATAAAAAAACCCGCGCTGTGGCGGGTTTCCTTATGAGTGGACGATCAGTATTTTTTTCTTTTTCGCCGGTATTCCATCATTGTTCCAATGATCCGAATCTCTTGCTTATCAGAGCGCATCTTTGGGTAGTTCTCATTGGATGGGACTAACTCGAAGTACTCAACTCCTTGATCATTAAATCCTTTAGGCCGATAACGTTTGAACGTTGCTTCGTCTTGACCATTTTTCGCAACAACGAAATCACCTGGTAACGGGTCTACATTAGGATCAATAACAAGAACGTCTCCCTCTAAGAAATCAGGGGCCATCGAATCGCCAACAACGACTAAACCAAATGTATTGTCGGAATAATCCCAGTCAGCCTCTATCCATTCAATGTTTCCGTCGTACATCCTATAGTCACTTGCCTCTTTCCACGCACCCGCTTGTACATAATTTAGTACGGGAACTCTTCTACCTGTCAGCGGGGTAGAAGTAACGTTTTCATGCGGGCTGTTGCTCCCATGCAGAATATAGTCTGCCGTAACACCTGTTAACTTACAGATATTATTTAAGTTATTGCCTGACGGTTCGGTTATGTTCCGCTCCCAGTCAGAGACGGTTGCACCCGTAACCCGCTTTTCTAAACGCTTGCCGAACTGTTCTTGGGACAGTTTTAACTTCTTACGTTCAGCCTTGATTCTCTCTCCGACTGTAGATGGTTTTATCGTCATGGCGGCATCCATCAAAAGCAATGTGTTTAGGAAATCCTAACATCTATTGACTATGGATATCCTGATCTCTAGTATTCAGGAAAACCTAAGATTGAGGTGGAAAAAATGCTTAAGTCTGACGTCGTTTCTTACTTCAGGACTCAAGGAAAAACACTCACGCAAATTGCCCAGATGCTCAATTTGAGTCTGGGGACTGTCTCTGGATGGGCAGACGTTATTCCAGAGCGAAACGCATTGAAACTGGAGCGCCTAACAAATGGTGAATTGAAGTATGACGCATCTCTCTACGAAAAACCGAATAGCTCAAGAATGGCGGATTGATTGGCACATTTTGTAGATAGCCGAATTTCATTCAAGTGACTTTAGCCAGTCAATAAACACAACCCCTCTCGCCATGTGAAAAGTATAGGTGCACAGGGGAGGCGATAAAACCACAGAAGGAGATATGTAACCGTGGGTAATGAACCTAAATGGCGCGTGGAACGTCAGCCCATATGGCTCGTTTCGGCAATCAAAAAAACAATTGCAGGTTTGCCTGGTGGATATCAGGAAGCAGCTGAATGGCTGGGTGTGACAGAGAACGCTTTGTACAACCGCCTGCGTGTTGATGGTGACCAGATTTTCCCGCTTGGCTGGGCCATGGTGCTGCAAAAAGCCAGTGGCACTACCTTGATTGCTGATGCCGTTTCCCTGCACTCAAACTGCGTAAATGTTCCGCTGGTGGATGTTGAAGGTATCGAAAACGCTGACATTAACGTTCGCATGTTGGAGTCAATCGAGTGGATAGGACGTCACTCAGAGCTGGTGCGCAAAGCTATCGCAGATGGCGTTATTGATGATAACGAACGCGCAGAACTAGAAGAGACCAGCTATCAGGTCATGCGCAAATGGCAGGAGCACATCACGCTGCTGTACCGGATCTACTGTGAGGATGCCAATCACACACAAAGCATTCTGCCCGAACCTTTCAGCCCGAAACAAAACCGGACGACCACCGGAACGCTGTGAGGCCAGAACAATGACCCAATCAAATATTTTACCTTCACTGACCTCTGTGTTCCTGCTTGGTGAGAGCGGCGAGCCGGAGTGCCATTACGCCATTCGTATTGGTAGCGATGTAACGCCGACAAACAAAGCCTATGCCGAATGGATTTGGGCGGCTCAGATGCAGCATGTAAGAGAACTGCATGAGCCACACCTCATCAAGCAACATTTTGGAGGGGGCCATGAGTAACCTCTATAACGCTGTCCGTGATCTAAGCGGACAACGAAACACAATTTCAATTCAACGCCCATACGTTCGTATGCTGGGTGGTGACTACAACTTGGCTGTTGTTTTGAGCCAGTTGGTTTTTCTTTCAGGGTTAACCAGCCGCGACGACGGCTGGTTCTACAAGAAGTATGACGAGTTAGCAGACGAAGTATCGCTCAGTGCAGATCAGGTGCGGTATGCCGTCAATAAGCTGAAAAAGCTTATCCCTGATGTGCTGACCACCAAGGTAAAGAAAGCTCACAATGTTCCAACAGTGCACTACCACATTGATGGTGATGCCTTGATTCAGAAGTTGTTTGCCAATTACGTTCAGGGCTTTCCATCTGAGGGCAATATCGGAAATGGTAATTTTACCGATTCCAACTATAACAATGAGTTAGGTAATGAAACCCGAAACGGTAAATTTACCGAATCCAAACGGGAGGATTCCCAAATTGAAATGGGAAATTTACCGAATGGAAATGGGAAAATTACCGAATCCTTGGATTTGGGAACCGTGCCCGAATCTATAACAGATCTCCACACAGATCCTGACAAACAGATCAAAAAGACTATTGGTCAGCCAGAGGCCGACCCACGCAACACGCAGATTAATTATCAAGCAGTGGTAGACGCGTACCACGAGCTGTTACCGGAAATGCCTCGTATTGAGTTACTGACTGATTCACGTCGCCAGAAGCTGCGCAGCCTATGGGCTAAGTTTGAGCTCACTGAAGGCAAATGGAATGCGTACCTCCGGTATATCTCCAAGCACTGCTGTTGGATGTTGGAAGATCGCCCTGATGCGCGTAGTGGCCACACATGGCGCCGCAAAAACTTCGATTACCTGATCACCGAAAAGTGCTTTTTGGCTGTGCGTGAAGAGCGAGCTAATGACTTACCAAAACCTGCAGCGGTAAGTATCGATGCTGAAGAGTCGTTTACTCGCTTGGTGGCAAGTCGTTGCAAGCCACGCAACGAGATGGAGCGCAAGGCGCAGGAAGCGGCGTTCAGTGCCGGATTAGGCAGACTCAATCAATTTGCCGCACTGGCATCTTGGCGCCAGATTATCCGTCAGGTTCAACAGGAGGTCGCATGAGCAGTGTATTGCGTCGTAAGTTTCTGCTGAGCGTAGTTAGTAGTCGCCGTAAAGCATGGACAACCACAGAGTTATTGAAACAAACCGGCTTGAAAGAGCCTGTATTGGCGGCAGAGCTAACGGAACTGTGTGCCGGTGGTGTGGTGCAGAAAGTCCAAAACGAACAGCAGATGACCTATTTCTTTGCGGAGAGTTTCCGATGCTGATTGCCTTGATGCTCACTGGCGTGGTGGTTGCTGTTATTGGTGGACTGTTTACCTGTTCGCGCTGCAGAGCAGTGACCGCGCCTGTGGCAGACTCTAATGCATGGGACGAAGACTTGAAGGCCGCTCGTGCGCTTCGAGATTTGGCAGCACGCTGTAAAGCGGCTAGGGGAGTGCGTGAGCATGGCTAAAGGCATAATTCGACCGGTAGTAGAACTTTTGGTTTGGCTGATTGCAGGCGTATCGGTATTGGGGTTTGTGCAAATCCTGCTGGAGCTGCTAGCAAAAGGGGGCTGAGATTTTGCTTTCTGAAAAAACGTATCTAGTGCCGGCATACATCCAGAAGGACTTGGATGTTCTTATGGTCAAGTTGCCCGAACCGGTCCAACGTTTTCAGGGAAAGAAGGTACTGATAACGCTCGCACCTGACAGCATGCAGAAAAGTGATGCTGGCACGGTTGATGTCAGCCTTGAGGCTGAACCAGAAATGATGGCGTTCTATTCCAGTGAGGCTGTGTTTAATACCTGTGGTGGCACAAAGGGAATGCGTGCCTGGATTGCGCGGACAAACACTCACCGGTGCCATTTGGCTGATGACAAGTTTTGTCATCATGAAAAGATTATCTGGGAGAGCCCCTTGGGTGCACTTCAAGTCTGTTGGTATCACGACCCTTCGATATCGCGGTGGGCAGGGGACGGTGAGTATGCGGCCAAAGTTAACCAAGTGCTGGCTCAGATTCGCCGTAAATATGTCATTGAGACGATGCGCTCTTGGCTTGAGGTACCCGCAGGCCGTCCTATGTCGCTATATGAGGTTCTGTGGTTTGCGGTTAGCCAAGAACTCACAGTCCACTTGCCCGATGCATTGATGGCAAAGATGGCTGGCTATAAAGAGCCTAAGCCTGAACCGGTTTTGAAGTTAGGTGATAAGCCTGATTATTGGGAGCGGTTCCGCATCCCAGAAAAGCGCGAGGATTACGTAAAGAAAGGGCAGTCTATCTTAGCTGAGCAACAACAGAAGCTTGATAGAGCGGCATCGTCAGTTCCGGCTTTAGATACCAGAACAGAGAAGACAGTTAAAACGCTTCGGGTAGACCCAGAACCTCCAGCTTCATTTATGCTGAAACCTAAGCGTATCAGATGGGTATGTGAAAAGTATACGCAGTGGGTTAAGACTCAGCCTTGTGTCTGCTGTGGTGCTCAGGCTGATGATCCACATCATTTGATCGGGCATAACCAAGGAGGTATGGGAACCAAAGCTCATGACATCTTCACTATTCCACTGTGCCGTCAGCATCATGATGAACTGCATAGAGATCCTAGGACATGGGCGAAGGTGTATGGGAGTCAGTTGTTGCATGTGGTGCAGACGATAGATGTCGCTTTTTCTCTTGGAATATTAAAGTAATAACGAATGAAACTAAAATTAGAGTTACTAATTTTAGTTTCATTGCGCGCTACATTTTTAGTTAATTCGTATATTAGGAATTACTTTCGTCTTATTGACGGTAGAGAGACATCTGCTGAACTAGTGTTGATGTGTAGATTGATTATTTTGTTGATTTGTAATTTTTTATTTTTAAATGCTGGGTTTTATCTTTTTGTACTGATTATTAACTATTATTTATATAGCATTGCTGGTTGTGAACATTTTTTAAATTTGTTTATGGGGTGTTTTATTTTATTTTATTGTAACTATTCTTGTTTGTATATTGTGTGATTTATAAAACCAATGGATATTTTCATTGCGAAAATACTTCCAAAATCAAAATCATTATTATATGTTATAAAACACCCGGTCACTTTTGTTATTGTGGCTTTGGGGTTTGGTTAATAATGTGTTTATTTTGCAGTGGATAATAAAGCAAGGAGAGGATAGCCAGGGATAAGGCAAATAAATAAGAAGGTCGTTTTAAAATGAAATGTTCTCATAATTCAATATTTACAATAGGTTTATTGGCTGCTTCAATTAGTAGTGCATTTGCTTCTGTTCAAAGTTTTGATGATGGTGGTGTGCACAATCTCGTTGGCGTCATTGGCGACAATAAAGGAAACCCTAACACGCCTGCAGTTAGCGCTTCAAATGGCTCTACTGTAAATATTGAAGAGCAATCTAGCATATCAGCATTTTCACCTTATTCATTTGGTGTTTTATCATCAGATGCTGCAACTGTTAATATAACCAATTCAAAAGTTAATAGTGTTTCTAACTATTCATTTTCCGTTGCTGCAAAACAAGGCGGTACGGTTAATATATCAGGTTCTGAGATTACGTCTGAATCAGGAGGTAAGAAACTTCCGAGCAGCGGTTCAGTATTGAGTAGTGGCAATGGGGCGGTCGTCAATATTGATAACTCAAAAGTGATCGCATCATCCAATGGCTCAACTACGGCTCACGATGGATTAAGAGTTGTTAATAGTGCCGGTGTTACATCTGAAAATAATGGCTCTGTCAATATAACCAACTCAAGTGTTATTACATCAGGCGATGTCTCATCTGGCATTTTTGCACAGGCAAAGGGGAATGTTTTAGCCTCTGGAGTTGATGTTACTACATCGGGAAAAACAAGCTCTGCTATAGAAATTACTGGTGGTTCAGAGGCAATAATAAATAACAACTCTGTTATAAAAACTACTGGTGATGATTCTCATGGCATCGAGTTAGTCGGTGGTAATGTGACACTGTCTGATTCATCTGTTATGACAGCGGGGCTTTCTAACGCTGCTAATGCACAAGGTGCTAACTCATCGTTATCTGTTGAGAATTCTACGCTATCTACCGTAGGAGATAGCGCTCAAGCTATTTATGCGGGGAACAAAGCAAACGTTTCGCTGAATAAAGTAGGTGTATCCACCTCTGGATTAGGGGCATATGGTGTACTAGCAACAGATAAAGATACAATAGTATCTATTACTGACAGCTCCATTTCTACATCAGGTAATAATAATTCAGCACTAAATTATTCATCCAACGCTGTAGTGAGTCAATTCGGTAGTACTGTTACCTTAAGTGGTACTAATAAAATAGATACAAAAGGTAATCAGGCGGTTGGTTTATTATCACAGGTTAGTGGTGAAGGATTAGATACATTAATTACAACTACAGGTAAAACTGAGATTAGCACGGAGGGATATAATTCTTTCGGTTTAGTGTCATGTTCACTACAAGGGGGCGGTCGTGAGTGTGTATCCGCCCTGGAAGATGGTAATGATGGAAACAATCCAAGCAGTAAATCCTTAATTGAAGGGACTGGCATAACAGTCAATACCAAAGGTGAGGGTGGCTACGCAGTTTATGCTAATGGTAAAGATGCAACTGTTAGTATAAAACAATCATCTTTATCGACAACTGGTGTTAATGCACATGGTATTGCAATTCGTCAAGGTTCAGTAATTGGCGATAATTTGAATGTAAAAACCTCTGGTGTTGGTGCTAACGGTGCCACATTATTTAATGGCGGCACTCTTAGTTTATCAAATTCTAGCCTTGTATCAGATAATGCTAATGGCTTACTAATTACAGGTAATGGCTCACTAAATCCTGCGGTTATAGCGTTGGATAATAGCTCTGTTGATGGGGCAGCCTCAGGAATAGCCATAAATGATGGTTCTGCAAATATTAATTTGCTAGATAGCCACCTTATGTCATCGAGATCTAATGTTTTGCTTGATAACAAAGGAGGTGAGTTAGCTATTAATGCGCAAGGTTCTATTTTAGATGGTGTATCTGTTTTGGGTGACAGTGGGAACACCGATGTTTCTTTAGCCAATAGTGTCTGGAAGCAATCGGCTGGTTCTGTTCTGACTAATCTGGCTATGAGTGGTAGTGATCTATATTTTGGGAAGGGTAATGATGTTGTATTGTCCTCTCCTGATAGAACCGTTCACGTTAAGGGTAACTATCATGGTGATAACGCAACCATTCACTTCGTTACAAAATTAGAGGGCGATAACTCAGAAACCAACAAGTTGATTATTGACGGTGATAGTAGTGGCACATCTCTTGTATCTGTCTCAAATGCAGGGGGGATGGGCGACCAAACCATCAACGGAATTGAATTAATCAGTGTTGCTGGCGAATCCAATGGTATTTTTAAACAAAAATCAAGGATTGTTGCTGGGGCGTATGATTATCAATTAACCAAGAAAGAGAAAGATTGGTACTTAGTAAGTCATCTTACAAATTCAGAGCCAACACCAGAGCCAACACCAGAGCCAACACCTAAGCCATTGATAAGACCAGAGGTAGGTAGTTATTTAGCTAATAATATTGCAGCTAATACGATGTTTAACATGAGCCTTTACGATCGAATTGGTAGCACATACCATGCTGATTTTAATGGAGAAAAAAATCATAGTTTATGGTTAAGACAGGTTGGGGAACACACATCATTTAATGATTCATCTGATGGTACTAAAACTAGAGTTAATAGTTTTACGACTCAATTGGGGGGGGATATTTATAAGGGGTCCTCTAATGGTAATGATTCTATTACCTTTGGTGCATTTGGTGGCTATGGATATAGTTCAAGTAAGACCAGAGCTGATCTGACAGGTTACTCCGCGAAAGGTCATGTTGATGGGTATAGCCTTGGTTTTTATGGGACATGGTTTGAAAACCCTCAGCAAGAGAAGGGATTATACGTTGACTCTTGGTTGCAGTATTCTTGGTTTAATAACTCGGTTGATGGGCAAGAGTTGTCTACAGAGAAATATAAGTCAAAAGGGACAACGGCATCTCTAGAAATTGGCGATATCAATAAACTTAAAGAAACTATTGCGGAAGATGGGACTAAAACTAGTCTCATAGTTAAACCTCATGCGCAGCTTATTTATATGGGCGTAAGACCAGATACATTTATTGAGGGTAATGGTACTGTTGTTAAGTCAAATATTTCCGGTAATCTTCAAACAAAACTTGGTGTTAGACTCTCTCTTAATGAGAAGTCTATCGATGCAGAAAAAGAAGTTAAAGATATTACTCCGTTTGTAGAGGCGAACTGGATTCACAATACAAGAGATAATTCAGTTTCAATGAATGGATATGATATTGCTGAGGCTGGTGTGAAAAATGTAGCCCAGATCAAGGTCGGTGTTGATGGTAACGTTAAAAACAACCTGAGCGTTTGGGCTAATACATCAGTTCAGGTTGGTGCGCATAATTACACCAGCATTCAAGGTATGATTGGTGTAAGTTATAAGTTCTAACTGTTGTTTTATATTTGCAGAAGGGCTGGTTTGTCAGCCCTTTATTTTAAAAATATTCACTTCTAAATAAATTACTCTTATTTTATAAATTTTGCCTCATAGCCATGAGTGCATTAACGTAAATTCTTGACCGGATTCCGTATGAGTACGATTGCGCATGATTATTTGATATTTGGTTATAAATATAAGGGTATGGATTTTCATGTGGTTGCCCAGCCAATAGTAAGTAACTCTTCAGGTAAGATAACAGCCGTGGAGCTTTTGCCAAAATGCTATAAGGAAGCATGCTTTGATGGGGTGTATTTAGAGTCGGGGGGGGATGATTTGGCTGAAATGGCTTGTATTAAGATGCAAGCATTATCCAATATTGTACTGGATTTTCGTCGTTTTAATATGCATATAAATATCGATGTTAGTGCCCTGCTAAATTCCGAGTTTATATCAGTCGCAATGAATAATCATCATCGCTTCTCATTTGAGGTTAAGGGGTTCGATTATGATTATGAGCTTATGCAAAAGGTCAGATCTGCGATCTCGAAATTGAAAGAGTATGGCCATGAAGTATGGCTTGATCATTTTGGTGTTAACTCATCATCTTTGTGTACCCTGTTTGATTACCCATGGAGTGGGATAAAAATTGATAAGGAAATTGTTTGGCGTAGTTCAATGCATCAATTATTATTGATAGTGGAGGTTTGTAAGTGTCATGTAAGTAAAATCATCTTGGATGGGATTGAAAGTAATGACTTGCTTAGCTTGTCTAAAATATCAATGGCTACGGAGAGTCAAGGCTATCATTGGCCTTTGCTTAAGCGAAATGATTTTTTCGCTTTAAATAAAAAATTACGTAGTCTATCCAAGGGGTTTTATAACAATTAAAATATCTTCATGTTTGTATTTTATCCGAGCTGAAGATGGGGCTAGTTATTGATATTAATAATAGGTCAATAGGGGATGCAATTAGTATTGCCACGGAGGGTGTAACCACCAGCTATGGCGAAGTTACTTCTGGCGGTGATGGGACTGCAGATAGAAAGATCTGTAAAATGCTAGATAAAGGCAAGGTGCTCGCTGCAGTGGATAAGCTACCTTCCCATTTATCCGATTGGTTGTTGGTTGCCTATGCCGCACCGGGCTATGTCTCCGATGGACGAGCACAAGAGTTCTATGATGTTGTTCTGAGCGAGTTCGTCGGTCGCTATGGTGATGCTGGTTTTAAACTTTCCGAAGATCGCTGGGATGCTTTTATCCGACTCATTCCTCTGATCTGCAATGACGTAGCCAGACATGGCACTGATGTTGATGCTCAGTATCGACCGGCAGAATACATTGCCGTACTCGCAGCTGATACAGGCTTAGATGCATCGGTTTTACGTAAAGGTTGGCGCCGTGATTGGGCCCCAGCAATTGAATTTGTAAAAAGCATTCTCGATGGTTGGGACGCGCTAGCAAAACAGAAATTTCGACAAGAACTAACAACCTTCCATATGGCTTGATTTTGTTTTGCGGCATATTTAATATGCAAACCGTATAGTGGTGAATTGCATCCTATAACCCGATAACCCGCCTCGAGCGGGTTTTTTTGTGCCTTTTTTCGGAAGAACTTGCTGTGTTAGCACGACAGAGTTACTTGTGTGTCACGGCAATTTCATGGAGAAAAAGACATGCAAAATCAGGTGGATATGACAATTCCCGCACAGAACGTTTACCGCTTTCTTCCTAGTGATAACTGGGTGGCGCCTGTCGATATGGAACGAGCCACGGGCCTCACAGAGGCACGGTGTCAGTTGATATTGACGCAATTGGTGTTGGCCGGTTTGGCTGAGGATGTGAGCGGGAACGGTATGTACTTTAGGCGCTGCTCGTAAGGTGGCGATTTTAGCTGTGGAATGGGCGGCTGGTTGGTGTTGGTAGCACCGGCCAGCCATGAGCCCGTTGTCGAGGTCACGGGCACACCAAGGCCCACCGCTTGTGTGCACAAAGCGGATATGAGCCTACCAAAAAAGGCCCATTTGATCTATGAAAAACACTGTATGTTTAAACAGTGTCACTCTCGTGAATGCTGACTCTCTCGAATACATCAAAACCCTTCCTGACAACTGCATCGACCTGATTGCAACAGACCCGCCGTACTTTCGTGTGAAGTCCTGTGCCTGGGATAACCAGTGGGACGATGAAACGGCATATCTTGCCTGGCTAGATGACTTGCTGGCCGAGTTCTGGCGAGTATTAAAACCCAGTGGCTCGCTATACATGTTCTGTGGTTCCCGCTTAGCGGCGGACACTGAGATATTGGTTCGTCAACGACTCAAAGTCTTAAACCATATTGTGTGGGCTAAACCGTCCGGTCCTTGGCGACGTATGCGTAAAGAGGATCTGCGTTCTTTCTTTCCCGCTACTGAGCGCATTATCTTTGCCGAACACTATGGGGCAGAGGGCTATGCCAAAGGGCAGTCTGGATATGCGGTGAAGTGTAAGGCATTACGGCAAGAGGTCTTCAAACCTCTGATTAGTTATTTCAGTGACGCACGTAAAGCACTGGGGATTAGCGCGGCAGAGATTAACAAGGTGACAGGTACCCAAATGTGTTCGCACTGGTTTGCCGCTAGTCAGTGGCAGCTGCCAAGCGAAACCCAATATAAGCAACTACAAGACCTATTCAGCCGCAAGGCTGCAGAGCTGGGCAGGGGAAATGCGCTGCAAGAAAGTCATGGGGAACTCGCGAGACACTATTCTGCACTGAGTGATGAATACAGTGGCTTGGTGGCGCAGTATGCCGATTTGAAACGGCAGTACGAAAGCCTCCGCCGCTCGTTCTCCGTGACAGCAGAAGTACCGCACACCGATGTATGGACATTCCCACCAGTACAGGCATATCCCGGCAAACACCCTTGCGAAAAACCGAGTGCCTTAATGGAGCACATCATAGCCACCAGCTCTCGCCCAGGAGATGTGGTTGCGGATTTCTTTATGGGATCCGGCTCTACGATAAAAGCAGCATTAAAGCTGGAGCGTAAAGCCATTGGTGTTGAGTTGGAGGAGGAGACCTATCTGAAGGTAAAGGAACAATTGCAGATATGAAATCCGAACCATATTCATGGTTCTGACCTGCTTATCTTAACTTTCTAAAAAAGACTGGAATTTGCATCTCATACCTAAAGTTTCGAGGTGTGATGGATGTCTATATTTCCTAACCTGATTAAGTAAAACGCAATTTGGCTCCACGTTCTTTCTCTCCAAGATCCCGTGGTTTTGCTGCCCTCGAGCCTCTCCCGGCTTGAGGGCTTTTTTTTTGTGCCCAAGTTATGGCTCCGGCATACAGTTATTTGATAAATGCAGTGTTCATGAATTTAATCTCATAATGAATGCTTGTTCAAATTACTGTGCATCTCAGATGACGTTTTAGTATTGCCCTCGATTGTAATAATTGATGCCTATTATTTAACTGGCTGATATTAAATGAAAAACGATTTTCTTTAGTTGATTGGTTTGTGTTTTTCGGTTGAGATGGTTGTATATGTCGGGTTTTATGAGTTTGACGGTTACGAATCGGCATTCAATTAACGTATTGATTTTTCATGGAAATGTATTGGCAAGTTGGCAGCTTACAAAATAAAACAAATCAAGAATAGAAAGTGGAAGGCTGGCTGGACACTATCATTAAAGAATAAAACTAATAATTAACACATGAAGTGAATAGGGATGCGTATGCTGAGTGATTAGGTTTTTACCTTGAGCTGCGCCAGACAATATGAGTTACGTTGTTTTGTAAGAGCTTGTCCAATATGAAAAAACTGTCCATTTATTCGTCTGTGAACCATGAAATACACTACATCATGAGTTTCATTGGCGGCAGCGTTGAGATTGTTAGCTTCATCTATTTATACAAAGCCTTGATAGGGTACATGACATCCAACATGATTTTCGGTGTGGCGGCGTTAGCCAAAGGAACACTCGATTTTGAGTCTTTCTACCATATATCCATCATTGTCATATGGATGGTTATCGCGGCTATCCACCAGCTGCTGGCAAACAAGTTTGATTCATACCTAAAGACGCCATGGCACATGTATGCCATTTCGCTAACGATAAACTGTGTATTGCTAATTACCTTTATCGCGTTAGGCCGCTTCATGATGGTGACCGGTGCTTTGGGTACTGGACCGTCTCCTACGGTGATCCCACTTATTACGATTGGTTTGTTGTTCATGTACGTGCACAACTTTGTGATTAAGCATGGCGGTACACGGCAGCCAACAGCGACATCTGTAGTGACAACGGTTTATGTGCTGATGATGACTAGCTTCTTTAAGTCATTTAACAAGAAGCTGAGCGACACAGAACGTAGCGATTTTAGAAAAGAAGGAAGTCATTACTTACTGGTCATCCTGCATTTCTTCGCAGGTGCGATGATGACTGCCATTCTGAGTAAGCACTATGGTTTCTATAGCTTGGTACCGGCAGCAATCATTCTGATCGCGTTTACGGTAAGAATATGGCGAGTGCATGCCAAGTCATGCGAGAACGCTTGTTGAGATATGTTTCTTTTGTAGTGGTGGTGTGTAGTGAAGAATGGATGCTGTTGGTTAATTTCTTTTCTTTTGACGGTGGTTCTTTGGGGCTTTGTACTCGGCGTTTTTAATGTTTGCACTGTTCGGCACGCTCTGGTGCTGATGGAAAGCAACCTGTCGTGGATGATGTTCATTATCAGAATCTATCTGCGGTTAAGTATGAACTGGGCCCGCTTCTGTGTGTTCTTCCTGTTCTCGAGTATCAATGCCTCTTTCTATTGGCTGGTGGCTAAAGCCTTTGCGCTTGTTAGCGTACAGAGCTCTGGTGAAGAGCTGACCAAAGCCGACCCCGTATTAGCTTTTAATGCCAAGCATATGTGAGTACCAACTTTCGCTGAAGACAGCCCGCTTATGCGGGCTTTTTTTGATATAAGTTGCAGGTAAATGATTGCTTTAAACTTTAAGTAGGTACTTACATATAGCCTATCTTTCAAATCGAAGCTTTATTCTTTCGCTTTAAATGTTCAATGGTTTTGTTTTTGTTTTAAACATTACGCCATGTTTTACATATGATAAGTCGGTTTGATATGAGTAATGGTGAATATGATGTGCCTTATGATAAGGCTCGGTTAATAATGTGATACATGTTTAATCTTTACTGCCCTGTTTGGTGCTAATAGTATGGCGATTACAGTAGATAAACAAAGAACACTCCCTTGAAAAACAAATGGATTTGGGTTTTCTCACTAATTTCTACGCTTTTAGCGATTTCCGTTACGCTAGGGTACTCCCATGCTAGAAACCTATCCCATGTCATTGAAATTACTATTGATGATATGTATTGGATGGTTTTCTATATCCGCACTTACTTGGGTATTAATATATATGTGGCCAGACTGTTGGTGTTGTTTACAGTTTTGAGTGTGTGCCTATTGTTTTACTTTTTTATTGCAAGCTTACTTTTCCTTGCATGTGTGCCAGAGCAATCCACGAAGGCAGTTAAAAAGTAGTCATATTTATAATTTTAACTTGGGAGAGTTTTTGTGTGAGGTTGGTTCCATTATTATTTGAGCCATTTGCACTTTAATAGCGTTGTGGGTATTACAAGCACGTTGTGATTCTTAATAAAAGCAAAACCCATATTCACCAGAGTCGAAAGGCTCTGGTTTTTTTGTTTCTATCGAACGCTAAGTTAATCACTCTTACCATTTAGATAATGTGATTCTGTAACATTAAAGCCTTATAACGGATCACCTTATCCGAACAGTATAAACCTGCCTTTTGCGGATTTTTCCGTGCTGAGTCCATGCTGGTTGGTTTGCGGCATAGGGCATGGATCTTACGGGGCAGGTTTTATGAACAATTCGTGATTTTGTAAAATGGGTAAGCCTTTTGGACTAAGCTGTGAGAGGGCATCTAAGCCCGTAATCAACCGATAGGGAAATACTATGTCTAATGTTCGTCAGCTTGTTAACGATTGGGTAGCAGGCAGTGTTAGTTTGGCAGCAACAGCTTCAACGTTGGCCGTTAATACAGAACAGGCGCAGTATGCTGATACTGTTGGGGATTTTTTAGGTATCAACACCAGTGCTCCTAATGCAAAGGGTATTGAGATTTTTGCCGATCCGCGTAACTTGCCGACCGCGATTTCTAGCATCATGACCCACACCCAGAATAAAGCTGATTTTCACCCAGCAGTACAAATGCCAGAAGTAGTGGCGCAGCGTTTTTCAAATTACATCATTGGGATGGATAACACGCCATTCTTCCATCTGCTGACTAATGACTACGTTAAGCAGACCTTCAAGTCAAAAGACTACAATCAGCTGATTGACCAAATTGTGTCGCTGTACGATGGCGTTAGTGAATCAGACAAGTCGAAGTTGAAGAGCAAAATCACTGATATGGCTAAGTCTGTCTTCAGTCAGAGCCATTCGGAAAAATGGGAAAACTTATTCTCCCAAGCCACTATCGACTATTCAAATCCGAATGAGCCGAAGCTCTACATTTTTTATACCACGCTGCACATGAAGCATGAAAAGAACGGTAAGTCCGAAGTCTCTGAGCAGGAATATACCGTGAATCGTGTTGAGTATTCTGTGCTGGCAGAGCTGATTCATTCGTATGCAGAAACGTTGTCCGCTTTAGTGAAGACCGATGTGGATGATTGGATGAAGGTCTCTTCTTCACCATCTAATCCAACCATCAAGCTGTGCTTTGAAAAAGCGAACGTATAAGCGTTTTTTTTGGCAGCTCTCATGGATGCATGGCTCCGCATTAGATAGCTTGATTTCATTTTGCGGCAGATTTAATATCGTAATCCTATAGTGGATTACTGCATCCAATAGACATAAACCCGCCTCGAGCGGGTTTTTTTGTACCCAAATTTCGGCCATCAGCCTTTTTGTGCTGGTGGCTTTTTTGTATGCGACTGGTTAGCCCTGACTCGTCGCCATGACGCTCAGGAGGGCTATATGCCGGAAAAAGACCCCAGCATTTGGGCAATGCTATGTGCATGGGCGTACCAGAACTCACCAACTATCTATTCCTTTTTTCTAGCCTTCACCATTGCGGCTATCCGCGTTCTCTACGGTGGCGGTACCAAACGAACGATGATTTTAGAAGGGGCGCTATGTGGCGCCCTTTCTCTTTCCTTTGTCTCGGGAATGAAGTGGTTCGGCATACCGGTCGACGCGGCAGCATTTATTGGCGGCATGGTGGGTTTTATCGGCGTGAAGCAGCTGCAGATCGTTGCTTTGCGGATCCTAAATAAGCACGTACCTAAGGAGGAGTGATGTCGTTTTATCTAGGCAAACATAGCCTTGAAAACCTGCGAGGCGTGCATCCGGACTTGGTTAAGGTGGTGAAGCGTGCCATCGAGCTGACCAAAGTGGACTTTAAAGTCATTGAAGGTAAGCGCACCGAGGCTCGTCAGCGTCAGTTGGTGGTCAATGGTAAGAGCCAGACCATGAACAGTCGGCACCTGACTGGCCACGCGGTGGACTGCGCTCCGCTGGTGGCGGGGATTATCCCGTGGAATGACCGCAAGGCTTTCGCATCAGTCTCCAAGGCAATGTTCTCTGCCGCTAATGAGTTAGGTATCCCGTTACGCTGGGGTGGGGATTGGAACCAGAACGGTAGCAGTGACGATGAACGCTTCTATGACGGTCCTCATTTCGAACTGCCGCGACAGAAGTACCCAGCCTAGCTCTGGTCATCCAATCGTCCTCAAATGAGGTCGAAAAAAGAGAAATTGAAGCCTCGCTAACGCGGGGCTTTTTTACAACAAATGCGTACCGCAACGCATGTTTTACACCGAACCTAACCCTTTGGAATGAGCCTTTGAGGATACCAGTTAGTGCTGGCGAGCCTCGGTGGGCTGGTTTCCTGTGCGGCAAAGGTTCATTTCAAAGCAATGTAAACGCTATGCAATTAGTTGATCGAAACAAAAGTGACCTCGAGGAGTTCGGAAGGGTCGGATTTGAAATCCGCACCTTTGATACGAATGGTGGCAGACAGAAGCAAAGGGTTGCGTTGCTAAATGAACAGCAGACAACTTTGTTGATCACTTACATGCGAAACAACGACGTGGTTCGGACGTTTAAAAAACGTTTGGAAGCTGAGTTCTTCACTATGCGTAGCGTTGGGGTAGCTAATCTGTTCAAACCGATGTGCTCAGTTTGGGGAGAATGCAACATAAGTAACTGGCGTAGAGTCATCGAGCACAAACCTCAATCGAAGTCGAAAAGCAAACTTGAATCTTTGAAGCCTCGCTAACGCGGGGCTTTTTCGTATCAGCACCATGCCCGGTGCAGTAAATCGCAGAGCCTTACAGAAATGAGCCTTGGAGAACCGCCGTTATAGGTGGCGACCTCTCTGCGGGCGGCGTTTCTGGGCAACAAGGCTCATTTCTATAGGAGTACGCTTTATGCACGCACTGACGTTCCAAAAAAATACCGTGATCCCATTTGATAATGGTGATGGGAAGATTTGGTTCACTGCTGAGGCATTGGCAACCTTGCTTGGTTATGCCGATGCTAAGCAGGTAAATAGAATTTTTCAGCGTCACAAGGATGAATTCATTGCGAGTATGACCACAATGGTCAAAGTGACGAAGCGTAATAAAAACAAAGGGATAGATTACAATCAGGTTCGATTGTTTTCTCCTCGAGGGGCGCACCTTATTGGCATGATGTCGCGAACAAAGATAGCTAAAGAACTTCGCATCTGGCTTCTTGATTTAGCAGAGAAAGAGTCTGGTGTTGAGGTTGGGCATTTGAATCTAGAGACATTGCCACAACTTGCTGGGCAGAAAATGCTTGATGCGATAGATGTGTTTGACAAAAAGTCTCTCAAATACCGCGGACAAAAAGGTAGTGGTTTGATGGCACAGCGTAAGCGTGACATTAAGTTAATCAAGAAGGCCACAGAGATTGCTTTGCAATTAACCCAATTATCAATTCCTGATTTAGGTGACTTCTCTGATGGAGAGCTGGCATGAGTCCTATTCAGTTTATCCACGGTAACGTCAAACGAGAGCTAGAGAAACAGGGCTATGCCGCAACGTTGGCTTTGATTGCGGCAGATATGGCGGTAGATCACTATCGTCGTTGTTCCCAATCGAGTAAAAAAGGCTCCCTTTTTGAGGATTGTATGCGAGTGGGAAAGGCATGGATAGAGAAGATGGATAGCAAGCCCAAAGGTAGCTGACCACTCTGGGAGCTTGATGGAACCGGAAAAAAATTCCGGTTAAATAACAACCAGGCTGCATTTTTTGATTTCCCCGCACAGGGAAACCAAAGCATCAAAAAGTGCTTTGGCACAAAATCAACCAGTTAGGCAAGTACGCACCAAACGCCCCATCCGAGAGCGTACCTGTCGATTAAGCATTTACCCCAAATTTGGGGTAAACCCCGAATGGTGCGGCCTCCAGCTTATGGGGTTTTGCTTGCCAAAATTGGCAAGTAATCACATAGCTTATAGCCACTAGCTCGCAGGGGGTTTGATCCCCCCACTTTGGGGAATCAATGCACAAAGTTTGCGCATCCCAAATTTGAGTAGCGCAAATTAACAGGCGACCACTCCAACCTGATGTGATTTTCTTCGCATATCAAATGAGGGGGCACTTTGCCTCTTTGGTCGTGGTGCAGCAAACGCCAATAAGTGAATGGCCGAGCCACGAAACATTGTTCGGAAGATAGGATGATAAAAATACCTTGGAAGCCACTGGCGATAGTCTCGCTGGTGGCTTTGTCGTTTTGGACTATGACAAACAGGCTTCATTCACTTGTGTGGATCTATCGCCGGGAGCCAGTTTACGAATTACACGAGCTGGGTTGCCTACAGCCAAAGAGTCGGCAGGAATATCTCGGGTTACTACAGCGCCTGCACCAATTACTGCTCGATCTCCAATGGTAACGCCTGGGCAAATTATCGCTCCACCACCAATCCAGCAGTCATCACCGATGGTTACCGGTTTGTGGTACGTAGTCCAATTACGTCTATCTTGGAAATCTAAGCTGTGGGTTGCGGTGTAAATCTGTACGTTTGGTGCTATTAGCACATTACTGCCGATACGCACTTCGCCTACGTCGAGAATAGTCACGTTAAAGTTGAAGAAGGTTTTCTCACCTATGTAGATATTGCGTCCAAATTCACAGGTGAACGGTGTGCTTATCCAACTTGAGCTTTGGTATTGGCCAAAGATTTCGGTACACAGGTTTTGACGTAAGGATTGATTGGCTGCGGGAGTCGCATTTAGTTCGGCAAGAAGTGTTTGGCAGCGATCTCTATCATTGGCTATCTGCTCACTCTGACAGTCCAGCACTCCGTCAGCTAACACCTTGTCCCAGTCGTTTTTCATACTCATCCATCCTCGTTTAAGTGGCACAAGTATATGCGAACAGAACTCCTTAGTCGGAGTGGAAAGCACATTTTATGAGCTCGGTTTGATACGAATCATCAAACTTCAGGACTGAAAAGCATCGGCTATTTGTATGAGGTGCTCACATGGTGTTTAAAGCAATATGGAAGCCACTGGCGATCACCTCGCTGGTGGCTTTGTCGTTATGGGGGTTATCAGCTTGGCGTTATTCCGCCGGTAAGGAAGCTGGCGAGCTGGTGGCCAATCAACAATGGCAGGCGCGCTGGAGTGAGCGTGATGCTGCTGATGCAAGTGAGCGGGCTGCCCGTGAGAAGGCGATGCGTGAGCTTGAGAATAAACGGCAGAAAGATATAGAGCAGGTGGCTGCAGATGCTGAAAGACAATTGCAATTGGCGCGGGCTGATGCTGACCGTGCCGCTGATATTGCTGGTGGGTTGCGCACCCGTATCGCCCAACTCCGGCGCCAATTGGCAGACAGTGAAACCGGCCGCTTATCCGCCACTGCCCAAGCAAGCGCAGCAAGAGCCTCTGCCTCCGTTCTGCTTGCCGACGTGCTCAGCGAATCTGTCCGACGCAATGAAGAGCTGGCAGCGTACGCTGACCGAGCAAGAGCGCGGGGAGTAGCGTGTGAAACGGTTTACGCAGATATCACGACTAAATGAGGCGTTTATTGCAAAATGGGGGGCCGCAAGGTAGTACTTTCTGATTTGAGCTATAATTTATGGGCGGTCGTGTAACGGCATGCAGTTCCAAATGTGCTCATCTGAGTACATTTGGAATGTCATTCGCTGGCTAGAAAATTCATGGGCTTTAGACTCCTTGCTGCCTTCGGTCTTGGGTTGGCAAGTGGCATTCTTGATTTGCTTAGTCTCAGTGATGCTTTGCGTGGATACAATCATGAATAGCGTACAGGAAGTAACTGGTTCGGATGGGTTCCACTATCGATTCGAGTTTTTTGTTGAGTCTCACTCAATGTTAGGGATTCCGTTCAGGGATGTTTCGTGTCAAATGTATGTTGATCAACATTTTGCCGTGCAGTTTATGGCGGAGGAGTTGTTCCTTACTGGGGATAGCATTGAGATTCACAAAGGTCGAAGAGTCATTCATCTTCCTGCGGAATGCAGTTTTTTATTTGATGAAATGGCTTTGGAAGGTTAACTGACACTTATTTGTCACACATTATCGCCATAATCTGCTCTGTATCAAAGGAAGGAGGGAGCAGCGTTATGAATCCTTTCTGGAATGTCATATGCCTTTTCATGGTACTAGCCGTACCGTATGAGTCCCTTGTTATATCGTATAAGTCGTGGGTCTATTCTCCCGAGGATGGAGTGGTTTGCGACAAGGGTAAAAAACAGTGTTTCAATGGCTTAGGATTTTCGCCTAAATTAACCAAAGAATATTTTAATGAGGAGCGGATACATACAAGTGACTCCGTTCCCAAACAAGTCCAACTGAGCAATGATGTCATTTGTGACTTTGATAGTAAGCATTGCAAATCAGAAACCTATGGAAAAGATGAATACTTTGAGCGAGTTCTTTTCCTAAACAACCAACTTACGAGTTCTATAAATCAATAATAAATAGCACTTCAAGGCCCCTTAACCCTTTAACCCGCATCTGCGGGTTTTTTTATGTGTATTGGGATAGCAAGTGACTCGACCTTTGCGTTTGGGTGAATGAGGCTCGGTGGTCCCTAGGGCTCGATGTCTGGCTGGGAATGTTTATTACAAAATCTTCGGTCATTGGCAATCTAGCTCATACATAGCAGTCTTTGCTGATAAATGGGCGAAATATCTCGATGAAGTATTCCTCTGTCTACAACAGCCGCTGGAACAAGGCGCGGCAATCCTATCTGCGTACTCATCCGTTGTGCGTGTGGTGCTCTCAGCAAGGGCAAGTAACACCCGCCACGGTGGTGGACCACATCCAACCGCACAGACTCAAAGAGGCACTCCGCTCCGGTGATAAGGCGGCAATAGCTAAGGCTCAGAAGTTATTCTGGGATACCAGAAATTGGCAAGGGCTGTGTAAGTTACATCACGATTCAACCAAACAGCGCAGTGAGAAGAGTGGCCGACTGCAAGGCTGTGATGAGGACGGCATCCCCTACAGCGCCCATGAATACTGGGGAGGGGCGGGGTAAAAGTTCTGGCAAAACGCCCTTGGCGACCGGTCGTCCTCCTTTTTGTGCACAACCGCGAAATGAAAAGTTTTTTTCTGGGAGGTGATGATGGCGGGAAGACGCCCAAAACCGACCCACTTAAAGGTGGTAACCGGTAATCCGGGCAAGCGAAAACTCAATGATCAGGAGCCTAAACCACCGCGTGAAGTACCCAGTCCTCCGGAGCATCTAACCGACTGGGGAAAAATGGCATGGGTAAAGGTGTCCCTGCTTTTAGACGGTATGGGCGTTCTGACAACGGCGGACTCTTTAGCCCTAGAACGCTTGTGCGATATCTACGCCGACATCCTGCAGCTACGCGAAACCATCGCGATAGAAGGCAGGACCTACACAACAAAAACTCAGATGGGTGATTTCTTGATTAAGGCAAATCCGGCCGTGGCCATGCTGGCGGATGCCGATCGCCGTTTCAAAAGTTACCTCGTTGAGTTTGGCCTTACTCCGGCAGCACGAACGAAGGTGAAAGTAGATGGTGGAGAGGAAAAAGAAGACCCGCTCAGCCAGTTCTTCGGCTGACCCGGCAACACAGTATGCACTGGATGTTACCGAGGGCCGTGTTCTAGCTGGCCCCGATATCCGCAATGCGTGCCGCAGACACCTCAGAGATCTGGAACATGGCCCGTCGCGTGGGCTTTTCTGGGATGTTGATGCGGTAAAACGAGTTATAGATTTCTTTGCCAAGGTGCTCAAGCTAAACGGCGGGGAGCATGAAGGTAAGCCGTTTATTCTGCTGCCATGGCAATGCTTTATTGTGGGCTCCTTGTTTGGCTGGAAGTCCAGCGACGGTACCCGCCGATTTCGGATGAGCTATATCGAATCGGGTAAAGGTTCGGGCAAATCCCCATTAGCGGGCGGGGTTGGCTTGTATTGCATGGTGGCTGACAACGAACCGCGAGCCGAGGTTTACGCCGCCGCGACCAAAAAAGACCAGGCAATGATTTTGTTCCGGGATGCGGTGGCGATGGTGGATCAGTCGCCTGCGTTAGCCCAGCGTCTCGTGAAGTCGGGTACCGGCCTTAATGTGTGGAACCTCGCGTTTCTGCAAACCGGCTCTTTCTTCAAACCAATCAGTTCCGATGACGGGCAATCGGGGCCGCGTCCGCACTGTGCCTTGATTGATGAGGTCCACGAACACAAAACCAATACCGTCGTTGAGATGATGCGGGCAGGGACAAAAGGCCGGCGTCAGGCATTAATGTTCCTGATCACCAATAGCGGGCATGACAAAACCAGTGTCTGCTATGACTACCACGAATACGGCCGGAAGGTGGCAGAAGGTACGGCTGAGGATGACAGCTTTTTCTCGTTTATCTGCTCGCTGGATGAAGGGGATGACCCTTTCAAAGATGAGTCATGTTGGGGGAAAGCGAATCCGTCACTCGGCTACACCTTTACGGATAAGTATCTGCGCGAACAGGTCACGCAAGCGCGTGGCATGCCAGCCAAAGAGAGCATTGTTCGCCGCCTCAATTTCTGCCAGTGGGTAGATGCCGATAACCCATGGATGAGCAGTGATGTCTGGATGGCGTGTGAATCTGATTTTGACCTCAATAGCCTTGAGGGTGAGGAGTGTTATGGCGGTCTCGACTTATCTGGTACGCGAGATTTGACCGCGTTAGCACTCTATTTCCCCAAGCCGAAAACGCTGGTGGTCGAGTTCTGGACCCCGCAAGAAACCTTGCTGCACCGTTCGAAGACTGACCGCGTTCCCTATGACATTTGGGTAAAAAAAGAATACATGCATGCGACACCCGGCAAAGCGGTGAAATATGCCTTTGTCGCTGAACGTATAGCAGAGCTCTCGCAACAGTTTGACCTCAGAGCGATCGCCTTTGACCAATACCGAATTAAGTACCTAGAGCCGGAATTGGATGAGGCGGGTGTCATGGTGCCGTTGGTTCCTCATGGGCAGGGCTTTTTCAAAGCACAGGACTCGGGGCTGTGGATGCCGCACTCGATAGAGCTGTTCGAAGGGTTGCTGGATGACCAAGTCATCAAGATAAAAACCAATCCCTGTCTGCGCTGGAATGCCGCTTCGGCGGTGACTGAAACCGACCAGAAAAACAATCGCATCTTTGCCAAGAAACGCAGTACCGGTCGTATCGATGGCATCGTTGCGGCGGCGATGGCAATTGGGGCGGCTGAAGGTGTTGAACTGGACGATGGCGACATCGAGGGCTTTTTTGATGATCCGATAATCGTGGGTGTGTAATGGCCAAAACTAAACGACCGGGGCGCGTGAAAAGCGCCCTTTTAAATTGGTTGGGCGTGCCGGTCACCGCAACTACCGGAACGTTCTGGCAGGAGTGGTTCGGTACCAGCTCAAGCGGCAAGGTGGTCACCGCCGATAAAATCATGCGCTTGTCCACGACATGGAGCTGTGTGCGATTACTCAGTGAATCCATATCAACGCTGCCGCTTAAGGTTTATCAGCGACGGGAGGATGGCTCTCGGATACTGGCTCTAAAACATCCGGCATATCAGGTGCTGTGTCGTCGGCCTAATATCGAAATGACGCCATCGCGTTTCATGCTGATGGTGGTGGCCAGCATCTGTTTACGTGGTAACGCCTTTGTCGAAAAGAAAATGATAGGTCACAAGCTGGTGGCCTTGGATCCGTTACTACCACAAAACATGGTGGTTAAGCGCCTAGATAATGGTCGTCTCGAATACACCTATACCGAAGGTAAAACCAAACGCGTTATCCCCGTTGAACGCATGATGCACATCCGTGGCTTTGGCCTTGATGGGGTTTGCGGTTTGATGCCGACACAGGTGGGTATTGATGTCTTTGGTGCTGCCATGTCGGTGGATGAGGCGGCCGCAAAGATTTTTGAAAACGGGTTACAGAGTACCGGCTTTTTATCGTCAGAGAATGCGCTGAACAAAGAGCAGCGGGAGCGCTTACGCAAGAGCCTACAGAGTTTTATCGGCTCCAAGAACGCCGGCAAACTGATGGTTTTGGAGAACAAACTCTCATACCAGAATGTGACCATGAATCCTGAGGCAGCGCAGCTGCTGGAAAGCCGTGCATTTAGCATCGAAGAGATTTGTCGTTGGTTCCGCGTGCCGCCTTTCATGGTGGGGCACATGACCAAGCAAAACAGCTGGGCGGCTAGCGTGGAAGGGATGAACCTGCTGTTCCTGACCAATACCTTGCGGCCACTTCTGGTCAATATTGAGCAGGAAATAGCACGGTGTTTGTTGGGCGATGATGAGGACTACTTTGCGGAGTTCTCCGTAGAGGGCTTGTTACGCGCAGACAGTGCTGGGCGAGCGGCGTATTACACCACAGCCCTGCAAAATGGCTGGATGAGTCGTAATGATGTGCGCCGTTTAGAGAACCTGCCGCCAATCCCTGGCGGGGACATTTATACCGTGCAACTTAACCTCACACCGCTTGAAGATCTGAAGAAGAACAACCTGCAGTCACTCGCACTGCACAACTTCCTGTTCCCTGATATTCCCCCGGAACAGTCCCCGCTGAAAAACAACGCATAGGATTTTCCCTTATGACTAAACGAACGCTTCCGGCGGCGCCGGCGGGGCGTCCCTGCGCGCGCGTCTCGTGCGAGCTGTCGCCGATGGCCATGGAGCGCTGGAACAGCTCTTTGCAGGCCGCTGCATCTGATGATGAAAACACGATTTCCATTCTGGATGTCATTGGTGCGGATTACTGGGGCGAGGGCATGACGGCCAAACGTATGGCCGGTTTGCTGCGTGCCATGGGCGGCGCTGATGTGGTCGTCAATATCAACTCGCCCGGTGGCGACATGTTTGAAGGACTCGCCATTTATAACCAGCTGCGAGAGTACAGCGGGCGCGTGACAGTAAAAGTCATCGGCATTGCTGCGAGCGCCGCTTCCATTATTGCGATGGCAGCAGATGAGCTGCAAATCGGTCGCGCTGCTTTTTTGATGATCCACAACTGCTGGGTTGCCGCCGTTGGTAACCGACATGACTTAGCGCGTGTCGCGCAAGACATGGAGCCTTTTGACCGTGCAATGCAGGACATCTACAGCGTACGCAGTGGGCTAAGCGGTACCGAAATTACCGCAATGATGGATAGCGAAACCTACATCGGTGGAGCGGATGCCGTGGATAAAGGCTTGGCCGACGCATTGTTAGAGGCTGATGCCGTTCTGGGTGTTCCGGATTCCCCTGCCGCTGCGCTGCGCAAATTGGATGCGCTACTCGCGAAAGCTAATACCCCACGCGCCGAACGCCGGCGATTACTGAAAGCCTTGAAGGGGAGCACGCCGGGCGCTGCCCCCACCAATGACGGTACGCATGACGCTGCCGTAACGATAAACCCTGAAACTCTTGCTGGTCTTGAGTCTGCCTTGAGCACTCTGGTTCCGGCTTGCTGATATCTCGGAGAGCTTATGTCTGAAGTAAATGAAATCCTGAAGAAAGTCACCGCCAGCATTGAAGAGGCGTCCTCTAAGTTCAATGCCAAAGCAGAAGAAGCATTGAGCGAGGCCAAGAAACACGGCCAGCTGTCGGCACAAACCAAAGAAGCTGTCGATAAGATGGCTGTCGAACTCAATGCCTTGAAAGAGGCCGAAAAGACGCTGAAAGCCTCATTGGGTGAGCTGGAGCAGCATGTTGTCAATATGCCTCTGGCGAATGCCAAGCAGGTGGTTGAGTCGGTCGGCCACCAAGTCATTTCAGCGGAGGCGATGAAAGCGTTCGCCAGTGCGGCTGAAGGCGGTAAGCGCCTCAGTATCCCCGTTAAATCAGCGCTGACTTCCAGCGGCGTCGCGGAAGGTGTTGTTGAACCGCATCGCTTACCGGGGATTGATGTTGCACCTAAACAACGCCTGTTTATCCGTGATCTGATTGCGCCTGGGCGTACTGGCTCTCCTGCGGTGTTCTGGGTGCAGCAGACCGGCTTTACCAATAACGCGGCCGTGGTACCGGAAAATACCACCAAGCCGTACAGCGGTATCGAGTTCAACACCAAAATCACACCGGTGACCACCATCGCCCACATGTTCAAGGCATCCAAACAGATCTTGGATGACTTTGCCCAGCTGCAGTCCACGATTGATGCCGAAATGCGTTATGGCCTGAAGTACGTGGAAGAGCAGGAGATTTTGTTCGGTGACGGCTCTGGCGCTCACCTACACGGCATCATCCCGCAAGCGACGGCCTATAAAGCCGAGTTTGAAGTGGCTGAGCAAAACGGCATTGATGATCTGCGTTTGGCGATGTTGCAGGCACAGCTGGCTCGCTTCCCTGCATCCGGACACGTTTTGCACTTTATCGACTGGGCCAAGATTGAGCTGATCAAAGATTCGTTAGGCCGTTACATCCTAGCAAATCCAGCCTCTTTAGTTGGGCCAACGCTTTGGGGGTTGCCGGTGGTCGCTACGGAAGCGGCGGCGTTTAAAGGCAAATTCCTGACCGGTGCATTCAATGCCGGCGCTCAGCTGTTTGACCGCGAAGAGTCCAATGTGGTGATCAGTACCGAGAACGCGGATGACTTCGAGAAAAACATGATTTCTATCCGTTGTGAGGAGCGTTTGGCGTTGGCGGTGAAGCGCCCAGAGTCCTTTATCTACGGCTCTTTTACCGTACCGGTGCCTGCGTCTAAGTAACCCTTTAGTGTTTCAAGGGCGGACGTGTGCCGCCCAATCAGGATGTGATTATGGCCAAGATGAAAGCCTGTCGACCCATTTTGGTGGGGCGCAACGTCGTGTGTGAAGGCGACGAGTTTGAAACGGATGAGCAGCATGCCCGAGAGCTGGTGGCCAAAGGCTATGCGGAGATGCTGTCTGGTGACGTATTGGATGCAGTGACTGATACCGATGCGCCGGCTGATGCTGCTGCAGCGCCTCGTAAAGGCCGCAAATAATTCAGGAGGTGTGCATGCTGGATTTAGCACTTGTGAAGCAGCACTGCCGAATAGAGCCAGACTTTTTGGAGGACGATAACCTACTCAATACCTATATCCGCGCTGCAGTGCGTTTTGTTGAAGGGCAGACCGACCGCAAGCTGTATGCCAGTGACGCCGAAGAGGGGTTTGCTCGCGATGAGGATGCGCTGTTGCTGGATGCGGATATCACTGCCGCCATGTTACTGATGATCGGGTATTGGTATGCCAACCGCGAAGCTGATCCCGTCTTGCCACAGACCGCCGAGGCGCTACTGCAACCTTATCGGGCATATGGCCTATGAAACCATTAAAAGCTGGTGACCTCCGGTATCGCGTGGTGATTCAGCGCAAGCAATCCGGTCGGGATCCAACGGGCGCACCGTTACCAGCCACATGGCGTGACGTGGGGCGTGCGTGGTGCGATATCCGCTTTATCAGCTCCTCTTCTGTTATCGCTACGGCGCAAGACAAAACGGTCTCTGTATATCTCCTGACATTACGCAAGCGGAGTGACGTGAGCATCGGTGACCGAGTCCTGAGTGGCGGTACCACATATCACGTACTCAGCATTGATAACAGCATGCCTGACAGGATGCTGCTGAGGACTCAGACGGACGTAATTGATGATCAATATTCAGATTGAAGGGCTGTCAGCGCTTAGCGAGGCGCTGGATGAGTTAGGCAAGGATGTGGCTAACCGAGTGTTGGCGCGTGCCGGCCGGAAAGCCATGCAACCGGTACGAGAAGCCATGCGCCAATCTGCCGGTTATGACCTGTCGAATCACGGCCAGCATTTACGAGACACCATCAAGATCCGCTCTATTCGAGAAGGTTCGGAACGGGTTTTGAGGGTTGGACCGGCGATGAAGGCTCCCCATTATATTAAGGCGCGGGCACAGGAGTATGGGACATCCAAGCAGATGGCCAAACCGTTTATCCGTCCTGCGTTAGATAACAATATCCAGCGAGTTGAGGCGACATTACGTGAAGAGCTGGGCGCGGGGATAGCGCGGGCACAGCGGCGTATCGCAGCAAAAAACAAATAGGGAGGACGTATGCTTGATATTCATCTGAAAAATGATGCCGAGCGACTGACAGGCTTGCCGGTTTATCCCTTACAACGGCCTGATGATGTGAATGAGTGCATCGTGTATCAGGTGGTCAGTGATTTTAAACCGGATACTGGGCTCGCCGGTGTCTCTCTCATAACCCAACGTTACCAATTCAAAATCATCTCACCTTCTCGAGTAAAAACCATTGAGACCGAAAAGATCCTACTGCAGGCATGGGAGGGGTTGGCACACGACAAGATTGATGGTTACCCGGTGCAATTTATTGCGCGTGGCGGATTTACCGAGGATTTCGATTCTCAGGATGCGGTGTGGTGTCGAAGCCGCGACTTTATTGTGACTCATAACGAGGTGTAGGCATGAGCGTAAAAAAATCATCTCAGTATGCCATGTTGCCGGCAGGTACCAAGGTGTCTTGGGGGACTGACGTGGCAGAGGATTCTGCCCTTAAACCACTCCCGAACTGTACCGCAGTCGGTAAGCAAGGGGCCGTGGGTGGCTTTGTTGATTGCACCACATTGCTGGATACCCAAGACCAAGCGATTGCAGATCTGCCGAAGGGACCGGAGAAAGAGTTCGGGTTTATTGATAATCCAGGTGATGCGGATTTTCAGGCATTTTTGGATGCGGCGACGGCGCGACAAACGGTGAAAATCAAAATTGAGATGCCGAATGGCCGTATCTCGACCAGTCTGATTTCCCTTGCCGGTTGGGAGATGGCCGAAATTCAGGCACCAGCGAATAAGGTGATCAGCATTCTGGTCAAAGGTAAGCAAAACGATATTCAGTGGAGCCTGAAAAGCGCAGCTCCATCATCAACCAAAGCCTGATTTAAGGGGAACTCATGAGCATTAAAACCCTGCTGTTAGCCGACAACCCTGTGGTAAAGGCCGTTACGCTGTTTGGTGGCAGCATGACAGCGCGAGCGGTGTCGGTGGCACAACAGCTGGACTACATCACGGTGGTCACCAATGACAACACAACCGAAAAAGAAAAGGCCCTTGCCGCTGCCGAACTGGTGCTGCGTTCGTTATGCAAGCCGGATGGCTCAGCCTATCCGGCGGATGAATTGCCAACGGCGGAAGAACTGTTGGCCAGCCGCTCCAATGCTGAACTGATTGATGCCGTAAACACGCTGCATCGCATGAGTAATGGCTCGCTGGAGGAGGCTGAAAAAAACTAAGGCGCTGTCCCCAGCTGATGACGTTGTACGCGCTGGCTGACAGATTCAGCCAGCCAGACGTTCGTCTTATCGCTCAGCTCCCGCCGGCTATCCTCACACATTGGCTGGCGTACTTACGGATCTCCTCGGCAGACCAAGTGGCAGGCTCTGAGCCGCCCTCCATTCCAACACCCACAATGCCGGATGACACCTTTTTGCAGGCGTCCACACTGGATGCTCAGTGTGCGGCAGTGGCCAGCATCATGAGTTGACTATGTCTGATATTGCCAGTTTATCGGTGGCACTGCGCCTCAATGCTGCGACCTATCAGCGGGATATGGCCGACGCATTTCAAAATACCGAGCGTAGGGTGAAATTGACCCACGCGACCATTGATGGTGCGGCCAAGGAGTCGGAGGCGTGCTATGCCCGGCTGCGGGACAGCATTCTGGATGTTTCAAAATCGTATGCCGGCATGCTGGTGGCCGGCGTTACGCTTGACCGCGTCATTAGCGATACGCGCAGTTACACCAAATCGTTATCTGACTTGTCGGCGATCACGGGGGCGACCGGTGAGCAGCTGGCATTTCTGGATAAGCAATCACGCCTGATAGGGCAGACCACTACGCTCTCAGCCTCTCAAGCGGCCGAGGCGTTTAAGCTGATGGCATCGGCCAAGCCCGATTTGCTTGAGTCCAATGAAGCACTGACCAAAACCACCAAAAGCGCGGTCACACTGGCAGAAGCGGCGGGTATGACGTTGCCGGATGCGACTAAGGCTTTGGCGTTATCGTTGAACCAATACAGCGCGGGTGCCGAGCAGGCAGACCGTTATATCAACGTATTGGCGGCCGGTGCTAAGTATGGCTCATCAGAGATTCAGGAAACCACCGAAGCCATCAAAGGTGGTGGTGTTGCAGCTGCACAAGCGGGCGTGCAGTTTGAAGAGTTGAACGCGGCAATTCAAACTCTGGCCAAGTCTGAAATCAAAGGCGGTGAGGCAGGTACTGCGCTGCGTAACATCCTGCTGATTTTAGATACCGCAACAGACCGAAACCTGCGGCCATCGGTCGTGGGGTTATCCGGCGCCTTAGACAATCTGGCGAAAAAGAATCTGGGTACGGCCCAGATGGTACAGATGTTTGGGCGAGAAAATATTACTGCCGCTTCTGTGTTACTTAAGAATAAGGAGTTGCTAAAAGAGCTGACGGGCCAGTTAACCGGCACCACAACGGCTTATGATCAAGCGTCCACCCGCACCAATAATCTCGAAGGGGATATTCTTTCTCTGAGCTCGGCGGTAGAGGCGTTATCGCTCAGTATTGGCACTCGGCTCAATGGCGCGATGCGCGGCGGCGTGCAAGGCGTGACTGAGTCGGTTAACACGTTGAACGCTAACTTTGACAGCATTGCTGATTCAGCAGAGCAAGTGGCGCTGCCGGCGTTGAGCTTGCTGGTTCATCAGGGACTGGTTCGAGTAACCAAGAGCTCTCGCGATGCGTGGCAGGCGGGTAGTGAGCTGGTGGCTAAGAACGTGGAGTCGGCGGCGAGTTTTAAGGAAAAGTCTGCTGCTGCAGTGATGAGCAGTGAGCGTCTGCGCGCGCAAGCGGTGGCAGAGCGACAAGCTGCTCAGGCGGTGCAAAGTAATCTTGCGTCTCAGTTGGCCGCAGCGCAATCGGAGAAAACCCGAACCGCTATTCGTGCGCAGATGGCGGCGCAGTCTGGCGTCATTCGGACTGCTCTGTATGCCGAAAAGCAGGCCATTGACGCACACACAGCAGCCTTGATCCGCAATGAAGCTGGCACATTGGCGCTGCAGCAAGCGCAGCGACAAGCAACGGTAACGGGGCGGATATTTGCCTCCACACTGAATGCCAGTAAATCAGCGTTGGCGTTTGTTGGTGGTCCGGTTGGCTTGTTAACCGGCGCTCTGATGGCCGGAGCTGCCGCGTGGTATTCCTATTCGGAAAAGACGCGCCAAGCGAACCAAGACCTGATTGATTTTGCCGGCAGTGCTGAGGTGGCTGTCGATAAGATCAGAAAGATGAATGATATCGAGCTGGGCGCGGCGGCAGCAAAACTTCGCCAGGCTATTCAGATTCAGACTCGTGAAGCAAAAGAGGCCGCCCAAGAGGTTGAGCGTCAACAGCAAGCGATACAGCGAGCCAAAGGGCTGACTGAGTCTCCGGAGTTGCAGCAGATGTATGCTGACCGGCTTGCGGTTCTGAAAGAGAAACTGGCGAAGGCCAATCAGCAGTTATCGCAATCTGAGTCCACGCTGCAGATGATCACCGCACAGCAGACGCAAGGTTTGGCGGATAACTTTGTTGCGTTGGATAAAAACAATCAGCAAACCGGTATTGCTGCGCGTTTGCAAGCCAAGGTCAATGAAGTCATCAAAACCGGTAATGGCCTTCTGCAGCAGCGTATCTCACTGGTTAATTCACCGGTTATGGCGCTATCGGCCGGCGCCGAAGAAACCTTGGCCAAGCTGCAGCGGGAAGCTGAACTGCTCAAAATGACGGACAAGCAGCGCTACGTTGCACAATGGACGGACAAACTCACTGACGCCACGCCGCGTGAAATCCAACTGATAAAGCAAAGTGCGGAAGCGGTCTTTGACCAGCAAGAGGCGATTAAAGCCAGCAACAAGGCCAAACAGGAAAGTATCCGTTTATCGAAAAGCTCGGCCAAAGAAGCGCAGGAGGAAATTAAGCGGATCCGCGAGGAATCCATGAGCCGAGTGGCTCAAATTGCCGACCATGAGCAAACACTGCTGCGTAAGATTCAAAGTTACGAGGCGGCCAAGCTAATCAGCACCAAACAGACCGAAAGTTTACGAACACTGATTCAAGAGAACGCCGCTCGTGAACGGTTGGCGCTGGTGAGCAAATATTCCCCTGTGGCCGCTATCCGTCGTGACCAAGCGGAGGCTCTGAAGGAAATCAAGGAGCTGCAAAAAGCCGGCGCGATGTCGGCACAGGAGTCTCAAGATGCTGTCGCGAGAGCTCGAGTGGAGGCGATGCGCCGTTTAGCGCAGGAGCAATCAGCCTTTGCTGTCAGCGCCTTGGATGCCCTGCAAGGTGAGTTTGACCCGCTGAAGGCGTTACAAAATGAGCTTTCTAAAAAGAAAGCCCTGTATGACGCCTATTACCGTGATGGGGTGATGTCGAAGCAGCAATACCAGTATCAAATGCTGCAGATGTCGGAACAAGGTGCTGCACAGGAGCTGGAGATTCAGCAGTCCATGTTTAAGTCGCAGTCAGCATGGCATGCGGCATCACTCAATGCCATCAATGCGGTTGCTGATAGAACGGCTAACTCGCTAACCGGACTAATTATGGGAACGCAAAGCTTGGCGGATGTGATGCGTAGTGCCTCAGCCACTATTTTGCAGACCATGATTCAGACGCTGGTGGAGGTGACGGTAAAGGCATGGGTTGCTCGTAGTGCAATGTCGTTCTTCGGCTTTGGTGGTGGCATCGGAGCAGCAACTACTCCTGGGCTAGGAGACTTGGTACCGGATATACCGTCTTTTGCCGGCATGTTTGATTCTGGCGGGTACATTCCAAGCGGTAGTTTTGGTATCGCTGGGGAGATGGGGCCAGAGTTTGTCATGGGGCCGGCTCAGATTGTTAGTCGGCGAGATACGGCCCAGATGCTAGGCGGTGGCCAGCGTACGGTACAGATCACGTTGCACAACACGTTTCAAACGTCCGGAGAAGGAGGCTTGCAGGCGCAGTTGTCATCTTGGTCGGAGACCATGAAGCAACAGATGTATGAGATTGCCCAGATGGCCATGGTCGATGAGAGCAGGCCGGGTGGAATACTGACTCAATGAGCCTCGAGTAACTAGCGGGGCTTTTTTTATGGAGGCAGAAGTGGCGTTACATACTTTTGGCTGGGCACCGCGCTCGGCTATGGAAGCTAACCACGAACCACGTGTTAGTGCCGTGAAGTTTGGTGATGGCTATGAACAGCGCAGTCCGGACGGGATTAATCACCGGCTAGCCAAATATCGAGTGGAGTTTCGAGGCACGAAGGACCGCATCACGGCCATACATAATTTCCTGTTTGACCATGGCGCCGTACGGGCATTTTTGTGGACGCCGCCAGATGCATGGCTGCAAGGGCGATATGTATGCCGCAAGTGGTCACGCAAAAGCTACAACACGTATGCCGAAATTAGTGCGGAATTTGATGAGGTGGTGGTGTGAGAGAAATCAGCAGTGCCATGATTTTCGAAACGGCGCGCATCGAACAAGATGCGTTGCTGGTGCTGTATGACGTAGACATGACAGCCTTTGGTGGTGATGTTTACCGTTTTTACGCCGGTATGACCGAACTGCGCCAGCCTATCGTGTGGCGTGGGCAAACCTATGTGGCCTTTCCGGTTTCGGCCTCGGGGTTTGAAGGCAATGCTAAAGGGACCAGTAATCGACCGAAGCTCACGTTGGCGAATGTGGGTGGCCTTCTTACCGGCCTGAACGCTGAGTTCGATGATTTGGTCGGCGCGGTAGTGACTCGTCGCCAAGTGTATGCCCGTTTTCTGGATGCCGTGAATTTCCCGCAAGGAAATGCGAACGCGGATCCGACACAAGAAGTGGTTCTGCGCTTCGAGATAGAGCGCATGATTGAGCAGAGCCGCGAGACCGTTTCTTATGAGTTGGCATTACCTTGTGAGACTGATGGAGCAATCATCCCATGCCGACCCATTCTGGCCGACATCTGCCCCATTGAGTACCGCTCGTCTGACTGTGGGTATACCGGCGGACCGGTTGCTGACATCAAAGATAACCCCACCTCAGATCCGGCCTGCGACCGCTGCGGTAAGCGGTTAAGCAGCTGCAAGCTCCGGTTTGGCGCTCACAACCCTCTGCCGTTTGGCGGCTTTCCATCGGCAGCAAAATTCAGGTAAATCCATCATGGCTCAACAGCAGATATTGGCTCATGCCTTGGCATGTGAGCCACAGGAGTCGTGCGGCTTTTTGCTTAGTGATGGCCGTTACTATCCCTGTGAAAACGTGGCCGCAGATCCACTCAGTACCTTTGAGATAGCCCCACAAGCATGGATTGATGCCGAGCAGCATGGACAAAGCGTGGTAGCCCTTGTGCACAGTCATCCAGAGGGGTTGCCCTGTCTGAGTAGTGCTGACCGGCACATGCAATTACAGATGGGGATCCCATGGATAATCGTGTGTGAAGGGCAATGCCATGAATACTTGCCGGTTCCTGCATTGGCAGGCCGTGTTTTTTCCCATGGTTCAATGGATTGCTACACGCTGATGCGCGATGCCTATCACCTGTGCGGGATCCGTTTGCCCGAGTTCGAGCGAGCGGATAATTGGTGGCATACCGGCGCCGAGTTGTACTTGGACAATATGGTCGATGCCGGTTTCTATCAGGTACCGGTAGAAAAGGCCGAGCCTGGGGATATATTCCTTATCCACCTCGGTAGCACGGCTGCCAATCATGCTGCTGTCTATCTGGGTAATCAGATGATCTTGCATCACCCACCTAACCATTTTAGCCGCCGCGATCCCTTTGGTGGATTCTGGGCGCGTTACCTTCATAGCGTTTGGAGACATAAACAATGGCCATCGTTCGGTTATACGGCGATTTACAACGATTTGGTCGCCGCTTTGATTTATCCGTAACCACAGCCGCTGAAGCTGTGCAGTGCCTGACTTGGCAAATCTCCCATCTACGTACGCATATCCAAAACGGTCGGTACCGGCTGCGCATCAATCGCAATGACATTGGCGAGCAAGACTTGGTGACGAGCATGACCAGCCCGTTGCCGGCAGATGCGGTAATTCACATTGTGCCGGTGGTAAGTGGTGCTAAGAACGGCTGGTTTCAAACCATTCTCGGTACCGCGCTGCTGGCGGTTTCTTTCTTTACGCCGTTTTCGTTTATCTCTGCCGGTGTCTATGCCGCGATGGGGACGATCGGTGCCTCGATGGCGCTGGGCGGTGTGGCCTCATTGCTGACTAAAACGCCGACATTACAGAGCCGCAGTACCGATAACGGCAAAGAAAACACCTACTTTTCCAATTTGGATAACACCATTGCACAAGGTTCATTTGTCCCGTTGCTGTACGGGGAAATGATGACCGGTAGCAAGGTGCTGTCACAAGGCTTATCAACGGAGTAAAGCGATGGGTAAAGGTGGCGGGAGTCAGCATACTCCATATGAAGAACCGGATAATCTCAAGTCTCGTCAGGTGTTATCGCTGATTGATCTGATTTCCGAAGGTCCCATCGAGGGGCCGGTCGGCGGATTAAAAGGTGTGTTTCTTAACGATACCCCAGTTATCAGTGCATCCGGAGAGGCTAACTTCAGTGGCGTGAATGCCGAGTGGCGCTCCGGTACGCAGACCCAAAGTTACCTATCCGGTTTTCCCGCAGTGGAAAATGAAATCCGCGTTGATGTTGAGATAAAGGCGGGTAAACCGGTGGTCCGGAGTATTACGGATCCGGATATCAACCGCGTACGCGTGACCGTTGGTGTACAGGCGCTTTTGCAGATGGAAGATGACGGTGACATGTATGGCACCACTGTCGAGCTATCTGTTCAGTTACAACCGGCTGGTGGCAGTTGGTTTGAGGCGCAGAAAGTGGTGATCAGTGGTAAAACCCGTAGCACCTATTTGCGCTCGGTGATGCTAGAGAGCTTACCGGCACGACCATTCAATATGCGAGTGGTGCGGTTAACGGCAGACAGTTCTTCATCAAAACTGGAGAATCGTACGCTGTGGTCCAGCTACACCGAAATCATCGACGCCAAACTGACGTACCCAAACACGGCAGTTGTCGGGATGCGATTAGATCCGGAGCAATTTAGTGGTGGTGTTCCGCGTCGAACTTATCTGATGCGCGGCCGACTGGTAAAGGTTCCGGATAACTATGACCCGTACAACCGCACCTATACCGGACTGTGGACGGGGAATTTTAAAGTTGCCTGGACAAATAACCCCGCGTGGATTTTCTATGACTTAGTGACCTGCGAACGAGCGGGCCTTGGGAAGCGGCTAGGAGCATTTGGCGCCGATAAGTTTGCGCTCTACATGATTGGCCGTTATTGCGATGAACGGGTGGATGACGGTTACGGGAATAAAGAACCTCGGATGACCTGTAATGTCTATCTGGCCGATGCGCGCAAAGCCTATGACGTACTCAGTGATTTAGCCTCAGTCTTTCGCGGGATGCCGATTTGGGATGGGTTATCCCTGACCTGCATTCAAGACCGGCCAGCAGATCCGGTATGGATGTACACCGAAGCAAACGTCGTTGATGGGCGTTTTACCTATCAAAGTAGTGCGCGCAAGGCGCGGCACACCGCAGTTCACGTCCAGTATGTCTCTCCGGACAACGGTTGGCAGACGCAGATTGAGTACGTTGCCGATGACGAGGCTATTGCTCGTTATGGGCTGAACGTCCTTGAAGTATCAGCGTTTGGTTGCACGTCTCGCGGCCAAGCGCACCGTACCGGAAAATGGATATTGGAAACCGAACGCCTCGAGCGTCAATCCGTATCCTTCTCGGTTGGCCGTGATGGTCTGAAGCATTTACCCGGTGACATTATCCAAATTGCCGACAGCGGATATGCGGGGATCCGAATTGGCGGACGGATTAAAGCGGTGGTAGGGCAAAACGTTCAGCTCGACCGAGAGGTGGAATTACCGGGAATTGATGGCGGTGCCACAGCGTATCTAACATGGATTGGTGCAGACGCTAAGCCTATCAGGGCTCAAATATTCAGTCAGCCAGCCGCGGACACCGTTGTGCTGGGGAATGTGCCAACTGGTATGTGTGCCGGTGATATCTGGACGCTTTCGCGTGACGATATACGCCCTCGGCTGTTTCGCTGCATCAAAATCACGGAAGAGAAAACAGATACCGCGACACAATTCAAAATCGAGGCAGTACAGCACGAACCGAACAAAGAGGCGGTGGTTGATGCTGGCGCTGTATTTGACCCAAAACCGGACACGATTTTCGGCGGCAAAATCCCACCCGTTGAGCATCTGAAAATTGATGCTTTCCCTTATGGTGATAGCTATCAGATTAAGATGCGTTGGGAAACGCCTAGAGTCATTGAAGGGATTAGTTTTGAAGTGCGGCTGAGTCGTGCGGATAAGCTGCACCTTCGCGACACAACAACCGATCCGGAGTATGTCTGTTACGGCTTACCGCTGGGTGACTATACCGTTTCTATCCGCGGTAAAAATGCAGGAGGCCAGCTAGGTCAAGAGACGGAAAGCACCTTTACGATTGCACCACCAACCGCCCCAACATCCTTATTGCTCAGATCAACCAACTTCAGTGTCACCGCTCGCCCTGTAGTTCAGCCGCCAACTGCACTCGGTACGCAGTATGAGTGGTTTAAAGGCATGAGCCGTGCGGAGGTTGAGGCAATGAGCGACCCGCTTGGCCGCGCCATGATAGTCAACGATCAGGAGTGTGTTCCTGATACTGAATATTGGTATGGCTGCCGTGCGGTGAACGGGGTAGGAAAATCCACCTTGGTGATCGCGAGCATCAAAACCAAGCTTCAGCCTGAGGATATTCTCAACCTGATCGGCCCTGAAATCCCCAAGCTGGACTGGGCGAAAGACTTGTCGCAGATGGTGGAAAAGAACAGTTCAAACATTGTTCTGCTTTCCGATCGGGCAGCCTTAGTCGTCAACAAGGAAGGGCGTGTATCGGGTATTACGGTCACGGCAGAAAGTGAGGCGAGTGCGGTAGATTTTCTGGCTGACTTTGTTTCGTTTACTGACCCAGAGACGCTGCAGCGTAACCTCTATTGGGATAACAGGCGGCGAACGCTGGTGGTGAAAGGGGAGTTGCGGCTGCTGGATGGTACCGCGATATCGAGTAAAAACGATCTGGGGAATGGAGCTGGAGGTGTATTTCGTCTGCGCACCGAAACTGGCGTGTTTCCTTCTGATGCCCAAACCGCCAACGCACTATTTACCTCAGCCTTTAATACGTTGCCCGGTAAGGACACCGTCTTTACGGTGTACGCGCTGGACGGTAACGGCCATATCACGCGCACAGAATCACGGATGTATGACGGCAGAGAGTGGGTGGTACCGAAGCTCTTTATGGACGGTGACCTAATCGCGCTGGGGACAATTAAGGGCGATCGGCTGGTGGCGGGAACAGAAATTTACTCACCGGTCATCAAATCAGGGTTAGTTGAAGCGGCAACGATACGCAGTAACGCCTTTCCGCCTGCATTTGAGCTGCTACCTGATGGCACACTAAATGCTCGTAAGGCGAACATCACCGGTGCAGTAAATGCCACTTCGGGGCTGTTCCAGAATGTCGTGATTGATGAGTCATGTACCGTCAAGCGGCTTAGTGCTGAAAGCATTGTGGGCGATATTGTGCGCTCTTATGCGATGGGAATTGGAACTAATATTCATGTCCCCGCAATGCCATTTAATAGGAATGTGACTTGGCAGATTATTGTTGCATCCGGCACGTATAGCTCATCGGGTACAGCGATATTGAACGGTGCAGGAGTCGGTACAGTGGCTGCTAGCCGATATGTGTATGACATTTGGACTGGGACAGCTGCGGTGGGTATTTTTATACCGACAACCAGCACAGGGATAGCATCTGCAACTATTCCAGCTAATACAGCAGTTAACATCGGCCTTACTGGCTCAATTGGCGAGAGAGGTGCTGTTTCTGCCTTAGCGATCGTAACAAAAGCGTGATGTGGCTGTGCCGTAACTAAACGGCATTATCGCTATCGACGCTGTTGATTTCATATTTATCTCAAGATCAGAAACGCCATCCGTAACTGGGGGGCGTTTTTGTTTTCTTATCAGATAAGAGGGAATTTCATGTACTCGAAAATTCTTATCTCTGGGCGTCTTGTTGAACCGGCCGATGATAAGCCTCGGTCAGGTGTGACGTTGACGCTATACAGCGTAAAAAACAGCAGTGTAGTACTTAAGCATGCGACCTATCGGTGCGTGACTGGTGGCAATGGCGAATACAGTTTTAATGCAGCCCCTGGTATTTATGCTGTAGCGGTGAGTGTGTACGGTGCCGAGCCTGAACGTGTAGGGCAAATTTGCGTTTATTCTGATTCGTTACCCGGTGATTTAAACACATTTCTCATGGCGCCTGCTGAGGATGATCTGACACCAGAGATCATTCGGCTGGTGGACAGTATGCGTAGTGAGGCGGTGAAAGCTGCGGAGTCTGCCAAGCAAAGTGAGCAAGTCACGAGTAAGTTGGCCAGTGATGTAGCAACACATGCCGAACAAGTTGCATCCAATACGGTCGTAGTGGAGCAGAAAACTACGATAGCCACAGATGCGGCGGCAACTGCGGTAGCCGCTAAAGAGCAGGCATCCAAAGATGCTCTAGCTACAGGAAAGGATCGGCAGGTCACTCAGACTAAAGCACAGGAGGCTGCAGCTTCGGCTAATGCTGCTAAAGCAGCGCAAGATAGCATTGTGGAAGATGCTGCCGATGTCAGAGATAAAGCCCTACAGGTTGCAGAAAATACGACCTTAGTGGCTAACAATGCCGCTGCTGTTCAACTCAACACCGAACAGGTGGCTCAAAATACACAAACGGTAACCACCAAGACGCAGCAAGTATCAGAAAACGCGCAGGCCGTAGCGGCCAATACACTGGCTGTTACCCAGATGCGCGATGAGGTTGCGGCTAAAACCAGCATGGCGCAGGGCGCAGCAGATACCGCGACACAGAAAGCCGCATCAGCCGCTGAACATGATGCAGCCGCTGCAGAGTATGCTCGCCAAGCGCAAGAAGCGGCGCAAGCAACCGCAGGTGCATTGATTGATGGCGGTGCCGCTGACTTATCTACTGGTGTATATCCGCAACCGGTGCAAGTAAGTGGCACGGCTCGACCAACCTTCTGGAAGGTTACGAAAGGTGGCACAGTTGGTGGCGTAGATTATGGTGTAGGCGACACGCTTATCTACACGGTAGCGGGGAGTGGTAGCTACTACAAAATTGATAACACCGAGTCTGTCACTAGCGTTCAGGGTGAAAAGGGCGCAGTGACCTTAACGCCAGAAAAGATTGGTGCTGATTCCGCGGGCACTGCAGCAGCTATTGTGCTGCAGCATAGCGAGGCTCCAGATCCGCATTCACAGTACGCTAAAAAAATGGAAGTGGATCCGAAGGGAATTGCATCTGAAAAAGTAAATGAGCACGAGTTAAAGAGTGGGGCTCATCAAATCAGTGGCGTAGCAGGTCTGAGAGATGAGCTTGATAAACTTGCAAGGCCAGTTCTTTCGGTTGAATGGATCCCTAAGCGCGAGGCCATGTGGGATGGCTGTGTTCCTGCTGATGGGCAGTTACTACCACGAACGCTTTATCCTAGCGCGCTTACAGCTATTAAAGCTGGATTGGTTCCTGTTTGTAGTGATGCTGAGTGGCTATCAGATCCAACGAAGCGTGGTTGTTATACGCTAGGAGATGGCCGCACCACGTTCCGACTTCCTGACTATAACGGTAAATTCGAAGATTCAATCGGTGCGCCGGTATTCCGTGGTGACGGTAAGAATGCTCCGGCGAATGGTGAGATTCAGAATGACACTATTCGTAATATCACAGCCCTATGCTCTGCCACCGGAGGAAATGAGCCTAAATTTGGCAGTATGAGCGGCGCCTTCGCTCCCATTTCCACTGTTAATTATTACTCAAAAACAGCAGATACTTTTGGAACTAGTACTAGAGCTGATGGTTTTAGTTTTGATGCTTCGCGTGTAGTTCCCGTAGGCCCAGAAAACCGAATGGTCAACCTTGGTGGTTGTTGGGCTGTCCGACTGTTTGGAGCGGTACAGAACGTTGGGTTTACTGATGCGGCTGCGCTGGCTACGGTTGTTGCGGCGCTAACGTCGCGAATAACAACATTAGAGACAAGAAAATCTACGTGCCTAGTGAATACTGTCGGCACAGGTGCGCCGCATGAAACAGTTGTCTCTCAACTTCCTGCGGCAGTTACCAAAGGATCGAGATATGTACTGCCAAACCCGTTCGGAAATAATGTCCCCGTAGATTGCAAAGCAGAGATTTTTGCAAATGGGAGGTGGGGTGAGACAGGATGGATATATACGCAATCAGGGTACGGCACTAAAGCTCTGTATTCACAGGGAGAGGGGATAGTGATTGTAACGGGGAGTGGCTATGTTTGCGGGGGAGGGAACGATGCAGGGAATAACCTAAATGTTCAGTCTGCGATGACGTCTGCGCCTTGCCGAGTATTTGTACGCAAACTCGAATCATAGATATTGAACAGTCGAAATAAGAGCAATAGCAGTGAGCGTTATCAGTAAATTATAACTAATTGATTTTAAGTATATTTCTGATTTCAGGTTTTGAGGTCGTTACGGACAAAAATTTTGGCTGTTTTTATGCAAAATCACGCCTTAAAGTGAATTTAAATTCATTGATGTGAATAATTCTTTCTCCAAAACTAATTTTTTATCTTTATTAATCAAAAACTTAAAATCACTCGAAATTCTTACTGCATAAGAAAATTCGTCAAATTTCACTTTAAAATCATATAGATAAAAAAGAGGCCAGACACGATTCCTGTATCTGGCCCAGGGGAATGGCTCTTTGCAGAGCCGTGCGCTAACTGATTAAAACAGGAGAACCGTTGCGGTATCCATGCTTCTAAGCGTAGTGGAGATACGTAATAAATCCAGCTATGCATCCGATTTCGCATAAAATTGTCAAAATGCCATATCTGATGCATAGCTAAGCGTTAGCGCGGCATATCCTATTCCTCTGTGTTCCCCCAGTGTGAGCGCTTCTCTAACACTCTGTATTCATCGCTCATAACCCGCGCAGTAGCCTCGTGGCTATTCAACCGGGATGGCGGTTTGCCAGCTATCGGCTTGCTCCGGCATCTTTTGGTTAAGCAAGAAATGCGAACGGGCTTTGGCCATCGGTTTTAGTGGCGCGCTCGGTGGCGTTGCCACAGAAATACCTCCACGCAGCAGCTGATTCAGGGTTCCGGAGCTGGCGACACCCGAGAACAAACCAAAATCAACGTTATAACCGGAGCTGAGCCAGAATACGCTATTTTGACGAATCAGGTTCTGATAGCGGCGGTTAATACGTACCTGCACATGTACGCGATCAGCCAGTTTGCCCAGATTAAAGCCGGTCACGATGCCAATCTCCATACCGCGATACAGGATAGGTGTGCCGACAATCAACGAACCAACATTCGGCGCATCCAGCGTGAGCGTCAAGCCATCCAGATAACGCGATGACACAATGCTGGGCGGTAACAACTCAAACTCGCGGCTCGGATTACCATTGCCCGGCTCTGCGCTGATGTACGGCGTCAGAATGCTCTCGATATTGTAAATCCCAGTGGTATTGATCTCCGGTGTAACTAGCGTAAAACGGCTGGCATTCCGAGCAAACTGCGCATCATATTTAGGATACAAAATCGCCTGCACGGCGACGTGGTTGTTATCACGGGTGAGCTCGGTATTAATCACTTGTCCGACGGTGATCCCCAGATAGCGAATCGGCATATTTTTGCTGATCTTAGAAGCATCATCGGTCAGAAGGGTGATCTGGCGACCAATGGCTTTGGCCGCCTGTTCTGATGGATACAAGCGGCGTAGCTCACCTTTACCGGCACTGGCTTCCGATACGTTATCCATGCTGATTGCACCTTTAAGTGCGCGCGACAGCGGGGTGGCTTGTACCGATACGCCTCCGGCCCCAATCTCAACCTTGGCGCCGCCCTCGGCCCAGAAAATGCTCTGTGGTGTCAGCAGATAGCGGTACTGTGGGTCGATAAATACCGCAACATTAAATTCGCCTTTGGCGGTTGGCTTGATAGAAAGCAACTGACCAATTGGGAATTTACGATATAAAACCACCGAGCCTTGCTGGATATCGGGCAGCTCACTGGCTTGCAATGTCAGGGTCGGTTTTAGATCAGCGTAATCAATACCGGCGCGCGCACTTTTCAGATCGCCATACAGGGTGTAGCGGGTCTTCGGCGTGCCTTTACCGCCGGCTATCACATTGATGCCGCCTTGTAAAAACTCCTGCGCTGAGGCGCCTTTGACTTCCACACCATCCAAACCCACTTGAACATCAACTCGGCTGGCTGCGGCAAAGCGGCTATCTGCGTGGATCAAATGCCGATAACGCGGCTCTATCGCCACGGAAAACAGCACGCCTTCTGGCGTTAGCTCACGCGTAATAATCTGACCGATATTGATCCCGTTCAGCCACACAGGTTGATTAACATCCACGCCAAATGACTGCGGAGCCAGCAGCGTAAATTGCAGCGAATTTTCGGTTTGTTGCAGCAGCTGGCTATCATCCACGACCGTGAAACGCCGTTGCGGTGCACCTTCCCCTGGCATCAGCTGTAGGGTTGGACCGGTGAGCAAGGTGCTCACGCCAGCGGGATTACTGAGGGAAAAACTTGGGCGCTGCAATTTGATATGCGTGCCAGAGCGCAGTAAATCTTTGATGGAGGGGTCTACCACCAAGGTTCCCGCCACGCTGTTGACATCTTGTAGGTCCAGGTTAGTCAGTAGGCCGACTTTCAAGCCCTGATACATCAATGGCGTGCTACCGGCTTTTAATCCTCCAGCATTTGGGAAGGATAGGTGCACACTGATCCCGCGCTGGCTAGCCGCTAAATCGGGATACAGTGGATAGGACGCATCATCGGAGGCCTGCGGTGCATCGGCTGGCGAGTCAAACGCAATGGCTCCGTTGATCAGTGCATTGAGGCTTTCTAACTTGATGCTGGCGCCGGACAAACTGACATCGGCTTGTACGCCACTGGTGTTCCAGAAGCGGGAGGTGGTTTTGACCAAATTGGCGAACCGCTGCTCAATCAAAATATCGATCAACACGCCTTCGTTATCCGGCGCGATGCGATAATCATTCACTGTCCCCACCGGTATTTTGCGGTAGTAGACTTGCGAGCCGGTTGAGAGAGACCCTAAATCATCACTGCGCAAGTGCACCAGCAAATCACCGGTTGATTCACGATAACGCGGTGGCGCACTTAAAGCCGAGAAATGACTGACACTCGCGCCTTCGCCCGGCAGCATATTGATGTAGTTACCCGATACCAACGCATCCAGCCCAGAAATCCCGGCCAGTGAGGCTTTCGGAGTGACTAACCAAAACTGTGTTCCTTGGCGCAGCGTATCCACCGCTTGGCTGTAAATATCGGCTGTAACCGTTACGCCTTGCAGGTTAGGGCCCAACGAGACTTTACGCACCATCCCCACTTCTAACCCTTGGAAGCGAATGGGGGTACGGTTTGGCACGATACCGGTGGCCGAGTTAAAGTGAATTGAAATCTGTTCACCTTGCTCGCGTAGCGTGTAGTACACCAGACTCAGGGCGATTGCCACCGCAATCACAGGTAATATCCAAAACGGTGAAATCCGGCGTTTGGTTTTGATTTTTGCCGCGATCGGCGGCTGTTCAGGTGCGTGAGGTTGTTGGTTTGGCATGGACATCCCAGATTAAACGCGTATCAAACCATTCTGCAGCCAGCATGGTCAGATAAACGGCGGCGCAGAAAAAGAACGCCGCCGGCCCCAGAGTAAATGACAGGATCTGATCCCTATCGACCAGTGACATCATCAACGCCAGAACAAACAGATCCAGCATTGACCAGCGGCCGATGATTGAAACAAAACGAAAGAGATTCAATTGCCAGCGTCGCTGCCAGCCAATGCGAAATTGCACTGAAATCAGTAGCGCCAGCATCACTACAATTTTTACTAGCGGTACCAAAATACTGGCGACAAACACAATAATGGCAATCGGCACATTGTTGTTTTGTACCAGCGATAAAATCCCAGACATGATGGTGTCTTCTGCACGCACGCCACGCACATACAAAATAGAGATAGGCAGCAAGTTTGCTGGTAACAGCATCACAATGGCTGCCAGCACTGCCGCCCAAGTTTTTTGTAGGCTCTGCTGATAACGCGAACGCATTTTCATCAAACAGCGCGGGCAACGCCCTGCCACGTTCGGCTGCCCAGAATAATGGCAGTGTGGGCAGTGCAAAATTTGCTCTGGCGGAGTGTTGGAGGAGGGAACCGGTAGTGGATAGTAACGCTGCCAAAGCTGCGCTGGATTAAAGTGGATCATCAGCAGCGTCATCAGCAGGGTGAGCAAAAACAGCGGAATTAAGCCAAATCCACCATTGAGTAGCGCGTAATCACGAATTTTGAATGCGGTTACCCCGAGCGCCAGCAGATAGACATCCAGCATCACCCACTCTTTGAGCTTTTCTAAGATCAGCAGGCAAGGGCGTAAAGACCAGCGAAAACGCCGCGCAATCCAGAGATAGAAAATTCCTCCGGCGAATAGCGCGGGCGCGGCAACTGCGCATAGCAGCACCAAGGTGGCGGTGACCGGAAAACCTTGCCAGGCCATTTGCCATAAGCCTTCCCATAAGGAGGCATTGATGTTGACCCCGAACAAATTGATTTTGAGTAACGGTTCGGTATAGGCCAGCGGCATCAGAATCAACGCCGCCAGTGCAATCGCTGCTAACCGGTTCAATGACCAATCCCGCCCGTATGCGGTGACCGACATACAGCGTGGACATTCTGCATTTTGATTGCGCATCAACGGCGGAATCTGCAGCAGGCAATCGCAATAGCCACAGCGGGCCACGCGTAGCTGAGATAAATGATGTTTTGGCATGGCTGACTAGTTTAACCGAGTCAACCGCCCGCTGGCGATGATTTGTCAAAGAATATTGCGTAGGTCATTCGGCAGCGTACAGATACATAAAAAGGCGATTACGGATTGATTAACAGATAAATTTTCGTATAACGTAGCATTATACGTTACGTGTTGTTAACAAAGGTCTACAATGTCAGAAAAGAGCGCGTTTTACGCTGAATTACAGCGGGATATGAGTGCATTACTGCACGGGGAAACTAACCTGATCGCGATTTTGGCGAATGCCGGCGCATTGCTAAACAGTCGGCTGGATGACATCAACTGGGTTGGCTTCTATCTATTGGACGGCGAACAGCTGGTCTTAGGGCCGTTTCAAGGGGAAATCGCCTGTACCCGTATTCCAGTAGGGAAAGGCGTATGCGGAACGGCTCTGGCCGAGCAAAAAACGTTGCGGGTAGACGATGTGCATACCTTTGACGGACACATTGCGTGTGATAGCCGCAGTCGTTCCGAAATTGTGATCCCATTAAAAGTTAACGGGCAGTATTGTGGGGTTTTGGATATTGACAGCCCCTCATTAGGACGGTTCAGTGCAGAGGATCAACAGGGCTTAGAAAAAATAGTGATTGATTTAGGCCTACTCTTAGACGCTGATGCGTAGCTTTTATGGAGCAGGTCACTATAATACAGCCTGTTCATGCCTGCGCCTGTCGGCGTAAAAGTAGTAATTCAGGACTTTTCATGGAAAATCAACAGAAGCTGACCAGCAGCAAAGAAGTTATTGCATATCTGGCAGAGTGTTTCCCTCAATGCTTTACCCTCGAAGGTGAAGCGCGCCCTCTGAAAATTGGTATCTTCCAAGACGTAGTAGAACGTTTAGGTGAAGATGCTCGAGTAAGCAAAACTCAGCTGCGTTCAGCTCTGCGTCAATATACCTCCAGTTGGCGCTATCTGCATGGTGTCAAAGCGGGCGCAAGCCGCATTGACTTAGACGGCAATGCTTGCGGTGAGCTGGATCAACAGCATATCGACCATGCCCGCCAGCAACTGGAAGAAGCGAAAGCACGGGTGAAAGCCAAGCGTGCAGCTGCAAAGAAAGAAGAGGGTGATAAAGCGCCTCGCCGTCCACGTCAGGAGAAGCGCACCGAAGCGCGTACCCCGGCGCGTGCAGCTACCGCGCGTAAAGCTAAATCTTCACGTACTGTCTCTGCGGCAGAGCCGAAGAAGCAAATCAGCGAAACACCAGTACAAAGCGTCGAAATTGCCCAACTCAGCGTGGGTCAGGCGATTAAAGTGCGTGCCGGTAAAGGTCTGATGGATGCCACTGTTTTGGAAGTAGCCAAAGACGGTGCTCGTGTCCAGCTGGCCTCCGGTTTGGCAATGATTGTTCGGGCTGAGCATTTGCTCGCCTGAGGCGGAGACAGAAGCAAGGCATGAAAAATTTGTTTCGAGTAACATTAGCGGCCAGCTTTATGCTGGCCTGCTGGGCGCACGCTGCTGAGCCTAAGTATCCGCTGAGCAGCATTCCCCAGCTTGGCCCTGAAATGCAGCATCCCACCGCGGAAAAGCGCATTACAGCCCGTTTCACCCGTTCCCACTATCGTCAGTTCGATCTCAATAGCGAATTTTCAGAAAAGATCTTCGATCGTTACCTGAAAATGCTGGATTACAACCACAACGTATTCCTTAAATCAGACATCGACCAATTCTCCAAACAGCGCGATAACCTCGATAAAGAACTTAAAGAGGGAAAGCTAGATACCGCGTATGCGCTGTTTAATTTGTCGCAAAAACGCCGCTATGAGCGCTACGCCTATGCGCTGTCTTTGCTCGACAAACCAATGACCTTTACCAGCAACGAGACCTATGATCTCGACCGCTCCAAAGCGCCGTGGCCAACCACCACAGCCGAGCTGGATAAGCTGTGGTACGAAAAGGTCAAATTTGATGCACTAAGTCTGAAGCTGGCCGGTAAAGATTGGCCTGCCATTCAGGAAACGCTGACCAAGCGTTATAACTTTGCCATCCGCCGTTTGGCGCAAACCAACAGTGAAGATGTGTTCTCACTGTTCATGAATGCGTTCTCACGCGAAATCGATCCGCATACCAGCTATCTGTCCCCACGTAATGCCGAGCAGTTTAACAACGAGATGAACTTGTCGTTGGAAGGCATTGGTGCGGTGCTGCAAGCCGATGATGACTACACCGTGATCCGTTCGCTGGTGGCCGGAGGCCCTGCCTCGTCCAGCAAGAATATTGCCGTGGGCGATCGCATTATTGGGGTCGGTCAAGAAGGTAAAGAGATGGTGGATGTGATTGGCTGGCGTTTAGATGACGTAGTCGATCTCATTAAAGGCCCGAAAGGCAGCAAAGTCCGTCTGCAGATTTTGCCTGCGGGTAAAGACAGCAAAGCCCGTGAAGTGGTGCTAGTACGCGATAAAATTCGCTTAGAAGACCGCGCTGCGAAAGCGTCCGTCAAAGAAGTTAACGGACAGAAAATCGGTGTTCTGGAGATCCCAAGCTTCTACGTGGGTTTGAGTGAAGATGTGAAAGCGCGCCTGCAAGAGCTGCGCGATCAGAAAGTATCCGGCATCGTCATCGACCTGCGTGGTAATGGCGGTGGCGCACTGACCGAAGCGACTGCGCTCAGTGGCTTGTTTATCCCACAAGGCCCAGTGGTGCAGGTACGTGACAGCTATGGTCGTATTAAGGTCAATGCGGACACTGATGGCGTTTCTTACTATGATGGTCCACTCACCGTATTGGTTGACCGTTTTAGTGCATCGGCATCAGAAATCTTTGCTGCTGCGATGCAAGATTATGGCCGTGCATTGATCGTTGGTGAGCAGACCTTTGGTAAAGGGACTGTGCAGCAGCACCGTTCACTGAACCATATCTACGATCTGTTTGATAAACCGCTTGGTCATGTGCAGTACACCATCCAGAAGTTCTACCGAATTAATGGTGGCAGTACTCAGCACAAAGGGGTGATCCCAGATATCGTGATGCCTACCGGTGTTGATCCGGCGGACACTGGCGAAGCGTTTGAAGATAACGCCTTGCCGTGGGATAGCATTGAGCCAGCTCCGTATGACAAATCGGGTACGCCAACGCAGTTTGTCCCTGAGCTGACCAAGCAGCATCAGTCGCGTATCACCAAAGATCCAGAATTTGGCTATATTCAGGCTGATATTGCCCAATATAAGGCGCTGAAAGCCAAAGAGAATAAGATCTCATTGAATCTGGCTGAGCGGCAGAAAGAAAATCAGGAAGAAGATGCCCTGCGACTCAAGCGTGTAAATGAGCGTTTGGCACGTGCGGGTAAACCGGCGGTGAAGACCTTGGATGCGATTCCGAAAGATTATGAAGATCCGGATCCGTACATGGATGAAACCGTGAAGATCACGCTGGATCTGGCTAAAGATCAAGCCAAGGCGCAACCGGCAAAATCCTAAGTCGTCAGACAAACGAGATAAGCCGACAGACACATCCGCCAGTAGAGAGACAAGTCTCTAATCTGGCCAGAGATGAGAGTTGTGCTGTAAACCCGAAAACGCCGGTGCTATCCGGCGTTTTTCTTTTCTGTTCTTTTTCCTTTTCCCTCAGTCTTTTATGTTTTTCTTAGCTTGCTTGCAGCCTGATTTGCCCAATGAGTGTGATTTGCTGCGTGATGAGGCGGAGAAAAGACGTGAGCGCGGCTCGGTGAAACCGCCTTCGCAAAAAATATCTTTAATATGCACGGTGAAAAAAGTTATCTGTGACTAACGTCAATATATCAGGGTCTCTATTATGCAGCCATGCGCTTACCGGAGGGCTTATGCTCCGATCACTGATGATGTTGATGCTGTGTGCCAGTATGAGTTTTTCTGTACCGGCTCGGGCCGAGCTGGATCAATCTCTCAACTCATTTGACGAGCCGTACATCGTCGGTGACTGGATCTGGCGTGCGCCAGACAATCAAGCCATCCCACTGGGCGAATTTAGCTATCGTATGATGTCGATTCGCTTTGATTCGAAAAACCATTTTATCTTTGTGTTGCAGCGTGATGACGGTAACCATGATGTCTGGCAGGGGCGGTATGACATTACCAGTGAATACCTGACGTTGTATCCGCAAGGGGATCAACCGCAGATGCTGCAATTCCAACTGAGTCAAAATCAGTTTGTGATGGGCAATGTGATGTTTTCAAAACTCCCGCCAGCGGAATTGCTCGGCGCTTGGCGTAGTGCAGAAATCACTGGCAGTGATGTGACATCCCACTTGCATAGTTTTGAAGTTAACTTCCTGCCGGACTTTCAGTTTGAAGCGCAGAGTGTGGGAAAAGATGGAAAATTACAGACAAACCGTGGTTTGTATATTTATGAAAATCACGAAGTCGTGCTGTTTTACCCGAATGGCCGTCAGTCATTGAACATCTCACAGCAAAATAATGAACTGATTTTGAACGATAACTTGTTCGATAGTCACATAGAACTTGTTAAACGCTAACCTGCAAGAAAGTGCTTATTCCTTTTCTCTAAGTGGTCAGATACCGGCGCAGAAGATGTAACTGCCGAGTATTTGCCCACTTTTTTGTTGCTTTTCCCCCATTTCGTTGTGAATTTAATCAGTAACTTCTGATTCGACCTGTTATTAGTAGATCCCTTCGGATAATTTCAGTAGTTTATTTTCTAAATTTTGAATGACGTTGCGTTGTGGTTACAGCTTTTGCGCAATAATCTTTCGGAAATTTTATTTGTCATTGCTTACGTTATTGTTGTTATGGGTTAAGGAGGACACATCTATGCAGGGGAGCTGTGGGTAACTGCAGCAACGCAGGCAATCCCTTTCGGGGATGTGATAGCGTACAACACCAGTGACAGGACTCAGGCACTGGTGCGGATTATTTTTTTCGCTAACTGATGCCAATTGAAGGAATAACTATGCAGATTGGTGTACCAAAGGAACGACTTGCGAATGAATCGCGGGTAGCTGCCACACCGAAAACGGTGGAACAACTGCTGAAATTGGGGTTCAGTGTTGTCATTGAACAGGGAGCCGGTCACCTTGCTAGCTTTGATGATGCAGCCTATGTCGCTGCCGGCGCGCAAGTTGTCCCGACTTCGGATGTCTGGAACGCTGACATTATTTTAAAAGTGAATGCGCCTGAGGATGCGGAAATTCCTCTGTTGAAAGAAGGTGCATCGTTAATCAGCTTTATCTGGCCAGCCCAGAATGCGGAGCTGATGGCCAAATTGGCTGAGCGTAAAATCAATGTGATGGCGATGGATGCGGTACCACGTATCTCCCGCGCCCAATCACTGGATGCGTTAAGCTCGATGGCTAACATTGCCGGTTATCGTGCCGTGGTTGAAGCCGCGCATGAGTTCGGTTCATTCTTCACCGGTCAGATCACCGCCGCGGGTAAAGTACCACCAGCCAAGGTGATGGTCATTGGCGCTGGTGTGGCCGGTTTGGCTGCTATCGGTGCTGCGGGCAGTCTGGGCGCGATTGTGCGTGCGTTTGACACCCGTCCGGAAGTAAAAGAACAAGTTCAGAGTATGGGGGCTGAGTTCCTCGAGCTGGATTTTGAAGAAGAAGCGGGCAGTGGCGATGGTTACGCCAAAGTGATGTCAGAAGCTTTCATTAAAGCTGAGATGGCGCTGTTTGCGGCGCAAGCCAAAGAAGTGGACATCATTATTACCACGGCGCTGATCCCAGGCCGCCCAGCACCAAAACTGATCACGACCGAAATGGTAGCCAGCATGAAGCCAGGCAGCGTGATTGTGGATCTGGCTGCGGCAACCGGCGGTAACTGTGAGCTGACCGAAGCAGACAAAGTGGTTGTCACTGACAATCAGGTCAAGATTATCGGTTATACCGATTTACCAAGCCGTCTGCCGACACAGTCTTCTCAGCTGTACGGTACCAACTTGGTTAACCTGCTTAAGCTGCTGTGCAAAGAAAAAGATGGCACCATCAATATCGATTTCGAGGATGTGGTGCTGCGCGGCGTGACCGTGATTAAAGAGGGGGATGTCACTTGGCCACCTCCGGCGATCAAAGTCTCGGCTCAGCCACAACAGCAAGCGGCTGCCAAACCGCAAGCGGCGAAAGTAGAAGAGAAACCGGCGTCTCCGGCCAAGAAATACGGTCTGATGGCTGCAGGTATTGTGCTGTTTGGTTGGATCGCTAACGCGGCGCCAGCGGCCTTCTTGTCTCACTTCACCGTATTTGTTCTGGCTTGCGTCGTAGGTTACTACGTGGTGTGGAACGTCAGTCATGCTCTGCATACCCCGCTGATGTCTGTTACCAACGCCATTTCCGGCATCATTGTGGTCGGTGCGCTGCTGCAAATTGGGCAAGGGCACGGCTTTGTGTCGTTCTTGGCCTTTATCGCGGTATTGATCGCCAGTATTAATATTTTCGGTGGCTTCACCGTCACCCAGCGTATGCTGAAGATGTTCAGAAGGGACTGAGGGGTAGCACATGTCTGAAGGATTGGTACAAGCAGCTTATATTGTGGCTGCGGTGCTGTTTATTATGAGTCTGGCCGGTCTGTCCAAGCATGAAACGGCTAAAGCCGGTAACTGGTATGGTATTACCGGTATGGCAATCGCGCTGGTGGCGACCATTTTAGGTCCGCACTCAGCCGGTGTTGCTTGGATTTTGCTGGCGATGATTATCGGTGGTGCGATCGGGATCCGTCTGGCTCAGCGCGTTGAAATGACCGAGATGCCTGAGCTGGTTGCGGTACTGCACAGCTTCGTGGGGCTGGCGGCGGTTCTGGTGGGCTTTAACAGCTACTTTGACCACGGCGCGACCGAAGGCGTGCTGCTGAATATCCACCTGACCGAAGTGTTCTTGGGGATCTTCATTGGTGCCGTGACCTTCACTGGTTCAATCGTGGCATTTGGTAAACTGCGTGGCAAAATCAGCTCTAAACCGCTGATGCTGCCGCATCGCCATAAATTGAATCTGGCGGCGCTGGTGGTATCGTTCCTGCTGCTGTTGGTGTTCTTGAACGCTGGTGGTGGTACGTTCGTTCTGGTGCTGATGACCCTGATTGCGCTGGCGTTTGGTTGGCATCTGGTGGCTTCTATCGGTGGTGCGGACATGCCGGTGGTGGTTTCCATGCTGAACTCCTACTCCGGTTGGGCAGCTGCCGCAGCGGGCTTCATGCTGGCGAACGATCTGCTGATCGTAACCGGTGCGCTGGTTGGCTCTTCGGGTGCGATTCTGTCTTACATCATGTGTAAGGCGATGAACCGCTCTTTCATCAGCGTAATTGCCGGTGGTTTCGGTACCGATGGTGCAGTTTCCAGTGGTGATGAAGAGATGGGCGAGTACCGTGAAACGACCGCTGAAGAAGTGGCGGAGCTGATCAAGAGCGCAGGCTCAGTCATCATTACTCCGGGATACGGTATGGCGGTTGCTCAAGCGCAGTATCCAGTGGCGGAAATCACGCAGAAATTGCGTGAAAAAGGCGTACAGGTGCGTTTTGGTATTCACCCAGTTGCCGGCCGTTTGCCAGGACACATGAACGTTCTGCTGGCGGAAGCGAAAGTGCCGTACGACATCGTGCTGGAAATGGATGAGATCAACGAAGACTTCCCTGATACCGATGTGGTGTTGGTGATCGGTGCCAATGACACCGTGAACCCTGCCGCGCTGGAAGATCCGAACAGTCCGATTGCGGGCATGCCGGTTCTGGAAGTGTGGAAAGCACAGAACGTGGTGGCGTTTAAGCGCTCCATGAACACCGGCTATGCCGGCGTGCAAAACCCACTGTTCTTCAAAGAAAACACTCAGATGCTGTTTGGCGATGCCAAAGATAGCGTGGATGCTATTTTGCGCGCGCTGTAAGCGCTTACAGATAGCAATCATCGCGTAGCTCGCAGCGAATAAAAAGCCCCGCCAATTTGGCGGGGCTTTTCTGTATGTGTATCCATCATCGCGCGGTAGCCGTTGTACCGTATTCCCGCGAGAGGTGTGGTCAGTAAAGTAAAAGGCTTACTCTTCTGGTAGATCCGGATCGGCGCGCTCTACAATCAGCTGCTTTGGTTTACGCTTCATCATCGTCATACCCGCATCAGCGCCGGCGGTGAATTTACGCGCCGCGCGTGGTTTGGCTTTCACCGGTTTATTGTCTGACGCTTTGGTTGGCTTAGCCGTTTTCTTCATCTGCGGCTTAGCAACTTTCTTACGTAAACCTTGGAACTTACCGGTCAGGCCTTCAATGATGGAGAAGTCCAGCGGTTGGTTGACCGCCGCTTTCACGCGCTCATAGCTTTCCCAGTCTTTCGGACCGACCAGCGATACCGCATTGCCTTTGCTGCCTGCACGACCGGTACGACCAATACGGTGGATGTACTCTTCCGGCTGTTTTGGCATATCAAAGTTGATCACCAAAGAGACATTCAGCAGATCCAGACCTCGGGAGGCCACATCGGTGGTTACCAGCACTTTGTAACAGCCACGGCTGAAGTCATCCATGATTTTGTTACGGGCACTTTGGCTGTGCTCACCGCTCAGGCCAATGGCTTTGAGACCTTGCTGATTGAGCATGTCGGCCAGACGCTCGGTATCAGAGCGGGTGGCGGTGAAAATGATCACCTGCTGATACTCTTCGTGGCTCAGCAAGTGTGAGAGCAGGGCTTGCTTGTGATCCAGATGATCGGCCAGATAGAAACGCTGCGTGATGTCAGCGTGCTGCGCCATCGCATCACCCACTGCAATACGGCGTGGATTTTTCAGCGCGGCAAATGCCAACGCTTCCACGTCAGGCGTAATGGTTGCGGAGAACATCAACGTCTGACGATGGCGATGATCGGCCGATTGGTTAATGGCTTTCAGCTCTTCAGCAAAACCCAAATCCAGCATCCGGTCGGCTTCATCCATAATCAGCATTTCTACCCCGTTCAGGTAGATGCTGCGCTCTTTCAGATGGTTCGCCAAACGACCCGGTGTCGCGATGATGATATGTGGATTTTTACGCAGCGCACGAATTTGGTCGTTAAAGTTTTCGCCGCCCAGCAGCAGTGCGGCATCGAGATTTTTACCGGCCAGCAAAAAACGCAGTTGAGCATAAACCTGACGTGCCAGTTCGCGGGTTGGCGCGAGGATCACCGCGCGTGGATCGCGCTTTTGACGGGCACGCTCACGCAGCAGGCGTTGCATCATAGGCAGCAAAAACGCCATGGTCTTACCTGAGCCGGTTTGCGATGACGCGATGATGTCGCGCCCCGTAATGGCGGCTGGAATACACATTTGCTGGATCTCGGTTGGTTGTTCATAACCGAGGTTATTAATGGTGTTGATCAGACGTGAGTCGAGAGAAAGCTCGTCAAAACGCAAGGTTGTTACTCCGAAAAGATGTTCTATACACAAGACGGAGCAGAGGCTCCGTCCATGTTAATTCGATAATGCTGAATATGGCAGCTGTAGCCTTGATCGCAATAGGGATATTCCCTGTTGTGATAGGCGATTACTGTCAGTTTAGCCGTTGCAGGCCAGTGGTAGGGAGAAGGCCTTGCATAAATCGGCAACAAATTGTGGATCCTGACAGATGGTTTTCCCCGGGCTGTCAGACAGCTTGGCCACGGGCTTACCGTTGCATTCAGTCAATTTGATCACAATGTTCAGTGGCTCAACCCCAGGAATATCGCAAGTCAGGCGAGTACCAATGCCGAATGTGATGTTAATCCGATGGTGGAAGTGGCGATACAAGCCCAAGGCTTTATCCAAATCCAGATTGTCGGAAAAGACCAGCGTTTTGCTCTGCGGATCGATACCAAGTGCTTGATAGTGCGCAATGGCTTTTTCACCCCACGCGATGGCATCACCAGAGTCGTGGCGCAAACCTTGGTAGCGGGTGGCAAAACGCAAATCGAAATCGCGCAAGAACGCATCCATGGTGATGCAGTCTGTCAGCGCAATGCCGAGTGAGTCTGGATACACCTTAAGCCATGCATCCAGTGCGGCGCGCTGACTTTGTGCCAGCGCTGGACTCAGTTGCTGGTGCGCTTGGAACCATTCATGGGCTTGGGTACCGACCGGAGTCAGGTTCAACTGCCGCGCTAAGTGGTAGTTACTGGTGCCACAAAAGCCGGGGAACTCTTGCTGCAATGTACTGATAACGGCGTGTTGCACATCGGCAGAGAAACGGCGACGAGTACCGAAGTCGACCAAACGGAACTGATCCATATTCAGATCTGCTGAGTTGGCTTCAAAAATCGCCAGCTTGTTGCGCAGATGACTGACCGCTTGCTCAGTTGTGATATGCGGATAGCGGTGACGCTGGCTGATCTCACTGATCAATGCCAACAGCGGAACCTCCCACATGATCACTTCGTGCCATGGGCCTTCAATATGCAGCGCCAGTTGCCCTTGCACCACATTCACGGTGACTTGCTCAGGCTTGTAGCGATAATTCTTGAGCCAGTTTAGGTAGTCGGCACGGAAAAACGGCAGGCCGGATAAGTACCGGTATTCTTCGTCGCTCAGCGACAGATCGGCCATCAGATCAATCTGGGCTGCAATTTCATGCGCATAGCGGCTCAGCGCGTGCGCGCCACGGCAGCGGAACTCCGCTACCACCGGAGTATCCGGGTAGAGCAGGTAAACCGCTTGCTGCATATGCAGCTTATAAGCATCAGTGTCGAGCAGTGACGACAAAATCGGCGTGATTACGGATTGAGTCATAATTACCGTACAATATCCTTTATAAACACTGGCTGTTAACCACTGCGGCAAGTATACCTCAGAACAGTATGACATCCGTCAAGTTTATTTACTGCAAAGCAGACAAACATACCGTATGTAATGTTTTGTCTCTGTATTTATTCTTTATTTTTGCGCCATCCTCTGCCAGCTTGCATACAATAGACCTCGTGTTCAGTCGGAACGAATTAAGACAGGCGGCAAGATATGTCCTCTTGGCAAACCATTGAAAGCAAAACTGTTTATGAAAACCCGTGGATGCGGGTGCGGGAAGATCAGGTCATTAATCCGGCCGGTAATCCGGCGCTGTACGGGGTTGTGGAGTTCAAAAACCGTGGCGTAGGTATCGTGCCTTTGCATGCGGATGGCTCTATCACCTTGGTGCGGCAAACCCGCTATGCAACCGGCTGCAACAGCTCGTTGGAGCTGCCGGAAGGCGGTTGTCCGCACGGTGAGAACTGGTTTGATACCGCGCGCCGCGAACTGCAAGAAGAGACTGGCCTACTGGCGGAGGCCATTGAGCCTTTACTGCTGGGCTTCCATGTCTCGAATTCCATCACCAATGAGACCGGTGCGCTGTTTGTGGCTACCGGCTTAAGCCAAGCGGAACAGGCTTTGGAAGAGTCGGAAGATATTACGGTAGAGCGCCATCCGTTTGATGATGTTTTGCAGATGGTGAAAAGCGGCATAATTACCGATGGTTATACTATTATGGGTATTTTGTGTCTGGCTGCGGAACGAAGCCGTTTTGGCTTATAAACGGTGTTTGACCACAACCTTATTTTTATGACAGGCTGCAAGTAATTCATCGCACAATATGTTTATCGCACTATGAATCTCACGCTTTTAATTTCAATGAGAGTGCGAGTCACAACATGAGTTACTGCGCGTGTTGAAGATGAAAACAGCCTAAATACTGCAGAGGGAAGAAGAATAATGACGCAACAAATGCAGACCGAGCCGCAAGCTAAATATCGCAAGGATTACCGAGCGCCAGATTACACCATTACTGATGTGGCGCTGGATTTTGATTTATCCGCCGATGATACCGTGGTGACTGCCGTTAGCCATCTGGTTCGTCAGAGTGAGCATGCCCAGCCGTTGGTACTTAACGGTGAGGGGCTGACGCTGGTTTCCGTGGCCGTGAATGGCCAGCCAGTGACGGATTATCAGCAAGATAGCCATAGTCTGACCATCAACGGTTTGCCGGCGGAGTGTGAGTTAACCATCATCACGCGTTTTAGCCCAGCGAAAAATACGGCGCTGTCGGGTTTGTATCAATCCAGTGAGGCACTGTGTACCCAGTGTGAAGCGGAAGGGTTCCGTCGTATCACCTATTTCCTTGACCGCCCAGATGTGTTGGCGCGTTATCAGACCAAAATCACCGCCGATAAGGCGCGTTATCCGTACCTGCTGTCTAACGGGAACCGTGTTGCAAGCGGAGAGTTGGCGGATGGACGTCACTGGATGCAGTGGTCTGATCCATTCCCGAAACCATCGTATCTGTTCGCGCTGGTGGCGGGCGATTTTGATGTATTGCGTGATACTTTCACCACGCGCTCGGGTCGTGATGTCGCGCTGGAGCTGTATGTCGATCGCGGCAATCTGGATCGCGCCGATTGGGCGATGGAATCCTTGAAGCAATCGATGCGCTGGGATGAAAACCGTTTTGGTCTGGAATACGATCTGGATATCTACATGATCGTTGCGGTGGACTTCTTCAATATGGGCGCGATGGAGAACAAAGGGCTGAACGTCTTTAACTCCAAGTTTGTGCTGGCAAAAGCCGAAACCGCCACTGATACCGATTATCTGGATATCGAACGGGTGATCGGGCATGAATATTTCCACAACTGGACCGGTAACCGCGTGACCTGCCGCGACTGGTTCCAGCTCAGTCTAAAAGAAGGGCTGACCGTGTTCCGCGATCAAGAGTTCAGCTCCGATCTGGGTTCACGTGCGGTTAACCGCATCAATAATGTGCGGGTGATGCGTGGTGCGCAGTTCGCTGAAGATGCGAGCCCTATGGCGCACCCGATCCGTCCGGATAAAGTTATCGAGATGAATAACTTCTATACCGTGACCGTGTATGAGAAAGGCTCTGAAGTCATTCGCATGATGCACACCTTGCTGGGTGAAGAGGCGTTTCAAGCGGGGATGCGCTTGTATTTCGAGCGTCATGACGGCAGTGCGGCAACCTGTGAAGATTTTGTCAAAGCGATGGAAGATGCCTCGGGTATCGATTTGACCCAATTCCGCCGTTGGTACAGCCAAGCCGGTACGCCACAGTTGCAGGTGCGTGACGAATATGATGCTAAGCAGCAGGTTTATCGTCTGCATGTGCGCCAAAGCACGCCACCAACGCCAGAGCAAACTGAAAAACAGGCTCTGCATATCCCACTAGATATTGAGCTTTATGCCGAAGATGGTGCGGTGATCCCGCTGCAAAGTGGTGGTCAGGCGGTGAATTCGGTGCTGAATGTCACTGAGCCGGAGCAAACGTTCGTCTTTGAACAGGTGCCGCAAGCGCCGGTTATCTCACTGCTGCGTGAGTTTTCTGCGCCAGTGAAACTGGATTACCCGTACACCGATAAGCAGCTGACTTTCCTGATGGCGCATGCTCGCAATGACTTTGCACGTTGGGATGCGGCGCAAATGCTGATTGGTAAATATGTGCGCTTGAATGTTGCTAACTGGCAGGACGGTAATGCGCTGGAGTTGCCGATTGAGGTAGTGGATGCATTCCGAGCAGTATTGCTGGATGAGCAGCTCGATCCGGCCTTGGCGGCCTTGATCCTGACATTGCCGAAAGAGACCGAGCTGGCGGAATTGTTCGATCTGATTGATCCAGATGCGATCCGCGCGGTGCGTGAATTTATCCGTGATGAGCTGGTGTTGGAATTAAACGATGAACTGCGCGCCGTGTATCAAGCGCATGTTTTGCCAGAATATCGTGTTGAGCATGCCGATATCGCACGTCGTGCGCTGCGTAATACTTGCCTCAGTTATTTGGCCTTTGCTGAAGGGGCTGACGCACTGGTGCGTCGTCAATACGAGCAGGCCGATAACATGACTGATACGCTAGCCGCGCTGTCTGCTGCTGTCAGTGCCGAGTTGCCATGCCGTGACAACCTGATGCAGCACTTTGCGGATAAATGGCAGCACGATGGTTTGGTGATGGATAAGTGGTTCATGTTGCAGGCAACCAGTCCGGCGGCCAATGTGCTGGAAAACGTGAAAGCGTTGATGCAGCATCCGTCATTCAGCTTGGCGAACCCGAACCGTACGCGCTCCCTGATAGGTGCTTTTGCATCGGGTAATCCATCGGCCTTCCATGCTAAAGATGGCTCAGCTTATCGCTTCCTGACCGATGTGCTGGTGGAGCTGAATAGCCGTAATCCTCAGGTGGCGTCACGGTTGATTGAGCCGTTGATCCGCTTAGGGCGTTATGACGCCGAACGTCAGCAATTGATGCGCGAGCAGCTGTTACGTTTACAAAAACTGGACAATTTGGCACGTGATTTGTTTGAAAAAATCACCAAGTCTTTAGGCTAAGCCTGCTGAGGGGATAAAATCCTACTTTTCAGCATATTTGTCTGTTTAACCGGATACGGCAGGGCAACCTGCCGTATTGTTTGCGATGATCTTCCATTTTTCCCTTTCAATTGATTATCAAACCTTTTTACACCACTACCATGGTCAAGCTCGGCAAATTTTGGTCTGGTCTGAAGAGGGAAAGCGGCTGAGTTTACCGGCGGCCCGTTTTCGTACATTTTTGCTACATAACGGTGTTAATGGTCGCTTTCGACTGGAAATAAATGCGCAAAACAGCATTGTTAGTCTGCAACGCTGCTGAAAGTGACAAAAATTGACGAAACACAATGACAAAGCCGATCAACTTGACCATAATGCGACTCCGGTTTCTGACCGGGGCATTCAGCTCGTTTATGCTTGATGATTGCGCAGTTCCGGGTGAGGAAACACACAGACCGGTACTGCTTTTTTCTCCCTCTGCTGTGTAGCCCTCCCGTTGATGCGCAGGATTCGTGACCGCGCGTTTATCAGGAGAGGTATCATGCTTTACCGTTTAGCCCGACAAGCCATTTTTCAATTTGAGCCAGAACGCGCTCATGATTTAACCATTCATAATCTTAAGCTGATCACCGGCACTCCCCTCGAATACGTCATCCGTCAAAATATCCCCAATAAGTCTGTCAGCTGCATGGGTTTGAGCTTTAAAAATCCAGTGGGTTTAGCCGCGGGTCTGGATAAAAACGCTGATTGCCTCGATGCATTGGGTGCGATGGGATTTGGATTTATCGAAGTCGGTACCGTAACGCCACGTCCGCAACCGGGTAATGACAAGCCACGTCTATTCCGCATTTTGGAAGCCGAAGGGATCATCAACCGGATGGGCTTTAATAATATGGGTGTCGATTATCTGGTCGAGAATGTAAAACAGGCGAAATACGATGGCATCATCGGTATCAATATTGGTAAAAACAAAGATACGCCGGTAGAGAAGGGTAAAGATGATTACCTGATTTGTATGGATAAAGTGTACGAGCATGCCGGTTATATTGCGATCAATATTTCCTCTCCAAATACGCCGGGCCTGCGTACATTACAATATGGCGAAGCGTTGGATGATTTGCTGCAAAGCGTAAAATTGCGCCAAGAAGAGCTGCATAAAAAGCATGGCCGTTATGTACCGGTTGCGGTGAAAATTGCACCAGATTTAACCGATGAAGAGTTAATCCAAATTGCCGATAGCTTGGTGCGTTATAAAATTGATGGTGTCATTGCCACTAACACCACATTAGACCGCAGTTTGGTACAAGGATATAAGCATGCCGAAGAAGCGGGGGGATTAAGTGGCCGACCGTTACAGCATCGCAGTACTGAAGTGATCCGTAAATTATCCGCTGAGCTGAAAGGACAGTTACCGATAATCGGTGTCGGCGGGATTGATTCAGCCATTGCCGCGCGTGAGAAAATGGCTGCGGGAGCATCACTGGTGCAGATTTATTCTGGCTTTATTTATCATGGTCCGCGTTTAATTAAAGATATTGTGTCCCATCTCTGATTATTTCTGCATAAAAGGCCAGACAGGGGTTTGCAATAACGCCTGTCTGGTTTACATTTATCCTGTACCTTGCCGTTTTATAAAACACACTGTCTACACTGATAAAATACATTAGGTCTGATAATGAAAATCAAGCCGGACGATCGCTGGAAATGGTATTTTGACGCCGAGTTTGACCGTTTAATGCTCGATCTTGCCAATGGAATGGTATTTCGCTCCCGGCTCGCGGGTCGTTTTTTGATTGCGGATATTTTTTCTGGCTGTGCATTTACGGTCGAAGATACAGCGCAATATTATGATTATATGGATGGCTTACACGCTAGCCCACTGACATCGGCACAGAAAGCGGAATTAGTTTTAAACGCCGTTGCCGCGCAACGCTTTTTAAAACCAGTAATGCCAAAGAGCTGGTATTTTGCCCAAATCAATCATGGCTATTCACCGGAAATGGGTGAATTGGTTCAAGTACAATTGGTTGATAGCGAAGAAAAAGTATTGCTGTTTGTGGTGGAAAATAGCGGTAACGCCAGTTTGTGCTTAGTTGCCCAGCCTCAGATGATCCTCAATGATCGTCCTCTGGCTCTTGGCGAGCCGATTAAGGTGATGAATGATCGCCTGTCTCCTGCCTCTACGCTGGCCTACGGGGCGTATGCGTGTGCGGGTTAATCGCGTTTCATCAGCATGGCTGAGTATGTGAAATACATAAATTGTGTGATGTAAGTCACTTTACGGTGATTTTCACGCTGAGTATTTGCATAAAAGTTTGATGCACCTCTTTATCTGACAATAGTCAGATCCTTATACTTCGCTCCTTCTATACTACGGAGCGCAAAAGTATGAGCATTCTTATGGCAATCGCACTGACTACCGGTCTTCTATCTGGTCTTTGGGCTTGGGTTGCGGTTAGTCTCGGTTTGCTCAGTTGGGCGGGTTTCCTCGGCTGCACCACCTATTTTGCGTCTCCAGTCGATGGGTTACGTGGCTTGCTGCTTAGCGTGCTGACTAATCTGAGCGGTGTTTTCTGGGCGATGGTTATCCTGCATGGCAGCGCATTAACTCCGCATCTGGAAATTGCCGGTTATATGCTGACCGCCGTCGTCTCTTTCTTTATGTGTATCCAAGCCAAGCAAAACTGGCTGAAATTCATTCCAGGGACATTCATTGGCTGCTGTGCGACTTTTGCAGCTAACGGCCAATGGCAGGTGGTTGTGCCATCGCTGGTGTTAGGTGCGGTATTTGGTTACAGCATGAAAGCCAGCGGTGTTTGGCTGCATGGCAAATTAGCGCAGAAGAAAAATATGCAGTCAGAACAGCACGTGACGATACAAGAAGGTGTCGAAGAAAAAAGTGCAGAGAAATCGGTACAGTCTGCGTGATGCCCATGGCAGTAGTCTGCTAGGGGCACATAGCCTTCCCTGAATAGCACATCGTTTATCTTAAATAACGCTTATTAGACTAAGTAGCATGATGTTTTGCATGCTACTTATCGTTTTCTTTATAGCTGCCTGTTTAGTGCTATACATCGCTTAGATAACGATGCTTTCAACCACTCGGCTTACTACATCTCGCTCAGGTGTGGCCCTGCGCAGCATGACTGGCTTAGATTCGCTTGAAGAGGGTGCCTCAAGCGCCATGCGCCGAGGGATCCCTAAACATGGTGCTTTCTCGCCATTGACCAGCTGGCCGTGGTAATGCTGCAAATGTTGCCGGAATTCCGTCAGAGTGGGGCGCTTTTCTGGCTGGTGCAGGCCTTCAATAAAGCAGCGCTCAAACAGTTGCTGCAATGTATCAGGGATCATTTGCCACAATAAGTACCATTCACCCAGAGGGATATGGTGCTGGCCATCGGCACTAATGTTACAACGCGCATAAGGGAAAAAGCCCTTCGTCATATTATCCGCTAAGCTTTCCCCTCCTTGATGATCAAACGGGTGTCGCCCCATCATTAACGTCATAAAGGTGATCATCGCCACGGCGTAACAATCGGAGGCAGCATTACGTCGCGTCTCTTTCAGTGATTTCCCCCGAAATTCGGGCGGTAGCAGGCTTGGGTGACCAACGGTACAGGCAAAAACTTGCTCATCAGAATGTGGGATTTGAAAACTGTCGCAATCGAGCAATGTGACTGTGCCGGTATGTGGGTCGCACAACAAATTGTGCGGATTAAGATCCCCGACAAAAATATTTTGCTGATGCAAAGCATCCAGCGTGGCCAGTAGATTGAGCAGATAGCCCACTAACTCGATGCGATTGAGTGCCGGCGCATGCTGATGATACAAATTAGGATGAATCAGCTTGGCCAGCGGAAATCCACGGGCATGGTACATGGCATAGCCCAGCCAGTTTTGCATCTCATCAAAAATCAGTACCCGCGGCCAGGCTAACGGCAACGTACGCAGCGCAGCAGACATGCTGATCTGTTGGGTGATTTTCGCTCGTTGCTCTTTACTGTAAGCGGGCAGCGCTCTACGCCCAGCGTGGTAACATTTGATGAGAATGTCAGGTTGGTGCTGCAGGGCAAATACCGTGCCTTCACCGCCGCGGCCAATGTATGCCCCTAAACGGCGAAAATGACCGTGAATATCCAGAATTTTATCGCCCGGATTCACAGCGCTTCCCAACCTAAGGTATCAACTTCTTCGGTATCTGGCATATCCGGATGGGATTGGCTCAGGCGCTCCATGCTGGCGGACAGCCATTGGAAAAACTCGCGAAAACGCAGTCCACGTAGGCGCATCGGTTTACGCTCACCAAAGTGCGTTAACACATTTAAATCCGCATCTGGGCCCATGGCAATCGAATACACCGAGAGTTTTTTCTGATCGGCCAGAGTCTGACAACGTACAGCTGCTGAGCGCCATTCATCAGTAGGCACTCCATCTGTCATCAAAATCAGCCACGGCTGGTGGTAAGCCACTCCCGCTTTTTGATAGGCACGTTTACGCGCTTCCAAGATATCCAAACCGGCATGTACTGCGGCGCCCATCGGGCTATCACCACTGGCAACAAAGTTATCTACGTTCTCAATTTGTCGAACGGGTGTCAGCGGCAGTTGCGGGATCACTCGATGACCAAACGTCACCACGCCCACTTCCACTGATTGCCCCGCATAATCATCATGCTTCACCGCTTGAATGAATTGCTGCAACCCCTGATTTAGCTCGCGGATAGCAATGTCGTACATACTGTAGGACGTATCCAGCACCAAGATGCAGGGGCAGCGGTGCGAAGGGTTATCAATCAGATCGTAATAAGACTGTAGCGGCTTGGTCATTGATGGTGTGTTCTTTCAACGGGCCTGAGAGCGCATGCAGCGCGGCAGGCGAAATGATCGGTAATTGCTGGATATAAGCGTCATGATTACGCCATTTATTAAACGTATCCTGAAGGATTTTGCGATAAACCAGTCATTTATTACAAACCCCCGTTGTTGAGTGATGCATCCGAGTCTAAGCACTCATTTTTGCGTTCGAAAATGAATGATAAGGAAAGGCGGTAAAAGTTCAGTTATGCATCTACACTCATTAACGCTGCGTAGGGGGAGCTTTATCCGTGAGCTTTATGTATGTGTAGAGATGAAAAACGAGAACAAGTGCGGGAAATCGTCCTTCTCGAGCGAAATGAGACTCCAGAGGTATGAGGTATTGGCTATAGATCGGTGGTTAAATACACAAAAAACGTGATTTAGTTCAATGTTTGCGCGCTTGAAGTGTTTTTCGATAAAAAGGGTGAATTAGCCCTTGCGTCTTTTCGGCGCCGCCCTATAATGCGCTCCCTGTCGGCACGGAACGAAACGCGAAAGCAAATCGGACGTGAAGCGACATTGCTCTTTAAAAAGTTAATCAGACAATCTGTGTGGGCACTCGTTTGAGAATGCTGATATCCAAAAGATATTAAGTTAAACGAGTGACTGAACAATTTATTTGCCAGTTTATTCGAGCGACAAACTTTAAATTGAAGAGTTTGATCATGGCTCAGATTGAACGCTGGCGGCAGGCCTAACACATGCAAGTCGAGCGGTAACACAGAGGAGCTTGCTCCTTGGGTGACGAGCGGCGGACGGGTGAGTAATGCCTGGGGATCTGCCCGATAGAGGGGGATAACTACGGGAAACTGTAGCTAATACCGCATAACGTCTACGGACCAAAGTGGGGGCTCTTCGGACCTCATGCTATCGGATGAACCCAGGTGGGATTAGCTAGTTGGTGAGGTAATGGCTCACCAAGGCGACGATCTCTAACTGGTTTGAGAGAATGACCAGTCACACTGGAACTGAGACACGGTCCAGACTCCTACGGGAGGCAGCAGTGGGGAATATTGCACAATGGGCGCAAGCCTGATGCAGCCATGCCGCGTGTGTGAAGAAGGCCTTCGGGTTGTAAAGCACTTTCAGCGGGGAGGAAGGGTCACTAGTTAATACCTAGTGGCATTGACGTTACTCGCAGAAGAAGCACCGGCTAACTCCGTGCCAGCAGCCGCGGTAATACGGAGGGTGCAAGCGTTAATCGGAATTACTGGGCGTAAAGCGCACGCAGGCGGTTTGTTAAGTCAGATGTGAAATCCCCGAGCTCAACTTGGGAACTGCATTTGAAACTGGCAAGCTAGAGTCTTGTAGAGGGGGGTAGAATTCCAGGTGTAGCGGTGAAATGCGTAGAGATCTGGAGGAATACCGGTGGCGAAGGCGGCCCCCTGGACAAAGACTGACGCTCAGGTGCGAAAGCGTGGGGAGCAAACAGGATTAGATACCCTGGTAGTCCACGCTGTAAACGATGTCGATTTGGAGGTTGTGCCCTTGAGGCGTGGCTTCCGGAGCTAACGCGTTAAATCGACCGCCTGGGGAGTACGGCCGCAAGGTTAAAACTCAAATGAATTGACGGGGGCCCGCACAAGCGGTGGAGCATGTGGTTTAATTCGATGCAACGCGAAGAACCTTACCTACTCTTGACATCCAGAGAACTTTCCAGAGATGGATTGGTGCCTTCGGGAACTCTGAGACAGGTGCTGCATGGCTGTCGTCAGCTCGTGTTGTGAAATGTTGGGTTAAGTCCCGCAACGAGCGCAACCCTTATCCTTTGTTGCCAGCGATTCGGTCGGGAACTCAAAGGAGACTGCCGGTGATAAACCGGAGGAAGGTGGGGATGACGTCAAGTCATCATGGCCCTTACGAGTAGGGCTACACACGTGCTACAATGGCATATACAAAGGGCGGCAAGCTAGCGATAGTGAGCGAATCCCATAAAGTATGTCGTAGTCCGGATTGGAGTCTGCAACTCGACTCCATGAAGTCGGAATCGCTAGTAATCGCGGATCAGAATGCCGCGGTGAATACGTTCCCGGGCCTTGTACACACCGCCCGTCACACCATGGGAGTGGGTTGCAAAAGAAGTAGGTAGCTTAACCTTCGGGAGGGCGCTTACCACTTTGTGATTCATGACTGGGGTGAAGTCGTAACAAGGTAACCGTAGGGGAACCTGCGGTTGGATCACCTCCTTACCTGAGATATTTGGCGCTTAAGCTGAGTGTTCACACAGATTGTTTGATGTGTCTTCGGATGCACAACTGCTCTTTAAAAATTTGAAAACAAGCTGAAAAATAACTGAAGTTCTTGAGAACAAGCGACTTGAGAAACTGGCAACGACCAGTTTAGTGACTAGCATTCAGCCCGACATTATTTTGGGTTGTATGGTTAAGTGACTAAGCGTACACGGTGGATGCCTTGGCAGTCAGAGGCGATGAAGGACGTGCTACCCTGCGAAAAGGGTTGGTGAGCTGGGATGGAGCGCTATAGCCAACCATGTCCGAATGGGGAAACCCACCTAAGATAACTTAGGTATCGTTAAGTGAATCCATAGCTTAACGAGGCGAACCGGGAGAACTGAAACATCTAAGTACCCCGAGGAAAAGAAATCAACCGAGATTCCGTTAGTAGCGGCGAGCGAACGCGGAGCAGCCCAGAGTCTGAATCAGTGGATGCGTTAGTGGAACGGATTGGAAAGTCCGGCGATACAGGGTGATAGCCCCGTACACGAAGACGCATTGCTGTGAGCTCGATGAGTAGGACGGGACACGTGGTATCCTGTTTGAAGATGGGGGGACCATCCTCCAAGGCTAAATACTCCTGACTGACCGATAGCGAACCAGTACCGTGAGGGAAAGGCGAAAAGAACCCCTGTGAGGGGAGTGAAATAGAACCTGAAACCGTGTACGTACAAGCAGTGGGAGCACCTTCGTGGTGTGACTGCGTACCTTTTGTATAATGGGTCAGCGACTTACATTTTGTAGCGAGGTTAACCGAATAGGGGAGCCGTAGGGAAACCGAGTCTTAATAGGGCGAATTAGTTGCAAGGTGTAGACCCGAAACCCGGTGATCTAGCCATGGGCAGGTTGAAGGTTGGGTAACACTAACTGGAGGACCGAACCGACTAATGTTGAAAAATTAGCGGATGACTTGTGGCTGGGGGTGAAAGGCCAATCAAACCGGGAGATAGCTGGTTCTCCCCGAAAGCTATTTAGGTAGCGCCTCGGACGAACACCTACGGGGGTAGAGCACTGTTAAGGCTAGGGGGTCATCCCGACTTACCAACCCTTTGCAAACTCCGAATACCGTAGAGTGCTATCCGGGAGACACACGGCGGGTGCTAACGTCCGTCGTGAAGAGGGAAACAACCCAGACCGCCAGCTAAGGTCCCAAAGTCATGGTTAAGTGGGAAACGATGTGGGAAGGCTTAGACAGCTAGGATGTTGGCTTAGAAGCAGCCATCATTTAAAGAAAGCGTAATAGCTCACTAGTCGAGTCGGCCTGCGCGGAAGATGTAACGGGGCTAAACCATGCACCGAAGCTGCGGCAATGACATTTAGGTGTTATTGGGTAGGGGAGCGTTCTGTAAGCGGTTGAAGGTGTACTGTGAGGTATGCTGGACGTATCAGAAGTGCGAATGCTGACATAAGTAACGATAAAGCGGGTGAAAAGCCCGCTCGCCGGAAGACCAAGGGTTCCTGTTCAACGTTAATCGGAGCAGGGTGAGTCGACCCCTAAGGCGAGGCTGAAAAGCGTAGTCGATGGGAAACGGGTTAATATTCCCGTACTTGTGGTAACTGCGAAGGGGGGACGGAGAAAGTTAGGCTATCCGGGCGACGGTTGTCCCGGTTTAAGCGTGAAGGTGGAGAGACTAGGCAAATCCGGTCTTTCATTAACACTGAGGCGTGATGACGAAGCACTACGGTGCTGAAGTAGCTGATACTACGCTTCCAGGAAAAGCCTCTAAGCATCAGGTTACCAGAAATCGTACCCCAAACCGACACAGGTGGTCAGGTAGAGAATACTCAGGCGCTTGAGAGAACTCGGGTGAAGGAACTAGGCAAAATGGTGCCGTAACTTCGGGAGAAGGCACGCTGATGGTAGGTGAAGTCCCTTGCGGATGGAGCTGAACTCAGTCGAAGATACCAGCTGGCTGCAACTGTTTATTAAAAACACAGCACTGTGCAAACACGAAAGTGGACGTATACGGTGTGACGCCTGCCCGGTGCCGGAAGGTTAATTGATGGGGTTAGCGAAAGCGAAGCTCTTGATCGAAGCCCCGGTAAACGGCGGCCGTAACTATAACGGTCCTAAGGTAGCGAAATTCCTTGTCGGGTAAGTTCCGACCTGCACGAATGGCGTAATGATGGCCAGGCTGTCTCCACCCGAGACTCAGTGAAATTGAAATCGCTGTGAAGATGCAGTGTACCCGCGGCAAGACGGAAAGACCCCGTGAACCTTTACTATAGCTTGACACTGAACATTGAGCCTTGATGTGTAGGATAGGTGGGAGGCATTGAAACGTGAACGCCAGTTTGCGTGGAGCCGACCTTGAAATACCACCCTTTAATGTTTGATGTTCTAACGTTGTCCCGTAATCCGGGATACGGACAGTGTCTGGTGGGTAGTTTGACTGGGGCGGTCTCCTCCTAAAGAGTAACGGAGGAGCACGAAGGTTAGCTAAGCATGGTCGGACATCATGCGGTTAGTGCAAAGGCAGAAGCTAGCTTAACTGCGAGACGGACAGGTCGAGCAGATACGAAAGTAGGTCTTAGTGATCCGGTGGTTCTGAATGGAAGGGCCATCGCTCAACGGATAAAAGGTACTCCGGGGATAACAGGCTGATACCGCCCAAGAGTTCATATCGACGGCGGTGTTTGGCACCTCGATGTCGGCTCATCACATCCTGGGGCTGAAGTTGGTCCCAAGGGTATGGCTGTTCGCCATTTAAAGTGGTACGCGAGCTGGGTTTAGAACGTCGTGAGACAGTTCGGTCCCTATCTGTCGTGGGCGTTGGATGATTGAGGGGGGCTGCTCCTAGTACGAGAGGACCGGAGTGGACGCATCTCTGGTGTTCCGGTTGTCACGCCAGTGGCATTGCCGGGTAGCTAAATGCGGAAGAGATAAGCGCTGAAAGCATCTAAGCGCGAAACTTGCCCCGAGATGAGTCATCCCTGAGGCTTAAAGCCTCCTAAAGGGTTGTTGGAGACTACGACGTAGATAGGCAGGGTGTGTAAGCGTAGCGATACGTTGAGCTAACCTGTACTAATTGCCCGTGAGGCTTAACCATACAACGCCAAAGTGATGTTGGATGAATGAAGTCACAGTTACTTGTTCAAAGAACAACATATCAGTTATACAGCTTGTTTTTAGATTTTAACTCTGGCGCGAGACACAACAAGATGTGTACGCGATAGAGAAACAGAATTTGCCTGGCGGCGATAGCGCGGTGGTCCCACCTGACCCCATGCCGAACTCAGAAGTGAAACGCCGTAGCGCCGATGGTAGTGTGGGGTCTCCCCATGCGAGAGTAGGGAACTGCTAGGCATCAAATAAGTGAAGAGCCCATCCGTTAGGATGGGCTTTTTGCGTTTGGGGTTACCCAGATTTCGTTTGTTATCTTTAGGGTGCTTTGATTTGGATTTAGCTAGTTGTTCGTATGCCTGAGAGTGTTCTCTTTTCTGCGCTGCTTGAGCGTTGCTTCAGCGAACTATCTCATGCACATATATAAACGCTGTATTTAGCCCTTTTCCCGACTCGTTCAGTTCAACTCGCGTTTGTTAGCGCGACAGTATCCTATCAATCACGATCGTTATTATCTGAGTGGATAAGCTGTTAGGTTTACATAGCAATAAAAAACCAGCTCGAAAGCTGGTCTTTGGGGTCTTGATATTACTCGTGTATTAAAAGCCTGAGGTGTCTTTAAACAAACCGACTTTCAGATCTGTCGCGGTATAGATGACGCGGCCATCGACTTCAACTTCACCATCCGCCATACCCATAATCAACTTACGATTAATCAGGCGCTTGATATGGATGCGGTAAACTACTTTCTTGGCTGTAGGTAGGATCTGACCAGTGAATTTCACTTCACCTACACCTAATGCGCGGCCTTTGCCTTCACCACCAGTCCAGCCTAGGAAGAAGCCAACCAGCTGCCACATGGCATCCAGTCCTAAGCAGCCAGGCATTACTGGATCGCCAGGGAAGTGGCACGCAAAGAACCAAAGATCTGGATTGATATCCAGTTCGGCTTCGATATAGCCTTTACCAAAGTTACCTTCGGTTTCAGACATTTTGACGATGCGATCCATCATCAGCATATTAGGTGCTGGTAATTGTGGACCGGTTTCACCGAATAACTCACCGCGGCTGGAGGCCAGCAGCTCTTCCTTGGAATATGAAAAACGTTTCATCAACATAGCGTACAACGTCTGGTAGTGAATTCTGCCACTAACTTAGCGAACACTTGTACGCTGAACAACTCCGATCAGCTGTGGTTGAACCAGTTAGTCCACCGCAACCACCAAGGAGTCGTTTGCTGTTCGGTCTGATTAAGCTGTTCAATTCTCTGCTCAATCAATCCTAACAGGGACGGCTGTTTCTCATCATCACTGTCAAATGGCAGACCCGTTAATAGCGATAGCGCCTCTGAGGCATGCTCAACAGCATAAACGTGGAAGGTTCCATCTTTTACTGCTTCAACGACATCGTCAGACAAACACAGATGACGAAGATTGCTGGCGGGTAAAATGATGCCTTGTTCGCCAGTTAATCCGCGGTTTTCACATACGGCAAAGAAGCCTTCAATTTTTTCATTGATGCCACCAACCGGTTGGACACGGCCAAATTGGTCGACGGCACCCGTGATGGCGATCGATTGCGAGACCGGCTGTAACGACAGAGCGCTAACTAAGGCACATAATTCAGCCAAAGACGCGCTATCACCGTCAACCTCACCGTAGGACTGCTCAAAAACTAGCGAGGCAGAGAAAGGCAGCTGTTGCTCCAAGGCTAGCTCTGATGCTAAGTAGGCTTGCATGATCATCATGCCTTTGGCGTGAATATTACCGCCGAGCTCAACTTTACGCTCCACGTCAGAAATGTCACCATCACCCAGATGCACAACACAACTGATGCGAGAAGGCTCGCCAAAAGCAAAAGGATGACCAGGATATTCGAGGACTGATAAGCCATTGACTTGGCCAATCTGAGCGCCTTCGGTGTCAATAAAGACCTGTCCGCGGTGAATATCATCCATTGCTCTCTCTGGCAAATATCCAGCGCGGTCACGACGAGCATGAATAGCATTTGATAATGCCTCTGCGCTGATCGGCTCGTCATCCGATTCAAGGCTGGCTTCGGCCAGCAGCGCCTCGAGCCAGAGCGGGCACAGTGGCAAGCGTTGTTGGTCGTTCGTTTCTCTCGCGCCGGCATGTAACAAAATTGGCCATGCGTCTTGCTTTAATGATGGAAGTTCCAGTTCATTGGCAAGGCTGTTGACATAACCTAGCCAAGCAGAGAGTGTTTCATCTGAGTCGATTTCCAGATCATCTTCAATCTCCGTGTACATTGAAAGAGTATCCAGATCCGGCTCAAGCTCGCCGAATTCAGCCATGCTGAAACGATCGCCGACTAAAATTAGGCGCAGATCAAGTGGCATGGAAGGAATAGGTAGCGGTAATGGTTTGCTGTCGTTTGCATTACACCACTGAAATTGTTTACTTAGCAGGGTTTTTCGCAGTTGTAACCAGATTTCGGGCTGAATGAGCAGTGTGCGAAGAGGAAGAACTAAATAACCACCATTAGCTTTATGGATAAGTCCTGGCTCCATAATAATCTGGTTATTGAACTCTTTAACGCTACCGAATAACTGCTCCCACGAGACCCATTCAGCATAGGCACAGACCGTATTTGCGGCGAAATTATCGGCATCGGATGTCGCAGGTGCACCATTAACGCGTAACGAATGGCTATCAAACTGATAATGAAAGCCGATTGTGTCTTCTAGAGGCGGTACACGCTCACGTACCGCTTCGGCAAGCAGAGAAAGGTAGCGTTGGTTCTCTTTGCCTTTCACTAGCAGGAACGATGGATTAGTGCGAAGACGACAAAAACGATCCAGACTGTCGGCAAGTCTTGGCTGAATATCGAGGAATGAGTAAGGTGGTTGTTCATCCGCGCTGGAAAATAGCGGCATGTACTGTTCAGTATTCGGCAAAAGTTGCTGCCATTCGAGTTCTTGTTTAGTCAAGTTCGTACACTGCATAATGAATTGAGAGTGAGATTATAACAAATTTACCCTATGATACGGCGCTTGTATGTAAGCGCACTGTGTCTGCATTTGCTATCATGATTTTCGTTTAGAATATACCGCCCGCTGAGATTTTAACAATGAAATATCAACAACTTGACAATTTAGAAAGTGGTTGGAAATGGAAATACTTGGTCAAAAAAGCGCAGGCAGGTGAAAATATCACGCACTACACAGAAAACAGTGCGGTGGAAGATGCCGTTTTGCGTTTACAAGAGTGTGCGAATAATCCAGAAGCGATCTCTGCATGGATTGCTGCTAATCTCAATCCGGCGCTGGATATCAAACTTAAGCAAGTAGTTAGAGCGACCCGTAAGCGCTATTTCGATGCTGAAAAAACGGCAACGAGAAAAAAATCAATCGATTTGGAATATGCGGTGTGGAAGAAACTTTCAGAGCGTGCAAATGAACTTGGAATGACATTGTCAGCGACCATTACGCATCTTTTGGACGAGTCGAGCACGAAAAAGCGTTATCAGAGTCAAGTTGACGAAGTAAGAAAAGATTTGGTTGAGCTACTCAAAAAATAAACCCCGCAATGCGGGGTTTATTTTATTCAGAGTTCAAGTATTACTGCTGAGCTTCAACAACTTGCTCTTTAACACCTTGAACTTCGATTTCTACACGGCGGTCTGGAGCCAGGCAAGAAATCAGAGCGTTACGGTTCTTGATACCGTCACACTTGTTACCAGTTACTGGATCAGCTTTACCGCGACCTTCTACAGTCAGCATGTTAGCTGGAGCACCCAGGCTTTCCAGGTAGCTAGCAACAGATTGAGCACGCTCTTGAGACAGCTTCATGTTGAAAGCATCGGAACCGATACGGTCAGTGTAACCGATGATAACAGCAGTCTTGTCTTTCAGACCCATGTTCTGGATTTCAGCGTACATCTTCTGCAGAGCTTGCTGACCTTCTGGCTTCAGAGTTGCTTTACCGAAGTTGAACAGAACGTCAGAAGTCAGAGTGAAACGCTTGGTTTCGATTTCTGGAGCTGGAGCTGGAACTGGAGCAGGGGCTGCTTCTACAGTTTGACCGAAACGGTAAGATACACCGAAGGTCAGCAGGCCGTTGTCAGCAGAGGTGCCAACTTGGTTGCTGTTACCCAGTTTGTTGGTGTATTGGTATTCCAGACGGCCAGCCCAGTTGTCGTTGAATGCGTATTCTGCACCAACGGCGGCCAGACCACGAATACCAGTTTCGTGACGGTTATAATCTTCGTTAGCGTTACCCTTCATGTCGGCACGGTAGCCCATAGCACCCAGACGGGTGTACAGATCCAGATCTTGCATTACTGGGTAGCTGAACTTACCGCTCAGTTGAATGCCTTGAGTACGCAGGTCGCCATTGTCGCTTTTCAGCTTGTTCAGGTAGTCGTAACCCATTTCAACTGCGAACCATGGGTTTACTTGGTAACCACCAAATACACCACCACCCAGAGAGTTTTTAGTGAAGTTAGTTGAGCGGCTCAGGACGCCGTCTGAACCGAAGAAGTCTTGACCACTTTCAGTATTGAAGTAGTTAGACCAACCCAGTTTAGCACCGGTGTACCAAGTACCGTCTTGTGGAGCTGCTTGAGTAGAAGCAGCGAATGCCATACCGGCCAGAGCCAGAGCGATTGCAGTTTTTTTCATCTTGCGCCTCGTTATCATCAATGAAAGGCATAAATTTTGCGCGAAAAACTCACAGGTCTTTCGTCATTCTTGAATGAACATTCCTTTGTTAGCAAGTATTAAAATACCTGCCCAAATGTTCCATTCTTAGTAATAAGTCTACCGAGAGTTTTAAAAGATACAAGACTAACGTGATTAAGTTCGCAAACAGTTACACATGTAAACGAACGGGTAAAGAAAATGAATAACATATCGTGTTGATTTTTAATCACAAAAACATTTAGTTGTTGTTTTTTAATATAAATAAATAGACTAGATTTGCGTCTTTGTACAAAAAAAGATCGATAAACCTATCTAAAGTTGCTTAATTGGTTGCATAATTATTTTGTTTTTTGTCACAAAAAAAGAGTTTTTCCGGTATCTGAGCAGGTTATTAACGCGAAAATGAAATATCTCACATGGATAAAAAATAGGCGGATGAGATTTCTGATGTATATAATTGCGTCAATAATGTGACGGCTGGTGTTGCTTAATGTGTCAAAAATCGCGAAGATAGCTTCGATTTCATAGTGATGAGATCCGCTTCTGAAACTTATTGCGATTTTACAAATTATTGCGTGTTACAAATTAAAGGGAGAGCTTGTTATCACTCTTGTTTAAGAGCTCGAAGCAAGCAGTTATGGAGGGGAGCCATGAACACTGTAGATAAGAATCTGATCAAGAAAGCGTGTGAAGTATTCTCTGGTTGTTTTGGTGAAGTTAAATCACGCTCTATGTTTGGCGGCTTCGGCTTATATCAAGGGGATGTGATGTTTGCCGTGGTTTCAGAGGATCATCTTTATCTGCGTGCATGTACGGGGTTGGAAGCCCGCTTTATTGCACGAGGAATGACGCCTTTTGTTTATACCAAACGTGGTCGTCCAGTTATGTTGCGTTATTACAAAGTCGAACAAGCAACATGGGATAACGTAGAGCAATTGATCGCAATGGCAACACATGCTTTGAATGGTGCGCGAGCAGATAAAGAAGAAAAACGTGGTGGTTTAGCAAAGCGGTTAAAAGACCTGCCAAATATGGGGCTATCAACTGAGCGTTTACTTAGAAAAGCAGGCATTAGTACAATCAGTGAATTGCAAGCCTTGGGGGCTGTTGCTGCTTATATCCAAGTTAAATCTCAGTGCAGTGATGTGACAGAAAAATTGTTGTGGGCGCTGGCTGGTGCCTTGGAAGGATGTCATGCTGCAGCGTTACCTCCGTTAGTGAAAGAACAACTGGCCAACACGCTACGTGAAAATTACGGCTTCACTGTAGTTACTCGCTGAAATCAGATATTTACCATAACAGCTTCATTATAAAGGTTTTAATGCATAAAACCTTATCTTGTTAGTCTGGGAGTTAAAAAAGAGAGCAGTGCTTAGGCATTGCTCTCTTTTTTGTTGCGTATCGATAACGAATCCCAACCAAATTAAGTTACAGCTGTATCATCATTTTCAGTGTGCATCTAATTTACATCATTGAAATTGATAGGTTTTATCTCATTGTGTTCGTGGCTGATGAAGTTGCTTCTACCGTTTGTCCTCATTGACTTTATGTTACCTTTTGGTGTAAAAAATATGTGAATAATGTTTTTAATCATGATGGGATGTTGGAGTGATTAAAAACTACATATCTATTCACCGGTATTACCCGTGAATACTCTCCTATCTGAATGCTATTGAAGGTAAGAGGATGACATCGGAAGTCCTTGCTCATCATTGGTCTTTTGCAATCTTCGTACTGGCGATTATTGCTCTGTGCTTATTTATGGTTGGAACTGCCTCATTGCTGGGGGGGAAGGCATGGGGTCGTTCTAAGAATCAGCCGTTTGAATCCGGAGTCGATTCTGTCGGTAGTGCTCGCCTGCGTTTCTCAGCCAAATTCTATTTGGTGGCCATGATTTTCGTGATCTTTGATGTTGAGGCCTTATACCTGTTTGCCTGGTCTGTTTCCGTCAGGGAGAGTGGTTGGTTGGGATTAATTGAGGCATCCGTCTTTATTGTCGTGCTGCTCATAGGTTTGTTTTACCTGTGGCGGATTGGGGCACTGGATTGGACCCCTGAAAAGTCAAAGCGCGGTGTAAGTCAGAGCGCTTCACATAAGCAGTAATTACAAGGATTGTTGTATGAAGTACACATTAACCCGCATAGATCCGGATGCTTTACCTGCCCGCTATCCGATGGAGAAAAAAGAAACTGTCGAAGATCCTTTATCGGAGCAGATTAACCGCAGTGTTTTTATGGGCAAGCTGGAGGATGTTTTGCATTCAACGGTGAATTGGGGGCGTAAGAACTCCTTATGGCCTTACAACTTCGGCTTGTCATGCTGTTATGTGGAAATGACGACGGCGTTTACTTCTCCGCATGATGTGGCTCGTTTTGGTGCCGAAGTGATCAGGGCATCTCCGCGTCAAGCTGATTTCATGGTCGTGGCGGGAACCTGTTTTATTAAAATGGCCCCTGTTATTCAACGCCTGTATGAGCAAATGCTTGAGCCGAAGTGGGTGATATCCATGGGGGCATGTGCTAATTCCGGTGGCATGTATGACATCTACTCGGTAGTGCAAGGTGTCGATAAGTTTTTGCCGGTGGATGTGTATATCCCGGGTTGCCCTCCGCGTCCGGAAGCGTTTTTACAAGCCTTGATGTTATTACAAGAATCGATTGGCAAGGAAAGACGCCCGTTGTCATGGGTTGTCGGTGACCAAGGTATTTACCGAGCACAAATGACACCGGAAAAAGATCTTAAGCGCGAAGAACGAATTCAGATAAAAAATCTGCGCACACCTGATGAAGTATAACGAGCAGGAGTTGCTCTGAAATGACCATGGAATTGCACTCTCAAATACAGCCACAGGTCGATGGCTGGCCGGCTCAAAATCATCAGGATAATCCGGTGATCGGTGAGCTTATTTCTCGTTTTGGCCGTGAGATGTTCACGTTACAAACGAGCAAAACAGGCATGCCGGTTATTTGGTTGCCTAAATCGGCATTAGTGGATGTTATTTCCTTTTTAAAAAAAATTCCTAAGCCTTATAACATGCTGTATGACTTGCATGCTGTCGATGAGCGGTTACGCACACATCGTGAACAGCTGGTCGCGCAGGATTTTACGGTTTTCTATCATTTATTGTCGGTTGAGCGAAACAGTGATGTTTTACTCAAAGTGGCATTGTCGGAAAAAAGTCTCACTCTCCCAAGTATCACTTCAATTTTCAGTAACGCTAACTGGTATGAGCGTGAGGTTTGGGATTTATTTGGTATCACTTTTACCGGCCATCCTCATCTGACTCGCATCATGATGCCAAAGTCTTGGCAAGGTCATCCTCTGCGCAAAGATTTCCCTGCGCGAGCAACCGAATTCGACCCGTTTGCATTGGATGTGGCTAAACAAGATTTAGAACAAGAGGCGCTGCGTTTTAAACCCGAAGACTGGGGGATGCGCAAGGGCACCGATAACGAAGACTTCATGTTCTTGAACCTTGGCCCTAATCATCCATCGGCACACGGCGCATTTCGCATTGTTTTACAGCTCGATGGCGAAGAAATAGTCGATTGTGTCCCCGATATTGGCTACCACCACCGCGGTGCGGAGAAAATGGCCGAGCGTCAGTCTTGGCATAGCTATATTCCGTATACCGATCGCGTCGAATACTTAGGCGGGGTGATGAATAACCTGCCTTATGTATTGGCGGTTGAAAAACTGGCTGGGATCCACGTCCCTGCCAAAGTAGAAGTGATCCGGGTGATGCTTGCCGAGCTGTTTCGAATCAACAGCCATCTACTGTTTCTCGGCACCTATATTCAGGATGTCGGCGCGATGACGCCGGTGTTCTATGCATTTTCCGATCGGCAGCGCATTTACAACATCATTGAAGCGATCACGGGTGCGCGCATGCATCCGGCGTGGTTTCGCATTGGTGGCGTTGCACATGATTTACCACAAGGCTGGCAGCGTCTGGTGCGCGAGTTTTTGGACTGGTTACCAAAACGCTTAGAAAGTTATGTTACCGCAGCGCTGCGTAATAGCATTTTGCGTGGACGTACCATTGGGGTGGCGGCTTACAACACCCAGCAAGCGTTGGAGTGGGGGGTGACGGGCGCAGGCTTACGGGCCACGGGGTTAGGATTAGATATCCGCAAGTGGCGGCCTTATTCCGGTTATCAGAACTTTGATTTTGAGGTGCCAACCGGTAGCAATGGTGATGCTTACGATAGGGCATTAGTGCGAGTCGAGGAGATCCGCCAGAGCCTGCGTATTGTGGATCAATGTCTGAACAACATGCCGGAGGGGCCGTATAAAGCCGATCATCCGCTGACCACACCACCGCCAAAAGAGCGCGCTTTGCAGCATATCGAAACGCTTATCAACCACTTCTTACAAGTCTCGTGGGGGCCGATTATGCCTGCTAATGAGTCGTTTCAGATGATTGAGGCGACCAAGGGCGCTAACAGCTATTACTTAACTAGCGATGGTAGCACGATGAGCTACCGTACCCGCATTCGTACTCCAAGCTTTGCGCATTTGCAGCAAATTCCGAGTGTGATCCGTGGCAGCCTTGTATCAGATCTGATTGTTTATCTGGGCAGTATTGATTTTGTTATGTCGGATGTGGATCGGTGATTATGGACAATCAAGCAGAACATTCACCACAACAGTTTGTCTTGCCGGCGGCGCTAAAAGCCGAGATCCAGCATGAGATGTCGCATTATGAAGATCCACGCGCGGCATCCATTGAAGCGTTGAAATTAGTGCAAAAACATTTCGGTTGGGTTTGTGATGAGGCCATTGAAGCTATTGCTGAGGTGTTGTCTATCCCCGCGAGCGATGTTGAAGGCGTGGCAACCTTTTATAGTCAAATTTTCCGCCGTCCAGTGGGGCGTCATGTAATTCGCTATTGTGACAGTGTGGTGTGCTATATCACCGGTTATCAAGCGATACAGAAAAAATTAGAGACCCGTTTAGGCATCAAACCAGGGCAAACCACATCAGATCAGCGTTTTACGCTTTTGCCGGTGTGTTGTTTAGGTAACTGCGATAAAAGTCCGACACTCATGATTGACGATGATACGCACAGCCATGTCTCGCCCGAAAGTGTTGATTTGCTGCTGGAGAAATATGAATGAGTATTTTGAGCGCAGATTCGCATCCTTTAACTTGGCGTATTCGCCCCGATTTACAGCCGGTTTGGATTGATGAGTATCGTAAGAAAGATGGCTATGCCGCTGTCGAGAAAACGCTGACTAGCATGTCAGCCTCAGATGTCATTACAGTGGTGAAAAACTCCGGTTTGCGTGGCCGTGGTGGCGCAGGTTTTTCTACCGGCATCAAATGGGGCTTGATGCCCACAGACAGCAAGTTCGATCGCAAATATCTTTTATGTAACGCCGATGAGATGGAGCCGGGTACTTATAAAGACCGTTTGCTGATGGAGCAGCTACCGCATCAGCTCGTTGAGGGCATGATCTTATCGGCCTATGCGCTAGGTGCCTATCGAGGCTATATCTTCTTGCGCGGCGAGTATGTTGAGGCTGCCGAGCGTCTGCGACGTGCGATCAAGGAAGCCAAGGCGGCGGGGTTTCTTGGCAACAATATTTTAGGCTCCGGATTTAATTTTGAGCTGTTTGTGCACACTGGCGCTGGGCGTTATATCTGTGGTGAAGAGACCGCGCTGATTAACTCATTGGAAGGTCGGCGTGCCAATCCTAGAGCAAAACCGCCATTTCCCGCGATTGCAGGGGCGTGGGGTAAACCGACCTGTGTAAATAACGTCGAGACGCTCAACAATATCCCTTACATTCTGCATTTTGGCAGTGATTGGTATAAAGGCTTGTCTGCTGGGAAAAGCAGTGATGCAGGCACCAAATTAATGGGGTTCTCTGGCCGCGTTCGCCGCCCTGGTGTATGGGAAGTACCGTTTGGCACCACCGCGCGTGAGCTATTGGAAGAGTATGCCGGTGGCATGTTAGAGGGCTATCGCTTTAAAGCGTGGCAACCGGGTGGTGCGGGTACGGACTTCTTAATGGAAGAGCACCTTGATTTGCCGATGGATTTTGACTCTATTGCCAAAGCCGGAAGCCGTTTAGGAACCGGGCTGGCGATGGCGGTGGATGACAGCATTAACATGGTTGGCTTGGTGCGCAATCTGGAAGAGTTTTTTGCGCGCGAATCTTGTGGTTGGTGTACGCCGTGCCGCGATGGATTGCCATGGAGTGTGAAGATCTTGCGTGCGCTGGAGCAAGGCCAAGGTCAGCCCGGAGATATCGAAATTCTTGAGCAGCTGTGCAGCTTTTTAGGCCCAGGGAAAACGTTTTGCGCACATGCTCCGGGAGCCGTAGAGCCATTACAAAGCGCACTTAAATATTTTCGGTCTGAATTTGAAGCTGGGATCAGCCGTGATATTCACGGGGCGCTGCGTCAGGTGGCGGGGATACAACCGAATTTACTCAAGCAAACTTGGTAAGCCGTATGTCGGAAAGCAGGTCAGTCGTGCGAGGTTAGCAACACCTGCTGTATTAACCACCAGCTCAGTTCGTGTGGGCATAAAATAAGATTGTTAGGTATGGCGACGATTCACATTGATGGAAAGGATTTCGAGGTCAATGGTGCAGATAATCTCCTGCAGGCGTGCCTCTCATTAGGACTCGATATCCCGTATTTCTGTTGGCATCCGGCACTGGGAAGTGTGGGTGCTTGTCGGCAATGTGCGGTGAAACAATATCAGAATGCCGATGATAAACGCGGCCGCTTGGTGATGTCTTGTATGACACCGGCGACAGATGGTACTTACATCTCGATTGAAGATGAAGAGGCTAAAGCGTTTCGTAAAAGCGTCGTTGAATGGCTGATGCTCAACCATCCCCATGATTGTCCAGTCTGTGAGGAGGGCGGCGCTTGCCACCTGCAGGATATGACGGTGATGACCGGCCACAATACCCGCCGTTATCGCTTTACTAAGCGCACGCATAAGAATCAGGATTTAGGCCCGTTTATTGCTCATGAGATGAACCGGTGTATAGCTTGTTATCGCTGCGTTCGTTATTACAAAGATTATGCGGATGGCACTGATCTGGGCGTGTATGGCGCGCACGATAATGTCTATTTTGGGCGAGTTGAAGACGGGGCGTTGGAAAGTGAGTTCTCCGGCAACTTAATCGAAATTTGTCCTACCGGTGTATTTACCGACCAAACCCACTCTCAGCGTTATAACCGTAAATGGGATATGCAGTTTGCCCCGAGCATCTGCCAGCATTGCAGTGTCGGTTGCAATATTAGTCCGGGTGAGCGCTATGGCGAATTGCGCCGTATTGAGAACCGCTATAACGGTGCGGTGAACCACTACTTCTTATGCGATCGTGGCCGTTTTGGTTACGGTTTCGTTAATGCCAAAGATCGTCCGGTACAAGCGCAGCTGAATACCGGTGAAGGCTTTGTCACGCTAAGCCAAGAGCATGCCTTGAATTTGGCCGCCGATACGCTGCGCCATGCCAAACAGGTTATCGGTATTGGCTCTGCCCGCGCCAGCGTGGAAAGCAATTTCGCATTGCGCTCACTGGTCGGGGAAAATAATTTTTATGCTGCGGTTGATGAGGCTGAGTGGCAGCGTCAGCAGTTAATTTTGGATATCCTGCACACCGCCAATATTGAACTGCCTTCATTGCGTGATATTGAAGAGTATGATGCGGTTTTGGTGTTAGGCGAAGACATTACCCAAACTGCCCCGCGTATTGCTTTATCGGTGCGTCAAGCGGCGAAAGGCAAAGCGCGCGAGATGGCGGCCGCGTTACGTGTCGATAGCTGGCAAACTGCCGCGATTCAAAATATAGGGCAACATGCCCGTCATCCCGTAATGATCACCGCGTTGGCTCCGACGCGCCTCGATGACATCGCGTCAGTGACGTGGTTTGCTCATCCTGAGCAGCAAGCTGAGTTAGCGTTTAACGTTGCTGATTGTATTCAGGGCGCAGGGCATGAGTCGGTCGGTAGTGAGTCTACTACTGATGTCGCCCAGCAAATAGCGTCTTACTTATTACAAGCGAAAAAGCCACTGATTATTTCTGGCTCCTCGGCCGGCTCAGAGGCGTTGCTAAAAGCGGCTGCCAATATCGCTTTGGCATTAAAGGCGCGTCAGTCAGCGGTAGGTTTAAGTCTGGTTGTTCCCGATGTTAATAGTTTAGGTCTGGTGATGTTGGGCGCGCAGCCGCTGCAACCGGCTTTAGCGCGTTTAGCGCAAGCCGATGTCGCGATCGTGATGGAGGCGGACTTATACCGACATGCCTCGGCGGCAAGTGTGAGTCATGCGCTGTCGTCAGTACCTCACCTGATTGTGCTTGATCATCAGCACACTGCGACGACGGATAAAGCGACTCTACTGCTGCCAGCAGCCAGTTTTGCAGAAGCCGATGGGACAGTGATCAACCATGAAGGGCGAGCGCAGCGTTTTTATCAGGTCTACGCGCCATCTTACTATGCGGAAAATAACCATGTCGCAGAAAGCTGGCAGTGGTTAACCGCATTGCAAAGCCATACGGCGACTCGGCAATCGGAGTGGACGCATTTTGATGTGGTGTCCAAGCAATGTGCGCAGACGATCCCGGCGTTGGCAAATTTGACCGCCGTCGCACCGAAGGCGGATTTTCGTATTCGCAGTTTAAAACTGGCGCGCTCTCCGCACCGTTACAGCGGTCGTACCGCGTTGCGTGCCAATATCAGTGTGCACGAGCCACGTGTGCCACAGGATGTTGACACTCCATTTGCATTTTCTATGGAAGGGTACTCTGGCTCGAAAGAGCTGTATCCCGATATTCCGTTTGTCTGGTCGCCCGGTTGGAACTCACCGCAAGCTTGGAATAAGTACCAAGATAAAGTGGGGGGACGATTAAAAGCCGGTGATCCTGGCCTGCGTCTTATCACACCACAAGTGCATGAGCCTGCTCACTTGCATCCGTATCCTCACCAAAAGGTCGAGGTGGTTGCGGAAAGTCAGGGTTATCAAGTGGTGGGTCAGTACCACATTTTTGGTAGTGAAGAGCTGTCACAGCGCGCAGGAGTGATCCAGTCGCGCACTCCAGTGGCCACGATTGGGCTCAGTGAGGCGGATGCACAAAAACTGGCAGTGAATGAAGGAACGCTGCTCAGCTTTAGTTGGGATAAGAATTACTTCCGTTTGCCGGTGCGTATCGACAAGCACCTGATGGCGGGCGTGGTTGCGTTACCGGTTGGTTTTGCTGGGATCCCGCTGGGCTTGTTGGGACAGGTGATCACAGATATGCAGGAGGCGGTGTTATGAGCGCATTGTCGCCAACTACGTGGTTGATCCTCACTGACGTAGCCAAAGCCATCGTGATCTTATTGGTGGTGGTCAGCTGTGGTGCTTTTATGAGTTATATCGAACGGCGGCTGCTAGGACTATGGCAAGACCGTTATGGCCCGAACCGCGTTGGGCCGTTTGGCATCCTGCAGCTGGCCGCTGACATGATCAAGATGTTTTTCAAGGAAGACTGGATCCCGCCATTTGCCGACAAATTGATTTTCATGTTGGCACCACTGATTGCGATGGGCGCGTTTTTGCTGACCTTCGCCATTATTCCGATTACCCCGACTTGGGGCGTTGCGGATCTGAATATCGGTATTCTGTTTTTCTTTGCCATGGCTGGGCTCGCTGTTTATGCGGTGCTCTTTGCTGGCTGGTCGAGTAATAACAAATATTCACTGCTGGGTAGCTTACGTGCGTCGGCCCAAACCTTGAGTTATGAGGTTTTTATGGGGCTGTCCCTCATGGGGATAGTGGCAATCACCGGCTCATTTAATATGCGCGACATCGTCGCAGCGCAGGAGCAGGTTTGGTTTGTCGTGCCGCAATTTTTAGGATTTGTCACCTTTTTGGTGGCGGCGATTGCAGTGACTCACCGTCATCCTTTTGACCAACCGGAGGCAGAGCAAGAGCTGGCTGATGGTTATCACATTGAATATGCCGGGATGAAGTGGGGCATGTTCTTTGTGGGCGAATACATAGGTATTGTCTTAATTTCAGCACTGCTAGTCACTTTGTTTTTTGGTGGCTGGCTGGGGCCAGTATTGCCGCCGATAGTCTGGTTTGTGTTGAAAACGGGTTTTTTTGTGATGTTTTTTATCCTGCTCCGGGCTTCATTGCCCCGGCCCCGATATGACCAAGTGATGGCATTCGGCTGGAAGTTTTGCCTGCCGTTGACGTTATTCAATTTGATCGTAACGGGCGTAGTTGTGCTGTACAACGCCCAGTAACGGGTATTGCAAGGATGATGGCGATGTTAAAAGAAATTCTCATAGGAACAGGAACCCAGCTGCGCAGTTTATGGATGGTGTTTACCCATGCTTGGCGCAAGCGCGATACGCTGCAATATCCTGAAGAGCAGGTTTACCTGCCGCCACGCTACCGTGGTCGGATAGTGTTAACCCGAGATCCTGATGGCGAAGAGCGCTGTGTGGCGTGCAACTTGTGTGCTGTCGCCTGTCCGGTTGGCTGTATCTCATTACAAAAAGCGGAGCAGGAAGATGGCCGTTGGTATCCGGAGTTTTTCCGGATTAACTTCTCGCGCTGCATTTTCTGCGGTTTGTGTGAAGAGGCGTGTCCAACCACCGCTATCCAATTGACCCCAGATTTTGAGATGGGAGAGTACCGTCGCCAAGATCTGGTGTACGAGAAAGAGGATTTGTTGATTTCGGGCCCCGGTAAATACCCCGATTACAACTTTTATCGGGTATCCGGTTTGGCGATTGCCGGTAAACAAAAAGGGACGGCGCAGGATGAAGCCTTACCTATCGATACCAAGGGCTTATTACCATAAGGAGTCGGTCATGAGCTGGGCATTTTATTTATCGGCGCTGGTGGCATTGCTGGCAACGTTTCGCGTGATCAGCAATCGCAACCCGATGCACGCGTTGTTGTACCTGATTGTTTCACTGCTTTCGGTGGCGATGGTGTTTTTCTCCCTAGGCGCTGAATTTGCAGGAGCCATCCAGATAATTGTCTACGCGGGTGCCATTTTGGTGCTGTTTGTCTTTGTGGTGATGATGCTTAACTTAGGCTCAGCGCCAAAGCAAGAGCAGCAGTGGTTAACGCCTCGGGTGTGGGCAGGGCCAGCGCTACTTTCTGCGTTATTGTTTGCGGTATTGGCCTTTGCGTTAATGGGCGTGTCGGCGGGCGGGGCTGGTTTACAAGATGTGCCGTCAAAAGCTGTCGGTATTGCGCTGTTTGGCCCTTACGTTTTAGGGGTAGAACTCGCCTCGTTATTACTGCTGGCCGGTATGGTATCGGCTTACCATCTTGGCCGCGAAAACAAACCGGAAAATCATAAGGCACAAGGAGATAAGCGATGAATGCTGTCAGTGCTATTCCTATGGAGCATGGATTGTTGTTGGCAGCAGCGCTGTTTGCGCTGGGCCTGACAGGCGTGATGATCCGGCGTAACTTGCTGTTTATCTTGATGAGCCTTGAGATCATGATGAGTGCGGCAGGCTTGGCCTTTGTGGTGGCGGGAAGTCACTGGGGACAAGCCGATGGCCAAGTCATGTATATCTTCATCGTGACGCTGGCGGCGGCAGAAGCCAGTATCGGGTTGGCGTTGTTGCTGCAGATGTACCGGCGGCACCACACCTTAGACGTGGACGTTGTGAGTGAGATGCACGGATGAGCCTACTCTTTTTGACGATTTTGCTGCCACTGCTCGGTTACCTGCTGCTGGCATTCTCGGCTGGGCGCTGGAGTGAAAACACCAGTGCGTTGATTGGTGTGGGAAGCGTGGGTTTATCGGCGTTGCTCACTGCTTATATTGGTTATGACTTTTTAGTTCTGCATCCGCAAAACACCTACACTCAGCCACTATGGACGTGGATGGCGGTGGGAGATTTGCAGGTTAACTTATCCTTATATCTGGATGGGTTATCGCTGACCATGCTGTCGGTAGTCACCGGCGTTGGCTTTTTTATCCACCTGTTTGCCTCGTGGTACATGCGCGGTGAAGAAGGCTATTCACGCTTTTTTGCGTATACCAACCTGTTTATCGCCAGCATGCTGTTCTTAGTGCTGGGTAATGATTTGTTGTTTGTTTATTTAGGCTGGGAAGGCGTGGGGCTGTGTAGCTATTTGCTGATTGGTTTTTATTACCAGCAGTCTAAAAATGGCGCCGCCGCAATGAAAGCCTTTATTGTCACGCGCGTGGGCGATGTGTTCCTCGCTATCGGGTTGTTTATTTTATATCAGCAGCTCGGTACGTTGAATATCCAAACGATTTTAACGTTAGCGCCTGAGAAAATGGCCGCAGGCTCTTGGCCGGTGACGTTGGCGGCCTTGATGTTACTGGGCGGTGCGGTAGGTAAATCGGCGCAATTGCCGTTACAAACTTGGTTGGCGGATGCGATGGCCGGTCCAACACCGGTATCGGCGCTGATCCATGCGGCGACCATGGTGACCGCAGGGGTGTACCTGATTGCTAGGACCCATGTGATTTTTACCTTGGCGCCGGATGTTTTGTATCTAGTGGGCTTTATCGGTGCAGTGACCTTGTTACTGTCCGGTTTTGCCGCGTTGGTGCAGACCGATATCAAGCGCATTTTAGCCTATTCCACCATGAGCCAGATTGGTTATATGTTTCTGGCGCTTGGCGTCAGTGCGTGGGATGCGGCTATATTCCACCTGATGACTCACGCCTTCTTTAAAGCCTTGCTGTTCTTGTCTGCAGGGGCGGTGATTGTGGCCTGTCATCATGAGCAGAACATTTTCCGCATGGGCGGTTTACGTAAATCGCTACCGTTAGTGTATGTCTGCTTTTTGATAGGTGGTGGCGCGCTGGCGGCCTTACCGTTTATTACTGCCGGTTTCTACAGTAAAGATGAGATTTTGTGGCAGGCGCTGGCATCTGGGCATCCCGAATTGCTGGCTGCGGGGTTAGTGGGCGCCGTGTTGACATCCATCTATACCTTCCGTCTGATTTTTGTGGTGTTTCATGGCCCTGTGCAAACGCAGGCGCATGCCGGTCATGGATTGGCGTATAGCGTGCCGTTGGTGGTGTTGGCCCTGTTATCGACCTTTATCGGCGCATTAATTGTACCGCCGTTACACGGGGTATTACCTGCGGGTGCCGAGGGGGAATTATCGGCCAAGCATTATCTGGAGTTGATATCAGGCCTGATTTCTATCGGTGGGATCTTGATTGCTGCGTGGTTGTTCTTGGGTGAGCGGCGCTGGGTATCGCGGATGGCACAAACCGCCGGAGGTAAAACGTTGGTGCAAATCTGGCTGCATGCGTGGGGCTTTGATTGGTTGTATGACAAGGTGTTTGTCCAACCGTATCTGTGGCTGACGCGTTTGTTAGGTGGCGATCCGTTTAACCGAACCTTGAATATTGTCGCCAGTGCGGTGCGTCAGGCGAACCGACTGGTGGTGTTTACTGAGACCGGACAATTGCGCTGGTATGCAACGTCCGTGGGATTCGGTGCGCTGTTCATTTTGGCGTTGCTGGTGTTGTTTTAATTAGAATGGATTCTCTCAGCTATGACACTACTGTGGCTTATTCTTATCCCCTTTGCCGGCGGGTTTCTTTGCTGGCTGACTGAGCGGGATCAATCCAGAGTTCCGCGCTGGATTGCGCTGGCGTCGATGACGCTGGTTTTGGGGTTGGCATTACAATTGTGGTTCAGTGGTGATTATTCGCTGCCACAAACGGCCGGCACTCCACAATGGCAGTTGGAATTTCAAATGCCGTGGATCCCGCAATTAGGGATCTCCTTTCATCTGGCCCTTGATGGCCTATCGCTCTTGATGGTGATCCTGACCGGTTTGCTTGGGGTGTTGGCTATTTTATGTTCCTGGCGTGAGATTCAGCGTCATCTGGGCTTTTTCCATCTGAATTTGCTGTGGATCCTCGGTGGCGTGATCGGGGTGTTTTTGGCCGTCGATCTGTTTTTGTTCTTCTTTTTCTGGGAAATGATGTTGGTACCGATGTATTTCCTGATTGCGCTTTGGGGACACAAAGCGTCTGACGGGAAAACGCGGATCACGGCGGCGACCAAGTTTTTTATCTATACCCAAGCAAGTGGCTTGCTGATGCTGGTGGCTATTTTGGCGCTGGTGTTTGTGCATTATTCCGCCACTGGCATGTTGACCTTTAACTATGCCGATTTACTCAATACGCCGATGAGCAAGAGTGTCGAGTTTGTGTTGATGCTCGGCTTCTTCATTGCTTTTGCCGTCAAGATGCCGGTAGTGCCATTGCATGGCTGGTTACCTGATGCGCACAGCCAGGCTCCGACCGCGGGCTCGGTCGATTTGGCGGGGATTTTATTGAAAACCGCCGCCTACGGCTTGCTGCGTTTTGGGCTCCCGTTATTTCCAGAAGCCTCCATTGAATTTGCTCCGGTGGCGATGGCGCTGGGGATTGTCGGGATTTTCTACGGCGCGTTATTGGCTTTTGCACAGACCGATATCAAGCGGTTAGTGGCGTACACCAGTATTTCCCACATGGGATTTGTGTTGATTGCGATTTATTCGGGCAGTCAGCAAGCACTGCAAGGGGCGGTGGTGCAGATGATTGCCCACGGCTTATCGGCGGCGGGGATGTTTATTCTGTGTGGTCAGCTGTATGAGCGCTTGCATACCCGAGATATGCGCCAGATGGGCGGTTTGTGGGGGCGGATTAAGTTCTTGCCTGCGATATCGCTGTTTTTTGCGGCGGCGTCGTTGGGGCTACCGGGAACCGGTAACTTTGTCGGTGAGTTTTTGATTTTACTGGGTACGTTCCAGTTGTTACCTAAAGTGGCGGTAGTGGCAACGTTTGGCTTGGTGTTGGCCTCGGTCTATTCCTTGATTATGGTGCAACGCGCCTTTTTCGGGCCGGCCAAAGAAGCGTCAACATTACCGGCGATGAGTTCACGCGAGTTGTTTATTGTCTTGCTGCTGGCGGTATTACTGGTGTTGCTGGGCGTGTATCCTCAACCGATTTTGGATACCACGAATACCGTGATGCTGAGTGTGCAGCAGTGGTTTGTGCCTTTGTCTCTGAGTAAGGTGTAAGAATATGGCATTGTCATTACAGTCGTTAGTCGCCGAGTTGCCATTGATTATTACCGGTCTCACCGTGGTGTTATTGATGTTGCTGATTGCATGGCAGCGTCATCACTTGCTGGTTGCCACAGTGTCTGTGGTGGGGCTAAATCTGGCACTGTTATCGCTGTTTATTTGTGCGCAAGTGATCCCGGTGCAGGTAACGACACTTTTACAGGTGGATGGCTATACCCTGTTTTTCTCCGCGTTGGTGCTAATTGCTACCTTGGCCTGTTGCACGTTTGCTTACTTGTGGCTGCAAGATTATCCCGACAATCGAGAAGAGTTTTACCTGCTGCTGTTAATTGGCTGTTGTGGTGGCTTGGTCTTGGCGGGGGCGAGGCATCTGGCGGCACTGTTTATCGGTATCGAGTTGATGTCGGTGCCGCTATTTGGCCTGATTGGTTATGCCTATCGACAAAAACGCTCTCTTGAAGCCAGTATCAAATACATGGTGCTGTCTGCGGCGGCGTCGGCGTTTATTTTGTTTGGCATGGCATTGTTGTACGCCGAGACCGGAACCTTGGTCTTCGGTGCAATCGGCGCTCTGCTGCAAAACAAAGAGCTCTTTATGCCGGTGTTGCTGGCCGGGCTTGGCATGATGTTGGTTGGCTTTGGTTTTAAGCTCTCTTTAGCGCCGTTTCACCTGTGGACGCCAGATGTGTATGAAGGTGCGCCGGCTCCGGTGGCAACGTTTATCGCGACCGCCAGTAAAGTGGCGATTTTTGCCGTACTGGTGCGGTTTTTACTGACCACTCCGGTAGCCGATAATGGCGTATTGCAGCAAGTTCTGGGTGTGTTGGCGGTATTGTCTATCCTGTTCGGTAACTTGTTGGCGTTGAACCAGAACAATATCAAGCGACTGCTCGGTTACTCCTCGATTGCGCACTTTGGTTATGTGTTGGTGGCATTGATCGCTGCCGATACGTTGCGTCTGCCACAAGAGGCCGTTAGCGTGTATTTGGTGGCGTACATGTTCACGGCGCTGGGTGCGTTTGGCGTAGTGAGTTTAATGTCTAGCCCTTACAAAGGGCGCGATGTGGATTCTTTGTATAGCTATCGGGGTTTGTTTTGGCATCGTCCGGTACTCGCTGCAGTGTTAACCGTGATGATGTTGGCCTTGGCCGGTATCCCTTTGACGCTGGGCTTTATCGGTAAGTTTTATGTGATTGCGGCCGGTGTGCAGTCCGAGCTATGGGGATTAACGTTGGCGGTGGTGCTGGGTAGTGCCATAGGTTTGTACTATTACTTGCGTGTGATGGTTGCGTTATATCTGGCGCCGCAAGTGCAGCGCGTGCGTGATATTCAGGATAATTGGGCGCGTACCGCTGGCGGGGTGGTGCTGTTGCTGTCAGCAGCATTGGTGCTGTTGTTGGGGGTGTACCCACAACCGCTGTTATCGCTGGTTGCTATGGTACGGATTTTGCCGCTGCTGTAATTGTCATCCTGCGCGGTAAGCATGTGCCTATGCTGGCATGTTAAAGACACTAAGCGCCCCAGAAGGGGCGCTTAGTGTTTATCCGGTATCCTTGCTCTTCGTGCTATTACACTAAACTGATTAGGCATTGCGTTTCTCAACCATTACGGTGAGCGGCTGTCTTCCCAGAGTTTAAACGGCTTACAGTTTAAATTGACCCACTTCCTGTTGCAGCTGACGGGTCAGAGTGGCCAGGTGCTCCGCTTGCGTGGCGGAGTGCTGCGCTTCTTGCGCCAACATAGCGGAGACTTCACGGATGGATTCCGTATTGGTGTTGATCTCTGCCGTTACCGAGGTTTGCTCTTCTGCCGCAGTAGCAATATGGCTCGCCATGTCGGAGATTTTGGTAATGGCACCGCCAATGGATTGCAGATTCTCACTGGCCAAATCGGCATCATGAACGCTGGTATTCGCTAACTCATGGCTGGTGGTCATGGTGCTCACCGCGCGGTTGGTGGTGTTTTGCAGCGTTTCAATCATGGTTTGAATTTCTTGAGTAGAGGCATGAGTGCGCTGCGACAGAACGCGCACTTCATCAGCCACGACCGCAAAGCCACGACCTTGTTCGCCAGCACGCGCTGCTTCGATGGCCGCATTCAACGCCAACAAATTGGTCTGCTCTGCAATTCCCGTAATGGTAGCCAAAATCGAGCTAATGGCATGCGCATGCTGATTCAGCTCGCTAATGATTTGACTAGCACTGGCGACCTCGGCAGCCAGATCGCGAATTGAGCTTTGGCTTTGTTGAACTTGCGTTTGGCCTTGTTGACACAGAGATACCGCATTTTGCGATGTGTGGGCGGTTTCCTCGGCATGGTTAGCGATCTCTTGGGTGGCGCTGGCCATCTCGGTGACGGCTGTGGCGACCATGGTGATTTCGTCTTGCTGGGTAGAGATGGCCACATTGTTGCTATTGGCAATATTAAAGGCCGCACTGGACTGATTTGTCAGCTCATCGGAGATCTGACTCAAGCGGCTGACCATGGCGTGCAAACGCTCAGTAAAGCGGTTAAATCCGGCGGCGAGCACCCCGATTTCATCGTGTGGATGTTGAGTATTGATGCGAACGGTGAGATCGCCTTCACCTTCCGAAATGTCATTAAGAGCGGTAGCAACGCGTTCGAGATCTTTAAATTGGCTACGGAAAAAGATCACGAGGAAAATACTAAAGACGATCAAAATGCCCAATGCGATCGCGCTTTGCAATAAGATCAAATTATTGGCATGAGCGAGAATGGCGTCTTTATCCATAATATAAATCATGGACCAGTCAGTTTTTTTAATCGGGGTGGCATAAATCAATTTTTCATCATCGCCGAGCATCAGTGTGGTGAGAGCATGCGTGCTGTCGAGTTGATGAATATAATCCGGGGTAAAGACGCTGCTGATGGCGTTGATATTCTTCTGCCACATCTCTTTTTGCGGGTGGGCCACGATAGAGCCATCGTTGCTGACTAAAATGGCATAGCCATTACCCGGCACGTCCATGTTAATCACTTCGTCGACCAGCTGCTGCAAAGATAAATCTGCGCCCACGACGCCAATAATTTGACCATTTTCTTTTACTGGCTCCGCCATGGTGACAACCATAACTTGCTGGGTAGCGCTGATGTAAGGCGCGGTGGTGGTCAGTTGTCCTGCGCTGATGGCAGATTTATACCAAGGGCGTTCACGCGGATCGTAACCGGCACGGTTTAACGACGGGTCTTGGCGGTACATCTTGCCATCGGCGGTGCCGTAGTAGGTCAGGCTGAAGTTAGCGGCTTGATGGGTTTGCAGTAATGCGGGAACCATATCGGCGGGCGGCGTTTTCTCCAGATGGTACTTTAAGGCGGACAGCGCATTTTGCCGATCGGCTATCCAATCGGTGACACTTTGTGAGTAGGTTTTTCCCAGACGGTTCACTTCGATATAGGCATTGTTTAGAGCATCGTCTGTTACCGTTTTGTTGGAGATCAGCGATAAAGATAACGCGGTAATAATAACTGCAGCGAGACTGCAAATAAGCAGCCTCGCTTTAAGCGAAAGGCGCATAATATACTCCGTTATGTATAGGGTTATTTTCCGTAAAACGGCGGGCAGGAATAATATGGGCAGTGTAAGTAATTAAGCGGGTTTTATCTTTGAATAGGATCACAAGAAATAGGCCCGTGTGGGCTGTTTGCTTTACTATCAAAATGGCCTTAATGGAGTATTTATACATGAAATAGTCAAAGGTGCGTCATTTAAATGGCAGGGTGATTTGTTTTTGACGCTCTGGATGGTTTTTGCTGAAGTAAATAGCGTGATGGTGGCGCAAGCATTTGATGCCCTGTGTTTCATATTCTGAGATTGAGGCGTGTTGTGATATCTGCTGCGTGAATGATTGGCTTTCTATCAGTATCACCTGTTTTTATTGTATTTGTTCTGTTTCTGCTTGGTTTGATTATCCCTCTGTATATTTTTATCGGAGTTTATTAATTACATGGGATGTATATTTTGAATAACATACGAGTGAATATTAACAACAGCAACAATAATAACGCGTAAATAAACGTTTAAGCTCTTATTTTTTTAAGCGCCGATCTTCCATTTTCTTCAATGCCATATCACACAGCTTATCGGCTGCATTTAATTCGCTGAGAACCAAATGGGCATCTTCGATTTGTTGCTGCAGTTGGATGCGTTTATCTTCGATGAGATTTTGCATGCTGCGGATTTGCGCGCGGTTATCCCGCTCTGAGTCGTACCAATCAAACAAAATTTTGATTTCCGCGAGGGTAAAACCAAGGCGCTTGCCACGCAGGATCAGCTGCAGACGGATGCGATCTTGTTTGCCATAAATACGGGTATTGCCTTTGCGCCGAGGCGACAGCAGGCCTTCATCCTCATAAAAACGGATGCTGCGGGTAGTGATCTCAAACTCATTAGCCAGTTCGGAGATACTGTAGTGGATGGAGTCCGGCATAACCTGCGATCCTTGCAAGATAAACGGTTGCTTTATAGATAAACGAGATCTCCCTTTATTTCAACGAATTGCGCGAAATAGCGGTAAATTTGTGTCGGTTATCTCACCGCTTGCTTGTGACGCTGGTCATACAAAAAGGCACGAATCGGTTCAGGAAGAGTGGAGATGCGCAGGTTCGAGGGGGAAGAGTCAGGGGCCGCTCTGCCAGAACAATAGGCAGAGCGGAGCGCCGCAGATTAGGCTTGGATTCCGGACATGGCTAATTCATATTCCGGATTGTCCGTTTTTGGCACTGGACGTGCGCGACCTTCAGGGTCAACGGCTACATAGGTGAAGGTGGCTTCGGTGACGCAATAACGCTGGCCGATAGGCTCGCTGGCCACTTTTTTCACCCAGACTTCCATGCGCACTTTCATGGAGCTGTTACCGACATGGACGGCTTTACCATAGCAGCACACGACATCGCCAACAGCGACCGGCTTGAGGAAGGTAATACCATCAACAGCGACGGTAACCACTCGTCCGTGAGCAATTTCTTTCGCCAAAATGGCACCACCAATATCCATTTGGGACATGATCCAGCCACCGAAGATATCGCCGTTTGGATTGGTATCTGCTGGCATGGCAAGGGTGCGCAGCAATAAGATGCCTTCAGGTTTGCGAGGTTGTTCAGTCATACAGAGATCTCAAATGCTAACGGGCAGGCCCGGACATCAGCAAAGACCTCCACAAGGGAGGTCTTTTATTCAGGTTAATGGGTAATTATCGCTTACAACGGCGTGGCTGACTACGGCTGCTTATCGTTGGAGGCCGAATTGTCAGATTGTTCTGTCTGCGGAATATGGCGGTAGATATAGACTCCGCTGAGGAGGGTAAAGGCCAGTGTCAGCAGTAACAGGCCAAACACTTTGAAGTTAACCCAGACCGATAACGGCAGATAGAACGCCACATAGATGTTGACCAGTCCGCAGGTGGTAAAGAATAACGCCCACGCCAGATTCAACTTCTTCCAAATGGCGTCAGGCAGGGTAATTTCCTTGCCAAACATGCGTTGTACCAGTGTTGTTTTGGTCATCCACTGGCTGATCAGTAATGCAACCGCAAACAAGGCGTATACGGCGGTAACCTTCCATTTGATGAATACCGGATCATGCAAGACCATGGTCAAGCCGCCAAACACGGTGACGAGGCCAAACGTAATCAGCTGCATCTTTTCCACTTTACGCAGCAAGAACCATGTCAGGATAATCTGCACGGCGGTTGCAACAATCAGCGCACCCGTGGCGGCGTAGATGTCATAAAGTTTATAGACCGCAAAAAAGACGATCAGAGGAATGAAATCTAACAGCTGCTTCATTAAATCCGTCTCTTGGTTGTAATGGAGGGCAAACTATACTCCATGATGTGGGGCAAGATAAATCCGTGTCAGGGATAAATTGCCCTTAATTGTTCGATGTCGGGCTGATGAACGCACCTGACTTACTTATCGAGCTTATCGAGCGCGCGAATCAGTACGGAGGTGTCGCAGCGGCCATAGCCGGCGTCTTGCAGTGCGGCATACGCGTGGTCTACTTGACGGGTGATCGGCAGCTGGCTTTGATTACGCGCGGCTTCGTCAAAACAAATGGCCAAGTCTTTACGCATCCAGTCGATAGCAAAACCAAAATTAAACTGATTGGCGGCCATGGTGGCGGCGCGGTTTTCCATCTGCCAAGAGCCGGCGGCGCCCAATTTAATCACATCGCGCACTTGCTCGACATCTAAGCCGGCATTTTGCGCAAAACGCACGCCTTCGGATAATCCGGCCAGTACACCTGCGATGCAGATTTGGTTGACCATTTTGCACAGCTGACCACTGCCGGCAGGACCCATCAGTGTCACGGCTTTGCCATAGGCGGTCATCACTTGCTGTGCGGGCGCAAAATGATTGGCGTCACCACCACACATGATAGTCAGCGCGCCATTTTCAGCGCCAGCTTGGCCGCCAGAGACTGGCGCATCGATGAAAATCAGCTGATGAGCGGTGGCGTATTCGGCCAGCTCACGGGCTAAATCTGCCGAGGCGGTAGTGTGGTCAATTAAGGTTGCACCGGTTTTGGCGCCGGCAAAAATACCGTCGTCACCGAAATAGACGGAGCGAACATCCTGATCGTTGCCCACACAGGTCATGATAAAATCGGCATCTTGCGCGGCTTCGCGTGGTGTGGCAGCCGCTTTACCACCGTGCTCAGCGACCCATTGCGCAGCTTTAGCTGCGGTACGGTTATACACGGTCACCTGATGTCCGGCTTTTAATAAATGAGCGGCCATTGGGTATCCCATTACGCCCAGCCCGATAAAACTCACGTTTGCCATGCTATCAACTCCTTGTGTGTTTTCTGGTGTATTCGCATTATGAGGGGAGTAGGGTATACAACACCAGCATCGATCAGCTTTTTGAGGAAAACGTTTTGCAGGCACCGAAAGCGAAAAAAATCCCCTGTACCCACGTCAAACATGGTGAAGTCCGCCATGATCCCTATTACTGGATGCGAGAGTTGGACACCTCACCCGCGGTGATGGTGCACATTGAGGCGGAAAATGCGTATTGTGCGCATGTGATGTCGACGACGGCGACGCTACAGACGCAGATTGCTCATGAGATCCGCAGTCGGATCCGCGAAGAGTGGTGCTCGGTGCCAGTGAGCGATGGGCCTTACCAATATTATTCGCGTTACACCCAAGGGGCGGAGTATCCGCTGTTTTGTCGTCGTCAAGGTGAGCATGGCGCTGAGGAAGTGTGTCTCAATGAACCTGAGTATGCGCAGGACAAAGCCTATTTTGATGTGGCCGGTGTTGAGGTGAGCCCCGATCATCGGTTGCTATTATGGGCAGCCGATGAGCAAGGGGATGAGCAGTTTTCCCTGCATTTACGTGACTTGACGTTAGAGGCGGATTTACCGCTGACGCTGGCGGCATGCTCTGGCAGTTTCTGCTGGTTTAATGATAATCGACATTTTGTCTATATCCGTTTAGATGAGCAAAACCGGCCGCTTTCGGCGTGGCGCCACCGTTTAGGAACCACACAAGCTGAAGATGTGTGCTTGTTGGATTTGCCAGATGGCGATCTGTTTTTATCGGTTGAGCGCACGCGCGACAACCAATATCTGATTATTACAGCCGGTGGTTCGAGTTGCAGCCAGTGCTGGTATTTGCCGGCGGATAATCCGCAGGCGCAGCCGCAGTTGGTGAGCCCACTGCGCGAAGGCGTGGAGTATTACGTTGACCACCGCCTTGGCGAGTTTTGGCTGTTGACCAACGATGAGCACCCGAATTTCCGAATTGCTCGTACTGCGGTTGCCACCCCATCGGCGGAGCATTGGCAGACGGTGATCGCGGGCAGTGATGAGCGGCTGCTGGATAGTGTCTCTTGCTTTGCTGGGTTTGTGGCTTATAGCGCGGTACGTGAAGGCTTAAGTGCGTTGTATGTCTGGTTTGAGGATCGGCCCGAGCAGCAATTGCAGTTTGCCGATGCGGCTTGGGAGTGCGGGTTTGGCTCCAATCCTGATTTTATGACTCGCCGTTTGCGTTATAGCTACTCGACACTCGTACAGCCAGTGGCTATCTCGGAATACGATGTGGATAGCGGTGAGACGACCTTGTTACAGCAATATCCTTTGCCGGGATTTGATCCGCAGCAGTATGAGATCTTGCGTTTGTGGGCCACTGGTCATGATGGGGTGAAAATTCCCCTGACCATGGTGAAGCCAACGCGTGTAACTGGGGCGGCGCCACTGGTGCTGTGCGGTTATGGTGCGTATGGCGAAGTGGATGACTTGGGGCTGGCACGTAGCTGGTTGCCATTGCTGGAGCGCGGCATGATTTGTGTGCAAGCACACGTGCGCGGTTCGGCGACGTTGGGGCGTGATTGGTATGAGCAAGGTAAACTTGCCCATAAACAAAACAGTTTCCGCGATCTGATTGCCTGCACCGAATACCTGATTGCACAAGGCTACACCCGCGCAGGGATGGTCGGTATTTCAGGTGGTAGCGCGGGTGGTTTGTTGGTGGCGGCGGCGTTGAATTTGCGCCCAGAGCTGTTTGGGGCAGTGGTGGCAGCTGTGCCGTTTGTCGATACGTTGACTACCATGCTGGACCCTTCTTTACCGCTGACCTGCTTGGAATATGATGAGTGGGGCTGTCCAGAAGAGGAGGAAGCGTATCAGTGGATCCGCGCCTATTCCCCGTATGACAATCTGCAGCCGAATGATTTTCCTCCGGTTTTGGCTACGGCTGGACTGCACGATACGCGCGTAACCTATTGGGAGCCGTTAAAGTGGATTGCCAAGCTGCGCGATATGCAGCAGGGCAACGCGCCGCTGTTGTGTCGCACCGAAACCGAAGCGGGGCACGGTGGAGCATCGGGTCGCTATGGCTGGATTGAGGAAGTGGCCTTGATTGATGCGTTTTTAATTCGCTTTTTGCAGGCCAAGACCGAACCGCAAGTTTCAGGCGCGTAATTCGTAAACGTAATGGCGACAGTATTTATGGCCGCTTGATTCGCTGATAACGCGCTCAACGGCAGATAAATAAAGCACGGTAATGTAGCGGAGGACGTGAGCGATCTGTGCTGGGATCTGCTAACGTAACTTTATAGGGCGGAGTAAATATTGCGCTATTGCTATTAAAGTAAAGTTGCTGAGCGCGTGGGTATAGCTTAGGCGTGGCAGGCTACTGCATTTATACAAGGAGTGTCACCGATGTTCCGTAAGGTCATGGCTCGCTGGTTTCCCGGCTTGGCCGCATTAGGCCAGTATCAAAAGGAGTGGTTACGCACGGACATCCTTTCCGGCATCTCGGTGGCGGCGGTTGCGTTGCCGGTCGCTATTGCGTATTCCAGTTTGGTCGGGGTTCCGGCGGCGGCAGGGCTTTATTCTTGTATTTTGCCGATGCTGGCGTATGCCGTGTTTGGTTCATCCCGCCAGCTGATTGTGGGGCCGGATGCGGCAACGTGCGCAGTGGTGGCGGCGACAGTCGCGCCTCTGGCGATGGGTGATAGCGAGCGTTATTGGCAGTTGGTGGTCATGATGACGGTGATGACCGGCATCTGGTGTTTGATTGCCAGCCGTTTTCGCTTAGGGATGTTGGCCGATTTTCTTTCGCGTCCGATTTTGGCCGGCTTACTCAACGGCGTGGCGGTAACCATTATCGTCGGTCAGTTCAGTAAAGTGTTTGGTTTTACCTATGAGCAGCGCGGTTTGATTGAGCGGGTACTGGCTGGGGCGCAGTATTTGCAGCATTCACATGTGGTGACGACTGCGCTCAGTATCCTAACGTTAGCGACCATTTTGGTGTGCCGGCGTTTGCGCCCACGGTGGCCTAATGCGCTGGTGGCGATGATTGTTGCGGCAGCGGCGGTTTGGTTGCTCAATTTGGGGCAGCAGGGTGTTGCGACCATTGGTTATGTGCAGGCCGGATTGCCGGTTGTGCAATGGCCGGTGTTTCCACCTGAGTTACTGCGCAATATGGTGATGCCGGCCCTGAACTTGGCGGTGGTCAGTTTTGTCAGCATGATGCTGACAGCGCGCAGTTTTGCTGCTCGTAATGGCTATGATATCGATGCCGATCAGGAGTTTCGCGCGCTCGGTATTATCAATTTGGCGTCGGCGTTTTCCCAAGGCTTTGCGATTAGTGGCGCAAGTTCGCGTACCGCAGTTAATGATGCCAATGGCGGTAAATCGCAGTTGGTGTCGATTGTCGCGGCGTTGATGATTGCGTTTGTGATGTTTTTCCTGACCAATCCTTTGCAGTATGTGCCCACCGCCGCTCTGGGCGTGGTGCTGATTTACTCCTCGTTTTATCTGATGGATCTGCGTGGGTTATGGGCGCTGCGTAAGCGCAATAAAGGCGCGTTTGGTCTGGCGGTGTTTACTTTTATCAGCGTACTGGTGATTGGCGTGATCCCCGGCATCATGATGGCGGTATTGCTGGCATTAGCGCAGTTTATGAAAACGGTGTTTCGTCCGACCGAACAGCAATTGGGCCTTGATAGCAATGGGCTGGTGCGTTCGCGCGGTAACGGTAATGGGATCCGACCGCTGCCAGAGGTATTAATGTACCGTTTCAATTCACCGCTCACCTACTTTAATGCGCCTTATTTTAAAAAGCGGGTGCTGGAGCTGGTGGATGAGGCCGAAGAGCCGGTGCGTTGGGTGGTGGTGGATGCGGTCTCTAGCTTTACTCACGCGGATGTTAGTGTCATGGCGGTGTTGGAAGAGCTGAAAAATGAACTGCGTAAGCGGCGTACTCGTTTAGTCATGGCAGGGCGTACGACGGAAATCTCGCGTTGGATTAAAAACTCCGATTTGCAAAGTGGCGATGATGGCATGGTGCTGGTACCGGATATTTATCTGGCGGTACGGCTAGTACAAAGTGCGCAGTGTGTGGAGTGTTCACTGGATGGTGGTGGTACGGCGTAATCTGATTACTGCATGTAGGATTTGTGTGTAGAGAGGGAATAGAGATCACCTCTTCGTCCGCTCAAATATCCCCGAATATCCCGAGAACAAAAACGCAAAACGGCAGATTTCTCTGCCGTTTTTTGATGCAATGCCGTTTTATCGAGGCACTTGCTCGTGCTAGCGATTGATTATTACTCCACGCTTGGTGTGCTGGTTTGCTCCTGTTGTGGAGCTAATTTCAGCATATACAGACGGAACAGGAAAATCAGCATCAGGGCGCTGGTCAGGTTGTAGACCACGCTTACCAGCAGAGCAAACAATGATGGATACAGGTTCAGCGCATTATCAATCAGCCCCAAAATGTAGACCGATGGCAGACGCAAACCTAGGTAGATAAACAAATAGCCTTGTAAGACCAAACGCATCCACGGTGTCGCACCGGCCCAGCTTGCTTTCATGGCATCTAGCATGTGCAAACGTTCGCTAACTAAAAAGCAAGGGGCGAAAGACAGACGGATCGCCACATAAATCCCTGGCAGGATCAGCGCTAAAAAGCCGACAAAGGTCGCGAGTCCAGATAATACTTCCAGCCCTAACATCGAGAAATAGAGCGGCACACCGGCTTTCAGTGCGGTCATGGTGTTAGCTTGAAAACCACGGGAGCTTAGCAATACCAGACTCAGCAGACTGACGCTAAACAGCGGAGTGGTCAGGATGTTCAGCAAAGTTTGTGTGCGCATGCTTTGCATCATGATCTGGTCTTGCGACAGTTCGATGGAGTCTGGAGTTCCTATCATCAGGTATTCTGCCAGAACCACAATCACAGCAACGATCAGTGAAAGCAGCAGCACCGTATTCAGGTGATTACGGATAAAGTTAGCGCTGTCGCGTAATAAAGTTTGAGCGGTGATAGGCATGAAGTCTCCCCACAGTTCATGCAAGATTCTGTTTCGGGGGCTGATTGTAGCGGGTAGCAGCCCTCAAATGAAAGGGCTGCAGTGTGGTAATCGGTGTTTGTTCGCTGATGTGGGCTAATTCTGCTGAAAATTTCAGTCTTAGATTAAGGCTCAGGCCGGTTCAGCCTCCGGTAGAGACGGTTGCCAAACGGGAACCGGTAAGGGCGGTAAACCATGTGCGGCGCGGGCTTTATCGCAGTCAGGGTTGTGGACGCCGTTTTCACCGGACATGGCAAATTGCCGACAGGTGCTGGAGCGTTGATGATACATACTGCAACTGACCGACTCGCCAATCTGACCGGTTAACGCCACACAGCGCGCCGGGCGTTGACCGGTGCCCTGCATGCAAACCAGATGCGGGGTCACTTGTTCAGTGAGATGTTCAGGTACTAAACCACCGCCTTCGGTAGTTTCGCCCCAGTAGAAAGAAACGCGGAAATAGGCGCAGCACGCGCCGCAGCTGACACAGGGATTTAACTCATCACTCATGATTGCACACAAACTTCACTGTTATGGAGCAGACCACCACGCCTTTCGTATGCCTCAATGCTCATTTCTATGAGCGGGCGGGCGAAAGGGGTGTTTTCAACGAACTAATTCACTGCTGCGTTTTATAGCGCGGCGGCTACCGCTCTTCAAGAGGGGGCAATAAATATCGCTGTAAATCAGTGCGATGACGGGATGTAGCTCGTAAGTATGCGTTTAACTGCCGCGGCAGCGGTGTGAAATAGGGCATGGTGAGAGCTGATGCGCTCAATCCTCTGGATGTGGAAAAAACAGGCCGGTGGCGCCGACCTGTTATCGGGGATTGGGGTTACGCCCGGTTATGCTGCGAATTAGCCGCGCTGAGTGGCCGCTTTCATGGCCTGAACAAACGCATGCAAGTGTTGCAGCATCTGCTCTGGCTGGGTTTGGTACTGTTCGATGATTTTCACCACCGCTGAGCCGGAAATAGCGCCTGCCGCGCCGGCATCCAGTGCTGCTTTGACTTGAGCTGGCTCTGCAATTCCAAAGCCGAGCAGGGCTGGCGGCGCATTATGATCGCGAAGCTGCGCCATAATGTGCTCCAGTGGCATCACGGCTTTTTGCTCAGCACCGGTTACGCCGGCGCGCGAGAGCAGATAGGTATAGCCTTGTGAGCTCGCAGCCACACTTTGCACGGTGGCACTGTTCGCATTCGGTGGGCAGATGAAGATAGTTTCGATGCCGTGCACTTGCGCCGCCACACGAAACGGCAGTGATTCTTCAACGGGCACATCGGCAATTAACACGGAGTCTACGCCGCTTTGTACACACGCAGCGTAAAACGCATCAATGCCGCGGGCATAGACCAAATTGGCGTACATCAGCAGCCCAATGGGGATTTTGGGATGGCGAGCGCGGATTTCGCTCAGCATGGCGAAGCACTGAGTTGGCGTGATGCCAGATTGCAATGCGCGCAAATTGGCACCTTGAATGGTGGGGCCATCAGCAGACGGATCCGAGAACGGAAAGCCCAGCTCTAGAGCATCGGCACCAGCTGCAATTAAGGTGTCGATAATGGCCAGAGACTGTTCACGGTTGGGGTCGCCCAGCGTAACAAAGGGGACAAACGCGCCTTCATGGCGTTCGGCCAGTGTCTGAAACAGTGTTTGATAACGGCTCATTGCATCACCCCGCGCGCTTGCAAGATCTTGTGAACAGTAAAAATATCTTTGTCGCCACGACCGGAAAGGTTAACCACCAGCAATTGCTCTTGCTGCGGATTTTCGCGCGCCATTTTCAGGGCATGCGCCAGTGCATGTGAGGATTCCAGCGCGGCAATGATCCCTTCGTGACGGGCAATTTCTTGGAATGCGTCTAACGCTTCGTCATCGGTGATCGAAACATAATCCGCACGGCCAATGCTATTCAGGTGTGCATGCTGCGGGCCCACAGAGGGGAAATCGAGACCGGCAGAGATGGAGTAGGACTCTTCAATTTGTCCTTCTGCGTCTTGCATTATGGGGCTTTTCATCCCAAAGAAGATCCCCACTTTGCCATGCTTGAGTGGCGCACCATGTTGGCCGCTCGCAATGCCGAGTCCACCAGGCTCGACACCGATGAGGCGCACGGAGGTTTCATCAATAAAGTCCGCGAACATGCCGATGGCGTTGGAGCCTCCGCCGACACAGGCGATCACGGCATCTGGCAGTCGGCCTTCTTTTTCCATAATTTGGCGCTTGGTTTCTTCACCAATCATGCGCTGAAATTCACGCACAATGGTGGGGAAGGGATGCGGGCCTGCTGCCGTGCCCAATAAGTAGTGGGCGGTGGCATAGCTGGCAGACCAATCACGCATTGCTTCGCTGCAAGCATCTTTTAAGGTTGCCGAGCCTGAGGTGACCGGGATCACCTCTGCGCCCATCAGTCGCATGCGAAACACATTCGGCGATTGACGCTCCACATCTTTCGCGCCCATGTAGATGCGGCATTTGAGTCCGAGCAGCGCGCAGGCCAGCGCGGTGGCGACGCCGTGTTGCCCAGCACCGGTTTCTGCGATGATCTCGGTTTTGCCCATGCGACGCGCCAGCAGCGCTTGTCCCAATACTTGGTTGGTTTTGTGCGCGCCGCCGTGCAGTAAATCTTCGCGCTTGAGGTATAGCTTAGTGCGCGTGCCGGCGGTGAGATTACGGCACAGGGTCAAGGCGGTCGGGCGTCCGGCGTAGTTGACCAACAGGTCGTGCAGTTCAGCTTGAAACGCAGGATCTTGGCGAGCCTCAATGAACGCTTCTTCCAGCTGCTGCAAGACAGGGATCAAAATCTGGGGGACGAACATCCCGCCAAATTCACCAAAATACGGATTAAGCTTGGTCATGCTGAAACTCCCTGCTGACGTAAACGTGAGAAAACGGTACTGATTTTGTCCTGACTTTTGATCCCCGGCGCACTTTCTAAGCCGGAGTTAAAATCGAGGCCGACGGCACCTAAGTGCTGCGCTGATTCGGCGTTATCGGGGTTTAGACCACCGGCGAGCAACACGTTATCGAGCGGTAATCCTTCTAATAACGCCCAGTTAAAGGTGCGCCCGGTGCCGCCGAACTGGCCTTGTGCTTCGCTGTCGAGCACATAGCGATCGACATCCGGCAGATCCAGTTTAGGGACGTGCTCGCCCACGGGCAGTGCTTTCCAAATTTGGCACTGGGTTGGTAATGTTTGCCGTAAGGCGTGGATATACGCCGCATCCTCACTGCCGTGGAGTTGCACCGCATGTAAACCTAGGCGCTCAACGGTCAGTGCGATGGTTTCTGGTTTGGCGTTGCGAAACACGCCAACGTATTGCAGCGGTGCGGCGGCTTGAATGGTTTTTGCTGTGGCAATATCCACATAGCGCGGCGATTTGCCAACAAAGATCAGCCCGCCGTAGTAAGCGCCGGCTTGATAGGCGGCCAGGGCATCTTCAGGGCGCGTCAAACCACAAACTTTGTTTTCCCCCAGCAGCACGCGGCGCACCGCTTGATTCAAATCAGGCTCGGCCATCAGGGCGCTACCAATCAAAAAGCCATGTGCGACTTGCCCGAGTTGACGGATCTGGCGATGTTGGTGGATACCGGATTCGCTGATCACCAGCACATCTGGTGGTAACATGGCGGCTAATTCAACCGTGCGCGAGGTATCAATGCTCAAATCCCGCAGATTGCGGTTATTGATGCCAACTACTCGCGCCCCGAGAGTCACCGCTCGTTCAGCTTCTTCTCGATTGCTCACTTCAGTCAGCACGCCCATGTGCAGGCGATCGGCCACCGCGTGCAGTGTGCGGTAGGTTTCATCATCGAGCACAGACAGCATCAGTAAGATGGCATCGGCTTGATGATGGCGTGCCAGATAAATCTGATATGGGTCAATGATGAAATCTTTGCACAACACGGGCTGGCGCACTTCTTGTCTGACTTGCGGTAAAAACGAAAAGCTGCCCTGAAAGTATTTTTCGTCAGTCAGTACCGAAATGACCGAAGCATAAGGTGCGTAGATCCGAGCAATCGCTGCGGGATCAAAATCAGCGCGGATCAGCCCCTTAGAGGGGGAGGCTTTCTTGCATTCCAAAATAAATGCCGGTCGGTTTTGGCGTAGCGCCGCATAAAAATCCCGATCGCTGGGGTGAATATCCAGAATAAAGCTTTCCAATGGCTGCGCGCTTTTTTGCTGCGCAATCCAATGGTGTTTGTCGGCGACAATGCGACTTAATACAGTCTCTTTCATCCTTAACCTCGGGCTGCAAGAAGTTGAACTTTGCGCAGGGCCTGATCTCCGGCCAGCACAGCTAATGCCTGTTCTGCATTGTGCTTGAGATCCTCGTGCCCGAATAGCCGCAGCAGTAAGGCAACGTTAGCTGCTACGGCATGACGTTGTGCGGTAGTGCCTTGTCCTTGCAGTAATTGCGTGAGAATGCGCGCATTTTCACCCGCATCGCCACCGCGTAAGCTTTCCAGTGGTGCGGCGGTTAAACCAAAATCGTCCGGCGTTAAGGTATAGCTGTGGATATCACCGTCGCGCAGCTCAGCTACTTGGGTAGGGCCGTGCAGTGCCACTTCATCTAGGCCGCTACCGTGGACGACCGCGGCGCGCGTAAAGCCCAATTCGCGCAGTGTTTCGGCAATCGGTAACAGCAGCTCTGGCGAATAGACACCCATCAACTCCAACGGCGGACGCGCAGGATTAATCAAGGGGCCGAGCACATTAAAGATGGTGCGCGTTTTTAGCTGCTGGCGCACCGGCATGGCGTGGCGCACGCCGCCGTGGTATTGCGGCGCGAATAAAAAGCACACGCCTAAGTCATTCATGGCTGCGCGCGCTTGCTCGGCCGGTAAGTCGATGCGAATACCCAGAGCACTTAATACATCGGAAGAGCCGGTTAAGCTCGATACGCTGCGATTGCCATGTTTGGCAATGCGAACATCACAGCAGGCGGCAACAAATGCACTGGCGGTGGAGATATTGATGCTGCCACTGCCATCGCCGCCAGTGCCGACGATATCGGCAAACAGATAATCTGGGCGTGGGAACGGCTGGGCATGGGCCAGCAGCGCTGAAGCCGCGCCGGCGATCTCTTGCGGGGTCTCGCCACGCATTTTCAATGCGATCAAGACTGCAGCCAGCAATTCTGGCGGCATAGCGCCTTGAATAATGCTGTCAAACAGAGTGTGGCTTTCGTCGCGCGTTAAGCTGTCGCGGCGGAATAATTTGTCCAGAATGGCTTGCATCGTCTATTCCTTCTTCGAGCAGTTCCGTATTCGGTCGGTGTCGTGATTCGGGCTGTTGAGCCAGCCTCAAGCTGTTGGGATGGCGCTCTTGGCGCTGGCCCAACGCAGTGCATTCGCCAGCAAGACAGCACCTTGTGTGGTGAGAATCGACTCTGGATGGAACTGGAAACCACAGACGCGATCGCTATCTTGGCGAATGGCCATTGGGATCCCTTGATATTCCGCGCAGACCGTCAGTGTGCTCGGTAGATTGCTACCGGCTAGCGAGTGGTAACGGGCCACGGGCAGTGGTTGTGGCAGGCCGGCGAACATGGCTTGCCCATCATGGCTAATAGCGGAGGCTTTACCGTGAATAATCTCACCGGCCGTGCTGACGGTGCCGCCATAAGATTCGATCAGGGCTTGATGGCCAAGGCAGATGCCAATAATCGGTACTTGCCCTTTGATATCTGCAATCAAGGCTGGCATGCAGCCCGCCGCACTCGGTGCGCCTGGCCCTGGCGAGAGCACTAAGACGGCGCTCGATTGCTGGTTTAGCTCACGTAATTGCGCGGCGATATGCTTGGCATCGACACTGTTACGAAATACGGTGACCGGGCATCCGAGCAAGCGGAATTGGTCGACCAAGTTATAGGTGAACGAGTCAAAGTTATCGAGTAGCACGACATGCGGCATCGCAGCGGTATTGACGTTGGACATCATGGTGCCGGATACAGTGGCCGATGAATTTAGCATGATGATGCCTCCTGTACGTTGGTTTGCCCGAGCAATGCCGCTTGGCTCTGAGGCACGGATTCGTGCAGCGTAAATTGGTGAGCGCGGGCGATAGCACTGATCACCGCTTGTGCCTTAGCGCGGGTTTCGTCGGCTTCGGCTTGTGGTACCGAGTCGTACACCACACCGGCACCGGCTTGCACACAGGCGATACCATTTTCGACGTAGGCTGAGCGGATCACGATGCAAGTATCCAGATCGCCTTGGCCATTCATGTAACCTACTGCGCCACCGTAGCTGCCACGGCGAGTTTGTTCGGTTTGATAAATCAGCTGCATCGCGCGAATTTTGGGCGCGCCGGTCAGGGTGCCCATGTTCATGCTGGCTTGATAGGCGTGCAGGGCATCAAGATCACTACGCAGAGTGCCAACAACGCGTGAGACTAAATGCATGACGTGGGAATAGCGGTCGACGTGCAGCAGATCGGCCACATAGCGGCTACCCGGCTCGCTGATCCGGGCAACGTCATTGCGCGCCAAGTCGACCAGCATCATGTGCTCGGCTAGCTCTTTTTTATCCAACCGTAAATCCAGCTCCAGTCGGCTATCCAGATCGCGGTCTATGTCGCCCTGTACAGTTTTACCGCGAGGACGGGTGCCGGCGATGGGGTAGATTTCGACTTGGCGTGTATCGGCGCTGAACTTCAAGGCACTTTCCGGAGATGCCCCGAATAGCGTGAACAGCGGATCTTGCAGGTAAAACATGTATGGGCTGGGGTTACTGCGCTTGAGTTCGCGGTAAGCCGCTAACGGGTGTGGGCACGGCAAGCTGAAACGGCGAGACGGCACCACCTGAAAAATATCGCCGCACAAAATATGCTGCTTCAGCGTTTGCACGGTGGTACAAAATTCCGCATCCGATTGGCTAAGGTGCAAGTGGGCGATGCTCGCTTCTGGTGCCTGCGCCGGCGCTGGCAAGTGGTGCAGTTGTTGGTTGAGCTGCAATAAGCGGTCACTTAAGCGCTGCTGCTCATGCTGGCAGTGCGCAAATAAAGACGCCTGCAGGTGCGCTTGGCGGTGCTGGTGGTCGATGATCAGCAACGTTTCGGCCACATAAAGGCAAAAATCAGGGCATTGCTGCTGGCTTCCCACCTCGGGCATTGGCTCGAATTGGGCCGCTAAATCGTAGGCGAACAGTCCACCGATAAACAGGGCATGCGGGTGCTGAGGGTCAAAACTCAAGCCGTGCAGTAACGCGCGCACACTGTCAAATACTGACAAACTTTTCAGCCGTGAATCTTCATCTTGCGCCGTCGCAGAGTGGGCGGCTCCTGCGGGAAAGCGTAGTGTTAACGCAGCAGACTCACGCAGGGCATCTACGCTGTCTGGTAGCTTGTGTTGCAACACATCCAGCAGGCGGCGTCCGTTATCACTGTGCGCCTGCACGTTGACCTGATTCCCTTGGCAAACGATCCGCAATGCGGCATCAATCAGCAGCAAACTTTTCAGGTTTTCCTTGCTATCAATTTCAGCTGAATCCAGCAGTAAGCAGGCCGCTTGTTCGGCGCACAGAGCCTGAAAAATCAGGGTGGGATCCTGATGATACGGAACATCGCGCTGTAAAATCTGAATCAGTGAGGCCATATCGTTTTATTCCTTTAATACTTCTGTTATCTCGTGGCGCGTATAAACACGCATAAAAAAACCCGCAAAGTGCGGGCTTGATGGTGTGACGAGCTGAGTTAACCTCAGGTACGTGCCACAACGCTGCCCGCATAGGTATCACGCCACCAACCTGCCAGAGGCAGAGTGCAGATAGTTGTGTGGTAGTGGCGGACGAACAGCGTTGACATAACAGACTCCTCATTGGTCACAGCAGCAAGAGTGGGTGTGGTGCCGGGTGTGTTACACGGTTATTCGGCATGCCAAACTTGCTTGGCTTGTGTACTATTAAGCTGATACAAGTGGGTGTTGTCAATCCCTGATTGTGAGTTTTTATTATAAAAACGCTGCGATGGTGTTAGTGACGGGTTGTTTTACTGTTTGGCTGCGTGATGTGTCACAACCTCAGGGGTAACGAATATCCGTTTGCATTGCACCGTTTGAACATCATTTTGTTTGGGCGGCGAGTAAGGGATGTGTGTTATAAGGCTGCTGTTAATTTTTTGGAAAACGGAAATGAGTCATGACCGACAACGCAGAACGCGGCGTAGAGCAGGGTGCAGAACAGAGCGCAGGACAGAACTTAGTGCCTTTGTTTGATTTACACAGCCACAGTCAGGCTTCTGATGGCAGTTTATCGCCGGAAGAATTGGTCCTACGGGCAGCCGAGCAAGGCGTTACCGTGTTGGCGTTGACTGATCATGATACGGTGGGCGGGTTAGACGCGGCCCATCACGCCATTGTGCAGCATGCGCTTGCGCTGCGTTTGATTAATGGCATTGAGATATCCACCTGTTGGGAAAATATCGAAATTCATATTGTGGGTTTGGGCATTGCGCCAACGCATCCTGAATTGCAGCAATTGATTGGCGAGCAGCAGCAAAAACGTACCGAACGCTCGGAAGAGATGGCGCGCCGTTTGGAAAAACACCGCATTCCTGATGCCTTGGCAGGTGCGCGCAAATATGTGCAACGCGGCAGTGCAATTACTCGAGCCCACTTTGCCCGTTACCTGATGGAACTGGGCGTAGCGTCCACCATGCAAGGTGTGTTTAAGAAATATCTGGCAAAAGGGAAAATAGGATATGTTCCCCCGCAATGGTGTACAATAAATCAAGCAATTAGCGTGATTCACGCTGCCGGCGGACAGGCCGTGCTGGCTCATCCGGGGCGCTATGGTTTATCGGCAAAATGGCTGCGAAAATTGTTAGAGACATTTTCGCAAGCCGGCGGTGATGCCATGGAAATTGCACAGTGCCAGCAGGCCCCGCAGGAGCGGGCTCAACTGGCGGCGTATGCAAGAGAATTTAATCTGCTGGTTTCACAGGGATCTGATTTCCATCAGCCTTGTTCGTGGATCGAGCTGGGGCGGAAATTGTGGCTACCAGCAGACTGCACGCCGGTGTGGCATCAGTGGCCTGACCCTGACACACGGCAGGAGGAATAATATGAGCCAGTTTTTTTACATTCATCCCGATAACCCACAAGCGCGTCTGATTAATCAGGCGGTGGCTTTGCTGCGCGAAGGCGCGGTGGTGGTGTATCCGACCGATTCGGGCTATGCCATGGGCTGTATGCTGGGCGATAAGCATGCGATGGATCGAATTGTTCGCATCCGTCAATTAGACCCAGAGCATAACTTTACCTTGGTGTGCCGCGATCTGTCTGAGATCTCGTTGTACGCACAGGTCAGTAACTCCGCTTTTCGCTTGATCAAAAATAACACGCCGGGCGCTTACACCTTTATTTTGAAGGCGACTAAAGAAGTGCCGCGCCGTTTGATGACGCCAAAGCGTAAAACCATAGGTCTGCGGGTGCCGGATAACAATATTGCGCAAGCTTTGTTGGAGGCGTTGGGTGAGCCGTTGATGTCCACCTCGCTGATTTTGCCGGGCAATGATTTTACTGAGTCTGATCCAGAAGAGATCCGCGATCATTTAGAACATCAGGTCGATTTGATCATCAATGGCGGTTACCTTGGCCAACAGCCTACCACCGTGATTGATTTGACCGAAGATGCACCGGTTATCGTGCGTGAAGGGGTTGCCGATAGCGCGCCATTTCATTGATGCGCGGCGGTGCATCAGGTATGATGCTGCCCCCTTTGGGTAAAGCCTCAATCGGGCAGCTTACCGAAACGAAATCCGAAACGAAACACACTAGCGACGCCTGTGAAGGCGACAATGAGAGGTTGGCTCAATGAGCGAAAAACTGCAAAAAGTATTGGCCCGTGCCGGTCACGGCTCCCGACGTGAAATTGAAGCAATGATCGAGCAGGGACGTGTCAGTGTCGATGGCAAAGTAGCGACACTCGGTGATCGTGTTGATACTCGCCAACCGCTGAAAGTGCGTATTGACGGTCATATTGTTTCCATCAAAGAAAAAGACGAAGTGATTTGTCGCGTTCTGGCGTATTACAAGCCGGAAGGTGAGCTTTGTACGCGTAAAGACCCGGATGGTCGTCCTACCGTATTCGATCGTCTGCCACGTATGAAAGGGGCGCGTTGGATAGCCGTAGGTCGTCTGGACGTGAATACCTCAGGTCTGCTGCTGTTCACGACCGATGGTGAACTGGCGAACCGTCTGATGCACCCAAGCCAAGAAGTTGAACGTGAGTACTCTGTACGTGTGTTTGGCGCGGTGGATGATGCTATGTTGCAACGTCTGCGTCTGGGCGTGCAGTTGGAAGATGGTCCGGCGTCCTTTAAGTCCATCAAGTTCCAGGGCGGTGAGGGTATCAACCAGTGGTTTAACGTCACCCTGACCGAAGGCCGTAACCGTGAAGTGCGTCGTCTGTGGGAATCACAGGGCGTGCAGGTGAGCCGTCTGATCCGTGTGCGCTACGGTGACATCAAGCTGCCTAAGCTGGTGCCGCGTGGTGGCTGGGCAGAGCTGGAACTGAAAGATGTGAACTACTTGCGTGAGCTGGTGGGTCTGAAGGAAGAGACTCAGACCAAAGTGGCGGTGGAACATCAGCGTCGGACCAAGAATCCGAACCAGATCCGTCGTGCAGTGCGCCGTCATACTCAGCAACAGCAGCAGCAGCGTCGTCCGCGTCGTCCTGCTTAACTGGATGTGCAAATACAGCGAACAACAAAAATACCCGCCATTGGCGGGTATTTTTTTATCAGCACTAATTAACGATTATCTGTGGTCAGTGCTTACTGAGCGGGATCAGGATAGTTACCGCTGGCATCCAGTTGTTGTGCAGGATGAGCGTTACTGGCCGGAGCGGGTGAAGCGGCATTGGTGCTGCCATTCTCACTCTGCGCAGGTTGTGCGGGTTGATTCGTCACGCTCTGCCAGACTTTTTTGCCTTGCAGCATCATGCCATCCCACGACGATTTTAACTGATTTTCTGCTTCTGCGCGGGCCGCTTTATTCTCCGGTGCATTCCATGTGTTTTGCACGTTGCCAATGGTGGTGTCTACCGAGCTTTTCACCGAGTCATACTTTTGCTGCAGTTGCAGCTTTTCACTGGTTTTGTCCCAGCCGGTTTTGACTTGTTCGGCAGCCTTGTCGACCGAGTTACGCGCCGCATCGTATTTTTGCGGCAGCTCTAGCTGCTCACTGGTTTTGCCTGCCCACTCTTTAGTGGTATCCGCTGCTTGCTCCAGTGCTTCGGTAGAGGTGGCTACTGCCTGATCATACTGACGATAAAGGGTTTCGGCATGTGCGGTTGCTATGCTGCCACTGAACAGCATCAACACAGCAATCAGTAACTGACGGTTCATAGAGTAACCTCACGGCTTTTATGATGTTCTGTCATTTATGACCACCATTTTAGGCCGAGATTCCCGTAGCGGCAGGATTTTGTGCGGTGATTATGTAAGCTGATTTGTCTAATTGATGGGGAAGCGGTATTACATGGTACCGCTTCCCTTGATGCCGGTTATGCTTAGTTGATGAATGTGCGCTGTAAAACGCAGGTGTGATACGCTAAATACGCGTGCTCTTAGCGCGCGATTCCCGGTAAGCGATTAGGCTGCGCATCAAAACTTTGGCCGTTTTCTTGTTTGCTGTCATCGCCCATCAAGTAGAGGTAAACCGGCATGATCTCGGCGGCGGTTTTCAGTAATTCTGGATTTTCCGCAGGGAAGGCTTTGGCGCGCATTCCGGTACGGGTACCGCCCGGATTGATGCAGTTGACACGCACTTGCGTGTTTTCCAGCTCATCGGCCAGCACTTGCATCATCCCTTCGGTTGCAAATTTGGATACCGCGTAGGCACCCCAAAACGCTCGGCCTTTTTTCCCGACACTCGAAGAGGTGAAAACCAAGGAAGCAGACGGGGCCGCATGCAGCAGTGGCAGCAAGGCTTGCGCCAGTAAAAACTGCGCCGTGACATTCACTTGCATCACTTCCCGCCACGTTTTCTCATCATATTGGGCAAGCGGTGACAGCACCCCCAAAATACCGGCGTTCAGCAGCGCACCATCAAGGCGACCAAATTGTTCGCGAATTGACTCGGCAATCTGCTGATAATGCTGACCGGTCGCGCCCATCATATCCAGTGCGATGATGGCGGGCTCTTGGCCGCCTTGCGCCACAATAGCATCGTAGGTCGCTTCCAGTTTGCGCACCGTTTTACCCAGCAGGATCACCGTTGCACCATGACGGGCATACGTGAGTGCGGCTTCCTTTCCGATCCCATCTCCGGCACCACTGACCAGAATAATACGGTCAGTCAGTAAGTTTTCAGGGGCTTGATAATCCACGTAATACCCTCTTTTGACAGTCAGACAATGACGCATTGTTAATATTTGCGCATTGTAACCTGATTGTGACGTAATCGCGACATTGGGCATTGGCCAAGCATTTGTTAGGATGTACACAGGATATGCCAAATAAATAAGGTGAACTGTGGAATTTCTTTATCAATACGGTGTTTTTCTGGCCAAATCACTCACCGTATTTGCGGTTATCGGTGGATTACTGTTGCTGGTGTTTGGTTTGGCGCAGCGAAGCAAACCGGGCAAACGCGGCGAGTTGCAGGTAACCGACCTAGGCCAGCAATACCGTGAACTGGTGGATGAGCTCAAAGAGATGCGCTTGGATGAGCATGCGCTGAAAACTGAGCGTAAAAAGCAGAAAAAAGAGGAAAAAGCGCAAGAAAAGGCACGTAAAAAGGCCGAAAAGAGCGTTGAAAAAGAGGGCGCTGAGCGCGAAGAGGGTAAGCCTTGTGTGTACGTTCTGAACTTTAAAGGCAGCATGGATGCCCATGAAGTGGCGTCATTACGCGAAGAGGTCACCGCAGTGTTGGCGATTGCCTCTGAGCGCGATGAAGTGCTAGTACGCTTGGAAAGCCCTGGCGGTGTGGTGCATGGTTATGGGTTGGCTGCATCGCAGTTGGCACGGTTGAAAGCCAAAGGGCTGAAAGTTACAGTCGCCGTGGATAAAGTGGCTGCCAGTGGCGGTTACATGATGGCCTGTATCGCGGATCATATTGTGTCGGCACCTTTTGCGATTATCGGCTCTATTGGCGTGGTGGCGCAGATCCCCAACATCCATCGTTTACTGAAAAAACATGATGTGGATGTGGAGCTGATGACGGCGGGTGAGTACAAACGTACGTTGACCATGTTGGGTGAGAATACCGACAAAGGCCGAGAGAAGTTCCGCCAAGAGTTGGAAGAAACCCATCAGCTGTTCAAAGACTTTGTGTCTCAATATCGCCCTTCTTTGGATATCAACAGTGTGGCGACCGGTGAACACTGGTTCGGCCAGCAGGCGCTGGATAAAGGCTTAGTGGATGAAATTGCCACGAGCGATGATGTGTTGCTGCGCGAAATTGCCGAAAAAGATGTGCTAGAAGTCCGCTATATTTTGCGGAAAAAGCTTACAGACAAACTGGCCCACAGTGTGGAAGAGGGCACTGATCGCCTGCTGCTACGCTGGATGCAACGCGGACAGCGTCCACTGCTGTAAGACAACGTACGACAAAATGTAATGCGTTGTGGCTAACCTGTTCCGGTATGGGCTACTGCCATATCGGAGCGGGATGTGGTTTACTGCATCCATAAGAATATGCGTGCAGAAGTCATTTCCCCGGCTTGAATCTGCCGGGATCAAAACATGCTGTGCACTTATCCAATTGATTAATTGAAATAAAGGTCACCGTGATGTACTGGGCGTGGTTGGTGTTGTCGTTTCGCGGCCGGATTTCAAGGATGCAATTTGGTTTGGGGTTAGGGTTTGCCGTTGGGGTGATGCTGTTTTTCCACGGTCTGGGCGGGTTTGTCACGCTGCTATGGCCGGGGATGGACTTAAACTGGATGGATGCCAGTTTGGCCGTATTCATGGTCTGCGCCTTACTGGCCTTGCTGGTTAAGCGACTGCGCGATGCGGGGTTGAGTGCGTCATGGTTATGGCTGAATGTGTTGCCTGGCGGTGGAACATTATTGCTGCTGTGTGTGGTGCTAATTCGCGGCACTGTGCCTGCATCGGCGAGCCAGACGGGTATTTCTGCATCATCAGTGAGTCAAACTAGCGCTCTATCTATAACGGATGCTACAACGGATGCGTTACAACAGCGTCGCGTGTGAATAACCCGCCGCCAGCGGCTCACGATGGTGATATCGCTGCGCTGTTGGCGGGGCGCTGATGGCCGGATGTGCTAAGCCGGTGTTATGTCGGCGTCATCCCGCAGGGCGCTTTAGTCAATCAGAATGTATTTCTCTGACAGACGGTGCGCCAGATGCTTGAACATGTTGAATACTGCGGTGCTTTTTCCGGTAGGCATGCCTTTCTCATCCAGAAAGTAGTTACCACGGAAAATTAGCACGCCGTTTTTCTGCTCTACATCATCAGCATGCATGCCGTGCATAAAATCTTCGTGTTCCGCAATCATCTTGTTCGCCAGCTCCAGCATGGCAGCACGGGTGATTGGTTGTTTTTCGTCAGTATGAGTAGCAGAAGACATCGTCATTTTATTTCCTTGTACAGCGGTGTAACACAAACAGCCACTATTCTAGCATGACTGCGGTCACTCGCATGCCTGACGTTAATGATTCCACTATTTCACCATTCAATTACTCCTCTGCAGAGTGTCCGACTTGCTGAAAGCGATAGAGACTGCCCAAGTGCAGAATTTGTGTCAGTTCGTCTAGGGCGCGGCATGATTCGTCAAGCAAGGCCGGATCGCGCAAATCTGACAGTGTCAGTCGGTCGCGATAATGCTTGTTCACCCAATGTGTGAGTTGATCGATTTTCGCGTTATCAAGTAGGCAATGGGGCTGAACGGCAGCCATCTCATCGGCAGTGAGTACTATGCGCAAGCGCAGGCAGGCGGGCCCTCCGCCATTTTGCATGCTTTGGCGCAAATCCAGATAAGTGATCTGACTGAGCCGCGGATAGCGCTCTGGCAAAGCTTGCAGATAGGCACTGATGACCGGATGTTCTTGGCATTCGTAAGGCGCGATCAGGGCCATGCTTTGGTCCGGCAAGGTCACTAATTGTGAGTTAAACAAATAACTTTGTACCGCGTCGGTGACGCTCACTTGTTGTTCTGGAACTTCGATAAAGGCGATATCTGCAGCGCTTAAACGTTCTGTTACCGCTTGTTTTAGGCTTTCGGTCGCCAAAAAGGCCTGTTGGTGGTAAAACAGGACGCTTTCATTGCCCACGGCAATAACGTCGTTATGAAATACACCCTGATCAATGACTTGCGGATTTTGCTGAATGAATATCGCATTATCATGATCTAAGCCGTGTTGGCGAGCAATGGCCTGCGAGGCCTCCAGCGTTTGTCTGGCAGGAAAACGGTGCGGGAAAGTGCGGCTTTCATCAAAAAAAGAACGCCCGTACACAAAAATGTGAAGACCTGACATTCCATGCGTGGGGCATATTCGGGTATGGTTGGCCGCACCTTCATCGCTGAACATATCATGCGGTGGTAATGCGGGATGATGAGTAAAGTACTTGTCATCCGCAAAAACGGCACGCAGAATGCGCGCTGTTGTTTCTGATTCCAATGACCGATGAAATTTATTCAGCAAATTGGCCGGGGTAAAGTGAACTTTCCCATCATGGCTATCGGCGCTGGGCGTAACAGTAGCAGCGTTCGCCGTCCACATGGATGAGGCAGAGGTCACAGCGGCCAGCAAGCGCGGATTATACTGATAGGCTTTCTCCAAGATTTGGGCTCGGCTACCCGAAAACCCTAAATGGCGTAGCGCGCTCAGTAATGGCCGCTCGTGCGGTGGCAAAATGCCTTGCGCCAACCCTAGATTTAGCATCAGGCGCATCTTTTCTAGCCCTTGCAGCGCGGCTTGGCGCGGGTTGGAAGGGTGGTGAGCAAAGTGCGTGGATGCGATGTTACCGGCAGAAAGTCCGGCGTAGTTATGCGTCGGGCCGACTAATCCGTCGAAGTTGATTTCGCAACTGGTGTTCCGTGGTCGTGGCATAGGCAGTCATCCTGTCAGTGACAACCAGCATAGGGACATTAACGTCTAGGGAAGCGCTTTCGTTCTGTGTCATGCGATGCGGCATGCCTTCTTGAAGGAATAACAGCAGTCTTGGTTTTGTGCAAGTTGCACGGTCAGGATTGTATAGGTACTAAACAACAAATCAGTGGATAACGAAAAAGAGGTTGATCTCCTGAGTTTGTACCGCAATATAAATAAGAGACATTTTTACGGGCCAGCAGCTTACAGTGAGCGATGCGGTCGGAAAGGATAAATTTAGGTAATCACCACTATGGGTAAATCGCTCGTTATCGTAGAGTCCCCTGCGAAAGCAAAAACAATTAACAAATATTTGGGTAGCGATTTCATCGTTAAGTCCAGCGTGGGTCATATCCGCGATTTACCGACCAGTGGTTCGGCTTCGACCGCCGCTAAAAAAGCGCCGGTAAGCACTAAGGGCCTGTCGCCGGAAGAAAAAGCGATCGTCACCAAGAAAAAAGAGCGTGATTCGCTGATCTCTCGCATGGGGATAGATCCCTACCATGACTGGAAGGCGCATTATGAGATCCTGCCAGGCAAGGAAAAGGTGGTTACCGAACTGAAAACCTTGGCCGAAAAAGCCGATAAAATTTACCTCGCAACGGACTTGGACCGCGAAGGGGAAGCCATTGCTTGGCACCTGCGGGAAGTGATTGGTGGCGATGACACACGTTATCAACGTGTGGTGTTTAACGAAATTACCAAAAATGCGATTCAACAGGCGTTTGAAGCGCCGTCTGAGCTAAATCTGGATCGCGTTAATGCTCAGCAAGCGCGTCGTTTCCTCGACCGCGTGGTGGGCTATATGGTTTCGCCACTGCTGTGGAAAAAGGTTGCGCGTGGTTTGTCGGCAGGTCGTGTGCAGTCAGTTGCGGTGCGTCTGGTGGTAGAGCGTGAGCGCGAAATCAAAGCGTTTATCCCAGAAGAGTACTGGGAGCTGCATGCTGATTTGAATGTGGGTGAAACCCCACTGCGCATGCAAGTGACGCAGCGTAACGGCAAAGCCTTCGAGCCGGTTACCGGTGAAGAAACTGCGGCCGCGGTTTCTTTGTTGCAACGTGCGCAATACGTGGTGGCCGAGCGTGAAGATCGCCCGACCTCCAGTAAGCCATCCGCACCGTTTATCACGTCAACATTGCAGCAGGCAGCCAGTACACGTCTGGGCTATGGCGTGAAAAAGACCATGATGCTGGCGCAGCGTCTGTATGAAGCCGGTCACATCACCTATATGCGTACTGACTCTACTAACTTGAGCCAAGATGCGCTGGGTATGGTGCGTGGTTACATCGAATCAGAGTTTGGTGAGAAATACTTGCCAACCAATCCGGTGGTGTATTCAAGCAAAGAGAACGCTCAGGAAGCGCACGAAGCTATTCGTCCATCTGATGTCAATGTGCTGGCTGAACAGCTCAAAGACATGGAGCAAGACGCGCAGAAGCTGTATCAGCTGATTTGGCGTCAATTTGTGGCTTGCCAGATGATGCCAGCCAAATATGACTCCACCACTTTGCTGGTGTCGGCGGGTGAATTCACCTTGAAAGCTAAGGGCCGTACTCTGCGTTTTGATGGTTGGACTCGTGTGCAACCGGCGATGCGTAAAAACGACGAAGATCAGACTCTGCCGCACGTCGAGCAAGGTCAGATCTTGAGTATGATCGCACTGGATCCAAGCCAACACTTTACCAAGCCGCCAGCACGTTTTAGCGAAGCGTCATTGGTAAAAGAGCTGGAAAAGCGTGGTATTGGCCGTCCGTCAACGTACGCAGCGATTATCTCTACCATCCAAGATCGTGGTTATGTGCGTGTTGAGAACCGCCGTTTCTACGCCGAGAAGATGGGTGAGATTGTTTCCGATCGTCTGGAAGAGAACTTCACCAAGCTGATGAGCTACGATTTTACTGCTCATATGGAAGGTGAACTGGATGATGTGGCAAACGGCAAAGAAGAGTGGCGTCAGGTTCTGAATCGCTTCTTTAAAGATTTCACTTCACGCTTGGAAGTGGCTGAAAAAGATGAAACTGAAGGTGGCATGCGTGCTAACCCAATGGTGCTGACGGACATCGATTGCCCGACATGTGGCCGTCAAATGGGGATCCGCACGGCGACCACTGGCGTTTTCCTGGGCTGCTCTGGCTATGCGCTGCCACCGAAAGAGCGCTGCAAGACCACCATCAACCTGATCCCAGAAGCTGAGCTGCTCAACATTCTGGAAGGGGACGTGGCCGAGACCAACGCACTGATGGCGCGTCGCCGCTGTGCTAAGTGCGGCACGGCGATGGATAGCTATCTGCTGGATAACACCCGTAAACTGCATGTGTGCGGTAATAATCCAAGCTGTGATGGCTATGAGATTGAAACCGGTGAGTTCCGTCTCAAAGGCTATGATGGTCCGGTGATTGAGTGCGACAAGTGTGGCGCTGAGATGCACCTGAAAGTGGGCCGTTTCGGTAAATATATGGGTTGTACTAACCCAGATTGTAAGAACACCCGTAAGATTTTGAAGAGCGGTGAGATCGCGCCGCCGAAAGAAGATCCTGTACCGCTGCCAGAGCTGGCATGTGAAAAATCGGATGCATATTTCGTGCTGCGTGATGGTGCAGCTGGTGTGTTCTTGGCGGCCAATACCTTCCCGAAATCGCGTGAAACACGTGCTCCGCTGGTGGAAGAGTTAGTCCGCTTTAAAGAGCGTCTGCCGGAAAAACTGCGCTATTTAGCCGATGCCCCAGTAGCCGATCCGGAAGGTAATAAGACTACCGTGCGCTTTAGCCGTAAGACTAAGCAGCAGTATGTAGCATCCGAGAAAGAGGGTAAAGCGACCGGCTGGTCAGCATTCTATGTTGACGGCAAGTGGGTTGCTAAAGAGAAGTAATCATCCGGATGGGCAGCTAGTTACTATACAGCACAGAGCCCAACCGTTAGATAACGCGCACTTCGTATAAATAATGGCCGGTTTTCCGGCCATTGTTGTTTTTATGGCTTCTAGTTTCTATGGTTTCTATTGAGTGTGAGGCCGTGGGTTCGTACATGGATGATGTCATAAGGTGGTCAGTGTAGCTGCGTGTTATAGCCTTACGAGGTCGCGTGGCACTAGACTTGCTTAACACGATAACTCTCTCCCATGCAATGACTCGCCTAATCCTGTGCACACAACCTCATTGCGGCAATAAGAATATCTTCTGTGATATACCGGCAGGCGTTAATGCCAGATTGCACGCGATGCTCGCTTGGGATACGTGAATACAGGGATGGCAGTGTACGTGGGAATAAGAAAGCAAAAAGCCGCAAAGCGGCTTTTTAAATGATGAGGTAATTTACAAAATACATTACAGGTCGTGAGGGAAGTCAGATTATTGTCATTATGGCGTTATTATTCTGACTCTTTATAGATTGCTGTGCGGATAATTTATCCTTATGTAGCAAATATCCCTACTACGATTCGCTAATTACCATTTTTTCTTCGGCTGGAACAATATATCTAACTCATCGGTTTCTTTCTGACGGTTTTGTTTATCCAGCTTATTCTTTATTTCGTTCTGATGACGATTAATTTCTTCGATATCAGCCAGCATTCGCGAAGTCATTTTCTCGGCGTAATCATCTTCATATTTCGCCAGTGCATTGAGACCTTTAGTCAGCAGTTGTTTGGCATTAGACCACTGATTGGCCGTTAAGGCTTCACGGGCGCGCTTGTACAGATTGTCGATGTTAATCATCAACTGCAGACGCTCTAAGCGCTGGTTTTCCGTGATAAATGAGCGCGTTTCCATGCGGCCATAGCCATGCTCAGCGCGGATCACGGCACGCAGACGACGGATAAGTTTAAGTAATGCCAGCGCTTGCTTATCGTTTTCTGGTTGCGTGAAGCTGCTTAAGTCTTGACCTTTAAAGGATTGTTTTGATTGTTCGATCTGACTTTGCGTGGCAATCACTTGTTGGGCCAAATCGGCATTCTTATTGTCCAGTGCAGCGAGGCCTTTAATGGCGGTAAAACTGCGAACCTGCAAGCAAAGTAGCAGGTCTTTACTGAAGGGAATGATATTGATTTGGGAGAGCAGTTGGTCTGTCTCATCAATGATTGCTTTTAATTTTTGTGACTCAATTTTCTTTTCGTGTTCAATTCTTGCTCGGTTTTGCACAATAACGTTATAGCCAATAACGAGGAGTAAAAGAACACCAAGCAAGACGAAAAACAGCATTAAGTTCATAGACGGTGCTCTGAATCTGTAATTTTAGTAAAAACTCTGTCAAAGATACACTATCATGGGATTTCATGATAGTGGTTGTGTTTCTATTCTTGTACATGCATACAGAAAAACAAGCGATAAATCAGATTCTCAAAATCTGGTATAGGCTTATGCGCTATTCGCATGGCAATTTTTTGCTTTTATTAATAAACTGTATGTCAAGAGTATGCGCTGTTGGGAACTGGGCATACTTGCAAAGGTTGTATCGGCAATAATGCCAATAGAGTTAAAGGAATAACGGTTGAGTTGGCTATGAAATTACAACAGCTTCGATATATTGTAGAAGTGGTTAACCACAATCTGAATGTCTCTTCTACGGCAGAAGGGCTGTACACCTCACAGCCGGGGATCAGCAAACAAGTTCGGATGTTGGAAGACGAACTGGGCATCCAGATTTTTGAGCGCAGTGGTAAACACCTGACGCAGATAACACCTGCTGGACGCGACATTATCCGTATTGCGCGCGATATTCTGGCCAAGGTGGAAAGTATCAAGTCAGTGGCGGGTGAACATACTCATCCTGAGCGAGGAACGCTCAACATTTCCACTACTCATACCCAAGCACGCTATGCGCTGCCGAAAGTGATTAAAGCGTTTATCGAGCGCTATCCGAAAGTCTCTTTGCACATGCATCAGGGCACGCCAGCGCAGATTTCTGAAGCGGTGGCCAAAGGCGCGGCAGATTTCGCGATTGCCACTGAAGCGTTGCATCTGTATCACGATCTGGTGATGTTGCCATGCTATCACTGGAATCGTTCGATTGTGGTGTCGCCGAACCATCCACTGGCGCATAAATCGCAAATTACCATCCATGATCTGGCGGCGTATCCGCTTGTCACTTACATCTTTGGTTTTACGGGCCGCTCTGAGCTGGACTCAGCTTTTAATCGTGCTGGGTTGACGCCGCGTATTGTGTTTACCGCGACCGATGCGGATGTGATTAAAACCTATGTCCGTTTAGGCATTGGGGTCGGTGTCATTGCCTCGATGGCGGTAGATCCCGCGCTGGATAAAGATCTGATCGCCATTGATGCGAGCCATATCTTCGATGCTAGCACCACTAAAATTGGGTTCCGTAAAGGCACCTTCTTGCGTACCTATATGTACGATTTCATGCAGCGTTTTGCTCCTCACCTGACCAAGGATCTGGTTAATACTGCGATTTCATTACGCTCGAATGAAGAAATCGAAGAGATGTTTGAAGATATCAAACTGCCGGTGCGCTAGGAACCGAGCACTAAACCGCACGTCTAATACGCACGCACAGGTGGCCTGTCATAGGCGCTTGTGCGTTGGCGTTTTCTTATCCCAACTTCACGTCTTATTTTTGTCTTTTGTCTTAGGCTCCTCCGCGCATTGACGCTCATTTTTGCTTACTGACAATTGTTGATTTGTGCGCATTGTTACTCGGTTATCAGGCTATGTGCGGAGTGAGAGAGCAGTCGCGTGAAATAGTCATTGGCGAGCCGATAACGAGCGACTAAGATACGCGCGTTTTCCATCACAGCGCCGTGAATAGCATCAGCCTTGAATACCTTCTTTTAGTATTTGACGCGGGTGAACATGAGATTTCACTGCGCATTCTTGCAAATTCTTTTGTGCGGATACGAATCTTCGGCCATGACGTTGCATGAGCGGTTTGACAGGTTAGACACCTTGCTAGGGCAGTTACGCGAGTTCTGGCAGTTTTCCCCTTTTCACTATACGTCGGCCTATTTTGCCGATAAGGCTCCGGCACTGCAGGCGGCGTTAGACGCGCTGACCCTCGATGATATCGACCGGCTTGATGCAGATAGTGCTGCGCTCAGTGCTTTTTTACAGCCTCATATTCCTGCAGCCTCTGAGCTGGAGGCGTTGTGCGTGCTGCCGGCATTGGCGGCGCAGCAGCAACTGACTGCGCGTTCCGCGCCCAGGTTATCAGAGCGCAAGCAGCAACAGATCCACGATTTCATTGCCGTATTGCCCTCGTACCCGTTGCCGCTCTTAGAGTGGTGTGCAGGGAAGGGGCATTTGGCGCGCACACTGGCACGACATACCACGCAACCGGTGGAAGGCATCGAGTTACAAGCGGAGTTGTGCGCAAGCGGTACGCAGCTGGCGCAGGCCGAAGGGATTAGCCTGATTTTGCATCAGCAAGATGCACTTTGTCCGACAGCGCAGCGCTTTTTCCGTCCAGAACTGCATGCGGTGGGACTCCATGCCTGTGGCGAGCTACACATGCAGTTGCTGCGCCACGGTATCCATGCTGCCTGTGAGGCAATGACGATCTCTCCGTGTTGTTATCATAAAATCAGTGCCGACCACTATCAGCCGATGTCGCAGGTGGCCAATCAGTCAACACTGCAGCTAAGTCGCCATGATTTGCGCCTGAGCTTGCAAGAATCGGTGACTGGCGGTGAGCGTATCCGCCGTTTACGCCGCTTGGAAGTGAGCTACCGGTTAGGATTCGATGCTTTGCAGCGCATGGTGCGTGGTGTGGATGAGTACTTAAATCTACCGAATCTGCCGAAAGCGCTGCTCGGCGAGGGCTTTGCAGCTTTTTGTAATTGGGCTGCCGATAAGCGTGGTGTCACATTACCGCAGCAAGTGGATTGGTCGCATTGGGAAGCCATCGGCGAACAGCGTTATCTGTGTGTGAGTCGTACCGAATTAGTACGTCATCTTTTCCGGCGGCCACTGGAGATCTGGTTGGTGCTGGATCGGGCATTGTATCTGCAAGAGCATGGTTATCAGGTGCATTTGGGGACGTTTTGCGAACGCCACTTAACGCCGCGTAATGTGATGATTCATGCGCGCCGAGCACCGCATGCTTGCGTGCGCGATTCGCTCATCGTGAATAGCCGGACTCATGAATAAGCATAGTTAATAGAGTTAATTGAGTTAATAAAGTTAATAAAGCAGAGATAAAAAAACCGGTGCTAGGCACCGGTTTTTTATGAGCATAACTGGTCAGTGAGATGCACTGAGCGCTGAAAATCAGTCGCAGTGAACCACTTTGATGGCCAGACCACCACGGGAAGTTTCACGGTATTTGGCGTTCATGTCCTTACCGGTTTCCAGCATGGTTTCGATAACTTTATCCAGAGATACACGTGGCTCGCTGCTACGGCGCATCGCCATACGCGCTGCGTTGATCGCTTTCATGGAAGCAATTGCGTTACGCTCGATGCACGGTACTTGCACCTGACCGGCAACTGGGTCACAGGTCAGACCCAAGTTGTGCTCCATACCGATTTCGGCTGCTACACACACTTGCTCTGGTGAGCCGCCCAGAAGCTCAGCCAGACCAGCTGCGGCCATAGAACAAGCCACGCCCACTTCGCCCTGACAGCCAACTTCGGCACCAGAGATAGAAGCGTTCATCTTGTACAGCGCACCAATTACACCTGAAGTCAGGAAGTAACGACGGCAATCTTCTTCAGTGACTGGCTTGATGAAGTGGTTGTAGTAAGCCAGTACCGCAGGGATGATCCCACATGCACCGTTGGTTGGGGCGGTTACCACACGGCCACCGGCGGCGTTTTCTTCGCTCACTGCCAGGGCGAACATGTTTACCCAGTCAACCACGTTCATTGGATCGCTAGACAGCTTGTCAGAAGTAGACAGCAGGCGGTGCAGGGCTGACGCACGGCGAGGTACACGCAGTGGACCTGGCAGGTAGCCTTCAGTATTCAGGCCGCGCTCCATGCAGTCATGCATGGTTTTCCAGATAGCGTTGAAGTACGTAGTGATCTCTTCCATGCTGTGCATGGCCAGCTCGTTTTTCAGTACCAGGCCAGACAGTGACAGACCGGTCGCATGGCAATGCGCTAGCAGATCAGCAGCATGCTGGAACGGGTATGGCATTACCACAGAAGAAGTTTCTGCTTTACCGAAATGCTCTTCATCAACGATGAAGCCGCCGCCGATAGAGAAGTAGGTCTTGCTCAGTACCAGTTGGTCACCGGCAAACGCATGGATTTGCATGCCATTTTCATGCAGCTCTAAGTTAGTGCTGTGGAAATTCATGCCGCCTTCGCGTGGGAATTCCACCTCGTGCGCGCCTTTAGCCAGCAGCAGACGCTCGCTAGCTTCCACGTTTTTGATAAAGCCAGGGATAGAATCAATATCCACCGTATCTGGCATGTTACCCGCCAGACCCATAATGATGGCGATATCAGTATGGTGACCTTTACCGGTCAGGGACAGCGAACCGTACACATCGACGGCAATGCGAGTCACATCCTTGAGACGTCCCATGGTTACCAACTCATCGACGAATTGTTTACCGGCTTTCATCGGTCCGACGGTGTGCGAACTGGAAGGGCCGATGCCGATTTTGTACATGTCGAATACGCTAATCACGGTGTTCTCCTCAATCAGGCCTGCGGCCGAATTGGTCAATCAGGTTTAATTATTAACGCAGATTATCCTGCATTAAAGGTGAGTTTCTAAAATTTCTTGCTGTGGTTATCTACAAACCACAAAGGGGAGCCGGTAACCCAGCTCCCCTCCATCCATGGATGTTTTGTCTTTTTCAGTAATCAGATGAGGCTGAAGACAATCGCAGAAATCGCTACAGAACCCATCAGAACTACGAATGCATTGCTCAGCTTGTCACTACGGTACTTCTGCATCGCAGGTACTTTACGGATGGCATACATTGGCATGATGAACAGGATCATGGCAATAATCGGGCCGCCCAGTGACTCAATCATACCCAGGATGCTTGGGTTGATGGTGGCAACAATCCACAGGGTTGCAATCATAAACACTACAGTGAAACGGTCAATCTTCTTAACATCAGGAGTTTTACCATTTGCACGCATTTGCTTAATAATTAAGCCATTCAGACCTTCACGGGCACCTAAGTAGTGGCCGAAGAAAGAACTTACGATAGCAACGAAGGCAATCAATGGGCCTAAGTAAGAGATAAATGGACTTTCGTGCTTGTTAGCCAGGTAAGACAGAACAGCGATGTTCTGCTGCTTAGCAGCAGCCAGATCGGCTGGGCTCAGGCTCAGTACACAGCTGAATACGAAGAACATTACGAAGCCCAGCAGCATCATAGAAGTGCGCTTCAGGATTTGGCTTGCACGTTGTTCTGCATTTTTACCGTAAGAACGCTCCTGTGCCATAGAGAAGGCAGAGATAGCAGGCGAGTGGTTGAATGCAAAAATCAGTACTGGGATGGTCAGCCACAGAGTTGAACCGAAGCTAGCAAATGATGGCAACGGCGCGCTGATCATCGAGGTGTTCCAGTCCGGAATCAGGTAGATGGACAGGAAAGCAAGGATACCAACCAGTGGGTATACCAAGAATTCAGTTACTTTCAGCATCAGGCGTTCGCCGGCGATCATAACAGACATCATGCCCAGAATCAGGATGATAGACAGTACGCCGCGTGGCAGAGATTCCATGCCCAGCTGGTTCACCATGAAAGAATCCACGGTGTTAGTGATACCTACGCCGTAAATCAGCACGATTGGGTAGATAGCAAAGAAGTACAGCAGAGTGATCAGTTTACCTGCGGTTTTACCGAAGTGCTCTTCTACTACTTCAGTGATGTCGCTGCCTGGCTTAGAAGAAGACAGAACAAAGCGGCACATACCACGGTGAGCCAGGAAAGTCATTGGGCCTACGATCAGCGCCATAACGACCAGCGGCCAAAAACCACCCATACCGGCGTTGATTGGCAGGAACAAAATACCGGCACCTACGGCGGTACCAAACAGGCTCAGCACCCATGTGGTGTCTTGCTTACTCCAGGGAATACTGGCAGCGTTTGCTGCTGTATTGATGCTTACGTCTGATTTCATCTGGCTACCACCTTTGCAGGATAAAACTATATTGTTTGTCAGTTGGCGCGGGAGTATAGAGAGTTATATCGTCAAAGATATGGCGTCACGCACATTCTGTGATCTGACCGAATAGTCTTATGAATTAGTGTGATTCTTATCACTATGTATCCGATTGCGTAACTACAACTAGTGGTTGGGCGAAGGAAAAAACGGATTTCTTATGCAATCTGTAGCATGAGGTTGCGCATTATAGCGGCAGTAGCGCCCCAAATGAACTTTTTTTGAACAGAGATCGCATAAACGGTGTGCAGTTTATGCTTGCGCCAAAAACGTAGCGCCTGATAGTGGTGGGGATTCATGAGGGCGGCGAGGGGGATCTCGAAGATGCCTGCAACTTCATTATGATCAGCCGATAACGTAAACGGCGGCTCGATCAGTGCCACCACCGGCGTCACCTGATAACCACTGACCGTACTCAGTGCGGGTAGGCATCCCCAGATTTCGGCATTGGCCGGTGGCAAACCGGTTTCTTCTTGTGCTTCGCGCAGCGCCGTACAAATTGGCGAGTGGTCTTGGGCTTCTGCACGACCGCCGGGAAAGGCGATTTGTCCAGGATGATGGCGCAGATGCAGCGCCCGCTGTGTGAGTAGAAGCGTTGGCTCCGGTCGATTAACCAACGGGATGAGCACCGCCGCCTGTGCGCCTCCCCGCCACGGCATCGTCGGATGCGTAGCGGGCAGGGTCAGGTTAAAGCGGCTATGCAGGCTGCTGAGGCTCGGTATGTGCGTCATGGCGTGACTCATCACCGCTGTTATCGCCGTGCAGTGTGCAAGTGTTGTCTTGCGGTGCCGATTCATGCGCCGTCTGCGATTCGTCTTGTGCCTTGGACGCCATCGCGCTCGACTCGCTGGGCTCACAGGGAGTCGCACTCAGAATCGGTAAAATCTTAGCGACTTTATCCCGCGTTTCTTGGTATTCCGACTCCCACTGGCTGTCAGCGACCAGACCGCCGCCGGCCCAACAGTGCAGACGCCCCTGCGCCGCAATCAGGGTGCGGATGGTGATACTGGTATCCATCCGGCCGCAACAGCTTAAATAGCCGATGCTGCCGCAATAGGCGTTACGCCGCTGTGGCTCTAACTCATCGATGATTTGCATCGAGCGAATTTTCGGCGCTCCGGTAATTGAGCCGCCGGGGAAGCAGGCGCGTAGCAAATCCGTATTGCTACAGGTATCTGGCAAGCTCGCTTGCACGGTGCTGACCAAATGGTGCACCGCAGGGAAACTTTCTACGATGAACAACTCTGGCACGCTGACGCTGCCGGGCACCGCGACGCGCCCGATATCATTACGCATCAGATCGACGATCATCAGATTCTCAGCACGATCTTTTTCCGACATGGTCAGCGCGGCGGCCTCAGCACGATCAGAAATCGGATCGCTATGCCGTGGGCGGGTGCCTTTAATTGGCCGAGTGGTGACCTGTTGCTGTTCAACGGCCAGAAAACGCTCCGGCGAAACGCTCAGAATGCTGCCTTGCGGTAAACGCAAGAAAGCCGAAAAAGGCGCTTGGTTACTGGCATTTAGTCGCTCAAACGCTTGCCATTCGCTACCTTGATAGTCGGCAGAAAAACGCTGCGCCAGATTGACCTGATAGCAATCACCTGCATGTAAATAGGCTTGTACCTGATCAAATTTTTGCCGGTATTCCTCGGCGCTCATGTTGGCTTGCCACTCGCTGGTCAGCGTAAACGGCATCTCTTCTGCTGCACGGTCGGCATAGCTTTTTTGTGCGGCTAACAGCCAATGCCAGCGCGCATAAATATCGCCGTGGCTCAGTAGCGTCAGGGTTTGTTGCTGATGATCGGCAATTAAGGCCCAGTCATAAATGCCCACCGCCATATCCGGCACACTGATATCGCTGACCGCATGTTCTGGTAGCTGTTCAAAACGTCGCCCCAAATCATAGCCAAACAGGCCCAGAGCGCCGCCTAAAAACGGCAGGGTAGGATGCGCCGGTAAGTTTGGCAGCAACGCCGCTTGTGTCTGCGCCAATAAAGCCAGTGGGTCATCTTGATGTGTGGTTTGCACCTCACCTTGCGTAATGCAAGTGTGCTCACCGGTAGTGCACAACGTAGCCAGCGGCTCGGCCACCAAAATATCGTAGCGGCTGTGTGGATGCGTAGCATGGCCTGAGCTCAGTAACATGGCCCATGGCAAATGCGCAACGCTGCGGAAATGGTTATGTAACGCATCGTGCTGATATTCGAGAGCCAGACACGAGGGAAAGCTATTGTTATTTATAAACATCTCAGTTTTGTGATGTAGGTTAATTGGCGTGTGAGGCAGGACATAGTCACGTCATATTCGGAAGAGTATCATAGCTTCACGCTGTAGGGGATGGATTCGATAAGGATGTTGTTCTCTCTTTCTACTCTACTTCTAAATCTAAAAATTCTTATCAATGACCCCTGCTTACTTTGGAAGCCTAAAACGACAAGAGGATCGACCGAATGACCATCATCCGCAAAGATGACCTCATTGACAGTGTCGCGGACGCATTACAGTACATTTCTTATTATCATCCGCTCGATTTTATTAAAGCGATGGAAAACGCTTACAACAAAGAGCTGAATCCGGCCGCCAAGGATGCGATTGCCCAGATTCTGATTAACTCGCGGATGTGTGCAGAGGGTAAACGGCCTATCTGTCAGGATACCGGTATCGTGACCTGTTTTGTCAAAATCGGCATGCAGGTGCAGTGGGATTCTGACATGACCGTACAGGAAATGATTGATGAGGGTACCCGCCGCGCTTATACCTGCCCTGACAATACCTTGCGGGCGTCCGTGGTGGCCGATCCAGCCGGAGCGCGTAAAAATACCAAAGACAACACCCCTGCGGTGGTACATGTCGAGATGGTGCCTGGTTACAAAGTTGAAGTACTGATTGCAGCTAAGGGCGGCGGCTCGGAAAACAAAACCAAGATGGTCATGCTGAACCCTTCCGATGACATTGCTGAGTGGGTGGAGAAAACCCTGCCAAGCATGGGCGCGGGCTGGTGTCCACCAGGCATGCTGGGCATTGGGATCGGCGGTACGGCTGAAAAAGCAGCGGTGATGGCCAAAGAAGCCTTGATGGAAAGCTGCGATATTCAAGAGCTGATTGAGCGTGGCCCGCAAACCGCAGAAGAAAAGCTGCGTCTGGATATTTACCAGCGCGTCAACAAACTCGGTATTGGTGCTCAGGGCCTTGGCGGTCTGACGACTGTGCTGGATGTGAAAATTAAAACCGCGCCAACGCACGCGGCGTCTAAGCCGGTGGTGATGATCCCGAACTGTGCAGCCACTCGCCATATCCACTTTACGTTGGATGGTAATGGTCCAGCGGAGCTGGTTCCACCATCACTGGATGAGTGGCCTGATATCAGCTGGGAAACCGGTGATAGCGTGCGTCGCGTGAATCTGGATACCATCACTAAAGAAGAGATCCAGAGCTGGAAAGTGGGCGAAACCATTTTGTTGTCGGGCAAGATGCTCACCGGTCGTGATGCGGCGCACAAGCGCATTCAAGACATGCTGCGTAGCGGCCAAGGCTTGCCGGATGGCGTGGATTTCAACAACCGCTTTATCTACTACGTGGGCCCTGTCGATCCAGTACGTGATGAGGTGGTGGGCCCAGCTGGCCCGACAACCTCTACCCGCATGGACAAATTTACCGAGATGATGCTGGGTGAAACCGGTCTGATCGGTATGATTGGTAAGTCTGAGCGTGGTCCGGCGGCTATCGAGAGCATCAAAAAGCATAAAGCTGTCTATCTGATGGCTGTGGGTGGGGCTGCTTATCTGGTGGCCAAAGCCATCAAGAAATCCCGCGTGGTAGCGTTTGGCGATCTGGGGATGGAAGCCATCTACGAATTTGATGTGAAAGATATGCCAGTTACAGTCGCAGTCGACAGTACCGGTGCGAATGTGCACCAGATTGGTCCGGATATCTGGAAAGTGAAAATTGCTGAAATGAATGCCTGATACGGCGTCAATATTTGGCATGTTGTTCACTATGATGAATAAAAAGGCGCAGCGGCGCCTTTTTTGTTGGTGTTCTTTCTTATCGCGCTTATCGTATTTTGCGCCACTTCCCCTATAATCAGCCGCAGTTGTGACACCAAACGCTATTGCGAGGAGAGATCATGTTTGCAGATATGCCGGCGCTGAGCCACAGTGAACAACAGCAAGCGGCAGAGCGGATCCATGAGCTGATGGCTCAGGGATTATCCAGCGGACAGGCGATTGCGCAGGTTGCAGCCGAGATCCGTGCCAGTCGTCAGGGGGAAAGTACACGCGTTCTGTTTGAAGATGATGAACAAGATGAAGAGCACGACGCATGGGATGAGCGTGCCGACGACGACCGCGATGATGCGGATGAAGACGACGAGCACGGCTATTGAGTTGATGCGTGTCGTGTTCCACCGAGAGTCAGCCTTTGTTGGGCAAACAGTGTAGGACAATAAAAAAACCGGTGACGAGCACCGGTTTTTTTATCTCTTGGTATCAAATCATTTGGCTGCAATCAGTGCGCATCGACCCAAATAAATTTGATCAAGAACAGGGCAGCAACTGCCACAACGCACGGGTTCAGTTCACGCCAGCGACCGGTACCCACTTTCAGTACGCAGTAGGAGATAAAGCCAGTCGCAATACCTTCGGTGATCGAGAAGCTAAACGGCATCATGATGGTGGTGATGAACGTTGGCGCCGCTTCAGTCAGATCGCTCCACTTCACCTTCGCCAAATCGGCGGTCATCAGCACGCCCACATAAATTAGCGCACCGGAAGCGGCATAGGCCGGAACCATCGCCGCCAGAGGCGAGAAGAAAATCGCCATCAGGAACAGCAGACCCGTTACGATCGCGGTTAAACCAGTGCGGCCACCCACGGAAACCCCTGAAGAGCTTTCGATGAAGGCAGTCACGGATGACGTGCCCATGAAAGCACCACTGACGGAGCTGATACTGTCCACATACAGCGCTTGTTGCATGCGTGGGAAACGGCCTTTTTCGTCGGTCAAACCGGCTTTATTGGTCACGCCAATCAGTGTGCCGGAAGAGTCAAACAGGTTAACCAGCATGAACGAGAAGATAATGCCGGCCAGACCAATATCCAGTGATTTTGCCAGCTCTAGCTGACCAAATACTGGCGCGATACTTGGCGGCAGAGCAACCAGACCTTGGAATTTGACATCACCGAACAAGATCCCCAACGTGGTGGTCACCACCATAGAGATCAGCACCGCAGAATAAACGCCACGGGCAGCAAGGATAACAATCAGGAAGAAGCCCAAGGCACCCAGTACGCACGGGATGGAGGTCAGATCCCCCACGGCGACCATGGTGGCAGGGTTCGCCACCACGATCCCGGCATTATGCAGGCCGAGCAGGGCAATCAGCAGGCCGATACCACTGGTGATACCAATGCGCAGACTCATTGGAATATTCGATATCAACCAGTAACGGACGCGGAAAATGGTCAGCAATAACAGGCCCACCGCACCCCAGAAAATGGTGCCCATGCCGATTTGCCATGAGTAACCCATACCTACAACCACCACGTAGGCGAAGAAGGCATTCAGGCCCATGGCCGGTGCCAGTGCAATTGGCAGGTTGGCAAATATCCCCATCAGGATACTACCCAAGGCAGCAATCAGACAGGTGGTAACGAAAACAGCTTGGGTATCCATACCGGCACTGGAGAGGATTTGCGGGTTTACGAAGATGATGTAAACCATGGTCAGGAAGGTGGTTATTCCTGCGACCAGTTCCTTTTGAGGATTGGTGCCGTGTGCTTTTAGCTGAAAAAACTTTTCCAGCAAGCCATCTTTTCTTGCAGTATCTACGTGAGTATTCATTGCTCAGTCTTAATTTAAATAAGAGAAAAGTATGCGCTCTGTTCTCCGAAAAGCGGTGTGGCCGTCGCCGAGGGGGAAGTGACAGACAGTGAGAGGCATCACACTCTGCGTATTTTTACATAAAAATGTGATGTGACATAGTTTGATACCAGATCTTTTGCTTGTGCCTGCTCCGCGTAATAAATTTCATGCATATGCAACGCTCGGCCTCTATGGCAGTGTGAGCTATCTTGCAAATTTTGCAGCTCTTGCTCGACATGTTTGCTAATGGCGTGCGGATAGGGGGATACACGGCGTGGTGAGGCGATGAAACAGTTATTTGGCAGGCTGACACTTATCTGGCGGCCATCTGTGCTCATCGGGCATTGCACGAGTGTGCGGCAGTTTTAAAATCCAAACAATCGAGATGTACATCAGCAGCCTGAGCATCCACAATGAGCAGGAGATTTTTTTACGTAGAACAGGAATCAAAATGTCAGAACAGTGGACCACCATTGATGCGATTGCCCGCCAACGTCAGTCAGATGTGCTGATGGTTACGTTTTTCCGTCCAGAAGAATCTGAGCTCGATGAGTTTGATTACGCAACCTGCGCGGTGCGTAACAAGGCGCTGGCATGGTTTGATCAACAAGGTATCGGTTACCGTGAATGTTTTGATTTATGGCCGGATAACGATGCGGATGTGCCGTATCTGGGCGAGCTGTTTATTGATGTGCCGGTGGATGAAAATAACCCACGGTATCTGGATGTGGTGCATAAGTTTGAGCACGAAGACGGTAGCAGCCGTTACCCGGGCGTGAGCCTGTTCATCATCCCGCTGAGCTTGGCGCAAGAGTATCGTCATCGCGATAAAGCGTAATAGCGAAGCGTTTATTCTACGCGGCACGTTGAGTTGTCCGCCTATAAAAAAAGCATGCCGTGAGGCATGCTTTTTTGTTGTGTACGTCTTAACTGCGTACACACTGTATCAATACTGGATTACAGTACGTGTACAGAGGCAGTGTTAGTTGTGCCGCTTGGTACCAGCGCGCCGGAAACCATAACAACCACATCACCTTTCTCACCCAGACCAGAAGCCATCGCGGCTTCTTTGCCCAGACGGTAGAAGTCATCGGTAGACGCGATAACTGGAACTACCATTGGAGTGATGCCTTTGCTCAGGATCAGCTGCTGAGCAGTTTTCTCGTTAGTGGTCAGCGCCAGAATGTTGGCCTGTGGGAAGTACTTACGAACAGACTTCGCTGACTTACCACCTTCGGTAGCAACTACGATCAGTGGCGCTTGCAGTTTTTCTGCAGTCTCAACCGCACCTTTACATACGGCTTCGGTGATACGCAGCTTGGCGCTATCGTTAGAAGCAGACAGGTTGCTTGGCATTACACGGTCAGTACGCTCACAGATGGTCGCCATGATGGTAACTGCTTCCAGAGGGTATTTACCTTTGGCGCTCTCACCAGACAGCATAACGGCATCGGTACCGTCCAGGATGGCGTTAGCAACGTCACCCGCTTCTGCGCGAGTTGGACGTGGGTTCTTGATCATAGAATCCAGCATCTGAGTCGCGGTGATAACCACTTTACGTGCGCGGTTACATTTTTGGATCATCATCTTCTGCGCGAAGATAACTTCTTCAACTGGGATCTCAACACCCAGGTCGCCACGTGCAACCATGATGCCGTCAGAGGCTTCCAGAATTTCGTCGAAGTTGTCCAGACCTTCTTGGTTTTCGATCTTGGAGATGATCTGAATCTTCTCGCCGCCGTGTGCTTTCAGGTGCTCACGGATAGCCAGTACGTCGTCACGCTTACGGATGAAGGAAGCCGCAACGAAGTCTACGCCTTGCTCGCAACCGAAGACCAGGTCACGCTTGTCTTTTTCAGCCAGAGCTGGCAGCTGGATGGAAACGCCTGGCAGGTTAACGCCTTTGTTCTCGCCCAGATCGCCGTTGTTCAGAACGGTACAGATAACTTCTTTGTCGGTTACCGCAGTCACTTTCATGCCGATCAGACCGTCATCAACCAGAACGGTATCGCCTTCTTTCAGGTCAGCTGCGAAACCTTCGTAAGTTACCGCTACGCGGTCTTTGTTACCGATGACAGATTTGTCAGTGGTGAAGGTGAAGGTTTGGCCGGCAACCAGAGAAACGTCGTTACCGCCTTCCAGTTTGATGGTACGGATTTCCGGACCTTTGGTGTCCAGCAGGATAGCGGCACGCTTGCCGGTTTCTGCCATTACTGCACGCAGATTGCGGATACGGTTACCATGCTCTTCATAGTCACCGTGAGAGAAGTTCAGGCGCATGACATTCATGCCTGCATCCAGCAGCTTACCCAGCATCTCTTTGGATTCGGTTTTCGGGCCGATGGTACAAACGATCTTAGTTTTTTTCATGATCAAATTATCTGCGACTAGTAATGAATGGATTCGGGTTACCAATCTGCACTGTGCTCAGAAAATGCAGACGGCTAACAGAACAGATTGATAACGCTATATCGCCATAAGAATGTGAACACTTCTTGAATAGAGCCAGAAGTGATTCCTGACAGCGGGAAAAAAGAACAATAGAGAAACGAGGTGAACAAAGATGATAGGCAGGTTTTCGCGGGGCAGTCGCCGTGCATGTGTGCACGTGGAAGGCCTGAAGAACGCGAGAATAACCGGTTAATATCATCATAAAGACGTAAATAACATACCTGATTGTTCAACCTGTGGGGCGGTGATCCGGTCGACGGAATCACTCATGTTATGTGCTGACGTTTCATCAAATCAGTGTAGAGCGTATGTGAAATAACGGTCACACTTTCGTCGGCGATGACCATTATAGGCAGGAAAAGAGGATTTTCAAGCGATCTGAATCGATTCAGTTGTGGCACGTAACAGCATGATTTTATTTTAACCGCGAAAAAAATACAGTAAAGCGACTTTTACGATTGCCTTCACAAACTCAGGTGTGATGAATCAGTCGTAAATGTTGCAACGGTACAGGGCGTCAAAATATTTATCGACATTCTCTACATGAATGACATCGGGATCGCACAACACCGCTGGCGGTGAGACGATCTTCAATACGATGTTGAGCAGGTAAAGTGCGCACCAGATTAGTAATGCGATATACAACACTTTTTTGGTCATATGCACTCCTAATCAGATGGCGGTATTTCGAGCTGACCACTGTCGGTCGTTTTTCATCTCTCGGTTTTATCTAATGTGTAGTGTAATTCGATGGTGAACACAACCGCTATTGCGCTGAGTTTTCTGAATAAAGTTAACAATTTGTCTGATAATGTGAGGTGGGCAGTGACTCAGCATGGAATGACGCTCTTGGCTCTTTGTTTTTTATCCCATTAACGCTTTTAAGCGGCGTATGCCGTGCTTGGCGGTTCAGGGTTAAGACCTCGGGTTGAGGGCTATTTATTGGCTAAGTGCACTTAGGTGGCAGCAAGGCGCGGGAAGGGCTTGGTCTATTGCCAGTGAGCGATTACAATCGCCCCCTTTGCAAGAGAGTGCGCCGTTTTGATAAGCGTTGGCGTACACTTTCTGGCGTAGGTTACTGACAGCTAAAACCCGCAGCCGCACGACGGTATCCGGCGGAATGAGACGAAGGAGTCTGAAAATGGCCATTAACTGGTTTCCGGGGCACATGCACAAGGCGCGTAAAGAAATCGCCGAAGCCATGCCAAATGTCGATTTGATTATCGAAGTGCTCGACTCTCGTATCCCGTTCAGCAGTGAAAACCCGCTGGTTCCGGCTTTGCGTGGTGATACGCCGTGCCTGAAAATTTTGAATAAATCGGATTTGGCCGATCCTGTGGTGACTCAGCAGTGGATGGCGCATCTGGAAAAAGAAAAAGGCATCAAAGCGATTGCATTAACGCAGCAGCAGCCGGAGCAAATCCGCGCCTTGCTGGATTTGTGTGTGCAGATGGTGCCAAACCGTACCACGCCAGATAAGCCACTGCGCGCGATGATCCTCGGGATCCCGAACGTCGGTAAATCCACGCTGATTAATACCTTGGCTGGGCGTACGATTGCCAAAACCGGCAACGAAGCCGGTGTGACTAAGATGCAGCAGCGTATCAAGCTGGATAACAATATTGTGCTACATGATACCCCGGGATTTTTGTGGCCGAAATTGTCACCGGAAGCGTGTGGTTACCGCTTGGCTATCACCGGCGCAATCAAAGATACGGTGATCGATCACGAAGAAGTGGCGATGTTTGCGGCGGAGTATTTCTTGCAGGCTTATCCTGAGTATCTCAAAGCACGTTTCCAACTGGATGAGTTGCCTGAAAGTGATATAGAACTGATGGATGAGATTGGCCGTCAGCGCGGCTGTCTGCGCCGCGGTGGGATTGCGGACTTGAATAAAGTGGCGACCTTGCTGCTCAACGAATTTCGTACCGCGACCATTGGCCGCATCAGCTTAGAAACGCCAGAGATGATTGTGCGTGAAAGCGAAGCCGAAGCGATCCGCTTGGCACAAAAAGCCGAGCAAGATGAGCTGAAAAAGAAGAAAAAGAAAAAACGTAAGTAACTCAATCTACGTAACGAACAAATACTGTGTGTTTGATATGAATAAGAGGAGCCGATAGGCTCCTTTTTTCTGTCACTGTGTTTATACGTTTATTCCTCTATATTAATTCCTCTAAATTCCTCGCCGAACTGTTTGACTTGCTTATCTCGCGGTTAATGATGACGCGCGTTTCAACCATTTACACCTAACCTTCCGCAGCATTTCGCAGAACTAAAATATCGGCTTGCCCGCAATTAACATCTCGTAAACAAATTAAGAGTGCATAGTTGCGCATGGGCAATGTTCTGTGCGTGGCGTTTATGCAATTTGGATAAGGTGTGTGGGGTGAATGCAAATTACCCTGCGTTGGCCTTGTTCTGTTTCTTTCGCATTGTTTATCAGGGTCAGGAAGAGCTATGTCGCAAAACGCTGTGTTACAAAAGGCTATACGACGAGGTGCTATGTTTAATGCAGGGGCAGGAGCGTGGCTGTCACTGGTTACATTATTGGCAGTGCCGCAGTTCGCTGCTGCGCATGGGTACGTGGAATATCCGGCGGCCCGCCAAGAGATTTGTGATAAAGATGGCGGCTATTGGGATTCGCAAGATGGTTCGACCATCCCCAACTTAGCGTGTCGTCAGGCCTATCAGCAGTCCAGTTGGTATCCTTTCGTACAAAAGCCTGAGTTTTCGCGTTTGGTCAGTAATTACCGTGAGTTAACCGCGGTAAAGGCGGCGATCCCAGATGGCACGCTGTGTGCTGCGGGTGACACTAAAAAAGCAGGCATCGATATGCCGTCTGCGGCATGGAAGAAAACCCTGATTGATGTCACCCAAGGCGGCAAAGTGACTGTACGTTTCTTAGCTGCGACGCCGCATAATCCCAGTTTCTGGCAGTTTTTCATTTCCAAACCAGGCTTTGATGCTGCGACACAAAAATTGGCATGGGCGGATTTAGAGCTGCTTGCCAATTTCAACGATGTTGCGGTGACCACGCTTGATGGCAAAAAGTATTATCAGATGGAGATTCAACTGCCCACCGATCGTACCGGTGATGCGGTGCTCTATACCCGTTGGCAGCGTGTAGATCCAGCGGGTGAAGGTTTTTATAACTGTAGTGATATTACATTTACCGGTTCATCAACGGCCACGGCTTGGATAAACAAAGGAAACTTTGTCAAAGCCGGCCTCGATGCGCGTGCCGGTGAAACGGTGTGGTTCCGGATTTTTGATGCGTCAGGTAAAGAGGTAGTGTTTGAGAAACTGCCGGTGACTACCGCGAATGAGGCTGAATTTGTATGGGCGCAGCAATTAGCGGACAAAGTGAATTCAGCGTATGCCACATTGGCCCAAGTTGGCGTCGTGGATAGTCGTGGCAATGTCGCGTATTCCAGCGCGGACTTGTACAGCAATCAGGTTTATACCAAAAACAAAGATTACACCTATCAGTTGGATCTGCGTGCCAGCAATGCAGCGCCAGTGGTCAGTGCTCCGGCGACCCTGACGGTCAAAAGCGGACAAAATCTGCTGTTTGATGTGCAGGCGACTGATGCCGAGGGCGATAAGTTGACCTTTACGAGCTCTGCCGGCAGCGTATTGGTCAGTGGTAATAAAGCCTCGGTTACGTACAGTGCGCCGGTGTCGAGCAATAATCTCGCGGTAACCATTAACATTACGGTCAGTGATGGTGTTAATAGTGTGGTCACGCCGGTAGCGGTAACAGTGCAGGGCAGCGGTGCGGTCACGCCGGAACAACCTCAAGCGTGGGATGCAAACAGCACCTACCAAGCGAATGCGGTGGTGACTTACAACGGGGTGCAATATAAGGCGCAGTGGTGGACCAAAGGTGAAACGCCGGGCGTCAGCAGTGTTTGGCTGAAAGTGGTATCCACTGGCAGCGGGCAAAATGGTGAGTGGTCATCAGAGACTGCTTATACGGCGGGGCAATTGGTGACTTACCAAGGCAGTAGCTATAAAGCCCGTTGGTGGACGAAAGGCGAAATCCCACCATCTTCTGCGGTATGGCAGAAACAGTAGGCTCTATAGTTTCGTCGGCGTCACGGTTGGCATCGAGTTGGCCTCTCGTAGGTATCGTTACGGTGCTCGAGTGCCGCCAATAAAACCTCATAATGAGCCATCAGCCGCGGCTGGTGGCTTGTTTGTTACAAGCTGAAACCGAAAACTGCGCGTGGCTTAACGCTGCGTCATTGCGCAGAAAATCACGCCTTTCCCGCTGATGATTCACAAGAGAATTCCGTGGTAATGGGACGAAACGCACATATCGCTAAACTCAAAATGAAGTTCATATATAATCAGTCCTTTGTTCGACTGTTTGGCCATTGATACCGTGAGATATGTGAAAGTTTCAGCTACTGGTGATACAGGCGCCGGTACAAACACGCAAATGCTTTGTCCGCAGTGCGATCTGGTGGTGAATATTCCGCCGCTGAGTGTGGGTCAGCGGTGCGATTGCCCGCGCTGCCACACTGAGCTGACAGCGCGTCACCCAGAGCCGGCATTGCGTCCGGCATTATTTGCTATCAGCAGCCTGATTATGTTGCTGATGGCGAACTTGTATCCGTTTATCACCATGCAGGCGGTGGGTAACAGTAACACTATGTTATTTATCCAAGCAGGTACGGTGCTATTTGATGAGCACTATCAGCTGCTGTCGCTGGTTGTTCTGGCCTGTATTCAGGGCATTCCGGCCTTTTGCATGCTGCTGGTGATTTATCTGTCGATAGCGACGCGTTTTAAAAAATTACCCGGCAAAGTCTTTTTCTGTCGCTTGCTGTTTATGCTCAAACCGTGGTGCATGGTGGAAATTTTCCTCATCGCCATTTTGGTTAGCTTCGTTAAGCTGGTGGCGTTGGCCGAAATTAGTTTAGACATGAGCTTCTGGGCATTTTGCTTGTTTTGCGTGCTGCAAATTCGTGCCTTCCAGCAAGTGGATAAAGAGTGGTTATGGGATCAGATCCAACCGCTGACTTCTCGGATGCCGTTGCAGGCGGGGAGGCCCGGTATCGCACAAGGCGCCAAGGTTTGCCGCTGCTGTTCGAATATATTGCCGCTGGCAGAAAAACATTGTCCACGCTGCCACGCGCGCGTGCATGCCCGAACCCCATATAGCTTGCAGATGACATTGGCTCTGTTGATCACCGCCGTGGTGCTCTATATCCCCGCGAATATTTTGCCGATGATGGCCACGGAGGCGTTGGGTAATGTCTCTTACTCCACCATCATGGAAGGGGTGATTTTGTTGTGGGGGATGAAATCGTATCCGGTGGCTTTGGTGATCTTTATCGCCAGTATTTTAGTGCCGCTCAGTAAGATGCTGGTGCTGTTTTGGTTGTGTTGGACGGCGTCACGGCCGGATACCGCGCACAAGAAAACGCAGCACTTTTTATATGAAATGGTGGAGATCATCGGCCGTTGGTCAATGGTGGATGTCTTTGTGATTTCAATTCTGGCTGCGTTAGTCCGTATTGGACGTTTGATGAGTATTTATCCCGGTATGGGGGCAATGTTGTTTGCCGGCGTAGTGATCATCACTATGCTGTCGGCGTTTGCCTTTGACCCGAGATTATTTTGGGATTCCTCTTCTCATTCACAGGAGTTAAGTCGTGAGTCATAACAATGAGTCTGAGGCTCAAGTTAAAAAAATAAAGCAATTATCTCCGGTGTGGATAGTACCGATTGTTGCGATAGTGATTGGCCTGTGGATGGTGTATTACACCTTTAGTCACCAAGGCCCATTGATTACGTTTACTGCCAATAACGCCGAAGGCATTGTGGCGGGAAAAACCGAAATCAAAAGCCGCAGTGTTCAGGTCGGTACGGTACAAACCGTAAAACTGGCACCAGACATGAAGCACGTGATCATCACTGCGCGCTTTAATCCTGGCACCGAAAAAATGCTTAACGAGCAAAGCCAGTTTTGGGTAGTAAAACCGCAAATTGGCCGTGAAGGGGTGACCGGATTAAGTACGTTGCTTTCAGGTGTTTACATTGAGCTGAAACCGGGGAATACCGATACGCGCAAAGACACGTTTAATTTGCTGGATGCGCCACCTATTGCGCCGGCAGATGCGCCGGGGCTGCGTATTGAACTGCTGAGTAATGATGCATCTAGCCTGAATGTGGGCGACGTGGTGCTGTACCGAGGTTATACCGTGGGTACCGTGGAGCAGAGCGAGTTTGACCTTAAAGCGCGTAAGATGCGCTACAAACTGTTCATCAATGCGCCGTATGACAGCTTAGTCACCAGCAATGTCCGTTTCTGGAAGTCCAGCGGCGTATCCGTTGATTTGTCGGCGCAAGGTGTGCGGGTTGATATGGCATCATTGAGCTCTCTGATCAGTGGCGGTGTCAGCTTTGAAGTGCCCGATGGCTGGGAGATGGGCGGCAAGGTTGCACAAAATACCTCGTTTGATCTGTATCCGAACCAGCAGAGCATCACTCAAGGGCTGTATGACAAGTATGTGCCGTATGTGTTGTTCTTCGATGAGTCGGTACGTGGTTTAAGTGCTGGCGCGCCGGTCGAGTACCGTGGTGTACGTATCGGTACAGTGATGAAAGTGCCGTACTACTTTGATAACAAGCTATCGATTTCCGAAACAAATGGCAGCATTCCTGTGCTGATCCGTTTGGAAGTCGGTCGTCTGCCAGATCGCCTGACAGTGGCAGATTTGCGTCGAGACATGGAAATTGCGGTACAGCAGGGTATGCGAGCCATGCTGAAAACCGGCAACTTGTTGACTGGCCAGTTGTTTGTTGACCTGAACATGGTGGATAACGCCAAGAAGGTCAAGAAGATGCGCGAAATTGAAGGGACTCAGGTGATGCCGACCATCGCGGGTGGCTTTAGCTCTATTGAGCTCAAAGTGCAGCAGGTGCTGGATAAGCTGAATAAGTTGCCGATTGAACCATTGCTGACGGAAACGACCGCGACCTCCAAAGAAGCCCGTAAGATGCTGCATGAGACTGCGAAATTGGCGGCTACGTTGGATAAACTGGCGGTACAAGCCGACAGCCAGCAGTTGCCAAAAGAGCTGCGTGAAACACTGCAAGAGCTGCGTGCTACCCTTAATGGCGTCAGCCCAGGTTCACCGGTCTATGAGCGTCTGAACAACAATTTGCAATCGCTGGATAAAGTATTGCGCGATACGCAGCCGGTGATGCAGCAAATTAACCGTAAACCGAATGCTCTGATCTTTGGTGCCTCACAAGGCACCGATCCTGAGCCGCGAAAAGCAAAATAAGTGAGGCCGGTAACGATGAAAAAGTGGATTTTAGCCAGTACGTTATTGCTGGCAGCATGCAGCAGTACTTCCGGTGTCTCTTATTACCAACTGCCGGCGCAGCCGGCAGTCACTCAGGTTGTGCAGCAGCAGCAAGTGCTGGTGGTTAATCCGGTGTCTGTCGCCGATTACCTGTCCGGTACGGGGCTGGCGTATCAGACCAATGATGTGGAAATGGTACTGACGCAGCAAAACCAATGGGTGGATAACCTCGGTTCGCAGTTAACGCGAACTCTTACCGCGAACCTGACCCATGACCTGCCAGGTTGGCAGGTTACGCCAACCTCGGCCAGTGCCAATGACTGGCAGTTGAATACCCAAGTCGAGCGCTTCCAAGGGCGCTACGATGGCAAGGTGGTGATCAGTGGTCGCTGGTTACTGACGCACGGCGGCCAGCGCTGGCAGAAGAATTTCGAGCTGGTACTGCCACAAAATGCGGATGGTTATCCTGAGATGGTGCGAGTGATGGGCGCAGGCTGGCAGCAACAAGCCGCCGCGATTGCCCGTGAGGTGACTCAGATCGCAGCCGGTCAATCCTAACCGGTATCACCGAATGAATGCGCATCTTCGGCCTAATAGGGATGAGGGCGCGCATTCTACTATTTCCTTCTGTACACGAATAACTGAGTGAAAAGCGTATGCCAATAGAAGAAATTTTCCGGTTGGAAGGGGATGTCGCCATCGTGACCGGTGCCGGAGCAGGGATTGGGCACTCTATTGCGACCGTATTTGCTGACGCCGGTGCAGCGGTTGTGGTGTCTGACCGTGACCTGAAAGCTGCGCAGGCCACGGCCGACGAGATTTGTCGTGCCGGTGGTCAGGCTGTCGCGATTGCGTGTGATGTGACGGATGAGTCTTCACTGCAAGCGCTGGTTGATTGTGCTTTGTCTACATGGGGCAAGCTGACCATTTTGGTCAACAACGCCGGTGGCGGTGGGCCAAAGCCGTTTGAAATGTCCATGCAAGAGTTTGAATGGGCGTACAAACTGAATGTGTATTCGGCATTTCGCTTGAGTCAGCTGTGTGCGCCGCACATGGCGGATAACGGCAGTGGCGCTATTGTGAATATCAGCTCAATGGCCGGTGAAAACTGCAACAGCAATATGGCGTCCTATGCGTCCTCTAAAGCTGCGGTTAACCATCTGACTCGCAATATCGCGTTTGATCTGGGCGCGCACGGGATCCGAGTTAACGCCATTGCACCGGGTGCGATCCGTACTCATGCGCTGTCGACTGTGTTGACCGAAGAAGTCGAGTTCCAGATGCTCAAGCACACGCCGCTTGGTCGTTTGGGCTTGCCAACGGATATCGCCTATGCGGCGCTGTTTTTAGCATCGCCTGCGTCCTCTTGGATTAGCGGTCAAGTGCTGACAGTCAGCGGTGGCGGCTCGCAAGAGCTGGAGTGATCCACGGCGGATAGCACCGTTTCATCAAATAAAAACCACCGCTTGCGGTGGTTTTTGTGTTTCTGATGGCCGAGATTGAGACATCGGAGTCTCACGGCTGTCATAATAGCGCGGGTGTAATCACGGACTTATTTCGACAGAAGAACAGACATGACTGAACAATTGCGGATCTTTATTTCAGCATCCACGGACCCTTGGTTCAATCTGGCGGTTGAAGAGTGCATTTTTCGGCAGATGCCGGCAAATCAGAAGGTGCTGTATCTGTGGCGTAACGCTGATACGGTAGTGATTGGGCGTGGACAAAACCCGTGGAAAGAGTGCAATACGCGGCGTATGGAGGCCGATCAGGTGAAGCTGGCGCGTCGGCAAAGTGGCGGCGGCGCAGTATTCCACGATCTGGGGAACACTAATTTCACGTTCATGGCCGGTAAACCGGGTTATGATAAAAGCGTATCGACCGCCATTATTTTGCGCGCGTTAGCCTCGTTAGGCATTAACGCCAGTGCCTCTGGCCGCAATGATTTAATTGTTCAGACCGAACAGGGCGAACGTAAAATTTCCGGTTCAGCATATCGCGAAACGCCAGATCGCGGATTTCATCATGGCACGTTATTGCTCAGTGCAGATTTATCGCGTTTAGCCAATTATCTTAATCCGGATCCGAAAAAATTAGCCAGTAAAGGGATTGCCTCGGTGCGTTCTCGTGTCGCGAATTTAAATGAAATTCGTGCCGATATTGACCATGAAATAATATGTGAAGCCATTCAGCATGCTTTTATTGCGTATTATTCTTCGGATGATACCGATATGCCAATCGTTGAATATATCTCGCCAGAAAATATGCCAGACTTACCAAAGTTTGCTGAGCAATATGCTATTCAAAAAAGTTGGGAATGGAATTTTGGCAAAGCCCCCGAGTTTACCCATTTGCTTGAGCAGCGTTTTGATTGGGGTGGCGTAGAGCTGCATTTTGATGTGCATAAAGGCCATATTAGTCAGGTAAAAAGCTATACCGATAGCCTGTATCCGGAGCTGATTGAAGCGGTAGAGACGTGTTTAGTGGGCTGTATCTACAACCATGCGGAAGTGACGCAGCGTTTGGCGAGCTTGAACGCACAATTTCCAACCCATAGCACTGAGCTGCAACAGTTCACGCAGTGGTTAGAGAATGAACTTAGTTAAACACTGCTTCGAATAAATATTCAATCATTATTAAATGCTTGCCTGTATCTCTTGGTAAGCATTTATTTTCTTTTTATAAAAATAAAATAACTTATATCACTTAAATGCAAAGAAATGTAATACAGTGATGCAGGTCACGCGCAAGATAATTCCCCTCTGATATTTATGGTTAATATTCCCATCGAACCCACAAAATAGTTGGAGGGTCGCATGCCGGCCACATTATCTTCAGGTTATAAAACAGAAGAAACCTTCTATCAGGCCATGCGCCGGCAGGGTGTAAGCCGCCGCAGCTTTCTCAAATTTTGCAGCTTGGCCGCCACTACGCTCGGACTTGGCTCTGGCTTTGCACCTAAGATTGCCTACGCACTGGAAAATAAACCACGAGTGCCGGTTATTTGGATACACGGGCTGGAATGTACGTGCTGTACCGAAGCGTTTATCCGCTCAGCGCACCCCCTCGCCAAAGACGTGATTTTATCGCTGATCTCATTGGATTATGACGACACCTTAATGGCCGCCGCCGGTGCGCAGGCAGAAAGCCTGCTGCAAGAGCTGATGGAAAAACACCACGGCGAGTACATTCTGGCCGTGGAAGGTAACCCACCTCTGGGCGCTAACGGCATGTTCTGCATTAGCGGCGGTAAACCGTTTATCGAGAAACTCAAAACCGCGGCGGCGGGTGCTAAGGCGATTATTGCTTGGGGCACCTGTTCATCATGGGGCTGCGTGCAGGCCGCGCGACCTAATCCAACCCAAGCCACGCCGATTGATAAAGTGATCCACGATAAACCCATCATCAAGGTGCCAGGCTGTCCACCGATCCCTGACGTGATGAGCGCCATCATTACTTACATGGTGACGTTTGACCGTCTGCCGGATGTCGATCGCATGGGGCGTCCACTGATGTTCTATGGTCAGCGTATTCACGATAAATGCTATCGCCGTGCCCACTTTGACGCCGGTGAGTTCGTGCAATCGTGGGACGATGACGCCGCGCGCAAAGGCTATTGCCTGTACAAGATGGGTTGTAAAGGGCCAACCACGTATAACGCCTGTTCGTCTACCCGTTGGAATAACGGCGTGTCCTTCCCGATCCAATCTGGTCACGGTTGCTTGGGCTGCGCCGAAAACGGCTTCTGGGATCGCGGTTCTTTCTATGATCGCGTAGTGGATATCCCGCAATTTGGGATCCACGAAAATGCCGACAAGATTGGTCTGGGCGTGCTGGGTGTAGCCGGTGCCGGTGTAGCGGCTCATGCTGCCATCAGCGCCGTTAAACAAACCATGCGTAATAAATCGTCATCGGACAGCGTTGACAATCAGGATAAAGAATAAGGAAGCACAGCATGTCCTATGAATATCAGACTCAGGGTTTTACCTTAAGCAATGCCGGTCGTCGGCTGGTGGTTGACCCCATCACCCGTATTGAAGGCCACATGCGCTGCGAAGTGAATATCGACAGCAATAATGTGATCACCAATGCGGTGTCTTGCGGCACCATGTTCCGTGGTCTGGAAATCATTTTGCAAGGCCGTGACCCGCGGGATGCGTGGGCGTTCATTGAGCGGATCTGCGGGGTATGCACCGGCGTGCACGCACTGGCTTCGGTGTATGCGGTTGAAGATGCGCTCAAAATCAATGTGCCGGATAACGCCAACATCATCCGTAACATCATGCTGGCCACCCTGTGGTGTCACGACCACTTGGTGCACTTCTATCAGCTGGCGGGGATGGACTGGATTGATGTTATCTCCGCGCTGCAAGCCGATCCGAAGAAAACCTCCGAGTTGGCGCAAAGCCTCTCCTCTTGGCCGATGTCGTCCCCAGGTTATTTCTTTGATGTGCAAAATCGCCTGAAGCGTTTTGTCGAATCCGGACAACTTGGGATCTTCCGTAATGGCTACTGGGGCAACCCTGAATACAAGATGCCGCCGGAAGCCAACCTGATGGGCTTTGCCCACTATCTGGAAGCGCTCGATTTCCAAAAAGAGATTGTGAAAATTCACGCCGTGTTTGGCGGTAAAAACCCGCACCCGAACTGGATTGTGGGCGGGATGCCGTGCGCGATTAACATTGATGACAGTGGTGCGGTCGGCGCGGTGAATATGGAGCGTTTGAATCTGGTGCAATCGGTGATCACTCGCACCTCCGAATTTATCAATCAGGTGTTGATGCCTGATGCGCTGGCGATCGGTCATTTCTACAAAGATTGGTCAAAAATAGGCACCGGCTTATCCAACCAATCGGTGCTCAGTTACGGGGCATTCCCTGATATTGCCAATGACTTTGGTGATAGTAGCTTGTTACTGCCGCGCGGCGCGGTGATCAACGGTGATTTCAACAATATCTTGCCGGTTGACCTGTACGATCCAGAGCAGGTGCAGGAGTTTGTGGATCACTCATGGTACCAATATCCGGATGACCACAAAGGGCGTCACCCATTTGATGGTCTGACTGACCCATACTTCAACGTTGGCGCGGCGAAAGGCACTGACACTAATATCTTGCAGCTGGATGAACAAGCCCGTTATTCGTGGATCAAAGCGCCGCGCTGGCGTGGTCATCCGATGGAAGTGGGCCCATTGGCGCGTACCTTGATTGGCTATCACAAGAAAGATGCCGCGACTGTAGAGTCTGTCGATCGCATGTTGTCAGCATTGAAAATGCCGCTGTCTGGCATGCAATCAACACTGGGACGGATTTTGTGCCGAGCCCATGAAGCACAGTGGGCGGCCGGTAAACTGCAATACTTCTTCGATAAGCTGATCACCAACCTGAAAAACGGCGATTTTGCTACTGCCAATACCAGCAAGTGGGAGCCGTCTACCTGGCCACGCCAAGCCCGTGGTTTGGGCTTTACCGAAGCGCCACGCGGTGCGTTAGGGCACTGGACCATCATCAAAGATGAGAAAGTGGACTTGTATCAGTGCGTAGTGCCGACCACCTGGAACGGCAGCCCGCGTGACCCGAAAGGTCAGATTGGCCCGTATGAGGCAGCGCTGCTTGGGACCAAAATGGCCATTCCGGAGCAGCCACTGGAGATCCTGCGCACCTTGCACAGTTTCGACCCGTGTCTGGCCTGTTCTACCCACGTTTTGGGTGACGATGGCAGCGAGCTGGTCAGCGTCAAAATCAGCTGATCATCGCCAATCACGCGAAGGAGTCTGTCATGCAACATGAAAAAGAAGCTTCCGTGCCGCTACAGAACAGGGAAGGGGCAGCAGCGCAGTCGGTTGAGGTGACTTTGCCGGCTGAAGTACAGAGCCATTATGTCTTTGAAGCCCCAGTGCGTATTTGGCACTGGGGGATGGTGCTGTGCATGATGGTGCTGATCCCGACCGGTTACTGGATTGGCAAGCCTCTGCCGTCCGTACAGGGGGAAGCGACCTATCTGTTTTACATGGGTTACATCCGGTTTGCGCATTTTGCGGCTGGATTAGTGTTTATTGTCGGTTTGCTGTTTCGGATCTACTGGGCGTTTGTCGGGAACAAATACTCCCGTGAGCTGTTTGTGCCGCATGTGTGGGAAAAAGATTGGTGGCATCGCTTCTTCTACGAAGTGCGCTGGTACCTGTTTTTAGAGAAAAAACCGCATTCGACCATTGGCCATAACCCGATCGCGCAAACTGCCATGTTTGGCTATATCTTGCTGTCGATTTATATGGCGTTGACCGGTTTGGCGCTGTACAGCGAAAACACTCAGTATGCGATTTTCAAACCGTTTCGCGCGGTGGTGGAATTCTTCTACTGGACTGGCGGCAACTCGATTGATATCCACAGCTGGCACCGTTTAGGTATGTGGATGATCTGTGTGTTTATCTTAGGTCACGTCTATCTGGCCATTCGCGAAGACATCATGTCTAACGATACTATGATCTCCACCATGGTGAACGGTTATCGCTTGCCGAAAGTTAAACGCCGCAAAATCCAGGTAGCCAAAATGCAGGTAACGCAGTCAGATATTGCGGAATCCAAAGCGGCAGCCACAACAAAAAATAAAACCGATAAACAGGGAAATCCAGAATGACGACACAGCAACAGGTTGTGATTATGGGGCTGGGCAACATTCTGTGGGCCGATGAAGGATTCGGCGTGCGGGCGGCAGAGAAAATTTATGCCGAGTATGATTTGCCTGACTATGTGGAAGTGGTCGACGGCGGTACGCAAGGTTATAACCTGCTGCAATACGTGGCCAGAGCCACGCATCTCATCATCTTGGATGCCATTGATTTTGGCCATGAGCCGGCCTCGTTGCACACCTATGAAGGTCGGGCGATCCCAGCCTACCTCAGCGCCAAGAAAATGAGTTTGCACCAAAGCAGCTTCTCGGAAGTGTTGGCGCTGGCGGAAATCAAAGATACCTATCCAGAGCATGTGGTGCTGATTGGCGTGCAGCCGGTATTGCTGGATGACTACGGTGGTAGCTTGACCGAGCCGGTCAAGGCGCAACTGGAGCCCGCTGTGCAACAAGCGTTAGGTTGGTTAGCGCGTTGGCAAGTGCCGGTTAAACCGGCCACGACGCAGCGCCGCTTGAATGATGCTAGCTTAGCGATGGAAAAATACGAAGGCGAGCGTCCGCGTCAATACAGCTTGCCGCCGTATCAAGCGCCGCAAGCAGAGCCTCAAACCGCGCCGAACGAGGAGCGTAAGCATGCGTTACTCTGAGGCGGCGTTAACGCGTTTTGCCACCTTATGGCAGCGCATGATGCAGCGCGGTATGCATCCGGTAACGGCCGATTCACTCAATGCATGGGTGGCAGGTCAGGAGTATGTTGCGGTGCTGTTGAGCACCGATCCGGTGACTGTACCGGAAGTGTCAGACAACGTCGTGATCATTCCGGAAGTGTTGGCGGAGTTTGCTCACCTTAATTGGCAAATTGCCACTGCCGATTTGGAAAACAGCGAATTGCTCTCGGATCAGTATCAGATCCTCAAGCGTCCTGCCGTGCTGGTCTTTGCGTGCGGGCATTATCTGGGCGCAGTGTGCGGCGTACATGGTTGGGGCGAGATCATCCATCAATTTCATGCGCTGCTACAGCCTGCAGCGCAAGACATCATTCAGATTGGAAACATCTCACATGTCTGACAACACCTATTTTCACCTGCTCGGGCCAGGCTCCCAGCCAGATGATCCTGATTTTGCCATGAACCCGTTGCCGATTACGGTGGGGGTAGCGAGTGAACCGCCAATGGCAACGTTAGAGCAGTACCATAACGTGACAGAAGCTCTGCAACTAATTGAATATTTGCTGGGCAAGTGCACAGATTATCAGGGCGATCCGGTGCATTATCCTGTGGCAGATGTGACCGCGCTGGATGATAACAACCGCCATTTTCTTGATGTGTTACTCGGGGAAGGGGAAGTCTCCATCGTCGTGCTGGTGGATGAAACGACCGAAATTCAGATTCAGGAGTCTATCTTTTGTGGATTTTGGCGCGTGTGGGAAATCCAGCATGGTCAGAGAGTGGCCGATCGCATTGAGATTTGTCCCATTCCGGCCTGTGTCTGTTATCATGCGCAACTTTATGCGCACGAGTCGGCGTTATTGCCGCCGGTTGGACAGCGTCAGTTGATGAATGCGTTGCCGTTAGCCCATGAGCTGTTATCCCAAGCAGGGAAAGCGCCACAGCCGGCTCATGTGATTAATCTAACGTCTTTACCGTTGACCGATGATGATCGCAGTTTCTTGGCTGACACTGCTGGACAAGGTAACGTGCGCATCCGTACGCGTGGCTACGGAGAAAGTTTGATTGTTTCCACCGGACTGAAAAATGTCTGGAATATTCGTTGTTTGAACGGATTAAAAGGCATTTTGCTGGAAACATATGAAGTGAGCTGTATACCAGAGGTCGCACTGGCGTCGGTGGAGGATATTGAAGATTCTGCCCAGCGTCTGCGTGATACATATCTGTGGTTTAAGGAGCTGACACATGTTTGAGGGCAGTTACCGCAAGGCGCTAACGCCTTCCGCGCAGCTGGAGTGCAAGATTTGTGGTTGGGTGTATCACCCTGAGCGGGGTGACCCGGTCTGGCAAATCCCTCCCGGGACCGCGTTTAGCGCGCTCCCTGAGCACTGGTGTTGCCCGGAATGTGACAATCCTAAATCACAGTTTCTTTTGTTGCAGGAATAACCCGAGGTGGACCAAGTTTAAGGAGTGATCATGTTTCAGGAACTGGGTAAGCAAAGCCAAGCACAGTTATGTCGTCCGGAACACCGCTCTGTATATGATGAAAATCTGCGATGGTATGAATCCAACCCTGCCAGTATTTTTGAGCAGGCATACCGACAGGTTTATGAAAAATCGATGCAGGATATCCCATTTATCAATCGGCAGATTCAAATCGAGCTGATTGGTGTCGGTCGCTGGCAGCATTTCTGGCGTGGAATGATGCTGACGCCTTGGAGCATGAACCTGCTGTTGATCCCCGCGTGTGAAGCGGGTTGTATTCACGCCAGCAAAGGCAGTGAGTCGCAGTATCCTTTGCCACAAGGTTGGTTCCCGTTTGTGGCTTCCTCGGTCGGGGTGACGGGTGCATTTTGGCAAAGCTCGCTCTTTTCAGACATGCGCTTGTTTGAAAGTCATATGGCGGCCAGAGCCACGGGGGAAGAGGTGATTCGTCAGCTGTTCCCCGTGTCCGAAGAGGGAATGGATCTGCAGCGTCGCCGGTTATTTTTGCTCGGCAGCGCAAACTGATCACCGCGTTATTTGCAAGTTGAGTCAACTGTGATTTGATCGCCACATTATGCGCCTATCCTATAGCAAATACTCAAGTATGGAGCGTCAGTATTTAGCCGATTAGGATAGGCTCCATGGCATCAGCGAGAAACAGCTAGCACGGTTGTTTCTCGCTGATTAGCGATCACACCCCATCATGGCTGAACATCATGCTGAATATTGTTTTTCTGGATCGTGAAACCTTTCCTGCCGATATTGAAATCCCTCGTCCGGCAGTGCCTCATCAGTGGCATGAGTACTCCTATACCCCTAAAAGCAAATTACCCGAGCGTATCGGCGATGCGGATATCATCATCACCAATAAAGTGATGCTGGATGCCGAGGCATTGTCTTTAGCGCCGCGCCTGAAGATGGTGGCCATTTCTGCTACCGGCGTAAACAATATCGATTTGGCCGCCGCTAGCGCGCACGGAATTACGGTGTGCAATGTGCGTGACTATGCGCAAGTGACCGTGCCTGAACATGTGCTGAGTTTCATTTTTGCCCTGAAGCGCAATTTGGCAGGTTGGATAGCCGATCAGAAGCAAAAACGTTGGGCGAGCAGCCGTCAGTTTTGTGCGTTTAACTATCCGATCACTGATGTACGCGGTAGCACATTAGGGATTGTGGGGCGAGGCTCTTTAGGGCGTGCAACCGGCGCGTTAGCGCATGCGGTGGGCATGCAGGTGCTGTATGCCGAACGGCCAGATGCTGAGTTCGTGCGTGAAGGTTACACCGCGTTTAGCGATGTGCTGGCACAGGCGGATGTGTTGTCATTGCATTGTCCGCTTACCGAACAAACCGCCAAGTTGATGAATGATAAGACGCTCAGTGCGATGAAAGCGGGGGCGCTCTTAATCAATACCGGCCGAGGTGCGTTGGTAGACGAAGCGGCGTTACTGCGGGTGCTGGACAGCGGTCACTTAGGTGGTGCAGCTTTGGATGTACTCAGTGAAGAGCCGCCGAAAGCAGATCATCCACTGCTCGTGGCTGCCGCGCAGCGTAACAACTTACTGATCACGCCGCATGTGGCGTGGGCGTCAGATTCGGCTATTCGCGAAGTGTTGGCGCAGGTGGTACACAATATCGAAGCCTATGTGGCGCGTAAGCCACAGAATGTGGTGACGCTATAAAAAAGCGATATGCAATTCACACCAATAAAAAGAGCACGCAATGCGTGCTCTTTTTTGTTCAGAGTTACTTAATTAACAGCTTAGTTAACAGCAAGTAATCAACAGCCGATTACTTAACGCGTTGGCCTGGTTTGGCACCGCTATCTGGGCTCAGGATGAACAGATCGCTACCACCGGCACCGGCAGCCAGAACCATCCCTTCAGACAGACCGAAGCGCATCTTACGTGGCGCTAAGTTTGCGACCATCACGGTCATACGGCCTTCGAGATCTTCTGGCTTGTACGCAGCTTTGATACCGGCAAATACCTGACGGGTTTCCCCCCCCAGATCCAGTGTCAGCTTAACCAGTTTGTCGGCTTCAGGCACAGATTCTGCTTTCGCAATCAGTGCAACACGCAGATCCACTTTGCTGAAGTCATCAATGCTGATGGTTTCGCTGATTGGGTTTTTATCCAGTTCAGTTGGCTCTTTCGCTGGCATAGCCGCTGCAGCCTCTTCTTTAGACTCTTCAATCATAGCATTCACTTTGTCCGTATCGATACGGCTGAACAGCGCTTTGAATGGATTGACCTGATGGCCCAGCAGTGGCGTGGCGATCGTATCCCATGTCAGTTCGCTGTTTAAGAACGCTTCCGCGCGCTCGCTCAGCTGTGGCATGACAGGCTTGAGGTAAGTCATCAGCACACGGAACAGATTGATACCCATTGAGCAGATGGCTTGCAGGTCGGCATCGCGGCCTTCTTGCTTCGCCACCACCCACGGAGCTTGTTCATCAACATAGCGGTTAGCTTTGTCAGCCAGTGCCATGATTTCACGAATGGCTTTACCGTATTCGCGGCTCTCGTAGGCTTGGGCAATCAGCTCAGCGGCATCGGTAAATTCCTGATACAGCGCGGCATCAGCCAGCGTGTCGGCCAGCTTACCGTCAAAACGCTTAGTGATGAAACCGGCGTTACGGGAAGCCAAGTTAACCAGCTTATTCACGATATCGGCGTTCACGCGCTGTACGAAGTCATCCAGATTCAAATCCAGATCGTCGATACGAGCAGACAGCTTGGCGGCGTAGTAGTAACGCAGGCAATCTGGATCTAAGTGCTTGAGGTAAGTACCGGCTTTGATAAAGGTGCCGCGTGACTTAGACATCTTGGCACCGTTTACGGTCACATAACCATGCACGAAGACGTTGGTCGGCTTGCGGAATTGGCTGCCGTCCAGCATTGCTGGCCAGAACAGGCTGTGGAAGTACACGATGTCTTTGCCGATGAAGTGATACAGCTCGGCCTCAGAATCGGTTTTCCAGAAATCATCAAAGTTGATGTCGCCACGCTTGTCACACAGGTTCTTGAATGAACCCATGTAGCCGATTGGCGCATCCAGCCAAACGTAGAAATATTTGCCCGGCGCATCAGGAATTTCGAAGCCGAAGTATGGCGCATCACGGGTGATATCCCACTGCTGCAGGCCAGACTCAAACCATTCCTGCATCTTGTTCGCCACTTCGTCTTGCAGGGAGCCAGAGCGGATCCACGCTTTCAGCATGCCTTCAAAAGAGGGCAGGTCGAAGAAGAAGTGTTCGGTTTCCTTCATCACCGGAGTGGCACCGGATACCGCTGAGCGTGGGTTAATCAGCTCGGTTGGGCTGTAGGTTGCACCACACACTTCGCAGTTATCGCCATACTGATCTTCAGCTTTACACTTCGGACAAGTGCCTTTTACGAAGCGATCAGGCAAGAACATGCTCTTTTCTGGGTCGAACAGCTGGGAAATAGTGCGACTCTTGATAAAACCGTTCTCTTTCAGGCGGCCATAAATCAAGCTAGCCAGTTCACGGTTTTCATCGCTGTGCGTAGAGTGGTAGTTATCGAAGCTGATATTGAAGCCCGCGAAATCGGCCTGATGCTCGGCGCTCACATCAGCAATCATCTGCTCCGGTGCAATCCCCATCTGCTGGGCTTTCAGCATGATAGGCGTGCCGTGCGCGTCATCGGCGCAGACAAAATAAGCCTCATGGCCGCGCATGCGCTGGAAACGAACCCAGATATCTGCCTGAATGTGTTCCAGCATATGGCCGAGGTGGATAGAGCCGTTAGCGTACGGCAGAGCGCACGTTACCAGAAGTTTTCTCGCTGAAGGAGCCTTAGCATCTTGAGACATAATGGTTAGTTCTGCTGTCTTGTCATTGGATTTACGGATCCCGTGATGTTACCCCATCATCCGGCACACCGCTACCACCCTGCAATCAATGGGGTTGATTTGCCGGTCAAATTCGCCCAACCTTGGGCGGTCATGAGAACAAAACCCGATCCGACGATCCCTTGTGGTCATGACGGTGTCGATGCGTGGCTTCAAACCACGCGAGCACACCACACGCCATTACGGCCTACAGGGATAGCGGACAAACAAAAAAGGAGAACACGGGATGGGTCTCAAATCACTTTTTAGCTCCGAAACTGATCTGAGTGCGCAAGTATTACCGCTGTTGGATGGTTTTTCTCACCCAACACTGCAACAACCACTCAGCAGCCTGAATGCCCTTAAGCAAGCTTCATTGCGTCGCGGCGAGCTGACCGTGCGCTTACAAATGCCGTTTGCGTGGCAAAGTGGCTTTATTGCCCTGCAACAAGCCATTGATGCGGCGTTGCTGCAATTGCCTGACGTGCGTCAGGTGCGCTGGGTACTGGAATACCAAATCGCAACCTTGAAACGCGCGAATGAGCAGCCTGGCGTTAAAGGCGTCAAAAATATCATCGCGGTGAGCTCCGGTAAGGGCGGGGTGGGCAAATCCAGCACCTCCGTCAATCTGGCATTGGCGCTGGCCGCCGAAGGCGCCAAAGTCGGTTTGTTGGATGCGGATATCTACGGCCCATCGATTCCCTTGATGCTCGGCAGTGAAGAGCAGCGTCCAACCTCGCCCGATGGTCAGCATATGGTGCCGGTCAGTGCGCACGGTATTGTGGCGAACTCTATCGGCTATTTGGTCGATCAAGATAGTGCCACGATTTGGCGTGGGCCGATGGCTAGCCGCGCGCTGGGGCAATTGCTGAATGAAACCTGGTGGCCAGATTTGGATTATCTGGTGATCGATATGCCGCCGGGTACCGGGGATATTCAGCTGACCTTATCTCAGCAAACACCGGTAACCGCAGCACTGGTGGTGACGACGCCGCAAGATGTGGCCTTGCTGGATGCGGCCAAAGGCATCGCCATGTTTGAAAAAGTGCATGTGCCGGTGCTCGGTTTGGTGGAAAACATGAGCATGCATATTTGCAGTCAGTGTGGTCACCATGAAGCGATTTTTGGTACCGGCGGCGCAGCACGCTTGGCAGAGAAATATCACGCTGAACTGCTGGCAAAAATCCCACTGCATATTCGCTTGCGTGAAGATTTGGATAAGGGTACCCCAACCGTTGTGGCCGCGCCGGAAAGCGAGTTTGCTCTGATTTATCGCCAGTTGGCCGCCAAAATTGCCGCCAAAATGTACTGGTCTGGCGAATCAATCGCCACAGAGATTGCAGTTCGTAACATAAGTTAAAAACAACGCTGGCGTGATAAGGGTCAAATTTCTTATAATCATAAGGTTTATTTTCACGCCACCAGAGTAATCAGAGCTTTTCATATGACAGAACAATCTCAGCAGTGTCTCATCATCGGTATTGCGGGCGCTTCGGCGTCAGGTAAGAGTCTTATTGCTAGCACTATTTACCGTGAGCTGTGCGAACAGCTGGGAGACGCTCAGATCGGCGTGATCTCTGAAGACTGCTATTACAAAGATCAGAGCCATCTGGCCATGGAAGAGCGGGTCAAGACCAACTATGACCACCCAAAAGCCATGGACCACGATTTGCTGCTGCAGCATTTGCAGATGTTACAGCGCGGCGAAGCGGTAGAAATTCCTCAGTACAGCTATGTTGAACATACCCGTAAGCAGGAAACTATCCACTTCGAGCCGAAGAAGGTCATTATTCTGGAAGGGATTCTGTTGTTGACGGATGCACGTCTGCGCGGCGAAATGCATGCCTCGATTTTCATCGATACACCGCTGGATATCTGTCTGCTGCGCCGTGTGAAGCGTGACGTAACCGAGCGTGGCCGGACGATGGAATCGGTTCTCGAGCAGTATCAGAAAACCGTGCGTCCAATGTTCTTGCAATTTATCGAGCCATCCAAGCAGTACGCTGACATCATTGTACCGCGTGGCGGCAAAAACCGGATTGCGATCGATATTCTCAAGGCCAAAATCACTCAGATGTTGAGCGACTAAGCCTGACGATGATAACAAGATAGTGCGCGGCAACGGTATCGAGGTTATCGCGTTAGAAACCGGATTAGACATGTCGATACGTTGCTTAAAAACAGGCTGGTTCTACCAGCCTGTTTTTTAAAGGAAACCGCTGTAAAAGGCAGCCCAGTTTGGAGAAGATCAACCATGCGTTTATGTGATACCGATATTGAAGCCGCGTTGGATGCCGGGCGGATCCAGATAGAACCTCGTCCGCCAGTTGAGCGCATTAACGGAGCCACCGTGGATGTCCGTTTGGGCAATAAATTTCGCGTATTCCGGGATCATACAGCGGCGTTTATCGATCTGAGTGGGCCGAAAGATGAAGTCACCGCAGCTCTTGAACGTGTGATGAGCGACGAGATTGTGCTGGAAGAAAATGAACCCTTTTTCCTGCACCCAGGTGAGCTGGCTCTCGCCGTTACCCATGAATCGGTTACTTTACCGGATGATGTGGTAGGCTGGTTAGATGGTCGTTCATCGCTGGCCCGTCTGGGATTGATGGTACACGTGACCGCCCATCGTATCGATCCGGGTTGGCAGGGGCGTATTGTGTTGGAGTTCTACAACTCCGGTAAATTGCCGCTGGCACTGCGTCCTAAAATGTTGATTGGAGCCCTGAGCTTCGAGCCATTGACTGGTCCTGCTGCGCGTCCATATAACAGCCGTGCTGATGCCAAATATAAAGGCCAACAAGGTGCGGTCGCGAGCCGTATCGATAAAGATTGATACCCTGAACTTGTAACTTTAATCTCAGTATATTTAATCTCAGAGCAGCGCGGAGCAAGGATGAGAAAGCTGGCGTTAGTGGCCGGTGTTATCGCCGTTTTTGGGTTAGGCATAGCACTGCTGATATTGTCCATTGATACTTGGGCATTAAAGACGCTACTGGTCGATAAGGTCAAAGTCCGTACCGGCCAGACGTTACACATCGACGGCCCTCTGCGCTGGGGGTTTTATCATGGCCTGCAACTGGAAGCGGGGGAGACTCGTCTTAGCAGTCCGGCAGGCTATCGTGATCCTTACATCCTACAAGCGAAAAAACTTTCACTGCATATCAGCTTACCGGCTTTGTTGACCAAAGATTTGGTCATCAAACGTGTGCAATTCGATCAAGCAGAAACCGCGATTGAAGTAGCCGCCAATGGCGTCAGTAACTGGGATGCGCTGCTTGAACCGGTGGCCGATGCGGCTGACACTTCCAATAACGCGGCGTCAGAAAACAGTGCTGACGGCTTGCTGAGCACATCTGGCTCTGATACGGAAACTCCCGCATCCAAATCTGCTGCGCCGGAGCGCCACGATGGCTGGCAGGTCTCGCTACGTAGCATTCGCATTAATGACGGCAAACTGATCTGGCGCAAAGGCGAGCATCAGGTCGATTTCGAACATCTGAATATGATGTTGAGCGAGCCTGCCAAAGGGCGTTATCCGGTTGAGATCACCTCCGAAATTCATCTGCCAGACGATCTGATTCAGCTCAGTTACCAAGGGCAACTGAGCCTCAATCACGATATCAGTGTTCTGAGCCTGACTGAAAACCAACTGCGTTTGAGCCTGCAATCCAAACTGCAACCCGAGCGCGAGCCGCAGCTGATTGATAGCCGCTTTAGTGTATTGCTGGATCGCCGTGAAGGGCGATTGGCGCTCAGTAACATCAGCATCGATTCACCGATCGTCAAATTGGGCGGAGAGCTTATTTTGAAATCTCGCCCGGTGCCGGGCTTTGTGGATATCAATCTGAATAGCCCATATCTGGATTTGGATGAGGTGCTACCGTTGTGGCGTGAGCTGTCCCTGTCTGGCGATAAAACTGCATCCCGAATAACATCAACCAGTCATCAGAAGGATAACCCTGCGATGGCCTCGCAGACAGCCGATAATCCCGATGATGCCGATGAGATCTCATTAGCACCAGCAGACTTATCGGCAGAGAAGCCTGAGCGTTCATTGCGCGATCTGTATCAGGTCGACGGCTTTGTCACGTTGCGCATTCAGCAGATCCGCTGGCGGCAGCAGCCATTCCAGCAAGTGTCACTGGATGCCACCGTCCAGCAGGGTGTGGTCGATATCGATCAATTTAGCATGCAGGGGTTGGGCGGCGATGTTAGCGCTACCGGACGTATCAATCTGCTGTCAGAGCCGACGCAGTTCTCCCTCAATCCGGTGATCCGCAGTATGCCGGTGTCATCGGTGATGGCATGGCTGAATACCGGATTTAACGCCAGTGGCATGTTTAACGCCAGTGGGCGCTGGCAGTTCAGTGGTTGGCCAAGTCTGCAGACCAGCCATGGTTTTTTGACTCTCCAAGCCTCGGATGTCTCGTTTGACGGCATCAATCTATCTTATCTGCTAAGCAGTACTGTTGAGCGGTTACGTGGCAAACAGTTTTCCGGTCAGCCCGTGGCTTACACGACCCACCTTAACCGTTTACTGGCAGATCTGAATTTGCAAAATGGCCAGATCAAAATCGCACGTTTGAATGCGCAGGATGACAAACTGCTGTTGAATGCTACCGGTACACTGGATTGGGCGGCTAAGCAATGCCAGCTGCAGATTAATAACCGCTTAGATTTAGGGCCTGAGTGGTCGCAACTGAGCATTCCACTGCAGGTATATGGCAGCTTTAATGATCTGCGCTATCGCATCGATGCTGCCAATGTCCTCAAACAGCAATTGCGGGCGAATAAACAGCGATTACTCGACAGGCTGCAAAGCAGCGACAAACTTTCTGACAGTGAGAAAAAAGCGCTGAGTGAGCTCTGAGTTAAGCGTTCTTAGCCAATGTTTCTTAAACCATCTATTTTTTTAAACCATATAGTTCTTAAACCATAATCTACAACCCGAACAACGGTATGCAAGTAGGGCAGTCGGAGTCAGTGATGGAAAAGTATATTGGCCTGATGTCAGGCACCAGTCTCGATGGTGTGGATAGTGTCCTGATTGAAACCGATGGTCAGCAAGTGACGTTGCTGGCCAATGATTTTTTGCCGATGCCCGCCGCGCTTAAACAAGCGGTGTTGGATGTCTGTCATGGGCAAAGCACCACGCTGGTGGCTATCGGTCAGTTAGATCGGCGTCTCGGCACCTTTTTCGCCAATGCCGTGCAGCAGTTACTGGCAAAGAGTGGGGTTGAGGCGGCACAAATTCGTGCCATTGGCAGTCATGGGCAGACCGTTTTTCATGATCCTCAAGGTCCGTATCCTTTCACCCTACAACTGGGGGATGCCAATATCATTGCGGCGCGTACCGGAATTTGCACCGTGGCCGATTTTCGCCGTAAGGATGTGGCACTCGGTGGGCAAGGCGCGCCGTTAGTTCCGGCCTTTCATGCCGCACTATTTGGCGCGCATTCCGCGCGAGCGGTACTGAACATTGGCGGTATGGCAAACATTACCTTGCTACAGCCACAAGGGCCCGTCTTAGGATTTGATACCGGTCCGGGTAACGTGCTGTTGGATTACTGGGTTATGCAGCATACCGGCCAGTCATTTGATCGTGATGCAGAATTTGCTCGGCAAGGGAAGGTGAATGAGGCGTTATTGCAGCGTTTGTTGCAAGAGCCTTATTTTAGCCAGCCAGCGCCAAAGAGCACGGGGCGCGAACTCTTTAATCCTGCGTGGTTGTTACCGAAGTTGCACGCTTTTGCACACCTCTCAGCTGTCGATGTGCAAGCTACACTGATAGAGCTCACCGCCGTGACGATTGCCGAGCAGCTGCAGCATCGCGGTTTGTCGGAAGTACTCGTGTGCGGCGGCGGGGTTAATAATCCTCTCTTAATGGCTCGGTTACAGGCCTTGCTACCATCGAGCACGGTTCTTTCTACGGCCAGTCGTGGCGTAGACCCTGATTATATGGAAGCGATGGCTTTTGCGTGGTTAGCTTGGTGTGGCATGCATCATCAACCGGGTAATTTGCCTGCGGTGACGGGGGCTAGTCAGTTGGCGGTATTGGGGGCTATTTATCCCGCCTAATCTTATTCATGTTTAGCGTGTATCTATAATCATTAATATTTCAATGGGTTGTTGCATCGATACAGCATATTTTGCCAACTGTGTCGCGGATGTGTAATGTAGCTATGGTGAAATATTACTCACTGATATGAAATAAGTTTCTCTGCGAAACTAATGCGCTGGCATGACATTCGCGCTGACATGAAATTTAAGGATGGGTCTCAGCCATGCTGACGGAACAGCAACCGGTTATCTCCAATCCGAGCCTGATACCGATGCACAGTCTGCGTTGGGTATTGTTGGGCGACTTGGATGTCGAACACTTTATTGCAGCCTATCATCAGGCTTTTCGCCACTTTTTGCCCCTACAACTGGAGCAGCTTAGTCTGTGTGGGCATGATATTCCGCTGATTGAACTTGAGCAGGGCTTACCTGCGTGGTTGCATCGACCTTCATCGGCCGGATTGCGAACACTGTTTGTTCATGTAGAGCCGGAGCACTTACAGCTGATTATCACTTGGCAGCGCCAGTACATCAGTCGCCAAGAGGTGTTGGATCTCTTGTGTCAGGTCGCGGAAATTTATAATTCATCGCTGGTATCGCTGAACAGTAATTTGGTGCATGAGTTGCCGTTTTATGAGTTTCTCACCGCGGATGATACGCTGGCGGAGTCGCCGACCTGCTCAAGTGTGATCGATCTGGAGCGGAGCGAATACGAGCTGATCCGGCACAGCCACAGCATTATTTTGCCTGCCGTATGGCATTGGGCGGATTTGCATGGTTTTCATCGCGAACAAGTGCACGCAGAGTGGTTGGAGTGTGAGTGGACCTTACCAGCCGGCATTCATACACAGCGTATTGCGCCGATTATGAATGTCGTGTTGCAGCGGATGGTGGAAGTGTCGTTACTGAGCCTAAATGGTAATGAATCACCGGAGCTAACACTTCAAATTGCTTGCCGACATCCCAAATCGTTATCTTTACCGGCGTTGCTACTTAGTCTCAAACATTGCTTATTGCAGCAAACGTAATTTGCTCAAACAAAAGTCGCTGGCATTGAGCCAATAAAAAAGCCGCATAAATGCGGCTTTTTTGACTCGGTTTCTTACGGTTGCTTTGGTCATGATTAGATCTGACTGACAGCGAGCCGATGAAAGTTCTTCCAAGCTACAGACAAGGTCAGTAAAACCGGTTATCCCTGCATAAAAAGGGATACCCGGAACTACCACTTACTCGACTGACTGCGGCTTAGCTGCAGCAGCGCTGGCGTGATGAGTAGCCGCTTGGCTACCGGCAGCACCACGACCGCTGAACTCATACGCAGGACGAACCCAAGTGCTAACTACAGGCTCTGACGGCGTATAAGCCGGAGCAGGAGCCTTAGTCATACCGGCGCGTGCATGACCACGTACTGCCGCTTCAACGGGATTGATTTCAATCACAGCGTCTTCCAACACGGCGGCAGGCACAACGCACTCACCAGCTTCGTGGTGTGCGCTCATTGGTTCGGCAACCACAGTCTCAACCACTGGAGTGGCCGCAGGCTGCTTTTCAATGATCGCTGGCACTTCCGGCTCGGAGTCGATAACCGGCGCGGTAGTGATTGGCGCAGTGACAGCGTTTTCCACAGCGCTGCTTGCTGGAGCAACTGCTTCAGTAGGCTGAGAAACCGGAGCAACTTCCGCCACACTGGCTGTAGATGCGACAGGGCTTGTGGCCACTGACGCTGGCTCTGCAGACAGCACTGGTGCAACCAGTACCGAGCGAGGTGCTGTGCGCACTTCAGCTTCAGCTGGAGCAACCGCGTTCTCGACGACGGTGTTAACCACGCTTTCGACCACAGGCGTTACAGCCGCTTGTGTTTCGACAGCTTGCGTGACAGCAGCAGAGGCTTCAGTCACTACAGCTTGAGTCACTGGCGTTTCAGTTACTGGTGCTGCAGTTTCGGCCATTGCAGCAGACTCAGCGGCTTGCTGTTCGGCAGCTTGCGCAGCCTGATTTTCCAGCAGCACTTCGTTTGGTACGAACGCTGGAGTTTCTGGAGCCAAATTGTGCTCAACCTGACGCTCAGCAACCTGCACTGGATACTGGATCCAGACTTTACCGCTGGCCAGTTCTGGTGAGAACACCGCCATTTCCAATGGTACTGGTGATTGCGCGTTACGGCGATCATCACGATAGCGACGACGACGTTGACCACTCACTCGCAGGTGGCGTGGTGAACGACGTGAACGGCGATGACCTTCGAAGTTACGCTCTTGCTCGGCATCTGCAGCATTGTTCGCCACATCTGTTGCAGCAGCATCGGCAGTCGCCGCATCGGTAGCCACTGGCGCAACCTTAATGTCTACGGCTGGCGCGTTTGGTGCTACAGGGGCGATAGCTACATCAGACACTGGAGAGGTGGCAACGGCAGCATCATTTACACTTTCAGTGGCGTTGTTAGCGTTGTCGTTATCCGAAATACGGACTTTACGACGCAGCTGACGGCGCTGACGGCGCTGTGCTACTTGCTGCTGCTTCTCATCGTCGGCGACTTCAACGTTCGCGGCAGCATTTTCAGCTACTGCGTTCGCTTCCACCACATCTTGGGATTGACGCTTGTCATCCTGACGACGACGCTGCTGACGTTCACCACGGTTTTGACGTGGTTGCTGCTGGTTGTCTTCACGGCCTTCACGGTTATCGCGTGGTTTGCGGCGCTCTTGAGACTTGTCCTGCTCGTTCAGTGCTTTGTCATCGGCGGTTTGGCGGTTGCGATCGTCCTGATTACGACGGTTACGGCGGTTGTCGTTGTCCTGACGTTCAGTGCGTTCGTTACGCTCAGTACGCTCTGGGCGATCACCACGCTCATTACGCTCACCACGTTCCGCGCGCTCATTACGATCACGACGCGGCTGACGGCCATCGCGGTTACGATTGTTACGCGGATTACGACGTTGATCGCGTTGTTCGCTCTTCGCCGGCTCGGCTTTTTCTTGCTCGACTTGTGCAGAAGAGCCACCGAACATAGCCTTGAAGAACTTCACAATACCGCCAATGAAGGAGGTTTTTTCCGCTTCTGGTTTGCGTGGTATTGGAGCCGGAGCCACCGGAGTTTGGATCGCTGGGGTTACTAAGGCCACCGGCGTTTCTGCAGGTGCACTCAGACCAGACAACGCTGGTGTTTCTACCACAGTTGCCGGCTTACGGCGTTCAGAGGCTTGCTCTTCCGCTTCAGCCAACGCTTGCGCTTCGTGAATTTGTGGCAACAGGTAGCTCAGCGCGTTGCTCTCTTCACCTTCACGAATACGCACAACGTTAAAGTGTGGCGTTTCCATGCGGTTATCAGGTACCACGACCACACGCACGTTATGGCGTGATTCAATCACCCCAATAGACTTACGTTTTTCGTTCAGCAGGTAAGACGCAATTTGAACCGGAACCACGGCATGCACCTGAGAGGTATTGTCTTTCAGGGCTTCTTCTTCCATCAAACGCAGGATGGACAGAGACAGTGATTCGTTATCACGTACAGTACCGGTACCGCTACAACGTGGACACACGTGGTGGCTAGACTCACCCAGAGATGGGCTCAGACGCTGACGCGACATCTCCAGCAGACCAAAGCGAGAGATGCGACCGATCTGTACGCGAGCACGATCTTGGCGCACCGCATCACGCATGCGGTTTTCTACTTCACGTTGGTGACGCACTGGCGTCATGTCGATGAAGTCGATAACAATCAAGCCGCCCAAGTCACGTAGACGCAATTGGCGTGCGATTTCATCCGCTGCTTCCAAGTTGGTGTTCAGCGCGGTTTCTTCGATATCGCCACCGCGCGTTGCACGGGCGGAGTTGATATCGATAGCGGTCAGGGCCTCGGTCGTATCGATAACGATAGAGCCACCAGACGGCAGACGCACTTCACGTTGGAAGGCTGATTCAATCTGTGATTCGATTTGATAGTGGCTGAACAGCGGCACTTCGCCTTGATACAGCTTCACGCGGTTCAAGAAATCCGGACGCACCAGTTTGATGTGTTCTTTGGCTTTCTCGAAGATTTTCGGGTTATCAATCAGGATTTCACCGATATCGCGGCGCAGATAGTCACGGATTGCGCGAACAATCACATCACTTTCTTGGTGCACCAAGAACGGCGCAGGGCGGCTCTCCGCAGTCAGGCGAATAGACTCCCAATGGTGCAGTAGAACTTTCAGGTCCCATTGCAGTTCTTCAGCTGATTTACCCACACCGGCAGTACGAACAATCAGACCCATACCGTCTGGCAGTTCCAGCGCGGACAGGGCTTCTTTCAGTTCAGTACGCTCTTCACCTTCGATACGACGAGAGATCCCGCCAGCACGAGGGTTGTTTGGCATCAGTACCAGATAGCTACCGGCCAAACTGATGAAAGTGGTTAAGGCCGCGCCTTTGTTACCACGCTCTTCTTTATCAACCTGAACAATAACTTCCTGACCTTCGCGCAGCACATCTTTGATGTTCGGACGACCGTGGTAGGAGTAATTGGCTGGAAAATATTCGCGGGCAACTTCTTTAAGTGGCAGGAAACCATGACGTTCAGCGCCGTAATCAACAAAGGCAGCTTCCAGACTTGGCTCGATTCGTGTGATTTTACCTTTGTAAATATTAGCTTTTTTCTGTTCGTGGCCTGGACTTTCAATATCCAGATCGTACAGTTTTTGGCCATCAACAAGGGCAACCCGCAACTCTTCCTTCTGAGTCGCGTTAATCAACATTCTTTTCATGCAGTTTACTCATTATTCTTTCGTTGGCATCAGAGCCAGCGGGCGAATCCAGTCTGCCGGACATTATCGACCCCGAGTCTACAGCATGGACGTCAGCCTCCCGGCTGTCACACGCATGGGGCGCATTGATAATGCGGTGCGCAATTTAGCCTGCGTCTCCTTCGCTGATGAGTCCGTGTATGGTCATTTTACATACGACAAGGATTCAGCGACGACACAGGGATGGGTGCACATTCTTCAAGGTATGACTGTATAATGGTTACTACAGTCGGCAGTGCTGCTACCCGTGACTCACTAAGTGCTTGTTATGCTTAACGTCTTACGCCATTGCAGCGTTATCGCAGGCAAGCAAACTTTAAAATTCCATCGGTTGCGTGCAACGACAAATACAATCGTGGAAAATCACGACATTATCCCATTCATAAAGTATGTTAGGCAAGGTTACTTTTTTACAGAAATTGAGATCGGCCTCATGCTAAAATCATTCATATGAAAGAAATTAATACAAAAGTACAAATACTGACCGTTGCCGATGATGAAGCGGGTCAGCGAATTGATAATTATCTGCGCACTCGTTTGAAGGGCGTTCCGAAAAGTTTGCTGTACCGCATCCTGCGTAAGGGGGAAGTGCGGGTAAACAAAAAACGCATCAAGCCGGAGTACAAATTACAAGCCGGAGATGAAGTGCGCGTGCCGCCGATTCGGGTTTCAGAAAAAGAAGAAGCGCCGGTATCTGCCAAGTTGACACGTGTTGCTGCGTTAGCCGATTGCATCTTATATGAAGATGACGGTCTGATTGTGCTCAATAAACCGTCAGGCACTGCCGTGCATGGTGGTAGTGGGCTGAGTTTTGGTGTGATTGAAGGTTTACGTGCTCTGCGCCCAGAAGCGCGCTTTTTGGAGCTGGTACATCGTTTGGACCGAGACACATCCGGTATCTTGTTAGTGGCCAAAAAACGTTCGGTATTGCGCGATCTGCATGAGCAGCTGCGTGTTAAAACCGTGCAGAAAGACTATTTGGCCTTAGTGCGTGGTCAGTGGCAGAAGCACTGTAAAGTGGTACAAGCGCCGCTGATGAAAAACGTGCTGCAAAGTGGCGAGCGTATTGTACGGGTGAGCGCGGAAGGCAAACCGTCAGAAACACGCTTTGAGGTTGTGGAGCGTTTTGAGCAGGCAACCTTGGTAAAAGCGAGCCCTGTGACTGGCCGTACTCATCAGATCCGCGTACACACCTTGCATGCCGGTCATCCGATTGCGTTCGATGATAAGTATGGCGATCGTGACTTTGATGCACAGGTTGCAGCGAGTGGACTAAACCGTCTGTTCTTGCATGCGGCGGCAATCCGTTTTCGTCATCCGCAAACAGGGCAAGAGATGCTGATTGAAGCGCCGCTAGACGGCATACTCAAACGCACCGTGCAATATTTGCGCAATCAGCGCGGCTCATACTGAACGGCACGGTTAAACGAGTCTGTTGCTCAACGTGAGTGTGACTACACGTGTTGCTAAAATAACGTGTTGCTGAAATAGACGATAAGCTCGAATGAATAAGCGCCGATAGGCGCTTATTCTGTTTATAGCAATATTTTGCGACAATAAATCCACTGATAGAATAGTGACGGTCTGCTGATGCGGTATTGGGCTGTGGTCAGGGCCGCGATTAGATTAGCAGTGGATTACAACCTTGCTGGATCAGCATCTGATTTAGCCGGATTAAGGGCAGGCCAATGAGCGCATTGGGATCGTCACCTTCCAAGCGTTCAAATAAGGTAATGCCTAATCCTTCGCACTTGAAGCTACCTGCGCACCATAACGGCTGTTCTTTGGCTACATAGGCGTGAATTTCAGCGGCAGACAGCGAGCGAAAGTGTACGTGAAAGGGCTCGCAGTGGCTCTGGTATTGGCCGCTACGGCTGTCATACAGGCATAAGCCGGTATAAAAGGTGATGCATTGGCCACTGGCAAGGCTCAGTTGCTCCTCGGCGCGCTCCACGGTTAACGGTTTACCGGTGATGTGGCCATTGAGTACACACACTTGATCAGAGCCGATAATCAGATGCTCAGGATACAAGGTGGCAACGGCGTGGGCTTTTTCCTGTGCCAAACGAACAACCAATTGCTCGGCGCTTTCATCGGGCCGGGCCGTTTCATCAATGTCAGGGTTGGCGCATTGAAACGGAATGCCTAGTTTTTCCAGCAGTTGCTTGCGGAAAGGAGAGGTTGATGCAAGGATTAATTTTGGCTGCATTTTACACTCTGTCAGTGGATAAAGTGGTTGGCCTATTCTAGACTTGTGCGCAATTTATCGCGAGTGAATGAGAAAGGGGCGTAAAACCTCCCTTTTTCTTTGACTCCAAGGCATTACAAAGTTAATATGCGCGCCCTATGCAAAAGGTAAATCCTATGCAAAAGGTTAAATTACCCCTATCGGTTGATCCGGTAAAAACCGCGCTAAAACGTCTCGATTATGAAGGTGTCTACCCTCAGAGCGTTTTGACACGGGTTGCCGAAGCAACGGATGGCGTGCTCAGTGACGCGCAAGTCACTCTGTCTTTTGAGATAGATGAGCAGAAGTTGACGGTGATTAAGGGTCAGGCAGAGGTAACTGTCCGTTTGATCTGTCAGCGCTGCAATAAGACTTACGAAGATACTGTACACGTAACGTTTTGCTACAGCCCAGTTGCCAATGATGCACAGGTTGAAGCATTGCCGGAAATCTATGAGCCGGTCGAGTTCAATGAGTTTGGCGAGATTGACCTTCTGGGTCTGGTCGAAGACGAATTCATCCTCGCTCTGCCACAGGTTCCGGTGCATGAACCCGAACACTGTGAAGTGTCCACAGCGGAGATGGTTTTTGGCGAATTACCTCCTGAGGCCGATAAACCAAATCCATTCGCCGTACTAGCTAGTTTAAAGCGAAAGTAATTCTCGAGGAGTAAGGTCAATGGCCGTACAACAGAACAAAAAATCTCGTGCAAAGCGTGGTACTCGTCGTGCTCATGATGCACTGACTACTGCAGCTGTGTCCGTAGACAAAGTTTCCGGTGAAACTCACCTGCGTCACCATGTTACTGCCGACGGTTTCTACCGTGGCCGCAAGGTAGTTGCCTAATTATTTAGGTGCTACTTTGACTCGTCTAACCATAGCGTTAGATGTCATGGGCGGGGACTTCGGTCCCCGTGTCACCCTTCCTGCTGCCTTGCAGGCTCTGACATCCAATCCTTTTTTGCATTTGCTGTTGATCGGCGATCAGCAAATCATTCTCTCGTATCTTAAATCCGCGTCAGACTCCGTACGTCTTCGTACCAAAATTATTCACACTGCCCAAGTTATCCCTAATGAAATGCGTCCATCGCAGGCTATTCGTCATAGTCGTGATACCTCTATGCGTATTGCGCTGGAGGCGGTGAAAGAGGGGGTGGCGCAAGCGTGTGTCAGTGCTGGGAATACCGGCGCATTGATGGGGCTGGCGAAAATGATCCTCAAACCGTTACCGGGTATCGAACGTCCGGCGCTGGTTGCAGCGTTGCCCAATACCTTGCGCGGAAAAACCTTGTTACTGGATTTAGGTGCGAATGTAGACTCTTCAGCCAGTATGCTGTTCCAGTTCGCCGTTATGGGAGCCGTACTGGCTGAGGAATTATACGCGATGCCAGCACCGCGCGTGGCGCTGCTGAATATCGGTGAAGAGGAAGTCAAAGGAAATGATACAATCAGAGCGGCAGCCGAGCGTTTAAAACAGTGCTCGGCGCTGAACTATCAAGGCTATATCGAAGGCAATGATATTCTGACCGGCAAAGCTGACGTGATTGTGTGCGATGGCTTTGTGGGAAATGTGACGCTCAAAACCATGGAAGGCGTAGCCCGATTATTTTTATCCCAGCTGCGTAGCAAAACCCAAACTAACGGATTGCTGCGCTTTTTAGGGCGATGGTTGTTAAAAAAGGCCTTTTCACGCATGGGGGAGTTGAACCCCGACCAGTATAACGGCGCAAGTCTGTTAGGATTACGCGGTATTGTCGTGAAAAGCCACGGTGGGGCCAATCAACAGGCACTGGTTTGTGCCATTGAGCAGGCAGCGCAGGAAGTGAACCGGTCTGTACCGGAGCGGATTGCTGCCCGGCTTGATGCAGTATTACTCAAGAGTGACTAATCGTTCATGTATACAAGAATTCTAGGAACGGGGAGTTATCTGCCTGCCCAAATCCGCACGAATGCTGATCTAGAGCAGATGGTAGAAACGACCGATGAGTGGATTGTTAGCCGTACAGGCATTCGTGAGCGCCGTATTGCGGCCGCTGACGAAACCGTATCCACAATGGCGGCTGAAGCAGCACGTAATGCGCTCGAAATGGCCGGAATCGATAAAGATGATATCGGTCTGATCATTGTCGCAACGGCGTCTGCCACGCATGCGTTCCCAAGCGCTGCGTGTCAGGTACAAGCGATACTGGGTATTAAAGATGCGGCCGCATTTGATTTGGCTGCTGCGTGCGCAGGGTTTACCTACGCACTGAGCGTGGCGGATCAGTTTGTCCGTACTGGCGCAGTGAAAAATGCATTAGTGATCGGCTCGGATCTGTTATCGCGCACGCTGGATCCACAAGATCGCGGTACCGTGATCCTGTTTGGTGACGCGGCCGGTGCGGTGGTCGTGGGCGCATCAGAAGAGGCGGGCATTTTGTCTACCCATCTGCATGCCGATGGCCGCTACGGTGAGTTGCTGTCTTTGCCATACGGCGAGCGCGGACAACCTGAGCTGAGCGATAGCTGCTACCTGACCATGAAAGGCAACGATGTCTTTAAAGTGGCGGTGACTGAGCTGGCTAATCTGGTCGAAGAGACTTTGCAAGCCAACAACGTGCCAAAAGAGCAGTTAGATTGGCTGGTACCACACCAAGCGAACCTGCGCATCATCAATGCGACTGCGCGCAAGTTAGGCATGGGGCTGGATAAAGTGGTTATTACGCTAGATAAACAGGGTAATACCTCTTCTGCTTCTGTGCCCACTGCATTAGATGAAGCGGTACGTGATGGCCGAATTCAGCGCGGACAATTGATTCTGCTGGAAGCGTTTGGCGGCGGTTTCACGTGGGGCTCGGCGCTGGTGCGCTTCTAGGTTTTAATCGCTGTTTTAATAACCGCTTTATCGCCGTTTTGCGGCGATTAGCCCTGAATCGTTTCTCGCTAGCGCAACACTGAGCCTCCGGCTCTTTTCGGTGCAACGATTTGAGATCTTGTTCGAGCCAACGAAGTGGGTTTACCGGCGTGTGCTTGAACAAGAGCTTCAGTATCGCGGCAGTTAGCCGCAGGTACTCCAGAACAACAGGAAATGAACATGACAACATTTGCGATGGTATTCCCAGGTCAAGGCTCTCAGTCTGTCGGTATGCTGGCTGATTTGGCACAGCAGTTCCCGATTGTTGAGCAGACTTTTGCTGAAGCGTCTGCCGTATTGGGTTATGACCTGTGGGCGTTGGTGCAGCAAGGTCCAGCCGAAGAGCTGAATAAAACCTGGCAAACCCAGCCAGCGCTGCTGACAGCTTCTGTTGCTATCTGGCGCGTATGGCAAGAGAAAAACGGTGCGATGCCGGTTGTGATGGCTGGCCATAGCTTGGGTGAATATTCTGCACTGGTGTGTGCCGGTGTGATGGATTTTAAAGACGCAGTGCGTTTGGTTGAACTGCGCGGTAAGTTGATGCAAGAAGCCGTACCGGAAGGCACCGGTGCGATGGCGGCCATTATCGGTCTGGATAATGATTCTATCGCCAAAGCGTGTGCTGAGTCTGCCGAAGGGCAGGTGGTTGCGCCGGTTAACTTCAACTCACCAGGTCAGGTAGTGATTGCCGGTAACAAAGAAGCCGTTGAACGTGCGGGCGCCGCTTGTAAAGCCGCTGGCGCGAAGCGCGCGCTGCCATTGCCAGTTAGCGTGCCATCTCACTGTGCGCTGATGAAGCCAGCAGCCGATAAATTGGCGGTGGCACTGCAAGAGATCACCTTCAATGCGCCACGCATCCCTGTTATCAACAACGTGGATGTGGTGGCTGAATCTGATGCTGATGCTATCCGCAGTGCGCTGGTACGCCAGCTGTATAGCCCAGTTCGCTGGACGGAAACCGTAGAGAGCATGTCAGCGCAAGGTGTTGCTCACCTGCTGGAGATGGGGCCAGGTAAAGTTCTGACCGGCCTGACCAAGCGTATCGTTGACAGCATGACCGCCGCTGCCGTGAATGATGTGGCGTCACTGACTGCAGCGTTAGGCGAATAATCAGCAAAGAATCACAATAAGCATCGGGCGATAAACGCGCGAGCGATAAACGAGTAAGAGGAATACGATGAGCCTTAACGGGAAAATTGCCTTAGTGACCGGTGCCAGCCGTGGTATTGGTCGTGCGATTGCCGAAGCACTGGTTGCTCAGGGGGCATGTGTGATCGGTACTGCAACCAGCGAAAGCGGTGCAGAAGCGATCAGCAGCTACTTGGGTGACAAGGGCAAAGGTCTGGCACTGAATGTGACCGATCCTGCATCTATTGAAGCAACCCTAGATACCATTCGCGCAGAGTTTGGCGAAGTGGATATTCTGGTGAATAATGCCGGTATTACCCGTGATAATCTGCTGATGCGCATGAAAGATGACGAATGGCAGGATATCATGGATACTAACCTGACATCCGTGTTCCGTTTGTCGAAAGCCGTTTTGCGTGCCATGATGAAAAAACGCCACGGTCGTATTATCAGTATCGGCTCAGTTGTTGGTACAATGGGTAACGCAGGACAAACTAACTATGCCGCCGCGAAAGCCGGTCTGGTTGGTTTTACCAAGTCCTTGGCCCGTGAAGTGGCCTCTCGTGGCATTACCGTGAATGCGGTAGCTCCGGGCTTTATTGAAACAGACATGACCCGTGCGCTGAATGAAGATCAGCGGGCAGGAATTCTGACTCAGGTGCCAGCAGGGCGTCTGGGTGAGGCAAAAGAGATTGCATCTGTTGTGGCATTTTTGGCCTCTGACGGTGCGGCTTACATCACCGGTGAAACAATTCATGTCAACGGTGGCATGTATATGGTGTAATAAATTTGCAAATGTTTTGACTTAATACCGTGAATTTACGGTCAAATTTCGTAAAATCGTGGTTTGACCAGCGTGGTATTGGTTGCAACTTTCGCGTCATTGAATACACTACGGAAACCATCGCGCTATTGAGCGAGTTTGATAGGAAAATTAAGAGTATGAGCACTATCGAAGAACGCGTTAAGAAAATCATCATCGAGCAACTGGGCGTTAAAGAAGACGAAGTGAAGCCAGAAGCTTCTTTCGTTGAAGACCTGGGTGCAGATTCTCTTGACACCGTTGAGCTGGTAATGGCACTGGAAGAAGAATTCGATACCGAAATTCCAGACGAAGAAGCTGAAAAGATCACTACTGTTCAGTCTGCTATCGACTATATCCAGAACAATCAGTAATCGAACACACCTAGGCGGTCAATCGACCGCCTAAGTTTTTCTATACCCCGTAACAGCTTCCCCCCTTGGAGTAGCAAACGTGTCTAAACGTCGAGTCGTTGTGACTGGTATGGGCATGTTATCTCCTGTCGGTAATACAGTTGAGGCTTCTTGGAAAGCCCTGCTCGCCGGCCAGAGTGGCATCAGCCTGATCGAACACTTTGATACTACCGCTTTCGCAACCCGTTTTGCTGGGCTGGTAAAAGATTTTAATTGTGAAGAGTATCTGTCGCGCAAAGACGCGCGCAAAATGGATCTCTTCATTCAATACGGTATTGCTGCCGGTCTGCAGGCACTGGATGATTCCGGCCTGACAGTCACCGAAGCCAACGCACACCGCATGGGTGTTGCCATTGGCTCCGGTATCGGTGGTCTGGGTCTGATTGAAGAAAACCACACGGCGCTGCTCAATGGCGGCCCACGTAAAATCAGCCCATTCTTCGTGCCGTCTACCATTGTCAATATGATCGCCGGTCATCTGTCCATTCTGCGTGGGCTGCGTGGTCCGAACATTGCGATCTCTACCGCTTGCTCTACCGGGGTACACAACATCGGTCACGCTGCGCGCATGATCGCTTACGGTGATGCCGACGCCATGTTGGCCGGTGGCGCTGAAAAAGCCAGTACCCCAATGGGGATGGGCGGTTTTGCTGCCGCGCGTGCGCTGTCTACACGTAACGATGCACCACAACAGGCGAGCCGCCCGTGGGATCGTGATCGTGACGGTTTTGTACTGGGCGATGGCGCGGGCATGATGGTGCTGGAAGAGTACGAGCATGCTAAAGCCCGTGGCGCGAAAATCTATGCTGAGCTGGTTGGCTTTGGCATGAGCGGTGATGCGTATCACATGACTTCGCCTCCAGCGGACGGCTCTGGTGCTGCACTGGCGATGCTGAATGCAATGAACGATGCCGGTGTTGGCGCTGCTGACATCCAGTACGTGAACGCGCACGGTACTTCGACACCTGCGGGTGACGTGGCCGAAACCCGTGCTGTGAAGAGCGTGTTTGGCGATTACGCCCACAAAGTGATGGTGAGCTCCACCAAATCGATGACCGGTCACCTGTTAGGGGCGGCGGGCTCGGTAGAAGCGATCTTCACTGTGCTGTCTTTGCGTGATCAGGCCATTGCGCCAACCATCAACCTGGATAATCCAGATGACGAATGTGATCTGGATTATGTACCGCACGAAGCGCGTCAGGCAAAACTCGAATATGCCCTGTGCAACTCATTCGGTTTTGGTGGTACTAACGGCTCACTGCTGTTTCGCAAAATCTGATTAGCGGCTACGTAGTGCATCGTCTGTCGACGATTATTGCTTAGCGCTGATAGCTGATATGATAAGACCTGATGCAGTCTCTGTATCAGGTCTTTTTTTGTCTGCTGGGTTCTGTTTATGTTTAGTGCATTAGCAACAGTCTCTGGCAGCGCCATCATCGGCGTTCACCCGCAGCAGGAGGCAGAAGTGATATTGATCAATGGCAATCCGGTCGAGAGCATTGCGGCCACCGATCGCGGGCTGGCATACGGTGATGGCTGTTTTACCACTGGGCGAGTGCGAGCCGGCCGTTTGCAGCTCGAACAAGCGCACGTAGAGCGATTGTGGCTAGCTTGTGAGCGTCTGTTTATGACGCCGCCAGAGAGGGAGCTATTGCTGCGTGAGATCCGTCAGCAAGCCGAGCAGGTGCAAGAGGGTGTGCTTAAAGTATTACTGACCCGTGGCAGTGGTGGACGCGGTTATAGCGCGCAAGGCTGTCACCAAACGCAGCGCATTATTTTTACCTCTGCATGGCCAGCGCATTATACCAGCTGGCAAACGCACGGCATTGTGCTGGGGGATAGCAGTATTGCACTGTCTTGCCAGCCGTTACTGGCGGGGATCAAACACCTGAATCGCCTAGAGCAAGTCTTGATCCGGCGCGAGATTGACCAACAGGGCTGGGATGAAGCCGCTGTGCTTGACACTGAGGGGCGGCTGGTGGAATGCTGTGCGGCCAATCTGCTATGGCGCTGTGGTGATACTGTTTTTACCCCACGCCTTGAGCGTGCGGGAGTCAGTGGGATCATGCGAGGGGCCATCATGGCGTATCTCGCGTCCTGCGGGCAGACATGTCTCGAAGTGGATACCACACGTGCGGCCCTCGGTGAGGCTGACGAAATTTTATTATGCAATGCGCTACTACCGGTGGTTCCGGTGCGTATTTACCGGCAACGTGAGTTACATGACTTCACGTTATGTCGGCAACTCCAACGTTTTTTGGACGATAGTTTGTGATGAAGAAAATCGCCCTTGCTGGCCTGATAGTTGTCGCGCTGGCAGCTGCAGTGGCTTATTCGTTGTATTCTCGGATCCTCGGTTTTGCTGAGCAGCCGTTGAATCCTGATTCGGCAGAATTATTGACTGTTAAACCCGGTACTGGGCGTGTCGCGCTGGCCAGCTTGCTGGAAGAGCAAAAATTAGTGGCCGATGCGCAGTGGCTGCCGTGGCTATTACGCGTTGATCCTTCCTTGGCCCATTATAAGGCGGGCACATACCGCCTGACGCCGGGTATGACGGTGCGTCAATTGATGCAATTGCTGGTCAGTGGTCGTGAGGCGCAGTTCAGCATTCGTTTTATCGAAGGCACCCGCTTTAGTGAGTGGTTACCGATTTTGCAGCAAGCGCCTTATTTAGAGCATGATCTGCAAGGGCTGACCAACACAGAAATTGCGCAAAAGTTGGGCATCAAACAAGGCTCGGTGGAAGGTTGGTTATTCCCTGATACCTATCATTATGTAGCGGGCACCTCAGCCTTGGATATCTTGCGCCGCGCGCATCGCCGGATGGAAAAAGAGCTGACGGTAGCATGGGATGGCCGAGAAAAAGGTCTGCCGCTGCAGTCGCCGTATGAGATGTTAACGCTGGCTTCCATCATTGAAAAAGAGACGGCGATTGAGTCTGAACGCACACGGGTGAGCTCGGTGTTTGTTAATCGCTTGCGTTTGGGGATGCGTTTGCAAACTGACCCGACCGTGATCTACGGGATGGGGGAGCAGTATAACGGCAATATAACCCGTAAAGATTTACAAACGCCAACGGCGTACAATACCTACACCATTAATGGATTACCGCCGACGCCGATTGCCATGCCGGGATTAGCCTCTTTGAATGCGGCGGCGCATCCAGATACCACTCAGTATCTGTATTTTGTGGCCGATGGCTCGGGTGGCCATCAGTTTTCCACCAACCTGAATGCGCATAATCAGGCTGTACGTAATTACGTAAAACAATTAAGAGAGAAAAAACAGTGACCGGTAAATTCATCGTCATCGAAGGACTGGAAGGCGCGGGCAAAACCACGGCACAAAACACAGTCATACAGACCTTACGGGCTCGTGGTATTGCGGATTTGGTCTTTACCCGTGAGCCGGGCGGGACGCCGCTGGCGGAGCGTTTGCGTAGCTTGATCAAAGAAGGTCATCCAGACGAGCCGTTGACTGATAAAGCTGAGGTGCTGATGCTGTATGCCGCGCGCGTTCAGTTGGTGGAGAACGTGATTTTACCGGCAATGGCACGTGGTGCGTGGGTTATTGGCGATCGCCATGATTTGTCCTCTCAAGCCTATCAGGGCGGTGGCCGTCAGATTGATCCGGTGCTGTTGCAAACCTTGCGCGATACCGTGCTGGGGGATTTTCGCCCAGACCTGACCTTGTATTTGGATATTGCACCTGCACTTGGTTTACAGCGCGCACGACAGCGCGGTGAATTGGACCGGATTGAACAGCAAGACTTGTCGTTCTTTGAGCGTACCCGTGTCCGCTATCTTGAGCTGGCGAAAAATGATCCGAATACTTGCATCATTGATGCGGGTCAGGCGCTGCCCGTGGTGACAGCGGCGATTGAAGCGACACTGAACCAGTGGCTCGATGCTCAGGGGCTCTGAGATGTATTATCCGTGGCTGAGTGCTGACTATCAGCAGATTATGCACGGTTACCTGCGCGGTCAGGGGCACCATGCACTGTTGCTGCGCACCTTACCCGGTCTGGGCTTGGATGCACTGGCGCGTGCGTTAGCTGTGCGCTTGCTCTGCATGCAGCCAGTGGGTGAGCAGCCGTGTGGGCATTGTCATAGCTGTCAGTTAATGGCGGCGGGTAATCATCCTGATTTTTATCAGCTTGAGCCGGAAAGCGGCAAAAGCCAGATAGGGATCGAGCGAGTACGGCAAGTCTGCGAAAAGCTCTATACCCACGCCCAGCAAGGCGGCGCTAAAGTGATTTGGATGCCGGATGCCGGACGTTTGAATGAAGCATCGGCCAATGCGCTGCTCAAAACACTGGAAGAGCCACCGGCGAATACATTTTTTATTCTTGGTTTGGATGAATCGGCCAGTTTGCTGCCGACCATTGCGAGCCGTTGCCAACGTTGGCGTTTAACGGTGCCGAACGAGTTGCAAGCCCTTGGCTGGATGCAGCAGCAACCGCAGGCGAGTGGATTTAATCATGCGCAAGCACTGCAAGCGTTACGTTTGAGCCGCGGTGCGCCACTGGCGGCGCTAGACTTGCTTGCCGGTAATCATATGCAGCGCCGGGCAGATGTGTTGCAGGGGCTGTTGTTGTTTTTGCAAACATCGGATGTGCCAACCTTTATTGCGCAGTTGGTGAAAGAGAATCCAGTCGAAAATTTGAGTTGGATTATTAGCCTGTTACTGGAAACCAGTGGATTAGCATTGGGAAGCCAAACGGTGCGCATTAATCAAGATATGCAACCGGTGATGGAGCAACTGCTGCAGCGAATTGATGTGGTGACGTTGCAGCATTGGCTACAGGCGCTGACTGCGCTGCGCCATGAATTATTGACATCAGGCAGCTTGAATAGCGAATTGCTATTAACCACTTTGTGGCTGCGTCTGAGTAGTGATATCTGAGGAGTTTCCCTTGTTTCTGATCGATTCCCATTGCCATCTGGATGGGCTGAATTATAACGATCTGCATAAGGACGTGGATGCGGTACTGGATAAAGCGCGCGAGTGTGGAGTACAGCATTTTTTGAGTGTCGGAGTGACCTTAACCCGCTATCAGGCATTAAAAGCGCTGGTCGGCCATCGTCGTGATGTTTCTTTGTCATGCGGCGTACACCCACTGGATCTGGATGAGCCGTTTGATGCTGTCGCGTTTCGTGAGCTGGCGGCAGAGTCGCAAGTTGTAGCCATTGGCGAAACCGGTCTGGACTACTTTTACAGCGAAGATACCGTTGCTTTGCAGCAAGAGGTGTTCCGTGAGCACATTCGTACTGCGCGGGCAGTGAATAAGCCGCTGATTATCCACACCCGTGATGCGCGTGAGGATACATTACGTATTTTGCGTGAAGAGCAGGCGCAAGAATGCGGTGGGGTGATCCACTGCTTTACCGAAGATGCTGATTTTGCGCGTCAGGCGATGGAGCTGGGCTTTTATATCTCGGTGTCAGGGATCATCACCTTCCGTAATGCGGAAGCGCTGCGTGAAGCGATCCGTGAAGTGCCGTTGGCGCGCTTACTGGTGGAGACAGACTCACCGTATTTGGCCCCAGTACCGCACCGTGGTAAAGAAAATCAGCCGGCGTTTGTTCGTGACGTGGCTGAGTATCTGGCGGTGTTGAAAGGCGTTTCTGTGGAGACCCTTGCGCAAGCAACGACGGAGAACTTCTGTCGCTTGTTTGCTACGGCGCAGGTTGAGCGTAGCTGATATCCGCTGTTATCACAGTGCTCATTTGAGCGCCTGATAGGGCAGGGGCAAACGGGAGTTTGCTACCTGCCTTTTTATCGTCAAAAGTTTGTCTTTTGTCTTTTGTCTTTTTAATCTTTATTTTGCTGTTGTCCTCTGCCACTCATTATTTACGACTGAGTGTTGTATAAATAGCATTCCCTTCTTATATCGCTTGCCAACCGTAGGCGTTGTTTCGCGCTTTACTCCTGATTGCGCCCGATTATTACATCCAATGACATGAGTTTGGATGCATAGCCGATTGATTAATGCGCAATTTGCGCGTCGTGAAACGGTATTTTTGTCTTTGCGCTGAAAAAATAGGCGGTTCGGAAGCGATTGCGCTAATAGCTAAGCATGCACTGCTCATTAGGCCGGTATTTTTGTTCTTTGGGTGTAAAATTATTGTGACGTCGGAGCGTTTGTCGAAGAACGGGATTAGCAGGAATAGCGATAATCTATTATTATTAGGCGTAAAATAAATCGGTGCACATTAAATCGGCAGTGAGTGAATGTTATTTTTTGAGAAAAAATATGTCATTTACTTTCAGCTTTTAGTGTTCAAACCGCAATCGCTGAATGTGACAGATATGCCAGCGTATGCGGGCGAGAATCGCACCAAACCTGACAACATAACATTTTATAAAAAGTTTTTTCGCTAAAAATAATTACTTTAGGGCGTGAAATATTTAATTTGTGAAGTTTGAAGGCTTTTGGAGCGGCTGTTTGGACCCAAACTGAGATGTGATCAAGCTAAAAGAAATGCGAACTGGTGATTTGTCGGCTTATTTTAATATGACAGCCGTCAAACAATATCGACATTTATTTTTCTATTATGTCACTAAATTACAAACAGAGTTCTTGGTAATAACTGTAATAATAAAAACCTCTTAGTAACATACTCACTCAGGAGCACATACTCACATGATAAAGGATGCATTCGCTGGCCTACAAAAGGTAGGTAAAGCACTGATGCTGCCAGTATCGGTTCTGCCGGTTGCTGGTATTTTGCTCGGTGTCGGTGCCGCTAACTTCAGCTGGCTGCCGGAAATTGTCTCTAACATTATGGAGCAGGCTGGTGGTTCCGTATTCGGCCAGATGCCTCTTCTGTTCGCCATCGGTGTAGCTCTGGGCTTTACCAATAACGATGGTGTTGCTGCGCTGGCGGCGACCGTCGGTTACGGCGTAATGGCTGCAACACTGACCGTAATGGCCGGTGTGATGGGCGTTGAGAAGATCGATACCGGGGTTCTCGGTGGTATTCTCGCCGGTGCCCTAGCAGGCTATATGTTTAACCGCTTCTACCGCATTCAGTTGCCAGATTATCTGGGCTTCTTTGCGGGTAAGCGCTTCGTACCTATCATCACTGCGTTTACCTGTATCGTACTGGGCGTAGTGCTGTCAGTGGTATGGCCTCCAATCGGTGCCGGTATCCAAGCGTTCTCTAACTGGGCTGTGCACCAGAACCCTGCTATGGCGTTCGGTATCTACGGCGTGGTTGAGCGTTCTCTGATCCCATTCGGTCTGCACCACATCTGGAACGTACCGTTCTTCTATCAAGCCGGTGAAGCTTGTGTGGTGAACAGTAAGGTTGTGGCAGCGATTACCTCTGAGCCTGCGTGTCTGGCAGAAGGTGGTAAGTGGATCACTGGTGAAATTCAGCGCTACCTGATGGGTGACCCAACTGCAGGTAACATGGCTGGTGGCTACATGTTCAAAATGTGGGGCCTGCCTGCTGCTGCTATCGCTATGTGGCACACTGCTAAGCCAGAAAACCGCGCTAAGATCGGTGGTATCATGATTTCAGCTGCGCTGACTTCATTCCTGACCGGTATTACCGAACCAATCGAATTTGCGTTCATGTTCGTAGCGCCAGTGCTGTATATCATCCACGCACTGCTGGCTGGCTCTGCATACGTCCTGCTGATCCTGCTGGGCATGAAGCACGGTATGACTTTCTCCCACGGTGCGATCGACTTCGGTCTGTTCTATCACCTGTCTACTAATGGCTGGATGTTCTTCATCGTTGGTCCTATCTATGCTGCGATTTACTACATCGTATTCCGTGTAGCTATCGTTAAGCTGGATCTGAAAACGCCTGGTCGTGAAGACGAAACTGCTGATGCAAACGAAGCTTCTGGCTCCGAAATGGCGAAAGCACTGGTTGAAGCCTTTGGTGGTAAAGAAAACATCACTAGCTTGGATGCCTGTATCACACGTCTGCGTGTGGGTGTGGCAGATGTATCCAAGGTTGACCAAGCTGGTCTGAAGAAACTGGGTGCTGCGGGCGTGGTTGTTGCCGGCTCCGGTGTGCAGGCTATCTTCGGTACTAAGTCTGACAACCTGAAAACTGATATGGACATCTACATGCGTGGTAACTAATTACCCGCAGTGATGTGCAATCACGTAAGCGAAAGAAAAAGGAGCCTAAGGGCTCCTTTTTTGTTTTGCTGTTTTTTTAATGATGGGGGATGAGAGATAAAAAAATCCCCTGCAAGCAGGGGACTGAAGATTAGAGTGTCACGAGTGAAAAGCGATTAGCCACGATTATTAACCACGATTAAAGCGCAGACGCTGCCCTGGACGAGCGGTAGTGTGAGCCGCATTGCGGAACACCACTTCGCCGTTAACCAATGTGGTATCAATGCGCGCAGGGAAGGTATGGCCTTCAAACGGAGACCAGCCGCACTGATAGAACAGGTTTTCTTTGTTGACGGTAAATGGTGAGTCCAGATCAACAAAGGTTAAATCCGCCCAGTATCCTTCACGCAGATAGCCGCGATCTTGCAGTTGGAAACGTTCGGCTACGGCATGACTGGTTTTTTGCACCAGCAATTCCAGTGACAACGCGCCTTGACGATGCAAGTCAAACAGTGCCAGCAACGGATGCTGTACTAACGGCAGACCCGATGGCGCGCCGAAGTAAGTATTTTGCTTTTCATCCCAAGTATGAGGCGCGTGGTCGGTGGCGATAATATCAATCACGCCATTACGCACCGCTTCTTGCAATGCCAGCTGGTCTTCCACGCCTTTAATCGCTGGGTTGCACTTAATCAAGTGGCCTAAGCGGTCATAATCATTTTCGTTATAGAACAGGTGGTGTACGCAGGCTTCGGCGGTGATTTGCTTTTTACGCAGATCTTCCAGTGTTGGCGCGGCCTCAAACAGCGCCAGCTCTTCTTTGGTGGTGATGTGCAAAACGTGCAGACGTGTACCGTGCTTTTTCGCCAGCTCGACAGCCAGACGTGATGACTTCAAGCACGCAGCAGCGGAGCGAATGCGGCCATGTTCACGGGCTGGCACATCGTCGCCGAAGCGCGCTCGATACTCATCCTCCAGCAATTTGATCGATGGCGTATCTTCGCAGTGAGTGGCGATCAGCACGGGGCTTTCAGCAAAAATGGCGGCTAAGGTATCGGCATTATCCACCAGCATGTTACCGGTAGATGCGCCCATGAAAATCTTCACGCCACAGGCCTGATCGACTGATAAACGACGGATTTCATCCAGGTTATCGTTGGTCGCCCCGAGGTAGAAGCTGAAGTTAGCCACGGAAGAGCTTGCTGCCCGCGCGTATTTATCTTCCAGCGCTTGCAGATTGGTGGTTTGCGGGTTGACGTTCGGCATTTCCATGTAGGAAGTCACGCCACCGGCGACAGCGGCGCGCGATTCGCTGGCAATGGTGCCCTTTAGCGGGAAGCCAGGCTCACGAAAATGCACTTGGTCATCAATCATCCCCGGAATAAGCAGCTTCCCTTTTGCATCAATGATTTCGGCATTGTCCGCCGCACTGATGCTGCTGCTGATGTGACTGATACGGCCATCTTTAATCAGCATGTCGCCTTCACTACGGCGGCCTTCGTTGATCATGGTGGCATTTTTTATCAATAACGTCGTCATTGCTTACATCCTTTCCGCAGAATTTGCCTAACTATACTGGAATTGAAATCGGGCGGGGAGTGTAATTTGTGCCTTGGTTTACTGGATATGCAATCGTTTGGTCAGGATCGCAAACAAGGTCTTGCCAGCGAGCTAACTGATTGAGCGTGGAGGCTTTCGCTATGTGGCGAGATAGCGAGGGGAAGATGTTTGCGCGCATAGCTAAATGCTGTGCGATATAAGGCCGGAGTTTGCCTAAATAAAGCGCCGAGCAAGCCCGGCGCGACAATTAGCGGGATTAACAGAGGTTACAATACGAACTGACGTACCAAGGTTTCTTGGGATGCCGCCAGATTTTCCAGTTGGGTACTGTTACCGGCCATTTGCTCGATGCTGGCAAAGTTCTGGTCGGCCAGCCGCGAGATCTCTTCCAGATTACGGGCGATATCGGTTGAGGTGGCTTCTTGCTCGGTCGCGGCATTGGCGATTTGTGAGTTCATATCGCTAATCTGGCCCAGACCATCGGCGATCACTTTCATCGCTGCGCCAGTTTGGGTGGTCTGGCTGGTGCTGAGCGCCATATCATTTAAGCAGCCTTCAACCGTATTGAGCGCCGAGCGGGTGCCGTTTTGCAGCTCGGAGATCATTTGCTCGATTTGGCCGGTGGAATCTGTGGTGCGCTTAGCTAGGACCCGCACCTCGTCGGCTACCACCGCAAAGCCGCGGCCCATATCACCTGCGCGTGCCGCTTCGATGGCGGCGTTGAGTGCCAGCAAGTTGGTCTGATCGGCAATGCTGCGGATCACATCCAAGATGGAGCCAATCTTCTCACTCATACCCGCCACGGTTTTGACCACGGCTGCCGTGCTTTGCAGGCGATCAGAGAGCTGTTGGGTGGTATGCACATTTTCCTGTACTAGCGCATCACTTTGCGTCACGGTGGCTTCCAGTTGCAGGACCTGATCCAGCGTATGATTCACGCTACGGGCAATCTCTTTAACCGAGTGCTCCATCTGTGACATAGCCGTGGCGACACTGGCGGTTTGTTCGCGCTGTGACTCCACCGCGGCTTTGGCGACCGTAGCGTTATCCTGATTCAGCAATGTCACATGGGTTAGCTGGGTTGAGGAGTGAGAGATCTGCTCCAAGATATGGTGCAGCTGTGCCACCATCTTGTTGATGTGCTCGGCAATCAAGCCAAACTCGTTATCACTGCTGACCGCCACGCGTTCGGTCATGTTACCGCGCTCAATGTTGCGCAAGGTTTGTAAGATGGCTTGAACCGGTTTGCGCACTGAGCGTGCCAGTAACCAGCCGGTGATGACAGCGATCAGCACTACAGCAAGTGATAGCGCACTGGCTACCCAGAAACTGCGTTTGTAGCTGGTATCCGCTTGTTCCGCCAGCAATGACATATGATTTTTCGCGTTGTCGCGCAGCGTTTGCAGCATGCCGAGCGCTTGCTCTAAGGCGGCAGATAGCGCCGCGATGTCTTGATTGACTTGCTGTTCTTGCAAGATGAAATCGTAGTGCTGTTGTAAGACGCCATTTTTGCGTCCGGCATCGGTCAGGAAGGCTTCAAACATCTCACCATAGCGCTCGCCCAGCATCGGGACTTGCGCGACTAAGCCTTTAAAGGCGTAGCCAAGGCGGCCAATGTTGACTTTGTTGGCTTTCATCGCTTTTTCGATGGCGGCCGGATCTTGGCTGGCCAGTGCATCGGAGGTGGTTTGATCCATCTCGCGTAAGCTATTGAAAAATGAGCCGCTGGTGAGTTTGATGACTTCGTTGTCACCGTTATCAATCAGCGTTTTCAGGCCGTATTGCAGCTCCATCTTTTTATTTTGGAAGCTTTGCACTGCCGCGCTGATGGTCTGGCGACCACGTAAAATCGCATCATATTGCTGGAAGGTTTGTAACGCGGGCGCAAAGTAGTGTTTTTCGACCTCCGCCAACTGGGAAACCGGCATATTTTCATGCTCGGCATTGAGTTGCTTGAACTCTTCGAGTTGTTGCAGGTAATCACGATTTCCCTGCTCAAATGCGCTTTGGCTGCTAGAAAGCAGCGCAGGATCGCGGCTGGCGACAAACGATTTGAGCCATTTGTCAGCGGTGAGTAAGGACAAGGTCAGCTCAGAAGCGACCTCGGTGACCGGCACAGCCTCTTGCGTGACTTCGTCCAGACTGTATTTCATCTGGCCAGAGACATTCAGTGCAAACAGGTTAGCCGCAATGAATGCCGCTACCAGTACCACAAAACCGATCACCATATGGCGAATCACAGAAGCGTTTTTTTTCTTGTCCATAGAATTCAACATCACAGATATGAATGTGCGACATCCGGTATCATGCTTACTGTTTATGGTAAACATAGCCTGTAAGTACAGAAGAGGGTCTGCCTGACCTTCTTTAATTCGGGTATCGGCAGGGCGGCAAGCGTGTTGAATTGTAACGGTAACTGGCGTGTTGGTTTTTCGAGACAAATAACGAATTTGCAACCTCGTTTCAGACAACTTGCAGTAATGTGACACCGTTGTATGCACCGGCTAAGTCAGCCATACTAACCGGCATTGTGAATGACTGAGCGTTATGGCTAAAGTGAGGGGAGTGAGTCATGCCAGAAGAAACTATTTTCAGTAAAATTATCCGCCGCGAGATCCCATCGGATGTGGTGTACCAAGATGAACTGGTGACCGCATTTCGTGATATTAGCCCACAGGCGCCGACTCACATTCTGATTGTGCCCAATCATCTGATCCCAACCACCAATGATGTGCAGGCGCAAGATGAGCTGGCCTTGGGTCGTATGATCACCGCCGCGGCCAAGATTGCAGCGGCAGAAGGCATTGCCGAAGATGGCTACCGTTTAGTGATGAACTGTAACCGTCACGCCGGTCAGGAGGTGTTCCATATTCACATGCACCTGCTGGGTGGCCGTCCGTTAGGGCCACTGCTGGCCCGCTAAAGCACGCATTCGTGCGGCTTAAGGGAAAACATAATGCGCCGGCCGATGTCCGGCGCTGTTATTATTGGGATGTATCGCTGACTTATGTATCAGAGCGTATGTCTCAGTGCTTAAGTATCAATTAAGTATCAAGAAGAGCAGCAAACAGTGACTGTGAGCCAAAAGATTTCGCACTTTTATCCGCGTCGCACCCTAGCCATTGTAGGTTGGTTTATGTGCGCACTGCTTTCTGGGTGTGCTAGCCGAGGATTTACTGGCTTTGAGGTCGCGCAGCAGCCATTAGTGTTGGCCGATGCCGCCTTGAGCGAGCAGGTGAACGTGCAAAGCCATCGTGAAGGATTTGGCCAGCCACTACGCGTCGGCATACAGCTGCAAAATCGTCAGGCGCAGCCGCTGACGCTGGAATACCGTTTGTACTGGTATGACGCGCAGGGCATTGAGCTGGATAATGATCCGACGCCATGGCAGCAAGTCACGCTGAGCGCGCATCAGGTCTGGACGACCCGTATCACCGCGCAAGAGCCGCAAGCCACATCCTATCGTTTGCATGTGCGCCCACTCAGTAAAGCGGCATCGCTGCCAACTGGCAATATTGCGCCATGAATGATGCGCAAGACTCGTTGGTGCATGAGCTAAAGTCACTGCCGTGTTGGCCAGCGCCGGTGCAGGCGATTCGTCCGTTAACTGGGTTATCCGGTGGTAGTCTATTGATTGAGCTGTGCGATGGGCGGCGCTATGTTGCACGTAGCCAAAATGCGCAGCTGCAGATGCAAGGTGTCAGTCGTGAGCGCGAGCGGCACCTGCTATGTGCAATTGGCGAGCAGGTTGCAAGTTCGGACTTTTTACCGCTGGTACTGTTTTACAATGCCCGTTGGTTGGTGGTGAGCTGGCTAGAAGGTTCGCCGTGGCCGCATACACTGGCTGACGATGCGTGCGCACAACGCCATCTTGTTACCTTGATGCGCCGCTTCCATCCGATTGATAGCGAACTGCAGCTAGATATTCCCAGCCGTTTGCAATTTTATCGTCAGCAACTTAGCGCAGAAAAACAACCTGAAGCGCTGTTTTCCCTGTGTGCGCGTTTTGCGTCTCTTCGCTCGCCCTGCTGGTGGTTTCCGGTGCTGGCACATCATGATATCCATCCCGGAAATTTAGTGTCTGATGGCGCTACACTGGCGCTGATTGACTGGGAATATGCAGCGCGCAGCCCCTTAGCCTGTGAGCTGATTTTGCTATTTGAGGCCAATGGGTTTAATCGCGCGCAGCGTCAGCAGTTTTGTCGTTATTACGCCGAGACTGTCTATCCTACCGAGACAGTGTATGCCGCTGATAGCGAGTGCGTTGGCTCATCGGCTACTGCGCAGGAGGATTGGTTACACCGGTTACAGCAGGATATCGTCAGCTGGCAGCCGTGGTGTGAAATGCTGATGGCGATGTGGAGTGCGATCCGCTTTGAGCAAACTGATGATGCGCAGTACGCTGTGTGGCGCGATAATTATCTAAAAGCTGCTGAGCAATCTTTAGGCAAGCGTGAGTAAAGGCGAAGAGTTTATCCCGATAGGCTGCTGGCTCTCATAGTTAGCGCTTCCTAACGGAATAGATTTTAAACGATGACGGGCGTGCTCGATTTAGGGGCATGCCGGTCAGTAGATTGGACAACCCCTTTGCTAACGGTGCGAAGAATAGACTGGCACGTAGCGATGGGTAAGAAAGGAGAGACAATGTGGGTCCGGTAATGCTCGATGTGCTCGGTTACGAGCTGGATGCCGAAGAGCGCGAAATTTTACGTCACCCGTTGGTGGGGGGCGTGATTTTCTTTGCCCGTAACTACCATGATCGTGAGCAGATGCAGGCATTGGTTAGCGATATTCGTCGCACGGTGCAGCGTCCGCTGTTACTGGCGGTGGATCAGGAAGGCGGGCGCGTTCAGCGTTTTCGTGATGGCTTCACGCGTTTACCTGCACCACAGGCATTTTCCGCGTTAAACAGCTGGCCACAGGCGCTGGAGCTGGCGTTTGAAAGTGGCTGGATGATGGCGGCGGAATTATTGGCGCTGGATATCGATCTGAGTTTTGCGCCAGTGCTGGATTTGGGCCATACCTGTGCGGCGATCGGTGATCGGGCGTTTGATGAAGACCCGAAAAAAGCGCTGGATCTGGCACGAAGCTATATCGATGGTATGCACTGTGCGGGGATGGCGGTAACCGGTAAGCACTTCCCTGGCCATGGTGCGGTATTGGCGGATTCACACAAAGAAACGCCGCGCGATAATCGCTCGAAAGAGGAGATTTTTAGCCGCGATATGTCATTGTTCCGTCAGTTAAATCAAGAAGGGCGTCTGGATGCGATGATGCCTGCACACGTCATCTATACCGATTGCGATCCACGGCCAGCCAGCGGCTCATCATACTGGTTGCAGGATGTGCTACGTAAAGAGTTGCAATTTGATGGCGTGATCTTCTCTGATGATTTGTCGATGGAAGGCGCGGCGGTCATGGGCTCCTACGCCGAGCGCGCTGCGGCATCATTAGCCGCAGGCTGTGACATGCTGTTGGTGTGCAATAATCGCGCGGGCGCGGTACAAGTGCTCGATACCTTGCCACATCAAACATCTGCGCGTATAGCGCGTCTGCTGCATAAGCCGGCTCCATCGCGCAGCGAATTGGAAGCCACTGCTCGTTGGATCAATGCCCATGAGCGTTTACAAAATCTGGCTGCTGCTTGGCAGGCGCATAAAGAACACATGAACGGCTAATTGTTACCCTGTTTATGCGTATTCTTTATTTGTGTTAATCGTATTGAGCGCGGTTTTTAACCGCGCTTTTTTGATAGCTGGCCTGAGCTATTTGCCAGTAAAAGCACGCATTTTACATTTCCAACCTTTGCCTTGCGCAATTGTGTGCAGATAAATTGCCGTTTTTATGTGTACAGTAAGATTGTATTAACCTCAACTCATAGCCTTATTGTAATGCGGCGCTGATTTTATTTTCTTTCTATACGTATTTATCCGCATAGGGCAACATTTCACATTTTTAATTGGCTATTGATTAACCTAGTTTTCAGGTTATGCGTATGTGTGTGATTCGTCTGATTGTATAACTATTCAACTAATTAATATAAAAGAAGAAAAATCATATTGAACGCTATGTTTATCTACCGACACGCTGGTTTTTTTATGGTTTGAATTGTATTATCAACGACCATGCTACAGGCGTAAGTCATCATTTATTCAGCCATCGGCTGATATCGAAAAATCAGGTTGTTGGGGTTCTATCCATAATGAAATGGGGAAAAAGACATATCAGCATTTGCGTGTGTATTTTTATTGTGCTGTTGAGTTCCCTGTTGTTACCCTCATTGCTCAATGAGCGGGTTGCCAAAGATATACTGATCTGGAAAATGGATAAGCTCGAGATCATGGCATTAAAACGCGATCAGCTGATTAAGCATACGATGATACAGGATATTGCAGATCTTAAATTTGATTGCGGTAAAGATGACATTGAAACATTGCGTAACTTGAACCTCTATAATAGCCAATTTCGGGTGCAAGGGATAAAGCTGGCTAACGGCTCAGGTTGTTCTAGTTTAGGCCCCGATCTGGATATTATTTCTCGGTCGCGAATGCAGCAATCTATGTATAAGCTGGATAACTATAATATCGGGATAACCAGTACAGCACAAAGCTATGGCGTGCATGGCGAGCAAGTTATTTTTGCTAATATCAACGGTAACTATGTTTATTGGGTGCTGAACGGTGCGTGGACTTACGAGCAATTACAGACACCATGCAAAGATTGTTTTTATATGGAGTATCATCCGAAATCATTGCAGTATAAAGCGCTCTCTTTCTCAACTGGCAATTATAGCATTTTAATGCAGCCGGAAGCGCAGCAACTCAGTGTTGCAAGGGAATATAATGGCATGATCTATAAACTCTATGCAGGGCAGGAGTTAATGGATTATACCTATGCCAAAATACAGAGCATAGTGTATCTATTTATCGTGATAGTATTGGGGTTAATGGGCTTCTTTTATGCCATCATTTTCAATTATCAAAAATCATTGAGTGGATTACTGCATACAGGGCTAAAACGTCGTGAGTTTGTGCCTTTTTATCAGCCTGTTGTGGATGCCTCCACCGATAAGGTTGTCGGTTTTGAGGCTTTACTGCGCTGGCAGCATAAAGGCGATACAATTTGCCCGAGCACCTTCATTGATTATGCTGAGAAAAAAGGCATCATTCTGCCAATTACTGAGCAATTGATGGAGCGTGTGATTGATGATTTGAAAAACATCCCAGACAGCTTGTGGGTGAGTATCAATGTGGTGCCTGAGCAGATAGAAAATGGTTCGCTGTATAAGATGTTGGCAAAAAATCGCTGGCCGTATAGCAATCGCTTATGCTTTGAAATTACTGAACGCATTAAAGTCGATGATTTTGAAACTGCTGCGCGAGAAATAGCCAAAATAAAATTGTTTGGTTATCGATTTAAGTTGGATGATTTTGGCACGGGTTATGGTGGGTTTTCCTATATTCAAAAACTGGGTGTGGATGAAATAAAAATTGATAAAATGTTTGTCGATACCATTGGTGTCGATGATCTTAAGCGTGATGTATTAGATTCGATTATTGCTTTTTCTAAAGAGTCACATATGGATGTGATTGCAGAAGGGGTAGAAACCAAAACGCAGCTCACGTATTTACTGGTGCGTGGAATTCATTTGATTCAGGGCTTTATATATGCCAAGCCGCTCTCTTTTGAGCATTTAAAAGTGTGGCTCACAGAACCCAGACGGCACTAATGGTAAATTAAGCATCATCGTGGATGAACTAATTTGCCGTGAACGGCCGAGGAGCCAATGAGCATTACCGATATACTGCACAGCCAAGACGTCTATTTTTGTACTGATGAAGCGCTAGCGCAAGCACAGCAACAGTGTCTGGAAATTCTGTATGACTTTAACCAGACACGCCCATCGGAGATGCCTCGGCGTCAGGCGCTACTTGAGCAGTTATTGGCCGAAGTGGGCACCGATTGTTACATCGAACCGCCGCTGCGGGCTAACTGGGGGCGACATACCCACCTTGGCCATCATGTGTATGCCAATTTTAACCTGACGCTGGTGGATGACACCCATATCTACATTGGTGATCACGTGATGATTGGGCCGAATGTGACGCTGGCGACAGCGGGTCATCCGATTGATCCCGAGTATCGCAAGCGCTTGGCGCAGTTTAACTTACCGGTGCGGATCGGGAACAATGTCTGGATTGGTGCCGGTTGCGTGGTGTTGCCGGGGGTTACCATTGGTGAAAACAGCGTGATTGGTGCTGGCAGCATTGTGACGCGAGATATTCCGGCCAATGTGGTGGCTTTCGGTAACCCATGCGCTGTGGTGCGACCGATCAGTGAGCGCGATCGTGAGTTTTACTATAAAGATCGTCGGATAACGTTGCCGCTGTCCTGATTTTCCCTCTTTTTAGCTTGTCGCGCAGGTCAGCACGTTGTTGGTTGGCCTGCGTATGTTTCGTTTTCTTCCTTCCATCCCATTTTCTCGCTTGTCTTCTGCCATTTGTGAGGCGGGATTTTATCTCTCGATGGCACGGCTATGCTTGATAGATTGGATTTGATGATTACATTTTATGCAAGCGTTAGCGAATCGTAACAATATAACGCTATGGTCGGCGCTGTTGTGACGATTATGCTGAGAAAACTCAAGCGCGAGGCGAAAGATTTCTGTATCGCGTGGAATCAAAACAGTAACTCAGAAATGGCTATATCAAACGCACGGAAAACGGGCGTGGAGGAAATATGACAACGCAACCTAGCAAGTTACCAACTCCAGATAATGCTGAGCACAATGCATTTTTCCCTTCAGCATTTTCGTTAAGTCAGTTTACCAGCTCTAAATCTGATCTCAGCGGGGCAGATTACGCCAAACCGTACCGCGGCAAGCACAAGATCTTGCTGATAGGCGCCGACGAGCGCTATTTGCCGACCGATACCGGTGCGCTGTTCTCAACCGGTAACCACCCAGTCGAAACGCTGTTGCCGATGTATCACTTGCATCAGGCCGGTTTTGAATTCGAGGTCGCGACGGTCTCCGGTTTGATGGTCAAGTTTGAACATTGGGCGATGCCGAACGAAGATGAGGCGATTGTCGGTTTGTATAACCACTATCTGCCACAGTTTATGCGCCCGCGTAAATTGCAGGATGTGGTCAGCCAGCTCACGCCAGATAGCGAGTATGCTGGGGTCTTTATTCCTGGTGGACATGGCGCGTTGATTGGTTTGCCAGCCAGTGAAGCGGTGGCTGAAACACTGCGTTGGGCATTGGCCAATGATCGTTATGTGATTTCTCTTTGCCATGGCCCAGCAGCATTTTTGGCGTTGTCGCACGGCGCAAACCCACTGCAAGGTTACGCGATTTGTGCCTTCCCAGATGCCGCCGATAAGCAAACCCCCGATATCGGGTATATGCCAGGGCAGTTAACCTGGTTCTTTGGTGAGCAGCTGCAGAAAATGGGGCTGACGCTGATGAACCAAGATATTACCGGGATGGTGCATAAAGACCGTAAAGTGCTGACTGGCGACAGCCCATTTGCCGCCAACGCATTGGGTAAACTGGCCGCCGAGGAGCTGCTCAAGGCTTACGTAGGCTAAGTTTCTCGTAATTTGGAAAACTGATTCCAAATACGGGCAAATGACCCAATAGGCACCAATGAAAAATAAGCCGGAGAGTGCACCCGTTGATAATAGGTGGGCTGTCCGGCTTTTTTATGGGTGATTCAGGTTATCAAGCAGGTTAAGCGGCGGGGCTCGGTGTGACGGGGAAGCGGTCATGCTGAACTATGAGCAAGCGTTACGTTTATGCACATGACATGTCATCAAATTACTCCCCATAAGCGATAGCAAATTTGCTTTTCTCCTCAAAACTTTATAACCCTTGTAATGATAGAGTGTCAGAGTAGGCGGTGTATCTACAGAGCCTTCTGGCCGCAAGCATCAGACAAGGAGTAACAAGCATGATCATCTATTTGCACGGGTTTGATTCAACCAGTCCGGGTAACCACGAAAAAGTACTGCAATTGCAGTTTATCGATCCGGATGTGCGGTTTATCAGTTACAGCACTTTGCACCCGCGGCATGACATGCAGCACCTGCTCAAAGAAGTGCACAAAGCAGTACAGCTGTGCGGTGATCAAAAACCACTGATTTGCGGTGTGGGGCTGGGGGGGTATTGGGCTGAGCGAATTGGCTACCTGTGCGGCTTACGTCAGGTGATGTTTAACCCGAATTTGCATCCCGAACAAAACATGACCGGAAAGATTGACCGGCCGGAAGAATATGAAGATATTGCGACCAAGTGTGTAGAAAACTTCCGTAAAAAAAATGAGGGAAATTGTCTGGTGATCCTTTCCACTCAGGATGAAGTGTTGGATAATCGGCTTACTCAGGAAGAGCTGAACGATTTTTACGAAATAGTCTGGGATGACAAGCAATCCCATAAATTTAAAAACATTTCTCATCACCTTCAGCGCATTAAGGCGTTTAAGCTGCAGGATTGAGGGGCGACCGGAACCGGTAAAAAATGCCCGTTCCGGTGACTCAGACGTGATGCAGTTAGAACAGGTAGCCTTGCGCGGTTGGTGTAAGTTTTTTTCATTCTGACCAAATAAGTTGTAACGAGGGCTACGCCTTGAAAAGAATCATTGTTGTTGGCGGCGGCGCCGGGGGACTTGAGTTAGTTACCCGTCTGGGCGATAAACTGGGCCGTAAGGGCAAAGCTGAAATCATTCTGATTGACCGCAGTCAGACCCACCTGTGGAAACCTCTGCTGCACGAAGTAGCCACTGGCTCTATGGATGATGGCGTTGATGCGCTGAGCTACCGCGCTCAGGCTCGTAACCATCACTTCCAGTTCCAGCAGGGCACTCTGGTGGATATCGATCGTGAGCGTCGCTCGGTCAAGCTGGCGGAAATCCGTGATGAAGACAACGAACTGCTGGTGCCTGAGCGCGAGCTGTTCTTTGATATTCTGGTCATGGCGCTGGGCAGCAAATCCAACGACTTCCGCACTGAAGGTGTGGCTGATAATTGTATCTTCCTCGATAGCCCAGATCAGGCTAATCGCTTCCATGAGCAGATGCTGAATCTGTTTATGAAGTTCTCGGCACAGCCAGAAAAGCAGGAAAAAGTGAACATTGCCATTGTGGGCGGTGGCGCGACGGGCGTTGAACTGTCGGCTGAGCTGCACAATGCGGTTAAACAGCTGCACCGTTATGGCTTTGATGCGCTGGATAGCCGTCACCTGAACGTCACGCTGGTGGAAGCCGGTGAGCGTATTCTGCCAGCACTGCCAGTGCGTATCTCTTCTGCGGCGCATCTGGAGCTGACCAAGCTGGGCGTGAATGTGCGCACCAACACTATGGTGACCAAAGCGGAAAGCAATGGTCTGCATACCAAAGATGGTGAGTTTATCCCAGCAGAGCTGATGGTATGGGCTGCAGGTATCAAGGCGCCGGATTTCCTGAAGGATATCGCGGGTCTGGAAACCAACCGTATCAACCAGCTGGTGGTCGAGCCAACACTGCAAACCTCGCGCGATTCCAACATTTTCGCCATTGGTGACTGTGCTAGCTGTCCACAAACTGACGGTACCTTTGTACCGCCACGCGCGCAAGCAGCGCACCAGATGGCTAGCCTGTGCTACCAGAACATCGTGGCACTGATGGAAGGGCGTACCCTGAAGAACTATGTCTATAACGACAAAGGCTCTTTGGTTTCCCTGTCTAAATTCAGTACCGTGGGTAGCCTGATGGGTAACCTGATGCGCGGCTCAATGATGATTGAAGGCCGTATCGCGCGTATCGCTTACATTTCACTGTACCGTATGCACCAGATGGCGCTGCATGGTTACGTGAAAACCGGCTTGATGATGCTGGTAGGCGGTATCAACCGTGTGATCCGCCCGACACTGAAACTGCACTGATTTCGCGTTTTACTGCGGCTACGGCTATGCTTACTCTGTGTGGATAGCCGTATGACTTCTTGGCCATAATTTCAGTGATTATTGTTAAGATCATGCAGTCATACCGGATAAGCAAAAACACCGCTCAATGAGCGGTGTTTTTTTATGCCAGCGTTTTGGCTATGAGCCTGTACGCTGTTACGCGCGATTAGCTGATTTTGTGGGCTTCAAAACCACTCAGTAACTGCTCGATATAGGCCAAGCGCTTAGCTCGATCGGTGAAGATCCCGAAAAACTTCAGCTTGTTCGGCCCCTCAAGTCGGAACTCATGCGGGTTATGCAGCAAGGAAATCAGATACGCTGGGCTAATATTCGGCTGATCGTTAAACTCCACATAACCGCCATTATCAGAGCCTTCGATGCGGCGAATGCCCAGCTGATGTGCGCGCAGGCGGATTTTCGCCACTTGCAGCAAGTTGCGTGTGGCATCTGGCAATAAGCCAAAGCGGTCGATGATTTCGACTTTCAGCTCATCCAATTGCGCGGCATCTTCAGCGCTGGCAATGCGCTTATACAGGGAAAGGCGCATATTAACGTCAGGCAGATAGTCATCCGGCAATAGAGCCGGTACACGCAGCTCCACTTCGGTCTGACCACGCGTCAGATCATCCAGTGACGGCTCGCGACCATGCTTCAGCGCGTCGACGGCGTTTTCCAGCATTTCCATATACAGGCTAAAGCCGACCGACTCAATCTGACCGCTTTGATCGTCGCCCAGCAGCTCACCTGCGCCGCGAATTTCCAGATCGTGGGTTGCTAACGCAAAGCCCGCACCCAAATCTTCCAGCGAGGCGATCGCTTCCAAGCGCTTACGCGCATCGTCGGTCATGCGCTTCGGTGGTGGCGTGAGTAAGTACGCATAAGCCTGATGGTGTGAACGACCCACGCGGCCACGCAGCTGGTGCAACTGTGCCAGACCGAAGTGGTCAGCATCATCAATGATGATGGTGTTGGCAGTCGGTACGTCGATCCCCGTTTCGATGATGGTGGTACATACCAGCACGTTGAAACGTTGGTGGTAGAAGTCCGACATCACGCGCTCCAGATCGCGCTCACGCATCTGGCCATGACCGATGGTGATACGTGCTTCCGGTACCAGCTCCGCCAGTTTTTCTGCGGTTTTCTCAATGGTCTCTACGCTGTTGTGCAGGTAATAGACCTGACCACCACGCAGTACTTCACGCAAAATGGCCTCGCGAATAGTGCGCTCATCATGCTCTCGCACGAAGGTCTTCACGGCCATCCGGCGTGCCGGTGGCGTCGCGATGATGGAGAGATCGCGCATGCCACTCATCGCCATATTCAGCGTACGTGGAATCGGCGTCGCGGTGAGGGTCAGAATATCCACATCGGCGCGCAGCGCTTTGATTTTTTCTTTCTGACGCACCCCAAAGCGGTGCTCTTCATCCACGATCAGCAGACCTAACTGCTTAAACTTCACATCGCCCTGCAGCAGTTTGTGGGTGCCGATGAGGATATCCACTTTCCCTTCTCGCACATCTTCCAGCACTTGCTGTTGCTCTTTGGCTGTACGGAAGCGAGACAGCACTTCAATGCGTACCGGCCAGTTGGCAAAACGGTCACGGAAGTTTTCAAAGTGCTGCTGTGCCAGCAGGGTGGTTGGCACTAATACCGCGACTTGGCGATGGTTGATGACCGACAAAAACGCGGCGCGCATCGCCACTTCGGTTTTACCAAAGCCCACATCACCACAAACCAGTCGATCCATCGCCACCGGTTGGGTCATGTCAGTCAGCACCGCGTTGATTGCATTGAGCTGATCATCGGTTTCATCAAACGGGAAACTGGTGCAGAACTGGCGATATTGCTCGCGATCGTGCTTGAACGCAAAACCCGGCTTAATAGCGCGGCGTGCGTAGATATCGAGCAATTCGGCGGCCACATCGCGCACTTTCTCTGCGGCTTTACCGCGCGCTCGTGCCCAGGCTTCGCCGCCCAGTTTGTGTAGTGGTGCGCTTTCTTCCGCGCCGCCGCTATAGCGGCTAATCAAATGCAGCGATGACACCGGCACATACAGCTTGGCGTCATTGGCATAGGTGAGGATCATGTATTCCGCAGTGACCCCACCGGTTTCCAGCGTGGTGAGGCCACCGTAGCGACCAACCCCGTGCTCCAGATGCACCACTGGCTGCCCAATACGCAATTCGGCTAAGTTGCGAATGATGGTATCGGTATTGATGGCTTTGCGGTTATCACGGCGGCGCTGGCTGACGCGCGCACCGAGCAGATCGCTTTCACAGATAAAGGCCAGCGCGCTACTTGCGTCAGCCTCTGACTCACTTTCTGGCGAGAGTACAAATCCAGACTCGGCCGCGCCTATCATTAGCGCCCGCGAGACGGTGCGGCTGTCGGCCAAATTCTGGATCGTTTGCGGACGCAATTTCAGCGGTGTCAGCAAATCGAGTAGCGTTTCTCGCCGACCTTCACTTTCTACCGAAAACACCACATTGCCGCGAAACTCTTCTAAGAAGCGGCGCAGAGCCTGCAGTGGCTCTTTATGTTGATGTTGTAAACGGATATCCGGCAACGCGCTAAGCGGCAAATTGCTGCGTCCTGCGCGCGGTTCTACCGCGTCTTTTTGCAGATGGACATTGGGGTAGCTTTTCAGGTTGGCATTGAGCTCATCCAAACGTTGCCAGAGAACCGGCGGTGCCAGCAGCGGCCGCATCGGGTCGACGCCGCGATCGTGGTAACGATGTTCGGCATCGGCATAAAAGCGGGTTGCCGCATCTTGAATATCGCCGACGCTAACAATCAGCGTATTGCCTGGCAGATGGTCGAACAAGGTGGTCATCTGCTCGAAAAACAGCGGTTGCCAATATTCAATACCTGCGGGCAGGGTGCCTTTGCTGACTTGCTGATAAACGTGTTCCGGATCACGACGGATTTCAAACTGTTCGCGCCAGCGACTGCGAAATCCTTCGATGGCATTTTTATCGGTTGGAAATTCGCGCGCCGGTAACAAGTTGATGTGATCCACTTCTTCCAGCGTGCGCTGAGAGTCAGGGTCAAAGGTGCGAATCGAGTCAATTTCGTCATCGAAAAAATCAAGACGAAACGGTGTCTGGCTGCCCATCGGGAACAGATCCAGCAGCGCGCCACGGGTGGCAAACTCACCGTGCTCCATCACTTGCTCGGCTGGGCGATATCCGGCTTGCTCTAACTGACTGCGTAGTTTCGACAGCGATAAGCGCTCACCTTTTTTCACCACCAAGGCATGCGACAGCAAAAACTCGCGCGGACATACCCGCTGCATCAAGGTATTGACCGGCATGATCAGCAGCCCTTGTTGCAAGGTCGGCAAGCGATACAGCGTCGATAAACGTTCCGAGATGATATCTTGGTGTGGTGAGAAGCTATCGTACGGCAGGGTTTCCCAATCAGGGAATAACTCCAGCGGCTGGGCGCTGAACTCACGAATTTCTTGGGCGAGACGCAGTGCCATCTGGCTGTCTTTGGTGACCAGTAGCACCGGCCCTTGATGCTGCGTACTGATTTGCGCGGCGGCCAGTGCCAGCGCAGCGCCCTGCAATTGACCAAAATAGCGGTGGTCGCCTGCTTTATCTGGCAGGCTCAGATTCAGAAATGGTAACGTCATGGATTAGTCTTTGACCCTGAGCTCGGCACGTTGCTTGAGTTGCTGCTGCTGCTCGTGCAGGGCGGCACGAATCAGCAAGTCCTGATCTTTGTCGCGCAGGCGAATAAAACGGATCTGCACCAACGGCCGACCGTCTTCAATGCTGACTTCACTCACTTTGCCATAGGCATACACGGCGGCGGCAGGCTGACTCAAAAACAGTTTAATACGCATGATACTGCCACTGGCAGGCGGCGTATCGGCAAAATAACTAAAACCACCGGCACTGAAAGAGTGTGTCAGGTGCCGTAAGTGCGGTTGATCTTCTTGCGCCAGAATATAGTTTACGACCAGATCGATTTTCTGCTGCTGAATGCGCAAAAATCCCATCAAATCATCGGCGGCACTGCCAATATTGCGCAGCGAGCGGATACTGCTGATATCCAGATGCGCGGTTTCGGCGGCAATGCGAAACGGCAGGGGAATTTCTTCATCAAACCGGGCGTCGTCCGGCAAGGTTTCATCGGCACGGAGCGGAATAATGTTGACCGACAGGTGTTGATGGACAGAGAAAAACTGCGCTTGTTCCATAGCGATACTCCGGTTCATGCGGTATTGCTTCCATTATCAGGGAAGATGCTGACAGATGAAAGACAGAGCGACTGGTACACAGTCGAAGCTTGGCAAAAAGTGCCATATTGTTTGCTTTGTGTCCGATGAAAACGCGTTGTGGAAGTATAGTTGTGTAAGTTTTGCTTTAAATAGTGAATAATATCACTCTATCAGGTTACGTGTTTAATCCGCAGGATGCGAAAAGGAAATTCTTTTCTGTTTCATCGGGTTGATATAATTTTCATTTTTTACGGTCAAGCATATTCCTATGTTTAATCCGGCTTCTGTTTTTATCGGGGTGCGTTATCTGCGCGGACGTACCGGCGACCGGTTCGGACGCTTTGTCAGCCGTTTATCCACCATCGGGATCACCCTTGGGGTATTGGCTCTGATTATTGTTCTTTCCGTGATGAACGGCTTTGAACAGGAACTGAAAAACAACACCCTGAGCTTGATGCCACAAGCGTTGGTGACATCTGAAAGCGGTTCGATTGATCCGCAGGCGGTGCCATTCTCCAGCTTAAGTCAAATCCCCGATGTCGTGCGACACACGCCGATGGTGATGGGGGATGTGATCATCCAAAGCGCCCAAAGTATCGGTGCTGGTGTCATGCTGGGCATTGATCCGAAAGATGGCGATCCGTTAGCGCCTTATCTGGTGGACTCTTCCTTGGATTCGCTCAAAGCAGGCGAATACCACGTGATCCTCGGTGATACCTTGGCCGGTCAACTCGGCGTGTTGCCGGGTGACAAAGTGCGCTTGATGGTTACCGATGCGTCACAATTCACCCCAATGGGCCGCATCCCAAGCCAGCGTCTGTTCACGGTATCCGGTGTGTTTGCGGCGGGCAGTGATGTGGATTCATCCCAAGTGCTGGTCAACATTCAAGACGCGGCGCGTTTACTGCGCTTACCGGCTGGGCATATCAGCGGCTGGCGCTTATTTATGCAAGATCCGTTTGATGTGGCCACCGCCGCCGATGCCCCATTACCGAAAGGGCTGGTGTGGCAGGATTGGCGTGCCCGTAAAGGCGAGCTGTTCCAAGCGGTGCGCATGGAAAAAAACATGATGGGCTTGCTACTGAGCCTGATCATCACTGTCGCGGCGTTTAACATCATTACCTCTTTGAGTCTGATGGTGATGGAAAAACAAGGTGAAGTGGCGATTTTGCAAACTTTGGGCCTCACACCACGTCAGATCATGATGATTTTTATCACGCAAGGAGCGTCGGCCGGTGTGGTTGGCGCTGTGTGTGGCGGCATTTTAGGAAGCCTGATTGCCGTGTATCTCAACCCGATATTGTCCCTGTTGGGCGTGAACCTGTTGCAGGGCGCGCGTTTGCCGGTTGATGTGTCGGTATGGCAAGTTTCTGCGATTGTTGTTTTTGCGGTGCTAGTGGCACTGCTGTCTACTTTATATCCTGCTTGGCGCGCATCAGCTGTCAAACCTGCCGAGGCATTACGTTATGAATAAGCCCTTATTAGTCTGTGAGAATCTGGTCAAAACTTACCGCGAAGGCAACATGGAAACCGAGGTTTTACGCGGTGTCTCATTTGGGCTGGAGCAGGGTGAGCTGGTGGCGGTTGTCGGAAGCTCCGGCTCCGGTAAAAGTACGCTGCTGCATTTGCTAGGCGGTCTGGATAAACCCAGTGATGGCCGTGTGCTGTTCCAAGGGCAAGATGTGTATGCCATGAGCAACAGCGCGCAAGCAAAGCTGCGTAACGAGCACATCGGCTTCGTGTATCAGTTCCATCATCTGCTGGCTGATTTTACCGCGTTGGAAAACGTGGCGATGCCACTGCTGATTGCAGGGGAAAAACCGTCCGTTGCGTCACAACGTGCGCAAGAGATGCTGACTGCAGTCGGCTTGGCGCGCCGGATTCATCATCGCCCGTCGGAAGTGTCTGGTGGTGAGCGCCAGCGTATCGCCATCGCCCGCGCGCTGGTCAATCAGCCTTCGTTAGTGCTGGCCGATGAGCCTACCGGTAATCTGGACCAACGTACCGCCGATGGTATTTTTGAGCTGCTTGGCGAGTTGAATGCCCGCCACGGCACGGCATTTTTGGTAGTGACGCACGATCTGAACTTGGCGGCGCGTTTGAGTCGTCAGTTGGAAATGCGTGATGGTCTGTTGACCCGTGAACTCTCCTTAAGTGCGGGAGGACGTTGATGTTCCGCCCGTTATCACTTTTTCTGGCTTTACGTTACAGCCGCGCGACCCGTCGCAGCGGCATGGTGTCGTTTATCTCGGTGATCTCTACTTTAGGGATCGCATTGGGGGTAGCGGTACTGATTGTGGGCTTAAGTGCCATGAACGGCTTTCAGCGTGAGTTGAATAACCGTATTTTGGCAGTAGTACCGCACGGTGAAATTACCCCAGTTGAAGGCAGTTTATCTGATTGGAAGCTGGTACAAACCCGTTTACAGCGCCACCCAGGCATTGTGGCTACCGCGCCGTATGTGTCTTTCACCGCGCTGGCCGATCAAGGCACTAAACTGAAAGCGATTCAGGTGAAAGGGGTAGACCCGCAGGCAGAAGCCAAAATCAGTGCCTTGCCGCAGTTTGTGCTGGGCGATGCGTGGAAAAATTTCCGTGCCGGTGAAAATCAGCTGATCTTAGGCAAGGGCGTTGCGGATTCGTTGGGGCTGAAGGTTGGCGATTGGCTGACTTTGATGATCCCAAACCCTGATCCGGAAATGAAACTGCGTCAACCCAAGCGCATTCGCTTACAAGTCAGTGGGCTGTTGCAATTGCATGGTCAGCTGGATCACAGCTTTGCCATGGTGCCATTGGCCGATGCGCAGCAATATTTAGATTTGGGCAATAACGTCAGCGGCGTGGCCATGAAAGTGGATAAAGTTTTCGAAGCCTCGAAAATTGTCCGTGATGCGGGTCGTTTGACCGGTGTGTATGGCTATGTGCGCAGCTGGATGGGCACTTACGGCTACATGTACCGCGATATCCAGATGGTGCGCGTGATCATGTATCTGGCGATGGTGCTGGTTATCGGTGTGGCTAGCTTTAATATTGTCTCCACACTGGTAATGGCCGTGAAAGATAAGCAAGGCGACATTGCTGTCTTGCGCACCATGGGCGCGAATAACCGTCTGGTGCGAAATATCTTTATCTGGTACGGCATGATGGCCGGTATGGTCGGCTGCGTATTCGGTACGATCGCCGGTATCTTGCTATCATTAAATTTGACCCAGATTATTCGGGGTCTCGAAACGCTGATCGGACATAAGTTTCTTTCCGGCGATATCTATTTTGTTGATTTTCTTCCCAGCGAATTGCAAGCACAAGATGTGATACTGGTGGTGCTCACCGCCGTAGGCTTGAGTTTGCTCGCCAGTATCTATCCGGCATGGCGAGCGACCCGCATCGATCCGGCTCGGGTTCTTAGCGGACAGTAATCGACTCAACTCGCGGGCGCATCAGCGCCCGTATGTTTTATGATTTCCCGCCACAGGGAAAGAACACCACAGAGGATGGCCAATGTATATGGATATCAGTGTGTTTTCTCCAGTTCTGATGATTGTTGTTGTCGCGATAGTGTTGATTATCACGGCGTTCAAAATTGTGCCGCAAGGCTATCAATGGACCATCGAACGCTTTGGGCGTTACACCCACACGTTAGCACCCGGATTGAACTTCGTGGTGCCATTTGTCGATCGTGTGGGCAGAAAAATTAACATGATGGAGCGGGTTCTGGATATCCCTTCGCAGGAAGTGATCTCCAAAGATAACGCCAGTGTGACCATTGATGCGGTGTGTTTTGTGCAAGTATTCGATCCAGCCAAAGCCGCGTATGAAGTCAATGATCTGGAAGATGCGATACGCAACCTGACCATGACCAACATCCGCACCGTGCTGGGCTCGTTAGAGCTGGATGAGATGTTGTCGCAGCGCGATACCATCAATAGCCGTTTGCTGCGCATTATTGATGAAGCAACTAACAGCTGGGGCGTGAAGATCACCCGTATCGAAATTCGTGATGTGCGTCCGCCGCAAGAGCTGATTGCCTCAATGAATGCGCAGATGAAAGCCGAGCGGAACAAGCGTGCCGATATTCTGGAAGCGGAAGGTGTGCGTCAGGCCGAGATTTTACGCGCGGAAGGGGAAAAGCAATCGCAGATCCTCAAAGCTGAAGGTGAGCGGCAAGCGGCATTCTTGCAAGCTGAAGCCCGAGAGCGGGCGGCAGAAGCGGAAGCGCGGGCGACCAAAATGGTTTCGGATGCTATCGCTGACGGTAATGTGCAGGCCATTAACTACTTCGTGGCGCAAAAATACACCGAAGCATTGCAAGCTATTGGGCAGTCACAAAACGGTAAAGTGATCTTGATGCCATTGGAAGCCAGCAGCCTGATTGGCGCTGTCGGTGGCATTGCGGAGCTGCTCAAAACGAACAATCCAAATTCAGACCAAGGGAAGCAGGCATGATGCCGCTATTTTCCGGTTGGGCAGAGTGGCACTGGCTGGTATTCGGCCTACTGCTACTGGCTTGCGAGATGTTAGGCACGGCCGGTTATCTACTATGGATTGGTGTCGCGGCGCTATTGGTATCGGCAATACTCTGGCTATGGCCGCTGGGATTTGTCGGGCAGTGGATCTTATTCGCCATCTTGGCGCTGCTGGCTTCGCTGTTGTGGTGGCGTTGGCAACACACCCGAGATAGACAAGATCAGGATCACACCTCGCTCAATCAACGGCGTAATACCTTGATTGGCCGACAAGCAACCCTCAGCGAAGCGACAGAAAACGGCGTGGGGCGTTTGAATCTGGGCGACACCACGTGGCGGATACAAGTTGAGCAGGATTTGCCAGCAGGAACTGCCGTTGAAGTGGTGGACGTGCAAGGCATTACTTTGCTCGTGCGCCCGATAGATATTGGATAAATGAATAGTGAATATATTGCGCTATGCTGCGGGGCGTTTGTTGTGCCTTAGTGAGTTTCACTGGCGTAAGCCCCGTGTTATGGCGTATATAGCATGCGTGTTTGGCCCCGACCTGATGTCGGGGCTCTTATTTTAGGGTTCTATGACCGGTTGATTGCGGTCAGTATGTGAGATTTCGGAAGTCGTTTATGGCACTTAAAGCAACAGTCTATAAAGCAAACATCAATATCGCTGATATGGATCGGCATTATTATCAGAGTGCCGATTTGGTGCTGGCACAACATCCTTCCGAAACCGAACAACGCATGATGGTTCGTCTACTGGCATGGGTTCGTCATGCCAATGAGCGTTTGGTGTTCACCAAAGGTTTGTGCGCCGATGATGAACCGGAAATTTGGCTCAAAAACTATCATGATGGAATCGACCTGTGGATTGACGTCGGCGTGCCGGATGAAAAGCGGTTGAAAAAAGCCTCGCATCAATCTGAGCAGGTGGTGCTATACGCATACGGTGATCGCGCTGCCAAAGTGTGGTGGGAGCAAAACAGCAATAAAATCCGTCAATATTCTAATGTACGCGTCTTTTTCATTTCCGATGAGCAAGTCAGCCGTTTAACCCAATTGGTTAACCGCACTATGAACCTGCAAGCCACATTGCAAGATGGCCTAGTTTGGTTGTCGGATGCAGTACATAACGCAGAAATTCAGCCTGAAATTTGGCAGTAATGGAAATCTTGGCGTGATATTAAGTCAGTATCCGGTATGAGGTAAGCACGATAACATCACGCCGTGATGGCGCACCGCCATCAGACCTAGTGCACATTGATTTTTGCTTAAAAGCCCACAGCAGATTGTGGGCTTTTTATTATCCGTAATTTTTCTGACATCTGTTATGCGCTTCTTGCTTGAGGCTTTAACCAACAGGATTAATACTCAAAGAGACTAAAACAACGTTTATCTGAATAGCGAAAAACGCACAGCAATTATGAAGGTAAGTACTCTTCATATTCGCGATTAGCATGGATGCATAATAACGGATGGCGATTATTTATGGCCGAAGCAAAGGTGACTGCGCCGCAACACCTGTTCAGTGAAGAGCCTACGGCTGGACACTCCTTATTGCGAATTTTGCTGCATCAGCAGATGTTGCTGATTTTTTTCCTTTGCGTAGTGCTGTGCGGATTAATGTTAGCTGTGATCCGCACCACCGTCATAGAACAGCAGCGTAGCATCATGGCTGTTGATGCGCTGCGATTGGAAGACACCTTGCGCCCGTATTTATTACGCTACGATCTGATGGGCGTTGAAACCATTATGCGCCGCGTTTTGGCCGAGGGGCGGTATGCGGCAGTGCAACTGCATCTTGATAACAGCTCTCCCATAATGGTAATGCTGCCTCCGGCCTCTAAAGTGGCAAATACTCGGGAACATCCGATTCCGCGCTGGTTATTGCGTTTGCCTTTATTTGAACCACTGCTGATACAGCAGAGGCTGAGTACCGCTGGGTTACCCGATGGGTACTTGACGTTACAAGGCGCGGCTATTCCGTCGTATCACACGTTCTGGCGCTTGAGTCGCCATGTCTTCCCGGTGATTGCGGGGATACTCGTTATCGCTCTGGCACTGCAAGCTGCGCTTTTACGTCGTCGCCTGCGCCCTTTGGCGGCATTAGAAGCGCGAGCGGAGCAGGTCGCTCATCGCCATTTCTCCGCCGATCCGCTCTCGCTCCCCGCTGAATCGGAACTGCGAGCATTAACCCGTGCTTTTAACTTGATGGAAAGGGAGATTAGCCAAGCGTTTCAAGCGCAAAACGATACCGTGGCAGCATTACACCGCGAAGCCTATCAGGATGTAACCACGGGATTGGCAAATCGGCGTTGGTTTCGCCAGCAGATTGATGTGGCCGCCGCAGAAAATGTGCCGGGAACGCTGTTTTTATTGGAGCTGGCAGTATTGGGGCGCAGCTATCAGTTAACAGATCCCCATGTTGCCGATCAGCTGGCTCGCCGCTTGGCTGGGGCCGTGCGTGATGTATTTTCTGCCTATACACACGCGCTATTGGCGCGCACCCGCTTAACGGAGTTAGCGCTCTGGTGTCCGGGCTTGGAGTTAGAGATGGAAGCGCAGCCATCGAAAAGTATCGGTCTTAAACTTTTAGCGGTGCTGAAACAGCAAATTATATCGAGCGATTTGGACGCGCAAATCCCCGTTTATCTGGGCGCTGCTATCAGCAACGGACATATCACCGCCAACAGTCTCTTAGCGACGGCTGATATGGCATTGCACCGCGCTCGTAGAGAAATGCCGCCGTTTTACTTATACACCGGAGATTATGAGCCCGTATTACAAGGTAAACAGGCATGGCGACCGGCTATTTTAGCCGCATTGGCTGATCCTGCCGCGTTACATGTAGTGTTACAGCCTGTGTTAAGTGCAACAGGCGTGGTGTTACATCAAGAGGCGTTTGTCCGGTTAAAACTTGCTGGGCAATGGGTTAGCGCCGCAGATTGGCTACCGATGGCTGACGCGCTCGGATTAGGCGCTGCCATCGATTTGGCCGTATTACGCCACATTATCCAACAACAGTATGAGACACCGGTGGCGGTAAATATCAGCAATAGTAGTTTGCAGAGTGCTGATTTTATCAATGGCATCCAACATCTTGCGGCACAGCAGACACCGCATGGGTTACACGGAGTGATGTTGGAGATTGCTGAGTCAGGAATGCTCGCAATGCCTGTTGCGGCAGCACATTTGATACGCATCTTAGAGGCTATTGGTTGGCGGTGGGGATTGGATCAAGTCGGACGCAGCAATGCTGGCACAGAATATCTGGCACGTTTTGCGCCTGAATATGTGAAATTGGATTATGGCTATAGCCATACGGCAGAAGAAGCGCCGGTGAGCAAAGTGATTTCGGCATTGTGCCGTTTAGTTCGCCAGCGTTCGGAGTGGGTGATCGCGACGCGTATTGAAAATGATGTGCAGCGTCAGTATCTGATGTCGCTGGGGGTAAATGGCTTTCAAGGGTTTGGTGTACAGCCGATGGTGAATGAGGAAAACCATGGGCATAAATAAAAACCGCCTCCAGAGGAAGCGGTTTCTTTCATCTACAGACTAATCAGCTGTGTCTTGTTCGCGATTACGCGCTTTCAATGCCCTGACGGCGCAGGTACTCATCGTAAGTACCGTTGAAGTCAACGATGCCCTCAGCGGTCAGCTCGATAATACGGGTGGCCAGTGAGGATACAAACTGACGGTCGTGGCTGACGAAGAACAGGGTGCCTTTGTAGTTTTCCAGTGCCAGGTTGAGTGACTCGATGGATTCCATATCCATGTGGTTAGTCGGCTCATCCATTACCAGAATGTTCGGCTTTTGCAGCATCAGCTTGGCAAACAGCATCCGGCCTTGCTCACCACCGGAAATCACGCGGACAGATTTCAGGATATCGTTTTGTGAGAACAGCATCCGGCCCAGCATGCCACGCACCACTTGCTCGTCATCGCCCGGCTTCTTCCACTGATCCAGCCAGTCATACAGGTTCAGATCGCAGTCAAACTCATCGGCATGATCTTGCGCGTAGTAACCGATGTTGGCGTTTTCGGACCACTTGATGATGCCTTGTTTTGGCGCCATGTTGCCGACCAACGTGTGCAGCAGGGTCGATTTACCGATACCGTTCTGACCGATAATCGCCACACGCTCGCCGACTTCAACCATCAGGTTCAACTTGGAGAACAGCAGCTCATCGTAACCTTGGGCCAGATTTTCAATTTCCAGCGCGTTACGGAACAGCGGTTTTTCCTGATCGAAACGGATGAACGGGTTCTGACGGCTAGAAGCTTTAACTTCTTCCAGCTTGATCTTATCCATCTGACGAGCACGAGAGGTGGCTTGTTTCGCCTTAGACGCGTTAGCCGAGAAGCGGCTGACGAACGATTGCAGTTCGGCCAGTTGTGCTTTCTTCTTGGCATTATCGGCCAGCAGACGCTCACGGGCTTGAGTCGCGGCCATCATGTACTCGTCATAGTTACCTGGGTACAGACGCAGCTCACCGTAGTCCAAATCGGCCATGTGGGTGCAGACACTGTTCAGGAAGTGACGGTCGTGCGAAATGATGATCATGGTGCAGTTACGCTGATTCAGCACGTCTTCCAACCAGCGGATGGTGTTAATATCCAAGTTGTTGGTTGGTTCGTCGAGCAGCATGATGTCTGGCTCGGCAAACAGAACCTGTGCCAGCAACACACGCAGTTTCCAGCCCGGAGCAACCGCACTCATCAGACCGAAATGCTGCTCCAATGGAATGCCCACGCCCAGCAGCAGTTCACCGGCACGCGCTTCAGCGGAGTAGCCATCCATCTCGGCAAATTGCACTTCCAGATCGGCCACTTTCATGCCGTCTTCTTCGCTCATTTCCGGCAAGCTATAGATGCGGTCACGCTCTTGCTTGATGGTCCACAGCTCTTTGTGGCCCATGATCACCGTATCTATGACGGTGTACTCTTCGTAGGCAAACTGATCCTGACCCAGCTTTGCCATCCGCTCATTAACGTCCAGACTCACGTTACCGGCGGTTTGCTCGAGCTCGCCGCTTAAAATTTTCATGAATGTGGATTTACCGCAACCGTTGGCTCCAATCAGACCGTAACGGTTACCTTCTCCGAATTTAACAGAGATATTTTCAAACAACGGCTTATCGCCGAATTGCATTGTGATATTGGCGGTGGAAAGCAAGGCAGTGTACCTGAAAGAAAAGAATGGAAAATAAATCAGCGCGCAGACTACATCCTGAACGGCTTTTGAGCAACCGAAAGGGCAAAAAATCCTATCAAAATGGTCTCTTTGCACCGTTATCGGGGGGCAAAACAGCACAAAAATGGCTTTAAGCACCTACTTTAACCGTGCAGATATTACGTCGGTAGATAAAAATCCCGTACACTAGCGCCTTCTTGATAAAGGACCAAACCATGACAGCAACACGTTATGACTGGGATATCTTTTGCACCGTGGTTGATAACTTCGGTGATATCGGGGTAACCCTGCGTCTGGCCCGCCAGCTGGCCCATGACTATCAGCAGCAGGTGCGGCTGTGGGTGGATGATTTACAGTCTACTGCGCGGATCTGCCCGGGGTTGGATGCAACGCTCACATCCCAAATGTATGACGGTGTACACATTTGTCGCTGGGATACGCCGTTTACCGCGCAAGTCACGCCAGCGCATCGGGTGATCGAAGCATTTGCTTGTGAATTGCCGCCAGAGTTTCGGCAGCAAATGAAAGCTCTGTCACCGGCACCGCTGTGGCTGAATCTGGAATACCTGAGTGCGGAAGAGTGGGTGGAAGGCTGTCATCGCTTGCCATCATGGCAGCCAGACGGGCTGACTAAATACTTTTTCTTCCCTGGCTTTACACCGGCAACCGGTGGCTTGCTGCGTGAGCAGGGGCTATTTGCCGCGCGTGATCAGTGGCGTGGCAGTGCTGAAGAGAGTGCTTACTGGGCCGAGTTTGGTATTCCTGCCGGTCAGCGTCAGCAAGAGATCTGGATCAGTCTGTTTACCTATGAAAATCCAGCGCTCTTTACGCTACTTGAGGCGTGGGAGCAATCGCCAGACCCAATTCGCTTGTGGGTGCCGCAAGGGCGCACGCTTGATTACATCGCTGCACGTTATAGCCAAGTGCCGCCTAAAGCCGGTGATTGTTGGCAGCGCGGTAATCTGTCATTGCAGGTCTTGCCGTTTACCGATCAGCGCGGCTTTGATCGCTTGCTGTGGAGCTGCGATTTTAACTTCATTCGTGGGGAAGACTCGTTTGTCCGCGCGCAGTGGGCTGCGGTGCCAGTGATTTGGCATATCTACCCACAAGAAGAAGAGGCTCACATGGAAAAGCTGGATGCGTTTTTAGAACGCTACCTGGCGCGCTGGGATGAGGCCAGTGCTGACCTGATGCGCCGCTTTAGCCGTGGCTATAATCAGGGTAAAATCAGCGCCTCAGACTGGAATTCACTGTTCATTCAGCGTGAGTTGTTGAAAAAAAACGCGATTGAATGGGCAGATTTACTCGCTGAGACAGAAGATTTAGCCTGTCAGCTAGTGAATTTCTCCGAAAGCAGTTAGAATACTGCGCTTTTTAAAACTCTTGTTGAACACAGGATATACGAATGAAAGTTGCTCAGGAAATCCGTGCCGGTAACGTAGTAATGATTGGCGGCGAGCCAATGATCGTGCTGAAAACCGAATTTAACAAATCCGGTCGTAACGCAGCAGTATGTAAGATGAAACTGAAAGGTCTGCTGACCGGTGCCGGTACCGAAACCGTTTTCAAAGCAGATGAAAAAATGGAAGACATCATTCTGGATCGTAAAGAGTGCACCTACTCTTACTTTGCTGATCCAATGTATGTATTCATGGACAGCGAATACAACCAGTATGATATCGAGAAAGAAAACCTGGGCGACATGCTGAACTACATGGTAGACGGCATGGAAGACATATGCCAGGTAACTTTCTTCAACGAGAAAGCGATCAGCGTAGAGCTGCCAACGACTATCGTTCGTGAAGTTGCTTACACCGAGCCATCAGCTCGTGGTGATACTTCTGGTAAAGTGATGAAGCCAGCTACCCTGAAAGGTACTGACTACACTCTGTCTGTTGCTGACTTCGTTCAGATCGGCGACATGATCGAGATCGACACTCGTACCAACGAATTCAAGCGCCGTATCAACAAGTAATGGTGCTGTCGCATACCGCTTGCGGGTGCTGACACTGAATAAAAAAGAGAGCCAATCGGCTCTCTTTTTTTGTCTCTGGCATTTGGCCATCAGGCAAGCTTATTTCAGCTCAACGATATCCAGACGCTCGCCCACATTTACCGGCTGGTAGTCTTCTTCCTCTTCCAATCCCACCGGTTGCAGTGGAATATCCTGACGGTCAAACGCGATATCACCGCCATCAATCACTTCACTGCCGGATTTGATGGATTTGAAATCAAACAGCTTACTGTCACACATGTGTGATGGCACGATGTTCTGGGTTGCGCTGAACATGGTTTCAATGCGGCCAGGGTAACGCTTATCCCAATCACGCAGCATTTCTTTGATTACCTGACGCTGCAGGTTTGGCTGCGAACCACACAGGTTGCATGGAATGATTGGGAACTCACGAATTTCAGCGAAACGCTCGATATCTTTCTCGCGGCAGTAAGCCAGCGGGCGGATCACCACATGCTTACCATCATCGCTCACCAGCTTCGGTGGCATGCCTTTGAGTTTACCGCCGTAGAACATGTTCAGGAACATGGTCTCCAGAATGTCATCACGGTGGTGGCCCAGCGCAATCTTAGTGGCGCCTAACTCAGTGGCGGTACGGTACAAAATACCGCGGCGCAGACGTGAGCACAGAGAGCAGGTAGTTTTACCTTCTGGGATCTTGTCTTTTACGATGGAGTAAGTGTCTTCTTGGACAATCTTATACTCGACACCAATGCTCTCCAGATACGCCGGCAGAATATCTTCCGGGAAACCTGGCTGCTTCTGATCCAAATTCACAGCCACCAGCTCAAAATTCACCGGTGCACTTTGCTGCAGGTTACGCAGGATATCCAGCAGGGTGTAGCTATCCTTACCGCCGGACAGGCACACCATGATGCGATCACCTTCTTCAATCATGTTGAAGTCAGCAATGGCATTGCCGATTTCACGGCGCAGGCGCTTTTGCAGTTTATTGAAGTTGTACTGTTGTTTCTGGTTCAGTGGCTGAGTCATAGTCATCTATCGTATCGAACTGTATGTAATCGGCGGTATGGTGGGGGATGTCAAAGACAATCGCTACCGTGCCGTCGGTTATCGGGTCTGTCTGGTTGCGCTCAAAACACGCCAATAAAACGCACCAATAAAGCGTGCCGCGTATGGTACGGTTTTCTGCGGCGAATACCAATGCGTTTTCCTGCGCTCTGGTAGAAAACGTGTGGAAAAATCGCCGAATACGCATCTACACTCAGCGTATATCCCGCAGATACCAAGCATGATGGCGAGATGTCGGGCAAGTGACTTGGCATTCGCAATGCCTTCAACTGCGCCTATTGTTGAGCATGCTGTAACGCACGAAGTTGCGTATTATATTCGTCGCCGATAGGCTAAGCATAGCGATAAAGTGACCTGATGAGATGAGCGAACAGCAAAGACAGTAGAAAGACCAAGCAAGACAAGAATCAGAACAAATAATCACAAAAAAGGATACGAAACGATGAATCGAATTGTGATGGCGCTACTGGTAGCGCTGGGCTTGGCGGCCGGTGGTTGGCTAGCTGGTTATGGGGTAGAGAAAAGTCGCGCACCAGTACGCACGGTAACCGTGAAAGGGCTGGCAGAGCAGGATGTAAAGGCTGATCTGGCGTTATGGCCGATTCGCTTTGTGCGTGCGGGGAATGATTTGGTGCAGGTGCGTGATGAGATCCAGCGCGATGACACGGCCGTGACGGCTTTTTTGCAGAAAAATGGCTTAGCGGATGCAGTATCCTTTCGTGGCATGGATGTGACTGACCGCAATGCGCAGCAATATGGCGATGGCAATGTGCCGTTTCGCTTCATCATTACCCGCACCATCATGCTGCGTACTCAAGATGTCGCCAAAATAGATGAGGCTTACAAGCAAAGTAGCCAGCTGGTGGACAGTGGGGTGATCTTAAGTAACGAAGGCGTGGGGTCGGGTAATCCAGTTTATCTGTATAACGGGCTGACTACGCTGAAGCCGGCCATGATTGCGGAAGCGACTAAAAATGCTCGTGAAGCAGCACAGCAGTTTGCCCATGATTCACAAAGTCGTCTGGGGCGTATTTTGGTAGCCGATCAAGGCGTCTTTCAGATTTTGCCTCGTGATAACGCGCCGATGCTGCAAGAAGATCAGCAAATCGACAAAACCATTCGCGTTGTCACGACCATTAAATATCAGTTAGTGGATTAATGCTTACTTCAGTAGAAGTTGAAAGCTACGCGCGCAAAAAAAAAGCCCGCAGTTTCTGCGGGCGATGGTGTCATTCTTTTCCGTGAAAACTGTTCAGGGCAGCCACTCCGTTGGCTTTGGCTGCTTCGATTGCAGCCCATTCAAGTAACTCTTCACGAGTCATGGCTTACTCCTGAAATAACGGTGTACCCAAATCAGGTACGTAACGACTATACCGCAGGAACGTGACAGCAACTAGACAGTGCGCTTCATCTGCAATGCAGTTTGGTATACCGCTGAAGAGCAGCAAACCCGCGTCAGAACTGGATTAGCGCAGCATGCAGTAGAGCCTGTGCGGGTATCTCTTGCATGCTGTTATGGCTTTTTGCATTCAAAACGGCGTGTGTAATAACAATTGGCACTATCAAGTTGTTGCGCAGCAGTATTGAAATGTTTTGTGCTTTTAGTAGGCTAATGGCGATCAGAAAAGGCTGCTTAGCAGCCTTTTTTACAGGCATATATTTTTTAAACACACAACGTGGAGGACATCTATGGTTGATCTTAACCATGCACTTATTAGGGAACGCAGAGCATTAAAATTGTCGTTAGCAGGCACCATCGTGATGTCAGGCTTTGGCATTGGTTATGGCTTGCTGGTTGGCTCCAACGCCATTTTTATGGATGGCTTGTTCTCCTTGCTCAGCATGGGCATGACCGGGTTGGGCTTATTGACTGCTTATCTGGTTTCCCGTCCCGATGATCACCGTTTTCAGTATGGATATGCGCACCTTGAGCCGTTGATCAATGTGGTCAATGGAGGCGTGATCTTACTGACCTGTATTTTTGCATTCGTAAATGCAATCTCTTCTATCCGCCAAGGTGGCCATGTCATCAATCTGGACAGTGCGCTGTTGTATGCACTGGTCTCGACGATATTTTGTTTTGGTGTTTACAGCGTTGAATTGCGTGTCGCACGCTCAGTAAACTCCGAACTGGTACGCGTGGATGCGAAAGAGTGGCTAGTGGATGGCATTTTAAGCTGCACGATTTTGCTGGGTTTTGCGCTGGCTAAAGTGTTAGAAGGCACCAGCTTGGCGTGGGTCAACGTGTATATTGACTCGGTTATGGTGGCCGCATTGGCGCTGGTGGCGATGTTTATCCCGATTAGCGTACTGCGCCGTAATCTCTGTGAAGTATTATTAGTTGCGCCGCGTAGCCCGCTTTCGGCGCATTTGGATGAAACCCTGTCGCGGATTGCCAATCGCCACGGATTTATCGAATATTCCAGTCATCTGGCCAAAATAGGCCGGCGCTACGAGGTGGAAGTGAACATCTTAGTGCCCCGCGATGGCGACTGGGGGATCCACCGTCAGGATCATATCCGCAAAGAGTTGTGGGATGAGCTGGGTGACGAGCTGGGCAATGACCCTTGGCTGTCACTCTGTTTTACCAGTGAATCACGCTGGTTATAACCACACACTAATAAAAAACCGCCGACAGATGTGTCGGCGGTTATCTTTAAGGGATAGCTAAGGGATAGTGGTCGTTAAGGTATATACAATTACAGGTATAGCTAAACTTGCCAGTTAACAAACTCGGAGCTAAAAGGCGCTTGAGGCTATTTGGCTAAACTGTCTGTAATTGGGCAAACAAACCCGTCTGGTTTCACCGCCAACAAATCACACGTTAAGCGATCAATCACATGCTCTGCGGTATTACCGATGAACGCTGCTGAAATACCGGTACGGCCAATGGTGCCTAAAATAACTAACTCAGCATCAATCTTGTCGGCAACATCTGGGATCACTTCCTCTGGCAACCCCTCCACCACATGGGTACATTCGGCGCTGATATGGTATTGCTGGCGCAGTGTCTTCATGCCTAACAAGTGGTGTCCGCGAATTGCATCGTTATAGGCTTTTGGATCAAACTCAGGAATATCAATCGAGATATTCACTGGGGTAGACGGGTATGAGTTCACCAAATGCACTTCGCCGGGTTGCAGCGCCACGCTTAAACTTTGCGCTTCGCAAATCAGCTTTTCGTTCAGGCTCTGGTGATACTCTTCATCACTCGAGAGGTTCACCGCTACTAACAGCTTGCTGTATTCACGCCACTCATTGTTTTTCACCATCAGCACTGGGCACGGACACTTACGCAGCAAGTGCCAATCGGTTGGGGTAAAGATCAGTGATTCCAGACCATCATGCTGGTGCGTGGCTTTGATCAGCAGATCGTGCCCACCTTGAATAACTTCGCGAATAATTGCTTCAAAAGGGCGGTTGTGCCATACCACTTTGATATGAATCGGCACGTTGGTATCGGTGTAATCTTTGAGTAAGTCTCGAACCCAATTGATCCGCTGCCCAACCACGCCATCACGCATCGCTTGGCGCTCGTCAGCAGACAGCATCGAAGTCATTTCGTAGGAAAAGTCATAAATGGATAAAAAGGCGGTAATTTCCGCGCCTTCTTCTTGCTGGGCGAGGTATAAAGCTCGGCTCAGTGCCGGTTGCGCTTCCTGATTAGGATCGATGGCGACCAGAATGTTGCGGTATTTAATCATAGATACCTCCCACACAGATGTTATCCGTCGCTACAAAACAATAACTAAAGCGTAATGTATAGATACCAGAAGAGACAGCTGGAGGGGGAGATACGGGTCAAGAATTTGATCATCCTTGACCCGGATAGAACAAAGTGTGAGCTTAGGCTTGTTTATTATTACCGGCGAGCACCGATAAAGCATCAATGTCATTGATGGTGATGTACTTACCTTTCACCGCCAGAATGTTGCTCTTCTGGAAGCGGCCCAGCAGACGGCTGATGGTTTCGACAGTCAATCCCAGATAATTGCCGATATCACCACGGGTCATAGTCAGGCGAAATTCGCGTGGTGAGAAGCCGCGCGCCGCAAAACGACGTGACAGGTTATAGATAAACGCCGCCAAACGCTCTTCCGCGTTTTTCTTAGACAGCAACAGGATCATATCCTGATCGCCTTTGATTTCGCTGCTCATCAGACGCATCATCTGCTGACGCAGTTTAGGCATCTTGCCCGACAGGTCATCGAGGATCTCGAACGGAATTTCGCATACCATCGAGGTTTCCAGTGCCTGAGCAAAGCTTGGGTGCGCCATGTTATTGATGGCGTCAAAGCCCACCAGATCGCCGGCCAGATGGAAGGCAGTGATCTGCTCATCACCTTGTTCGGTGATGGTGTAGCTCTTGATCGTGCCGGAGCGGATCGCGTACAGGGATTTAAGCTCATCTCCTGCTTTGAACAGCGCCTGACCTTTTTGAATCGGTTTCTTGCGTTCAATAATGTTATCGAGCTGATCCAGTTCGCTTTCATTCAGCGTGAAAGGAATACATAACTGACTGATGCTGCAGTCCTGACAGTGGATGGCACAGCCACCGGATTGAATGCGTCGTATCGTCTTTTTCTCTGGGATCATAACGTATAACACTACCTGACATTGATATGGGTCAATTTTACCATGTTTAAGCGCATAGTTGTTAACTATGTCAACTGCTGAATAGCGATATACGCAGTTTGTGCGCCATATAACAAAAGTAGCACGGCAGATGTGCGTTTAAATAGCATCCCGGAGAGAAAATTTCGCAGCTGAGACGCAGCTTGTCCGACCACTAACATGGCCGGTAAGGTGCCCAGACCAAAGCCTAACATGATGGCCGCGCCCGACAGCGCACTGCCGGATGCCGATGCCCACGTGAGAGTGGAGTACACCAATCCGCACGGCAACCAACCCCAGACAAAGCCAAGAGGCAACGCCATAAACGGATTTTTCAGTGGGATCATCGCTTGAACCAGCGGTTTAACGCGTTTCCACACATGTTGGCCGAGGGCTTCAAAACGCTGTAGCCCAAACCACCATTGCCCCATGTACAGGCCAAGCGCAATCATCATCACGGCGGCCAGCAAGCGTAAAACCAGCAATAAGGTTTTGCCGGCGGCGAGATCCGCCAGTGAGGCAAAGAGCCCGCCGAGCAGTAAGCCTGCTAAAGAATAAGCCAAAATACGGCCGATATTGTACAGCAGCAGATAGCCCGTTTTACGCCAGAGCGAGTTTTGATCCGGTAAAGCAAAGGTCAAGGCGGCGGCTACGCCTCCACACATGCCTAAGCAGTGGCCTGCGCCAGCTAAGCCGACCAATACTGCTCCGGTGGCACTCAATGTGATCATGCTAATGGCCCCTGATCTGGGTTTTTAGTTTGTGTTTTGCTATCAGGCTTGTTAGCTGCTGGACGCGCAGCGCTAGGCTGCTCATCTTCCTCAAACAGAATTTGCATCCCTTGGCGATTTAAATCTTCAAATTGCTCAGATTTCACCGCCCACAGAAACACCAGTACTGCCACCAGCACGAACAACATGGCGATCGGAACCAGTACATAAATAATATCCATCTTGCGCTACCTCATTAAACGCAACGAGTTAAGCACCACAATCAGCGAGCTGGCCGACATGCCGATAGCGGCCAGATACGGAGGAAGCATGCCGCTGATCGCCAGGGGTAAAATCACCAAGTTGTAGCCGAGTGACCACGCCAAGTTTTCACGGATAATTCGGCGAGTTCGGCGTGCCAAATGCAGCGCCTGCGGTAAACGATCCAGTTTATCGGACAGCAAAACCATGTCAGCAGCGTTTTTCGCCAAGTCGGTTCCACTACCCATTGCCACCGATAAGTGCGCACCGGCTAAGACCGGCGCATCGTTCACGCCATCGCCGACCATCATTACTATCTCACCTTGTTGCTGACGTTGTTGTAGGTAATTGAGTTTGTCTTGTGGCGATAATCCTTTATGCCAATCAGCTAGCGGCAATTGTGCGGCAATGTAATCGGCGGCGCCGGAGCGATCGCCGGTGAGCAGCGAAAGTTGAATACCGCGCTGATTTAGGTGAGTAAGGCTAGCCAGAGCATCGTCACGTAATGGGTCTTGCAGCCAGAAGCAGGCTAGCAGCTGTGTTTCATTTGCCAGATAGACCGGCAAAACTCCCGCCGGCACATCGCTAGGCTGGCGGTGAGCCTGCTCTGTGGTAGCAACGTTTGTGTTGGCCAACGCTGCGCAAGCAAAATCATAGTGTCCGATACGATAAACCGTGCCGTTAATACGGGCGCGGATACCATTACCGGTGACAATTTCTGCTTGTTCGGCGCTGTACGCGCTCGGTGAGCCGGAGTTCACGGAGGTATTGCTGAGATGCTGAAATACCCGCGCTATCGGGTGGGCACTGTGCGCTTCCAGTGCGGCGGCCAGAGCCAGTACGTCGGCACTTGAGCGTTGTGCTGTTAGCACATCAGTGCGCACCAGTGACATGCGTCCTTCGGTGATGGTGCCGGTTTTATCCAGTACGATCCGATTGACCTGACATAAGGTCTCTAACGCATGCCCTTTACGGACTAACAGCCCCATTTGGCTTAGGCGCGAGATGACGCATGTAACGGCGGTCGGCGTAGCTAGGGCTAATGCACACGGGCAGGTAGCCACCAATACGGAAAGCGTCACCCAGAATGCTTTTTCGGGCTCATACAGGTGCCAGCCGAACCATGTCATGGCGGCAATCAGCAGCAAGGCCCACACAAAGTAACGGGCAATCCGATCGGCAATCAGCACAATGGCCGGTTTGGTCTGCAGCGCTTGATCTTGCAGGCGTAAAATGGATGCTAGCAGGCTGTCGGCACCGGTGTGGGTGACTTGCGCCGTTAAGCTGCCTTCGCCGTTAACGGTACCGGCGTACACTGGATCGTGTTTTTGTTTAGTGACCGGTAAGTATTCACCGGTCAGCATGGATTCGTTGACGTCACTGATTCCATCGGTAATACAAGAATCGGCCGGGACTCGCTCGCCGGGGCGGATGATAATCCGATCGCCCGGGCGGAGGCTTTTGGCCGCCACTTGTTCGCCGTTTTCCCGTGTGGCGATGCTGGGCACCAATTTAAGCAAATTGCTGGTGGCCTCAGTGGCTAAGCGCCGCACGCGCATCTCCAGAAAACGCCCCAGTAACAAGAAAAAGGCAAACATGGTGATGGATTCAAAGTACACCTCGCCTTGATTGGTGATAGTGGCGTAAGCACTGGCAATGTAGGCACCAATTAAGGCAAAAGAAACCGGAACATCCATATTCAGTGTGCGAGCCTTGAGGCTGCGCCAAGCACTGTAATAGAAGGGCAGGGAAGCGTAGAGGATCACCGGCGTCGACATGATGAGGCTAACCCAGCGAAAATACCAACGCTGGGTCGCATCCAAATCACTGAACATTTCAAGATACAGGGCAACGGCGACCATCATCACCTGCATGCTGGCTAAACCGGCGATCCCCAGTTTACGCAGGTAGCTGTTCATTTCGCGCCGGTATTGCTGCTCTTGGCTGGCGACTTCAAACGGCGCGGCTTGGTAACCTAAGCGGCGCAGGCGCGCCAGTAATTCGCTGAGGCGCACTTGCGCCGGATCCCAACGCAGCAATGCGCGCTGTGCGGTGGCATTGACCTGAATACTGAGTACGCCATCGCTTTGGCCAAGGTGTTTTTCAATCAGCCATGCGCAGGCTGCGCATGTCACGCCATCAAGCGATAGGCTGATTTCATTTCGAGTTTCATTGCCTTGGTTATTTTGGTGCACGAATTCGGCTTGTACTTCAGGCAAGTCGTAGTGTTGCAGATTTTTCAGCTCGTCCGGAACCAACTCGCTTCGTGATGCAGGCGTTGTACGGTACTGGTAATAGGATGTCAGTCCGCTGTCGACAATGGTCTGAGCGACGGCTTGGCAGCCGGGACAGCACATAGCGCGCGGCTCGTTGAACAGAATAACCTCATAGCGGCTACCGGGTGGAACCGGCTCCCCGCAGTGATAGCAGGCATGAACAGCATCCATAATATACAACTTCCATTATTAACGGTGCCCGGAGAAGGAAAATAGCGCGCTGGATGGCAATGTGATGGACTCTTGTAGCCGCCAGCCCGAGTCGAACGGCTCGATACTCACTTGCCACTTGCCGGTGATCGCCGATGGCAGATCAAAGCGGTACACCCCATTGTAATCGGCGTTGATCATCAGATTGAAATCATGATCTTGCAAGGTCGGGTGATAGAAATAGATCTTAAGAGCAGGGAAGGCGGGGAGTTCACCTTTTTTCAGCGTCAAGCGCGCTTGCTCGCCGACAATCAGCAAATCGCCTTGGATATGCAGTTGTTCAGCCAATTGCAAACGGCTGATATCTTCGTTGATGGCTTTGCCTTTGTTGTAATAATCATCTACCACCAAACTGTCACGGTGGGTAATGGCCAATTTTAGGGTGTAAAAACTGGCTGCAACCGCGGCAAGGGGGAGCAGGATCAGAAACCAAGGCCAGAACTGCTTATACCAGACCTGTTGTGTCATTGTGTTTATCCGTCCCTGTGAGTTTTTCGTCCAAATTGCTTCATGCTCATTAACGCACGCAAGTTGGTTCCTGTTGAGACGGTTGCCGGACGGACAGCAGTGCTGCGTCGTCCAGCAATCGTGTTTTCATTGTGTTACGTCTAGCTATGTTTGCGTTTAGCGATGTTTTAGCGGGTAACGGTTAATCAATGCGCGGCTTTTGCCGGTTCATTGGTTGCCATACCGGCTTGTCCGCCGTTATTTTGGCTCAAGCTAAACACATAAGCGGCCAACAGATGGACTTTATCGTCACCCAGAATGGATTGCCATGCTGGCATCTGTCCATTACGGCCATATTTCACCGTTTCTTCGACATTGGCACGGGTTCCGCCGTACAGCCAAATCTGGTCAGTCAGGTTTGGTGCACCGACAGCAGGGTTACCTTTACCATCCGGACCATGACAAGCGGCACACAGCACAAAACGTTTTTTGCCGGCTTCCGCTTCCCGTGGGTCGACCTTACGGCCGGACAAACTTAAGGCGTAGCTGACAACTTCACGAACGCCATCTGGGCCTAAGGTGTCTTTCCACGCTGGCATTGCACCGATACGACCATGCAAAATGGTGGTTTTGATCACTTCCGGCTCTCCGCCGTACAGCCAATCATTGTCGGTCAGGTTCGGGAAGCCTTTTTGTCCGCGCGCATCTGACCCGTGGCACAGGGCGCAGTTTTGCAAGAATAACGCTTTCCCAACTTTCATGGCGTTCGGATCATTTGCCACTTCGGTCAACGGACGGAAGGTTGTGCCATCAGCCTGATAAGCCAGCTTTTTAAAGGTTTCGCCGAAGGTTTTGTCGGCTTGAGCCTTTTCTTGGTCGTATTGCACGTATTGGCCAGCGGCCTTGGCTTTTTCGACCGCGGCATTCGACTCTTGCAACGACAACACGCTCTGGTTAGCACTGTGCCAGCCGAGCAAGTTACCCCATGCACCTAAGCCTGGATACAGCACCAGATAGCCCAACGCAAACACGATGGTCATCCAGAACATGTAGCGCCACCATTTTGGTAGCGGGTTGTTGATTTCTTTAATGCCGTCGTAGCTGTGGCCCATGTCAGAGCCTTCATCGACGCCCATTTTATCTTTTGTACACCACCACAACAGGACGCCGCAGCCAAAGATCGTGGCCAGCGTGATGATGGTGATCCAAAGTGTCCAGAAAAGACTCATGCTTGCTTACTCCCTGCAGGCGTCTGTGATTCCTGTGGTGGTGTCTGCTCGTCGGCAAAAACCAGATTGGCGGCTTCGTCAAAACGGGCCTTCTGTTTTTTGCTGTAAGCCCAGACGATGATGCCAAGGAAACTGACAAAGACCACCACAGTGTAGATGCTGTGAATGACTCCGAAATCCATCTGCATACTCCTTATTTCATCGCCAGACCGAGGGACTGCAGATAGGCAATCAGCGCATCCATTTCGGTTTTACCTTTTACATCCGCACCGGCAGAGGCAATTTGCGCTTCGGTGTAAGGAACCCCGAAATTATCGCGAAACAGTGCCAGCTTCTTACCGGTGAGCTCACCGGTCAGCACATTTTCTTCCAACCATGGGAAAGCGGGCATGTTGGACTCCGGTACAACGGAACGCGGGTCTAACAGGTGCTCACGGTGCCAAGTATCGGAGTAACGGCCACCAACGCGCGCCAGATCCGGGCCCGTACGCTTAGAGCCCCACAAGAAGGGGTGCTCCCATACCGATTCACCGGCCACAGAGTAGTGGCCGTAACGCTCGGTTTCGGCGCGCAGCGGACGCACCATCTGGCTATGGCAGGTGTGGCAACCTTCGCGAATATAAATATCGCGCCCTTCCATCTGTAAGGCGGTGTAAGGCTTGAGGTTGGAGACCGGTTGAGTGGTCTCTTTCTGGAACATCAGCGGCACAATCTCTACCAGCCCGCCGAGGCTGATCGCAACCACGATCAGGATAGCTAACAGGCCGATATTTTTTTCCACGATCTCGTGGCGGTTGTTCTGACTGCTCATTGTTATTCTTCCCTGTCAGGCTGGTTCACCGGCAGCTTTGTTCACTGGATCGAGTTCCGTGCTGCTATCCGTAATGGTTTTATAGGTGTTATAGGCCATCACAAACATGCCGGTGATGATGAATAAGCCGCCGACAAACCGGATGAAATAGAACGGATAAGATGCCTGTAACGCTTCCACAAATGAGTAGGTCAGGGTGCCATCGGCATTGACAGCACGCCACATCAGGCCTTGCATGACACCGGAGATCCACATGGACACGATGTACAACACCGTACCAATGGTCGCCAGCCAGAAGTGCACGTTGATAAGACGGGTGCTGTACATCTTCTCGCGGTGGAACAAGGCTGGGATCAGGTGATACAGCGAGCCAATAGTGACCAACGCTACCCAGCCCAGCGCACCAGAGTGCACGTGACCAACGGTCCAATCAGTGTAGTGGGACAGGGCGTTGACGGTTTTGATCGCCATCATTGGGCCTTCGAAGGTTGACATCCCGTAGAAGGAGAGGGAAACCACCAAAAAGCGCAGTATCGGATCATCCCGCAGCTTATGCCAAGCACCAGACAGGGTCATAATGCCATTGATCATACCGCCCCAAGAAGGCACGAACAGGATCACAGACATCACCATGCCGAGGGTTTGCGTCCAGTCAGGCAGCGCGGTGTAGTGTAAATGGTGCGGACCGGCCCAGATATACAAGGAGATCAGCGCCCAGAAGTGCACGATGGACAGACGGTATGAATACACCGGACGGCCCGCTTGTTTCGGAACGAAATAGTACATCATGCCGAGGAAACCGGCGGTCAGCAGGAAGCCTACAGCGTTGTGCCCGTACCACCACTGTACCATTGCATCGACTGCACCGGAGTACAGCGAATAGGATTTGGTCAGGGTCAGTGGGATCGCCATACTGTTAACAATGTGCAATACGGCCACGGTGATGATAAAGGCACCGAAGAACCAGTTGGCAACATAGATATGGGAGACTTTACGCTTGGCGATGGTGCCAAAGAAGCAGATAGCATAGGCCACCCACACAATGGCGATCAGGATATCAATCGGCCATTCCAGCTCGGCGTACTCTTTGGACGTGGTAAATCCCATCGGCAGCGAGATCGCTGCACACAGGATCACTAACTGCCAGCACCAGAACACAAATTGCGCTAATTTGGGCGCAAAGAGAGCGGTTTGCGATGTTCGTTGGACAACATAAAACGATGTTGCCATCAACGCCGAGGTTCCAAAGGCAAAGATGACCGCATTGGTATGTAACGGACGTAAGTGGCTATAAGTCAGCCACGGTGTTTCGAAGTTAAGCTGAGGCCAAATAAGTTGCGCAGCAATCAGAACACCTACAGACATGCCCACAATGCCCCAGACCAAGGTCATGATGGCGAATTGGCGCACGACTGTATAGTTGTAAGTTTGCTCAAGCGTATTCATCTGTTGGGTCATGATGACGTGCTTCCGCTGTTGTCACTATCAACTACACTAATGTATCCCTGTGCAGGAACATCTCTGTTTTGCCGCGTCCGGAAGAGAGGCTCTGTCCGGTTTTTTTGCTACTTACTGTAAACGCGGCATTTTCCGTTTCCGATTCTACTTGAGTCATGCATGAAGTGCAGCAAAAAAAGCACACATTTGTTACGGTGAGATAACAAATTTGTGGGTATCGTAACGGTGTATGAGGTTGTAAGGCACTTATAGTGCTAAGCGCTTATATAGCTTGTGTGATTCAGCTCGTGTGGTTGAGTGGCTAAATAGCGCTGCCACAGCTGGTGCTGCTAGCTAAGTGTGCGGGTTAATCCACTTAGCACACTGAGGTGCGATCAATACGGGTGTTATGACACGCGCTAACTCGCTGACTTTTATCGCTGACAATAGCGATATCAGCGAAATAATTAGCATTAACACCGATAACCAAAGCACCATAAATCAGTACAATAGAGCGAGAGTTGAGAGCGTATCAGCGCCAATCGCATCATCGCCAATTTAGGTACGCGCGTTATGCGTAATGACGTGAACATTCAGTAATAGCAATAAAGGAGTAAATGTGGCTGCCGAGAAACTCACCCGTGCACGGTTAATCCAGCTGATTGTGGTGTTAATTATCTTTCTGGCGTTAGTGGCGTGGCGGACGTGGTCATTTTATGAAACCCGCGCACAACAACAAACCGATATGACGAACGGCAGTGCTCCATCAGCCAGTACGCTGTGCAATTTAAATCTGCAGAGCTGCGCATTGGAAAGTAAAGCTGGTGCTGCGATAACCTTGGAATTATCGCCACTGCCGCCACAGGCCGAAAGTGAGTTGCAGTTACGTTTATCTGGCTTACCGGCTACGGTAGTACCGCAAGGCACGGTTGAAGGGCGCGATATGTATATGGGCGTGATCCCGCTGGTATTTACTCGCCAAGGCGATGATTGGATTGCCTCTTTCCAAGTGGGTTCTTGCACCAGTGACAAGATGGTGTGGCTGGTGAATGTGGTAGCCGCAGGCGAGAGCTATCCGCTGTTATTTGATGTTGCTAAATAGATGAGTCTGCGCGTGATTGCCTTACGGTAATGCAAACATGCAGTGCACATCTTGAAAATCAGTGCGTAAAAGGGAATTCAACAGTGCAATAACACAACACGAGGCATCAGCAGTTCCTCCGTGATATCCCGTTAGGATCGAGGAAAGATCCAGCAAGGAGTTAGCGATGAGCGATGGAAATAAGGCGATATTGCCGGTTAGCATTCGGGTTAGGGGTTATCATCTGGATGCCTATCAGCATGTGAATAATGCGCGGTATCTGGAGTTTTTGGAGGAGGCGCGTTGGCATTGGCTGGAAACCAGCGGTGATTTAGCTTGGTATATGCAGCGTGGTGTTGGCTTTGTGATTGCGAATATCAATATTAATTATCGCAAGCCGGCGCTGCTCAATCAGCATTTGAGCGTCGATTGTCATCTGGAGCGTCTGGGGGAGCGCAGTGGGGTGTTACAACAACGCATTGTATGTGTCGAAAGTGGTGATCTGATTGCTGATGCAGCGATCACCTTTGTCTGCGTGGATATGAAAACGCAAAAGGTGTTGGCCTTGGAGGGTGATTTACGTGAGCGTTTGGAGCAAGGCTTCGCCCGTGGTTGTGGCGCAACGACCTGATCTATAACTTAAGCTAAGCAGTTTAGTCGCGCTGGATTTAGTCGCAGCGGCTTAGCAACAGCCAATCAACAGTAATAGCAAGAAACGGTAGTTTAGCGGTTGTGTCTGAATTCGAATGTTATTTTAAGCCGCAGTTTGATGTCGTTATGATTCAAACTGCGGCTTTTAAGACGGTTCTGTTAAGCAATAGTCCCGTAACTCGTAGGTTTACGCGACCAGAGCCTGATTTAAAAAGGCATGTTTGCGTTGCTCAAAGCGGCTGACTAAGTCGTTGACGGCATCTTGCTGATATGGGATCAGACCGCTAGCGACCATGCGTTTGCGTCCCATGCCCACTTCTTTACCATTTTCGGTAAAGACAAATTCTAGCGTTACATTGCCGCGTTTCCCTTCGATATCCATACTGGCATTGCTCAGGCGTACGCTTGGGCGCGCCAGCTCCAGTGATGACATCTCCAGTGACATGCTTTCATAAATCACCAACGGGCGCGTTGGATGGATCATGTGCTGGGTTTGTTCCATCAGCGGAACCATGATATGTGGGAAATTCATACCGGAAAATGCCACATAGCTGCGGATCACTTGCTCGGTGATGTGGCTATCAAAGGTCGTCTCCCCTGATGTGGCAACATTGAGGTAGTTTTTACCGCTGTCATCGGTTACACACCACAGCTGCTGATCTTCGCTATTGAGGCTAAGAGTCACACCATCAGAAACCATACCGGCAAAATCAAAATGCATGTGTTGGCTCAGGCCGATTTTGCTCATGATCAGGGCAAACAGCAGGTCACCCGGTACACAAAAGCGCTTGGCATCGGGATCGTGGATGGGGTTGAAGTCGCCGGCGATGCGTTTGGCAAAGTGACTGGCCTGCTCGCGGCTGAAGTGAAAGCTGTCTGCGGCTGATTGGTAATACGGCTGAAGGAACATGGCATCAGATCTTCTGATTAATAACATGACAGCAGTGTAGCTAAATTTTCGTGGTCAAATGGTCTAGCCAGTTAAGTGATCGGAGGTGTGGCCTGTTACTGGCTAACGCAGTTGTGCGGTGATGAGCGAATTGCGAGTACTTGAGCGGCAGAGATGTGTGAGGAGAAACGAATGAAAAATGAGGAGAGAAAGAGGACATCAGATGCATTATCTGTGTCCTCTTATTGTATGGTTTTTGGGCGGTATATTTATCGATTTTATCGACAGCTAGCATGCCCTTGTGGCTACGCTAGCCCGCATAACATCTGAAAAATTAAGCCATTAACAAAATACGCGCGACCACTTCAGGGGTGATGTCTTTGTGCTCGCCCAGTGCCGTCATGTGGTGACGTTTGAGTGAGGAAACCACTTTTTCCGCAGCATCTTTGGCATTGATACCGTAATCGGCCAGATGCGTTTTTACACGCATCATTTCAAAAAACTCGCGGGTTTTCTCGATGGCTTTGTTGATGCGATGCTCGTCTTTACCATCACGCAAGCCCCAGATGCGTTCGGCATATTGCAGCAGTTTTTGCTTTTTCTGCTCGCGCTGTACATCCAGCAATACAGGCAAAACGATAGCCAAGGTTTGCGCATGATCCAAACCGTACGCCGCGGTGAGCTCGTGGCCAATGGCGTGAGTTGACCAGTCTTGTGGCACGCCCACACCAATCAAACCGTTCAGTGCCATAGTAGCACTCCACATGATGTTGGCGCGGATGTCGTAATCTGTTGGGGTGGCCAGCGCGCGTGGGCCTTCTTCCAGCAAGGTCAGCAACAGACCTTCGGCAAAACGATCTTGCACTTTGGCATTGACCGGATAGGTCAGGTATTGCTCCAGAATATGGATAAACGCATCGACAACGCCGTTACTGATTTGCCGCTCTGGCAAGGTATAGGTTTTGGTTGGGTCAAGTACCGCGTGTTGTGGATAGACGCGTGGGCTGGCGAAAGCCAGTTTACTGTGATCGGATTTACGGCTGATCACGGCAAAGGAGTTGGTTTCTGAGCCGGTGGCTGGCAGGGTCAGAATGCAGCTCAGCGGCAGTGCGCGCTCAACCGGTGCTTGCTTGCTCAGGATGTCCCACGGATCATCGCCGGTAAAACAGGCCGCAGCGGCAATGAATTTAGTGCCATCCACCACAGATCCACCACCAACAGCCAGCAGGTAGTCAATTTGATGCTCTTTAACGGCCGCGACAGCTTGCATCAAGGTTTCGTAAGACGGATTCGGCTCGATGCCACCGAATTCAAAGAATGTGTGTTTGTGCAGGACTTGGCGTACTTCATCCAATGTGCCAAAGCGGATCACGCTGCCACCACCATAAGTGATCAGGATCCGCGCATCGGCCGGAATACGCTCGGCCAGCCGGGCAATTTGCTGCTGACCGAACAATACTTCGGTCGGGTTATAAAAAACAAAAGACTCCATGAGATCAGCTCCTTAAATGTCTACATGCTGCCGGGGAGACCTGCTATCAGATGTGCTCCAGCCTAATCCAAAATGGCTACCGGTGATGTTTTTATTGATTGCCGGTTGTAATGAAAGATTATCTGTCTATCTAAGTAAAGTGGCGACATTATTTTGCTGGTTTTTTGTCTTTGGCGGTATTTTGCAATATCCCCTTCCTACTTGAAGCTGCAGCGGTGTTGGCTACGTTCGTTCACCCCAATCACATAGTTTGTCTATGCTCATGGGGATTCACTCACTTGCCGCCTACCTGCAGCTTCACGTTGTTTGGGTATAGATGTGGCAGTTATGACGTTTTAGACACTGTTTTGTTTTGCTGGCTGACAAGGTTTACGTTACATATCTGTGGGCATCATCGACGTAAGGTATCGACAGTATTATGCAAAATTATTTTTCCAGCCCGTTTGCGGGTAAATCGCTCCAAGAACAAATTACCAATAAGAACATTATTGCAGGTCGACATAGCTATTATTCTGGTTATTACCATGGTCATAGTTTTGATGACTGTGCGCGCTACCTAAGTCCTGATAGGGATGATGTCGATAAGCTGCGCATCGGCAATTTCTGCTCTATCGGCTCTGGGGCGGTATTTATGATGGCGGGCAACCAAGGGCACCGGACCGATTGGGTATCAACGTTTCCTTTTTTCTATATGGACAATCCGCTGTTTTCTGCGGCGCAAGATGGCTTTGTGCGTGCAGGAGACACCGAAATTGGGCATGACGTGTGGATTGGCACTGAGGCGATGATCATGCCGGGGGTTAAAGTCGGTAATGGCGCGGTGATTGCTAGCCGAGCTTTGGTGACCAAGGATGTCGCGCCGTATGAGATTGTCGGTGGGCATCCGGCCAAGCATATCCGTTTTCGTTTTGACGAGGCGGCCATTGCGCAGTTGCAGGAGATGCAGTGGTGGCTGTGGCCGGATGAAGTGATTGCGCCTGCGGTATCGCGACTGTGTGCCGGTGACGTAGCCGGTTTATATGCTTACTGGTGTGAGCAGGTGCGAAGTGGCGCAATTGCCGTAGCAAACTGACGGATCTGTGTTTCTAATGCGGAGCGATGTTTTTCCAACTCCTTCAGACGGTTGACGTTGGCTCCGGAGGGATGCGGGAAACCGGATAAAATTTGTGAGGCATCCACGCAGCCTTCGCTGGCCAGTTGCTGTAAAACCTCTTCGACAGCTTTGCCTAGCGGAATGAGTAAGACGTGATCTTTGTGCTGCAACTGGCCGAACTCGTGCGCAAAGGTGTGACGTGCGTAGTTCATCAGTAGCGCTGTCTTACCCAGTTTGGGCGTATGGCCGGTGTAGTTGGTGCCTTTGACAAAAACGGGATAGGGGATCAGTGACACTGTGTGTAACCAATGATCTTGTTCATCAAATAAGGCGGCGCAGCTGGCCAGACCTAACGCTTGGTTTAGGTGCAGGCTGTCGAGCATGTTGATGATATTGGTGCGCATGCTGCCACTAAAACGAGCGGCCACTTTGCATTCGTATTGAATGGTGGCCAGTGACTTTGCGGCTACCAGCCCACGATGCGCGGTGACAAAGGCTTGTGACATCTGCTGAAAGCCGGGCGTGATCCCCACGATAAAGACGCGAGCTTGTGAGTTGGCGTATTCGTTGTGTGGCGCGTAGTAAATCTCCAACGTGCCGGATTTTTCTAGCAGAAAATCGGGAATCAGTAGATCGTTGCGCGTATAGCTCGGTTTATCTGGCAGTGCGGCGATGCGAGTTTGGTAATCGACAAGTGTCTTGTGCATTTGAGTTCGGTTTCAATTGAGGTCAGTCGAGAGTGTTTGCCCATTGCCCATTGCCCATTGCCCATTGCCCATTGCGACTTACTCATTGTGCACGGCAAGGCGTTATTGCTGCTATGCCGAGTTTTGGGAGCGTAGGCCTGATGGCAGGGCGCAAACATAATGTTATTATCAGGTTATGGTAAACCACCACTCTTGTATAACGCTATTTTAGAACGGTATGTCTGTTGAACAATTGCTTGAGCCTGTGTACCAGTTTTTACAGGCGGTGACGCCCGATAGCTGGATCACTGAGGCGAGAAAGCCCGAAAATTTGCCGGTGATTTTACGCGATCATCTGTTGTGCGAGCTAAAAGCGGCGCAAAGTGCGCTGTTTTTGATTCGTCGCTATGCCGTGGAGCCCGAAAGTGCCGCGATGCTCAATGCGTGGCTGCAGCCTTATGAGGATCTGGCGTATCGCCGATTAGGCTCTGTGGAGACGCTGCGTGGGAAAAGTGCGGCATCGAAACAGGTGATTGTGCGTGCAGATTGCCGTTATGGTGCGGAGCTGGTGGATAAGATGGTGCTGCTGATCAAAGAAGAGCTGCATCACTTTTATCAGGTGCTGGAGATCATGGCGCAAAAGCAGATCCCCTATGAGCCGCTGCCCGCGAGTCGGTATGCGAAGAGTATGATGCGTCATGTGCAGCACTTTGAGCCGAATGCGTTGGTCGATAAGCTGATTATCGGCGCGTTTATCGAGGCGCGTTCGTGTGAGCGCTTTGCCAAGCTGGCTCCTTACTTGGATGAGGAGTTAGGGCGATTTTATCTGTCGCTGCTGCGCTCGGAGGCGCGTCACTATCAAGATTATCTGTCATTAGCTCAGGCCGTGGCGGGGCAGGATATCAGTGCGCGTATCGCTTACTTTGCAGCAGTGGAAGCGGAGCTGATTACCTCACCGGATCCGGAGTTTAAATTCCACAGTGGTGTGCCTGTTTGGCACTAAATAGCGAATCAGCGCGGCGGTAGTGTGAGGTTGATGCTGAGTGAGTTATACGGTATCAACACCACGAATTGTTCTTTTTTGCCATAGGTATGTGATGAGCACGAGGTAGGCTGCTTGGCCGCTAAAGATGGGCAGTGTGCTTTGGTTTGCGCTGTAACAGCGTATTGTGCTTTTCCCTCTTTTCCCTCTTTTCCCTCTTGTAGCTCTGTTATGGGCTTTTGCTTTTATCCCTAGTTTATTTAGGGTTTTTGCTTTTCACGCTGAGCGTATAGCGTTGCTGCAAGAGATGTCACGCGTGATGGCCATCACGAAATTTTGCCAGTTGTTGCGGTGTGGGACATTTGTCCGCCTTGGGTGTGTAATATCAGACCTTCGCGACATTTTGCGCTGCGCAGGCTGTTAGCTGGGTGGACTACGGTCCTGTCTTTACCTGCAGAGGAAACTTTATAGTGTTCAGCATGAAAAAGAGCTTATATCCGGACGATTGGCTGGCGATTGTCGAGCTGATCAGCAATGAGCCGGCGCTGTATGAACTGGTAAAACATTGTCCGTTGGACGTGATGCGGCGTTGGCGGTTACTGCAGGTAACTCGTGGAACACTGATTTGTCGTCAGCATGAACCTTGTCGCCATTTTCACCTGATTTTACAAGGCCGGGTGGATGTGTTCTTGGAAACGGATGATGGGCGACGTTATCAGCAGGCCAATTACGGCAAAGGCGACATGCTGGGCGAGTTGGAGATTTTTGAGCAGCGCCCTTACATCTGCTCGGTTGAAGCGACAGAAGATACGCGCTTATTGCGCTTATCACGTGATGATTTTAGCCAGTGGCTAGCACTCGATAATCACTTTAATCAGAGCATGTTACGTACGTTTAGCCAGCAATATTATCGCTTATCGCAAAAAGCGGGGGCCGATAACTTGTATACGCTGCATCAGCGGGTAGCGCTGGCGTTGTGGGAGCAATTTGAGACTCACGGTAGCCCTTGCGCGATGCTGGATAAGCAGCAGTTGAGCCATGAGTTTGCGGCGGCGCCGCGCAGTATTAACCGGATCCTGCATGAGCTGAAAGAGCAGCAAATTATTGCGGTGGATGGTGAACAAATTCGATTGCTGGATGCGCCACGTTTACGTGCGCAAGCCGGTATGTAAGCCGAATTGTCTTCTGTGAAGCATCGGCGTTGACCCGTGTTGCCTTGAGCATCTGCGCGAATGGCATAGTCATGACCATAGTAATGGCGCGGTAGTGAGGCGAGGCAACAAAGTGAGGTACCCCATGATGGAATTGCAACCACACATTCGTTTAAGCCGAGCGATGACTGGCGCGCGTTACGCGTTGCTGCCTGGCGATCCGCAGCGAGTTGAGCATGTTGCCCGCTTTTTGGATGACGTACAGCCACTGGCCTATAACCGCGAGTTTCGCTCTTTGCGTGGCTGGTATCAGGGCATTGAGGTGTTGGTATTGTCGACCGGCATTGGTGGCCCGTCAGCGGCAATAGCCATCGAAGAGTTGCAGCGCATTGGCGTTACTACCTTGATTCGTATTGGCAGTTGCGGGGCATTACAAGCGCCGATGCAGCTTGGTGATCTGGTGATTGCGACAGGCGCGGTACGGGATGAGGGCACGTCACAGATTTATGTACCATCAGGCTATCCGGCATGCGCTGACACCGGCTTAGTGCATTGCTTACAAACGCAAGCGCAGCGTTTGCAGTTCCCGACCCACAGCGGCTATGTGCGTAGTCATGATAGCTTTTATACCGACCACGAAGCTGAATTAACCGCTAAGTGGGCTGCCTTTGGTATTTTGGCTGCGGACATGGAAACGGCGCCGTTGATGGTCATTGGCGCACTGCGTGGCATGCGCACCGCTTCGGTATTGAATGTGGTGGTGACGAGCAGCGGAGAGTTAGAACAAGGGATTAATGCCTATCAAGAGGCAGACTCTTGCGGACATCTGGGTGAGGCGCGCGAGATTGAATTGGCCTTGGCCGCTATCTATCAAGATTATAATAAGGAGAATGTGTGATGGATTTTTTCAGTATTAACAATGTGATGGTGAATATTCCGTTGGGTGAAGGCGGTTATGCTCTGTCGTGGATTGAAGCTATCGGCACCATTTTTGGTTTGCTGTGTATCTGGTTTGCCAGCAAAGAGAAGATCATTAACTATCTGTTTGGTCTCATCAATGTGACGTTATTTGCAGCCATTTTCTTTCAAATTCAGCTGTATGCAAGTTTGCTGTTACAGGTGTTTTTCTTTGTCGCCAACGTGTATGGCTGGTATGCGTGGAGCCGACAAAACGCCGACAACGAAGCAGCGCTGAAAATTCGTTGGTTGTCGCGCAGTAAAGCGCTGACGCTGACCGGTGTGTGCGTGGTGGCGATTATTCTGATGAGCCAGTTTATCGATCCGGTATTTGCCTTTTTGACCACCGTCGCCATTGACCTGATGCAGGGAATGGGGCTGGCCGTGACGATGCCTGAGCTGCAACCGGATGCCTTCCCATTGTGGGATTCGGCAATGTTAGTGCTGTCGATTGCGGCGATGATTTTGATGACTCGCAAATATGTAGAGAACTGGCTGTTGTGGATTGTCATTGACCTGATCAGTGTAGTGATTTATGCCGTGCAGGGCGTGTATGCGATGTCACTGGAGTATATTTTGCTGACCGCGATTGCGGTGATGGGCTCGGTGACGTGGATTCGCAGTGCCGAGCGTCATGGTTCGCGTCCGTTGGCATCGGAATCGCTGTAATTGCGCATTTAGATACCCACGCATGCCCATTGCATGCGTGATGGAGTGAAAAAAACACCGGCGAATGCCGGTGTTTTTGTTGGTGCAAGCGGCTCGCAGCGCGAGTTCTCGTTACAGCTCTTCTTTCGGCACTGAGATAAACTCATCATCCATGTAGCCTGTGGTGCGCCACGTATGGAGGGTACCGTTATCATCCAGTACAGCAAAGCCGGTGGTATTGGCGAGGGCTTGACGCACTTTCCCAATATTTTTTAGCGCCGGTTTATCTTGTGGTGTGAGCGCACTAAGGGTTTGATCTTGGTTGAGCGACAGCAGTGAACCGTTGGAGATGATTTGGGTTTGACTGTTTTGCATGTTTTCGGCGAAGAATTTCGCGTAATTGTCGTAATCTGCATCTGTCATTGTCATCAGGACGGACACTTGTCCGCTACCTTGAGTCAGGTACAGGTAAGATTGTAAGAACAACTCGGTACTTTGTAGCTGCGGGATCACGGTGCCGTTATAGCTGCGCAGCTCTAACGGCGCATCGCCACAAAAATAAATGCTTTCATTACGGTCATACAGCATCACGTGTTGTTGATTGGGCAGAGGTATAATTTTTTGGATCTGGCTGAAGTTATTACAATTTTCAAAGAAGCGCTCTGAAGCACTCTCTGATTCATCAATATTCACCACCTCGCCATCGGTCGTCAGTGCCAGCAAATCGGTCCAGCCGATATCGGGTTCGGTGTACACGCCCACTGATTGTACTTGCTGTACCTGATCTAGCTGCTTGTATGCGCGAGGCTTAGGATCGCTAGCGGTCGGCTGCTGCCAGTACATCAACGTGCCGTCAGTTAATAACGCGGCATTGGTGCGGTGACCGGCATAAAACTCGCTGATATTGGCAGCCCATTGCGGTAATACGTATCGCGGTTGTGTTTCTGCGCGGTTCGAAATCACCAAAACGGTATCATCAAGGGTTTCTGCCAGGATTTGGTCGCCATAGGCGCGAATGCGCTTATATGTCCGATTGCTCAGCTTGGGCGCTAAGTCAGATTCGCATGTGCTGTAGCCCCATACGTGCGTGGCACCTTGCTTATCTAGCGCGATAAAGCAGCCATATGAGTCGGTGATGCTTTGAATATCGGTCAGGCTGTTGGCCTGTCCGACGTCGCTGTCCTTTTCTTGTGGTGGGGCCCAGCTGACAACGCTCCCGTCATTTTTGAGTACGGCGATCATGCTAAAAGCACTGGCAAAGCCGTACATCCGGCGGGTGGTAAGGACTTCTTTTACCTCGGTTAAGCGTGGCTCTAATTCCGCAGGTGCTTGTGTTTCACCCCAAGTGACTAAGCGATCATCTTCGGTCAGAGCAAAAAAACCGAGCTGTTCGAGCATGCCATGCAAGCCACCATTAAAGGGCAGCACGCTTTTAATATTGTGTAGTGCCTGAACTTGTGGGCTGCTATTAGCGCCTTGAAAGCTAAAGCCCCAAGTGATCAGGCTACCGTCATTTTTGATGGCGGCAAAAGCGCCATCATTGGCGTAGAGCGCTTTCACGTTAGGAACTTTTTCGGCCAGATAATTTCTATCATCCGCATTAATGGCTTTTTCTATCTGGAATAGCTCATTGCTAACCGATGATGCAGCGTCTGACGTCGGTGATTCTAATGCGATGTGACTGCTCGCAACGCTATTACCATCGATTTGGCTAAATACGACCGCCGCGCCAATCCACACCACGACTAATCCAATAATGATGGTGCGTTTATGTGGCTGGGGCGCGGCATCGGCAATTTTATCGTTGTGATTTGCACTTGCGGCAATCATTTCACCGTGAACGGTGCAGCCTTGGGCAATAAGCAGCTCAGTGAGCGTGGGGTAAATATCCGGATCAGTGTGGATAAGTACTTGGCTGTCATCATGCAAGGTCAAATTCAGTTTACGGTGGTCTTCTGATAATTGCAGTGAGCGGATGTCCGCACGCGCAATGGCAATAGGCCCCGTATTGAGGATTAACGCACTGTAGATTAACTTACCGGCACACAAGCCTAAAAATCCAGCTACCGGACCTAGCCCTAATCCGAAAGTTAAAAATACAATCATGATCACCGCACCAGCACCGAACAGGAATTTGGCTAATGCGTTGTATTGGATTGTGGAATATTCCAATCGATCGTCAAAGAGCTGGTAATAGAATTCTGTCGTATCCGGGCTAATTCCCGTGCGGGGCGTGTATTTGCATGACCACTCAATCAAATTTTTATCGGTAGGCGTATCCGGTGTCATGCTGGTGGTAGAGCTGTCCATAATAATCTGTTCCGTTTTGGATGCCGGATGCTGCCGAAGAGCCATAATGCCACGATGTGTAGCGAGAGATTGTCATTCCAGTGACATTTTCCCGCGATGCCTTAGGCATTATTTCGTCACAGCAAAAGAAATCGTGTGCACTGTCGTGTGCTTAACACGCATTTCCCGATCCTGAGCGTGAATAACCTGAAGTTTTAAAATTTTGTGCGACATAATCGTAAGTGCAGCGATGTGGGTCAAACCTCTAATGCACTTTTTTTCATAACTGTGCGGTAGGTTAAGTTACGCTTAGTCAGTAATCTGGCATTTTTAGGTAAGGAAAGTCAGATATCTGGCGTTATTTGAAAATGCGGGGATGAGCCATCAAAAGATAAGCGCAGAAAAGAGAAGCACAGAATAGTAACGATAAAAAAGAGAGCACGAGAGAGAAGTACAACACAGTAAGAGCAATAAAACGCTTTACACTGATGGGTGTAGATGATCCGCGATGGGCAGCGGATCACCTACGTGCTTGAATGAGGATGCGGTAAATTATCTGAATTAATATTGCGAGTTAATGATCACCTCTTCGCCCATGGCGCCGGCTTGCGGCAGCGGCTGGTAAGTGGAGTTAGACGCTCTCAGTAAACGGATCCCGCGCGCATTAGTCGCAATGGCAGCTTTGATATCGCCATCAGAGTCACCGTAATAGATTTTGATGTCTTTGGCTTTCATCCAGCTGATTTTGGTATTTTGGCCTGGTTTGTCACCGGCAAAAATAACTGGATTTAATGCGTTATCGGGGATCGCAAAATCTTTTTGCAGCGTTTTGGTCACGGTTTCGGTTTTAGTTTGATCGCGACCGGTGATGAAATAGATATGATCACCACGTTTTAAGTGCATCGCAATTAAGTCATGTCCCACTTTCTTCGGAATGCTGAATTCATCCCAACCGTTATTCATTTTTTCCCAGAATTGTGGGTTTTTCAGGTAAGCATAGCTATCAGGGGAGAACATTTGCTTACCGCGATAAAATCCAGGGCTGGAAAACAGCACGGTATCATCAATATCAAAACCTACCGCCATCGGCGCTTTGCCTTTGAGGCTGTGTTCGATTTGTTCTACGGAGACCCAATGAATGGGTTTTTCTTGCGCCAGCTCGGCCACGGTGACACCGCTGTAGAGCGGCGCGGTGGTGGCGGTTTCAGCGGCGTGTACGGCAGTATTTAGCGAGAAGCTCAGCGCCAATGCGCTGGCAAGTAATGTCAATTTACGCATTTTTATTGTTATATCCCTTTATCGGTAAGATGTTTTTAAAAAGCAGGGGCATGATAGGGATATGTATGACGATAAAGTGTGATGTTGCGCAGGTTGTTACAGAGTGAAATATTTTCAGGGAAAGCGTTGCTGATTGCGGAGTTGGATGGTGTAAACGAAGAAAAACAACCTGTATTTGGGCTAGGTGAGGCTGGATGTGGGATATAAAAATCCCCCGCCTGAGCAGGGGATAACGAGGTCTACGTGCTCTCGGTGCATATGACGGGCACCGATGATGAGCCGAAGATCTTACGCGGCCAGATTTTTAGCGACGAAGTTCCAGTTTACCAGCGCCCAGAAACCATTCAGGTAGTTAGGACGTACGTTGCGGTAATCGATGTAGTAAGCGTGCTCCCACACGTCCACAGTCAGCAGTGGAGTGTGACCTTCAGTCAGTGGGCAGCCAGCGTTAGAGGTGTTCACGATTGCCAGAGAGCCGTCAGCTTTCTTCACCAGCCAAGTCCAGCCAGAGCCGAAGTTCTTCACTGCTGCGTCGTTGAACTGAGTTTTGAACGCGTCAAAAGAGCCGAATGCTTGATTGATTGCATCAGCCAGTGCGCCGGTAGGCTCGCCACCCGCTTGTGGTGCCAGGCAGTTCCAGTAGAAAGTGTGGTTCCAGACTTGAGCGGCGTTGTTAAAGATCGGGCCGGAAGAGGTTTTAACGATATCTTCCAGAGACTTGCCTTCGAACTCAGTGCCAGGAACCAGATTGTTCAGGTTAACCACGTAGGTGTTGTGGTGCTTACCGTAGTGATACTCCAGCGTTTCAGCTGACAGGTGTGGTTCCAGTGCATTTTTTGCATATGGCAGTGCAGGTAATTCAAAAGACATTGCCGTTATCTCCGTTATTGTTGGGTCTTTGCCCGGTTTAATTGCTTCCTCTAATCATCCTATTGGCGATGATTGGACACAGCTTGCTGTTGTTGAACTGTTATGGTTTGGGATTTTAGCAAGTTTTTTCTATATTAAAAGGCTGCAGACTAAATTTCTGTGTATCATCTGCTGTTATCCGGACGATACGCCGGTTTTATGCACAAGGTACTGCCAGAGTGTGCTGCAGCTGGATGCATAGTGAGTTCAGTGGAATAAATATGCATCTGGTTGATATATCAGTGTGTTATTGCGGTGTACAGCAGATGTTTGTTCCAAAACCACACAAAATATGTGATTTTTTATTTTGCCGCAGAGTCGGTAGAATCAAGCCAACAGAACACCAATGCGGAAGTGAGCATCATGGAAACTATTGAAAAGATTAAGCAACAACTGGCTGAAAACCCAATCATTTTGTACATGAAAGGCTCGCCAAAATTACCGAGCTGTGGTTTTTCTGCCCAAGCCGTGCAAGCGCTGATGGCTTGTGGTGAGCGTTTTGCTTACGTTGATATCCTGCAAAACCCAGATATTCGTGCTGAATTGCCAAAATTTGCTAACTGGCCAACCTTCCCACAGCTGTGGGTTGAAGGCGAATTGGTTGGCGGTTGCGACATCATGCTGGAGATGGCGCAAAAGGGCGAACTGCAAGCGTTGATTAAAGAAACCGCAGCGAAGTACAAAGACGACAGCGCAGAATAAAAACGCCTGTATGTCGTGATGAGCACGATTTTTATGGAAACGGTGCCTTACAAGGTGCCGTTTTTTTCTATTTTGCTGCAAACGTTTGCCATTTGCCGCTGAATCGAGTAGTATCTGATTCTCGATGCTTGTGTGTTGCTGATATTGAGTGTCGGTGGATGTTTTCTCTGTAACATCCTGAAACACGGTAAGGTGTAATGAGCGATCTATCGCGAGTTTTGTGCCTTACTGGGTATCGAGATATTCCTTTCGCACCCTTTATTCCTATCACACCGTTTTACAAGCAGGATCCGGATTTATCCACTCGGTAACCCCCGAGGGTTAAGTCACGTTATTGCCTTATATTGTTGTTGCTAAGGATCCGCATGTTCTCCCAGATAAAGCAAAGTATTGCCGGGTTGCAAATTCTGTTTGTCGCCTTCGGTGCTATGGTGCTCGTTCCTCTGTTGACGGGATTGAACCCTTCAATGGCCCTGTTGGGCGCCGGCGTGGGAACACTGTTATTTCAGTTATCAACGCGTAATCAAGTGCCGATCTTTCTGGGATCGAGTTTTGCCTTTATTGCCCCGATTATCTATGCCACCCAAACCTGGGGTGTGCCATCCACTATGTTTGGCCTGTGCATGGCCGGCCTGATGTACTTCCTGTTTGCTGGCATTATCCGCTCCAAAGGGGTGGGCTTTGTGCACCGCTTGTTGCCGCCAGTAGTGATTGGGCCTGTGATCATGGTTATCGGTCTATCAGTGGCGCAAGTGGCCTGTAACATGGCGATGGGCCGTGTGAACGGTGAGCAGATCATCCCGTTGGATACTGCACTGGCGCTGGCTGGCGTATCGCTGGCGACCACGCTGGTTACTGCAGTCTTTTGTAAAGGCTGGCTGCGCTTACTGCCGATTTTATCCGGTGTCGTGGTGGGGTATTCCGTAGCATCATTCTCTGGCATGGTGGATTTCACCGGTCTGCAATCCGCGGCATGGTTGGCGGTGCCAACCTTTATTACGCCGGAAGTGAACTGGGCGGCGGCGCTCTTCATGTTACCGGTGGCGATTGCGCCTTGTATCGAGCATATCGGTGGCGTCATGGCGATTGGTGGCGTAACCGGTAAGGATTACACCAAGACTCCGGGCTTGCACCGCACGCTGTTTGGTGATGGTTTGGGCGTATGCTTTGCTGGTCTGATTGGTGGCCCACCAGTGACCACCTATGCGGAAGTGACTGGTGCAGTGATGATCACCCGTAACTTCAATGTGCGTACCATGACGTGGGCGGCGATTTTTGCCATCATCTTGGCATTCTTCGGTAAGTTCAATGCGCTGCTGACCTCAATCCCGATGCCTGTGATGGGCGGGATCATGCTGCTGCTGTTCGGCTCTATCGCGGCAATTGGTTTGAAAACGCTGGTTGATGCGAAAGTGGATTTAGGCGCTTCCCGCAATATCGCCATCGTAGCAATTACCTTGACGATCGGTATTGGCTCGCTGGAGCTGAAAATCGGCAGCTTTGCGCTGGCAGGTGTAGGTCTGGCATCGCTGGTGGCGGTGTTACTGAACCTGATTTTACCGCATCAAGTGAATACCGAAGGCTCGGATAACTCCTCTATTGAGGAAGTGAAGTAAGCTGATGGTATAAATCAAAACGAGTCAGATAAAAAGCCGCCCATGAGGCGGTTTTTTATTGCGTGGTTTTTATTGTGTATGGTGAGCGATTTGTCTGGCGGTTAACGGCACTTGGCGGGAGATGGCATATACTTTTAACGGTGATGTTATCAACAGGAGGGGAGAATGTTAGCGCAACATCAAGCCATGATTGATAAATTCAGCGCCGCGTATGCCGAACTGACTGCCGAGAAAATCGCGCATTTCCCTGATTTGTATGCCGATGATGTGGTGTTTATGGACCCAGTACAGCAAATCTACAGCGTACAAGAGCTGCAGGTCTATTTTTTTCGCATCATTGAGCAAACCTATTATCACCGCGTAAAAGTTATTCGTGCCTTTAGCAGTGATAATGATGTGTTTATCCTCTGGGAGCTCAGTTACGCCCATGCCAATTTGGAGCAAGGGGATGATATTTCCGTGGAAGGAGCTTCACACTTGCGATTGGAAGGCGAACGGATCATTTTTCAGCGTAACTACTATGACATGGGAGCCATGTTATATGAGCATATCCCGCTGATCAGCCGTGTAGTGCATTATATGAAGGGGAAAATTGCGGGTTTTAACCGTAATGACTGACGGATTTAGACCTCAATGTTAGCTATGATTTTGTGATTAATCGTTACATAATCCAGTGAAAAGCTTTTGATTGCTGCGGATAACCTCATCTAGTATAACGCGCATGCTTCGGGCATCGGGCGAGTCAGATCGGTGCTGAATCGGCGAGAAATTGATAAACAGTATTTGTGGTTGCAGAGGTATCAGTGAGTCACTGGGCTGTATTTAAACGAACAACGGTAAATTTGTGGATGGCCGTTCGGCATGACATTGCGGCATTGGCCGTGTTGCTGAATGGGTTGCTGATTTTTAAAACCATCTATGGCATGTCGGTCAATCTGCTGGATATTTTCCATATCCATGCCTTCTCTGGTTTGAATTTGTCATTATTGGCAAATGCCCCGCTGTTTATGTTGGGGGTATTCCTCGTCCTGAACTCGTTAGGTTTGCTATTTCGGGCCAAACTTGCGTGGGCTATTAGTATTATTCTGCTATTGATCACGCTGATCTACACTATTCATTTTTATCCTTATTTAAAATTCAGTATCGGATTTTGTATTTTTTCTATTCTGGTGCTGGTTTTACTGCGTAAAGATTTTTCCCATAGCAGTGCTACTGCCGGTAGTATTTTTGCCTTCATCAGTTTTGCGACTTTGTTGTTTTACTCAACCTATGGCTCGCTGTATTTAGGGGAAGGATTTAACCCTAAAATTCATAGTCTGATGACGGCATTTTATTTCTCGATAGAGACCATGACCACCGTGGGCTACGGGGATATCGTGCCGGTATCTGAGGCGGCGCGATTATTTACCATCTCGGTCATCATTTCTGGCATTACCGTATTTGCGACATCCATGACTTCTATTTTCGGCCCACTGATCAGTGGAGGGCTGAACCGACTAGTGAAAGGGAACAAGCATACTATGAATCGTAAAGATCACTTTATTGTCTGCGGACATTCCATTTTGGCGATCAATACTATTTTGCAGCTCAAGCAACGTGGTCAAAATGTTACCGTTATCACTAATTTGTCGGAGGATGAAGCCAATCAACTGGAGCAGCGTTTAGGTGGCAAGTTCGATATTATCTCTGGTGACAGTAATGACAGCGCTGTGCTGAAAAAAGCCGGTATCGATAGCTGCCGAGCGATTTTGGCCTTGAGCGATAATGATGCCGATAACGCGTTTGTGGTCTTGTCAGCCAAAGATTTGAGCAAAGACGTGAAAACGGTATTGGCGGTCAGTGACAGCAAAAACCTGAATAAGATTAAAAAAGTTCAGCCAGATATCATTTTGTCGCCGCAATTATTTGGTAGCGAGATTCTAGCTCGGATCTTAAACGGTGAAGAAATCGACAATAATATGTTGGTTTCGATGCTACTCAACTCAGGACACGGTATCTTTACTGATAAAGACAGCGACAAAAACAGTGACGATAGTGCTACCAGCAGTGAGCCATCCGACAAAAAGTAATACGGATACTTTTACTGTTTGCGTAAGAAAACGGCCAACAACAATGTTGGCCGTTTTTTTGTACGGGATCTCGAAGGTGGTTTGCTCACGGTGAGTGCCGCGCAGAAAATCTGCGGATAACTTGGCTTATTTATTGGCTTAGTGAGATGTCAGTAAGATATTCACTTAGGCCAAAGTGATGTTCTGTCTAATTCGGCAGCTGCACGCCAATACATAACCTTGCTCGATCTCTGCTTGCGTCAGTCCACTTTGGCTGGTGGTGTCGACCTCGCCTTCGATAATTTGCACTTTGCATGAGCCGCAAACTCCGGCGCGACAAGCGGCAAATACCGGTAGATTATGCTGCTCCATGGCGGCAAGGAGTGACGTACCCTCTGGCACATCGATGTCACGCAAGGCATGGCGAATATGCATACGCACCGTGTTAGGGGCGGCGATGTGTTCATTAAAAGAACAGGCGTTTTCGTTATCTGTAAGAGTGACTGCTTCACTGGCAGTTGCAGTGAAAAAGGCTTCTTGATGGATCTGCTCCGCCGGTACACCTAACGTTTTAGCCAGTTGTACCGCGCTTTGCATGTAGCCCTCAGGGCCGCAAGTCATCACAATCCGCTTATGGATGTCCGGTACCAGCATTTCCAAGGTAGCTTGATTTAGCCGTGAACGCAGATCATCAGGCCAATACGGCTGACGGGCCAGTAGATGAACCGTGAGTTGCTGTGGAAAGCGGGCGGCCAGTTGCTGCCAATGGTTGGCGAAAATCAGATCTTCAACATCACTGGCATGATACAGCAACGTGATGTGCGTCTGTGGGCGAAACGCTAACAGCCAGCGCGCCATTGACATCAGCGGCGTGATCCCGCAACCGGCTCCCAACATCAAATAGTGTGCATTGTCAGGGTGCGATGCACAGGTAAACTCACCTTGGGCATTACTAAGCCACAGCGTATCTCCGACGTTCACTTCATTGGTAAGCCATGTCGAGCCTTGCCCGTTCGCAATACGGCGCACGGTAATACTTAAATTGGTGGAAACATCAGGCGAAGAAGACAAGGTGTATGCGCGAACGGTATGACTTTCATGGCCAATACGCACCAGTGTATATTGACCGGGCTGATAGGCATAAGGCGTTGTTGGTTGAAGGCTAAGAGTCCAGACATCTCGGGTTTCTTGATGGATATCTAGCACCTGCATTGGATGGTGGCACAGATCCTGTACTGCGGCGCTGAAATCGGCAGCGGATGTATTATGGGTGTTCGAGGCGGTAGGGGCGCGAGTTTCAGTCAACGTCATGGGACTAATTCCGGCAAAATGAACAAAAGAGATGATAAAGGCCGCATTGCGGCCTTTGTGAGGCGTTGGCGAAAAAGCCGAGAGATAAGCCGTTATTCTAGCCTGTGCGCACGGTTATCCGGCGGTTGGCAGCATCTCGGCTAAGTCAGCTTCCACGGTGGTGATTGGGCGCATGCCAAACTTTTCGTTCAAAATGGCGAGCAAATTGTCGGTTAAGAATGCTGGCGCGGTTGGGCCGGTATAGATATTTTTCACTCCGAGCGCCAGCAGAGTCAGCAAGATCACAATGGCTTTTTGCTCGAACCATGACAGTACCAACGTCAATGGCAGATCGTTCACGCCACAGCCCAGCTTCTCAGCCAAACGCACGGCCAGCATGATGGCGGAGTAGGCATCGTTACACTGACCGACATCCAGCAAGCGCGGCAGCGCGCCGATGGTGCCGAAATCCAAGGTGTTGAAGCGATATTTACCGCATGCCAGCGTCATGATCAGGCAATCTTGCGGTACGGCGCGGGCAAAATCGGTGTAGTAATGGCGCTCACCACGGCTACCATCACAGCCTCCCACCAAGAAAACATGACGCAGTTGCTTGGCGGCGACCATATCGATCACGGTATCGGCTGCACCGAGCAGGGTTTCCCGACCAAAGCCCACGGTGATCAGCTGTTCGATTTCGGTATGCAGGAAGCCTGGCATGGCTTGCGCTTGCGCGATCACGGCAGAGAAATCTTCGCCTTCCAAATGCTGTACACCTGGCCAGCCGACAATGCTGCGAGTCCAGATACGATCAGCATAGTTACCCACATTCGGATCGATAATGCAGTTGGAGGTCATGATGATAGGGCCTGGGAAGCGTGCAAATTCCGCTTGCTGGTTTTGCCAAGCACTACCGTAGTTACCGGCCAGATGAGTGTATTTTTTTAGCTCGGGATAACCGTGAGCTGGCAGCATTTCACCGTTGGTGTACACATTGATGCCGGTGCCTTCGGTTTGCTCCAGCAGGGCTTTGAGATCTTTGAGGTCGTGACCGGAGATCAAAATCGCTTTGCCTTTTACCGGACGCACGTTTACCTGCGTTGGCACTGGGTTGCCGTACAGTGCGGTTTCACCGGTATCCAGCATCGCCATTACATCAAAGTTCATGCGGCCAATTGCCATGGCGTTATCCAGCAGGGTCCCGACATCGGTAGGATTGCTGCCTAACCACGCCATAAACGCGTGGAACTGCGCGTAAATAGCGCGATCTTGTTGTTCTAATACGCGGGCATGCTCCAGATAGGCGGCCGCACCTTTGAGGCCGTACAGGCACAGCATGCGCAAGCCGTGGATATCATCGCCACATTCGGCTTTGTCTTTGTTCAGGGCATAGTCAGCGGATTGTGCCAGCAGCGCTGGCATGCTCAGATCGCTCAAAGTAATTGCGGCAACGGGCAGCTCAACATGGGCATTCGGTTCAACCTGTCGGCAACGTGCAGCTAATGCTTCACGCATGGCAATGGCTTGTTCGGTGTATTCGATGATACGCGCAGAATCGAAGTTAACGTTGGTCAGGGTAGAGAAAAATGCCTTTGGGACAAACGCATCGATAGCATCATCAATAATATTCAGTTCACGCGCTTTTAAGGCCCAAGCGGACAAGCCTTCCAGCACTGCAACCAGCAAGTCTTGCAGGTCAGAGGTTTCGGCGGTTTTACCGCACATACCCTGTGCGTAGGAGCAGCCATTGCCGGCTGGAGTTCGTATAGTTTGCTCACATTGTACGCAGTACATTGCTATCCCCTTTATAAGGTGTATTTAGTATGCTTCTTATTGGGCGAGGATAGGGGTAATAAAATTACATTTCAAATGCAACTTAATGGTCAATTGATGTACATCAATTTAGCCGATAAAAATCGCATGCGGTGAAACATCACCAAGCGTTGGCGTAATCAGTGTAGTGAAGCGAAGAAAGAAGAAAAAACAAGCAGATAAACGAAAGGGAAGGTAGGATGAGTGAGGTAAACTTCAGGAAGCCGCTGTACTTTGCTGCATTTTGCAGAGATAACGGCATCCTGAAGTTTATGCTGATAAGTTCAGTCAGTAGATTTGGCGTTTATTATTAGAGCGCAAATAGCGCCATTAATACCGGAGCGCTCAGGCTGAGTAAAAAGCCACTGACAATCGCGGCGGGCACTAAATCAACGCTGCCTGCGCGCTGGATAACCGGAAGGGTGAAGTCCATGGCAGTAGCGCCACCAATGCCTACGGCAGTGGAGGTATAACGGCGTATCAACGATGGGATCAGCATAATCGCGACTAACTCACGCAGCAGATCATTAAAGAATGCTGCGCTGCCTAACACCGGCCCCAGCGCATCAGTCAGCATAATGCCTGATAGTGAATACCAGCCAAAACCGGAAGCGATCGCTAAACCGGTATTCCAAGGTAGACCCAGTAACCAAGCGGCCAGTGCGCCACCGCCTAATGAACTGAAAAACACCACTACAGCAATCACCAATCCACGGCGATTAAGCAGGATTTGGCGCAGCGGCATATTACTGTTGCGCAGTTGCATGCCGATCAGCCAGAGCAGGAATATCAGCGCATATTCACTAGCTTTTCCGGCATTGGCCAGTAAAGGTTGCGTCAGCAAACCGAGAATAAAACCGCCGGCGACCACCCCGAGCAGTTGCAAAGAATCAACCGCCATCCGCAGGCGCGAAGGCAGTTTTTGCTGGTGCAGTTTGACTCGCCATTCCCAGCGCTTATCCATGATGCACAGCGCCAGCATATTGATAACGCAGATGCAGACAAAAAAGACCACAGCGGTGCTAAAAATGTGCTGTAGGTTACTGGTCAAATTATCCAAGTAAGAGAGACTGGCGCCCATCAAAAACAGAATGATGTACACCATCCAACCACAGACTTTGCTGATCCAAGGGGCAAAACGCGGATGACGAACGGGGAGCAAATAACCGATTAACAGCGGAACAATTACAATCAGAAGGCCGGAGTACATCCTTTAACCCTTAACCATAAATCAGACAGACATATCTGTACCAAGCTATAGCAAACGGTTACTCGTGTAAAGAAATGTGTCAGAGATAGCATGTTATAACGCACTTGGCGGGAACGTCGCCAAATTATTACCAATATCTGTGAGATGCCACAGGATGAAATACCAAAAGACTTGACCGAGCTAGGCTGTCTTATAATGCTAACTACATTGCAGGCAATGGGGATGAGTGATGTTTCTCGAACGGATTGAGATGGTAGGGTTTCGTGGGATCAACCGCCTGTCACTGCAGCTGGATGACAACACGGTGCTAATCGGGGAAAACGCATGGGGTAAATCCAGTTTGTTGGATGCCTTGCGCCTGATCCTTTCGCCTGCGCAAGAGTTGTATCGTTTTCAGGTCAGTGATTTTTATCACCCGCCGGGAGAAGAGACGGCCAAAGAGCGTCATCTGCACATTGTACTGACCTTTTGCGAGCACACCGTGGGGCATTGGTCTGCGGACAAATACCAGCTATTTAGCCCAGTGTGTATGCTCGGGGTCGATAACCTGCACCGGATCCACTTTCGCCTCGAAGGCGAGTGGTGCGAAGACGGTAGCGTCGCGACGTGGCGCAATTTCATCGATGCTGCAGGGCGTTCGATTCACGTGGCTAATATTGATGTGCTGATCCGGCAACTGATCCGCTTGCATCCGGTTCTGCGTTTACGCGATGCGCGGCAGGTGCGCCATCGGGCGCAGGAGTTGACCGAGAACGGGGTTCCGCTTGAAGGTTTTTCTGAGATAACCGACCGGTTAGCGCACAGCTTAAGTGAATGCCCAGAAAATATTACCAACCGTGAGATCCGTGAAGGCTTGGAGGCCGCGCGCCAACTGTTAGAGCACTATTTTGCCATTCATGACTCAGCCCCTTTGCCGCAAAAACGGCGCCGTATTCCTGATTTAACGCAGCATAACTCATGGCAATCATTGGAGATTTTGCGTGGATTGGCGAAACGGCCAGAAAATCGCAATATTCGTCTGCTGTTTTTGGGTATGTTTGCCAGCTTACTGCATTCGCGCGGCATCGACGCGCTTGCGCCAGAGGCAAGGCCACTGCTGATCATCGAAGATCCAGAAACCCGATTGCACCCGATCATGTTGTCGGTGGCATGGGGCGTGCTATCTGAATTGCCGTTGCAGCGTCTGACTACCACCAACTCGGGTGAGCTGCTTTCCTATGTGCCGGTGGAGCGTATTTGCCGCCTAGTGCGTAACTCCAACAAGGTTTCAGCGTATCGGGTATTCCCTGGCATGCTCAGTCGTGAGGACAGCCGCCGCATCGCTTTCCATATCTGCTTTAACCGCGCAGCTTCTTTATTTGCACGCAGTTGGCTGTTGGTGGAAGGGGAGACGGAGGTGTGGTTGCTGACTCAGCTGGCGAGCTTGTCTGGTTATCATTTCCATTCGGAAGGGATCAAAATCATCGAGTTTGCGCAGTGTGGCTTAAAGCCGCTGATCAAATTTGCCCGCGGGATGGGGATTGAATGGCACGTGCTGACCGATGGTGATGATGCGGGGAAAAAATATGCCGCAACGGTGCGAGGCGCGCTGCGTAACAATGACACTGAGCGAGAGCGGTTAACCTTCTTACCGGTGTCGGATATGGAGATGTATCTATATCGGGAAGGATTTGCTAGCGTTTTTCACCAAGTAGCGCAAATTCCACAGGGCATTCCGATGTCTCCAAGGCGAGTGATCGATAAAGCGATCCACAAAAGCTCGAAACCAGATTTGGCACTGGCGATTGTGGAAGCGGCGGAGCAGCGCGGAGCCGATTCTGTGCCACGTCTGTTGCGACAGATGTTCTCACGGGTGGTTTGGTTATCACGCGGACGAGCCGGTTAAGCGCGAGGCACTGCGTAAGGCAAAACTAGCGGCAAAACGTCGTGAAGTAAAAGATAAGGCGCGCAAAATAAAACAGGAGACCTCAGGTCTCCTGTTTTGTATCGTCGGTCACGGATTGTCTATGGATAATTCCGCACGGCTTAGGCGCTAAATCTTAAGATCGCATAGCCTTAGAGCGATTCGACTTGCGTGTTGTTCAGCACATAGTCCAGCGCTTCCATAGACGGAACATGCACGCCATGATCGGAAACCGTCCAGCTTGCCAGCGCAGTGGCAAAACGCAGCCCTTGGGCAATATCCCAGCCTTTAATGGCCGCCCAAGCCAGACCGGCTACCAAAGTATCACCGGCACCCACTTCAGAGACCACATTGACCTTCGGCGGCATGCTACGGAAGACGCCTTGTCCACTGACCGTGATCGCCCCCTGACAGCTGGCCGAAATCACCACCTGCGCTACACCGTTTTGGTGTAACTGATGAGCGAATGGCAGAGCTTGTTCTAAGGTGGTGATCTCTTTACCGCACCAGTGCGACAGCTCTTTCAGGTTCGGTTTGATCAAATGTGGACCGGCTTTTACCCCCTCCGTCAGCGCGGCTGAACTGGAGTCGAAGTAAACCGTCGCGCCTTTGGCACGCAGGGCGCGGATCAATTCGGCATAGAACCACGGCTCGACACCTTGTGGCAGGCTGCCACTGAGGATAAACAACGAGTCAGGGCCCGCCTGATGGCGCAGCTGATCGAACAAACGTTGCTGAATGGCCGTATCAACATGGAAGCCGGGAAAGTTAATCTCGGTTGTGCGGGTATTACTTTCAGCCAGCTTAATGTTGACTCGAGTTCGGCCGTCGACGCGCAAGAACTGATCTTTCAGTCCTTTTTGCTCAAACAGGCTCTCAAATCCCATCTGGTTGTTATTGCCGAGAAAGCCGGTGACTGTAACGTCGGCACCCAGATCGGCCAAAATACGAGCGACATTGATCCCTTTGCCCGCACAGTGACGGCTGAAATCATTAACCAGATTCAGCTCACCCGGGTGTAATTCATCAATGTTACCGGTGAGGTCGATAGCCGGATTTAACGTTACCGCAATGACGCGCTGCATCCGCGATGACTCCTAAAAAGTAAAAATCAGTGACAACGTCACAGCACTGTCACTGATGTTCCGCAATCAATGTAATACCGCCAGTTGTTCAGTTCTTTATTATAGTACAGGCTGAACCGAATCAGCACTAGCTGATTATAATGCGCGCAATCGCTTTTTTAGCCTTGCGCTCAGGGCGTGCGGATAATAGCAGATTTATTATGCATTTTTAGAGTAATTTCGTTACTCATGTGATCTATTAGTGCATAACGGCGCTGATATTCGCCGCGTTTTTTACTCACCACATCTTGCAGTGCTTTGCGCGGCAGAGGCAGTGCCAATCGGTAATGGCCGGAGTTGAGTGCTTCGCCGGCAAACGTTTCCCAGAAACTGTCGTAATCCGCTTGAATGGTCTTGCGATAGCGCAGTGAACGGTAGATATGCGTCTGGTTGCTGGTGGCGATAATTTGCTGACCATCCAGAGCCATGACAAAGGCTGCGAGGGCATCAATCGCCAATTTTTTCGGGAACAAACCGTGTAAATCTTTGGTTGCGACTTTGATCACTTCATGAGGCGTACTTTGGCGCGGTCCCTGTAAGCCACCAATATAGATAGCCGGGCGACCTTCCAGCTCAATCAAATTGAAGGTGACGGTGACTAGTACTTGTCCCTGCGGGTTGTATAAGCGTAAAGATAGCTCGCCTTCTTTATCAAATGAGTGCAGCGCGGAGATCTGTACCGGATAAAACTCCCCTGATTTGCCTTCCAGCTCTGCCAGCGTAAAACCCTCATTGGACAAGCACGCTTGTACCACATCACTTGGCAGATGATTTAGCAGCAGTTGATAGTGCTGGCTGAGTAAATTTAGGCGCTGGCTCAGATTCAAGCCTCGGCTTAAGTAAGGGCGATGCAAACGTAAGGCAACCGACGGCTCTTTTTGCGCCAACGAGCACAGCGCATCGGTTTGGCCAATCGTACTCAGCCAGCGTAGCGTCCACGGAAAGGTGAGCAATGAGCGCAGGAAAAACTTGATCCGATTTTTAGGATGATGCAAACAACCTTGCTGAGTCAGGCGACCACTACTGAGGTTAAACAGCATCCGCACACCGGCAGACGTTATTGGGGTATCAGTATTACGTAGGGAAGGGCAAAGTTCAGGTGAAAAAAGCAGGTGGTTCATAACGTCTCTGTCGTATAGCCGTGGAACAATGGCGCCATATATACGCGCTGTCACCTAAACGGTAGGACAACTGAACTGAGGTTTGTTGCATATCTGAACAATCAGATAGACACCGCATGCGATAGCGGTATAGAAAGAGATAAAAGTCGTCACAAAACACGATTAATGTGATTTTTACCGCTCTTCTAGACTTTTTTGCTTGAAAACTGCACATTGTGCATGAATGTCAGCCAGATGGCCGTTAATTCTGGTTTCGGGTGTTGACATAACGCAGGAATCAGGTAGTATCTGCATCCGTTCCCGGGGACATGAAAACATAACGTTTTGATGTTAAAGGGAAAATAAAAAGTGGTAATTGAAAGCGATATGCGGGAATAGCTCAGTTGGTAGAGCACGACCTTGCCAAGGTCGGGGTCGCGAGTTCGAGTCTCGTTTCCCGCTCCAAAAAGGCGCGTTAACAAAGCGGTTATGTAGCGGATTGCAAATCCGCCTAGTCCGGTTCGACTCCGGAACGCGCCTCCAATTTCTCTCATCATAGTTTTACATCAGTCGCGGGATGGAGCAGCTTGGTAGCTCGTCGGGCTCATAACCCGAAGGTCGTTGGTTCAAATCCAGCTCCCGCAACCAGTTTTAAACAAAACGCACTAGCGGTTTGTCGCGAAGAAAGAATCTGTCGCGGGGTGGAGCAGTTTGGTAGCTCGTCGGGCTCATAACCCGAAGGTCGTTGGTTCAAATCCAGCCCCCGCAACCAGTTTTATGTGTCACTGATGGGTGACAGACAAGAAAAAGAAAGAATTTGGCGCGGGATGGAGCAGTTTGGTAGCTCGTCGGGCTCATAACCCGAAGGTCGTTGGTTCAAATCCAGCTCCCGCAACCAATTTTATCAGTCACCGATGGGTGACACGCGAAGAAAGAATCTGTCGCGGGGTGGAGCAGTTTGGTAGCTCGTCGGGCTCATAACCCGAAGGTCGTTGGTTCAAATCCAGCCCCCGCAACCAGTTTTATGTGCCACCGATGGGTGGCAGACAAGAAAAAGAAAGAATTTGGCGCGGGATGGAGCAGCTTGGTAGCTCGTCGGGCTCATAACCCGAAGGTCGTTGGTTCAAATCCAGCTCCCGCAACCAGTTTTATGCGTCACCGATGGGTGATAGACAAGAAAAAGAAAGAATTTGGCGCGGGATGGAGCAGTTTGGTAGCTCGTCGGGCTCATAACCCGAAGGTCGTTGGTTCAAATCCAGCTCCCGCAACCACATTTAAAGCCCACTGAAAACTCAGTGGGCTTTTTTGTATTTGTTTTTCGTATATCCTGCGAGGCTAATAAGGTGTCTTTCGTGTAAAGATGCGAAATTTTCGTTTATCGCCAAGATCGCTAAGCCTGTGGATAGAGAACAAATGGAGAAGAGAAAAGTAAGAGAGCTGCAAGGAGGTTGCTTGTCTGCGAGACTTCCCTTCGAGATAAGTTATTGTGATTTCTTAATGCATGGATATTGCTGTATAACAAACAACAATCAGCTATCATTTGTGCTTTGGTTTAAATCGAACTGTCTGTCACTTTAGTATTTGTTTGAGAATAGTCGAGTGGATCATCCGTCACTGCGAGATTACTTTTCGCTTATGACGAAAGTGACGGAAGGCAATGCACGAATGATCCTACCGTGATCAGCGCTTTTCACGCCCCATCATCCGATCCCATTTTCGCTTTTGCTCATTGAGTTGATCTTGGCGCATTTGCTGTTTCATACGCATTTTCCGGATCAAGTCTTGTTTCTTTTTTTTGCGTTGCACTATATTGGCTATCAGCAGAAAACAGAAAAAAATAAATAACAGTATCAAAAACTTAGCTGTCATAAATTAGTCTCACACCCGCATGATGGTGTCTGAAAGTCGAAAAGAAAAGGGCAAAATGCAGCTATAACAATCGATATCTCGTGATGCCTAGCAATGCATGTGTATAGCGTTAAGCGGTGCAGCACGACGACATTTCGTAAGGGGTTTACGTATTCAAATAGTGCCAATGCTACTCATCTCAGGTTCACGGTTGAGAACGCGATGATACGCTGAGGTGATTTTGACAAAACGTGCTGCTGCCGATGCAGGATAACCGCTATGTTCGCTGAGAGCCAGTGTAAATAACATAGCGTATAGTAATAAAACATTATCCTGCAGCAGGATAGGCGGTATTAGCGATCGAGCATATGACCCATTTTCAGGGCTTTGGTCGCCAGATAGTGTTCGTTTTTCGGGTTTTTCCCCACCAGCAGCGGAACTCGCTCAACAATATCAATACCGGTTTCAGTGAGGATATTCACTTTCTTCGGATTATTGGTCAGCAAACGCACATGCTGTACACCCAACAGGGTAAACATATCGGCGCATAACGTGAAGTCACGCTCATCAGCAGCGAAGCCGAGTTGATGGTTGGCTTCTACCGTGTCGGCTCCTTGATCTTGCAGTGCATACGCGCGCACTTTATTCAGCAGACCAATGCCACGGCCTTCCTGACGGTGATAAATCAGAACGCCACGTCCGGCTTCGGCAATTTGTGTTAGAGCGGCGTGCAGCTGAAAACCACAATCGCAACGCAAACTGAACAGCGCATCGCCCGTCAGACATTCGGAGTGCACACGGGCCAGAACTGGCTCATCACCCGAAATGTCACCGAAAACCAGTGCCAGATGATCTTTGCCGGTTGCCAGCTCTTCAAAGCCAATCATCTGAAAATCGCCCCAAGGCGTCGGTAATACGGCTTCCGCCACCCGTTTTAACTTCATGTTGGACTCCTGCAATATTATCTTTTAGATCCTACTGTCAGTTGCGGTGCTTGACCAGCATTTAATGTAACGTCCTGAAGATTCTCAAAGATCCTGTGCGGCATGCCATACCCTGACTTTCTCTTCTACGCAGGGCATGGAATAAATTGCGAAACAGAGCATGATATTGGATGTTGCAGTGAGTTTCTTACGTAAGATAATCAGATTTTATGCAATAATTAACCTATTGATTATTAATGGATCATGCGTTGCATTTTTTCAGGGGATATGCCGTAAACCGCTAACAAACACGGACGGCAGCAGCGCATACAATGCTGTGTAAAAAAGGGAGTGGAGCAATGTATTACGGCTTTGATATCGGCGGCACCAAAATTGAGTTTGGCGCTTTTGATGCAGATTTGGTACGGGTTGCGCGTGAGCGCGTGGCAACGCCAACCGAAAGCTATGCCGCTTTTCTGGACGCTATTGTGACGCTGGTGAACAATGCTGATGCCGAGTTTGGCGTCAAAGGTACGGTTGGAATTGGGATCCCAGGGATTGCGGATGTCGAAACCGGTAAGCTTCTTACCTCCAATATTCCGGCGGCGATGGGGCACACTCTGCAACGCGATCTGGAAGAGCGCTTGCAGCGTCCGGTAAAAATTGAAAATGATGCCAACTGCTTCGCATTATCCGAAGCGTGGGATGAAGATCTGCGCGGTGAGCCGTCCGTATTGGGACTGATTTTGGGTACCGGAGTTGGGGGCGGGTTGATTTTCAATGGCAAGGTGCACTCTGGTCGCGCCAATATTGCGGGTGAAATTGGGCATACCCGTTTGCCATACGATGCATTGAAATTGCTCGGTATGGAAAATGCGCCGATTTTCCCGTGCGGCTGTAAAAACAGCGGTTGTATTGACAACTACCTGTCTGGGCGCGGTTTTGAGCAGCTGTATGACCACTATTTCTCAGAAAAACTGTCTGCCCCTGAAATCATAGCTCACTATGAACAAGGTGAGCGCCGCGCCGTGCAGCACGTTGAGCGGTTCATGGAGCTGTTGGCGATTTGCTTGGCGAACATCTTTACCTGCCTTGACCCACATGTGGTGGTGCTAGGCGGCGGTTTGTCTAATTTTGAGCTAATTTACCAAGAGTTGCCAAAGCGTTTACCAGCGCACCTGTTGCATGTGGCTAAGTTGCCAAAAATCATTAAAGCACGTCACGGTGACGCGGGGGGCGTGCGCGGGGCCGCTTTCTTAAATTTGGCCTAATAGCGTAGTCACGGTAAGCGACGAGCTTGGCATTACATCGGTAACGTCAGCAGAACTACACGTTCTGTGTAAATATCGTTGCGGCTTGGCCGTTTTTCGCACGACTCAAACCCGAATACTGACCTTGGTGTGTGTTCGGGTTTTTCTTTGTCTGCGGATGGGTTACCGAGTGTGTGCAGATTTATTATGGACTAAAGGCGAACTTTATTTTTATCCCTAACAGTGACATGGTAATAGCTCTACTTATTGCGGCCGTGGTTTGCGCATCTTGATGGTAGAACAACAAACGGCACGCAAGATACTCGTGGTACTGAATGTAAATGACACACCTGATGACAACACGCGTCCGTCGGCGGCGGCATCTCTGGCAGTTTCAATGTCAGCGTCGTTCGTCTTGTAATCTTGGCCGCGGGGAATGCGGTGACACGCACGGTGAAATGAATCTAGGGAGTAAAATTATGCAGCATCAGCATATCGGCAAGGTTGTCGTATTGACTGGCGCCGGGATTTCCGCCGAATCCGGGATCCGGACTTTTCGCGATCAAAATGGGTTGTGGGAAAACCATCGGATTGAAGATGTCGCCACTCCTGAAGGTTATTTGCGCGATCCAGAGCAGGTGCAGCATTTTTACAACCTACGTCGTCAAGAGCTGTTGTCGGAAGACTTAGAGCCAAATCCTGCGCACGTGGCGCTGGCGACTTTGGAAGCGGCGCTGGGGGATAACTTCCTGCTAGTGACGCAAAACATCGATAACTTGCACGAACGTGCTGGAAATCGCCGGATTATCCATATGCACGGTGAATTGCTCAAAGCGCGTTGTCCGGAGTCAGGGCAAACCATTGAGTGGCGCGGTGATTTACATACCGATGATCATTGTCACTGTTGCCAAATTCCTTCACCGCTACGTCCACACGTGGTGTGGTTTGGTGAGATGCCAATTGGGATGGATAAGATTTACACCGCGTTAGCGCAGGCTGACTTGTTTATTGCGATTGGCACGTCGGGCAATGTGTATCCGGCTGCGGGGTTTGTGCATGAGGCGCGCTTGGCGGGTGCGCACACCGTTGAGCTAAATTTAGAGCCGAGCCTTGTGGAAAATGAGTTTGCTGAGAAGCTGTATGGCAAAGCCAGTGACGTGGTGCCAGCTTTTGTGAATCAGCTATTGGCGGGCGAATATCGCTAATAGCAAGAGCGGGGTGAGTTGGGGCAATTTTTTGCACAACATCCGCTTTCGCCAAATGTCCGCTTTTGCCAAAAATCGGCGAAGCGTCCGTAAAACACGAATCACATTTTCGTGAAGGGATGCGAGTAGGGCAGATAAAAAAACCGAGCAGAGCTCGGTTTTTTAGTCATAGCTAAATCAGTGAACTGAAATCAGACGATTAACGACCAGCTTTCAGCTTCTGGAAATAGGTTTCGTACAGTTCGTTGGCTGAACCCACATCACTTTGCCACTCACCAGCCATGATGGTTTTTTCATCAGGGTAAATGGTTTTGTCTTCTACCATCTCTTTTGGCAGCAGAGGCTGGGCAGCTTTGACTGGTGTTGGATAACCAATTTCTTTCGCGACTTTTGCCGCTACATCAGGACGCATCAGGAAGTTGATCAGCTTCAGTGCTCCTTCTTTGTTACGGGCGTCAGCAGGGATAGCCAAGCTGTCCATCCAGAAGATAGCGCCTTCTTTTGGCCATACGATCTGTACTGGGGTGCCTTCTTGGCGCGCCATATAGGCAGAGCCGTTCCACAGCATACCCAGATTCACTTCACCGGCGATATAAGGATTCGCAGGGAAGTCAGAGTTGAAGGTCAGCACGTTTGGCATCAGCTTTTGCAGCTCATGGTAGGCTTCTTCAATCTGCTTTGGATCTGTGGTGTTAGCAGAGTAGCCCAGCTTGCGCAGTGCAACGTGGAAGAACTCACGCGCATCATCCATCATCAGCAGGCTACCGGCGTATTCCGGCTTCCACAGATCGGCCCAAGATGTCACGGTTTTCGGATCAATTGCATCCGTATTCACGCCGATACCGGTCGCACCCCAAATATAAGGAATGGAGTAATCGTTATTCGGGTCAAACGGCTTGTTCAGCAGAGCGGGATCCAAGTTCTTATAGTTTGGCAGCTGGCTCTTGTCGATCTTTTGCAGCATGCCTTCTTTGCGCATTTTATCGACATAATAGGTAGACGGCACGACCAAATCGTATGCGTTTTCTTTATTCAGCGTTTTCAGCTTGGCATACATGGTTTCGTTGGATTCATAGGTGGAATAGATCACCTTGATCCCCGTTTCCTGAGTGAACTCTTCCAACAGACCAGATGGGATATATTCCGACCAGTTGTAGAAGTACACTACGTTATTGTCGTTGTCTGCCGCATTCGCAACTTGAATGCCGAGCGCCATCATCCCCACAGCAAGAAGACGTGACCATCGTTTCATTCAAGACTCTCCTATAAGTTAAGGTTAAAAAAGCGGGGTAGAGCCATTTCTCCCCCCGCAGATATGGATAAGTAACAGGTATCGCCTGTTTACAGCTTAATCTGCATCCGCAGATCAGGCATGTTTTTTACGCAGTAACAGCTGGCTGGTGATAATCAAAATCAACGAGCCGCCCAGCATCAGTGTCGCCAACGCATTCACTTCCGGTGACACGCCTACCTTCACCATTGAGTAAATTTTCAATGGCAAGATTTCATAGGTTGGGCCGGTTACAAATGAAGAGACCACCACGTCATCTAACGATAGGGTAAAGCTCAGCAACCAACCGGCAGCTACCGCAGGCATTGCCAGTGGTAGCAAGATCTTACGTAAGATCACGGTTTCACTGGCGCCTAAGTCTTTGGCCGCTTCCAACATCCGCACATCAAAGCCTTTCAGACGCGAATACACGGTAACCACCACAAACGGCAAGCAGAATGTGATGTGGGCGAACAGCAGTGACCAAAAGCCCAGTGATACGCCAACTACCACAAACAGTGCTAACAGTGAAATGGCCATCACGATATCTGGCGACATCATCACCACAAACAGCATGCCGCTGACAAACGGCTTGCCGCGAAAACGATAGCGAAACAGCGCCACCGCAGTCATCGCGCCAATCAGGGTTGAGCAGGTTGCCGACAAAATAGAGATAGTCAGCGAGTGGCTCGCGGCCTGAATTAAGCTGTCATTGTTAAACAGGCGCTCATACCAGTTAAGGCTGAAACCTTCCCATTTAATGCCGTATTTCGAGCTGTTAAACGAGTTCGCGATCAGAATGCCAATCGGGATATACAGATAGGCATAGACCGTCACCATAAAGCTGCCACGTAGCAGTCGACCGATCATTCTAACTCACCTTTTCTGTTCAGCAGCTTACCAACGCGGTAATACACCAGCAGTAGCAAGCCCATCAATACCGTCAGCGTTACGCTGGTTGCTGCGCCAAACGGCCAGTCACGGATGTTGAGGAACTGGCTTTTGATCACGTTACCGATCAACAAGTTCTTGGCTCCGCCCAGCAGGTCAGAAACGTAGAACATGCCCATCGCAGGCAACAGTACCAATACGCAACCGGCAACAATGCCTGGCATGGTCAATGGCAAAATCACGCGGATAAAGGTCTGGAACTTGCTGGCACCCAGATCTTTGGCCGCTTCGATATAAGCATGATCCAGCTTTTCGATGCTGGAGTAGAGCGGCAGGATCATAAACGGCAACAGGATATACACCAGACCCATGATCACGGCCTGTTCGGTGTACATCAGCTTCAGCGGTTTATCAATCAAGCCAATGGAGAGCAAAATGGTGTTCAGCAGCCCTTTGGTGCCGATAAAAATTTTCAGCCCGTAGGTCCGGATCAGGGAGTTGGTCCAAAAAGGAACAATCACCAAAAACAGCATGATCGGACGCCACTTCGGCTTCATTTTGGCAATAATATACGCAAACGGGTAACCGATGATCAGACACAAGGCCGTGGCCAGCATCGCCATAGAAAGCGAGTGCCACATGACCTCCGCATACAGCGGATCGAACAAACGGGTATAGTTATCCAGCGTAAAGGTCAGCTGGATCAGGTTTGCGTCATCCCGCACCAGAAAACTGGTGGCGATGATCATCAGGTTGGGAATAAAGACAAAAATAGTCAGCCAGCCGACGATCGTCGCAATGACGAAATTCTGAAACTTACGCGTCGTCTTCATCGGCGAGTACCACCTCCCAGCTCTCTACCCAGGTCACGGCCACTTTCTGGTCAAGGGAGTGATCCACATCTGGATCGTCTTCGTTGAAGAACTCGCTGACCATCACTGACTTACCGCTTTCCAGCTCGACGGTTGAGTCCAGTGTCATGCCTTTATAGTTACGCTCGCGTACATAGCCTATGATGCCATCGATTTGTTCGCTGTCGTGGATCTCTTCGATACGCAAATCTTCTGGGCGCAGCAGCACGTGCACTTTGTCACCCGCCTGTACATCCATCATCACGTTATGAATATGACATTCACGGCCTTCAACGTTGGCCAGTACACGCTCGTCATCCACACGGCGGATAATCTGCGCGTCGAACACGTTGATTTCACCGATAAAGCGCGCCACAAACAGGTTGCGTGGCTCTTCGTAAATCTCACGTGGCGTACCGTCTTGTTCAATACGGCCATCACGCATCACGATGATACGATCTGACATGGTCAGGGCTTCTTCCTGATCATGGGTAACGAAAATGAAGGTGATCCCCAGCTTACGCTGCAGGGCTTTCAATTCGTTTTGCATCTGCTTACGCAGTTTGTAATCCAGTGCGGAAAGTGATTCATCCAGCAGCAGTACTTTTGGCTTGTTCACCACCGCGCGGGCAATTGCCACACGTTGCTGTTGACCACCAGAAAGCTGATGCGGACTACGATCGGCAAATTCATCCAGCTGAACCATGCGCAGGGCGTCCATCACCCGAGGCTCGATCTCCGCAGCAGGGACTTTTTGCATCCGCAGACCAAAAGCCACGTTCTCAAATACCGACATGTGCGGGAACAGGGCATAGCTTTGAAAAACCGTATTCACGTGACGGTGTTCCGCCGGAATGTCGGTGATGTCCTGGTTATCGAGAATAATGTGGCCGGAGTCGGCGTCTTCCAGACCCGCAATCAGGCGGAGTACGGTGGTTTTACCACAACCGGAAGGACCGAGAATGGTCAGAAATTCACCATGGTTGATGGTGAGATCGAGATTCGAGATGATGTCCCTGCCGTCGAATCCCTTACAAATTGCTCGGAGTTCTACTACCGGCGTACGAGAGCGTTGTTCAGTCATTTAGTTTCTTACTCTATCCTTAATGTGTACAGATAGAACCGTCTTTGGAAAAGACTGTTAACCAAAGACGCCACTGGATATAAAAAAGAGCGCGAATGATAATGGTAACTGCCCAGAAATAAAAGGCGTTTTCCCCTTATCGGCGCAATTTTCCTCTTTTCACTGCGAAAGCTCAAATGATAGTTTGCGCCCATAAATTTGCCATTGGACGTTTCGCGGTACAAACCGGCACCTTGCAGTGCCACGTGATGTCACCGCCATTTTCAACTTGACGTGTAACTCATTGATTACGTGTTACATGGGTTTTACCTATCACGATACAACCATCACTTACACAACTATGACTTATTCGGCTATCACTTAGAAAACGCAGGAAGAGCGGTGGAAAACCGTTCGCTCTGTTATTATGCCGTATACAAGGAAGTCATACTGACAAGGGAGTAAAGGGACTGATGGCATTCTTCTTTTCTGCGCGAATGACCGCATATGTGGCTGCTGCATTAACGTTGTTACCCTGTACTGCTGTGCAAGCTGTCACGCAGGTCTTTGAATATAAGAATTTTTATGACGACCCAATGCGTATAGCGGCGGCAGATAAGCCCGCGCTGCAAGCGCGTCTTGCGTATTTCCTGGTTAACCCGCAAAACGGCCAAACCTGCCAGATTCGCCAGATTGTGATGTCATCCGGTCGGCATCAGGAAGTGTTGCAGCCCGGTGCAGATCAGGAGATCAAAATCCCGCTGGATACCAATTTGCGCAGCCTTAACCCAAATTTGACGATGGATATCAACGCGGAGCAGCCGTGCAGTTTGTCTGTACAAGTGGTTAGCACGTTGCCGATGACGACGCAGATAGAAGGTAAGCAACTGGCCGCATTGGTAAAAGATATGAACGAGGTTTATCAACGCCTTGGCACTTTTGTCACCCGCCGTTATATGCCGCATGTCTCGGGGTTAGTGCTGCACTTTTCGGTGGCGGATGGCAAAGTTCTTGGAACTACATCAAAAAATCCGCTTTATATAAAAAATCATATTTTGACCCTGAATACGGAACAAATGGTAAATATAGAGACAGATTTACTTACATTTCCGGCCATTCCAGAAAAAATAACACCGTTTATTCAGCAGCATTCGACAAAAAACTGACTTGCCGCAATTCTTGCCTGTGCGCTCTTTGCATAATAGAGGGACTAAATACGAGGCACAGACAAAGATGGATAGACTGTTAGACAGATTTTTCTTTTACGTTTCTTTCGATACGCAATCTAAAGCCAGTAGCCGGCATGTTCCCAGCACCGAAGGGCAGATGAAATTGGCGCATGCGCTGCAGGACGAATTGCAGGAGATGGGGCTAACAGATATTCATTTGGATGAACACGGTTGCCTGATGGCTACGTTGCCGACCAATGTGGATTGGAAGGTGCCGACCATCGGCTTTATTGCGCATCTGGATACCTCGCCCGATTTTTCTGGCAAAAACGTTAACCCGCAAATCGTGGATAACTACCGTGGCGGCGACATTGCTCTGGGCATCGGTGACGAGATCCTCTCGCCGGTGATGTTCCCTGTTTTGCACGAGCTGCATGGTAAAACGCTGATCACCACTGACGGCAAAACTTTGCTGGGTGCAGACGATAAAGCCGGTATTGCTGAAATCATGACTGCCATTATGCGTCTGAAAGAGAGCAATATTCCGCACGGCGATATTCGTGTGGGCTTCATCCCTGATGAAGAGATTGGCCGTGGCGCGCAGTATTTCGACGTTAAACGTTTTGCGGCTGATTGGGCTTATACCATTGATGGCGGTGCGGTTGGTGAGTTGGAGTATGAAAACTTCAATGCCGCCAGCGCAGTGATCCATATTCAAGGTAACAACGTTCACCCAGGCTCAGCCAAAGATGTGATGGTCAATGCACTAACATTAGCCGCTCAGTTTCATGCCAGCATGCCGGTAGAAGAAACGCCAGAGCATACCGAAGGCTATGAAGGCTTTTTCCATCTGAATCAATTTAAAGGCACTGTGGAAAAAGCGGAGCTGCATTACATCATTCGCGATTTCGATAGCGATAATTTCGCGGCGCGTAAGCGTCTGCTGCAAGACAAAGTTGACAGTTTAAATGCAGGTATGCGAAACGGCTGCCACGCCACTATCAGCTTTAGCGATGCCTACCGCAACATGCGTGACAAGGTGCTTAAGCATCCGCACATCATCGACATTGCGCGTCAAGCGATGCAAGAGTGTGGCGTTACCGTATGCGAAAAACCTATCCGCGGTGGTACCGATGGTGCGCAGCTTTCGTATCGCGGGTTACCATGCCCGAATATCTTCACCGGTGGTTATAATTTCCACAGTAAACATGAGTTTGTGACGGTTGAAGGCATGGAAAGCGCTGTTGACGTGATCGCCCGAATTGCGGCGTTGACTGCTGAGCGTGCGCGTAACGCATAAGCGAGCTACATATCCTTTTTCGTCTCTAAAGCCGCTGATTTCAGCGGCTTTTTCTTTGGTGCATCCAGCGCCCATCAAGCTCGATTTCCCAATACTCTCTGGTATTTATTTAGCCGGCGTTACCGCGCATTTCTACATCGTGACAGTGTGAATATTTTGTTATCCAATGCTATCTTGTTAGTTAAAGCAGCAATACTTAATACAATCCTATTAAGGTGCTAAGCCTACGACTGAGTTGAGGTGTTAGGCGCATGGAATCAGCCGACAGGCAGGCGCAGAGAAGAGATATAGAGAATATATTTGCATCGGTTCACATGGCAGACACATCAATACAGACATGTGATACGGATGGCGCGACAGCAGGTGGGAGAGAATATGATGCAGCTGCAAAAATCAGAACTGGCAGACGCTGAATGGATAGATTTACAGGTGCTGGGTGAGCTGAAACACGAAATCGGAGCCGATGTGCTGAAAGAAGTGATTGAGGTTTATCTCACTGAGCTGGGTGAACATGTCGAGCAGATGCAGCAGGCTCGTCATCAAAATGATTGGGTAGCGTTGGGCAAGTTAGCGCATTGCATTAAAAGCAGCTCCGGTTCATTAGGCGCGTTGCGTTTGTATCAAGCTGCTTTAAGTGTTGAAACGCTGTGCCGCAAAGGTGCAGGGGAGCAGTGCGTGCCGGATTACGACAACTTTTTGGATTTTGCTGGACCAACGCGCGATGCGTTGCTGGCGTACCTAGAAAACTAGCCATTACTCCCAAGGGGGAAATCCTGATGAGTGTGATTATGTTGCGTTCATGGTTGTTGGCCGGGCTGATGGCTGTGACCGGCCTTGTTTCCAGCACTGTGTCGACTTCGGCACAAGCGCTTGAGGCGGTGACGGGCGATCCGGTCCTGACGGTTTCCGGCTCTATTGCTAAAACCAATGTGGGTGATAGCGCCGTTTTTGATAATGCACTGTTAGATGCGTTGCCGCAGTACACCATTACCACCACCACACCATGGTATGAAGGTGAGAAAACTTTCGAAGGGCCGCTAATTAAAGATGTGTTGGCTGCGGTGCAGGCATCAGGAAAAACGCTGACCTTTACCGCATTGAATGACTATGAGTCGACACTGCCCGTGTCGGATTTAGCCAAATACAATGTGATTTTAGCGCGCAAAATTGATGGCAAAATGCTCAGTGTGCGCGACAAAGGCCCACTGTTTGTGATTTATCCGTTTGATGCCAATCCTGAGTTGAAAACCAAGTCTTATTACAGTCGCTGCGCGTGGCAAGTGACATCCATGAAGGTCGAGTAGTGTAGAGTATGCCTGCATGAGAACCAATTATCGGCTGCTGGTCGTGATTTGCTTGGTGCTGCTGGGGAGTTTCTTCAGCATCGCCTTTATCCAGTATCGGCAGTTTGATGATCTGAAACGGACTGCCAGTATTGGTGACGATAACCTGATGTGGACCTACTTTCAGTTGCAGAATGAGTTTTATCGTCTGCAGTACCAGTTACTGAAAGTACAAAATGAACAGGGCAGTCCGGATGCCATGCAGGCATTACAGCTTCGCTATGACACCTTTGTTAGCCGCATCAATTTGGCGTTGCATGGCAGTGATAGCCGTGAAATTCTCAATGGCCAGCCGATTTATCAGCAAATCAAACATGAACTACCGGAATTTATTGCCTATGCCGACACTATTTTAGGGCCGGATGTTGACGTGCAATATGATCCGGTGCGCTTTAAACAGCTAGAGCTGGCATTGGCGCGTTTGCACCCACTGATTCAAAAAACCATCTTGCAAGTGAATGTCTCGTTTACGGATTTCGATGAAAGCCGTAATCAGACCGTCAGTAACCAGATTGTCACCACTACTGCGATTGCCTCCTTGCAGTTTGTGCTGATTATTGCGTTTGCCTTATTGGCCTGGCGTCAATTGCAGCGCAGTAAAAAGCACAATTTGGAGTTGTTACGCCTAACCGAAAAACTGGAAGAATCCCGTTTCCAAGCAGAAGCCGGTAACCGAGCGAAGAGTGTATTTTTGGCTAATATGAGCCACGAGATCCGAACCCCAATGAATGGGGTGATTGGCATGATTTCTTTGCTGGAAGATAGCACTCTGAATTCTCAACAAGCCGATTATTTGGCAACAGCGCGCGACTCCGCCGAGCATTTGCTGGGATTACTGAACGATATTCTGGATGTGTCTAAGTTGGAAGCGGGGCATGTCCGGCTTGATGTGTCGGCCTGTTCGCTGTCGAGCTTACTGATTAATGCTCATCGCTTGGTATTCAATGCCGCAAGCCAGAAAGGGTTGGAGTTCACCTTAAATCTGCAACCGGATTTACCGACTTGGGTTGAAGTGGATCCGATCCGGATCCGGCAAATTGTAATGAACTTGCTCAGTAATGCCGTCAAGTTTACCGAAAAAGGCTTTATCCGCATGGATGTGCGTAGTAAGGCGATCAGTGGCGGTAATTACCGCATTGATATTGCCGTAACTGACAGCGGTATCGGTATCGCCCCCGATGTGATCCCCAAACTCTTTCAGCGTTTTTCACAAGCAGAGCTGTCCACCAACCGTTTTTATGGCGGTTCGGGTTTAGGGCTTGAGATTTCCAAGAGTCTTGCCAAATTGATGAAAGGGAATATCACCCTCACCAGTGAGCTTGGCAAAGGGAGCTGTTTTACATTCTCGTTTATTACTAGAGATGCCCCGAAACAGGATATGTCGCCGCCTAACGAGAAGTGCAAAAACATGGCCTGTGAGCAGTGCATCCCGCAAATCCGGATCTTGCTGGTGGATGACAGCGCCGCCAACCGCAAATTTATCTCTACGCTGCTGATCAGTCACGGTCATAAGGTCCAAACTGCGGAGAATGGCTGCATTGCTATCGATAAAGTGCGCGACGAAGTCTTTGATCTGATTTTGATGGATATTCAAATGCCACTGATGAGCGGCCTAGAGGCGGCTGCCGTGATCCGCAAAATGAAAAATGAGCGTGGTGAAAAAGTAGTGATCATCGCTCTGACCGCCGATGCGATGGAAGATTCACGTGAAATGTATTTGGCGGCTGGGATGGATGACTACCTGACTAAACCGCTGAAAGCACAAGGTTTACAAGCGGTTATCGCTAAGCACTTTGATGCTCGTGAATATCATTGCGCTCCGCATGAAAGTGCGGAAATCGAGAAAATCTACAGTGCTAAACAGCTGCTGGTGGTTGATGATAACAAAGTGAACCTGATGGTGGTGAAGTCGATGCTTCGTAAAATGGGGCATGAGGTGGATACCGCCACCAGTGGCGAAGAAGCCTGTGAGAAGGTGCGACAAAAACACTACGATATTGTGTTTATGGATTTACACATGCCCGGCATGGGCGGTATTGAAACCACTCAAATCATTATCCGCGAATTGGGTAGCACTGCACCGCGCATCATTGCGCTGACGGCGGATGCCACGATTGGGGTGCGCAATGATTGCCTGAGCGCTGGGATGGTTGATTACTGCACCAAACCCCTGACGATGAGCCGTTTGAATGACACGATTAACCGGACTTTATTGAAAGACTCAGCGATTGCGTCTTAACTGCTTCGTTTGCGTCTTAACTGCTTCGTTTGCGGCAAGCTCTTTATGCCAACAGTTTTTACATCAACCTTAATATAGCGACACTCTGATTTTTATCATATGAATCAATGGTGGATTCCCGTTATACTTTCTGTGACCTTGGTCGTGCAGCCGACAAATAACCATCACCATAATTAATCTGTCGGCTGGCGTATTGTCCGCGGTGCTCAACAGCTCATTTTTCACATTATGTACATGGCAGCGCTGCCTATTTACATGAAAAACCAGATGAAAATGGAGAATATCAGTGAGTACGTAGCCACTACCGAGGGTGTTAGGTGATCTCGTGCGGGATCGCCTTTTATTATTTTTTGAGATGAAAGCGGGGTTTCCCTTGGCTGGAGCAAGTTTTTTCGCATTGCTGGATGATATTGCAGGTATTTTGGATGATGTCGCTGCCATGACTAAAGTGGCGGCGAAGAAAACCGCCGGTGTATTGGGTGACGACTTGGCGCTGAATGCGCAACAAGTTTCCGGAGTGAATGCTGATCGTGAACTACCGGTTGTGTGGGCAGTTGCAAAAGGTTCGTTTCGTAATAAGTTAATTTTGGTGCCGGCCGCATTATTGATCAGCGCCATTATCCCTTGGGCTATTACGCCGCTGTTGATGTTGGGCGGTATGTTTTTGTGTTTTGAAGGGTTTGAAAAAATCTGGCACTCACTGACACATACAGCAGACGCGGACAATGCTGGGCATGCTGATGCAGAAGATGAAAATGCTGCTTTATTACAAGCTGCGGCCAGTGATGAAGGGCGTCGGCGTTTTGAACAGCAAAAAGTGAAAGGCGCGATTACTACCGATTTCATCTTATCGGCTGAGATCATCGCGATAGCTCTTGGTACGGTGGCTGCTTACTCTTTGACTGTGCAGTTCTCGGTATTGGCGGCAGTAGCGATTGTCATGACCGTTGGGGTGTATGGCATTGTGGCGGTGATTGTGAAGCTGGATGATGGTGGTTTGTATCTGGCGCGCATCCCCGGTAACAGTTTACCGGTACGGGTATTGCACAAAGTGGGCTATGGCATTTTGATGGCAGCACCGTATTTGATGCGTTCGCTGACGGTGATTGGTACCGTCGCCATGTTTATGGTCGGTGGCGGCATTGTGGCGCACGGCTTGCATTTTGTGTCGGTGGCTATGTTGGATTTGACTGCGTCACTGACATTGATGGGCTCTATGGGGAGCGTATTAACAGCGCTGATGCCAATGTTCCTGAATGCACTGTTTGGTGTATTGGTCGGCATGGTGGTTTTTGTGGTAGTGAGCGCGTTGGGGCAGATTAAAAAACGCTTATTCTAACGAAAACTCCCTGAATACAGGCCGGAGAGTGCGTGGTGCTCTTCGGCTTTTTTGTTTGTGTTGCTATACCCTTCCTTTCTGCGATTTTTACTTACAGTCTCACCTAGTTCGTTGTAACTCCTTGATTACGGGCCTTGATATTGCGGGTTGTAGCGGATGAATACCGGATATTGCCAGTTGTAATTGCCAATACGGTTTGCGGTTTTTGCTTACATAGCCTGATAACCCGACAAATCCCTCAGCGTTATCCTACCAACAACGATGCTGCACGCCGCTAGCTCACTATCTGATGGATTTATATGCAGTTAGCTGTGTGGCGCAGCATGACAATATTGACTGTATTTTTGGTTGTCCAGATGAATATCAAATCTATTTTCCATCGTACCAGTGCAACGGCCTCAACGCAGGAGTCAGGCACCTGCAATTTGACTCGTCGTAAGCTGTTAGGGGTGACAGGCGCAATGCTGGCGGCACAGCCGCTATTGGCTTTGTCGTCAAGTGTTAGAGCGGCATGCATGCCATCTTCAGCGCCTGCGGGTGAGGGAAAAGCGGCGATCCCGACGCCGTTATCCGGCCATTTCCCATGGCAGCAATTTAGCTTGGATATCGCCTACGGGCCAAAAATGCCGCAAGGCTGCCAGTTGATTCAGATTAATGATCAGCCATGTGGACCGGAAATTCGGCTCAAAAAAGGGGATATCTTTTACACCACCGTGCGTAACCGGATGAAAGAGCCGACCACCGTGCATTGGCATGGCATTTTAGTGCCTAACTTGATGGATGGGGTGCCGAATGTTTCGCAAGTGCCGCTCCCGCAAGGTGTAGAGACCACCTACAGCTGGCCGGTAGTGCAGGGAGGTACCTACTGGTATCACTCGCATTTTGGCTTGCAAGATCAGCAGGGCTTAGCGGGCCCGTTGATTTTGGAAGATCCTGATGAGCCGTTTGTTTACGACAAAGAAGCGGTGCTGTTTATGGAAGACCGATTATCCGCTGATCCGTATCAAGTGCTGGATGCGTTACAGCATAAGCCAGCGCCAGAGGCGGCCATAGCGCCAACATTACCGCCGAAAGAAGCCGTTTTTCCGTACCCGGGCGGCAAAAAATTTGGTGTGGATGTGCAATATACCCGTTTCCCTCTTAATGGCTGCTTGCCAGAAAAGCCATTTATCGTGGAGGCGAAGCCCGGTGAGCGTATCCGGCTGCGTGTTATCAACGGCTCTTCATCTTCTTATTTTTGCTTGTCGGTGCAGGGGCATGAACTGCAGGTGATTGCTAAAGATGGCAACATTGTGCAGCCACTGGCGTCGGATGCCATCTTGATGGCGACGGCTGAACGCTATGATGCGCTGATCACCGCTGGTAAACCGGGAATTTATCGGATTGTGGGCGAGGCGGTCGGGCAAACAACCGGCGCGTTGGCGATCTTACGGGTTGGTGATGTGGCGTTGCCGGCAGAGTTTGCAGCGCCAACGCCGGCAGATAGCATCGCAACACGCGCTCAATTACGGTTAGCTAATGCGTGGGTGATCCGTTCCATGTTACCGACAACTATGCCAGATGTACCGCAAGAGCGAATTGCTATGCGGCTCAATGGTGATATGAAAACCTACCATTGGAGTATCAACGGAGAATATTATCCTGATGCTGCGCCGGTTGATATTTCTCAGAAACGGCGCGTGGTCTTGGAAGTGATCAACGAAACCATGATGTATCACCCGATGCATTTGCATGGTCACTTCTTCCGCGTATTGGATCCACATATGCGGGATGCCAATCATTCGGCCTTGATGGACACCATCTCGGTACCGCCAATGGCCAAGGTGGCGTTGGAGTTTTATTCGGATAATCCGGGGCGTTGGGTGTTCCATTGCCATAACATGTACCACATGGTGTCCGGTATGTTGCGGGTGATCCAGTATCGCGCTACTGAGTAAAACCGCTGAAAGAATAATAGGTTGCGGTGAGAGGAAAATAAAAGGTCACCGGTGTGCAGTGGCCTTTTATCTGTTGTAACAGGCTTGGTGCACATCAAGTACCACGGGTGACATGTGGAAGAAAATCATCACATTATCTCCTCGGTGATCAGTCATAAAGTGATCCCCGGGAATGAGTTTGCATTTGAAAAATTGGTGGAGCATTTACTGCATGATACGCAGTCATTTGCTGGATTTCTGGGCGCGAGGGTCGTACGTCCAGATCAAGCGCAGCCTGAGTTTAAAGTGACGTTTAACTTTGCTTCGCGCGAACAGTATGAGGCGTGGCTTAATTCGGGATTACGTCGCCGCTGGACTGTGCCTATGGAAAAATTGAGTACAGGCAGTGAAGTGGAGATTCAGCGTGGGCAAGAGATCTGGTTTACGCTTCCCGCGCTGACTTCCAGTAGACCACCGAACCGGCACAAAATGGTGTTCTTAACGTGGCTGGCGATTTATCCCTCAGTACAGATTTTTTCGTATTTGATCCACAGTTTGCATCTGCACTGGGTCACTCCGGTGATCTTTTTGTTTATTACCGGATTAACGGTACTGTTCGTTTCATACCTACTGTTGCCTTGGTATACGCGGTTGTTCAAATTTTGGCTGTGGCCTAGGCCTACGGCGCAGGGCAAACAACTGTCACATAACAGCGCGCAGCAGAAGCCATGATCTAAAAAGGCCGCTAACACTTGGCATATTAGCGGCCTTATCTTGCATGATCGTCGTAATTAATGTCTTCGTAATTACAAAATCATGGCGGCAATCCAGCCGAAAATCAGCAGCGGGATGTTGTAGTGAATAAAGGTTGGCACCACGGTATCCCAGATGTGGTCGTGCTGATCATCCATGTTCAAGCCAGATGTTGGGCCCAATGTGGAATCAGAGGCCGGTGAACCTGCATCGCCCAGTGCGCCTGCCACACCTACCAACGCGATAGTCGCCATTGGCGAAAAGCCAAACGAAATGCACAGTGGCACATAGATAGTGGCAATAATCGGTACGGTCGAGAAAGAGGAGCCGATCCCCATAGTGATCAGTAAACCTACAACCAGCATCAGGAACGCACCCAGCGCGCGGTTATGACCAATCACATCGGTAATGGAATGCACCAGTGTTTCCACGCTACCGGTGGCTTTCATGACAGCGGCAAAGCCAGATGCGGTGATCATGATAAAGCCAATCATCGCCATCATCTGTACGCCACGGCTAAACACATCCTGTGTGTCACGCCAGTTGATCACACCGCCAACGATGAACACGATAAAGCCCATCAGCGCACCCAGAATGATGGAGTTCGTGTACAGCTGCACACTCAGGGCACCTAAAATCGCAACGCCAGCAACCCACAAATGACGCGTTTGGATTTCTTTTTTCTCAGGCTCGGCAGCCAGAATTTTCTCAACATCATAATGACGAGGCTTGCGGTAGCTGATGAACAGCGCGGTGAACAAACCTACCACCATACCGGCAACGGGCAGCGCCATCGCGCTAGGAACTTGAGCTGCAGTAACACTCAGGCCATTGTTATTCAGGTTTTGCAGCAAAATGTTGTTGAGGAAAATACCGCCAAAACCCACCGGCAAGATCATGTACGGCGCGGTCAAACCAAAGGTAATGGCACAAGCCACAGCGCGGCGATCTAACTTCAACTGTGCCATCACATGCAGCAACGGCGGGATCAGAATAGGGATAAACGCAATGTGGATAGGGATGGCGTTTTGCGAAGAAATCGCAATCAGGGTAATGGCCAGCAGCAGCATATACTTGAACCAGAACACCTTATTGGCGCTGGCTTCACGGCCAAGACGTTTGATGACATATTGTGCCAAAACATCGGTAATACCGGAGCGGGAAATCGCGACAGCAAACGTACCCAGCATGGCGTAGCTCAGGGCAATTTCAGCACCACCACCCAGACCACCGGTAAACGTTTCAACTGTTTGTGTCAGACTCATGCCACTTAGCAGGCCGCCGATAATGGCTGAAAATGTCAGCGCAATCACGACGTTTACCCGCATCAGGCTCAGCAAGAGCATAATACTGACGGCAATAACAACAGCATTCATAGGAGAAAGGATATCATTCAGTGAAGTTGTAGAATACCGGTTAAGATTCCGTATTCACTGGCATTTGTCGAGCATAAATTTTGACATCCGAGTAGTTATATTGAGGCAAGTCGTGATTTTTGCTGTCGCAATCGCCTACTGTTTGCAAAAAGCCAATATCTAACTAACTGTATTTTAAGGTTTGTTTTTTATAATTGCCTTTTTTTGCATCACTATCGCGATTCTTGGCCGCGCAGCAGAATCAATCTCAATACATTGCGCTGAATTCAGGCTAAAATGCAGTACTTTTCTTGTTTTGAATGGGCGGAGATCGAATGGGCCATTTTGTGTCGGGCAACGTAAGCTTGCAGCTGGAGCGTTATCCGGAAGAGGAGTCTGCCGAGTTACAGGCCTGGGAAGCGGCGGATGAATATCTGTTGCAGGAATTAGAGGGCGTGCAACCGGATGGGCCGGTACTGATTTTTAATGATCAGTTTGGCGCACTGACTTGTGCTTTGCATTCGCATCATCCGATCAGTATTGGCGACTCCTATATTAGCCAACAGGCTTTGCTGCGCAATCTGGTTCGTAATGAGCTGCCAGCTGATTGTGTGACTTGGCAAGATACCTTGCAGGCCCTACCGGAAAATCCAGCGTTGGTGGTGATTAAGATCCCGAAAACCTTAGCCTTACTAGAGCATCAATTATTGATGCTAAAGGCGGTGATGGGGCCACAGACGCAGATTTTGGCGGCAGCGAAAGCGCGCGATATTCATACCTCTACCTTGAAGCTGTTTGAGCGCATTATTGGCCCTACGCGTACCAGTTTGGCATGGAAAAAAGCACGCCTCGTGTACGCCACGCCAGATCTGGCTCTGAGTGCGCCGGTATCGCCTTATCCAACGGTGTGGACCTTGGAAGGCAGCGGCGAGCGCATTCATAATCATGCAAACGTGTTTTCTCGCGCATCACTGGATATTGGGGCGCGTTTTTTCATGCAACATATTCCTTCAGGCATGAGCGGTACGCTGGTGGACTTGGGTTGCGGCAATGGCGTGATTGGCCTCACCGCATTAAAGCAAAATCCAGATGCGGATGTTATTTTCATTGATGAATCTTATATGGCGGTGCAGTCCAGCCGGATAAATATTCAGGAAAACCACCCGGAATTTATGTCACGCTGTCGTTTTATTGTCGGAAATAGTCTGGAAGATATTCCTGCTAATTCGATTCAGTTGATATTATGTAACCCACCATTCCACCAATTACAGTCAATTACGGATCATATTGCATGGCAGATGTTTCGCGATGCGCGTCGTTGTCTGAAAAAAGGGGGCTGGTTGCGCATTATTGGTAACCGTCATCTGGCATACCATCTGAAATTACGTCGTCTGTTTAATCAGTGCACGACAGTGGCTGGAAATAAGAAATTTGTCATCCTGCAGTCAGAGAAATAAAAGACGGCTTGTCGGATGATGCTAGAGCTAAATCGGTACGGCGTTGCGTGAGCAGCGCCGTATTTGTTTGGTTTTTGTGGCGTGATACTTTGCGCCTGATCAAATGTCGTGCATTTGTTAATGCTGATCGGATGAGTGCACTGCGGCATTTAAACGATGATTGCCGTCGAAATATCGTAGATATTTTCAATTCCTGATATTCATCAGGGTTATCTGAATGGGTGAATTGCAATTTAATCGACGGTATATATTGGCAGATGCTGAAATTCGTTCTATTATAGAAGTCTCGCAGTCATCATTATCTATGATGGCTTACTATTAGAACAATATCTGTTAGTTGCATTCATTATGTCACAAGAAATTATTAGCTTATTTAAAAACATTCGTTCTCTGCGTGCATTTGCTCGCGAAGTGGATCTGGAAACTTTAGAATCTGTACTGGAAAAGCTGACCGTCGTTGTTGAAGAACGTCGTGAAGAGCTGTCCACGCTGAAAGCGCAAGAAGAAGAGCGTGCGCGTAAGCTGGAACAATACCGCGAAATGCTGAAAGAAGACGGTATTGATCTGAACGATCTGCTGGATATCGTGGCAAAAGAGCCAGCGAAGAAGCAGGGTAAGCGCGCGCCACGTGCACCTAAGTACGAATACTTGGATGAAAACGGCGAAGTTAAAACCTGGACTGGCCAAGGCCGTACTCCGAGCGTAATTGCTAAAGCGCTGGAGAAAGGTGAGTCTCTGGATACTTTCCTGATCAAAACTCTGTAAGTTTGACCGCGTCTGCAAACGGATAATGTTTCAGTGGCGAATGGCTGGGTTAAACGTACCTGACTACCGCAGAGAGCTATGACTAAGTAAGCCATAGCGCTAAATCGCGGTAATGTGGTGCGCGGTAATGTAGTGTTAGCTGCGGTGCTGGCAACAGTCTCCCCATCCGTTCGTCATTATGGGTTTTCGGAGTGACCCGCAGTATCTCTGATCTTAACCGGTATATGCTGTTATATCGTGAGTTTGTCTAACGTCAGGGTGCTGTTTTACAACGTGCAAGCACAGTACAAAGAATATAACTATAGAGTTAGTGCGACATTGTGTAATGTCATGATTTCAAAAGGAGCCGAAAGGCTCCTTTTTTCGTTTATGAATTATCAGTAACGTTATTGTTTTTAATATAAAAAATACTGCCACGAGCGAAGATAGGCTCAGTTGATTGATGCCCTTATTTTGCCTGATATTTTACAATCAGGCTGTGGACGTTTGGATAGTAACTGCCGGTAATGCTTGGCGAGAGTAAAAACAGTAATACGCCGTTTGGCTATGACTACTCCGAGGTATTTTCGAGGTGTTTACTCAGTTTTTATAGGGGAGTATCGGTTTATGGTTAGTACTATTATCCGGCGTATCATCATAGCAATCATTTTATGAATGTACTTTTGGAGCTGTGTATTTTTGAATCGCGAGTGATGCTGGTGTTTTCATTCCTACAGTATCTAGGTTGATGCTGAGTAATTGCTCTACTCAATGTTGCTACAAAATTTTAAATCAACGTTACCAAGATGAGTGACTTTTCTGCTATGCGTACAGGACGTTTAGTTTCTGTCATATGACGTTTATAGGCCACGATGTTAGGTGGATTATGCGAGTTATGTGGATAGGATAATAGACTACCGAAAGGGGAGATTATTGGCTGCAGATCTAAATTGATCCTGATTACCTGTCTGTTATTTACCTTGTCGCGTACCTGTAGTGTGTTGTTTTTCCTTTTTTCATTCCTCTTCTTTTGTCTTTCTTCTAATCTTTTTGCTTTCTTTGCTGATGATTCTTAGCGGCCACATAACCGGTTTTTATCTGGGACTGAAAAGTGGGATTCTTACCCGAGGTAGTTAGGTGAGAATGTAAAAACATTCCTAACAAATGATTACAAGTCATGATGATTTTGCGGACTACTATCATATATATCATTTAAATCACAATTGATGGATAAAGGCGTTAATTGATTGGCGGTCTATGTTGTTGCTGATTTTTGCTGTCGATAAATTGACTCGCATCACAAGCGCATAAAATTGGTCTATGCTTGAAATTTGATTGGATTGGCTAAACGTGTTTGAGGCGGAGGTAATTACACTGGCTGAACTTGATGTGCTCGAGGATGTAAAAACAGACTGGACATCATGACGAGAATTGCCATAATGCACTGTATAAAAAAACAGTGTTAAATCGACGTTATCTTACAGGTAAGCAGTACGCAGGAGTAACGGTACGGATCGCGCTTAAGGATGAGTGAACAGGAATGCAGTCATTCAGGATGAAACCGTAAGGGTGTGACTAGCTGAAGTAAAGGCTGGTAGCGGCGACATTAACGAATCAATGAGAAGAAACCTGTTCATACCGCACTATTGGGCATGCGTAATATTTCGCATGGCTAGCGGGTGACGATCATACTTGAGGCGGATGGTTATGACTGAACTTAATCTCGATTCAGTAGCAGATGAATTGCTGACAGTGATCCGTAAACACCTTGGTGATGAGGCGGATATCAACATTTTGGTGATGGAAAACACCCCAAATCATATGCGGTTGAAAGTGGAAGCGCAGGGGCGTGAAGTGTTCAATATCGCGCTTAAAGGCGAGTAACCCATTTACCACCTACATCGGGGCAAGATTGGTAACAGAATGCTGATTGGTATACACTCTCGCCCCTTAATTCCTCGGGTTTTACAGGGTTTTGCTGACTGATGATGGTAAGAGATAACCGGTTAGAGCTGCTGGCGCCGGCCAAAAATCTGGCGTTTGGTATTGAAGCAATCAAACATGGTGCGGATGCAGTGTATATCGGCGGTCCGGCCTTTGGTGCCCGTGCAGCAGCCGGCAACAGTGTGGCAGACATTGAGCAACTGGCGGCCTTTGCGCATCGCTATGGTGCGCAGGTGTTTGTGGCACTGAATACCATTTTGAAAGATAGCGAATTGGCGCAAGCGGAAGTGCTGGCGCATCAAATCTGGAATGCGGGCGCGGATGCGTTGATCGTGCAGGATCTGGGGTTGCTGCAATGTGATCTGCCGCCGATTGCGCTGCATGCCAGTACGCAGTTGGATAACCGCACACCGGAGAAAGTCCGTTTCTTGCAGGATGTCGGTTTCTCACAAGTCGTGCTGGCTCGTGAGCTGAGTTTGGAGCAGATCCGCGCGGTATCTGAGCAGACGTCAGTACAGCTGGAGTTTTTCATCCACGGTGCGCTGTGTGTGGCCTACAGTGGTCAGTGCTATATCAGTCATGCGTTAACCGGCCGCAGTGCTAACCGTGGTGAATGTGCGCAGATTTGCCGCGTGCCATGCTCATTGAAAACCCGAGAAGGGGAGACGCTGGTACAAGATCAACATCTGCTATCCCTTAAAGACATGAACCAAACGGCCAACTTACGTGCGATGATCGATGCCGGTATTCGTTCGTTCAAAATCGAAGGCCGTTTGAAAGATCTCTCCTACATCAAGAATGTGACGGCGTGGTATCGCCAGCACTTGGATGAGATTTTGGAAGAGCGTCCTGAACTGTCGCGTTCTTCTGCAGGACGCAGTCAGTACAGCTTTGTGCCGAATCCTGATAAAACCTTCAACCGAGGTAGCACCGATTACTTCTTGTTGGGGCGTCAGCCAACAATCACTTCATTCCGCACGCCGAAATATATCGGTGAGGAAGTGGGTAAGGTGACTCGCGTTGGCCCGAACTGGTTTGAAGTGAGCGGTGAGACGGAGTTTAACAACGGTGATGGCCTGTGCTATTTCAATGCGCGTCAGGTGGTTAATGGGTTGCGGGTAAACCGTGCGGATGGTCGTCGCTTGTTTACGGCAGAGCCGGTACGGGGTTTGACGGTAAATACGGTTTTGTACCGTAACCGAGATCAGGTGTTTGACGGCACGCTGGAAAAAGAATCCGCGACTCGCCAGATTGGTGTCACGCAGCACTTTAGCGAAACCACTGACGGTTTCCTGTTGCAGATGACCGATGAGCAAGGTTTTAGTGTTAGCATCCCGTTAGTGGCAGAGAAGAGTCCGGCGAACAACCCTGAGCGTGCGTTCCAGAGTATCCGTGAGCAGTTGGCTAAACTGGGCAACACGTTGTTCTACTCGCAGCACATCGATGTGACATTAGAGCAGGCATGGTTTATTCCTGTTTCTGCGCTAAATGCGTTACGTCGTCAGGCGGTCGAAGCGTTAGAAGCGGCGCGCATCAATGGCTATCCGCGTCCGCTGCGCCATCAGGCCGTTGGTAATCCGGCTTTCCCACAGGAAAATCTCAGCTATCTGGGTAATGTGTATAACCAGGCGGCGGAAAATTTCTATCGCATGCATGGGGTCGATGATATTGCGCCGGCTTATGAGCTGAATCAGGAAGCGGATGAAGTGTCGCTGATGATCACCAAGCACTGTTTGCGCTATACCCAGAATATGTGTCCGAAAGAGGTGAAGGGATTAAAGCCGGATCCGCTGGTGCTGGAGATGGGTAACGACATTTTCCGTCTGAAGTTTGACTGTAAGCGCTGCGAGATGCATGTGCTGGGCAAACTGAAAAGCAAAGTACAGCGTAGCGCGAGCTAATTTAGCAAAATTTCATCTCGATAACGCCTAACACGCTCAATCAGCTCAATAAAATAACAGGCGCAATCAACATTCAACATGCCGTGGATAGGCGAAGGGGGATTACACCCGTTCGCTGCCACGGTATTTTTTTAACGCCCAACGACCTACGCCGGTGAGAACCACGGTGGTCAAGCCAATCAACGCATTGTTAACCTGCTGGCTGCGGGCTTTGCCGTGCAAAACCCAATGCACGAAGTGCTCACAGTTGTTAAACAGCAAGTGATACTTATCTTCCCCAAGGCGACTACGCGCGCGTTTCACGGCTTCTTGCCCTTGGTATCGACCCTTATTGTTTTGTACGCGAAAACCAAAACCGGCATGAAACTCATCCACACTGATTTCACACACACTGCCGCTGACCGCATTGCGGTGCAGGCCGGAGTAGTGGATCACAGTATTATTACCGATATAAATGCCGTGATGAGAGTAACCGGGGCGTGGGGAAACCAAGTGATCGCCGGGACACAAGGCGTCAGGATACTGCGCGTGCTGCATTATCGAACCTCTTGATAACGAAAGCCGGTTTGCGGTGATGGCTAATCATGATGCGCTCATGCGCAGTGCATGATAGTCGTGATGGAAAGAAATAACACGATAGGGAAGGAGAGAAACTCATCCCGCCATGGCCATCAGCCAGATAACGGGATGAGTATAGCCGTTAATCACCGATTTCAGAAACGTGCGGTGACCGCGTCGGCCAGTTTTTCCAGCAGTTTTTCGGTATCTGCCCAGCTCAGGCAAGGATCGGTAATCGACTGCCCGTACACCAACGGCTGACCGTTAACGACTTTTTGCGCGCCTTCGGTGAGGAAGCTTTCGGCCATGATGCCGGCAATGGCTCGTGAGCCAGCGCGAATTTGGCCGCACACGTCATCACACACATCCAGCTGACGGCGATGCAGTTTCTGGCAATTGCCATGACTGAAATCGACCACCAGATGTTCGGCTAAATCAAACTCCCGCAGACGATCGCACGCCTGGGCCACATGCTTCGCTTGATAGTTCGGATCTTTACCGCCGCGCAGAATAATATGCCCGAAGGGATTTCCTGAGGTGCGGTAAATGGTCATATGGCCGGTTTTGTCTGGCGATAAGAACATGTGCGGCGCACGAGAAGCGCGAATTGCATCAATCGCAATACGCACGTTGCCGTCAGTACCGTTTTTAAAGCCGACCGGACACGAAAGCGCTGATGCCATCTCGCGGTGGATCTGGCTTTCGGTGGTACGGGCACCAATTGCGCCCCAGCTGATCAAATCAGCAATGTACTGACCGGTCACCATATCCAAAAATTCGGTTGCGGTAGGCAGGCCAATTGCGTTGATATCCACCAGCAGCTTGCGCGCCATGCGGATCCCTTCGTTGACCTGATAGCTGCCATCCAAAAACGGATCGGAAATCAGCCCTTTCCAGCCCACCACGGTGCGCGGCTTTTCAAAATAGGTGCGCATGACGATAAACAGGCGATCCTGATAACGTTCATGCAAAGCATGCAGGCGGTTGGCGTAGTCCAGCGCGGCCTTCGGGTCGTGAATGGAGCAAGGGCCGACAATCACCAGCAGGCGCGGATCCTGTCCGCTTAATATATTTTCAATGCAGGTTCTGGCCTGCAATACCATCGCGGCGACCTGATCATCGAGTGGATAATCGTCAGCCAGCTGAGCAGGCGTGACTAAGCTGTCAACGCGCTCAGTGCGTAACTCATCAGTTTTAATAGACATCTAAATTCTCTTGGTAACTTCATACAGACGCGCTGTGAAGAGACTCACAAACACACAATAACGGAATTTATCCGCGCTGCAAGCAGTCCGGCCAAGATAGGTATCGATTCCCTACACAATGGCAGGAATCGTTAGCAGATTGTCTAAATTTAAAACATCTGACGGTTAAGCTGCATGATGTCCATAATTTTGGTTGAGATCTCCTCTACCGAGAAGTTGGTTGTATCGATAAAGGGAATTCGCTCGCGTTGATATAGCAGCTCAACCTCGGTCAGCTCCAGTCGGCATTGGCGTAGCGACGCATAACGACTGTTATCGCGCCGTTCACTGCGAATTGCCATCAAACGCTCTGGATGAATGGTTAAACCGAACAGTTTACCGTGAAACGGTTTCAGTGCTGCGGGCAGGGTGAGGTTATCCATGTCATCGGCAATAAACGGGTAGTTAGCGACTTTCAAACCAAATTGCATCGCCATATACAAGCTGGTGGGGGTTTTACCGCAGCGCGATACCCCCAACAAAATCACGTCAGCCTGCTCCATGTTCCGCAGCGAAATGCCGTCATCGTGCGCGAGGGCAAATTCGACCGCGGCGATGCGAGAGTCATATTTTTCCATGTTACCGCGCGCCAGCCCGTGGGTTCGATGCAGGGTTGGAGTCGGGGCAATTTGCAGCTCATTTTGTATCGGGGTGACTAAGGTATTCAGAATATCCTGACAACAACCTTCGCTGCGCTCGATGATCGCTTTAATTTCCGGCATCACGATGGAATAAAACACCAATGGGCGTGAGCCGCTATTTTGATAGCAGGAATTTATTTGCTGCCGGATCGCTTCGGCCTTCTGTGGCGTTTCAACAAACGGCACGGTGATTTGTTGCAGGGTTAACGGAAACTGTGAAAGAACCGCGTGCCCCAACACTTCGGCAGTGATCGCCGTTCCGTCTGAGATATAAAATACCGTCCGTTCCAGATGAGATGACATGCAGGTGGCTCCGTAACAGGGGTTGCACCACAGTGCTATCCGGTGGCGCAGAGGCGGTGATGGCTAGAGTTTCATTTCACTGATTGAATCTGAGTCCATACTGAATCAGGCGCGGAAAAACACCAATCTGAAACACCAGAAACGTAAACCAACGCACGAAAATTGATGCTCGGTATGGCGTCAGTGAAGGCGCGCCGAGTGAACGAATCCCTTGTACTAGCAGCATTGCACTAGAAACATCGCACTAACACCATCGGACTGAAAACATCGCATTGACACAGGAGAGGCGAGCCGTGGAACCGTATGTACTCTGGTATCACCAGTTAGGCATGAATGATGTAAACCGTGTTGGGGGTAAAAATGCGTCGCTTGGCGAGATGATCGCCAATCTGTCAGGGTTGGGCGTCAGTGTGCCGGATGGTTTTGCCACCACGGCGCGTGCATTTAATGAGTTTCTGGAGCAAAGCGGGTTGAATCAACGTATCCATCAATTATTGGATACGCTGGATGTGGACGATGTACGCGCACTGGCAAAAGCGGGGGCGCAAATTCGGCAATGGGTGGTGGATACGCCATTCCAGCCCGCGTTAACGCAGGCTATTGCTGAGGCGTATGCACAGCTAAGTGCTGATATGCATGCGGAAGGCTCGTTTGCGGTGCGCTCGTCGGCCACGGCGGAGGATATGCCGGATGCGTCATTTGCCGGTCAGCAAGAGACGTTTTTGAACGTGCGCGGGTTAGATGCCGTGATGCTGGCGGTGAAACATGTGTTTGCTTCGCTGTTTAATGATCGCGCGATCTCTTATCGCGTGCATCAAGGCTATGACCACAAAGGCGTGGCGTTGTCGGCGGGGATCCAGCGCATGGTGCGCTCAGATAAAGCGGCATCGGGCGTGATGTTTACGTTGGATACGGAATCTGGCTTTGATCAGGTGGTGTTTATTACCTCGTCCTATGGATTGGGGGAGATGGTGGTGCAGGGCGCGGTGAATCCGGATGAGTTTTATGTCCATAAGCCGACGCTGGAGGCGGGGCGTCCGGCGGTCGTGCGCCGGACGCTAGGCTCGAAGCGGGTACAGATGGTCTACTCGGGCAGCGCTGAGCACGGTAAGCAAGTCGAAGTGTGTGATGTGGACGCGGCGCGCGCGCAAACCTACTCCCTCAGCGATGCCGAGGTGGAGCAATTGGCACGTCAAGCGCTGGTGATCGAGCGTCATTATGGTCGCCCGATGGATATCGAGTGGGCCAAAGATGGGCTCGATGGCCGACTGTATATTGTGCAGGCGCGTCCGGAGACGGTGCAGGCAAATCAGCAAGTCACTGAGCGTTTCCGTTTGGAGCACGCCGGTGAGGTGTTGGCCGAAGGGCGTGCCATCGGCCATAAAATCGGTGCCGGTACAGTGTGCATTGTGGCGCGTATCGATGAGATGGACAAAGTCCAACCGGGGGATGTGCTGGTGACTGACATGACCGATCCGGATTGGGAGCCGGTCATGAAACGGGCGGCGGCGATCGTGACCAATCGCGGTGGACGAACTTGCCATGCGGCGATTATTGCCCGTGAACTGGGTATTCCGGCGGTAGTCGGCTGCGGTGATGCAACTCAGATGCTGCATAATGGTATGCCGGTTACGGTATCTTGCGCCGAAGGTGACACCGGTTTTATCTACCAAGGCATATTGCCGTACAGCGTGCAAAGCTCACAGATTGATGCGATGCCGCCACTGCCGCTGAAAGTGATGATGAACGTAGGTAACCCCGATCGCGCCTTTGATTTCGCGCGCTTACCTAACGAAGGGGTGGGCTTGGCGCGACTGGAGTTCATCATTAACCGCATGATTGGCGTGCATCCGAAAGCCTTGCTCAATTTCGAGCAGCAGCCAGCTGAATTGCAGCACATTATTCGCGGCATGATGGCGGGCTATGCCGATCCGGTTGAGTTTTATATCAGTAAACTCACGGAAGGGATCGCCACCTTAGCTGCGGCATTTTGGCCGAAGCGGGTGATTGTGCGGATGTCGGACTTTAAGTCCAACGAATATGCCAATTTAGTGGGCGGTGAGCGCTATGAGCCGCATGAAGAAAACCCGATGCTGGGCTTTCGCGGTGCGTCGCGCTACGTTTCGGCATCCTTCCGTGATTGCTTTGCGCTGGAGTGCGCGGCCATTCGCCGAGTGCGCGAGGTGATGGGGCTGACGAATGTCGAGGTGATGATCCCGTTCGTCCGTACACCGGATGAAGCGCGATCCGTACTGGCGTTGTTAGCCGAGCAAGGCCTGCAACGCGGTGAGCAAGGGCTGAAAGTGATCATGATGTGCGAAATCCCATCGAATGCCCTGTTGGCCGATGAGTTCTTGCAGCTGTTTGACGGCTTTTCTATCGGCTCGAATGATATGACGCAGCTGGCGCTGGGGCTAGATAGAGACTCCGGTATCATCTCGCACCTGTTTGATGAGCGTAATGCGGCGGTCAAAGCGCTGCTGGCGATGGCGATTCAGGCCGCGAAACGGCAAGGTAAATATGTCGGGATTTGCGGACAAGGCCCATCGGATCACCCTGATTTTGCGGCCTGGCTGCTGGAGCAGGGGATCGACAGTGTCTCGTTAAACCCAGATACGGTGGTGGAAACCTGGTTGTATCTGGCCGAACAGGCTGAGCGACAAGGGGCTTGCTAAGGGTTGCAGGGATAATTGGCAGCGTATCGAGCGGCTAAGTTAGCCGTAATTCAAGGGAATACCATCCGGTATTCCCTTTTGTTTGGCACATATTGAATTGAAAATTGTGAGTGTTACAGCACACCTTGCGCCAACATGGCATCGGCTACTTTCACAAAACCGGCGATATTCGCTCCACGCACATAGTCGACATGGTTGCTCTGCGGATCGCGGCCATAACGCACGCATGCAGCGTGAATACTCAGCATGATGTCTTGCAGACGCTGATCCACTTCGCGATCTGACCAGCCTAAGCGCAGCGCATTTTGCGACATTTCCAGACCCGAGGTCGCCACGCCGCCAGCGTTGGCCGCTTTACCGGGTGCGAATAGCACGCCGCACTCTTGCAGCGCATAAACCGCCGGCTCAGTGGTCGGCATATTGGCGCCTTCGGCGACGAGGCGTACACCGTTTCGGATCAGCGCCGCGGCATCATCGGTATCCAGCTCGTTTTGCGTGGCGCATGGCAGCGCAATTTCGGTGGCAATGCCCCACGGGCGCTGTCCGGCCAGATAGGTCAAGCCGTGCAAACGAGCATAATCGGCAACGCGTCCGGCTTGCTCGTTTTTAATCCGGCACAGGTCGGCCAGTTTCTCCGGCGTAAATCCAGCAGGATCGTATACCGTGCCGGAGGAGTCTGAGGCACTGATAACCTTGGCGCCCAACTCAAGGGCTTTTTGGATGGTAAATTGTGCCACGTTACCAGAGCCAGATACGGTGACGGTACGGCCGGCCAAGCTTTCACCGCGTTCGGCCAGCATCGCTTGCACAAAATAGATGAGCCCGTAACCGGTGGCCTCTGGGCGCATCGCGCTGCCACCAAAACTCATGCCTTTACCGGTAAATACGCAGGCGGCATTGTTGGTCAGCTTTTTCATCATCCCCGTCATGAAGCCGACTTCACGCGCTCCAACGCCGATATCGCCAGCTGGCACGTCAGTGTCTGGCCCCAAATGGCGGTATAGCTCGGTCATCAATGCCTGACAAAAGCGCATGATCTCAGCATCACTTTTCCCTTTGGGGTCAAAATCGGAGCCGCCTTTGCCGCCGCCCATCGGTAAGGTGGTCAGGGCATTTTTAAAGGTTTGCTCAAAAGCCAAAAACTTCAAAATGGAAGGATTCACCGAAGGGTGAAAACGCATCCCGCCTTTGTATGGGCCAATTGCTGAGTTGTGTTGAACGCGAAACGAGCGGTTAACCTGCACCTTGCCGTGATCGTCGGTCCAGCAAACGCGAAATTGAATTAAGCGCTCAGGCTCCACCAAACGCTCCAGCAGACCTTGGGCGGCGTAGCGAGGGTTTTCCTGAATAAAAGGCCACAGGGTTGCCATCACTTCATGTACCGCTTGCAGATACTCCGGCTGGTGGGGGTTACGCTGGCTAACACCGGCGATAAAATCGTCCAAAGAAGGTATATGGCTCATAACTTATCCTGTCTGAATTAAAATTGTGTGCACTTTGTTGTGTATAGCAAGAGCAAATTATTATATTTGTCTGTCATATCTCTACCTTTGTTTGCTATTTAAGGTCAAATGGCGCGCACTGAGTAGGGGATGAACTCGTGAGGTATAGCGCACAAAACGTACGGTGTTATCACTGTTTTCATTGTGGGCTTTGCTGTTTTAGCTGAATCGGTATTGCTGAATAAATACGCAGTGGTAAACAGACAACATAAAGCGCAGTAAGTCAGTTGCAGGGGCGTTTTATCCCGTGTAATTTTTATTCCGATAAGCGATTGATACGGTATGGATGCGCGATAAAACCGCGTATCAAGGATAAGCGCGTTATGCATGGCTCCCGTTGAAACGCTGGTTTTATGCAGACAGATTGTTGATACTGCAGGTTAAATATACATTTATGCAGGCTAGGGTGACGCCAATAAGCACGTGCGCTCACCGTGGTTTCAGGATGCAAGGCTGTAAGGGATAACCAATGATGATTCCGCAACTTTCCGGCGTGCCCGGCGTAGCGCCGTTGACCCACTCTTTTTTATCGGCGCTGAGCTCAGCCGGTTTTAGTGGTGATACGGATGTGACCTATGGCGGGCGCTTGAGCATGGCGACCGACAACAGTGTCTACCAGCAATTGCCACAGGCGGTACTGTTTCCACGCTCGGTGGCGGACATCTTATTATTGACCCGCACGGCGCAGCAGGCGGAATTCAAAGAACTCACGTTCGCCCCACGTGGCGGAGGAACCGGCACCAATGGTCAATCATTGACGACCGGTGTGGTGGTGGATACTTCGCGCTACATGAACCGGATTTTGGAGTTAAATCTGGAAGAAAAATGGGTGCGAGTGGAAGCGGGCGTGGTCAAAGATCAGCTCAATGCCTATTTAAAACCGCACGGCTATTTTTTCTCTCCTGATCTTTCCACCAGTAACCGTGCCACGATTGGCGGCATGATCAATACCGATGCCTCCGGGCAAGGCTCACTGCTGTACGGCAAAACCTCTGATCATGTGCTCGGTTTGCGTGCAGTGATGCTCGATGGTTCGCTACTGGATACCGCACCGATGCCGGTGGAAGTGGCGGAGCAACTGGCACAGCAAAAAGACCCGATTGGACGGGTTTATCAGACCGTGCTGCAACGTTGCCGTGACCAGCGTGAGCTGATTTTGGCGCGTTTCCCTAAGCTCAATCGTTTTTTAACCGGCTATGACTTGCGCCATGTATTTAGCGATGATCTGCGTCAGTTTGATTTAACTCGCCTCCTTACCGGTTCAGAAGGCTCATTGGCGTTTATTGCCGAGGCCAAGCTGAATATCACGCCTATCCCTAAGCAGCGCCGTCTGATTAACATTAAATATGACAGCTTTGACTCGGCGCTGCGTCATGCCCCTTTTATGGTGGCCGCGCAAGCGCTCTCTGTGGAGACTGTGGACTCCAAGGTGCTGAATCTGGCCCGCGAGGACATCGTTTGGCATTCGGTGCGCGAACTGATCACTGATGTACCAGGTTGCGATATGCAAGGGCTGAATATTGTCGAGTATGCCGGTGATGATGCCGAGCTGATTGATGCGCAGGTGAGCGATCTCTGTCAGCGCCTCGATACACTCCTGCCAAACCGCGAAGGTGGCGTGATCGGTTATCAGGTATGTCATGATTTAGTGGATATCGAGCGCATTTACACCATGCGCAAAAAGGCCGTCGGGCTGCTGGGGAATACCAAAGGTGCGGCCAAGCCGATAGCTTTTGCCGAGGATACCTGCGTTCCGCCGGAGCATCTGGCGGATTATATCGCCGAGTTTCGTGCGCTGCTCGACAGCCAAGGGCTGCATTACGGGATGTTTGGTCACGTTGATGCGGGGGTATTACACGTGCGTCCTGCGCTGGACCTGTGTGACCCAGAGCAAGAGCGCTTGATGAAAACCATCTCTGACCAAGTGGTGGCGCTAACGGCCAAATACGGCGGCTTGATGTGGGGAGAGCACGGTAAAGGTTTTCGCTCGGAATACAGCCCACTATTTTTCGGCGAAGCGCTGTGGGCTGAGTTGCAACTGATCAAAACCGTGTTTGACCCAGATAACCGCTTAAATCCGGGCAAGATCTGCACGCCATTGAAAGCGGGCGCTGAACTGGTGCAAGTGGCGGGAGAAAAGCGCAGTTGGCATGATCGTAAAATTCCGCTCAGTGTGCGCGAGTCTTATCGCGGTGCACTGGAGTGTAACGGCAACGGCTTGTGCTTTAACTTTGATACGCACAGCCCGATGTGCCCGTCAGTGAAAATAACCCGCGATCGCCGCCATTCTCCAAAAGGGCGTGCCGCGTTGGTGCGCGAATGGCTGTCCATGTTGGCCGATGAAGGCGCTGATGTGCTGAGCATAGAGCAGCAACTGGCCGGTTCGTCATTTAGCTTTCGCGAGCTGATGGATAAAACCCGCTATACCTTGGCGGCACGCCGTGGTGAATATGACTTTTCCCATGAGGTGAAAGAGGCAATGGCGGGTTGTTTGGCCTGCAAAGCCTGCTCGACCCAGTGTCCTATCAAGATTGACGTGCCGGCGTTTCGTGCGCGCTTTTTGCAGCTCTACCACACCCGCTATTTGCGGCCAGCCCGAGATTACATGGTGGCGACGGTCGAGCAGTATGCCCCGCTGATGGCCAAAGCGCCGAAACTGTTCAATGCCATCATGCAACCAGCGTGGATGCAGACGTTAACCGAGAAAACCATCGGCATGATTGATGTGCCTTCGCTGTCAGTGCCGACGCTGCGCGAAGAGTTGACGGGCCATGCGGCACTGACTTTCTCGCTGGAGCAGCTACAAGCGTTATCGGCAGAAGAAAAAGCTCGCCATGTGCTGGTCGTGCAAGATCCGTTTACTAGCTTCTATGACGCACAAGTGGTCGCGGATTTTGTCCGCTTGGCCGAGCATTTGGGCTTCAAGCCGGTATTGTTGCCGTTTAAACCCAATGGCAAGCCGCAGCATGTGAAAGGCTTTTTACGTGAGTTTGCCCGCACCGCGGCCAGCACGGCTGAATTTTTAAATCAGCTCTCTGCGCTCGAGATTCCGATGGTGGGCGTCGATCCAGCACTGGTGTTGTGCTATCGCGATGAATACCGTGAAGTGCTGGGTGACGCGCGCGGTACATTTGAGGTGCAATTGGTGCAGGAGTGGCTGCGTCCGCGTCTTGGCTCGGTTCCGGCACTGAGTAAATCATCAGATGTCTGGTATTTGCTGGGGCACTGCACGGAAAGCACCGCGTTGCCACAAAGCTCGGCGGACTGGAAAGCGATCTTTGCCCATTTTGGCGCCGAGTTGCAGACGGTCAGCGTCGGTTGCTGTGGGATGGCCGGCACGTACGGGCATGAGGCGAAAAACCGAGACAATTCCCTCGGAATTTATCGCCTGTCTTGGCAAGCGCAGCTGAAAATTCGGCCATTGAATCGCTGCCTGACTACCGGTTATTCGTGCCGTAGCCAAGTTAAGCGCATGGAAAAAGAGCGTATCTTGCATCCTGCACAGGCGCTGCTTTCTATCCTGCGCAGCCAAGCGTAATCATCACTTACTGACGGAAAATAAACAGAATATCACCATGAAAATTTGGAAACGAACTGCAACATTGGCCCAGCTGAATGAGATGGGCAAACACTGTATGGTAGGACATGTCGGCATCGAGTTTACTGCCATTACCCCTGATGCGCTGGAAGCGGTGATGCCGGTTGATCAGCGTACTACCCAGCCATTTGGCCTGTTACACGGCGGCGCGTCAGTAGTATTGGCCGAAACGCTCGGCTCTGTGGCCGGCTATCTGTGTACCGAAGGGCGTGAACAGGTAGTGGGGTTGGAGGTGAATGCCAACCATTTGCGCGCGATCCGAAGCGGTATGGCGCGTGGAGTGTGCAAAGCGTTACATGTCGGTCGGCGGCATCAGGTCTGGCAGATAGAGATTTTTGATGAGCAGCAGCGTTTATGTTGCAGTGCGCGTCTGACGACTGCCGTGATCGCCGAAAACACACACGGTGAGCAGTAAAACGTCAAACCTAAAGCAGCAATACGCTGTAGGGAAGAATACCCAGTGAAGATGCATGGTGAGCAATACAGGGCGCAGTGTGGAGCCATACTGCACCCAAAATCGGGTTGAATTACAAAGTTCCGCGCTTGCAGCGTTTGATTTGGCGGCGGCGGCAGGTTCTGCGCCGGTTGCTCATATCGGTAAACGCATCTTCATGTTCTTCACGTATATGGCGAAGTTTTTCTGCCCGGATCACTTCCTGCAGCATTAACTCCTGTTCCAGCCAATTATCGACTACTGGTTTCATGGCTGATAGTCCTCAAAAAGAATATCTGTTGGTCGTGCGGGCTGGTATGACGAGATTGCGTCAGCCCGCGGGGAATCTACCATATTTTTGGCTGGCGTAAATGGGTTAACGCGAATTTGTGATCCGGTAAACAGGTTTCTTTCAATGTGTCAGGAAAGGCTCATGCAAGTTAACGATGTGCAGGTAAAGGGAGCAATCAGTGCCCTGTGGTTAGATGGGCAGGGTGGTGCTCTGCCCATTGACAAGCTGGCAAAGGCCAACACAACGCAGGCTAAAGATGCAAAACTGAGAGCAGAGCAAGGGCCTGTGTGGCTGCATTTGGATTACAGCCAGCCTGATTCGGCTAACTGGATCCGCGATACCGGCTTGCTGCCGGAAAACGTAAAAGAGGCATTGCTGGGGGAAAGCTCGCGTCCGCGCTTTACCCGATTAGGGGAAGGGGTCTTAATCACCCTCCGTAGCATCAATTACAACAACGATGAGCGCCCTGATCAGATGGTGGCGTTGCGCGCTTACGTCAGTCGTGATCTGATAGTCTCTTCGCGGCGGCGGCGACTGTTTTCGGTCGAAGATCTGGAAACCGAACTGTGGAATGGTAACGGGCCGACCAACAGCAGCGAATGGGTGGTCGAGATTTGCGATTGCATGACCGATTACGCCTCTGAGTTTATCGACGATCTGCATGAAGTGATTATCGAGCTGGAAGATGGCTTGCTGGAGCACAAGATCCCCGATCGCGGACGTCTGGCGTTGATCCGCAAGCAGTTGATTGTATTGCGTCGGTATCTGTCTCCGCAGCGCGATGTCTATTCGCGCATTGCCGCAGAGAAAATCAGCTGGTTCGATGATGACGATAAACGGCGCATGCAAGAAGTCTCGGAGCGATTAGGCAGAACCTTGGACGATTTGGATGCTGCGATTTCCCGTACCTCGGTCTTGGCTGATGAAATTGCGAACTTGCTGGCAGATGCCATGAACCGGCGCACTTATGCCATGTCTTTGCTGGCTATGATGTTTTTACCGATTTCGTTTTTGACGGGGTTGTTTGGAGTCAATCTGGAGGGCATTCCGGGTAAAGGCTTTAGCGGCAGTTTTCCACTGTTTTGCTTGGCGCTGGTGGGGCTTGCGGGCGGTATTGGATTTTGGCTGAAAAGAAAACGCTGGTTATAAGCGTTTTGCGAGAAAATGTGTGTCATTACAGATAATTGACTGCAATGACGCAAAAAATTGCGCGAAATCAATACTTGCAACCGCATTCAGTAGCAAACTGCACTGGCAGGTGAATACAGTGTTTAAGCGATGGACACTGTACTCCACGTTGTCTTAACTTCCTTCTATTTTCCTTGCATTACAGCAAACTTATTCTTGCTACGCCGGCATTGAAGACCGGCGTTTTTCTTTTTTTGGCTCTTTCTCTTCTCTTTTTTCTGCTTTTTTATCTGTCTTTCATATCCAAGTATGCATTTTTAGCTTACTCGCATCATCAGTATTTCGCTTTTTATCTCAGTTTTATTCTACTGCGATTTGCTATGCTCTTTAGGTGATACAAGTACGATAGACGCAACCTTTGTGATAAATCAGAGTTGCTGAAAATGACTAGATAAATGAGAAAATAGATAAAAAAACGACCGCTCGACAATATACACAAAGCGTATATATTGTAACGGGCAGTCGTATTATCAGAGGTATGAATCCGAAACCAAATGTTTCGTGAACCGCTGAATTAAGCCTTCTTCAGGAAGTTGGCAACCAGAACGATTTGCACGCCGTTTACGCGGCCTTCAATGTGCTCTGGGTTGCTGGTCAGAGAGATATTCTTCACCATGGTGCCGCGCTTGGCAGTGAAGTTAGCACCTTTAACGACCAGATCTTTAATCAGGGTGACAGAGTCGCCGTCTTGCAGCACGTTGCCGTTGCTGTCCAGAGTCGGGGCGGTGTCATCGTTGCTGCTGGTTGCAGACACACCAGCTTCTGCCCATGCCAGAGTTTCTTCGTCCAGATACAGCATATCCAGCAGATCCTGAGCCCAAACTTCGTGAGACAGATTCTTCAGCTGACGCCATGCCATTACCTGTACTGCAGGCACTTGGCTCCACATACTGTCGTTCAGACAACGCCAGTGAGCCTGATCGGCAGTTTCAGGGTTTTCGATCTGATTACGGCATGTATCGCACAGAAGTACGGAATGATCCGCATCATCAGACGCTGAGTGAGGGACAGAATAAACAGAAAGATTATTCTCACTTCCACAGAGTTCACAGTGTGAGCCACTGCGTTCTTGTAAGATTTGCTCAATTGACATCGTAATTCGCTCGTAATACGGAATAATACAAGCAAAGTATAGCATAAACGCAGAGAAAAGGGGAGTTAAGCCTGATAGCGGCTAATTATCGAACTAAACCGGATGATTTTATTGTAAAAATCATCCGGTAGATTGTCATGTTTACCACGCAACAAGCTGCAATGTATGCGGCTGAAATGCGGGTTTCACTTTTCTGTTGATGATGACAGTGAGGTAGCTCAGAGGCTCAATTTGAGTCAGCGATTTCTGCGGTTGACTCTTCATCATCTGCTGCGAATGCCAGTGGCCAGCCACCCAGACGCTTCCATCGATTAACCAGCTCACAGAACAGCTCTGCGGTGCGTTCGGTGTCATACAGGGCAGAGTGCGCCTGATTATTATCGAACGGGATCTTGGCGGTTTGGCAAGCCTTCGCGAGCACAGTTTGTCCTAGCACCAGGCCACTGAGCGCGGCAGTATCAAAGGTGGCAAACGGGTGGAACGGGTTGCGTTTGAGGCCAGCACGCTCAGCGGCCGCCATCAGAAAGCCGTGGTCAAAGGCTGCGTTATGCGCGACAACAATGGCGCGGTTGCACTCATTGGCCTTTTGCTCTTTGCGCACCACTTTGAAAATCTCGTGCAATGCCTCATATTCGCTCACGGCACCGCGCAGTGGATTGTGGGGATCGATACCGGTAAACGCCAGCGCTTCCGGATTGAGGTTGGCGCCTTCAAACGGCTCAACATTGAAGCTCAGTTTCTGATCCGGCATCAACCAACCATCTTCATCCATCTTCAGCGTGACGGCCGCGATTTCCAGCAGCGCATCCGTCTGCGCATTAAATCCTGCGGTTTCCACATCAATAACCACCGGGAAATAGCCTCGGAAACGGGCGCTCAGACAATTCGGGTTAAGAGTTTTAGCCATGATTTCTCTTTGGTGCTGTACAGATCAGCGTGCGTGAAATAAAGAGAGCTTATTATTGCAATTTATGGCGCTTAACTAAAGTATTCCTTCCCGCGGTCGCTAATCACTATGATACGCAGGAGTTGCCACCGAATGATTAAAAAAGTTGTAGTTGCCGGTTTGATGCTAGTTAGCCCCTTTTTACGGGCTGAAAGGCAGTTTTTCGCCGGAATTGATGATTCTACCTGGGTGATGACGCAGGATACGCCGCTGGAATGCCGTTTAGAGCATCCGGTTCCGGGCTATGGCACCGGTGTGTTCAGCTCCCATGCCAGCAAGAAAATTAACCTCGATTTTGAACTGCAAATGTTCCGGCCGATGGCGGAAACCCGTCAGGCAACGCTGCTATCGTTACCTCCTCGCTGGATGCCAGGCACTAATGCCGGCACCATCAATACCTTAAAGCTGTTCAAGCAGTTTGATGGTTATGTGAATGGACAAGATGCATGGCGGATGTTGACCGAGCTCGAGCGTGGCCGTTTACCAACCTTGAGCTACCGTGATTGGTACTACAACAACGAGCGGGTGCAAGTGAGTCTGTCACCGGCGCACTTTAAAGGGCCATACAAGAAATATTTAGCCTGCGTGCAACGTTTGCTGCCGTACAGCTTTGATGATATTGCCTACACTGTGTTGCATTATCAGGCCAATAGCGAAAAGCTGACCTTTGATTCGCAGAAAAAGCTCGATCAAATTGCGCAGTATATCCGTCATATCAAGGATGTAGAGCTGGTATTGGTGGCTGCGCACAGTGACGATCGGGAAGTGGCCTCCAATTCAGAAGAGCTGGCGCGTAAGCGAGCCGAAAACATGCAGCACTATTTTGTGACGCAGGGATTAAAGCCAGAGCAAATTCAGCTGCAGGTGCATGGTGATCAGCGCCCAGTAGCGGATAATCGCTCAGCGCTCAATCGCGGTCTGAACCGCCGCTTGATTATTTCGCTGTCGCGGTCGTCGGATATGTGACTGTTAGCCAATCGAGAGCTATCGATTACGTCTCGCGATAAAAAAAGCGCTGTCACTGACAGCGCTTTTTGTTTTCACCCACAAGACTGACTCGTCGAGCGAGAGCTAGATGAGTTGTCAGCCTAAACCTTGGCTGGCCTGCTTGTTTTGGATCAGTTCGATCTTATAGCCATCCGGATCTTCAACAAACGCAATGATGGTGCTGCCGCCTTTGACAGGGCCTGCTTCACGCACGACTTTACCGCCAGCTTGCTTGATAGCCTCACAAGTGGCTGCGACATCATCAACGCCCAGTGCGATATGGCCAAACGCCGTACCCATCTCGTATTCGCTAACACCCCAGTTATAAGTCAGCTCAATCACAGCACCTGAGCTCTCATCACCAAAGCCGACGAAGGCCAGTGAGTACTTATATTCTTCGTTATCGCTAGTACGCAGCAGTTTCATGCCGAGAACCTTGGTGTAGAACTCAATAGAGCGCTGCATGTCGCCAACACGTAACATGGTATGCAGAATGCGCATGGCTTATATCCTCTTCTGAAATGTCATCCTTCAACTCTCATGATCGCAGGAACTGCCGCCAGAATAAACCCCCACATTGGACAATAGTGGCGCTGTGGCGAGGGATAAAATAGCGTGCCAAATGAATTTTTATTCCTTTCTTGTTGTGTGGATTTATCGCGGCCTTTCTGTGTGTGTAGCAGAACACTTTGTGTTGCGGTATGTGTCAGATCTGCGGCTGACAGCTGTTTTCATGTCGATACCTGCGATGAAATCTCATAATTATATGATTTTAAAGTTATGTTTTTGCTGAGAGGAGCCGGTGCTTAATGGAAATATTTTGCATCACTCATGCAATTAACTTTCTGTAAATGTGACCAAAATCACAGACGATAGTGGATTTGACCTGATAGATTTAATGCATGGTTATTCAATAAAAGAGAATGAAAATGCGGATATCAGTTAACGACACTACTATCATGAACCTGAGTCGGACTTTGCTTTCGGATCAGTTTACAACCAAGCAATTGTCTTCAGCATTGAAAGCCCATTGCGGCATTGAAGTGGGTTTAGCGCGGTTGAATGCGATTTTGGCGGCTAAGTACGGTAACCCGATGAAAAGCTCAACTGACAACCGCTTCTGGTCACGGGCAATGAAACCGCAAAGGGGATAAGAATTGATAAGTCAGCGATAAAAGCCCGCCTCACTGTTGGCGGGCTATTGCTGTGTTAAATGCGAGTGCATTATGTCAGTTGTTTTGTTCTGTTAGCCGAGCGTTTGGTTTGTCGTGTTGATTTGGCTTAGCGTTGCACTCAGCTAAGTTCAGAGGCGTAATTCTTTAGACTTACTTAGTTATTTAAAAACCTTCAATATAATTTTCTGCTCTATTTCTGCACTATACTGTAAGCAGTGTAAAAGCGGATAGTGCAATGAATCCCTTCATCATTTTACTTTCAGTCGTCATCAGTGGAGCCGCAATACTGGACTCTCTGGTTTTTACCGCGCCGGATATCTTTATTCCGGAAGAGGGTGTTGTCTGTGATAAACCGAAAGCATTTTGTGCCACGCAGCAGGGAATATCAAAAAATAAGACGTTAAGTCATTTTCATGTGGAGCGTAAAAATGTAAACAGCCAAACCGCATGGGATAGTCTGTTACATGCCAATCAACGTGGTGTTATTGAGTTTTCTGACGGAACGTATTGTTATTTAAAGGAAAAAACATGCCAGCCGGTATCTTTTAGCGCATGGTATATCCAAAATAGCTTATTTAACCGAACCAATAACTTGCCGTAATCATTTTTGCGTGTTTTTTATGCAAAAAGAATGAGCCCCGCGAGGATAGCGTGTGTATTGTTGCATAACGGTGCTATAGTCATTCATAGAAAGGCAGTGGATGAGCCTGTAATCTATGGAATGAAATATGAGAAGTAAAATATCAATAATAATATTCTCTGGCGTATCTACGTTCATTCTTGTCTTTATTCTTTCTCTTCTTTTTATCCAATCTTATTCGGCTAATGAAACCAATGCAGCATTAACGCAGACTCGTATCAGTATTGATCAGCGCCTTGACCGAGTCGTTGGCGAAATTGATAAACTATTTTCACTTCCTCAGTTGACCTGTTCTGCGATAAAAGAAGATCTCGTTAAACTGGCAGCATTCGATGATATGGTTCGCTCTTATCTTATTGTGAAAGGGGATGAGATTTACTGTTCATCGGCATTAGGCAGTCGCACTTTTTTGCTTAAAAACTATTTCCCAGATACGCGCGTAGATAAGCCTTATGGCCTGCATGTGAGCTTGGGAACCGCCGCCTTGCCTAATAAGCCCATCGTTTATTTGTGGGTAAAAGATCACAGTGGGCGAGTTTCTGGTGGGTTGGCGACAATCCCGCTGCCAGTTAACAGCGCACAACTTTTGGTGTCAGCCTCTGCCAAATTAACTGCGATTGCTATCGTGATTGATAACAAAGCCTTGGTGACAGGACAGCATGAGTTTCAAAGCCCGTCTACACTGCCTAAACCACTCGCCAGTATTGAGTCAGAAAAATATGGTTATCGATTGTATTTTTTTGGCAAATTGCTAACGGTGACTTCATGGTATGAGATGATCTTTTTCTCATTAACGATCAGTATGTTAGTCATGATGCTGATCTATATCTACCATGGCAAAGCACAAGATATGCGCTCGGAAATACTGCGAGGGATCCGTGAGGGTCAGTTTTTCGTGGTGTACCAACCGGTGTTTAATTTACATACCCAAGTGATGGCCGGTTTTGAAGTGTTGCTACGCTGGAAGCATCCGGTGAAAGGGCTCATTCCGCCGGATCAGTTCATTGCGTATGCCGAGCATAATGGGGTAATTATTGAGCTCACGAAGCATATGTTCGAGCTGGTGGCTAAAGATGCCAAATTGATGGTGCAACATTTCTCACCGGGGATGAAGCTGGCCGTTAATATCTCGGCAGTGCACTTGCAATCAGAGCATATTATTGCGGATTTAACCGCGTTTCGTGCTTGTCTGCCAGCGCAGCATTTTGTCTGTGTGCTGGAAATTACCGAACGGGTGTTAATTAAAGATGATGCCGAGGCTGAACGGTTGTTCAAAGAACTGCATGACCTCGGTTTTGAACTGGCGATTGATGATTTTGGTACTGGCCATAGTGCGCTGATTTATCTGCAAAAGCACAAGATGGATTTTCTAAAGATTGATAAAGGTTTTATCCAATCCATCGGGCAGGAAACGGTACACACCCCAGTGCTGAATTCGATTTTGCAGATGGCAACCGATCTTTCGATGAAGGTGGTTGCCGAAGGGGTAGAGACAGAAAAACAACTGACCTATCTACGCCGGAGCGGTGTTTTGTTCGCGCAAGGTTATTATTTCAGTCGGCCGCTGACGTGTGAACAATTGCTGCATGATGTGAGCCATACCGACTAGCACGAGCTGCCAGTATGGCTGTAGTTAATTGCGAGAGTTAAGTGTGTGAGTGAATAACCTGTGGCCAACAGCGCAGACGACGTTTTTCACATATTCACATAGTGATAGTGGAACTCACGTGGTAGAGCTTATGTGCGCCGTTGTGGTGGTGTGCGGCGCGGCGGACAGAGATAAGAGGCTAAACGCCATGTCAGATAAGCCGCCAACAGGCTGACCGGAATAGCACCCAGAATATCGAACGGGAAATGAACGCCTAAAAATACCCGCGCCCAACTGATAGCTACGCCGAGTAACAGGATTAGCCAAGCACTTTGTGTTTTCCGGCTAAGTTTTCCCTCTTTGACGGCTCTTTCACTAAACAGCAGATAAAAGCCGAGGCTGAACATCAACGTTGCATGTCCGCTTGGGAATGAGGCATTGGCATTGTGGAGCAGGTAGGTTTTCCCGATAGGCACCATAAACGGGCGCGGATGCGGATAAATCTTGCCAATAATAAAGCAGGCCAAATAGGCTAGTAGGGCACAGATAAACAGCGCAATGATATGCTGCTGGGTTTCTTTATCGCCGCGGATAAATTGGAAAATAAATGTGGCTAAAACAATATAAATAAGCCAACGAGCAATAAAATGAGCCGTGCTGATTAACCACAAGGGCGTATCGGCTGTGGCGTTAATCAATAAGAAAAGATGCTGATTCAGCGCTTCCATCATCATGTCCAAAAGCAAGGTTTCACATGACTATAAACACTGTCAGAGAGGTGAGCCATTGTGGCGACGAAGAACGAATTTCCTGTATCAGATTGATTTAATTTTTGCTGTCACACTCGGTTGTTGCACAGGATAAGGTAGCTTCATTGGGGGGAACATTCATTAGGTGAAGAACGCTGTGCATGATCAAGAAAGCTCAGCATGATCAACAAAGTGACCATGCTGAGCTCAGTTTTCGTGGATTAAGCGCTTTCGCGGATTCAGCCAATGCGGGTTAGCGAATCTGCGCGGAGAGGGATTTACTCTTCGTCAGTAAAATACCAATAGCCGCAATTCACCAGCTCTGTGAGCGTCGACAGCAGTGCTGGGTTACCCAGATTGTCACCCAGATCGTCAGCAGTGAATGATTCTTGATCGCACAGCAGATGACGAACTTCGGCGCAGCCTTCTGGCAGATGCAGCTCCTCACCATTGATAAAGCAGCGCTCACCGATATAAAACGCACGCAAACCACCAAGGCGATACAACGGCAGCGCATCTTGCTGCAGCATGTCGTAAATTTCTTCGGCAGTAAACTCTGGATCGGCCGGAGCCAGATCTAACTCATGGCTCGATTGGCTGATGAAACTGCCGAACCAGTCAGTAAAGATGGCGGGATCTTTCAAGGTCGCCAACATCATGGTTTGCAGCTTGTTCAATTCAGCCTCAGTGATCGCGCCAGGAGTGCGAGTCAGCGCCAGTTCAGGATCGTCATAGCGTTGATTGCCAAGATCATTGGCCAGCAGGTAGTCCGCAAAGCTGCTGATCAGGTCACGCTGATTCGGCGCACGGTAACCCACAGAGAAACTCATTGAGGTTTCCAGTGAGTAACCATCGTGCGGGAAGCCTGGCGGAATATACAGGATATCGCCGGTATTGAGCTCTTCATCGATAATTGGCTCAAATTGCTCAACATGCAGCAGACTTGGGTGCGGGCAGTGCTCTTTAAGCGGCAGTTTGTCCCCAACGCGCCAGCGGCGACGACCCGAACCTTGAATGATGAATACACCATACTGATCGATATGCGGGCCAACGCCACCTTGCGGTGTTGAAAACGAAACCATCAGATCGTCAAAACGCCAGTTAGGCAGAACGCGAAATGGCGTGACCAGCTGCGCAGCCACTGGATGCCAATGGTTAACTGACTGTACCAGCAGTGACCAGTGGGTTTCACCCAAGTGGTCGTAGGCTTCAAAAGGGCCATGTTCAGCTTGCCAAGTTTGATTTTTAAAGCTCACCAAACGGCTGTCGGCATCGGGCTCCATCGCTAAACCGGCCAATTCATCCGCGGTCAGCGGATCGACAAAGCCAGGGAATGCTTGGCGTAGGATCACCGGTTTTTTCTGCCAGAATTCAGCCATGAACGCTGGCCAATCAAGATTAAGTTGATACTGCATGCGGTTGTGTTCCTGTCGTACTTTTATCCGCGCATTATACGTGTTTTAGGGTAAAGCGCCTTGTCTTCTTGATCGGCAAAGGTAACCGTAAATTTCGCGCCACCCAGCAAACTTTGCGCTATCTCAATTTTACCGCGGTAGCGCTCCAAGATACTGGTAGCGATGGCTAATCCCAAGCCTTGTCCTGGTTTGAGCGTATCGGCGCGTTGCCCTCGTTGGATCACCGTTTCGCGCTTGGCTGGGGGAATGCCGGGGCCATCATCTTCAATGATGAATTGCAGCGCATCGCCTTGCTGGCGGGCAGAGATGGTGACGAATTCGAGACAGTACTTGCAGGCGTTATCGATGATGTTGCCCATCACCTCCATAAAATCCTCCCGATCGCCGCAGAAAATCAGCTCTGGCGGGATATCTAGTGTCAGGCTTACGCCTTTACTGGCATAGACTTTATTCAGCGCGCCACAAAGCGGGTCAAGCATGCCGGGTACGGAGGTCAATTGCCGGTGTAATGGATCATCGTGGGGGCGATCAGCACGGCGCAGGTAATAGCCGATTTGCTGCGAAATGCGATCGATTTGCTCTTGCAAGACCGGTTCGGCTTCCTCCAGTGACGTTTTTTCGGGCGATAAACGCAATGAGCGTAGGGTGCTTTGTAGCACCGCCAGCGGGGTTTTAAGGCTGTGCGTCAGATCGCCGAGCGTGGCGTGGTAGCGCTCTTGCATCTGCTTTTGCGAGCTGATCAAACGGTTGAGGTTTAAGATCAACCGGCGCAATTCTTGTGGTGGCTTGGGGCGTAAATCCAGATGTTCGCGGTCGTGGGTCTCTAGCTCTTCCACCTGTAACGAAAGCTCAGCGATGGGGCGCAAGCTCCAGTTGGCTGCTAGCCATAATAGTGGCATCACCAGCAGCAAATGTGCGACCAGCACCCATTCGAATAAGGTCCAGACATAATCGGAGTCTTGTAACTCTTGTGGTACGGCATCGAGGGTGACGATGGTCATCGAAGGAAGCTCGTTCATCGCCGGATAGGTGTTAACCGCTACCGAATAGGTCACATCATCATCAATATAATCCGGTAGGCGGTTTTTCAGCCGCTCGTTACCCAGCAGCGGATACGTGGCGATGGGGTGTGGGCTATCAATTTCATAGAAACCGGGTTTTTTCAGCCATTCGGATCTGATTTGTTCTTCAAATTCCGGCAGGTCAGCCAGCCGCCACAGCAGCTTGCCGTCTGCATCATAAATCCATGCCAGCAGCATTTTGTTGCGGATCAGCGTTTTTGGCACGTTAACGTTCAGTTTGCCATCTTGCCAATGGGCAAAGTTGATGAACATGTTGCCTTCGCTGCTCATCAAGCGGTAGGTGTTACGTTCAAATACGTACACGTAGCCGCCGATGGCGACCACGCCATACAGCAGAGATAAAAAACCCACCAGCAGAGCGGTTGCCAGCAGAAAACGCAGCCGCAGCGACTGGATTTTAAAGAGCGGCGAGGTCCGTTTCATTGGCACTGCAACTCAAAACGGTAACCTTGACCGCGGATGGTGGTGATAACCTCATTCAAGCCATCTACTGCCAGTTTGCGCCGTAGGCGTCCCATTAATACATCAATAGTGTGGGTTTCGCGCAGTTCGGCATCGGCATACAGCTGAAACATCAGGGTATCTTTACTGATCACCTGCTGATGGTGACGCATCAGGTATTCCAAGATCTTGTATTCGAACGCCGTTAACTTCACGGCTTCTTGATTGATGGTCAGCTCACGGCGCGACAAATTAAGCTGATATGGCCCTGCAGTCATATAGGTTGACGTGATCCCGCTACTGCGGCGGACCAGCGCTTGCAGCCGAGCGACCACCTCTTCGAGTTGGAACGGTTTGGTGACATAGTCATCGGCTCCCGCTTCCAAACCTTGGACCTTTTCTTGCCAGCTATCTCGGGCGGTGAGGATCAGGATGGGTAATTTTTTCCCACAGGCGCGCCAGCGGCGGATCAGCGATAAGCCATCTTCATCCGGTAAACCTAAGTCGACCACCGCAATATCCAGTTCATGCTCTTGCTGGAAATAATCCGCTTCTACCGCATCTTTGGCGGCATCCACCTGATGTCCTTGCTCTTCGAGCTGTACCTTAAGATGGTGACGAAGCAGGGCATTGTCTTCAACAATCAGAATCCGCATGAGAACCTCACAACAGGGGCGCGACAAAGACAGCCTGTATTGTATACCGCAATGCGCCCAAGGAAATGTGGCAATAATAGAGTTATTTAGTGACCAAGAGGCGCGCTACGCAAACACTGCTTTGCCACCCAAATACATGCCACGAAAAAATAAAGGGACGAGTGTAAGCATAGAGTATGCCGCATCTTGGTTAAACCAACGATAAATAACAAAAAAGCCGGTAACAGAGTTACCGGCTGATTCAGCATGCTAGCAGAGGCTATACGCGATAGCGCTTGGTGATGTAAGACTTAAAGCTCATCCACCATTTGTGCCGCGCGGCCAATATAGCTGCCCGGCGTCATGGCTTTCAGACGTGCTTTTTCGTGTTCTGGCAGCTCCAGACCATCGATAAAGCTTTGCATGCCTTGCGCGTCAACACGCTTGCCACGGGTCAGCTCTTTGAGCTTCTCATATGGCTTTTCGATGCCGTAACGGCGCATTACGGTTTGGATAGGCTCTGCCAACACTTCCCAGTTGTGATCCAGCTCGTCGGCCAGATGGTCTGCGTTCACTTCCAGCTTACTAATGCCTTTCAGGGTAGAGGCATACGCAATCAGAGAGTAACCCATGCCCACTCCCAAGTTACGCAGAACGGTGGAGTCAGTCAGGTCACGCTGCCAGCGAGAAACCGGCAGTTTAGCGGCCAGATGGTCAAACAGCGCATTGGCCAAGCCTAAGTTGCCTTCGGAGTTTTCGAAGTCAATTGGGTTAACTTTGTGCGGCATGGTAGAAGAGCCGATTTCACCGGCGATGGTCTTCTGCTTGAAGTGGTTCAGTGCAATGTAGCCCCACATGTCACGATCGAAGTCCAACAGGATGGTGTTGAAACGCGCCATTACATCAAACAGCTCGGCGATGTAGTCGTGCGGTTCGATTTGCGTAGTGTACGGGTTCCATGTCAGGCCCAGTGATGTCACGAACTCTTCGCTGAAACGGTGCCAGTCAACCTCCGGGTAGACCACTATGTGCGCGTTGTAGTTACCGACCGCGCCATTGATTTTGCCCAGAATCTCAACTTGTTGCAGCTGCTTAAACTGGCGCTCCATACGGTAAGCAACGTTCGCCATCTCTTTACCAACGGTTGATGGCGTTGCTGGCTGGCCGTGAGTACGCGACAGCAGCGGCATATCGCGATAGGTGTGCGCCAGATCTTTGATCTCATCAATCAGCTTGCGCCACAGAGGCAGGATCACAGTTTCACGCGCGGTGCTCAGCATCAGACCGTGAGACAGGTTATTGATGTCTTCGGAGGTGCATGCAAAGTGGATGAACTCATTCACGGCGTGCAGCTCAGGGATCGCAGCCACTTTTTCTTTCAGGAAGTACTCCACGGCTTTCACGTCGTGGTTGGTTGTCCGCTCAATGGTCTTGATACGCAGCGCGTCTTCTTCGTTGAAGTTGCTGACGATGTCGTCTAAAAACGCATTGGCCTGCGCGCTGAAGGCAGGCACTTCGGAGATCCCCTGGCAGGCTGCCAGTTTTTGCAGCCAACGTACCTCAACTGTCACCCGGAATTTCAGCAGGCCAAATTCACTGAAGATACTACGTAAAGCCGTAACTTTATCGCCGTAGCGGCCATCAATCGGGGATACAGCGGTCAGTGCGGACAGTTCCATGGGTATAAAAACTCCTGAGTTCAGAGATTAAAGGGATCCTAAAATTCGCTTGGCTTGGTCAACTAACCGGCCCCGCGAGAAAATCAATTGCAGACGGCTACCGCCAACCTGACGCCACAGCACAGCCGCGCGAATACCGGCCAACAGTGCAGCGCGAACGCGGTTTTGCACCAGCGGACTTTGCAATTGTATTGGTGAGCCGGTGACTTGGATGCGTGGGCCGAGTGGGCTGATTACATCCACGTAAATGGCGGCGATAGCGCTGATCATTTGCTCATCGAGCAGATCAAAGTGTTGCTGCTGACGATCCAGACCTTGGATCCGATCGGCCAGAATAGACAGGCTGTCTTTACGTGCGGAGAGTTTCTTTTCCAGAATGATGAGGCCAATCAGGTAGCGGGTCAGTTCACTGTCTTGCTGGCCACTGAGGCCGGAGAGTTGGGTAATCAGCGTTTCTAGACCCAGCTGTAGACTGTGAGGTGACTGGCCGAATACATCCAATGTGGAGGAGGGGGCCGTCTGCATAATACTGGTGAGTGAGGCGCGTAGCGCCTCACTGTTGGCATTACCATTACGGGAGATATCTTGTACTAGCCGAACGGCTTGGCACATGCCGGCAAGGGCGTAAACAATATCTGTCGTATTTTTTGCCACTGAATCACTCCCTGATTTGGGCTTCGATAATACCGCCGCCCAGACATACTTCACCTTGATAGAAGACCGCAGATTGACCCGGTGTTACGGCAATTTGCGGTTCGTCAAAGCGGACTTCGATTTCATCTTCGCCGCGCGGGATCACCGTACAGGCGATATCTTGCTGACGGTAGCGGGTTTTCACGCTGCAGCGGAAAGTTTCTTGCACAGTTTCGCGGTCAACCCAATGCAGTTGGCGGGCAATCAGACCATGTGATTTCAGACGCGGGTGATCATGACCTTGTGCGATGATCAAACGGTTATTTTCCGTGTCTTTATCGACCACGTACCAGGCTTCGTCGGTACCTTCTTTGGTGCCGCCAATCAGCAGACCTTTACGTTGGCCCAGTGTATGGTACATCAGACCTTGATGCTCACCCATCACCACGCCATCCACGGTGACAATCTGACCCGGCTGCGCAGGCAGGTAGCGCGCCAGAAAATCACGGAACTTACGCTCACCGATAAAGCAGATGCCGGTGGAGTCTTTTTTCTTAGCTGTTGCCAGACCGATCTCTTCGGCAATGCGGCGCACTTCCGGTTTTTCCAGCTCGCCGACAGGGAACAGGCTCTGTGCAACCTGCTGATGACCCAGCGTGTACAGGAAGTAGCTCTGGTCTTTGTTGTTGTCCAGACCGCGCAGCAGTTGTGCTTTACCCTCTTTTTCACCGCGACGCACATAGTGACCGGTCGCGATGTAGTCCGCGCCCAGATCTTCGGCGGCAAACTCTAAGAAGGCTTTGAATTTGATTTCTTTATTACACAGGATATCCGGGTTTGGAGTCCGGCCGGCCTTGTATTCCTCAAGGAAATGCTCGAATACATTATCCCAGTATTCTGCCGCGAAATTCACGGTGTGCAGCTTGATGCCCAGCTTGTCACAAACAGCTTTGGCATCGGCCAGATCCTGTGCCGCGGAGCAATATTCGTCGGTGTCGTCTTCTTCCCAGTTCTTCATAAACAGGCCTTCGACCTGATAGCCCTGCTGCTGCAGCAGGTAAGCAGAAACGGAAGAGTCAACCCCGCCGGACATACCGACGATCACTTTGATATGGCTGTTATCAGACATTTATGTACTACACCTTTGCGGCCAATAGGCCAGTTTGAAGAATGAGGTAAATTCTCGCTGAGAATTCCGGTGGCAGATTTTAGCACATCCACAGGGCCGCGCACAGTGCGGCGCTTGCCATTGCGGGCACGCTCTGCGCAGAGAAATCTTCACGATTTAGTGCCTATTTGGGTTGCCTATCTCTGTGGGGGTTTAGACAACCGCAAGCACGGAAAGAGGGATACGCTCCGGCTGTAAAAACAACGAGATACTTTCCATCACCAAGGGGCTACGCAGGGCCATATGACGCATCTCATCGGCGCTGACCCAATGGCAGGCGACGATATCCGGATCTTGCGGTTCACAAGGCGGACACTGATCTAAATCGATAGCAAACGTAAAGCGAATAAATGGCGTACCGTCTGGCGCAGTCCACTGGAAGATTTTCAGCAATGACTGTGGCTGCATGCGCAGGCCACTTTCTTCCCATAATTCACGGCGCGCAGCGTCCAGCACGCTTTCATTGGCTTCCTGATGCCCCGCTGGTTGGTTGTACAAAACCTTGCCATTAATGTGCTCTTCGACCAGCAGAAACTTGCCCTGACAGTGCACCACATTGGCGACAGTCACATGCGGAGTAAAACGCAGCTTATCGGACATAAGCACCTCGTGTTGGTTTGGTATCTGCTGCGCTGGAGGGGGCGGCGACATCTTTCCATTCGCCATTCGGCAGATTATCCAGCGTCCATGGCCCCATTTGGTAACGGATCAGGCGTAGCGTCGGGAAACCGATATGGGCGGTCATCCGGCGCACCTGCCGATTGCGACCTTCAAACAGCGTGATCTCAAGCCAGCTGGTGGGGATATTTTTACGCTCCCGGATTGGCGGGTTGCGTGGCCATAACCAGCTTGGCTCTTCGCGCAGCGCGATTTTCGCCGGTAGCGTAGGGCCATCTTTTAATGTCACTCCATCGCGCAGCTTTTGCAGGTCTTCTTCGCTGGGAATACCTTCGACCTGTACCCAGTAAATTTTGCCGGTCCGCTTGCCCGGTTGGGTCAGTTGCGCTTGCAGCTTACCATCATTGGTGAGCACCATCAGCCCTTCGCTGTCACGATCCAGACGACCGGCGGCGTACACGCCCTGTACCGGGATAAAGTCCTTCAATGTGGTACGACCAGATTCATCAGTAAACTGCGGTAGAACATCAAACGGCTTGTTGAACAAAATGATCCGTTGTGGCGCAGAGGGTTGTGACGGTTTGCGATCCACACTGCGTTTAAAATGCCGGGACCCGCTTTTCTTGGTTGGACGTGCAATCATTTTCAGGATGTTCAATAAATTCTGTGAGCCGCATAGTATAGCTGATTCGGCAAGAGATTGGCGTAACAGGAATGTTCAAGTATTATTGACGCGCCTCTTACAAAACCATAACAAATGGACGCTCGAAGGAGATGTCAATGGAAAGCAAAGTAGTTGTACCAACCGAAGGCCAAAAAATCACTGTCGATGCGCAGGGCAAACTGCAAGTTCCGCATAACCCTGTGATCCCGTATATCGAAGGTGATGGTATCGGGGTGGATGTGACTCCTGCAATGAAGCTGGTGGTCGATACGGCAGTCGAAAAAGCTTACGGCGGCCAGCGCCAGATTCAGTGGATGGAAATTTATACCGGCGAGAAGTCTACTCAGGTTTATGGTGAAGATGTCTGGTTGCCGAAAGAGACACTGGATTTAATTCGTGAATACCGTGTTGCGATCAAAGGTCCTTTGACAACGCCTGTCGGCGGTGGGATCCGTTCTTTGAACGTGGCCTTGCGTCAAGAGTTGGACCTGTACATTTGCTTGCGCCCAGTACGTTACTACGAAGGTACGCCAAGCCCAGTTAAAAACCCAGAACTGACCGACATGGTGATTTTCCGTGAGAACGCGGAAGACATTTATGCCGGTGTTGAGTGGAAAGCAGGCTCTGCAGATGCCGATAAGGTGATTAAGTTCCTGCGTGAAGAAATGGGCGTGAAGAAGATCCGTTTCCCAGAAAATTGCGGTATCGGTATCAAGCCGGCGTCTGAAGAGGGCTCTAAGCGCCTGATCCGCGCGGCTATCGAATACGCTATTTTCAATGATCGCGCTTCTGTGACATTAGTGCACAAAGGCAACATCATGAAGTTCACCGAAGGTGCGTTCAAAGATTGGGGCTACGAGCTGGCACGTGAAGAGTTCGGTGCCGAGCTGCTGGACGGCGGCCCGTGGATGACCCTGAAGAACCCAAATACTGGCCGTGAAATCATTATTAAAGATTGCATCGCCGATGCTTTCTTACAGCAGATCCTGCTGCGTCCAGCCGAGTACGATGTGATTGCTACCATGAACCTCAATGGCGACTACATCTCTGATGCGCTGGCAGCACAAGTGGGCGGTATCGGTATCGCACCAGGGGCGAATATCGGCGCTGATTGCGCTGTGTTTGAAGCCACTCACGGCACTGCGCCTAAATATGCCGGCCAAGATAAAGTAAACCCAGGCTCGCTGATCCTATCTGCTGAAATGATGCTTCGTCATATGGGCTGGTTTGAAGCAGCCGATCTTGTCGTGAAAGGCATGGAAGGCGCGATTGCGGCTAAAACCGTAACTTACGATTTCGAACGTCTGATGGACGGCGCTAAGTTGTTGAAATGCAGCGAATTTGCGAAAGCAATGTGCGAACACATGTAACCCAGAATCTTTCCTTTTACCTTTTTTGGGGAGCTTCGGCTTCCCATTTTTTTAAAAGTGTCACGTAATTTCCAAAATGATTTCCAAAACTCTTTGCCAAAACCCCTCCATTTCTATTCACTGAAATGAATTAATATGCAAATGTCGATTTAGTCGTAATCCAGTTTTAGGAACTCTTTCCCGCGGTTGTTGTTGTACTTGCCGGTCATTTTTTGCGATGCGTGACCTAGCAGTTTCTGTGTGTTAATACCTTGCTCTCGGTATAAACGTTCCGACAGTGAACGAATTTCGTGGAAACTGGCAGGTGCCTGTTCTCCCCAATCGATACCACACTGGTCTCTCAGCTTTCCGAAGGCTGTAGATAAAGTTGTGGCGTTTTTAATCTCAGAACCCGCTTTAGTCTGCGAAGTTGAGTAATAGGTATGGATGATGTACTCACTGCCTCGGTTATCTCGCGTCATATCGATAACATCTTGCAGTGACAGCTTGAGAGCTTCGTTATAGAGGTTGGTTGATATTGCTATCTTCATACCGGTCTTTTGCTGTACTACATGCAGATAGCCATCCTTAATATCGCTATATTTCATGTTGAGTAAATCACCTAGCCGCTGTCCGGTGACTAAGCCAAGTAGCATGGCATGCCGTAGCCATGGTTGTCGTTTTTTCGTTTTAGCGATGTCCAAGATAGCCATGAACTCATCGAATGTAAGGCGAGAGCGAGTCACCCTATTGAAAGGTAATAGAGTGGCCTCCGCAGGGTTATACCCAGGAGGGACATCACCAAAATGTTGGGCCACTTTAAACATCTCGATCAACACGCCCCGAATGATTTGCGCCATGCGCCGCTTGTCCTCTTGAACAAGTTCATTTTGCATTTCATTGCAATGGCCAACATTGACCGAGTTAAGCGGCTGACTTCCGATGTGCTGTCGGATAAATGAAATTGGGTAAGCCTTCTGCTTAAAGGTGTTTTCTCTTATTTGCCCGTTTTCAAATCTTTCTTGCTGGTATTTTTCAAATTTATCTAGGAACAACTCTACGGATATTCCGTAGAGCGTTACTGTCTTGTTGCGCTTGAGTAGTTCCGCCTCAAGCTGTTTAGCTCGAAGCGATGACAAGCGGTTATTCGCTTCCGTTGCGATAGCGGCAGCTTCTTCGTAATCAGTTCCGAGTCCATAAAACTTACCATCCCTTGGGTTCTTGTATTGCCAGTAAATCGTATTGGTTTTGCGGTTTAACCGGCAGTACAGATTAGGTATGGCAATTTTGTTTTTTCTTGGTCTAGCCATTGCTTGAGAGGATTCGTTTTAGTTTGGGGTTGTCTGTCTTGAAAATCGCGGGTTTTACTTGTTCACCGATGTATTCAGCATAAGGTTCGACAAACCAGCGACGGGCAATTTTCTTGGGGGCGGGTTGTATGTATGCCTGTGCAGCCCAGCGATTGAGAGTCGCTTTACAAGGCGCGTTCATGCTGCATGCAGAATGCATGGATTTCTCGCGCTGTGCTCCATTACGGTCCTCCAATAAAAAGAACCACAGAGATGATGAAATTCGGCATGATAAAAGACTCATGAAGAGAGTTACTATGAAATCAAATGGGGCTTTCAGCTATTGAGGTTTGCTGTTTGGAAGGGGGGACCAAAAGCCGCAGCATTTGCTACGGCTAAAGTTTCGTTAATGATGCAGCGTTCTTTTAGTGGTGATTGGCATAGAATAGGGCAACAGAACCAATTACCTTGATGTTTACATTAGCAAAGTGATGTTCTAGGGCTTCTCTCAGTGAAAGTACATCATCTTCCTCGTTACTGAAAATCCCCTTGCTGTTGTAAATTGATTGGATTTTTTCAGCTAAGAGGTTTTTGTTTGTCCCTTTGCCCAATATGGTGCTGCCGAAAATCGTCGCGTTAGGGTTCATAAGCTCTTTCAGATAAGAGAATACGATGCTTTTTTCGGAGATTGACCCTGGCAGACAGTGCAGTAAGTAGTTTAAGCTCACAGAGTCAAACTTCTCACAGTTCATCTCAAGCGGCTCTAATACGTTCTTGCTGTACACCTCAGGCGTTAGGTGCGGTATCACGCTGGATGCAGCAAGAAGACTGTTCTCGTTTAAGTCCATGAGCGCGATACGTTGCTCTTTGTTATGCAGATTTTTTTTTAGGTAATATCCAGTGCCTACGCCAACATCCAGATGATTTTTGGTGGCTAAGTCAGCAAATTGTTTGCTGATTAACTTGGTAGGGCATTTCCATAGGAAATGATTTGAAAAGCCTAAAACCCATATGTCATAGATTGAAAGTACCGGTTTTGAGTAAACGGCCTGACCTGCAATTGCATCTTTATTCATTTATTTATTCTTGTCAGTCAATAGTAGGAGGCGAATTCTATATGAATTCTATGACATATCAACGCAGACCAGTTTGAAAAGTTAATACAGACTTATTATTCTTCTAGGTTTGGCCGAAACAATCGCTCGTGAGGTGCATAGGAGTTGTTCTGGTCAATAAGTGCAATGACATCACTCATGGCTTGTCCTGACTTGGTTATGTGCAGAACAAAAAAAGTTTCTAACTATTGGCATTGGCTTAGGTAGGGAATCGGATAAGCTGGATTAGCTGAGGTCGATAGTTTGTTTAATGTAGTCCTCCACAGGGCTTTGTAAAGCCACAAACGGCAGGGGACAAAACAACGGAAGCTCAAGCGATTTTGGTTGGAGGGGGGGGAGAAAACATGGTTGCACACTATAACCTGTATGTATATGCAGTATAGTGTGCTTGGAGCTGTTGGTATTTATGATTTTGGCGAGTTATAGAAGAGCCTGTATGTTGTTTGCTTGTATACAACTACAACTCATAAGCAGTATTTACTATAAAAAGGTGATGCGAAAATCGTCATCATGTTCTCAAAATCACCTTTACAAAATGTGCTTTTGAAAGCATCTTCTTTAAAAGATCTGGTCTATTTTCTTAACTCTTTAGGAGGGAAACCATATTTTCTTTTGAACTTAGCTGAAAATTGTGATGCACAAGTATATCCAAATAGATTCACAATTTCTTTTATTGAAATTTGCGAACTGCTAATTAATTCATATGCGTACTCAAGCTTTGTGTCATTTAATATCTCACGAAAAGTAAGACCTTCTTTCGCCAGGCTATTTCTCAGCGTTGACTCTGAAGTATGTAGTGCTTTTGCAATATCAGAGATTTTCCATCGGAAAGTAGGGTTTGCTTGTATTATTTCATAAACTCGCCAATGAAGCTTTGTGTTACCTCCGCCAAAATTGAACATGTGATTGTTTTTGTTACTTATTATTAAGTATAGCATCCCGAAAGCTAGGCCATCCATTGTAGCGTTATAGTCACAATGCAGAGCCATCTCCTTGAATAAACTAAAATAGCTGTGTATGTGATCTATATTCTCTAGTTCGAAATTACCGATTCTACCTGTAATTACAGTATTTTCTTTTGTGAAATTGATTTTTATTTTAGATAATACTTGTCGCAATAGTGAATCACTAAACAAAATCAGCTCAGCTGAAAAGTCAAAGCTTAAATCCATTTTTGATATTTTGTATCCAATAGGGAGCATGATTATGCTTTCCTTGCTAAAACAATGAACGGATTCATTCATAAAAATGTATATTCTGCCATTAGTTATTTTACATAAACTGATAGCGCAGATTTCAATATCGTTATCTAAATTGCTTCGTTGGATTGACATGTGCTTTGATTTTTCAGATTTATTAGTGTCAATTTTTAACATCTGATATTCGCCTTTCATTGTTAGCTTTGTGTGATAGGTGTGGCATAGACGCGAATTTTTACGTCATAGTTATCGTGCGTTTTTAATTGATATCATTGAGACTGTATCATTTTATATTCTTCATTTGTATCCAAATGTTTCCTTGCGAGTGATGTCCATCGGTAAAATAACTGGTGTTAATACTCTATATTTTAAATATGTGCTAGCAATCGATTGCTAATGCATCGGTTGTGCGAAATGTTTTTGTGGGTGTGAATAATAAACAAATTAATCAGGTCGGAGTTGTTTAATAAAATTATTCATTCAAAGTATGTGAAAAATAACATTAAGTACGCGTGGTAAAAATTATCACACAATTAATCATCACACTTATTTCGGTTATGAGTTAGCTAGATTTGTTGTCAGTGCCTCAGTGGCATGTATCAATCAGACTAAAGCTATCCATGATGACCTTGGCCTTAGTTTATGCTGGAGAATAGATTTTATGTCTAAATCAATTATGAAATTTGATAAAGAGAAAGCAATAATATTATTCGAAGGATTATCAGATAAGGAATTTTTATCTAGGCTGGAATTTCTTCTTGTTAAGATAGAGGATGATATTGTTTCAAGTTTAAATAAGCTGGGGCCGCTCAAGGGGATTTTGAAAAGTTCCGAGTGCTACTTAGTGATGGAAAAGATAAAGAAATTAAATGAGGGTCTGATAGATTCATTTTACTCTTTGAGTTTTATATCAGATAGAGAGCGAATTAAACTTATTAATAGAGCTGTGGCAGTAAGAGTTGCTATCGCTGATTTGCAGCAAATGTGAGATGATTAATATGTTCAAGTTTAAGATTTCAGAAAAGCTTATCCTAATGTCTGCTGTGTGGTTTATCGGTGTCGTGTTTTTGTCATGGAGTGCTACTAAATACATCAATAATAACTTGCGAATGTTTGAAAGAGCAAAGTCAGTGCAGTTTGAATCGCTGCTTTTAGTTAGTGAAATTAGCTCAGATTTTAATGAGATACGACGAGCTGAATTATCGGTTGCATTGAATGATGATGTTAGCATTAGACTGGGTTTTTTGAAAGACAAAAAAGATAAGCTTAAATCAGAAATTGAGCGATACTCAGAAATTCCATTTAATAGTAATGCTGAGTATAAGGCTTACACAATGCTAAGAAATGATATCAAATCCTACATAAGCTTGATTGGATTTGATGCGGAAAGTATTCAGCGAGAAGTATTAAGTGAAAGAGCAAAGGTATTATCTGAAAATATTGCCAAAGTCCTAGATGTAATGATTGATGAGAATAAAATAGCTTTGGCATCAACAATGAAGTCGATTAATGATGATAAGGTACATGATGAGTTTGTGTTATTAATATCATCATTGTTTGTGATTGTTTTTTCTTCAATTATTTGTTTTTTTATTAGGAGAAGAATTGTTCATAGTATTGATAAGTTTTCTGGCTACCTAAGTAATATTGCATCTGGTGATCTAACATTTAAGATTGATGATGCTCTTTTAGGGCGGGATGAATTTGGTGCTCTGGCTGAGAAGTTAGAGTCAACGCAAGAGAATTTGACGCGGTTGATTTCCGATATATTGAATATCGTATCAGAATTAGATGGTGCATCTGCATCATTGTTTGATGATGCAAAAAAAGCATTGGTAAACATTAAGTACCAATCAGATGAAATAGATCAATATGCTACAGCCATGAATGAAATGCAGGCGTCAATTCGAGAGGTCGCGTATAATACAGATCAGGCGGCTAGTGCCGCAGAACAGTCTAAACTTCAAACGATGGATAATAGTCAAGCAGTCCAAGAAATGGAGAAGAAATCCAAATCAGTGTCTGGATATATTGATTCGGCAGTCTATTCACTTGATGAGTTGTGTGTTTCAAGTAACAACATAGGTATTGTTCTTGATGTGATAAAAAACATTGCTGAGCAAACGAATTTATTAGCACTGAATGCTGCTATTGAGGCTGCACGAGCTGGTGAGCAGGGCAGAGGTTTTGCGGTTGTCGCTGATGAGGTTAGATCTCTGGCAAAGCGCACTCAAGAGTCAATAATAAAAATCAATGAAATAATATCATCTCTTCAAAAAAATGCTAATGATGTTTCTGGCATTATGCGTCAGAGTCAAGAAATCGCTAATAGCACAGTAAGTGTTGCAGCTAATGTTTTAAGTATGTTTTCTTCTGTCGATTCTCAAATTGAGAATGTTTCTAACATGAACATACAGATTGCTGCAGCTACGGAAGAGCAGCGTTTGGTTAGTGAGGAGCTTAATAGAAATATTGTAAAAATAAAGCAAACCTCAGACGTGGTTACAGAGACATCTCTTGCCTTGCAAGATTCTAGTGATAATTTGAAATCGATATCAAAAAGAATTAAAGGATCTGTGGAAAATACCTTTCTTATCTGACATGCCTTATTAAAGGCTAATAGTATTAGCTTATGGCGGCTAGGTGGTTTAATGAAAAATTTATCGATAATAAAAAGTATTGTACTGTTAAGTGTTGCATCTATTATAGCGATACTTATTGTGGGTGGGGTTTCGATGTCACCCTTGCTATTTCTTAAAAATAACACATTTGACATCAGCACACTCAGTATTCCTGCAATTAAAAATTCTGAGATGATACGTTTAAATATAAACAAGCTTCGTCATTATGAACTTAGATTGTTGTCAACTTTCAATGAGGTTGAAAAAACTCAGGCTACCATGGCGAGATATCAAAGACTAAGGCCGAAATTGCTCAGTTAGTCTCAGATTACAAAAAAACGACGGACCTGGGCGAGGATGAGAATTTAATTGATAATTTAGATGAGCTTTTGAGTAGATACCTGATAGTAAATGACTCATTCCTATCATTGATAAAGAAAGGAAACTATGCCGAAGCTAGTTATATTTACTTCGGCTCATCTTCATTACTTTTTTCTGAAATTGAGATGCTCACCATAAAGCTGGCTAACTACAATTATGAATGGGTTTCTAAAGATGCCGATTCTATATATCGTGAGGTGGATGTTTTTTTCTTAAGGTATCGTTATCTATTGCCATATTATCGTCTTTATTGATTATATCATCCTATATGTTAGTCGTTAAAATTAGAAAGTCACTTCGTTTGATCGTGGATCAGACGAACAAAATTGCTAATGGTGATCTAAGAAGAAGCTTATTGTGTGATTTTGTTGAGTCACATGAGATGCGTAATGATGAACTGGGAGAAATAGCTTTATCTTTGCGACAGATGAAGGCAAATGTTCACCACATTATTAATGAAATAGTATTGTCTGCTGAACAATTAAGATCTGCGACTGAAGAAGTAAAAGTTATATCAGAGAACACTGCTCATAGTATGCAGTCTCAACAGACAGAGATGACACAACTTGCAACAGCAATGAATGAAATGCAAGCGACTGTTAACGAAGTGGCTAGAAATACTACTGATGCTGCGGATGTTGCAATTGAGGCTCATAAATCCTCTGATAATGGTCAGCATCAAGTACATGCAACGGTTCAACTCATTGAATCTGCTGCTCGCGAAATCGAAGATGCAGCCAAGACGATCCAACAACTTGAAATAGATAGCGCAAACATATCTATGGTTTTAGATGTTATTAGGAGTATTGCAGACCAAACTAATCTTTTAGCATTAAATGCTGCGATTGAGGCTGCTCGGGCAGGAGAGCAAGGCAGAGGATTTGCTGTTGTTGCGGATGAGGTAAGAACACTTGCTCAAAAAACACAAGATTCTACAACAGAGATAAATAGCATTATTGTATTATTACAAGATCGTGCACTAAGCTCAGGTAAAATTATGCAGCAGAGCTGTATTTGAATGAGTGATAGTGTAAATCAAGCTAGACGTTCTGGGATGTTAATGGAGTCTGTGAATGTATCAATAAGCAATATATCTGAAATGAACATTCAAGTTGCTGCTGCTGCGGAAGAACAGAATAGTGTCACAGTTGAGTTAAATAAGAATATCATCGCGATAAATGAAACTCTTACTGGGATATCAGATGGCGTAACTCAGACATCAAAGTCATGTGAAGATCTTGCTCATTTAGCTGAGCATTTACAAAGTCTGTCACTCAAGTTTAAGCTTTGATGTGGATTTTAAGTCGCCCGTTTGATTTGTGATCTGGCAGTTGCTGTATACCTGAGCTGCTGTTAGATTTGTCTAGTTTATTGGTATCTATTCAGGTTGTATATGTGGTAGCTGTGTTTATCTGGTTTTCTTCTAGTCGCCAAAATTACATTTCTATGCGACAGATTATAGATGAACGCGATTACAGAGAATATATTCGGTGGCGGCAACTCGCTAAGCAAGTATTGAAAGTGCGTTGTTTGAATAACTACTGGAAAGGGGGGGTAATAAAAATGAAATTATATACGCCCCGTATAGTTAAATTATGGAACTTGCCGATAGAGCCTTTTTATTTCATTGCGTAACCACATTACTTTTGCATCTTGGTTATGTCGTTTATGCCACAGCAATATGAAATGAATCTCTAGCTGTGTGTATAGATGTTCGGCAAGTGGCAATGGCTTTGCGATCAGATTGCCATGATGCCTTTGGGCATAACTGGTGCAATATGACGGTGCGATAGCAATGAGTTCATGACTGGATTGCGACGCAATATGTAGCGCTTGTTCAAAGCTGGAAACCATGATCGGCACATGGCGTTTTAGCCCTTCATCATTTAGCACATTATCAAGTGCCCAAGTATCGTTAGCTTCCCATATCATGCTGATTTGCGGGCATGTCAGGAAGTTTTCGAGTGACCACTCCTGTTTTAACAAAGGATGGTCTTGGCGCAGAAAGACCACGGGACGGTCAGTAAATAGTATCTCGTGATCAATGTAATAAGGAAGTCGAGTGAGCTTGGCATGAGAGCGTCCGTACGTTTCTCGGGCGCAAAAGCCAAGATCTGCTTCACCGCTGATAATGGTATTGAGCGATTGGTGATCCCATCCTAAAACCTTGACTACAGAGTTTGGATATTTCTCATAAATAGTCATAGGTAAATCATTTAAGAAACTGATGTAAAAGGGCGACTCCATCACTAGATTGAAACTCGCCCCCTCAGGAATTGCATCGCTGTTGAGCGATGCAATGCTATCGGTTAGCTGAAACCAGACCTTGAGTTCTTGCTCCAAACTCAGAGATAAGTTTGTTGGCTGTAAGCGCTGCCGAACCCTCACAAACAGTGGATCATCAAACCAATCACGAAGTTTAGCGAGCGATTTACTCACCGCGGAGGAGGTCACACAGAGTTTTTGTGCTGCACCTGCAACACTGCGCTCTTGCATTAAATGCTTGAATACAACGAGCAGATTCAAGTCGAGCTCATTCAAAGAGCGCATTTTCCCTCTCATAACTTACGACCCGCGTAATTGATTTGGATGATTAACCATAAACCATGGTACCAGTACTTTAACGGCGAGATAACTGAGCAAACTAACCAGTAGAGAATACATCAGCATTTCAGATGGCGTAAATTCGAGGTAGCCCATTAGCCAGATGTACAAACCTGAAAGACTGATTTGCATGATGCAAAGAATGGCACTGGCAAAAGCCACATTGTCTTGTTGGCATTCATTCAAGGCATCTCCCATCGCGATACCAAATCCACAAGAAAAACCAATACAGATGAGAGAAAAAGCCAAGAGCAATAACTCAATATTACCATTTAGGTGCCAGCTGCCGATGAGGCTCAACAGCGCCAGTAAGTAGGCTAAATGTGAGAACGCCAAGACGTTATGACTGCCAAAACAGCGTAATAGTAATGGAGTGAGAAATGAGGTGGCCATGCTAACGCCAGCCATTACCATCATTACGATGGAGTATTGTTCGGCGGTAAATCCCAGCTGCTTCATGAGTAATAACGGAGAGACACTGACATAAACCAAAATGTTGGTAACACTGGCGCTAGTGAGCAACGAAAGCAACATAAAGCGAGGTGCACGTAATACAGCAAATGACGTAGATAAACCTCTCTGGTGTGGGGTTACTGGTCGCGTTTCTTTGAGTAAGACGAGATTGATGAGGCCACAGCATATGGCAATGCTAGCCATCGTGATGAAAATGCCACGCCAGCTGGAATGAGACAAAATAATGTAGCCGAGTACAGGGGCTAAAACCGGTATTACGCAAATAACGCCATTGATCATGGCAAGTGCGGAGGCAAGCCGTTCTGGGCTTAAAACATCACGAAGAATCGTGAATGACATAATGTAGAGCGCGCCGGCCCCTGCACCTTGCCAGAAACGGCCGACATAGAAACCGTAGATGTGAGTGGCAGTTGCGGCCACCAACGAGGCGATAACGAAGAGCAATGCGCCGGTGAGAACCACTCTTCTCCGACCATAACGGTCAGCAATCACGCCTCCGATTAATACTGTAGCGGCCATACCAAACAGATAGATTGAGAAGGCGGTATGGATCTGTGCATCATCGGCATGCAAGCTATCCGCAATATGCGGTACGGCTACGAGGTAGAGATCTATGCCTACCGGGTAAAGGATAATCATCCAGAAACAACATAATAAAAAAATTCGCATCAGATCCCCACACAGACAGGCCTTGCTACCTCTTAGAAGAGGCGGCATTAGCGTTTTTAGTCGAACCCATTTTGGTGGTAACTATATGATGATGCTCGGGTTATACCTAGTGAACATCTGGCCATCGAAACTTTCCAATCAGGAAACATCAAGAGCATGTGCGGTACTAATGAGAAAACAGCATTGGCTGAAATGGATTCACACAATGCTGCGTTTTACCGACGCTCGGAGTGAGTGATAAATTGCATAATGGCTCTTAAAATCATTTTGAATGGAGTAACTGATGAAGCGTTGTTTGCGGTCGGCGAGTGCTGGCCTTTTAGGTGCAATGTTATTGATGGCGAGCCCATTCGTGTTGGCGGCTGACACCTCACAAGCCGTTCAGTTTCAAAAAGGTACATCTGGTGCGGAGATTAAAGGGAAAATTACTGGCGGCGATGTCAGTGATTTCACCTTGGTGGCAAAGAAAGGCCAGCGCATGCAGGTGTATCTAAAGAATAAGAGGTTGACGACTTACTATAACGTCATGGGGCCAAATAGCAGTGGGGAGGCGTTATTTAATGGCTCCATGTCAGAGGGTAACTACGACAGTATTCTGCCTGAGTCTGGTAAGTATACTATTCGGGTCTACCAGATGGGTGGGGTAAAAGATGACAATAAAACCACACCATTTGTTTTGAAAGTTCGGATCTATTAAGTGCTTCGGCAACCTCATGTCATGGTCGGCGTCTTAGCTTTGAATGACTGGTGAGGGCAATAATTATCGGCTCATTTATGCCCATCATGCCGAGTTGCGCCTACACGCGCAACTCAGGCTTGTATGCTTTTAATCCGCCGAATTATGCGCAATCGGCGAGTCTTTAAGCCACGTGAGCTAACCACTTACAAGGCTCTAGATTCATTTCGGTAAACTTGGCAATAAACGATGACTCTGAAGGGCTGCATGCATAAACGCCAAATTGCACCGAATTTTGCGCTGCTAGCGGCGGATTACATTTGCCCATTTCTGGCGTAGTCTCTCCCAGCTTATGCAAGTGAAATATCCGCATTTGCTTGAACGCTTGGCCATCAAGTGATGATTCGATGAGAAAATCAGGCCCTCGACGATTTAAGCGGTACCAAATTTCTTTGGGAAGAGGTATATCCGATGTTGCCCAGTCTGAATAGCCTAAGTTGGTCACCACGCTTCCGAGTCTAGAAAATGTTGGGTTTTCATACTCTATAGAGGCTTTAACCCAATTTTCATTATCGAGGTATATGATGATGCCACATTGGTCGAACAGTGCTTGGTAATCAAAGCTTACCTTCACGGTAAATGTGAAATTTTGCTCAACTTCAATTAATAATGCTGGGGCATTATCATTACGAAAACCATAGTATGAGCGTTGCCAAAAATCTGTTTTTGGCTCCGTAGTTATCGATACGAACTCAGATGTAACTTCGCTGGTTTTTGGCTTATAAATCCATTTTCCGACAGTAAAATCCATCATTAAAACCCTTATCGCTATATAGATGTTATGTCACACAAACCCACCTAAATAAAAAACAATTCGAAGCTGAAGATACTTTATTTAGGTGCTTGCATGTGTTAATAATATAATTATTGTTGATTACATTTTTCATGTGGAAAGTCTCATATAGACCATTCACAACCTAATGTTGATGAGCCAAAACATTGAATTTTGAATGTTGAAATTTTACTTAAGCCGACAGGGCTTATCTTACTCCATTTATCGTTACCTTGTTTGTGCGTATAAATATTTCCGCCTGCGGTTACTTTTACCTTTTGGGTAAGGTAATTTATGCTAACTTTTAACTCAGCTCCTGTCTTTTTTGAAAATGACAAACTATCACGACCAATCAGCTCAAAGTCATCCTTGTGGTCATGCCTGAACGTAAATGTATCCGTTGAGGTTAGGCCTGTCCCGCAATTTGATACGTTAGCCAGGGTGAATAAGATCTTTCCTTTATTAATTGAAACACCACCTCCAGCTAGAAGATCTTTTTGACATGGATAGTTAATATTTCCTTCCGTAGGTAGTAGGTCACTACGGGAAATGACTTTTTCATATCGCTCATTACGACTAAATAAGACTATTAATGTTCTTGGATTAGTGTTGTACGTTTTATCTTTCTCTGTGGGATCTTTAATTATCTTATCCGGATTATTCTCTTCAATGATCAGTACAGCGTCATCTTTGCCATCGTTATTCAGATCGCCGGTAGTCTGTGAAAACATCCGCCATCCGTTAGGGACCCAATTGTTAAATGTATCTGTTGCGCTGGCTATTGATGGTGATAGAGTAAGTAATAGCATGACAATTAATTTATTTGAGTGGTTCACTTTGATATCTCTTTGGTTATGTCTATATTTTCGTGTTTTTTGGAATTAAAATTTTACTGGTATTTTATATCTCACTGAGTTAAAGACTCTAAATGTTCACTTTATCACCATAATGCCTAGGCTCGGAATTGAAGACTTCAACATCAAAAAATGCTCTGGTTCTAGAAAATACTTCGCGAAATTTAGTTTTAAAACTACTGAAAGCTGTTGGGTCTTCTGCATTCAATCCGATTAAACTAATATTGTGACTTTTCCCAATGTAGATGGCTCTCGCGTTATGAAATTGCTGCGAGATGACAATGCCTGATGATTGGCCGAAAACCATCTTAAATCGAATAACCGAATCTAATGTTCTTCCTCCGGCATAATCACAGTAAATATTCTCCGTGGAAATGCCCAGTTTTGATAGGCTGTCTTTCATCATGTCGGGTTCGTTATAGTCATGGTGTCTATTGTCGCCCGACACAATGAATTTAGCGCATTTCTCTGAGGCGTAGGCCAAGTATGCAGCGCGCATTCGATTGCTATAAAATTGATTTTCATTTCCACTGCGAAGGAGTTTTGCTGTGCCTAGAACTAGACAGACATTGCCATTTTTTAGCTCATTGGTGTTGTTAGTTGTCAGTGACTCAAAACGCATCACTTTAAAATTTGCATAAGCTATAACGGTAATGAGTAAGGCGCTTAGTGTAATTATTGTATAAATAGTCCATCTCGATGTTAACTGCACAGCAATAATTCCATATATGGTTAGTTATGACCTTTGTGCGTGATTAGCGCATTGCCAGTTTTAAGAGTGATTATCTATAATCCACTAATATCCAGATTGTGGAAGTATAATAATTGGCTAGTCATGTCTTGGTTAGTAGTGTTAAACGATATATTACAGAATCAATGCGCATATGTCTGTAAGGTGCTTGCTATATTTGTGTGATCTAATCTAGGGTTCTAATAATCATTTTAGAATAGGTTAGCGCGTTGACATTGTCACGCGAAATTTAATCAGGTTTGGTGTATGAACGGAGCATGTTTTATTGACTTAAGTTAAGCGTGATAGTTTGTAACTATAAGAGCGTTTTGAGTTTAAATGCCGCGGAGATGATTATACTTCCCTATGATGACGAAAGGATAGCTATTCAAGCGGATAATGGCTTTACTATCTCCAATTCGTTTGTGTTTTAAATGTTGAATGTAACATGGTTAAATATTTTTTCCTGTATATTTTGCCTTGCCAAAGCCTAATGTCGGGAAAAAGATATAGCCAAATAGGGCTAAACCGATACCGAAGTAAACGCTTTTACCAAAAGCTTTAGCTAGATCAATAAAAACAATGAATGAGATAATAAATCCTATTATTGGCATGATTAGCAAGAAAATCCACCAAAGTGGTCGGTGAGTAATTTTTAATATTATGATGGTGCTATAAAAGGGGATGATAGCCGCCCAACCGGGGTAGCCTGCTTTGACAAAAATGCACCATGTACTGGCTGTCATGATGATAATAAAAACCAAGAAAAATAGGATCATATATTATTCCCTGGTTGAGTATTAGCTGAGTATTAATCTGCGAGGTAGAGCCAGAGCTAAGCAGTACTACTACGCATCCTCATCCCGCATTAGTGTTAAAGATAGATCATGATTGCTGTAAATGTAGGTTTTGCATGACAAAAAATCGAAAATGACGATTACTACACAATAGGGCATTTGACGTGGGAAGGGGGCTAGTATGGGCATGGATGAAGCGCTCATCTATAGAGCGCTTCATGATTAATAAGGTACAGATGAATTTCTATCGTCTTGTGTTATGTTCGTGTATTACGTGAGTGGCAGTGGAATCGGATTATGCCAATCGCGATAATTAGTTAAACTTAAGTCTAATAAGTTCGAGTGGGCAAAACACACCATCAATGCCATCTATAGATACGCAGTTAGCGCGTCTGACCTGTTCTTCTGATTTTCCTTGGTCATCTATATTTTTTATCACGCCTGTAGCGCCACTTTCAGCCACCATAACATAACTGCCAATCGTGATGGCGTTACGGTTTCGATCATAAGTTTTCATCGTCTCCTCCGTTCACATTGGTTCAATGAGATAGTGGGCATTTGATAACGCTAAAATAAAGCCAGTTCATTGAGCTATATCAATATAGATGTTTGTTGAGGAGGGTGGTTGGTGTGTAAATAGTCATGCATTAAATGTTGGTTTTATTGTTTTTAATTTATTTTTATAATATGTTGGATTATTGTTATTGCGTAATATCGGCAATAAATCGTCACTTTAGGAAATCGACGCTGGATTCGAGTGCTTTACTAGATCCAGTCATAGACCCGTTATTATTATTTAGAATGATTATCTTGGCGGTGATATTTTCTAATTTTACGGCACTTTCTTCTTCTCGGTAAGTTCTGGCGCTTTGTGGCATACCGCTTCGATATTGTATCCATCGGGATCAAGCACAAAAGCTGCGTAATAATTGGGGTGGTACTGTGCTCGGTAACCTGGGGAGCCATTGCACGTAGCGCCATGCTGAAGCGCTGCTTGATAAAAAGCATTTACTTCATCATGTGTTGCTGCTCGGAACGCAATGTGTGTACGCGGAGTATGGAGCGTGCCTACAGAAATCCAAAAATCACCGCCCGGATCACGGCCATCAGCGTTTTCGGTATCACAACTGATCGGCGTACCGAAGCCAACCGCATGTCCAAAGTCCAGACAGATTTTATAACCTAAGCAATGTAAAACCGCTTCGTAAAAAACCTTGCTCAGCGCAATATTAGACACCTGAATCCCTGTATGGTCGATCATGCTTAATTCCTTGAAATAACGTGTGATTACGCTTGTTTAAGCTTGTCTAAGCTTGTCTAAGCATAGTGCATTTCTGGCTGGATTTCTGTTCTATTCTTTGGCTCTCACTTGGCGAGTAAATCAATATGCCTCAACTATACTCATAGGCAACACACGTATAGGCCACGCTATATGCATTGAACGCTGTTTTCCGGAGGTATTGCTCGTGCCAGATACTCAACGTGAGCAGGCGCTATTGCAGCGCTCCATCTATGGGGCTACAGGCATCGCTTGCCTTAGTGTCGCCTTTGGTTTTATCACCAGTTCACAGTCTATTTTGTTCGATGGAATGTACGCCGTACTTGATGCCTTCTTGTCGGGCTTAGCGCTATTCGTGTTGCGATTAGTGGGGAAAAATCCCAGTAGTCGCCGTTTCCAATACGGGTTTTGGCATGTGGAGCCTTTGGTGTTGGTGCTAAATGGCAGCATGCTGCTTCTTCTATGCTTATATGCCTTTGCTAATGCTGTCCAAAACTTATTGGATGGTGGCAGTCACTTCGAGTTGGGCTGGGCTATGGCTTATGCTTTTGTGGTGACCGTGGCCTGTGTGATTATCACCATAAAACAAAAGCAGGCCAATAAGGGGATGGCGTCACCGATCATTGATCTTGATGTGCGTGGTTGGATGATTTCAACGGCCATTAGTGCAGCGATATTTCTTGCCTTCGTGCTGGCGTGGTTTTTACAGGAAACGCAATATGCATTTTTAGTCCCTTATGTAGACTCCAGCATATTGGCTGTGTTGATACTCTGTGTGACACCGGTACCGGCAAAAATTGTGTTTAATGCGATAAAAGAAGTGCTGGTGATTACCTCCGAAAGCTTGGAAAAGAAAATCGATCAAATTATGCAAAAAGCGTTACTACGCTATGGCTTTGTTAAATATTCGCATTATGAAACCCGTATTGGGCGGGGGTTATTTGTCGAGATCTACATAGTGCTACCAGAAAGTATGGAGTATGTAGGGATCAGTGAATTAGATAATATTCGCGATAATATTGCGAAAGAAATTAATGAACCTGGTTTGGATTTATGGATGAGTATTTCGTTTTATCGCAATGAAAAATGGCTGTGAGATGGCGTGCTGGTAGCACTTTTAATTGCATACTATTTTCGGCATTGAGTACATTGGCAATGTAAATTTATTGCTTTGATTGTGATGCATAATGCTACTGAAATGTTTGTTTCGTGTTGATAGGCTAGTGATGGATGTATGTGTTTTTTAGCTTGCAATAACTGACGTCATAATAATCTTCACTGTAATAAATAGTCTGATTGGCGGGTTGCCTGCTTTTTTGTATTATCTATCGCCTGTTTTTCTACCTCTGATGCAGTCGTGAATAAAAAATACGTAACTCTTATTGCTTGCTTAGCCGCAGGCTTGCTTGTTTGGTTGGAACAAGCGTTTGGTCTGAAATGGTCACTGATGGCGCTGATTGGTCTTTTGCTCGGTTTTACTCTGTCATTCAGTGGCTTTGGGATTGTCTTTGGTTGGCGAGAGATGATCAGCAAAAGCAACAGCTATTATGTTAGAACTCACCTGATCACCATCTTTATTGAGATAGTCCTTTTTACATTGTGTCTATCTTTTAGCCATGCACTGTTTGGTGGCAAGATGACCGGTAATATTATGCCGGTCGGGATCCCGTTTATTGTGGGAGCATTCCTGTTTGGCTGTGGTATGCAGCTGGCTGGCGTATGTGCGTCGGGAACCCTGTATTGCTGTGGTGAGGCGCGACCGCGCTTTTGGCTGGTGTTAGTATTTTATGGTATCGGAACATTAATAGGTAAGTCATATCAACACACTGTCAATGGGATGTTTCATAGCCAAGTGATCTTGATGAAAGACTTTACAGGCAGTTTATGGAGTGGGGCATTACTGAATCTTGGCTTAGTGCTGCTGTTATTCCTTGTATTTACGGGCATTGAGTTTAAACGTTCAGGTCAAGTTAAGCCGCTATTACGCGGTGAGAATTTGTTTTGGCGTGATGGCCGTTTTACCGTACTGACCGGTGGCATCATTATTGCGCTATTGAACTCCAGCATTGTGGCTTTACATGGTTCGGCATGGACAATCACCGGTGCAATTTATGATATGTCGCTAAGATTTGCCGCTTGGTTCGGCTTTTTTAGTGATAACCCTAAGCTTGCGATCCCTTTATTCAGTAACCCGATGGTAGGCATGTTCTGGGCGGGTGTGCTGGGCGCAGCGCTATCGAAGTCTATCTTGAATAAGCCAAACGATAATCAAATGACGTTGAAGGTGATGATTGCATCTGTGCTCGGTGGCTTATTAATGGGGATTGGCGCCATGTATGCGGCATGTAACCTAGGCGGCTTCTTTGATGGTACCGCATCGGGCAGTCTACATGGTTGGATCTGGATGCTGGTGGCTCTGTTTGGCAGTGTATTGGGGATCCAGCTACGTAAATTCTTTTACGCTTAATTCATGTCTTAAGGAATACATAAATTGATGGATAATGGCGCTGTTGTTTGGATAGACAGCGTCAAGTTGAAGCTTGAATTGAATTTGATTGAATAATAAATATACAGATAAGGCGGTGCGCACATCACGTGATGTGAAAGTTTCTGCGTGAAAACATCATTTTTCTATTGTATCATGAATGCTCATTATAAGTATTATCTAAAAACCATCTTGTTGTACAGGTGTGACTAAAATGAGTATTTTTAATAAAAAAGTAGTTTTTGCTGCTGCGTTAGTGTGCGTATTTTCTTTGACCGGTTGTGGTGCAATGCATACCGCAATAAAGAAACGTAATCTCGAAGTAAACACTCAAATGAGTGAGACAATATGGCTGGAGCCTTCTTCGCAACGGACAGTGTATTTGCAGGTAAAAAATACCTCAAATAAAGATATGAGCTCCCTGCAAGAATTGATCAGTACAGATATTCGTGCCAAAGGGTATACCGTTGTTGCGGATCCTGAAAAAGCGAATTATTGGATTCAAGCAAACGTATTGAAAGCTGATAAAATGGACTTGCGTGAAGCCAATGGTCTGTTAGGCCAAGGTTATCAAGGCGCAATTACTGGCGCAGCATTAGGCTCGAGTATCGCCGCTTATAATTCTAATTCAGCGGGTACCACGTTAGGGGTAGGTTTGGCTGCCGGTGTTATTGGTTTAGCGGCCGATACCTTGGTGGAAGATATTAACTATACCATGGTCACTGATGTTCAGATCACTGAGCGAACTAATGGTAAAGTTATGACCAATGATGTCGCGGCGCTGACACAAGGGACTTCTGGCTACAAAGTCCAAACCAGTGCAAAGGAAGAACATAAGCAAAAATACCAAACACGCGTGATCTCCAATGCCAATAAGGTGAATTTGAAGTTTGAAGAAGCTAAGCCAGTTTTAGAAAAAGAATTGGCGAATGCAATCAGCAATATCCTGTAATGGCATTGCTTTTCATGCTGATGAAAAACGCTCGGTTAATGTCTGAATAATCGAGTTCTGAAGTGAGTGTTTAAAATTAACAAGCCCAGTGGGTATTCACCTGCTGGGCTTGCTGCTTTTATTTGCGTGCTGTTGGCTATTCACTGTCGTGGTTATCACTATCAATCACTATCTATCACTATGCCACTCAAGGCGATCAACACAGTTAAACGCAAAGCTAATAATCAACGGCATCACGAATGATTGGGCAGGTCATACAGTGACCACCGCCGCGACCGCGACCAAGTTCACTGCCGACAATTTCAATCACTTCAACGCCTTGTTTGCGTAATTGAGTATTGGTTTTGGTATTACGATCGTAAGCCATTACGACCCCAGGGGCGAGGGCGACCACATTGTTACCACTGTCCCATTGCTGGCGTTCGGTATCGTAATCATTTCCTTCGGTTTCAACGACACGCAATTTTTTCAGATTCAAGGCCGCGGCGACGGCCTCGACAAAGGTGCCTTTATCACGCTTAAGCTTCATGCCGGTGGGGCCATCAGAAGGACGCAATGAGAAGGTTTTAATTTGGTTGACGATAGCAGGGTACAGCGTGACGACATCACGATCGCAGAAGGTAAATACCGTATCCAGATGCATGGCAGCACGCAGTTTGGGCATGGCGGCAATCATCACGCGTTCAACGCCGGAGTTTTTGTTGGCAAACAGCGCCGCGGCTAATTGCGTGATGGCTTGATGTGAGGTGCGCTCACTCATGCCTATCAGCACGGTTTTATTTCCAATCGGCATCACATCACCGCCTTCCAGCGTCGCGGTGCCGTGATGTACGGTCGGATCGCCCCACCAGAAATTGATCTCTTCGTTAGGAAAGTCGGGATGGAATTTATAAATCGCTGTGGTCAATACGGTTTCTTCGTGGCGCGCTGGCCAATAGAGCGGGTTGAGTGTTACCCCGCCATAAATCCAGCAGGTGGTGTCACGGGTATAAAGGGTGTTGGGCAGTGGCGGCAATAGGTACTCGGTAATGCCGACTGCTTCACGGATTAATTTCAACTCCTCCAGATCCGCATAGCCTTCGTTCGCTAATTCACTGGTCGATAAGCCGCCAATCAACACTTCGGCTAAGGCTCTGGGGGCTAAACCATCCAGAAAACTGCGCGTTTCATTAATAATCCCGAGAGAGACTTCATTGGGAATGATTTGTTGATCCAAAATCCATTTTTTTGCTTCGGGTAATGCCAGTGTTTCTGCCAGTAGATTATGCATTTCAACAACATCGACCCCTTGCTCACGCATTTTGGTCATGAAATCGAAATGGTCGCGTTTGGCTCTTTCAACCCACAGGACATCATCAAACAGCAGTTGGTCACAATTACTGGGGGTTAGGCGGTTATGCGCCTTTCCCGGGGCGCACACCATGACTTTGTGCAGCTTGCCGACTTCTGAATGCACACCAAATTTACGCGGAGTGTTTTTCTTTGCTGACATAATAGAACCTGCCTTTGTCAGAGGGTCATAATGCCTGTGTTAATTCTCGTGCCATCACCCATATCGCTCTCATCACCGATTTAACATCGCTATATTGCCGATATGAATGCATGCGTATTTTTCCGACCGATTAGCGTTTAGGTCGATTGATTGTCCGATTTACTTTTCGTGGTATCTGAGTTATCAGAGCTTAACGACTCTGTAGTTAACGATTCGGTATTGGCTGCATTTACAACCAGACGTCTAATTTTGAAGCCCGTGATCCCCAATAAGAGCGTGATGATGGGGGCGGCGATATTAAATACCGCAAATGGCATATACGACATGGTATACACCCCCAATACTGCCGCCATATAGGCACCACATGAATTCCATGGGATCAGGGGCGAGGTGACAATACCGGCATCGGAGACGATACGGGATAAGTTTTCTGGCGCTAAATTGCGTTTGGCAAACTCATTGCGATAAATCCGTGTCGGCAGTAATAGCGCGATATATTGATCGCCGGCGGTAATGTTCAGGCCTATCGCGGTGGCAACTACCGAGGCAAAAAGACTGCCAATGCTTTTTGCTCGCAATAATAATGGCTCGACCAATTTATTTAGCAGGCCAAAATCGTCAACCATCGTACCAAAACTTGATGCGCCAATAATCAGCCAAATGGTGAGCAGCATGCTGTCCATTCCGCCACGCGAGAGCAAGGCATCTATTTGCCCCATCCCTGAGTTTTCTTGGAAGCCCGATGCCATTGCAGTCCAAGTCGCTTTAATCGCTAATAGGAAGGAGGATGCATCAGATTCGGTAATAAAACGGGCAATGGCTTGTGGCTGCATAAACGCTGTCATGACACCAGCTAAGATAGCTGAGCAAATAATGGCAAGTGGAGCTGGCACCTTAAACAGCGACAAGCCAAGCAAAAAGACCAACGGCAACAAATTCCACGGCGTAATATTGAATAACTCATCAAAACGAGTCAGTTCATTGTTGGTAATGGTGCTGTCGTAGCCGCTGTGTTGGCTGATCCCCAAAACAATAAAAACGATCAACGCAATCAGCGCGGAAGGCACGGTAGACCAGAGTTGATTGCGAATATGTTTGTACAGATCAACGCCATTAAGCTGGGCGGCTAGCACGGTACTTTCGGATAACGGAGAGGCTTTGTCGCCCACGTAGGCACCGGAGATGACGGCGCCAGCGGTTATTTCCGGTGATAAGCCAAGCATAGTGGCTAAACCAATCAACCCGACACCAATGGTGCCTGCGGTGGTCCACGAACTGCCAATACTGAGTGAGACGCAAATACAGACTAAAAAGGCGATCGGATAGAACCAATTCGGTGAGATCATGATAATCCCGTAGTACACCATGGTAGGAATGGTGCCCGACATATTCCACGTGCCGATCAGTGCGCCTACGGAGAATAAAATAAAGATGGCACCAGAAACCGAGGATATTCCTTTGCGGCTTGATTCGGCGACATCATCCCACGTATAGCCATTTTTCAGGATGATGAGGGCCGTGATCATGGTACTGACAATAATCGCGACTTGTAACGGGCCTTGTACGGCATTTAAGCCAAACAGGGATACTGACGTGCCAACCAAGATGATCAGGGTGAATACAGGAATGAGTGCATCCGCATAGCTGGGGGCTTTCACTGTACGTTTTTGATTTGAATCAGACATATTCACCCCACATTTATAAGACAAGTTGTCTTTATAGATGAACTAACCACTAACTATCTGTCTGTAGTAGCGGGTGTAGTAGCGGGCGGTGTTATGTGCAGATGACGCGACGCAAATTATGCGATTTCGTATCGTTGCAAAATAAGTGAGCGCTACCACATTCGCGTTAAGTATAGCGTGCTTGTCCATAACGCAATGATGACCAATAGTCGCTTAATGGGGCGTGGTTCATTGGCGGTAGCGCAATACATCAATCGCTATTCGCTTTTAGTCAGCCATAAATGGCAGCGGGTTACGCAGTATCCGAATCGGTGGTGTGCGAAGTGGGGGATTTTGGCGCGCACATATATCGCTCATATAAAATACCGTTTTTGCCTGTATGCTTAACCGTGTACATCAACTCATCGGCACGTTGCACTAATTCATCGACACTTTGTGGTTTGGCAGAATCTTGACAGGTTAAGACTCCCATGCTGAAAGTAACGGGCCAGCCGTGCTGCTGCATTTCGGCCAATAAGCCGCTCTGGAGTTTGGTACAAACGCTTTGCGCCATGTCGAGATTGGTTTCCGGTAGCATTAAGGCAAATTCATCGCCGCCTAGGCGTGCCACAATATCAGTACGTCGTAAATGTGTTTGGATAAATGCCACCACGCTTTTTAGTGTTTCATCTCCTCCGGCATGACCGGAGCAATCATTAATCGCTTTGAAATTATCCAAATCAATATAAACCAGACTGAATGGATTACCATAACGATGGAATCGGTCTAATTCGCGCTCGACTAGAAGGTAGAAATAGCGGGAATTAATCGCGCCAGTTAAGTTATCCATTCGTGCCAATGTCTTTTCACGTTGAATAGAACTACGCAGCGCAGAGAGCAGTAAAACAATAATAATAAAAAAAGATAACCGAATCACCGTATTCCACAGCGGAATAATCATAGAGGAATAGACATGCCCAGAGGCTTTATCAGCCAGCAACCAAACAATCGCACTGACAAATGAAGCGATAAGACCGGCTTTTTTCCCCGTAAACCACAGTAAAAACGCGATAGGCAGAACATAGAATAATGAAAAGGCAATTTCGTAGCCCATCAGGAAATCACAGATCCCGATGATGCCTATCAGCGTAAATCCTGCCACCGTATTGACGGTCTTCTCTTGTTTTTCTAGAAAGGCGATGGTTTTCAGCTTTTTGTTGTGCATTCGGTGATCAAGCAAGCGGCTGTATTCGGCTGCGGAAAGTGGATTGTTATTCATGGCAAGCGAGACTCTGTCTGTAAATGTTAATTTTATTACTTGATGTCTTATGCATCATGAGGCGCGGAGTGTATATAAAATAAGCAAGATTGCAAGAGGGAATAACGCAGCAAACCGTTGCGAACTATACTTTTTTTGCAGTTATAAAATACGAGTCTGGCTATTTTGAGACATTGAACCACTATTCGATATTGGGTGGCTGAACGAATATTCCACGTATATCTCTCTGAAAGTAAAGCGCCTCTTTTCGATACGATAAAGTAACAAATTGTTTTATTGTGATCGTGACCTCGAGGAAACCAATTACAGCAGTCAAGGGCGAACGCGAGCGGTTATTTGTGATGAGGTGACGGCATAACTAAGTGGATATAGCTAAGTAGATATAGCTGAGTCAATATTGTTCAGCATTTAATTAATTAGAATATTCGCAGATAAAAATGGATGAAAGGGCGCATTGCATGCTAGAGAGGAATTTCGTGACCCAGCTTTTATGCTGGCATTTGCATAGGTGACGATATTCACAAGGTTAACCTGAGGAACCAGCAAAATCACAGGCTTATGCTACATTTTGTTGCATGAGGATTAAGCGTTTGAAATATCCCCCCTGTAGGGGCAATCCGTTCACGTATCCTGATAAAAATAGGCTGTCTGAGGTTAACTAATGATGAATAACAAAGAGTTATCTCACCCCCATTCCCTTGATGTCTCTCAAGCTCTCACAACATTTGAAACCACGGAACAGGGGTTGAGCAGCACTGAGGCTCAGCAGCGGCTCAGTAAATACGGGCCGAACCGGTTGCCTGAGCCGGAGCGAGAATCGGTTTTCATTCGTTTTATCAATCACTTCAAGAATATGCTGGTGTACATCCTGCTCGCCGCAGCAGCGGCTACCGCATTTCTCGGCCACTGGGTTGATACTTGGGTCATTGTCGGGGTGGTGGTACTGAACGCGATTGTCGGCTTTGTGCAAGAGGGCAAAGCGGAAACGGCGCTGGCTGGTATTCGCAAAATGCTCTCTTCACGAGCGCAAGTTTTACGCGACAATGCCTGGGATGAAATCAATGCCGATGAGCTGGTGGTGGGCGATATTGTCCGATTGCGCTCGGGTGACCGCGTGCCAGCCGATCTGCGTCTGTTTGAAGCGACCGGGCTGCGAATTGAAGAATCAGCACTGACCGGTGAGTCTGTCCCAGCAGATAAAGATATTGAGGCTTTAGCGGCGGACGCCCCACTGGGGGATCGTAATTGCATGGCCTATTCCGGTTCGATTGTGTCAGCCGGGCGCGGTATTGGGGTGGTCACCGCCACTGGTGCTCACACTGAGATCGGACAAATCAGCCGGATGATCAGTGAAGTTGAAGCGCTGGATACGCCACTGACGAAGCAGATGGACCGCTTCAGCCGAGCGTTGGCGTGGGTTGTGGTTGCCATGTTGGTGTTGATGCTGCTGATTGGTGTGCTGTTCCATGGCCAAGAGTTGGTTGACGTGTTCATGGCGGCAATTGGCTTTGCGGTCGCCGCAATCCCTGAAGGTCTGCCTGCCATTTTGACCATTACGCTGGCCATTGGTGTGCAGCGGATGGCGCAGCGCAATGCGATAACCCGTAAGCTGACCGCGGTAGAGACCTTAGGTTCGGTCACCGTCATTTGCTCGGATAAAACCGGCACCTTAACCCGCAATGAAATGACCGCGCAAAAAGTGGTAACACGTTGCGGTCAGTATGATGTGAGTGGGGATGGTTACCAATCGGAAGGGGCGATCACCTTAGATGGGAATAACCTCAATGCAACAGATCGAACTGGCTTGTCTGCGTTGCTGGAAGTGGTGACGGTGGCAAATGATACTCACGTGGTTAAAGAGAATGATGAGTGGCGGATCATTGGTGAGCCGACTGAAGCTGCGCTACGCGTACTTGGTAATAAAGGTAGCTTTGATGCCGCGCCGTATGAGCGCATAGCGGCAATTCCCTTTGAATCAGCCAATAAATTCATGGCGACACTCAGTGATTCGCCAGCCAAAGAGCGCAAGATTTACCTCAAAGGTGCGCCAGATCGCTTGATTGCCCGCTGTCAGTTTGAGCTCAACGAGAATGGAGTGACAGAGCCTATCGATGCCGCATTTTGGAATGCGCAAGTTGAAGCCTTGGGCAGTCAAGGGTTACGGGTCTTGGCGGCGGCAATGCGTGCCGTGCCACTGAGCAAAGAGACATTAGAAATCAGTGACCTTGAGCAGGATATGGTTTTTGTCGGCTTAATTGGTATTGTTGACCCGCCACGTCCAGAGGCAATTACCGCCATTCATGAATGTCACAAAGCGGGGATCCGGGTCAAGATGATCACCGGTGATCACGCTGATACGGCCAAAGCGATTGGTGTTGCGATGGGTATTGGCGCTGCCGACACGATTGAAGTTGTGACTGGCGAGCAGTTGGAAGTTGCGAATGATGAAGAGCTACAACGTTTAGCCAAGCGCTGCGATATCTTTGCTCGCACCAGCCCTGAGCATAAATTGCGTCTGGTGATGGCATTGCAAGCGCAGGGCGAGGTAGTGGCGATGACTGGGGATGGCGTGAACGATGCGCCAGCGTTAAAACGGGCCGATGTCGGGATCGCAATGGGCATCAAGGGCACGGAAGCGACCAAAGATGCGGCTGATATTGTGCTGGCCGATGATAACTTCTCTTCTATCGAAAAAGCGATCGAAGAAGGGCGGACGATTTACGATAATATCCAGAAATCATTGCTCTTCATCCTGCCTACTAACGGTGCGCAAGGCTTTGTTATGTTGTGCTCGGTCTTGTTGGGGCTGACTTTGCCGCTCACGGCCGTACAAATTTTGTGGGTGAACATGGTGGTTGCTGTGACATTGGCGCTGGCACTGGCGTTTGAACCCAGTGAGCCAAATGTAATGAGTCGTCCGCCACGTAAAGCTAGCTCGTCGATTATCAGTGCGGCATTTTTATTGCGCGTCGCCATCGTTTCTACGCTGATTGGTGTGTTGACCATGTGCGTATTTGCGTTTGAATTGTCGGCAGGGAAAAGTGATGCGCTGGCAAAAACCATGGCTCTCAACGTGCTGGTATTAGCGCAAACCTTCTATTTGTTTAATAGCCGCTACATCAATGTTTCTAGCTTAAGTTTTGAACGGCTATTTAATAACAAAGTTGCGTGGTTGATGGTGGGCATTTTATTACTGCTGCAACTGGCGTATGTGTATTTACCGTTTATGAACCGCTGGTTTGGTAGTTACCCATTAAGCTTTGGCCAGTGGGTGATCAGTGCCATTTTGGCCTTGGGCATCTTCTTCTTGGTTGAGCTGGAAAAAGTCATCTTCAGAAAACGCATGTAACTCATTCCGCATGTACGGGTAATATTCGCCATCAGAAATTTCTGGTGGCGTTTTTTTTACTGCGATGACGGGCTATGGGTGGCAAAAAGACTCACTATGTCATTAAAAAGTCTGCGCAAAAGCATAAGAGTGAGAGGTCTGTTACAGTACCGCTCGGCCATAAACGCGTACTATGCGCGGCTGTTGCATATGCTCGCATGTGCTAAAAAATGGCTAATACCGCTTAGGACTAAGACCGCTTAGGAAGAGTTATGACAGTAAGGAACGTCGTCAGAAAAGTGCGCTGGGGAATTGCGGGATTAGGCAAAATTGCGCATCGTTTTGCTAAAGATTTAACGCACAATGTCACCCTCGGGGAATTACATGCCGTTGCCGCACGTGACCTAGAGCGTGCCTCCGCGTTTGCAGAGCAATACCAAAGCCCGAAAAGTTACGGTACTTATACTGCATTAGCCCAAGATCCGGAGATTGATGTGGTATATGTGGCGACTATCCATCCGCTGCATAAAAGTCTGGTCGCGTTATATTTAGCGCACGGCAAGCATGTGCTAGTTGAGAAACCGGCATTTACCAATACCGAAGATTGGGATGAGATGTCGGCGCTAGCACAGCGTCAGGGATTGCTGCTGGTGGAAGCGATGAAAACGGTGACGTTTCCGGCTTATCAGGCATTGCGGCGTTTTATCCATGACAACCACATTACCCTGACGTCGATAGAAGCCTCGTTTGGCAATTACCATGAATTTGACCCGCAGCAACCGTTATTCAATCCAGCGCTCAGTGGCGGGGCAACGTTAGATGTGGGCGTGTATGCCTTGTGGTTATACGCCGATTTATGCCAATTGATGCAAAAAACGCTGATCAAACCGGTGGTGACAATTTCCCGTGATAATCCGACCTCTGAGGTGGATGAAAATGTGATGTTTCATTTTGCCGGTGCGCAACATGCCACGCTATCCGGAACGCTGTGCGCCTCAATAACGCGTCATTTACCCCGTGAGGCTGTACTGAAGGGGCCCGATGTGCACATTGTGATCCACGAAAAATGGTGGAATCCGTGCCACATTGAAATTTGTTATCAGGGGAAAGAATTCACGATTGAAGCCCCTATGCTAGGCGGTGGCTTTGCCTATGAAATAGAGCACGTCTCTGCATTAGTACAAAACAACGCACAATGCTCAGAATTAATCCCTGCCAGTACTTCGCGTGCAGTGATAGCTCTTATGGAAGAGGCACTTTGCGAGCATGGATTTTCATATTTAGCGCGTAACTAGATTGAGAACAGTATTTTCATGTCGCACTGTCATTCTTTGATGCGGTGAGGAGGAAAATACATGGTTATGTGCCGTCATGCATAGCGCTTTCATGTATGGCACTTTAGTTTCAGCACATGAAATGTCTCAAATTCTATCTATAGCGATTGCAACATTCTCGTTGGCATTTAATAGGGAAATTGTAGCTATCGATATGGTCTTATGTGATCCATCTCTCTGAATATGTGTGGAAGTTATTTCACTGCGTGATTATTTCTTTGTCAGAAAGCGATTCTGGCATGGAAATTGTTGCAAAGCATTAAAACCAGATTAAAAATAATCGAATCGTAAAAAGTCAGGCTATACTAAGCACGTATAGTCAATGATGTTGCATTGGTCAAGTGGAATGCTGAATGTCCCTGTTTAATGATGTAATCGTTTTGAATATGTTTATCCCTAAGCTAGTTGTGCTTGGGGTACTCTGTTTTTTTATAACGCAGATATCAATTAGAGTTGCGGCTAAATATAAACTGCTGGATTATTTTTGGCATCCTCGATTGATTATATGGCTATATGCAGCTGCAGTGTATTCAATCTTGACTGTCGTGACATTATCTTTTTGAGAGGTAAAAATGTTTAAGAGTAAAGCCTCGCGGACAGTTTTATTTGCTATATTTTCATCTTTGATCGTGATTTTTGGCATTTATAAGTACAATCATCAACTGAGTACGCGTCATGGTGTTGTAAGGGCTAATATTATTGACGTGGCACCACAAGTCAGTGGTGTAGTCACTTCAGTTAATGTTAAACACAATCAGCAAGTAAAGAAAGGGGAGTTGCTATTTTCAATCGATAATAGTGATTATCTGCTTGAGGTACAAACTGCGAAAGCAAATTTGGCTAATGTAGAACAACAATTGTTGGAGCAAGATGCTGCAATTATTTCGGCTAAAGCTACGTTGAAAAATGCGCAAGATAAGTATAGTTATGCGCAGTCTAACTTTAATAGAATTAAAAATTTAAAACAAAATAGCTTTGTGTCGACGAATGATTTCCAACAATCAGAAACAGATTTAAACGTAAGTCGCGGTAATGTTGCAACTGCGCAGGCTCAGTTACAACAAGCGATTGCTCGACGCGGAGCCTTAGGGGCAGAGAATGCTCAGTTGATGGCGGCAAAAGCGAAGTTAGCGAAAGCTGAACTAGATTTGTCTCGAACTAATGTTTATGCCTCTGTGAACGGCAAGATTGCGACCGTGAACCTGAATCAAGGTGACTACGTTCATCCCGGTAGCGCCGTTTTAGCTGAAGTGGATACTCAGAATATGTGGGTTGAAGGTGCATTCCCTGAAACTGTTATTGATGGTATTCGCGTTGGTGATAAAGCCGAAGTCTATTTAATGTCAGATACCGGTGTAGGATATAAAGGCCATGTATCTAGCGTTGGTGCGGCGATAAATTCAAAAGAACTACCTAACCCAGGGTTAATCTCTCAGCTTCCACAAGTATTTGACTGGGTTCGCTTAGCTGAAAATATCCCGGTGAATATTCATCTTGATTCGGAAAGTGATATGTCTCATTTCATTCCTGGTCAGAGTGCAACAGTAAAAATCCTTAAATAAGGATAGATGTTATGCTATTGCAGATTTTGAAGGCCACCCGTTTAACCATTGCTATATTATTATCATTTTATATAGCGATTCGGTTAGGCATGCATTCGCCAGGATGGGCAATTACCAGTGTCTTAGTGGTATCACTCGGCACTATTGGTGAGATTCAGGCTAAGTGGTGGCAACGGATCGTCGGTAACTTTGCAGGTGGTGTTGCGGCATTTTTTATGGTGTGGTGGTTAGCGGAAGATCCGGTGACCATTATGCTTGCGGCTGCACTGTTTGGCGGTGTGTGCACCTATATCAGTTTGACCAATTTTCTCTATAAGGACATGTGGCGTTGGATTATCATCGGTTTTGTGATTGTATTCAGTGCGTCGGTGTCTCAGCCAGATAAAGCATTTCCGGTCTTATTTGATAGGGTAGGCTGTGTATTTATTGGTTCGACTATTATATTTGTATTTAGTGCGTTGTGGCCATTGGAGTATATTGAGTCGCTGCAAAAGCAGTATCATGGGCTATTGAGCAATTTAAAAGATATCTTGGATAAAGATGATGGCGATCCGGTAGATGTTTTTTTAGCGTTCGTACAGAAAATTTCAGCTTTTCGAACCATGTTATCCTCCAATTACAGCGATTACCGTGCGGTCTACTCGCGTGATTTTAACGTGATTAATCGAGTGTATGCGTTAGAGAAGCTAGGTCGTCATTTGTATTCCTTAAAAATGCAGCATGCTTTAACTGCGCCGGTCAAAGAGTGGGTAATTAATTCCCTCATTGCGGTAAAAGATCATCAAGAGTTGCCGCGTTTAGGGGTAGAAGCACATGGTCGTTATGGGTCACTGATCCGTTTAATTGAAGACGACTTTGATGAGCTAGTCAGAAAAGACATGACAACCTCAGAGATGAGTCGTTTTAGATGGCAATGGCAGAATAGGATGTTTAGTGCGGGGACGGATTCTCCACTCACAAGCTCATTCTTATTTTTCATCAGCTCTATTACCGCGATGGTGTTGTGGCGTCATGGTTGGCCGGGGGGCGGCGTGGTCATGTTATTGACCGCGGTGTTGTTAGTGAGCTGTCAGTACGGTGAGCGAATGTCACCTAAAAGCTATGCGATCGGATTTTCTGTTGGTACCGTATACGCATTTCCGATATTCATCTTCTTGCTGCCAAACTTGCATAATGCTGAGGCATTTTGGCTGGGAATGGTGATGATCTTTTTCCCACTTGCATTCTTAATGTACGGCAAATATCAGATGAAGGCCATCTCTTTCATGGCATTTGCCACTGCGGTCATGGTTAACTCAAACAGTAAAAACTATGTGCCTAGTGATGGTTATTTCGAAAGTTATGTGACGTTTGTTTTTGTTATTGCTGCCGTATTACTGATCAGCGTGGCGGCGTTGACGTTGTTTGTGGTTAATGATACCGAAACTCGCTTGAAAGCCCAGATAGAAGGGTGGGTGAAAGAGCGTCGTCGGTTTTTAACCGATAAAAACTATAACCGCGCAAAGACATTAGCACGTTTAGAAAGACGTACTGATATTATTATTAGCATGTATAACAAGCTGGATAGTAATCAGCAGCAGAAATGGCGAAATAAGGTGGCGTCTATCCCTTTGATGCTAACAAGAATACAGCGTTGGGGTGAGATAAAAAGAGAACTGCGAGAGTGATGTTCGTGTTACTTCGCAACCGAGTTACTCAACAAGAATAGCTAAGTATTGTTTTTGTATTGGGCGTATTTATTACGCCCATTTTCTATGTTCATTCATATAATGAACATAGAAAAACGATCACGGCAGTGATGATCAAGGGCAATATACACCGCAGAGCACAACGAAAGTCTCCGCTACCTTTACGTGTACTGGCATACCAAACGAGCACCAGACTAAGGCATCCTAGCCAAAAATTGCATGCAAAACCGAGCACCATGAGCAGGATACTGACAATAAAAAACAGTCCGGCCATGCACATTCCTCCGAAATATACGGTGAAACTGAACCATTCTATTATTCATTCCATAACTGATTTCAAATACGACGTCATATCCATTCTGCGCGTATTAACCTGATTTCGCAGAGGAGTCAGTAGGATTGATACTGTCGTCATGATAGTCAGCGTGATATTGCTCATGAATATCGGAGAATTCTGCGTCGTGATAATTCATCATGCGGCTGTGGTGGCGATAATATTTGTCATCATTCACGTGTTGCTTGGTGTTGTGCCACCGTGGCAAACAGGGCGTATTTGGGCGGCAGTTAGGCTGAATATTTTGATTGTCGGGCACGGTATTTCTACAGCGCACAGGGGGATATTGTTCAGCGGAGCAGGGGATCTGATGCGGCAAATGATCGCCATGGTGAGCAAGAGCAGGCTGAGTAGTAAATACGGTAGTGAAGGTCAATGCGGTCAAGATAAACGGTATTTTCATCATATGTGCGACATGCTGATTGAATACATAATCTTGATACTACGCCTAGCAATATGACGCTTTGTTGCGCCCGATCACGCCTTGCAAGATTGCTGATGGTATAGCCTTGCTTGCCAGCGAAGACAATTTTATTGCTGGCAGTGAAAGATAATAGAGATGACAATAACCGGAATTAGACCTGCGTGGTCGGCATCAATATCAGGGAATTATTGTGAGCGAACAGTACGATAACGAGGTGTCTTTACACTATGCGGCATACCGTCCGCCATTACATCAACAGATCTTAGCTGCGGCCTTACCCGCAGATTATGCAGCTCATAAGGTGGCGTGTGGGGTAGATATCGGTTGTGGTACCGGTCTTTCCACTCAGGCATTAAAGTCTTATTGCGTGCAAGCCTTCGGTATCGATCCGAGTGCAGCAATGTTAGAACAAGCCCCAGAGTCGGTGGGGATCACCTATCTGCAAGGAACGGGCGAAGATATTGCGTTACCTGATGGATGTGTAGATATCGTGAGTTTTGCTGGCTCTTTGTCCTACGCTAAATCATCGGCGTTGGTACAAGAATTAGTTCGCGTATGTCGGCCCAATGCCACGATAGTGGTGTATGACTTTGAGGTGTTATTACGTGATGTGATGGTATCGCTTGGCATCTTGGAGACGCCGGTTCCTTCTAATTACGATCATGCGATCAATTTTCATGGTTGCGTGCAATTACATGAAACCAAGGTGCGCCAAGAGCAGCTGACGCTCGAGATGACTTCAGAGCAGTTGGCGCATGTGCTTTTTTCTTCATCGCGACGTTACCAGCAGCTGATTGCTCGCTTTGGTGCACACAACACGTTTACCACCGTGGTGCAGGCGCTCAATAACAAGGGTGATTCGCATCCAATCAAGGTAGATATTTACTATTCAACCTATCAGCCGTCTGTTTAGGCTGGCGGCGAGTCTGAGCGGCGAGTCTCAACCATTGGTAATTCGTGAGGGGGCTGGCGGGGGGCTATTTTGACACTGGTCCTCGCGCATCCCTATAATCGCATCACTGGCCTTTTATGAATTGCTGAATCTGACAATGGATAAAAAACTGACCATCCTTGATATTGCCCGTCTGAGTGGCGTTAGCAAATCGACGGTTTCTCGGGTGATCAATCAAGATCCTCTGGTAAAGCCAGCGACGCGTGAACGGGTTGAACAGGTGATTGCTGAGCACGGGTTTGTGCCAAGCAAACCCGCTCAGGCCATGCGTAGCCAAAGCCAGAAAGTGATTGGCATCATTGTTTCCCGTCTGGATTCCGGCTCTGAAAACCAAGCCGTTCGCGGCATGTTGGAGGTGCTGTATGCTCGTGGCTATGACGCCGTGTTGATGGAAAGTATGTTTGCGCCAGATAAAGTTCTGGAGCACTTGGCGGTACTCGAGCGGCGTGGGGTGGACGGCATCATCCTGTTTGCCTTTAACGATCTGGATTATGCGGCGCTGCAACCTTTCCAACATAAGCTGGTGCTGGTGGCGCGAGAGGCGGCGGGGTTCTCATCGGTCTGTTTTGATGATACCGGCGCGGTTACCGCCATGTTGAACCAGTTGGTTAGCAGTGGAATACATGACATCGCCTATCTTGGCGTAGATACGGCGGATTTGACCACCGGTCAGCGCCGTTTGGATGCGTACTTAGCCTATTGTCAGCAGAGCGGCATTTCAGCGCGCTACGCACTCGGTGATCTTAGTTTACAAAGTGGCTATCGGCTGGCTGCGCAATTACTGACGGCCAGCACACAAGCTCTGGTCTGCGCCAGTGACACCTTGGCATTAGGCGCAGCAAAATACCTGCAAGAACAAGGCCGTAGCGATGTCAAAGTTACCGGCCTTGGCAATAATCGCATGCTCACATTTTTGTTCCCGAACGCCTTGAGCATTGATTTGGGCTACAAAGGTGCGGGCGAGCAAGCTGCGCGGCAACTGCTCGGTCAAATTGAGCAGGCATGTGCACCATCCACCACCATTGCGCCTTGTTGCGTATCGTGAAGCAGATCACCCTTGTCTGAGTAAAAAATCCGCTTTCGTGTGATGATAGCTCCAAAATGGGAACGTTCCCATTTTGTTTTTTCCCATTTCCAGCCATGCTTATTAGCAGTGGAACTGAAGAGCGATGCACATCAATAACGAGTGGACTTACAGAGGGAAGACCCATGTCCAAAATCAATGCACAACATCTGGCCGAGCTGATTGAGAAGATCGGTGGGAAAGAGAATATCGCCACGGTTAGCCATTGTCTGACCCGGCTGCGCTTTGTACTGGTCGATCCTGCCAAGGCAGACAGCAAGGCTATCGAAGCGATCCCTGCGGTGAAGGGCTGCTTTACCAATGCAGGGCAGTTTCAGGTGGTGATCGGTAATGAGGTCGATCATTGGTACAAGGCGCTGACACAAGAGCTGGGCGTAAGCGGTGGTAGTAAGGAAGTGGCGAAGCAGGCGGCGCGTCAGAACATGAATTTTCTGGAGCGTGGGATTTCCCATCTTGCGGAAATTTTTGTCCCGCTGCTGCCTGCGATTATCACTGGCGGTCTGATCCTCGGTTTTCGTAATGTGATTGGCGACATCAAAATGTTTGATGGTCACACCTTAACCGAAATCAGCCCATTCTGGGCGCAAGTGAACTCGTTTCTCTGGCTGCTGGGTGAGGCGATTTTCCATTTCTTGCCGGTTGGCGTGTGTTGGTCGGCAGTGAAGAAAATGGGCGGCTCTGAGATCCTCGGTATTGTGCTCGGGGTGACGTTGGTGTCGCCGCAGTTAATGAATGCGTACTCCATTGGACAGCAAATTCCAGAGGTGTGGGATTTTGGTTTCTTTGCGATCGATAAAGTTGGTTATCAGGCGCAGGTTATCCCCGCTTTGCTGGCTGGGGTGGCGTTGGCGTGGATTGAGGTGAACCTCAAACGCATTATTCCTGCCTATCTGTATCTGGTGATTGTGCCGTTTGTTTCTTTGCTGCTGGCAGTGATTTTGGCGCATACCCTGATTGGCCCATTTGGGCGTTGGATTGGTGATGGTGTCGGGCTTGCAGCGAAAGCGGCAATGACCGGCACGTTTGCGCCGATTGGCTCGGCGATCTTTGGCTTTATCTATGCGCCGCTGGTGATCACCGGTATTCACCACACGACTAACGCTATTGATTTGCAGTTGATGCAAAGCATCGGCGGTACGCCGATTTGGCCTTTGATTGCGCTCTCTAATATCGCGCAGGCCTCGGCGGTGGTGGGCATTATTTTCATGAGCCGTAAGGCCAATGAGCGTGAAATCTCGGTTCCGGCGGCGATCTCTGGTTATCTGGGGGTGACAGAGCCGGCGATGTACGGGATTAACTTGAAATACAAATTCCCGATGCTGTGCGCCATGATTGGTTCAAGTTGTGCGGCGCTGATTTGCGGTTTAGCCGGTGTGATGGCAAACGGCATTGGTGTGGGCGGTTTACCGGGCATCTTATCTATCCAGCCGCGTTTTTGGTTGGTGTACGCGGTCGCCATGCTGGTGGCTGTGGTGGTGCCGATTTTGTTGACCATGCTGGTGTATAAGCGCAAACAATCCGCCGGTACGCTGATGCAATCGGAGTCGTAATTCTATGGTTAAAGGCGGCCAAGCAGGGTGTCTTTAACCGTATTTAAATTCGCTACTTATTGAAGAGAAAGCGTTATGAGTCAAATACCTTGGTGGCAGAACGCGGTGATTTATCAAATCTATCCGAAGAGTTTTCAGGATAGTGGGGCGCGCGGCACCGGTGATTTACGCGGGATAATCTCTCGTCTCGATTATCTGCAAACCTTGGGCGTTGATGCGCTGTGGCTCACGCCGGTGTACGTGTCACCTCAAGTGGATAACGGTTATGACATTGCCGACTACTATCGCATCGATGCGGCCTACGGCACGATGGCCGATTTCGAGGCGCTGCTAAGCGCGGTGCATGCCCGTGGAATGCGGATTGTGATGGATATCGTGGTCAATCACACATCCACGGCGCACGAATGGTTTAGGGCGGCACTGGCGGATAAAAATAGCCCGTATCGTGATTACTACATCTGGCGCGATCCGGTGGATGGCGATGTGCCGAATAACTGGCAATCCAAATTTGGTGGCAGTGCTTGGGAGTGGGATGCGGCCTCCGGCCAATATTATCTGCATCTGTTTGCGCGTGAGCAGGCGGATCTGAATTGGGAAAATCCGGCGGTGCGGGCCGAGGTGAAAAAGGTCATCCATTTTTGGGCGCAAAAGGGCGTGGATGGTTTTCGGTTAGATGTGATTAACCTGATATCCAAAGATCAGTCGTTCCCGAATGATGAGATAGGTGATGGCCGCCGTTTCTACACCGATGGGCCTCGTATCCATGAATTTTTGCAGGAGCTTAGCCGCGAAGTGTTTGTGCCAGTACAGGCGATGACGGTCGGCGAGATGTCCTCTACATCACTGGAACATTGTCAGCGCTATGGCGCGCTAGATGGCTCCGAGCTGTCGATGGTGTTCAACTTCCACCATCTGAAAGTGGATTACCCGAATGGCGATAAATGGACGTGTGCGCCGTTTGATTTTCTCGAACTCAAACGCATCTTTAACCATTGGCAAACTGGGATGCACGGCCAAGGTTGGTCGGCACTGTTTTGGTGTAATCATGATCAGCCACGCATCGTGTCGCGCTTTGGTGAGGATGGCGAGTTTCGCGTAGTTGCGGCCAAAATGCTGGCGAGCACGTTGCATGGATTACAAGGCACGCCGTATATCTATCAAGGCGAAGAGTTAGGCATGACAAATCCGGGTTATCAGCAAATTGATGATTATCAGGACGTGGAAAGCCACAATATTTTTGCCATCAAACAGGCGCAGGGGATGGATGACGCGCAGATTTTGGCGATTTTAGCCGCGCGCTCGCGTGATAACTCGCGTACGCCAATGCAATGGAGCGCGGATGCTAATGCCGGTTTTACCCAAGGTTCGCCGTGGTTAAAACCTGCCGTCAACTATACCGAGATTAACGCGGTTGCGGCGAAAGCCGATCCGGATTCGGTATTCTGGCATTACCGCGATTTGATTCGCCTGCGTAAAGCGCATCCGATCTTCACGCATGGTGACTATCAAGAGTTGCTGCCTGAGCACCGCCAAATTTGGGCTTACACTCGCCAGTGGCAAGGGCAGACGCTGTTGGTGGTGAGTAATTTCTATCGTGAGCCGGTAGATTTTGTGTTGCCAAGTCACCTTGGCGGGCAGAACGCTGTTCCAGCTCAGTCAGAAACGCAGTCAATCATACCGCCACGTAGCCAACTTTTACTCAGCAACTATGCGGATACCCCAACGCAGCCACAAAGCGGTCAATTACGCCCGTATGAGTCGGCGATCTGGTTGATTGAATCGGTCTAAGTGTGCGGGTGAGACGATAACAACAGAGCCGGTCTAGTTGGTTAGGGAAACTAGACCGGCTCGTTAAAATCACGGAGCATGCGTTCAGCGAACGTATTTGCGCTATGAAGCATGGCTCGTGCGGCATAATTAGCCTTGTGGCATCACGGTGGCGTCAGGCGCGGCGCTCCAGATGCGGTAGCGAACTTCTGCCCCTTCAGGTGCATACACCACGATTGGCAGACGGCTGTTGTAGCGGATCAGGTATGGCTCACCACCTAAGGAAACAAAGCGCGTCACTTTTGGTGCATTGCTGTCTACCGCCATCAGCGTGCCAGCCATTGGGCCTAAGTTGCTCACCACGTAGCGTGGGAAACCCCATCCATCAATAATCTGTTCTTCAATTTTGCCGGTGAAGAAATAGGTATTCGCTTTATCCACTTGCGCGTTTTTGCCCACAATCAGCTGTACTTTGAAGTCGGCTTCATTGCTGCGAGTCGGCAGTTGTAAAACATGTCTGACTTGGCCGGCCTCTGCAGGCGGGAACGCTTTCATATTGTCTGCTGCATGGGCTGGCAGAATGGAAGAAGCAAGTAACACAGCCATGGCGGAAAATAATTTTTTCATGTTAAAGCCTTATACAAAACAGAAGAGGGGATACCCACGATCGGTAACCGGTTTTCATTCCCTGTAAAAAATAACGCTGTCTGACCAAATACCAGACAAAACAGGTTAAGAACGAGTGAATGCGCAGAGTAAATACTGCTCACCGATGTTATCCCTGTGTTTGGATTTATAGCATAAAAGCATGCGCCTCACCCAATAGCTATACAAAACTATACAAAAGGACAATTCAGCAGCACTTATCTGCTTTAATATTAGGCTATAGAAAACGAATTACGTGGTATTAAGGCGTTATGCAGGAAAAACATTGGTCGAAAATACAGCTGTTACATGAAGTGGTCACGAACCCGAATATCGTGATTAAAGGCAAACACAGCTACTACAGTGATTGCTGGGATGCGGGCTTTGAAGCATCGGCTGTGCGGTATTTGTACGGCGATAAAATCAGTTCGCAGTGGGATTCATTGTGGGAAATCGACAAGCTCTATATTGGTGACTATGTCTGCATTGCGCCGGAAGTGGTGATATTGATGGGCGGGAATCATACCCATCGTGCAGATTGGTTTTGCTTATATCCCTTTATGGACACCATCGTAGATTCGTATGTCGGCAAAGGCGACACACATATCTGTGATGGCGCATGGTTGGGCATGCGCGCGATGATTATGCCCGGCGTGCGGATTGGTGAAGGCGCGATAGTGGCGGCAAACAGTGTGGTGACCCGCGATGTGGAGCCCTACAGTGTAGTTACTGGCTCACCGGCTAGCGTCGTCAAATACCGCTTTGATCCTGATACTATCGCTACGTTACTGGCACTCAATATCTATGATTGGCCTGAGGAAAAATTTGCAGCGTTAAAGCCTTATTTGTGTGCCTCTGACATTCAGCGGTTGGTCGAAGCCGAGGCCTGTTACGAGCAGAAAACACGGTTTGGATCGTAAATACGCTGTAAAAAAGCTGTGTTTAACATAATGATTTTAAGACGATTTTACTTGCATGTATCGCTCTGCAATCTTGCAGGGCGAGTGCGGTGAATCACTTCGCAAAACCGCAATGCCGATGGTTATTCCTTGTGAAGCATAGGAAGAAGAGACCTATGATCTGGAGTGTCTTACTGACTCGTTGTGAGTCTTAAGTCAACCTCAAGCTCATAACAAGTAGCCCTTAACAAGTAGTTCTTTACAAGCAGCTCTATACAAGGACGTACCCTATGTTTCGACTGACTCGCGCCGCGGTACTGGTTGCTTCGGTATGCTCGTTACCCGCCTTGGCGGCCATGAATATCCAGCCTGATCCACAAACTCCCGGTGGTTACGTGATTGCGACCGCTGATATCAATGCCGTAGAACAGCAAAAGACCGCTAACCCGATGTACGCAATTTGGGCCCAGTCACTGGCAACGCGCCCAAATACCATTGTGGATGCCATCGAGCCCGGGCTGGCCAGTAATCCAGATAACGTTAAGCGTGCTGAACGCGTATTCCCTGCCCATGAGTGGGCCTATTTAACTCAAATGGCGGCGCCGGAATACACGTATGTGCGCTTCTTGCGCGCAGTAGGGAAATTCCCTGCGTTTTGCAGTGACTATACCGATGGCCGCAATGCGGATGCGATCTGTAAAAAATCCATCATTACCATGTTTGCCCACTTTGCTCAGGAGACCGGCGGACACATCGCGAAAGATAATGTTTCCGATAACCCGCTGGCGCTAGAAGAGTGGCAACAGGCGCTGGTGCATGTGCGCGAGATGGGCTGGTCAGAAGGGCAAACCGGTTACACCACCGGCTGTGGTCAGAATGATTGGCAAAACAAGAAGTGGCCTTGTGCTACTGGTCAAGGCTATTTTGGCCGTGGCGCGAAGCAGCTGTCATACCATTTTAACTACGGCGCGTTTTCCGAAGCCATGTTCGATGGCAAAGCCTCTGTGCTGCTAAACGAACCGGGGCGAGTGGCTGATTCTTGGCTCAATTTGGCCTCGGCTATCTGGTTTTTCCTGACACCACAGGCACCGAAACCTTCAATGTTGCATGTGGTTGACCGGACATGGAAGCCATCTCAGCGTGAGTTGGATGCCGGAATCGGCTACGGCTTTGGCACCACCATCAATATTATCAACGGTGGCATTGAGTGCGGTGAGCACAATAAAGACAAAGGCCAGCCAGTGAACCGGATCCGCTATTGGGAAGGGCTGGCGGCACACTATCAAATTCCGCAGTTGCCGGATGAGAAAAATACCTGCTGGCAGCAAACACCGTACGGCAGTTTGAACCTGAACGGGGCAACCGATGTGCTGTACACCAACTGGGATGGTAACTGGAAGTATTATGCTGACCGTCCGGGTGGTTATTCGTTTGAATGTGAATTAGTCGGGTTCCAAACGGCGTATTCTGCGCTGGTGAAAGGTGACTACGAGAAGTGTGTCACGAACTTCTACGGCTCACACGCCAGCTGGCCGAAGGTGCGAGTTGTCGAGAAGTTAGATCCTCCGCCGGTTAATCCAGGTGAGCCGCCAGTGGGTGGTGTGGCTGGCTGGGAAGCAGGCAAAGTCTACAACGCGGGTGATAAAGTCAGCTATAAGGGCGTGATTTATCAGGCCAAGTGGTGGACGCAAGGGGATGATCCTAGCAAAGGCGGCGCATGGGCGGTTGTGACGGCGTAACTTACAGCAAGGCCATATCGAACTTACGTTGAATATGGCCTGAGCAATATGATTTATAATCAATGAGTTGTGGCTCATTGTGTATGAAAGGCGTCAATCGACGCCTTTTCCTATTTAGAAAAGGCATACTGAATTTCGGTTACTGGATTTATCTCTCACTCCCACTTAATGTTAAAGATGTATTGTTACAGAGCGAAATAAACTGATGGTGATATCATCACAATTTATAAAATCGTTTGATACTTACTGTTTTGGGGTATTGTTAAACGAAAGGGGTTGATCACTGTAGTTTGTGAGCATCTTTCGATATCCGGTTCGTACTGAAGCAGTCATCAAAAGGGCTTTACTTGATGAGAATTAAAAGGGAATGGGCCCTCTACTTTATCTTTGTGCTTAGCGTGCTTGGGATCGGGCTTTCGATTCCCTCATTGTTTGAGCATTTTTTAGCGCAGCGCTTGTTACAATCAAAGCTTGAGGGCTTCTACTATGCGGCCAATGAGCGTAGTGATGCTATCCGGCATGTCATGAAAAATGAAATAACCAATATTCAATTCGATTGTGGCAAGCACGATGTTCAAATTTTGCGAGACTTGAATCTTTATAATAGTCAGTTTCGTGTACAAGGTATTGAGCTGAAAGATGGGGGCGGCTGTTCTAGTTTAGGCTCCGATCTGAGTATTTTATCGCCGAGTGAACCCAAAACCTATGCCTACAAGTTTTATGGCTATGACGTAGGTTTTACGACAACGCACGATATTACAAATACCGGCGGTGAAGTGGTGACCTTCATCAATGTGAATGGCAATTTTATCTACTGGGTTCTCAATAGTGCATGGACTCATGAGCAATTACAGTCACCGTGTAAAAATTGTTTTTACATTGAATATCTTAACATCGCACCGGCAGAGACAACGTTGTTTTCTCCAAAAGGAAATTTGGATATCAAAAATCGCCCCGAAGGTGAGGTTTTGGTGTCCAGTATCTCTAATGGGAAAGTGGTGTATAAGCTATTAGCGGGGAAAGAGCTGGTGGCTTATGCCAATGGGAAGTTGTGGCTTTATGCTGCGCTTTTCATGTTAGTAGCACTTTCTGCAGGTACCTTTATTTTTTGGATTCTGACGCATCATCAAAGCTCAATGTCAGAGTTGCTGCTGTATGGCTTACAGAAAAATGAATTCTTTCCCTACTATCAGCCGATAGTAAATGCGAAAACAGGGCAGGTGATAGGGGCTGAGGCATTACTACGCTGGTATCACAAAGGTGAGATGATCTCCCCTGGCGGATTTATTGAGCATGCAGAGCAACATGGCATGATTTTGGATATAACCGAACAAGTGATTGAGAAGATCATTGCCGATTTGAGTCTATTCCCAGAATCTTTGTGGGTGAGTGTTAATATTGTGCCGGAGCAAATCGAGAATGGTTCTTTGTTCCGGATGCTGAAAAAACACCGCTGGCATTACAATTCAAAATTACGTTTTGAGATCACCGAGCGTATGCGGGTCAGTGATTTTGCGGTTGCGGCAGAAGAGATCTCCAAAGTCAAAACCTTGGGATACCGTTTTAAATTGGATGATTTTGGTACTGGGTACGGCGGTTTTTCCTATATCCAAAAATTGGGGGTAGACGAGATTAAAATTGATAAGATGTTCGTTGATACCATCGGAACCAATGACGTGAAAAAAGGCGTTCTTGATTCAATCATTGCCTTTGCAAAAGAGGCGGGGATGGATCCGGTGGCCGAAGGCGTTGAAACCCAAGCGCAAGTTGACTACTTAGTTTCAAAAGGCATCTATAATATCCAAGGCTTTTTCTATTCTCGTCCGCTACCGGCTTATGCATTTACCCGCTGGGTAGCTGAATATCAAGCGCGCCAAAACAGCTAATAATCTATCACCACATTTTGCAGCGCATGGCCAGATAGCAACAGTATCTATCTGGCCATGCGAGAAGCATTGTGCTTGGGGATCGGAAGAATGAACTCAGCGTTACAGCTTAAACTTCTCCGTCATCAGATTGAGCTGTTGCGCCAGCTGCGCCAGGCTCACGCAAGCCTGCACGGTTTGTACCGCACCTTCGGCGACCTCAGTTGATGCCGTGTTGATGTTAACAATATTCTTATTCAGCTCATTGGCCACGGCCGATTGCTCTTCGGTTGCGGTTGCGATTTGCGAGCTCATATCAGAGATCTTGCTGATTTCGGCGTTAATCTCTTGAATAGACTCACCGGCACGGGTGGCGTGCTCCACGCACACATAGGCTTGCTGGCAGCTGGACTGCATTGCTTGACCGGCTTCGGTCGCCCGCTTTTGCAATGACTCGATGATTTGATTGATTTGGGTCGTCGAATCTTGCGTTTTCTGCGCTAAAGTCCGCACTTCGTCGGCGACCACAGCAAAGCCACGTCCTTGTTCGCCAGCACGCGCCGCTTCGATGGCCGCGTTCAGTGCCAACAGGTTGGTTTGGTCGGCGATATTGCGGATCACGTCCAGCACCACGCTAATACTGGCGCTGTCTTGCTCCAGCTGCTGCACAATCTGGCTAGCATGTTCGATTTGCTGCGAGACTTCCTGAATATTCTGCACCGCCTCGTGCACAATCTGATTACCCGAAATGGACTGTCGAGTTGCATCATTGGCGGCGGTTGCGGCGTGCGTAGTATTCATGGATACATCTTGCACGGTAGCTTGCATTTCATTCATTGCCGTCGCCAGCTGGGTAATTTCGTTTTGCTGGATCTGCATGCCATCGGCAGAGTGCTGGGCAATCGCATTCACCTGTTCAACGGCACTGCTGACTTGCGATGTAGAGGTCATGATGTCACTCACCAGTGCATGCAGACCTTCTTTCATTTTTTGAATCGAGATACCCAGCTCGCCCAGCTCATCACGGGATAATTTACCGGACTCAATGTATTCACTAAATTGTGAGCGGGCGAGGTTGCCGTCAGCAATTTGCCGAGCTTGTTCTAAAATCATGAACAGCGGCTTGGTGATGCTCTTGGTCAGCAGGCTGGCCAAAATAAACACAAAAATAGCCGACACAATCAGGCAAGTAATAATCCCAATTTGTGCCGCGGAAAATGCCGTATTGGATTCGCTTTCAGCGCGAGCGGCATTATTCAGGCTTAGATTGGTGAGCGCTTGCGTTTGCTGATTAAGCTGATCATAGATAGCCGAGCCGGTATTGAGGCTTTGCATCGCCAAGTCAATGGCACCACTTTTGATGTAGCGCTGAACCTGTTCATTTTCTTCACAGTACTGCGCCCACAAAGATCGGATCTTGGTGATGATCTGTTGCTCTTGCGGTGATTTAAAACGTGATTCGTAATTTGCCAGCAGCGTGGTCATCTTTTGTTGCGTGTCAGACAACATGCGCGCGTACTTGTCTAATTGCTCGTTACTGTCGCGTTTAGCAAACAGCGCAAGGATATAGCGGCGGCTGTCAGTCGCTTGTTTATTTATATCATTCGCGTGAATAATTACGGGGATTGAGGTGTTGGACAGCAGGTCAATGTTGCCATGAAGTTGCTTGATCTTAGAGAGTGAGTATAAGCCAGTTAAACTCATTAGCAGGCATAACACAGAAAAAGAGAGCAGCAGTTTTTTCTTTATCGATAAATCAATCATTCCTGAAACCGTTCTATGTAAGAGTCGCGTTATATTAGTAGTGAAATAATTAATTCATTCTGGGTTCTATTGGTGTATCTTTTTTGTGCAACTTTATGCTTAGTTGCTTATGACCGATGAGTATAGGAGCGGCTGTTTATTTGTGGAAAGTGAATTGTCTTGGTGATTGGCTAAGTTGGTAAGAAAGAATTTTTATTGATTTCTTCTTATGTCATACTTTTTCAAAGTATTTCATGGAAATGATTGTACGTGACGATTGGTTATCTTGCGGCGATATAAAAAGTACTTAACTAGCAATGTAAACTCTGCACGAATTGTAGACGGCCTATCTATTTACTGCGTCAGGAAACATTCCGATTCAAATTGTAGGTGAGGGTGCTGATGATTTTGTCAGCAATAAAACAGGCACGAGTAATATCAGCTGAGCGTAGTTTTTGTCCTCGTAAACTGCTCAATGCAATGCCTTGCGCGATATCTACGGTGGTCAATTGGCAAATGTAGGGTTGCCAGACCAAATGTTGTATTTGCTTTTTCATGCAGTTGAGACTCCCTCATGACAGCATGAGATAAACCTACCTTGAGTATTGTCTTGGAATACTGACCATGGTCATGTATTTGGTGCATGGCAATCTTTTTCTCTTCTTGGTTGCACCGCGCCTATTCATCAGTGCATTACCGCACTGTTATCGTAATGTCATACACGCTCGCTAAGGTCAATCAGCATAGGCGATTGATACGTTGTTGAGACCTGAGCAGGAGCTGACGATGAATCCATTTTTGTTAGTCATTTGTGTGTGTATGGTGCTTAGTGTACCTGTACAAGGGGCGCTGCTGGCTTATAAAACATGGGTTTATTCGCCGGTAGACGGCGTGGTGTGCGATAAAGGCTTGGGCAAGTGTTATAACGCTGCAGGTTTTTCCCCTGAGTTGACTGCGCAGTTTTTCGATGTTGAGCGCGTTGAGTTAGAACGTTTAGGGCCACAGGCAACCGCGAGCGCTACCGTGTATTTGAGTAATCAGGTTACCTGCCATTTTTCCGCGCAATATTGTGAATCTGAGATTGTAGGTAAAGGGGAGTATTACCAAGCCGTGTTGTTTTCCTCGTCGCATCTTTAGCTATGGCTCATGACGAGTAGTAATAGTGAGTAAGAAAGGTTGATTTTTACTGCTAAAACTTCACAAGATCGGGGCCGCACCGGTAAGCTATGCGTTTACCCACGGCTTCAGCATGCAGCATACGTAGATGAGTATGTGTCGCTGTGTATGTGTGGCCGTGTCGTGTGCAATCATGGCAATTAATCAGGTAGCAGAGGCAACAAGCACCATGGCAAATAAAGCCGCAGCAATACATATTCTGGTGAAAACAGAAAAAGAGTGTCTGGCACTGAAGAAAAAGCTCGATGATGGTGCGGATTTTGGCAAGTTGGCCCGCCAGTTTTCGACCTGTCCTTCGGGTAAACGCGGTGGCGATTTAGGCGAGTTCGCGCGTGGGCAGATGGTTAAAGCTTTTGATAAAGCGGTGTTCTCCGCGCCATTGCTACAAGTAGTCGGCCCAATCAAAACCCAATTTGGCTACCACTTGATCAAGGTGTTGTATAAGAGCTAAGCGCAGACTGCACGATAATCTTGCTATACCCTGCTTACTTGAGGCTGCCGCGGTGTTGGCTATGTTCGTTCATCTCAATCACATAGTTTGCCTATGCTCATGGAGATGCTTTTACTTGCCGCCTACCTGCAATTCCAAGTCGTTTGGGTCTACTGTGCACGCTCACACTATTGGTGGATGCGATCAATAACCATAAATCAAGAACAAGGATGAAAACATGCCGTGGTATTCCATTATGGTGGGCTGGTATGTGCTGTTCACTGTGGCGTTTGCCAGTGTCATCGCAACAGTGGGTGAGTCTGATGGCGTTGCATTGATGCTGTCGCTGGTGGTGATGTTAGGATCACCGTTGACGGTAGGGATGGCGATGCTGGGTGTGTTGGATGCATTTCTGGCTCGCAATTGGTCACGCTTAGGTGTGCATAGTGGCGCGTTGGCCTTAGCGTTAACGTGGCTGGGCATGGTGATTTTTCATTAAGTCTGGCGGCGCGACATACAGCATAAAAAACCGGCGTACTGGACGCCGGTTTCGAGACTTGTTTAGCGAGATATCAGTGACAACGTCACTTTTTCTATCCTCTTTCTTATCTCTATCATCCCTTTTATCGAGAAAGTCGAGACAGTGTCATGATAGGAAGCGATTCTCACTCGTGATTCTCAGATGCAAACGCGATTATTTCGCGGCTGCCGGTGTTGCTGCGTGCGCAGCTGCTGCAGGCGCGGCGGCTGGGGTACCGATGACACTTTCAGAATCGATAATGATGCCATCTTCAGCAGCTTTCAGAGCCAAGTTCGCTTCGTAGTATTTGCTGTGCTTCATCAGATCCAGCGCTTTGGCTACGTTTTGCTGAGTTTGTTTCAGTGGCATCAGCGCTTGGTTTTCCACAATGCCGATACCGGCTAAACGCAGAGTTTCCAACGCGCCTTGGCGATCACCTGCTTTGATTTTTTCGTTAGCTTGGCTGATGGCTTTTTGTTTAGCTGGGGTTGAGATGAAATCTTCTGCCACTGACATGCTGGCATTGATGATCACATAGTTATCACCGGCCAGTGGGGCGGTTTTGTTTGCTTTAACAAACTTGCTCCAGTCAGTGCTGTCGGAAGAAAGCAGTTTTTGCGCTTCCTTCGCTAATTTTTGTGCTTGATCTGGTTGGCCGTTGAACAGTGCAGCACGTGCATGCTGAACGTTCATCATGGCGTTATAACCTTGCTGAGCCACTTGCAGCAGATCTTTTTGCTGCTGTTGGGTTGCAGCAACAGTGGCGGTGGCAGGTTGTTCAGCGGCAACAGCGCCACCAGAGATCAGAGCAACAGACAGGGCTACAGCAGATAAAAGATGTTTCATGACATTCACTCCATAGTAAATCAGAAAACGACAGGCACCTGTGTCTGTCCGTTTTGAGCACATGAATTAGCCTATAGCAGAGAAATCAAAGTCGCCGTCACAAAGTGTTTGTAAGTATTTCTGATATAGGCAGTTTTCAATTGCCCAATGGAGGGAAAGGGAATGGTGCTTATTAAACTTGATGGGGTAGCGGAATAAAAAAACCGAAACCTGCAGCAGGTTTCGGTTTACTAAGCGTACGTCTGTCAGCGTATGCCGACAGAAGCGACTCGATCACAGACCGAACTGTTTGCTCAGCTCAGCTTGGCGATCGGTGATTTTGCTGACGGTTTGCACCAGTACCGGGTTGTCAGATAAGGAGACATCGGTATTGACGGCATTCCAGAGCGCCAGTACATCCTTACAATGTGCGATAAGTTCTTGCTTACGCACCTCAGTCAGATTGGCATTGTGCAGCTCTTTCCAAGCATGCTCCAACTGCTCCAATGTGGTATTGGCAATACTGATGACTTGTTCCGCGCTCATAGCGTCTCCTTTAAACGTGCCGTTATCCTTTTTCAGGATAAATCCATTGTTATCGTTAGTTATCCCGATTAGCCCCGGAACAGGGCGGTAATCTTGGCTGTACCCAGTGCATTGGCATTGAGCATAAAGCCGACTTTAGCTGGCATTGTGTCTGCTGGCAAATCCAGAGTCGGTACTTTGAGTGCGAAAACAGTAAATTGATAGCGATGCGCACCGTGGCCTTTGGGTGGACGTGGGCCGCCGTAACCCGGCACACCGAAGTCAGTGATACTTTGTACCGCGCCGGCCGGTAACCGTGTGCCATCAGATAGAACGCCACGCGGCAAACCGCGGGTATCTGCCGGTAAGTTGAAGACTAACCAGTGCCACCACCCACTGCCGGTTGGCGCATCGGGGTCATACACAGTGACGGCAAAGCTCTGCGTGCCTTCAGGGACATGATCCCATTGCAGCGCTGGCGACAGGTTGTCTCCCTGATAGGGCTCACCGGTCATGACATGACGTAAGTGGATATAGTCGCCATCCTCAAAATCAGGACTGGACAAAGTAAAGGCTGAGGAGTGTACAGACATAACATCACCTTCATGCGTTGGTATACCACTCGGCTCGCCGTGCTCCTGTTTTCATTGCTGATGTTCACTTCAGCGCAGGAGGCGTACGAGCCGCGGTGTTAATGTCTGTTTAGCTTAGTCGAGGCGTATTCGGGGAGCGAATACAATATTGTGTCGGGTTATGTGAGTCTGTGCATAAATCTGACGGGCAGATTTTTCGCTAACCGTCAGTCTTTTCTCATAAAAAGTGCAATCAGCGCGGTAACGGCCACGTTACCCAGATAAAACCACGTCAGCCACTCTGGGCGCGATGACGCGGTCAGGTTGTTCATCAACGCGGCGGTAATAAATGCTACCCAGAGTGCGGCAATAATGCAGCCACCTAACACAACGTGACGATGCAGTGTGGCGATGCCATAGGTAGATGGAGTGTTCATCTTGTGCTCCTTGTCCGAGCGAACTGTGTTGAGTGTTGATGTGTGTGTTTAATACACGTTGTTGATACAGAGCTTATGCGCGTTTTGCAGCATGCTTGTTAATGGTTTGTGTTATGTCATGAAACGCGGGCGGAGGAAAGGGGGGAGAAAAAATAAAGTTGTAAGGGAAAGCGTGAGCGGAAAAACAGTGAAACACCCTGAAAAAATAGCAGTACAGGCGTTAGTCACCCGTACTGCATTCGTACTGAATCTTTACCGTATAAGCGGCGATGATCAGTCTTCGCGCGCCCAGCTGGCCAGTAACGAAGTGGCAACAACATTACCTAAAAATGCGTAAGTCACCCAGTTAGGGCGCTGGTGGCCGCCGGTCAGATTGGTTGACAGCGCAGCGCTGACAAAAACAACCCAAATCAATGCGATGGCCGACAAACTGATCGTGCCTTTTTTCTTATTCAGCATGCAAACTCCGATATAAGTATGATTTATATGGTCTCAATGCGGCGGAGAATAGCACATTATGTTATTGCTTTGGTGAATAATTCTTAGGCGCGATGAGCGTGAGCGCCTCGACAAGGGAATGATTAGCTATGCCGATTCGTTGTGATATTTAAAAACGCCTAGAAAATCCACAACGATACATTTCATTACCTTTTATCGGGATTAAAAACACAATGAAATCAGATTGTGTGACGAGGTTACTAGGCAAAGCAGCTGACCAGCTTAGAATGCAGCACAAAGTGTGAGGTCTTTCCGCTCCCAAGAAGAACGCGGGCGTCAACGGCAACGTAGAAAATACCAAAAGAAGTAGATCAGGATAGTGAGACAGCAGTTATGACCGGGATCAGAATCCGAGTGCGAGGAAAAGTGCAGGGCGTCGGATTTCGTCCTTACGTGTGGCAGATAGCCCATGAGCTCGGATTAACCGGTGATGTGCGTAACGATGCGGAAGGGGTGCTGATCCATCTGGCGGAAGTTACTGAGGATTGCGCTGCATTTCGCCAGTTTACTGACTTACTCTATGCTCGCTGTCCACCATTGGCGCAGATTCAGGCGTTGGAAGTGGCGGCATGGCAGCCGAGTAGCGTGCCGCAGACTTTCACCATTACCGCCACCGCCGGTGGGCAAATGGCGACGCAAATCGTCCCTGATGCTGCGACTTGTCCGGCATGCCTGGCGGAGATGCGCGACCCAGCAGATCGTCGGTTTGGCTACCCGTTCATCAATTGTACCCATTGCGGCCCACGTTTTACCATCATCCGCAGTATGCCGTATGACCGTCCGTTTACCGCGATGGCGGCGTTCCCGATGTGTCCTATTTGTCAGCGTGAGTATGACGATCCGGCTGATCGGCGTTTTCACGCCCAGCCCAATGCGTGTCCACAGTGTGGGCCGCAAATTCGCTGGGTTGATGCGTCCTTTTTTGATGAGTCACTTTCTTTGCCTCGAATTGACGACCTGTTTGCGCAAGGCCATACCGATTCGCAGCCGGTGATTGTGCAGGCAGCGCAGGCGTTATTGCGTGGCGAGATCGTCGCGGTGCGCGGATTGGGCGGTTTTCACTTAGCTTGTGATGCGACCAATGCTGAGGCTGTCGCGCGTTTGCGAATGCGTAAGCATCGCCCGGGTAAACCGCTGGCGGTGATGTTGCCATCGCTAGACTGGCTTGATGTGTGCGCGGATTTTTCCGCTGAGCAACCGCGCTTTGCGCTGTTGGAGTTAGAACCGGAATTGGCGGCTTTGCGCTGTCGTGAGCATGCGGTGTCAGCGCTAACCTCCGCGGCTGCACCGATCGTGCTGGTGCCAAAGCGCGCGAGCGCAGATGAGCTGTGCGCGGAGAGGTTTTCTGACGCCGAACCCACACCGCTGGCTGACAATATTGCGCCGCACTTAGGCGAAGTGGGGGTGATGCTGCCGTCGAGCCCGTTGCAACATCTGCTGCTGGATGCAGTAGGGCGTCCGTTGGTGATGACGTCCGGTAATGCGTCTGGCAAGCCACCGGCGCTGAGTAATGCCGAAGCTCTGCAGGATTTGCGTCATATCGCTGATGGGTGGTTGCTGCATAACCGCGACATCGTGCAGCGCGCCGATGATTCGTTGCTGCGCGCCACTCCTGAGGGCACTGAGATGCTGCGTCGGGCGCGCGGATATGTGCCCGATCCGTTACTACTGCCGGATGGCTTTGCTCCGCTACCGGCGATTTTGGCTACCGGCGCGGATCTGAAAAATACCTTTTGTTTGATCCCCGCTAATATGGCTGAGTCAATAGCGATAAATCAGGATGATAATAAAATAAGTCCTGAGTCACTGACCCTGACACGTGTAAACCTGGCACATGTAAATACCGAGTTACGCAATTCGGGTGTCAGCGAGACTAAAAGTAAAATTGGCAACAATATCGGCAATCATATCGCTGCTGATATGGCGAGTGATATAGATAGCAATATTGAAAATAAATCATGGCCGAAAAGTATGGCGGTATTAAGTCCGCACTTTGGTGATTTATCCGATCCGGATTTGGCGCAACAAGTAAATCGCTCAACAGCATTTTTCTGTGAGATTTATAATGTTGTACCGCAAATTATTGCGACCGATTCTCATTCCGGTTATTTCAGTCGTCGTAATGCGGAAAAATTATACAGTGCAAAGAAAATTATTCCGGTTATGCACCACCACGCACATATTGCTGCTGTGATGGCAGAATATGGATTAGCGCGAAATCATTCTCCGATACTGGGTCTGGCATTAGATGGGATCGGTATGGGAGAAAATAATGCGTTATGGGGTGGGGAATGTTTGCTGGCAGATTATACAACGTTTGTTCATTTAGGTGGTATTCCTGCCACGCCATTACCCGGTGGTGATAAAGCGGCGCGTGAACCGTGGCGTAATTTGTTAGCTCAATGTCATGCGGCAGTGCCGGATTGGCAAAATACCGAATTGGGTAAAATATTACAGCCCTATGCCACCGGTTTATTGTGTCATGCGATCGAGCGAGAGATTAATTGTCCTCCGGCTTCATCGTGTGGTCGCTTGTTTGATGCGGTTGCGGCTGCATTGGGGATCTGTACCGATGCGGTTTCGTTTGAAGGAGAGGCCGCGTGCCGCTTGGAGTCTCTGGCATGGCAAGCCTTAGCGCAGGAGCATGAGCAAGGTGACTTTTTGTCATCGGCGCTTGACCATGATTTCCCTCTGCAGATGCCGTTATTGTTCAGTGAGGCGCGCTCGGCACGCAATCAATTAAACGTTGTGGGTACGGAACAATCAATATCATCACACAAATATAGTGATGATAAAAATAGTAAGGGAATCGTTGACATTCGTCCTGTTAATTATTTCCCGCAAGCGAAAGACTTACCCAAATCATCACTGGATTTAGCCGCATTTTGGCATTCTTGGTTGAATTACCGCGCGACGGATAGTGATAAAGCCTTTGCTTTTCACGTGGTATTAGCCAATGGCTTAGCAGAGATGGTTAATTATTATGCATCTCGGTTAGGTATCGCGAAGGTCGTATTGTCCGGCGGCGTATTACACAACCGCCTTTTACGCGTATTGCTGTTAAAAAAATTAAACCATTTGGAGGTATTGACTCCGCGAATTATTCCTGCTGGAGATGGTGGGTTATCTTTAGGTCAAGCCGTGATTGCGGCAGCGAGAATATTAAATCCACTCTGAGTTAAGGTAAAAAAACGGTGAATATTTTTATTCCTTTCTTTTCATGTCGCTCAGGCTGAAACGTGTCTATTCAAATAAATTAAAAAATAATTCTTCGTGTTACAAATCATTGATATGGATCAAATGTCTGATCTATCCGCTGTTAATACTATTACCGCGGTTGCCAAAACGGGGATGAAAAGAGGGAAATTAAACTTTTCATCAAATTGGTATAATTAAAAAAGAACCAAAAGCAATGGCTATGAATAATTCGTTTCTTGACCGTTTGGGTGTGAGTCGTCGTGATTTTATGAAGCTGTGTACGGGTCTGGCGGCCAGTATGGGGCTGTCGGCAAATGCCGCTACTAAAATTGCCGCGGCGGTCTCTGACCCTGCACGTCCTCCCGTTATTTGGATTGGCGCACAAGAGTGTACCGGTTGTACGGAGTCGCTGCTGCGTGCCACGCACCCGACACTGGAAAACCTGCTGCTGGATACCATTTCGTTGGAGTATCACGAGGTATTGTCGGCGGCTTTCGGCCATCAGGTGGAAGAAAACAAACACCACGCGATGGAGAAATACAAAGGCCGTTATGTGCTGGTGGTCGATGGCTCGATTCCACTGAAAGATGATGGTGTGTACTGCATGGTGGCGGGTAAGCCGATTGTGCAGCATATCCGTGAGGCTGCGGAAAATGCCGCGGCAGTGATCGCCATTGGCTCGTGTGCCTCATGGGGCGGGGTGCCTGTCACCGGCGGCAACCCAACCGGCGCAGTGAGCCTGTCTGAGGCGCTGGGTGGCAAGCCAGTGATTAATATTCCGGGCTGCCCACCGAATCCGCAGAACTTCTTGGCCACGGTGGTACACCTGATCACCTTCAACTCGGCACCGAAGTTGGATGCGGAAGGTCGACCAACGTTTGCCTATGGCCGTTTGATCCACGAACACTGCGAGCGTCGTCCACACTTTGATGCTGGCCGTTTTGCCAAAGAGTTTGGCGACGAAGGCCATCGTAATGGCTGGTGCTTGTATCACCTTGGCTGTAAAGGTCCAGAAACCTACGGTAATTGCTCGACGTTGGAGTTTTGTGACATCGGCGGCGGTATCTGGCCGGTCGGTATTGGTCACCCTTGCTACGGCTGTAATGAGCAGGGAGTGGGCTTTACCAAAGGCATTCACCAACTGGCAAACGTGGAAAACCAGACTCCGCGTTCACAAAAACCGGATCTGAATAACCGCCAAGGTGGGGATGTTTCACCAACGGCGGCGGGGATCATCGGTGGCGTGGCCGGTTTGGTCGCGGGTGTTAGTTTGATGACTGTGCGTGAGCTGGGTCGCCAGCAGCGACAAAAACGCGAAGCAGAAGCGCGGCAGCACGACGCAGACTCACACAAGGAGTGATGCCGTGGATAGACGTAATTTCCTCAAGCTGGCTGCTGCGGGCGCGGTGGCTGGCGGGCTTTCCCCTTGTGCCGTGGCGCGGGAAAATCTTAAACCGATCCCCGGTTCACTGGGGATGCTGTATGACTCCACCTTGTGCGTGGGCTGTCAGGCCTGCGTGTACAAGTGTCAGGAGGTCAACCATTCTGAGCTGAACCCGAAAGGGGAACAGACGTGGTCGAACAATGACAAGCTCGATGCCTACACCAATAACATCATTCAGGTGTGGAGCAGCGGTGATGGTAAGCACAAAGACCAAGTCGAAAACGGCTATGCCTACATCAAAAAGCAGTGCATGCATTGTGTTGACCCGAACTGCGTATCGGTGTGTCCGGTGCAGGCGCTGCGTAAAGATCCGAAAACCGGCATTGTCCATTACGACCCGAGCGTGTGCACCGGTTGTCGTTATTGCATGATTGCCTGTCCGTTTAGTGTACCGAAATTCCAGTACGACGATCCGTTAGGCCAAATTCACAAGTGTCAGCTGTGCAACCAAAACGGCGTTGAGCGTTTGAATCAAGGTTTGCTGCCGGGCTGCGTGGAAGTGTGTCCGGCGGGCGCGGTGATCTTTGGTACCCGTGAAGAGCTGCTGGCGGAAGCTAAAAAGCGTTTGGCGATGAAAGCGGGCGAGATGTATGCCTATCCGCGCCAGACAGTGAACAGCAATGATCGCTATGAAAAAGCGATCCCGCATTACCAAGACCATGTCTACGGCGAAAAAGAAGGCGGTGGCACGCAGGTGCTGACGTTGGCCGCAGTGCCATACGAAAACCTGAACTTGCCGAAGCTCGATGAACGCTCCACCGGCTCTCGCTCTGAAACAGTACAACATACGTTGTACAAAGGGATGGTGTTGCCGATCGCCGCGTTTGCTGGTTTGGCCATGTTGACCCGCCGCAGTACCAAAAAATCCGAGCATCATGATGAGCATAAAACTCATCATCGCGAAGAAACCGATAAGAAGGATGATGATCATGGCACACGCTGATGCTAAACCACTGGGTGGGCGTCTGGTCAGCTGGCCGGTGCTGTTCTTTGCCCCGTTTGCTGTTCTGTGTGGGGTAATTATCCTCAAGCGTCTGTTTTTGGGCTTAGCCTCCGTGTCTGGATTGAACGGCGGTTATCCGTGGGGCTTGTGGATCTCCTTTGACCTGTTGATCGGTACCGGCTTTGCCTGTGGCGGCTGGGCGCTGGCGTGGGCGGTGTATGTGTTTAACCGCGGGGAATATCACCCGTTGGTGCGACCGGCACTGCTGGCCAGTTTGTTCGGTTATGCCTTGGGTGGCCTGTCGATCACCATTGACGTGGGCCGTTACTGGAACCTGCCGTATTTCTACATCCCCGGTCACTTCAACGTGAACTCGGTGTTGTTTGAAACCGCTGCCTGTATGACGGTGTATATCGGGGTTCTGGTGTTGGAGTTCGCGCCTGCGGTGTTAGAGCGCTTTGGTTGGAAAGTGCAGCTGAAATGGCTGAACAAAATCATGTTTGCCATTATCGCACTCGGTGCGCTGCTGCCGACTATGCACCAGTCCTCCATGGGTTCATTGATGATTGCTGCCGGCCATAAGATCCATCCGCTATGGCAAAGCTATGAAATGCTGCCGGTGTTCTCACTGTTGACCGCCTTCATCATGGGTTTTTCCATCGTGGTGTTTGAAGGCTCATTGGTGCAGGCAGGCTTAGCGGGGAAAGGGCCGAATGAAAAGGCGCTGTTCTATCGCTTGACCAAAGTGATCGATATTTTCCTGATCTTGTTTATCGCGCTGCGGTTTGCGGAGATTGTCATCAACGGCAAAGTGAATTATCTCGGTCAGTTTGATCACTATGCGCTGCTGTTCTGGGCTGAAATTGCCCTGATGATTTTCCCGTTACTGGTGTTCCATTGGGATACCACCCGTAATGATTCTCGTCTGCTGTTTTTGGGCGCGCTTAGCATGCTGCTCGGTTCAGCGCTGTGGCGGTTGAATTATTCCCTGATCGCATTCAATCCGGGTGAGGGATACCACTATTTCCCAACCACGGAAGAAATTTTGATTTCGGTGGGCTTTATCGCCATTGAAGTGTGCGCCTACCTGTTGTTAATCCGTATTTTGCCAGTCCTGCCGTCACTTGAGCGTGTACACCAGGATTATCAGGCCAGCCATGATGTTCGAGGTAAAGAATGAGCCAGCGTATTACTATCGATCCGGTTACTCGGATTGAAGGCCACCTGCGTATTGACTGTGAAATTGCCAACGGCAAAGTGGTGAAAGCTTGGTCATCCGGCACCATGTGGCGTGGCATGGAAGAGATTGTGCAAGGCCGTGATCCGCGCGATGCGTGGATGATTATGCAGCGGATCTGCGGGGTGTGTACCAACATCCACGCCATTGGTTCGGTGCGAGCGGTGGAAAGTGCATTGAACTTGAATGTGCCAGTGAACGCGCAGTACATCCGCAACATTATTCTGGCGGCCAGTAACATTCATGACCACGTGGTGCACTTTTATCAGCTGTCGGCGCTGGATTGGGTGGATATCACCTCGGCGCTGCAAGCCGATCCGGTGAAGGCTTCGCAAATGCTGAACGGCGTATCGAGCTGGCAGCTGAACAGCCCACAAGAGCTGACCAAGGTACAGAACAAGATCCGCGCGCTGGTGGACAGTGGCCAGTTGGGGATTTTCGCCAACGGTTACTGGGGTCACCCAACCATGAAGTTGCCGCCAGAAGTTAACCTGATTGCGGTGGCGCACTACATGCAGGCGTTGGAGTATCAGCGCGATGCGAGCCGCGTGGTGGCTTTGCTGGGCGGTAAGAGCCCGCATATCCAAAACTTGGCCGTAGGTGGTGTTGCCAACCCAATTAATCTGGATGGTATCGGCGTGCTGAACATGGAACGCCTGATGTACCTGAAGACCTTTATCGATCGCTTAAACGGCTTTATCGAGCAGGTCTACATGCCGGATGCGGCGATTATCGCCAGCTTCTACCCAGAATGGCTGCAATCGGGCCGTGGGGTGACCAACTATCTGTCAGTGCCAGAATTGCCGACCGATAACCAAGGCGGCAGTTTCCTGCTGCCGGGCGGTTACATTAAAAATGGCGACATGAGCACCTTCCGCGCCATTGATTCGCATAAAGATCAGTTCCTGATCGACGGGATCGCCGAAAGTAGCAAGCATGCCTGGTATCGCGATAACGAACCTCTGCACCCGTGGCAGGGCAAGACGCGGCCGAACTACACCGGCTGGAACGAAGACGGTAAATATTCGTGGGTGAAAGCGCCAACGTTCTACGGCGAAACCGTGGAAGTGGGGCCGCTGGCGAACGTGCTCTGTATGCTGGCTGCTGGTCATGAAGGCACCAAACAGCATATGGATACTGTGCTGGGTCTGTATCAGAAACTCAGTGGTAACACTCTGACGCCGCAAGAGATGCCGTCCACTATGGGCCGCGTGTTGGCGCGTGCAGTACGCTGTGCGGTGATGAAAGACACGCTGGCGCACCAGTGGCAAGCGCTGATCGACAACATCGGTCGCGGTGATTACGTGGCCTATATCAAACCTAATATTCCGGCTGATACTGAGCTGCGCGGTGTGGGTTTTGAAGAAGCGCCACGCGGCATGCTGTCGCACTGGATTGTGATTAAAAACGGCAAAATTGCTAACTATCAGGCGGTCGTACCTTCCACTTGGAACTCCGGTCCACGCAACCAAAATGACGAGCCGGGGCCGTATGAAGCGGCGCTGGTAGGCACACCGGTGGCTGATCCGGAAAAACCACTGGAAGTGGTGCGCACGGTGCACTCGTTTGACCCTTGCATGTCTTGTGCGGTACACATTGTGGATACCCGCGGCCAGCAAGTGACCGAAGTGAAGGTGCTGTGATGCAAAATCCGGTACTGGTGCTTGGCATCGGCAATTTGTTGTTGTCGGATGAAGCCATTGGTGTCCGGGCGGTGGAAGCGCTGGAGCAGCGCTTCCATCTGCCGCCGCAGGTTGATGTGTTGGATGGCGGCACCTGTGGCATGGAGCTGATTGGGGATATGGCCGATCGTGAACACCTGATCATTGCCGATGCCGTGCTGACTGGTGATGCGCCGGGCACGGTGGTGACGCTGCGCGGTGAAGAGGTGCCGACACTGTTTAGTCGCAAAATTTCTCCGCATCAGTTGGGGCTGTCCGATGTGTTGTCAGCCCTCAAACTGACCGACGAGTTTCCGCAACGTCTGACTCTGATCGGGGTGGTGCCGGAGTCTGTCGAGCCACGCATTGGCCTCACCGACACGGTTAGTAACAAACTGGATCAGGTTGTGATGGGTTTGTGCGGGGCATTGGCGGAGAGTGGGGTTACAGTAACACCTAAAGATGTTCCGCTTAACCGTAACCAACAGCTGATTGATTCTGAAGCTTTTTCAGACTGTCAGGTAGATAGTCAATCAGACAGACAAGGAGTTCTCTGATGTGTATCGGTATTCCCAGCCGGGTGTTATCCGTGAATGGTCAACTGGCCTGTGTGGACAGTTTCGGCCAGCAGCGAGAAGTGAGCCTGCTGTTGCTGGATGAACCGGTCAACGTTGGCGATTACTTGTTGGTTCAAGTCGGCGGTTTTGCGGCGAGTCGCATGAGCGCCGAAGATGCTGAAGCATCGCTGTCGGCGATGCAGGCGCTGTTAAATGGCGATCTGCCGGATGATTTGATTGCAGATGCCGATTTGCCCTCCGCCATGCGCTATTCGGAGGTGTCGAAATGAATCTCGACACCTTGCTGCGCCAAGAAGCGCAAGCGTTCGGACTCAGTGATATCGATTTGAATCAAGAACTGGGTTTGTTTCCTGATGTAGCGCCAGTGACTCCAGCGCCAACTCCTGCACGTGAGTGGCTGGGTTTTGCCACCAATCCGGCAGAGTTGTTGGAGCAGACGTTCAGCGAGATTGCACAAGGCGAGATGCAGACGCTGCCTTTTTTCCGCGCACAAGTGCCGGTTCGCGCGCTGGGTTTTCAGTGCTACGAAGGGCAGTGGGTTGGGGTCATGCTAACGCCTTGGATGCTGAGCATTCTGGTATTACCGGGGCCTGACCAAGTCTGGGATTCGCGCCCGCTGGGTGAACGTTTGGGCTTGCGTCTACCGTTTGGCAATGCGGTATTTCACGTCAGTGAAATTGAGGCTATCGGGCAGTATTTGTCCTGCTCGCTGATGTCGCCGCTGGATCCTGCTATGTCTGCTGATCAAGCTCTGCAACTGGCAACGGATGTTTCCCGTCAGGTCTTGGCTATTCCGGTGACGGATGTGAATGCGCCGCAGAATTTGTCGCGTCGCGCCTTGCTCAGTGGCCGTCGCTACGCCGCAGAGCCGCAGCCTCAGTAAGCAGTAAGTGGACTTGAGTGATGCCGGATCAACAACCTAAGCCCATTACCGTGCAACCAACAGCAAACACACTGCCGTTTACCGGCGGTGTGCGTGTGCAATTGCAACTATCACCACTGGCGCAAGGGCGTGTAGCGCTGGCGGCGCAGGTCAGCTGCGTGCGGCCAGATGCTGGGCGCGCACTGGCTGGTTTGCCTATCGAAACGGCGTGGCAGCGTCTGCCACATTTGCTCTCGTTGTGTCCGATTGCGCAGCAAACAGCCGCCGCGCAAGCCTTTGCCGCGTTAGCGCAACCATCCCTCGTTTTACTTCCGGCGCAGATACAAAGTCCGTCAACTGAACAGCTGGCGGCTGAATGGATGCGTGAACATGCGTGGCAAAACTGGCAACTGTTAGCGCTTGATGGCGATGCGATGCCCTTTTTGGCTGATACCCGCGTCTTACGTCACCCCGATCGACAAGGTTGGGAAACCGCATTTACTCATCTGTGTGGCTTGAGCGCCGAGGCATTTTGCTCGTTGGCTTCTTTTGAGGATTGGATGGCGTGGTTGCAACACTCCACCGCGCCCTATCCGGCATTACTGCACCGCTATCTGCCGTTGCTTTCGTTTGGCGCGCAGTCAAGCTGCTCGCAGCCGGAAAGCGGGGCATTTGGTCGCCAATACGCACATCCCCTGATTCAGGCATTGATTGGCCGTTATGGTAATGGCATCGCCGCCCGTTTAACCGCGCGCTGGCTGGAAATGGCGCGTTTGATTGCGGAGCCGGCGGAGCAAGTTGTTCTCTCTGGCGTAGACCAAACGGCTACGTGCGAGAAGGGCGAATCATCGGATATGTCGCCGAGTACATGGCGAGTAAGTGGCCACGCGATGGCGTCGCGCGGCAGTTTGTCTCATCGCATCACGGTGCAGAATGCCGCCAGTGACGACGATCCGAAATTTGCGCGTTGGCAGATTGCTCGCTGGGAAATTGATGCGCCCACCGATCGTTATTTTGCCCGCGGTGGACTACTGGAGCAGGCGCTGAATGGCCAAACGGCCGACGATCGGCAACAAGCCCTACGCGCAACAGAATTGTTGCTGCGCGCGATAGATCCTTGTGTTGGCTTTGAGATCGTCTGTGAACCCATTGAGGTACAGAAAGATACGACAGCATGAGGCAACAAAATCAAAAGCGTCATTGTGAATTGACGCATTTAATCGAGAACATTAACGCTGGTCGTGCGATGAATCGCGGCCAGCGCAGACTCATCGGAAACAGGCAGAACTGACATGCATGAAATGGCGCTATGCGAAAGTGCGATGCAGGTAATTGAGCAGCAAGCCGCGCAAAATGGCGTGCGGCGTGTGACTGCCGTGTGGCTGGAGGTCGGCGCACTGGCGTGTGTCGAAATTTCTGCGCTGACCTTTTGTTTTGACGCCGTTAGCCGTAACACGCTGGCGGAAGGGTGTAAACTGCACGTGCGGGTCAAACCGGCACAGGCATGGTGCTGGGACTGCTGTCAGACCGTGGTGATCAATCAGCGCGGCGAGGCGTGTCCGCATTGTCAGGGATACCGTCTGCGTGTGGATGACGGTGAAACATTACGAATTCAGGAAATAGAGGTGGAATAACCATGTGTACGACATGCGGTTGCGCCGAAGGCGAAGTCCGGATTGAAGGGGATGCACACGGACAGCATCATTCTCATGTTCATCACCATGATCATGGGCACGGGCATGCTCATAAACATAGTCATAGCCACCATCATGGTCATACCCATGCTCATTCACATGAGCATTCTCACGGTCATGGTCATACCCATGCTCATTCACATGAGCATTCTCACGGTCATGATCATTCACATGGGCACCACCACGATCACCACTCGCACGTGCATCACGCGCATAGCTCCGCAGCCAGTGCCGTGCCAGCGGTCGGTGAGCTAAGTGGTAATGCGGGCAGTGTTGTTGTCCACCATCATTATCACCATAACGGCGATGTGCACCACCATTACCATTATCACTTTCCGGTAAGAGGTGACAACGTCACACTGGCTGACCATCATGACCATCATGACCATCATGACCATCATGACCATCATGACCATCATGACCATCATGACCATCATGACCATCATGACCATCAGCACGCCCACCATCATCATGCTGCACCTGTTGAAGCAGAAGAGCCAGCACTGCAGCCGCAAGGTGAGCGGGATGACATGCATTATGGCCACGGTCTTGCCGGCGCCCATGCTCCGGGGATGAGCCAGCGCCGCATGCTGCAAATCGAATTAGATATTCTGGGCAAAAACAACCATATCGCAGCTCACAATCGCGAAGATTTCGCCGCGCAGCAAATTCTGGCGCTGAATCTGGTGTCTAGCCCAGGCTCCGGTAAAACCACATTGCTGACGGAAACCTTGCGCCGCTTGCAAGGGCAGCGTCCGTGCGCCGTGATTGAAGGTGACCAGCAGACCAGTAATGACGCTGAGCGTATCCGCGCCACCGGTGTGCGTGCGATTCAGGTTAATACTGGCAAAGGCTGTCATCTGGATGCGCAAATGGTGCGTGATGCTTCCGAGCGTTTAGCGCCCGAGTCTGGCAGCATTTTGTTTATCGAGAACGTCGGTAATCTGGTGTGTCCATCCAGCTTTGATCTTGGCGAGCGCCATAAAGTGGCGATTTTGTCGGTGACCGAAGGGGAAGACAAGCCGCTGAAATACCCTGATATGTTTGCTGCGGCGTCTCTGATGCTGCTGAATAAAACCGATCTGCTGCCTTATCTGACCTTTGATGTGGATGCTTGTATTGCCAATGCGCGTCGTGTCAATCCGGATATCCGCGTGATTCAAGTTTCCGCGCGTAGCGGTGACGGCATGGACGAATGGCTGGGCTGGCTGGAGGAGCAGGTATGTGCCTAGGCATTCCGGGGCAAATTGTCGCCATTCGTGATGAAGTTAGCGTGACCGCCGTGGTGGATGTGTGCGGCGTCAAACGTGAAGTGAATGCTGCGCTGGTATGTACCGGCGCTCCGGCTGATCTGATTGGTCAGTGGGTATTGGTGCATGTGGGGTTTGCCATGAGTTTGCTCGATGAGCAAGAGGCGCAGGCGACCCTCGATGCGCTGCACAGCATGCAGGCGCTCGGTCACGAAGTGGATGACTTTGGTGCGCTGAATGGTCAAGCAGCGCAGAAAGCGGAGAGCGCGTCATGAATGCGATGAAGTTTGTCGATGAATTTCGCGATCCGGCGCTGGCAACCAGTTTGCTGGCGCGCATTCAGAGCGTAATGCAAACGCTGCCTTACAATGCACAAAAGCCGCTGCAACTGATGGAAGTGTGCGGCGGCCATACCCATGCCATCTTCAAGTTCGGTTTGGATCAGATCCTGCCTGACAGCATCGAGTTTGTGCACGGGCCGGGCTGTCCGGTGTGCGTGCTGCCGATGGCGCGTATTGATGCTTGTATCGATATCGCCGAGCGCGATAACGTGATTTTCTGCACCTTCGGCGATGCCATGCGCGTCCCTGGGCGGCGTGGTGCACTGCGCGACGCCAAAACCCGTGGCGCGGATATCCGTATCGTGTATTCGCCACTCGATGCATTGGCTATCGCACGCGATAATCCCCATAAGCACGTGGTCTTTTTTGCTCTCGGCTTTGAAACTACCATGCCAAGTACCGCGCTGACAGTGCAGCAAGCACGTCGAGAGGGATTGAGTAACTTCAGCATCTTCTGCCAGCACATCACCATCATCCCGACGTTGCGAACTTTGCTGCAACAACCGGACGTGCGCATTGATGGCTTCCTCGCGCCGGGCCATGTCAGCATGGTGATCGGTGCCGAGCCGTACCGTTTTATTTGCGATGAGTTCGCTAAACCGTTGGTGATCACCGGTTTTGAGCCGTTAGATATCTTGCAGTCGATCTTAATGCTGGTGGAGCAAGTGGCTGAAGGCGTGGCGCGGGTCGATAACCAATACCGACGTATCGTGCCAGACGCAGGCAACAATCTGGCGCTTGGCGCGATGGATGACGTCTTTATCCTGCGCCCAAGCAGCGAGTGGCGGGGTCTGGGGGAAATTGAGCACTCTGGCGTGATGTTAAGTGACGCCTACGCCGATTTTGATGCCGAGCGGATCTTCCAGCCACAGGTTGGCGCGGCCGCTGATGACCCACGCGCCCGTTGTGGCGATGTGCTGACTGGCCGATGCAAACCGGCAGATTGCCCACTGTTTGGCAGCGGTTGTAATCCACAAAACGCATTTGGTGCGCTGATGGTGTCTTCGGAAGGGGCGTGCGCCGCCTACTACCAATACCGCCGTCAGGCATGATAATCAGAACCTTTTTTAAGTGATAAACAACAAATCGAGATAACCATGAGTACACAGCGCCAAGACGTGGTAACACTGGCTCACGGCAGTGGTGGCGAAGCGATGCAAACCCTGATCCGCGATCTGTTTATGCAGGCTTTTGCTAACCCGATGCTCACACGCCAAGAAGATCAGGCGCGGATCCCGCTCGCTGAACTGGCCGCAACCGGCGATCGGCTAGCGTTCAGCACTGACAGCTTCGTGGTCGACCCGATTTTCTTCCCCGGGGGAGACATCGGTAAACTGGCCGTCTGTGGTACGGTGAACGATGTTGCCGTCGGCGGCGCTATCCCGAAATACCTCTCTTGTGGCTTTATTCTCGAAGAGGGGCTGCCACTGACAGATTTAGAGCGTGTGGTTCGCTCGATGGCCGCTGCTGCTGCAGAAGCGGGCGTACAGATTGTCACGGGCGATACCAAAGTGGTGCATCGTGGCGCTGCCGATAAGATTTTCATCAATACCGCGGGTATTGGCGTGATCCCTCCATCGGTGCAGTGGGGCTGTGACCAAATTCGCGTTGGCGATCGAATTATTGTGAGCGGTACTTTGGGCGACCACGGTGCCACCATCTTGAATTTGCGTGAGCAAATGGGGCTGGATGCCGATCTGCAAAGTGATTGTGCGCCGCTCAATGGCATGATTGCCGCGCTGCATCCGATCGCGGGGGTTCGTACCTTGCGCGATGCGACCCGTGGCGGCGTGACTGCGGTGTTGCACGAGTTTGCCCAAGCCAGCGATTGCGGCATGATGATTGCCGAATCGGTATTACCGGTACAACCGGTGGTGCGCGGCGTCTGCGAGCTGTTGGGGCTCGATCCGCTCAATTTTGCCAATGAAGGGAAACTGGTGCTGATTGTGGCCGAAGAGGCCGAAGAAGCTGTGCTGGAGTGCTTGCGTGCCCATCCGTTGGGTCGTCATGCCACCTGTATTGGCTCAGTTACCGAAAATCGGCAAGTGAAAGTAATGGGTGCGTTTGGCGCAGCGCGTCTGCTCGATTTGCCGCACAGCGAGCCATTACCGCGTATTTGCTAACGTCCTAACAGTTAAAGAAAACGCTAAAGTAAAACTAAAACAAAGCGAAAGCAGAGATAAAAAATAGAGATAAAGGGATAAGCCGCTGTTTGTGATAAAACGGCGGCTTTTTCATGTACGCAATTCGTTCATGACTTGTTTACTCGGTAACGCAAAGTGAAATCCCTAAAAAACAAACAAAAGAAATTTCAAGATAGATATCAAGATAGAGCAATATCAAAAGGGAGAGGAAGCTGTAAGACAAATAAAACAGAGGAAGGATAACAGCGAAAAAAGTAAAACGGAAATGGATAGGGCGAAGAGAATCAACTAGATATAACGCTAAAGTAAATAGCGTCAGTAGTTATTAATAATAGTTATCAATAATACTGGCGCTGCAGTGATTGCGGCTCATTATCAAATGGTGGCAATTGCCATCACCGTGATACCGACAATGATGGAGAGAACATAACGTTCAAGAGGAAGATTTATTATCCGGTGAGGCAGGTTTTTGCTCGTTTAACCCTGGCATCTCCATATGTGCGCTGTTCTCGTTCTGACCACTCAGTGCACGTTTGAAATCGCGTACCGCACCGCCCAGATCACGACCCACATTACGCAGGTTTTTGGTGCCGAACACCAATACGACAATCAGGCCGATCAGTAAGAGCTCCTGAATTCCGATTCCGCTTAATCCCATGATTATTATCTCCGGTTAAATAAACCGTCCCGATAATAGCCACGAATGAATCGTTACCGCAAACCCTTTTTAGACTGCCAATTGTTTCATATCTTTAATGGCGTGAAAAAGGTGGTCGTTAATTTTTATCGTGCTGTTACCTGCGCAATAAAATAACGACCACCTAATTTAGATTTTAAGCAGGTAGCATTAAATTCTAAATTGCAGGGTCAGTTTCTGCAGATTATTGGCCAAGGCACTTAAATCTTCACAGGCTTTAGCGGTTTGATTCGATCCTTCCACAATCTCAAAGCTGACGTCATTAATATTGCTGATATTAATATTCAGCCCTTCAGATACGGCATTTTGCTCTTCCGTGGCGCTGGCAATTTGGGTGTTCATGTCATTAATGAGCAGAATATTTTCGCTCATCCGATTAATGATATTGCCAGAGTTTTGCACCTGCATCACGCCTTCATTCATCCGCGTTGAGCTGGTGACCATTGCGCTTTCCGCGGCGTTGGCTTTTTGCTGCAGATTTTCAATGATCGCATTGATCTCGGTGGTGGACTCTTGGGTGCGATGGGCGAGAGTACGCACTTCATCAGCAACCACCGCAAAGCCACGACCTTGTTCACCGGCACGCGCCGCTTCGATGGCCGCATTCAGCGCCAGCAAGTTGGTCTGATCGGCAATTCCGCGGATCACATCAATCACCACACCGATGCGCGAGCTTTCTTGTTCCAGCTCATGCACGACTTGACCGGCTTGCTGAACATCCACAGACACTTGCTCGATAGTTTCGATGGTCGCTTTGATGATATTACGGCCCGATTCCGCTTCTGAGGCAGCATTTTTCACCGCATTCGCCGCTTCTTCGGCATTGCGCGACATATCATTGGCCGTCGATTGCATCTGGTTCATGGCGGTGGCCAGTTGTCCCAGTTGATCTTGCTGATTTTGCATCCCAGAGTTGGACTGCAAAGATACCGCGCTCACTTCTTCAGCGGCGCTACTGAGCTGCGAAGTGCTGGTGGCGATATCGGTGATGATATGGTGCAGATTCAAACGCATCTGCTCGATTTCACGCGCTAACATGCCCAGTTCATTGCGGCTTTTGTCGATGTGCGGCTCCGCCAGATTCTTGCTAGAGATTTTGTGCGCCGTTGCTAATAGCTGTTGCAGTTGTTGCGTCAGCTGACTGCTGACCAGCCACGCCAGCGCAACACCGATCACGCTGAACAACGTCACCAGTACCAGACGGAGCAGTGACATGCTCTGCTGCTGCTCCAGATTCTTCTCGGCGACCATGTAGCCGCGCTCACCAATAAACTGCGACATCGCAACCAGATTCTGGTTGATCTCCGCGCCTAGGCTGTCGGTATCCTTGTCCGCTTGCATATAAGCATCAATGCCATTACGGATATTTTTCAGGGCGGTTTCATAGCGGGTTGCCAGCGTCACGATCTCTTCGGTTCGTTTATCGTAGCGGCTGTATGGCGTCAGTTTTTTCAGGGCAGAGGTCAGGAAGTTGATGGATTTATCCAATTCACCAACACGCAGACCTGTTTGGAAAGAGTTGAAATAGATCCGCGTTTTGGCGATATCGGTCATCGCATCAATCAAAATATTACGATACTCATGGCCAAACTGGGCGGAAGAGACATACACCAGATAATCATCGAATTTGGCCCCTGAGCCGGTGACGCCGTAACGCACCTGATCATCAATCGTATAGTGATATTGCACCATGCTGCGCGCCGCTTTGTTGTAATCGCTCAGCACGCTTTTCAGTTTGTAGCCGGCATCGGTGACCGGTTGATATTGGTCAGCAGATTTCAGCATGGCATCTAACGCATTTTCAGCATTTTTAGCGGCATTCAGATCGCGCAGTTTGGCAATCGAGTTCAACAGCGCCAGACGGGCTTGCCAAATTTTAATGTTCAGATCGATAGATTGCTGGTTAGTTTTTTCATCCTGCTCGATTTGCGCGGTCAAGATAGTTTGCTGGTGGGACTGGTAACTAAAAAAACCGACAATCATACTGACGGTAAGTAGCCCGACTAATGCTGCCGGTAGGATAACGGAGATCCGAAAGGGAATATTTTTTATACTGAAAAGCATGGAGTACATCTCGATTAAGGGTAGCGGGAAAATTCATACTTTTTTACATCTACCTTATGTCGACGCGATTCCAAATTTATAAAACTGATAAATTTTATATGACAATAACCTGTGATCTAACGATATGCACTGATGATATTTTTGCATGATGTTCAATAAAATCTGCAGGTTACCGAATCTAAATCGCTGAATAATTAACTGTGAGAGGTAACGCGGATGCAGGAGATCAAAGAACAGTCTTGGTTGAAAAAAATACCACCGGTAATCGGGCTGATCCTGATTATTGATGTGCTTTGTATCGTGCTGTTTATGTTTAACTACTTAGGCGCAGGTGCATTAACCCGCTATGGCCTGCTACCGCGCAGTGAGCCGTTATTCATGCCACTGCTGCTCGCACCGCTTCTGCATGGCTCTTGGGCTCACCTGTGGGCGAATCTGCTGCCGTTTACACTGCTTTCATGGCTGGCCAGCCGTTACGGCAGCCGCGAATACATCTTGTTGCTGTTGGTGGTTTGGTTTGGTAGTGGCCTGTTGCTCTGGTGTATTGGTCGTCCGGCTTACCATATTGGCTTGAGCGGTGTGATTTACGGTTTGTGGTCCTATCTGCTGGTGTATGCCTTAATGCATCGCAGCTTTAAAGCCTTGGCTATTGGGGCCGTGGTATTGGTGCTGTACGCCGTGATGTGGCAAGGGCTAATTCCTGGTCAACTGTCTGGGCAATGGCATGTCAGCGTTGAAGGGCATCTATCCGGTGCACTGGTAGGTGGTTTGTATGCCTACTTTTGTGCGCGCAGGCATAAAAAGCGTGAGAGTGAAGCGCGTGCGGTGCAGTAACACCTACACTTGAGGTGTACGCTAAATCATGAATTATTGTTGTGTCTGTGTATAGAAAGGAGGGAAAAATCGGGGAAGCAAACGCTACGTGCACTGTGTTGTAAAGTGGCCTAAATGTATGTAGATGTAACGGAATTTAACTCATACATACTTTCCGGCAAACGTAAGCTTTAGTTGCCATAGCGAGTCTGCTGTTCGGTTGCTTTCCTCAGTGAAGAGGGCGTAAATAGAAGGCGTACCACAACATTGGAGAGTTATTATGAGTCACGAACAGAAGAAAAAGCCGCAGAAAACTCTACAAGAACGCAGAGCTGAAAAACGGGAAAAACGTCATCCGCACGAAGAGCACAGTGATGCGGCTAAGTAAGTTCATACAACGTTAATTTTCTCATCAGTCAACCCGCCTTATTGGCGGGTTTTTTTATGCCTGTTTTGCCTTCGCGCTGGTGAAAAAGTAATCAGTGTTTTTTTCTTAAGAAAGCAGTTAACAAGAGAATTTGAATCTGATAAGGGCGCCGAAAGAACTTTCAGACAGGGATCGATAATTTGAATGTGAAAGAATCGGTCGCTGAAAAAACTTGATCTAGATCAATACAATATTGTGGCTGATCTCGCCTAATACACCACATCTTGTATGTCGTGCTATCATACAATCAATATTTAGTGGTTTGGTTAGTGATAGCGCCTAGCGGAGGAATCTCAGTGAAGCCGGTTGTGATTAAGCGTGACGGGTGCCGTGTACCGTTCGACGGAAATTTGATTAAGAATGCTGTTCTCAGTGCTGCTCGCACTGTGGAGGCTATGGAACCCGCTTATGCTGAAGCCGTTGCACAAGCTGTAGAAGATTCCCTGCAAGGTATGACCGAAGTTGACATTCGGACCATCCAGAATGTGGTTGAAAACCAACTGATGTCCGGTCCCCATAAAGCGGTGGCTCGTGCCTACATTGAGTATCGCCATGATCGCGATATCGCGCGTGAGAAATCCAGCCGTCTGAACAACGAAATTCGTGGCCTGATTGAGCAGAGCAACGCCGCGCTGCTGAACGAAAACGCTAACAAAGACAGCAAGGTGATCCCAACTCAGCGTGATTTGCTGGCGGGGATTGTTGCAAAACATTACGCCCTGCAACATTTGCTGCCGCGTGATGTGGCGCAGGCGCACGAGCGTGGCGAGCTGCATTACCACGATCTGGATTACTCCCCGTTCTTCCCAATGTTCAACTGTATGCTGATCGATCTCAAAGGCATGCTGACCCACGGCTTCAAGATGGGTAACGCCGAGATTGATACGCCAAAATCGATTTCTACCGCCACGGCGGTAACCGCGCAGATCATCGCGCAGGTAGCGAGCCATATTTATGGTGGTACTACCATCAACCGTATCGATGAAATTCTGGCACCGTATGTCAAAGCTAGCTATGACAAGCATCATGCTGTTGCGGTTGAGTGGGGTATTACTGATCCAGAAGCCTTTGCCTCAGCGCGTACCGAAAAAGAGTGTTATGACGCATTCCAATCTCTGGAGTATGAAGTCAACACGCTGCACACCGCGAACGGTCAAACGCCGTTTGTGACTTTCGGTTTTGGTCTGGGCACCTCTTGGGAATCCCGCTTGATCCAGCAGTCGATCCTGAAAAACCGAATTGCCGGTCTGGGCAAAAAGTGCAAGACGGCGGTGTTCCCGAAACTGGTGTTTGCGGTAAAAGATGGCCTGAACCACAAAAAAGGCGATCCAAACTACGATATCAAGCAGTTGGCGCTGGAGTGTGCAACGAAGCGCATGTACCCAGATATCCTGAACTACGATCAAGTTGTGAAAGTCACCGGTTCGTTTAAGACCCCAATGGGTTGCCGTAGCTTCCTCGGTACTTATGAAGAAGATGGCGAGCTGATCCATGATGGTCGTAACAACTTGGGTGTGGTCAGTCTGAACCTGCCGCGCATTGCGTTGGAGGCGGGTAATGACGAAGAGGCGTTCTTCAGTCTGTTGGATGATCGTCTGGATCTGGCGAAAAAAGCACTGCAGACTCGCATCAGCCGTCTGGAAGGGGTTAAAGCCCGTGTTGCACCAATCCTGTATATGGAAGGGGCATGTGGCGTACGCCTGAAGGCCGATGACAGCGTTAGCGAGATCTTCAAAAACGGTCGTGCTTCGGTGTCTTTGGGTTATATCGGTCTGCATGAAACTATTAATGCGCTGTATGGCACCGAAACCCACGTGTACGACTCCGAAGCGCTGCGCGCCAAAGCCATCGCTATCGTACAGCGTCTGCGTGATGCCACTGATGCATGGAAAAAAGAAACGGGCTACGGCTTTAGCCTGTACAGCACCCCGAGTGAGAACCTGTGCAGCCGTTTCTGTAAAATTGACACCAAAGATTTCGGCGTGGTGGATGGCGTGACTGACAAAGGTTACTACACTAACAGCTTCCACTTGGATGTCGAAAAGCAGGTGAACCCGTACGACAAGCTGGATTTTGAAATGCCATATCCGGCCATCGCCAACGGCGGTTTTATTTGCTACGGAGAATATCCGAACATGCAGCACAACGTTGAAGCGTTGGAAGATGTGTGGGATTACAGCTATAGCCGCGTACCGTATTACGGTACCAACACGCCAATCGATGAGTGCTACGAGTGTGGTTTCACCGGTGAGTTTGAATGTACCAGTAAGGGCTTTACCTGCCCACGCTGTGGCAACCATGAGCCGACCAAAGTGTCTGTAACTCGCCGCGTGTGTGGTTATTTGGGCAGCCCTGATGCGCGTCCGTTCAACCACGGCAAGCAAGAAGAAGTGAAGCGTCGGGTTAAGCACCTGTAATCGACAGACTGCCGCGACACACTCCTTCTATCGCCAAAAACGGCGATAGCGGAAAAAGCAGTAAAAATTGTCGTAGTGGTCAATTCAATATCAACACCGGTGATGCATTGCCCGTTGGGCAGGGTATCCCGGTGTTATTTTTGCCATCGGAAGGCCGCCAACAGTGCCGAGCGCTGGGCATCAACGGCAAATTCAATCGGCAAAGGTTAAAAGAGTAACGTGAACTACCATCAATATTATCCCGTGGACGTGGTTAACGGCCCAGGCACTCGCTGCACGCTGTTTGTGTCTGGCTGTGAGCACCAGTGTCGCGGTTGCTACAACCAATCAACTTGGCGCACGGATTCTGGTCATCCGTTTACGCAGGCGATGGAAGATCAGATCATCGCCGATCTGAACGATCCGCGTATTCGTCGTCGTGGTTTGTCATTGTCGGGTGGTGACCCATTGCATCCGGCCAACGTCTCGGCAATTTTGGCGCTGGTTAAGCGGGTGAAAGCGGAGTGTCTGGGTAAAGATATCTGGCTGTGGACCGGTTACACGCTGGCAGAATTAACTCCCGAGCAGCAAGCGGTGATCCCGTATATCGATGCTTTGGTTGATGGTAAGTTCGTGCAAGAGCAAGCTGATCCTGGTTTGGTCTGGCGTGGCAGTGCCAACCAGATTATTCACCGCTTCAAATTGTAATCTGCCTAAAGCCGGCATTAGCGTGATATAGCAAACATCGATCACGCTTATCAATAACGGGCGTGCGGCGCTTATAGCTTGCCGCCGGTTCTAAGCGTGCTCGTCTTCATGACTAAAGCAGAGGTTGGGCGTATCTTAACCCGCCTCTGTTCTTACCGTGCTCTGTGCCCTCTACTTTCTCTGTTGCACCCTCCGACGCCCCACCTTTTGATACCAGTTCCAATTTTGTCTTTTTCTTGCCGGAATGCCTAGCCGCTGGATGCTTTATGTACAGCGGGTAGCGATAATCCCAGTGATGATTAGTCTTAGAGGCTATCCCATTAGGGCGATTTTACTTGTCATTTTAGCGTTGACCGAATGGTCGAAATTCTCACGAACGGGGTGTTCGTGTTGGTAGCTAATCAAGTTGCTAATGAAGCTGGCAGTGCGAGTGACATTGACTGGGATAGGCTCTTCGCCGACTTTTAGGCGCGCGGATTTGTGCGCTCTCGGCAGACATGATGGAGGAGAGAAAGATGGACTTGGCCACACCAAACAGAGTCACACCGTCATACACCGGTACCGATATGTCACTGACCGGACAACGTTTATCCGCGCGCGTAACGGTGCCGCATTTACTTCGTGATCCACAACCGCTGCGCTTGACCGCCGATGAAGCCGTGTTCTGTCTGTATCCAGATCCACAGTCGATTCAGTGGTGGCGCGTGCGCGCCGTTGAAACCGGTGAAGAAGGGTGGATCCACGACAGTTTCCTGTACCCACAACCGGAAAGTGAGGGCATATCATCAACCACGGTCGACTATTTTGCCCGTGAACTGACCACCACTTGCTGCGAGCGCCTGTTTATTTTGGCCGAATGTGATGGCTGGTACTGGGCGGAAAACCAGTTGGGCGAAAGCGGTTGGCTCCCCGTCAGCAGCGTTGAGCTGGAAGAGTAAGGTCGAGTCGGAAGAATATAATGAGCACAGTGACTCACAGGAGAGACGTTATCCCCTGTGAGTAGCTGGCTTGCGTTGGCGGGCTATTATCAGGTTTTATGGCCGGAGAATTTATCCATGCTGCGGTAAATCCCCATGCCATGTCCACAGATAAGGTCAAACGCTGCCCGTGGCAACAGACCTTTGATCACCGGCAACAGGTTAACAATACCCGGCGTGCGGACAAACGCATCACCGCGCAGCATGCCGGCCCACACTTTCTCGACCACTGCCTCCGGCTTTTGAATCGGAGTGAGCAGTGGCGCTTTCACACCGGCAAACATTCCGGTATCGATATAGCTTGGGGTTACGGTCGTGACTTTGATATTGCGGTAGCCAGCCATTTCCAGCTCTAGTCGCACCGAATCTGACCAACCAATCACCGCCCACTTACTGCCGCAATACACAGACATTTTCGGATTGGAAACCATCCCAGCCGCAGAGGCAATATTGACGATCCGGCCTTCGCCTTTTTCGAGCATGCCGGATAGAAACTCACGGCAGATATGCATCAAGGCATTGGTGTTGATCGCCAAGGTTTGGTTAATTTCGCGGTGCGAGTGCTCCCAGAATGGTTTACCGACAATGATCCCCGCATTGTTGAACAGAATATCAACGCCACCAAATTGGTTAATCACATCTTGCGCCGATGCTTGTATCGCATTGAGATTACTCACATCCACCACATGATGCAGTACAGTGTGGCCTTCTGCAGCAAAATCATCGGCGGTCGCGTTAAGGGCGGCCTCATTGATATCCCACAGCACCAGTTTTGCGCCGTGGGCGGCTGCTTTACGGGCAAACAGTAACCCTAAGCCGCGCGCTGCCCCTGTGATTAACACCACCTTATTGCGAATATCCATACCTTTCTCCTTTTGAAAAAGGATGTCTCGATTCAGCCGACACCAATATTAAAATATTGATCCTGACGTGTATTCTCAGTCTCGCGTCTTCAGTTAAACTTTTATAGTGTTAATATCAATCTTAGTCAAAAAACGATTACCTTGTTTATATAAAGTCCACCATAATTAATCTGATATAACTCATGAAGGAATAAAATGAGTGCTATATACATAAAAAGAACACATAGCCTGGGGATGGAAAAAGCCAGAAATATCAGCCAGACCGTGGCCGAAGAAATTGCCGGTAAATATCAGATTAGCTGGCAATGGCGTGAGCAGGATCTGATATTTCGTCATCCGGGCGCATCGGGTTACCTCAAGTTGTCCGATGATTCGGTTGTGATCAATATTCGCTTGGGGCTGTTTTATTTACCGTTTGCTGACAGCATTCAACGTGGGATAGAGCAGCAATTAGAGGCCTGTTTTAATTCGCGCTAGGTTGGTTAATGCGAGGTTCATTAACGCTAAGCTCTGCGCTATCAATATTGGCGAAATGGTTAAAACGGCTCTTGATTTCACGTTTTTCACTGTAATTTCGCCAATATTTTTCATCTGACGATGAATGCGACATATTTTGATGCAGATCATGCTTTTTCGGCCTGTTTAGAATGTTTCTTCTAATTGACTTGCGTACGCTTAAATCAGAGCAAGAGCTCTGACCAGTACAACGGGAATAAAGGCAGTCATTAGGAGGCGTGTATGTTAAAGCGTATTTTAAATATCGGTTTTGCCAAAGACGAAGCAGGCAATGCCAATGAGCAGGAAGCGGTTGCCCGTAAAATCTGGCTGGCAGGTTTAGGTGCCTATGCGAAGAGCATGCAAGAAGTCACGTCGCTGTCTGAGAAAGGGCGTTGCATGTTTGACGAGCTGGTTTTCCGCGGCCGCGAAGTTGAAGCTCAGACCAAAGAGCGTGTGGAGAAAACCGCAGAGCAAACTCGCAGTGCGATGCAGCAGCAACTGCATTACCAAGTGCAGCGTTTTACCGGTCTGGAAGTGTCTGTACTGCAAGGTATGGAAGAGAAATTGGATCGTCTGACTGAAGTGATCGCCGCGCTGGAAGCTCAGCAGGCTGCGCAGGAAACCGCTGATGTGAAAGCGGAGAAAGAGCCAGCCAAAGAGGCAGTGAAAGAGACCGTGAAAGAAGAGCATGCTGATGCTAAAACGGCGGCAGCCAAGCGCGTAGTTGGTAAAGTACCAGAAACCCCGGTGAAATAAGGTCTGAGCGTGTACCGGCCTGCCCGGCGCAGGTTCTGCACAGGAGGTTATCATGGAACACTATGTTGCACACAATGCTCCGGCTGAGTCTGATGCTGAGGATGACCTGTTGGCCCGTAATATCTGGTTAGCTGGGCTGGGCGTTTACAGCATGAGCTTACAGGAGGCGCAGTCTCTGGACGGTAAAGCCGAAAGCATGTTTGAGAAGTTGGTCGATTTAGGGCGTGATGTTGAGCAGAAAACACGCCAGCAAGTGGATGACACGCTCGCCAGCAGTGTGGCGGTCGAACAGCGGGTACAGAATCTGTTTACCCGTCTGAGCGGGGTTGATCCTGCCCAGTTAACATCTTTGGATGACAAACTGGCGGCATTGACCGAGCGTGTAGAGAAACTGGCGGCGGCGCGTAAATAATGCCGATGTTCCAGCCTGATCGACGCATGATTGGTGGCGTGACAGCGGTTTAACCTGAACGTGGTTTTAGTGGGTTAAATACCCATTTATTCAAGGTTATTCAAGGTTAATGTCGCGCCACACATGCTGCTCATCAGCACACTAAGCACCAACAAAAGCACTAAAATTAGCACTAAGAGAAGTATCAAAGTACAAGACGTGAAAGGGTAGCGGCTCAGGTACGAGCCTACAGGGCGAAAACCCAGTCATCTACAGGACTACAGCAGTACGCGCAGTACAGGCAGTAAAGGAGGCTTTTTCATGGCGACACTCTCATTACTCGACTTGGGTTTTGTCGTGTTTGAAAACAATACTACGCCCTTGCACATTTCAGGTCTGATGATTGTCAGCCCTCCGGCTGAACAATCGGATTATGCGGCTCATCTTCACCAATCAATGCTACGTGGTGGGCCGGTGCAAAGCCCGTTTGACCGGGTTTTAGATCTGGGGCTGACACACTTACCCCGTTGGCAGGCCGCGAAATATGTGGATCTGTCCTACCATATCCGGCGCTCCAGCTTGCCTGAGCCCGGCGATCATTATCAGCTGTTGGAGCTGGTATCCCGTATACATAGCTACGTGCTGGATCGCAGTCGTCCCTTATGGGAAGTCTGGATTATTGATGGCCTGAAAGATGGCAAAGTGGCGGTACTGTTCAAGCTGCATCATTCGTTGGCCGACGGTGTTCGTGCGTCCAAATTGTTTATGCGTAGCTGTCAAACTGATCCGACACAAACTGAATTTGTTCCGTTCTGGGCGACTACCGAACAACCGGATGTCACCGAACGTCAGCAACATAAACAGGCGCTGTTGCAAAGCCTGCTTAACCCTGATTTATGGCTGAAGCAATCCAAAGCATCACTGGGGTTGCTCAAGCTGTGCTCCGGATTTTTACGCGCCAATGCCGGCAGCGGATTGGGGCTGAAAATGCCGTTTACCGCGCCGCATACGCCGTTTAACCTCAGTCCAGAGCGGGCTCGGCGGGTGACTTTGGTTAGTTTACCGCAGCATCGCTTTAACCAAATTGCCAAACTCACCGGCGTTACCATGAATGATGTGGTGCTGACGGTGTGCGATATGGCGCTGCATCGTTATCTGCAGGCGCATAACTGGAAAGAGCAAAAACCGCTGGTGGCATTGATGCCGCTCAATTTGCGACATGGTGCCGGTAATGAAACGGGTGTCACCAATAAAATGACCCTCGGATTGGTCGAGATGGGGCGCAGTGATGATCCGCCGCTGCGCCGTTTGCACTCCGTGCGTAACTCGACCGAAGGCATCAAGTATCAGGCCTTAGAGCTGCACCCAGACGCTTATTATCAGTATGCGATTTTGGTCAATGCGCTCTCGTTGCTGTCAGGCCGGTTAGGGCTCAATCACTACTTGCCGCCTGCCACCAACATGCTGATCTCTAACGTGCCAGGGGTGAAGGAAACCCTCTATTTCTGCGGTGCCAAGGTGGAGGATGTCTATCCGCTGTCGCTGCTGTTACCGGGGCAAACCCTGAACATCACCTTGCTCAGTTATGCCGGTCATCTCAATTTTGGCTTCGTGTGTTGCCGGCGTTCGCTACCGGGCTTTGATGTGATTGGGCAATACCTGAAAGAATCGCTGGCGGCGCTGGAGCAGGCGACCTTAAGTGAAGTGGCCAAAGTGGTCCGGCAAAAGGCGGTGGAGTTTCCTGTCGAGTGATAAACCGCTCACCAAGGAGTGAACATGCCAAGCTGGAGTTCGAAAGCGCTGAATAAACTGCTGGCACAGGCAATGCGTGCCCGCCTGCAACGCTGCGATAACGTGGCCGAGCTGCGGGCGGTGATCAGTGGGCTAGATAACATGAGCCATTATGTGTCTAGTCCAGCCTCGTTAGAGGCGATCCCTGATACCATTAACGGGGTGCCTTGTGACTGGATCACCACTGGTCAGCCGGTCGGGCAAACCGTGTTGCTGTTTTTCCACGGTGGCGGTTTTTGTCTGAAAGCCTCGGCATTGCATTTCTCGTTACTCGGTAAACTGGCGGAAGTCTGCCATGCGCGCGGCATCATGGTGGATTACCGCTTATCCCCCGAGTTTCCTTATCCGGCAGCAGTTGAAGACTGTTTTCAGGTTTACCGCGGCTTGCTTGAGCAGGGGATTTTGCCATCCCAAATTATTTTGGCCGGGGATTCCGCGGGCGGAAATTTGGTGCTGACTACCTTGCTGCAAATTCGTGAGCACAATATGGCGCAGCCGGCGTGTGGGATCTTGTTCTCACCCGCAACTGATATGGCGCTTAATAGCCCTTCGGCGTTTTTCATGCGTAACGAAGACCCATTTTTCGATTTAGGCTCGTTATTGCTGATGCGAAATAGCTATTTGCAGGGAAAATTGCCTTGTGAGCCGCTGATTTCGCCGGTGTATGCTGATTTGCATCAGTTAGCACCGATGATGATTCATGTCGGCTCACTGGAAATATTGATGGATGACTCAGTGCGCGTAGCGGCGCGCGTGCGTGAACAGCGTGGGGTGGTGGATTTAACCGTTTGGCCGGGAATGCCGCATGTGTTCCCGCTATTTCAGTTGCTACCTGAGTCTCAAGAGGCGATGAATCGGTGCGCGGCATTTGCTGCCGCACACCTTCAACGAGCGTCTGCCGAGCATGCGCGAGCGGCTGACAAAGAAAGATAAGGGGTCAGCACGGCGGTCAGCCGTCTGATCCCAGTTTGAATCAGCATCTCTTCATCTTCCGCTAACCATTCGCTCTGTGCTGGGCTGCGGGCTTCTGGCTGGGCGTTTTTGCTCATGTCGGTGACGGTGTGATGAGTCAGATGCGGCTCAAAACACAACCAACTTAGCCCCATCAACACCAGATTATCCGCCAATAATTGCTGTTCATCCTCGTGTAAATATGGGCCAAATCGTGCAATCAAATGATGACTAAACTCCTGCAAACTGCGCAGAACGCGTCGCCATTTGCGCGGTAAGTGAGCCGATACGCCAGCACCCTCTTGCAGAAAAAAGTTTTGGTCCCGCAAGATAAAGCGGTAATGACGGCACACCCCAAGCAACGTGTAAAGCAAGGGGAGGCAGTCATCCAGCGTTTGCACATCGCTACTGATGTTGCGATTGAGCCGATCAATGGCCAACTGAAATTCAGCTAACAGTGGCAACACCAGCTCTTCTTTGCCGTGGTAATGGTAATAGAGATTACCGGGGCTGATGTTCATTTCCGTAGCGATATCGAGGGTAGTCACCCAAGCAACACCGCGCTGGTTGAACAGCAGCAGACTGTGATCCAAAATGCGCTCACGAGTCCCCATAATCAGGCCGTGGTGATATCAGCACTGATCTGCTGTTGCAGATAGCGATATTCAGATTGCATCAAGGCACGGCAATCGCGCACGATATAGTCGGTGACTTTGCCGCCAATAAATGGGATCCCACAGCTGATATCCAGCGCAATTTGGTTCTGACAGCCTTCGGCAGTTGGCGTGATCAGCAAGGTGCCTTCGATGGAAACCGGAATTCCCACTAACTCTACTTTGATGCGGCACTGGTAATGGTTTTCCTGCAGTTGCCACTGTTCATATTGCTGTAGGCGATTGCTGTCCCCCAGCACGCTACGCAGCATTGCTGGGGCGTTGTTTTTCATGTCACGGCTGGTGGCGATAGTGACACTGTCACCGTCAACTTCGTGGTCCATGACGCGTACTTTGTCTGCTTTCAGCCCCTGATATTTGGCGACGACACGCTCGGGATCAGTAAAGTATGGCAGTAGCTGTTCTGGTGAGCAGGCATAAACATGGGTTTCGTTCAGTTTCATGTTCTGTTCCTTATTGTTTTACAGAGAGTTTTTTACTGATTGTTGTTTTACTCAGTCTGTTCAGGTCCTTTGAAGGCCGGTTTCCCGGCCATCAGAAATGAATACCACGTAGCATAGCGGCAAAGGCGATCATCTCTTGTTGCTGATTTTTATCGGGCAATTCGCCGCCTTTATCGGCAGAATCTGGGAACATGCGAAACGCGATGTTCATGATCACTTCCGCCATCCGCGGCGACAGCGAGTGGATGACCGCGCCAAAAATGCCCAGTTTGGTCGCGATGCGTTTTGGCTTGTGTACGATGGCATCGACCACCATGTTGGCCGCATCTTCTGGCGTGAGGGTCGGCACGGTGTCGTAAATCCGTGTTGGCGCAATCATCGGCGTTTTCACCAGTGGCATGTTAATGGTGGTAAAACGCACTCCACGATCGGAATACTCGGATGCTGCGCAGCGGCAGAACGACTCCAGCGCCGCTTTCGATGCCACATAAGCACTAAAGCGCGGCGAGTTGGTCAGTACGCCAATCGAGGAAATGTTGATAATGTGGCCATTGCGCTGCTCATCCATTTTCGGCAGGCAGCCGAGAATCAAACGGAGCGCACCAAAGTAGTTAATCGCCATGGTGCGCTCAAAATCGTGGAAACGATCATAAGAGTCGGCCACTGAGCGACGAATCGAACGTCCCGCGTTGTTAATCAGCACATCCACTTTATGATGCTCTTCGTGAATACGCTGGATCAGCACATCACAGGCGGCAGAATCGGACAAATCGCAGATATAGCAAGTCGCGCGGCCACCCGCTTGCTCTACGGCGGCACGAGCTTCCTCTAACTGTTCGGCTTTACGTGCCACCAGTAATAGATGGGCTCCGGTTGGCGCTAACCGAATGGCGGTTGCCAAACCAATTCCTGAGCTACCGCCGGTGAGCAGCACCACTTTGTTGTGCAGCTGTTCGTGCAGAATTTGGTCGATAAACAGATCGGGGTCGAGGTTACGCTCCCAATAATCCCAGATTTGCGGTGCGTAGCTATCCAGAGAAGGACATCGGATCCCCGCAGGCTCCAGCAGCTTTTGTGTACGGCGGTTATCGAAGCGGGTTGGGTAGTTAATCAGCGATAACGCCGAGGCAGGAATGCCGTACTCCGCCAGCAGCAAATGGCTAATGCGCTGTACGGGTGGATAGTTACACAGCATCCCCATCAGATGACCGGGGATCAGATTGAACAGGCGCGAGTTAAAACGCAGCACCATTTTCGGCCCGTGTCCGGCTTCGGAGAAAATATTCAGCACTTCACCGGTGCGGAATGGGCGGCTGTCGGTCAGGTGGAAACATTGGCCGTCTAAGTCTGGCAGGTGCGCCAGATGATCCATGGCATTAACCACGAAATCGACCGGCACAATATTGATGCGTCCGCCTTCGATGCCGAGTAACGGCATCCAGCTGGGCAGGGCATTGCGGATCCGCTGCAAGAACTTGAAGAAGAAATAGGGCCCGTTAACGCGGTCTGCTTCACCGGTTTTGGAGTGGCCAACCACAATCCCAGGGCGATAAATTCGCCACGGAATACGGCACTCTTCGCGCACAGCTCGCTCGGCCAGATGTTTGGTCAGAAAATAGGGTGAGTCTAGATGTTCGGCTTGATCAAACATGGTTTCATCAAAGCAGCCACGGTACAGGCCAGCCGCAGCAATCGAACTGGTATGGTGGAAGCAACCGGCTTTGAGTTTCTCGGCGCAGGCAATTGCGTTACGAGTGCCGGCCACATTGGCGTCAATCTGAACTTCGGTTTTGGCATCTAGATCGTACAGCGCAGCGAGATGGAAGAAATGGGTGATTTTTCCCTGCAGCACTTGCACCTGTTCGGCGCTCAAACCCAAGAGTGGCTCAGTGATATCGCCATAGACCGCGTGGATGCGTTCAGGGGCGATATTCAGATTAGCGGCGGTTTGCTGTAATTTTTCTGCTGCCGCTTCCGAACGCACCAGACAATATAAATTACCGTTACGGTGAGCAAGTTTTTCCAGCAAAAAACGGCCGATAAAACCTGTAGCGCCGGTAATAAAGTAACCCATGCTTCTCTCCTTAGAATACCAGGCTATTTGAATGGAAGTCCTTCCATTAATTACTCAGCATGACCGGGCTGTTATGACCTGTCTGAGCAGGTTGTGTGGGAAGATTCAGAACGCCTGAATACCTCTTTACCGGCATAACAGTCAGCCACCAAAAATAATATTCAGGAATGCTGATGTTATTTTGATGTTACATCGCATTCTAGAATAAAGGCAATTGATAGCCGTCAAGAAATGCGAAAAAGATATTTTAAACAGCGACATAAAGTGATGAGTCTGAAATAGTTATCTTGTAATTGTTGTTTTTAGAATAAATACACGTCAGTAAGCTGGTATGACCTGTTGTTTTTGCTAAAACGGATTTTTTAAAGCGAATTATTCTGTATGAATATGCCTTGCGTGCATATGCGTAAAACGAAAGTGAAAGACTTAAGATCTGATAAATGAACCCGAGGGGAAATGCGCGCATTACATTCTATAAATGTGCGATTTAAAATTAATCGCTGAGAGTGTTATAATTAAAAAGAATATGTGCTGGTGTTATTGGTAGTGAAAGTGAAATAAACATGCATTTCAGTCAGTTGTGTGAGCTTTATTTTTAATTCGAGCCGAGCATAAGCGGGGATAAATATGTGATGCTATATATTGCGTGCTACAAGACCCCCAATATCTAAACATCAATACCCAAGCAACCGAAGTACTCACGGTTAAACCTCAAACGCCTCGATATCAACTCTTCTATTTTAAAGGCTAAGTTTTAAGACCGAAATTTCAAGTGGTTAACAACTGTAAACAGCGAATACTGCTACGTATTAGATACGTGCCGTATTTGCTGCTGTAGAAAAAGGGCTTGCGGTTGATGGCCTCAGAGGCCTTGCTCAATCACCGCATGTATAGCCGCAGTTAAACGGTGCACATCTTCTGTCGGTGACATGTAGGGTGGCATCACATAGATTAAGCGCCCAAACGGACGGATCCACACCCCGAGGCGCACAAATTCGGCCTGTAACCGCGCCATGTTCACCGGTTGGCGCATCTCCACCACACCGATCGCGCCGAGCACTCGCACATCCGCAACCGCATGATGTGTGCTTAACGGCTGCAAATCGGCCTTGATCACCGCTTCGATACGCTGCACATCCGCTTGCCAGCTGCCGCTGGTCAGTAACGCCAGACTTGCCGATGCAACGGCGCAGGCGAGCGGGTTAGCCATAAAGGTTGGCCCGTGCATGAAACAACCGGCGCTACCACTGCTGATGGTATCGGCGATCTGACGCGTGGTGAGAGTGGCGGAGAGCGTCATATAGCCACCGGTCAACGCTTTGCCTAAGCACAAAATATCGGGTGTGACCTCGGCATGTTCGCAGGCAAAAAGCCGCCCCGTGCGACCAAATCCGGTCGCAATTTCGTCGGCAATCAGCAAGATGCCAAATTCATCACATAGCTTACGTACTTCACGCAAGTATTGCGGGTGGTACATCCGCATCCCGCCAGCCCCTTGTACGATCGGCTCTAAAATAACGGCGACAATTTCTTCATGGTGTTGTTTGAGCAAGGTGGCGAAGGGCGCAATATCCTGCGCTTGCCATGTGTCAGCGAAACGGCACTGTGGCGCTGGGGCAAACAGATGCTGCGGCAAAATGCCGCTATACAAACTGTGCATCGAGTTTTGTGGATCGCAAACTGACATCGCGCCGAAGGTATCGCCATGATAGCCATGTGCGATGGTTAAAAAACGGTGGCGATTGAAAGCCGACTCTGCGTTGGTGGCCTGCTTGGCTTGCCAGTATTGCAACGCCATCTTCATCGCCACTTCAACGGCGACTGAACCCGAATCAGCTAAAAACACACACTCCAGCGCGTCGGGCGTCATGGCAACCAGTTGTCGGCACAGATCGATCGCGGGTTGGTGGGTGATCCCACCAAACATGACGTGCGACATGGATTCTAACTGCGTGTGTACGGCCTGATTCAGTTGTGGATGGTTATAGCCGTGAATGGCCGCCCACCATGAGGACATACCATCAACCAAGATTTGCCCATTGCCCAATGTTAGGCGATTGCCGTGGGCTTGCGTGACGGGGTAACAAGGCAGCGGATCGCGCATTGAGGTGTAAGGATGCCAGATATGTTGGCGATCAAACTGCATGTCAGCATCAGAAATAGCGCTTGCGTTAAAGCTCATTATTTAATCTTCTGTAAACTAATAATAACTTATCAAATTGACAGTCTATCGCCGCTCACTACACTAGCCAAAATTATTTTTACTGAATTTCATGCACGGAGCATACGATGTCAGTACGTCACGATTGGCGAGCGCAAGAGGTTGCCGACCTGTTTGCGCTGCCGTTTATGGATTTGCTGTTTCAGGCGCAACAGGTACACCGCCGCTATTTTGAACCGAATCAAGTTCAGGTCAGTACGTTGCTTTCTATCAAGACTGGCGCCTGTCCGGAGGATTGTAAGTACTGTCCGCAAAGCGCGCGTTATCAGACAGGTGTAGAAGCCGAGCGTTTGATGGAAGTTGAAAAAGTGCTAGAAACCGCCCGGCAAGCCAAGGCCGCAGGTTCGACCCGTTTTTGTATGGGAGCGGCATGGAAAAACCCGAAAGAGCGGGATATGCCGTATCTGGTCAAAATGGTTGAGGGTGTCAAATCGCTAGGGCTGGAAACTTGCATGACGCTCGGCATGTTGACATCTGGTCAGGCTAAAACGTTGGCCGAGGCAGGGTTAGATTACTACAACCACAATCTGGATACCTCTCCGGAATTTTATCAAGAAATCATCACCACGCGAACCTACGATGATCGCTTGCATACGTTAGAGCATGTGCGTGCGGCCGGTATGAAAGTTTGCTCCGGCGGTATTGTCGGCATGGGGGAGCAGGCCGCTGATCGCATCGGTTTGCTGGTGCAACTGGCGAACTTACCGCGACACCCAGAAAGTGTGCCAATCAACATGTTGGTGAAAGTGGCGGGAACCCCACTTGCGGAGGTTGATGATCTCGATCCGTTTGAGTTTATTCGCACCATCGCCGTTGCGCGCATCATGATGCCACGCTCACATGTGCGCTTATCCGCTGGCCGTGAAAAAATGAACGAGCAAATGCAGGCGCTGTGCTTTATGGCCGGTGCTAACTCGGTGTTCTACGGCTGCAAATTACTGACTACACCAAATCCTGCGGAAGACAAAGATCGACAGCTTTTCCAGCGCTTGGGAATCAATACTCAAGCCGTGCAAACAGCGCAAGGCACTACCGCGCAAGCCGATGAGATCGCCGAAGCCTTATTGCAGCAAAACATGCAGCAGGACATGCAGCAAGAGAACGCGCTGTTTTACAACGCGGCGCTGTAATCAAGCGGATCAGGCAGGACAAACAGCTAATGCAAGAACAACATCACTTAGCTCAAGACCCGTGCGAGCCACATCAGGGGGAATATCGCGCACCATGCTCGATACCGTCCCCGTGGGACAGTTCGCTTCAAACTGCGCTGGATGAGCGACGCGCGCAAGGGCTGTGGCGTGAGCGCGTGGTTAATCACAGCGGTAGTCGCAGTCAGGTGACGGTGAGTCAGAATGAGGTTTCGGCGACTCAGATCCGGCTCAATTTCGCCGCCAATGATTATCTTGGCTTGAGCCAGCATCCGCAGATTGTGGCGGCATGGCAAGAGGGGGCCAAACGCTATGGCGTCGGCAGTGGTGCGTCGGGGCACGTGTCTGGCTACACCGAGGCGCATGCCAATCTAGAACAACAATTAGCCGAGTGGCTGGGATACGAACGGGCGCTGCTGTTTGTCAGTGGTTTTAGCGCCAATCAGGCGGTAATTCACGCCTTGTGCGCCGCAGGTGATCTGATCCTCGCCGATAAGCTGACACATGCCTCCTTGCTGGAGGCCGCCATGTTATCGCCGGCCACGCTACGCCGTTTTCGTCACAATGATCTTGATTCCTTAGCGGGATTGCTGCAAGGAAAGCCACAAGATGGGCGCTGTCTGGTGGTGACTGAAGGCGTGTTCAGTATGGATGGCGATCAGGCGCCGCTGCGTGACATTCATGCGCTGGCTGAGCGTCATGGTGCTTGGTTGCTGGTGGATGATGCCCACGGCACTGGCATCGTGGGGCCACAGGGGCAAGGCAGCTGCATGGCGGCAGGAGTGCGTCCGCATTTGCAGGTGGTGACGTTTGGCAAAGCATGGGGCGTGAGCGGGGCGGCAGTATTGTGCTCGCAGGTTGTAGCGGATTATCTGGTGCAATATTCGCGGCATTTGATTTATAGCACGGCGATGCCGCCTGCTCAGGCATGTGCGTTGTCAGCGGCGTTGCAGGTTTTACAACAGGCAGAAGATGAACGTGCGTATCTCAAGGGGCTGATTGCTCAGTTTCGTGACGGGTGCGCTGATTTACCGTATCACTTGTTCGCTTCCAGTACGCCGATCCAGCCGTTAGTGATTGGTGATAATGCACAGGCTTTGCAGCTGGCGCGTTATCTGCAACAGCGCGGCATTTGGGCGCCAGCCATCCGTCCGCCAACGGTACCGCCAGGTACTGCCCGCCTGCGTATCACCTTGACCGCTGCGCACAGTCACGATGATGTCGAACAGCTATTAGCAGCACTGCATGATGCTGCAACTTGTAACTTGCACAAAGAGACATGCCGTGAATAAGCCATTAACGATGACATTGACTCCGGATCTTCTGCCAACGCTTTCAGTACACAAGGCGCAAATTGCAAACCGCTTTAGTCGCGCCGCGGGAAGTTATGACAGCGCCGCGGCCTTGCAACGTGAAGTCGGGCATGAGTTGATGCAGATGGCATCGCTTCCTTCACAGACTAAATTAAACGAGCAGGTTTTACTGGATATCGGCAGTGGTACCGGTTATTTCAGCCAGTTATGGCGCGAACGCGGATTGCATGTGATCGCGCTAGATTTGGCCGAGGGCATGCTGGATTTTGCCCGTAGTGAAGGACGGGCATCGAGCTATATTTGTGCCGATATGGAAGCGTTACCGTTAGCGGATGCCAGTGTCGACTACTGCTTTTCCAGTTTGGCGATGCAGTGGAGTGATGATTTGGCTACGGTGCTGCGAGAGTGTCGCCGAGTGACCAAACCCGGTGGGCTGATGTTATTCAGCACGCTATTGCAAGGCACGTTGCATGAATTACAAGCCGCTTGGCAGGGATTGGATCAGCAAAAGCACATAAATCACTTTTTGTGTAAAAACGAAGTAAATATTGCGCTGGCGCAAGCAGGCATTCGGCACTATCACCTAAACTTCTCCCACAAAAAAGTGATGTATCCCGGTGTTGTTGCTTTAATGCGAGACCTGAAGGCTATCGGCGCCAACCACCGGCACGGTGAACGGAATCCCGGGCTTGGCGGTAAGCAACAACTGGCTGAACTGGAACAACGCTATCGCGAAAGATTTGAACATCAGACCATGCTTCCAGCCAGCTATGAGGTCTGTTGTGGAGTGATTGTTAATGAGTGAACGTTTTTTTATTACCGGCACTGACACTGAAGTAGGAAAGACAGTGGCAAGCCGCGCATTAATGCAGGCTGCTGCTGGAATGGGACGTAAAGTAGCAGGCTACAAGCCAATTGCATCAGGCTGTACTGAAACTGCCGAAGGGCTGCGAAATTCGGATGCGTTGGTATTGCAGCAATCCGCAAATGTTGAACTGAGCTATGCGCAGGTTAACCCGATTGCATTGCGTGAACCGGCCTCACCGCATATTGCGGCCAAAATTGACGGTATCAATATTGAATTTGACCACCTGAGCCAAGGTCTGCGAGCGTTAGAGCAACAAGCCGATTGCGTATTGGTGGAAGGGTGTGGCGGTTGGCAAGTCCCCGTATCTGACACGCAAAGTTTAAATGAGTGGGTTATTGCTGAACGCATGCCGGTCATCATGGTGGTTGGTATCAAGCTGGGCTGTTTGAACCATGCCATTTTAACTGCGCAGAGTATCGCAAATGATGGTCTGGAGCTGGTGGGATGGGTGGCAAACCGCGTCAACCCATGCTTGATGCACTATGCCGAGATTATCCAGACATTGCGTTGCCGGATGCCGGCTCCACAGCTGGGTGAAATCCCGTATATTTCTCGCCCAGAAAAACAGCAATTGGGTAAGTATATCGATTTAACACCATTGTTGGGTTAAGTAGTTATACATGCAGAGCAGAATAAACAGGCTCTGATGCTGATTGAGTGACATAAAAAAACACCGCTCTTGTGGGCGGTGTTTTTTATTGCGAAGCTAATCTCTGGAGGATGTGAGTATCACTCTTGTGGGTGATCACTCGGCAGAGGCGGTGTATCCGTTGTCAGATCCGGTGGATTGTTCTCGAAGGCGGTGTCCAACACCGGCGTCTAGTCCAAGGACTTCGCAGGCTTCTTCGTAACTTTTCCCCAGATGGCAGCGCAAAATATCGATCGCAACCAGATAGTTCTCTTTGTCTGCCATAATCTGCTCCTTATTCAGTATTCCATACACTGTGTATCGGCTATCTCTTGCGGCTATCTTTTACGAGTAAGTCCTCATCAAGAAACGCACGAAGAGAGGCGAGTGCAAACAGTTCAAGCATGCCAGCAAGATGAATGATGCTCACGCTGGCATGAATAGTATCGGTATCCATAACTATCGTGCACCAAGTGTACTTCGGCAATAAGACTATAGTCGTAGAGCGTGACATAGCTCATTTCATTTGAAGATAACGTGATGCACATCTAGTTGTGCGCACTTTTGCATTGATATAGATCGGTAAAATGCAAAAAAATATGTCATCACCCCTTGAAAGATGACATTCATCCCATATTATCCCATCAACACCCCCTAACTGAGAGTCTAAGGAAGTAGCAGTTATGATGCGTATTGCATTGTTTTTATTAACCAACCTAGCAGTGATGCTGGTCTTTGGTTTGGTGTTGAGTCTGACCGGTATTCAGTCCAGCAGTGTTGCCGGTCTGGCGATTATGGCTGGCTTGTTCGGCTTCGGTGGTTCACTGGTCTCTCTGATGCTCTCCAAGTGGATGGCTCTGCGTTCCGTCGGGGGAGAGGTGATTGAGCAGCCGTCCAACGAAGTGGAGCGTTGGTTGGTCGAAACTATCCGTCATCAGGCACAGCAATCTGGTATTGCCATGCCACAGGTGGCGATTTATCCATCGATGGACATTAACGCGTTTGCCACAGGTCCAAGCCGTAATAACTCGCTGGTAGCGGTAAGCTCCGGCTTGTTGCAGAACATGACCCGTGATGAAGCGGAAGCGGTGCTGGCACACGAAGTGAGCCACGTGGCGAACGGTGACATGGTGACCATGACCCTGATTCAGGGCGTGCTGAACACCTTTGTGATCTTTATCTCTCGTATCATCGCCCAAGTCGCTGCAGGCTTCCTGTCTAACAGCGATGAGGAAGAGAGCAGCAACGGTAACCCGATGATCTACTTTGCGGTCAGCATGGTGCTGGAGTTGGTGTTCGGTATTTTGGCGAGCATTATCGCGATGTGGTTCTCCCGTTACCGCGAATTCCATGCTGATGCGGGCTCTGCCAAATTAGTGGGCCGTGACAAGATGGTGGCGGCGCTGGAGCGTCTGAAAACCAGCTATGAGCCGCAAATGCAGGGCTCCATGATGGCCTTCGGTATCAATGGCGGTAAGAAGAGCTTTAGCGAGCTGTTTATGAGCCATCCTTCACTGGACAAGCGTATTGAAGCGCTGCGTGCCGGTCAGTATTTGTGATTAAGCTATCAATTTAGAATAAAAGACTGCCTCTGGCAGTCTTTTTTTTAACTAATCTCTCATTCCATTGTTTTTACATACAACTATCCTGTCGTATAACCAGTCAAAGGGTTACTTACGGTTTGGAATGAGAGGGCGGATCGCCAGATGGTTACAGAAAACATGCATATCATTTCTGAGCACCACTGCGCGTCAGTATTGCGGGATATGTTACGACGTCAGGGGCGCCATCAAGACAAAGTGGTCTTGTTCGGCGATGCTCTGTGCCATGGTCGGCTGTCACTGGATCGTCGACACTATTGGCGTGAGTTGATGCGTGGCAAACCCGCGTTTCCGTTCACCCCGTATGAACTGAGTCTGGTGCTGAATAATATGCAGCGTCCACTGGACATGCTGCCGCAATGGTTGGCACATGAGTCACCGGTCTGGTTATGGTGCTCGGATTCACTGCAAGATGAGTTGATGCGTTGTCAGTTGTTGCGCCATGTGCCGCCACAGCAGGCAGGGTTATTCCACGTTGTGCGCTATGCTGCTCGTGGCCGGACAAGTAGCGGTGCTACGCTGCCTTATACAGCGCAATATCCAGCGGCTGCGCATCTTGCTGAGTGTGAGCAGCATGCTGAGCCGGTGACCGCAGCGGATATTCAGGCCGCGACTCGATTGTGGCAACAATTGGAAGCGGATAATGAGCCACTTCGCTATCGCAGTGAGGGGAGAATTATCAGCGCGCCAGAGAGTTTTTATGATGCGGTTTTGCTCAATGCTGCAGATGAGGGATGGAATAAAGCGTTGATGCTGGTGGCCAGAGCGTCGGCGTGTTTGAGTGATTCTCCCGGGCATGAGTTTTTGCTGATGCGTTTGGCTCACCTCATTGAGCAGGGCACTTTGTTAGCGAGGCACACCGAGCACTATTGGCCGGAGGTGGATGTCTGTTTACCGCAAGAACAGGCGATCCCGGCGGCATAACGCTGTATAAATTAAAAGAATATTGAGATTGAATAACTAGCGGCGAACCGGAAATCAGTGACAGGGTAACGTTTAGGGGTTTAACTAGGGCGAAGCTATTTCGGTTTTAGCTTCGGATTTTAATTTCGGTTTTGAGAACGAAAAAAAAGCAGGGATAATTCCCTGCTTTTTTGTTGTGTTCTTAATCAGGCTGGCTCGCTGACAGCGAAACCTAACAATTAAGATTGAGCCTGATGCGGCTCCAGTGCCGCCTGACGTGCACGAACGCTCTGGACAAAGTAACCGACAATCACCAGACCAGCCATCAGCAGCATGGTTTGCGTGGTGGCTTGCAGGGCGTCATCAGCACGCCAAGAAACCAACATACTGCCCAAAAAGCTCAGGCCCAGCTGCAGCGCGTTTTGCAGCGCGGCGGCTTTACCGGTGTGCTCTTTCCAAGCACCGAGCGCATTCGCCACTACAATCGGGTAAATCGCACCGTTGGCCACCGCCAGTAAGCAGAATGGGATCATCAGCAGCACTAAGGTAACATGGCCGGTGAACGGGATCACGAACATACCCACCACGCTCAGCACGAACAGCGCCAGTAACCACGGCAGCATTTTCTCGCCAGTAGTTCGTGCCAGCAGGGTGCGGCAGCCATAACCACCAGCCAAGAACGCGATGGTCTGTGGAATGTAGCTCAAGCCAATATCACGTGGACCGTAGCCTAATTCACCCAGAATAAACGGTGAGCCGGTCAACCAAGCAAAGAAGGCCGCAGAGCAAGCCGCGAAGATCAGCACGTTACCGGAGAACATGCGTGAGGTCAGCATGCGGAAATAACCCACCGCTTGCTCATTAGCCGGTTGCGCGCCGCGAGCTTGAATACGCAGGGTGCACAGCATCAGCAAAATACCGGTCAGACCCAGTACCACAAAGATGGCGCGCCATGAGAAGTGCTCCAGCAACCATACACCGACCAACGGCGCCAGTGCCGGTGACAAGGCCACCAGTGGCATGATAGTCGCGAACATGCGGTTGGCTTCGTTGCCTTCAAAACGGTCAACCACCAGCGCCTGCCAGCTCACCGCAGCAGCACACACGCCCACGGCCTGAATAAAGCGCAGAACCAGCAACTGTGTCGCGGAGGTGACGAAAACGCAGCCAAAGCTAGCCAGTGTAAACAGCAAAATACCGGCCAGCAGGATTGGGCGACGACCTAAGCGGTCTGACAGCGGCCCCCACACCAGTTGCGCGACGGCAAAACCGGCTAAGAAGATACTCAGCGTAGCACCGATCGCACTGGCGTTCGCGCCAAGCGAGGTTTGCATGGCGTCAAATGCCGGCAAGTACATGTCGGTGGCAAGAAAGCCCAACATGCTCAGACCGGCCAGATATGCGGTAAAACCTAGGGAAGATTTCATCATCTGTCCTTTTGTATGTTTGTTATGGTTTGGACCTGATAGTCTGTCGCGGAGTCTACTGAGTGACGTTTCGGCTGTAAAACGCTAATATTTGTCTATTCTATTCAAAAAATTTGATGGCAAATCTATGTGGTCAGAATATACCCTGCAAGTTGTTGAATCTGTAGCCAGAACGGGCAGTTTTAGTGCTGCGGCGCAGGAATTACACCGTGTTCCTTCGGCCATCAGTTACACCGTTAGGCAGTTAGAAGAGTGGCTTGCTGTCGTTATTTTTGAAAGAAGACATCGCGATGTGGTGCTCACTCCGGCAGGGCAAACGTTTGTCTCTGAAGCGCGAGAAACACTCAAGCGCATGAGTGGGATTCGGCATCGTTGTCAGTTGGTGGCAAATGGTTGGCGAGGGCAGTTATCCATCGCGCTGGATAATATTGTGCGTGCTGATCGGGTACGACACTTGGTCGCTGACTTTTACCGAGCGTTCCCCGATATGGAGCTACTGATCAGCATGGAAGTGTTCAACGGCGTGTGGGATGCGCTGGTGGATGGCCGTGCCGATGTGGGGATCGGGGCGACCAGCGCCATTCCGGTCGGTGGGAGTTTTGATTATCGAGATATGGGCAGTATGTCGTGGCGCTTTGTGGTCAGCCCCGACCATCCGGTGGTAAATGAGCCGCAACCCCTGACCGATGCCTTGCTGAGTCGCTACCCGTCGATTTGTTTGGAAGACACCTCGCGTCTATTGCCGAAACGAACTACTTGGTTGCTGGATAACCAGCGGCGATTGGTGGTTCCCGATTGGTATGCTGCGACCGACTGCTTTTGCGCCGGCCTTGGCGTTGGGGTGATGCCGGAGCATATGGCGTTGCCGCTGCTGGACTCAGGGCGTTTGGTGGAGCGGACAGTGGAAAGTCATACGCCGGATAGCCGTTGCTGTGTTGCATGGCGTCGGCAAGATTCATCACCTGCAATTCAGTGGTTGCTCGATTATCTGGGCGATACCGATACTCTAAATCGCGAATGGCTGTCTCGCTCTGTGTGATAGGGCATCGCAAACCGCATGGTAAAAACGCAATAAAAACAAAGCCCGCAACCAGAGTTTAGTTACGGGCCTGTAGTCATCGTTATTTTTAACGCGAGTCTTGCGTGTAATACAAAGCCTTGCGCTTAAGGCGATACTGTTGCGCCTTGTGCGCCATAGCGGCGTTGCCATTCGGCTTCTAGCGCATCTTCCCAAGACGGGTGTGGCTCGGGCAGAATTTTAAACAGCGGCTTATGTTCGCTAAAGCGCGCTTTCTCCATCCCTAATGCAGAAATATTGAGGATGGTAGGATCTCCCCACAATGCAGGGTCTTCCTTGCGCGCCTGCGCTTCTGGTGACATCAAAAAGTTAATCACCACTTTGGCAGCATCCGGTGACGGCGCATTAAAGGGGATAGCCAAAAAATGTGCGCGCGTAATGGCCCCTTGATCCAGTGCATAAGCTTTACTGGTTGGCGCAATCAGCCCCTTATTAATGGCGTATTGCACACTATTGGGGTTTAGGCTGATGGCCATATCAATCTCGCCAGACTTCAGCAATGCCAGCATCTCGGCTTGATTGGCTGGGAAAGCCTTGCCGTTTTTCCACGCATACTGGTGCAAGTTATCTAAAAATTGCCACAGTGGCGCAGTTTGCAATTTGAAGTCACTTTCTTTCACATCGCGATACAGCACATCCGGTGTTGGAGCCAGTTGCAGCAGTGCCGCTTTGAGGAAATTACGACCATAAATATCGCTCGGCAGTGGGTAGGTAATTTTACCCGGATGCTGCATCGCGTAGGTCAGCATCTCTTTAACGCTTTTAGGTGGCGTAGCGGTACGCGCTGTGTCGTAGATAAAGGTCAGCTGATTTAGACCCCACGGCGCTTCGTAGCCATCGGTCGGCAGTGTTGCGTCAATTTTTACCGGCAGACTCTGATCGACCACCGGCCAATTCGGTAACTGATCGACAAAAGGGCCCGACAGCAAATCGGCCGCGCGCAGTGAGCTGAAGTATTTGCCATGTAGCCAGATAATATCGGAGCTGCCAGGCTGCTTTTTGCCGGCAATTTTGTCCGCCATGATGCGGCTGATAATTTCGGTATTGTTAGGCGTTTCGGTGTGAACCAGCGTGATGTTATAACGCTTTTTCACCTCATCTTTAGCCCAATCAAGATAGTTGCTGAGCTGGGCATTGCCCGCAACAGTGTTGAGATAAACGGTGGTTCCCTGTGCATTTTCCAGTGTCTGCTGCCATGCGCTGCGGGTGTCTTCTGCGTGAGCGGCAGATAAACTCAGCGAACATGCGAGCAAAGTGCCTGATATCCAGCTTTTTTTCACGGAACTTTCCTCGTATCAGGATAAAAAGGGAATTTGCCGGTCATTTTAATGAGCATTAAGGCTGCGTAGTGTACCAAAAACTCAAAGAAATGCAGCAGGCGTGTGCGACACCGCTGAATTTACGGAAGACAGCCGAAAAAGCATAGTCATAGAGTGTGAGAGTTGCAGTGAGGCCAATAAGAAGAAAGGGAGAAGAATAAGAAAACGCGGGCATAACCCGCGTAATTTTGTACTGCCTTTGGCTGACCTCTTTACTCACTTCTTTACTTACATAGTGAGGTACTGTCAGCCGAGGGAGGGTCACGCTAAAGTGCGTGAGGATTATTCCGCCGGCTTATCGTTACCGGAGGTTGTATCTTGAGCATCATCGGCTTTGGCGCCGTGCGCATACATCACGGTGTTGCGGATATAACGCAAATGATCGGTTAGCGCCGGATTATGAGCACCTTCCGCAGAATGGCTGTGCAGCATGATCAGGCCTGAGTGCGTTTCCTCACTTAACTGACGCGCCCGCGCCAGCAGGTGTTCGGTCACTTGTGCGCGCACCTCTTCTTTGGCATACAAGTCATACAGCAACCAGATGCGTTTGAGCTCTACAGCACTGAACATCGGGTTTAGCTGAACGAAGCCGGTCACTTCACCTTGGCCGGTTTCGGTGTAGAAGATAACAATATCGTTTCTGGCCAGACGCTCATGAAGGAAGTCTTCAATGGTCTCGATTTCCGAATGAATATGCCGTTCCTGCCGATACATGACATACAACGGGGCCAGTTTATGAATGTCTGCAAGTTGCGCCTGATAGAGTTTCATTGTGACACCTTTAATCAGATTAACGACATGCAAGTAGAATAAGACAATCCGGTATGTGTTTTTGTGCTTAACGATGAAAAATCGTTGGTTAAGGTAAGTAAATATATCGCGTTTACGCCATTTGTCAGCTGCTTGTGGTGATTAACCTTAAGACCGAATTGCGAAGCGGAAAAATTTCCCTTTAGCTTTCCTTTAGCTGAGGGGGAGATGAGCGAGTGTTAGGTACGTTAGCGGTATTTTCGGGCTCACTGCTGGCCCGCGCTAAACGTGAAAATGACAGACAAACACTCAGCCCATCACGTTCTGCGGTCTCTGAGGGGCGGTTGCTAATTTGCAAGGTTGCGCCGTGGTGACGCGCGATATTTTGCACAATGGCCATCCCCAGACCAGCACCACCAATGCGTGTAATTTCTGCGGATGAAGAGGATTGCGCCAGATCTGCGTTGGCGCGATAAAAACGTTCGCAAATGCGGCGTAACGCTTCCTCGCTAAGGCCGGGTCCGTTGTCCTGAATTGTCACGCTAGCCGAGCCATTTTTTTGCTCCAGCACGATATCTATTTTGCCGCCGATACCGGTATAGCGCATGGCGTTATCTAAAATGTTGGAAAACAGGATGTCCAACAAAACGGGTTGCCCGCAGATAACGGGGGCGGCATTGGCAGGGATACAGACAAAATCAATGTCTTGCTCTTTTTGCAGGGCCAGCGGCGCTAACTGAGCGATGCAGGTACGCAGCAAAGGTAATAGGGCGACGGCCTCGTGGAGCGAAACTGCATTTTGGTTTTCCAGTCTGGCGAGAGTGAGCAGCTGCTGGATCATGCGTTCGCTACGCTGTAACGCCAGTTGCATCTTGTGCATGGCCAGTTCTCGCTGGGCGGGCGTGTCTGCTTGCAGGGCATTTTCACAGTGCAGCGCCAATACCGCGAGTGGGGTGCGTAATTCATGCGCCGCTTCGTTCGTAAACTGTTTTTCCCGCGCCAGCGTCTCTTCAACGGTCGCCATAAGGCGGTTGATTTCATTGATCAAAGGCTGCAACTCATCGGTGGTTTCACGTGGTTGTAACGGGCGCAAGTTATCCGGATGACGCTCACTGATGGCATTGGTCAATCGTGTCAGTGGCGAAAGGGCGTGTAAAATCGCCAGCCACAGCATGATCAGCAGAAGTGGCAAGGTCAGTAATAGGGGCTGAATAGTGCGTAGCGCGATTTTATCGGCTAATTCGCGGCGAATATCGCTGTGTTCGCCCACCACCAACCAGCGCTGTTGTTGCGGATCGGCAAGGGTAAAGGTGCGCCAAGCTTTACCGTTGTTATCGGTGGTGGCAAAACCGGCTTGGGGTGCTGACAGTCGTGAGTCTGGCGCGCCGGGTGAGCGCAGCAGAATATTGCCGTGCTGATCGTAGAGCTGAAAGTAGAGTTTGCGCTCATACTGATGGCCTTCGGGGGTTGCTTCGTCACTCTCGTCGTCATCCGGCTTGCTGGTGCTGACATTGCTGCTGGACGAGCTCGGTGCTATGGCTGAGGTTGTGGCCGGATGCCAGTCAGGATAAATCTCACCGCCAGCAGGGATATTGGGGTGCAGCTCAAGGTATTGGCTCAGTAAACGTAAGGTAATCCGTGCTGATTGGGCTAGCCGCGCATCAAACAGCTCTTCAGTTTCATGATTAGCATCGCGATAGCCGAGCAGCGCACTGACGCTGAGCACGGAGCTGACAATCAGCAAGACGCTGGTTAGTAGAAAGCGGCGAATCGAACGGGCACGATTTTTCATCATCATCAGCTCACGATGGCGAAACAGTGCTGTTGGCTGGTCGGCTCGGCAGGGCCTCAACGATATAACCGACACCACGAATATTGCGGATCAATTCTGGATAGAACTTTTTGCGCAAGTGATGGATATGCACCTCGATGGCATTGCTTTCTACGCCGTCATTCCAGCCATACAGGCTTTGCTCCAAGAGCTCTTTGGTCATCACGCGGCCACAGTGCAGCAGCAGCTCTTCTAACAGGCGAAATTCTTGCCGAGTGAGTGTCACCGGCTGGTCGTTAAAAGTCGCTTGCTGCGCTTCAGGGAACAGGCAAATCGCGCCATGGCGCAACTCGGGTTGAATGACGCCTTTGCTGCGCCTGACCAGCGCGCGCAGGCGCGAGATCAGCTCTTTCATGGCAAACGGTTTGGGCAGGTAATCATCCGCACCGGCATCGAGGCCAGTGACTCTGTCATCCAGAGCATCGCGCGCGGTTAGGATCAGCACCGGTACGGTGCTGCCGTCACGACGTAGACGGCGCAGCACTTGTAGGCCGTCGATGTCGGGCAGGGTCAGATCTAAGATCACGGCCGCAAAAGATTCTGCGGCCAATGTGGCGGCGACTGGTAAACCACAAGTAAGCCAGTCCACGGTAAACCCGTGCTGGCGTAGGCCGTCAGCAATGCCATCGCCCAGCATCGGGTCATCTTCTACTAGCAAGATCCGCATGGTTCTGACTCCTGTCCTGTCGCTATCCTTAACATGCTCTATGTTCAGAGTTTATCCAGTTTTTGCTGGATTTCATACCGCCGTCCTTTGTCGGCCAATTCACGTCCCGGGCGATTGGGGGCTTGCAGTGCTTTTTGTAGGTAGACTTTGGCTTGCGCTTTATCACCTTGTTCTAACAGAAAATCTCCGTAGAAATAGTTGGGATCGATACCGTTCGGGTTGATTGCCAGTGCTTTTTTCAGCAACCGTTCGGCCTGTTCATCATCGCCAAAACCCACTGGCCAGCCGGGCACTTTGTAATAGAGTGAGCCGAGGCTGGTATAGGCGGAGCCATCGAGGGCATTCGGGTTTTGTTTTAACGCTTTTTCCAAAGAGGCTTTGGCTTCTTTGACCAGACCCAGTGCGCCTAAACCGCCGCGCTCACCGGCGAGCGAACTTTCGATGATGGCACTCCAGATCAGTAAATCCGTGCGCTCGGGGTATTTTTTGACATCGGCCTTGGCCTGCTCGGTCAGCGTTGTCAGGCATTTTTCACGGTTCATGGTCAATGTTTGATATTGGCATTCTGCCCAGCGGGTTTGCAGGGTTTGTAATGTCGTGTCGGCTGTGGTGTTCGCTGTTGTGTTAGCAACGCTGTGACTGATCCCACCGAATGTAGCGAGGAGGGTTGCCAGCAGAGGTAAGGCTGATTTCATCTCAAGACTCCTTATGCTTCAGATCGTGCTTCAGAGCGGCCTGTTGCAGCTCAGTTGGCGTTAAAATGGGCGGTAATGTTTGGCGTGCGTAACGGGCGATCACCGCATGGCGAGCAGCAATGGCGCGATCCACCACGCGTGGCAGCAGGGCATTGATGCGGACAAACAGCTTTTCTGGCCAGCCAAGCCAGCGGCTACGCGTTGAATCTTGTAAAGCGTTAATCACGGCGGCAGCGACAGACTCCACACTGTCAGTGTGATTACCGAGTTCGGCATTCATGGCATAGACGGCAGGGCTATTGAGATCCGTGCGCGTGGCGCGTGGGGCGATATAACAGACATCAATCCCACTGCCGTGCAGCTCACGGGCTAGCGCTTGGCTAAAACCGTGCAGACCAAATTTGGCGGCGCAGTACACGCTATAACCGGGGTAGCCGATCCCGCCAAAACTGGAGCCAATATTGAGAATTTTACCGGGACGATGCAGCAGCGGCAGCAGTGTGCGAGTCAGCAGTATCGGGGCGCTCAGATTCAATGAAAGTTGGGCGTTAATCTGATGTGGGCTCTGATCTTCAAGCCACGCGAAGTGACTGGTGCCTGCGTTATTGATCAGGATATCGATACCGGCTTGCAATTCATCCGCGCTAGCCAAGGCCAAGATCTGGCGTTGATCGGTTAGATCCACGCTCAAGCACTGGTGCTGCTCAGGATTTGGCAGGGATCGACGCAATTTTTCCAGCGCGCTCAGATCGCGCCCCAGTAAGATCAGCGAGTTTTGTTGTTCTGCCAACAGTCTGGCGAGCTCACTGCCAATACCACCACTGGCACCAGTGAGCAAAATGCGCAGGTTGTGCAATTTCATGACAACATCTCCTCGGGCAAGGGAGCGCGGGTGGCGGTGAGTTGATGCAACATCGCACCGTACAGTTGATACACAACGCGTGCGGCGTGGATGATGTCGGCCTGATCTTGTGGATCGGTGATTTTGTCCATCAAGCCAGCAAAAAAGACCAAGTGCGACTGATCCAGCGCGCCATGCGAAGTCAGGTAGCTCATGGCTTCTGCTGGCAGCTGTAGGTGCTGTTGGATGTGCGCGGCAACGTGGGTGGCTAGCGACACACTGGTGCCTTCCAGAACCAACACCATGCCAAATAAACTCAATGGGTTATGGCGTTGGATCTGGTCATATAAAAACGAGACCATCAGCTCGATGGGCAGTGAAGGGCGCGAGTGTTCAGCGCTTTCGGCATCGCCATGGCTGTGGCGAATGTCATCCAAAATCCAGCGCTGGTGGCCTAACTCTTCTTCGATATATTCGGCAATGGCATCACGCAGCCACTCTTGTTCACTGGTCAGTCTGCTACCGGCGGCCATCAGTAACGGCACTGTGTGGCGAACATGATGAAAGGCTTGCGTCAGGAATGCATGATATTGGGCTAATGTGATGTCACCGTTAAGGCTGGCCGCAATAATCGGCGCTTGCAGTAAGTGAGCCCGTTCAGTGGCGGTGGCTTGTTGTAATTGTTGATAGAAGCTCATTGTGCATCTCCTGTGGCCAGACGAACTATCTGATCCTGATAGTGTTGAAAGATAACGTCGCGGCGTGGACGGCCGTTGCGAGTAAACCAATCTGGATTCGCTGACAGCGGCGGTTCAGCGACAATCCAGTGTGAAATCTGGGCATAATCGGGCAGGCCCTGATTCAGGGCGCTGAGTTGGGCGGCAAGAGCGTGCTCTTGCCCTGGCATCACATCAATCAGAGCAACATTGCTGGGAAGGGCATCGCCATACAGCACCAGCGCGCGAATAGCGGGGCAAATTTGTGCTTCGGACTCAATCCATTCGGGGGAGAAGTTGCGGCCATACGCGTTGATCTGGACATTCTTTTTGCGTCCGGTGATGTGCAAAAAGCCGTTGTCATCCAGATAGCCCAGATCGCCGGTGGCGATTTCATGTTCATGGACAGGGGCGTTGTCAGCGGGGTTTGCTGCTTCTGTTGCATTCGATGAGTCTGTGTGAGTCTGCTCGGCGAGCAAATAGCCTTGCATCACCGCGCCACTGACCAGAATTTCGCCGTCATCCGCCAAACGTATACGACAATGCGGCAGTGGACGACCCGCTGAGCCAAGGCAGTTTCCTTGTGGCGTATTGAGGGAAACGACCGAGCCGCATTCTGATAAGCCGTAGCCCTGATATACCGGCAGGTTTAGCTGTTGCGCTTGTTGCAGCAAACTGGCGGCAACCCGTCCGCCGCCCACGGCGATAAATCGCAGCTCGCTCAGGCTATCGGCGGCTGCGGGAGCTAAGGCCAATAACAACCGAAGTAATTCCGGCACTAACACCATGCTGTGCGGACGAAATGTTTGCAGGCAACGCAAAAATTGCTGCGGTTCTAACCGGCTGGATCCTTGAAAGCCAATTTCTGCTAATGATGGCAGCAGGCTGGTGGCACCAAGTAATAACGGAACATACAAACCGGTGATATTTTCGAGCAACGTCGTCAGTGGCAATACGGTCAGGTGGCGCTGAATATCCAGCGCGCTGACCGCGTCAGCCAGTGCTTGGGTCGTGCGCATCAGGTGTTGGTTGCTTAAACACACGCCTTTCGGCTGTCCGGTTGTGCCAGAGGTAAAGGTGATCTTAGCGGTAAACTCTTTAGCATCCACTTGAGAGGGTCGCTCCGCCTTTATGGAGCGCCCATCGCATTGGTGATGTGGTGCATGATCTTGTGGAAAGTGACTCTGTAACAGGTTGAGTTGCGCGCTTATGCCTACTGATGCGGAAGATGCTGTATCTGAATCTTCTGAATCTATCGCGGGTGTTAAAATGCCAGCACTCAACCAATTGCTGCTGGCTGAGGTCAGCAGACTGTCGGTTTGACTGGTGCGCAGCAGCCATTCTTGTTGGCTGGCTGAGAAGAAGTGCGGTACCGGGATAACGGTAATACCCGCATACAAGGCACTGAGATCGGTTAGCGCCCATTCGATACCGTTATCCAGTGCTATTGCTAAACGGCGGACGTGATGTGCTTGCAGCTCGGTTGCGCGCAGTTGAATGCGTTGCCAGAGCTGGGCGTAACTCAGCGAATGCTGTGCATCTTGCAGTGCAATGCGCTCAGGGGAGTGCTGTGCATGCTGACGGATGGCAGTGAACAGGAGCATTTCCATTAGCATGCCCCCCATACCAGAGGAAAGCCGGGCATGATTAGCGAGGAAATGTTTGGCGAAGGCATCAGGCGCACAGACGGCGAAATGCGAGTTAATACCTCCAGCCCATCATGGATATTCCCCGCCATCACTTGCGGTGCGCAGTGGTAATAATTCCCCCATGCGCCAGCATCGCTGCCCACTTGTTCGGCATGTGCTTCCGCTAACACCAGCGGATTCAGATGCAAGCGATGCAAACTGTTACGCAGCTTCTGGGTACCGGTAAAGGTCACCCACGGGTAACCATCGGCCAGTAAAAAACGGCATATCGCAGCAAACAGTAATCGACCATCACCTGGGCTACTGACCGCCAGATTACCGATTTCAGCAATTTGTGATCGTGTGATGCGCGGCAAGTCAGTGGCGGATTGAGACTGCTCACTGGATTCGGCCAGTCGCTTGGAGATGATCTCTTCAACGGGCGCGTTTAGGTAGTGCTCCAGATAGAGCGGGCCACTGGCAGCAGGATTGACGCCACAAGCGCCGATCAGCAAATCGTGCTCGTCATACAGCCCGAGCAGCAAGGGCAAAAAGTGGGGGATAGAGGCAGAGAATTCACGGGTATAGGCCGCTTGAATAAACTGTTTCAGCGGCTCTTGCTGTTGGCGGCTGCGTGCAATCTGCAGCGAATAAGGAAAATAACCTGATATGCTCATAACGCCTCCATGTGGTGTTATGAGCAAGAATAAAAAACGATACTTAAGACAAAATTAAGTGTTCAGAAATTTTTGCTATTTATTCTTCGAGCCATTCATCGGCACTTTCCCAAACTTCTTGTAAGATCTCTTCGACTCTTTCCCGTTCTTCTTTCGTGGCGCGAGAAACGGAAAGGCCGTTAGCACCGCGTTTAATCAACACGCTAGGTTCATCAAAATAACGGTTCAACTGCTCGCTGAGAACGGAGTGGAGCCGCTGTTCAAAATGTGCCGGTAAAGACAGATTCCGATCAATTGAGACTTCAACACGCATGAGAATACCTCCTGTAATATATGTATATATATACAGTTGTTGTGATTATCTGTCCAGAGGGGGACGTGGGGATTTTTTTAGGAAAAGGAAGCGAGAGAGGGTCGAGAGATAATAAAACAGCAAGCTCATATAAGCTTGCTGTTTACGTATTAAGCAGCATTGATGTGGCGGCTTATTTAGCCTTTGTGTGGACCGTCAATCACCGAGCCGCGAGCGACCAGCTCAGGATGCAGTTCAATCACTTGTCCACCTTCACGCTTATTGATAATGCGGTCAATCAGCATATCAAACGCCATCGCGCCCAGACGCGCTTTTGGCTGGTGAATCGTAGTCAATGGTGGCGAGAAGAAACGCGCATCACGAATGTTGTCATACCCGATGATCGAGATATCCTGCGGAATACGCAGACCTTGCTCACCGGCAGCGCAAATTGCGCCCATGGCCATGGTATCGTTAAAACAGAATACCGCGGTTGGATGCTGTGCATTTTGCAGAATATGGCTCATCGCTATATGGCCGGATTCTGGTTCAAAGTTACCTTCTGCAACCCACTCATCACGCACACTCAAACCCGCATCGTTCATGGCTTTTAAGAAGCCATCATAGCGCGTTTTGGTGGTGGTTTTGTTCATCTGACCGGTGATCACACCAATATCACGGTGACCGCGATCGATCAGGTATTTGGTTGCCAGATAGCCGCCATCGAAGCTGTTATCCTGAATGCGATCAGTATAAGCGCTGTCAGTTGGGCCCCAATCCATCACCACCATCGGGATAGTGCGATAGTTTTCCAGCAGTTCCAGCAGCTGAGAGTTGTACTCAGAGCACATTACCAGCAAGCCATCGACACGTTTTTGTGCCAGCATCGCCAGATAAGCACGCTGTTTTTCCACGTTATTCTGTGAGTTACACAGGAACAGGGTATAGCCCTTACGGTAGCAGTGCTCCTCCACCGATTGCACAATTTCGGCAAAATAGGGGGTGTCACTGGTAGTCACAATCATACCGATAGACTTGGTATGATTAACTTTTAAGCTTCGGGCAACCGCACTGGGTGAATAATGCAGCTCTTTTACCGCTTCCCATACACGGTTTCGTGTTTCTTCCGCCACAAAACGTGTTTTATTAATCACGTGCGATACGGTGGTGGTAGAAACATCCGCAAGCTTGGCGACATCTTTGATCGTTGCCATGAATAAAAGAAACTCCTGATTGAGCGAGCATCAAGACACGGGCAGAGGTGAACCGTTGTCTGTCTTCGTTGTTGGTGTAATTATCAATTATGATAACGAAAGCGTTTGCTGTTTTATCGCATACCGTTGCTGATTTGCGCAACAATAAATGCTGATTTAGCCAACCACTGCACAGAACGTTGCCCGATGTCGAACATCCAAAAGATCATTTTCTCTTAGAATGATCTATTCTGGAAGCGGAAAAGAGAAAATTTGTGTGATTTTTATCTATGTGATGCGAAAAACCGCTATTTGCATGCATGTCGATGCATGTTTCTAGCGGTTCAGGAGGGTTTTATTCAGCGTTATTCGCTATCGCGGTTAATGAAATCGTCACGCTTTTCTCTTTATTCTTTGCGACAAACCTGACTTTCAATTTTTTCCATCGCGTTATTGTATGCTTCCAGACTGGCCTTCACATTTTCCGGATGAGTGAGCAAATCGGCGAAGGCTGCGCGTAAGGCATAATTCTGTGGATTGGGTTTCAGTACCCGATCATTAAAAACTTGCTCATTTTGAGCGGCAAATTCCTTGCTTTGTGTGCTGAGTAAATCAGCGCTGGCAGTATCCAGAGTGAGCCATTCGTTGACCGGTTTATCTAAAGCCAATTTCCCCGGCTCATGATTCAAGTACCAACGCACTGCAGTAAAGTTGCGCTCAAAGTAATGGGTACGTTCGGCCAGAAACTGTTTGCCGGCCTCGGCCAGATCTGGATGCTGTTCGGTAACTTTACCCAACAGTGAGGCGTACCAACTATCTGATGCTTTGACAAATGCGGCATATTTCTCAGTCAAACACGTCTGATCCAGTGCTGCTTGAGCGGTGAAGCTGGTGGCAGAAGCCAGTGTGAGGGTAATCAGTGAAATGATCCGTCGCATACCGTTGTCCATTCTTATTCAGTGTTAAGAGCCTACAGGGATAGGTTCTAAGACCGGATTATCCATTCTCTTTAGTTATGGCATTTATGGCGATTTATTCTCGATGATAAACCCGTCATAAGGTTGCGTGATTGTATCATTCTTTATTGGTGATGAAACGCACATTAACAAAAAAGACACAAGGTGATTAAGGCGCTAAACTACAACTCAGTGAGGTGGTGTTCGTGCTTTGTCAGGACGATGTATAAGCACAAACGGCCAGCCGGATAGCGCTATCAGCTAGCAATAGCTAATAGAGTTATAAGAACTAACAACGCGGTAAGAGCACAGTTGCAAGAACACTGTCGCAAGACGACACGAGCACTAAGGAGTAGGGATATGGATACCAATTTACGCTGGGCGCTGATCACCACTGTGGGTTCATTGGCGATGATCATCACCTATGGGCTGATCGCCATTTTGGCGTAAGCCATTATTGCAGTGATCGTGATACCGGTTTATACAAAGAGGGAGCTAGGCTCCCTCTTTGTTTTTGGCTGATTAGCATGTCAAAAATGCGTATAGTTCTAAGATCTCAGACACATAGCGATAATCAGCGTCCACCGAGTGTGCGCGCCGTCTGTAATGCTTGGGTTACTGCTTCGCGATTAAGTCGTGGCCGGCCTTCATCTAACAGTTGCTGCCACAGTGCCGCGGCTTCTCGATAGCGTCCGTTGAGGAAGTGATCTGAGGCGAGCAGCATTAGTGCCGTGACTTCACCAGGGTCTTGCGTCAGTGCCTGTGCGAGCTCTCGCTTAACGGCGGCGCTCATTTGCTGTCCATCGCGGTAATACATCACGGTAGCCCGCGCCGCTAAGGTTGCCGCACTGGTTTCTCCCTCAAGTTGAGCTAAGCGCTCGTAGGCCCACAACGATTCGTCGAAGCGGTTTTGATACAACAGCCACTGCGCCAGTTCGGCCCACGCCTCTTTATCGCGCGGATCTTGATTGATGCGCTCATGTAATCGCACTCCCGCAGCACTGCGCAGTGCTGCGCCATCAAGATGCTGTAACTGATCGGGATTGGCTTGCCAGTTACGCCACGCGTCCCAATGCCCCAATCGCTGATAGCCGGAGCCGACACCGAGCATAGCCGATGCGACCACCACGACGACTAACAGCACGGAAAGTGATGATGCGCTGTTTGATGTTGCTGGTGTCTTTGCCGTTTGTTGAGACAAATGCGTAGCCGATGGTGGTAGCGATTTACGCTTGCGGCGATAAAAGAGCCGTATAGCGGCGATCAACAACAACAACGGTGGGGTGCCCCATAACAGCAAGGTGCTGGTTTTCAGGGGCGGACGATAAGTCACGAAATCGCCATAGCGGGCAATAAGGCTACGGTGGATCTCATCATCACTGTCACCAGCCGCCACGCGCCGAAAAACTTCGAGCCGCAGATCGCGTGCTAGCACGGAATTGGATTCCAGCAAATTTTGATTTTGACATGATGGGCAGCGCAAACTGGCAGCCAACTGATTGGCACGTTCAGCTTGCTCCGGCGAGGCAAAGCGAATTTCGAGCTCTTTGGGTGAGTGAGATAGTTCTGATGATTGAGGTTTTTCTACCGATGTTGAAGTTGCCGATATTTCCGAAATCACCCGTTCAGGTGACGTTGTCACGTATTTGCTTGGGGCAGCCAGAGCACTGTTAACACTGAAACTGTTGTTAACGAAAGCGTTAGCACAGAGAACGATCAGAAGTAGCTGGCGTGGCTTCACTGCACAGTCTCCTTTGTTCGGTTCGCGGATAAGTGCGGCAAAAATTGTGTTTGCCAGATTTCAGATGTGAGTGGTCCCACATAGCGTGCTAAGACCTCACCATGTGGGCCGATCAGCCAGCTTTCCGGCGTGCCGATAACGCCAAGCGCTAACGCAGCTTGACCTTGTTGGTCATCAATAACACGAGAATAGGGGTCGCCTACGCTGTGTAGCCATCCTTTTGCAGCGTCAGGGGTGTCACGGTAGTTTAATCCGATAATGGGGAGCTGACCGCTGAGTGTTTGCAGCAGTGCATGCTCTTTACGGCAATTGGTGCACCAACTGGCCCAGACATTGAGCAAAAAAGGTTGTCCGAGCAGGGTATCGGTTGTGAGCGATTCGCCATTGAGTGTGGTTAGTGTCAACGGTGGTAGAGTGCCGATTGAGGCCTGCTTGGCCACAGGCGTACTCGCAGGGTAAAGGGCCCAGAGCAGTAACAGTAAAAACAGACCACCGGCCAGCAGCGGAAGCCAGCGTTTTATTCCGGACATACGGCCTCCTCATTGCATTCGTCGGCTGTTTTACGACGACGCAGGGGTAGTAGCCCTGCGATAGTCAGCAATATTCCACCCAGCCATAACCAACGACTCCCCGGTTTGTATGCCACCCGTAAGGCGATTTGCTGTGCGCGCTTTTCCCCAGGCACGGCATATAAATCCCCGCTGCCAAGCGGCAAAATACCGGTTTCATTCATTTGCATCGCACGCACGCTGTAATGGCGCCGTTCAGGATAGAGATTCCCTAATACTTTGCCGTTTTGCAGCGCAGTGAGATGGTAGCGTTCCGCAGTGAAATTAGGGCCAAGCTCGGGCGTAATGGCATCTAAACGCAGCTCATATTGGCCGACTGATACGCTTTGCCCAATACTCAGCAGCGCACCTCGTTCATGGCTATATCCGGCCAATTGGCTGGCGCCTAAGACGGTAATGGCTAAGGCCAGATGCGCTAAATGTCCGCGCTTTAATTTGTCGAACCAGAGTGCTTGTAGGGTAGTCAGTATTAACCAAACTGCCATTAGTGAGCCAATAAACGCCGTGAGCGTGTGCCAATGAGGCGTACCGTTGATCCAAAACACTAGCGGCAAAGCGAGTAATAACCACAGCCAAGCCCGAATTGGCGGTAAGCCGGAAGCGTTGCGAATGGCCGGAAAAACGATGAGGGCTAACAAACATAAAAAAACTAACGGCACAAACAACAAATTAAAGTAAGGCGCACCGACAGAGAGAGTACCTGAACCACTTAACGCATAAAAAAGCGGATAAAAGGTACCGAGCATCACCACTACCGCCGCGATAACGGGCAAAAGTACAGCGATACGTAGCCCGTTTTCACGTCCGGATGAGTGTGGATGTAATAGCTGAGGTGTGATGTGGTCACTGGTGGACAAAAATGGGCTACGCCAGCCATAGATTAGCAGTGCAGCGAGAGTGCTCAGGCCTAGAATCAGCAGCAGTGCATTATTGCGGCCACTTTCTGCACTGAAGGCGTGTACTGAGTCCATAATTCCTGCGCGTACAATAAAGGTTCCCAGCAAGCTCATGAGAAAAGTCACCAGCGCCAATAAGATCAACGTGTGGCGCAAGCTTCCATTACGCATAAAGGCCAGTTGTGCATGCAATAAAGCGGTACCGAGTAGCCACGGCAGTAATGAGGCGTTTTCTACGGGGTCCCAGAACCACCAGCCGCCCCAGCCTAGCTCGTGGTATGCCCACCACGCACCTAAAGCGATTCCCGCGGTGAGCCAGCCCCACGCGGTGCGTGTCAGTGGTCGCCATTCTTTAACTAACTGTGTATCTAAGCGTTGTTCCCACAGCGCGGTGATCCCCAGAGCGAAGCTGGCCGCAAATCCCACATAACCAAGATAGAGCAGCGGCGGGTGTAAAATGAGCGCGATATCTTGCAACATCGGGTTGAGATCGCGACCTTCAAAAGGGGGCGGAAACACGCGCGTGAAAGGGTTGCTTTCAGCCAGCAAAAACAGGCTAATCAGCATAATCAGCCAGCCCATAATGCTTTGCGCACGCATTTTCGTGACCACCGGCTGCGCAATAAACCACAACCGCAGATTCCACAGAGTTAGTGCAAATAAGAAGAACAGCAGTGAGCCTTCATGCCCACCCCAGACTGCCGCCAACTTGAACGGCCAAGGCAAGCGGCTATTGCTGTGTTGTGCCACATAGCGCAACGTAAAATCATCGTTGAGAAAACTGTATGCCAGCAGTAGAAGGCTAGTGGCGGTCAATAATACCAGCAGCAGACTCAGTGCTGGGGCGAGGCGTACTGCGCCGCTTCGGGCGGGTAGCCAAGGTAATAGCCCACTCCAGAGCGCTAAAATAGGGATTAACAGCAAACAGATGAGAGCCAATTCAGGCAGCATTTAGCGGCTCCGCAATAGAGATATTCAAGCAGGACGGGAGTGCTGCGCACTCCCGAATACAGATCCACCAATGAGGTAACAGATGCATTTTGTTCGGCTACGGTTTGTTAGGCGACAGTCATTTGGCCGGCGTACAAAATGAAGTAGCGCAGAAGCAAAATACCGGTCAGGCTACAGCAGCAGATCAGTAGCAGTTTTGTCAGCCTTTTCCCCGGAAGTAACCGCCCCAATATGAGTGGGGTGAGTAAGCCCAGACCGACTACGCCGAACCAGAACACGTTAGACCAAAAACCGCTGCCGATGGCACTGGTCATGGCAATCACTTTTTGTCCGTCACCGAACCACAGACCGGTGAAAAAGCAGAGCAGGAGCAATGCTTCAGTCAAGATAAGCGGCGTTTCAAAGCGGTGTAGGAAATGAATTCCATGATCATCTGCTGGGGTTTTAAATAAGCTAGTGGCGAGCACAATGCAGCTGGCGATTCCCGAGCTTAAACCGGAAACCAGAAAGAGCACTGGCAGAACCGGATTATTCAGCATGGGGTAACTTTTCAGCGCCGAGAGTAAAAATCCAGTGTAAGCACCGAGCAAAACTGCCAGTAACAGGAGTAATGGTTCAGTGACTTTCTCGGTACGCGGTAGTGCACGCAAAAGCGTATCGAGTATATTCAACCGCTCGCCGAGCCAATGTTGGCGCAGGGTGCTCAGTTCGCGCGCAAAAACACCGCCAAGCCAGACGAACAGCACGGCCATATAAATCTGAAACAGCATTACCCCCATCGACATCACAGAGTTGAACTGATAGTTGAACATCAGTTTCCAGAACGTCCACGGACGTGTCAGGTGAAATATCAGGATCAGCAATCCTAAAATAACCGCGCCAGGCCCGAGCAGAGCTGCCGCTTTGATGATGCCATGCGTGGATGCTTGCTCACCCAGTGATTTACGCTTGAGTAAGACGGCGAAGGTCACGCTTCCGGCAGAGATCCCCAGCAAGAACAGATAAATGGCAATTGGCCAGTCCCACACCAGTGAAGGAAAGTGAAACGGATCTACAGGTAGCGTCATGACTGAATCTCCCCGCTGTGTTTGCCGTTTACAAAACCGGCCGGTATACCATCACGTCCGATATTTAGCTCCTCGCCGCTACCTGGCGCAGGAACGCGGTACATCTTGGGTTCAGTACCCAGATGCGCTTTCGAACGGTAAGTCGGTAGTTGCTGTAATTTTTGGTTAATAGCGCTTTTCGGATCGTCCAAATCACCGAAGGTGAGGGCGTGCGTTGGGCAGCTTTGTACACAAGCGGGCAGCTGACCTCGCGCCAGATTGGTATGACGACAAAAATCACACTTGTCGGCCACTTTAGTTTGCGGGTTGATAAAGCGCACGCGATACGGGCAGGCTGCGATACAGTACTGGCAGCCGACACACAGATCGGCATTGACATCAACAATGCCGGTTTTCAGATCTACATGGGATGCGCCGGTCGGGCAGACCAACACGCAAGGTGCGTTATCACAGTGCTGACATGAGTGACGGTAAAAGTGATAACGCGCGTCGGGAAACTCACCAATTGGGCCTTTGCGGACAATCTGTAAGCGCGAAACGCCCTCGGGTACATGGTTGGTTTCACGACAGGCGTCCATACAGGCGGTGCAGCCGATACAGGCCGTTTCGTCATGCAACATCCCCAACCGACGCCCATCGTCAGCGACCGAGGTGGACAGCGTGTAGGCCGGGCCAGTCATCATGATCACCGCACCTGTACTGACCCCGGTTAAAAAACGGCGGCGGGAGCAGCTCATGGTGACTCCTTAACGCCAGATACTGACGCCGCTTTTTCTGCATGCTGCTGGCTGTGACAGTCGACACACAACCCGATACGGGCTTTATCGCTGATCCCCATCATTGGTTCGGTTGCCGTATGCAACTGATGACAGTTAGTGCAGGCCGTTTTGGTGACATGCACATCGTGTGCCCAGAAGGTTTTACGCAGATTGTCAGGTTCGTGGCAGCTCAGGCAGACACCGTTGCGTTGATCCAGTGGCATGTTTTCATTGGTAAACACCATCACATCGTTAACGCCTTCACGATGGCGAGGTGATGGATTGCCATGGCAGTTGGTGCAAGTCACCGGCCCTAGATTGTTGGGATTAACCACAGACGCATGTTTACCATGCATCTGTTCACTCTCTTTTTTATGGCACTGCGTACAGGCATAGTTCGGATCGCGTTGGGGCTGCACTAATGCGGGTGTTGTTGCGGGTGTTGTGGCGGTTATATTTGGCATGGCAACGTCTTGCGCCTGCACAAAAGAGACGGGCACATACGACAGCAGCACGCCCGTAAGCAGGGAAAGCGCTAATAGACAGGGCTTTAGCAGTTTCATCATGATCTCCTCATCCTTGTGGGCTCTGCGTAGCAGAGCCCATCATTCCTGACTTATTGACTCAGACGGCCAGCGTCTTTGGCCTCTTTTTCCCAAGCCGGAACGGTTGTTTTCAGGAATTGCTGTTTGTCACTGATGAATTGCTTCATATCCATGCCCAGCGCGGCTTGTGCTTTCTCTTTGGTGCTGATGTCTGGTAACGGAATTTCACCGGTAATGCCTTTAGTGGCCAGTAAGCGTGCCAGTTTAGTGCGCGCATCTGCCGCCAAGTTCAGCGCATCGCCTAGCGTTTTCAGCGCAATATCAGGCGCATGCATGTGTACGCCGTGTGAGGCTATGGCGTAATCCCAGCGCCACTGTGCTTGACGGATGTCTTGCAAAATTGGCTGCATTTGCTCTTCGGTGGCACCGGCATCCCAAGCGGCTTTGGCTTCGAAGTGTGCATGCACCAGTTGCTGCTCGACTTTCAGTTTCAGAGTATTGATAGCTTCTTTACGTTCTTTCACTACACCTTGCAGCATCTCTTTGCTTTGGGTGTGGCAGTTGGCGCAGGTCTGATCGAAGCGGTCAAATGGGTTACCCACTTTATGATCGGTATACAGTTTGCCGTCTTGGCCTTGAACTTTAGGCATGTGGCAATCTACACAACCGACGTTGTTTTTACCGTGAATACCGGCTTGCCAGGTTTCATATTCAGGATGCTGGGCTTTTAGCATCGGTGTTTTTGATAAGCCATGAACCCAATCTTTAAAACCGAGCTCATCGTAGTATTCCGCCATGGCATCGGCTGATGTGCCGTTATCCCAAGGGAATTTGACTGCTTTGTTATCGCCGGAGAAATAATATTCTACGTGGCATTGTCCGCACACTTGAGCTTGCTGATCGAAGCGACCTTGCTTGGCAAACGGCATGTGGATGGCATCCATCGCGCGGCTAGCATAAGGGCGGGAAAGGTGCAGTGCCGGTTTTCCATCTTTGAATTCTTGGCTGTCTGTCGCGTGGCAATCGGCACAGCCAATGCTATTAACGATTTCAGGGCCGCCTTTGGCCCACATTCCCTTGAAGTAGGCATCTTCGCCTTCGCTTTCAATCATCCGAGCAACATCCGGACTTTTACAGCTCCAGCATGCCATCGGTAATGGGCCATCTTCTGCGGTTTTTGGCGCACCGGTACGCAGTGTGTCACGCACATCGGTTAATGCGTAATAGTGGCCACGTGGTTTGTTGTAATCTTTGGAAAAAGGGTAACCGGCCCACAAAATCACCATATTGGGATCTTCTGCTAACGCATCTGCGCGTTCGCTGCTTTGTTGGGTTTGGGTCCAGCTTTGGTATTGTGGCTGATGTGCGTCGGCAAACTTGTCATTGCGGGCTTCGACTTGTGCCAAGGCCGAGCTACAAAGGAGAGTTCCGGCAAGAAAAAGGGCGAGGCCCGTTGTTATTGATGTTGTCTTTAGTTTCACGATCATCACTCCCTGAAGTAAGTCCAACGTCGTAACAGGACCTCGTCATTGTTATGGGTGGGCTGTTGATAGGCTCAAAAAAACAGACCTAATGCTTCAGTGTTGAATGATAGAGATCGGTTTTGTAACTGTAATAATTGTTTACGTCTTGTTTGTTCTCGATCAATTGCCCGGACTGTCAGGTTACGTGATTGAGATGTGGCTAACATTAATACAATTTTTTCATGAGGTTAGAGGTCAGACATAACTGTGACGGACATCAATTCAGCAACATGCTTTTCACGTGGTTAATTTTTACGTGGCTATGTGGCTATATAGATAGATTGGTCGCTTGGGGGGAAAAGAATTACGAGCAGGTGTCCGAGGGATAAAAAAACCGGAGCTAAGCCCCGGTTAGAGATAGCAGCCATTATTGCAGCTAAGAATGGCGGCTAAGGCAATATCATGGATAAATACGCGCTGACTTATTTGCTATCCGTGACGCGCGGTGAAGGACGTAAGCGACCAACCGGTTTGCGCAAGGTTTGTGACAAAATAACGCCGCATAAGGTAATTAATCCGCCTACGACATGATAATGCTCCAGCTTTTCCCCGAGCAGACTCATGGCGATCATGGCCGTAAAGACCGGCAAGAAATTCATAAAAATAGCGGTCTTACTCGCACCCAAAAAGCGTACTGATTGCAGCCACAGGTAGGGGGCCAGTACTGACGCCGGGATCCCCGCGTACAAAATCAGTGGCAGTGTTGCCGAATTGATTGGTGCATTGGTCGCAGAAAGAAAGTTAGGTAGCAGCATGACGATACCGAACAAAATCTGCACGTACACCGATTGCCAAGTGGAAAAGGGCAGTTGCCACTTTTTCAGTAGCACGCCATACAGCGCGTAAGCAAATGAACCGGCTAGCAGCAGCAACTCACCATCGCCAATCCCCTGATGCAGCAAGCTGGCGATATCGCCGGCGCTGACCAGATATAAAATCCCGCCTAAGGAGAGCAGAGTACCTACGATGATGCCGGCAGTTGGTGTTTCGCCCAGCAGGAAGATACTGATCAGCACGGTCATCAACGGAATCAGGGAAGTAATGATGCCAATGTTCATGGCACTGACCGTTAAGCCTGCGTAGTAACCGAGAGTTTGGTTAATTGCCATACCGAGCAGAGCCAATATCGCAAACTTTACTAAGTAAGGGCGGTAACTGCGGCGGTTACGCCACACCGTCATTGCCATAAATGGCGTGAGCACCAAACCGGCAACGAGCCAGCGGTAGAAAGCAATAGCGGCGGGGTCAATGGCGGTGGCGGCCATCTTATTGACAATAGCGTTGCCGGCCCAGATCAGCACAGTTAGCAGGGGCAGAAGGTAGTACATAAAACCATCATTAGCACACGAAAAGGAATGAGTTGTCAGTGTACTCGTTTTGCGTCTCATTTGCGATTCGCATCACAAAATATTGGGGGAGTCATTTTTGGGAAATATTGGAATGCGGCAGAGATAAAAAAACAGGGCATAACACCCTGTTTGTATGGAGATCTTTATACAGTGATAACTATTTGAATCAGCAGGTACTAGTAGAAGCTAGGCACTGTTAGTAGAAACTAGAAACCAAACATCTTATAGAAGCCGAACATCAAGCCACTGGTGATGACGAATGGGATGATTTCCCACAGCAGTTGGCGAAAAATCGAGTAATCTGGAATCGACAATGTACTGCGAATCTCTGCTCGTGAGCGTGAGGTTACACCTTTGATCTGATCTTCCATCAATTGATCTTCAATTTGTTCGCCGGTTTTGAACAGACGAGAAGACAGCTTTGCCCCAGAGTTTTTCACCGCGCTACCGATAAAAATCATGATGTAGACAGCAAAGAAATAGAGTGAGTTTGTGCTGGTGAGTGAGCCCAGATCCGGTACTGGCGAGTTGTTCCAGAAAAAACTTAGAAAATCGGTTTTGCCGTAAACAAAGATATAAAGCTGCTTGTACGGGTCGGCCAAAAAAGCAGCGGCCATGCTACCATTATCAATATGCAGACTCAAAAATTTCAGGATTGAAACCAATGTGCTCAACATACCGGTGATGAGCAAAACCCAACCAATCAAACGCTTGCAGACAGCCAGAATGACCGCATTTTTATAATTCACGCGCAAATTCTCCCGGAGATAGTGTGTAACCGTATTCGTATATCTAAATTTTTACGTCTTGATATAGCGTAGCAGAGACCACGCATATCCAAAATATCTGAGCCTGAAACAGGTTTGTCTTTGCTTATTTGGAGTGTCCATCTTCTTTGGTCAGTGTACCGGTTTCCAGTACTGGCGCGACGTCGAGATGTTCGGCGTTCATCAAGGCAGAGATCCGCTGCACACTGGCGAGCAGCATGTTTTGTTCCCACTCCGGCAGAGCCTGAAAGCGCGCCACAAAATTCTCCTGCAGGGCTGTAGGTGCTTTGAGCAGTAAGGATTTTCCGGCCTCGGTTAATTCGGCATGTTGGCGACGCTTATCCAGCAGGCTGCGCACTCGGATCACCAATTGTCGTGATTCTAGCCGGTCTAAAATCGTGCTCGCCGTGGCTTGGCTGATATTGGTTTGTTCAGCCAGCACTTTCAGCGACACATCCCCATGCCGGTCAATGGCTTGCATTAGCATTAGCTGGGGCGTTGTCAGTCCGACGGCTTTGTTTAATTGCTTTGACTTCAAATCAATAGCGCGAATGATTTGCCGGATTGAAACCATCACCTCGTCATGTTTTTCCAATTTATTCTTTCCAGATCATAGTGTTGTACTTGGTTTCTATAGTGATTCTCTGTTGTATTCATTAAAAACAACTTTGACCTCAAAGTATTTTATGTGTAGGGTTTTGCCACCTTGTACATGTAGAGAGGTCACATGCAACAGACATTTACTATCAAAGAGATCACCGAAAACCTGCAAATTGCACGCATGCGTTACCAGCTGCCGGATACGTCAGCGTATATCCGTTATCAACCTGAGCTTTCCTGCGATAACACCAATATTTCCGTACAAAGCGGAATGATGCTGCCGCATGAAAGTTGTGAACCTGCCGGCATTTTCAAACTGGCTGAGTTGGTCAACGAACTGAACTTCGCCTATCTGCTGGTTCACATTTTTCCGGATACCGACAGTATGAACTATTTTGTCGCCGGATTTGATACTGGATTGTCGCAGTTAGACTTTATTGGTGGCAGTTTCGACAATCATCGCTTCTGGCTCACCAGCGGAGTCAGCAATCTCGGTGTGCCGGTCGTGGTGTTTTATGGTCAGCGTAATGCGGTGAATGGCCAGCCATCGGTGACGCTGGTGGATCATCGCGAGAATCCGGCCGGGCAGGTGGCATGGCGTGCTATCCGCGGCGCGGGTGAGCATGTTGGTGAAGAGTTTTTTGTCTAAGGGAGGGCTGAGATGCTGAGAGCTAAATCCGGTCTGTTTCGTGGACTTAATCCAACCATGGCTGTTACTGCACTTACCGTGCTGTCAGTCTTCTTATTGTTTGGCGTGTTTGCGCCGGACTTATCCGCCCAGTGGTTTCAGGGCGCAAAAAATAACATCATCAGCAGCTTTAAGTGGTACTACATTCTGGTGGTATCGCTGTTTCTGTGCTTTGCACTGTATTTGATGTTTTGCCGTTATGGTGATTTACGCCTCGGCGATGATGACCAAAAGCCAGAGTTCAGCTACATGGCGTGGTTTGCCATGCTGTTTAGTGCTGGGATGGGGATTGGCCTGATCTTCTGGAGCATTGCCGAGCCGGTATTTCACCTGCAAGGTAACCCGTTTATCTCCGAGGGCGGTACGCCGGAAGCGGCCAAGGTCGCTATGCGCATTACCTGGTTCCATTGGGGATTACACCCGTGGGCGATCTATTCCATCGTTGGTTTGTCGTTGAGCTTTTTCTGTTATCGCAAAAAACTGCCGTTGGCCATTCGCTCGGTATTGTATCCGCTGTTGGGCGACAAAATTTATGGCTTCTGGGGACATCTGGTTGATGTGCTGGCCGTATTTGGCACCGTATTTGGCGTCGCCACGTCATTGGGGTTGGGCGTAGCGCAGATGAACACCGGTCTTAACGAAGTCTTCGGCATGAATGTCTCACTGCAAAATCAGTTGATTTTGATTGGTGTGATATCGGCCATCGCAACGCTTTCTGCGGTATCAGGGGTAGGTAAAGGGGTCAAACTACTGAGTGAGTTTAACCTTGGCCTGAGTGCGCTGATGTTAATCTTCTTTTTGTTTGCCGGCCCAACAATCTACATCATGAATTCGTTTGTGCAGGGAATTGGGGATTATCTGCAAAATATCATTCGCCTGAGTTTCTGGACAAACGCCGAAGCCAATGGCGCATCAAACTGGCAAAGCTCATGGACCGCCTTCTACTGGGGATGGTGGATTGCTTGGGCACCGTTTGTCGGGATCTTTATCGCGCGCATCTCCAAAGGCCGTACCGTACGGGAGTTCGTGTTGGGCGTCTTGCTGGTTCCGACGTTATTGGGACTGTTTTGGATGTGTGTATTTGGCAGCACAGCCTTGCACATTCAGCTCTTTGAAGGCGGAGATTTGATTGGCGCGGTGAATCAGGATATTACTTCGGCGTTGTATCGCACCATTGATTTAGGCGTGCATGTACCAGCGTTGGCCACCGTTGCTAAACTGGCCATGACATTGCTGATCGCCACCTACTTTATTACATCGTCAGATAGCGGCACCTTGGTGGTGACCACCTTATTGTCTGTTGGCGATCAGGAGCCACCTAAAATCCATCGCGCCATCTGGGGCATGGGTGGGGGATTGGTCGCTGCCATCTTACTGCTGTCTGGTGGGTTAGAAGCGTTACAAGCAGCGTCTATTTTGGCGGCGTTACCGTTCTCGGTGATCATGCTCTTTATGTGTGCGGCGCTACTTAAGGGCTTACGAGAAGAGCGCCACCATCTCAAACACGATCGCCTACGCTTGCAAGCGCAAGATTGCTCGCCACATCTCAACCTCATGGAGCGTATTGGTCCGGGGAATTGAGCGGGGACAAGAACGTTAAAAGAGAAAGACGCTTACGAGAGAAGAGTTATTTTGCGGTGTTCTCTGACTGGAACAATCTAAATCAAGCAAAGCGGTGCGCCATTAGCGTGCCGCTTTTTTGCCTGAATTCGCAACGCGGTAAACCGCCAACCTCTAATTCGTTTCAGTATCCTGTTTCTTATCCACAAACCTCTTTCGTTATGAGACAAATAAACATTTAAATTAAGTCATCATCCAAATTGTTTGGCCTAAACCACTCCGCGCATCAGCGAAAAATGAAATTGCATACTCTCCGCACGCGCCAGATATAAAGCTCAACAAGATAAGCAAACCGTGGGTTAACTGTGGGATAATCAGATGGTTAACTCACTCAGTTAGGGTAGAGTACGAACTATGTCTTGCTCGATTTCCTTCTACGGTATCGTTTGAAAGGGAAAGGCGCGCTGAGCGAATCAAGGAGAGAAACATGATCACATTGTCACCGCTGGTGATAGTGCTGGCGGCAGTATCTGCATTAATGCTGCTGTTGTTGATACTGAACCACAAAAATGCACAGCGCCAAGCAGAGCAGGCGGAAGCGGAGTGGGAAAAGGAGCGTCTTTACCTTGAGCGTCAATTTGCTCAGCGGCATGATGAGTTACAACGTCACTTAAATGACAAGACTCAAGCCCTACAGCTCAGTGAACAGCAATGCCGCCAAGCCGAGCAAGAGCTGGTTCGTCAGCAAACCTTGCGTGAGTCTGCACAGCAACATCTGCAAGATGTGAAGCAGTTGCTGTTGGATAAAGAGCACGCACTGAGTGTACTGAACGAAAACTACACCTATTTACTCAGTGAGCATACGGAACTCAAAGCGGTATTAACCGAAAAACAGCATGTATTAGAGCAGCAAAAACGGGATCTGGAACAAAGCCGTCAGCAGTTGAAAACGGAGTTTCACTATCTCGCTAATCAGATTTTGGATGAGAAAAATCAGGTCTTTAATCAGCAAAGTCAGGTTTCGATAGCCCGTTTGCTGCAACCATTTCGTGAGCAAATTGAAGGCTTCCAGCGTCGGGTTAATGAAGTCCATGCTGAATCACTCAAAGGCAATGTGGTGCTGGAGTCTGAGATCCGTAAAGTGCTCGATATCGGCATGAAGATGTCTGAAGAAGCATCCATGCTTGCTGGCGCCTTGAAAGGGGATAAAAAACTGGCCGGTAACTGGGGCGAGGCACAGTTAGAGCAGACGCTGCAATTGGCAGGGCTGCTGCGAGATGAACATTATCAGGCGCAGGCCGTATTCAAAAGTGCCGATGGCTCAACCTATTACCCTGATTTTGTGATCAATTTACCGGATGGCAAACATCTGATTATTGATAGCAAAGTCTCACTGATTGACTACAGTCAGGCCGTGGCCGCCACCGATGATGCTAGCCGTCTGCAAGCGTTGCAGGATCATGTTAAAGCGGTGAGAAATCATATCGATAATTTGGCCAATAAGGATTACAGCAATCTGTGCGGCATTAATAGCCCGGGCTTTGTGCTGATGTTTATGCCGGTAGAGCCGGCGTATATCGCTGCGTTACAGTATGGTCGTGATTTGTTCAACTACGGCTACGAGAAAAAAGTGATTCTCGTGTCGCATACTACCTTAATGCCGGTACTACGTACGGTTTCTAATTTGTGGATGATTGAACGCAGTAACAGTGAAGCGCAGGAGATCACGGCGCGTGCCGGAGAGATTTACAACCAAGTGTGTGTCGTCGCCGAAAACTTACAGCGCCTAGGTAATACCCTGACAGCGGCCAGCAACCATTACAATAAAACGGTGACAGCATTAGCTGGTCGACAGGGCTTACATGGCAAAGTTGAGCGTTTCCAGCGTTTATCTTCCAATATCACTCGCAGCATGCCGGTGTTAGAGCCGTTAAATGCAGATTTTGAACAAGAACGCTTGGCGATGATGACAGACTCCGGCGCGGAGTAAACGCAAGGCGTGTTTACTACACGTGATACATGTGTCAATAAAAAAGAGGCGAAAGCCTCTTTTTTATTGTGCTGGATGCAGTGCAATTGAGCGTGAAACTAACACTCACCGCCAATTGATCACAATGTATCAATGAGTATCAGTGCGTAATATAGACGCCACCGCGCAGGCCGCTATGGCTAAACAGCACTTGCCATAGTTGAATATCACGAGCACGGAACGCGCCGGCACAGGCATTCAAGTAGTAGCGGAACATCCGATAAAAACGAGGGGAGTAGTTGTCTTTGATTGAATCCCATGCGCGGACAAAGTTCTCATCCCATGCCATCAATGTTTTATCGTAGTCAGCGCCAAAGTTGTGCCAATCTTCCATAATCAGATGGCCTTCCGCTTCGTCGGCAATCTGCCGGATAGACGGTAAGCAGCCGTTCGGGAAGATATATTTACTGATCCACGCATCTGCCTTAACGCCTGAAGTGTTACTGCCGATGCAGTGCAGCAGGAATAAGCCGTCTTTTTTCAGGCAGCGATTCACCACATTGAAATAGGTACGGTAGTTTTTCGGCCCCACGTGCTCGAACATCCCAACGGATACAATGCGGTCAAACTCTTCGTTCAGATCGCGATAATCTTGCAGCATGATTTGTACCGGGAAACCTTCACAGCGTTTTTGTGCCAGTTGTTGCTGCTCTTTAGAGATAGTCACACCAACTACGCTTACGCCATACTCTTTTGCCATGTACGCCGCTAAGCCGCCCCAACCACAGCCAATATCCAGCACTTTCATTCCCGGCTTGAGCTGCAGTTTTTCGCATATCATCTTCAGCTTGGCCACTTGCGCATCAGCCAAGGTATCGGCATCTTTCCAATATGCGCAAGAATATTGCATGTTTGGATCAAGCATGGCGTTAAACAGGTCATTACCCAAATCATAATGCTCTTTGCCGACTTGCCACGCGCGGTGACGGGTTTGCATATTAAATAGCCGCGCACGCGCAATACGTAAAATGTCTTTCAGATGAGAGGGCAGTTGTTGATCAAGTTTTGCGGTCAACACTTTGTCGAAGAAGACGTCTAGCCGGTCGCACTCCCACCAGCCATCCATATAGCTTTCACCTAATCCTAATGAACCTTCTTGCAAGATCCGCATCAGCGTGTCGGGATGCTTAATCCGCATATCAAAAGGACGCGGTCCATTAATCATAATACCGGCTTTATCCAGCAATTCGGTGGCAATCCGGGTCCAGTTATCCGGTTTAATCTCTGCACACTCAAGATCGTCTGTTGATGTAAGACATTCGGTATTTTGCGCTTTCATTACGGGCTTACCCTCTGAATTTAATCCTAAAAATACAACACGCTTTTCTTATTCTTTTACGTGAAAATGACTTCTGGTTTTAAATATGTAACGCAAATACGCGCTAAAGGGAAAAGTAAGATCAGCAGATTATTTATCTGTTTGTAAGCGAATTTTGTGACAATCAAATGATGTTTTATGGCGCTAAAAACCGGCACCAGTTTGAATAACTCATCTTATTTGTATGACTAATGTAATTTGGAAGCCAGTTATACGGGGGATTCGGTTCATATGGTTGAGACATCAGGTGAGTGTGAACGCGGATTTGGCTGTGGGTATTTTATTCAACTTGCTAAGTTTTTCGCCTTATTATTCGATGTATTCGGTTACATTCATCAGCATTATGAAATGTTTGTTGTGCGCATTTTTTGTCGATATTCAGCTTGGCTAACAAAGAGAAAAGGGCAATAAGAAGGGGCAAATAGACAAAAGAGGCACAAAGAAACAGAGAAACAGAGGACAATAACCAAGGAAAACCGTGCTGGTGATACAAGCACGATGGTAATACAAAAATAATGTAGCCGCGACAGCTGTACAACGTGATGATACAGCCGTCGCGGCTATCGATTGAAACCTGTTTATCTATTTCGCATTACCGTTAGCGTTCTGGAAAATCCAAGCTCAAACACAGCTTTCCAGCTCAGGGTTCACGATAAAACGCTCAATCAGGTGGGCGATGCCGTCTTGATCATTGCTCTTGGTCACGAAGTCAGCGAGCGCCTTGATATCCTCAGTAGCATTACCCATCGCAACGCCGAGTCCGGCAAACTCAATCATGTGGCGATCGTTACCGGCGTCACCCACGCAAATCACCTCTGATGCATCTAATCCCAAATAGTCTGCCAGCATGCCAACTGCAATCCCTTTATTGCTGGATGGGTTCAAGAACTCCAGGAAATACGGCGCGCTTTGTACGATGGTATAGCGCTGATGCAGGTCAGGGGTTAGCCGCGCGATGGCCGCGGAGAGCACCTCGGGCTCATCGATGAACATCACTTTCAGGATCTCTTCATCGGCAGGGAGCTCGGCAAAGTCCATCTCCAGCAGCGGGATCCCGTTCAGTTTCGCTTCATGTTCGGTGTAATGGTTGCGTTTTGGCGTGATTAATCCTAACCGGCGTGAAAACGCGTGAATATTCACCCCTAACTCACGGCTGAGCGTTTGCAGCGCATGTGCATCGCAACCATTTAAAATGCAGCTACGAACCACGTCATGGCTACCGGCTTTTTGAATCAATGAGCCGTTATAGCACAAGACAAAATCGTCATCGGTGTTCAGCCCTAGGGTGTTCAGATACGGCAGCATACCTTCCAGCGGTCGGCCAGAGGCTAGCACTACTTTCACGCCCATTGCCCTGGCTTTCGCAATGGCCTCACGCGTGTTAGGTGAAATCTCACCCTGTGAAGTCAGCAAGGTTCCATCCATATCCAGAGCAAGCAACTTATACATCAGTATTCCTTAGATTTTATCTTCTACAACAGTTATGAATTGGGAAAATAAAAATGCCATTCTGCAACAGAGCAGGAATGGCATTGAGTCGTTACCGTGTGAAAGTTCGCATGCGGTTAGCTTTTGACTTTAACACTCTGGCCTTGGAACAAAACAACCTGACCAGATTGGATCTTGCAACGCTTACGGGTTTCAACTTGTCCGTCAACTTTAACCAGACCTTCAGCAATCACAGCTTTTGCTGCCGCGCCGCTTTCGCTCCAGCCCTGAATTTTCAGCAAATCACACAGTTCAACATAAGGGTGGTTTTCAAGATGGAAGATGTCCATGACAATGCCTTTTGCAAAGAAAGCCGTGCGGTATCACGGTCTAAAAAGTTTTTTACAGTTTATCAGCTAACTTGGGCGCAGAGCGAGCGCAATATTGATATTCCCTCTGAGAGTGGTTGTGCTAGTATGCGCACGCTTTTACCGCGGGTAATCTGCGGTATACATTTAACCGAATTTGGAACTCCATGATTACTAACGATGTTTTGCGAAGCCTGCGTTACTCACTGCAACTGAGTGCAACTAAAATCCGTAACCTGATGAAAGGTGAAGGATATGAAACCACGGCCGAAACCGTTACCTCATGGCTGTCAAAAGAGGATGAAGCGGATTTTCGCGAGTGTCCTGATGCGGCATTGATGGCATTTTTGGATGGGCTGATTACCCATTTTCGTGGTCCAGCTCCGGAAAGTGCCGCAAAGCCACCAATAAAAGAAGGTTTTTCCAACAATTTAGTGTTGCGTAAAATCCGTATTGCGCTTCAATTAAAGGATGACGACATAATCAATATTCTGTCAGCGGCGCAGCTGCGGATTTCTAAACCTGAGCTCAGTGCATTATTTCGTCAAAAAGATCATAAAAACTACAGGATTTGTGGAGACCAGTTTCTGCGCAATTTTTTAAAAGGCTTAGCTCGGGTAAAACGCCCGAATACCCAAACAGATAAAAAACCAAATCATTGATCCTGTATATGTAAATGGATGGAGTTTGTATGAGCAAAAGGAGCCGCATTTTAGGTCTTGTTTATGCGCTGACATGTTCATTTTTCGTGGCAAGCATAACCCCGGTACACGCATCGGCTAAACCAGCAGAATTAAAATTGGCGTCAGCCAGTGCGCTGGTTGTGGATACGCGAAAGGGCAAAACCCTCTATGCGAAAAACCCCAATAAAGTGGTTCCTATTGCATCAGTGACAAAACTGATGACCGCGTTGGTGGTTCTGGATGCAAAACAAAATCTAAATGAAGTGATTACGGTCGATAAACGGGACCGCGACACACTAAAAAATACCCACTCGCGTATCCGTTTTGGTACGCAAATTACGCGTCATGATGCGTTGCTGCTGGCATTAATGTCATCAGAAAACCGCATGGCGTCTGCCTTAGCGCGTCATTATCCGGGTGGGAAGAGCGCATTTGTTAAAGCGATGAACCGAAAGGCAAAATCGCTGGGAATGAAAAATACGCGTTTCTCTGATTCAACCGGTCTGTCGACACATAACGTATCAACAGCCAACGATCTCGCAAAACTGGTAAAAGCGGCCTACCAAAAACCGCTGATTCGTCAGTTTACGCAGACCGAAAGTCATGAGATGCGATTTAAAAATCCAGCCTATGCGTTGCAATTTGTGAACACCAATCCACTGGTTAGAAATGACAATTGGAACGTGCGTTTAAGTAAAACCGGTTTTACCGATGAAGCAGGGCGCTGTTTGGTTATGCGTGCTCAGCCTGGTGGTAAAAACGATTTGACCATTGTGCTGCTTGACTCCGTGGGTAAACGCACGCCAGTGGGGGATGCTAATCGTATTCGCCAATGGGTGGAAGGCGGCAAACCGGCAGCCGTGCCATCCGTCGCTCGTCGCTAATGGGTTTCCATTACTGAGCGATGAATAAGTGATTAGCGAGCGTAATGTGAATAATAAAAAACCGCCTATGATGGCGGTTTTTTTATGTGCATATAATAAATAGCTAATAGTGGGTTAAGCTTATTTAAGCGCTTGCTTGATAATGGCTTTTTCAGGATGTTGTATGGCATCTTCAATCGAATCACGAGTATTATTCACTCGCTCTTTTGCCGTGCGAATATCGTGATTGAGCGCTTGTTTACTGTCTTTAATACGCTCTTGGGTATTATTTAGCGCATCTTTTTTTTCATCCCAACCTACGGCTTTTCCAGCTTGTTCTTTGAGTGCTTTTTCTACAGTACAGTTACCACTTACACCTAGTGTTGCTTCCATTGCTGCGTTGCGTGTTGCTTTTTCCATGGTGCAGTCGCGATTGAGGATGTTGGCATGTGCCGAAGTGCTCAGCAGCAGAGCCAGAGAAAGCCCATATACGCATTTCTGCATCATCATAATTAAATACCTATATTTGGTTAAGCGTTAACGATTTTGATGTTAACGTCATGCATTATCTTATTGAATATCAGTAAAACCTTAACATATATAGAATTGTGCATAACAGCCATCTATAGCGCTATACCTCTAACGTCGAGTTTGTTTACACGTAGATTGTAGAGAGAAAAAACAGGCTGACTTGGAGTATCTATCTGAATATAAAAGTGAATGTTAAGTTAAATTACTTGTTACAAAATAGGCGAGGTAGAATATTACCGTTGCAGCAGAATCAATGAAAACATAGCAATGAGTTAAGAATAAGGATGTTGATCATGCACAGTTTAAAGGTTACCCCGAGTAGGCGCGTTGCCACTTATCTCAGTTCACCATATACAAAACACCGACTAGCAGGACTCGCGTTGGCGATGATCGGACTGTGGAGTGGGTTGGCGCAGGCGTCTGCGGTAGCGGAATCTACCGCATCAACGGGCTCCGTAGCGTCAGATATACCGGAGATGACGTTGGAGAAGGTCGTGATCTTGAGTCGGCATGGCGTGCGTGCACCAACAAAAATGCCGCCGTTACTCTACCAAGTCACGCCTGAGCTGTGGCCTGCGTGGCCGGTTCCCTTGGGGGATATCACGCCACGCGGCGAGCATCTGATCTCCTTGATGGGGCGTTATTACCGAGAGTATTGGCGTGAGCAGGGGCTGTTGAGTACTGCTACGACAGCGTCGTCGACAGCAGCTGCGGCAGAAACCGATAGCACCAAAGGCTGTCCGGCTCCGGCTGATATCTATGTTTGGGCTGATGTGGATGAACGGACGCGTAAAACCGGTGAGGCCTTCTTGCAAGGTTTAGCGCCGGACTGCGGTTTGTCTATTCACCATCAGTCTGATGTACGCAAAAAAGATCCGCTATTTCATATTCAGCCGGACTCCACTTGCAAAATGGATCCCGATACCGCCCTTGCTGCGGTACAAATGCAGGTCGGCATACCGTTAGGCAAAATTAACCAAGCACATGCGCCAGCGCTGGCATTGATGGATAAGGTGTTACGCTTTGAGGATTCCGCCTATTGCCAGTTAAACGCCCCGCAATCAGGTGTTTGTACCTTAGCGGCGACGATGCCGGAAAAAGTCACTATCGGTGATGGAGTAAAGATACAGCAACATGGCGCGCTGAGTTTGTCCTCCACCTTGGCGGAGATGTTCTTACTGCAACAAGCCCAAGGCATGGCCGCGCCGGGGTGGGGACGTATTCACACTGAGGCACAGTGGAACAAGCTGCTCAGTTTGCATAATGCCGCGTTTAACTTGGCGTTTCGCACGCCATACATCGCCGCGCATCAAGGCTCTGCATTATTACAGACCATCACCGCTGCGCTAAATGATAGCGCCGGTGCAGATTCATTAGGTTCGCCGGCCGCGAAGGCGCGTATCGTCTTTTTAGCCGGCCATGACACGAATTTGGCAAATCTTTCTGGTTTACTGGGCACCGATTGGACATTGCCACAACAGCCGGATAATACCCCGCCAGGAGGCGAGTTGGTCTTTGAGCGTTGGCGAGATAGCCGTGGTACGCCTTGGTTACGGGTACAGGTGGTGTACCAAAGCTTGGCGCAAATGCGTGAACAAACACCGTTAACCTTAACTGAACCTCCGCATGCGGTGACACTTCAACTGCCTGGTTGCCAAACTGCAAGTGAGCGGGCGGGTTGGTGCCAGTTATCTGACTTTAATCGCTATGTGAAGCAGCATATTATTCCCTCTTGTACCTTGCAGGCGCTGCGAGGTGATTAGCTTCGGGTCGCGCCATCGGTGATGCTCGAGGTGATTTTGTGCGGACATGCAGTAGAGTGCAGTGAAGCTGTGAACTGGTTGGCATGAAAAATCAACGGATTGATGCAATTTAGGTCAATCAGTTCAGTGATTTGATTTTTTTGCACTTTCTCACTTGCCAGCATCCCGAGCTATCGTTAATATTCACCTCGCTTCCAACGGCAACATGTCGTGAAGCGAGTTGCAAGGCGTCCTTAGCTCAGCTGGTTAGAGCACCACCTTGACATGGTGGGGGTCGGTGGTTCGAGTCCACTAGGACGCACCAAAATCTGCGATACACCCATAGCTCAGTTGGTTAGAGCACTACCTTGACATGGTAGGGGTCGGTGGTTCGAGTCCACTTGGGTGTACCAAATTCAGCAGATAAGCAACCTATACAACATACACCCATAGCTCAGTTGGTTAGAGCACTACCTTGACATGGTAGGGGTCGGTGGTTCGAGTCCACTTGGGTGTACCAGATTTTAGACAAAGCCTCGCATAGCGAGGCTTTGTCGTATTTGTTTTCTAGCTCTTGTTTTCTAAAATACGTCTTCTCGCATATCCAAAAGCCCTTTCTTCGTTTATCTTCCTCTGCATCGCTGTTTTGTGCGGGCGTTCAGTCATGAAATGCAGCAGAGGATTACCGTTATGTCAGTAAAAAAATCTGCCGCAAACACCGCGTCAACAAATACCTTGCCAAAGAATACGGCATCTCCAATAACGCGGTGGCAGTGTATTCTATTTACAGTGATCAGTGCTTTGTTGAGTACGATAGCGTTATCAGCGTTGTACTCGGTCGGACATCAGTATGCACATTCCCTTGGTCGCCATTTTCGCGGTGGTGTCGGTTGGGGGCTGAATCTGTCAATGATGACAGCTTGTTTTACGATAATTGCGCTCGTCTATTTCTGGTTCTTTTTTAAACAAAGAACGAACCGGTTCAGGAACGGTTTATTGTCTGCGTTAGTGTTTCTGATCTTGGCAATGCTAGTATCGGGGATGGCGGGCTATCCCTATCGCTTGGCGTATTACGTGTTATGCGCACAGATTGTTCTGGTTACGCCTGCCGTCATCAGTGGTGTCATCGACAGATTGCGTCGATAACCTCTCCTTATTATCATCCGCCGGAGAAGTAGAAATGGAAGAAGTCAGGGTTGTTGCATTCTCAGGAGCGGATCAGCAGCATATTTGTCAGATTCGAGAAACCGTGTTTGGTCAGGAACAAAACATCTCCCGAGCGTTGGATTTAGACGGTGAAGATCCACAAGCATGGCATGCGCTGGTGTTTGTAGATGGTCAACCGGTCGCGACCGGGCGCATTCTGGCTGATGGCCATATCGGGCGCGTGGCTGTACTGAAAAGTAGTCGCGGTAAAGGCATGGGCGCGAAAGTGGTAAATGCGCTGGCTCAGTTTGCACAAGAGCAGGGCTACCCACGAGTCTTTCTAGGCGCACAAAGCCATGCGGTGGATTTTTACCATCGCTTAGGGTTTACCGCCTGTGGTGATGAGTTTATCGAAGCGGACATTTTGCATGTCCCAATGCATAAAGTTTTGCATCACTCTGCGTGAATACGCCACATAACTCATCATCATCATCATCATCATCATCTCTACATGAAAAAGGGTTCATTGCTGAACCCTTTTGTGTATGACGAACTTTGTGTTCTGATGGCTGTTAGGATTGACAGGCCGCCAGAATATCCAACTCACCGTTCTTAGCTTGCGTTTTCACGCCGGTGATCCCCAGCAAAGTATGGAATAAGTTATCGTGGGAATATGCTTGGCTGCCTGCTTTTTGTTTCAGACATTCGGCATTGATGTCACGCTGAGCAATAAACTGTGGCGACATCCATAGCATCATTGGAACCTGAGTTTGAGTGTCTGGCGCCACGCTGTATGGCGTGCCATGCAGGTATAAACCGGACTCACCCAAAGACTCGCCGTGATCAGAGATATACAATAAGCTGGTGTTGTATTTCTGTGTCAGGGCAGGAGCATCGAGCCGATTAATTACTTTAGAAATCACATAATCGGTATACGCGATCGTATTGTCATAGGTATTAACCAGTTGCTCTGTTGAGCAGTTTTCAATATCACTGCGCGGACAATCTGGCGTAAATAGGCGTTTTTCGGCCGGATAGCGCTGATAATAGGTTGGGCCGTGGCTACCAATAACATGTAAGACAATCAACGCGTCTTTACCGTCGGCTGTGTTGAGCAGGCTGTCTAACTCAGGTAAAAACACCTCGTCGTAACATGTCTTGCCGTTGCAATAGGCATTTTTTTCAGCGGGGTTAATAGTAATGGTGGTGACCTTGTCACAAACACCTTTACAGCCCCCATCATTTTCTAGCCAAGTTACGTTAATCCCCGCACGTTGAATGACATTCAACGCATTATCCTGATTTTTGGCTTGTTGTTCGTTGTAATTGCTACGCCCCAAATTGGAGAACATACAAGGCACCGAAAGGGCAGTTGCCGTGCCACATGAGCTGACATTCTTAAACGAAATCATGCCTAATTGTTGGGTATATCGGTTGGTATCACGCGCATAGCCATTCAGTGAATGGTTAGCGCTACGCGAGGTTTCCCCGAGAACCAATACGGTAATTGATGGTTTGGTTTCTGTCGGCACACGCGTTCGCGCTGCATCTGCACCTACCGTGGTGTAAGGTACTGGCGCTGAGAAATGGGCCTTTTTTATGTACTTATATGTATTACGAATAAAATAAGTGGGGACAATTTGTGAGAGCAATTGCGGGTTGTTTCTGCCCACTGACGCATAATCTTTGTAGAAAAAGAGCGCAATAATGGCAATTACCACGACTGAAACAACCATGCTAGCTAAACGATGCACCTGTTCACGCCAAAACCCACCGTACTGAATTTTTGTATTGAGCAATAAAAAAATCGGAGGGATAACAAACAGCGCAAAGGCGGTGATGGAGGAGGCATTAATATACGCATGAGCCTCTGCCACATTGGTTTCAAAAATATTTTGAATCATGTCGCGATCAAATACGACACTGTATTTGATCATGGCATAAGAAACGGCAGCGGAGCTCATTAACAGTAGGATAATGACCGGCTTAATCAGGTAGCGCCAGTTGAGTAGGTTGAGCGCGAGGTTGAGGGTAAAGACAACAAAAAAGGGAATACTAATGATAAATGCTGGATGGACGGTAGTCATCTCTTGAAAGATAGCCGCCAGCTGGGCATAAAAACTAAAATTAAGAACGGTTCCCAAATATAAGCTGGTAAGAAACGTCACAGTTTCCTTACTGCACGAAAGAGACAGCCTCGGGAACATCCGTTTACCTGAAGTGTTGTGTCTTAACAAGTGATACCTACCCGTAGTTTTCTGCTAATAGCATGAAGTTTAATGAAAATTAATATTGTTATTGTGCCAGTGTGTATTTTGTCGAGGGCTTTTATAACATACCTGCCGCTCAGTTAGAGCCGTGCTTGAGCGGAAAGTTGCTGCAAGGTGTTATTTTTATTTCCTATGATGCGTGTAAGTGCATATTGGTTTGCTGTTTTAATCGCCTAGATTTTCTTTTTGCGGTTATTTATTTCATCGGCATCCGTCAATGAAATAAATAACCCATTCAAAATCAATCAACAACAATTAACTGGCTAGAAATTAAATAGCAAAAGACTGTTACACATAATAATCGTGCGGGGCTCTTGCTGTCAGCGAGAAAACATCTAGAGTCATTAACAAGAGATAAACAAATCGTAGTGAATCTCACGCTAACATTAATCTCCCAGTGCTCCTAGAAAGTGAGTTGACGTCAAGTTAGCACAAACAACGTTAGTTTAAGTGAGTTGTAGTGGAGCGATGTAGGTTAGCTGTCTGGGATGGGGTTGACGTCAGGTATAAAGTAGGAGGATGGCGATATGCATATGTTAAGCGTTGTGCTTTGTATTCTTTTGCTGTTGCCCGTATCCACGTTGTCGACAGCCAAAGCCATTACGTCTACACGATTGCCCGGTACGCTGTCTGACTCATGGCCACGGATTCAGATCGCCGAACAAAGCGCGGTGTTCAACTGGCCGGCACGCTATGTTAAACCGGTGATGAGCAATAAAAATCAAAAAGCGGATTTATCTAAAAAGGAGCGTAATCATATCGTTTCTGCACATTTGAGTTTGCTGCTGCGCTGAATAGCTACACTCAGTAATGAATATCGGGCTCTGAATATTGTCGTAGTTTATCTGCTGTATACACGGCAGAGATTAAAGTAGGCAAAAAACGGACTCAGATTAAAGCGAGCCTTTTACATGGATTATTATCATGATGATTTTATTCATTATTGTAGCGTTAGTGCTTAATGTCTCTTTCATGATGTGGTTTGAGAAACATGATCTTTACGCCATGGCGCATCATGGCTACGCCTTCTTAATTTTCTTGGGATTGTTCGGCGTGTTGCTTGGCCTGTCTTTTAGCCTGCTAAAGATGGTGAGTCGGGAATAATCTCGCCATAGTTATAAGCTCGCTGCGATAAAAAAAATCCCGCATCATCGGCCAGTCAACGGACATTGATGCGGGATTTTTGTTTGACAGCACTTTTTGTTTGACCGCTCGGTGAGCTGTCAGCAATCAGTAAACTATTAGCGGCTGGCCATCTCTAAGATCTTGTGTTTGTCCTGACGCTGTAACCAGCGGATGCGGATCAGGAACAGTAACGCGGCAGTAGTCAGACCGCTGATAAAGCCAATCCAGAAACCGTGCGCACCCATTGCGGGTACCAAATAATTGGTGCGTCCCAGTACATAACCGATCGGTAAACCAATCAGCCAGTAAGAGATGAAGGTGATCACGAAGATTGCGCGGGTATCTTTGTAGCCACGCAGTACGCCACTGCCGACCACCTGAATGGAATCGGAGCACTGGTAAATACCGGCAAACACCATCAATTGCATGGCAACATGGATAACCTGCGGATCGCTGTTGTAAATGTTGGCGATACTTTCACGGAACAAGATGGTCAAAATAGCGGTCGACATCGCCAGCGTAAAGCCCACTACCAAACCGGTAATGGCTGCTACACGTGCATCATCAGGGGACTTCTCACCCAAACGATGGCCAACGCGGATAGTCACTGCAATCCCCATTGACAGCGGTAACATAAAGACCATCGAGCTGAAGTTCAGCGCAATCTGGTGACCCGCTACAATAGTTGTACCTAATGGAGATACCAGCAGGGCGACAACCGCAAACAGTGTTACCTCAAAGAACATCGCCATCGCGATAGGGAAGCCAAGACGCGTCAACTTCACCAGCGTTTTGCTTTCAGGCTTTTCCCAACTATCAAAGGCTTTTAAGTCACGGTAACTGCGAGCGTGCGTGACATAATACAGCATCATCAAGAACATAGACCAATACACCATGGCAGTCGCCACGCCACAGCCCACGCCGCCCAGTGCTGGCGCACCAAACTTACCATTGATGAAGATATAGTTAACCGGAATGTTGATCAGCAAGCCGACAAAACCAATCACCATCCCCGGTTTGGTTTTGGATAGCCCCTCGTTAAACGAGCGCAGCACGGCAAACATCAGATAGCCCGGCACACCCCACATGATCACCTGCAGGTAACGCACCGTCAGATCGGTCAAGTGCGGGTCAATATCCATCTGCTCCACGATAATCCGGCTGCCATATAGCACCAGCATGATCGGGATAGAGATGATCCAAGACAGCCAAAATCCCTGACGCACTTTGTGACCGATACGATCACGACGCCCAGAGCCATTAAGCTGCGCGATCACTGGCGTCAGCGCCATCAGTAAACCATGACCAAATAAAATCGCCGGCAACCAGATAGACGATGCCACAGCCACGGCGGCCATATCTGCCGCGCTGACTTTACCCGCCATCACGGTATCAATAAAACCCATAGAGGTTTGGGCAACCTGTGCAATCAGCACTGGAATTGCCAGTTTAAGCAAGCTTTTTGCTTCTAAACGGTATCTCTGCACAAAAACTCCGAAAGAAAAAACAACGCAAAGCGACAGCAGGGAGAACAATCCCTTATTTTGTGCTTTCGCAGAGGCATTTTTAGGCTCTGCGTAATTTATAGAAAGGAAACGGTTAATATGTTACCAGTAAATTCAGAGGGATGGTGCTATTTTCTACTGTTAAAAATCAGCAGGTTAGACAGGTTGGCACGATTTGCATAGGCAAAATTCTGCTACTGTCATAACGGCGATATTTGGCCAACGCCAAGAAATCAGGCACACTGCGAGCAGCATTTACCGAGCTATCAGTCAGGAGTAGGAACATGTTTACCGGAATAGTGCAGGGCAAAGCACAAATCATCGCGATTGAAGAAAAAGATCAGTTAAGAACGATGGAAGTGGCATTGCCTGTAGAGTTGTCATCCGGACTGACGTTAGGCGCATCGGTTGCGCATAATGGTGTCTGCCTGACAGTCACCCGCATTGATGGTGCACATATTACTGTAGACCTCATGAAGGAAACCTTGCGCATCACCAATCTGGGGGCGTTAAAGGTCGGTGACTGGGTCAATATTGAGCGTGCCGCACGATTTGGCGATGAAATTGGCGGACACGCGATGTCAGGGCACGTAATGGCTACCGCGGAAGTCGTGAAGATTTTGACTTCGGAAACGAATCGTCAGATTTGGTTTCGCGCGCCACAAGAACTGATGAAATATATCCTGACCAAAGGGTACATCGGCGTTGATGGGATCAGTCTGACCATTGGTGAAACTACCCGTTCACGGTTTTGTGTCAATTTGATCCCGGAAACCTTGGCTAGAACCACTTTAGGACAGCGTCGCTTGGGTGACCGCGTTAATCTGGAAATTGACCCGCAAACCCAAGCGGTGGTGGATACCGTCGAGCGCGTGATGGCCGAGCGGATGAAACAACATACTGCCGTAACTCATGTGGAGAGCGGTCAGTGAAACGGGTATTACTGAGCTGGAGCTCAGGTAAAGACTCCATGCTGACCTTGCTTCGATTGCAAGAAATGCATGATGTCGAAGTGGTGGGGCTGTTTACCACTCACAGTGGTGATGAAGTTCCGATTCAGGGCACGCCAATTCGCATCGTGCAACAACAGGCGCAGCGTTTGCAGTTACCGCTATGCACTATTGCGTTACCGCATTGGCCGAGCAATGAAGTCTATAAACAAACCGTGGTGCAAGGGTTACAGCAAAGTGGTTTACTGTTTGATACGTTGGCGTTTGGCGATCTGTTTTTAGATGGTATTGCTGAATTTCGCCGTAGCTACTTAGAGCCACAAGGTTGGCAGACCTTATTCCCTTTGATGGGAGAGCCAACCTCTTTGTTAGCGCAGGAGATTATCCAGCGCGAGATTGAGACTTACCTGATAAGCGTGGATACCACGCAGCTAAATGGGGAGTTTTGTGGCCGTCGCTTTGATGCATCGTTATTGGCTGAATTACCGGCTAATGTAGATCCCTGTGGCGAGCACGGTGAGTTTCATACGCTGGTGGTGAATTCGCCGGCCTTTACTCAGCGTTTGGATGTGCAGCCTTTGCATATTGAACGGCAAGAACGCTTTCACTTTCAGCGTTATCAATAAAATAAGGGCCGCAAGGCCCTTATTTGCAATTCAGTCTTCCCATTCAATTTCAATCGCTCATGTCAGCTGTCGGTGTACTGCGCTGAATGAATTCTTGGCTAGAATCAGAAAATTTGCTCATCATCGGCGTCAACAAAGAGTTTAACGCTGCCATGTAGCTCATCCACTTCAATGTTCAGGTGTACCGCATTACAGCAGGCAGGGCAGTCATCGTAAAAACTCTGATTACCGTTGCTGAAATCCAGCGCAACCCGCATATGATGACCACAGTGTGGACATTCAATCACTTTTTCACTGTATTGACGCATAACCAACTCCTTGTTACGGCAACATCCGAGAAGCGGTGTTCTCTACTTCAATATAGTGAATAATTTTGATTCTCATCACGAAATAAGTGGAAATGATGATCCGACTCATAAATTACTGTTCTAAGGCGAATTTACCTTAATTCAGATGAGCATGAGTCACTTGCTGCAAGCTTGCCAAGCAGTAATCGGCAATGCTCCAACGCGGATCTTCTAACTGCGATTTTTCTGGCACCACAACGGTGTGCATACGCGCCGCTTTGGCTGCAATCAAACCCGGTAATGAGTCTTCAAAGGCAATACACTGTGTCGGCTGCACATGCAGTGCCTGCGCGCACTTGAGATAAACTTCAGGGTGGGGTTTGCCGTGAGCTAAAAACTTAGCCGATTCAATGGCATCGAAAGTTTGTGTCATATCCAATGCTTTAAGCACGGTATGAATTAACTCCAGTGGCGAGGAGGAGGCTAAACCAATCTTGAGCTCGCGTTTGCGGCACAGGGCCAACACTTCATGCACACCCGGCATCAAAGGTTTGTATTCGGTAACCAGTTCACCAACACGCTGCACAATCTGATTAACGACGGTTTCTTTACTCGGCGCAGGCCAAGGGAAGCGGCTATACCAGAGATTCACGATCTGATCGATGCGCACACCGGTGGTCAGCGTGGTGTCATGCCGCGTGATTTCCACCCCAAGAGGTTGCAAGATATCTAACTGAGCCTGTTGCCAGAACGGCTCGGAGTCAACCAACAAACCGTCCATATCAAAAATTGCTGCTTTAAGCATGGAATGACGTCTCCCTGAGTGGCGGCGCTCCCACAGATGTGACAGGCGATGTCCGCTAAATAAACCGAATAATGTTAGTGAGATGGCGCACTTTTAGCGCACATCATAATCCATTTCGTCACCCACTGAGAATGTATAACGGCCCGTCACCCAAATTAAAAACATGATGTCATCTCTATTGAAATCATCATGCGGCGTATCACGACATCAGTAATTGTTCTGCAGCAAATCATCAATCGCTTTTTGCGTTTGCTCCAGATAGTGTCCACCAAACAGGTTACAGAAATTCAGTAAGTGATAGAGTTGGTAGACAGATTTGCGATCCTGATATCCATTCGGTAATGGGCTGACCCGCTCGTAGGCACGATAGAAGGCATCGGGAAGTGGGGTAAACAACTCACTGGAGGCAATGTCACACTCACGATCCCCCCAATAGCATGCTGGGTCGAAAATTACCGGCCCTTGCGCCGTGCTCGCACAATTCGCTAGTCGCATATCGCCAACCAATAATGACGGCTCAATATGATGCCCGGCCAACAAATCACGCACGTTATCGACAATCACATCGACCGGACCAAAATTAATGCCTTTTTCCAAGCACAGCTGTAACTGCCAACCGATACGCTGCTCAGCAAAAAACTTATCCCACCGCGGCATCCAGCCATTTGGCTGTGGTGTGCTTGAAAGCCAATTATCGTCATCAAAACCAAATTTAAGCTGCTCGCCCCACAGATGCAGGCACGCAAGCTGAGCACCAAGCTCTGCGGCGTCCACTTGATTTAATTCACGCAGCTCAAGAAACTCCATCAAGATAAAGCACTTATCGCGATAGGAGCCGACAGCATAAGGTTGGGGAACTTGAATCGTCTCACTGTTTTTCAGTAAGCGCAGTTCATCAAGCTCAGAGGTAAACTTCGATAGCAGGGAGATATCGTTCACTTTAATGAATACCGGATTTTTCCCATCAGAGATCCGATAAGTCTCATGAACTTCACCGCCCTGAAGCATCTGTTTCTCAGTTATCGAGTAATCATACTGAAACTGTTCGCTCAGCAATGTACAAATGCTATGCCACATAGAGTTACCCCTTACGGTTTAGCGGAGTGCTACCATTAACGCTAGCGTATAAATCTAGTCTAATCCCTGAGATAGCGCACAGTTGTACAATCTTTAACCTTGTGTAACCTGCCTGTAATTCAAAAACATACTATCGCAAGATGTTTTTGCCATCAGAATGTACTGAGCCTTATCTGGCGTGTTTCTCCGGGGCGCTGCTAATCCGCAAAATGGGAATCTACACCGCAGAAGCGGCTGTATAGCTACGTAACGTTAAGTCATGATTTCCCAAAATCTAGAGAGGGTGTTATATCTTTATAGGTGTACGTTTTTTGTTCTGCACCTATACATTTCGGATCATCATTAACGCTTTAACGCTATAGCACACTCAAGGATGAGGCGATTATAGGGGGAGTAGGGTGAACCGGTTATCAAGCAAGGTGCTCATGCGTAACCTATCAGGCTTTCAGGGAGTGAAGCGGGCATGCATAAGGTTTTGTCATTTTTAACACTGAATCATCTGCTCTACATCAGCGCATTTTTGCTGGTGGAGAATGAATTACGTCAACAGACACTCTCCGGTCAGAGCCTCGTTTATATGATGTATTACCGCTTACTGGCGTTTCCAGTACAGGTGATCATCGAGCTTATGTTGCTGGTGGCCTTACTCTTTTGTCTGTTATCCAGAACACAAGCGTCCGCAGGCATCACCCTTTGGGGAGGGTGCGTACTCTCGTTTGCTTATGTCATGAGTTTTATTTTGTAGCTGAGTATCGCTTCCCGCCTTATCTTTCCTTTATTTCACTTCTTTCCCTCGTAACCCAGCAAGTTAATCTGTCATTTGTGGGTATTTACCCGTGATTTCTCTTTCAAATCACTGTGTTTCAGTGCGCCGCAAGGGTGCAATTACCTGTTGGTTAGTGATAACATCGAAAACTGTCAGTGTAAGACATCAAGGTAATGGTGTCGTGCGCTGTGTACCGGAGAACCTCCGCGTACCGACTTGTACTCAACATCACTACCAATCTGTTAAGGGGTGATGAGTGCTTAATTATCTGAAAAGTAAAGATTATTAACTCTGTATGTGATCTTTCGTGCGGATCACCACTGCAGAATAAGGAATCATAATGCCTGTTATTACTCTTCCTGACGGTAGTCAACGTCAGTTCGATCATGCCGTTTCTGTTATGGATATCGCGCGTGATATCGGTCCTGGTCTGGCCAAAGCCTGTATTGCTGGTCGCGTCAATGGCGAGCTGGTGGATGCTTGCGATCCGATTGAGAACGATGCATCAGTCTCTATCATCACCGCCAAAGATGAAGAGGGCGTAGAAATTCTGCGTCACTCCTGTGCGCACCTGCTGGGTCACGCCATTAAGCAACTGTGGCCTGATACCCGCATGGCCATCGGTCCGGTAATCGACAACGGTTTTTACTACGACGTTGATATCGATCGTACCCTGAATCAGGAAGATCTGGATCTGCTCGAAAAGCGCATGCTGGAGCTGGCCAAAAAAGATTACGACGTTATCAAGAAAAAAGTCAGCTGGCAGGAAGCTCGCGATACATTCGCAGAGCGTGGCGAAGAGTACAAGATCGCTATTCTGGATGAGAACGTAGCCCGTGACGATAAACCGGGTCTGTATCATCACGAAGAATACATTGATATGTGCCGTGGTCCACACGTGCCTAACATGCGTTTCTGCCACAACTTCAAACTGCTGAAAATCTCCGGAGCTTACTGGCGTGGCGACAGCAACAACAAGATGTTGCAGCGTATCTACGGTACTGCTTGGGCAGACAAGAAGCAGCTGAATGCTTACTTGCAGCGTCTGGAAGAAGCCGCTAAGCGTGACCACCGTAAAATCGGTAAGCAGCTTGACCTGTACCACATGCAGGAAGAAGCGCCGGGCATGGTATTCTGGCATAATGATGGCTGGACTATCTTCCGTGAACTGGAAGCGTTCGTACGCATGAAACTGCGTGAGTACGATTATCAGGAAGTGAAAGGCCCATTCATGATGGACCGCGTCCTGTGGGAGCGTTCTGGTCACTGGGAAAAATACGCCGAAGCGATGTTCACCACTTCTTCTGAGAACCGTGAATACGCTATCAAGCCAATGAACTGCCCAGGTCATGTGCAGATCTTTAACCAAGGTCTGAAATCTTACCGTGATCTGCCGTTGCGTATGGCCGAGTTCGGCTGCTGTCACCGTAACGAGCCGTCAGGCTCTCTGCACGGTTTGATGCGTGTGCGTGGCTTTACTCAGGACGATGCGCACATTTTCTGTACTGAAGACCAAGTGCAATCTGAAGTAACCAATTGTATTAAAATGGTTTACGACGTTTACAGCACTTTCGGTTTTGAGAATATTGCAGTAAAATTGTCAACTCGCCCGGAAAAGCGCATCGGTTCCGATGAAACCTGGGATAAAGCAGAGCAGGGGCTTGCAGAAGCACTGCGTGCTAATGGTCTGGAGTTTGAGCTTCAGCCGGGTGAAGGGGCGTTCTACGGTCCGAAAATTGAATTTACATTGCATGATTGTCTGGATCGTGCATGGCAATGTGGTACTATCCAGCTCGACTTCGCGCTGCCAGGTCGTTTGGGTGCCTCTTACGTTGGCGAAAACAATGATCGCCACGTACCTGTCATGATTCACCGTGCAATTTTAGGCTCACTGGAGCGTTTCATCGGTATTTTGACCGAAGAATACGCAGGATACTTCCCATCCTGGCTGGCTCCGGTACAGGCTGTAGTGATGAATATCACTGACAACCAAGCCGAATATGTTCGCGAATTAACCGAAAAACTTCACTCAGCAGGTCTGCGTGTAAAATCAGACTTGAGAAATGAGAAGATTGGCTTTAAAATCCGCGAGCACACTTTACGGCGTGTGCCGTATATGCTGGTCTGTGGCGATAAAGAAGTGGAAGGCGGCAAAGTCGCTGTCCGCACCCGCCGCGGTAAAGACTTAGGCAGCATGAATGTTGACGAATTCATTGCTCATCTGAAGCAAGAAGTTCGCAGCCGTAACTTGAATCTTTTAGAGGAATAAGCTTATTAAAGGCGCAAAACGAGTTCAGCCAACGCGACCAAACCGTATCAACGAAGAAATTCGCGTTCGTGAGGTCCGTCTGATTGGCATCGATGGCGAGCAAATCGGTGTAGTTAGCATCAATGATGCTCGTGAAAAAGCAGCAGAAGCAGGCGTTGATCTGGTAGAAATTAGTCCTACCGCAGAGCCGCCGGTTTGCCGAATCATGGATTACGGCAAATTCCTTTATGAAAAGAGCAAGGCTGCGAAAGAACAGAAGAAAAATCAAAAAGTTATTCAGGTTAAGGAAATTAAATTCCGTCCTGGTACTGATGAAGGCGACTATCAGGTCAAACTACGCAACCTGATTCGTTTTCTTGAAGAAGGCGATAAAGCCAAAATCACACTGCGTTTCCGTGGTCGTGAAATGGCTCACCAACAGATCGGTGTTGAGGTATTGAACCGTATCCGTGACGACCTGGCAGAAATTGCTGTGGTTGAATCGTATCCGAGCAAAATCGAAGCACGTCAAATGATCATGGTGCTCGCACCTAAGAAGAAACAGTAAGGCATTACAAGTAGTCAATAGCGGTGTTCGCACCGCTATTACTCGCCCAGCTGGTTCGTTGTATTTAACAATGCGGAGTAGATACTCATGCCAAAAATGAAAACCGTGCGCGGTGCCGCTAAGCGTTTTAAGAAAACTGCTTCTGGTGGTTTCAAGCGTAAGCAGTCTCACCTGCGTCATATCCTGACTAAGAAATCCACTACTCGTAAGCGTCATCTGCGCCACAAGTCAATGGTTGCTAAATCTGACTTGGTTCTGGTTGTAGCTTGTCTGCCATACGCATAAAATTTTTTTTTCAGGTTTAAGACGATTAGGAGATAACCATGGCTCGTGTGAAGCGTGGTGTGACTGCACGTGCACGTCACAAAAAAGTTCTGAAAGCAGCGAAAGGTTACTACGGTGCCCGTTCTCGCGTTTATCGCGTTGCTTTCCAAGCAGTAATCAAAGCAGGCCAATATGCTTACCGTGACCGTCGCCAGAAGAAGCGTCAGTTCCGTCAGCTGTGGATTGCGCGTATCAACGCTGCTGCTCGTCAGAACAGCATGTCTTACAGCCGTTTCATCAACGGTCTGAAGAAGGCATCTATCGAGATCGATCGTAAGATCCTGGCTGATATCGCAGTATTCGACAAAGCAGCATTCGCTGCTCTGGTAGAAAAAGCGAAAGCAGCTCTGGCGTAAGCCGAACTCGGGTAAGGGAGGCATTGCCTCCCTTATTCATTTCTGGCTTCTGTATCACACGGTCTATCGCAAGCGTATTGGCCAAGTAGTGCAGGTTAGCTAGAGCGAGTCTAGGCAGATTGGTATTGATGCGGTAGTGATTGACTCAGTCATCGGCTGTTTGGTAAAACCAGTCTCAGCACCGCTGAGAAAATCGAAGCTCGAAGCTGGCGCAGTAAAGTAGAACACAAACAATTTGGTAAGCACTTAATGACTGTCCATACATTCTTTTTTCGTTTCTTCTTCTTTAGCCCCTGTTAATCGGGAGGTTGCTTCGCTCTGAGAAAAGAAACGAAAGACGAATGCAGAAAAAGCCTCCCTCTGGGAGGCTTTTTTATTGGTGCTATCGTCAGAAAAACATGCGGAAACGATGAAAAAAGCACAATCCGGTTGTAACGTGCATCCGGTATTGTCTTCGGAACCGTATTAGCGTTTGGTGAATAGACAGGAAAACGATAATATCCTTGTTTATTGGTAGGTTACGGCTACGGGCAATTCCCTGAATAGGGTAATCGAGGAAATACATGCAACAGCAGTTAGCAGAATTAGTTGCACAGGCTCAGGCGGCCATCGCGCAGGCGAATGATGTCGCTACGCTGGATAACGTCCGCGTTGAGTTTCTGGGCAAGAAAGGGCACCTGACCCTGCAAATGCAGTCTTTACGTAATGTTCCGGCGGAAGAGCGTCCGGCTGCAGGCCAGGTGATCAACCAGGCGAAACAGGAAGTTCAGGAAGCGCTGAACGCGAAGAAAGAAGCGCTGGAGTCTGCCGCGCTGAATGCTCGTCTGGCTGCGGAAACTATCGATGTTTCTCTGCCGGGTCGTCGCATCGAAAACGGTGGTCTGCATCCGGTAACCCGTACCATTGAACGTATTGAAACCTTCTTCGGTGAGTTGGGCTTTAGCGTAGCAACCGGTCCGGAAATTGAAGATGATTTCCATAACTTCGATGCACTGAATATCCCAGGTCACCACCCGGCACGTGCTGATCACGACACTTTCTGGTTTGATGCACGCCGTTTGCTGCGTACCCAGACTTCTGGTGTACAGATCCGCACCATGCAAAACGAAGAGCCGCCAATTCGTATCATTGCGCCAGGCCGAGTATACCGTAACGACTACGATCAGACTCACACCCCAATGTTCCATCAGGTGGAAGGGTTGATGATCGACAAGAACATCAGCTTCACTCAGTTGAAAGGGATCCTGCACGATTTCCTGCGTAACTATTTTGAAGAAGATTTGACCATTCGTTTCCGTCCATCTTACTTCCCGTTCACAGAACCTTCTGCCGAAGTGGATGTGATGGGTAAAAACGGCAAGTGGCTGGAAGTGTTGGGCTGCGGTATGGTGCACCCAAGCGTTCTGCGCAATGTTGGTATCGATCCTGAAGTTTACTCCGGTTTCGCATTTGGTATGGGCGTAGAGCGTCTGACCATGCTGCGTTACGGTGTAACAGACCTGCGTTCTTTCTTCGAGAACGATCTGCGTTTCCTTAAGCAATTCAAATAATTTCAGGAGTCGAACACGATGAAATTCAGCGAATCTTGGCTGCGTGAGTGGGTGAATCCTGCGATTAGCACCGAAGAACTGTCCGAACAAATTACCATGGCCGGTCTGGAAGTTGACGCCGTAGAGCCAGTAGCTGGTGCGTTTACGGGGGTGGTTGTTGGCCATGTTGTGGAATGCGCTCAGCACCCTGATGCTGACAAGCTGCGTGTGACCAAAGTGGATGTCGGTGCGGGCGAGCCTATCGATATCGTGTGTGGTGCACCAAACTGCCGTCAGGGCCTGAAAGTGTGCTGTGCCACCGTGGGTGCGGTATTACCGGGCGACTTCAAAATCAAGAAAGCCAAACTACGTGGCCAACCATCAGAAGGCATGCTGTGTTCTTTCGACGAGCTGGCGATTCCGGTTGAGTCAGATGGCATTATCGAGCTGCCAGCTGATGCGCCAGTGGGTATGGACGTTCGTGAATATCTGAAGCTTAACGATAACGCGATTGAAATTGGTCTGACGCCAAACCGTGCTGATTGCTTAGGCATGCTGGGTATCGCGCGCGAAGTGGGCGTACTGAACCGTCTGCCAGTGACTGAGCCACAAATCAGCCCAGTTGCCGCGAGCATCGACAACGTGATGCCAATCAAGGTGAGCGCACCGGATGCGTGCCCACGCTATTTGGGTCGCGTCATCAAAGGTATTGATGCGAACGCCACCAGCCCGCTGTGGATGCAGGAAAAACTGCGTCGTTGCGGTATTCGCTCTATCGATCCTGTGGTGGATGTGACTAACTACATCCTGCTGGAAATGGGCCAACCAATGCACGCGTTTGATCACGCGAAGATTGATGGCGGTATCGTGGTGCGTATGGCAGAAGAGGGCGAGAAGCTGACTCTGCTGGACGGCAATGAAGTGACCCTGCGTGCCGACACTCTGGTGGTGGCTGATCATAGCCGTCCATTGGCGATGGCCGGTATTTTCGGTGGTGAATACTCTGGCGTAACGGCAGAAACTAAAGATGTTCTGCTGGAATGTGCTTTCTTCAGCCCACTGAGCATCACTGGCCGAGCTCGTGCTTACGGTCTGCACACTGACTCTTCCCACCGTTTCGAGCGTGGTGTGGATTACGCGGTGCAGAACAAAGCGATGGAGCGTGCTACCGCGCTGCTGCTGGAAATCTGCGGCGGTGAAGCCGGTCCAGTGGTTGATGTGACCTCTGCGGCCCATCTGCCACAAGCGGCGACCATTACGCTGCGTCGTAGCAAGTTGGATGCTCTGATTGGTTACCATGTTGAAGATGACGTGGTTACAGATATCCTGACTCGCTTGGGTTGCCAAGTGAGCAAGACTGCAGAAGGCTGGACAGCGGTAGCGCCATCTTGGCGTTTCGATATGGAAATTGAAGAAGATCTGGTCGAAGAAGTGGCCCGTATCTTTGGTTACAATAATATTCCAAATGAAGCTCCACTGGCTGAACTGCGTATGAACGATCACCGCGAAGCGAATCTGCCGCTGAAGCGTGTGAAAGCGGCGCTGGTTGATAAAGGCTACCAAGAAGCGATCACCTACAGCTTCGTTGATCCTAAGGTGCAAGCACTGCTGCATCCGGGTGAAGAGGCGATGATCCTGCCAAACCCAATTTCGGTAGACATGTCTGCAATGCGTCTGTCTCTGTGGTCTGGTCTGATTGGTGCAGCGGTTTACAACCAAAACCGTCAGCAACCACGTGTGCGCATTTTTGAAAGCGGTCTGCGCTTTGTGCCAGATGCGGCGGCTGAAAACGGTGTGCGTCAGGAAGTGATGCTGGCCGGTTTGTTGACTGGTAACCGCAGCAACGAGCATTGGGGTCAGGAAAGCAAGACCGTTGATTTCTTTGACATGAAAGGCGATCTGGAAGCTGTTCTAGAGCTGACCGGCCGTCTGGATGATGTGAAGTTTGAAGTTTGCTCAAACCCAGCCCTGCACCCAGGCCAAAGCGCTGCGCTGGTACTGGATGGCGAGCAAATCGGCTTCATCGGTGCACTGCATCCGGAGCTGGAGCGTAAGCTGGACCTGAATGGTCGCACCATGCTGTTTGAAGTGCTGTGGGACAAGATTTCTCAGCGTACCATCACTTCTGCACAGAGTATTTCTCGCTTCCCAGCGAACCGTCGTGATATTGCTATTGTGGTCAATGAGTCAGTTTCTGCACAAAATATTATCGATGAATGTCGGAAAGTTGGCGGAAATCAGTTAGTTGGCGTAAACTTATTTGACGTGTACCGTGGAAAAGGTGTAAATGATGGTTGTAAGAGTTTGGCGATCAGTCTGACTCTACAAGACACTTCCCGTACACTGGAAGAAGAGGAAATCGCTAACGCTGTGTCTGGCATAGTGGAAGCGTTAAAAGTAAGATTCCAAGCATCCTTGAGGGACTAAATCTATGGCGCTCACCAAAGCCGAAATGGCAGAAAATCTGTTTGAAAGCCTCGGGCTCAGTAAACGGGATGCCAAGGATCTGGTTGAAGCTTTTTTCGAGGAAATCAGAAAGGCTTTGGAGAATGGCGAACAGATTAAGCTATCTGGTTTCGGAAACTTCGAGCTTCGTGATAAAAACCAGCGACCTGGGCGCAATCCCAAGACTGGAGAGGATATTCCGATTACTGCCCGTCGGGTAGTGACATTCAAGCCTGGGCAAAAGCTTAAAGCCCGTGTGGAAAATGCCACAATAAAGGAATAACGCCTCCTATCACACAAAAGGCTGCCTGACGGCAGCCTTTTTCATATCTGGTGTTTTTACCTCGAGCTTTACCTTGAGCATTGTTATATCGCGTAATAAGTGTGCTGCTGAAAACAGCTTTTCGGTTACAAAGCAAAAATATGTTAGTTCACCGCGAGGATTTATCATCACTCGCCTGAATTTGCGGTATTTTTAAGTAAGATACGCAGTGTCAGTACACGGCATAAAACAAAACAGAGAAATACGAAGGATAGCGCTATGCGACAGGCGGCTTTGCTGAATGGCGACTTTTTAGCTCTGACTCTGGCTCATGAGTGGCACCTGCCTGCCGGTGAATTTGAGCTGGAAAATGGAACACTGGTTTCCGTGTGGGATACCGGTGTGATTGTCTTTACTCCGGCGTATCCCGGTACGCGCGATATTATTTTGTCCTGCGGCATTCACGGTAATGAAACCGCACCTGTAGAGTTACTGGCGCAGATGGTGCAGGGGCTGTTACTGGAGGAGTGGGCAGTACAGCAGCGGGTGATGTTTATCTTTGGTAACCCCGCGGCGATGAATGCCAATGTACGCGAAATCCGTGACAACCTTAACCGGTTGTTCAGCGGCGCACATTTGGGCGGGCGTTCGCGCGAACGTGATCGGGCGGCGAAGTTGGAAGCCTATGTCGATCGCTTCTTTCGTGAGGGGGGCTATCGTGATAGCACTGACGGGGCTGAGGCGGTAGCTCGCGAACGTTGTCACTATGATTTACATACCGCGCTACGCGCGTCGCGCCATGAACGCTTTGCTATCTATCCATTTCGTCATGGCGAACCGTATAGCCAAGCACAACTGGGTTTCCTTGCGGCGAGTGATATTCGCACTGTGCTGTTGATGCATTGCCCGACCACCACATTTAGTTATTTCACTGCGCGTGAGTTTGATGCGCATGCGTTTACCATCGAGCTTGGCCGTGCCTGTCCATTTGGGCAGAATGATTTAACGCCGCTGCGTCCATTACAACAGGCATTGATGGCATTACTGTCAGATCGTCAATACGTATGGCCGCGTTGGCAATCGCTTGAGCAGGCTAACGCGGCGGGTACGGAATTCCACCTGTATCAGGTGCGACGTGAAATCCGTCGGCAGAGTGATGATTTTCGCTTTCTTTTCTTAGATGACTTACCGAACTTTTCGGCGTTTCGTTGTGGCGATGTGATTGCGCAGGATGGGCAAACTACCTACTGCATTGAGCAGGATGGGGAAACCGTGGTGTTCCCAAACCTGAATGTGGCTATTGGCCAGCGTGCTTGTCTGACGGTCGTTCCTGTTTCTTCTCGTGATTTGATGTTCTGATGCCATTTTATCAATTAGTGTTAGCACAGCAGCAGCGCTGCCGACGTCGGCTCGGCTATATGGCGCTGTTGGTTGTGGCGTTGTTTGTATTTAGTCTGGCGGCGGGTGAGCAATGGGTCACATTGCAAAACTGGCATGATCCGATGACCGAGATGCTGGTATTCCAATTGCGTCTACCGCGCTTAATTGTGGCCTGTTTAACCGGCGCGGCGCTGGCCACTGCTGGGGCGGCGATGCAGAATCTGTTTGCTAATCCACTGGCAGAGCCAGGCTTATTAGGGCTGTCTAATGGCTCGGGGGTCTTACTGGTGTTAGCCATGTGGGCCTATCAGGGATTTCCTCCGTTATGGTTAGTCAGTGTATTGGCCATAACGGGAGCGCTGATCAGCACTCTTTTTCTTCTCTGGTTGGCACATTATCGACAGCTGAATAATGCACGTCTGTTATTGATGGGGGTGGCGCTGAGTATTCTTAGCGGTGCCTTGATGACGTGGATGGTGTATCTCAGTGATGATTTAAGTCTGCGCCAGCTCATGTACTGGATGATGGGTAGCTTTAGCGGGATCAGTTGGTCACAACTGTGGCTGCTGCCGCTTCTGGTCATTCCGTTGTTATGGCTGCTAAGCCGTGGGCAAGTGTTTAATCTGTTGATGTTGAGTGATACCGCTGCGCGTCAATTAGGTCTTAATACTCGGGTATTACGGATCATGTTGGTGCTGGCCGTTGCGGTCATTATTGGCAGTAGCGTGGCATTGGCCGGCATTATTAGTTTTGTCGGGCTGATTGTGCCGCACCTCCTGCGTCTCGGCGGCTTTACGGATCAGCGCTATTTATTGCCGGCCTGTGGTCTGTGTGGCGCGGCGGCGATGATGCTGGCGGACTTAGTCGCGCGATTGTCGCTGAATGCCGCAGAATTGCCGGTAGGGGTTGTTACGGCCAGTATTGGTGCGCCACTTTTTGTATGGATGCTATTACGTCATGTTACAGGCGACTGATTTACACCTCGGTTCTCGTTTGCGCGGCGTATCGGGCATTATCCAGCCAGCGCAAATTACGCATCTCATTGGCCCTAATGGTGCTGGCAAAAGTACACTGCTGGCGATATTGGCGGGTATGTTACATCCCGAACAGGGGCAAGTATTGCTGAATGATGTAACGCCATTAAGGGTTACATCGCGTCATCCCGATTTGGATACTGATTACGAGAAGCCGCGCCCATTATCAAGTTGTTCGGTAGCGCAATTAGCACGCTTACGTGGCTATTTGCCGCAGCAACAGTATCCTGGGTTAGATTTACCCGTCTACCAGTATATTCATACCTATCTACGCCATCCGCTAACTGCAGAGACGGAGTTGGCTGTGCGTGAATTAACCCGCCGGTTATCGTTAGAGCCGAAACTTTCTTGCATGATTTCACATTTATCTGGTGGGGAATGGCAAAGAGTCCGGTTAGTCTCTATTCTTTTACAAGTGTGGCCGACATTATCTGGCGCACCACGTTTGTTATTGTTAGATGAACCGATGACCGCGCTGGATATTGCTTATCAAGCGGTATTTAATACGCTATTGGGTGAACTTAAAGACGCGGGTTTAACTATAGTGATGACCGGACATGATTTAAATCATACGTTGGCTCAAGCCGATCAGGTCTGGCTCATCGAAAATGGTCGCTGTGTCGCGCAGGGAAATACCGCTCAAGTGATGACCGAGGCGCGATTGAGTGCGGTTTATCAGGTTCCATTTAGGCGAGTACAGGTAGAAGGGCGAGAGCTATTGCTGACCCCGTGATTCTGCGAACCCGCTACAAACAAATGCAGCTGTACCGCGACACATGAAATATTACGATTTACTGCTGAGGGAATGCTTGCTCATAAGGTCTCTTAGCGGATAAAACAGACGGCATGCATCTTTAGCTCGCATATCTTTAAGTAAGACTGAGCAGGATGCATATATTCCGCGTGTTTCATTACAACAGAATAAGTTAGACCTATGATAAGGATATTTCAGAAGGGCCCGTTGTGGCGTCCTGCTTTACTGATAATGGCATCTGCTCTGCTGGCTGCTTGTTCCTCGACACCGGATACCGTAAAGGGGCCGCCGATTCGTGGCTCGCTGGGCGATCCAATTATGGTGATTGCTGCGCTACATGAGCAATTGGATGATTGGTATGGTGCTCCGTACCATTTGGGCGGGATGAGTAAGCGCGGAGTTGATTGCTCAGGGTTTGTCTCGGTGACGTTTAAAGATCGTTTTGCGCTAAAGTTACCGCGAACAACCAGTGAGCAGGCGCGTCGTGGTGAGAAAGTACCGAAAAACGATCTGCAACCGGGGGACTTGGTATTTTTCCGTACCGGTCGAGGCCCGAATGGGTTACATGTTGGGATCTATGCCGATGATGATAGCTTCATTCATGCCTCAACATCGGCAGGGGTGATTAAATCATCGCTGAATACTCAATACTGGCGTCAGGCGTATTGGCAATCTCGTCGCCTATAACTCGTAGCTACAGTTAGTTCATGCACAAAGTTCATTCGTAAAATAGCGAGTGGCTAACACTGATTCACTGACAGCCGTGCTGTACGTAACCCGTGCAACACGGCTGTTTTTGTTTGTGCGTTATGCCTGATTAGGTATGGTGGTGTGTATGCCCATTATTGCGAAGGCAGAACTTGCTGATGACATGCCCGCAATGGTTGAATTTAGGGGGCTATTCTCGTTATAGTGCGCGTCTTCTGAAAGTGGGGCTGAGTGCTCACTGGTAACGATTGAAAAGACAGGAGCCCATCATGGCCCGTAAAGTAGCGTACACCTATAAAGGTGTCTCGAAAGAAATCCCATTTGCCTATACACAATATCACGACATGTTTGAGGCTGCGGCAGCAGAAGAAGGCATTGATCTGAAAAGCTTCATCATCATGGAGCAACAGGTCGCAGCAACCTCGAAAGGCTCCAAAGCCGTGAAGGATTTTCGTCGGAACTACTTTTTAAAGCTTGGTTTTACGGCCATTACGCTACTTAAAGACGAGTAATCGCCGCGTAGCTATCCTGTTGGTGAGTCGTTCTGCCTAACAGATAGCATTCTACAGGATTCTCGGCTTTTGAAAGTCAATGGCGCATGTTACCCGTAATGCGCCATCTGCTGAATATTCCTAATACTCGTATCTTTATTGCCTTCCCATTTTCTTCCGTGTTTTGGCTTTTGTGCACATTCGGTTATTCCTTCATCTCTTTTCATTCTTAATTGCTTTATTTATGCACACAATGTGTAGTAACGCATCAATAAGTAATAATTTCGGTTCTACATAATATTACGTGATGATTGTGTTCAGGATGAGCGTTCAACAAAGCTCGTAAATATTGCAGTAAATGCTGAATTGCGTAGCCAGTGTTTTATCCCTAATTACTTTTTGGTAAGGAGAGGCTAAGAAAAAGTGTAATTAAGGATACTAGCGTAAGAAAGCTAAAAGAAATTGATGACCGGATTGAAGTTTTCTAGGGAAAGAAAAGGAAACAAAGAGTAGGGGGGATGAGAATTACAGACATAAAAAAAGCATCCCTAAGGATGCTTTTTGTCTTACGAAACCGAAGTTCCGTAGGAGGACTCAATTACAGCTTGATTACGTTAGCTGCTTGAGGACCTTTCTGGCCTTGTTCAACGTCAAAAGAAACCTTTTGACCTTCAGCCAGGGTCTTGAAGCCTTCGCTCTGGATAGCGCGGAAGTGAACGAATACGTCAGCACCGCCGTTATCTTGAGTGATGAAACCAAAACCTTTCTCTTCGTTGAACCACTTAACGGTACCAGTAGATTTAGACATGATGTCTCCTGAAAATCTTTAAAAGTTAAACATTACGCATAGCGCGTTCTAGCCAGAATAAAGAAATATTTATGATGACCAATTGAACGAAAATCTTCAGGACAACGTACTAACAAAGTTAAGCGGTGTAGCGAAGCGTTCAGAATCAAATTGTTGCATAAATAAGGTCTGCTTTACAGGCCGGCGAGATGGATAGTACCACAGGTTAGCCTCTTGTACATACTTATTTGCTTGGTTTCTCATAAATTTTTCGTAAATCCATAACTACTACAGGACGGCACTCCGCGCACTGCAAATTAAGTATAGCCGATAACTCTCTGACATACGCAAGTCATTAATGCATTATCGTGACAGAACACAAGTAAACTTAATTTTTTTTCCCTGCAAAGGCCCAAAATTGTATGCCAAATGAGCGCCTGACAATTACTGTCGAGCTGTGCAGTGGCTTCATCGGCAATTAAAATTTTTGTGCGTGGGTCTAATGCGCGAAGTAATGCGAGGCGCGCGAGTTCGCCACCAGACAGTTGGTCAGGTCTGCGTTGCAGCCATTCGGGGTCAATCGCTAACCGTTCTAACCATTCAACGGGTGGGTGCCACGCATCGTGGATACTGTCTGCGATGCGTCGTACTGGATTAAAGGTTTGCTCAGGATGTTGCGGTAGCAGTTGTATTGGGGAGTAGCCTTTTGATGGCAACGGCTGGTCTTGATACAGAATCTCACCTTCATCCGCGGCTTGCCACCCGGCGAGTACTCTGCCAAGAGTGGTTTTGCCGTACCCGCTAGGCGCCTGAATGCCAACCACTTCACCGGCGGCTATCTGCAAATTGAAATTACGCCATAACCAGCGCTGATCTTGGTAAATCCCTAAGTTTTTAACCTGCAGCACGGGCAAGCTCCTGAAGTTGAGCTGGATCGGTGACGTGAAAACCGTGTTGTGGCAAGGCTTGCCACAGTGCTTGTACATAAGCACTGCCTTCGCCACGGCGCAATTCAGTGCTCGAGAGGGTTTCGACTAAGCGGCCAGCATGCAAAACCGCGACGCGATCGGCATATTCCGCGGCGAGCGCTAAATCATGGGTGATCCACAATACGCCGCATCCGGCTTCACAACGTTCACGTAAATGGCGCAACGTGGCTCTGGCGTTATCGTCATCCAGCCACGCGGTGACTTCATCGGCGAGTAAATAACGGCTGTGATGCAGGCTGGCACAGCAAATCAATGTGCGCTTGGCCATCCCACCAGAGATCTGATGCGGATGCAGCTGTTGTATCCCATCGTCTAGCTGGTGGCGCTGCAGTAGCGATGCAATATGTGGCTCGCGTTGAGAGGGGGGAATACCTGCAAGCTCACCGGCTCGTTGTAGTTGTGCACCGATAGTGCGTAAGGGGTTCAGTGCGGCGACACTTTGCGGTATGTAGCTGAATAACCGATGTGGTGCGGGACTTTTTCCCGATGGCGATTGAGCGGAGCCTGTGAGTTCAGTGATACAAATCTTGCCGGTGCGGCGTGTATGAGGGGGCAGTAATTCCAGTAATCCCTGTACTAATAATGATTTTCCGGCACCGCTAGCGCCTACAAGCGCAACCAGCTCTCCCGGATGAAGTTGTAGATTGATGTCTTGTAGGCGTGCTTGCCAGCGCGGACGACCAAACCAGCGGTAGGAGGCTGTCTCTACACCAAACTGTTTGAGCTGTAACATTAAAGGATCTCCTGCCAAAGCTGTTGTACGGCTTGTCCGCACTGTTCAATGAGCATCACTAAGGCGACTAGAAACAAACCGGGAAACAACGCTAACCACCATGCGCCAGTATTGAGGTAGCGCAAGGCATCGGCCAACAGCAAACCCAGCGACGCTTCATGTTGTGCTAAACCGAATCCCAGAAAGCTGAGCGCGGCGGCGTGCAAGATGGCGTGCGGAAACATCAACAAGATCCCCACGAGGATTTGTGGCAGTAGTAGCGGTAGATAGTGAACGCGCAGAATATGCCAACGACTGTTACCCAGCTTGGCGGCCAAGCGAATGAAGTCACTTTCTTTGATTCGCAGTACTTCAGCGCGGATGAGTAACGCTAGCTTTGGCCAATGGGTGAGCGCGACGGCCATAATGACACCTTGCTTACCGCCACCTAAAGTAAAACACAGCAGCAGCAGTAAAATCAGATGCGGGATAGACAGCATGCTGTCAATTAACCAGCGCAGCGTCATATCAATACGCTTGCCGCCTAGTGCTGATAATACGCCGGTACATAAGGCAATCGCGCCACTGGTGAGTGAGGCAATCAACCCAATTTGCCAGCTGGTATAAACCCCTTGTAGGCATCGGATCAGCAAATCACGTCCTAAATTATCAGTACCTAGCCAGTATTCGGCTGAAGGAATTTGTCGCTTGGCTAATAAATTCAGGGGCAAGTCTGCCTGATGGTAGTAAGTCGCACAGCCTAGTAACAACGTCAGTAAGCCGCCCGCGATAAATAGCTTCCAGATGGCCGGGCGTGGATCATGGGTCATCGTGGCGCGCCTTCTTGTGTATTTGGCAGTGCTGCAATGTGGGGCGGTGTTGTATCGCAGTGCTCATTGCAAGAGTTTCGGTAAGAGTCACGCTGAGGGCGAGATTTGGCTAGCCGTGGGTCAAGTGAGCGAATCCACCATTCTGCGATTTGGTTACCAGTAAAGACAAAGAGGGCGCTGAACAACGCTATTCCCAAAAGTAGGGGGACATCCGCGCGTAACCCTGCATCAATGGTGGCTTGGCCTAATCCTGGATAAGCAAACACTTTTTCAACCAATACGGAGCCGCCAAACAATTCGCCAAAAGAGGCAAATTGCAAACACAGTGCTGGTGCTGAGATATGACGCAATAGATGAAAGCGCAATAATGGTAAACCGCTATCACCTTGCGAACGGGCAAAGCGAACAAAGTCACTTTGCATGATCTCGATAAGACGCGCGCGGGTATGCAGAATAATATTACCGGTACCAATTAAGCTTAAAGTGAGCATCGGTAGAATCATGTGCTGTAATCGCATCGTCCATGTGGCTTGTTCGGGTAACATCCCCATTGGTAGCGCGCAGCATACTGGCGCCCACGCCAGTTGTACTGCAAACACAGAGAGAAGAAGTAATCCAATCCAGAAGGCGGGTAGTGACGCCATAATGTAGGCGAGTGCACAAATTAGCTTATCGGTCAGAGAATCTTTGCGCCGACCGGCTAACACGCCAAGCGCAAAGCCGAACAAACCGGAAAGTAACCACGCCCCAGCAAGCAAACCCAGCGACGTAAGAAAACGGTCACTGATAACCTCAGCAACCGGAGCGTTATAGACTTGAGAAAAGCCCAAGTCACCTTGCAGGATATTACTTAACCAGTGGAGAAAACGACTCCAAGCGGGCTGATCTAGCCCCCAACGTGCAGCGATCTTAGCGTATTGTTCGGGGTCAATGCGTAGCGCATCCATACCGATATAGGCACGTACGGGATCCACCGGCGATAAGCTGAGCAGCGTAAAGCTGCCCAGCGCGACGGTAAACAGTAACAGCACGCCACGACCAATCAGTCCGGTCAGTTTGGCTGACCACTGTTTTAGCGTGGACATCACTGACATGTCCATTTCCACTCGGTGATGTTACCCAGCACACTCCAATAGGCATGGGGCTCAGTGGGCACATTCCCCATATCCAAACATGGGTTAGCCAGATAGGTATGTTGCAGATTCAGCAGCCATGCCCAAGCGGCATCGCCTTGAATTCCGACGCCGGCCTTTCCATTCCAGTTAACTTGTTGCCAGTAACTGCGCGCGGTTTTCCAGTCCGGTGTATTCATCGCTAAATCGAGCTGTTTATCAACAGCAGGATTGCTGTAATAACCGGGATTAAAGAATTCCACGCCCCGTTTGCTACTGTGGTAATGGTTATAGAGTTCGCTCGGATCAAGGCTTCCCCAGCCGAATAATACGGGGTTCGCATGCATATAGCGGCTGACTTCATCCCAGCTTCCGGAGCGTAGATTCATGCTGATCCCGAGCGGTTTGACCATTTCGCGCACCGCTTGTGATATTTCGCGGCGCGTGGTGTCACCGGCGGTATACCAAAGAGTCAGTTCGGCGCGTACACCGTCTTTTTCACGCACGCCGTCGCCATCAGTATCTTTCCATCCGGCTTGTTCGAGAATATCGATGGCTTTTTTCACATCACCGTCGTTAAAAGCGACATCCGGTGCATCCCACGGTAAACCATACACGGCGCTAAATGCAGGAACGGCATGACCTTCCAGTAATTGGTCGGCCAATTGTTGGCGATTAATGGCATAGTTAATGGCTTTGCGAATCGCCACATCGGCAGTGACATCATTGCCAATCGGGTTGCCATCTTTATCTTTGGCGCCGGCTTTGACCATCGGGAACATAATGCCGCGGTTATCAGCACTTTTATGCGATAACAGTTTCATCCCGGATACGGGTACCGAAGCCAAAGATTGTGGAATTTTCACCAAATCCAGCTGACCGGTTTGTGCGGCGGCATAAGCGCTGTCTTCATCCATAAACAGCAACACCACTTTATCAAAGTCATTTTTCTTGCCTTGATAATGCGGATTCGCTTCCATAATCATTTGTTGGCCGGGTTGATAGCTCACCAACGTATAAGGGCCAGAGCCAATCGGATGGAAAGCATAATCACTGCCATGTTTACCTGCGGGCACAATGCCTAACGAGGCCAGTACATTAATAAAGGTACTTTGTGGTGCCGAGAGGTGCAGGACAACGGTTTGTGCGTCTGGCGTTTCTGCCGAGACAAAGCGCCCCATATTGACTTTTCCCGCGGAGGCTTTGGCGGCGTTAAAGGTATACGCCACATCTTTAGAGGTAAGAGGCGAGCCGTCAGAGAATAGGCGATCAGGTTTAAGCGTAATCGTCCACGTTTTCCCGTCTTGGCTAATCTGGTAGTTTTCAATCAATTCATTTTCATATGAAAAGTCGTGGGTACGTTGGATTAGCGTGCTTTGAAATAGTGGGTTTCCGGTATGTGACCAACCCATCACTGGATCAAAACCTTCGGTGGGACCATCACCAATGGCTAGCGTTAATGTTCTGGCTTCGACTGGCGCGGCTGGTGTGATAAGCGTCATGGCGAGTAGGGTGCTTCCGAGAACAGAAGCCAGAGGTGTTACTTTCCGTGCCGTTAAGCTCGAAGGTAAGTGTGGTAAGATCATATGTGCTTTCTTATGGCTATTGTTATTGTGGTAGACAACGTGCTGCATCAAGAACTTTATTTTAGAAATGGTTCATCAAGTGCATCATCGGGTAGTAGTCAGTAATACTTTTTCTAATTTAGTATTACTGGCGGAAATGGTAACAAATCAGATTTGATGACTTAGTGCGTCAGGTCACGAAAATGACGGTGTCACATTTACCTGAATGTGTGATTGTGTTTCAGCAGAGAATGGAATATGGCAAATATTAACGAGGAAACTCAGCGCTTTACGGTTTCTCTTCCAAAACAACTGAATGATATTTTGGATGTTAAGTTACAACGTCACGCATACAGTTCACGTTCCGAATATATCCGCGATTTGATTCGTGAAGATATGATTCGTGACGAATGGAAAGAGGGCGAAAGTGAGCTGGTGGGTGTGCTAACGCTGATTTATGATCATCACCAAACTGGGCTGGTGGAAAAACTGGTGAGTATCCAACACGATCATCATGTGCATGTGTTATGCACGACACATGTACATATCGATCACTTCAACTGTTTGGAAACCATCATTATTCGCGGTGTGGGAACACGTATTGAGCAGTTATGCAATGCTATCTCTGGGCTAAAAGGGGTGCGATTTGCTCAGCTGACCCGTACTGCAACTGTGCCGGCATGACGAAAAGAGATTTCCTGACACCGAAGGGAACATCTGTTAGATCTGATTGACTAACACTTTGGTTGTTAAAGAAAAAATGACCCGATCGCGTTATGCATGTCAGACAAATATAAAATAGCAGACCGTCATCACAGATTACGGATTCTGCATACGGTTCATGTTACTGAGATTGCTAAACTTACGCGGAAATTCTTGCGCCGGGATATTCTGGGAGATTATCTGTTGTTATCAATGAAAAAAATGCAGTCCTGGTTAGGTATTGCAGTCGTGGCTTTGGTTCTGGCCGGTTGTGCGGGTTCACAGGGGAGTCATCGGGGGCCAAAACCGAACTACTCCAGTGATGTACTGAGCTATCGTGCGAAACAATACATGCCGGCGATTAAGAAAGCCTCCCGCCGTTATAATGTGGATGAGAAGCTAATTACGGCGCTGATTCAGGTGGAATCCAGTTTTGATCCGAATGCGATTAGTCGCTCTAACGCCATCGGTTTGATGCAAATCAAGCGCGATACCGCCGGACGAGAAGTGTTCCGAGTCTACAAAAATAGTTCGGGGATGCCATCGAAAGCGTACTTATTGAATCCGTACAATAACATTGATACTGGCACAGCGTACTTGAGCATCTTGCGCGATCGGCAGTTGGCGGGGATCCGTCATCCGAAAAGCATGCGTTATGCGATGATGGCGGCTTACAGTAATGGGGCTGGGGCGCTATTGCGATCTTTCCATCCGGACAAGAAAAAAGCGATTCAGAAGATTAACCGGATGTCGCCAGAGCAGGTTTATAGCTATATAAATCAGCAACATAATGATGCGCAGGCGAGACGTTATATCTATAAGCTCACGACTGTGTATAACTCTATTTGAGTTTCATCTCTCTATCTTTAAACCGCCTTCGGGCGGTTTTTCTTTATCTGCATTCTGTGATTTGCCTAGCTTCGCTTCCTTGTTTTCCCTTTGTTTTCACTCTGGCGTGTTATCGGCTGCAGGGGACTAATATATCTCGTGATTTTGGTTTACGTACAGGCATAACCATAACTAATCGATTTCTAACAAATTTCAGGTGAGGTATAAAATTTTACGGGGGTTATATCCAGTAAAAATAGGGCTTTTAGCTAATGGCATAAGCAATACCTATGCATTGAGCTATATTTGATCGGCTGGTGGATTGAATAACACTGCTTGCATAGCGTAATGGGGCGATAAAAAACAACTTTTAGTCTGTTTTTTGGTCATATATGAGGGTTATTTGCGAAAATTGCCACGATAAACCCTCGTGTGGATAAGCAGATTTTGCATAGCGTTATCAGGGTAAAGTGAGGGTGACTGAGTGATTGATATGCTTAGTCATCTGGCTAGTTGGAACGTGAACGGCAAGGAGGAAAGATGAAATATCTGATGGTAATGATTCTTGCACTGTTTTGGTCATTAACCGGTGTTGCTCATGCCGGTTACGGTGTCACAAAACCTGCTTATGCCGAAAACGGTATGATGGTCAGTGCAACGGGCATGACTCTATATACGTTTGATAAGGATAAGCCGGGAGCCAGCACTTGCGTTGATGCATGTGCCGCTATTTGGCCGCCATATTTAGCGGTGACAGGCAGTAAACCGGTGGGCGATTTTACGCTGGTGGCGCGTGGTGATGGCAAATATCAGTGGGCCTATAAAGGAAAGCCACTTTATCTCTATGCACAGGATAAGGCAAAAGGCGATAAAAGCGGCGATAAGATTAAGGAAGTTTGGCACATTGTTCCGTACTGAACGTTTGATGATCGTATGAATACGTTGAATGCGCTTAGCGAATCGGCGCTTACATAAAACCGGCTTCAGCCGGTTTTTTCTTGCTTGCGAACTACTGATTGAGTGCACATCGCTCAATAGATGTTTAGTGGATAATACATCGAGAAAATTCAGAATGCAGGGATGTAGAGAGTCGTAATGAAAGGCGCAACCGGAATATTGGCGTTATGGTGTTCACGTATAGTGCGCATGCGTGATGCAGCCAGATTGCATGTTTTACGCCGGCGTTATCCTAAATGGGCACTGCCATTTCTAATGCCTTATGCCACGCAAAGTTTGCCGGAAAGAGTAGGGTATCCGCTTGCAACAGCGTCACCTATACCTGAGTTCCAAGCCTGGACATTATCTTGGTTGATCAAGTCAGAGCAAATGTCGGTTCTCACCGAGTTGCTGAGTCAGCTGGGCTATGCAACGGATTCCGTCATACCAGAACAAACAGCACAACGGCTACTGACTCAGCCATTGCAAACCTCTCAGCGAAAATCATGTTTAGCCAATGACCGTTTTAGGGATGGTAGTGAGTCATCGTTATCTGATCAAACTCCGAGCATGTATCTGTGTCTGCACTCAGCATTTGCGGGAATCATAGTTACGGTAGTGACTAATGATACGCAGTGTGTTGAGCGTATTCAATCGGAAAGTTGTTGGTTAGCGCCAATGCCGATGGAGGCATTTCCGCAGTTAAATCCGGACGAGTTCGGATCACTGCAAGGTGAACTCGCATATTGGTGGGAATATTTCTGGCAGCCATTTTGGAACTCGCGAACTGAAGAACAACAACGTCTACTGAGTGAAACGTTGCCGACGCCATGGTTGGATTTTATCGCTGACAGAACTGTGTGAAAAATGAACGCAAATCACAGTGATTTATAGGTGGAGTAGGCGAGTGTTGATTGTTAGTAGATTGTTATCTAGAGAATCCGTTAGCATGGTCTGGCTGGCGGATAATGCATGAAGTTCCTTTTTCATTATCGATTTAACATAATATACATTGTGCGCACTAATGTGGTAATGTCGCTAGGGTGTTTGGTGGCTCTAAAGCAGCTGGCCTAATGTTATCGATGCTTCACATAACTCACTCATCTTATTAACTCGCTCATGCGCTGATTTAGGCTGATCGCGCTATGTGAAATCTGAAAATCGGCCTGATACAGTGCCAACAAATTTTTGCGTAGCGAAACCTAAATTTAGGCTGTTTTAGCTACATCTGACGCGCTTGGTTTGTAGTAAATGGCCTGATGTCAACAAGCTGATTACGCTACGCGATCGTTTTTGTGCGTATTGCTAATTAGCTGATTACATTTGCTGCGCTACAACGTGATTTCATACTTAATTGCTGAGAAATCAGTCCTTCATGGGTAAAAAAACTTTGCTGATGCCAAAGCATGTGCGTAAAATTCGCGAGTATTCAATGGCATCGAAGAATATTTCGCAGCGTAAGCACCGGATAAAACTTTATGTCGTAAAAATATAATGCTTGGGGCCGGTAATCTCCTACCGGCTTGTTTAGACCATTCTTCAGGATCTCCCCACATTGAACAAAAAACTTGGTCTTGGTGCACTCACTGCACTGGTTCTTAGCTCCATGGTTGGTGCCGGTGTTTTCAGCCTGCCCCAAAATATGGCTGCCGTGGCCAGTCCCGCCGCATTACTGATTGGCTGGACCATTACTGGTGTTGGCATTATTTTTCTAGCACTTGCATTACTACATTTATCGAGGCTGCGACCGGATCTGGAAGGCGGGATTTTTACTTATGCCCGTGAAGGATTCGGTGAGTTTGTTGGTTTTTGCTCGGCGTGGGGATATTGGCTGTGTGCTGTTATCGCTAACGTTTCTTATCTGGTGATTGTATTTGCGACGCTTAGTTTCTTCACGGATTCTCCCGGTCATGTCATTTTCGGTGATGGCAATACTTGGCAGGCATTGATCGGTGCATCCGCCCTGCTCTGGATTGTGCATGCCATGATCCTGCGCGGTGTACAGCAAGCGGCCAGTATCAATATGTTGGCGACCATTGCGAAGCTGATCCCGCTATGTGCATTTATTGTACTGGCGGCATTTTTCTTTAAATGGGAAACCTTCCATCTGGATTTCACCGGTGCCGCGTTAGACACACCAATCTGGCAGCAGGTTAAAGAAACCATGCTGATCACCGTTTGGGTATTTATCGGTGTTGAAGGTGCCGTTGTGGTTTCTTCGCGAGCGAAGAACAAACATGATATCGGCCGTGCCACTATGCTGGGTTTGCTCTCTGCGCTGGGAATCTACCTGTTGGTGACTTTGCTGGCGGTGGGCGTCATGCCGCGTGCCGAAGTCGCCGAACTGCGTAACCCATCTATGGCCGGTATGCTGGATCTGATGATTGGCCCGATGGGTAAAATCATCATCAGCCTTGGTCTGATTGTGTCTGTGTGCGGTGCTTATTTGAGCTGGACTATTCTGGCCGCTGAAGTGCCATACGTGGCCGCGCTGCAAGGTGCATTTCCGCGTTACTTGTCGAAGATGAATGCCAACGGTTCACCGGCGGCGTCTTTATGGCTGACCAACGGTGCGGTACAGATCGCCTTGTTGCTGATCTACATGTACGGTGGCACCTACAACACCTTGCTGACCATTGCCTCAGAGATGGTATTGGTTCCCTACTTCTTGGTAGGTGCTTTCTTGCTGAAGTTGGCCATTAAAAAGCAAAGTGTTGTGCTGAAGTCAATTGGTGCGGGTGCGTGTATTTATGGGATCTGGTTGCTGTACGCATCAGGTCTGACTCATCTGATGATGTCAGTGCTGATGTATGCTCCAGGCTTGCTGATTTTCTTCTATGCGCGCCGTAATGATTGCGAATGTACGCCACTGAAGAAAATGGATCGCGTTGGGGTTTCCCTGCTGTTGCTGAGTGTATTGCCAGCGGCATGGTTGCTGTCACAAGGCATTTCCTAACGCTAGCATCATTTCATTTCTCGATGTGAGAGCAAAAAAAGCCGGCATATATTGCCGGTTTTTTTATAGCTGCTATCTAAGTTCTATGCTCAGAATTGATCTTCTGAATGACACGCAACGTGCTCAGTGAATATTCACATCAAGGAACTCATCTTGCTGCTGAAGTTGTGCCGCTGGGCACTCTTTTTCGATCGATGAAAGCTGAGATGCGTTTAACGCATAAGGCAAGCACACCCGAAGATGGGTAATTTTTTGCTGTTTGGCCAGTCTGATCAGCCGAGCGATATTGTTTTCATCGCTGATTTGCGTAGACAGAATTTGCAGTGCTAAATCACGCAAACGATCCTCTGTCTTTTTATCTTTATTTATCTGACTGTTAAGCACAAATCCAAATAATGGTATTACACTGTAAATCGCATCAATGAAACTCCATTTCTTCTTACAGGACTCAGCCAAAAACGCCGTGTAGTCAAACGTCACTACTGTACGGCTCTCGACAGTATCAGTGTCTACCATTGCCATAACCCGATAATCCTCCTTCCCCCTGATTTTGACCTTATCTATCAGAGTGGTAAAGCAAAAATCCGATTCAGATGTTGAGCTGTGGCGCATTTCAGGATATCAATACAGCATATCACCTTCACCGAACAGATACATGTCATGCAGTCAGAAATGAGCAATGAGGTTTATATCATTACCGGTGGCGCGCGCCGGATTGGCTATGCGCTGACCCGCTTTTTTAGCGAGCAAGCTAAACGCGTTATCATCAGTTACCGGAGTGAATACCCTGAATTGGCAGAGCTTCGTGAGCGCGGTGTCTGCTGTCTGTATGCTGATTTTAGTACAGATCGCGGGATTAACGAGTTTGCAGAACAGGTTTCCCAGCAACTGAAGGAATGGGGAAATGCCTCAATTCGCGCATTGATCCACAATGCCTCTGCATGGGAAAAAGACGGTCATGATGCAGTGACACTGTCACAGGCGTTAGATGCGATGATGCAAATTCATGTCAAAGCCCCCTATCTTCTTAACCATCTGTTAGATAAGTCTTTTGCACCAAAAGCGGACATCATCCACTTTACCGATTATGTGGTGGAAAAAGGCAGTGATAAACACATTGCATACGCAGCGAGTAAAGCGGCGTTGGAGAACATGACTCTTTCGTTTGCCAAGAAATTTGCGCCAGCAGTTAAGGTGAATGCGATTGCTCCGGCTTTGATTATGTTCAATCCGCAAGACTCAGACGAGTACAAACAAAAAGCCTTGGATAAATCAGTGATGCAGTGTGCGCCGGGCGAACAAGAAATTATCGAGGCGGTGTCGTATTTGCTGAGCAGTCGTTACGTTACCGGACGCACATTGCATGTCGATGGTGGCCGTCATATACGCTGAGTTGATCCGGCAGTATTTCCGTAAAACTCACATCACGAACTGAAACGGGTTTACCGCATTTGTACTGTGCTAAGTGTCGCGCTCAGTAAAATGTACCGGTAAACCCGTTTTTGCTTTGATGTTACTGGCTGATTTTCAGCCTGCTATTAGTGATAGTTATCTTTTAACGCAACGCTAGGATTTGAGAGTCATTGAGCCGGCTCCGCCGTTACTTGAACCTGAACCAGCATTTCCCGGATGGTTTAGCGGTACCGATTGTAAAAACACGGTTTCGCCAGGATATGCTAATGCCGCGCCCTGCTCTTTAATCAAGGTAATAATGCGCAAAAAGACTTGTTGTTGGATGGCTAACCACTCTGCCCAATCGCTGGTTTTAGTGAAACAGTAGATGGAAAAGTTCAGTGATGACGCGCCGAATTCATTGAAACTAACCAGTAAATCTTGCGTTTGATCGATGGCATCGTGTTGCTGTAAATAGCTTCTGACTGCGTTCACAACCTCATCCATTTTCTCTGCATCTTCATAGCGCAGACCAATGGTTGCGGTGATTCTACGGTTGGTCATGCGCCCAGGGTTTTCAACGCTGATGTTCGAAAATACCGAGTTGGGGACATACAGTGGGCGGTTATCGAACGTAAAGATTTTGGTTAATCGCCAGCCGATCGACTGCACGGTGCCTTCGATATTTCTATCTGGAGAGCTGACCCAATCCCCGACATTAAATGGTCGGTCAATGTAGATCATCAAGCCGCTGAAGAAGTTCGACAGGATATCTTTACCGGCTAAACCGATGATGATGGCTCCTGTCCCACCGAAAGCTAGTAAGCCTGAAAAGCTGACGCCAAAGTAATCGGCGATGATCAGAGAAAATAGCAAGAGTACTGAGAACTTGCTGAGCTTGGTGATGGCACTCACGGTGGTTGAGTCTTTGCCGTGCATAATTTGCACTTTCTCAACCGAGTTCAGGTATTTGAAAATCCCGCGAACCATCACCCAAATCACGGCAAATAAGCGAATGTCACCGATAATACCGCTAAGTGATGGCATAAACTCATTGGCGACAATTCTGAGTAGCTGCGTACTGCTCAGAATGAAGATGCTCCACAAGATTACCGGTGAGCTGATTTGCCAAAACAGTCGCCACAAGTATTTGTGATAGTCACGGCTATTACGGTTTTTCTTACGAAAGACAAACCAAGCAATTAATGAGATCGCGGTAAATATCACCACAATCAGGATTTGGGCGAGCCAAGCATGCGCATCAAACACGCTTTGCAGCTGGATCAGAAATACCAGTAAATCGCTCATGGTGATTGGGCCTTATAAAATTAAACCTGAGCTCAGTCTACTGAGGGATTAATTCGATGCCTAATCGCGGCAATAGAATCTTACCTTTCGCTACAGGACGGCGATGTTTTGCTTCGGCTTTTTGCCGATCATAGCTTTGTAATCCCTTGAGTTTATCCGGCATTCGCGTAGTGAGCAGCGGCAAATTGACCTTACCGTTACCGCGCAATTCAATGATCTCACCCTGCTCAGCATCAAAGGTTTCATACACCCAATTGGCCTGCGGAACTTCACGCAGCACACGGCGATAACGCAAGCGTGCATTTTCAGGCAGCGCTTCGACCAGTGCGATTTCTTCTTCGATTTGAGCCGCCCAAATATCACCGTCTAATTGCATGGCAATATTAACCGGTGGATAGCGCCTTTCTTGAGTGAGCTTTTCTAGCAATGACTGACGGTTGAGCTTGTCGTGATCACTTTTTGAGGCAATGGGTTTTTGCCACGCAAAGCTGATGCGTGTGGTGTTACAGGGTAACACTTTTAAATATCGAGTTGCCTGCAAGGTGATCATCATGGGGAAGCGTGAATGTACGGCTTCGAAACGCTGATCAGGGTTCCCTACCGCTTTAATTGCCGCCGCGAATGCGTCTTTGGCTTGATTCACTTGCCCAATAATCTCGGTTAATTCTTCATGTGAACCGGAACAGACGGCAATGCCGGGATAGCGCTGCACGATTTTGGTCGAAGGTTCATCATCCCTTCCCTCCGGTTCTGGTGCATAAAATTGCCGATAGATTTTCATGAGTAGCGGCGTGAGTTCATTACCACCATGAATTTCAGTGACAGGGATAGTATCGGGTAACGTTCCTTCATCGTCCCTTTTCCATTGTGGTAGCTCGTATAGCCATAATGCTTGTAGCGGGTTTTCCGTTAGAAAATGTTCAAGCTCATCTAGCGCGCAGTCAATACGGTATTTTGTTTCTTTAAGATGATTTGTCATTTGTGATGAGCTCTTTTTTAAAGGGATAGTTCAGCGCGAAGCGCTTACCTTTTGGTATATCAATAATCAGCATGATGACTTAATTAAGTTTATATAACAGCTTACCTGATGCGATAATAAAAAGATAGGATTAGTAAAAGAGTAAAGTGTGGATTAGACGACGTATCTATCAGCATAACATCACTAATCCACATAGAGATTAACACCACAAAATAGAGTGTTTAGGCATCCTGAAAACTGACTGTGACCGGTGGGTTATCCGCCAGACTGATATCGTCGTATTGTTCCAAATCGGCTCCCCGAATTAAGTGGTGTAAATCGCGGATATAAGACTTGCCACGCGTGGAGTAATGAACAAGACCTTGCGCCAATTGATAACCTGACAGCGGCTCTCCCCTCGCTTGCAGATCAGCGCGAATTTGGCGTAAATGTTTGTATGCTGGATTAATATTGAGGTTGTGGATATATGCAGAAACCGCGTTATGGATGGTATCATAACCGGCAAGATGCACTCGTCCACGATCAACGGTAACCGTGTAATTTTGATTGCCTGGCGATCGATGCTGACCAAACAATGCATTACCCGCTCGCGCGGTATAAGATGTCCCCCACCCGCTTTCCTGAATACTTTGCGCCAACACTAACGAGGCGGGAATAGTATTCACGCGCTGTAGCAGTTCACGATAATTCCCACTGCTTACGTCATATTGATCCGCTAAATTTTCTAACCACAGCTTTTGCTCTGGTGATAGCGGAGCTCCACGTTCTTGTTTAGCGTGCAAACTGATTAATTGACTACGGTCATCTTCAATTTGCTGATTTATTTTTTTGATCACCGGAAGCATGATCATAATAAATGTGTTTTTCTTGGTATCACCGCTGATTTTTTTCATGTCCAACGGCAAATCTTTGCAATACAGCGCAGGGACGCCATTTTCGGTAATACTATCCATATCGATATTATGGGTATCAAGATAGTGAATGTAATCTTGCACACTATCAAAGTGTAATCGCTCTGCGCATGCTTGCATATTGCTGTCACGGATAGCGCTTTCACTCATCACTGAGGAAGGCAAGCCATTACTATGTTCAGCGGCGTGTGTAACTGAAGAAAATACCAGCGACATGCTGATAAATATCATTTTCAATCGTGATCGGGTAATCGTACTCATTGGCATAATGATAAGGTAACCATTCAGATTTCATGTTGAATTGATATTCACTTGAGCAGGACAATCCGTTATTTTCTGCCGAATACAAAATAAGCAAATAAAACCGTCTTTTGGTGTACCCGATCATCAGCGTTAAGTCATACAAAGATCACATTTCAGCATGTAAACTTGCGTAACGAGCTTGCTTTAATGTTGCAAAGTGGCTGGTAGCGTAAATACTTAATTGAAGATGTATTTGTATATTTCGCGAGAAACAATATCGAAACAGTATTCTATGACTAACCGGTATAAGATAAGCGCCTGATAATAAGAAAATGTATTTACCCATAAATTGCATTGAAAAACAATGCATTAACGATACATTGAGAAAGCAATATCCGTGAGTGGGCTCACTAAATAACAATAATCAGGATCATCATGAAGACTAAAGCGCTAATTACTCTCCCTTTGCTCACTATAGCTGGCTACGCAAATGCGGCGGGGCCATTTGATATTCCAACAGAAAGTGGTTGGTCAGGATTTGTTTCTGCGGGCGTGAACGTAACTCGCAACTCATCAAACCTGTACCTTGGCCCAAGCGGCGAAGATGGTGCGAACAAGCAAGTTAACAGCCTGACCAGTGATCCCTCAGGGAAGAATCAGGTAAGCCCTGCGTTTAACCTCGACTTGCGTTATACACTGGGTGACAGTGGTACTCAGTTCTATCTGGGTAACCTGATCCAAGATACCGTGCGTCTGGACTTCTCTCAGCAACTGGGGGTGCGTCAACGTTTAGGCCAAAGCGGTATTGTTTCCGTATCGTATGTCTTCTCCGGTTTACCGAATAAAGTGTGGCAAGACCCGTACGCCATTGGCACCGATCGCAGCGACACGCGCCGTGATATCAACGGCGTACAAGTGGGCTGGCAAAACATCATGGGCAGTAATTTCTCTGCCGATTACAGCTATCGTGATATCTCGGTCGACAGCGAGAACAGTGGCCAATTTTTGCTGAACAATATCGACCCAATTCTGGGCCGCACCTTAACTCAGCAAGAAGTTAACATGCTCAAGCGTAGCGGTAAGAGTCATACCAGCAAAGTCTCCTACTTCTATGCTATTGATCAACGCCAATCACTGATCCCTGAGTTTCGTTATGTCGATAACTCACTGGACGGCGATGCGATGAGCAATACACAATTCGGTGGCTTGTTAAGTTATTTCTGGCGCTCTGAAGATTCGCAATATAACATTGTAAGTAACCTGTATTTAGGCAAAACCGATTATTCAGATGCCAACCCAGTCTTCGGCCAAAAAACAGATTCCACTGATTTTGCCGCCAACGTGGTACTGTTCAAAAATAATATCTTTGACGTGAAGAAACTGTCTGCTTATGCAGGCGTGGCATACGGCGAAATTAATTCCGATGTGAATTTCTTCAACACCACCCTGACTAACTTTACTACCGGTTTGCTGTATCGCTTTTGATGAATCGAACTAATTACCGCATAGCGTATTGAAAGCGCGGTAAGAATGTAAAAAGGTCACCACAGGATAAACACTGAGTATGTGCTTAATCTTGTGGTGACCTTAATTTTATATCTTACACACGAACTCAAAGTAACAAGAGGTTCGTAGTAACAATTAAGCAAGTAATGAGCAAGTTAGCCCTGTAGTGCTTCATCAATGGCCATGCGCACACGTTTATCCGAAACCGGATATGGGGTACCCAGTTGCTGAGCAAAGAAGCTCACGCGCAGCTCTTCCAACATCCAGCGAATTGCTTGTACTTTGTCTGGAATTGGCTGCCCTTTTGGAATTTTTGCCAACAGCTGTTGGTATTCCTGCTGCACGCTTTCCACTTTCAGCATCTGCGCGCGATCGCGATTCGGATCGGTAGGTAACTTCTCCAAGCGGCGTTCGATGGCATTCAGATAACGCTGCAGATCTGCTAAACGCTGCCAGCCGGTGTCACTGACAAAACCACGGTAAATCAAACCGCCCATTTGCGCTTTCACATCAGACAGCGCAAAGGCCATGGTGAAGTCAACCTTCCCTTTCAAGCGCTTGTTTATGTTATGCGATGTAGTCAGGATTTGTTCGACCTGCTTGGCGATCTCAACCACGGTTTCATTCAAGTTGGCGCGCACATGCTCGCGCAGTGCTTCGAAGCGCTCGCTTTCCCACGCTGGACCACCAAACTCTGCGGTTAACTTATCAATACCGGCATCAATGCAGTCATCAATCAGATCCAACACTTTACCGAATGGGTTGAAATACAACCCTAATTTGGCTTTATTCGGTAATTTTTCATGCAGATATTTAATCGGTGACGGCACATTCAGCAGCAATAGGCGACGCGTACCCTGCAACATGGCTTTTTGCTGATCATGCTCCGTTTCAAACAAGCGGATACTGACCGAATCTTTTTCATCCACCAGCGCAGGATAAGCTTTAACGGCGTAGCCACCGCGTTTTTGCTCATAGCACTGCGGCAAATCGCCAAAACTCCAAACATGCAGATCGCGCTGCTCGATACCATCATCGGCCACGGCCGATAAGGTCTCCTGCACTTTCTCTTTAAGCCCATATTTGAGCTCATCAAGATCTTTGCTTTCCGACAGTTTCTTACCGTGCTCGTTAACCACGCGGAACGTGATTTTCAGGTGGTCAGGCACTTGTGACAGATTCCACTCTTCACGTGACACTGTCACGCCTGACATACGACGAAATTCGCGCTCCAAGGCATCCAGCAAATTGCCTTGCAAGGCTTCAGCACGGCCTAAGAATGCTTGCGCATAGTTCGGCGCTGGCACAAAGTTACGACGCACCGGCTTAGGCAAAGATTTAATCAATGCCACAATCAGCTCTTCGCGCAGCCCCGGAATTTGCCAATCAAAACCAATATTTTCAATCTGGTTAAGCACCGGCAGAGGAATATGTACCGTCACCCCATCCGCTTCTTGGCCTGGTTCAAACTGATACGACAGTTTTAACTTGAAGTTGCCTTGATGCCAGAAATTCGGGTAATCCAGCTCACTGACTTTGTTCGATCCCTCTTTGATCAGCATCGACTTTTCAAAATTCAGCAGATCAGGTTGCGATCGCTCAGCTTTCTTCCACCAGCTATCGAAATGACGACCGGAAACGATGTCATGCGGCAGACGTTGGTCATAGAACGCAAACAGCGTTTCGTCATCAACCAAAATATCGCGACGACGAGATTTATGCTCCAGCTCTTCAACTTCCGCTAACAGCTTACGGTTTTCACGGAAGAACTTATGCCGAGTATTCCATTCCCCTTCCACCAGCGCCGAGCGGATAAACAGCTCACGCGACATCACCGGATCAATCGCACCGTAATTGACTTTGCGATCGGCAACAATCGGAATGCCGTACAGCGTGACTTTTTCGCTCGCCATCACGGCGTTCTGGGTTTTCTCCCAATGCGGCTCGCTATAACTGCGTTTCACCAAATGCTGGGCAAGCGGCTCGATCCAATCAGGCTCAATACGCGCGGCAATGCGTCCCCACAAACGGGAGGTTTCCACCAGCTCGGCCACCATGGTCCATTTCGGTTGCTTCTTGAAAAGACCTGAGCCTGGGAAGATAGCGAAACGGGCATTTCGCGCGCCCTGAAATTCGTTCTTCTCCAAATCTTTAATCCCGATATGGGACAACATGCCAGACAGCAAAGCCAGATGAACCGAGCGGAAATCGGCAGGCTCATCATTAATCGCCATACCCTGCTCACGCACCACTTGGCGCAATTGGGTATAGATATCTTGCCATTCACGAATGCGCAGGTAATTGAGGAAATCACTCTTACACTGACGACGGAAGGCATTACTCGAGAGTTCTTTTTGTTGCTCGCGCAGATAATTCCACAGATTCACGAAAGTCATGAAATCGGAATCTTTATCTTGGAAGCGACGGTGTTTCTCATCGGAGGCTTGTTGTTTCTCCAATGGACGCTCACGCGGATCTTGAATCGATAGCGCGGCGGTGATGATCATGACTTCACGCACACAACCGTGTTTCGGCGCTTCCAATACCATCCGCGCCAAACGTGGGTCGACCGGCAGCTGAGCCAGTTTACGCCCCATCGCGGTCAGACGTTTTTTCGGATCATTTTGTTCAGGATTGAGCGCGCCGAGCTCTTCCAGCAGACGCACGCCGTCTTGGATATTGCGCTTATCTGGCGCTTCGACAAATGGGAATGCTGCGATATCGCCTAGACCCAGCGATGTCATCTGCAAAATAACAGAGGCTAAGTTGGTTCGCAGGATCTCTGGATCGGTAAACTCCGGACGGGACATAAAATCCTGCTCGGAGTACAGACGAATACAGATACCATCGGAAACCCGTCCGCAACGCCCTTTACGTTGATTGGCGGAGGCTTGAGAAATCGGCTCAATAGGCAGTCGCTGTACTTTGGTGCGATAGCTATAGCGGGATATTCGCGCCGTACCCGGGTCAATGACATATTTGATCCCCGGTACGGTCAGAGAGGTTTCCGCCACGTTGGTCGCCAGTACAATCCGACGCCCTACCGCAGGTTGGAACACGCGATTTTGCTCGGCAGCAGAAAGACGCGCATACAGCGGCAACACTTCGGTATGCGGCAGCTGACGTTTTTCCAGTGCATCAGCGGTATCGCGAATTTCACGTTCGCCGTTCATGAAAATCAGGATGTCGCCGCGCCCTTCTTGGTAGAGCTCATCGACGGCATCGAAAATCGCTTGTAGCTGATCGCGATCCGGATCGTTGTCCTCTTCGCTCACCAGCGGACGATAACGCACTTCCACCGGATAGGTTCGTCCGGAAACTTCGATAATCGGCGCATTATTAAAGTGACGCGAGAAACGCTCCGGATCGATAGTCGCCGAGGTAATGATGACTTTCAGGTCTGGACGCTTTGGCAGCAGCTCACGCAGATAGCCGAGGATAAAGTCGATATTAAGACTGCGTTCGTGCGCTTCATCGATAATGATAGTGTCGTATTGCGACAGCATGCGATCGTTTTGAATCTCGGCCAGCAAAATACCGTCTGTCATCAGTTTGACCAGCGTGGTATCGCTAACTTGATCGTTAAATCGCACTTTATAACCGACGACACCGCCCATCGGAACTTGCAGCTCTTCGGCAATCCGGTTGGCCACAGAGCGTGCAGCCAGACGACGCGGCTGAGTATGGCCAATCAGGCCGTTGATCCCGCGACCGAGTTCAAGACAGATCTTCGGCAACTGCGTTGTTTTACCCGAGCCGGTTTCCCCCGCCACAATCACAACTTGATGCTGTTCGATAGCGCGTCGGATCTCGTCTTTTTTCTGACTAACCGGCAGGATTTCTGGATAGTTGATACTTGGTACCGCCGCTCGACGGGCGTCAACACGCGCTTGGGCGCTCTGAATCTCTACCGCCAACTCCTGCGCGATGGCTTCTTGAGCCTGGGGATTTTTTACTTTCTTCGCACCTTCAATACGGCGCAGCAAACGTCGGCGATCCCGCAGGGTCAAGCCGTTGAGCTTTGGCAGCAAGGCGGAAAAAGGCGATGGTACTTTCTGGTTTCCGTTCATTATGCTCTTCGTATTCATTCTGAAGGCCGCGACTGTGCGAGGAAACATGCATAGCGGCCATAATTGTCGTGAATTTTATCACAGACTTAGCGGCTCGGTGCGTTTATGCCGCTGGGTTGTTTGGCTTTTCTCGTTCTTTTTCTTGTTCTTAATCCCTCTCGTTTTTGTGTCTTTGTGCTTCTCATCCCCCCTTCTTTTGCTTTAACGCGTGCCTCTGGTTGCATTTGATAATGATAGTAAATATCATTCGCAGCACTTGAACATTACGATTCGCTTTATTTCATTCGCTTCATTTTGAATTGTTGGCTTTATAACTCTTACTGGGATGGTGTTATGCGACATTCTCTACTCCTTGCAGGTGCAGTTTCCGTATTTATTCTCGCTGGGTGCGATAACGCCACACCCGACTCAACCTCACAAACCCATTCAGCACTAGCGACCCGCGCTGACTCGGCAACCAATGATAAACAGACCCGCAGCGTGCAACATGCGATGGGAGTTACCGAGGTACGCACGCATCCTGAGCGGGTTGTGACGCTTACCAACGAAGCGACTGAAGCGATGCTGGCGATGGGAATTACGCCTGTGGGTGCCGTACGCTCGATGACGGTTGCCGGTCAGGATAATGGCGTCTGGTATTCCCACTTTGGTCAAACGCTGCAAAATGCGGGTACCGTGGATTTAGGCGATGAAGAGCAAGTGAATTTGGAAGCCATTGCCGCTCTGAAGCCAGATTTGATTTTGGGGATCAAGCAGCGTCAGGAGAAAATCTACGATCAGTTATCCGCCGTAGCCCCTACCGTGTTCAGTGAAACCTTTATGGGCGCATGGCGTGAAAACTTACTGACTTATGCTGACGGCGCGAGTCAAAAAGAGGCTGCCACCGCCCTGCTCGCAGCATGGGATGCCAATGCTCAACAATTGAAAGCCGATTTAGACGCTGCCGGTAAATTGCAGCAACAGATTGCCGTAGTGCGCTTCCAAAGCTCAGGGGCACGTTATTACTACAATGATTCGTTTGCCACTGACATTATCCGCCGCGTAGGACTTGCGCGCCCACCATTGCATGATAAAGAAGGCTTCGCGGAAGGTTTGACGCGTGAACGCATTCCAGAAGTGAATGCCGATCAGCTGTTCTACTTCGTGATGGAAACCGGTAATGGGAAAGCGAGTGCCGCCGAACAAAGTTGGCTGGCCGAGCCGCTGTGGCAGCAATTGCCGGTAGTAAAAAATAACGCCGTTCATAAGGTAAACCACGAAACATGGAACAAGTCTTACGGCATTTTAGCCGCCGATTATGTTCTGCAAGATTTGCGCGCCGCCTTACTGCCGACCGGATTTGATAACGATATCCACAATAACAGCAGTGATAGCCAGAGTAAGGGATAAGCGCTGATGTCTAGCCAGACAATCACCTCTACGCGCGACGCGAATCCAGCTTCGCAGTTCTATAGCTCACTGCCTAACAGTTTCCGGAATAAAAGTGTTCTGCTGCTGATGCTGACCGCGTTGCTGGGTATGCTGTTTGTTGCCAGCCTACGCTTTGGCTATACCGCATTGGCCGACGTGCCTTTATGGTCATTGCTGCAAAAGTTGTGGTCAGACGATGCGGTTACCGATCCACAAATGCAGAATCTCCTGAGCGTGGTCCGTGACCTGCGCTTACCGCGGGCAGCGATTGCCGCTGCGGTGGGCGCGTGTTTAGGTATGGCTGGCGTACTCACCCAAGGTATTACCCGAAATGGATTGGCGTCACCGGGTGTGCTAGGTATTACCGCCGGCGCCGGTTTTTGCATTGTGGTGGCCTATACCCTGTTTGGCATCAGCGCACCTGAGCAGATAATGTGGTTTTCCTTTCTCGGCAGCCTTGGTAGTGCGGCGCTGATTTTCTTATTGGCCGGTGCTAGCGCTACCGTATCAGGCCCATTGGGGCTGACATTGGCCGGTATTGCGCTGAGTGCGCTGCTGTCGTCATGGTCGTCGGGTTTGTTAGTGCTCAATGAGGCCGCGCAGAGTGAACTGATGCTGTGGCTGACCGGCAATATTGAAGGTCGCAAATTAGCCCATGCCTTACCTTTGCTGCCATTTGCCTTGGCCGGAGCCTTAGTCGCACTAGGGCTGAGCCGTAGTTTAAATACATTGGCGCTAGGCGAAGAGACCGCACAAGGATTGGGCATCAATCTTGGTCGTTTACGTTTAGGTGCGCTGATTGCGGTGGTACTGCTTACCGGCAGCGCCGTAGCGATGGCCGGTCCGGTTGGCTTTATTGGCCTGATTGTGCCGCATGTGTGCCGCGCCTTGTTGGGCATTGATTATCGCTGGTTGCTACCGGCAGCCGCTTTGACAGGCGCATCATTACTCACTGCCGCAGATATTAGCGCACGATTTTTATTCTTCCCGTCTGAAGTGCCCGTAGGGTTAGCGATGGCGGTCTTGGGCGCGCCGTTCTTCATCTATCTGGCTTGCCGTCGTCGCGGCACGGTTCTGTAAATGTGCTGTAAAGAGAGAATATGATGTCTGATTCTATGGCTCCTTACCGCCATCGCTACCTGCACGTACGCCATCGTCAAGTGAGTATGCTGATCCCACGTCATCCACTCCACGTGGTCGCGATGCTTGCCGTTTTGCTGACAATCATGACCCTCATGGCGATCAGTGCTGGCAATCAGTGGCTTACGCCGCAAGCGTTATGGCAATGGATGCGGGGTGATGCCGATGGCGCAACACAACTCATTGTCGGGCAGTTTCGTCTGCCGCGGATCCTGTTAGCGCTCTGTGCTGGGGCGGCGCTGGGCATGTCTGGTGTGCTGGTACAAAGCATTATCCGCAATCCCTTAGCCTCCCCTGACATTTTGGGTATCAACAGTGGCGCGGCAACCGCCGTGGTGCTGTTTTTCCTGTTCGCACAGCAGCAAATCCCTATCGTGTGGCTTCCGCTCATTGCCTTTACTGGGGCGGCGCTGATAATGCTGACATTGCTGGGCTTAAGCCGTTTGCTGCGCTTAAAACCCGGGCAAATGATCTTGGCCGGTATTGGCTGTGCCACGTTGCTCGATGCATCACGCAGCTTATTAGTGATGTACGCGCCGACGTGGCTGCTGGGCAAAAGCACCGTGTGGATGACCGGTTCAGTACATGGTGCCCGCTTTGATCAGGTGTGGTTATTGGCTGGGGCATTAGTGCTATTGGTTCCACTCCTGATAGGCCTGCTGCGGCACTTAACCGTGCAATTATTGGGCGAAGATACGGCCACCAGCTTAGGCTGCGCGTTATCGCGCTGGCAATGGGCTGGATTGATGTTATCCGCTGCGCTGTCAGCATTAGCGGTGGGGTTTGTCGGCGGGATTGGCTTTATCGCATTAATGGCTCCGCATATTGCACGGCGCTGGGTAGGTAATCAGTTAGGTTTTCTGTTGGTGTGCGCTGCGCTGACAGGAAGCTTATTACTGCTCATTGCCGATACCGTAGGCCGCACCCTCATGATCCCGCTGGATATTCCTGCTGGTGTATTTACCGCCATGTTAGGCGCTCCGTATTTTCTCTATCTTCTTTTACGCCGGTGATAACTATGAGCCGCTTACAGACTCACAACCTGACATTGGCCTATCCACAGGCCCCTCGCGCGTCTACCCCACGTAGGATTATCCATGATTTATCGTTGGAGATTCCTGATGGTGCGATCACCGTGTTTATCGGCGCGAACGGGTGCGGTAAATCAACGTTACTCAAATCACTGGCGCGCTTGCTTCCTCCCGTGGCAGGACAGGTCACTTTAGATGGCCAACCGCTTACACAATGGAAAGCAGCCGATGTCGCACGGGAGCTAGCCATATTGCCGCAATGCCCCGTCGCGCCTGAAGAAATGACGGTGCTGCAGTTAGTCAAACAAGGCCGTTATCCGCATCAACGTTGGTTTAGCCAGTGGTCAGCACACGATCAAGAAAAAGTAGAATGGGCTCTGACGCTCACTCACACCCATGAGCTGATGCATCAACCGGTACAAAGTTTGTCAGGCGGACAACGCCAGCGGGTATGGATAGCCATGACGCTCGCGCAAGATGCAGACATCCTGCTGCTGGATGAGCCGACCACCTATCTCGATCTTAACCATCAGGTCGAATTGCTGGATTTGTTGGTGATGCTGAACCGTGAGCACGGCAAAACCATTGTGATGGTGCTGCATGATTTGAATTTAGCCTGTCGCTATGCTGATCAACTGATTGCCGTGCATAACGGCGACGTGTGCGCGCAAGGAACGCCCAGAGAGATTATGTCCGCCGACTTATTGCAGCAGGTCTTTAATCTGCATGCCGATGTGATTCCCGATCCGGCTTACGGTACGCCAATGATTGTTCCGGTGAGTCGGCATTTGCCGCGAATCGATACCTCAGCTCATCTTTTAACACCTCTTTCTGAGCGTAATCCCGAGATGATGCTGGTTTAGATGGTTATTTAGATGGGTTAACTCGTAGGGTTGCACTCCTCGCGCCCTACGAGGGTTTACGTTTTTCCCTCGCTATTTATCGTTTCCATTCTGCGTTTTAAAAGACGCAGAAGGGTTCATCACGCCTTAAATTTAGCATCGTGAAATATCATTTAAAAATAATCACTTAGCGATAATTATCACTTGCCACACAAATGATAATAGGTATCATTTGCAACACAAAATAGACTAATCGCCGAATTGAAATCTTATTCTACTGAGATAGTGATGAATTAGTGGTTTACACCATTGTCATCAATGTCTCGCATCAAGCCTTTCAATTAAGAGCGCATTAGCATCACTTTTGGCAACTTGATTTTGGTGAGTAAGGTCGACTGAGCCGCACCATCAACGGGGATATTAACGCCTGTTGATGTGCACCCTCTTTTCAGATAACGACCGTAATTAATTATGACAATAACAATGGCATCTATGCCAACAACACAAAACAACGTGGACTGTTCACCTTTTACAATCAAACCACTGGCTATTGCTGTTGCGGCGCTATTGAGTTCCCCACTCATGGTATCTCACAGCTATGCCGCGTCAGCCTCCACCAGCGAAACCATCGTGGTCACCGGTGAAGCGATTGACGTACATGTACAACAGCAAATTGATGCCGAACAATTGAGTAACCGCCAAGCCAGTGACATCAAAGATGTGCTCAACACCCTACCGAGCGTTACCGTGGATGGAGGCAAACGCTATGGCCGCAAAGTGTGGATCCGCGGCTTGGAAGACAAGTTTGCGTTGGTCACGATTGATGGCGCTCGTCAGGAAGGTCAAATCTTCCACCACTCAGGCGATCAAACCATCGACCCTGAATTGCTCAAACGTGCCGTTATCGAATTTGGCCCTAACTCAGCACTCGACAGTGGTGGCACCGTCACCGGCAGCTTCCGCTATGAAACCCGCGATCCTTCAGATTTGCTGCGCGAAGGTGAGCAAGTCGGCGCTTTTGTTAAAGGTGGCTATCAAGATGCTTATCACCGTAACAGTGGCAGTGCCGCCCTCTTCGGTAAGGTTGGCGATAGCACGCAGTTATTGGTGTACGGACATCGCGATGATGATGGCACCATGCGTTTGGGCGATGGTACGGATATTGAGTCCAAACAAGGTAAGTTGAAATCCGGCATGGCCAAAGCTGTGTTCGAGCTGGCGCCGCACAGCACGCTGAAGCTCAATGCCCAACACTACGAAGATGGCGGTAATCGGCAGCTAGCCGGTGAAAAAGCCGGTATTAGTGACGATGGTCGTTATAGCTATTCCGGCATGACACGCGATACCTACAGCTCTGAGCTGCGCATTGCACCAACCGGCTCGCCGTTAGACATGACGTTAAATGTGTATCAGACCAAGCAAGGCATTGATCGCGAAGCTGAAATTACTCAAGAGAAAGGCTCAGAAAAGCATGCGCCTAACCGTAGCTATTACAACACCACCACAGGCGCCGATCTGCGAAACCGCAATCGCCTGACCGGCCCCTTGGGTGAGCATCAGCTGACCTATGGCGTAGAAACCTATCGTACTGAACAAACCAAAAAAGCCGATGGTGTGACCCGCTATATTGGCGGCACGCAAAACGGCAAAGTGGTACAGGAGGATGTCAAAGGTCGTGGTTTGATGACCAGTTACGGCGTGTATGCGGAAGATAAAATGACGCTAGGCCGACTAACGCTGACTCCGGGATTGCGTTACGACCAGATTATGATGGGTGGTTTATATGAAGGTGATTTCCACCAATGGTCGCCAAAGCTCAAAACTAGCTATCGTCTGACCGATAATCTGTCGGTGCGAACCGGTTATGGCCGAATCTTTAAAGGCCCCGGTTTACCGGAAACCTTTATGATCAGCGATAACATGGTCAAACCTAAAGATGTCAAAGCGCAAACAGGCTACAACATCGAAGCCGGTGCGGATTACGATCTTACTGCGCTGACCAAAGCCGATTATGCCTCCAGCGGTTTTACCTTGTATCGCTATACGCTGGATAACTACCTACACCCGACCAAAAACACTGCACTGGTCAGCCAAGGCGATGCCGAAGTATGGGGCGGTGAGTTAAGTGCTAATACCGGATTTGGGCGTGTCGACCTGTATGCCAATTACAGCTACAGCAGCGGCACACTCACCGATCATCAAGGCATGAAAGCGGTATTGCCACAAACCCATTATCACAGTGTGAAGCTGGGTGGCGCCTATGCCCTAACCGAAAGTGTGGTTGTTGGTACTGACATGCGCTTTACCCCCAATAACGCCTACACCCAGCATGAACGCAACAAGCAAGGTAGCGTAGACACCTTCCGCGTTGAGCGCAAAGGCTTCACCGTAGTCAATTTGTGGACCAGTTATGAACCGCAACAGATTAACGGCCTGAAGCTCATGGCGGGCATTGATAACCTGTTCGATGCCGCCTATGCCGAACCGACCGCGTTCGGTTTCTACTGGGGCGCACCGGAATACGGCACATTGGAGCCTGGGCGTAATCTCAAACTCTCAGCCAGCTATCAATTTTGAGGCAGTCTTTTACTCCGCACAGTTGTGCGGCATGGTGAAAATTAGCTAAGCACTTAATCCGTTTTAAACGGTTGTTTAATTAAGAATAAATTATTCTGCCGTTTAGGTGTTTGTTTTATCTATAGATTGTTTTATGAGCAGGGATAATTCAATCAAGTGCAAGGATAACACCTATCTCACCAAGTGCTGAATGAGCCAATAGCAATCTACCAAAGGGAGCTACAGCGACAAAAGACGGACATAAAAAAAGCGGCCTGTGTGAGCAGGCCGCGCTTCCCTTCTTGTATCCCTTGTGTCCCTTCTTTCGAGCTAAGTACTTCTGCGCTTAGCCTATGAAGGGTCTAGTTTATTGGTGGCGATTCAGAATGCAGTAATCAATTCAGAGTAAATGCGTATAAATCACGTTTTTAGATATCACAACTCAGTAAGTCGAACGCAAATCGTAAACCTTCACGCCTGCTGCCAATTCCGCACAACTTGCAGAGCCGATAAAGCGTAAACGACGACGCCCTCCTATAGCCTCAGGCAGTAAGGTAAACCCTGCATCCTCAAAACGCCCTTCGCCGCTATATTCGACATGCACAAACAGCGCCGGATGCTGACTCCACAACTCGATATAGCTACCTTGATCATCTCCGCTAATACAGTACTCAATCTGCGCCGGTTGCAACGGTAAACGCTTAAACTCATCGGGATAGAAGCTGTTTTCAATGCGTTCATTAGCCTGATGGTTTGGTGACTCCGAGTGCAGAACCACATGATAAAAGCCCCGTCGCGCCTCGCTTTCTGACGCATTCGTACTACCAGAGGCGTTACGTGTATTACGCTCGGGCAGCGGAATTTGCCAAATTGGTGCAGAGCTATCTGGCGCAGTGGTGCACGTTAGCGGCCAACGCTGTAATACATCCCCCTGCCAGCTGATCTGCAATACTTCCCCATGCAGCGATTGCGTGACATGCCGATCATTAACCAAATGCAACGTTAACATCGGCTGGCCTTGCGCATTAGGTTCATGAATAAAGGTCGCCATTAACGGCGCAAAGAAATGACGCGCATGGTGATGCAGCAATTTCCAGCGCCCTGAATACTCAATGCTTGACCACGAACTCACCGGCCAGCAATCATTGAGCTGCCAGAACAAAATGCCGCGACAGTGATTCTTATAAGCTCGCCAGTATTCCGCTGCCGTTTTAATAGCCAGCGCCTGTTGCACCTGACTTAAGTACAGCTGCTGTTCAAAGCTGATCGGGAAACGGAAATAGCGCGTGATCATCTCCGTTATAATGCTGTTGCCCCGCCCGTTTTTCTGATGCTGTTCAAACGTTGGCGAAGTGATATTCCACTCATCCGGTTCGGCAAAGGATTTCACGGTGGGCAACGATGGCCATGACTGAAAACCGAACTCGGAGCAAAAGCGCGGTTTCACACTGTGGTAAGCATCAAAGGATTTACCAGAATGCCACACATCCCAAAAATGCATATCGCCACGGTTGTCATCATGCCACGCATCGCCAAAATCTAACTCTCCATTACACGGCGAGCTGGCCCAGAAGCGGCGCGACGGGTTTTCCTGCTCAACAACTTCGGCCAACAGACGATTCAGGCGATCGTAATTCACCGTATATTTGACGCGCTGTTCACGGGATTCTGGATACCAGCCAATCGCGCCAATCACCTCGTTATCCCCACACCATAACGCCAGTGATGGATGGTCGGCTAAACGCTGCACCTGATAACGCACCTCATGCTCAACATCGAGCAAGAATTCAGGGGTTGAGGGATACAGCGCGCAGGAGAACATCAAATCTTGCCATACCAGTAAACCCAGCTCATCGCACAGATCGTAGAAGATATCCTGCTCATACATGCCGCCGCCCCACACGCGCAGCATATTCATGTTGGCGGCCACCGCATCTTCAAGTAAGCGCCGATAACGCTCTGGCGTGTGACGCGACGGAAGTGCATCGAGCGGGATCCAATTAGCGCCCTTGGCGGTGATTGCTTGACCATTGACCCGAAACAGCATACTGCTGCCAATTGCATCGTTTTCCGTTATCAGCTCTAACTGGCGTAAGCCAATACGCTTTTCAATCAACTTGTTGCGCGCAGTAATCGGCGCGTCAGTATTTGGCGCGCTAACATCGATAAAGGCTACCTGAAGTGTGTACAGTGGCTGCGGGCCATAACCTGCCGGCCACCAACGCTGGGGATGTGCAATATCAATGCGATGGCGAAAACGCCCTTCGCCGCAAGGCTGTGGCGGTAACTCAAGATGGATCTGCTCTACCTGATGCTGCGAGTTTTCTTGTCTGTTTCCCTGAGCTAAGAATGTCGGTGAAAGCAAGGTTACTTGCGCAACTAACGGCACATTCTCTTTATCCACCTGATAGGTACAATCTACGTGCAAGCGGCAGCTGCCATCGGCTCGCCACTCTTGTTCGGTACGCACTTGCAACGGCTGAACAGCAAATACCGGTTCTAGCGAGATCTCGCCATATACGCCACTGACCAATAAGCAGATCCCCCAATCCCAACCGGCATGACATTGGGTTTTACGCAGCAAATTCATGTGCGGAATCTGGTTATTACCCTGCGCCCAAGGGATAGGGAAAGGCAGGCGCGACGCCCGCTCCGCAGCTTCCACGTCATTACGCAACAACCGAATTTGGATTTGGTTTTCCCCTGCCACCACCCACGGCAAAATATCTGCCTCAAAACGCCGGAACATATTGTGGCACAGCAACACTTCCTGCCCATTGACCCATACTGTTGCCATCGTATCGACAAAGGTAAGACCCAGCAGCAGCCGACTGGCCGACAATTCGTGCGCAGACAAGGTAAAGGTACGAGACAGATGCCATTCACTTTCCCCTACCCACTGCACCTGCTGTTCATTACAGGCAAAATAGGGATCGGGGATCAAATTCGCCTCTAACAAGGCACTGTGGATATCGCCCGGCAACGAGCAACGCGTGTGAATCTGAGGGTGCTGCGGCGATGTCAGCGTCCATTCCCCGTGTAAGCTATCACCGTATAAATTTAGTGTCGGCAACATGAGATCCTCTCCGAATGCTTGCTGTTCTTCTCATTCCATTACGTACCGCAATACGCACAGTATGTGACCCATTTTAAAGAAGCAGGCCACAAACATGAGTGACACATGGCCAGTAACCGACGCGCAAAACACCACCTAAGCCGAGAAACAACGATAAATGCGAAAGATGTCCGGTTTTCCGCTATTATTGTTGCCAATCTTTGTAGCCTGAAATCCAGACATCCTGATGAGTGACACCAAATCTAATCTGCACCCTCGTAACCTGCACCGCTCTTCGTATGACTTCGCGGCGCTGACCGAAGCAAGCCCAGAGCTGGCCAACTATGTCCAGCGCAATGTCTATGGCACCGATTCCATCAATTTCTCTGATCCAAATGCAGTGAAAGCCCTGAACCGAGCGTTGCTGAAGCATTTTTATGCAGTTGAAGGCTGGAATGTTCCTGAAGGTTATCTCTGCCCACCGGTTCCGGGGCGTGCCGATTATGTTCATCATCTGGCTGATCTGCTGGCCGAAGCCAATCAAGGTCGAATTCCGAAAGGGAAACGCATTACCGGTTTGGATGTCGGTACTGGCGCGAACCTGATTTATCCGCTGCTGGCCCATCACAGCTATGGCTGGAATATGGTCGGTTCGGAGATTGATACTGTCGCCATCGCGTCTGCTGAGGCTATTTTAGAGCGCAATCCAGCCATGCAATCAGCGATTACGCTGCGTACCCAAACTCAACCTAGCGACATTTTGCGTGGCATTATTCAGCCGGGCGAAATGTTTGACTTCACCCTGTGCAACCCGCCATTCCACGCCTCAGCGCAGGAAGCGGCAGAAACGACCCAGCGTAAACGCAGCAAGTTGGCCTACAACCAAGTCTCGCGCGGTAACGCCAACACCATTGATGCTCAGCCGGCTCTCAATTTCGGCGGTCAACATAATGAGCTGTGGTGCGATGGCGGCGAAGTGCGTTTTATCAGTGATATGATCCACGAAAGCCGCGAATTTGCCGGCCAGTGTTTCTGGTTTACGTCATTGGTATCGAAAAAAACCAGTTTGCCAGCGCTGTATGAAGCATTGAGCGAAGTGGGTGCAACCGAAGTGAAAACCATCGAGATGTCGCAAGGGCAGAAAATCAGTCGCTTTATCGCCTGGACCTTCTTCACCCCGGCCCAGCAAAAAGCGTGGCGCATGTATCGTTGGAATGCACGTGGCTAATCTTGCAGTCGCGATAACGTAATTAGCCTAGAAACCGGCTTAAAAGCTAAAAACAATAAGGGATAAACCGTTTTGGTGTTTATCCCTTTATTTTTTCATTAATCCATCACGGGAATGCCGGCGCGCTGCTCGGCTTGCTTGGCGATAGCCTCGGTCATCCCTTGGAAGATAAACAGATGAAACGGCAACATGGCCAGCCAATAGGCCAATCCCCACGCGCCCTGTGGGTGCCAATGGGCGGTTACGCGAATGCGCGTTAGCCCTGACTCTTCGGGAAGAATCAGAAACTCTAACCGCCCAACACCCGGCGCTTTCATATTAAACAGCAAATCTAACCGCCGCCCTTCATCAACGCCCAGAATTTGCCAAGAATCGAGCATATCGCCTTTCACAAATTTATCCGGATTGGTTCGACCGCGCGTTAACGCTGGCCCGCCAATCAGATGATCCATCCACTCACGGATCACCCACAGCTCATTCATGTAAAAGTATCGCTGTTCGCCACCGAGTAATTGCAGCTCTTGCCACACCGTATCGGTACTGGCTAAACAGAGCGCTTCGCCACTGGCGGTGCGATCGTAGAAACCATATTCAGGATGACGCCAGCGCAACCCCAACGGCGTTTCCTGCCCTTGCTGCTCCGCACCGAGCTTTTGCTCCAACGCCAAACTTTCCGCCAGCGCCTGATCAAAGCTCAGCAAGGTTTGTGGCAATAGCGCACGTAACGCCGCATCATCGGCAGGAATATCGTGTTTAAGTCCGCCGACTAACGCTTTTGCCACCGGCTGCGGTACCGAGGTGACAAACTGCAACCACCACGCCGATAATTTGGGGCTCAAAAACGGCACCGGAATAATCGGGCAACGCTTACCAATGTGCGCGGCAAATTTCTGTAACTGCTGCTGGTAACTGAGCAATTCTGGGCCAGCCGCATTGAAAATCTGTCCTTCGATTCCCTCAGCTTCAATTAGGCCGGTCAAATAGTAGAGCAAGTTCGACAGCGCAATCGGCGGCGTACGCGAACGCACCCACTTAGGTGTGACCATTAATGGCAGGTTATAGACCAGATCGCGCATCACCTCGAACGCGGCAGAGCCAGGCCCAATAATGATCCCCGCCCGCAGTTCAACGGTTGGGACTCCTGAAGCTCGAAATAGCTCACCGCAATAACGGCGCGAATTAAGATGTCGACTGTGGCAAGATTCGGGCTGAATCGCCCCAAGGTAGATGATGCGTCGTACCCCCGCCTTGTGCGCTGCCGCCGCGAAGTTCTTCACCCCTTGCTGCTCTAAACGGTGAAATTCAGCGCCTGAGCCCATGGCATGCACCAGATAAAAAACGGTGTCGAGGCCGGTTAACGCAACCTGTAAGGTGCGCGGTTTGAGGCTGTCGGCCAGACGAAACTCCACGCCCTCTGGCAAACGGCACGGACGCCGTGCTCCTGCCACCACCTGATACCCCTGTGCTTGCAGATGTGGGACAAGGTAAGATCCGATATAACCCGCCGCGCCCATAACCAGACACTTTCTCATGCCACACTCCCTTTGCGAATTCAGCTCTACCATAAAGCAAAATGGGTGAATTCAGAATGACTCTTATCGTAAAGATTAACAGATGAAAAATATCGTGATCACAAACGATTAAGGAAAACGGATACAACTCGCCGACTCGCCTTAAAGAGAGTTGAACGGAATAGGATTAACAAGCAGATAAAAAACTGACGCCCCCATTAACGCATTCGCCAATTAGCTTAATGGTGAAAGGACGCGCCAGTTTTCACGATTTGAATTTTCTGTGCTGGAATTTCTATGCGATTAGACTTAGTTAATCACCCACAAATCCATAAATTGGTTAACCGGAATCGCGGCAAACGCGTCCAACGAATTTGTAGCGTTTGCAGAATGTTCGAAGTCCCCGTTGTTGGCGTCGTCTACTCCGCACAGAGTCAGAATGCGCGCACATTGTGCCGCTGGGAATCGAGTTTGCAAGCTAGCGCGAAATTTGGCCAGCAATAACGGGATGCCCTCTTCCCGACGACGACGATGCCCGACCGGATATTCCACCGCAACTCGCTCACTGCATGAGCCATCGCGATAAAAAATCTGCACCGCATTGGCAATCGAACGTTTAGTTGGGTCAAGATAATCGCGGGAATAGGCACTGTCTTCGCATACCACCATTTTCTCGCGCAGCGCATCAATGCGCGGGTCAGCGCGGTGGAATGCATCTTCATACTGCTCGGCGGTCAACGTACCATACAACAACGGCACTGCAATCATGTACTGCAAGCAGTGATCACGATCGGCGGGATTAGCCAGCGCACCAGTTTTGGAAATGATCCGCACGGCTGACTCATGGGTCGTCACTTCAATACGTTCAATATCTTCAATGCCCGGTTGTTCACTACCAAGCTGAGAAAGATAACGCGATGATTCGTTACAGTGTAACGTTACCGCGCACTCCACGGCAGTTTGTGCATGGAACTCTGCCGGATACGAAATCTTAAACAGCACATTTTCCATCACGTAAGACGCAAAAGGCTGACTCACTCGCAGTGGTTCACCATGCATCAACACATCGCAAAAACCCCAGCGCGGCGCACTGAGCACCGACGGTAAGCCCATTTCCCCTTTCATGGTGATCATCGCCAAACGTACCGCGCGTGAAGTGGCGTCACCGGCCGCCCACGATTTACGTGAACCTGCATTCGGTGCATGGCGATAAGTCCGTAATGCGCCGCCATCGGCCCAAGCTTGTGATAAAGCATCGATCACCTGCTGACGATCACCGTCTAACAGCCGTGTCACCACCGCCGTGGATGCCACACGCACCAGCAACACGTGGTCCAACCCGACACGGTTAAAGCTGTTCTCCAAGGCCAATACGCCTTGAATCTCATGCGCTTGAATCATGGCCACCAGCACATCGCGTAAAGTCAGTGGTGCATTGCCTTGCGCCACGGCTTTACGGCTCAAATAATCAGCCACTGCCAAAATAGCCCCTAAATTATCAGAGGGATGCCCCCACTCGGCAGCCAACCACGTATCGTTGTAATCCAACCAGCGGATCATGCAGCCGATGTTAAATGCGGCGGTGACCGGATCCAGCTCGTGTGACGTCCCCGGAACACGCGCCCCGTTGCGCACGGATGTGCCCTCCACCAGCGGCCCCAAGTGCTTGGTGCATTCAGGGAACCGCAGCGCGAGTAATCCGCAGCCGAGCGTATCGAGCAAACAATAGCGCGCAGTGGCTAATGCTTCGGCGGATGGCTCGGTGCAATCCATCACATAATCAGCAATTTGGCACAATAAGGCATCTGGCGCTGGTCGCTGGTTTAATTCCGCTTGATTGATTCCGTGCATGGTTGAACTCCTTGTCGGGTATAGCATTTATGCGTGATAAGATATTGATATTAGATATTTTTACTACAGCGCGCGTTCTTGCTATTGAAAACAGCACATCACTGGATGATGACTTATATTGATAGTCTTGGCTCTTCTCATCCATCAATTAACGCTCTGCTTTATCGCTCAGCCAAGGGCAACCAACTGCGCGGCTCAGGGCCGATATAATCAGCGCTGGGGCGGATAATGCGATTATTAGCGCGCTGCTCGAAAATGTGCGCCGACCAACCAGTCACCCGACTGAGCACAAAAATGGGGGTGAATAACAGTGTGGGAATTTTCATAAAGTGATACGCACTGGCATGGTAGAAATCGGCGTTCGCAAACAGTGTTTTTTCACGCATCATCACCGTTTCAATACGCTCAGATACTGGGTAATAGCGGGTGTCTCCGGTTTTCTCTGCCAGCTTTTGCGCCCATGCTTTGATTAAGGCATTGCGCGGATCATGGGTTCGATAGATGGCATGACCAAATCCCATGATTTTCGCCTTCGTCGCCAGCATGTCTAAAATCCCCTGCTCGGCGTCTTCTACGCTGGTGAACCGTTCAATCATCTCCATGGCCGCTTCATTCGCGCCGCCATGTAATGGCCCTCGCAATGTACCGATCGCTGCCGTAATAGCCGAATGATAATCAGACAGCGTTGACGCGCACACGCGTGCGGCAAAGGTCGAGGCATTAAACTCATGCTCGGCATACAAAATCAGGGAACAGTGCATGGCTTGTACAAATTCAGGATCAGGTCGATAGCCATAAAGCAGATGCAGAAAGTAGCCGCCGGTACTGATTTCTGGCGAGTCAGTGCGAATTCGCACATGCTGGTGGCTAAAGCGGTACCAGTAGCAAATCATGGCAGGCAACACGGCCAATAAGCGTTCGGCAACGTGCACTTGTTGCGAAAAATCAGTTTCCGGCTCCAAATTACCCAACACGGAGCAACCGGTACGCATCACATCCATCGGATGCGCGGAGGCCGGAATGTGCTCTAAGACAATGCGCAGTTTTTCCGGCAAGCCACGTAATGCCACCAGATGTTGGCGATAGGCTTCTAGCTCTTGCTCGTTGGGCAAATGGCCGCGCAGCAGTAAAAAGGCCACTTCCTCAAAGCAGGCAAAACGCGCCAAATCGCTGATGTCATAACCGCGATAGGTTAATCCAGTACCACTTTTCCCGACGGTACAGAGCGCTGTTTGCCCTGCACTTTGTCCGCGTAATCCTGCGCCACCCAGCGCTGCCGATGTTGGAGAGCTTGTCATAATCCATTCCTTCCGTATCAGTGAGAACTGCATATTCGGAGAGGCAGACCAGGACATCCGATGCCTGTAGGTTCAGGGCACCGCCGCGCTGCGCTCTAGATGTCATACTCGTTATGCTTTAAATATATTCAGAATTAAGTACCGTTATTAAAGGGCGCTTTTTTCGGCATCTTGGCTGAATAACCGGTCTAAGGTTTGCTCATAGCGCAAGTAATCCAGATAGTGGTATAGCTCGGCGCGCGTTTGCATTTGATCCACAAGCGCGACCTGCGATTGCGCCTGCGCTAAATGCTGATACACCCTCTCTGCCGCGCGGTTCATGGTGCGAAAAGCAGTTAAGGGATACAGCACCATCGCCACGCCCTGCTCGCCCAACTCTCGACATTCAAACAACGGGGTTTGCCCAAATTCAGTGATATTCGCCAGTACCGGCACACCGACAGCCGAGGCAAAACGCCGGTATTGCGCTAAGGTTTGCATCGCCTCAGGGAAAATCATGTCAGCACCAGCTGCCACACAAGCCAATGCGCGCTCAATGGCCGCATCCATGCCCTCAACGGCTAAGGCATCGGTACGCGCCATAATCACAAAATCAGGATCGGTGCGTGCATCCACGGCGGCGCGAATGCGATCCACCATTTCTGCCTGACTCACAACCGCTTTATTCGGGCGATGGCCGCAGCGCTTCTGACTCACCTGATCTTCAATATGCACCGCCGCCGCGCCAGCGCGCTCCATCTCGCGAATAGTGCGGGCAATATTGAGCGCGCCGCCAAAGCCAGTATCAATATCCACCAGTAGCGGTACATCGGTCACCGCAGTAATACGACGCACATCCGTCAGCACCTCGTCTAATGAGGTCATGCCTAAATCCGGTAATCCAAATGAGGCGTTCGCAACCCCAGCACCAGACAAATACAGTGCTTGATGACCTGATTGCGCCGCCATTAAGGCGCAATAGGCGTTCACGGCGCCTACAATTTTAAGGGGGCCACCATGATTAGCATTACCTTGCGCGACTGCGTGACGAAAACGCGCGCCGGGCGATTTTCCTTGCTTCAGACCGTCTCGGATGGACATCAGCATCTCTCCTTGTCGCTGTCAGTGTTGTGGATAATTAGGCCAGTTGCTGCTCAATCAGCTTGCGACTGCGCGCAATATGGCGACGCATCAGCAGCTCTGCCAGTTCCCCATCGGCGGCGGCTACCGCCATTAAAATCTGGCGATGTTCTTCTAATGCCGCTTGCGGACGGGAATGGCTAGTCGGTGCCTGACTGCGGTACATGCGTAATGGGTGGTACAACTCATCGCATAACAGCGTAATCAAACGACGATTCGCGCTGGCGTGAATAATCCGGTAGTGAAAGTCAAAATCGCCCTGCTGATGGAAATAAGACGCACCATCAACATCACGAATGTAGTCACAATGGGTATTCAGCAATTGCTGTAAGGCTTGCAATTGCTCAGGGGTAATATTTTCTGCCGCCAACCGCGCCGCCATTCCTTCGAGCGCCTCGCGCACGGCGTACAATTCACTTAAACGCGCCAGTGACAACGTCACAACGCGTGCGCCGACATGTGCCACACGTTCGACCAATCCCAGCGATTCCATCTTCATCATGGCTTCACGCAGCGGCCCACGGCTCACCCCAAAACGGCGTGCCAGCTCGGGCTCAGACAGCTTGCTTCCGGCAGCTATTTCACCGCTGACAATTGCCTCACGCAAACTGTCGGTCAAACTTGCAGCTTTAGTCGCATCACGCAGTGGCAAGGTCAGCATCTCCGTAGCATGCGCTGCTGCGTAACTCGACGGGTGCTCAACCGTTACACGCGAAGATGTAGAAAATGAAAGTGATGAAGAGGACGACGCCATCCTGCGCTCCTGTCGACACGGATTCAGCAGCGCATGAGATTATGCAACTGCACCCGTACTCTGATGCTTAATTAAGCATCAGTAATGCAGTAACTCAAGAAAATTGTCGACAATATAGACTAAAGTCTCAGCGCCGATGCATGACTAGCACCGACGCTTATATCGGAGAGATTTACAGGGTTGGCCGTGCTTTTATAGAGCCAGTTATAGAACTGGTTACAGAACCATTTACAGGACTATTTACAGGACATAGCGCAAGCGCAGCGCCGTTTGCTCGACCGGTGACAGAGCCAGCCACTGCGCCCGAATATCCGCAGCTTCTTGCGGGTAATCCGTGATCAGCACATCCGCCCCCAGCGCCAGCATCCGGATCATCTGACGTGGATTGTTGACAGTCCACACATGCACTTGCTTGCCACCTTTGTGTGCACGCGCGATAAACTTCTCATTCGCCACACTCTGATTCACGGCCAAAAACTGGGTATCGGCTTTAATCGGATCGCCAATAGACTGCGTCACAATCAATCCGGTACGAATTGATGGATCAAGTTTTCGCACCTCTTCGATGGCTTTGGCTTCCAAAGAAGTAATTACCACCTGCTGGGTCATCCCCTCTTTTTGCAGCATCGCCACTACCGCCGCCGCCAATGTCGGATCTGGACGGTTGTATTTAAGCTCGATATTCAGACCGATACGCCCACGCGCCTCATCCAACATTTGGCGTAATGTCGGCACAGGTTCACCACGAAATGCTTCGCTATGCCAAGCACCAGCATCGCGCTGTTGGATCTCTTCGTGGCTCAATTCGGCAACGCGCGCCGGATCGCCAGCAATACGCATCAAATCCGCATCGTGCAGCACCACCAATTCACCATCTGCGGCCGTTTGCACATCAATTTCAGCATAATCGGCTTTCTCAGCAATGGCTTGGCGCAATGCCGCCACGGTGTTTTCTGGGCCTCGCGCAGCCCCCGCACGGTGCGCGGTGATCAGAATTTCATCGCGCTGCGGCTCGCCACTCAGTGCATAAATGCCCAATCCGAGCATCACTACAAATGCACCGGTCAACACGCCGCCTAAGGTGCGCACCGACAAATCGGATGCCTGCTTCACCGCTTCGCGTCCCAAACGCTCCAAGCCAGCCGGTTTTTCGCCAAAATCACGATACAACAATTGGATAATGTACGCTTCGCCAAACATCCCCAGCAATGACCAACCGGCACTGAGCATAAACACCAGCGCGGAGACTAACGCCAGAAACGTCACCTCGGCAGACAGATTAAGAGCTAATTGATCCAGTAGCTGATCGGCGCTCCAGGAAATCAAGCGGATCAGCGGATACGCCACTGCGCCAACCCACAACCACCAGCCACCCGCGCGCCACACAATCGCCATTTCATGGCCCGCGCTCAACCGCCAACTACGGCGCAATGCCGTCACCACATTTACCGGCTCACTAACCATAATGGTCAACGCAAACGCCGTTCGCGCCCACAAATGCAGCACCAAGATGGCATAACCGAGCGCTAATACAGCGCCGCCGCCGAGCGCCAAATACCACTCCATCGGTTTGTAATAGAGGTAGTAATTGATGTCATGCCCTTGCAGCAACAGGCTAAACAGCAGGTAACCCAAACCGGCAAAAGGCACACTGAGCGCCAGCAGCGTCACGGCATACAAGATCCCTAAGCGCAGAAATACGGGTAAGCGACCAAGAGCAAACACCAATGCGCGCACCGGTCCAATCGGGTAACCGTACAATCCGGAGGCGGCCAAAATCGTCACCCCAGCACGCTGGGTAAAAAACAGCGTAAAGCCACTGCACAGCGCCGTCAGAATGAACAAACCGCCATAGGGCGATATGGCAAAATCCACCAAATCGTAATTGGTGATTGTGACATTACCGCTACGGGCAATCAGATGATTCAGCAACCAGCCGAACGCCGGCACCATCACCCCCGCAGAAATCAGGGCAAAGACCAGCTCAAACTCGATCAGTTTTCTGCCGCAAGTTCGGATAGCTCCGAGCGTTTGCCGCCAATAATGGCGCTTGGGATACAACATGCAGACTCCTGTACACGAAATTCAAACACGCCACAGGTCAGCATCCTTATGCCAACAGCGTTGCCGCGTGTATGCGCGATTTTACCCGATTACAGCACTCTAACCTGCAGAGTCTGAACCGCGTATTAACCATTATGCACGGGAGATGATATGGAGAGGAGATTAAAATAAGGGATGGGAAAACACGTGGAATGATGGAAAGCTAATGCGCAGTAATAAACGGTACAGTCGTAAACAGGGAAAGCCATAAAGAAAAGGCGAAGGAGTCTCGCTCTCCCTCGCCTTTATCAATCAAGTGACTCAGTTTATTGGCTAAATTGAGCCACCTCATCAAGTTGCATTATGTTATCGCGCCACTCTTTTGCTTTTGCGCTAAATTACGGCTGCTGACGTGTTGCCGCCAGAACGATTTCACGGATACACAACGATTGTGGTTGCTCGTAAGCAAAGCGGATCGCCTCGGCAATTTGCTCAGCTTTCACTACGCCGCCCATCTCCGTTTTCCACGCTTCATAGCCTTCTTTGATGCTATCGCTGGTGGTATGAGACAGCAGCTCAGTTTCTACCGCACCTGGTGCGATGGTGATGCAACGGACATTGTCCATCGCCACTTCTTCACGCAGCCCTTCGGTAATCGCATGTACCGCAAACTTGGTACCGCAATACACGCCGTGGTCAGGGAAGGTTTTACGACCAGCAATCGAACTGATGTTGATGATGGTGCCGCTCTTACGCTCGCGCATCCCTTTCAGTACGGCATGGATCCCGTTCAGCAAACCGCTCACGTTAACATCCAGCATTTGTTGCCACTCTTTCGGATCTTGCTCGGCCATATTACCCAGCAGCATCACACCGGCATTGTTAATCAGTGCATCGACCGGACCGAACTGCGCTTCGGCCTGCGCAATCGCCGCTTTCACCGCTTCACCATCAGTGATGTCAACCTGACAGCACAGGGTGTTTGGCAGATTCAGCGCTTGCAGACGATCAACACGACGCGCCAACAGCAGCAATGGGTAACCGCGAGATGACAGCAGACGCGCAGTGGCGGCACCGATCCCAGAGCTTGCACCGGTGATCACGATCAGGGATTTAGAGTCTTTCATGGCTACCTCAATTAAATATTTCAAATAAATTGCAGTGATGCCTCAAAACAGCTCAAGACATCACGTGAGAGACACGGTATTAAACAGCGCCCTATAAACAAGAGTAATCGCATAATCTGTGTCTGCTCGATGTGGCGTACTATATCCCCGTAAGAAATGAGACTGAAATGGGAAAAAACACTGACAAACATAACTAAAACCTATGACAAAAGCCTCTATCACTCTCTGCGGACGCCTGAAAAAGATTGCTAGCTGTCGCAATATTGGCCTGTTTGATTACCATGCGAACAATATTTCGCCACACCTCAACGATATAGCGAAAACAGACCGTACAAGATTTATAGCAACGAATTTCTCGCCCCATAAATGACGCATTTTTCACCAAATGAAAGCAAGTTACGCCCACAGTGATAATCAATACCGATAGCAAAATAAGGTGAATGGCATTTTTGCGGTATATCGCCCCGAGAAATTTGATACAATCTGGCGATACAAGCCGATTAGAAATAAAAAACAGTTATCACTATGGATTACCGTCTGTTGCGTGCGTTTACCGCCGTGTTTGAAGAAAAAAATATGACTGCCGCCGCGCAGCGTTGCCACGTATCACAACCGGCTTTATCAGCCAGCATTCGCCAGCTAGAAGAGCAGCTCAATGTCACCCTGTTCATTCGGCAACCCAAAGGCGTCGCACTGACGGATGAAGCCCGCCGACTGTATCCGAGCGCCCGCCGCTTGGTGAATGAATTGCAAAACCTGCCCACGCTGTTTGCACAGCAAGGTGGTGCGGTGAGTTTGTCAGTGGGGTTGATGGCCGATCTGGGGCAATACTGGCAAAGCCAATTGATAGCCGAGTGCTATGCTGCCCTTCCCGGATTACAACTGACATTGCTACAAGGCTGCGCTGGTGATATGCGCATTGATCGCGATGACGCCCTGTGTGACGATGACCTGTTCTTCCCTCTGCTGGATGATGCCTACCATCTGGCCGTTTCAGCACGACATCCCTTTGCGCAGCTAGTGCGGGAAGCAATAAGTTCGGAGCAATCGCTGACGCTGGCCGACGTTCCCGCACAAGAATGGTTGGCCTGCCACGCCAGTGCCAGTTATCAGCGTATTATGGGCGTGTTGTCGCAGCACTCACTGGTGTTAACCCCCAAAGGCACCACCGACAACCACCAGCAATTGGCCGCTATGCTTAATGCGGGTTTAGGTATTGGGCTGCTGCCACAAAGTTTGTTAGCGGATTGGCCGACCTTGCTGCATTGTCCGGTGCCAGAGCTCGCCCTATCGCGTCGCATCGGCTGGTGTTATAGCGTGGAAGCCGCGCGCAATCCGGCCGTTCAGCAAATCATCCAGCATTTTACGCACGGTACGGCAACCGACGCCGAGCCAAGCGAGCCAGAATCGCTACTGCGCTGTTAATCTGCGCACGTATTCACTCACTGCCGGTACCCATATATGGCCGGCGGTGAGTTATTCCTTTTCTTGCTAGTCACTTTACCACATCCATCACCACTGAATTTCTCTCCACGTTTCTCTCCTCTTCCCCCCGATTACACAGTCCACTCGTGCCGAGCGATAACCAAATCATTCTATTTTTTAGAAAAATGAGCGCGATTTTTTGCGCTTTTTCGCACCGATATTTCGCGTAAATTGAATAAACAACGAGGGATGATGTTGCAGTAAACGGAATCCACGACCCCGAATAATGAACGGAGAAACATCATGAGTAAGGTATTGGTTTTAAAATCCAGCATTATGTCTGAACACTCTCAATCCAACCGGATGGCAGACTTCCTGATTGAGCAGCACCAAGAAAAAGGTGACAGTGTCACTGTGCGCGATCTGGTGGCAAACCCAATTCCGATGCTGGATAGCGAAACCGTGGGTGCGCTACGCCCTGCCGGTGAGTTAAGTGAGCGTCAACGTGAAGCGGTAGCGCTGTCAGACCAACTGATCGCCGAGCTCAATGACCATGATGTGATTGTGTTTACAGCGCCAATGTACAACTACAGCATCCCTGTGCAACTGAAAACCTACATTGATATGGTGCTGCGTGCAGGTGTGACCTTCCGCTATACCGAAAACGGCCCTGAAGGTTTGGTGAAGGGTAAAAAAGCCGTGGTCCTGACGAGTCGCGGCGGGATCCACAAAGGTTTACCTTCTGACCTGATCACCCCGTATATGCAAACTATACTCAATTTCATCGGCATTACTGACATTCAGTACATTTATGCCGAAGCGCTGGCATTTGGCCCGGAAGCTGTCGCGCAAGCGCAACATGCCGCCCAGGAAGCAATTGCTGAACTGATGTGACTGGCGTCAGTCACATCCGCTTAATACAAGCAACAACACAATAAGAAAGGCTCCATCGCAATACCGTTTTATTGCAGGACATGCTTTTTACAGACGCATTCAAGGTTGCAGGAATAGAAGGAACATCCCATGAGATTCATTGATTTACTCGCTCGTGCTCTGATGGCACAAATCTTCATCATCGCTGGCTGGGGCAAACTGGGCGCCGGTTATGCCGGAACCGAGGCCTACATGCAATCTGTTGGTTTACCGGGTTTCTTGTTACCGCTGGTGATCTTGTTGGAGCTCGGTGGTGGTATTGCGCTGCTGGTGGGCTTCCAGACACGCCTCATCTCCGCAGCACTGGCGCTGTTCTGTGTGGCAAGCGCTGTGATTTTCCACCTGCATCCACAAGATGGTATGCAAATGATTATGTTCATGAAAAACATCGCAATGGCCGGTGGTCTGCTGATGATGGTGCAATATGGCGCCAGTGCACTGAGCTGGGATCACAAACGCAAATCTGCGTGATAACCGATGAGAAACTAGATCAGATTCTTACTCGAGCCCGCATTGCGGGCTTTTTTTTGTTCTATCAGAACGCTGCCTCTTTTCTTTTTATTTATTCTTTATTTTCAATTAGCTGAACCCTGAATTCATCACTTTTCCCAATTTTATCCACAGAACCTGTGTGTAACTTTGCCGTCATCTGTGAATCATCTGACATTCCATCCGAAAATGTAGCGCTATTTCATCATCGCCATACAAAAGTCTTGCCCAATGTACTTGGGTTCGCTGACTTAAAGCTCCCACAACAGACACAACTCTCGTGCAACATGGCAAAACCCGCAGACTGCGCTAATACTCAGAGCAAGTACCCTACGTACTTAAGTGTGAAATGTGTAGAAAGCGGTATACAACAGAACCGCTGGAGCGAATCAGAGGGTGAAGGCCATGACATCGTCAGCAACATCCGCATCACCGAACCTGCCGTTACCTTCGTTTGATGAGTTAGTGCGTTTGGCCAAAGAAGACCCGCAAGCCTTGGAAGATCTGCGTCATGCACATGCCGAAGCGCTAATTAATGCCGCCTCACCACGCTCACAATCGCATTTGCGTGCTTTGCAAGGCCACATTGACCGCTGCATTTCGACCGGCAAAAATCCCCTGCACACCTGCGTGTTACTGAATCGCTTGCTGATGCGTCAACTCGGTACGTTGCAACAGGTTTTGAACCGCCCTGGCGAGTTTATGGGTCAACAGGCACAAATCCTGCCCTTTGGCCGTAGTGCGCGTAACACGGAAGCCACGTCAGTCAGCAAAGCATCAACAACACAAACACCGCCTTCGCCCCCCAACGAGCCCGCCACCTAAAGATGCGCTAAATGCCCAGTAATCCCCACCGGCGCAATTTGAATTAATTGTTGCTCCGATTTGTATGAATAAAGTGCACAGAAACTTGTCTACCTGACCTATTCCATGCATGATGCTTATCCAGAAAACATCTGTTCGGTCAATCGCCTAGCGCGTTTGATACAAACCAGATGCTTACTCTCACTCATCACTCCACGAATCATTACACATCACTTATGACCAATACGGTATTACGCGCCGATCAGGTTAGCGTTGAGTTGAATGGACAACCCTTGATTGCTCCGTTTTCAGCCGAAATTCGCCGCGCCGAACGCGTCGCGCTAACGGGGATGTCCGGCAGCGGCAAAACCACCCTGCTGGGAATTTTATCCGGTATGTATCCCGCCGACAGTGGTACAGTCTGGCTGTTTGACCAACCGGTGTCTCCGCTCACGCAGCAGGCTATTCGGCAAAAAATCGCCTATCTACCACAGCAGATCCCGCCACTGGATATGCAGGTAGATACTTATCTGGAGCGCTTGCGCAGCTTTAAGCTCAATCAAGCCACCGCCACCACACCGCCAGACATTTGCCAGCCACAAGCGCTGCTAGCAGCGCTTGGCTTAGAGCCGGAGACCTTGCAACAGCGCATGGCAGACATCTCTGGCGGACAGCGGCAACGTATCGGGCTAGCCGGCTGCTTGCAGCTGAATCGTCCGTTTTTGTTTGCCGATGAGCCCACCTCAGCCTTGGATGCCGATAGCAAGCAGCGCGTGTTTGCTCTGCTGGAGCTATTAGGTTGCACGCTGCTCAGTGTCTCCCATGACCCCGATATGGTGGCCTTCTGCAACCAACATTGGCATATCGAAAACCAACAATTGCAGGTACTGGCACATGGATGAGTTATTTGTCAGCTGGACCGATGTCGCGCTCGGTGTGTTACTGCTGGGTATTCCGCTGCTTCTCAGCCGCTGGTTACAACTGAAACTGGGCAAAGACATCGTGAAGTCGAGCCTGCGTATGATTGTGCAGCTGGCGCTGATCGGTGTGTATTTGGAGTATCTGTTTAAACTGAACAATCTGTGGGTCAACGCTGCATGGCTGCTGGTGATGATGAGCGCCGCCGCCTCCAACGCCATCAAACGCACCCCACTGCCACGTAAGCGCTTATTCTTGCCGGTTTTCGCAGGAATAAGCTGCGGCGCATTGCTGATCCTCGGCTATTTGCTGGTGGTCATTTTGCAGCCTACGCCGTGGTTTGATGCGCGCTTTGCCATCCCGCTAGCCGGTATGTTGTTAGGTAATGCCCTCACCGCAAACTACCTGGTGCTAGATCGCTTTTATCGCGCCGTCGTCAACCAACAACCGATGTGGATGATGGATCTGTCGCTGGGTGCAACGCCGTGGGAAGCCGCCTTACCGTACGTCCGCCAAGCTATGCGCTCGGCATGGTCGCCGACAATTTTGTCGATGGCAACACTGGGGATTGTCTCGTTACCGGGCATGATGACCGGTCAGATTTTGGGCGGTAATAGCCCTTTGTTGGCAATTAAATACCAGATTCTGGTGATGCTTTCACTGCTGGCCTGCACCACCTTGTCATCCACTTTAATGCTGATGATGAGTCTGCGCGTCACACTCACCCCACAAGGGGTACTCGATCCTGAGCTGGTGAAGCTGTACCGCGAATAACACGCAATAAAGAGAATCACTGCCGGAAAATCGGGTATACCGAAACAAATGAGCCCCAATACTGGGGCTCATTTTGTCTGCGGCAATCAAGATGGTGCTAGTCGCGCATACGCTCCAGCAACACCGCTTGGTCGGCAAACTCAATATAAGGCGTGACATCCATACCGGTATCAAACAGATACTCGGTCAGCAATTTACGGCAAATAGCCAACAGCGGCTCCGGTTGCCACGGTTTTTCAATGTAGTGCTGAATACGGGCGCGGTTCACCGCATCTATAGTGTCTTTGTGAGATGCCTGTCCGGTCAGCAAAATCTTTTTGGTTTGGATAAAACGCATGTCTTGGGCAATATCGGCCAGAAAATCGACCCCGCTTTTGCCCGGCATAATATGATCGGAAATCACTAACGCAATCGGACAACCTTCGGCATCGAGCTCGTCCATTAACCCCGCCGCTTCATCGGCAGACTCACACTCTTCAATACAGACCCAGTCACTCAGCTTTTCGAGATCTCTGACGACAGCGCTCAGCACATCTCGCTGATCATCCACACAAATCAGATACAGCTTTTCCATTTTGACCTCCTGTAAAATCCCTTTGCTTGTGCCAGCACAGGCTCACGTAGGGTGTTGCGGTTATGCCGCGAAGGCTGATGTTGGTAGCGAAGATAAATAATTAGCTTCGCTATTAGCCTCAATAAGGGCTAACTCACCGCCAACTCCAGCCCCCCCTTTTCGCCTGCTGCAAACACACGATTATTCATCGTCATCATGGCGTTCTGGCGATGACAGCGGCTCCGCCTGCAGCGGCAAACGAACACGAAAACGGGTATATTCGGGCGTGCTTTTCAAGAGCAAGTCTCCGCCGTAACTCTCCACCAAGCGCTTAACGATATACAAGCCCAACCCCAACCCTACCGTTTGCCCTTGGCGACGCGCCGACATGGTTTTGGTCGTAAAATTGGGCTGGAAAATACGCGCCGCCACCTCTTCAGGGATCATCGGGCCATTGTTGGCCAGTGAAATCTGAATCGAGCGTTTACCGGCACGGGTAGAAATCTTGATGGTGGGATCAGGGGTTTGCGCATCTTTCATCGCATCCCAACCATTTTTGATGATATTGACCCAAACCTGCACCAGTTCGGTGGTATTTCCATACAAAGGCGGTAATTGCCCCAGATTCAAATCAACATTAACCTCACGCAAATGACTTTGCAGTAGCGCCAAGGCTTCGCGGACAGATTCATTGACATCAATTCCCCACTGCCGCTGATAATCGCCACCGCCTAACTGCTTCACCGATTTGACGATGCCAGAGGCATGAGACGCCGCCAGTTGCATGTCATAGCAATCACGCCCGATCTCCCAGAGCTGCAACGCACCTTCCAGCGGCTGTGGTAATTCGGTCGGGACAGCGCCATCATCCAACGCTCGCGCCAAGGTTTTCGCTTGCTCCGGCGCTAACCCAAAACGACGACGCAACTCCGCCGCCTGTTGGCGCACCACCGAGCTTGATGCGGTTTGTCCGGTCTGCTGACCTCGGTCAAACCAACTGATCAACGACGGCGATTTCTCCTGCAGCAAAATCCGCAACACCCCACTCAGATAATCGGATTTGCGCGCCAGTACCCCTACGGCATTATTCAACTCATGCGCCAAACCGGCGGCCAGCTGCCCGAGCGTCGAGAGCTTCTCCGCCATATGCAAGCGACGGTTGGCAGCCTCGCGCTCACGCGCCATCTGGCTCAAACGCCATTGCCGACGCTGCAACTCCTCCACGATCACCGGCATAAACTGCTCACTTAAGCTGCCGTGCAATTCAGGATCGACCGGCCGCGTACGGATATCTATCCACGCCAGCTCAGCCTCCGTCTGCGCGACTACGCGGCTAGAGGCCACCAGCCGATAAGAGAAGAAACTGTGCACCCCGATAAAGGTGCCCGGGCTTGCCAAAAACAGCTCGGCTTGCTCCTCTTCCCCCACATCATCCGGCGCACTGACCGTGGCGATCAGCTGTCCAGAATGCACGTAATAGAGCCGCTCATTGAACTCGCCTTGGTCCATCAGCACATCGCCGGGCTGCAAGGTGACCCGCTGCGCCGGATGCGTGAAATAATCGCGGATAATGCGCTCAAACACGGTCGGTTGCGTTGCAGATACGGGCATTAGATCACCCCCAACTGCCCAAGCAGCGCCAACATCATCAAGCACAGCACCACGCCGATGATGCCAAGCCACGTGCCGGTTTTCGCCATCTGTGATGACTCCACCATCCCCGTGGCATGGGCCAGAGCGTTAGGCGGCGTACTGATCGGCAGCGCCATCCCTAAAGATGCGGCAAAGGTCACCGCCAAGATAAGTGTGACTTCATTCAGCCCTGAAACCGTACCCGCCAGCGCCGCCATCAGTGGTAACAACAAGTTGGCCGTGGCGGTGTGAGACATAAAGTTAGCCATGATCAAGGTCAGCGCAACCGCCCCTAACAGCACCGCTACTGCCGGATAGTCAGCAAACGGAATGCTGTGCACCAAGCGCGCAGCTAAACCGGTTTTCTCCAACGCCAAGCCCAGTGCAATACCGCCCGATACTAACCAGAGCACGTCCCACGACATCTTTTTCATGTCATCACGAGTGATCACCCCAGAAGAGACAAACACTGCCACTGGGATCAGCGCCACCACGTAGGAGTTCATGTTGTGCGCACTGCCAAACATCCACAGCAAAACGGTCGCGATAAAGGTGACATACACTAGGTAGGCTTTACCGGTTTTCAAAAATTTACCGCGAATCTGAACATCAATTTCTTTTTGTTCCGAAGCATAGAAGGTGTTGAGCAAGATCCAGCTGATAACCAGCATTACCATTACAAATGGCACGCCGAACATCATCCATTCACCAAAGGAAATCGCGTTCTCACCAGTCAAATACTTGAGCGCAACTGCATTCGGTGGCGTACCAATCGGCGTGCCAATCCCGCCAATATTCGCCGCCACGGGAATAGACAGTGCAAACGCTACCCGTCCGCGATCCCCTGCCGGCAGCGCCGCCAGCACCGGTGTCAAAATCGACAGCATCATGGCCGTAGTCGCTGTGTTACTCATAAACATCGAGAACACTGCCGTCACCACCATCAGCCCCATCATCACGTTGCGTGGGTTACGTCCGAACGGTTTGAGCAAAACACGGGCTAAGTTCACGTCTAGGCGGTATTTGGTCGCCGCCATGGCCAGAAAGAACCCGCCCAGAAACAGCATGATGATTGGCGAGGCAAAGGTCGCCATGATCTCTTGGTAACCCAGTTGGGTGCCGAATGCCAGTTCATCGTTTGCGGGCAGAGCCAGCCAAATAGATTTATCGGAGATCAGCAGTAATTCCAGCACAATTATCAGCACTGAAGTGGCATAGATAGGAATCGGTTCGAGGATCCAACAGAGCGCAGCTAAGACAAAAATAGCAATCACGCGCTGCTCGATGGTGGTCAAGCCCGGCATCATAAACCAGTCGGAAGGAGCTAATAAAATGAGGATAAACAACAAAAAGGGCAAGGTTTTGAGCCAAAACCGCCATGAACCGTAGGTTTCTCTATCCATGCGTAACCACCGTCTTTAATAATCCATATAAAAGTTACGGATATCATCTCAGACTGGGGAAAAATCGCCGTGAGTTATGTCAGAAAAACATAATGAATCAATTAGATATCTATTTTTGGACCAAGCGCACAGCTCGGAACGACGCAATGGAAAACTCCGAGATTGTGCGCAAAGAACAGTCAATATCACCACCGTTACAAAGTATCTCAGTTATATAACATTGTGATTTTTGGAAAGATGGTTATATATAGCGCGCATAATGTCATGGCGATCTATAATGCCCACCACACGACCATCCAGACAAACCGGATAAATCTTCGGTTTTTGTTGCGCCATCATCTGTGCTATCTCCACCACAGAGTCATCAGGGGCAACCGTCAGGACTTCGGTTCGCATCAAATCAGACACATAGGAAAACTCACTGTTATGGTACGACGCACTGAGCAAGCGTTTGATCATGTCTTGTTCGGAGATAAATCCGGCCAACATACCGTGCGCATCAACCACCGGAGCACCAGTCAGCTGATTATCCAGCAGAACCTTTAGCGCACCCGTCAGCGTCATTTTGGGTGACAGTGTCACGATCTTGCGATGCATATAATCAGCAACTTTAATGGACTCCATGGCAATCCCCTCTTCTAGCGAAAGAAAACACGGCAGCAAAGAATAATGTTCGGTATTTTCTTCTAAAGATAGACAAGGTTCAGCAGATAACAAAGTCACCAACCCAGCTTATTTGAACATTGTCGGTGATTCGAGCCGCAACGCGCGGTCAGCACGCAGCAAAATGCGACCACGACACTCAACCGCAGCGAGACTCAAGAGTCCACATAGCCAGTGTATAGTCCGTAAAGTGTGAACCCGATGACCTAGGCAAAGAATTTCACAGACGCACCACTCACCGTACATCCGGCTTCATCCATACTTATACGGGACTCGTGCCGAGGTTACCGATTGAGATTGAAGTTCAGCATTGATTGGGAAGTATGGCGATCCGTGTGTAGACACATGATGTGTAGAAACATTAAGTGATGAGAGTCGATATACCCAAACAACGTTAAGTTGCAGGTGGGCGGCCAGTGAGTGAATCCCCATGAGCATAGGCAAACTACGTGATTGGGGTGAATGAACGCAGCCAACACCGCTGCGAGTTCTGTCGCTGTGGGTTCTCTCGCCAATTTATGAAAATAAATAACATAAATTAGAGCTGTACACCTTTGTTAACGTCTACTTACAGTGCGACCTGGCACGTTATTTGATTTGCATCAATTATTTCTGTAATTTAATTACAGCTTGAGTTGCGGAGAATGTGACCATGAATATCGCTGTATTCAGTACCAAACAATACGATCGTAAGTTTTTCAGCCTGGTAAATCAGGATTTTGGCTTTAATCTCGAATTTTTCGACTTTAAATTTGATGCGAAGACCGCGCGGATGGCCGAAGGCGCTGACGTTGTCTGTATCTTCGTGAACGATACCGCCGATCGTGAAGCTATTCAGGTACTTGCTCAACAGGGGATCAAACTGATTGCTCTGCGCTGTGCCGGATTTAATAACGTCGATTTGGAAGCTGCCAAAGAGTACGGTATCACCGTCGTGCGTGTGCCTGCTTACTCCCCGGAAGCCGTCGCAGAACATGCGGTCGGTATGATGCTAACCCTGAATCGCCGGATTCACCGCGCTTACCAGCGCACCCGTGATGCCAACTTCTCACTGGAAGGCCTGACCGGTTTTAATATGCACGGTAAAACCGCAGGGATCATCGGTACCGGTAAAATCGGTATTGCCACTATGCGTATCCTGAAAGGATTTGGCATGAATCTGCTGGCCTTTGATCCGTACGAAAACCCTGAAGTGGCTAAACTCGGTGGTAAATATGTGGATCTTGATACCCTGTTTGCCCAGTCAGATGTGATTTCACTGCACTGCCCACTGACACCGGAAAATCGCCATCTGCTGAATGCTGATGCGTTTGCCAAGATGAAGAAAGGCGTGATGATCATCAACACCAGTCGTGGTGCTCTGCTGAACTCTCAAGATGCTATCGAAGCCTTGAAGCAAGAGCAGATTGGTTCTCTGGGTCTGGATGTGTATGAAAATGAACGCGATCTGTTCTTTGAAGACAAATCCAATGACGTGATCAAAGATGACGTGTTCCGTCGTCTGTCGGCATGCCACAACGTACTGTTCACCGGTCACCAAGCGTTCTTAACCGAAGAAGCACTGACCAATATCGCCGAAACCACACTGAGCAATATCGCAGAGTTCGTTAAAACAAAACACTGTGTAAATAAAGTCGAAATATAATCCGACATCCGAGCTCTGACCAAAAAAAATTATCAACAGGGGGTTGTATACCTCCTGTCCTATTTTCCCCAAGTCCTCCTCAAAGAACTAAAGATATTTCATTAAGTTAATTAATTTTAAAACACACTGTCTTAAAAATAACGCTGAAATATCCGTGAGATACGACACTATACTCCCGCTTGTTTGTTTCTGATTTTCTGCTAAGTTATGCCTTCTTTTGCGCAGAATATAGGCAAAACATGTCAATTCGTCGAATACCGTTACTTTTATGAATGGAAATTGATATCAATGCTGTCGGAAACCCGACAAAAATACATTGAACGATTTATTCAAATGCTATTTGACGAACTCAAGCTTTCGCTTCTAGCTTTATAAATAAAACAACACCAATTGTGATAAAACAAGTTCGAACAGTGGTCACCGATAAAATCACAACACATGAGGAATCACGTCGTGCAGCGACAACAACCACTACAACGCCGTAGCCGGGAGCGCGTTCAACGCATCTTGGATGCTGCAGCAGAACTATTCGACCAGAAAGGTATTGATGCGGTTAACCCTGGTGATATCGCTAATCATGCGGGTATTACTCGGACTTCACTGTACCGATACTTCCCTAATAAAACCTCAGTCATTCATGCACTGGCTCTAAGCCATCTGGAAAAGCTCCGCGAGCAATTCCGTCAGGTCAGAGATCAACGATTGGATGGCGAAGAGCTGATTAACGCTCTACTGAACGTACATATCCATTTTCTGAGTAAAGAACCCGGCTATCAGGCTGTATGGTCTTCTGTAGCGATTACACCAGAGCTGCATAACCTGTATGAGCTGGAAAATGAATGGTTATCTGATGTTTGGGGTAATTTGATTATTCATTTAAACCCTCATTTTGATGAGAGCCGCTTACCCACTATCCGTAGAATGATCCCACTGATTGTAACGGCTGTACTGCGTGATTGCTCACGAGACAGCACAGCGCAGTTAGATGATTATTTTGCTGAATTACGTAATATGCTTTATCTGCTGTTTGGATTAAAAAGTAAGTAAACCACTGGCCAAGGATCGGCCTGTTACCCTACCCTTTATATTGCCCCAGCGGTCAATACATCAGCGCTAACTCTATTAAATAGTTTCACCTCATTAATACTACAATTAATCTGTGAGATTATGGCTCGTCTTATCTCAAAACCGATATCCGCATTACATTCATGCAATAAGCAATCAAAGTAAGTTAAATCCAATATCCAATATTAATCGCACCATTAAACAAGTTACTTATCACACAAATAGTGCTTGCAACCGCCATTCGACCCAATCCAGGCTTCTCTTGACTAAACTCAGGCCAAATCCAAATGACAAATGCAACAGCCAGCATCAGCAATGCCCCTGCGGTTGCATATTGTGCAGAAACGGCATTGATAAGATTTACATTAAGTGCGGATCGCACTGCTTCAGCACATGCGGCTAAAATACCCAATAACCCCGTCGCAGGTAATAGACGGTAAAATGCTTGTAATCGACAACGTGCAGAAACCATCAACGTATGTGTTACTGCAGCGCCAGATGTCAGCAAACTGACCACCATCACCGCTTTCGCCGGCAGCACAAACAGCGCAGCTATAAATGCAAACACGCCGACTATCGCTGAAGCAAACAATGCATTTCGTGCTCGCACTGGCTGGTGGCGAGAAAATTCATACGCAATCCCCGCTACAGCAACCAAAAATACCAATACTGAATTTTCTAGAGAAACGGCACCCGCAGCCAACGTTGACAACCATAAAACCGTCAACCCACGCCCCTGCTTAATCAAGCGACGACGCTGCCCCGGACAGATTTGCCCCTTCCACAGAACCACCGCCATGATCACATTGACCATCACCGCAATGCCCAGTAATACTGGAAACACAAAATCCAACACATTCAGCATATGAACGAGATCTCACCGCATCCACAAGAAAAGAGAGATTATAATTTGGCCTTAGCCCATCACAAAAGGATTTATCATTAAAGCGCAGCCAAGTCAGAATAGTGCTATTTCGCTTGCAGATTTAAGGTATGATTTTCATATTATGTCGCATCAAGATTACAGAGAGCCAACACTCTGGAACTGATTATTTTACTAAGCAAATTAAATCGCTGGCCGACCTTATGAACAAACTGCTGCTACTCCTCCCCTTGTTAACACTGACCGCATGCACCAACACCGCCGCCACATCAGCAAACGCAATAGCAACATCCTCTGCGTCAGAGTCATTGATCACGCCACAAATGCTAGCGCATCGTCATTTTGTGTTGACTCAGGTTGACCAGACTCCGGTTCAACAAGGCAACACTATGTATCCCGGCATCGATTTTTATGAGAATAGCCAACTGGGAGCGACCTTTTGTCATGAGCTACAAGGCACTTACCTCATTGATGGACAACGGATCGTCAGTGACCTTCGCCCGCTAACGCAACAAAATTGTGCGAATCCCGAATGGGAGAAATTTGACGCAATGTTTACCCAGATGCTACAGCAAGGGGCAACGCTGACATGGCAAAACCAGATTCTTCATCTGACGGATGGGCAACATACGATGCAATTTAAGTTGAAAGACTGGGTGTATTAACAGCGCCACAGAGAAAAGCAGCTGAGAAGCAACCGTTCACACTGCTCGCTCACAAAGTCAGTTCACAAAGCATAGCCAATAAAAAACCGGAATCCTCTATCAGCGATTCCGGTTTTAGGTGTACATACTATCGATGTTTACGTTAATCACTAAAGTCATCAGCAATGTTTTCCACCACCAAGGACTTCACCGGTTATTACTCGTACCACAAAACCTCAACTTAACAACGGATTATGTCGCTATTCTCATCTCGTCTCATTGCCGTATCACTACAACAATAACACGCCCAACCTATCTCCAGACTCGTTTGGCCCCTTCAGCCAGATTGTTTTACGTTTAACATCTGTAACTGCCGGACTTCACTGATTCCGTTAGCTAATTGCTAGCTCGTAAATCAGGCCTTACGTGTTTGATTTTCATTGCGTTTCGTTTCGATTTAGCTTTACTAACTTTTACCTTGTTGCTTTGCTTTATCTCATTTAACGTCAGTTTTGACCGATTTGTATCTTTACGTTTAACGTTACAGTTTTTGCTCACTCGTTTGCGATACAACAGCATGTTGATTCATGTGCTATCACTTGAGTTATACCCTTATAACAAGGTGTATTAGCTACAGACTCGCTGTATTGGTACTTTGCATTTTACTGTTTGACTGTCCGGTCAATTACCCCATGCACTTACCTGATGGCCATCTTCACGTGAAGCCTTACATGGCCGGTAACGCATTACAGTATAACGTTTACTTATCACTGATACGTACTACTGACTTTACTTCCTGCTTACTCTACTTTCCTGAGCATATTTACGCTGTTTACCATATCTAGCTTGCGTTTCTTGCTTAGCTTTCCTGCATCTTGCTGTTGCTTCTTGTCACTTGCCGCTAGGCTAGGATTTTCCTGCTGTTGCTAGCAAGGATACGCGAGTTATGCTTCCTTTTGTCACCCTCCTTATGACCGCATCGCGTTGATTCACTAATCAAACATTAGTATATCAAATTACCGTTTTCAATCAGTTTCCTGATCCCAGCCTGATGGTGTTTTGGACGCACCATAGAAGCTACCCATTTGACCATTGCTCGTGGATTTTCGGTTCATCATAAACAAACCTACCACAGCCAGTAACACGACAACACTTAACGATAATGGAATCAGCATCCTGCCACCTCTTTGAGGATTGGTTTGAATGATTTACCTATAATCCCTGATAACGCCTCCTTTCCTTTGCTTGGTTACACGTTTCCGGACGCTGACACCACAACCGCGGTGTTCAGTATTCCGTGACATGTATCATCACACATACCATTCAAAAGTGGACTGTCATCATTTGCTTCCAGCGAGATCACTTCAAACCAAACTGCATTTCAGCGTTCAGATACCAGAAGTGTTTGCTCCCAACTGGGATAACATGCCCTAGAGTCACATTACCACCATTCATCAAACAGGGTATACAGGCCGGTTACCTTTAATTACCATCTGATTACATGTCTTACGCTTTCGATTTTACGCGTTGCTTTTCTATGTTGCAGCAGATGTCTTTGATTTTTCTTTCAAAAACAGATGCCTTTCATCTATAAGTCTCTATAGGTAATCCGAATAAAGGTATTATCTTTCAATACCCACTATTGAGTTTAGTTAAGGTTGGTGAACTTGCCAGTCAAAAAGTGATATCCGAAGGGAGAAGTCGTCGAAGGATGAGATAAATCACAACTCGTTAGATTATCCTGCAAATCCCCGGCTCGCTATACATTTAAACAAGACGGCCAGTTCAAGAACAAGATTAGGGCTACAACGGCAAGATGAGTGATTTAACCTAATAATATTCTTAATCCAAAGTAAGTGAACAATCCACCACAGCAAAGTTCAATGGGAATAAATGCTTTGTGATATACATTTTTGGCCGTGGATTTAGAAAACACCACCGCCAACGTCATATGCCACATAAGTGTAATGCAACACATAATGATCACAACCAGTGATGCCAGCGTGGCAGGAAATACATCAGGAAGCGTAACAGAAAAAAGACTGAGGACAAAAAGACCTGTTTTAGGATTAATAAGACTGGTTACCATCGCTGTTTTAAACATTGATTTCGTTGATGGCGCAACCGAATACACAGGTGTTATGCTTGTTGTCAGTGGCACTGGATCTATTTTTACTGCGCGTCGTTTAATTATTTCATACACGACCTTGTACAACTTGTTATAACCTAAATAGAGTAAATATAATCCACCCACACCTTGCACCAGGTAGAGCAACCAAGGGAATGTTTTGAAGAGCAAAAGCAGACCAGACACACCTAAGAGAGCCCAGATAAATACCGCGCTAGTTACGCCCAATGCAGCCCAAGACGCACTGTGACGACCTTGCGTCAACGCAGTATTCAAGGTTAACAGCACATTCGCACCAGGAGTCAGTACAGCTAATCCCCAAATCACAGCGACATGCCACAGTACGGTTACATCCCCCATTGCCAATCTTCCTTGTTATCCTAAGTTTACCTAGCTATTATTTACTTTCCAATCAGTGACATAGCAATCATCTGGTCACCAATAAAATCAACTCATAACCGCTTTATGCCTACGTTCTTGATTATTCCGTATCAAACGCAAACAGGCTCACCAACATGCTAAACGGCATTTATCCTCCGTTGAACATCTTAGTAAGCCTGTTGCCAGTCACAATGATTAAGCAATCAAAAAACCGCTTTGGTTATTGCAATAATGCTAAGCAATGCCATAAACGCAGCTGAAATACCCAGATCCCAGCAATACGTCAGCGCTTCATAATCCATGGCCTCATCTTTTCGTAATTGTAATACGAGAAGAACAAAGAAAAACACGGCAAGAACAAACGTTATGAGCGCAAAAATGCCTCTAAACGTGAGAAGGTTTTTACGTAGTTTTTGTAATCCTGTTCCATGGATGGCTGGCATTTTACACCTGATACATACCCAAGAGTGTCCACTCATAACGCATATCTTCTATTCAATATACAACATGATGCCTAATTATTATTTTTATACCAGCTCATTTATAAAACACCTTTTCCATATAGAAAAGAGATAGAGCGAGATAAAACAAAACAACCTTTCAATTATTACACAACGAATAAACTAAGTATAAAGACAATTATTTTTTGCGAGATAACGCCAGTTAGCAAACGATGAGTAAATAAATGGATACGAATTGAAACATTTAGTATCAACTACGGAGGCGCAAAACCACCGTAGCTGAAAACAAGAGTGACGTATTAACTGACTCGACGCTCTTGCCTATCTCTCTCATCAGCTATACGGATCAAATCAAAAATTGCCCGTTCGCTAGACAACGGCTTTACAGAAGCAGCACTGAACGCCGCACGGTGAGAGTTTGTTTTTCGACGTAGGATATCTTTCACGGTGATCAATCCAATCCCCGTTCGCTCCGCTATCGTTTCAGCGGAATACCCTAGCATTTGTAGGTGATAGATACCTTCAAGAATACCTCTTGAAAAGGTCATTCTGTCACCCAAAAAAACCTGTGCGATTTCAGGTACAGAAATATCAGAGACTTTTACCGGTTTTACTGCGGGACGAAACCCCGTCCGCGTTCTGGCTCTCGCTGCGGCATTTTGCCGATCTAAGATTACTGCGGTGTAGTCACATCCATCATCATGCATGCCGACGCCACCAATCCCGTGTTTACTTACCAGCATTATGCCCTCCTTACGGATAGCCCGGTATGTCGGAAGCCCGCATACCCACAGTTGCATTAGAGATGTCGGAACCAAGAGAACGTTGCCCTCTTGCATCTCCCCAGTTTTATGCGCAATACCTCCGCTCTGTCATGCTCCGTGTTGCCTCTGATTTCGGTATATCAAACCCTGAAAGCAAAAACCAGTATCAGGATGTGAGATTAATCCCCGATCCTTAAAAAAAACGCATTATGTTGTGTGAGTGCTGAAAAATTAATCTTGATAAGCAGACAGTTAGTCATTTCGTAGACTAATAAAGCTGAATCTACCCCATCAGAGGTAGCGCTGTAGGCACAAAGAATAAAGGCAGCGCTACATGCACTGCCTTTACTCGTGTGAAAGTTTATTATGGGGGCTGTTTATCTAACACATGTCAACGTATGCCACACAGTAGACTGATAAGGCGCTTATAACCAACGCCTAACTCGTGCTTTATACAACTCAAATTGCGTGCCAAACAAAGCCTGCATCGCCCGCTCTTCTGGCTTAATCTGAAAACGGGTCATGTAGCTAACAAATACGGCTACCCCAGCTAACGCGATGACTGAATCCAGATACAATGCCCAGGCCACCAGCCAGAGGGCTAAACCGGTATACATTGGGTTGCGAGAATATTGGTACACGCCGCCAACCACCAAGGCAGATGCCGTTTCCGGTTTGAGTGGATTTACCGTGGTCTGTGCACGCTTAAACGCTATCACACCGCCAATTCCCAGTAATATGCCCATAGCGAACAGCGCAATCATAAGCGCGATACGTAGGCCATGCGGCAACGGAAAATGCCCGGGTAAAAATGACAGTAACCCGATCAGCAAGGCGGCACTCGCTGCAATCAGTGGTGGCGGGATACGATTATCTAAATTTGGCATGCTTGCTGTTCCCCCTTTTCCCAGACTATGGCGCCGAAAACCTGTTTTCTGTGATTGAGCGTGATGGTTTGAGACAATCGCATGAAAGTGACAGTGTCACGTAAATACCTATTGGGTTACGCCACAATATCGGTACGAGATGCGGGTATAAACTGCATCACGGACACCGGTTTGTTTGCGTAGCATTCTTGTTTGATTTCTTGCCAGCCCATACTTTGATAAAACGCTTGCTGATCTTCTGTGAACAAAAACAGCGGCTCATCACTCTGTTTACCGTGCGCACTCATCACATGATGCACCACCTTACGCCCCAGTCCTAACCCACGTTTATCTTGCTTAATATAGACATTCGCCAGCCAAGGTGTGAGTTCGCGGTTGGTTTCCATATCGTGTTGCAGCACCGCCGCAGTGCCCGAGAGTTCACCTTGATGGAAAATCAGCCACGTTGACGGTACCGCGTGCTCCCCCAGAGATTCGCGCAGGTCAGCGGCAAAATCATCAAGGGTGCGATCCGGGTATAGCGAATGCCATTCATCGAAATGCCAGCGGGCAATATGGTCAATCAGGTGTGGATGTGCACTCAGGCATTCAATTTTCATCATAAACTCAACGCGTTCGTTTTATATAAGCGGCATGCAGTACAAAATACAGACAAAAAGGCAGCCATGCTGGCTGCCTTCGTTATTGCGGTAATAATACCGTTTAGCGGGTCAAAAATGTATCAAATATGCTTTTGCCGATAGTTACAATCGCGGCATTACGCTCATCAAAGGTCGCTTCGGTTTGTGTCAGGTAGATAGAGACAAACATCGGATCTTGTTGCGCAGACCAAACCAACGCGGTGATCCCACGGGAGCCAAAACCACCCGCACCAGAGCGATCGGCTATCTGAACGCCTTGAGGCAGCACGGAGCGCAACAATCCATCCGCCACTTTATTATCTTGCATCCACGTTTTCAGCTGCTGACGTGAAGTGCTAGATAAGGTCTCGCCGAGCACCAATGTGTTCAAGGTGTGGTTAATCGCATTCGGCGTGGTGGTATCTCGCGGATCGTTTTTGGCCGCTTCATTGAGTGTTGGCTCATTGCGATCCAATCTTGTGACGTTGTCACCGATTGACTGCAAGTATGCTGTTAGCACAGCAGGACCACCGATTTTTTCAAGCACCAAATTGGCGGCTGTATTATCACTGGTTTCCATGGTTGCCTGACACGCAGCTTGTAAGGTGATATCCGTACCTGCCAGTGGACGCAATACCGGTGAATACTCCATGAGATCTTCACTTCGAACCTTAACGGTATCGTTCAATGCCAATTTGCCCGCATCAACATCCGACAACATTTTAGCGCAAGCCAACGTTTTAAACGTACTCATCATTGGGAAACGCTGGTCGCCGTGGTAATTCCACACCACGCCTTGACTCGGGATAAATACAGATACCCCCACGCGTGCGCCTAATGTCTGCTCCACCGATTTCACTTGCGCGGATAACGCCGCAGTATCCTGCGCCTTAACCGAGGAGCTTTGCGCTAAACCCGCGAGTGACCAGCAAGAAATCACTACCGCAGCGGCGCGAAAAAAAGTCCGACCCAATACTTTCATGAACAGATTCCGTGTATAAACTTATGTATTATGTTGATTTATTTAAATTAAATTTAGAGTGGCTCAATAAACTATAACAGCACTCAACATGCTTACAGCATGCGCTGAAACAGGATTTTTCCTTCCCCACATTCTGGCACTAACGCACTTTCTTCGTAGCCGACAATGTGGTAGCCGCTGGTAATTAGTAACTGCAGCATCGCCGGATAACGATTCATCGATTTCACCTTCACGCAGTGATACCTCTGCTCGCGCGCCCACATTTCTTGCGCTTGACGCAGCTCACTGGCGATGCCCTTGCGGCGATATTCTGGCAATACACCGCCGAGCCAACTGTAAAACTCACGCTCGGAAATTGCATAGCCCAGTTTGTAGGCAACCGCTCTTCCTTTTGCTCGCGCAATTAAGATCAGCGTCGACTTACCAGCCAAACGCTCTTCTAATAGTGCACGCGTTGTCCGGCCATCAAATTCGGGGATCCCCGAATCGACCTGCAGCACATCATCTAAGGTGCCGATTTCTATCTTCATTGCACGTGTCCCTAATCATGGTATGTGCGGGGCGCGTGTTAGCACGGCAGCAGTGTACGCAGATAGAGATTATTTTCCGAGCCATACAGTGCGATGGTGCCATGAGGCGCAAACCCCAAGGCGGTAAGCAGATGATTAGATGCAATATTGTCGGGCAATGTGATGCCTAACACTTGGTTGACGCCATGCTGTTCACGAGCATTGTCTAACACGGCCAGCGCCGCTTCCTTTGCATAACCCTGACGCCAGTGCGCCGACAAGAAGGCATAACCCAGATCGGGCAAATCCAACTCGTTACGCTGTAACAGGCCACACATCCCCACAGGGGTACCGCAGGCTTTAAGCTCAACCAAATTCAAACCAAAACCATGTTGCGCGTAAGAGGCTTGTGGCCCATGCTGAATATAGTTCAATGCACTTGCCGTATCCCGAACCTGTTTGTCACCGATATATTGCAAAAATGCCGGCTCATTCAGCAAGTGTTGGATAAATGCGGTATCGGCATCGGTAAAATGACGCACTCGCAACCGTGCGGTTTCACAAACAATATGCATCTTGAATATCCCTGTCCTTTCCCTAAAAAACGCACTATAAGCGGATTACGTGGCTGACTCCAGCATCCTATCCCGCGCTTAGCCATTCTCTTTTCTCGTGGTCAATTACGCGCATATCCAGATTCCGACAACCACCGTTCAATCAGCACAACATGCCTTGTAACAGATTAAAACACCGCGACTTATAGCAAATCTAAAGAAGCTGCACCGCATAACACTTTTGGTTATACAGCAGTGTTAGCGTTTCGAGGTTGTGCTACACAGGGGTGACGGCATGTTTGTGATAGCGTCATCTAAATGGTGTAGTGTCGTCAGCAAACTGGCCACTCTCTACCTATACTTGCAGTGTTTTTATGTACATGCACATCAGCGTAACGTTGTTTGCGCCTTAGATAAGTAAGCAGGCAAGAAAGCGTTTTGATGTTCTGCATAATGATTTCAGCTATGGCTGAACATGCGCTTCAACCCTAGGACTCAGAGGCCCTTAGCGTTGATGAGTGCTGGCATGTTCACCATGGCAGCAATGCGTTTCATACTGGAAATGAACAGGAGCTCATATGGAAAATAAACACAGCACCCCTTCCGGAAAATGTCCGGTCATGCATGGTGCGTTGACCTCATCCGGTTCAGCCAATACCAACGCAGATTGGTGGCCTAAAAGCCTGAATCTGGATATTTTGCACCAGCATGACAGCAAAACTGACCCGATGGGCACTGCCTTTAACTACCGCGAAGCCCTGAAAACACTGGATGTGGAAGCGCTGAAAAATGATGTTAAAGCTCTGATGACCGACAGCCAACCGTGGTGGCCAGCGGACTGGGGACATTACGGCGGTTTAATGATTCGGATGGCATGGCACTCTGCGGGCACTTACCGTACTGCCGATGGCCGTGGCGGCGCCGGACACGGTAACCAACGTTTTGCCCCTATCAATTCATGGCCTGATAACGTCAACTTGGATAAAGCCCGTCGACTGCTGTGGCCAATCAAGAAAAAATACGGAAACAAGATTAGCTGGGCTGATTTGATTGTTCTCGCCGGTACCATGGCTTATGAATCAATGGGCCTGAAAACCTTTGGATTTGCGTTTGGTCGCGAAGATATTTGGCATCCTGAAAAAGATGTGTACTGGGGTTCGGAAAAAGAATGGCTGGCCCCCAGCACCGCCAAAAATAGCCGTTACTCCGGTGAACGCGATCTGGAAAACCCGCTCGCCGCGGTGATGATGGGGCTGATTTACGTTAACCCTGAAGGGGTGGATGGTCAGCCAGATCCACTGAAAACCGCACATGATGTGCGCGTCACCTTCGCACGTATGGCGATGAATGACGAAGAAACCGTCGCGCTTACCGCTGGTGGCCACACCGTAGGGAAATGTCACGGTAATGGCTCCGCCAAAGATTTAGGCCCCGCGCCAGAAGGTGCAGAAATCGAAGATCAAGGTTTCGGTTGGCTGAATAAAACCAGCCGAGGGATTGGTCGCAATACAGTCAGCAGTGGACTGGAAGGCGCATGGACTAGCCACCCTACCCAATGGGATAACGGCTACTTTGAGTTGCTGCTCAATTATGACTGGCAGCTGGCCAAAAGTCCGGCGGGCGCATGGCAATGGGAGCCAATCAACATCAAAGAAGAAGACAAGCCGGTTGATGTGGAAGACCCAAGCATCCGCTACAACCCCATCATGACCGATGCAGATATGGCCATGAAGATGGATCCGGAATACCGCAAGATCTCCGAGCGATTCTATAAAGACCCAGCCTACTTCTCTGAGGTGTTCGCCCGCGCGTGGTACAAGCTGACTCACCGCGACATGGGGCCAATATCCCGCTATTTCGGACCCGATGTGCCAGCCGAAACTCTGCTGTGGCAAGATCCGGTGCCAGCTGGACGCACTGATTACGATGTGGCTGATGTCAAAGCACGGATTGTAGCCAGCGGCCTGTCTATCAGTGATCGCGTCACGACCGCATGGGACAGTGCCCGCACCTTCCGTAATTCAGATAAACGTGGCGGTGCCAACGGTGCGCGTATTCGTTTAGCGCCGCAAAAAGATTGGCAAGGCAACGAGCCTGAGCGCTTAGCGCGCGTATTAGCGGTGTTGGAGCCGATCGCTGCAGCAACCGGAGCGAGCATTGCCGATGTGATTGTGCTAGCCGGGAATACCGCCATTGAGGAAGCAGCGAAAGCAGCGGGAGTGGCAGTATCGGTGCCGTTTGCTCCAGGCCGCGGTGATGCAACACAAGAGATGACCGACGTAGAATCTTTTAACGTGCTAGAGCCACTGGCTGATGGGTATCGCAACTGGTTGAAGAAAAATTATGTGGTCACGCCGGAAGAGTTGCTGCTCGACAGAACGCAACTGATGGGGCTGACTGCGCCAGAAATGACCGCACTGATGGGCGGCATGCGGGTGTTAGGTGCCAACTACGCAGGTTCGGCGCATGGCGTATTCACCGATCGTGTCGGTGTCTTGTCGACCGATTTCTTCGTCAACTTGACCGATATGAGCTACACATGGACACCGGCAGGCGAAAATCTGTATCAGATTTGTGACCGCGTAACCGGTGCCGTGCGCTGGACCGCTACCCGAGTGGATTTGGTGTTTGGCTCCAATTCCATTTTGCGGGCTTACGCCGAAGTGTATGCGCAAGATGATAATCATCCGAAGTTTGTTCATGACTTTGTCGCCGCATGGACCAAAGTGATGAATGCCGATCGCTTTGATATTTAATACGCTTAGCGAATAAATCGGCACTCCCGCCGCGTTGTGCTAGCCAGTGACATCAACATCACGGCCTGTACACCGCGGCATTTTTGTCTCTTTTAAATGCGTTTCCCCACCTCTTCGCTACTTCTTTTTCACCACAATTTGCCGCATATCACGCAGCAAACACTGGTCATTCGTATCTATTTATGCAATTCTCTCGCCCCATTTGTAATACAAGGTCATTTATGGTCAAGCAATTATCTGGGATTTTACTCCTCACGGTTGCCGGCTGCGCCGATGCATCGATTATCATCAATCAAAATATCGGGTTAGATCCGGTGTATGAGCCGGCCTCACGCCCAGCCTACCGTGAACGCATCTATGTATGCACCCTGACCCCATTCAGTGATGTGTACGCTGATGCCGGCCGCTCAGAGCGCAGCGCTCGCCACAAAGTGAGCCAACGCTGTGAACAAGGCCAAGGCAATGGCAGTATTTTCTGTAAAACTAAAGATGCCGTATGCACAGCCACCTCATTAGACGAGGATGATGGCCACGCACAAAACGTGTTGATGATTTTTGATGGCAGCCACCAGCGCGGCGCATCATTGGCGATTAGCCGTGATATGCCGGATCTTGCCCGTTATGGTTTCGCGGATCGGCTCTCTTCCTTCAGTATTCCTGATGGCTGGACTGTCCGTTTCTATGAGGGCATCAGCTACACCGGTGGCTACTACACCCGTCAGGGCGGTGATCAGGAAGCGATTGATTTTGATAATAAGATTCGCTCAATCCGCATTTTAAAGCGCTGATCTCAGAGTGCGGGCCGCATTTTCAAGTTACAAATTAGGTGTCGCCCGCGCTCAACGTTATCTTTCACTCGAAACAAATAAACCAGCACACAATACAAACATTAAGCAACCGGCCAAGACAATATCTTTTACCTCATAGAAAATAGACTATTTTGCATCGCTCGCTACAATACACCGCTAAATTTGAGTGTTCGTTTGAAACCGTTCAGTTTCTCTAACCAGCTGTTTTGTGAAAACAGTTATTTTCAGAGACAAACAACCTAAATATACGCACAGCCTTCGTATTTTATGTGGGTGTTGTTAATGGGGAGAATGACTGGGGAGTATGCATGTCTATCAAACCTGATCGCATCACCGCGATGCAACAGATCATCGATGCGGTAAAAGCCGAATTCCCTTTGTATCAGCAAGATACCTTTACCTGTGGGCCGGATAACTCCTGTGTCGGATGTCCGAAAAAGCTGATGGATTTGGTCGATACTGAATTGCAATACTGGCAACACCAGCTAGATCGGGGGATCGCACCCGGCTTTGATGATCTCAATCAGTTCGGCAAAATGTGTAAAAACGTACGGCGCGCGTTAGTACGCAATAACCGCATCACCGCGTAATACCCATTACCGGTTAACAGCACAACGCCACTTCACACAGCCAGGATAATGCGCTGCCCGGCATGACCGGACAGCGACACCTTCTGCATACGAATATTACGCGCGATATTCCCTACGCCTCACTGTAACTCTTGCCCTAAGCCTCGTAATCGTTCACTCAGCGTACCGGCCAACAGCTGCCGACGCATGCCTTGTCCGGTCAGTGTAATCAACACCGCGCCAAATAAAGGTAAGCCCAGCCAGATATCCCAATGCAGTTGCCATTGTCTATCAAACCACCACCACTGCAGCGCCAGCGAACTGAGCTCTACCACGGTGGCTGCACACAAACCGGCGAGTACCCCGCTGGCCACCAATTCCCAACGCAACATGTTACCCAGCAAGTGGCTACCAGCCCCCAGCATACGCATCAATAAGAGCTCGCGACGGCGACTGGCCATACTGGCCTGCGTCTGCGTCAGCAAAACCAGTAAAGCGGCAATGGTCACTAACCCCAGCATCAATGCCAATGCCCGGCTGACTTGCTCGGATACCCGCGATAAACGCGTGATCAAATCATCAACATCAATCAGGCTGACCGTCGGATGTTGGCGGATAAGTTCAATTTCCGCTGCCCGTCCGCTCTCTGGTAAGCGATAGCTTCCGAGCCACGTGCGCGAGAATGGCGCCAGCAAATCGTCCGAGAAGATCATGTAAAAATTCGGACGCATGTTATCCCACTTGATGCTACGTAAACTGGTAACGCGCGCCTCGAAGCTGCGTCCTTCAATTGTGAAACCCAGCATATCGCCAAGTTGAATGTTTAGGCGCTTGGCTAATTCGCTATCAACCGAGACTTCCCCCTTACCTTGCAACCATTTGCCGCTGGTCACCTGATTATCAGTCGGTAAGGTACCCGTGGTGGTAAAGTTCAGTTCTCGATCGACACCTTCGCGCCCACTATCCGCGCCTTCGCCAACAGCTTCACCGGCAATATGTGTCAAACGCCCTCGCACCACAGGGTAAAAGTCAGACATCACCGCTCCGGCGGCGTGCAGCGCTTGCCCAATTGCATCACGCTCGCCCTCAGCCACATTGACCAAAAAGCGATTAGGCGCATCTGTCGGTAAACGAGCGGCAAACTCATCCAACAAATCCGTACGCGCCGCCCACAGCAAACCCAGCAGCATTAACGCCAGCGCAAAACCGGCTAATTGAAACAGTCCACTGGCGCGCTCACGGGAAAGATGTGCCAGCGCCAATCGCAAGGCATGTGGCCCTTTGATGCGTGCGCCCAAGCGGAGCAATAAAGCAGCCACGGCAGCAAGCAGCCCCATCAATATGCCCATACCGCCGACTAACCCTAGTGCTAAGCGCACATCGGCGGTAAATCCCCAGACCAATGCAAATAGCCCAAGCAACCCGACAGGAATGGCAAACCAACTGGGAATACCGGCCTCGAGTTCGCGGCGTAATACCCGCAGCGGCGGTACTTTCAGCAAGCGTAAGAACGGGATCAACGCCAATAATGCGGTGATGAAAAATGCCACCGCAATGCCTAGCGCAAAAGGCCGCCATGACGGCGCCGGCAAATCAGGAGGCAGCAGCTCACCGAGCAATTGCAAGGTCACCCACTGCATTGCGGTACCGGCTACCACGCCTAACAGCGCGCCCAGCAATGTCAGTGAAAACAATAAGCTTCCCATCAATTGCCATAAACTGGCGCGCGATGCACCCAAGGTTTTAAGCAGAGCCACCATATTGGTCTGCCGCTCGGCAAAGTGCCGCACCGCAATCCCCATAGCCAGCGCGCCGAGTAATACGCCACACAACGAGGCTAATCGGAAAAAACGTTCGGCATTGCCTAAAGAGCGCCCGACTTGGGATTCGGCGTCATCCGGTAAAATCCATTTTTGTCCGGCTTGTAACTGCGGGGTTAGCCAGTTGGCATAACGGTTCAGGTCTTCGGTTGTGCCTTTAAACAAGTATCGCCATTGCTGACGTGAACCTGGTAACAAAGCGCCCGTCGCCCCAATATCCGCGCTATGGATCAAGGCGCGCGGCGCCAGTAAGAAAGGACTAAACCCTTGATCGGGTTCTTCACCCAAAAGACCCGCCACCCGCAACACGGTATTACCAACCTCAATATCGTCACCGACTTTGGCATCCAACAGCTGCATCACTCTGGCCGACAACCAGATTTCCCCTGGCTTTGGCGGCAGTTTAGGCGTTAACTCTAAGCGGCCATAGAAAGGAAAACCATCAGGCACAGCGCGGATTGACGCCAACTGCAGCGCATCGCCGTGAAACAGCATGCTGTTAAAGCTGACGGAGGTTTGTGCAGCTAATCCCTCTTGCGTTGCTTGCTGTAACCACCCATCAGGAATTGGCGTTGCCGTTCGTAATACGCGATCTGCGCCGATAAAATCACGCCCTGACGCTTTAAGCCCTGCCCCAAGACGATCAGCCACCAGCGCTACGCTCAGAACACAGGCCACACTCAGCGCGAGTGCTAACACAAACCAACGCAGCTCACCGCTAAACCCTTCGCGGCGCAACAGACGCCAGCCTAATCGCCATTGCGTCATATGCCCATCCCTCCGCATAGTTCTTTATGGTGAAGACTAGCCGAATGTCGGTTTGCTCGAGTTAGGGTTAGGCTCATTGTTAGGTATATGGCCGGTTTTGGCGGTAAGCGGTACGCAGAATTTTCGCGATCATACCGATACATCATACCCCTCCAAATGGCCAGCAACCATCACGACCTGACGCTGACAGCGGCTCGCCAATTCACGATCGTGGGTCACTACTACTAACGTGGTGCCATGTTCACGATTAAGGGCAAACAGCAACTCAATCACCTTTTCACCGGTCTTACTATCGAGATTACCGGTCGGCTCATCCGCCAGTAATAAACGTGGTCGCATCATAAACGCACGCGCAATCGCCACTCGCTGCTGCTCCCCACCCGACAAGCGCGGAGGTAAATGATGCAAACGATCGCCAAGGCCGACGGATTCCAGTAACGCGCGAGCGCGAGGCTCACAATCGGTCTCGCCCCGTAACTCCGCCGGCAACATGACATTCTCAAGTGCGGTCATGGTGGGAAGCAGTAAAAATGACTGGAATACAAAGCCGATCTGCTCTGCACGTAATTTCGCACGCCCTTCTTCATCCAGTTCGGTGAGCGATTGCCCTAAGATGCTGATGCTACCAACGGAAGGCAAATCCAACCCAGCCAATAACCCTAACAAAGTGGATTTTCCCGAACCGGAGGCGCCAACTAGCGCCACGGTTTCTCCGCTATTGACTTGTAAGTCAATACCTTCAAGGATAGTGAGAGTTTCTTGGCCAAGACGCACTGATTTGCCAAGGCCCCTGACAACAATAATGGGAGTTGAATTCATGGCACGTATCCTGTTTGCCTTGTGTTTATGGGTTTCATCCGTTCATGCCCAGACACTGCTGATTCTTGGCGACAGCCTCAGTGCCGGTTATCAAATGCAGGCAGAGCAAAGTTGGCCTGCATTGCTACAGCAAAAATGGCATTCCGAGGGCACCGACCACTCGCTGATTAATGCCAGTGTCAGCGGTGAAACAACGCAAGGTGCATTGAATCGCTTACCGGCTCTACTTACTGAGCATCAACCCGACTGGTTGCTGATTGAACTGGGTGGTAATGATGGCCTGCGCGGCTTTACCCCAGCCCTTGTGCGCCAAAACCTCATCCAAATGATTGAGCTGGCTAAAGCGCAACAGACTCACGTGGTATTAACCCAGATTCAACTTCCTCGCAACTATGGTGCGCGTTATCTGAGACAATTCGAGCAAATCTTCCCTGAGCTTGCCACGCAATACAGCCTGCCACTGCTCCCTTTCTTTATAGAAGATATTGCATTAAAACCGGAAATGATGATGAGTGACAGGATCCACCCAACAGCCGAGGCGCAGCCACTGATCCGCGATAAAGTGGCTGCATTTATTGAGCCGCTGCTGGAGCAAAAATCGCAGTAAATTCAGTGCTGCAATTTATAAAACGCAGTAATAAAGGGGATGCACGACAGCAGGCTGCACTTCCCCGTATTCATTTACTTATTGATTTTCTTTAGCATCCAAACATCACAACCACAATGTGGTGTACCCGTTAGCGGTTGAGCTAAATGTTCAAATCCTAAAGATTCATACAGGGAAATCGCCGCATGCATGCTTTTTAAGGTATCGAGGTAACAGTGAGTAAACCCTTGCGCTTGAGCGAAAGATAAACATTGCTGCACTAATTGCCGCCCCAACCCGCAGCCTCGACCTTCCGGCAGTAAAAAGAGCTTACGCAGTTCACAGGTCTCTGTACTGTCATTAAATGGCGCAATGCCACAGCCGCCCACCACCACGCCATCAATACGTGCTACCCAATATTGGCTTCGCATTGAAGCGCAGTAATGTTCGCTCATATGCAGAACTTCAGCATCAGAAGGACCAAAACCGTCCCCAATTGCCCCAAACTCAGCGCCAACTGTTTTGATAATGTGGCAAATCACCGCATCATCGTGTGGTGTGATTTTTTGGATAGATATGTTCATTTGCTTTCCCTATCTGATTTCTCATATTGATTGATTCATTTATACACGAAGCCACCTGCTCAGGGATATCTCAACGCAACATCACGCTCTTTTACATGCCAGCTCATCAGTTCTCGGTTATATGCTTTACTTAGATGCATAGCTTCTAGAGACGCGGCTTATAGATGCACAGTTTCGCATCCGCCCCGCTCACGCACCATGTCGTGCGCTAATGACGACCATTAAGGGTGTATTATCATGACCGAGATATTCACGTTAACGTTGTCTCCTTCATTAGACAGCGCTACCACCACCGCCAAAATGTATCCGGAAGGAAAACTGCGCTGTACCGCACCGGTATTTGAACCGGGCGGCGGTGGAATTAATGTTGCGCGCGCTATCGTCTATCTGGGCGGTCAAGCTCACGCGATTTTCCCGATTGGCGGACCGACAGGCGAGCATCTCAAAGAACTGCTTGATCGCGAAGGTATTCAGACTGAGACCTTAACTACCGCCGATTGGACACGGCAAAATCTGCATGTCCATGTAGACAGCAGTGGCGAACAATTTCGCTTTGTGATGCCAGGCGCGCAATTAACCCAATCCGAGTTTGACCAACTGGCACAGCGCGTCAATACCATACCTGCCGGTTCGATTCTGGTTATTAGTGGCAGCTTACCTCCCGGCACACCGTTAGAAAAATTAATCGAACTGGTGCAACAAGCAAAAGCCAACGGTCTCCAGTGCATCATCGATAGCTCTGGCGATGCCCTAAAAGCGTGTTTAGATTTAGGCGGTATTGCGTTGGTCAAACCGAACCAAAATGAACTCTCTGCACTGATTGGTCGAACTTTGGAAGATCCTGATGACGTGCGCAATGCAGCCAAAGAATTAGTACAGTCTGGCGCCGTCGAGCGCGTAGTGGTGTCACTCGGGCCACAAGGGGCACTCGCCGTAGACCGTGATCATTGCGTGCAAGTTGTACCTCCACCGGTGAAAAAAATGAGTACTGTTGGCGCGGGTGACAGCATGGTTGGCGCAATGACATTAAAACTATCCCAAGGCGCAGATCTCATTGATACCGTACGCTTTGGCGTCGCCGCCGGCAGTGCCGCAACGCTTAATCTAGGGACTCGCTTGTGTTCCTTGGAGGATACATTGCGGTTGTATGGGTATATTTGTAATGGCTAGGGGTGTGGTGATGGCTGACGACTGTGAGGTGGGGTAATTTTTAATCGCCACTAATACAAAGCATTTAAGAGTGATTCCCAACGCTTGGCATTTTTCATTCCATCGTTGGGTTTTGTGTTTACGGTGGTATGGTTGGCTTTCGTGGTAGCGTTGCTCACACCTTAATGCGGCGTTAAAGGTATAATATTTCTCATTCGCCGTAGTACGCTACTACGGCAATACTACTATTCTCTCATGCGTCTAAAATATTAATTTGATGCCTTTTCTGATAACATTTAGCGAAGGGGCATAGCTGCGCACGCTCGCGTGCGCAGCGGTTTGAAATGGGCATAAAATTCGCGCAGCGAATGCCCATTTAAAAATGTCCCTGCTTGAACTTGTTGTTATCAAGAATCCGCAGCTAACAAAGCAACCAAAATACATAGCACCAAATAACAGGCTAACTTTCTATCAATGGCAGAATTTGTATACTAACTTCACAACTAGCAGCCTATGCTATGGTAAAAGTCTCAGCAATATAGTATATCAAACCGCGAATATAGTCCTATGCTGCAACCAAATTTAGGTTAGTGAAAATGATAATTGATAAATTAGCTTGGATACTCATTCGTGACGGTAAACTTTTAACCGTTAGGTCAAAAGGCAAATCACTATTTTATCTGCCAGGTGGTAAGCGCGAATCTGGTGAATCAGATGAGCAAGCCCTACTCCGCGAAATAAAAGAAGAGCTAGACGTTGATTTAATACCTGAAACCATAAAATACACTGGTACATTTGAAGCGCAAGCGGACGGAAAAGATGAAGGTGTTACTGTTAAGTTAACTTGCTACTTATCTGATTACAGCGGCCATCTACATCCTGAGTCAGAAATTGAAGAATTAAAGTTCATTGGTGCGGACAATAAGAGCATTTGTTCTCTCGCAACATTAGTAACTTTAGAGTGGCTAGAGAAAAATTCGATGATTAGCTAAGAGAATCGTGCCAATAATTTAGCCGCTTATTGGCACTGTCTTACTTCAGATAATCCTATCACAACTATTCACCACCACCGCAAATGTTGATTTAGACAATTTCTTGATAACATTTAATTAAGGGGCATAACGAAGCACGCTTGCGTGCGCAGTGGTTTGAAATGAGCGTAAAATTCGCGCAGCAAATGCTCATTTCAAAATGTCCCTGCTTGAATTTCTTGTTATCTGAAACCCCAAGGCTGCTAAAAGCAGAGTTTTGCCGACCAAGGTAACAGCCTTAAGTAAAGGCAGTTTTCCTCGGCGAGCCTGAACTTACCCTATTCTCCCGATGATTGATCACGTGACTCGACCATTCGACTCTGAAGCTAAATCGAAGAAAGAATACAATTGCGCCACGAAAACTAGCTTGACTACGGTCTGAAATTTAAACCACGAAAGCCTATTAAATTCGCTTTTCAGATAACATTTAGCTAAGGGGCATAGCGGAGCACGCTTGCGTGCACAGTGGTTTGAAATGTCCCTGCTTGAGCTGTTTGTTATTATTTTAGGCACTGACATTCCTAAAAATAAGTTATTTGCTCTCTTTAACAGTTTTAATTAGCTCTAGACTATTACCATTTATGACATAATAATTCTTTAGATATTCGCGTGAGTTGCCATCATCAACGTCCTCAGCAACTTTTGATGTGACAACTAATCGACTATTAAGATTGTACGAGTCAATCCACTCACCAACTCGTAAATCTTCACCATCCCCACTCTCGTTCTCTTGCCACAAATTATATGCATTAAATGTGGTATCAATCACTTGCCCGGTTTTCCTATTCACTAATGCTTCAACGTAGCAACCAGACCCACCACACCCCCAACCAGTAATAACATACTCACCAGCAATTACCGGCGGTTCAGCCATTGCTTTGCTTAGTCGAGTTGGGAATGTTTTAGATAGTTCTGAATTTTTTATTAATTTTCCTGCTGGACCAATATAAGGTGCAGAAGAAGGAAAATCTTTGAACACAGGAATAGCAGAAGAACTCGTAACCTCTGATGAGATTTGAGTATTTTCAGTACTCATTGAGACTGTCGGTTGAAGAACAAGTAAAGCACCAAGAAAAAAAGCCCTCATCATGCAGCTCCATGCATTATTTGATACCCTGTAAAACTGGCTAAAAGGTAACACGATTTATTCTAGCTTTGAAGAAAACAGCACAGTTCTAATGAAATCATAACTTCTTACTAAGGGGCATAACGGAGCACGCCTGCGTGCGCAGTGGTTTGAAATGGGCGTAAAATTTGCGCAGCAAATTCCCATTTCAAAATGTCCCTGTTTGGCTGTTTGTTATCTGGAACCGATGCTGCTAAAAGCACAATGTTTCCGCCCCAACACCCTACCTTACTCTTCTTTTCCAACAGACTGCATGATGCCGCTCCAGTCACAGTATAATTTCAGGCGTTTGGTACTATCACAAACCCAGTTGAGTTGCTGAACTGTTGTTGAGATGGAGACACTATGACTGAATTCGAAAAGATGTGCTTAGGCTTGGAGTATGATGCCTTTAGCCCTGAATTTGGGATACAGAGAAAACAAGCATTTACCCTGCTCAAAAAGATCAATTCACATCAATTTGAGGATGGAAAACCGTTTGTTGCTCAGCTACTCAAACATGTAGGTAGAGACTCTGTCATTTGCCCGCCCTTCTTATGTGAATACGGTAAAACCATTTCTATTGGTGATAATACATTCATCAATATGGGCGCTACAATGCTCGACAATGCCCCGATTACTATCGGAAACAACGTACTGATTGGCCCCAACGCTCAGTTCTACACACCTACACATTCACTTAATTACAAACAGCGTAGAAACTGGGAATGCAGCAGCCTACCAATCGTGGTTGAAGATGACGTATGGATCGGAGGAAATGTGGTGATTTGTCAGGGCGTAACTATTGGCGCACGCTCAGTGATAGCCGCTGGCTCTGTTGTCACAAAAGATGTTCCGCCGGATACGTTAGTCGGCGGCACGCCAGCAAAAACAATTAAAGAATTAGACCAATAAAAACATTCGCCGTAGTATTCACTACGGCACTATTACAAGTAATTACGTTCGCAGTAATTATGAATTCAATACACTTCCAGATAACATTTAGTTAAGGGGCATAACGAAGCACGCTTGCGTGCGAAGTGGTTTGAAATGGGCATAAAATTCGCGTAGCGAATGCCCATTTCAAAATGTCCCTGCTTTAACTTTTTGTTATCATGGAACCGATGCCCACTCTGCAATGTGTTTTGCGTACTCAAAGCATGAGCCACTCTACTTTCACAATTAAAATCACTACGCAGCACACTACATAACTTTAATCTGGTGACTCAGAGTGCATACCACGTTACTATAAGGAAACTTTCCGCATAATATGCTGTTAGCTCTATACAATCAAAAGGAAGTTTATGAAACCTCTAATTTACTTAATCTTAACTTTTTTAATCGCATCATCTTCAGCACGTGCCAATAATTCTGAAATTGAAATAGATAAAAGCAAATTATTTTACGGAACTTGGAACTGCAAAGTAGTTATAGAGGAAGATGCGGGAAAAATATCATATGAAGTAGATTCAACATATATTAGAAATGGAAAATTTAATAGCCTTGGCAACATGAAACTAAACTATCCTGAACTCCCTGAGCTGGAGTATTTATATGCAGATAGTGGAAGTTGGGAAATAAAAGATGGTTATCTCATATCTACAACCGCAGAGATAAAGCTAGTAAATGTAAGTCATCCAGAATTCGACAATATAATGAATCTTGAAAAAATGTTCCCTCAAAATATTAGTGAATCAGCACAAATATTAAAGTTATCAAAAACAGAGCTGTCACTAAAAGATGAGAGTGATGGTGAGATTTATCACTGCTTTAAAAAGATAACCAAGAGCTAACAAGGCGCTCAAGAGTGGACGCAGCAAGCTGCGCCGCTTAGCTTATAGTCAAGAATATAATATTTCTCATTCGCCGTCGCCGTAGTACCTACTACGGCAATATTACAATTCTCTCATGCGCCGAAAACATTAAATAAATGCCTTTCCTGATAACATTTAGCTAAGGGGCATAGCGAAGCGCGCTTACGTGCGAAGTGGTTTGAAATGGGCATAAAATTCACGTAGTGAATGCCCATTTCAAAATGTCCCTGCTTGAGCTTTTTGTTATCACGGAGCTAGATGCAGGCTCAGCAACTTTGGAGTAAGCTAAAAATATACGAACTAACTCTAAATATTAAGCGTTTATGGTGTTGTTAACTTCATCAACAAAACCACGGTAAAATCTCAATATATAGCCATTGAAATCTTTACTTAAAAATTCTGTATGTTCAGGTTTGATATGATCATAGCCAAATCCGTACTCAACCATTTTCTTACTAAACTTACTTTTTCTTCCACGGCCAGGATCAACAATGATGACCGCACACTGCTGATTTGCATGTTTTTGGATAAATCCTGCGAGTAAATCCACATGCTCATCTTCATAAAGTAAGTCGCTGCCAATGATAACGTCGAATAATCCCAAATGACTATCTTCACCAGCCCAATCAAGACGTTCAAATGCAATATTTTCACCGTCATTAAGCTGAGTGTTGCGATCTAAAAATTGCTGTACCTCTGGATGATAATCTGTCGCCGTAATATCCGCATTTCTTTTGTTAAGTAAATGACTCGTTACTGCCATACCACAACCAACTTCTAATATCCGCTTGCCTGAAATGTCAAAATCGAGCATGTGATGAGCAAGCACAAGACTTGATGGCCACACTACGCCAAAGATTGGCCACGTTGCAGATGATATGCCTAGATCACGCGCTACATCTTTTGGATCAGAGAACTGCTGCTTATCACGTAAAGTGCACAGATGCATGTCATGGCTACCAATCTCGATCGTTTGATAGCGAAGTCGCAATTTATTAGTCATATATGCCTTAAGTTGGTTAGATTAACTAAGTCATATATTTTTATAGATGACAAAATTAGTGTACATTTCACACTACAGTAAACCACATCACATGCAAGCAATTTAACTAGTTCGATAAATCAGAGGGTTACACTTTATGTAATGTTTTGTTTGCAAACTAGCACAGCAAATTCGCCCAGTTCACTCCTGCAACTTGTAGATTTCACAATACACGCCAAATCATTAATTAGCATTCGCCACAAAAGGTAATTCCGCACAACTCCTGATAACATTTAGTTAAGGGGCATAACGGAGCACGCCTGCGTGCGCAGTGGTTTGAAATGGGCGTAAAATTCGCGTAGCGAATGCCCATTTCAAAATGTCTCAGCTTCAATTTTTTGTTATCACGGAATTCGATGCTTGCACAGCAATGTGTACTCTCACACCCTGCACACAACCCAACGATTAACCAAACGGCAGCATGCGACACTCAATATTGCATAATATTTTTCATTTCAGCAACCGGAAGCATGGGAAGTATTACTATGCTATAGGGGAAACTCCACTTAAAGTGCTGTTATGTGTAAAAATAGGCTTGAATTACCAAAACTAGCCCCCATATATGAGAAGTGGCTAGTTAAACTTAAAGGAAGTTCATATGGCTTGGCAAATAAAATGGAATGGTTATTCTATAGGTTATACTTACAGAAATGAGTCTTTCGAGATTAATGATATTTATTTAAAAAACCGAAAAATTCGTCAAGAACCTAGTAGCGGCTATAAAGAGCCGGATGATGATGTTATGGAAGATATCTATTACGCAGAGTCTGAGCATGGTATTTTTGAATGGTTAGTAATCGCAAGAAGATCAGGTTTTGACGGGTATGCAGTCATAGAAGATATCTATCTGCTGAGCAAGCCAGAAGGCTGTGACTCAGAGGCACCAAGCTTTGAAATATATGAAAGTAATTCAATTTAATATATATCAAAGCATTTAAGATTAATTCCCAACGTTTGGCATTTTTGATGTCTTCGTTGGTTTTTTTATTTACAGTGATATGAGTAGGTTTGGTAGTAGTACTGCTCACACCTTAATGCTACGTTAAAAATGTAATGCTTACTATCTTCCGTAGCACTCTACCATGGCAACCTTACAATTATTATATTCGACTCAAACATAGGTTAAATGCCTTTCCTGATAACATTTAGTTAAGGGGCATAGCGCAGCACGCTTGCGGGCGCAGCGGTTTGAAATGGGCATAAAATTCGCGCAGCGAATGCCCATTTCAAAATGTCCCTGCTTCAACTTTTTGTTATCAAAATAACATCTGGTAGAAAAACTCACCTATATCTATTTATATTATCAATACCGAGTTGCATCTTAACTTTAGCAGAAGAGTTTGCTGAATGAACTTTTATTATTGGCGGAATAAAACCACGCGTTATTACCGCTTCCTCAATCCAAACTATGACGTCATATCCAGTACCACGGGTATCATCACCTAAATCATGATCAAGGCTAATTTCTGTCACGCCCCCCTTGTCTAATAGCTTAATAGCCTCATCAGGCCAGTATGTTCTAACCCATCCGGGTGGAGTCACCCGTTCGTCATCAAGAAAAATCCTCACACAAACTCCATATGACTACTACAATAAGCTGAATCATGATATGGTCTATAGACTTTATACGACATAATGTCAACAAGGATTTTTTGAAGTTCACATGCACTGCTTACAATCACCACATACACAAAAGATTGTTATTCTTTCTGGTGCTGGAATCAGTGCAGAAAGCGGAATCCCAACGTTTAGAAGTTCAGATGGACTCTGGCAGAGGTTTTCGTGGACTAAACTTGCCAGCATTGATGCTTGGCAGCGCGATCCCGGCGCGGTACTTAATTTTTTTAATGACAGAAGAGATCTAACATTAAAAGCAGATCCAAATGAGGCTCATTTATCACTACAGCGTTTAGAAGAAAAGTATGAAGTTGTCATAATAACGCAAAATGTAGATAACCTGCATGAAAAAGCGGGATCACAAACAGTTATACATGTGCATGGTGAGATCGATTATGCACACAGTGAAAAAGACGCTACTGCACGAATAAAATTAAACGGAAAACCTATTTTTATTGGTGACTTGGCAACTGACCACCGTCAACTCCGCCCAGATGTTGTCCTATTTGGTGAAGATGTGCGCAACTTTGACCTATGCCAACATCACATATCTACCGCTGATAAGGTTTTAGTTATTGGTACATCTCTCTCTGTATACCCTACAAATACACTGCTAAAGCTATCACCTAAACAAGCAGAAAAAATCATCATTTCCTTGCATCCCCAAAAACGACCTTATGGGTTTAAATTTATTCAAGAACGAGCAAGCATCGCAGTACCTAATCTAGTTACTAAATGGCTAGCAAATTACTAAGCGAGAACAACTAGCGCATAAAAAAACCTCACCCACAAATAAATCACATGACTTTATATTTATAAAATTACTTAACGAACATGGCAAATATAAATACTAGCAATATGAAAAAGATACATATCCAATGGGATGGCCCATACTCACTAGAACAAATTAAGAGCATGAACTCTGGAAAAGATTATGGCCTATATCAAGCCTATGGCGTTCATACAGTTTATGGCTCAAATGTCTTGTTATACATAGGTCAAGCCACATATCAAACATTTGGTGTTCGTATTCTTCAACATACTAAATGGGGATATGTGCAAGATGAAAATGAGCTAAAAATTTATGTTGGACGGTTTGCTGGAAATGAGGAAATTTCCGATAAAGAATGGAGCGAGCAGATCTCTGTAGCAGAAAAGCTACTAATCTTCACACACTCTCCCGCATTGAACTCATCAAACATAAATACCGTCAGTAATGATATTCCGCTAGAGACTCATGTCTACAATTGGGGTAACAGAAGAAATCTATTACCTGAAGTTTCGGCATTTAGGTATCTATATGACGATAATTTACACTTCCCGACATACAGAATATTTGGACAAGAGGAGTCCGAATCATAATATCTTCATTCGCCGTAGCATCTTGCTGCGGCGGTAATCAGCTAAGAGAATAACACAGTTGAGCCGATTTTAACTTTGATAACATTTAGCTAAGGGGCATAGCGTAGCACGCCTGCGTGCGAAGTGGTTTGAAATGAGCGTAAAATTCGCGCAGCGAATGCTCATTTCAAAATGTCCCTGCTTGAATTTCTTGTTATCTGAAACCCCAAGGTTGCTAAAAGCAAGCAGTAACCGCCCCACGATACCGCCTTAAGTAAAAGCGATTTTGCTCGGCGTGCACTGTAATGCCCCTATTCTACAGATGAACTTCCACGTGACTCGACCGTTCAGCTTCAATTGTGTGAAAAAGCACTGATTTCGTGCGGCTAAAAACCAAGCGTCCAACAGGAAAGAATACAATTTCTCAGTTGCAGCAAGCTATGCTATGCCAAAACTACCCGTTGCAGCAGAACCAACTGACGGGAAAGAAAGCTGGATTACATTCGCCTATACCGCTGAAACTGCAACGCGCACATTCGCCAACTATGTTCAAGAATGGAAAGAATGGAAAGAATACAATATTTACGTAAATAGCACTGTAGCCAAGACAACTCGACCATTCGACGCTGAAGCTAAACCGAAGAAAAAATACAATTGCCCCGCGAAAATTAGCTTGGCTACGGCCTAAAATTTAAACCACGAAAGCCTATTAAATTCGCCTTTCAGATAACATTTAGCTAAGGGGCATAGCGTAGCACGCTCGCGTGCGCAGCGGTTTGAAATGGGCATAAAATTCACTCAGTGAATGCCCATTTCAAAATGTCCCTGCTTTAGCTTTTTGTTATCAAGGAACTCGATTAATGAAAGGCTAGATGTGTTGCAGCTAACAATAAAGGATATCGACTTCATTCCCCCACTAAAATCATTTAGAAACACAAACATTTGCTGTATTATGTATGACAAGATGGCGAGTTAGTATTGAGGCTGGTATTGTTTTTAGTTCTGTTTGAAAAATGCCAAGGGATTTTAAATGAAAAAAACGCTAGACCTAGAACAACTATTAAGCAAGGGTTGTATTACGCAAGCTGAGTATGACAAACTTACTATGTTACCAGGAAAAACAAAAAATTATCTAGCACTAAATCTTCTAATTGGCCTATTAACCATAATGGCTAGTTATTTCATTCTTGTTAGATTCCCAACAACAACCACGGTAATTACAGTTGGATTATGTGTACTTTTTACTGGCCTATTATTATTGCGCAGTAGATTTAAGCAATGGAAAACTATTTCTAACACATGCATTTTAATTGGATCGTTAATCGCCGGTTTAGGAGTTGCTTCTATTACAAATAACAATTTCATCTCGTTTGTCACCGTAACCATCATACTCACTTTGATTAGTATATTTTCAAAGAGTAGCCTACTTTCATGCCTTAGCGTATTGATGGTTTCTGCTAGTGCCTGCGCGGATAAATACGACTATATCCCAAGGTATTTGTTTATAATGCCAGAATACTCTACCACTATTATCATTTTCAGCACATTAACCATTGTACTTTATGTAATTTCGACGAAAGTGAAAACAGAATACAAAAGCATAACAATTACAGCACTAAAAACCAGCCTGATTTTGGCTAACATTGGATTTTGGTTGAGTACTATGTTTGTAGAAAGCCTAATACAAATCATACCACAATCTGCGTTTTCATTAATGTGGACTGCTATGCTATTGATAACGATGCTGTGGTCATGGAAACACAAAAATCGATGGTGTTTAAACATTTCAGCGACATTCTCCATAATTCATTTATATACACAATGGATGTCTCACTTTAAAGCATCCACTACAACAAACGTAATTTTAATTGGAGCTGCTGTTTTTTTTGCTGTAGTTATTTGGCTTGCAAATAAAAAAATGAAACAAAAGAGCCCATGTAATTAAGATATTAGTGCATAAGGTTATATTAGCTAAATGCAGTGCATAAGCTGATCTCCTGATAACATTTAATTAAGGGGCATAGCGGAGCACGCCTGCGTGCGAAGTGGTTTGAAATGAGCGTAAAATTCGCGCAGCGAATGCTCATTTCAACATGTCCCTGCTTGAATTTTTTGTTATGTGCGTGGTGATGTTACCCACTGCCGATTTTGCAGCACAACTCGATAGCCATCAATATCTTCAAAGGTTTTACCAACCACATCCCAATATGGATTATATGATTTAGTCTCATTAAATCCGGCCATAGCCATTTGTGAGCATCCACTCGCCCACTCTGCATTATTAGGAACGTAAAAGACTAGAAGATTATCTTTTGTTGGCGCACAGCCTACAACTTGACCTTTGTGATGAGTAAATTCTAAATGATAATTGTGATTGTCATGCCCCAAGATGACGCCATCAAAACCATCATGATCGTAAAACTCACCAAGTAATGAAAATCCAAGGCCAGTCATATACATATATTTGATTTTATCTAGGTTATCTGTTGGCCGCGCAACTCTGAGTATGGATTCTCGTGAGATCATATACACTCCGTGTAACTCACAGTTCAAATTATATGATTAGCTTTTTACCATTCTTAATGCTTCTTAGATAGAGCATTTTCACACAAGCACATAACATTTAGTTAAGGGGCATAGCGCAGCACGCCTGCGTGCGAAGCGGTTTGAAATGGGCATAAAATTCGCATAGCGAATACCCATTTCAAAATGTCCCTGTTGAACTTTTTGTTATCAAGATTGATAAAATATAATTGCATTATTGAACAAATCCTTCTGATACGTTTCGCAAAAATAAATTTTTCAGGTTAACGTACCACGTAAAAACGATAAGATGACACTAGTAATTAACTCACCCTGACTTAAAACACCGGAGCGGTCACTCATGGATGATGCTAAAAGCTTAATAATTGGAGTAATCGGTGGGATTATAACAATAGTATTTGTTTTCATTTTTAAGAAAATCCGAGCAAAATCATTGAAAAATGACATTGAAATTCTTGAGTTAGAAATAAAAACATTAGAGAAAATGAAAAAATCAAGCATCGAAATGAACAGAGTTTTATTTAGAGGGATATATGCCTTACTCTTTTTATTTGGATTGATAAACTCCATCGAAAGATTTTTCGACAACCTTCAAGCAGCAACATTCGATACATGGCAACTGATTTTTAGTGTGGGATTGTGGTCTACATTTACATATGTAGCATATATCTGGTGGAAAAGAACAGGAATGCTTAGTGAATTTAATAAATCAGTGGAAGCATTATCAGCTCAAAAGGACAAAAAACAAAAGTCACTCTCTCAATTAAAATGAATAAGTAGAAAATATTTATTAGAGGTATTGCATTAGCCGTAGTATTTTCTATGGCTAATTCTACGAGCAGTAAGCACCCAGCCAGAGTTATAACCACTTGATAACTTCTAACTAAGGGGCATAACGTAGCATGCTTGCATGCGCAGTGGTTTGAAATGGGCATAAAATTTGCGCAGCAAATGCCCATTTCAAAATGTCCCTGTTGAGTTTTTTGTTAGCTGAAACCCCAAGGCTGCTAAAAACACTACACTTACCGACCAGCCAAACAACCTTAAGTAAGGACAATAGACCTTGGCGAGCATTGTACTTGCCCTATTCTATTCACACACTTCCACGTGACTCGACCATTCGCCACCTGTTGTGCAAAAGAACTCTGATTTCGTACAGCTAAACACCATGCAAACAAGAGGAAAGAATACAATTTTGCAGTTGTAGCAAAGCTGGCTATGCCAAAACTCTCAGTTGCAGCCGAACCCGCTGACTGGAAAGAAAACAGGATTACATTCGCCTACACCGCAGACTCTTCAACGCGACCGCTCACCAACAATGCACAGGATTGGAAAGAATACGACATTTACGTAAACGGTTAAGTAACCAAGGCAACTCACTCATTAGACGCAGCGGCTAAATCGAAGAACAAATACAATTGAGCCGTAAAAATTCACTATGCTAAGTGCTCAGATTTAATCCACAAAAGCTTATTAAATTCGCCTTTCAGCTAACATTTAGTTACCGGGGCATAGCGTAGCATGCTTGCATGCGCAGCGGTTTGAAATGAGTATAAAATTCGCGCAGCGAATACTCATTTCAAAATGTCCCTGCTTAACTTTTTGTTATCAATAACATCAAAATGGGCAAAGAAAAGAGGTAATAGTGTTCAGTAAATCCTCCAACAATGATTTTGTATTATAAATAACTTGATTTTCACTCATTAATTAACGACACTACATGTTCCGTATGGCTGTTGCTATACCATAAATAGAGACTGCTGGTGTAATGCACATTATTTCATCGGTACTCTGTTACTTAATTTCTTTTTAATAAAAAACTAGCAAGGTAACTTTAGTGTCAGATATAGATAAAACCGCTACCTACAACATCAGTGCTAAGCAGAGCAGTAGTTTTCTTTCGGATATAGCGGGAATTATATTTTGGGCGGTAATAGGCTGCATCGTCCTATGGAATTGGGACGGTTTTTGGCAAACAGATATCAAGTCATTAGAAAAAATCCAACGTCAGTACTTTTACAGCAAATATTCTGAGGAGCAACTAAAACTCTCAAGAATAACAAATAATAATAAAGTAATAGATGACATTCAAGAAAGATTAGACATAAGTGAAAGATTGTCAGCAAAGGAAGTTGAGAGGGCTACACAGGAAAAAGATTCTGCGTTATCTGAACTTGCAATCGCAAGATTCAAACTTAACAGCTACCTAAAAAAAGAAAACACCAAATGTAGATATTATGACACTTCATTAAGAATGATCGATCAATTAATAAAAAGATATTCAGAGGATGATCTACAAAGAATTTTAAATTGTACTAATTCAGAGTGTCAAAAAATACTGTATTCTCGAAGAGAAGCCACAGAGATATGCAATGAGTGATTAGCTGACTCTCTCGCCGTAGCATCATGTTACGGCGATTTTAAAATACAGCACTATGCGATATTGATAACATTTAGTTAAGGGGCATAGCGCAGCACGCTCGCGTGCGCAGCGGTTTGAAATGGGCATAAAATTCGCGTAGCGAATGCCCATTTCAAAATGTCCCTGCTTTAACTTTTTGTTATCATGCTCACAACTCACTAATCAAAAGCCTAAAACAAGACGCTTCGCACAAAGCGAATTAAATTTTCATGCTATATGAAAACATCTTTTAGCCAATTTGAAATCAACCATGAAATTATTAACATCTGAAAACTACTTTCACGAAGTAAATCTGCTATTCAAAAGAAATGAAGATACTGACATTGCTGTTGCATTTTTAGGCTACGACATCCTCAGTACATTTGAAAACAGAAACACCTCATCAATACGGTTAATATGCAATTTAGAAAGTGGCGCATGTAATCCTAATGTTATCAAAAAACTGCTAGCAATGCCTAACATTGAAATAAAGACAAATGCCCATTTACATGCCAAATGCGTAATACAAGATAATGCGGTCATAATTGGATCCGCAAACTTTTCAGCTAACGGACTTGCCCTTGAGGGGAATGAATTAAGCGGATGGTCTGAGTTAGGTATAATGACAAATAACAATAATATGATAGATGAATCCAAAGCTTGGTTTTCTAACCTATGGGAACAGTCTCATTACTTAACAAATGATCAAATAGAAGAACGAATTAAAGCTTGGGATTCAAGAAGAAATAATCACCCTCATATTAATTTAAAAAATCGCTTATAAATGCAGCGATAGCCATGCCTGAAATTTTTAAAGATAGAAAAATATATATTGTTATCTACTATGATGATGCAACACCAGAAGCGTTAGCCGAATTTGAGCGACTTCATGCTCACAAAAATGTCAAAAATACAGAAGTTGATTTTTATGAGGATTGGTTAGAGTTACCAGATGATGCACACGTAATCAGTATACGCATAGGTTCAAAAGAAGGAATTAATTTTGACGGTTTATTTTACATGCCAAAAGAACCTATTATTAGCAGATTCACTCTAGACAATGGCTGCCAAAGTAATATAAAAATATGCACGAAGAGTAAGAGTATAATCGGCTATAAATTAAGCAGTAGCGACAAGGTGAAAATAAAACCAATCATAAAACGAATAATAAATGAAAATAACAAAAAAGCAACCATAGTACCTTTTATGACGTGTATTAATGAGCTATCTAAATATTAATGGTTAATAAGATGGATATGGCATCCGTTGAATAACCATACTCATTACACGAACCATTATCTATAAACATGATAACATTTAGTTAAGGGACATTTTGTTATATCAATAAATTACCACTTATGCTAAATACGATGCCAAGAGCTAATCCCTGTGACATCTAATGGTAAACTTTGTGATATACTTGCATCATCTCCAATGCTTGAATAAAAATCATCTTGAATTTTCTTTGCTACATCAATCCATAAAATCAATTTTTTTAGATCTATAGATTTCACAGCATCACTTGGAATAGATAAAATATGCGAAACTAACGAAGAATCGCTCATATCAAATGGGACGTTAACCTCAAACTCTTCATTGACTGTTTTACCATGCACAATAGAGTCTCTCAGCTTAAAACAAGCTTCAATGGCTTGGTAATTTTTACCACCTAAATAGCCTTTCATGCCATAGGCTTTAAAAACCTCACGATGCATACTTTTTCTATCATTTTGATGACTATTCCAACCTTCGATTTTCTCAGCTCCAAAATGATTTATCATTGCTTCTATAGCAAATGTAACAAAGAGCATACCGGATACACAATGATGCGTTACTTCCCATTCCTCTGTTGCACTAAGCGCAAGCCCCTTAGATACATTAGCCATACGAAAGAGGTATGTAGCCGCTATCATCTCTCGCCTAACAAAATATTTTTTCACGAGTCAAAATCCATTTAGATCAGCATTATCTACATTGTACTTGAGTTAGCTCCAAAACGCATATTACCGCTCTGATGAGGCTAGTTATTACAAGAAGATATAACATTTAGCTAAGGGGCATAGCGTAGCACGCCTGCGTGCGCAGCGGTTTGAAATGGGCGTAAAATTCGCGTAGCGAATGCCCATTTCAAAATGTCCCTGCTTGAGCTTTTTGTTATCAGGGAGTTCAATGCGTTAAATACGCTATCTACCTCAACAGATAGCAATCAACTTAACCCTAAACTCTCAAGCAAGATACCCCAAAGATACAATACAGTGTGTTACATCACTGTCTGAACTCAAACTTAGCATTATTATGCGAAAAGTTGCAGCATAACAACGCCATGAAGGAAATTAGGTAAGCATGATAGATAGAAGTTCATTCATATCTCTTTTTAAAAAACACATTATTGCTGGTGTTGTATTCTCGAACCCTGGAGGTGGTACTTCGACGATATGTAGCGTTAATGACCATCGAGTGACCTATAGACGGGGAAACTCGCAGATGACGCTACAACTCGAAGATCTCTATTTTGTTTATAAAGAACTACACGGAAATTCTAAGGTAACGAGCAGTGACTTAAAGCTAAATAAACCATCTGTTTTCGATTCGAGGAAAAATGGTCATAGCTGTAATTGTACTCTTTCATTTTTAGTCCTGAACAAAATGGGGTTATCTAGTGATATTGGTGGTAAAGGTGTTTGTGGTAACCCCTTCTACACAACACTTATCTAGATGATAAAAATCATATGATGAGATAAATATAGATTGGTTAATAGGTGGTGTTTCCACACCAAACATTCTACAGAAGTGATTATTTTTTACGCACCTTCCGTAGCATTCTAACACAGCAATATTGCAGAACTTACATTCACCAAAAATGTAGGTTAAATTCCTTGCCTGATAACTTCTAACTAAGGGGCATAACGGAGCATGCTTGCATGCGCAGTGGTTTGAAATGGGCGTAAAATTTGCGCAGCGAATGCCCATTTCAAAATGTCCCTGTTGAGTTTTTTGTTAGCTGAAACCCCAAGGCAGCTAAAAACACTACACTTACCGACCCGCCAAACAACCTTAAGTAAGGACAATAGACCTTGGCGAGCATTGTACTTGCCCTATTCTATTCGCAACAATGCACGTGACTCGACCATTCGCCTTCAATTGTGCAAATGAACGCTGATTTCGTGCGGCTAAACACCATGCAAACAAGAGGAAAGAATACGATTTTGCCGTTGTAGCAAAGCTTGCTATGCCAAAACTGTCAGTTGCAGCCGAACCAACTGATTGGAAAGAAAACGGGAGCACGTTCGCCTACACCGCTGACACTTCAACGCGGCCATTCGCAAACAATGTTCAGGAATGGAAAGAATACTGACTTACAGTGAACGCTGAAGATGCATCGGCAACTTTGCCGGACTCCGCCGAATACGCTACTGGAATGAATGCGATATTTACTTAAACGATGAAGCAGCCAAGCCAACTCACCCATGCGACGCAAAAGGTAAATCGAAGAGAAAATACAATTTATCCGTAACAATAAGCTATGCGTAGTGCTCAAAGCTAACCCACAAAAGCCTATTAAATTCGCCTTTCAGCTAACATTTAGCTAAGGGGCATAGCGTAGCACGCCTGCGTGCGCAGCGGTTTGAAATGGGCGTAAAATTCACGTAGTGAATGCCCATTTCAAAATGTCCCTACTTGAGCTTTTTGTTATCATGAAGTTACCGGTCAAGTTAATTACGTTAGCGGACTCCTTTAACTTTCATCCTGAATGCTCTAGCATAACCATATTTGTTTCAAATGATTAATGGCAATTACTCTATATTGAAATAACCGCACCAGCAGTTATCATTAGACCTTTATACATATTACATTACCATTTGAAATGAAAAAGCTTCTTACTTTATCAGTTGTATTAGCCTTACTACTATGGTTCATGTTTGCTGGTTTTTTGCTAGGAATCTATCAGCCTGAATGGCTACCTTCATCTCTCATTCATCTCAGCCGGCCAAAGTCGCTAGCTGATCTTGGTCAATCATTTTCTACTCTTGAAGGCCTAATTTCTTCATTAGCTTTAATGCTAGGCCTTATAGCAATAATAATTCAAACAAAACAAAATGCAGATTCAAATATAATTGGTGCATTCTCTGCCCGTTTACAATATCTCCTTTCGGATTGCGAGCGTCTAGAGAATCAAATTCAATCATTGAAAAGCAGCTGTAGATTTGATCAGAACTTATTTAATAATATGGTTGAAAAAAAGAAACGTCAACTTGATGAAGCAAAAGCTATAGATGAAAAAATAAAGAGCCTTCTAAACAACATTTAATATAATGTTGTTGAAGTAATATCAACTCGGTACTCTGCTACTGCTTTGTACCGAGCTAATATTTGCGTACCAAATTCATGATAACATTTAATTAAGGGGCGTAACGGAGCACGCCTGCGTGCGAAGTGGTTTGAAATGGGCGTAAAATTCGCGTAGCGAATGCCCATTTCAAAATGTCCCTGCTTGAATTTTTTGTTATCACGGAGCCGATGTAGACCAAACAAAATAGATTACCAAAACACTTAGACTGCGCTAGCCTTGGTTACAACCAGACCATACAGAATACCAAGGAACCTCCAAATGCTACCAAATCGCGATGTGATTACTACAGGAAGTACCGGACTGGTTGGCAGCGAGATCCTCAAACAGCTTTTGAACGACGACACTGTTCGTACCGTATACAGTTTAACGAGACGCAAGCTGAAACTGGATCATCCGAAGCTTGTTCAACTGGTTGTGAATTTTAAGGACTTACCCGCATTACCTAGCGCAAACGAAGTGTATCTGGCACTTGGAACAACTATCAAAGATGCAGGTAGCAAAGATGCATTTCGTGCAGTGGATTTTGATGCAAACCTCGCCATAGCAATAGCGGCCCGAAAAGTTGGCGTAGACCGCATAGGAATTGTTAGTGCAATGGGCGCTAACCCAAACTCTGCAGTGTTTTATAGCAGAGTCAAAGGCGAATTAGAGATGGCAGTTGAAAATTTAGGCTTTAAAGGTGTGACCATTGCTCGTCCCTCTATGCTATTAGGTGATCGTGATGCATTGGGCCAACCGAAAAGAAGTAATGAGCATTACAGTCAGCTATTCGCTAATGCATTGATGAGCTTTATTCCTAAAAACTACAAACCAATTACCGCCATTTCTGTAGCAAAATCGCTAGTGAATGCAACCCCAGATACAGTTGGCGTGAGAATACTGCTTTCTGGCAAGATGAGAAATTGTAGCCAAGACAATTAACTACGATTATTTCATGCGCCACAGTTCTAAATTCAGCGCGACTCCTGATAATTTCTTACTAAGGGGCATAACGGAGCACGCCTGCGTGCGCAGTGGTTTGAAATGGGCGTAAAATTTGCGCAGCAAATGCCCATTTCAAAATGTCCCTGTTGAGTTTTTTGTTAGCTGAAACCCCAAGGTAGCTAAAAACACTATACTTTCCGACCCGCTAAATAACCTTAAGTAAGGACAATATAGCTTGGCGAGCATTGTACTGGCCCTATTCTATTCGCAATAGATGAACGTGACTCGACCATTCGCCTTCAATTGTGCAAAAAAACGCTGATTTCGTGCAGCTAAACACCATGCAAACAAGAGGAAAGAATACGATTTTGCATTTATAGCAAAACTTGCTATGCCAAAACTCCCAGTTGCAGCAGAACCAGCTGACTGGAAAGAAAACAGGATTACATTCGCCTACACCGCAGACTCTTCAACGCGACCGCTCACCAACAATGCACAGGATTGGAAAGAATACTGACTTACAGTGAACACTGAAGATACATCGGCAACTTGGCCAGATTACGCCGAATAGGCTACTGGAAAGAATACGACATTTACGTAAACGATTAAGTAGCCAAGGCAACTCACTCATTCGACACAGAAGCTAAATCGAAGAACAAATACAATTGCGCCGTGACAATTAACTATGCCAAATGCTCAGATTTAACCCACAAAAGCCTATTAAATTCGCCTTTCAGCTAACATTTAGCTAAGGGGCATAGCGCAGCACGCTTGCGTGCGCAGCGGTTTGAAATGGGCATAAAATTCGCGCAGCGAATGCCCATTTCAAAATGTCCCTGCTTGAACTTGTTGTTATCACGGAGCCGATGCACGATAAGCCATATGCTTGACGAAATACCACATAATGACCTAATCTGCTAAACAGCAGGTATAGTAACCCCATGATAACGTTGGCAACCAAATTGATGATTAACATTTACACAGCACCCACAGTTATAAGACAAGTATTCATTTGTTTCGTAATAGAGCCTTGAAACGTACATAATGCTTATGGCTAGAAGTTTTAGCTATAGTATAATAGACTGTCTTTTCTACTTAAGTTCGCCATGAATATTCCTATCACAATTCAGCCAGAAAACGAAATATTGTGCTCAAACTGCCAGGCTTGCTGTTGCAAGCTAGAAGTGATGATAATTTCTGATACTGGCGTTCCTAGGCACCATATTGCTGTCGACAAATGGGGTGGCGAAACGATGCGACGCTTAGAGGACGGTTGGTGCTCTGCTTTGGATCGTGAAACTCTTCTGTGCACCATATATGAAAATAGACCTTGGATTTGTCGTCAATTCGAGATGGGATCATATGAGTGCCAAGAAGAAAGAAAAGACATGCAGAAAATATAATTAAAAAATTTTATCTTCATCTGAAACACGATTTATTAATGCTGAACGATTTCAGTTAATAAATGCACATTATCATTCTAGCACTCACCTACACTCTTAGCTCAAAACCACTCCTGATAACATTTAGCTAAGGGGCATAGCGTAGCACGCTCGCGTGCGCAGCGGTTTGAAATGGGCATAAAATTCACGCAGTGAATGCCCATTTCAAAATGTCCCTGCTTGAGCTGCTTGTTATCACGGAACCCGTTGCTCACACTGCAATGTTTTTGTACGCGCCAAAAACATGATCTAACTCTATTTCCACAGTAAAAATCACTAAGCAGCACACTTTAGCTCGTCACATCAGGTGACGCAGAGTACCGATATCGTTACTATACGGAAAGTTTCTGCATAATACGCTGTTAGGAGTCTAGATGACATTCGAACAAACTATATTAATAGCGCTATTAACCGTATTGGGTGGGGGTGTTGCGTCTGCATTTGTAACCTCGATCCTGACAAGTAGGCGAGATCAAAAAAATTACACAAAGAAAAAATATGAAGAGATTTATGACCTTATTGCCAAAGATAGTACTGATTTTGCAAAATGGTATCTTGGCTATATGGCAGTATTTGAAGGAGCACTTCCGCTAAGTCAGTTGAAGAATCGAGCCTCTACCACGACTATGGATACGAAGGCAAAAGTGCTAATGCTTGTGGCTCTTTATGCCGAAAATCTCTCAACAGAGATAGAGTTGTACTTCCAAAATAAGCAGGCACTTATTTCGTATATTAATGAGGCATCAAAAAGAGCAGATGAAAATGTCGCGTCAAAAATTTCCCTAAATGATTTTCATGCCTTACGAGTGAGCTTTGATAAGGAAAAAAACAATGTGTTTGAAAAGCTTGTTAACCTTTCAAAAAGCTTATGACGTGGCGCGGCATGACGCTCCTAACAAGGCAAAGCAGTTCGGCCCTTCGGGCCCGGACGTCGCTTCGCTCCGCCGCTGTTTGCAGCGTTAAAGATTTAATATTTCTCATTCGCCGTAGTGCCCTACTACGGCAATATTACGATTCTCTCATGCGCCGAAAAAATTAATTAAATGCCTTGCCTGATAACATTTAGTTAAGGGGCATAACGAAGCACGCTTGCGTGCGAAGTGGTTTGAAATGGGCGTAAAATTCGCGTAGCGAATGCCCATTTCAAAATGTCCCTGCTTTAACTTCTTGTTATCACGGAACCCAATGTTTGAAATGCAATGCATGTTAGCCCCCCTCCAACATATGAGCTAACTCTATTTCTAGAGTAAAAGCGCATATGCAACACCGAACAACTAGTTACATTAGGTGACGCAAAGTGCATATCAAGTTACTATACAGAATGTTTCCGATTTATACCGCTGTTATATTTTTGATGGAGAAGTACGATGTTAGAATGGCTGGATCAAAATGTCGGTGCAAACTTGGCCACATATATTGGTGTGCTATTGGGAGTCATTGGCATATTTTTCGGTGGATATAAACTAAATAAGCAGAAGTCTGTTAATATCAAAGGTGGCAATAACGCCATAAACATTCAGTCAGGTAGAGATATTACAGTACATAAGGTATCAAAAAAATGAGTCATAAAATAGTTGGGGGAGACAATGCCGTTAACATTCAAGCAATCGGTGATATTAGCATTAATGTTTCACCTGAAGTCCTGGAATCAGTCTTGTACTCTCAACTTGAGGCATTGTTCAAAAAAATCGCTCAATCTGATAATCAGTTAAAACATGAAATAGTTAGACTGATAAGAACTGGTGAACATAAGCAAGCAAGAGCACTATTGAACAAACTGGTAGATGAAACATCAGAAAAATACTCTGATGACTGTTTGGATTTCGCAAATCTGTTTATGATTTTAGAACCTAAAAAAGCTAAATATTTTTATGAACGATCCCTAGATGTAGACCCTGAAAATCATAATGCAATAAATTGCTATGCAATCTATCTCATGGGGTGCGGCGAGCTAGAAGAAGCAGAAAGTCTTTTTTCATCAAGGCTGTCAATTAACTCATTGCCAAGGGTCGTGCGGGAATGGATAAATGGCAATTTAGGCGTACTATATAAAAATCAGGGTAAGTGGGAACAGTCAATAAGCTGCCTATTAATTTCACTTAAATTATCAAAATTAAATCAGAACTATATAGGAGTTGTAAAGGGATTAAATAACCTAGGTAGTGTTTATAATAACCTTGAGAATTACAACAAGTCGGAAATATATTTGCAGGAAGCATTAAATAAGATACATGTAATCATTAATCCTGACATTGAAGTTAGACTTAAAAACAAATACAAAGTAGTAAAGAGCAATTTGTTGACAAACTTATCCATTAGGCTTCGTCATTTATATATTAAAGATAACGATAAAGATCACCTAAAAAAAGCCATTTGCTTTTTAGAAGAAGCAATTGATATTGCTGAAATGTTGGAGTCAAAACAAGAAATGTTAAGGCATTATGGTAATTTGTCAAATATTTACAGGCAGATGGATGATAACGTAAATTGCAAAAAGTATGCTAGCAAAGCGCTGGATATTTCAAAGGATATAGAAGATCATCGTAGTGAAGTGTGTAGTCTTATGAATTTGGGATTAGCTTACTATGACGAAAATAATTTTGACCATGCACTCACTCTATTAAACGAAGCCTTAAAAAAAGGTGGGGATACGTATCCAAAATTAAGAGCCAATATCTTATTTGGTTTGGCTTATGTGTACCGAGATGCTGGAAATAATGAGCAAATGAAAGAAAAGCTTATTCAGGCGGAGAAACTATTTAAAAGCCTAGGTTTAAATGACAGCCTACAGCGACTCACTGAAGATTTTGCAGTATAAATACAATAATATATTTAAGAGTGATTCGCTACGCGTGGAATTTTTACTATGCGTTGCGTTTAGTGTTTAAGGTCGTATGCGCAAACAATAGTATTGCGTTGCTCACACCTTAACAGGGCGTTAAATATATAATATTTCTCATTTGCCGTAGTACCCTACTACGGCAATATTACGATTATCTCATACTCCGATAATATTAATTAAATGCCTTTCCTGATAACATTTAATTAAGGGGCATAACAGAGCACGCTTGCGTGCGCAGTGGTTTGAAATGAGCGTAAATTTCGCGCAGCGAATGCTCATTTCAAAATGTCCCTGCTTGAATTTCTTGTTATCTGAAACCCCAAGGTTGCTAAAAGCTGGCTTCTGCCGACCAACGTAACCGCCTTAAGTAAAAACGATTTTGCTCGGCGTGCACTGTAATGCCCCTATTCTACAGATGAACTTCCACGTAACTCGACCATTCGGTTTCAATTGTGCGAAAAAGCACTGATTTCGTGCGGCTAAAAACCATGTATCCAACAGGAAAGAATACAATTTCTCAGTTACAGCAAGCCATGCTATGCCAAAACTACCCGTAGCAGCAGAACCAACTGACTGGAAAGAATACGATATTCACTCTAGGGAAATGTAGCCAAGACAACTTCACCATTCGACAAAAGCACTAAATCGAAGAAAAAATACAATTACGCCGCTAAAAGTAAAATGACTATGACCTGAAATTTAAACCACGAAAGCCTATTAAATTCGCCTTTCAGATAACATTTAGCTAAGGGGCATAGCGCAGCACGCTTGCGTGCGCAGCGGTTTGAAATGGGCATAAAATTCGCGCAGCGAATGCCCATTTCAAAATGTCCCTACTTTAGCTCTTTGTTAACCGGAACCGATGCTGGTAGAAGCTTGGTATAGAAGACTCACCGAACTGCCTTAAATTTTTCTCTGATATTTTGACGCGCAGACGCAGTTTTGAGTGCTAGCAAAAGACTATACTGACCAATAGCATTCAATTCTGACCAATAGGAATTTGTATATGGCTACCCAACACCGAGCACTCTTCATTTCTCACGGCGGTGGCCCATTACCCCTCCTTGGCGATCCTCAACATGCGCAGATGGTTTCGTGCCTACAAACGATAGCCAAACAGATTTCGAAACCGTCAGCGATCATAATGGTGAGTGCGCATTGGGAATCGCATAGTGCTGCAGTGACCTCAGGAGCTATGCCAACATTGATTTACGACTATGGTGGATTTCCACCTGAATCATACACCATTCAATACCCTTGCTCTGGCTCACCAAAACTAGCTCACGACATCACAACCAAACTTAAATCGGCTGGTATAACAGTAACTGCAGACCCAAATCGCGGGTTTGATCATGGGCTCTTTGTACCATTGAAAATAATGTACCCAGAAGCCGATATACCCTGCGTACAGCTCTCATTACTGAGCAGCTTGAATCCTGAATCTCACATTAGGATAGGTAAAGCATTAAGAGATTTAAATGATCCATCGATACTTCTTATCGGGTCAGGTTTTTCATTTCACAACATGAGAGCATTCTTCACCCCAGAAACAACCGAGATGAGAGCCGCAAACAACGCATTCCAACAGTGGCTCATTGCTACATGTACAAGCCAAGAACTGTCAGAAAACGAACGATGTGACCGTCTAACCAACTGGGACAAAGCCCCCTTTTCTCGCTATTGCCACCCACGCGAAGAGCACTTACTGCCTTTACATGTTTGCTATGGATTCGCGGGTTCAGCATGTACACAAGCATTTGAATTAGAAATTCTGAACAAAGAAACGAGCATGTTTTTGTGGGCTTAAATTTTTAGGTGATGAGAAATTATGCCCATTAGCGATTTAGCATTCGGCTCAATTGGTAATTAATAGAAAATTCCGGTTAACATTTAATTAAGGGGCATAACGGAGCACGCCTGCGTGCGAAGTGGTTTGAAATGGGCGTAAAATTCGCGTAGCGAATGCCCATTTCAAAATGTCCCTGCTTGAATATTTTGTTATCAAGGAACACGATGCTTGCATAGCAATTATTGTTGCCTAATCAACAACACTCGCTAACGCTGACTCTTTACCGCAAAAGCAAACACCCTCCATATAACACATTGTTGCGTTTTGTTGCACTGAGTTAATGCAACACTACGACACAAAAATTTCGCTTGATAACATTCTTATGTTCACTCATAAAACCACGCAATTGATAGGGTACAGGCTCCAAATCTGCTAAAATACGAGCGTTTCAGTAATCACATTGATTGCACTGGATTTACCTAAGACTAGGAACTATTTTGACCAACAATGATGTTTTACGCTACGTAAGTTATGCTTTTGAACTAGATGTTCATGAATTGTCAAAGATATTTTCTTTAGCAGACTTTTCTGTTCAAGATGAACAACTCTCTTGCTGGCTTAAAAAAGAGAGTGACGGCTCTTATCTTGAATTCAGCGATAAAGAGCTTGCGTTATTTTTAAATGGTTTTATCAATTATAAGCGTGGCAAGCTTGATGGCGTAGAATCACGGAATGAAGAAATAGTAAACAACAATATTGTATTCCAAAAGTTGCGCATAGCTTTGAACTTGAAAGCTGAAGATATTTTAGAAATTTTGCAATTTGAAGATTTTCGTTTAAGCAAACATGAATTGAGTGCATTTTTCCGTAAGCCAGATAATAAGCATTATAGGGAATGTAAAGACCACGTTATAAAAGCTTTCCTACGAGGACTAGAGCATCCACGTGGTGGCAATACGGAATCGTAAAGTATTTTCCATTTGCCGTAGCCTCCCCCTGCTACGGCAACATTACCATACTAACATTCTAAGCAACTGCCTGTTAAATGCTCTTCCTGATAACATTTAGTTAAGGGGCATAGCGCAGCACGCCTGCGTGCGTAGCGGTTTGAAATGGGCATAAAATTCACGTAGTGAATGCCAATTTCAAAATGTCCCTGCTTTAACTTTTTGTTATCATGGAACCTATGCTCACACTTCAATGTGTTTTGCGTACTCAAAGCATGAGCTAACTCTACTTCTGCAGTTAAAGTCACTACGCAGCACACTACAGAACGTTACATCTAGTGACTCAGAGCACATGCCACGTTACTATACGGAAACTTTCCGCATAATACGCTGTTAGCTGTTACAAGCTAAAGTAAAATACAGATGCAAAAAATAATCGATTCAACAGTATCTAAGTTGATAAAAATTATCGACTCAAAACCAGATAGTAAAAAAGTAGCATGGCAGTTTGTGTTGGAAGAGCTGGATGCTGCAAGACATGGTTCAGACTTTGTCCAAGACCGAATGAAACGTTTTTACATAAACGAATCTGAATATATTGGTGCCATGTCAAGAAGTTGGGATGATGTTGATGGTCCTGAGGGGCCGCAACAATTTTTAGTTTCACTGAGCATGATGTTATCCGAACGGGTTGGTATTGAGACTGCAGCTGCAGTACGGATATCGATAGTTGAGTACATTTTACATCACTATAAACTTGGATGCTTTTTTATAAATGATTGGTCGCAAGCCGCAATAAAACCATTGAATTTATTTGAAATAATCGCAGATAAGACAAAACTGAACCCTAATTTATCCGTGTTATTATCTGAAGAGTATAAACCAGTTCGAGAGGTTATTAATAGATGGGCTAGTGGCTTTGAAGATAGAGATAATAAGTTCAATTATGAGTTTCAGACGACTTTTAATTCCTCTTTCTGGGAAGTGTATCTATATCAATGCTTCAAGGATTTAAATCTTACAGTAGATTTTTCAAAAGCAAGTCCTGACTTTACTCTTGTTTCAAAGAATTCTGATGGTTTAAAGAGTATCGTAAATGTTGAGGCTGTAACCGCTAACCATGCTTACGACTCTGAACCTGAATGGTCACAGGAAAATACTAATACTGATCATGATAAGTTTCTAGATTTTGCATGTGTGAGAGTTCTAAATGCAATAAAAAGTAAGCACGAAAAATTCTTTAAAACATATGCTAAGTTTGAGCATGTAAAGAATGCTCCTTATGTTATAGCAATAGCTCCGTTTGAGCAAAAATACTTTTGGATGCAAAACAATGAAGCTATTATTCGTGTGCTGTACGGACAAGGTGTAGTAAAAACTAGTAATGGTTTTGAAGAGGTGAAAGTTCCATACGTCATGAAGAATGATACCGTATCGCTTGAACTTGGATTATTCACAAATGATAAATTCAAGGAAATTAGCTCGGTTATATTTTCTACAACAGCAACGATCGGAAAGGCAATCACGCAAAGTGAATTGAATCGAGATATAAGGGTAAGTAGATTTCATGAGGTAAATGGTTTACTGGTATATGTAACACCGAACAATAAACATTTTGAAACACACCTCGACGGTCTACAAATACATCACAATCCATATGCAGTAACTAAGTTAGATCCTGAGTTGTTTAAAAACTATGAAATCACACATTACTACTATGATATTGAAAATGAAAAAATAGATAACCAACAAAAAAGTTACACTATTATATCAAGGAACATCTTTCTTCCCTCGGATAATGACAGCTAACAAACGACTATGGTGCGAATGGCAAAATTCAGATGCTACTTCGCATCAGCAAGTGCCCTACCTCGGAGTTTTGCAAAACTTTCATTCGCCAATAATCTAGATTCAATGCCTTTCCTGATAACATTTAGCTAAGGGGCATAGCGTAGCACGCCTGCGTGCGCAGCGGTTTGAAATGGGTGTAAAATTCGCGTAGCGAATGCCCATTTCAAAATGTCCCTGCTTGAGCTTCTTGTTATCACGGAACCGATGTTTGGAAAACAACGCGTTTCTAAACACCCAACACATGAGCTAACTCTACTTCCACAGTAAAACCTCATATGCAACACCGCACTACTCGTTACATTAGGTGACGCAGAGAACATGTCACGTTACTATATAGAAGGTTTCCGCTTAATAACGCTGTTACAGGCATAAGGAAGTAGCGTGTTTGAAATTGGTAAAGAATATAAAAGAAAAGAAGAAATTCATGGTTTATATGGAGGTCAAGCTCAAGGCGGAATATCCACACCCAAAAGCCACCCAGTAGTTTTCATCTTCACCTCCGATGCCGGTGAACAGCATGGCTACCGTGATGAATATCATGAAGATGGTTTATTTTGGTACACCGGAGAAGGACAAGTTGGTGATATGAAAATGGTGTCTGGCAATAAAGCTATTTTTGAGCACTCTAAAAATGGCAAAACCATTCACGTATTTGAATACACTCGAAAAGCATACGTGCGCTACATTGGTTCAGCTGAGTGTTTAGGCTATCACGAAGAAGATCGTCCAGATCGATATGGCAATAATAGAACTGCCTTCATCTTTCACCTAGATATAGATTCAACTGGCAATGAAAATATCATTTCAGAGCCGAAAACCACCTATTTTACAAAAACCAAGAAGCAACTTAAAAATAAAAGCATTAAAGATTTACGTGAAGCAGCTTTAAGTCAAAGTCCTAAAGATAGTACATCAAAAGAAAAGCAAGAAACCGCTTATTACCGCTCACAAGCATTAAAACTTTACGTTATCGCTAGATCAAAGGGAGTATGCGAAGGATGTGGAGAAAGCGCTCCCTTCAAAACTAAAAGCGGACCATATCTTGAGTGCCATCATGTTCATAGACTTGCAGATGGTGGGCCGGATCACCCTGATAACGTGGTAGCTCTTTGCCCTAACTGCCATAGGCGTGCGCATTTTTCCAGCGACGCAAAATCTTATAACGAAGCACTAAAAAGAGTTGCAGCTAAGGCCGAGAAAAATGCCTTGTAACAAGTCAATCAACCGCTCGCCGTTCAGGCGACGGAGCAATAAAGCTGCGCCGGTTATTGAGGCGTTAAAGGAGTAATATTTTTCATTCGCCGTAGCACCCTACTACGGCATATTGAAAATCTCTCATTCGCCTCAATAATTAATTAAATTTCTTTCCTGATAACATCTAGCTAAGGGGCATAGCGTAGCACGCCTGCGTGCGCAGCGGTTTGAAATGGGCGTAAAATTCACGTAGTGAATGCCCATTTCAAAATGTCCCTACTTTAGCTCTTTGTTAACCGGAACCGATGCTGATAGAAGCTTGGTATAGAAGCCCCTCCGCACTACCTTAATTTTTTATCTGCTATTTTGACGCGCAAACGCAGTTTCGAGTGCTAGCAAAAGACTATACTGACCAATAGCATTCAATTCTGACCAATAGGAATTTGTATATGGCTACCCAACACCGAGCACTCTTCATTTCTCACGGCGGTGGCCCATTACCCCTCCTTGGCGATCCTCAACATGCGCAGATGGTTTCGTGCCTACAAACGATAGCCAAACAGATTTCGAAACCGTCAGCGATCATAATGGTGAGTGCGCATTGGGAATCGCATAGTGCTGCAGTGACCTCAGGAGCTATGCCAACATTGATTTACGACTATGGTGGATTTCCACCTGAATCATACACCATTCAATACCCTTGCTCTGGCTCACCAAAACTAGCTCACGACATCACAACCAAACTTAAATCGACTGGTATTACAGTAACAGCAGACCCAAATCGCGGGTTTGATCATGGGCTCTTTGTACCATTGAAAATAATGTACCCAGAAGCCGATATACCCTGCGTACAGCTCTCATTACTGAGCAGCTTTAATCCTGAATCTCACATTAGGATAGGTAAATCATTAAGAGATTTAAATGATCCATCGATACTTCTTATCGGGTCAGGTTTTTCATTTCACAACATGAGAGCATTCTTCACCCCAGAAACAACCGAGATGAAAGACGCAAACAACGCATTCCAACAGTGGCTCATTGATACATGTACAAGCCAAAAACTGTCAGAATACGAACGAAGTGAACGCCTGACCAACTGGGACAAAGCCCCCTTTTCTCGCTATTGCCACCCACGCGAAGAACACTTACTCCCCTTGCATGTTTGCTACGGATTCGCAGGTTCAGCATGTACACAAGCATTTAAATTAGAAATTCTAAGCAAAGAAACATGCATGTTTTTGTGGGATTAAATTGTTTGGTGACGAGAAATTATGCCTATTAGCGATTTAGCATTCGGCTGAATTGGTAATTAATAGAAAATTCCGGTTAACATTTAGCTAAGGGGCATAGCGGAGCACGCTCGCGTGCGCAGCGGTTTGAAATGGGCATAAAATTCACGTAGTGAATGCCCATTTCAAAATGTCCCTGCTTGAGCTTTTTGTTATCAAGGAACCCGATGCTTGCACAGCAATGTGTTTTGCTGCCCCAAAACATGCGCTAACTCTACCTCGACAGTTAAAATCATTACAAAGCATACTACAGCTCGTTACATCAGGTGACGCAGAGTGCATCAAGCGTTACTATATGGAAAGTGAATATGTTGTGTTTTTTTTAGGAATCGAAAATGCTTGAAATCCCGATTTTGGGTGAACTAGAAATAGATGATTTCGATGATTTTCTACGCAGCAAGCCAATTACCGTCAATGTTCTTGGTGGCGAGCAATTCGAGTTTATCTTGGAGGAGTATGAAGAAGATAGAGCAAAAGATGAGTTTCACGAAGCGATAGAAAATTTTCTATCACTTGACTATTCTGTGCTTAGGCAAGCACAAGATTATATATACCAATACTATAGCAATATATTTATAAAGCTCACTCCAGACGACGACTGGTATGTTGAGATAGCAAGCCCTAATGATGTTTGGAAACATATTAAATTTGGCTACAACCCAATGGTATCGCGTCGCCCACATGGAGATAAATTAGTTTACATCTCATTGGCATGCTCCTGTGACTGGGAACAAGAACATGGATTACAGATAGTATTCAAACAAGGACTCTATATAAATAAAGTGGGGCCATATAACGGTCACCTTACAAATTCTGATGCATATGGGAACGACAAGCTAGAAAATGTCATATACTGCTTGGCATAACAAGTGCACATTCCCAAACTGATTTACCACCTCGCATCAAATCAGCTGCAAATACGAAGGTAACAGTAACTCCCTATTCGCAGTAATACCCTGCTACGGCAATAGTATAACTCGTGAATTCGCCTAAAAATATTAGTTAAATGCCTTTCCTGATAACTTCTAACTAAGGGGCATAACGTAGCATGCTTGCATGCGCAGTGGTTTGAAATGGGCGTAAAATTTGCGCAGCAAATGCCCATTTCAAAATGTCCCTGTTGAGTTTTTTGTTAGCTGTAACCCTAGGTGTCTATAGCCACTACACTTTCCGACTAGCTAAATAACATTAATTAATAATTAGCTGATTTCAACAGTAATACGCCACACCAAACTCACTACTAAGCCAACACAACAAATTCGACTCGCCAGAACCATCCGCTAACATCATGATTCCACATATAAACCATGATCAATATAACCATAGCGCTCATATTTATTACTAAAAATGACAACCACACAATGTCATATAACGAATTAAACAAGGCTATTTATAAAGTATGGAACTGCATCACAAATATGTAGGCATTCACATATATGCTTAGCTAGGCAACACCTAGGAATATTCAATAAGGATGACATGCTATGAAAATTGAAGCACAAAGAATATCATGCGTAAACTCAGCTGCTTTTGTAATGCATTTCTCAATTACAACTACAATCGGAGGAAAAAATCTGCCTATTGCATCTACAGAGAATTTCCCCGTAGGCCAAGAAAGAACTATTGATCTATCAACGATCGAGAACTTAGCTGAAGGCACTGAAGTAACCTTAACAGTTAAAGCAGTACTTGGAAAAGAAAAAGACTATCAAGAAAAAATCACATACAGAAAAAATGGCCACACGCAAGTTTTCCGTATCCACGGAACAACTCTAAACTATGAAATTCAAGCCATGTAATTATATAGTTGAGCATGGCAGAAATTGTCATGCTCTATTTCTGCAATAAAAGCCAATTAAATTCGCCTTTCAGCTAACATTTAGCTAAGGGGCATAGCGGAGCACGCTTGCGTGCACAGCGGTTTGAAATGGGCATAAAATTCACGTAGTGAATGCCCATTTCAAAATGTCCCTGCTTGAGCTTTTTGTTATCATGGCATCAATGCTAGATACACAAACGATTCCATGCAATATCGTGCTTTATTCATCATCCATCCTACCTAAATCATGTCTACTTCACAAAACTGAGTGCATAATCTACTGACTAAAACTAGCCGTCACGTTATCATATAGCCAATATATGTTTACTTACACTGAAGTGTTTTAGTGTCTATCGTGTGTGCGAGAATAATATGAGTGAGATGCAGTTCAAAATTGATGGTGAAAAACTGAAAGATGGTGTTCCTTTACATATTGCAATTGCTGCATTAGAACAATTTCAAAAAATTATTGATAAATCATATTTAGGTATTAGTGGAAACAAACGCATTACACATAAAGATAGAGATAAATTTTTCATAAGAACGACAGAAATAAAGCATGGTTCATTACTCACCTATTTTGATATAGCCTTGCAAGGGATACAGTTAGGATTGCCGTTAGTTTCCGCATACGGCCCACAAAATGTATGGGATGCAACAAAGGATACATTTAATTTTTTAAAAACTGTTTGCGCAGCAGTTCAAGATGGTAAACAGCCGACCTATGAATTTAATAATAATGGTGACGCAAAAGTACATATAGGAAATGAAGTCCATAACTACCATGGAACGGTAATACAGATAGGGCAAATGGCGCTTCCTAACTATCAGGAATTGGCAACTTTAATTGGAAAAGAAAACTTAAGTGAAATTTCAGCAGGTTCAGTGCAAGGGAATCACACTGATATTTACTTAGGAGCGAATGATAAAGATGCATTTAGAGTTCCCACTAAGATACAGAAAGATACCATTGAGTTACACTGTGAGGTTTTCGATTTCAATAAATACAAAAATGCCGGAAAGTTAAATGTAAGCAAAGCTGGACAGGATGTGCCTATAGGAGACTACAACTTTTCGATTTTCGGAAACCAAGATAATGTCAATTACATATACTCAATGCTAAAACCAGTCGTTGTACTTAATTGTCTTATTGAATTAGCTATCAGCCCGTTTGGTGGAGAAGAGATTCATATGCTCCACGTCATTGGTATTGGGTCATAACTATTGTTGTAAATAAACTCTAAATTCACTTTTCGCCGTAGTGCTGCACTACGGCAACCTTGCACACGCTCATTCACCTAAAATTTATACTGATGCCACGCCTGATAACATTTAGTTAAGGGGCATAGCGCAGCACGCTCGCGTGCACAGCGGTTTGAAATGGGCATAAAATTCACGTAGTGAATGCCCATTTCAAAATGTCCCTGCTTTAACTTCTTGTTATCACGGAACTCGATGCTCACACAGCAATGTGTTTTGCGTATCAAAAACATGAGCTAACTCTACTTTCGCAGTTAAAATCACTACGTATCACACTACAGAATGTTACATCTGATGACTCAGAGTACATGCCGCGTTACTATACGAAAAGTTTCCGCATAATACGCTGTTAGGCTCTAGCAACATCAACAATTGATACAGGAAGTTGTATGACGTTCTCCGAAAGATTATGGAAAGCGATACTTAAAAGCTGGGGAGGAGCGATTACCCTTATCAGCTTTGTGGCGTCGATAGCAGTGTATTTCGTTGTGCCCAACACCGCAACAGTAAAAATGAATATATTCTTTGTCATTGTTATGATCCTTGCCGCATTGATAATTGTATTATTTCGTGCGGCATATGATGCAAATACAGACGCCAGCGTAATATTGCCGAAGGTCAGGAGGGTTCTTAACCCCCCGAAAAGCTATGAGAAGGCCTCTGTCTTATTGATTGTAGATCCCTCTAATTACTTGTCTCATGAATCCTCTGTTACATTATTTATGTTAGAGGATGATTATGAACAGCTAATAGGTGTTGGTGTTGTTATTAACGTCCAGAATGACAAGAAAGTCCAAGTTGCAATTTATAAAAATGACGAATCCGAAGAGCTCCTTTCTCAGCTAAAAGAGAATAAAAAACATGATCTTGAAAGGCTTATATTAAAGCCATCGGTACCTAGAGCATTTTTGGAAGGTGATTTATGAGTGAGTCAAACTTAAAGCGTGAAATAGTAGTGGTTAAAGTCCAGAATGACACAAAGATCGTCATAAACGTTGGATCTGATCATGGTATAAAAGTTGGAGATAAGTTCCTTGTTTATTATGTTGACCCTGAAGAGTTAATTGATCCTATAACCGGGGAAAGCTTAGGGCAATTAGAAACTGTTCGAGGCACCGGGTCGGCAGTTCATGTCCAACCCAAAATGACAACTATTGAGTCTAATCGCAAAGAGAAACCGAAAAAAGTTGTATCAAGATCTGGTTCTGGAGCTCTTGCCTCATTGATGGGGGAGGTTGTTGAGTATCCAGAACCAGAGATAATACCTTTTGATGATCCTAAGATTGGCGATAGCGTGAAGAAAATTTAGCCTAACAAATCAATATAGCCTACCGCTGACGAGTCGGCTGATTGAGGCGTTAAAAATTTAATATTTCTCATTTGCCGTAGTACCCTACTACGGCAATATTACGATTCTATCATGCGCCAAAAATATTAATTAAATGCCTTTCCTGATAACATTTAGTTAAGGGGCATAGCGTAGCACGCTTGCGTGCGCAGCGGTTTGAAATGGGCATAAAATTCGCGTAGCGAATGCCCATTTCAAAATGTCCCTGCTTTAACTTTTTGTTATACGAATCTGTCACCAATAACTTTATTGATTGACTCATCAATTTCAACTTTAGACTCAAGATCGTGGCACCTTGATTCACTGAACCATAAATATAGAAGCTCTGTATTAAATCTAAACCTAACAGCTAATGATAATCGTAAATAGTTATGCACCGATTTGTTTTTTGATCTTAATGGAATCATAGTGAAAACACTGTCGTACACAGAATACACTGAAGATAACCATAAAGCCGGTATCACGCCAACCGAATAAATCAATGGCAGAATAAACTGTCTTAAATTGTCAACTTTCAACAATTCATCAAAATCAAATACCAGATTATACATTGCATAGAATATCACACAGCCACCTATGACATGTATTATCTTTTTACCAAAGACTTCTACATTTTTATGTTCATCATGATACCCAGCATAGACAACAATCCAAGTAATTAGCGTAACAAGAGGAACAAAAATCAACTCAATAACCAAAGGAAACTTATAAACATTTATAAAAAACTCAAACAGCACAGACAAAGATAAATTACTCAAAGCTAATTTACTAAAATCAATAAAACCTTTATCAACCTTTATCGATGATGCCAGTCCTGGCACCCCCACAAAAAGAAACCATATAATCGTTAACTTTAATTGTGAAAGTGCCCACAGCCCAAATAGTTTTGTGACACACACCACAAAAATGTAGTATGCGAGAAATACAATCAGACTCATTATTATTTTCTTATGAGCTAATGATTTCAATAAATCGATCAGCGAATCGCGCACACTTTCACTGCGTAAAACATAGCAAAATAACACTAGTGACCATAGGCATATTGCAATATCCCTATTATCAAAACTTTGAAGAAAATCCTTCATCAAGCCTCACCTGCTAGATATTCGCATAACATTTAGCTAAGGGGCATAGCGTAGCACGCTTGCGTGCGCAGCGGTTTGAAATGGGCATACAATTCGCGTAGCGAATGCCCATTTCAAAATGTCCCTGCTTGAGCTTTTTGTTATCATGGAGACCGTTCTTAGCATAACAAAATATGTTAGTTTGCTCATTCTAATGAACTTACCGGTCTTCAGAGAAATGACTTGCCAACTTTGTGATCGGCATTAGTGACAATATCAATACATATGATATTACTCCCATCCTATCTGCGATATCATTAACACAACCGCTATTAATCTATCTGTAACAACACGATCATATAATGTATCTGAAGTATTTATCAGAGAACCTACAAAGGGATGATATGTTGAAAACTAAAGTAGCCTTATTAATCGGTTGTCTATCATACAGCCTCAATATCAATGCTGCGGGATTTGAAGCCGTAACTTTGGGAAGTAAAGGTGGTATACAAGATGGCAACCTTACTGCATTTATGATAAAAAGCGACATTGATTCTAATTACGTCATGCTAGATGCAGGTTCGGTAGTAAATGGACTTATTATTGCTGATGGGAAAGATGCTTTTTCCGAGTTAAAACTACCTGATAACTCACCATACACAAAAATCGGATACTTATTAAAAGAAAAAATCAAAGGCTACTTAATCAGCCATGCTCACCTCGACCATGTGGCTGGAATGATAATATCCTCACCAGACGATAGCAAAAAGCCGATATATGGACTACCAAATACTAATCAGGGATTAATTGACAACTATTTCAATTGGTCTGCTTGGCCAAACTTCGGCAACGAAGGTAAAGGATTCAAAATAAATCAGTATACTTACAAGAACCTTTCTCCCGCAAAATGGGAAGAACTGACAGACACTACAATGAATGTAATGGCTATGCCATTAGCACATTCCGGTGGAGAATCAACAGCCTTTTTGCTGAAGGACAGTGAAGGTGATGTATTTGCCTACTTTGGTGATACTGGGCCAGACGAAGTAGAGAATAGTGACTCACTTAGTAAGGTGTGGGAAATGTTAGCTCCTTTTGTCAAAGACAAAAAATTAAAAGGAATCATTATTGAAGTTTCTTTCAGTAATGAAACAGAAGATAAAAATTTGTTTGGCCACTTAACACCTAACTGGTTGATAAAAGAACTAAGTGTACTAGAAAAAAAGGTCGGTAAAGGAAGCTTAGAAGGATTAAAAGTTGTTATAAGTCATATAAAGTATAGTTTAAATAAAAGTAGTGATCCGCAATTAGTGATCAAACAACAACTGGATGAGTTAAATACACTCGGTGTTACATTTGAATTCCCTAATCAGGGCGATAAATTGAGTTTCAAGTAACACTTTACATATGCCGTAGCACTGCTACGGCACTACCATTCATCACTAGGTTTAACTACAGCACTCTCCTGATAACATTTAGTTAAGGGGCATAGCGCAGCACGCTCGCGTGCGCAGCGGTTTGAAATGGGCATAAAATTCACATAGTGAATGCCCATTTCAAAATGTCCCTGCTTTAACTTTTTGTTATCATGGAACCGATACTCAAACTGCAATGTGTTTTGCATACTCAAAGAATGAGCTAACTCTACTTCCTCAGTTAAAGTCACTACACCGCACACTACAGAACGTTACATCTAGTGACTCAGAGCGCATGCCACGTTACTATACGGAAAATTCCGCATAATACGCTGTTATTTATTTTAGAGAGGTTTTAGTTTGGACGTATTTAAAAGACTAAAAGATGAAGTAAATGAAATTCATTTTCGTTGGGTTGTTTATAGGCAAGTTTATGCTCAAGGACCAAAAGAAATCGAGCTTTTGAATAAAAACGGAGCCTACTTTTTCTATATCGCTCAGCATCTATTTATGGATAACGTAGCACTTTCTTTTTCGAAACTAACAGATCCCAACAAGCAAGGCTCTAATGAAAACCTTAGTCTCAAACAATTAATAGTTATAGCTAATAATTCTGGTTATTTAGAATTAGCCCATGCGTTGAAAGAAAAGTTTGAAGAACTCTTTAAAAGTTGCGATAAATTCAGGAAGTTACGTAACAAGCGTATTGCACACGCTGACTTAGGTCATGCGATGGGGGTTGCTGAAGAGCCGCTTCCTGGTATATCACGGCAGTACGTTGAAGATGCTTTAGCTTTGTTGCGAGATTTTATGAACACTTATGAACTTGCTGTTAGTGACTCACAAACCTTGTATGACGAGATCATCTTGGATTTTGGGAGCGGTGGAGATGTATTATTGAATTCTTTGCGAAAGATAACACATACATAATAAACGACTATGGTGCGAAAGACAAAATTCAGATGCTACTTCGCACCAACTAGTGTCATACCTCGGAGTTTTGCAAAACTTACATTCGCCAAAAATCTAGATTCAACGCCTTTCCTGATAACATTTAATTAAGGGGCATAACGGAGCACGCTTGCGTGCGCAGTGGTTTGAAATGAGCGTAAAATTCGCGCAGCGAATGCTCATTTCAAAATGTCCCTGCTTGAATTTCTTGTTATCTGAAACCCCAAGGTTGCTAAAAGCAGAGTTTTGCCGACCAACGTAACAGCCTTAAGTAAAAGCTGCTTTCCGCGGCGAGCCTGAACTTACCCTATTCTACCGATGATTTGTCACGTGACTCGACCATTCGACTTAGATTGTGCAAAAGAACACTGATTTTGTGCAACCACACATCATGCTAACAACAGGAAAGAATACGATTTTCCAGTTTCCGCAAACCATGCTATGCCCGTTCTCTCCGCAACCGCAGAACCAACTGACGGGAAAGAAAGCTGGATTACATTCGCCTATACCGCTGAAACTGCAACGCACTCATTCGCCAACTATGTTCAAGAATGGAATGAATATGATATTTACGTAAATAGTGCTGTGGCCAAGACAACTCGACCATTCAACGCTGAAGCTAAACCGAAGAAAGAATACAATTGCGCCGCGAAAACTAGCTTGGCTACGGCCTGAAATTTAAACCACGAAAGCCTATTAAATTCGCCTTTCAGATAACATTTAGTTAAGGGGCATAGCGCAGCACGCCTGCGTGCGCAGCGGTTTGAAATGGGCATAAAATTCGCGTAGCGAATGCCCATTTCAAAATGTCCCTGCTTTAACTTGTTGTTATACACATTTAGTGCACGGAATCCAAATATAACCATCAATGCTATTGCCAAAGGTTTTGCTAGTAACACCAACAGCATACAGAGCCGCAATATAAAGACAAATGACAGAATCTATTGCATCTTCATTTCTCTTCAATGCACTACCCCGCAATGATTTAATATACTCAACTGAAAAAATGTGTTTTATATGCTCCGGAATTATTAGTTTCACAATCGGACTAAACTCCAAAGATACCAATAAATTAGCCAGATGAGTTTGTCCATTCCGACGTTCTACGACCTTACCTTTTTTATACTTTAATCTTTCAGGCAGTGAGAATATTTCAATCAATGTTGGATGTGGATAACACTCGAGCATCCATTGACGGTCACCTAGATGCTTGACACCTTTCTGTTGCAGATGTTGAGCAAGTTTCACAGACTCAGGATTTGGGTATAGCATTAGATTAGATGGATGGCAGCTTGCATGCCGCGAGCTATAAACTTTAGCTAGTTCTTTTTCACACTGCCGTAGCCCTGAAATATTATTTATGATTAGCGGAGCATCTATAGCATAACCTACTATATCAGGTTCAGAATCAATAATCGCTTTCACATCACGACAACAAGGATAGACTGATTCAATTCGTAACTCATTTCCATTTAGCTCACCGATAGCAATGCCCGATGGATTTTTCACACCTTGCCAAGCTAAATCAATGCCACAAAGTTTCATCAGCCATTTTCTCCGATGTGTATAACATTTAATTAAGGGGCATAACAGAGCACGCTTGCGTGCGCAGTGGTTTGAAATGAGCGTAAAATTCGCGCAGCGAATGCTCATTTCAAAATGTCCCTGCTTGAATTTTTTGTTATCACGGAGCCGATGTAGACCAAACAAAATGGATTACCAATACACTTAGACTACGCTAACCTTGGTTACAACCAGACCATACAGAATACCAAGGAACCTCTAAATGCAACCAAATCGCGATGTGATTACTACAGGAAGTACCGGACTGGTTGGCAGCGAGATCCTCAAACAGCTTTTGAACGACGACACTGTTCGTACAGTATACAGTTTAACGAGACGCAAGCTGAAACTGGATCATCCGAAGCTTGTTCAACTGGTTGTGAATTTTAAGGACTTACCCGCATTACCTAGCGCAAACGAAGTGTATCTCGCACTTGGAACAACTATCAAAGATGCAGGTAGCAATGATGCATTTCGTGCAGTGGATTTTGATGCAAACCTCGCCGTAGCAATAGCGGCCCGAAAAGTTGGCGTAGACCGCATAGGAATTGTTAGTGCAATGGGCGCTAACCCAAACTCTGTAGTGTTTTATAGCAGAGTCAAAGGCGAATTAGAGATTGCAGTTGAAAATTTAGGCTTTAAAGGTGTGACCATTGCTCGCCCCTCTATGCTATTAGGTGATCGTGATGCATTGGGCCAACCGAAAAGAAGTAATGAGCATTACAGTCAGCTATTCGCTAATGCATTGATGAGCTTTATTCCTAAAAACTACAAACCCATTACCGCCATTTCTGTAGCAAAATCGCTAGTGAATGCAACCCCAGATACAGTTGGCGTGAGAATACTGCTTTCTGGCAAAATGAGAAATTGTAGCCAAGACAATTAACTACGATTATTTCATGCGCCACAGTTCTAAATTCAGCGCGACTCCTGATAACATTTAGTTAAGGGGCATAGCGTAGCACGCTTGCGTGCGCAGCGGTTTGAAATGGGCATAAAATTCGCGTAGCGAATGCCCATTTCAAAATGTCCCTGCTTGAACTTGTTGTTATCGTGATACTCAATGCACAAAGAAGTGCGTGTTAGGTCACATCTATTTCTAAACAGAATAGACATAAATACCTGCTTATCTTCACATATCACGAAATCAACCTGATATGATAGTAAATAGAGCATGTTACCGTCATTATACAAGCATCTCATATATGATATGCAATCAATATAAAGTAAAGGACGCCTTAGCAGTGAACTCATCATTAAAAATACCCACAGACAACCCTTATAAATTAATGGCGATTATAGGAGCCATTGCGGTTGTATTCAGCGTATACTTTTTGTTAAGCCAAAACTATCGATATAACGAACTTGCCTTTAGCTCACTAGAGAAAATATCATATATCGCTGAACAACCCGACTTATCTGAAGAAACAAAAAAATACCGAATCAGCATTGAAAACAAAAAATTAGAAATAATAAAAACTGATAGAGAGTGGTTTCCATACTTATGTGGAGCAATGGCTGCACTCGGTGGATATTTATGTGGCATAGGTTTTAAACATTGGATATATGAGGTTTATCCTGACGAACAAGCCATTCGAAAACAATATTTATACAGTTTACGCCTAGCTAATCGCACTACTTCAAAAACAAGATTTATGAAGAAGTCATAATTCAACATATACTCGCATAAGCAAATAATGATAAGTAAACAAATTCATTCGGCAATAAGGCTAGTTCAGTCTGCTCACCGATAACATTTAGCTAAGGGGCATAACGGAGCACGCTTGCGTGCGTAGAGGTTTGAAATGGGCATAAAATTCGCGCAGCGAATGCCCATTTCAAAATGTCCCTACTTTAGCTCTTTGTTAGGTTTTCATGCACCGTTGCTTAAAATGAGCATGAGCAGCGTCTGAAATATCACAGCCTAAGTAATCACGCCCCAGATTTTCAGCGGCTACCAATGTTGAACCTGAACCGAAGAAAGGATCGACAACTAATTCACCAACATTACTACTTTGTGAAATTAACATTTGAATTAGTTGAGTTGGTTTTTCAGTAGGATAGCCTTTATTGACTCGTTTACATGTTAGTATATCTGGCACACCTAAATCATTTAGCTTACGCTTACCTTTCTCAAAGAACAAAATGTATTCATGGCGTGATCGATAGTGATATCCCATTCCGATATTTACTTTATCCCAAACAATCGGCTTCCAAAACTTAAAGCCAACTTTTTCTGCTATTGGTTTAACGATAAACATCGTTTCTTGATCACAGAATAAGTAAAAGTGCGAATTTTTCTTAAGCACTCTATATATTTCTTTAAATAAACTTTCAAAACGCTCATTAGGAAAGATACTAAACCATTGATTACTAGATGATTTACTCACTTTTAAGCGTGTTGTGGTACCTATTTTTCTATGTTTCTCTAATGACTCATAAGGTGGGTCTGTGATTAAAAGATCAACACTCGCATCTGCGAGTGTTGATAACCAAGTAACTGCGTCATTCTGAAAAAGCTTCATTAAATTCTGGTACCAAACTGCTACATACGCGACCATTTCTATAGGTTTGTGAGACTACGCCCTTATCAAGTTGACGGCAATCAATACAATAGCTTTGATCTCCTTCAGGATTTGTTGGCGTTTTTCTAGCAGGTGAACTACCAAACGATGCAGGATATGAATGGAAGACATGCTCTGAACCATTAGCGTCTGAGCAATGCGGACATGATTTATACTCTTCACCCGTAAGTTTATCAAACCGATGAATCATTCCTGAATTGAGTTTCTTATCACAGCACGAACAAGACATCCCAACCTCCTCTATTGCTTCATCAAATAGAAGGTATAGCAGGAGACATTTTTATTCTGGGAGATGATTGGAAGTTTCGAAAACCTAACATTTAATTAAGGGGCATAACGGAGCACGCTTGCGTGCGAAGTGGTTTGAAATGGGCGTAAAATTCGCATAGCGAATGCCCATTTCAAAATGTCCCTGCTTGAATTTTTTGTTATCTGAAACCCCAAGGTTGCTAAAAGCAGGCTTATGCCGACCAACGCAACAGCCTTAAGTAAAAGCGATTTTGCCCGGCGTGCACTGTAATGCTCCTATTCTACAGATGAACATCCACGTGACTCGACCGTTCGGCTTCAATTGTGCGAAAAAACACTGATTTCGTGCGGATAAAAACCATACGTCCAACAGGAAAGAATACAATATTTACGTAAATAGCACAGTGGCTAAGACAACTCGACCATTCGACGCTGAAGCTAAACCGAAGAAAGAATACAATTGCGCAGCGAAAACTATCTTGGCTACAGCCTGAAATTTAAACCACGAAAGCCTATTAAATTCGCCTTTCAGATAACATTTAATTAAGGGGCATAACGGAGCACGCCTGCGTGCGAAGTGGTTTGAAATGGGCATAAAATTCACGTAGTGAATGCCCATTTCAAAATGTCCCTGCTTGAATTTCTTGTTATCACGGAACCCGATGTTTGGAAAGCAATGCGTGTTTACACATTCAACACATGAGCTAACTCTACTTCTAAAGTAAAACCCAATATGCAACATCACACCTAGCAAATCTCTTTGTTAGGTGACGAATTGTACATGTGACGTTACGGTACGGAAACTTTCCGCATTAATAATGCGATTAACTAGCTCTCCACACATTATCTATTGATTTAGATAAATCTTAGTGTATATTAGAAAATAAGTTTCCCATGGAAACAACGGTATTGCCTTCTATTAGCCAGAAATGGTTGATCTTCAGTTGCGAAATTCGCGCTGATGGGGGTGAGACGTCAAATTTTCATCAACCAAGTGGTAACTTACTTTTACTTGGGTTTATACCGTGGGAAGGCCCGAGCTAACGCTCGGGCCTTTTTGTATGAGGAATATATGAGTTTAGAAAAACACTTAGCAAGCGTGATTAAGGATGAAGCGAAAAAGCTAATCATTAGATATCATGAATATCACAACCGTTTGCACTTGGAACATGAAAGAAACAAAAGAAGACTCGGTAATTTAGCACCCGCCAAGGTTGTTCATCAACCAGATTACTGGGCTATCGATAAAAAATTCAATCCTTTTTATGTATTAAAAAAGCATAAAAGTATCGCAAAATCCATTGCCAGAAAGATCGAAGATAGAACATATATCCCCAATAATCCACATATTAAAAAAGTCCCTAAATCTGATGGTGGGGAACGAAAAGTGTCAATTTTTCAGATTCCTGATGCTGCAGTATCGAAGCTATTTTTTAATCGATTGTTGGCAAAAAACAAACACAGATTTAGTTCGTTTTCTTATGCTTATAGAAATGACCGAAATGTTCATTTTGCCATTCAAGACATCTCCGTTGATTTGCGAAGAAATGAGCGTACCTTCTTAGCTGAATTCGACTTTTCTGACTACTTTGGTTCTATCTCACATGACTACTTAATTAAACAATTTGACAAAAATGGTTTCTTCATTAGTCCAGAAGAAAGATATATAATTAAAGTTTTTTTGAAAGGTAGAACCGTAGGTATACCTCAAGGCACTTCTATAAGCTTATTTTTAGCCAATTTAACATGTTGGAAGTTTGACTCTGATCTAGAAAGGGAGGGAGTTAAGTTTTCTCGATATGCCGATGACACAATTGTATGGACTCCTGACTATTCAAAAATATGTAATGCGTTTGGCTTAATAAATAGATTTTCGAATGATGCGGGAGTAAAAATAAATGCTGCAAAATCGGAGGGTATATCATTGTTGACCAAAGAAGGTTTGCCCTCGGAGATATCAGCTAAAAAAAGCAGTTTGGATTTTTTAGGATACACTCTCTCAGTCGAAAATGTTTCTATCAAAGAGAAGTCAGTACTTAAAATTAAAAAGCAAATTTCTTATATTCTATATAGAAATCTGATTCAGCCATTAAAGCAACTATCTTTAGCAGGTCAAGAGATTCCTGCAAACGACAAAGATAAAAACTTCCTTAGTGCAATGATGCAAATTCGTCGTTACATGTACGGTGGATTGAGTAAAAAGCAAATTAAAGACTATCTAGCTGGTCGTACAAAACGTATTTATTTTAAAGGCGTAATGAGCTTCTATCCGTTGGTAAATGATACTGAACAATTAATCGCGTTAGATGGGTGGTTATTATCTGTTATTTATCGCGCGGTTCAGCATCGAGAACAATTGTTGCGTAACAAATGGAATTTCAATCGTTCTCACAGTTTTCCATTTAACCAATCGCGAGAACAACTATTGGAAAAATGTGCTAAAACTAAGCTTAATGGTAAGTATTTACTAGAGATTCCGAGCTTTTTATTAGTACATAAAGCACTAAAAAAAGGCTTGTTGGAATCTGGTATTGAGAAAGTTATGAATCCAGACTCTCTGAGTTACGATTACTGACACGCAGCTGTTAATAAACTTTTTGATAGTGATTAGCAACGCCTGATATTTTCCCTATCTGTTACGCATGGTGTTTAAGGTAATATAAGTCAGTTTCGATATTAAATTTTTCACACTTTAAAAGAACGTTAAAAATATAGCGTTTGCTATTTGCCGTAGTAACCTACTACGGCAAAATTACGATTTCTCATACACCGAAAATATTAATTAGATGCATTTCCTGATAACATTTAATTAAGGGGCATAGCGGAGCACGCCTGCGTGCGAAGTGGTTTGAAATGGGCATAAAATTCGCGCAGCGAATGCCCATTTCAAAATGTCCCTGTTGAGTTTTTTGTTAGCTGAAACCCCAAGGTAGCTAAAAACACTATACTGGCCGACCAGCGAAAAAATCTTAAGTAAGGACAATGGAGCTTGGCGAGCATTGTACTTACCCTATTCTATTAACAATGATGCACGTGACTCGACCATTCGCCTTCAATTGTGCAAAAGAACGCTGATTTCGTGCAGCTAAACACCATGCAAACAAGAGGAAAGAATACGATTTTGGAGTTGTAGCAAAGCTTGCTATGCCAAAACTGTCAGTTGCAGCCGAACCCGCTGACTAGAATGAAAACAGGATTACATTCGCCTACACCGCAGACACTTCAACGCGACCGCTCACCTACAATGTACAGGCATAGAAAGAATACGATATTTACGTAAACGATAAAGTAGCCAAGACAACTCACTCATTCGAGGCAGAGGCTAAATCGATGAACAAATACAATTGAGACGTGAAAATTCACTATGCTAAATGCTCAGATTTAACCCACAAAAGCTTATTAAATTCGCCTTTCAGCTAACATTTAATTAAGGGGCATAACGGAGCACGCTTGCGTGCGAAGTGGTTTGAAATGGGCGTATAATTCGCGCAGCGAATGCCCATTTCAAAATGTCCCTGCTTGAATTTTTTGTTATCACGAGCCACATATGCACATGCGGGCGTATCGATTCAATACTCATTTGCTTAACTGCTTGACCAACTTTTTTTAACTTTAATTCTAGATGAAAATCACACATATATTGTACTGAGGTATTGGCATTAGCTATCACAACACTTAAAATATTGAGTTAGCATTCACCTTGAACTAGATGAGAACGTTAAGTGTCAGAAATTATTGTTAGCAGCAATCCAATCCCTACTACAAAAAGAGTGTGGGTCATAAGATCTGGTAAAAATGCCGCTTATTACCAACACTTCCGTAAAAACGGCATCGTAGCAATTGGCCACATCGCTGACCTTAACGTTGGTAATATTAGTGGTGAGTTGTCATTAAATGATAAGAATAAAATTCTAGGCCTATATAAAACCTCACTCATTGAAGAAGGTGAGGAGTCAGCTGTAGTATCTAGACAAACAGGCCAAGTTTATCAGTTTTTGAATGTGGTGAAAGAAGGTGACACAGTACTTACTATTACAGATTCAGTTGTATTAGCTGGAATAGTAAAATCGAAATGTTACTACGATAAGACAGGTCTAAGATCCTCAGTTAATGATAGCACTGATGATAATGTTTGTTACTTTCCTCTGCGTATAAAGGTTGAATGGGGACACACCCATGCTAGACAGCATATACCATATGTAATTGATAGGAGTTTTAGAAATACAGGTACGATTTTTAGCATATCAGATGAAGAGAAAATTAACGTTATAAATCATTGGCTTCAACCAATCCACTTTGTTGAAAATGAAGTCAGGTGCTCAATTAGTATCAACTCTCATGATGCCCTTTCAAATCGTGCACTATCAAGCTTATCTCATGTATACGATGAGTTAGAGCTTTTAGCAAACTTCTTATCTAGTACTGATGACCTAAACAGTCTTACTAAAGATGATTTTATTAATTTCATCAGAGATAACAGTTCTGAGTTTCAATATCAGCTAACAGCTCAGCATGCTTTCATGTCTCCCGGATTTCAGTTTATTCAATTGAAAGGAGACAAAACAGTTCTTAAAGTTTTTGCCATTTGTATTTGCCTGCTGTTTAACAATCAAGTTGTATTTGCGGAAGAAAACGAAAATAATCCAGAGTTAACAAAAAAAGCAATGGAGCTTGTACAAGTAGTCAAAACATCAAAAATTGAAAACTCAATCGATTCATTAGATGCAGAAATGCAAAAGCAAGCTTATAAAATTGTTGATACTGATGACATTGACATTTCATTTGAAAAGCCAACCCCATCCACAGACGCCATGCTTTAAATATGACTATAAACTCAGAGCAAAAATCCATTATAGGACGGATTATCAATGCATTAATCCGACCGTTTAGTTCTAACTGGGTCGAGTCGCTTCACTTTTTCATCATTGCAGTCGGCATTGTCGTTTCTGGCATTTGGGCCTTTTATACCTTTGACATACTCTCTCAGCGTGAAGTTGCTGAAGCTAGCTTAAAAAAGACTAATAGCGATTTAGAAAAAGCAAGGCTAGAACTAAAAGAACTTAGAGATAAAATTGACGGAACAATTTCAAGCGACATAACAATTGACATTGAGCAGCATGATTTGGATAGCAGTAAAAAAGGAATTATAATTAATGTAACAATAAAAAATAATGGCACACAAGATATAGATATGACTTGGGAAAACACTCCCATAAAAATATATAAGTTAAAGCATAAAGATGACTTGGTCGCAAGCAGTGAAGTTTTAACACCTTATTTATATCGTTCTTTAAAAACAAATGATAACGAAAGCAACATATCGATTAATAATCTTTATCTATTTGTCGGCGCAAAGAAAAGCCTTTCATTTTTTGTGGAAGTTGAACCAATGACTCTTTACTATATTGCATTTGAATCCCAAGTCGATGCAACCACAAAAAAAAATCTTAAACAACAAGGTAAAAGTGGTGTATGGCTAACATCAAAATACATTTTTGTGAAGTGAGCCATTATAAATAGCAAGTTTCAAACATATACGCACTAATCAGAGATTATAAAGCTCTTGATAACATTTTGCTAAGGGGCATAGCGTAGCACGCCCGCGTGCGTAGCGGTTTGAAATGGGCATAAAATTCACGCAGTGAATGCCCATTTCAAAATGTCCTTTTTGAGCTCTTTGTTATCATGGAACCGATGCTTGCAAAGCAATGCATGCTCGCAGCCCCAATACATGACCTAACTCAACGTCTACGCACCAGTCCCACGCAACATACAACACACAACGAATAGTCTCTTTAGTGATATAACGTGGATAGTGTGTTACTATACGAAAAGTTTCCGTTTAATAATGCTGCTATGATTATCGATATATATTCGCCTACGAAGCCTGTATAATCGAATTTTTATCTTCAACATACTTAACTGAATTTTAAATGAAAAGAGTTTTACTAATTACACTCATTCTTTCTTCTAATGTTTCTGCCTCTGAAGTTCCAGACCTAACTTGCTTTCAAAATGATGTGTTTGTCAGTTTTCTTGACTCATCTAAGCTAAATTTCCAAGATTCACACACATATAAAGGATCTGATGTTTACAAAATAAGAGATGGAAAATTATATATTGATTCTAGTGATAGAGACGAATATTTATATGGGTCAATTAAAGGCGATGGACAACGTTTCTACAGCGGTTATATGATGTTGAATTTTAATTCGTATAATAATTATGAAACAGCTACAGCTGTAATTTCTGACAATGTTGCAATTAAATCAATGACATTACGTTGTGTGAAATAATCATAACAAACCGTTTAGGAGTGATTCACAACGCGTGGAATTTTCACCATGCGTTGGTTTAAGTGATTAAGATGATATGTGGCGACATCGGTATTACGTTAGTCACACCTTAATAGGTCGTTAAAAACCTAATGCTTCCCATTCGCCGTAGCACCATACTACAACCAACATTACGATGTTCTCATTCGCCTACAATATAGGTTAAAGGCCTTTCCTGATAACATTTAGCTAAGGGGCATAGCGTAGCACGCCTGCGTGCGCAGCGGTTTGAAATGGGCATACAATTCACGTAGTGAATGCCCATTTCAAAATGTCCCTGTTGAGCTTTTTGTTAAATTATTAGATCAATAGGCTATTTACCATATTTGATATTTTATCAAAAGCTGAACATGCCATAGGAATATATGATGCCAAACATTCACTAATGAATTTATGTAATTGTGGTGTAAGCATTGCATAAGCCACAACGGTTCCCAAAAAACCCAACACAACAACCACAATCATAAAACAAATAAAAAACCTGTTGTATTCACATTGCTTTGAAATACTGTCAAATGCTAGTGACACCTCAGAGTATAAATCAGGCAATTCAAGTTCAAATCTATTTCTTTTAGATTTAACTTCATGGCTAATGGCATTAATTGCAGTCAATTGACTACGTAATAGCACAAACATTATTACTGAAAATAATAATGATGAAGCTAAGATTAGTGAGTTCACCATCAGTGGACTATCGTCCGGTTTAGTCTTCATTTGACCTAACACAAGAACCAGCGATAGAGGGATCGCTAAAAGCTTGGCTTGGATACCTGAAAGTAACTGACTTAGCTTAGATAGAAAATCTCTTTTTTCTGCAAAAACCTTTTCTTTCTCTGAATCGAATGAAAAATCAGAAACAAAAAGATCATAGTTTTGTTCAAACAATCTTACAAACTTAGATGAATTGCTTGTCAGATGAATCAGCCTTTTGTTTTCAGAGCATTTATTTAACACTTTAAATAATGATGCTCTGAGCATATGAACTCGATCGCTCTTATGCTGATCACTATTGAACTTTAAAATTATTCTTTCAAAATCATTGGCAACATCAACAGATAAAATACTGGCATCTAGCTCGCATGATATAAGTAACTTTTCATTTGAAAAAAACAAAACTAGTTTATTTGAAGTGTAATGTTTTTCTAGCACATCCAATTTAATACAAAGATTGATAAACTCAATTATTTTATCGTGTGCAAAAACAGCCCCTATCTTTTTAACATCATCACGCCAACTAAAAAAATCCACATCAAAGAGGACATACTTATCTGGTATAGATAATATTTTAGTACGTTCTACAAGATCAGATATATCCTTTGCAACGAAGAGATCTTGATTACGTGGTAAAGTAATTACAACTTTTACCACTTCACCTGACCTAACATCATCTATGTCAATCAACTCACCTTTATTATTTTCTAGCTCGATCTCAACTCCTTCATAACCATCAATCTCTATAAACCTGCTCTTAGACTCTGTATCTATCTTTAATTCGGAAATCAAACTCCAATCTTTCCATTGGAATTTTTTAAATTTCAAAAAAGCTATTACATCAATTAAATAGTCCATATTATCTACAAGGGAGCTGTCTTTTTATCCATGCGGGAACATCACTAATCACCAAATATTCGTCTGAATTAAGCCATATTTTGTTATCCTCAATAGCACTATGCTCAAACGACAAAGTATAGTCCGTGGTTTCACCTTTAACTCTATATTTCACTAAATTATTTAAACGTGCAGCAACCGGCTGAAACTCTCCTGGGATTTCTAATTTCTTATCGCGTAGATATGCGATAAAATCTTCTGGTGATGATGGAGAAAGTAAATTTGCAATTTCATCAAGTGTAATAGACTGCTCTTTTTCGGCTTTAATCATTGAGTATGAATGCACACGAGCTTTCGCATCTGACGCTGCTGAGTCTTGTAATTTATCTTTGCAATAGTTTTTAATCGCATTAACTAAATCTCTGGTATGCTTAACCGGATCGGTATACATATCCTCGTCTATACATACAAACGATTTGAAATATCCGACAACCTCTTTATCTCTCGCCTTACCCTTAAGAAATGAAATATATTTTTCTTTTCCTGCTTTCCAATTACTAATGTTAATTGCAGCTGCTACATGTAGCTTATCTAGATTTAACGAGTGGACATCTTCTAACTCAAGATCACTTGTAATACCAATGCCAATTTTATCCTTTAGAAGTAACAACAATAATATTTCTTTTTCTTCTTCAAAATAATGCGCGATTGTGAGATATCCACCAGTTGAAGCTGGCACTCTCATCATCTCTTGTCTCAAATTATTTAAAATAGAAATTGAAAAATCATAAAAATTAATCTCGCCCGTCAAGAATTTGTTAAGAGAACTTGGAAAATGACTATCCAACAAAAAGCCTGCATATGCTAATGAAGACTCTTTTTGATAGTTTGCTAATGCAGCATCAACTAAACTTTCAGCTTTAGAGTTAGGTAAATCTACAGACGCACTTCTCGGCTCTAAGAGAACCGGAGCTTTATGCTGTTCAGTGATTAGCTTATGGAATATAATATTATTTAACTGCATTAGTTCCTCATAATTAATCAATAAAGTCAGTCACATTATATACCAAACTAAAAGTCACATACATATGAAACGCTGATGCTAGAAGCGAGTTTTGTCGAAAATTTAACATTTAATTAAGGGGCATAGCGGAGCACGCTTGCGTGCGCAGTGGTTTGAAATGGGCATAAAATTCGCGCAGCGAATGCCCATTTCAAAATGTCCCTGCTTGAATTTTTTGTTATCACGGAACACGATGCAAGAAAAACACGCCATGATGATGCTCAGTATACTTTGACTAACCACTCGATCTTAATAAAACCCAATTCACCTCACAAAACCAAACAATTCATATGACCAATTAAGCATATAGCGTTACTATGCGCTTGATATAACGTTATGTTTAATAAACATCAATAAATAGGTAAAGTTTAATGTGTATAGAAAATCATAATCTAAAAAATTATTCATTTCTTAAAGGAATGTATAGCGATGAATACTTTCCAAATCACCTCGTAGACAAAGGCAAAGAGATCTTAGTCCGACTGTGTGAGTCTATTGAATTAAACAAACCTGAAAACCTTGAATCATTATACGACTTAACCAGGTTAGCTACCGAAGAATTTAATGTGTTAAGTGAAGAGTTTGATAAAAATGGAAGTGAAATAGAAACTATAGCAAGAGAGATTATAGGTGATGACTTTTATAACATCGCAAAAAACTATGGTTATGACGCAGACGCTGAAGAACTTATAGCTGCACGCGATTGGTAATTAATCATTACGCCATATGACAGGGCCATTCACCTATGAGCCCTACTACTGTAATATTTCAATACTTACATTCGCCGACAATATAGATTAATACCTTTCCTGATAACATTTAATTAAGGGGCATAACGGAGCACGCCTGCGTGCGAAGTGGTTTGAAATGGGCGTAAAATTCGCATAGCGAATGCCCATTTCAAAATGTCCCTGCTTGAATTTTTTGTTATCACGGAACCAGATGCTCGCAAAACAATCTCTGCTTTCTCCTACTGACGTATGAGCTAACTCTACTTCTACAGTAAAACCCCATATGCAACACCGCGCGACTCGTTACATTAGGTGACGCAGAGTACATGTCACGTTACTATACGGAAAGTTTCAGCTTAATAACGCTGTTAGCCCCCCATCAGAGAATGGAGCCTTAAATTGAGAAAGCCGAGATTATTTATCGCATCATCAGTAGAGAGCTTGCCTATAGCTGAAGCTGTAAATGTTAATTTAGATCATGAGTTTGAATGTACCATTTGGAAAAATGGTACATTCAAACTTTCATCTTCAACAGTTGATGATTTAGTTGAAAAGTCATCAACTGTAGACTTCGCACTATTTATATTCGCTCCAGACGATATTACATCGATTAGAAGTCGAAATGAGCACGTAGTTAGAGATAATGTTATTTTTGAAATGGGTTTGTTTGTCGGCGCCATCGGAAAATCACGTTCTTTTATACTTAAACCACGTAATGTAGAAATGCACCTGCCAACTGATCTTCTTGGTGTCACGCCAGCTGACTATGATGCTACTCGATCGGATGGAGATTTAGTTTCTGCGACCAATCGCGCGTGTTCTTTAATCAAATCTGAGGTGGAACGCTTAGGTTTGATCAATCACGCAGCATTATCCGAATCTAGAAAAATAGTTGCCAACCCAGCAAGCTATGAATTAAAGGATCATGATTATCGTTTCTTAGCTGCTTGTTTGCAGAGTCACACTGCTGATCCTACGGGCTTAGCATTCTATAGAATATCTAACAGTTTCAGAGGTGTTAACGACTCCTTAATACAGATATCCTTAATCAAGCTAGAACGAATGGGATTAATTAGTAAAACTATCGAAACTAATGAAGATGATGGTTACGATTACTATGCATATTCTATCACCGAGCTAGGTATCGATGAGCTTCTTAAAAACGAAGATGCTTTACAGCCAAAGGCGGCGCAATCGGCTCCTAGTTTTGATAAAAACATACCGTTTTAGTGCTAACAATTAGAAACAGCAACCGACCGTCGAAAATGTAATACTCCCTATTCGCCGTAGTGCCCTACTACGGCAATAGTACAACTTTTTCATTCGCCACAAATATAAGTTAAATTCCTTTCCTGATAACATTTAGTTAAGGGGCATAACGTAGCACGCTTGCGTGCGAAGTGGTTTGAAATGGGCATAAAATTCGCGCAGCGAATGCTCATTTCAAAATGTCCCTGCTTTAACTTTTTGTTATCATGGAATACGATGTTTAGAATGCAATGTGTGTTTGCTCGCCCAACGAATGAGCTAACTCTATTTCCGCAGTAAAAATCACCTTTCAACACGCTACACAACGTTACATCTGGTGACTCAGAGTACATACTGCGTTACTATACGGAAACTTTCCGCATAATACGCTGTTATGTTTAAGGTTAGTTTTAAATATTTATGGGAGTAAAAATGCCAGAACTACAAAACAGTAGTCTATATCCAGATATTCTATTTCATTTTACTGATAAAAATGGGTTATTCCGCCTTTTAGAAAGTACATTCAAAGTTTCGTATGCACGTGAGAGAATTGAAGGAAAGCAAACAGTTAAATCTTTCGGAATTCCAATGATATCTTTTTGTGACCTTAAATTATCTGAACTAAAAGTACATATGGGGAAATATGGCTCATATGGAATAGGTATGACCAAAGAGTGGGCGAATCGAAAAGGGTTAAATCCTGTTTGGTATGTTAATAAATATTGTAACTTTGCTGATGAATTTAGTTTAGCGCTAGATGGTATCTTTACGGCATGGGATGTTGAAGAGAATGCTGAACGTGTAGCTCGCTTATCTGACGACTATATGAGGATAGTAAATACCTATCGTTATATTAAAAATTATGAGGGTACTTTAATTCGACAAGGGGAGCAAACACCGAACTTTCGCTTCGCTGATGAACGAGAGTGGAGATTTGTGCCACCTATAGGTACAAAGGGTGTGTTGCCTTTTGTACCTGTAGAAAAAATTGCCACACAGGAACAAAAAGCGGCTTACAACGATAAAATAGATGTATCGTTACATTTTACCCCTGACGACATTAAGTATCTTATAGTTAATGATGATAACGAAATTACAGAGTTAATTAACCATCTTCGTGTGCACAAAGATAGATTTGAACCATCAGTGATAGATAGGTTAGCAAGCAGGATTCTTACAGCGAAACAGATTAACAACGACATGTAAAAACATAACAAACTGTTTAAGAGTGATTCGCAACGCGTGGCATTTTTACTATGCGTTGCGTTTAGTGTTTAAGATGGTATGCGGGAGCTTCTGTATTGCGTTGCTCACACCTTAACAGGGCGTTAAAAATATAACTTTTCCATTCGCCGTAGTACCCTACTACGGAAATATTAAGATTCTCTCATGCGCCGAAAATATTAATTAAATGCCTTTCCTGATAACTTTTAGCTAAGGGGCATAGCATAGCACGCTTGCGTGCGCAGCGGTTTGAAATGGGCACAAAATTCACGCAGTGAATGCCCATTTCAAAATGTCCCTGCTTGAGCTACTTGTTATCATGCCAAAACATTAGTAGCCAAATCATCCTGCCCAACAATACTTAAAGACAAAACCACAACACACTTATCTTTAATATGGGGTAGCAACAAAATAATATATTCAAAATAGGTACAAACTCCTCCTAAGGATTGTCAGTGCTGGGTATTAAGTAGTAAAGTATGAAAAAAGTCAGGAGATTATATGTCTATATTAAAAGATACAGTAAAGTCACTAATAATCCATAATTTGAACTCAAATGATTTTTGCAGAGAAGATTTCACGATTGAATTCCCAGATAAAGGCAGTACTCTCGCAAAGATTATTTTCACAGCTAAACCTACATTTCACTTCAATATAAATGAAGTTTCTCCATCACCGTTTCGTCAATCGCTAAATGCCAATAGGAGTGTAGAGACAGAAGACAAAATAGTCTGTTCTATATCTCCTGGCGACTACAAAAACATCGAACAAAAAACTCATCCTGATCTTAGCGTTGCTATTTATTCAATAAGCACTTGGCTGTCGAATATAAAAACTGAGTTAATAAACTCGAGAAATTCTAATCACATCGAAATTGATGAGATTACAAAATCTCTTCAAGAATCCATTGAGGCTGGCATATCTAACCCTGACAGTTACTTTACAAAACAAGAAGCTGATGCTTTAAAAGAAAAGTTAAATGAATTACAAAAACGAATAGATATTTTAGAAAACCAAGAAAACATATCAAGAGAAAATAAAGATGTTATTGACAAAGCCATAATCAAAACAAAAAACGACATTGATTTATATCCAAAAGGAGTATGGTATAGAACTGCGGGAAATAAAATAATAAATGCAATGAAAGAGATACTAAAAACACAAGAAGGTCGTACAGCCTTACTTGAGCTAACGAGAAAACTTTTAAGTGGATTATGAGTGAGCTCTTAACACGCTATTTTTCATATTGAATTCCTACACAATTTTATGAAAGGCTTTTGGGATGTAGCGGCTATGTCCTCTACAATTTATATGCATGATAACTTTTAGCTAAGGGGCATAACGGAGCACGCTTGCGTGCGCAGTGGTTTGAAATGGGCGTAAAATTTGCGCAGCAAATGCCCATTTCAAAATGTCCCTGTTTGGCTGTTTGTTATCTGGAACCGATGCAGCTAAAAACACAATGTTTCCGCCCCAACAGCCTACCTTACTCTTCTTCAACAACACACAGCACGATGCTGGGCTAGTCACAGTATAATTGCACTCGTTTGGTACTATCACAAGCCCAGTTGATTTGCTGAACTGTTGAGATGGAGACACTATGACTGAGTTCGAGAAGATGTGCTTAGGCTTAGAATATGATGCTTTTAGCCCTGAATTTGGGAGCCTGAGAAAACAAGCATTTGCGCTACTCCAAAAGATCAATTCGCATCAATTTGAGGACAGAAAACCGTTTGTTGCTCAGCTACTCAAACATGTAGGTAAAGACTCTGTTATTTGTCCGCCTTTCTTATGTGAATACGGCAAAAGCATTTCTATTGGTGATAATACATTCATCAATATGGGCGCTACAATGCTCGACAATGCCCCGATCACTATAGGAAACAACGTACTGATAGGCCCAAACGCTCAGTTCTACACACCAACACATTCTCTTAATTACAAACAGCGTAGGAACTGGGAATGCAACAGCCTACCTATCGTGGTTGAAGATGACGTATGGATCGGAGGAAATGTGGTGATTTGTCAGGGCGTAACTATTGGCGCACGCTCAGTGGTAGCTGCTGGCTCTGTTGTCACAAAAGATGTTCCTCCGGATACGTTAGTTGGCGGCACGCCAGCAAAAACAATTAAAGAATTAGACCAATAAAAACATTCGCCGTAGTATTTACTACGGCACTATTACAAGTAATTACGTTCGCACTAATTATGAATTCAATACACTTCCAGATAACATTTAGTTACCGGGGCATAGCGTAGCATGCTTGCATGCGCAGCGGTTTGAAATGGGCGTAAAATTCGCGCAGCGAATGCCCATTTCAAAATGTCCCTGCTTAACTTTTTGTTATGTTTATGGCCTCACCTGATACACCACTATTGCTGATTCTACACAAAACAATACACTCATCGTCAGAAGCAGATAATGCGTGATGACCATCTGAGTTCCAAACGCCACTACCCCCTGCGGCATTCCACCCGCCTGTAACCCCAACACTATTAGCCAGCACAACATTTAAGCTATTCTTTTTTGCACGTTCAGATAGCAACTCAAAATCTGGCTCTAAGCCGCTTTTGGAGATTAAAGTGCTTGATAGGTAAATATCTGCCTTAGCTAGGCTCGCATCTTTCCAATGCTGTTCATTCGAAAAATCAGCACAAATACCGTGATACAAAGTAAAGCCATTACAGGAAAAACTAAAATTCGCCGAGCCAGCAGTAGCAAATGAGTCTTCAGTTTCATGTAAATACTGCTTGCGATAAAACACTTTTTTACCGGATGGAAAAGCGATTAGAGATGCAATATATGGTTTTCTACCATCATTGGCTAAAGGAATGCCAACAATGATAATAACTCTTGCTCGAATTGCTGCATTAACCAGTTCAGACACTACCGATGACGAACGCGAGAGAGCTAAAGAAGCTAGTAGATCGGGCTCATAGCCTGTGATTGATAACTCAGGAAAAACAACAACATCTGCGCCATGCGATGCAGATTCGGATATACAGCCTAAATGTTTAGCTAAGTTTCGCTCAATGTCGCCTCTGATTGGATTCGTTTGAGCAAGAGCTATTGTGATACTTCCATTCACCACAAAATATTCCTTAATAAACATAACATTTAGTTAAGGGGCATAGCGTAGCACGCTTGCGTGCGCAGTGGTTTGAAATGGGCATAAAATTCGCGTAGCGAATGCCCATTTCAAAATGTCCCTGCTTGAACTTGTTGTTATCAAGAACCCACAGCTAACAAAGCCACCATAATACATAACACCAAATAACTGGCTAACTTTCTATCAGCGGCAGAATTTGTATACTAAGTTCACAACTAACAGCCTACGCTATGGTAAAGGCCTGAACAATATAGTATATCAAGCCGCAAATATAGTTTTATGCTGCAACCAAATTTAGGTTAGTGAAAATGATAATTGATAAATTAGCTTGGATACTCATTCGTGATGGTAAACTTTTAACCGTTAGGTCAAAAGGTAAATCACTGTTTTATCTGCCTGGTGGTAAGCGCGAAGCTGGTGAATCAGATGAGCAAACCCTACTCCGCGAAATAAAAGAAGAGCTAGACGTTGATTTAAGACCTGAAACCATAAAATACATTGGTACATTTGAAGCTCAAGCGGACGGAAAAAGTGAAGGTGTTACTGTTAAGTTAACTTGCTACTTATCTGATTACAGCGGCCATCTACATCCTGAGTCAGAAATTGAAGAATTAAAGTTCATTGGTGCGGACAATAAGAGCATTTGTTCTCTCGCAACATTAGTAACTTTAGAGTGGCTAGAGAAAAATTCGATGATTAGCTAAGAGAATCGTGCCAATAATTTAGCCGCTTATTGGCACTGCCTTACTTCAGATAAACCTATCACAACTATTCAACACCACCGCAAATGTTGATTAAGACAATTTCTTGATAACAATTTATTATACAGCCTCTTTCCATATAGTATCGCACTCCCTAGCCCCTATATCCACACAGGGGCTCTTCTCCCAAACACCGAATCCAACCTAAAATCAATGTATTAACCTGTAATTTGCATCTCAAATTTGCAAGATATGCGGAAATTTTGAACTTTGCGGCAGGCGAAAGGCGGAATTGCATTTATAGTGTATGCATATACAGGCTTATCTGAGAATTTTATGCGTAAACCCAGTTCTCCTTTCCTTGCTAGTATCTATGAACTGATGCTGACTCAGCGCTATGCGATGAACACTGTTGGCGCTTATATCTATTGGATTAAGTTCTATATTCGCTTCCATAAGCTGCGCCACCCATCCAAGATGGGTGAGCATGAAGTGCAGACATTTTTGACTTATCTGGCTTGTGAGCGACAGGTGTCGACAAAGACCCAAGCGCAAGCTCTCAATGCCCTGTCCTATCTCTATAAAACCGTGTTGAAACAGCCATTGAGTATGGAGATGCAATTTCAGCACAGTCGTAAATCGCCCAAGTTGCCTTCGGTGCTGACACGTACTGAGGTGCGCGATCTGTTGTTGGCGATCCCAGCGCATTTACGCCTAGCTGCACAGTTGATGTATGGTAGCGGTCTGCGACTGATGGAGGTCATGCGGCTTCGTGTGCGGGATATCGATTTCGACTATTTGTGCATCTGCGTATGGAATGCCAAAGGTGGCAAACATCGGCGGGTAACATTAGCTGCGGAGCTGGTCCCTGCGATTAAGGAGCAAATCGCTTATGTCCGCCAGTGCTTTGATGGCGATCGCGAAACGGAAGGTTACGATGGGGTGAAAATGCCCTATGCACTAGCGCGTAAATACCCGAATGGACCCATGGAGCTTGGATGGCATTATCTTTTTCCTGCCAGCCGCTTAAGTCGCGATCCGGAAAATCACGCACTTCGTAGACATCATTTGGATGCCACCACATTACAAAAAGCGGTGCGCTTTGCGGCACGTAAATTACAAATTACCAAGCCGGTAAGTTGCCATACGCTACGCCACTCGTTCGCAACTCATCTGCTCGCTCGCGGTGCGGATATCCGCACTGTGCAGGAGCAACTGGGCCATTCGGATGTGCGCACAACCCAGATCTATACACACGTCTTACAGCAAGGTGCCAGTGGCGTGCGCAGTCCATTTTCTGATTTGTAGTGTGACTATTCACCTTTTGGGGCAGCAAGCCAATGCTGAAGTGCTGAGAAACTGCTTCGAGTGACATGCTCTAAAGCTTGTTGTGTGCTTGGTACTAACGGATCGTTTTCCAGTTGCTGGCACAGGCTTGTTGCTTGCTGCATCGCTAAGCTCGCACAGCTACTTTTCAGTGTATGTGCCAGCTCAGAGATGGCTTTACCATTTCCCTGCTCAAACTCTACTTGAATACGCTCCAATAACGGTAGGCTATGGGTTTCAAATAAAGATACCCATTTATGCAAGCGGGCGAAGCCAAATCGCTGATAGTCGTCTCGTAGCTGCTCCAGATTAAGTAAATCAGCTGTACTAACTTGCGCACATTTATCGATAACACGCTCTTCACGCGTATTTTTACCGCTGGGTTGCACTGCAACACTGGCTTGCAGATAGTGTTTCACTAATCGGCATAAGGTTTCTTGCTGCACGGGCTTTTGAATCAAGCCACAAAATATATCGCGGATTTTGTCACCTAACGCCTTATCTAAGACATGCGCACTGAACGCGATCCGTGGGATCTGCGGGTAGCTTTCCGCCAGTATCAATGCTAATTCCGCTCCATCACAATCAGGTAAAGACAAATCCACCAGCATTCCATGCACAGGCGCTGACTCTCTCGCCAAAACGGCTCTTGCTTGCGCGCCGTTTTCCGCCACCAAAACTTGCGCGCCACTACTTTCCAGCATCTCGCGCGAGATCTGGCAAATCAAGGCATTATCTTCTATCAGCAATAAGCGCAGACCATCAAGGCAGCAATCACGCTCACCGCTGTATTGCACGGGTACCGACGCAAAACGTAACGGTAAGCGCAGTGTAAAACAGCTTCCCTCTGCCGGTGTGCTCGTTACAAAAAGCGAGCCATCCATCGCATCGGCCAGTGATTTACAAATCGCAAGCCCTAGGCCCGTGCCACCGCTTTGTCGCCCTAATTGTACAAACGGCTCGAATATCTGTTGCAGCTGCTCAGTCGCTATGCCACAACCTGTATCAGTGACACTAATTTCCCAGTGTTTCTCGGCCATGCTACAGCGCAGCGTGATACCGCCCTGCTGGGTAAAACGCAGCGCATTGCTGATCAGATTAACGATGATTTGTCGGATACGGCGAGGATCACCAAGCAATATCGTATCGCGAGTAATGTCCGGAGTACCCGAATCCACCAACGCAAAGCTATCTACGGCATGTGAGTCAAAACGAAGATAAATACCTTTTGCCGATGCCCGGCTTTCCATCAGCCGAACAATACTGCGCAACAAACTGGCCGGTTCAAAGGGCTCATCACTGATAGAAACCTGCGCTTGCCCTTCTTCGATAGCCGAATAATCGAGAATATCATTCAAGATAGAGAGCAATGACTCACCAGAGTCATTAATCGCCTGCACATAATCGCGCTCTTTGGATGACAAATCAGGTTGCAGTGACAAACGCTGCGCAGTACCCAAAATGCCGTGTAGCGGCGTTCGGATCTCATGACTCATGGCCGCCAAAAAGGCAGATTTAGCATGATTGGCTTTTTCTGCCTCCTGGCGCGCCTGACGGTGTTGCACCACCAACGATTGCAGCTCATCAGTGCGTTCGCGAACTTCCTCTTCCAGATGCTCTTGGTGATAACGTAGCGCGCGTACACTGGAGCGAAAGGCGTTGGCTAAACGGTTGATGCTTTGCAGCTCGCGCATGCCATCAGTTTGTGGAAAGGCCGAATCCAATCGGCCGTTAAGTAAGGATTGCAACGCTTTAGTATGGCGCGCTAAAGGCAGCGTGACTTGCCGATACACTAAGCGCCACAAAATCAGACACAGGGCAATCAGCGCGACAAGGGCTAAGCCGAGCAACCAGCGTTGTCCGGTTTTTTGTGCGCTACGTAGCTGCTCCAACGCCTGCGCATTGCGCTGTTCAATTTGCGCAACTTGGCGATTAATTTCATCGCCAAAACGGGTAAACAGCTCCAGATTCTTCTGGCTGAATGCCTGCAATTGTCCTTGGATATGATTGATGTTTTTGCATATATCAATCAGTGCTTGATACTGCGAGATAGTCGTAATCGCTTCGGCCAATTCGCGTCGAACGCCGGGGTCTTCTACCCGCAAATGACGACGATGTAAGATGCGTACCGCCTGCGCCAGTTGTTGCTGTTGCTGACTTAAGAGCGTATCGCCTTGTCCATCGCTTAACCCATTGATGATCTTCTCTACCCGCATCGCGCTTAAGCGCAGCTCAATCATCTGATCAAGGTAGCCCAAATCCACATCGGCCAGCTGATCGAGCGCACGCAGGGTGGCGTCGCGCTGATGTTGCTCGACCAAATCATAAATCCCCGCTTGCGTTGCACCGGCTGAGGTAGCCGCGATGCTGGCTTGTCCTTTAGCTAGTTCCGCAATTTTGCTCGTGGCTTGGGCTATTTCTTCGCGTAAATTGTCACGCTGAAGTTGTAGCGTAAGGCGCTCGCCCACCAGCGTGCCTTGCTTGCCGAGTAATGAGGTGATCTCTGCTTCTTGCTGTTCAATGGCAGTAGTATCAAAGCCTAATGCTTGCAGTTGCGCTAACAAACGGCTGATTTTCAGACTCTGCGTGGTCAGCATTCGCCCTTGGGCTAACCACTCTTGTTGCGTGGTGGCGCCTGTGAGGTTTTGCGCCGAAACCAATTCATAAGCACTGGCTTCGCTCAGCTCACGAGCGATATTCATGGTCGGCAGCAGCGCGTGAGTATTACTCTGCTCCACGGTCTCGACAAAGCGCAGACTCAGCCATCCCACCAGCGCACTGGCCAGTGTCAGTAACGCCATTAAGACAAATGCCAGCCATAGGCGGCGTGTTAGCGAGGGAATAGCCATCAGCGCAGGTAATCACACAAGAGGGTTGAGTTAAGGGTCGCAAAACCTCTAGCATAAGGCCTGATTGCGAGGGAGTGAATATGCGCGCCGTTTTTTTCCTATTACCGGTCTTACTGAGTTTGCCGCTAGCGACTGGCTATGCGCAGTTGCGCCATTGGCAATCGGAGCAGCATTCTGTTCCTTTGGATACCGCTTTATCTCCGACACCGAAACCCGCAGATAAGCCGTGGAAGCTGTGCGCGCTCTATCCCAGCTTGAAAGATTCTTACTGGCTTTCGGTAAATTTCGGCATGCTGGAGGCTGCGCGCCGCTATGCAGTGGCCCTAAAAATTATGGAAGCCAGTGGTTATAACCAACTGCATACCCAGCAAGAGCAAATTGCACAATGTCGACACTGGGGTGCCGATGCGCTGATTGTCGGCAGCAGTACTGCACAGTTACCACAGCTGAAAACCTGGGCCGGCCCACTGCCGGTAATTGAGCTGGTAAACGCCACCCATAACCCCCATATTGCAACCCGAGTTGGCGTACCTTGGTATCAAATGGGCTATTTACCGGGGCATTATCTGGCACAGCAGGCAAAGGGAAAGCCGATGAATGTGCTGCTGATGCCTGGTCCACGTGATGCAGGCGGCAGTAATGAAATGCTGATCGGCTTTAGACAAGCCCTCGCCGGTAGCCAATTGCACATTGTAGATATCGCGTATGGGGATAATGACACCGAAGTGCAGCGTAACTTGCTGCAAGACATGCTCGAGCGCTATCCGAACATTGATATTGTGGCCGGCACGGCGATTGCCGCCGAAGTGGCAATGGGTGAAAACTTACGTCGCGCCAAGCCGCTGGAGATTGTTTCGTTCTATCTGTCGCATCAGGTGTATCGCGGGTTGAAGCGCGACAAAATTGCCGTGTCAGCCAGCGATCAGATGGTGTGGCAAGGGGAATTGGCGATCGAGCAAGCGGTTCGCGTGCTGCAACACTTACCGGTGAGCGACAATATCAGCCCACCGCTGTTGCTGCTAACGCCGCACAATATCCATCACAACGAAATTACCCGCTCGTTATCGCCGCTGGGGTTTCGGCCGGTGTACAGCTACCAGCCGTAGGCTCGTCTCACGCTGTGAGCTATAAAGCACCGTGGCATTAAGCCACTTCGGCTGCCAGCAAATAACCTTCCCCGTGCTGAGTGACAAACAGCTCGGGGCGCAGTTTATTCCGTAAACGTCGGATCAGCACATCCACGGTGCGCAAATCAGGATTCTCCACCCGATTCGCCGAGAGCATGCGCAGCAGACGCTCCCGGCTTAGCACTTCCCCCGGATTCGTCACGAACGCCAGCAAGATTTCGTACTCGGCGCGCGTAAGCTTGATTGGCGTATCGTCTTGCGTCAGGGTATGGCGCGCCACATTCAGGCAATAGTCATCGAACAGATAACAGTTCTCTTGCCCCGCGGCGGGTTGTGCCTGTTTGGCCAAATCAATACGCCACAGCAGATTCTTCACCCGCACCACCAGCTCGCGCAGCTCCAAAGGCTTGGTGACATAGTCATCCGCCCCCATCTCGAGCCCAACAATGCGGTCAATCTGATCGCAGCGTCCGGTGACCAAGATAATGCCTACCGTGGAGCGCTCACGTAACGCTCGGGTCAGCATCAAACCATTCTCACCCGGTAAGTTGATATCCAGCAAAATCAGATCCACGGGCTCGAGCAGCATCAGCTCATGCAAACCCGCGCCACTGGCAGTCACGGAAACCAGATATCCTTCCTGTACAAAGTAATCTTCCAGACGCGCCTGCGTCACCGGATCATCTTCCACAATAACAATGTGATGCGGCATTCGGTTGCCTCGTGGCAATCTGTTCATATCTGTTCATATTTTGCCGCATCGCATTCATGATGACCAGTCACCCTGTTCATATTTCATCAATAAAATTGTATCTCGTGTGAAACCATATAAATCACAGGGTTAAGGAATGAAGAAATTGTGGGAGAAACTGACCAGTCCCAGCGCGCGCTGGTCGGTATTGGCGCTGCTGATTGTCGGTATCGTCATTGGGCTGGCATTGATTATTGTGCCGCATGTGGGGATCAAGATGACCAGCACCACCGAGTTCTGTGTGAGCTGTCACTCCATGACACCGGTGTATGAGGAGTACAAGCAATCGGTGCACTTTAAAAATGCCGCCGGCGTGCGTGCCGAGTGCCATGACTGCCATATCCCACAAGATATTCCAGGGATGATCAAGCGTAAGCTGGAAGCCACCAGCGACATCTACCACACCCTGGTAACCGGCAAAATTGATACGCCGGAGAAATTTGAAGCTCATCGCGCCGAACTGGCTGAGCGGGAATGGGCACGCATGAAAGAGAACAATTCAGCCACCTGCCGCTCTTGCCATAACTATGATGCGATGGATCACGCCAAGCAAAATCCAGAAGCGGCGCGCATGATGGAAATTGCCGCGAAAACCAACCAATCCTGTATCGATTGCCATAAAGGCATTGCGCACCAATTGCCCGATACCAGCAGTGGCTTCCGTAAGCAGTTTGACGATCTGAAGAAAACTGCCGATGACAACGACAGTGGCGACACCCTGTATACGCTAGATATGAAACCGATTTATGCCGCCAAAGGCGATAAAGACGCCGCCGGCTCTCTGCTGCCAGCCTCTGAAATCACCGTACTGAAGCGTGATGGTGACTGGATGGAAGTACAAATCACCGGCTGGACTGAAACCGATGGTCGTCGTCGCGTTCTGTCATTACTGCCGGGTAAACGTATTTTCGTCTCCTCAATTCGTGACCAAGTGCAAGAGCGCGCCAAAACACTGGAAACCGAAACCGTTGCCGGTACTGGGGTCGAATGGAGCAAGCTGCAAACCACCGCCTGGGTGAAGAGCGGCGACATGATCAACGACATCAAGCCAATCTGGGCTTACGCCGACTCGATGTACAACAGCTCCTGTAACCAGTGCCACGGCGCACCAGATAAAGCGCATTTCGATGCTAACGGCTGGATTGGCACCTTAAACGGCATGCTTGGTTTTACCAGCTTGGATAAACGCGAAGAGCGCACCTTGCTGAAATACCTGCAAATGAATGCTTCCGACACCGGCGGTGCCGATCAGAAACACTAAGGATTAGAACGATGAAAATACAAAATAGTGTTCCAGAGACCCGTACTGCAGCGCCTCTGACTCAGGACAGCGTTAACGTATCGCGTCGCCGTTTTCTGGCTCATTTAGGCGGCCTGACCGCCCTTGGCATGCTGAGCCCTTCGCTGCTGGTACCGCGTAACGCCCTCGCCGCAGATGCAAGCGGCGCGGCCAACTCTCAGCAAGGTATTCTGACCGGCTCTCACTGGGGCGCAATTCGCGCCACGGTGGAAAATGGCATTTTTGTCGCCGCCAAGCCGTTTGAAAAAGACCAGTATCCTACGGATATGATCAACGGCCTGCCTGATCATGTGCACAATGCCGCCCGTATTCGTTACCCAATGGTGCGCATTGACTGGATGCGCAACAAGCACAAGAGTGACACCACGCAGCGCGGCGATAACCGCTTTGTACGTGTGAGCTGGGATGAGGCGCTGGATCTGTTCTATCAAGAACTGGAGCGCGTACAGACCACCTACGGCCCGAGCGCCCTGCTGACCGGCTCGGGCTGGCAGTCTACCGGTATGCTGCATAATGCAGGCGGCATCATGGGTCGCGCCTTGGCGCTGCACGGTAACCGTGTAGGCACCGGCGGCGACTATTCCACCGGTGCGGCGCAAGTGATCCTGCCGCGTGTGGTAGGCTCGATGGAAGTGTACGAACAGCAAACTTCATGGCCGTTGGTGCTGCAAAACAGCAAAACCATCGTGCTGTGGGGCTCTGACATGCTGAAAAACCAGCAGGTCAACTGGTGGTGCCCAGATCACGATGTGTATGAGTATTACCATCAGCTGAAAGACAAAGTGGCCAAGGGCGACATCAAGGTGATCAGTGTCGACACCGTGGTCTCCTCCACCCATGATTTCCTTGGCCGCGATAAAGTGCAGCATGTGGCCATCAACCCACAAACGGATGTGCCGTTGCAGTTGGCGCTGGCCTATGTGCTGTACACCGAAAAGCTCTACGATCAGCACTTCCTCGATACCTACACTGTTGGTTTCGCGCAATTCCTACCGTATCTGCTGGGTAAAACTGATAACCAGCCGAAAACCCCGGAATGGGCGGCGAAACTAACCGGTATTGATGCTGACACCATCCGCACGCTGGCACGCGAAATGGCCGCTGGCCGCACTCAAATTGTGGCCGGCTGGTGTGTACAGCGTATGCAACACGGCGAGCAGTGGGCGTGGATGGTAGTGGTGCTAGCGGCCATGTTGGGTCAAATTGGTCTGCCGGGTGGCGGTTTTGGTTTTGGTTGGCACTATAACGGCGCCGGTACGCCAACCCGCAAAGGGGTGATCTTAAGCGGTTTCTCTGGCTCAACTTCCGTGCCGCCAGTACACACCAGCACCGATTACAAAGGCTATAGCAGCACTATCCCCATTGCGCGCTTTGTCGATGCCATGTTAGAGCCGGGCAAAGTGATCAACTGGAACGGCAAGCAAGTCACCCTGCCGGCGATTAAGATGTGCGTGTTCAGCGGTACTAACCCGTTCCACCGCCACCAGCAATACAACCGCATGATTGCCGGTTGGCAGAAACTGGAAACCGTAGTCGCCATTGATAACCAGTGGACCTCAACTTGTCGCTTTGCTGATATCGTGCTGCCGGCCACTACACAGTTCGAACGTAATGATATCGACCAATACGGTAACCACTCTAACCGTGGCCTGATTGCCATGCACAAAGTGGTCGAGCCGCAATTTGAAGCGCGCAGTGATTTTGATATTTTCCGCGATCTGTGCCGCCGCTTTAACCGCGAACAAGCCTTTACTGAAGGGATGGATGAGATGGGCTGGCTTAAGCACATCTATAAGGCCGGTCAGCAACAAGGCAAGGGCCGCGGCATCCATATGCCTGACTTCGACGCATTCTGGAACGGCTCTGGCTATATCGAATTTAGCGATCCGCAACTGTTTGTGCGCCACCAAGAGTTCCGCGACGATCCTGATTTGAACCCACTCGGCACCCCAAGTGGCCTGATTGAGATCTTCTCGCAGACCATTGCCGACATGAACTACGACGATTGCCGTGGTTACCCAATGTGGTTTGAAAAAGAGGAGCGCTCTCACGGCGGCCCAGGCTCTAATCGCTTCCCGCTGCACCTGCAATCGGTGCACCCGGATGCTCGTCTGCACTCGCAGCTGTGTGAGTCACCAACCCTGCGCGCCAAATATACCGTCGGCGGTAAAGAGCCAGTGTATATGAGCCCGCAAGATGCGAAAGCGCGTGGTATTAAAGATGGCGATATCGTGCGCGTCTTTAACGATCGCGGTCAGGTGCTGGCTGGTGCGGTAGTCTCCGATCTGTATGTGCCGGGCACGATCCGTATTCAGGAAGGTGCGTGGTACGATCCGGATAAAGGCGGCGTGATTGGCGCTATGTGTAAGTACGGTAACCCGAACGTGCTAACCATCGACATCGGTACCTCACAGCTGGCGCAAGCCACCAGTGCGCATACCGCTATTGTCGAGATGGAGAAATACACCGGCCACGTTGAGCCCGTCACAGCATTTAACGGCCCAATCGAAATGGTTGCTGAGTGCAGCTATGTGCCTAAACCAGCTAACTAATTAGTCTGCGAACTCATTAGTCAGCGAGCTAATGAGCCCGAGAACTGATTAGCCTGCGAGCAAGTTAGTCAACGCGCGAATCCGCACACAGCCTTGAGGTCGTTACGGCCTCAAGGCCAATTTAAGCCCAAGGGACATCCTATGCCACAACAAGCGACCCCACTTAGTGCGCAGCATTATGCCTGTCTGTATGCATGGCTTGCCGGGATCTTTGCCCGCGAGCTGGATGATACGCAGCTCACTCAGCTGCAATCAACCGACCTGCAAGCTTGGCTAGACTTTATGGACAGCCAACCGGCCCTGCATGAAGCATCGAGCAATGTGCGCCGCGCCATCAGCGGCTTGCTGCTACGCCCCGATGCGCGACTGGAGTTAGCCGCCGATTTTGCGGGTTTGTTCTTAATGACCGACAAACAAGGCGCGCTGCCGTATGCCTCTTGCTATGAAGGTGACAAGGTGCGTTTTCGCCGCGATGCCTGTTTGCAAATGCAGCAATTACTGCGCGATGCCGGCATGAGTGTACGCAGCGAGTTTCACGAGCCGGAAGATCATCTGGCGGTAATTTTTGAGCTGCTCAGTCATCTGAAATTTGCTGCCGGTGAATTTTCCGCCGATGAACATGCCGCGGAGCATGACGAGATGATTACCGTCAATGCTCTTCAGCAACGTACTCTGGGATTACTGCTGATGTGGCTGCCTGATTTTGCGGCACGCTGCCAAGCGCACGATCCGTTTGGCTTTTATGCTGCCCTCAGCGCGCTGGCGCTGCAACTGGTGCAACTGGATGCTGCTCAGGTTCACGCGCCGGGTGCTCAACTCGCTGCTGATACATCAGCAAGTTAACGCGGGTTAGATTTCACCGTATCTCGGCATAAAAAAGCCCCGCATCACGCGGGGCTTTTTCTTGGCTTAGCCTTGTTAGCTTAGCAGATAAGCATCACTGCGCAGGTGGCATTGGCATCATCGGCGCCGACTGCGGATCTGGACGATGATTCACCTCGACGGCTACTGGCTGATTGGCCTGATACGGCTGTACCGCACTCTTACCGCTTAAGACCCCCGGCGACATAATATCCGACTGTCCATCAATCACCTTCACTTTCACTTGCAGCGAAGAGAGCGACGACAGTTTACGCTCTGGCATCATGCTATCGGCATCAGAAATGGTCACGGTTTGTGGCAGTTCGCCCAATGGAATTTGACGCACCGCTACCGGCACCGGACTTTGTCCGTCAGTCACTAATACCACCAAACGCGCCGAAGCCGGTAAGCTGCTGCGCAGTGTCGGCGGAATATCCACACGCACTTTCAGCGCTGGCGCTGTAATACCGGCGCGCGCTTTAGCCGCTTCAATACTGCGCTCCAGCAAGGTGCGGCGAGAATCATCTTTAGGCATCATCTTCAGCATCACTTCCCACGCACCAATGGCTTGCTGGTAGTTCTCCTGTTCAAATGCACTAAACGCCAGCAGCGCTAACGCCTGCATGTTCTGATGATCTTGACGCAGTACGCGCTTTAGCAACCCTTCGGCTTTGCGGTTATCCGCCGGATCGCTAGACTGGATCAGCACTTCGGCATAGCCCAAAATCACTTCAACGTTATCCGGCGCTAACTGATAAGCCTTTTCAAACGCTTGCGATGCGGTGGTCAGGTTGTTAAGTGCCATACCGATGCGGCCTAGCATCACCCAATCCGGCAAGTTATTCGGCTGCTGTTGCAACTCAGTACGCAGACCTAATCCCAAACGCGCCAGCTCTTCTGTCGTCAACGGTTTTTGATCTTCATGCTGCACCCGCTCACGCAGTTGCGGCATTTGCTTGATCACCTGAGACCACTCGGCCATCTGCGATTGACCGCCCGTTTTCAGATAAAACCCCACACTCACCACCAGCAGCACAATGACGCCCGGCACCAGTGCCCAGCGCGAAATCGGCTGCGTAGTCGCAGAATTGGCTACCGGCACATCCGCCAGCAAGGTTTGCTGCAGATCTTGCACCATCTCACGCTGTTCACTGACGACGCCAAGCTCTTCGTCTTGCGCCACTTCCTGCACGCGCTGTTTGTAGAGCGCGGTATTCAAGCGATCACGGGTCGTCTGGTGACTTTCACCCGGCGCGCGCAATACGGGAACCACCAGCAGTAGCGCACTGACCACCAGCAACACCACGACCAACAGCCAAAATGTCATCATGGTTGTTCTCCGTTATTATTCTTCTCGTTATGGCTATTTGGAGCCGACTTGCCATTTTCCTCCAGCAGTCGCTGCAAGCGCTGTTGCTGCTCTTCAGACACCACCGCCGCGCTGGTGACGAATGCTTTATCAGTGCGACGTTTCGCGGTCTGACGGAAAATGATGAACGCGCCGCCCAGCAATACCAACAGCGGCCCCAGCCACAAAATCAGGGTCGAGGCGGTTAATGGCGGATCGTAAGTCACGAAATTGCCATAGCGCGTGACCATGTAATCGACCACCTGCTGCTTGTTGTAGCCTTGCTGCATCAGCTCATACACTTTCTGCCGCATGTCTTCAGCGATAATCGCGTTTGAATCAGCGATGTTGTTGTTCTGACACTTCGGGCAACGCAGCTGCGCGGTTAATTCGCGGTACTGCTGCTCTTGCTCAACGGTGGAAAACTGATAGGTATCAATCACACTGGCATACACCAAACCGGTATACGCCAGCGGCGGCAGCGCCATTCCCACCAGTAACCATAAAACGCGCAACATTTTCTTCATGCTTGCGTTGTTCATTATTGTGCGCCCCCCTGAACAGGAGCTGGAGCCGCAACAGGCTTCGCAGGCAAATCAGAAACCGGTGCGCCGTTATATTTAAGCCACAAAGGCTCAACTTCGCGCTTCCAGATGGTTTCATTCATATCACCGGCATGGCGATAACGGATGATGCCTTGCCCATCAATCAGGAACGTTTCTGGCGCGCCATATACGCCCAGATCCAATCCCAACATACCGTTACCATCATACAGGCTCAACGCATACGGATTGCCTAGCTCATTGAGCCACGCGATAGCTTTTTTGCGATCATCCTTGTAGTTCATCCCCACAATGCGCACACCACGGCTGGCCAGCGTATTGAGGTATTTGTGCTCGGCATAACAGGTCGGACACCACGTCGCCCACACATTCAGCAGCAGCGGTTTGCCATCGTGCAGCACGTCTTGGCTATAGGTTTTCCCCGGAATGTCCAGCGATTCCAGCTTAAACGGCGGCACCGGTTTACCGATCAGTGCCGACTCCAGCATGGTCGGATCTTCCCCACCCGCGTTACGCATCAGCTGTACCATAAAGGTCAGCACTAAAATCAAAAACAGCGCCAGCGGGATAAAAAGCAACTTACGCTTCATTTTTGTGTTGTCTCCGGCTGAGTTGTTGCATACACCACGCTGCGATAACGGCGGTCAAACATACAAAGCGCACCACCGATAGCCATCAGCAAACCACCCCACCAGATCCAGCGGACAAACGGTTTGTAATAAATGCGCACCGCCCATGAGTTATCGTCCAGTTGCTCACCCAGTGCGGCGTACAGGTCACGAGTCAACCCACCATCGATGGCCGCTTCGGTCATCATGCTACGCGCATGGGTATAGAAGCGTTTTTCAGCGTTCAAGGTCGCTTCCGGTTTGCCATCGCGGGTCACGTCAATCACCGCCATACCGCCGGTATAGTTTGGCCCTTTGATTTCATGCACATCACGGAAGGTGAACAGATAATCGCGAATTTGTAGCGTATCGCCCGCACGCATGCGCACATCACGCTCGATGCTGTAATTTTGGCTAAAGGCGATACCAATTACCGTTACCGCGACACCCAGATGCGCCAACACCATGCCCCAGTGGCTACGCGGCAATTTAGTCAGTCCACGCAGCAAACCAAAACGGTGCGTCGCACGCTCATACACTTCCGCCAGCGTCAGGATAATCACCCACAGCGCCATCAGCAGACCCACTACGGTCATCGCGGCGATGCGATCGTGCAGTAACCACGGCAACAATACCGCCAACGCCACTGAACCGACCAAACCCAGCAGCATCGGCATGCGGATACGACGCAGCTCATCACGACGCCAACGCACCAGCGGCGCAATCCCCAACAGCAGCGAGAATGGCACCATCAGATAGGTGAACATCGCATCAAAGAAGGGCTCACCGACCGAAATACTGCCCAAACCGAGCATCTTGTGCACCAACGGCAGCAAGGTACCGAGCAGCACCACCAAGGTGGCCGCCACCAGCAACAGGTTATTGAGTAATAGGAAGGTTTCGCGTGAGAAAAACTCGTGTCGTCCCGGTGTACGCACTTGGCCACCGCGCAGTGCATACAGCAGCAACGAGCCACCAATCACCACCACCAGATAGGCCAGAATGAACATGCCGCGCGATGGATCGGAAGCAAACGCATGCACCGAAACCAGCACGCCAGAACGCACTAAGAAAGTCCCCAGCAGACACAACGAGAACGAGGTGATCGCCAGCAGCACCGTCCACGCTTTAAAGGTGCCGCGTTTTTCTGATACCGCAAGTGAGTGCATCAGCGCGGTACCGGTTAACCATGGCATCAAGGAGGCGTTTTCGACCGGATCCCAGAACCACCAGCCGCCCCAGCCCAGTTCGTAATAAGCCCAGAACGAGCCCAGCACGATGCCAAGAGTCAAAAAGACCCACGCGGCTAATGTCCACGGGCGTGACCAGCGCGCCCATACCGAGTCCAAACGCCCCGCCATCAGTGACGCAATGGCCAGCGCAAACGCCACCGAGAAGCCGACATAACCCATGTACAGCAGCGGTGGGTGGAAAATCAGCCCGACATCCTGCAGCAGTGGGTTCAGATCGCGACCATTAATCGGGAAATCCGGCAACGTGCGCGTAAACGGGTTGGACGTGAGGATAATAAACAGCAAAAAGCCGATATTAATCATTCCCATCACCGACAACACGCGCGCCACCGAGTCTTGCGGCATCCGACGGCTGAAAAAAGCCACCGCCAGCGTCCACCAGCTCAACAACATAACCCACAGCAGCAATGAGCCTTCGTGAGCACCCCACGTTGCCGCAATACGGAAATAGACTGGCAGTTGCGAGTTGGAGTTGGTTGCTACATACGCCACGGTGAAATCATTCATCACAAAGGCGTAAACCAGACAGCCAAACGAAAGTGTGATAGCTAAAAACATACCGACGGTCAGCGGACGCGCCGTGGCCATCATCCGGCTGTCATTGCGCACCGCGCCCCAGCACGGATAAATACTCAAAAGCAGCGCCAATGCGAGCGCCAGCGCCAGTAAAAAGTTACCAATTTCAGGGATCATGATGCATTCCCATTGGCTGGCGCTGGCATGCTTGACGTCGGCTTCGCTGGAGTGTGATGGTTGGTTTCCATCGCCTGCTGAATTTCTGGCGGCGTGTAATTCTCATCATGCTTGGCCAGCACTTCGTTAGCCTGAATCACCTGACCCGGCATCAACACGCCTTGCGCCACAATGCCCTGCCCTTCACGGAACAGATCGGGCAATACGCCATCATAGGTCACTTCAACCACGCCTTTAGCGTCATACAGTTTGAAGGTCACTTGCAGGCTATCTGGCGCACGTTGCACTGAGCCCGGCAGCACCATGCCGCCAATACGCAGACGTTGGCCGACTTCCGGCTTTTCATGTTGTGCGCCTTTGCCGTTTAGGATCTCACCGGGGGTATAAAACAGGTCGATGTTCGAGCGCAGTGCATACAGGATCAGTGCAATCGTGGTGATCACGCCCAGCAGCACTAGCACAACCAGATACAGCCTGTTTTTCCGGCGGGAACTCATTGTCATTCTTGACTCTCCTTATGACTCACAACATGGTCTGAGGCTTTTTGTTGTTTTATTTTCTGCACGCGCTGTGCCCGTGCTTCCTGACGCCGGATGTCGGCCAACAACTGAGAGTGAGTCCAACGGGTATGGACACAAATTCCCAGCAAGGAAATGAAGGTGATACCTACGGCCAACCAGACATAAAAGGCGTAACCGCCCATGGCCAGAAAGGCATCCCATGAATCAAAAAATGCCGTCATGCTTTATTTCCCTTACCGGACACCGCAGACGATGGTGTTGCCGCGCCACGTAAAGCCAGATTCTTCACCCACGGGCGATGACGCTCCTGAGCCAGAATCAAGTTACGCAGACGCATCATCGTCAAGGTAATGAAGAAGAACAGAAAACCAAAAATACTCAGCCGCAGTGGCGTGCGCATACTCGGTGCGATGCTTTGTTGCATGTTGGTTGAGCCCTGATGCAGGGTATTCCACCACTCCACAGAAAAATGGATGATCGGCAGGTTCACGACGCCAACCAGAATTAAAATGCTGGCCGCGCGCCCCGCCAAACGGCGATCGTCAAAGGCGTTATACAGGGCAATTGCGCCCAGATATAAGAACAATAAAATCAGCTCTGAGGTCAGGCGAGCGTCCCACACCCACCACGCGCCCCACATAGGCTTACCCCACGCCGAGCCGGTTGCCAAAGCAATAAAGGTAAACACCGCCCCGACTGGCGCCATCGCGGCGCTGGCCAGATCAGACATTTTGATTTGCCAAACCAGCCCAATAAACGCGGCAATCGCCATTGAAGCGTAAATGCCCATCGACCAAATGGCTGCGGGGACATGCAGATACATGATCCGGTAGCTATCACCCTGTTGATAGTCTGCCGGTGCAAAGACAAATCCCCACACCAGACCGGTTACCAGCAGTACCACCGCCAGAACTCCGCTGAACGGGAGCAACCGGCCGCAAAGCTGATACAGCCGCTCCGGTGCTGCGTACTGATGTAGCCATTTCCACATAATTGGATCTCTCTTATTGTCTTGTGAAACTGTTTTCTTATTATCCGCACTCGCCATCAACGCATTCGACAGGAGTGCTCAATAAATAGCGGTTCAACAGAGTGGTGCTGTACTTACGTCGTGGCTGTATTGTAATTGCGTCATAAAGGTTACACCACGTTACGGTATTGTTTGGCGTCTGCTAATTGTCTCTGTTCTAGCAATTTCGGCTATTCTTTTCTCTGTATTTCACTAGATAGTTCACAGTGATTGTTTAAAGCCCTATTTTCCGCGCGGGTACTTATCCAACCCATTACCCTTTTGAGTTATTTTGCCGAGAATCTCGGGTAGACCACGTTTATTGCACACTAATGCGCAGCGCGGCGGCGGCAGCAAACGGCGATAAGGTGAGGCTGCCCATGAGCATGGCGCCTAAAATGGCCAAATAGCCACTCAGTGGCATGCCCATAATTGACGCATCCAGCGTAGCGGTGGCAAAAATCAACACGGGGATAAACAGCGGCAAAATCAGCAAACTCAGCAGTACCCCGCCCTTGCGTAACCCCACGGTTAACGCCGCGCCAATGGCGCCAATAAAACTCATGGTTGGCGTCCCCAGCAGCAACGTGGTGGCCATGGTCAACCAGACCTCAGGTTTAAGCGACAGTAATACTGCAATAAGCGGTGATAAAATCAATAGCGGCAGGCCGGTCAACAGCCAATGAGAGATGACTTTAGCACAGACAATCAAAGGTAACGGCACAGGCAGTAGCATCAACTGCTCTAGCGAACCATCTAGATAATCATCCTTAAATAAGCGCTCTAAAGAGAGTAAAGAAGATAAGAGCGCGGCAACCCAGATAATACCGGGCGCAATCCGCTCCAATAATTTGGGTTCAGGGCCAATACTCAATGGAAACAAGGTAATCACAATCACAAAAAACAGCAGCGGATTAACAATTTCCGTTGAATTTCGAAACGCAATTTTCAGCTCACGTTTAATTATTGCCAATAGCATTGCATCTTATTCCATATTGCCGAGCCGAAAATGGCGCATATTGGGGTAATTTAAATCCTGATGCGTTGTAAGGATAATAATCCCACCACCGGAAATATGTCGTTCAAATAATCCCAGTAATTTGGCAACACCGGATTTATCAATCGCGGTCAATGGTTCATCGAGGATCCAAAGCGGATGTTGGCTAAGCCACAAGCGCGCCAGAGCTACACGGCGCTGCTGACCTGCGGAAAGCTGGGCCACCGGCACATCTTCAAAACCTTCGAGATCAACGTGCGCCAGCGCATCCCACAACGCGTTGTCGTCACACTGCCCACCTGACACTTGCTGATAGAACGCCAGATTTTCATAGGCGGTCAGCACCCGTTTCAACCCCGGATGGTGCCCCAAATACAGCAAGCTTTCTTGATAACGTTCGCGCTGGTGGCGAATCGGCTCGCCCTGCCATAGCACTTCACCGCTATCGGGTAGTGCTAAACCGGCCAAAATACGCAGCAACGTGGTTTTGCCGGCACCGTTTGGCCCCTCAATTTGTACCATTTCGCCCGCGCTGGCAGAGAACTGCAAATCATGCAGTAAAACTCGCTCGCCACGTTGGCATGTCAGACTGGAGGTTGTCAGCATGAAAATGTACCCCGTGAATCACCCGTGCGCCTGACACTGGTCTGTAAAAATGCTTTTGAACCGAGCAGCATATAGAAAAAATGCCATTATTACTTCGATACTGGCTGCAGTTTTAATTATAAAATTTTTCACTATAAAAAAAGAACCCTTTCTGTTTTGTCACGCTATTTTGTCGAACGGCTTTGTCGCGCATCTTGCTGGCGAGGATTGAGTAGAAATTATGCGCAATCAGTATGGAAAGAAGCACTACCGACAGATCATTTCGAAATGCAGCGAGCAAGAAAGCAAGAGAAGGAACGAGGAAGAAGGAAAAGGAAAAAGATAAGCGGGCTACTCACGCACAAAGATTGAGCTAATACAGCTGAGCACTCACCACCGGCTCGCCCGAAAGCGTACCGCCAGTGGTGAGATAGCCTTGAAACTTAATTTGACTCCGGCGTACCTAAATCAAGTTCAGTGAAGACACCGAAATGATCCGAGATCACCGGATAACAATCACCCGTGAACAGGGTTTGGCTGCGTTGGACTCTCACCGGTAGATTGGCAAAGATAAAATCCAAGCGCAGGCTCTGGGTGTTATCTTCCCAGCCATCGATTTTCTTCACTACCGTAATGCCCGCATCCTTTTGCTCCGCCAGCACATAGCAATCCCACCACCCTTGCTGCTGCACATAATCATAGCCTTGCTGGGAAAGGTGTGCCGGATTGTTAAAATCGCCAAGAAAGAAGCTCAAGCGCGGTGTCACTTTGCTTGCAATTCGATCGATATGCTGCTGAAAAGGTGACTCGACATCATTCCACCAGCCACAGTGGCAATTAAACAGATCGATCTCTTGTCCGGCGTGGTGCACGCGAATGCGCACTGCACGTCGGTGCTTCCAATTTTGCGCATCGTAATCATCATTTAAGTCGATCACTTCATGCTGCAAAATAGGCAGTCGGCTTAAAAAGGCCAGCCCTTCTTCGTACACTGCATAGCTTTGATGTACAAAATCCCACGTCAGTTGATAGCGCTGACCGTACTCACGCAGCTTTTGCTGCAAGAGATAGGCATAATTGCCCACTCGGATTTGCGGATTCAGCAAATTATAGGCATGCGCTTGCGCGGCAGTTGAGCTCGGCAGCAGATCACGCTGCAAATACCCACTAGTTTGGTGCTGATTGATTTCTTGTAACGCCACCACATCGCAATCTTGTTCGATGATCGCCTTGGCTAAGATGTCTAACTTAGCCAGCGGCTCATCTTCTTGCCAGCTGTGGGTGTTTAATGTCAGTAACTTCATGTTGTAGCTCAATACGTGAAGAGTGAATGTCCGGCATTCTCGGGTAGCTCTTGACTTGGTATGTCCGATAAACGCCGCCGATGACGGCATTTATCGGTGATAATCGATCTATAACAGTCATTCGGACTTACGCGGCCGCGAACTTCTGTACCAAGCCGGATTTGATGACATCCACGCCCGGGCCATAAATCGCTTGCACCCCTTGGTCTTTGATCACCAACCCGACGGCGCCCGTTGGCTGCCAAGCGGTAAACTCACTGACTAAGGTTGGGTCTTTAACCGTGATCCGTAAGCGCGTCATGCAAGCATCGATTTCACTGATGTTGCTGCGACCGCCCAAGTTCTGCAGGATGATCTCCAGCTTGTCGTCTTGCGACATATCATCGCTCTTATCATCAATGTAATTCCCTGCACGCCCCGGTGTTGGCAGATTAAATTTGGTGATTAAGATGCGGAACAGACCGTAGTTGACGCCAAAGAACAGCACGCAAACCAGCACAAAGTTAATCAAGTCACGACCAATACCCGCCGACACCATCATCGGCACTCGAGTTAGCAGCTCAATCAGACCAAAGGCATGCACGCGCAAATCCATGAAGTCTGCCAGCGCAAACACGATCCCAGTCAGCAGCGCATGCACGACATACAACACCGGCGCGACAAACATAAACATGAACTCGATAGGCTCAGTAACGCCGGTCAGTAACACCGCCAGACAGGCTGACAAGAACATTGGCTTGTACTGACTGCGTTTCTCACGATCGACACTGTGGTACATCGCCAGACCGATACCAATCAACGAAGACGCCGCAATAATCACCTGACCGACTTTAAAACGCGCCGGATGGACCGTTTCCAACAAACGCTGGTAAGTTGCTGGATCAGACAGTTTCAGGTTATTCAGGTCACTCACCCACGCCAACCACAGAGGATCTTGACCGTACACATTCGAGCCCGCACTGGCACCGGTTAACAGCTGATACGTGCCACCGAGTTCGGTGTAGTTCATCGGAATAGTCAGAGTGTGGTGCAAACCAAATGGCAGCAGCAAACGCTCCAAGGTGCCGTAGACAAACGGCGCAATCACCGGCGCGGTATCTTTCGAGGTTGCAATCCACTGGCCGAAGCTGTTCAGCGCGCCTTGGATCAGCGGCCAAATCGCCGCTAATGCCACCGCAATCAGCACCGAATAGAAAATCACCACAAACGGCACAAAGCGCTTACCGTTAAAGAATGCCAATGCTTCTGGCAGACGTGCAAAATCGTGATAACGGTTAAATAATGTCGCGCCCAAATAGCCGGAGATAATACCGATAAACACGCCCATATTGAGCGCTGGCGAGCCTAGAATGCTGGTGAAAAATTGCGATACGGGCAGAGGATTGCCAAACAAGCTCAACACGGTCGCCTGCGGATCGCCCAGCATGGCGTTATCGACACCAAAAATGACGCCGGTCGTACGGTTAATCAACACAAAAGCAATAATCGCTGCGAATGCGCCTCCTGCGCGCTCCTTGGCCCATGAACCGCCAATTGCCACGGCAAACAGCAAGTTCAGGTTAACGATTACGCCCCAACCGAGGTTTTCCATGATGCTGCCAAAGGTTTCAATAAAACCTATGCCACCGGCATACATGCCAACCACTTTACCCAGTGAAATCATCAACCCTGCGGCAGGCATTACCGCAATGACCACGATAAGGGATTTCCCGAATCGCTGCCAAAAATCAAACGACAACAATTTACTCATAATCCGTTCCTTGAGTGAGCATGCGCGTTACACGCATCGTAGAAAGTTATTGCGTATTTTTTTGGATGAATACGTAAGCCGAATACGGTGCTGCTAAAAACGGTGATACACATTCGCTGGCAATGAACGCTGTGCCGCCATCACGGGTTTGCTGGTTATGCAGCACACACTCGCCCAGCGCCGCGATATCCAAATCCACCTGCGCATCACGGGCACTTAAATTGGTGATGATGGTGCAAATGGCGTCATCAGCAACACGCTGGTAGGCATAGATTTGCGGGTCGTTTTCTAATAACAGCTGGTAACGGCCCGTGATTAAACTTGGGTTGGCTTTGCGCAGCGCAATCAAGCGGCGATAGAAATGCCATACTGAATTGGGGTCAGCTTGCTGCTGCGCAACATTAATCTGCCGATAATTGGGGTTTACGGTGATCCACGGTTGTACTGCAGAGAAACCGGCAAAGACATGGTCATTCCACTGCATCGGCAAACGGCTATGATCGCGTGAGACTTGGTTCAACAACGCCAAAATTTGCGCATCGGTTTTGCCTTTTTGCCTGAGCTTAGTAATCAGATTACGGGCCGAGACATCCTGAAAATCATCCAGCGATGCAAAACAATGATTCACCATGCCAATCTCTTGGCCTTGATAGATAAACGGCGTGCCTTTCATCAAGAAATAACAGGTCGCTAACGCTGTGGCACTGGCGTACCAGTTATCGGCATCCGCAAAGGTATTGATGCTGCGCGCTTGATCGTGATTTTCCAGATACAAAGCGTTCCAGCCCTTCCCTTCCAAGGCATTTTGCCAGCGTGACAAAATGCGCTTGAAATTCACCAAATCAAACGTTTCCCGTGACTCTTCTTCCGCCCACAACTTCATGTGTTCAAACTGAAAAATCATGTTGAAGACGCCTGCCGGTTGCTCAACGGTTTCCTCTGCAACCCAACTCAGCGCCTCTTCGGCAGCCACGCCATTGGCTTCACCCACCGTGACAATATCGAACGGGGCAAACGCCTGCTCGCGCAGCTCCGCCAGCGGCGCTTCAATGCCCGAAACATTCATGTGGTAAGGAAAAGAAGAGACATAACGCTCGCCGTTTGGATTAGGTAATGACGGCAACCCCGGCTCTTTTTGGATATGACTGATGGCATCGACTCGAAAACCATCAATACCGCGCGCCACCCACCAGTGGATCATCCGAAATAGCGCCTGTTTCACCTCAGGATTTTGCCAATTCAGATCCGGCTGTTTTTTCGAGAACAGGTGCAAATAGTATTGCGCAGTCTGTTCATCGTATTCCCAAGCGCTACCGTGGAAGATGCTTTCCCAGTTATTGGGCTCAGACGTTGGCTTCTCGCGACTCGGCTCGCTGCCATCACGCCAGATATACCAATCACGCTTCGAGCTCGTGCGGCTTTGCCGTGATTCGATAAACCATGGATGCTCATCACTGGTGTGATTGATGACCAAGTCCAAAATAATGCGGATCCCACGCTGGTGCGCCGCGGCAATCAGGGCATCAACATCCTCCAGCGTCCCAAAATCTGGATGGATCGCTTGGTAGTCACTGATGTCATAACCGTTATCGTCATTCGGAGATTGATAGAACGGGCAGATCCAAACCAAGTCCACGCCCAGCGCCGCGAGGTAATCAAGCTTGGCAATAATGCCGGGGATGTCCCCTATTCCGTCATTATTGGAGTCATAAAAACTGCGCGGATAGATTTGGTAAGCGGTGGCTTTTTTCCACCACACCACGCCTTCTGGCTGAGTTTGGTTGGCGCTATTGGCAGCAATTGGAGAGTGAGTTGACTGTTGCATCCCTGAGCCTTAGTGGTTGTCATTCACACCATGTGTTATCGATAACACATAGAGTAAATGTTAACCAACCGAGGCACAAAAATTTTTTATCTAAACTGAGAGCTTTCCCTGATTTTTAATTCGAAGGCACCTTCGAGCGCACTGAAGTCACGCTCAACCAGCTTTTTGACGGATTGATAACCAATTTCGTAGTGATTAAAGGCTACACTGCTCAAACTCGGCACTAGCAGATCGCTGTATTCATAGTCACCGATCCCCACAATCCAGATATCGCGGCCAATACTCAATTTTTGCTCTTTGGCACAGCGATAGAGGCGCATCGCAATGTTGTCGGTGGCACAAAAATAGAGCTGGTGCGGTTGCAAACGCAGACTTTGGTACGCCGCTTTATCTTCAGAATTGGCCAAGCTTTGCAACGTGAGCGGCAGATGCGCGTAATCTTGCGACAGCAGTTGCTGCATATACTGAGTGCGGCTCGACAGCATCCGCGCATCATACACATAGTGAACCGCATTAACCGGCGCTTGATGCTGCACCAGTTGCCCGATCACTTGCGTGACCAAGGCATGCAACGCGGCCTCTTCGGGGTAATACAAACAGCATTGCTCAGGGATATGTTTACCGATAAAAATCAGGTTGTGCAGACTCTGGTAAAACGGTTCGGTCACACTGTGCTTTGAAGCAATCAGAATTGTCCCCAACGCATTCAAATTGGTGAACTCGCTCACCGCCTGACGCTCGGAGTCATGATCAAAACCGGTCGCATGGAACAATAAACGTGCCTGCAGATCGCTCGCGGCCGCCAAAGCGCCTTTGATGACCTGACTGGTGGTATAAGATTCAATACGCGGCGCAATAAAACCGATAATGTTAGATTGGCAGCGCATCGATTGGGCAAATTTATTCGGGGTATAGTGATTCGCTTTGACCACTGCATCGATTTTTTGCCGTGTTTCTTCGGCCACATAACCGCCGTTAAAGTAGCGTGACACGGTCATTTTTGAGATCCCGAGCTGCTTTGAGATCTCGGCCATTGTGATTTTCTTCTGCATAGGTCGCTCTATCCGCTGAGTGCGCTAACAAAATACCAAGGGAAAATAAAAAGATATGCACGATGGTACCCAATTGCGCTGGCAATGACTAATTTCGGCCTCTCAAGTTCAGCGCCACCGCTGAGGTTTTACGCGCGTTTGAGGCGGCGATCTAAAATTGTGGATATCGGTTGACTCACTTCGCATTTACGATTAGTATTCGCGCCAATCCAACGGGCACCAACTGGTAACTCGTTGTTTTAAATAAATAATATTGTAATACTATTATCGAGTCACCAAGCTCAGCTGATCCCGGTCAGTTGTCTTTCTTTTTTCTATAAAGAGAGAGACCACATTTTTGAGACCGGCATGACTTTGATAACTTCATCTAACGCACCCGCTGCGACAACTCCCCGCACTTGGCAACAGAAAGCTGTTTTAAGCGTCGCCTTTTTGATGGCTACCACCTCTGTAGGTCCTGGCTTTTTGACCCAAACCGCCGTTTTTACCAATATCTACAAAGTGGACATGGCTTTCCCTGTGCTGGCCTCTATGTTTATCACCTTCGGTATTGTGATGAACTTATGGCGCATTGTCGGCGTATCGGGCCTGCGGATCCAAGATATCGCGAATCGCGTTGCACCGGGGATGGGTTATGTCGTCGGTACCTTACTGGCGTTAGGTGCGGTGGCCTTTAACTTCGGCAATGTCAGCGGCGCGGCGCTGGGGATTAATGTCTTAACCGGCATTGATACCACCTGGGGCGCACTGTTTACTGGGGTGGTCGGCTGCCTGCTGTTTGTAGTGCACAATGCCTCCAAACGCATGGATCAGATGGCGCGCTACCTTGGCCTGTTCATGATTGTCCTGATTGCCTATGTGGCCATGACCAGCTTACCACCGATGGGTGAAACGCTCACTGCAGCCGTGATGCCGGGCGATCTGGGGAATTTATTACTGCCAACCTTAACCATTGTTGGTGGCGCGGTGGGTGGATATTACACTGGCGCACAACGTCTCGTGGATATCGGCCTGCAGGGGCAGGAAAACATTCCGTCTATCAAAAAAGCCGCATGGGCAGGCATCTCGATTGCCGTGGTGATCCGAATTTTGCTGTTCTTGGCCATCTTCGGTGTAATTGCCACCGGCGCAGTATTAGACAAGGCCAACCCAGCCGCCGATGCCTTCCGTCAAGGTGCGGGGCAAGTCGGTTATTTCATCTTCGGTCTAGTGCTGTTTGTTGCCTCGATTACCTCCGTAGTCGGTAACTCCTACATGGCCATCTCACTGATTAAGACCCTGTTCCCTGTGGTCGCCCGCCATGAAAAAATGTGGTGTATCGCGTTCATTGCGCTGACCAGCCTTGGCACCGTCACCATGAACATGCCTATCCTGCTGCTGATGCTAGCCGGTCTGGTTAACAGCATTATCCTACCAATCGTATTAGGGATGGTACTGGCCGCCACACGGCGTAAAGATATCGTCGGCAACTATCGGCACCCAATTTACCTGACCGTGATTGGTGCCGTGATTGTGTTGGTGATGGCAGTATCTAGCGTGGCGAATATCAGTAACTTCGTGACCAAATTTATTGGCTGATGTGCCGTGTGGCAAATACGAAGATTAAGTAAGACCAAGAGATGAAAGACAAAAAAGCCCAGTCATTATGCTGGGCTTTTTTATTGGCTGTATTTTATTAGCTGTTTTTTTATTAGGTGTAGCTGGGCGCTAAAATGCAAAAACCCCTGCTCGTAAGCAGGGGTTCTTTAAATTTGGCGGTGAGGGAGGGATTCGAACCCTCGATACGTTGCCGTATACACACTTTCCAGGCGTGCTCCTTCAGCCTCTCGGACACCTCACCAAATTTTGTGCCGCTGTGACTGCGTTTCGCTATCAGCACCGGACGGGGCAAGAATATAGAGGTTTCAGGTAAAACGGTCAAGCTAATTCCTTCAAAAACGTTTCTTTTGGTTGTTTTATCCGCAAAAACGCCATCATCTACGTTTATCATCCAATTTAAAAACAATGGCTTAATAAACAAATTATTATACGCAACATTCATAAATTTGATTTACATCTACCCTAGGGGCAGATCGGCGGAGTATGGTTACTGCTAGGAGCAGTGGTTGAAAGACTATCCGGACCACTAATTGTTGTCATCACAAATGGATGGTACTTAATTTCATGCCTAATCAGTTAAAAAACCCTAATGGGTCACGACTACGTCCGTTTAGTGCCATGGCCGAAGCCTGCATTAAACTTCCTTATACTAAAGCCCGTTTCTCACGGGATCTTATCGCTGGGATCACGGTGGGCATTATTGCCATTCCGCTGTCAATGGCGCTGGCCATTGCCAGTGGTGTTCCCCCGCAGCAAGGTTTGTACACCGCTATTATTGCGGGTTTGGTGATCTCGTTAACGGGCGGCTCACGCTACAGCATTTCCGGCCCCACCGCCGCATTTGTGGTGATTTTGTTCCCGGTCGCGCAAAAGTTTGGCTTGGGCGGCCTGTTGATGGCCACGCTAATTTCGGGGATTTTCCTGTTATTAATGGGGCTTGGACGCTTGGGGCGCTTGATTGAATACATCCCCCTGCCCGTTACCTTAGGATTTACCTCCGGTATTGCGATTTCTATCGCGACACTGCAAATTCGCGACTTTTTCGGCCTCAGCATCACGCATTTGCCAGAAAGCTATCTGGCAAAAATTCAGGTGCTGGCACACGCCATGCCAACGCTCAATCCGGGCGATACGCTGGTTGGGGTCGCGACGCTCGCCACGTTGTTACTGTGGCCGCGTTTACGCCTGCCTATCCCGGGTCACCTGCCCGCCGTACTGGTTGGGGTGGCCGCCTCATTTTTGATGATCCACCTCGGTTACCCGATTGCGACGATCGGCAGTAGCTTTAGCTACCATTTGGCTGATGGCACTGTCGGCCAAGGTATTCCGCAAATCCTGCCGCAGTTTATGTTGCCGTGGCAGTTACCGGGGCCGGATGGTAATCCGGTGCACTGGAACTGGCACACCTTGAGCGCTATTGTGCCGGTAGCATTTTCTATGGCGATGCTGGGAGCGATTGAGTCACTGCTGTGTGCCGTCGTGCTCGATGGCATGACCGGCACCAAACACCACTCAAACAATGAGCTGATCGGCCAAGGCATTGGTAACCTGCTCGCGCCGTTCTTCGGTGGGATCACCGCCACCGCCGCGATTGCCCGTTCTGCCGCCAACGTGCGCGCGGGTGCCACTTCACCGGTGTCAGGGATCGTGCATGCGTTAGTCGTGCTGCTGGCTCTACTGGTACTTGCTCCGTGGCTCTCTTACCTGCCATTGGCCGCTATGGCCGCATTGTTGCTGATGGTGGCGTGGAACATGAGTGAGATCCACAAGGTGATTCACCTGATCCGCCGAGCTCCACGCGGTGATATTACCGTGATGCTGGTCTGTACCAGCTTAACGGTGCTGTTTGACATGGTAATCGCGATTACAGTCGGGATCGTGCTGGCGTCACTGCTGTTTATGCGCAATATCGCCAAGATGACACGGGTATCGCCGGTTGTCGTAGCCGAGCCGTTACAAGACAGCACCGCGGTGTTTCGGATCAACGGTCCGCTGTTTTTTGCTGCGGCAGAGCGCGTATTTAGCGAACTGACCGAACAAGCTGAGGGAAAACAAACCCTGATCCTGCAGTGGGACGCCGTCTCGGTACTGGATGCGGGGGGCTTAAACGCACTGATGCACTTTATTGAACATATCCAGCCGGAGCAGCGCCTGATTATCACCGATGTGCCATTCCAACCGCTGAAAACGTTGGCACGCGCACGAGTGAAACCCGAGCCTGGAAAACTGGACTTTATGCCATCGTTGGAAATTGCATTGCAAGAGCTACGCGCCGAACAAGAGTCGCACAGTCTGTAATCGCGTTCGGTACGCGTAGCTTAGCGAGTCAGTGTAAACCTCTCAGCGCCAGCAAGCTTGGCAATAAGTGAATCGGTAATAAATGAATCGGAAATCAGTGAGTCGGTAAAAACTAAAACAGCCCGCAGCGAATGATCGTCTGCGGGCTGTTTTTATAGCAAGTGATCGCTTTACGGTATTCTTTCTATCGGGACTGCAATGAGGCCGCAAACTCCAGCATGCGGTTGAGCGGGATCAGCGCCTGACGACGCAGGTCTTCATCCACTTCAATTTCATGGGCCGCAGAGCCTTCTGTCAGCGCCGAATAAATTGCTTCGAGGCCATTCATCGCCATCCACGGGCAATGAGCGCAGCTGCGACAAGTCGCGCCTTCACCGGCGGTTGGGGCTTCGAACATCTCTTTATCTGGGCAGGCTTGCTGCATCTTGTAGAAAATGCCGCGATCAGTCGCCACAATCAGCTTTTGCTGCGGTAACTCGCGCGCGGCTTTGATCAGCTGGCTAGTGGATCCAACAGCGTCCGCTAACGCCACCACCGACTCCGGCGATTCTGGATGCACCAAAATAGCGGCATCAGGGTGCAACGCTTTCATCTGCTGCAGGGCTTGTGCCTTGAACTCATCATGCACAATGCACTCACCTTGCCAGCAAAGTACGTCCGCACCGGTTTTTTGCTGCACATACCGCCCCAGATGGCGATCCGGCGCCCAGATGATTTTCTCGCCCTGCGCATCCAGATGGTCGATCAGTTCTACCGCAATACTGGATGTCACCACCCAATCAGCGCGCGCTTTTACCGCTGCCGAGGTATTGGCGTACACCACCACGGTGCGATCCGGATGGGCATCGCAAAATGCCGAGAACTCCGCTTCCGGACAACCCAGATCCAGTGAACATTCCGCCTCTAGCGTCGGCATCAACACGCGCTTTTCTGGATTGAGGATCTTGGCGGTTTCCCCCATGAAACGCACCCCCGCCACCAGCAAGGTTGAAGCAGGATGATTATTGCCAAAGCGCGCCATTTCCAGCGAGTCAGCAATACAGCCACCGGTTTCTTCGGCCAGTGCCTGAATTTCAGGGTCGGTATAGTAGTGAGCCACCAGCACCGCATCTTTTTCCGCCAGCAGGCGAATAATTTCTCGGCGATAGAAGGCTTTTTGGTCATCCGTCAGAACCCGAGGTTTGGGCGGAAACGGATACACGGACAAACTCGGATCAAAAATCTGGCTCATGGCTTCCCTACTCTGCGTAAACGTTAGCGGGCGGAGTATAGCGCGAATGTATGCACTATGTCCGCCCGCAATAACATCACGATAACCGACTTTTATGGGCCGGTTATATCAATCTGCTGACTACATCCCAGCCCAGAGTAAAATGGCCAATAGCTGCGGTGAGATAATCCGCATAAACATCACCAGTGGGTACACCGTAGCGTACGACAGCGCACTCGCCCCACAAGTCGGATGCATCGCATTGGCAAACGCCAACGCTGGTGGATCAGTCATGGAGCCGGCCATCATCCCGCACAGGCTCAGGTAGTTCATCTTGCCCACTTTACGGGCGAGAAAGCCGACAATCACCAACGGAATAAAAGTGATCAGCATGCCGTATAGCATCCATGAAGGGCCATCGCCGTGAATCAAGGTATCGAAGAAATCTCCACCGGATTTCAGCCCTACCACCGCCAAGAACAGCACAATCCCGATCTCACGCAGCGCCAAGTTGGCACTCGGTGGCATAAACCAGTACAGCTTACCGATGCTGCCAATCCGCGCCAAAATCAGCGCCACCACCAACGGGCCGCCGGCCAGACCTAATTTCAACGCCGCCGGAAAGCCGGGGATATAAAACGGAATCGAGCCTAACAACACGCCCAACCCTACCCCGATAAACACCGGTAGCATCTGCACTTGTTGCAGCTTTTGATGCGCGTTGCCCACAATGCTGGTCACCGCATCAATGGCATCCGGACGCCCCACCAGATTCAGGATGTCACCAAATTGCAGCGTACTGTGTTCGGTCGGCAACAACTCAACGCCAGCACGGTTCAGACGCGATACCACGACATCGTATTTCTCTTTCAAATCGAGATCGCGCAGCTTCTTACCCAGCACAATTTCGTTGGTCACCACCACCCGCGCGACTTGCAAATCAGTACCACGAGTCGACAGCGAGGTATCCACCTCTTCGCCCACCACTAGGCGCACACTGTTGAGCGCAGCCCGCTCACCTACCAAGTGCAGTAAATCGCCCATTTGCACGGCAGTGGTTGGTTTTGGTACTAAGAGTTGATCGCCGCGCTTAAGGCGTGAACAAACCACGGTTTCGGAGTCCAGACTCGGAATATCACGCAGCATCAGCCCATTAAGGTTGCCATTACGCACCGCCACGTTCATGGTGGACAAGCTTTCGTGCACCATGTTGGTCTGATTTTCAAAATCCTGCGCTTCTTTTTCGATATTGATGCGAAAGAAGACGCGCACCAGCCACATGGTTAGCAAAATACCGCAGATCCCGAACGGATAGGCAATCGCATAGCCCATCCCCATCATGGTTGTGACATTCGGTGCCGCACCAAGCTCTGATAGGATTTGTTGCCCCGCACCCAAGGATGGCGTGTTGGTCACCGCACCGGAGAAAATACCCAAAATAACCGGCAGCGGGATATTGAAAATTTTGTGCAGCAACGCCGTGACCACGCACCCAAGCAACACCAGCAGCATGGCAAATGCGTTGAGTTTTAAACCGGATGTGCGCAATGAGGAGAAAAAGCCCGGCCCCACCTGAATACCGATGGTATACACGAACAAGATCAACCCAAACTCCTGAATAAAATGCAGAGTATGTGGATCCAGTTCAATGTTGTATAACCCGACAAAGTGGCCAACGAAAATGCCACCAAACAATACGCCGCCAATGCCTAGCCCGACACCATAAATGCGCCAGTTCCCCATCCACAGTCCGAGCACCGCAACCAGCGACAGCAGACTGGTTGTAAGTGCGATATCACTCATGGTCAATTCCTTCTGTTCATGATCACGGTTATGTTCCGATAAAACCGCACAAGCTGAAACAATTCAGCTTTGGTTCTATATTGCTTCTTATTGTGTGCTGAATACAAGCACATAGCTGTCGAACAGCGCACAATTTTGCATCAATGATTGACAGCAGAAGCCTGAACTGCAAAGAAAAATTCCGCGAGGATAAAATCGTGAGTTCAACCTAAGATTGCTAGCTCAAGATAGCCAGTGGGCGGAGCGAAAAACAAAAATCTACACGCCAAAACTATGCTCAGCGGAGACTGACACTGGGGACTCGTGCTCGATGAATTCGTACTCGATGAAAACTAACTATATAAAGACTAACTCGGCGAACACGAAGAAAAAGGCCGCCAATTGGCAGCCTTTTTTCACTGAGCTTCAAGTAGGAAGGATATCGTCACGCTTATTGTTTCAGCGCCGCGGCGCTATACACCGTTGGTTTACCCTGCGTCAGTGCAATTTCCACGCGTCGGTTTTCCTTACGATGCTGCTCTGTGTCATTAGGCACTAAAGGCTGGGTATCGGCCACACCTTGCACCACAATCCGGTTCGGGCTCATGCCTTTTTCATCCAGCATCCCTAATGCCACTGATGCCGCACGCTGGGCGGACAAATCCCAGTTGGAACGGAACAGCTCGCTGGGTGGTGGCGTACTATCAGTATGGCCGGTGACTTTGATCTGACCCGGCACATCTTTAAGTATCGAGGCGATTTTCAGCACCAAAGGTTCAAACTTAGGCTGCAAATAGGCCGATTCAGCAGCGAACGACGCACTTTCATTCAGTCGAATAATCACCTGCTGACCGAGAGACTCAATCTGCATCGAACCATCTTTGATCTGCTGCTGGAACTCGGTTTGCAAGTTTTTCACCAGCTGCTGATGCTCAATTTCGGTTAGCTGTCCGCGCTGATCTTGATTACGGCCATCTTCTGCTTCTGATGACGTCGGCATCGGGATCACATCAGATGCCGCATCTTGCTCACTTTCCAAGACTTTCGATGAAGCCAATGAGCGAGGCAGACTTTCAATCACCGACGGCGCAGCCTGGGCCAGCTCTTTGGTGCCCACGGCGTGATCAATAATGCCGGTACCACCATCTAACACTGGCGAACCTCTAGGCTTCGCGATAAAACCGATTTGTCCGAAGGAATCAATCAATCCTTGAATCATCGCTCGCGTAGTGGTTTCTTTGGTCATGGCAAAGGCATACAACACTACAAACAGAGCAAACAACAGTGTCATGTAATCCGCATAGGAGACCAACCAGCGTTCGTGGTTTTCGTGTCCCCCATCCCCGCGGCGTTTTCTTCTGGCTCTAGCCATAGACGTTCTCTTCTCTAATTTTCCGCTAAATTTCTTTTTTAGCCGGCTAACGGTTTAGCGATGTAAATCCGCGGCTCAAATAACCGCTAGTTCACTGTAACTCTTCAGTATACACATCCAAACGCTGACGAATTTGATGTGGGCTATGACCTTCGGCGATGGAATACAGCGCATCCACACTCATGATTTTGAAGTTATACAGATCATGAGCAAACGCTTTATAACGGTTGGCAAATGGCAGCAACAACACGTTAGCAAATGCCACACCGTAAATGGTGGCCACGAACGCAACCGCGATCCCCTGACCCAGCTCGTCTGGCCGATCCAACAGACCCATGGCGTGAATCAGGCCCAATACCGCACCCAGAATACCCATGGTTGGACTATAACCGCCCATAGATTCGTACAGCTTGGCGGTCTGCTCGATGTCATATTGCTCTTTTTCGATTTCGGCTTCTAAGAGATCATAGAGCGCGTCTTTATCGACACCGTCCACCAGCATTTGCACGCCTTTGGCGGTGAAAGGATCGGGGATCTCTTCAATCATCGCATCCAGAGCCAAAAAGCCTTCTTTGCGCGCTACACTGGCCAGCTTCTCCAGCATTTCAGCTTGAGAGAAAAAATCCATTCGCAGCGGGATCACCAACCAACGAAAACGCTTGAGACTGCGCCACATGACATTGAATGGAAACTGCACCATCGCCGCACCGATAGTACCCCCGACGACGATCAAAAATGCCGGACCGTTCAGCAATGCCGACGGATGACCGCCTTCAATTAAGTTCGCCCCCAAAATACAAATCAGGGCAACAAAAAAACCAATGAAACTCACATCAAACCTCTGTGCTCGTCGTCAATAATCAGGCTGTTGGCGGCACAGAACGCAGGATCCCACATTGCGATCACCCTGTCCCCATACCGATTCGTACGATAAATTTGTACTCTCTTCTTTTGATATCGCAGTTTTACGCGAAAACTTGAGCACAAAAGCGGTAACAGTCGGTAAACAGCGAGCCAGAGCGCTTTTTTCTGCTGCAATGCAACCAGACAGGACTACCTTTTACGGGCAGTTATCTTTACTATGACCCGTTATATTGCAGTTGTTTTCAGGCAGGTACAGAAGAACACCATGAGCAGTCAGGCACAGGATACTTATTACTTTTACGATTTTGAGACCTGGGGAACCCATCCGGCGCTCGACCGACCGGCACAGTTTGCCGGTATCCGTACCGACAGTGACTTCAATATCATCGGCGAACCGCTGGTGATTTATTGCAAACCCACCGATGATTACTTGCCCCATCCAGAAGCAGTGATGATCACGGGGATCACCCCGCAAGTGGCTCTGGCGCGGGGAGTCAGTGAAGCTGAATTCGCTACGCTGATTCACGAGCAATTTAGTCAACCGCACACCTGCACGGTGGGCTACAACAATATCCGTTTTGATGATGAGGTAACGCGTAATATTTTTTACCGCAACTTCATCGATCCGTATGCTTACAGCTGGCAAAACAACAATTCGCGCTGGGATCTGCTGGATGTGGTGCGCGCCTGTTATGCGCTGCGCCCTGAAGGGATCGAGTGGCCAGAAGGTGACGATGGTCTGCCGAGCTTTAAGCTGGAAAAATTGACCAAAGCCAACGGCATTGAACACACACAAGCGCACGATGCGATGTCTGACGTGCATGCCACCATCGCGATGGCGCGTTTGCTACGCCAAGCGCAACCGAAATTATTCGATTACTTCCTGACCCATCGCCACAAGCGAAAAGTATCGGGCTTGCTGGATCTGGTGAATATGGCGCCGCTGGTGCATGTGTCCGGCATGTTTGGAAGTGCGCGCGGCAACACCAGTTGGATTGTGCCGCTGGCTTGGCATCCAACCAATCAAAATGCCGTGATTGTTTGTGATCTGGCCGGTGATATCACCCCGCTACTGACCGCCGATGCCGATACCTTGCGCGAAAAGCTCTATACCGCCACGGCTGATTTAGCGCCGGGAGAAAGCCGCATCCCACTCAAACTGGTGCACATCAATAAGTGCCCTATTTTGGCCCCCGCCAAAACCTTGCTGCCAGAAAATGCCGAGCGACTGGGCATTGATCGCGCCGCCTGTCTGCAAAACTTACAGCGCCTCAAAGACGCGCCAGATTTGCGCGATAAAGTCGTCGCCATCTTCGCTCAAGAGCGTGACTACCCCGCGCAAAGTGATGTGGATGCACGCCTGTACGACGGCTTTTTCTCGGATGCTGATAAGGCCGCGATGCAAATTATCCGCAGCAGTGCGCCTGAAGCGCTAGGCACACTGGATTTGCAATACACTGATGATCGCATCGCTCCCCTGCTGTTTCGTTACCGCGCGCGTAACTTCCCGCAAACCCTGACTAGGGAAGAGCAACGTGAATGGCAACAACACCGCCAGCAGGTGCTGACCGAACAAGCGCCGCGCTTTACGCGTAGCTTGGAAGATCTGGCTAATCTGTATGACGATAACGCAGAAAAATTGGCATTGCTCAAAGCGTTGTACGATTACGGCTGTCGTCTGGTGTCTTAACTGTTAAGATTGCTGGTGTAATGAGCAAAAGCGACATTTTGTAGTGCGATGCTCATTACACCCGTAACAAGTAATACAGCAGGAACCCTTCCGATTACTGCTCTACGAACTCCATTAATAACAATAAACTGATAAAAGGTGTGGCCCGTAAAGAGTGCCACGATAACTATGCCACAACTATTCTCTGGGCCAGTTCTTGCTGCGTTGGCCTTCGTACTCTGGGGCATCACGCCTCTCTTCTACCGTTTAATCCCCGGTGCCGATGCCATTGAGCTGCTGGCGCAACGTCTGGTTTGGTCCTTACCGCTACTGCTGTTAGCACGTTTACTGATCAAAAATCGCACCTCGTTCCGTGAAGTCTGGCAGGATAAAAAATCCCTGTTCGGCTGTCTGCTGGGCGGAATCGTGATGTGTGTTTCCTGGACAGCCTTCACCTACGCCATTACCCACGATCAAGTTTTGGCCGCCAGCTTGGGCTACTTTATCAACCCACTGTGCTCGATTGCGCTTGGCGTGATTTTCTTGAGCGATAAGCTGAGTCGGTTCCAACAATTGGCGGTCGTTCTGGCGATTGTCGGTGTCGGCTATCAAGTGTGGCATTACGGTGAACTGCCGTGGTTGGCGATTTTGATGGGCGTCGCTTTTGCGGTTTATGGTCTGATCCGTAAGCAAGTGCGCTATGACTCGCTGACCGCGCTCAGTGTGGAAACACTGTTCCTGTTCCCGTTTGCCTTGGTGTGCGCACTCTGGCTGCTGTTCAGTGGCAACAGTGTGCTGCTGGATGCCGATAACATTACCCGTGCGGGATATATTCTGAGTGCGCCGGTCACGCTAGTGCCGCTGCTGCTGTTTGCCTTAGCGGTAAAACGCACCTCGTTGACGGTGGTCGGTTTGGTGCAGTATATCGAGCCATCGCTGCAGTTTATTCTAGCGGTGCTGATCTTTGATGAACCGTTTGATGTGGTCAAAGGGGTGAGCTTTAGCTTTATTTGGGCCGGTTTGATTTTCTGTGTGGCGGAGATGATTTTCAGTCACTGGAAATACAAAGGCGTCTTGCGCGAAAAACATCAGCCACGAGGCTGATTAAGCGTAGGCTAGTGCTTAAAATCAGCACGTAAAATATAGCGCTCAAAATAAGAGATACAAACGGCGTCGCTTATCAATCTAGCAAGCGACGCCGTTTTTTATTCCGCAACACTATACCGTGACGTTATTTAGCAACGAATGTTATTCCGCGACAATCGGGCCAGAGGTGCCGGCATCACGATCCATCCATTTATCTTCGTCTTTTAAGCGACGATCGCCTTGGATGCGGTACACCAAGCTGCCCTGATGGAACTCCAGCGCGCCATCACTGCGTTTAGCTTTCACCTTCTCGCCGTTCACCCACACATGCTCTTGCTTATCGACGCGAATGGTCGCGACGGTATCCCCACGATCATTTTTAGCCACCCACTGCCCAGTATAAGGATGCGCAGGATCAGCCGTTGCCTGTGTGGTTGGCGCAGCCGCTTCTGCCGTCACAAAACCGGCTTTGGCATTTTCCGCCTTGCTCTTGTTGATATCACAGCCTTGCAATTCGCTCACTTGCGTACAACCTGAATGCTCCAGCTTTTGCCGATATGCTTCGCTAATGGCAAACGCAGGCGTTTGACTCAACATCACCACGCCCGCTGTAATCATGACCCATGCTTTCATCGCATTGCGCCCCTTGCTACCCATAGACTGATCGCTCGCCGCTCTGATTGAATACGCTTTCGCTACACACGACTCAACGGAGCTCCCAACCATCAACTATAGCGTATTTTTATACTCAAACAGCGCCCAAGCAGCACATTGATATGATGTATTTCTAACGTAATACTCGCGCATTCCAACCTATCTTAATACGCAAAAAAAGACGTAAAAAAAACCGCAGTCCAAAGACTGCGGCTTGATGTCTATGTATCGCTGTCTAGCGCTTATTGTTGCTTGTCTTGCTTGAGCCCCATCGCATCACGCATGGTGAAGAACAAGTCAGTCTGGTCAGTCAGCCCCACAACGTTCGCCGCACGTGGACCATAGGCAGCAATACGCAGTTGAGAGCCGGTATGCTCTTGTGACTCATCGGCTTCCGCTGTGCCATAGCTGATCGCCATCACGGCACCATCTTTGGTGTTCAGGGCTTGGGTCAGACCCGGCGCTTTGGTATCCGGAGCTACGATTTGGCTAGAGTGCGCGTGGTCAGCGGTCACAATGACCAAGGTGTTGCCATCAGCACGGGCAAACTCCAGCGCTTTTTGTACCGCTTCATCCAGATCCACCGTTTCACCAAATTGGCCACACGGGTTAGCGGCGTGATCTTGTTTATCAATCGACGCGCCTTCAACTTGCAAGAAGAACCCATTGGGATTGGTTTTCAGCAAATCGATGGCTTTTTCTGTCATATCAGCCAGATTCGGCACCGATGCGCTGCGCTCTGGGTTCGCGGTACAGGTCACCGCCGGTTGGTCTAAGTTGCCATGATAACTGGCTTTTGGACCTTTCCAGCGTACGGGCATATTACCGTCAGAGAACAGGCCTAACAGTGGCGCTTTTTGATCGGCAGACCGCACTTTTTTCAGATCATCGAGCGTTTCGACAATCACAAAGCCCTGCTCTTGCGCCTGTTGACGCAGCGTTTTACCTTGGCCGGCACCGGCTTTGCTCACTTCGCTGAAGGTCTTCATTCCGCCGCCTAAAGTCACATCAGGACGAGTTTGCAACATTTGTTCGGTAATCGAACCCTTACCACCGTTTTCCAACGCATTAGTTGGGCACAGTTTGCTGGTCGCTTCTGGGCCATAGCATTTACGCGCGGTCACATGCGCCATCATCGCGGCAGGAGTTGCGTCTTGTAATTCTGCGGTGGAGACGTTACCGGTGCCTTTACCCGCCGCTTTCGCCAGCTGCATCAATGTGGTGTGCGGCTTTTCATGGATATCAACACCCAGTGCGCCATTATAGGTTTTCACGCCCGAGCTCCACGCCGTAGCCGACGCCGCGGAATCCGTCACATAATCTGGCTTACCGGTCTTTTTATCTAACGCGTAGTGGGTGTACTGACCAGTCAATGGCAACGCATCAATCCCAGCAAAGAAACCACCGGCGCCGTTAGCATAATTGCGCGCCGCGGTAATTTCCGAGTCACCCATGCCATCACCAATCAGCAGAATCACGTTTTTCACCTGCTTGTCGGACAGCGAAGCGCGCAGTGCTGCCGTTTGCTCTTCGGTCAAACGGCGAGCACCACCAAACTGGGTCACATCACCTTGGGCGGCGCGATGTTCGATTTTTGGGCCAGCGGCATGTGCCTCGGCCGCTTGCGCAGACGCGCCACCACTTAAGGACAATAACAGAGCACTGGTAAGCAGGGTTAACGGGAAACGAACGGACATGCTGATAAATCTCCATATAAAACAAAATCCTGCCGGTAACTCTCCGGCTGACCCGCTGAAAGATAACGAGATGTCATTACGTTTTTGTGGCGGTACGATAACAGTTTTGTGTTGTGCCGCAGAAAGGCGAATAATGTGGACTTGTCAGATTCATTGACCATTTATTCTCAGGGAAGACATATGAGTAAAGCTGGATTTTTAATGCTGGTCGCGCTGCTTAGTACCACGCTGGTCAGCACATTACACCCCGTTCATGCCGCACCTACATCTACCGCAACAGCACCATCTGTATCCGCAGCGCCCCTGCAATTTGCGGGGCAAACTTTTGTGCATCGCTGGTCGAAAGACAATCAGAATGAATTTACACCGCCAGAACAAACCGATTTATCGGCTTGGCATGAGATGGTGACGATCAACGTCTATCCCACCGTGCATGATGGCGAGCAATTGGCACAGCTGAGCAATGCGGTACTGGCCAATTATCAGCAGGCGGGGAAAATTGTCCGCGTTAATTCTATTCCGGCCACAGCGACTAAACCCGCCGAACACTTGATTGTGGCAATATTAGGCGCGCCGGGCGTGTTGGAAACGGTGTTTGCACGCGCAATGTTGGTGGATGGTACTGGCATATTCATCGTCTACTCACGACGCAGTTATGACAATGCAGAGAATAGCCAGAATGCCGCACTCGAAACCGGCCAGTGGCTACAAGCGCATGGTGAAGCAACAGAGAAGCAATTGATGAGCTGGTCAGGCTATCCAACACTTACAACACTCAAGGCATTGCCGCAGAGCTTGTAACATGTAATAGCAACGCAAATTGACAAGAAGAGAAGCATGCTAGCCACTCACGCAAAAAACGGATACGAAAAGAAGTACGTTCTGGTGAGATAAAATGTACTGACTCGCGATAAGAAAACGGCTTTGGATTACTGCCCAAAGCCGTTTGCTTTCATTACTGATTGTACGGGTTGCCTACTGACAACACCGGCAATACCTTGTACAACACCAACATCGCTTAAACCGCTTCTACAGCCTCACGCGGCAGTTTCATGCGAGCGAAATAATCGCGGGTTTCGGCAACCACCACATGACGCAGCCCGACGAGCGCAATTAGGTTCGGGATCGCCATCAGGCCATTGACGATATCCGCCAAAATCCAGATAGTATCGAGTTTCAAAAACGCACCGGATGCCACCAGTAGGATAAAGATCCAGCGGTACGGACGGATCCCTTTAGTACCGAACAGATAGGTTACGCAGCGCTCACCGTAGTAGTTCCAGCCCAAAATTGTAGTAAAGGCAAAGAACATCAGACCGATGGTCACCACCCACTGTCCCAGCTCATTCAAGCCGGTCGCAAAGGCCGCATTGGTCATCGCTGCGCCACTTAATGGTGTATTCCACACGCCAGTCACCACCAGCGCCAAACCGGTCATGGTACAGATCACCAAGGTATCGATAAAGGTACCGGTCATCGAGACCAAACCTTGACGCACTGGCTCATTGGTACGAGCTGCAGCCGCGGCAATCGGCGCACTGCCAAGGCCGGATTCATTAGAGAACACGCCGCGCGCAATACCGGATTTCATCACCTGCTGAATGGTCAGACCCAATGCACCACCCACAGCGGCATCAGGGTTAAATGCCGATGTTAAGATCAACATCACCGCATCCGGCACCTTATGGTAATTCACCATCAGCAGCAGCACAGAACCGGCCACATAGAACAGCGCCATAAACGGTACTGTCAGCTGGGCAATGGCCGAAATCCGCTTGATCCCGCCAAGGGTAACGGCGGCGACTAAGCATGTCAGTACGGTGGCGGTGATCCAAATAGGGAAACCAAAGGTATTTTGCAGCGATTCGGTGATCGCATTGACCTGCGGGAATGTGCCGATCCCGAAGAACGCCACCCCGATACCAAACACCGCAAACAGCGACGCCAACCACTTCAGGCCCAGCCCTTTTTCGATGTAATACATCGGGCCACCCGCCATCTGACCATTGGCATCTTTCACGCGGTATTTCACGGCCAGCAAACATTCGGCGTATTTGGTGGCCATGCCAAAGAATGCCGCCATCCACATCCAAAATAGTGCACCCGGCCCACCGGCTTTGATTGCCGTGGCCACCCCAACAATATTACCAGTACCGATAGTGGCAGACAGCGCGGTACAGAGCGCAGCAAAGGCACTCACATCACCCGCACCTTGGCCCGGCTCAGAACGGAACATATAGGAAAATGCACGCGGCAGAGAGAAAATCTGGATCAGGCGCAGACGTACTGTTAGATAAACACCGGTTCCCACCAGCAGAATCAACAGCGGCGCACCCCAGACAAAATTATCGATGGTTTGCAATACGGATTGCAGGTCAAACACAACATTCCTCCTTAAGGGCGATAAAGCTGACCGTTTTAGGAGGAGAAACAGATATGTGGTCGTTTACAGCTGATGAAAAAACTCATAACACAACGCAGACTGCCCTTTCGGCCAGCCTTCCGCACATCTCTTCCCCTGTCCTTTTGCCTGAGCGTTTGAGTGGCGGGAGCCACCTTGCGCCTTCGGCGTCCAACTCAATGGATCTCTCCAAGGGCTCGTCCAGTAACAGTCCCTGCTGTTGAATAACAGCGCCTGAAAGATTTACTTCTTCGGCGTGGAGTCGATTCTCCACTCTCCTGATACCTTCATCCGAACTTTCATGTTTTCCGGTTGTCACCAGAAACGTTTTTAGTCTATCAACCTGCTTTTGCCTTTGTCTATACATCACAGAAAAGAAATGATGATCAAATTACTACACTCATTTGTGCGCTAGCACGCAGATAAGCGTGGGTGAGTGACAGTGAGTATGCTAATGTCTGACAGATCCCTACGCCCATAATCCGACACAATTAATTTGTGTGATCTATGGCACATCCTATAGAATAATTGTATGATGATTTCAGGTTAATGAGTGTTGTCTAATCTTATGTCACAGTACGTCAGCAATGTATGGGGCTATGCCCGAGCCTTTGTACTTATTTTTGCGTGTTTATGGGTGGGAAACAGCCTGTCTGCTTGGCTGCATCTTAATATCCCCGGTAGCATCATCGGTATGCTGGTGCTGTTCATTCTGCTCAGTCTGCAAATTGTGAAAGCCGATTGGGTGAAACCGGGATGTTATCTGTTTATCCGCTATATGGCGGTACTGTTCATTCCTATCGGTGTCGGCCTGATCAACCATTACCGTGATCTCTCCAGCAGCATGGGGGCGTTTTTGGTCTCCACCACCGTCAGTACACTGATTGTGATGACTGCGGTATCCGTGGTGTACCAACGCATTCACGCTAAATCCGATTTGATGGCCGGTACGCCAGATGCACCGGAAACGGTCGAAGCGGAACAGTCAAACGCAGCAAACAGCAACAAAGCGGATCAGTCCGCAGCACGTGGTAACGGAGAGAAATGATCATGAACTGGTGGCCTTTACCTCTGACTTTAGCGGTATTTTTCGCAGCCCGTTGGCTGGCGACCAAAGTCAAATCACCGCTGATGAACCCGTTGCTGATTTCGATGATTGTTCTGATCGGTTTTCTGGTCGCGACAGGCATTCCTTACGATAAGTATTTTTCCGGTAGCCAGTTACTGAACCAGTTATTGCAACCGGCGGTAGTGGCATTAGCCTTTCCGCTGTATGAACAGTTGCACCAGATTCGTGCACGCTGGAAATCCATTATCGGGATCTGCTTTTTAGGCTCTCTGTTTGCGATTGTCAGCGGGACTGCAATTGCTCTGTGGATGGGCGCTTCGCCACAAATGGCCGCCTCCATTGCGCCTAAATCAGTGACCACACCCATTGCGATGGCGGTGGCACAAAACATCGGGGGTATTCCAGCGATTACCGCTGTTGCCGTTATCTATGTGGGTTTGCTGGGCGCGGTGTTTGGCCACATTTATATGCGTTGGCTGAAAATTCGTCATCCTTCTGCTCGCGGTTTAGCGATGGGTAATGCTTCACACGCCTTAGGTACTGCACGCTGCGCGGAAGAAGATTATGTCGAAGGTGCGTTTAGTTCACTGGCACTGGTGATTTGTGGTGTGATTACCTCACTGATTGCGCCTTTCATCTTCCCTGTGCTGGTCAAATTGTTGGGATAAAGGCTCTTCCCTATCCCATGTTTTCTATCCCTTGTTTTCACTCCTGGGGGAGTAGAGCGTGCTGATATGACGCACGCTCTACAGGTAAGAATGCTTCACTGTCTCATTTTCTGGTCATTCTGGTCATATTGGCTGTTAGTTTGAGTTTTTTATTTTGAGATGAGTGTTGGGCAATCAGGTTACGGTTGAACTCCCGCATACCCTGCCCGTATTTCAGCGAAATCATCTTGTTGTTTCATAGCCTCCTTCTAGGAGGCTTTTTTTTGGCCACCAGACTCTGGCCACGACAGCGCACACAAGAACTTTTCATATGTACGGCTCAGGATGTTTGCACCATTTCTGACTTTGGTTTGCCTAGCTATACTGCAAAATGCCTATAGAGCCATTAGCTCATAGCGTGCTGCCGCCGGTTTATCTTGGTGAAGACATGGCGGAATACGTGCGACAGATCTCACATCATGAAATGCAATAACACGCAATTGCATAGTTAAGTGATATTGATCACACTTTATTGCATGGCATATCTCTAAAATCCTGATCCCATCAATAAACAGGAGTACAAAGCGGATGCAAGAGAGAATTAAAGCCGCCCTTGCCAACCTGCCTGCGCCGTTATCTGCCGCATTAACCCCATATTTATCAGAAACTGGTTTTGCTGGCTGGTTGCGCGCTGAAGACGTTTCCGCTATTTGTTCGGTAACCGGACTGGATGTACCAGCGCTGTCATTGGCGTTATTGCCCGTTGCAGCCGCCTACTCTGTTGCCCCTATTTCAAAGTTTTATGTTGGCGCGATCAGCCGTGGTGAAAGCGGTAATCTGTACTTTGGTGCCAATATGGAATTTGCCGATGTTGCGTTGCAACAAACCGTGCATGCCGAGCAAAGTGCCATTACCCATGCGTGGATCCGCGGCGAGAAAGTCCTGACTGACATTACGATCAACTATTCGCCATGTGGTCACTGCCGCCAGTTCATGAATGAGCTAAATGCTGCGCCAGATCTGAAAATTCACCTGCCAGAGCGTGCACCAAGTAAGCTGTATGATTACTTGCCGGATGCATTTGGCCCGCGCGATCTGAACATCACAACCTTGTTGATGGATGCCCAAGATCACGGGATGCAAACTCGTACCACAGATCCGCTGGTCAGTGCTGCGTTAGAGGCTGCCAACCATAGCCATGCGCCATACAGCCAAAGCTATGCAGGGGTTGCGTTGCAAATGCAATCCGGCGCGATTTATCAGGGCATGTACGCAGAAAATGCGGCCTTCAACCCAAGCCTGCCTCCGCTGCAAGCTGCGCTGATCAATCTGAACATGTCAGGTGAATCTGCGGCGAATATTTGCCGCGCGGTACTGGTAGAAAGTCAGACGGCTATCTTAAGCCAGCAAGCGGCAACCGAAGCGACTCTGCGCGCGCTAGGTGTTAGCGAGATCACCTGTCTGCGCGTGTAGTTTACGCCTAGCTTGTAGAGGTTACATTCGCATCTACCGGCTCAGCTCATCCATCGTCACCGAGAACGGCATAGGCCATTGTTGATGACGATGGAGTTTCCTCTCCTGCCACATACCTTTTCTTCTTTCGTCTTTTTTCTTCAGTACATCCCCTTGGAACTTAATCGGTATCGTATTTTTCGTTATTCGACACACGGCTATGCAAGATGGTGGATTTAATCCCTGTCACATTTTTGTGTGCCGTCTGCTGATTTAGCGAACAAACAGTCTAGAGTCGAAAGTCACGGCGGTCTTTTTGCTAGGTTCTGCGCATGAAATCGGTAAACTATCCAGCGTCTGTAAGATGACCTGTTAACCACCCGATTAATTACCGTAGTAGCTTGCCATGACTTTGCGTACACACCGGCCGCTGATAGGCGCCAGTTGGATGATTCTGGCCGGAATGGCCTTTGCAGCCATTAATACCCTGACTCAGTATGTCAGCATTAATATGCACATCCCGTCCACTTCTGTTGCCCTCTACCAATATCTGGTTGCACTGGTGGTGATGCTGCCGTGGCTGTTGAAAGTAGGATTGCGCCGCTCGCTGAGTACTGAGCATTTGGGGCAACATATCTTCCGAATTTTCCTTTCGGTGATCGGAATTCAATGCTGGTTATGGGCGCTCGCCTATCCAATCCCGATTTGGCAAGGTATTGCGCTAATCATGACCTCGCCGCTGTTCGCAACGCTCGGCTCAGGGCTATTTTTAGGCGAAAAAGTGGGCGCCGCGCGCTGGATTGCCACCCTCAGTGGCTTTGTCGGTGCCATGATCATTTTGGAGCCATGGTCAGATAATTTTCAGCTGATCACCTTACTCCCTCTGGCAGCGGCGTTTTTCTGGGCCAGCTATTCGCTGATGGTGAAAAAGCTGTCACACCATGACTCGCCAACCACCATGGTGGTTTACCTGCTGATCTTGATAACGCCGTTTAACCTTCTGTTGGCGCTGCCGGAGTTCACCGTCCCACAGGGTACGGGCGCGGTAATGCTGGGCTTGGTTGGTTTACTCACCGCCTTTGCGCAGATGGCGATTGCCAAAGCGTACGCCAGCGCGGATGCCTCATTCGTGCAACCGTTCGACAACTTCAAGCTGCCCATTAACGTGGCCGCAGGTTGGCTGGTATTCGGCTGGGCGCCACCGGGTCGCTTGTGGCTTGGCGCGGCCATTATTGTTGCTGCCACCGCCTTTATTACCCACTGGGAACAACGCGCCTCACGCTAAAGATTCAACCCGCTGTTCTGATTCCTACCGCCTTTGATTAGATAGTCTGGCTTAATCGCAGACTATCTTTTCTGCATATAAAACCCATCATTAGAATATTTGGTTATCGAATAATTAATATTCTGTCACTCAGTTTCATCTAACTGTTTGTTCTTTAACAAACAGAACAGTGAGACACGTTTATCGCCGACCGGAAAGGATGAGGTTAATCCACTATATTGCGTATTAAGAGATTGATAACGAATAACCGGTTATGGGGTTCACGATGGAAAAGCATGCACATTTGCTGCTCATTACCAAGCCTTCCCTGCAGGTCAGCGCACTCAGCAGAACATTGCGCGAGAAAACCTCTCTGCCGGTCAGCATTCATAATCTGGCCAATCCACTGGACAGTATGCCAGCGGAATTGACTCTGATGCTGTTTGATTTATCCGAAATGGATAATAAAGAAATAAAACTTTGGCAATACAAGCTGTTCCAGCATCGTAACAACATTAAGACGTTGCTGTTCAATATGCCAGATGATGTGACACAAGAAGATATTCTGTCTTGGCCGGCGATCAGCGGCATTTTTCGCACCGAAGATAACGAAGACACGCTGGTTAAAGGGATTAAATCGGTGCTCAACGGTGAGTTTTGGCTGCCCCGTAGCCTAACCAGTTTATTGATTGAACATTTACGCGTTCACCAGCGTAACAGCGCTAATTACCCACAGCTAACGTTACGGGAAAAAGAGATTTTAGAGCAATTACGCTCTGGCGCGTCGAACATGGAAATCGCCAGCATGCTGTTTGTTAGCGAACATACCATAAAGTCACATCTTTATAATTTATTCAGAAAAATCAACGTACGTAATCGGACACAAGCCATTTACTGGGCTGAAGAGAATCTCAAGTAATAATAAAGTTTAGCGATAAGACCCTGCCGGAATGAATCTGGCGGACAATAATAAATAACATGCAGAGCCATGACGATGAATTTTATTTACGGAAAAACGCTCGCTACGGCAGGACTGTTGTTCCTGCTGTCTGCATTTCCTGCCCCGCAGGCCTCTGCCGTTGAAGTTGAAATTCCTGGCCTTATAACCAACCGAACCATTACCCCTATCGGTCACGATTTTTATCGTCTATTCAGTGACAAATGGCAAGCCAGCCAAAAGATCAACTTATCCATTCAAGAAAAACCGAGTGCTCGTTGGGGAAGTATAATTACCATAAAGAATGAGCAAAATATTTTATTCAGGACGGTGTTATTTCCAAGCCGGAGAAATCTGGAACAGGTTGTCGATCAGGCGATTACTGTCACCTCAGACAATATGGCCAAGATATTGATCGATAAGGCACTTCTCAAAACCAGCGAACTTGCCGCTGATGAGTTTTAATGGAGACAGTATGAAACACAAAGCCCTCCTTGCTGCCCCCGTGCTACTGTTCAGTGCTCTTGCACACAGCAGCCCGCTAATCTACCAGCCGGTCAATCCGAACTTCGGCGGCAACCCGCTTAACGGCTCATATCTGATGTCGAACGCACAAGCGCAAAACAGCTATAAAGACCCGGCTCTCGATGATGCTCTTGCCGGTACATCACCATTAGATAACCTGACTGAATTACTGCAATCCAACCTGATCAGTGATTTGCTCAGCAACCCTACGCCCGGACAATCTATTTCCACCAATGATTATTCCGTCAAAGTGCAAGGCGGCGCTAGTTCAGGCCAACTCTTTGTGGTGATCACGGATAAGAAAACCGGGCAAACATCCACCATTGAAGTCAATGGACGGCTCTCTAACTGATAAGAAAGGTAAGCACTATGCGAGCAATGATTCTGATCATTGCCGTTTTACTTGGGGGTTGTTCAATTACAGAAGTACCTAAGGAAGCGGCCAAACCGACATTACTGCCACGTGCCAGCACCTACAAAGACTTGGTGGCACTACCCAAACCGAACGGAAAAATTATCGTTTCAGTTTATAGCGTACAGGATGAAACCGGTCAGTTTAAACCTCTGCCGGCCAGTAACTTCTCAACCGCTGTACCGCAAAGCGGCAACGCTATGCTGACATCAGCGTTAAAAGACTCCGGCTGGTTCGTGCCACTGGAGCGGGAAGGTTTACAGAACCTGCTGAACGAGCGAAAAATTATCCGTGCCGCCCAGGAAAACGGTACTGTGGCAGCCAATAACCAAAACCCGCTACCTTCGTTACTCTCAGCCAATGTGCTGATTGAAGGAGCCATTATCGGTTACGACTCGGATATCAAAACCGGGGGTGCCGGAGCCCGTTACTTCGGGATAGGTGCCGACGGCAAGTATCGAGTCGATCAGGTCGCCGTCAACTTACGCGCCGTTGACGTCCGAACTGGGGAAGTCTTGCTGTCCGTCAATACCAGCAAGACTATCCTCTCTAGCGAGTTCTCCGCGGGCGTATTTCGATTTATCGAATACCAGCGTCTGCTGGAGCTAGAGGCCGGCTTTACCACAAACGAGCCAGTCATGATGTGTATGATGTCGGCACTTGAAGCTGGTGTTGCCCATCTGATTGTGGAAGGTATTAGGCAAAATCTGTGGTCTTTACAAAATCCGTCTGACATAAATAACGCTATAATTCAACGTTATATGAAAGAGGATGTACCTCTGGCTATTTAACTCTTGCCGGGGTATTAAACCCTTATCAATAAAAAAGAGAGCAGCATTGCTCTCTTTTTTTTTAATCTTTCACTTATCACACCATTAAAATCCATTCAAAAATCATCATGCCCAACAATAAGTTAGCCAACACCCCATCAAAAGAATTAATACTTTCATCCATCACACTCAGAAAAAATAAGAAATTAGTTTTATTTTGGTAATCAAATATCAAACCAATACTTACTCCTGTCTTGAGGACATTACCAACGACATGAGTAAATATAATGCAGCGAAAAACAGGTTATCTGGCTATATCTATTTTGCTGGCATTAAGTTCTCAAGCTTATGCAGCAGAAGATATGGCTCCAGATGAAATAACGCTAAACCAAGCACATGTAAAACAAATTGGTAACTGGAATAATACCGAAATAGCACAGGACGGTGCACTTAACAAAGCCACTGTAAAACAACGCGGCAATGTTAACGATTATTATCTGACTCAGCATGGCACCAACAATACCGCCTTTGCTGAACAAATCGGAAATAATAATTCGGCTTCTGTTGCGCAGTATGGTTCAGGTAACGAAGCATACGTTAGCCAATATGGTTCATCTAACGATGCAGCCATTAACCAATACGGATATAACAATTACGCATCGATTACTCAATATGGTTCGGGTAATCAAGCCAATATCAATCAATATGGCACGGGCCTTAGCGCTGCAGTCGTGCAACACGGTGTAGGGTTACCAATTACAGTCAATCAAAGTAATTGAGTTACTCGATTAAATTAATCAGGCAAAGCAACACTGAGGATATATCCCATGAAAATGTTGAATCTGTCTATCATCACTGCCGCTATTATCGGTGCCGTATCTGTTAACGCCGCCAACCAAACCACCACCATTTACCAAACCGGTAATGGTAACAGTGCTGATGCTCTGCAAAGCAGTTCAAACAGCGTACTGATTGATGTAACCCAAAAAGGAACCAAAAACAGCTCAACCTCAACTCAAATTGGAGCATCAAAAAGTGATACCGTGATTTATCAAAGTGGCTCTTTTAACTCCGCCACCACCGATCAAACCGGTACCAAAAACGATATCAATATCGAGCAACGTGGCAAACGTAACGATGCTCAAGTAGACCAAAGCGGCTACAAAAATAATACTGATATCGATCAACGCGGTCGTAAAAATGACGCTACCGTTGCTCAAAGTGGTAAATTCAATGAAATCGACGTCAAACAATCAGGTCGTAAAAACGATGCCGATGTTAAACAGCGTGGTTTCTTGAATGACGTCTACGTCAAACAAAACGGCAATGGCAACGAAGCTGATGTAAATCAACGTGGCCGTTACAACGACACCACCGTTAAACAATCTGGCAATAGCAACTTTGCTGACGTTTCACAACGTGGCTGGAAAAACGATGTTGATGTGGTGCAAAAAGGCCATCTCAACGATGCCGACGTGAAACAACGTGGCGTGCATAACGATATCGATGTTGCCCAAACCGGTAACGGCAACGATGCCAAAGTAAGACAAAGTGGTGCTCATAACGATATCGATGTCGATCAAATTGGTCGCCGCAACGATGCCGACATCAAACAATCTGGTGCATGGAACGAGTCTGATACTTACCAAAACGGTCATCACAACGACGTAACCGTGACTCAGAGCGCTTACAACGACTTGGCCAGTGTCACTCAGTATGGTGGTCACAACTCTGCGACCGTAAACCAAAACTGATACACGCTGACTCTGCCGCGAGTAATCGCCGCTCAGTGAGATACGAACAAAACGGGGCCCTGCTCCGTTTTGTTGTTTTCAGGTGAGGATGTCCGCCGCTGTGAGCAACCTGCGAATTTTTGACCTATCTTTTATCCAATAACGTAGAGAGCTGATGGCCGCTAGCTCATGCTCACTGAAAACCCTAGACACTGATTTTTCACCTTTTCCATCGCATCTTTTCCACCACATCATATTGATGACAGGGAGATACTATGCTTGCCTTATTACTCGCCGGCGCCGTGCAAAGTCAAATCTGGTTTACCCGCCAACAGCACGACCAAACGACAGATATCATTACCCACGCACGCAGCGCACAAACCTGTGAATGCAGCTACAGCGTGAGCGTCAACAAAACCGGCCCATCGGGCACCAGCAGAACCACGCAGCAGCAGGACGTAACGTTAACCGCCGGACAAGATCAGGCGCTATCCACCCTGCGCTTTACCCTTTCGCCACAAGATAAGGTACATATCTCGGTTAAGCTTTATCAGGGCGATACTCTACTTTCCGAGGCACAAACACAGATCCCTGACACGGCCAGTAAGCAACATTAAGCCAAAAATCGGCTTACGATTGACCTTGAGGCAAGGCATTCTAGTTACGTAGTGGCTATGTATTGGTTATGCATGGGTTGTAGGTTGGTTACGTATAATTTTGAATCAGGGTCACAGTGAGCCGGTCATAATCCTGAATCGGCTCACATTATTTATATGATTTATCGGCAATTTTCAGCGTGTTCAGTCTCAATCGGTCAGTTGCTGAAACCAATAACTTGCGCGTCCGCACATTTATGGTCTTCGGCAATTTACTTTCTGTTACATCGCCCTAGGATCGGCTGTGCCTTTCCTACAAACACACAATGAATATGACTACTGAAATCAATCAGGACAGCAAGCGTCCTTTGTACATCCCTTATGCCGGTCCAGCACTGTTGGAAACGCCTCTGCTCAACAAGGGCAGCGCTTTCACGGAAGATGAGCGTCAGTTTTTCAACTTGGAAGGTTTGCTGCCGGAAGCTATCGAAACGATCGAAGAACAAGCCAATCGCGCCTACGAACAATTCACCAGTTTCCATAGCGACATCAACCGCCACATCTTCCTGCGTAATATTCAGGACACCAACGAAACCCTGTTCTACCGTCTGGTCAATGATCACCTCGAAGAGATGATGCCGGTTATCTACACCCCGACTGTAGGTCAGGCGTGTGAGCAATTCTCTAATATCTATCGCCGTAACCGTGGTCTGTTCATCTCCTACCCGAACCGCGATCGTATTGATGACATGCTGCAAAACGCCACCAAGCAGAACGTAAAAGTGATCGTAGTGACAGACGGTGAGCGTATTTTGGGTCTCGGCGACCAAGGTATCGGTGGTATGGGGATCCCAATCGGTAAGCTGTCTCTGTACACCTCTTGTGGTGGCATCAGCCCAGCGTACACCCTGCCGGTAGTGCTGGATGTGGGTACCAATAACCCACAGCGTTTGAACGACCCAATGTACATGGGCTGGCGTCACCCGCGCATCACCGGTGAAGAGTACGATGCGTTTGTAGACGAATTCATCCAAGCCGTGAAGCGCCGCTGGCCAAACGTCCTGCTGCAGTTCGAAGACTTCGCGCAGAAAAACGCCATGCCACTGCTGAACCGCTATCGCGATGAGCTGTGCTGCTTTAACGATGATATCCAAGGTACTGCCGCGGTAACATTAGGCTGCCTGATTGCCGCCAGCCGCGCTGCCGGTAGCCAGCTGCGTGATCAACGTGTTGCCTTCTTGGGTGCAGGCTCTGCCGGTTGCGGTATTGCCGAGCAAATCGTTGCCCAGATGAAAGCGGAAGGTCTGAGTGATGAAGAAGCGCGTGCACAGGTGTTCATGGTTGACCGTTTTGGTCTGCTGACGGATCAGATGCCAAACCTGCTGGATTTCCAAAGCAAGCTGGTACAAAAGCACGACAAACTGCAAAACTGGGATCTGTCTTCTGACATGATCTCCTTGATGGACGTTGTGCGTAACGGCAAGCCAACCATCCTGATCGGGGTATCTGGCCAGCCGGGTCTGTTTACCGAAGAGATCATCCGTGAGATGCACGCGCACTGCCCGCGTCCAATCGTGATGCCGCTGTCAAACCCAACATCACGCGTGGAAGCGCGTCCTGAAGATGTGATCCGTTGGACCGATGGTGCCGCGCTGGTTGCCAGTGGTAGCCCATTTGCCCCAGTCCTGCACAACGGTGAAACTTACCCGATTGCCCAGTGCAACAACTCCTATATCTTCCCTGGTATCGGTTTGGGTGTCTTGGCTTCTGGCGCGCGCCGCGTGACCGATGCCATGCTGATGACAGCAAGCCGTGCTCTGGCTGACTGCTCACCACTGGCCAGCCAAGGTGAAGGTTCTCTGCTGCCATGTCTGTCTGAGATCCAACGCGTCAGCAAGTATATCGCGCTGCAAGTGGCGAAGACCGCGCAGTTTGAAGGGGTTGCCGTACAGACCTCTGACGAGGCGCTGGAGCAAAACATCGAGCAAAACTTCTGGCAAGCGGTTTACCGTCAGTATAAACGTACCTCATTCTGATTCGTGGTATAGTAAGACGATATAAGGGAGCATTAGCTCCCTTTTTTATTATTTTTTAACGAAATAAGTTTATGGTAGGCATTGTCGTTTTCCGGTGACTGGTTTAATTTCGGGGTTTTACTCGCAGACAAACCATGCATATCGCCGCATACTGCCTACATCAGCATATCTGCTGCCATTGTCCAATCAGGTTTGCGATGGTTGCTGATAACAAGGCTCTCATGGCCACTGACCTTCGGGGCCAGTTTTAAGAGCCCAGAATTAATAATTGTCATGTACAACACAGTGGTAACAGGGTTTATATGCCCAAACAACTTGAAGTTGCAGGTAGGCGGCAAGTGAGTGAATCCCCATGAGCATAGGCAAACTATGTGATTGGGGTGAACGAACGTAGCCAACACCGCTGCGGCTTCAAGTAGGAAGGGTATAACGGCGACACTTCGCACTCTGATTGCACACAGGAACACGCAAAGGTTGAACAATAGTCATGTGGCGTAAAAGCTTAAGATATGTCGTATTTCTCACGCTCTGTGCCGCGTTTGCTCTTGTGTTGCTCGATCGGGGGATCAGCTGGTGGTTCGCTGATTCTATCTATGAAAACCCGCAAGATTTACCGGAAACACCGATCGGTTTAGTGCTCGGCACCTCCAAATACGTCAGTACCGGTGTACTGAATAACTTCTACACTCACCGCATTGAAGGCGCTGCCGCGCTGTACCACCTTGGTAAAGTCAAACGCCTGCTGGTCAGTGGCGATAATGCGCTAATCAGCTACAACGAGCCGCGCAATATGCGTCGCGATCTGATTAAAGCCGGCGTACCGCCACAAGCAATCGTGCTGGATTTCGCCGGTTTCCGTACTCTTGACTCCGTAGTGCGAGCCAAGAAAGTTTTCGATGCTGAAAAGTTCATCATCATCACCCAGCGCTTTCATTGTGAGCGTGCCCTGCTGATTGCCCACCACTACGATATCAATGCGGTGTGCTATGCGGTACCAATGCCGGATGACTACATTAAAACGCGCGTGCGGGAAGTATTTGCGCGTCTGGCGGCGGTGTCGGATCTCTATCTGCTTCGCAGCCAACCGCGCTTCCTGGGCCCGAAAGAGCCGATCCCTGAAGGGGATGTGGTCATTCCGCCACCGAAAGAAACTGCACCAGTGACAGAAACTGCTCCCACTACAGAAACAACACCACCCGCGGCACTACCGTCGGATAACAGCCACAACGTCGGCAACAATATCGATCACAGTGCTGACAGCAAGCCAAGCACCGAGCCCGTGCCGGTTGCCGAGCCTGCGCAGTCACAGTCGCAAGCTGTGGCACCTAGTCCCTCATCAAGTGTAAAACCTGTTACGCCAACACCTAAGCTGGGAAAAGAGGCACAGACTAAACCAGAAGTAGAAGCCCAATCAGAAACACACAAAGACAATACAACAGAGAAAGAAAAGCACTAATAACAACCGTATCGAATACACATCCTGCGCGATACAAGTTGATTACTCTGATTGATAATTCTGACAGATAAAAAAGCGCCCCTTCATCCTATATCTTTCGAGATATCAGAGAGAAGAGGCGCTTTTTTTGACTGGCGATAGCCGACTTACTCAAGCGAAACGGACTAATGTCAGAACTGTCTTATCACCGAGCTGACTTATATGACAGAACAGCGGCTAGCCGCGTGATTACAACAGCACTGTGCACCGACCGTGGCCTTACCATGATTCATGCTGACGGTGATGATGGGTACTCCAATACACCAATTTGCGCCACACCCACTCCAGTGGCCCTTGGCGGAAATGACGAAGCCACAGCACTGAAAACGCAATATTCACCAGCCAAATCACCGGAACCAGCATCAACAGGTGCACGCGGTTCAATTGATTGAACCAGCCAAAACCGTAGAAAATCATGTAGCACAGCAGCGTTTGCAGAATGTAGTTACTGAGCGCCATGCGCCCGACTGACACCATCGCACGCGCAAAGCGCGTATGTTGAATGGAAGGGAAAATCGCATACCACAGTGCCAAATAGCCCATCGCCTGAATCGGCGCAGCAATTTCACGTGGGATTTGACCGAAATACGCGCTCCAATGGAAGCTCCACCCACCGCTGATATTCAGCCATACCCCCGGTAATTGGATCAAAATGCCGAGCGGGATCAAAATCAGCGCTTTGCGTCGATACTGATGAGGCAGACGACTGCCCTGCAGCCACCCGCTGCGCACCAAGCCAGCACCGGCGACCATCATGCCCGCGAGCTGCCAACCGTATTGCAAAATCACCACCAGCAGCATGGAAATCATCTGATGGAAACGATACTTCATGGCCACCACGCCACCAGCCAGTTTGGTACTGATCTCAGTGTCGAGTGTTTGCCAATCCGGTTGCCAGAAAGACGATGGCGCGGCATTAATACTCAACCAACCCAGTATCAGCAGAAGTAGCAAACCTAGGCAGTACAGCACCAAACCAAAACGCAGCATACTGCGTGGACTTTGTGCATCGCGGATCATCCGCCAGCACATCAAACCAACCAGACCGTACGGGAGTAAAATATCGCCATCCCACAAAAATATCGCATGCAGTGCGCCAAAAATCAGCAGCCAAGACAGCCGCGATTTCATCTCTTCATTGCCTTTGCCACGGCGCAATTGCAGCTGTAAGCCAGCACCAAATAACAATGCGAAAATGGTCAGGAATTTCTGCTCCGCAAGGACATTCTGCAGGCCCCAGGCCCAAATATCAGAAACCGAAGGCAGGCCGGCAAATGCGGGGTTCAAGTAAGCGGCCTGAGGTAAGCCAAAGCTGATCACATTGAGGATCAATATTCCCAGTACCGCCACGCCACGGGCACCATCCAGCACAGCCAAACGTTCTTGCATGCAACCTCTCATAGTTATTGTTGTCTTTTTTTCTAGAAAGCCCGAACGGCTTTAACAGCTATCCCCAATTTATCCTTACGCTGTCTACACATCGCACAAATATGCGGTATATCAGTGAATTGCCATCTCGCAAGCCCGAATGTTCATGCTGTCATCACGCACAATAGCGTTGGACACACAGAGCGGGATTACGTTCCCGTCATCTTGGTCACCATGAGAATGGGGGGATAGCCAACGAAAATGACTGACATTCTGTATGATCTATCATACAGAAAAAGAAGACCGAACTGCAGCTAGACTGCCCGCTCAGTAAACCGTTTTTAACGGTGAGTACAGATCAAAAAAGGCGCAAATGTGCGCCTTTTTACGTACTTAGCTTACTTGCTATTTGACTTACTATCTTAACTTATTTAGCCAGTTTACCTGGTTAACGTCAGTGATAGAGCCGTATTTAGCTTACGTATTTGAGCAACTCAGGCCATTATACACGTAAATGGCCTGAAATTGCAGCTAATCATATTTTGCGCTTACTGCAACGGGGATTAGCGACGCGCTGAACTCAAAAATTCCTGACGACGGCTAGCTTCAGTTTTGAATACGCCACCTAGCCCCATCGTCAGCGTTGAGCTGCTGGAATCGCGGATCCCACGCGCTTTCACGCAGTAATGCACGGCATCTAAAGAAACCGCCACATCATCCGTTTCGAGCAACGTTTGCAGCGCAACCAAAATTTGCTGCGTCAAACGCTCTTGCACCTGCGGACGCTGGGCAAAAAACAGCACAATGCGGTTGAGCTTAGATAGACCAATCACCTTATCTTTCGGGATATAAGCCACGTGCGCCACACCATCGATAGTCACGAAATGGTGTTCACAGGTGCTGGTCAGGTGGATATCACGCACCGTGACCATTTCATCCACGTGCATTTTGTTTTCAATGGTGGTGATCTTCGGAAAGTTGGCGTAATCCAAACCGGAGAAGATCTCGTCCATGTACATTTTGGCGATGCGACGCGGAGTCTCACACAGGCTGTCATCACCGAGATCTAATTCCAACAGACGCATAACTTCCGTCATATGATGCTGGATTTGCGCTTTACGGGTATTTTTATCCAGACCACTCTGCTGCATCGGTGTTTCCAAACCATGCATTTCCAGAGCCGCCCGAACCTTAATAGCCTCTTCAGTTAGCGATGACATAACGGTTCTCCACATTAACGGCTGCTTTCGTTCGTTTTAGGATGATATTTACGCAGCCAGAGTTTTTTTACCTATCCGTTTATAAAACGCTTCAGATAAGCATCTTTCTGAAGCATAAACATTACTGAGAAAAAATCTACCTTGCATTTAGTCAGGGTATTGCGGCAAATCCACCGATCATCTCTCAGCAGGTAAGACAGCTGTTCTTATTCGCATATGATAACAAATATCATCTGTGAGCCCTACTCTGTTGTAGAGCATTAATACATTCTTACGAAATACACATTATCAAGCGTAGTCGGTGACGGTAACCGCTGCTAGCACACAGCTTTTTTACTGTGCGCTCCCGCAAGCAGCCTGCTGTGCTTTATAATAACGCATCATTTTTTCCCGGCAGGCATCAGACCGGCCGGATACGACGCTGGAGTATCACATGGATTGCTGTTCTACCCCCGGTTTGCGTACCTTATCTCAGGCCCTGACACTGATGCTGGAGCGCGTTTCCTGCGTTTGCACACCCGAGCAGGTATCTTTGGAGCAAGCGCTGGATCGGATCACCGCACGTCCCGTCACCTCTCCGCTCAGCGTTCCGCCGTTTGATAACTCGGCGATGGATGGCTATGCCGTACGCACTGCTGAACTGGCACAACAGGCTGAGTTCCCCGTAGCGGGCAAAGCGTTTGCTGGTGCACCGTTTACCGATGAATGGCCTGCAGGCACGTGTGTCCGCATTATGACCGGCGCCGCCATTCCCGACGGCTGTGATGCAGTGATCATGCAAGAACAGACTGAAAGTACAGAACAAGGTATTCGCTTCACCGCGCCGGTACGACTGAACCAGAATATTCGCCGTACTGGCGAAGATATTCGTTGTGGCGATGCCGTGGTCGCACAAGGTGAAAAACTGACATTGCCACATTTACCGGTGTTGGCTTCACTGGGTATTGCACAGGTCGAGGTGTGTCGCCGTCTGAAAGTGGCGATTTTCTCGACCGGCGATGAGCTGCGTGAACCGGGCCAACCGCTGGAAAATGGCCAGATTTACGATAGCAACCGTCTGACCATCCGTTTAATGCTGGAAAAGCTCGGTTGCGAGATCCTCGATTTGGGAATTATCGCTGACGATCCGCAAGCACTGCGTAACGCATTTCACCAAGCCGATAACAATGCCGATTTAGTGATCACCTCCGGCGGCGTATCCGTTGGTGAAGCGGATTACACCAAAGAAATTTTGGATGAAACTGGGGATATCGGTTTTTGGAAGCTGGCCATTAAGCCGGGCAAACCCTTTGCCTTTGGTCGTTTGCAGCACGCTTGGTTCTGTGGTTTACCGGGCAATCCAGTATCTGCGGCCGTCACCTTCTATCAACTGGTGCAGCCGTTGATTGCCGCTTTAAGTGGCCACACGGCTTACCAAGCGCCACAGCGTTTTCAGGTTCGCTGCGACAGCAACCTGAAAAAAACGCCGGGCCGACTGGATTTCCAACGCGGAATTTTGCGCAGCCAAGTGAATCCACACACCGGCCAAACTGAGTTGAGCGTCACCAGCACCGGTCATCAAGGCTCGCATGTATTTAGCTCATTTACCGGCGGTAACTGCTTTATCGTGCTGGAGCAAGAGCGTGGCGCGGTCGCGGCCGGAGAATGGGTTACTGTCGAGCCGTTTAACGCCCTGTTGGGAGGCTGAGCTTGATGACGCATACCAATGCTAACTCAACGCCACACGCCCCTAGCATTACGCTCAGCCATGAAGAAGAGCTGCGCTACAATCGGCAAATAGTGCTGCGCGAATGTGATTTTGCTGGGCAAGAAGCACTGAAAGGCGCGTCAGTGCTGATTGTCGGTCTCGGTGGTTTGGGCTGTGCGGCAGCCCAATATCTGGCGGCGGCGGGCGTCGGTCACCTGACGCTGCTAGACTTTGATCATGTGTCTCTGTCTAACCTACAGCGACAGATTCTGCATACTGACGCGCGGATCGGCCAAGCCAAAGTCACATCTGCCGCGCAGAGCCTGCAGGGTATCAATCCGCACGTGCAGCTGACGCCCATTTGCGCACAATTAGAGGATGATGACTTATCTGCGCTAATTGCCCAGCAGCAGATTGTGTTGGACTGCACCGATAACGCGCTAACACGCAATCAACTCAATCGTCTGTGCGCGCAACATCGTGTGCCGTTGGTATCTGGCGCGGCGATTCGGATGGAAGGGCAAGTCAGCGTATTCACCTACGCACCGGGTACGCCTTGCTATCGCTGTCTGAGCCGTCTGTTTGGTGAACATGCCGGTAGCTGCATGGAAAATGGGATCTTATCGCCCGTGGTGGGACTGATTGGCAGCCTACAAGCGACCGAATGCATCAAGCTGCTCACGGGAATGGGAACGCCGTTAACCGGTCGTCTGCTGCTGGTGGATGCGCGGATGATGCAGTTTCGAGAGATGAAGCTTAATCAGAATCCGCAGTGTGATGTTTGTGGTGGCGATGCACCACTTTAATCGCTCTATCAATACAGCGATGATTAATACCGCGCAGGCCTAAACCAATTAGCGCTCTTGGGGCTATCTTCTATCCCTTATCTCCTAGAGCGCTTATATTCCCTTGAATGCCCTTATCCCCTAGAGCGTTTAGTGCGCTAATTGGATGATTTTTACTATTTCGCTAATTCACGAGCTCGCTTGCTAGACAGTGCCTCCATCCACCAAACCGGCAGCTTTAATGTAAGCCAATACGGTATCGTGCAAATGCAAGTCCAGTTGACTGAGTGCGCGATAGGAAATACGTGCCAGCAACGGTTGTCCGGCACAGCTCAGTTGCACCATCACCATGCCCTGTTGCGGCAGACCGATACAAGTCACTTGGCACTGTAAGGCATTTTGCAGGCTTGAGCCGTGCAAAGGTGCGCGCGATAAGATCACTTCCCGCGCCATCACGCGCAGCAGTAAACGCGCATCCGTTCGAATATCACCGGGGATACGTAAAGTTTGGCCGCCACAGCTGGCTAAGATTTGTCGTCCATCATGATCATAACCACTGACAGTGGTTTCGAGCAGCACAGCCGCATCAGGGTGCTGCGCCAGTGATAGCGCCGGATCGGCAAATAAGCTCACCGGTGAGCCTGTGGCTTCCACGCGGCCTTGATGCAATAGCACCACCTGACGACAAAGCGTGACGACCTCTTCCATCGTATGGCTGACATACAACATCGGCAAAGCCAGTTCACGACTTAAGGCGGCAATCTCATCCAGTAAAAGCTGACGTGCATGATGATCGAGTGCTGACAAAGGCTCATCGAGCAACAACCAGCGTGGCGTGGCCATCAACGCGCGAGCCAGCGCCACCCGCTGTTTTTGCCCGCCGGATAACGCTCGGGCGGGCATATCCAGCAACGCGCTAAACCCTAGTCGCTCGGCCAATTGCGCCGGTTCAGGGCTATTTCGTTTCGCAAAACGCGCGGCCAGTTGCAGGTTTTCCTGTACCGTTAACCAGTGAAACAAACGGCTATCTTGAAACACCATGCCTGCCGAACGCTGCTCGGGCGGTAAACTTTGCGTGCCGTTTTGCCAGCACACCTCGCCACAGTAGATCTGACCTTGCTGCGCCGGAGTTAGACCCGCCAGAATGCGCAGCAACGTACTTTTACCGGCACCGCTGTGGCCGATGATGCCGTGGATTCCCTCCTCCGGCAGTGTAAAGGCGGCCTGCAAGCTAAAATCCGGCAGCGTATGCGTGATATCAACCTGCAACATTACTGAAACCGCCTTTGCTGACGTTTTTGCAGCACGCCATACACCAAAGTCAGCAGCACCACGGAAAACAGTAAGAGCCCACCGGCCAGATAATGTGCGCTTTGGTAATCCATCGCTTCCACATGATCAAAAAGCGCAATCGACAGCACCTGCGTCTGACCGGGAATATTACCGCCAATCATCAGCACCACGCCGAACTCCCCCAAGGTATGGGCAAAGCTCAAAGTTGCAGCGATGATGAAGCTCGGTAGCACCATCGGCACCACAATATGGCGAAAACGGGCCAAACGCCCCATACCGAGAGTTGCCGCCGCTTCCAGCTCTTTATCCCCCATATTCACAAACGCGCTTTGTAAGGGTTGTACCGCAAAAGGCAACGAATAAATCACGGAAGCCAGCACCAAACCGGTGAATGAAAACGCCAGAGTATGGCCAGTCATCTCCAGCCACCAATGACCGGGCAATGAGCGAGGTGAGAAGGCCAGCAGCAGGTAAAAACCCAGCACTGTCGGCGGCAGCACCAAGGGCAAGGCGACCAATGATTCAATCAGCGGACGAATACGCGAACGACTTCGCGCCAACCACCACGCCAACGATGGCGCCAGCAGCATCAAGATCAACGTGGTGGTCGCGGCCAGCCGTAAGGTAAGACGAACCGCCAGCCAATCAGCCTCCGACATCATCGCCTCCCACGCGCGCTACCTCACTGCGCCAAATAGCCATGCGACTCAATCAGGCTACGGGCGGCATCGCTACGCAGAAAGTCGGCAAAAGCCTTGGCCGCCTTCGGCTGCGAGCTCGAGGCCAGAATCACCGCCTGCTGTTCAATGGCCGGGTACGCATCGGCGGGCAGCAACCAAACTTGCCCTTGCGGATGGGCCATTTTCACATTCGGATAAGCCACCAGCCCCATGGGCGCATTGCCGGTTTGCACAAATTGATACGTCTGGGCAATATTGGCTCCGGTGACCAGCGTCAGGCCGGCAATATTCCACGCCCCATTCTGCTCTAACCAGTATTGCGCAGCCGCACCGTAAGGCGCCGTTCGTGGATTCGCGATGGCTAATTTCCCCTGCCACAGCTTAGGATCGGTCCCCACTGGTGTACCGGTATTCCATAGCGCCAACTGGCCACGAGCATAAGTAAAGCGCGAGTTAGAGACTATCCGCCCTTCCTTTTCTAAACGCTCTGGGCGTTCACTGTCCGCCGACAAGAACAGATCAAACGGCGCACCATTCACAATTTGCTGATATAGCACACCGCTGGAGGCTGACGAGATGGCAACCTGATCGCCCGTTTGCTGCTGAAATTGCGTCGCCAACTGTTCTAATGTGGGCTTAAAGTTCGCCGCAACCGCCACTTTCAACGTGGCCGCATTCGCCGGTGACAGGCTAAATAGCGCCACCACAGCCAATGTGCTGGCCGCAACGCGCCCTTTGTGTAGTCTGTTGTAGATCACCTGTGTGCTTATTCGCTTTGCCATCTGCGTGCTGCCTCCTGATCACTGGTTTTGGCTTCCACCCAGCGCGCGCCGTCTGGCATCTGCTCTTTTTTCCAAAACGGTGCCCGCACCTTGAGATAATCCATGATGAATTCTGCTGCCGCGAATGCCGCCAAGCGGTGGCCACTGCTGACCCCGACATACACAATCTGCTCACCGCTGCCGAGCTCACCCACGCGATGAATCAGGCTGACACGACCTAACGGCCAACGTGCACGCGCTTCACTGATAATGTCGTGCAGGGCTTTATCGGTCATCGCCGGATAATGCTCCAAGTGCAGGCCGTTCACGCTGCCTTGCTGACTGTGATTGCGCACTTTGCCGGTAAAGGTCACCACCGCGCCACAGCTGTCGTCCTGATTTAGCCACGTGTATTCGGCGGCAATATCAAAATCGTCTTCACTGACCCGAATTCGGGTTTCCTGTACCTGCATCTGCTTAACCTCCAGTAACCGGTGGGAAAAAGGCCACTTCATCCCCGTCTTGCAGCGGGTGAGACAATGACGTCAGCGTCTGGTTAACAGCCACCAGCAGATTTTCTTTATCGAGCGCCAATGCCCAGCGCTCACTCCGCGCCGCCAAAGCCGCACGCAATAATTCAGCCGTGGCATAGGTTTCAGCCACCTCAATTTCACCGGTGTCGGTCAACTCGCGCACCTGCGCAAAAAATAACACCCGAATCATGATGCCTCCGCGGTGAATGTCCCGGACTTACCGCCGGTTTTAGACAGCAGACGCACATCGGTGATCTGCATGTCTTTTTGTACGGCTTTGCACATGTCATAGATGGTCAGCGCTGCCACCGAGGCGGCGGTCAACGCTTCCATCTCTACGCCGGTTTTGCCGGTCAGACGACACACACTCTCAATTCTCACCCGATTACGCTCTGGCTGGGCTTCCAGCTGTACTTCCACTTTGGATAACAGCAGTGGATGGCACAGTGGGATCAGTTCCCACGTACGTTTGGCGGCCATGATGCCGGCAATACGCGCGGTGGCAAACACATCCCCTTTCGGATGACGCCCTTCCACGATCATGGCCAACGTTTCTGCGTGCATTTCAACGCAGGCTTGCGCTCTGGCTTCACGCACGGTTTCCGCTTTACCTGAAACGTCCACCATATTGGCTTCGCCCCGTTCGTTCAGGTGAGTTAATTGAGTCATGCTCCTGTCCTTTTACGTGTAGGCGAAATTACTGCTGCAGATGCGGCATGAAGTTACATGGGCGATGACGCGCATCCAGCTGATCAGCAATGATCTTTTCCCACGCAGTACGGCAAGCGCCCGTAGAGCCCGGCATCACGAAAATGGCAGTGTGGTTCGCAAAACCGGCCAGCGCACGCGATTGGATCGTAGAGGTGCCAATTTCCTGATAAGAAATCTGACGGAACAACTCACCGAAGCCTTCCACTTCTTTATCAAACAGTGGGCGCAGTGCCTCTGGGGTAGAATCGCGGGAAGTAAAACCGGTACCGCCGGTGACCAAAATAGCCTGCACGCTTGGGTCGGCAATCCACTGTGAAACCACAGCGCGCAGCTGGTACACGTCATCTTTCACGATGCGCTTGTCTGCCAGACGGTGTCCTGCGGCCAGCGCCGCCTCAACCAGATACTGGCCAGAGGTATCGTTCTCTTCGGTGCGGGTATCTGACACAGTCAGTACAGCAATGCTGGCTGGCATAAATTCAGCGTGGGCGTGTCCCATGGGTAACTCCTTCATGATGAATGCGATGTTGTGTGATAAGGCAGCCTTGCCTGCCCGATCATGACTTTTTGCAGTACGTTTTTATTCAGTACGCTTTATTCACTGCGTTTTGTATCTACTTGGTTTTAAATCGGGTTTTATCGTGTTTTTTAAAGCTTGATTCAGCGCTAGCCTGACTGACTACCGACAGCGGCAATGACATGCACGACTTACCCGCCGATCGACGCCAAATGTGGTGTCTGACCGCTATTGCCCTCATGCAAGAAATGGCTCTGCTTTTTATGCAGTAGAGCATCTTGCACGCGTTGGCGCAGTAAAGGTAATTGGCTGTCATCCTCCAGCAAATCACGCAGCGGGATGCCATCATCACCAAACAGGCACAAATGCAGTTTTCCGGTCGCCGAAACCCGTAACCGGTTACAGCTGGCACAAAAATCCTTCTCATACGGCATGATCAGGCCAACTTCGCCCTGATAATCGGGATGCGTAAAGACTTGCGCCGGACCGGCATTGTAGCTGCGCGGTTTAAGCTGCCAGCCATTGAGTAGCAGCTTGTCGCGGATCACCGCGCCAGAAATATGATGGTCACGAAATAGCGAAGTCATCTCGCCGGTTTGCATCAGCTCGATAAAACGCAACTGCAACGGACGATGGCGGATCCACGCCAGAAACTGATCCAGCTGATGATCATTTAAGCCTTTCATCAGCACGGTGTTCACTTTCACTTGCGGATAGCCGGCATCGAAAGCGGCATCAATGCCCGCCATTACTTGGCTAAAGCGATTTTCACCGGTGATTTGATGAAATTGGCGTGGGTCGAGACTGTCTAGACTGACATTCACCGACGTAATGCCAGCCTCTTTCCACAGCGGGACATCACGGGCCATACGATAGCCATTAGTGGTCACCGCCAAGGCACGTAAACCCGGCAATTCGCTAATTGAAGAGGCGATAGAGATAAAGTCGCGACGCAATGTCGGCTCTCCACCGGTCAGACGGATCTTGTCTGTGCCCAGCGCAATAAAGGCCTGAGCAATCCGGCGAGCTTCATCGGCGCGCAGAAATGAGGTATTCGCCTGCGGCCGATAACCGTCCGGCAGGCAATAGCTGCAACGAAAGTTGCAGACATCTGTGATCGACAAACGCAGGTAATAGAACCCGCGGTCAAACGTGTCTTTGAGTTGCTGCACCTGAAAACACCTTTCCAATGTCGGGAGGCCCGGTAATTTCTCACCGAACCCGGTAGCATCATCTGTGCTACGGCCGTCATGCCCTATTCTGTGTGCCTGAATGAGTCAGCCTGCTGCAGAACGTAGGCAAAAGCGGCTTCGGAGTTTTTGGCGGCAATGTCCACTGCGTTGAGTGTGCGTTACGACATAACCACAATAAAATAACGTCTCTTCGCATTGTAAATAAAGCGTCCCCGAACTGACAATGAGAATGTGGAATATTGTTTTGGTAATCACACTCTCTTAGGGCAAGTGCTGTTTTATACAGCAATTCAGGCGATTACTGCGCTTTATCAAATCAATAGCCGAAAATGAAAAAGCCGCACCTCATGCTGTGCGGCTTTGGATGGAACTTAACGCGTTAGGAGTGGCGCTTTGTACGTTATCTGTGCCTCATTTGGGCATTAAAAGCCGCTAAATCCGGTAAACGTAGTCACCAGCAGATACAAGTTTATGGTAATCACCACTACCGCAATCAGACGACCAGCGGCTTGTGTCAGGGGCTTGTTAGTTAAATCCCCCATCAATTGGCGATCACCGGTAAAGCGCAGCAATGGAATCAAGGCCAGTGCAATACCAAAGCTGAGGAATACCTGACTCATCACCAACACGTGAGTAGCGTTCATCCCACACCAAATCACGATAAAAGATGGCAGCATAGTCACCGCGCGGCGTACCCACAGTGGAATGCTAAAGTTCACAAAGCCCTGCATCACCACTTGTCCAGCTAAAGTCCCCACCACGGTGGATGACAAACCCGCCGCAACCAAACTTAAGCCGAAGATCACTGCCGCAGCTTCACCCAGCAATGGATGCAAAGTCTGGTACGCTTGCTCCAACTCCGTAATACCGGTGTGACCAGCAGAGTAGAAAGTCGCAGCCGCTACCGCCATCATGGCGATGTTCACAAAACCGGCGATGGTCATCGCAACCGCAACATCCATTTTAGTCGCTGCATAACGCTCTTTGCGATCTTCACGACTGCCCCGTTGGGTCAACGCTGAGTGCAGGTATACCACGTGCGGCATGATAGTCGCCCCCAATACACCGGCAGACAAAACCAGTGCGTTTTGATCCGGCAATTGTGGTTTCACCATGTGCCAGCCCAACTCGGCGATATCTGGGCGGGAGAAAATCAACTCACAGACATAAGCCCCCGCCACAAACATTAAAAACAGTCCGATGACGATTTCCAGCGGCTTTTGCCCATGTTGCTGCAAAGCCAGAATCAATACAGTAGCAAGACCGGTCAAAATTGCGCCATCAAACAGCGATACACCAAATAACAACTTGAAACCGATTGAGGCGCCGATGAATTCAGCCAAATCAGTGGCAATGGCAATCAGCTCGGCTTGAATCCAGTAAAACCACACCAGCGGACGCGGGTAGCTTGCTCGAATGTGCTCGGCTAAGTTCTGACCCGTTGCAATACCCAGCTTGGCAGAAAGCAGCTGAATCAGCATCGCCATGGCATTAGCCCATACCACCACCCACAGCAACTGGTAGCCAAATGTAGAGCCGGCTTGAATGTTGGTGGCGAAGTTACCCGGATCGATGTAGCCAATCGCGGTAATAAAAGCAGGCCCCATCAGAGCGAGTTTGATTTTTCTAGCCCGCCGAGGTGCGGGTACTGCAACTGGTAATGTAGTCATGAGCCGATCTCCCTTGCATGAGATCTGCATTACACATCAAATGATAATGATTATCAATAGCAATTATTGTATCGACCGATGTCCCGCTATCTCGGGATATGTCTCGCTAGATGTCTGTAGTACTGAGCGTATGGCGCACTTCTATCGTCCACTGCCTACGATTACCGACCAATTACCGACTCTCTACACAACTGATACACAACTCGCTCAATGGCAGGCTTACTTCGAATGCCGACTAAAGTAAGGTTACAGGCTCTATCACTCTCTTTATATCAGCATTAAAACACAACGTTCCATTATGTTTTGGGATAAAACGCTACATCCTATCTATACTGATCTATGCCGCTCCGTGAGTTCACGCCTCTTGCTGAGTCACTTTTTTCTCTACCCAAAAGAGACGGAGCACTGCGGTACACCCTTAGCCGTTTTTACTGGAGAATCAATGATGAAATATGCAGCTCTCAGCCTAGCATTACTGCTTGGGCTCTCTGGTAACTTACTTGCCGCCGAACCAGAACAGACACAAGACAACAGCACTGAGCCTTGCACTAATGTACGCAATACCGATGACAATGACACACCATGGAGTGGCTCTGAGCGTTGTAATGACAGCAGTGGTGCCGAATCCGATTATTCCGACTCCTCCAGCAGCGATGAGTCATCGGTAACCCCAGATCAACCTGCGCCAATGGCCAATTAGGCTTGCAGCCCTCACAGGTTCATCACATACAGCCTTGCGTAAGCAACTTATCGGTGTAAAGCAGCACACATAGCACATACTCGATAAGACAACATGGAAGAAACGCAGGCTGTTTTCTTCAGCATTATGCACAGCCCCTCTTGTGCTTACACGATATCAACGAATTTCTTACACCAGACTGATACCAAGGGGTTACGCGCATACATGTATCCCATCGCAAAATTAAAATACTATGCCGATTATGATTAATTAATCATGCCAATTGAATAGCGATAACTTCATTCTAAAACACAATATTCATCATCACAGCATTGATAATAACGGGCAAAACAAATATGCGGATTTTATAAATCCCCCTTGATTATCAGTATGCTAACTCACTTACCTCACAGGAAATAATCATGCGGCTCATAATTAGACAATGAAGTCATATTTTGACGTACTTGTTTACCGGATTTGTATCTCTCAAAAAGCCTGCATTCACGCCACTCCGCTATACTGCTCGCCTCTGAACGGTATCCGCTAAGGCCATATAAGAATGAACGTAGTAATCTATTTGATAGCAGCATGTTGTTTTTTTGATCTTTGCAGTACTCTACTACCGCAGACTTTTTCGCACTTTACAAATCTTATCCTTTCTTCCATTTTATTTTAAAAACCAGACGCTAGAATAAACCCTTTTCAGTCGCAGGTATTTTCCGATCCCGGCCTGATAAGTGACATATCAGATACCAGTAAATAACATTCACAAATTTAAGACTACTAGACAGATATGAGTTCGGTTTATTCCCTGTTTCACTCCAAATTCATGATTGACCTTGCCACGTTGGCAGTCATCTCACTGGCCGCTCTGGCCTTATGGTTCTTTTTCCTCAAGCGTAAGCACAGTGGCCGTCATCGACGCAAAACGGTCACCGCAGTGATCACCTGCATCTCTTCTATCGTGCTATGGGGCATCATCGCGCTCACGGTTACCGAGATCATTTACTTACTGCTGCATCACTTTACCGAGCTCTACACCGGTTGGATCAGCACAACGAATGTTATCTTGCTCTCGGCTATCACCATTAAGTATGTGTTTGCCCTGATTAGCCAAATCGAGGCCTCACTGATCGCCAAAGGCAATGACATCACGACCTCCAAGGCCATTTCACGCCTGTTGAAATCCGTGACCGTGCTGATCCTGATTCTGATGGCCGGTCAACACTTTGGCCTGAGCGTGTCTGGTTTGATGACCTTCGGTGGTGTCGGCGGTATCGCCATCGGTTTGGCCGGTAAAGACATCATCAGCAATTTTTTCTCTGGCATCATGCTGTACTTCGATCGCCCATTTAATGTGGGAGATTGGATCCGCTCGCCAGACCGCAATATTGAAGGCACCGTAGCCGAGATTGGTTGGCGTCTAACCAAGATTAATACCTTCGACCATCGTCCGCTGTATGTGCCGAATTCGGTATTTTCGTCTATCAGCGTGGAAAACCCGGGGCGGATGACTAACCGCCGCATCAAAACCGAGATTGGCCTGCGCTATGAAGACGCCAAGTTGGTTCGCGTGATTGTCGATGACATCCGCACCATGCTGCAGAACAATCCGGATATCGATACCACCCAGACACTGCTGGTGTACATGAACGAGTTCGCGGACTCCTCCATCAACATCATGGTGTATTGCTTCACCAAAACCACGGTGTGGGCGGATTGGCTGAAAGTTCAGCAAGATGTGTACTTGGATATCATCGATATCGTGCACGCTCGCGGCGCAGATATGGCATTCCCAAGTCAAACGCTGTATCTGGAAAAAGAATAAACGTCACCCACGCATTTTGCGCTAAAACAATTTACGTTAAAACAATGCCGGCCTTCAGGTCGGCATTGTTTTTTTATAACCTAACAGACTGTATTAAAAGAGATATTCTGGTGCGCTGACTGGCAATCTGATTGATTGCGATCATACTAACTCACAATAACGCCCTCGATTTACTCCATCACCGTCTTGGAGGTAAACACCATGAGCAATATCACTGAGTCTGCCGGTCTCACCGACATTGCCAAATATCTCAAGCGCATGCATGGTTACAGCGATGCCGAAGCTCTTGTCGAAGCTAAAGAGGTATTAGCCGGATTTCAGGACATGTCATCACATGGAATTATCAAGGGTTGGTATTTCGATGCCGAAGGCCATCTGGAATTATTGCCCAACGAACGGATTAAATAACCGGCAGATACAAGGCAGAACGTGCGGTAAATCAATATTCTGGATTGTGTTTTGTCGGATTGTTTTTTAAGGTTACGCCACTTCGAGTATCTTTACTCTTACCTCTTCAAGAAATAATAAAACTTATGCGTAACCCGATGCTTGCAGATCTGAACCATGTGGTAGCCATTGGTGGCGGACATGGTCTAGGCCGTGTCCTCTCGTCGCTGAGCTTTTTAGGTCACCGCCTTACCGGTATTGTCACTACCACCGATAACGGCGGCTCCACCGGCCGGATCCGCACCTCTGAAGGCGGCATCGCATGGGGAGATACCCGTAACTGTATTAACCAGTTGATCACTGAACCGACTATTGCGTCAGCCATGTTTGAATATCGGTTTGCCGGCGAAGGTGAACTGTCTGGCCATAATCTGGGGAATTTGATGCTCAAGGCGCTGGATGACTTGAGCGTCCGCCCGTTAGATGCCATCAATCTGGTGCGCCGCTTACTGAAAGTGGATGCGCACATCATCCCGATGTCGGAAGAACCTGTCGACTTGGCCGCCGTCTGTGCCGATGGTATGTCCGTGTTTGGTGAGGTCAATATCGATGCACTCACCGAATTACCGGTATCACTGCAATTGGTGCCGGAAGTCAGTGCCACCCGTGAAGCCATTACCGCCATTGAACGCGCTGATTTGATTTTAATTGGCCCGGGCAGCTTTATGACTAGCCTGCTGCCGCCTCTGCTTAACCGTGAGATCGCAACTGCGCTGTCTAACGCCACCGCAGCCCATGTGCTGTATATCGGCAATCTGGCCAAAGAGCACAGTCCGGCGGCACAGCTGAATATCGCGGAGAAACTGCAGATTATCGAGCGCCACATTGGCCGTCGTTGCATTACTGGTGTGATTGTCGGTCCGCATATTGATGTCAGCGTGTTGCGTGATGAGGATGGTCCAAAACGTCGCATCGTTCAAACTCAATTGGAAGCTGACGATATTCCGTATCGTCACGATCGCAACTTGCTCAAGCAGGCGATCGAGCAAGCACTGCAAATCAATCCGCTGAATTGATGTTGCACATTAACGCTTAAGCCCACTGACATTTAGACAGCAGATAAAAGAAAGGCATTGTCGGGATAACCAACAATGCCTTTTTTATGCGTCTCACTATTCACACATCACGCATCAAGAGGTTTTGATAAACGCCTCTCGCAGTGCCTGCAGCTGATCGCGGATCGCCGCCGCTTCCTCAAACTCCAGATTCTGCGCATGTTGATACATCTGCTGCTCCAGCTCTCGCATCTTCTGCTCTGCTTCTGCTGGCGAATGCACCTGATAGCTAGCCTCAGACTCGGCCACTTTACGGCCTTTGGATTTCTGGCGACCTTTATTGCTAACGCGCCCTCCGACATCCAGAATATCGGCCACGGCTTTATTCAGCCCTTGCGGCGTAATCCCGTTACGTTCGTTAAACGCTTGTTGTTTCTCACGACGACGCTCTGTTTCACCAATAGCGCGCGCCATTGATGGCGTGATCCTATCACCGTACAAAATCGCCTTACCGTTAAGGTTACGCGCCGCACGACCAATAGTCTGAATCAATGAACGTTCGGAGCGCAAGAAGCCTTCTTTATCCGCATCCAGAATCGCGACCAGCGATACCTCCGGCATATCCAGCCCCTCACGCAGCAGGTTAATTCCCACCAGCACGTCAAACAGGCCAAGACGCAGGTCGCGAATGATCTCCATCCGCTCGACAGTATCAATATCTGAGTGCAGATAGCGCACCTTCACATCATGCTCTTCCAGATATTCGGTCAGATCTTCGGCCATGCGTTTGGTCAGCGTAGTAACCAGTACCCGTTCATTAATCGCCGAGCGCAAACGGATCTCCGACAGCAAATCATCCACCTGAGTGGTTACCGGACGCACTTCCACCACCGGATCCAGCAAGCCCGTCGGACGCACTACTTGCTCGATCACCTCGCCGCCAGATTTCTCCAGCTCATACGCCCCCGGCGTGGCCGATACATAAATGGTCTGCGGAGCCAGCGCCTCAAACTCATCGAATTTCAACGGACGGTTATCCAACGCCGATGGTAGGCGAAAACCATAATCCACCAGCGTTTCTTTACGCGAACGGTCACCTTTATACATAGCGCCAATTTGCGGCACCGTAACGTGTGACTCATCAATAATCAGCAAGCCATCGGCAGGTAGATAGTCAAACAAGGTTGGAGGCGGCTCGCCCGGATTACGGCCAGAAAGGTAGCGCGAATAGTTTTCAATGCCCGAGCAATATCCCAGCTCATTCATCATCTCAATATCAAACAGCGTACGCTGACTGATGCGCTGCTCTTCCAGCAACTTGTTGTTATCCAGCAAGACCTGCTTACGCTCGACCAGCTCGACCTTGATCTTCTCGATCGCCTCTAAGATCTTCTCGCGGGGTGTTACATAGTGAGTTTTTGGATACACGGTATAGCGCGCAACATCCTGCTGCACTTGCCCTGTCAGCGGGTCAAACAATGACAAGCGTTCAACCTCGTCATCAAACAGCTCCACACGCACCGCATGCTCGTCTGATTCTGCCGGATAAATATCAATTACTTCACCACGCACACGGAAAGTCCCGCGTTGAAATGCCTGATCGTTGCGGGTGTATTGCAGCTCCGACAAACGACGCAGGATAAAACGCTGATCCAGCGTATCGCCACGGCGCAAGTGCAACATCATTTTCAGGTAGGAATCAGGATCGCCCAGACCATAAATCGCCGACACCGAAGCCACCACCACCACATCACGTCGCTCCATCAGCGCTTTCGTGGCAGACAAACGCATCTGCTCGATGTGATCGTTGATCGATGCATCTTTCTCGATAAAGGTATCGGTACTCGGCACGTAAGCTTCTGGCTGATAGTAGTCGTAGTAGGAAACGAAGTATTCCACGGCGTTATGCGGGAAGAAGGCTTTCATCTCGCCGTACAACTGAGCGGCCAAGGTCTTATTCGGCGCCAAGATCATGGTGGGCCGATTAAGGCTAGCAATCACATTTGCCGCGGTGAAGGTCTTACCGGAGCCGGTTACCCCCAGCAAGGTCTGGTGCGCCAGCCCTGCATCGAGGCCATCGATCAACTGGCGGATCGCTTCCGGCTGATCGCCTGCGGGTGCAAACTCAGATACCAGCTCAAAGTTTTTACTCATACCTACCTGCTATATCATCTCGTTTGTCTCGGATATAACGGTATTATGCGCGGCTCCCCGCAGAAATTCGAGCGCTATCCCATCGCTGATTTAGACGGCGCGATGATTTGCTCAGCCAGCAGCATCCCCACAAACCTTACCCTGGCGAGCCACTGATGAAAAAAGCCCGAATACAGCCCGCACAGGGAAATTTCTGCGGCCAAATCGTAGCCTCGTCGGTGCGTTTTACACACTCAGTGCCTTTGTAATCTCTTTCTCTTATCCTCTTCTGCACATCTGCTTCTGCACATCTGCGCGCAGTCAAAAACAGTTGAGAGGAAATCCTGTTATAGATAAACCTTACGCAGGGCAATGTACGAATTATTATTTTCTACAATATTGCATTATTCGATATGCAATCATGCGCGTTATCTAATTTAAATATGGCTGTCATTAAAGCGTAATTATTACCCATAATTACTTATTGAGTTTGCCCTTTAGTGAACAAAAAACAGAACTCAAAATTGGTGAGCAATAAACAGTAGCGCTCATTTGCCCCCATAAACATAATGCGATGGCCAACCTTTGCTTAATCACCTGCTCAATTTACCATCAAATAGTTCCCTCTTTATTTTGTTGTTCGGCGCTGTAACCGATTACTTTTCGCGTTAACTAACGGGTTAGCAGACACAGCTGACATGCATGTCTGTATACTGACAGCGCAGGGTCAAAAAGACGCCACTGCTGTGCGCTACATCACAGAAAAATTACACGTCCCTCACCTCGTTCTTACAGCTGTGTCTGACAAAAAGTGTCGAGGTGTCTTAACCCAGAGAAAACGTGGGCTGTATGGAATTGTCTAAATATAGCCCACACACTTATCCACAGATTTAGTGGATAACTTTTGGCGAACAACAGAAAAAAACAGAAGTCAACACAATAAATATTGTTTTATATCAACAAATTAATCAGTTGATAAAATCCGTCTTCGCGACAGTTTAAGGCTTGACAAACCACGCCAAAGCAACCAATCACTCTCTCGCTTTACAGTTTTGTTACAGCCCACAAAGGGAAATTGGATAACGGCTCACGAAATAGACAGCGCGACAATAGCAACTGCACATCATCGGCTAGCGCTAGCAGCATTTAATCGAAGCCGACAAACGGCTAGCGACAGAAAAAAGGATTTTTGGGCTCACATCATATCGTGACGGGCTGATATGTAATATCCTTGAAAAATATCAGAGAAGTTTGCGAGCTACGTCACGCAACAATTCAGGGCATAAAATAATAAAGCTCAATAGGCTGATATAATAAAATCATCTGTATTCTGTTAAAGAGAAAATGAATTCGATGAATATAGCCCTGTCCCGTTCAGCTGCTATTTGGCGTGCTCTCTTGTGTTTTGTGTTAACCACAGGTGTTGTTTATATTCAAAGTGCATATTCATTGTCTTTAAGCATTAGCATTCCTGCAATATTGCTTATTTGTGGCACATTACTCACTCTGGAAATAATGCAAAACCAGAAAAACGCTTCTGAACGTTTGATTAAGCTGGAGCAAAGTCTGAATATGGCTGCCAGTGCCGGCGAAATTCCAGAAGCGAAATTAGCGGCAAAATATGCGCAAGGTTGGCGACAAGAAAAAACCGAGTTGGAGCATCGCCTCGACCTGATTGCTAAAGACGTGAACCGCGACCCACTCACCGGCTTACCAAATCGTGCGAGTTTCATTCATCAGCTCTCGTTACTGCCTGAAAACGGGGCTAAGCACTGGTTAGCGCTGATCCACGCCACGCCACTGACTGAGCTTAATCAACGCGGAGGATCCAAACTCGGCGATCTGTTCATTCAAGAGATCGCAGAACAATTAACTCTGCATGGTCTGCCTCTTGGACAGTTATACCGCTTTGAAGGTGCGATGTTTGCGTGGGTCGCCTCGGCGCACCAAATTGAGCAACCCGAGCGTCTTGCTGAGCGCTGCGCCCAAGCGCTGGAACAACTGGCGCAACGCCACCAAATCACACGAGCCGCCAATATCGCGTTTATCTCTTTCTACGGCAACCAGTGGGGTGCCGCACTGACTCAAGCAGAAGAGAGCCTGCGCATTGTCTCATCACTGCCCCATCGCTGCTGGCAAGTCGATCATACCGAACAGCCTCAAGTGGATGACTGGTTTAGCGAGTTAGATCAGCAAATCGCCAATGCGGATGTGGAGTTCAATATCCAGACCACGCTGAGCGTGAACGACAGCATGCCGAAATACCATGAGTTGTTCTCGCGCTTTACCTTCTCCAAAGGGGCGATGTCGACCGACAAAGTGATCGCGATGGCCGAATATCATGGTCGTATGGCACAGCTGGATATGATGCTGCTGACCAAGATCACCAGCATTTTGCAAGGCTTCAAAGGTGATGGAGTTTTAGCGGTTAATTTAGGCTTTCATACCATCAACGAGCCACAGTTTTTACACTGGTTAACCCAGTATCTGGAGAAAAACCCTGCCGTCACGCCACACTTGGTGATGGAGATCCAAACGGAAGCAATCCAGACCTACCCTGACAATGCCGGCAAACTGATCACGTTACTGCACCAACATGGGGTGCGGGTATGTTTGTGTCATTTTGGTCAACAGCTCGATGGGTTAGCGTTACTGTCACGTTATAAGCCATCATTTGTGAAACTCGACCCACGATATACCCGTGATATTGAAGCCAATAAATCTTTGCAGCAGGTATTACGTTTATTTATCGATACGCTGCACCGTTTAGGCAGCAAAATCATTGCAGAAAATGTGGAAAAGCAGGAAGACAAAACCATGCTAGCGCATCTGCGAGTAGATGCGATTCAAGGCTATATCGTGGCGAAGCCTAAACCGGTGCAAGATTCCGAATTGCTACGTATGGTAAGTTAATAAACTGATAATTATCATAATTTCAGCCGCTCCCCTAAGAAACACGTGCCTTTATGGTGCGTGTTTCTTGTCCGCTTATTAGGGCGAAATCGATTGTCCGGTTGTCGGCAGAGTTATAATTGCTGATAATACCTCGGTTTTTTATCATGAAAGGTAGACCGGATGACTGAGTATCTTTTGCTGCTCATCGGAACAGTGCTCGTTAATAACTTTGTCTTGGTCAAGTTTCTCGGCTTGTGTCCTTTTATGGGCGTATCCAAAAAGCTGGAAACGGCCATTGGAATGGGTTTAGCCACCACATTTGTTATGACGCTGGCATCGGTGTGCTCATACCTGATGGATCGCTTTATTCTGATCCCGTTTGGCATCGGTTATCTGCGTACCCTTTCATTTATTCTGGTTATTGCCGTTGTCGTGCAGTTCACCGAAATGGTGGTGCGCAAAAGTAGCCCTGCGTTATATCGCCTGTTGGGCATTTTCTTGCCGCTAATCACCACCAACTGTGCGGTGCTGGGTGTCGCGCTGCTGAACACCAATCTGGCTCATAACTTTATGCAGTCTATCGTGTATGGCTTTGGCGCTGCGGTGGGCTTTTCTCTGGTATTGGTTTTGTTTGCCGCACTGCGCGAGCGTATTGCATTGGCCGATATTCCGGCCCCTTTTAAAGGCTCATCGATTGCATTGATTACCGCCGGACTGATGTCGCTGGCGTTTATGGGCTTTACCGGACTGGTTAAATAAAAAATGATGACTCTGTTTTGGGCCGTGTTAGCACTGATCGGGCTAGCGCTGCTGTTTGGCGTATTACTGGGTTTCGCCTCCATCAAATTTAAAGTTGAAGCCGATCCGATCGTCGATCAACTAGATGCAATTTTACCGCAAAGCCAGTGTGGGCAATGTGGGTATCCTGGCTGCCGCCCGTATGCCGAGGCGGTCAGCAATGGTGAGCAAATCAACAAGTGCGCCCCAGGTGGCGAAGCGGTTGTACTGAAAATTGCTGACTTGCTGGGCGTTGAGCCTCCTGCCGCAGATGCGAATGCAGAGAATGCCGAGCCACGCAAATTTGTCGCCTTTATTCACGAAGAACAGTGCATCGGCTGCACCAAATGTATTCAGGCCTGTCCGGTTGATGCCATCATCGGCTCGACTAAGTCAGTCCATACCGTTATTTCTGATCTCTGCACCGGCTGTGATCTGTGTGTTGCCCCCTGCCCGACGGATTGCATTGAAATGCAGCCGGTCAGTGTGACCCCCGACACATGGAAGTGGGATCTGAACACCATTCCAGTAAAGGTCGTTAGTTAAGTTATGTCCAGTGTGATTAAGGCCATTCAGAGCGGCCGTATTTGGGATTTTGACGGTGGGATCCATCCGCCGGAAATGAAGTCACAATCCAACAATACTCCGATTCGCCGAATCGATCTGGCCCCCTATTATGTCGTGCCACTGCAACAGCACGCAGGTCAAGCTGGCGATCTGATTGTTAAAACCGGTGAAAAGGTTCTCAAAGGACAGCCGCTGACGCAGTATCATGGCGGCGGACGCGTATTGCCCGTTCATGCCCCGACCTCTGGTACGATTGTCGCAATCGAGCCGCGCACCATCGCGCATCCTTCTGGACTCAGCGATCTTTGCGTGGTGATTGAGCCAGATGGCAACGACACGTGGGTCGAACGCGAACAGATTGAAGATTACCATCTGCTCACCCCTGAGCAGTTGATTGCCAAGATTCGAGCGGCAGGTATTGCCGGTCTTGGCGGCGCAGGCTTCCCTACCGCGGCCAAGCTCACCGGCGGCGCCAACTTGATCAAATTGCTGATAATCAACGCCGCAGAATGTGAGCCTTATATCACCGCTGACGATCGTTTAATGCAAGATCGCGCCGATGAAATCATCGAAGGGATTCGGATCCTGCGCCATATTCTGCGCCCAGAGCAGGTGGTCATTGGTATCGAGGATAACAAGAGTCTGGCTATCGAAAGCCTGCGTAAAAGCCTTGATGGCAGCGAAGATATTCAGCTGCGCATTATTCCAACGAAATATCCGTCTGGTGGTGCCAAGCAACTCATCAAGATCCTCACGGGGATGGAAGTGCCTAAAGGCAAACACTCCTCAGCGATCGGTGTGTTGATGCAAAACGTCGGTACCGCCTTTGCCATTAAGCGCGCCATTATCGAAGGCGAACCACTGATCGAGCGTGTCGTTACCCTGACCGGTGATGCCATTCACGACAAAGGTAACATTTGGGCGCGTTTAGGTACGCCGGTGCAGCACCTGCTAAGCCACGCGGGTTATCGCCGCACCGCCGGGAATGGTCAGATCATCATCGGTGGTCCACTGATGGGCTTTAGCTTGCCGCATCTGGATGTTCCCGTGGTGAAAATCACCAACTGTATTTTAGCTCCGGGCGCTGCAGAATTTGGCGAAGAGCATGCCGAGCAGGCCTGTATCCGTTGCAGCTCCTGTGCGGATGCCTGTCCGGTTAATCTGCTGCCGCAGCAACTGTACTGGTTCAGCCGTGGTAAAGAGCATGACAAAGCACGCCAATACAACATTATGGATTGTATCGAGTGCGGTGCGTGTGCCTATGTTTGCCCGAGCAACATCCCGCTGGTGCAGTACTACCGCCAAGAAAAAGCAGAGCTGTGGGAGATTCGCCGCGAAGAGCGTAAGTCTGAAATCGCTAAACAGCGCTTTGAAGCCAAGCAACAACGTCTGCAACGCGAAAAAGAAGAGCGCGAACAGCGTGCCCAACAAGCCGCGCAAGCCCGTCGCGCCTCACAAACCAGCAGCGAAGGTGTTGATCCGGTTCAAGCAGCATTGGCGCGTATTAAAGCCAAACAAGCACAAAGCGCCGCGCCAGAATCAACAGTACCGTCAGCTAATGCACAACCGATTCAACAATTACGTCCACTGACGCCGAATGCTGAAAGTGCCCCTGTGGTTGCAGATGACTCCATGGCAGCCGCACGCGAAGCGCGCAAACAACTGGCGCGAGAACAGCGTGCGCGTAAAGCTGCGCAACAAAATGTGGAGTCATCAACGGCACCAGCGTCTGGTGTAGCAGACAGCAGTGAGAACACCGATCCACGCCAAGCGGCGGTAGCCGCAGCTATTGCCCGAGCCAAAGCGCGTAAAGCCGCGCAAGAGCAAGGTGCTGATACCACAGCTGCAGCTAGTCACAACGAACCGGCAACCGTAGCACCGAATGCTGAAAACACGGCAACTCCAAGCGATGCCACTACGGAAGCCGTTGATCCACGCAAAGCGGCAGTAGCTGCTGCTATTGCTCGCGCTAAAGCGCGTAAAGCCGCGCAAGAGCAAGGCGCTGATACCACTGCCGCAGTTAATCACAGTGAACCAGCAACCGAAGCGCCGAATGCTGAAAACACGGCAGCGCCAAACAATGCCACTACGGAAGCAGTTGATCCACGCAAAGCCGCAGTAGCTGCTGCCATTGCTCGCGCTAAAGCACGTAAAGCCGCGCAAGAGCAAGGTGCTGATACCACGGCCGCCATTAATCACAGCGAACCGGTAGCCGTAGCGCCTGATACTGAAAGCTCGGCAACGCCAAGCGATGCCACTGCCGAAAACGTTGAACCACGTAAAGCGGCGGTAGCTGCGGCCATTGCTCGCGCTAAAGCGCGTAAAGCCGCGCAAGAGCAAGGTACTGATACCACAGCCGCCGTTAATCACAGTGAAGCGGCAACTGTAGCACCTAATGCTGAAAGCACGGCAACGCCAAGCGATGCCACTACGGAAGCGGTTGATCCACGTAAAGCGGCTGTAGCGGCTGCCATTGCTCGCGCTAAAGCACGTAAAGCCGCGCAAGAGCAAGGTGTGGATGCAACTGCCGTCGTTAATCACAGCGAACCGGCAACCGAAGAGCCAAATGCCGAAAGCACGGCAACGCCAAGCGATGCCACTGCGGAAGCGGTTGATCCACGCAAAGCCGCGGTAGCGGCTGCCATTGCTCGCGCTAAAGCGCGTAAAGCGGCTCAGGAACAAGCAAAAACTCAGGCGAGTGAGGAATAAATGGTTTTCAAAATAGCAAGCTCCCCTTACACGCATAACCACCGCAGCACTAACGTCATAATGCGGCAGGTGATGCTTGCCTGTATTCCGGGTGTCGCTGCGCAGTGCTACTTCTTTGGCTGGGGTAACCTGATCCAAATCCTATTAGCCATCATGGTGGCCGTACTCGCAGAAAGCGCAGTGCTGCTGCTACGCAAAAAGCCAGTGTGGAAAACCCTACAAGACAGTACGGCAGCACTGACCGGTCTGTTGCTCGGGATCTGCATCCCGCCACTCGCACCTTGGTGGATCATTGTCATCGGTACCTTGTTTGCCATCATTATTGCCAAGCAGCTGTACGGTGGCTTAGGGCAAAACCTGTTTAACCCAGCGATGGTGGGCTATGTTGTCTTGTTGATCTCCTTTCCCGTACAGATGACCTCATGGTTACCGGTACTGGGATTACAAAGCGAACCAGTCAGCTTTATGGATTGCTTGAACGTCATCTTCACCGGCCATACCGGTGAAGGGAATACGTTGCATCAGCTGATGCTGGACATCGACGGCGTGACACAAGCCACCCCGCTCGACACGCTGAAAACCAGCTTGAAAAACGGTCTGACTGCCCACGAAATCATGCAAAAACCGATCTTTGGCAGTTTTGCCGGTTTAGGTTGGATGTGGGTTAACGTCGGCTTTTTGCTCGGTGGTCTGTATCTGCTGTACCGCAAAACCATCCAGTGGATGATCCCCGTCAGTTTCCTGCTGACGCTGACCATTGCCTCTACGATCGGTTGGCTGGTCGCGCCTGATGCAAGCGGCACGCCGCTGTTTGAATTGTTCTCAGGTGCAACCATGTTCGGTGCGTTTTTCATTGCTACCGATCCGGTGACCGCATCTACGACCTTCCGCGGTCGTTTGATCTTCGGTGCCGTGGTCGGACTGATGGTATACCTGATCCGGACACTCGGCGGTTACCCCGACGGCGTCGCCTTTGGCGTACTTATCGCCAACATGGCAGTGCCACTGATTGACCACTATACCCAGCCACGCGTATACGGACGCTAAGGAGTCTCCATGTTACCAACCATGCGCCGGCACGGTATTACGCTGGCCGTCTTTGCTTTAATTGCCGTTGGCACTGTCGTGGTCGTCAATCTGCTTACGGCAGATCGCATCGCCGAACAAACCAAGCAGCAGCAAAAGATCCTGCTCAATCAGGTATTGCCGTCTAACCTGTACAACAATGACCCTCTCAAAGAGTGTGTCATGGTGACTGATCCCGCCCTGCTCGGCTCAGCCGTCCCACACAAAGCCTATCTGGCGCGTTTAGATGGCAAACCAGTGGCTCTGGCTATCGAAAGCACCGCGCCGAACGGCTATTCCGGTGCGATTCAGTTGATGGTTGGCGCAACTCTCAGTGGCGAGTCCTTGGGTGTTCGCGTCCTCGAACACCATGAAACACCGGGCTTAGGGGATAAAATTGATCTGCGGATCTCTGATTGGATCTTAAGCTTTAAAGACAAAGTGCTGCATGACGATAACGACCCACGTTGGGCGGTACGCAAAGATGGCGGCATGTTCGACCAATTTACCGGCGCGACAATCACCCCACGCGCCGTTGTCGGTGGCGTGAAGAACACGCTGATTTATGTCCGTCACCATGGTCAGGCGCTGTTTACTCAGCAACCTGATTGTGGCGAATAATTCACGGCCAGCATCACCGGAGTGTATATGAACAATTCACGTGACATTCTCGTTCAAGGTCTGTGGAAAAATAACTCGGCACTGGTTCAGCTGCTCGGCCTGTGCCCTCTTTTGGCCGTGACCTCAACCGCGACCAACGCGCTAGGGCTCGGTCTGGCCACCATGTTGGTGCTGGTTTGTACTAACGTAGTGATTTCAGCGATTCGCCAGTGGGTGCCGAGTGAAATTCGGATCCCGATTTACGTCATGATCATCGCATCAGTGGTTACGGCAGTACAGCTGCTGATCAACGCCTATGCATTTGGACTGTACCAGTCACTGGGGATTTTTATCCCGCTGATCGTCACCAACTGTATCGTGATCGGGCGTGCCGAGGCCTTTGCCGCCAAGAACAACGTGGCCGACTCGGCACTAGACGGTTTCGCTACCGGTTTAGGCGCAACCTTAGCTTTATTTGTGCTGGGAAGCCTGCGTGAAATCATCGGTAAAGGGACGCTGTTTGATGGTGCCGATTTACTGCTGGGCTCTTGGGCCAAAGTGCTGCGCATTGAGGTCTTCCATCTGGATAACAGTTTCCTGCTGGCTATCTTACCTCCTGGCGCATTTATCGGCTTAGGTTTGATGCTGGCGGCCAAATACATGATCGATCAGCGCATGAAAAATCGCGCTGCCACGCCAGCACCTTCAGCTTCGGCGGACGATCTGAAGAAAATTCACAGTTGTCATTAATCAAACACAGCTAAAGCGGCAGTAATGAATCAGAAGAAACGGATAGAGATCTTAGAACGCCTGCGGGCAGAGAATCCCAAACCTACCACTGAACTGAAATACAGTACGCCGTTTGAGCTGTTGATAGCGGTGATGCTGTCGGCGCAAGCCACCGATGTAAGTGTGAATAAAGCGACCGATAAGCTCTATCCGGTCGCCAATACACCACAGACTATCTTGGATTTGGGCGTAGATGGGCTCAAGGAGTACATCAAAACCATTGGGCTATTTAACAGCAAGGCAGAAAATGTCATCAAGACCTGCCGGATTTTGTTAGAGCAGCATCAAGGGGAAGTACCAGAGGATCGTGAAGCACTGGAAGCCTTGCCGGGCGTTGGCCGCAAAACGGCTAACGTGGTTCTGAACACCGCCTTTGGTTGGCCGACCATTGCAGTCGATACGCATATTTTCCGCGTCTCTAATCGTACTGGATTTGCACCGGGTAAAAACGTCAATGAGGTGGAGCAAAAGCTGCTCAAAGTCGTCCCTGCTGAATTTAAGCTGGATGTGCACCACTGGCTGATCCTGCACGGGCGTTATACCTGCATCGCCCGTAAACCACGCTGTGGCTCGTGTATCATCGAAGACTTGTGTGAATTCAAGGAAAAGACCGAGTAACTGCGTCAAAGGCCCCACAGATTTTACAGGCGCTACACCCGTAGACACTAGGCCAGTCTTAGTTCTGGCGGTACTCGCACCAAGCACTACCGGTATCTACCAGTCACCTAGATACTAGGTGACTGGTGCTAGGTGCTAGCACGCTTACCGCCTTCCTTGTGCCACGCATTTCGTTAAGCATGTTACACATCACTGGCGGATATGATGGATAATGCTGGTCACAATGCCCACTTGCCCCATCTGCTGCAATTCAGACAGACTTTCCATATCCACGCGATCAGCGTGATCGGCGCTCAGTGATAGCAATTTGAGCTCAGGTTTTACCTGCAACTCATACACCACGACTTCGCCTTGCTCCATCATCACCACCAAATCACCTTTTTTCGGCGCTAAAATACGGTCTACGACGAGTATATCGCCTGGGCGAATGCCTGAGTCGACCATCGACAGGCCGCTGATACGGACGAAAAAGGTATCATCCGGTCGTTTGATACAGTGTAAGTTGAGATCAAGACGCTGCCGGCCAGACACCAAAGACGGTGAAGACAATAACGACGACTCTGTATCATTAAAAAATGCCACTGGACGGTAGGTGAACAGATCATCGGGTCGGGAAATGCTCAGTTCCATGATAGCCTCTCAAACACTGTATGCTTATACAGTATAAGATAAGCACTATCCGCTTTCGTTGCAAGCCTAATTTTACATTTTTCTGTATGGATATACAGTATTGTTATCCAGTTCATACAGTAGCATATCCGCCCACCTATACTTGCCGAAGTGACTCACTCATTACTGATATGAATACACCCCAACGCTCAAGCTGCTCATCCGCAAACAGTTGCAACAGCTTGAGCGTAAACATATTTTTTAGGTTACTGCGGCTTTGAGAAAGGCAGAGCTAATTTGGCATCAGCATCCATTTTGCTTCTTAGCTCCGTAAACAGTTGCTGCTGGACATCTAAGTTCAGAATGCCACGCCGTGGCCTATCCAAGTCCAAAATCAGATACACCACCATCACCGTGAGCAGTGCAAAACCAATCGACGCAAAGAAGTTAAAATGCCGACTCTTTGAACTGTTGTAGCCATTCGCAAATGCCGCCGCCAGAGCCTGAATAGTGAGGACAATCAGCAAAATATCGGGGATATGCGTGCGATCATACGAGAGGCGGCTGCTGGCCAAATCAAACATCTCATTCATCGCTGGGATCATCTGCATCGACGCCAGATAATGCTCCTGTTGACGTGATGCCTGCATCACCTGCCCCCACAACTGATTTTGTAGCTGATCGGTTTTGGCTAATACCTGTCGAATCGCAGCAATATCACTGCGCACGTCATAATACGCAATGCGCTGGTCAAGATAGTCTTTTAGATGCACCCGCAGCGTACTTCCAGTTTGTGGTTCGTAGAGAAACGTACGCAGATAGACCGTGCCAATCGCGTTAGAGGCATCCACCATCAGCTCTTTGCGCGTTTCGTTACGGCTCGCCGCAGCTGCAAACGTAAACGCCAGCAATAGCCCGAGCAGACCAAATAGCGCAGATTCAATTTGCACAGTAGCGCCATTGGTATCATCTTCACTGTGGCGCAAGCGCCCGACCGTAAAGCCAATCACTGATGCCAGCAGCATCAACGCCAGCAATAAACCACACAGAACAGTGCTATCAGTGCCAAGAAAGAAATCTGGGTCATTCATCTTCGCTTCCCCTATCGCAAACCGCGACCATGGCTAAACGCAGCTATCGCAGCCGAGTGTGTAAGCCGATGAATGCGCCTGACACAGGCCGATTTTACTGCCGAGCATATGTGGTAAGGGTAGTCAGGCTCTGACAATTTGCCACTGGTTAGCAAGGGGATAGCAGCATCTCGATAAGCTACTATCAGCAGCTTTTCACTGGCTGGCCCCTGAGCAAACTACAAACTGAACAAATAAAACGTAGGCATAAAAAAACCCGCCGTAGCGGGTTTTTAGTATTTCGATACTGCGCCCTATGTTGGGCGATACAGCATGGTGGGATTAACCACCAATATGGGTCAAACCGCCCATGTAGCTGCGCAGAACTTCTGGGATCTCAATGCGGCCATCAGCTTGCTGATAGTTTTCCAGAATCGCGACCAGAGTACGGCCAACTGCCAAACCTGAGCCATTCAGGGTGTGAACCAGACGTGGCTTCTTATCGGTCTTAGAGCGGCAACGCGCTTGCATACGACGTGCTTGGAAATCACCCATGTTGGAGCAAGAGGAGATTTCACGGTAGGTATTCTGCGCTGGCAGCCATACTTCCAGATCGTAAGTTTTGTGAGAGCCAAAGCCCATGTCGCCAGTACACAGCAGCACGGTACGGTATGGCAGACCCAGCAGCTGCAATACTTTCTCAGCATGACCGGTCAGCTCTTCCAACGCCTGCATGGAGTCTTCTGGACGCACGATTTGAACCAGCTCAACTTTATCAAACTGGTGCATACGAATCAGACCACGGGTATCACGGCCATAAGAGCCCGCTTCAGAGCGGAAGCACGGCGTGTGCGCAGTCATCTTCAGAGGCAGAGATTCTTCTTCCAGAATTTCACCACGAACCAAGTTGGTCACTGGCACTTCTGCGGTTGGGATCAGCGCAAAAGTTGGGTCGCCTTCTTCCAGTGGCTTGGTGTGGAACAGATCGTTACCAAACTTCGGCAGCTGACCAGTACCGTACAGGGTTTCCTGGTTCACCAGATAAGGAACGTAGGTTTCCAGATAACCGTGCTCGGTGGTGTGCAGATCCAGCATGAACTGGGTCAGCGCACGGTGCAGCTTAGCGATTTGGCCTTTCAGTACCACAAAACGTGCACCGGTCAGCTTAACCGCAGCCGCGAAATCCATACCGCCAGCCATTTCGCCCAGATCAACGTGGTCACGCACGTCAAAATCATACTGACGCGGTGTACCCCAACGGCGGACTTCCTGATTATCGTTTTCGTCTTTACCAGTCGGGACTTCATCTGAAGGAATGTTCGGGATGCTCAGCGCAATACCGCGTAACTCTTCCTGCAGCTGATCCAGCTCAACCTTTGCTGCATCCAGCTCACTTCCCATGGAAGCAACTTCATCCAGCAATGGCTGAATATCTTCGCCACGCGATTTAGCCAAACCAATCGCTTTGGAGCGAGCATTACGCTCAGCTTGCAGGTTTTCTGTTTTTACCTGCAGAACTTTACGTTTCTCTTCCAGTGCATTGAGTGTATCAACATCCAGTTTGAAGCCGCGACGGGCCAGCTTCTCGGCCACCACGTCCAGCTCGTTTCGTAACAGATTCGGATCGAGCATTTTTATCCCGCTTTTTATCGTTTTAGAGAAATTTATAGACTGTTAAAAGACTAACAGGTGCAGACCTGCACCCTATATTACACACATTAACGCAAAGGCTAAGTTACTGATAGCGTTTTATCGGGCTATTTTGATCCTGCTGAGTCAGCCAGGATAATTTTTCAGCAATCTTGCTCTCCAGCCCACGCGCAACCGGATGATAGTAACGCGTACCCTGCAATTGCGGAGGGAAATAACTCTCTCCGGCTGCATAAGCATTCGGTTCATCGTGGGCATAACGGTATTCCGCGCCGAGCCCCATCTCTTTCATCAATCGCGTTGGCGCATTGCGCAGATGGTCTGGCACATCGTAATCTGGATGCTGTTTCGCATCTTCTAACGCCGCTTTGAATGCGGTATACACTGCATTGCTCTTCGGCGCACAGGCCAAATACACAATCGCCTGAGCAATGGCTCGCTCGCCTTCCGCCGGTCCAACACGCGTAAAGCAATCCCATGCGGCGATCGCCACTTGCATCCCACGCGGGTCAGCATTGCCCACATCTTCCGAAGCTATCGCCAACAAACGCCGTGCGACATAGAGCGGATCACCACCGGCAGTCAAAATACGGGCATACCAATAGAGCGCACCATCCGGAGAAGAGCCGCGAATGGATTTGTGCAGGGCAGAAATCAGGTCGTAATAGCGGTCGCCTTTATTATCAAAGCGCGCACTGCGCTCACCGGCAACCTCGCGCAGTAACTCTGAAGTCAGAATTTTGCGCCCGTCCGGTTGCTCGGCGGCCATATCCACCATTAGCTCTAGGCAATTAAGGGACATTCGCGCATCGCCGTTCGCCAGCTGCGCCAACGCTAAAGCCGTGTCAGGCGGCAGTTCAATATTCTGGCCGCCTAAACCGCGCACGTTATCCTGCATGGCTTGTTCAAGCACTGCCAGAATATCGTTTTCGGTGAGGGATTTGAGCAGATAAACCCGCGCACGAGATAGCAGTGCGTTATTGAGTTCAAAAGACGGGTTTTCGGTCGTCGCACCAATAAACGTGATCGTGCCATCTTCGATATGTGGCAAGAACGCATCTTGCTGACTTTTATTGAAGCGATGCACTTCGTCGACGAACAAGATAGTACGCCGCGCCCGATCGCGATTTTGCCGAGCACGCTCAATCGCTTCACGGATCTCTTTGATACCCGATGTTACCGCCGACACGCGCTCGACATCGGCATTGGCATAGCGCGCAATCACTTCTGCCAAGGTGGTTTTTCCGGTACCCGGAGGCCCCCACAGAATCATCGAGTGCAGATGACCGGCCTCCACCGCACGGCGCAACGGTTTTCCCGGCGCGAGCAGGTGAGCCTGACCAATATACTGATCCAGTGTCTGCGGACGCATCCGTGCGGCCAGCGGCTGAAAATCTGCCGCAAAATCCAAAGATAAATTACTCACCACGCAGCCTTATTTGCTGAATTCTTTTCCGCGTTTTACTTGTCACCAGTATTTGTAGCTCTGGTTTGCCGCGCTAGGTTGTTGATCGCAATGTTGTTCACAGTGTTTATGACAACAACCAATGAACAACCAAGCCATATCACTCGGAGCGCGGCAATGGTGACCTATCAGTTACGCTGATCGTCAATCTCAACCCCTTTCGGGACAGTAAAGCTAAACTGTGACTTGCTCACCGCCGATGTAGAGAAGCGATTCAAAACGGTCTGGCTCTTTTGACCATCCATTTCCACCACTGAGAAACCTTTGATCACTCCAGCCGGAGTGACAGTCAGGTCAAACTGCTTCATGTTGCCATCAGACTTAATAGGCTTAAGCGTGAACTGATCGCCTTTCTGGGTGATGTTGTATTTAGCCCAGTCGGAAGGATTGTTACGCGTCAGCAGGACAAACGGTGTATTGCTGGTCGCGTCTTTCAGATTACTAATCGTGACTTGTTCAACAAACGGATTGAAAAACCACAAGGTTTTGCCGTCAGTCACCAGCAGGCTTTCGTCTGGCGTTTTAGCTTCCCAACGAAACAGATTCGGGCGTGTCACCGCCAGTTTGCCTTCGCCTTGTTGGATCGCCGCGCCGCTTGGACCGGTCACAGTCTGTTCAAACGAGGCGCTAAATGAATTAATTTTTCCCAGTCGGCTCTGCAAATCAGAACGGGCATCAGCCCATGCCGTGGATGACATCATGCCGAGAACAATACCGCAGGTGATAAACCACTTTTTCATTGTCACTCCCTTCATTGCCATCAAGGCCAGTGTCAGCGGTCACCGTTTAAACGTCGGTTAACGCACGCACTGCGCACTCATAATCGTATAGCGCATCATCATGTTGAACATTTATCGCTAGCACACTTAGACCATGTATACCCTTCCTACTTGAAGCTGCAGCGGTGTTGACTACGTTCGTTCACCCCAATCACATAGTTTGCCTATGCTCATGGGGATTCACTCACTTGCCGCCTACCTGCAACTTCACGTTGTTTGGGTATAGTTTGCATTTAGTGTGCCGCATGAGATGCGAAATTGTGCAACGGCCAGCTCTATTACCTACGCTCGATTTTATCAAGGCTAGGTATTAGCACTGGCCGCGCTATGTACCGTTAACGTTTTAATCTCTGATTGGCGGCGGAGCCAGCACTTCACGGTTACCGTTATGGCCCGGCGCACTCACAATCCCCTGCGCTTCCATCTGCTCGATGATCCGCGCCGCGCGGTTGTAGCCAATCTTGAATTTACGCTGTACGCCAGAGACAGAGCCACGGCGCGTTTCCGTAACGAACTGTACCGCCTGATCAAACAGGGCATCCAGCTCTTCATCCATATTGTCGTAGCCGTTGCCGCCTTCACTGCTATCGCCGGCCAAAATGGCATCGATATACTGTGGACGACCACGCGCTTTCCAATCCTGGGCGACCGCATGCACTTCCTGATCGCGTACAAAAGCACCATGCACCCGCTCAGGGATAGATGAGTTCGGCGGCAGATAGAGCATATCCCCCATCCCCAGCAGACTTTCAGCACCGCTTTGATCCAAAATGGTGCGCGAGTCAATTTTGCTGGATACGGTAAACGCAATCCGGGTTGGGATGTTGGCCTTAATCAGACCGGTGATCACATCCACTGACGGACGCTGCGTTGCCAGCACCAAGTGGATACCCGCGGCGCGTGCTTTTTGCGCCAAACGCGCAATCAGCTCTTCAATCTTCTTACCGGCCACCATCATCAGGTCGGCGAACTCATCCACCATCACCACGATGTAGGGCAGTTTGGTCAGCGCTGGCGGCATTGGGTCCATGCTATCGCCCGGACGCCACAACGGATCAGGGATTGGTTGGCCCATCTTCTCCGCTTCCACCACCCGATCGTTATAGCCGCTGATATTACGCACGCCGAGCAGCGACATCAGTTTATAACGACGCTCCATCTCACCCACGCACCAACGCAGCGCATTGGCGGCATCTTTCATATCGGTGACCACTTCGGTCAACAGATGTGGGATACCTTCGTAGACTGACAGCTCCAGCATTTTCGGGTCGATCATGATAAAGCGCACCTCATCTGGCGTCGCTTTATACAAGATGCTTAAGATCATGGCGTTCACGCCGACCGATTTACCCGAACCGGTAGTACCCGCCACCAGCAGGTGCGGCATCTTCGCCAAATCGGCAATTACCGGATCGCCAGCAATGTCTTTACCCAGCACCACGGTCAGTGGTGATGCGCTTTGACGGAACTTGTCGCAGTCCAGCACTTCGCGCAGGTAAACGGTTTGGCGATCTTTATTCGGCAACTCCAATCCCACATAAGATTTACCCGGAATAACTTCCACTACCCGCACCGCCGTTGTTGACAGCGCTCGCGCCAAGTCACGTGACAGGTTGGAGATGCGCGCCGCCTTCACACCCGGCGCCAGATCCAGTTCAAAACGCGTGATCACAGGCCCCGGAGAGATCTCGGCCACATCAGCCTTGATGCGGTAATCGTTCAGACGCGCTTCCACCAAGCGCGCCGTCATCTCCAGCTCTTGCTCGCTCACCGGCATATTGTTACGCGGTGGCTCAGCCAGCAGATCCAGCGTCGGCAACGGTGTAGTCGGCTTTGGCATCACATCTTCTTGTGGCATCAGGAACGGGTGCAAAAAAGCCATGTGCTCCTGCTCTGCGCGCTTGCGCATCCGCATAATTTCAGCGGCATGGAATTGCTGTTCACTGTTTGCCTCGTCGTTTGCGTCATCCTGCTCCGGTTCAGCCTTCCCTGCCGGAGTAAAAGCCGCCGCAGACTCTGTAGCCGGCATGAATGCCGATGCGCTCGATGTCGACGGTTTTGATGCAAAAGCGTGTGGTGCAGCAGCAGGCTCACCAGCAGCCACATCATTCACCGAGTCATCCATGGTCGGCTCTTCACGCACCGGCTCAAAGGTAAACGGCGCCGCGGTATGCGTCATCGGATTGCTTGTCGCATGTGTTGGCGCAACAGGCTCACGGCTTGTCTGTGGACGCACTAACGCGGAGGTTTCCGTCTGCAAAGGACGACGTACCGCTTCCACCGCACGCGCCAGGCGCTCTTGTTCACGTGCTTCAAATTCGGCGCGTAACCGAGCATTAAACTGCGCGTCTTCATCTGACTCATCGTCATCAGCTTGCGCGTCAGCCGCAAATCGCTCGTTTGCTGCCGATTCATCACGATCATCTTGAATGGCTGAGAATGATGGCATACGGCTATCTTCGTCATCGTCTTCGGCCACTTGTGCACCACGCGCTGCATAAGAGCTTGCCGCAGCATTCGCCGCTGGCGAGACCGGTGAAGTAGACAAGGCTGGCGAAATCTCGCTCGCCGCGCCTGCAGCATTAGACTCCTCTGCAGCAGAGGCTGGACGCACGCTCACCTGAGGCTCGTCATCACGAGCACTGAACGAAAACGCCGAGGTATCATCTTCCAACGCATTAAAGAAAGTAGGAATTTCTACGCCAGGGATCAGGGATTTTTCTTTCGCCAACGCCTCTTCCGCGCGTTGACGCTCGGCCTGCTCCCGCTCCCGTTGCTCCAACATCTCACGTTCACGCTGCTCAGCCATACGCTCAGACGGCAACTTAATGCCAAGCGATGCTAACGTGCGACGGGTCGGGATCTTCACCGGATTCGGACGTGGCATTTCAGGCACATTTGGTTTCACCTGCGGACGCGCAGCAGGCGTCTCAGTATCGCTAGCACCGCTATCAGCGAAACCAAACGCGGTCGCTCCACCAGCAACAGCAGACGCCGTTGCCGCAGCTGCCGGTGCAGAGGTTGCAGCTGAAGCGGCACCTGCAGCAACCATCCCCGCCAGAGAGGCGGCTTGCAGACCCGCAGACGCCGAGCCAGACGCTGGCATAAATGGATCATCTGCTAGCGCAGAGCCAAATGACGGCAACACATCGTCTACGTCAAAAGCTGCATCAACGCTGCCCGGCTTGCGTGAAAATGCCGAAGTAGACATTCCCGCAGCTTGGTTAGACTGATGCGCTGGTGCAGAACTTGACTCTGCAGCCCGAGGATTAACCGGCTCTTCTTGCTTGATCAAATCATCAAGACCAGCGAAATCAATTTTCGGTTCAAACCAGTTATCGTCGTTCGCGTCTTGGCTCGCTGCAGAATTGATTTCAGAATTCGCATTGATGCTTACGCCTTGATGCACCGCATGATGCGCTGGCGCGCTATTATTGGCGCTATTCGTATTCGCGTTGTTACTAGCATCGGTAAACATCGATACCGGCGTATAGTCACTGCCCTGCTCATCATCCGCCGCCGAGAAAGAAACCGTTGGCTTACGGATTACAGAGCTATGCACCGCAGGTGCATTGTTTGCAGCCAGATTCTGCGCCACGCTATGGTTAGGCGTAGTGTTCGTCGCTGTAATGTGCGGAGCTGTAGCATGTGCATTTGTCATCGCACTGCTTGCCGCAGCCTGCACCGCCGGCGCTACGGTAGCCGCGCCAGCAGCAATAGCGGCAGCCGCCACTGGCTGAGCGTGCTGAGGTTGGTTTGCTGGCGTTGCCGCCTGACTTTTATCCGCACGATTACCGCTCGGAGTCGGCGCCGCATCTAATTCGCTCTCATCATCATAAGCGCTAAGAGGACGCATCGGCGGTATTGTCGGCTCTTGCTTACCCAGCAAAATATCATCTTCATCCGCAGGCGGCAGATCGTCAACATCATCATCAGCAACGAACTCCTCGTCTTCCGCTTGCTGCTTACGACTGCGCGCACCATTGGTAATAAAAGCCACTGGATTTAAGATGGCTGAACCAATATTTTCCGCCAACGTTAGCCATGACAAACCGGTAAACAGAGTCACCGCCGCCGCCCACACGCACAGCAAAATCAGCGTAGCGCCAATACGGGAAAACCAAGGGACAGTGTAATCACTGATGGCCGCACCGATAAAACCACCGGACGGGAAATAATAGAAATCATCGACACTGATCGCGGCTAATCCACAGGACGCGCCAATCAGTAATACGACGCCAATCAGGCGTAATGCCAAATTGAGAAAATCAAAGCGTTCATCGTCACTGCGGCGGCGAAATAATACCCAAGCCGCAATCACTAAAATAGGAGGTATGGTATAGGCCAGTGCTCCGACAGATAAAAATAACGCATCGGCAATCCATGCACCGACACTGCCGGTAATATTTTTGACTGCATCATGCCACGAGGCCTGAGACCAGCTGGGATCTGTGGGATCAAAGCTGAGCAGGGCCACCATCATATAAACCGCAAACACAACACCGACAATCAGAATCGCTTCCATGATGCGGTGCAATCCACTCAGTTTTTTACTGTTTCTGATTTTCTTTTCCACAAGTACCTGGCTCAAGTATGTCTCTCCAGGAGGCAATAGCTAAAGACCAAAAATACGCCGAGCGGCAAAAGCCGCTCGAGCGTTTCAGTCTGGATGAATGACCAGTATTTTAACCAAGCTGAATTTGTTTTGCATCTCTCATGCTTAACGGGTTTTAATCACCAGACGGTTAGTCTGTTTGACCTCTTCCATTACCACATAAGTTCGGGTGTCGTTAACGCCCGGTAGACGCAGCAGGGTTTCCCCCAGCAGCTTACGGTATGCCGACATATCTGGCACACGGGTTTTCAGCAAGTAGTCGAAATCACCGGATACCAGATGGCATTCCTGAATCTCTTCTAGCTTTTGTACCGCCGCATTGAACTGGTCAAATACATCGGCTGCCCCACGGTTCAGGGTAATTTCCACAAACACCAGCAGGGATGCATCCAAATAATGCGGGTTCAATAATGCAGTATAGCCATTAATAAAACCCTGACGCTCTAAACGCCGAACCCGTTCAAGACACGGGGTTGGTGACAGACCCACTCGCTTTGATAATTCAACGTTGGAGATACGCCCGTCCTTTTGTAACTCGTTCAGAATATTACGATCGATTCTGTCGAGATCTTTGCTTGGCCGCTTTTTATTCTCTACCATTTTGTTCCACCCGTTTACGTCCTTGCGTGAATTAATTGCTGCTTGAGCTCGAAAAAAGAAACACTCTGCCAACCTACTCGTTATATACTAGCAACATAACCAGCGTTTCTGTTATTACACCGCCTGATTCACCATTAACCATGAGGGTTTCAGATGATTATCGGCATCCCGAAAGAAATCAAAAACCATGAATATCGCGTTGGCATGATCCCTGCGGGAGTCAGAACACTGGTTGCCGACGGGCACCAAGTCCTTGTTGAATCCCATGCTGGCACTCATATCGGATTTACCGATAAAGATTACATTGCTGCGGGAGCATGTATCGTTTCTTCCTCAGATGATGTTTTCGCAAATGCAGAGATGATTGTCAAAGTAAAAGAGCTACAAACAGTAGAACGTACCAAACTCAGACCCGGACAACTGCTTTTTACCTATCTCCATCTGGCTCCCGATCTGGAGCAAACGCACGATTTATTGCAAAGCGATGCAATTTGCATCGCTTACGAAACCGTTACTGATAATAGCGGTGGTTTACCCCTGTTAGCACCGATGTCAGAAATTGCTGGGCGCATGTCAGTACAAGCAGGTGCGCATGCGCTAGAAACGGCACAAGGCGGCTCTGGGGTGTTATTAGGCGGCGTTCCGGGTACCGAACCCGGTCGCGTGGTGATTTTTGGCGGTGGCATGGTGGGTGCTAATGCCGCGCGTATGGCCTGTGGCCTACGCGCTGATGTCACGCTGTTTGATAACAATATCCAAACATTACGCCGTTTAGATAGCGAGTTTGCTGGGCGCGTGAAACTGCTGATCCCTTCCAGCCAATTGATTCAGACGCATATCCAAGAGGCGGATTTGGTGATTGGCGCGGTGCTAATCCCCGGCGCAACCGCGCCCAAACTGTTATCACGCGAAGATTTGCGTCTGATGAAGCGCGGTTCGGTGCTGGTAGATGTCGCCATTGACCAAGGCGGCTGCTTTGCTACTTCACGCCCGACCACGCATGCCGAACCTCTGTATACCGAAGAAGGCATTATTCATTATTGTGTAGCCAACATGCCGGGAGCGGTTGCCCGAACTGCAACCCAAGCGCTGTGTAATGCCACGCTACCTTTCGTGCAGGCATTGGCTAATCAAGGAGCCATCGCGGCCATGCGCGCTAATCCACATCTGGCCAACGGTTTGAGTGTGTACCGTGGCCAATTGATTTCTGAGCCGGTGGCGCGTAGCCAAGAGCGTAGCTTTACCCCACTGAGTCAAATCCTCAATGCCGCACGCGCGTAACAGCGCTGATTTGCCCTTCCCTCGTGATGCTTCGCTCTGGGTTTCGCCCAGTGGCGAAGCGTAGCTGACACATTTGTTTTTTTGCCACGCTTTTTTGCTGTTTTTGCGTATCCAATTTACCTACAATCGGGCATACACCTGTCGTACGTGGAGAATAACAATGACATCGACAAAACATTGCAAATTACTGATTCTTGGTTCAGGCCCAGCCGGTTATACCGCGGCTGTGTATGCCGCTCGCGCTAACCTGAATCCTGTGCTGGTGACTGGCATGCAGCAAGGTGGCCAGCTGACAACCACCACCGAAGTGGAAAACTGGCCAGGTGATGCCAGCGATTTGACTGGCCCAGGCCTGATGGATCGCATGCGTGATCATGCCGAGAAATTCAACACCGAAATTATTTTCGACCACATTAATAAGGTTGACCTGCAATCTAAGCCACTGCGTTTGTACGGTGACAGCACTGAGTACACCTGTGATGCGCTGATCATCGCAACCGGTGCTTCAGCTCGCTATCTGGGTCTGCCATCCGAAGAGGCGTTCAAAGGCCGTGGCGTATCTGCCTGTGCAACCTGTGATGGTTTCTTCTATCGCAACCAGAAAGTGGCGGTAGTGGGTGGCGGTAACAGCGCGGTAGAAGAAGCGCTGTACTTGTCTAACATCGCGGCTGAAGTACACCTGATCCACCGTCGTGATAGCTTCCGGGCGGAAAAAATCCTGATCTCACGCCTGATGGACAAAGTAGCCAACGGCAACATCGTGCTGCACACCCAATGCACGCTAGATGAAGTGCTGGGTGATGACATGGGTGTCACCGGCGTGCGTCTGCGTCACGTGGATAACAACAGTACCGACGATCTGGCAGTCAACGGGGTGTTTATCGCCATTGGGCACAGCCCGAACACCGAGATCTTCCAAGGTCAGCTGGAGCTAAATGGCGGTTACATCAAAGTGCAATCAGGCACCGAAGGTAACGCCACCCAAACCAGCATTCCGGGCGTGTTCGCTGCCGGTGACGTGATGGATCACATTTATCGTCAAGCCATCACCTCTGCCGGTACCGGCTGTATGGCGGCGCTGGATGCAGAGCGTTATCTGGATGCGTTAACCAAATAATTGGTGCGCTATTTGTGCTCACTATGCGCATATGTAATGCATGTGTACACATGCTGTGTAGCACATACACCATTGCGCATTAAGTTCAAATAACGAATACGCCTCCTGCAAACGGGAGCAGTTTGCTCCCGTTTATGTATTTACGGCCGGTGCATTGGATCTCGTCTTTTGCAGAGGTTGTTTTTCGGTTTTGCGTTTTTGGCGTGCGAGCTTTTACCCCAAAGCTTAGCAATAACACTTTGATACGACGCCGGTGTGGTGAGTCAAACCCACCCAGTCATCAAAGTAGACACGTCATGAGCCAGAACCCCGTAGGTTAAGACACTGCACACATCATGGATAAAAACAAACAACGCGAGCTGACTCGCTGGCTAAAGCAGCAGAGTAAATTGGCACGCCGCTGGCAAAGCCTGACCATGCTGCTGGGTGTGGTTTCCGGATTACTCATCGCATTACAGGCCTGGTTACTGGCCGTTTTACTTAATGACTTGATTATCTTGCAACAACCGCGCGACTCTCTGACCCGCTATTTCCTGATGCTAGTCGGCACCGTGGTACTGCGGGCGATCGTCACGCGCTTGCGCGAACGCTGCGCTTTTTACTGCGGGATGGAAGTGCGTCGCCAAATTCGCTCACTGGTGCTCGACCGCTTGGAAAAGCTGGGGCCAGCGTGGATCAACGGCAAACCGGCGGGCAGCTGGGCCAGCATGGTGCTGGAACAAGTGGAAAACATGCAGGATTTCTTTGCGCGCTATTTGCCACAAATGTATCTGGCCGTATTTATCCCACTGATCGTGCTGTGCGTGGTCTTCCCCATTAACTGGGCGGCAGGGGTGATTTTGTTGGTCACTGCCCCACTGATCCCATTTTTCATGGCTCTGGTTGGGATGGGCGCCGCCGATGCTAACCGGCGTAACTTTCAGGCACTGGCTCGCCTAAGTGGCTCGTTTTTAGATCGCTTACGCGGCTTGGAAACGCTGCGTTTATTCAACCGCGCAAATGCAGAAGTCAATCATATCCGCCATGATGCGGAAGATTTTCGTGAGCGCACCATGGAAGTGCTGTACATGGCCTTCCTGTCCTCGGCCGTGCTGGAGTTCTTTACCTCTGTTTCCATTGCCATTGTTGCCGTTTACTTTGGTTTTTCCTATCTGGGTGAGCTGAACTTTGGCCATTACAGTCAGGGCATTACCCTGTTTGCCGGTTTTCTGGTCCTGATCTTAGCGCCAGAATTTTTCCAGCCACTGCGTGATTTAGGCACCTTCTATCATGCTAAAGCGCAGGCGGTTGGCGCAGCTGAAACACTGGTCGATTTCCTGTCAGCAGAAGCGCAAACACCCGCTCAGGGAGATAAACCGTATCAAGCGCGTGTAGCTGGTTCAGCGCATGAAAACAGCCAGCCGAGTGCCAAGCACACATCCGATATGCCGCATATCTGGGCACAAAATCTGGAGATCCTCTCACCACAAGGAACGGTGTTAGCCGGTCCGCTCGATTTTCGGATTTTAGCAGGCGAGCAGATTGCGCTCGTAGGGCGCAGTGGCGCAGGGAAAACGTCACTGATGAATGTGCTGCTGGGCTTTCTGCCCTACCGCGGTTCACTCAAGGTGAACGGCCAAGAGCTGAGCGAGCTTGATCCGCAAAGCTGGCGCGACCATCTGGCATGGGTCGGACAAAATCCTCGTCTGCTGCAAGGGACGATTCGCGACAATATTCTGCTCGGCGCACCACTCGCATCCGAAGCTGAGGTTCAGCGCGCTGCCGCATCGGCGCACGCGGATGAGTTTATCGCCCGTCTGCCGCAAGGGCTGGATACCCCGGTCAGCGATGAAGGCGCAGGATTATCTGTCGGTCAAGCGCAGCGGCTCGCCGTGGCGCGTGCGCTACTGCGTGGCGGCGAATTTTTGCTGCTGGATGAACCGACCGCCAGTCTGGATGCGCGCAGTGAGCAGCTGGTGATGCAAGCGCTGTCGCACGCCGCCCAAGGGCGCACCACCTTTATGATCACCCATCGGCTGGAGGATGTGCGCAATTGCCATCAAATCTGGCTGATGGATCATGGCAAGCTGGTTCAGCAAGGCGATTTTGCCACACTGAGCAGTAGCGATGGCCCTTTTGCCGCCATGCTAGCCAACCGTAATCAGGAGATTTGACCGTGCGTGTATTACTGCCGTTTCTTGTTTTATACCGCCGTCACTGGATCCGCATGACCCTCGGCATCCTCTTGTCGATACTGGCGCTGGGTGCCAGTATCGGCCTGTTGGCGTTGTCTGGCTGGTTCCTTGCAGCCTCTGCGCTGGCGGGGATGACTATCGCCGCTAAAACTTTCAACTATATGCTGCCTGCGGGCGGGGTGCGCGGCTTGGCCATTGGCCGCACCGCGACCCGCTACTTTGAGCGCGTAGTCTCGCACGATGCCACGTTTCGTGTTCTGACGCGTCTGCGGGTGTTCTGCTTTAGCCGTTTGATCCCGCTGTCACCGGGTGGTCTGGCGCGTTTTCGGCGCACCGAACTGTTAAACCGCTTGGTGGCGGATGTCGATACCCTCGATCATATCTACTTGCGACTGATCTCTCCCCTGCTCTCCGCCTTGGTGGTGATCGGCAGTACCACTTTGCTGCTCTCGTTGCTGGATACCCGTCTGGCGTTGACCTTGGGTGGCATCATGCTGGCCTTGCTGCTGATCCTGCCGGTGATTTTCTACCATGCCGGTAAACCGATCGGACGCGATATTACCGCGCAGCGCAGCCGCTATCGGGTGCAACTGGTGGAATGGTTGCAAGCCAATGCGGAGCTGGTGTTATTCGGCGCCCTGCGCCGTGTCCGTGAGCAACTGGATGCGACCGAGCGTCAATGGCAGCAGCGTCAGGCGCAAGAAGCCTCGCTTGCTGCGTGGTCACAAAGTTTGGTGGTACTGGCGTCCGGCTTAACCGCCGTTCTGATGCTGTGGCTAGCCGCCGAGCATGTCGGTGGCAATCCGTATCCGGGGGCATTACTGGCGCTGTTTGTGTTCGTCACCTTAGCGGCGTTCGAAGCACTGGCTCCGGTAGCCTCTGCCTTCTTGCATTTGGGACAAGTCATGGCCTCAGCGGAGCGCGTGCAAGATGTGATTTCACAAACGCCGCCAGTGCAGTTTGTAACTGAGCCAGAAGATAAAGCCAGTGCCGGTGAAACAGCTGCCAATCCGGCGCTGCAACTGAATATCCAGCATGTCACTTTCGGTTATACGCCAGACCAACCGGTTCTGCGCGATGTCAGTTTGCATCTTGCAGCAGGTGAGCGGATCGCACTGCTGGGAAAAACCGGCTGTGGTAAGTCGACCTTGCTCAATTTGCTGACGCGCGCCTATGACCCGCAGCATGGTTCTATTGCGTTAGGTGACACCGATATCCGTTTGTTACCGGAAAGCCAACTGCGCCAAGCAATTTCTGTGGTCTCACAGCGCGTACACATTTTTAGCGCCACCCTGCGTCAAAACTTACTGCTGGGCGACCCACGCGCCAGTGACGCGCACTTGAGTGATGTGCTGCGTGACGTTGGCCTCGACACCTTACTGGACGGTGAAGGGCTGGATATGTGGCTGGGTGATGGCGGTCGTCCGCTGTCTGGTGGTGAGCAGCGCCGTTTAGGCATTGCCCGCGCCTTGCTGCACAACGCACCCCTGATGCTGCTCGATGAGCCAACAGAAGGGCTTGATGCCGATACCGAACATAAGATCTTAGCGCTGCTGGAAACGCATAGCCGCGGTAAATCGGTGATTGCCGTTACCCACCGTCTAAGCGGGCTGGATCAATACGACCGGATCTGCGTGATGGAAGAAGGCCAAATCATCGAGCAAGGTAGCCACAGCGAACTGATGACCCAACAAGGACGTTATTATCAGCTGCACCAACGCCTGTAACTTGAGATCCCCACTGCCGTTTTGCAATCATTCTTGCTACGGTTTTGCTATGGCTTGGCCATGAGTCTGGCCATACATGAGTCTGGTCATCGTAGTGGGGATATTTACCGCGTCGCGCTCTTAAGCTAAACAACGGCGCTTTTATTTTATAGCGCCGGTTAACCTATTGTTTGGTAAGGCGTTCCAGTTAGGTTAAAAATTTCAGTGTGGTAACAGAGAAGCACCATGTGGCTGCATGCACTTTCTGCTGATAATACAGATTTTCCACCCATCGATTCGGCGCTCACCGATCCGAACGGCTTGCTCGCCTTTGGTGGCGATCTGAGTATCGAGCGCTTACTGAATGCCTATCGCCATGGAATTTTTCCATGGTTTAACCCCGGCGAGCCTATACTCTGGTGGTCGCCCGATCCACGCGCGGTATTTTTCCCCGCACAGCTGCAACCCAATCGCAGTATGCGCAAGTGGCTGAAAAAATCGCCGTTTCGCGTCACCGTAAATCAAGCCTTTAGTGATGTCATTCACCACTGTGCGGATGTGCGCAGCGGCGAAACGTGGATCTCAGAGCAAATTCAGGCCGCTTATGTACGCCTGCATCACTTAGGCATCGCACATTCCATCGAAGTCTGGCAAGGCGATACGTTGGTGGGTGGATTGTATGGGGTGGCGATCGGGCAGGTATTTTGTGGCGAATCGATGTTTTCGTTACAGGATAACGCCTCCAAAACGGCGTTACTCACGTTTAATCAGGCCTTTTATCAGGCCGGAGGCGCGCTAATTGATTGTCAGGTGATGAATCCCCATTTGGCCTCGTTGGGCGCCGTGAGTCTGCCACGTAGCGATTTTCAGCGAATTTTAGTCGAACATCAGACACAGTCACTACCGGCCTCGTTCTGGCAGCCGCGTGAATTGGCCTACCGTTTTGAATCGCTAAACGGACAACCGCCAATGCCAGCTGACGATATTCAGAGCCGAACGCCCGACTAATGCCGCACTTGCAGCGACCTTTTTAGTCAAGACAAACACTATGCCCGAATCACAGACTTCACATTGTATTCAGTTGTGGCTCAGCCCGCCGAGCACCTGCAGCTATCTGCCGGCAGAGACCGAGCAAGTCGGCGTTATCTTCGATGAGCAGTGGCTAACACCTGACGGTTACAGCCAATTGTTGACCGCAGGATTTCGACGCAATGGGCAATCGTTGTATCGACCACACTGCCCGGCGTGTTCGGCGTGTAAATCCCTGCGGATCAGTACGCTACAGTTCAGCCCTTCCCGTTCACAAAAACGGGCAATGAAATATTGGAGTGCGGCCTCGTGGCGAATTTATGATAAACTACCGCCTGAGTTTTTCGCTCTGTATGCCAGGTACGTCAGTGCCCGTCACGCTGGCGGCAGTATGTATCCGCCGGATAAAGCGCAGTTTGAATCCTTTGCGGAATGTCAGTGGCTCGATGTGGCTTATCTTTGTATGTATCTGGAGGATCGTCTGGTCGCGGTAGCAGTGACAGATGTATTACCTGATGCACTCAGTGCCTGCTATACCTTTTTTGATCCGGATCTGAGCGCCCACTCACCGGGTGTTGCGATGCTGATGAAACAGCTGGAATGGGCAAAACAGAGTGGAAAACGCTGGGTCTATCCCGGTTATCAAGTTGATGCCTGCAGGGCGATGTCTTATAAAAAACGCTTCCGTCCGGCACAGGAATTAACCCAGACAGGTTGGCAGTGGGTCAATGAATGCTGAGTTTTAACCAGCTTTAATGCCCTGTTGCCTTTACACTATCGACGTTTTTCGGCATTATCTGCCGGTTATTATTCAGGTTGTAAGCCTTAACGAGGAATAGATGTCTAAAGAAGACAGCATTGAAATGCAAGGCACCGTGCTGGACACGCTGCCAAACACCATGTTTCGTGTAGAACTGGAAAACGGTCACGTTGTGACTGCTCACATCTCCGGCAAAATGCGCAAAAACTACATCCGTATTCTGACTGGCGATAAAGTGACCGTGGAAATGACTCCTTACGACCTGAGCAAAGGCCGTATCGTATTCCGTAGTCGCTAATCGCGGTTATAAAAAAACCCGGATTGCTCCGGGTTTTTTTATGTCTTGAAGTTGGCTCTTGCACCTGCACAAGAGCCGATCACGTGATTAATCTTTGTAATGATTAATGCACCATGCCCTCTTCTTCGCGGCGAGTACTGGCACTGCTGAACTGATAGGTCAGCACATTGCCTTCTGCATCCACCCCGACTTTCACCACGCCACCGTGCGTCAGTGAACCGAACAGCAACTCGTTCGCCAGTGGTTTTTTCAGGTTATCTTGAATCACACGACTCATAGGACGTGCGCCCATCGCCTGATCATAACCTTTCTCTGCCAACCAGTTACGGGCTTCGGCGCTGACTTCCATCGAGACACCTTTAGCATCCAACTGTGCTTGCAGCTGCACGATGAACTTGTCGACTACCTGATGGATGATCTCCGGTGTCAGATGGTTAAACCAGATGATGTTGTCCAGACGGTTACGGAACTCTGGCGAGAACACCTTCTTGATTTCGCCCAAGGCATCGATGCTGTTGTCCTGCTGCTTGAAGCCAATGGATTTGCGCTGCGTTTCCTGCACACCGGCGTTAGTGGTCATCACCAACACGACGTTACGAAAATCCGCTTTGCGGCCATTGTTGTCGGTCAGCGTACCGTTATCCATCACCTGCAACAGCAGGTTAAAGACATCAGGGTGCGCTTTTTCGATTTCATCCAGCAAAACCACCGAGTGAGGATGCTTGATCACCGCATCGGTCAGCAAACCGCCCTGATCGAAGCCGACATAACCTGGAGGCGCACCAATCAGGCGACTGACAGTGTGACGCTCCATGTATTCGGACATATCAAAGCGCAGCAGCTCAATCCCCATGGCGCGCGCCAGCTGTACGGTAACTTCAGTTTTACCCACCCCAGTTGGGCCTGCAAACAAGAATGAACCCACCGGTTTGTTGTCTTGAGACAACCCTGCGCGGCTCATCTTGATGGCTTCAGTCAGCACTTCAATAGCTTTATCTTGACCAAAGACCAGCATTTTCAGCTTGTCATCCAACGAGCGCAGGATATCGCGATCACTGGAAGACACTGATTTTTCTGGAATGCGGGCAATACGTGCCACTACCGATTCAATGTCGCTGACGTTAACGGTTTTCTTGCGTTTGCCGGCTGGGGCTAAACGGCAACGAGCACCGGCTTCGTCAATCACGTCAATCGCCTTATCCGGCAGATGGCGCTCATTGATGTACTTAGCGGACAGCTCCACCGCAGCACGGATCGCTTTGCTGGTATAGCGAACATCGTGGTGCGCTTCGTATTTTGGCTTCAAGCCCATCAGGATCTTCGTGGTTTCGTCTACTGACGGCTCAATCACATCAATCTTCTGGAAGCGACGCGCCAGAGCACGGTCTTTTTCGAAGATGTTCGAAAATTCCTGATACGTGGTAGAGCCCATCACCCGAATCTTACCGCCCGAGAGCAGCGGTTTAATCAGGTTCGCGGCATCCACTTGTCCACCCGAGGCCGCCCCAGCACCGATGATGGTATGAATTTCATCGATAAACAGGATAGCGTTCTCTTCTCGCTCCAGTTGACGCAAGATGGTTTTAAAGCGTTTTTCAAAATCACCACGGTATTTGGTACCCGCCAGCAACGAGCCGATATCCAGTGAGTAAATCACGCAGTTGAGCATGATTTCCGGCACATCGCCTTCCACTATCCGCCAGGCCAGACCTTCGGCAATCGCGGTTTTACCTACCCCAGCCTCACCGACCAACAGCGGGTTATTTTTACGTCGACGGCACAATACCTGAACCGTACGCTCCAGCTCTTTATCTCGGCCAATCAGCGGATCAATACCACCGACACGGGCCAGCTGGTTTAAGTTAGTGGCAAAGCTTTCCAGACGCTCTTCGCCCTCTTCGCCAGAGTTGGCGGCTGACGCAGCGTTGCCCGGAGCACTGCTGCTACCGGTGGAATTGCTTTGATTAGGTGCTTCTTTACGAATGCCGTGCGAAATGAAGTTCACAACATCCAGACGGCTGACATCGTATTTTTTGAGCAGGTAAGCGGCCTGAGATTCTTGTTCGCTAAAGATAGCCACCAGCACATTAGCGCCGGAGACTTCACTACGACCGGAAGACTGCACGTGGAAAACCGCACGCTGCAGTACTCGCTGAAAACTTAAGGTCGGCTGCGTTTCACGCTCACTGTCTTCTTCAGCAATGAGTGGTGTGGTCTGTTCGATAAACACCGACAGATCGCTACGCAGCATATCCAGATTGACGGAGCAGGCTTCCAATGCCTCACGGGCTGAACTGTTATCAATCAGTGCGAGCAAAAGGTGCTCGACGGTCATGAACTCATGCCGTTGCTCACGCGCTTTGGCAAATGCGAGGTTCAGACTTAATTCAAGTTCTTTATTGAGCATAGGCACCTCCCCTAGACGCCGAGATAGATGCCGGGAGCATGGCTAACAGCAGTTAACTTTTCAGTTTTCCGGTGTCAGGCTTTTTCCATTGAACACAGCAATGGATGGTCGTGCTCACGGGCATACTGATTAACTTGCACAACTTTTGTCTCTGCTACCTCAGCAGTAAAAATGCCACAAATTGCTTTACCCTGATAGTGCACAGTCAACATTAATTGTGTCGCCTTCTCTATGTCCAAGCTGAAGAACTTAGCCAACACTTCGATAACAAAATCCATCGGGGTATAGTCATCGTTGTTCAGTACAACCTTATACATAGACGGTGGCTTAACCGTTGTTTTTTCTTCGTCCCTGACGAGCTCATCAATTCCAATCCAGTCTAAATTACTCATAACTCTATCGTAGTCTTTACGGTCATCGGATGCGAATGAAATGTTAATTTCGGTGAAATTTTAGTGAAGACATCCTCAATGCGACCTTTGTCGCCTTGACGTTACGATCAATTCTACTAGAGTGTATCGCTAAGTGGTGTGTATATTTCGACCAATCAGTGGCTTTTTGTCTCTGATGGCCGAATTTGTTGTTTTACATCACGGGTATGTCTGTATGGTATCACTCGAGGGATGTAGAGGTATGGAAACGGGTACTGTTAAGTGGTTCAACAATGCCAAGGGATTTGGTTTCATCTGTCCGAGCAATGGTGGTGACGATATCTTCGCCCACTATTCCATCATCCAAATGGATGGCTATCGTACGCTTAAAGCAGGACAAGAGGTGCAATTCGAAATGCACCGCGGCCCCAAAGGTTGTCATGCAACCAATATCATTGTCCCCTCGACAGAAGCTGAGCTGATCAAATAATCGGCGGCTTTCCTGTGTCATTCAAAAAAGCAGACTTTAGGTCTGCTTTTTTATTATATTATTTTGTTCTTTCGTTAAAGAAAAATAATCTAAACCAACAAGCTGTGCCTTTTAAACACACAAACCAACATAACCGAGCCTAACATCACGCACTGATGTTTCTGTTCTGTGTGTTCTGTTGCCGCGTGTGAAAGCGCTCTTTTCGCGTTGCGCGTGCTTGCATACACTGCCTAGCATCCGGATGATACAGGCGGTCATCACTGCGCCAGTCAGTATTTGAATCAAACCGGTAACACCTTAATTTTGCGCAGACTCTTTAACCCAGAAAGGATCTCTGTAATGAAACCTTCGCTGTCTGAGATTTATGTACACCCCATCAAATCCACCCGCGGTATTGAGGTATCCAGTGCCCAAGTGGTGGAAAGTGGTTTGGCGTTTGATCGCATGATGATGCTGGCCGATCCCGATGGGCGTTTTGTGACCGCGCGTGAGATGCCGCAATTGGTGTTGTTCCAAACAGCGCTATTACCAGATGGTGTGGTGATTCATAGTCCGGATGGCGACAGTATCGCGGTGTTTTATCGCGATTTTACCCAGCGGGCCCCTTCCGAAGTGTGGGGAAACCATTTCGCCTCATTGGTAGCGCCGGAGCCGGTGAATCTGTGGCTGAGCGAGAAACTCAGACGCGCACTTTGTCTGCGCTGGACCGGCTTTCATTCCGAACGACGGGTGGAAGGTCACGCTGAGCAACCGCTCTCGTATGCCGATGGTTATCCGCTGCTGCTGATTTCTGCTGCCTCCCTTGACGCTTTACAGCAGCGCTGCTCACAGCCTCTTACAATGCGCCAGTTCCGCCCGAATTTAGTGGTGCGCGATACAGAGCCATTTGCTGAAGATAGCTGGAAGGTGATCCGCATTGGCGAGGTGATTTTTGATGTGGTCAAACCCTGTGGCCGTTGCATTCTGACTACGGTGAATCCGGCCGATGGTACGCTACATAACCAACGCGAGCCGCTGCATACGCTGACCCAATTTCGCCGTTACGGTAATGATGTCGATTTTGGCCAAAACCTGATTGCTCGTAATCAAGGTTTGGTGCGTTTAGATATGCCGGTCGAAGTGCTGGAAACCGCCGAGCCACGCGTTTATGCGGATAATGCCCATCCGCTACCGGCGCATACACACGAAGAGCGTTTGGAACCGCTGCACTCGGTGTTAATCGAAACCCACGGGATTGCCAGCGGAGATATCGCGTTTACCGGCAACAATCATCACACCCTGCTCGATCAGCTGGAAGCACACAATGTGCCTATTCCGTCATCATGCCGCGCAGGACTGTGTGGCACATGCCGTGTTACGCTGTTGTCTGGTGAAGTGACTGCACTGACCAACTCAGCCGTACGCGGGGATAAAATTTTGGCCTGTAGCTGTATTCCTCGCACCAATTTACAATTGAAATTGCGCCGTAAAGTGCGTGAGTGATTGAGTATTAGAGCAGTAAACCGACGCAGAAGCGCGGATAACCGAGAGCAAGCATGCAATTAAAACCCTTACACAAAGGACGCTTTCAGGATCACTGGCAAGATAATCATTCCCTGATTGAGCAGGTGGTGCTTAGCTGTATTTCTGAAGAGAAAATCATCGAAGAAAAGTCGCCGCTGATGAGTCAGGGGCAACAGCTAAATTATCTGACACTGGTGCGAAGCGGTAAGGTGTCGATCGGTTACACCGCGCAAAATGGGCGTAGCTTTCAGCTCGGCACCATGGAGTGCGATTATCAGGTTTTCGGGGAGATGGAGTTTTTTAGCGGCTATCGCTGCCAGCTCGATATCATCGCTGAAGAGACGCTGACGGTGGCCTTTATCTGCGCCGATAAATTGCAGCAGGCGTTGGTGAAAAATCCACAAGTCGCCCTGTTCTTTGCCAGCGCCATTGCGATCGATTATCAGGATACGGTGAATATTCTGATCCATCGCATGCTCTATCCTATCGCTTATAACGTGGCTTACGATCTGTACCAGCAATATCTGCGGGATTTTCCTGTCGGCGGTTTTACCAAAAGCTATATGGAAGCCGAACGTTTCGGGACAACCGATCGCGTTTATCGCCGCGCCGTAAAAGAGCTGACTGACTTAGGATTGGTGGAGCGCAGCAAGCAAGGGCTCAGTATCACGGATATTGAGGCCCTCAAGCGTTATCTCGCGCTATAGCTGCTCCTGTGGTATTCGACGAAGTATTATCCGCGCAGCTATCGCCTATGCAGTGATGCAAATGGCATGCGTTCGCTCTGGTTTTTCATCCCTTCCCTAACAAAAACACCGGCCAAAAGCCGGTGTTTGTTTTTTGCAGTTATCGCATAGCAGCTTAAATCAGTTCGCGGCCTGCAGCGGCTCTGGCGAAGCGGCTTTATGCAGACGGAATGAACCGAGCAGCATCAACAAGATCACCGCGTACAGCATTGGGATAGCGTACATCACCGCTTGCAAACCAATCACTTTTTCAAACACCGCACTGATTGCAGGGCTAAACATGGCTCCGGCACTGCCGCTGATCAAAATATACGACACGTTCTTGCTGCTTGGTTGACGCACAAACGATACGCCATAAGCGATAAAGGCGTTATACAGCGCTGCGCAGACAAAACCGTAGCCGTAAGTATAGTAAGACAGCATGCCCACATCAGAAGTGTTCACAATCAAGGTAGTGATCACCAGTGCCAGCGCAATCACTGCCAGCAAGAAGTGATGGATCTTGACGCGCGTTACAATGGCAGTAGACGCCAGTGCGCCCAGCAAGGCGGCAGCCCAATATTGCGTAATGATGTTGCCGGCATCTTCAAACGGAATATCGAATTTTTGCTTAACGAACAGCGGCGCCCATGTCAGGAAGGTATACAGCGCCAGCATGCCCAAGAACAAACCAAAACCACCGCTTAACAGACCAAAATTCCACTCTGATTTGGCGTTATCACTGCTTTCGGCACTTTGCTCGCAGCGGCGGAAGTTAGTGAGCGCGGCAATCAGCATGGTGACCAGCGCTACGCCGCCCACGGTCAGGTAGCTGTAGCTCCATGACATAGAACGCGTCAGTGTATAGGTGGTCACCAGTGGGAATACGACCCCAGCCACGTTAAAGGTAGCGTCTTGTACCACCAACATGGTGCTTTGCAGTTTATCTTTCCATACTGCCACCACAATGGTACCGGCAATACACAAGCCAACACCGCCGCAAAAACCGATCACGGTCATAGCAGCCATCACGACAGCCAGCGATCCGGTAAGATGCAGGGTCAAGGCGCTCAGCGCAATCAGTGTATAGCTGAGCAAGGTAATGCGTTTGATACCGATTTTTTCAATCAGGAAGAAGGCGGCGATGGTGCCCGCCAGTGCGCCGCCATTAAGCAGCGAGAAAATGGCCGCCACATCGTTCACCGGCGCAGCAAATTTTGCAGCAATCGGCTCTATCAGCATGCCAAACTGGGTGGCAAACCCGGCCATAACAAAGTTTGCCAAGAAACTGATGGCGGTAAGTGAGAGTTTGTTTTTCATTGTTATTATCCCGTACTGATGTTGAAGGGTACGATATGGCGACCTTAGCTATCGCGACATTAGCGCGACAAATTAGCAGGACAACGCCGTCTCCAGCGCCAACTCAATCATGTGATTGAATGACAACTGACGCTCTTCGGCGGTGGTCTCTTCGCCTGTCAGACAGTGGTCAGACACGGTGAGGATCGCCAGCGCTTCAATACCCTGCTGATGCGCCAGACCATACAGACCAGCCACTTCCATATCGATACCCAGTACGCCAAATTTCTCCAGTGCAGGGATCAGATTTTCGTCTGGATCGTAGTAGAGATCGCCAGTAAAGACGTTACCGGCACGCACTGGGATCTCCTTTTCCTTCGCTAAGGTGTAGGCGCGGTGCAGCAGGTTGAAATCTGCAGAGGTAGCCATGTGGTATCCGGCGCTGCGCTTGGCGTTGGTTGGTGAGTCAGTACCGGCGGCAACGGCCAGAATCACATCACGCATCTGCACATCACGCTGGGTCGCGCCTAGGCTTCCGATACGAATGATTCGCTTGACGTTAAAATCATTCACCAGCTCATGGGCGTACAGCACCATGGAAGGGATCCCCATGCCGTGGCCCATCACTGAGATCCGCTGACCTTGATAAAAGCCGGTGTAACCGAGCATGTTACGGACATTGGTCACTTCACGGGCGTCGGTCAGATAAGTTTCAGCAATATAGCGGGCGCGCAGTGGGTCACCCGGCATAATCACGGTTTCGGCAAAATCACCTGGCTGAGCATTGATATGTGCTGTCATTTACTTCATTCCTCTTACAACCAATTCGGTGCGTATCTACCGGTTATCTATACCCTTTCGACTTGAAGCTGCAGGTAGGCGGCAAGTTGTTTGGGTATACAGCGTGTTTGCTTTGCTAAAAAACACGAATAAAAAACACGAAAGAGCAGATACATAACTCGGTAGCGCGAACATGGTCGCAGTGTACGGCTGCGCTGACTGCGTTGCAGAGGACATATGTCCTGTCTGGCGGATCGGCCTCTCATTTCACGGATTTTATTCCGCATTGCAGCCAAATCACCGGATAAATGAGCGATTCAGAGGAAGGAAAAAATGAGAAAGCAACGGCGACCTATGAAAGCGCCGCCGTTGTCTTACATTGAGTTAATGTGTTTCACACTTCAACCGCCTACCCCAAGCCTCGCCCTGTGCACGCATGATGGCAATTATGTATGCCATTTATGTCATGTATGAGGTGAGTTGCACTGTGGCGAGTAGCGCGGTGGTGAGTCAGCCTCAGGCTTTAACTGGTTCGCCGGACACCGTTTTATGCCCTTCTTGCAAATGCACCACATCCACCAAATCATCACTGCTGACTTGGAACGCCTGACCAAATCCTTTCACGTACAGACCTTGCTCTGGCACCATGCGGAACAGGATAAAGTCTGCCATTTGCGACAAATTGGCCACGATATCACCGTGACGAGCTTCCAGCGCCGCAACAGCCTCCTGCCAGCTTGCCGTATCACGCGCCACTTTCTCAACACGCGCATCGAACGTCAGACGCTTACGGGCAAACAGCTGGCGCGACTGACTTTCATCCTCAATCATCATCAACGACGTACGCGGCACCTGCTGTAAATTGCGCGCATGCCGTGCAATTTCTGAAATCAGCACATAATAGCCATCCGCCAGTTGCACAAAGGGCGCGTAGCTGACATTCGGCATGCCATCGGCATCCACGGTCGCCAGCACCACGGTGCGGCATTCGTTACGAAACTCAGTGATTTCTGGTTGCAGGCGATTTTGCAGACGCTCTTGACGTTCGTTGGTCATGACAATGTCTTCCTTCATTCAATACTTATTAGTCTAATTTACTGCCCTGATAAGGCTATTCACGTTGTCGATTTTTATTATCATTCGCGTTGTTTGGCCCGGCGGAACGCCGAGCCAGCTAAACGCGAGGTATCCAACCCGATAGATGCCACTTAAGAGCGATGTCACTTAAGCGAGCGCGATTACTCTGCTGCCGGCTGCGGCTGGGCAATCAAGCGCACACGCAGCTGCTCAAACAGCGCAACTTGTTCCGGCAACAGCTGACGCTGTTTGTCTCTACCTAAGTACACTTTGAACATAGTGCGGCCGTTAGCAGCAAAGAATTGCAGGCTATAACTGGCCTTGCCCATAAACGGTTTGGCCAGCAACGCGATGTGCGAAACTTGCGATAACAGCAGGTGGCCATGCAAACCGGTTCCCTCTTTGGAGTACAGGTTGAAATAGCCGTGCCCCGGTTTACCGGCAGGGAATGCCCCTTTGAATTCAAAAATGCTGCCTTCGGACTCCACGATGGTGGTCAGTTGGCCCCAACCGGTCAGCTCTTCCAGCAGCGATTGCGCCCAGCTACCATGCGCCATCACCGCCATCTCTTCGGGCAGTGCGGCAACCAGCTGATATTCACTGACGCCAAAGCGCGCAGCTAACTCTTGTGTGCTGGCACTCATCTCTTTTTCTGACAGCTCCGCCAATTGCCGGCACAATTCGCTGTGAACGGCATCATTTTTCGTGACTGCATCAGCTTTAGGTGCGGTGTCAGCCAGTACATCCGTATGAGACATGTTTTCTCTCCGTATTCATTCAGGTTTCATTGCGACCCGATGAGAGCGCAATTGGGGCGCACCACATCAGGTCAGAAAAAGGGGACAAAATAGCCGTAACAGGCAACTCAGGCGGCTAAGGGCGGCGATAAACGCAATGCGTTAATCAGCCCTTGTGCCATGTTGATATTCCAGAAACTACCGGCCGTGGTTAGACGCGCTTGGTCTGCCTCTAACGCCAACAGCCCTCGCTCTTGCCACTGTGTTAAGAGTGGGCTGACGTAGTCATACAGCGCCATACCACTTAGGCTATCTAACTCGCTGCGTTGCAGTCGGCCACGATCAAAACCGGCCTTAATAGCACAGTGCAGCGCATGCTGCGGATTAGGGCTCATCATCATCACCACCGGATAACGCTCTTCGCGGATGGCTTGGTGATAGCTCTCAAGATCGCGAGTTTGCATCAGGGCAAAGCCGTCAATAAAGCCACCCGCGCCAGCCCCCGCCGGCAACACATCGGCGGTCGTTTTCGCCAGATGGTTGTAGCGGCTGCGTTCGCGTGCATCGCGCGTCCAGTGATTGACACTGATTTGCTGAATGCCGTGCTGCTGCATAAACGCGACGCCTTGGGCGTACATACGCGATTTTTCAGGTGTCGCGGCCGGTGCCGGCAGACGGTTCTCCTCCACCAAACGCGCCATCGGAGTGCCTTGCATCTCAATCAGCTGATACAGGTCCACCCCGTGTGCGCCGCTGTGTAGGAAGTCCTGCAGGTCTTGCTGCCACGCCGTGGCCGATTGATGCGGTAAACCAAACATCAGATCGACGATAATCGGCGCGCGGTCCAGCGCCACCAGATGACTCACGGTCTCCAGCAACTTTTCGCGTGGATCGAGCCGCTTGGCTTTACGCCGAACATCGGTATCGAAACTCTGCACCCCGAACGAGAAACGATTCACGCCACCATCAACTGCGGCGTGGTATTTCTCATCGCTAAAGCGATTGAGACGGCCTTCCAGCGTAATCTCACAATCGTCGGTCAGCGGGAAATGCGATTTAATCAGCTGGCCGAGGGCAAAGATTTGCTCGGCAGTCAGATCCGTCGGCGTACCGCCACCAATGTATACAGCGGAAAACGGTGCGGCTTGTGTCCACGGCATCGCCGCTTTGCGTTTTAGCTCTTCACTCAGCGCCGCGAAATATTCGGCCACCAGCGCAGGGCTGGCGGCATACTGAAAGAACGAGCAAAAGGTGCAGCGCACCCGACAAAACGGGATATGGATGTACAAACAGCGCGGACGAATCGCCGGCGTGTCTTGCATCAATAACTGCTGCAGTTGCCCTTGCACCGCCGGAGGAGGCAGCGGTCGCCCGCTGCCTCCGGCATGTGCCTGACGTTTGCCGGTAAAGGCGTACGCGAGAGGGTCTGGGCTGTGATGGCCCAGAATGGAGTCATCCAAAACAGATAAATCAATCATCATCAGAAGGAATACCGCACACCAACCTTAAAGTTACGACCGGCGGAATAGAGCTGGTCAAAGGCCTGACGGTAATATTCGTCAGTCACGTTATCGATACCCACATCCACTTTGACTGCTTTGAACGCGCCCGTTTGTGGCTGCCAAGTGGTATAGAGATCCACCAAGGTGTAGGACGGATACACATTGGTCACGTTAGATGGCAATTCATCTTGTGATTCGTAATGGCTGACGTTCACGCCCGCTTTCAAGTCGCGATCCATAAAGTAGTGGCTCACGCCCAATACCCACTTATGCGCCGGAATGTTATTCAGTGGCTGGTTGGTTTTCTTGTCCCGCCCTTCTGTCTGGGCATAGCTCAGGCTGGTTTCCAGATCGCGCCAGTTATAACGCGCGTCTAACTCAACGCCACGCAAACGCGCATCGGTCACGTTCACGTATTGGGTGGTGAACATGTTGACCTGCTGATCAATGTAGTTGTTGACGTTGTTATGGAAATATGTCGCGCCAAACGCTAACTCATCGTCAGCCAGCACGTTGTTAAAGCGCATCTGTGCTGAGATTTCTTTGTTTTTGGCGGTTTCCGGTTTCAAATCGGGATTGGCTTTAAACACGTTGCAGCCCATCGGGCCCATGCAGAAGTGAGTACCGGTGGTGTACATCTCTTCCATGCTTGGTGCACGGAACGCTTCGTCGTAACGCGCGTTTAAAGTCAGCCAATCGGTCGCCGCCCAGCGCAGGCCAACGGATGGCGACAAGTGATCTTCGCTACGCTCGGAGCCGGCAATATTCTTGTCTTCGGCGGTAAAGTGGTCATAACGCAGACCCGGTAACAGGTTCCACTGGCTACCTAATGGAATATCGGCCTGAACATAACTGCCCCAGACTTTGCTGCGGCCATCGGCTGGAATCGGACGGTTCTTCCCTTCCCGCTCGCCTTGGGTTTTATCTTCATAAATATCGCCGCCATAGGTCAGGCTCAGCAGATCAAACTGCGAATGGTTACTGATATTCATACCCAGTGTGCGGTAATCCACCTTATCGCTTTGCTTTTTCGTGACGCGATATTCATCAAATTCCGTTTTGTTCACATAGGCAGTAACGCGTGCGTCCAACCAACGGCTATCGGTTGGATTCAGGCGATAATCCAAGGTGGTATTGAAATCACGGGTTTTCTGCTGCACCAGCGGCACCGAGGTGCTGACCATCTGTGATGGGTTACTCGGTGCATTCTGATGGGTTTCGGCTTGGCGAACTGACAGCTCCAGACGCTGCGCGTCATCTGCCTGCCAGCCCAATTTGGCTAACCCCCCCTGATTGCGATAGGCCGAATCAGTCAGGTGCTCGCCGTTCCCCAAACGCAGGTTATTGGCATCGGCGTAGTAGCCGTTCAGCAGGAAATCGACGGAGTCCCCCAACAGGCCATACACGGCACCGCTGGTTTTGGTTTCATCATTGGCGCTGGCGTAACCTTGTTTCAGATAGCCACCCACACTCTGATCGCCTTGCAGCATATCGGGGGCGGAAATAGTTTGCTGCGCGACCACGCCACCCAGTGCGCCACTGCCCCACAGGGAGCTGGTCGGCCCTTTGATCACTTCGATGGATGACAACATTTCAGGATCCATGAAGTAAGTCGCACGGTGTCCTGAGGTGGTGTTCTGACGCACGCCATCCACCACCTGCAAAATGCGGTTGCCACTTAAACCCCGTACTGACGGGCTTTGCGCATTAGCGCGCGGACCGCCACTGACATCCACGTTAGGAATGTATTTCAGAGCTTCTGCCACGCTGGCCGGTTGTTGTTGCTGAATTTGTGCCTGCGTCACCACCGCAACCGAGCGCGTTTCTTGCGACAGCGCTTTATTTTCACGGGTTGCCGTAACCAGGACTTCATTGAGCTGAGTCTGAGGCTCAGCCGGTGCGGCGTTGGCGGCAAATGAAACCGCGACACTGTTCAGAATTAACAGACTCAGTGCTGAGCGTTTAAAGCCGGTGTGTTTAGCGGTCATCGCGGCTGTCGCGCTGGACAGTCGACCGGAAGATTGCAGATGGTTGGCCACTGGCATTAATTCCTTTTAGTTCATGATGAAAAGAGGAAAAACAAGCAATGTGTTAGCGGTGGCGAAGCGTAACCGATCATTGAATGCGAATGCAAATAATTTTCATTTGATCTCAGGTATCATCAAAATGTATAGTGCAGCCATTCTTGATTACTGACTGTTTTCTTTGCTGATAAGTCTGGAAGACCGGAGTTACCCATGCCGCTGACGTTGCTTACTGCTGGCGCTCACCTTCGCCGCAATAAACGCCTTTTACTGGCGTCAGGTTTATGTATGTCGGCCCACGCCGCCTTACTGCTGTTTGGACTGCAGCCAACCCAAACCCGAGCCGTCACCTTGGTCTCCCTCAGTGCAGGTCCCGCATTGGTGCTCAATTTGGCCGCCACCGGCGCACAAAGCGGTGCCGCAGCCGACGTACAGCCTGCGCCACAAAAGACTGAACCGAAAAAAGTCGTTGACCCGAGCGCCGTGCCAGCCAAAGCCGCTGAAACAGCAAAAACCGAGCAAGCTAAACCGGTCTTGAAAAAAGAACCTGCGCCTAAAAAAATAGCGCCGAAAATTCCAGAAGAAAAAGCTCCAAAAAAGACAGTTAAAAAGACAGCGAGAAAATCAACAGACAACACAGAACAGCACAACCCTGTCGCGGCTAACACGAGCACGACTGCCGCTCACTCCTTGGCCACCACGCAGTCAGCGGGCGGAGCACCGAACACAGCCTCCCGTGCAGCACCAGCCTCTACCGCACAAGCCCGTGGCAGCAGCAGTGAACCGCGTTTTCGCGTTCCCCCTTCGGCGCCGGAATACCCGAAAGCCTCACGCATGCGCCGTCAAGAAGGCACCGTATTGCTGGAAGTGAAACTGGGAACTCAAGGCGAGCAATTGCAAGTCGTACTGCTGAAAAGTAGCGGTTTCCCCCTACTGGATCGCTCGGCATTGAAAGCCGTAAAGGGATGGCAATTCTTGCCACAAGAAATCAACGGCCAAGGTGTCAGCCATGTGGTGCGAATTCCCGTGCGCTTTGAGCTGACTTAAACGCTGCCATTAAGACACAAAATTACGTACACCCACTTCTATTTAGACTTAAACAGGCTGTAAACCATGATTCTTGCGCAACTTGAACACCAACTCGGCAGCATGATGTGGCCGCTGCTGACCTGCTCTTTTCTGACCGGCGTGATTTTACTGGATCGGCTGTTTCGCCTGCTGCAAGCCGGTCGACTTGGCCAACATCATCTGGCCGCGCAGCTGTTACCTGGGCATAGCAATACCCTGAATAGCGTATCGGCCAGCCAGCTAGATACGATGCAGCAATCGTTGCAGCAACGCCGCTCGTTATTACTGCAAGGGGTCGCACTGCTGCTAACGCATCGCAACGAAAATAAAGCCTTACGCGAAGAAATTGCTGCGATCTGGCTGCAATCTAAGCGCCGTCAGCTCAGTAGTGGTCTGAAATTACTTAATCTGATTGCCGCCATCAGCCCACTTCTGGGTCTGCTGGGCACCATTTTGGGCTTGATTCAGATGTTTCAGGATATCGGCGCGAGCAACAGTCCAGTGACTCCTGCATTGCTGGCCGATGGTTTAGGCGTTGCAATGTACACCACCGCCGCCGGGCTGTTTATTGCGCTACCGGCACTGGTGGGTGCACAGCTGTTCAGCTTATGGATTGATCGGCTGATTAACGGCGCCGAACACGGCATGAACCAATACAACTTGTGGCTAGAAGGGATCCCGCTGTGTGAGGATTTCACGTCATGATCCGCGATCGCTCAGCGCCAGAAAGCAGCAGCCTTGGGATAGATCTCACCCCGTTGCTCGACATCATCTTTATCGTACTGGTGTTTTTATTGCTGACCGCCAATGTGCGTATTCAGAGCATGGACATCACCTTACCGGAAGTGGCTGATAGCACCCAACCGGCACAAACGGTACCGGAAAGTCTGACATTACACCTGTTTGCCGATGCGCCTTACTGGGCGCTGGACGAGCAAAAATTCACGGATTGGGATGCCTTCAGCAACGCCATTTTGACCGCACGCGCCCAGCCGCATACCTCCGGCGCTCAGCCAGAGATTATTATCGCCGCCGATCGCGATGCCAGTACTGAACGCTTATTGAATTTACTCAATTTCCTGCAGCGACAGAACATTCCTGCCGCGCAGATTTTAACCAAGGGATCAGAATGAAACAGATGCGCCTTTCTCACTACGCCCTGCTGGCTTGCCTCAGCCTGCCAACCGTTACTTTGCACGCAGCACCTACCGATAGCGCGGCCATGAGCACACATCCAGTTGCAGCTTCTGCCACACCACCTATTGCGCCACAGACCGCGCCAACGCGCGTGATCAGTGCCGGTAGTAATGTGACAGAAATTATTGTGGCGCTGGGCGCTGGCGATGTACTGGTAGGGGTTGATAGCAGCAGCCGTCTTCCTGCCGACAGCAAAGCCGCAACACTGGGCTATATCCGTCAATTACCAGCCGAAGGCATGCTTGCCCTGCGCCCTGATTATGTGATTGGCTCAGATGAAATGGCGCCGGCCTCGGCGCTGACAGCGCTGCAACAGGCCAAAATTCCCCTGACCGTGTTGCAGTCCGATACCACACCAGAAGCGCTCAAAGCGCAAGTGACGCAAATTGCTGCCCTGCTGCATAAAGAAGCCGAAGGCCAAACACTGCAGACGAAAATCGATCGACAGCTCGAACAACTCGCACAAACGCGTGCTCAGTTGCAGAGCAAGCAACACGGCAAACCGCTCAAAGCCGTGTATCTGCTGCTGCATGATGGTCGCCCGCCGATGATTGCTGGCGGCAATACTCCCGCCGATACTCTGCTGACCTTAGCCGGCGCCGTGAATCCGGCCGCTTCGGTGCGTAATTACCAAACGGTGTCAGCCGAAAGTCTGCTGGCCATGCAGCCGGATTTGATTGTGGTCAGCGAGCGCAATTGGACTGACGATGCCGACTCTCTGCTGGCCAAACAACCGTTACTGCAAAACACACCGGCTGGACGCAATAAAGCGGTGCTACCGATTAACGGTAAAGCGTTGATTGGTGGTATCGGCCTGAGCACCTTGAGCGAAGCCCAGCGTCTGGCCAATCACCTGAATCAGCAGTAAGCGGAACGCCCGATGTTACGACTGAAACTCTCTTTGCTCGGTAGCAGTGGATTGCTACTACTGAGCTTCATGTTGCTGCTGTCAATTGCCACCGGTCCGGTGCGCCTGCCGTTAAGTGAGAGCCTGCAGGCGCTGCTTTCGTTACCGAGCCACGCCAACGATCTGAGCACACAGCAATTGATTATTCAGACCATCCGTCTGCCGCGCACCCTGCTGTGCATCAGTGTGGGGGGAATTTTGGCACTGGCGGGCGCGGTGTTGCAGGGGCTCTTTCGTAACCCCTTGGCTGATCCGGGCATTATCGGTGTCAGTGGCGGCGCGGCGCTGGGGGCGGGATTGTCGATTGTTTTGCTTCCTGCCGGCGTGTCGCTGGCCGGTTTGAGTATCGCCGGTTTCAGTCTGGGTTGGTTGTCGCTCGGTTATACCGCGCTGTGTGCGTTTTTGTGTGGGATGCTGACCACACTGCTGGTCTACCGTATCGGGCGCACACCGTTTGGCACCTCGGTCAACATGATGTTATTGGCCGGCGTGGCCATTGGCGCTATCGCATTTTCCGGTCTGGGATTGTTGAGCTATCTGGCCGATGATCAGCAACTGCGCGATCTGTCGCTTTGGCAGATGGGCTCCCTCGCCGGTGCCCGTTGGGACACCTTACTGCTCAGTAGCCTCACCCTGCTGGTATTGCTGGTCGGATTTTATCGACAAGCCCCTGCGCTCAATGCCCTGCTGCTGGGGGAGTCCGAAGCACGGCATCTGGGCGTGAATGTCGAGCGGCTCAAACGTCGCTTGATCATCGGCTGTGCGGTGGGTATTGGCGTTTCAGTGTCAGTCTCAGGGATGATTGGGTTTATCGGTCTGATCGTGCCCCATCTGGTACGCATGCTGTGCGGCCCAGATTATCGTAATTTGCTGCCGCTGAGTGCGCTGTGTGGCGCAATCTTATTGCTGCTGGCAGACTTACTGGCGCGCCAATTGGCGGCACCGGCAGAAATTCCGGTTGGGATCATCACCGCGCTGCTCGGCGCACCGTTTTTTATCTGGCTGCTGATCCAACAAAAAAGGAGCGCCGCATGACCGTGGTCGAATTGCGTAATCTGACCTTACAACGTGGTCGACGCCAGATTTTATCGCAGCTGTCGTTAGACTTGCGAGCCGGTGAGCTCACCGTACTGATCGGCCCGAACGGCACCGGTAAATCCACCTTACTCAAGTGCATCAGTGGCGAAATGGCGGCGCAAGGTGAGATCCGGTTGTTCGGCCAACCGCAGTCGCAGTGGCCAGCATCCATACTCGCCCACCGGATGGCCATCTTGCCGCAAAGCTCGGCACTGTCATTTTCGTTTTTAGCCCGCGAAGTGGTGGCGTTAGGACGTTTACCGCATGCTTCAGGCAAAATCGCCGATGAGGCCATTATCCAGCGCTGCCTGCAAGCGGTAGGAGCGGAACATCTCGCCGATAGTGCCTATACCGTGCTCTCTGGCGGGGAAAAACAGCGCATTCACTTTGCGCGCGTCCTCGCGCAGCTCGATGAGCATATAGCCGACTCGCCGCAAACCGAGAGTGAGCCTATCTCCGCAGCACCGAAACTCTTAATGTTGGATGAACCTACGTCGGCACTGGATTTAAGCCATCAGCATCAGACACTGCAAACGGCGCAGCGCCGTGCGCGACAGGGTGATGCGGTACTGGTGATTTTGCACGATTTAAATCTGGCGGCGCGCTATGCCGATCGGGTATTGCTGCTCAATCATGGGCAGATTCAGGCCGATGGTTCACCAGAAGAGGTGTTGACTGCTGAGCGTATTAAGCAAATTTTCGCTTTCGACGCGCAAGTGTTTCGCCATCCAGAAACCGGACGCCTGCATATCAGCTAACGCGCCAACATAGCGATAACGCAGCGCAGGCAACAAAAATTGCGCACTGCAAATACAAAAGGTGGACAGCATCCTCATGCCATCCACCTTTTTTCTTATTTCTGCTGTGTGAAAGTACTTTTTGTATATTTAGCGAGCTGTTTAGTGAGCTATCGATAGTAAGCACGGCACGAATAGCACGTGATTAACCTTCGAGCAGTTTAGTTAACAGCACGCCACTGTAGAGCGACTCTTTCACCAACCCCGCCCCCGGCATGGTGCCTTCGTTATAAAAACGGGTCGGCTCCAACGTGAGGTTTTGCGTATACAGTGGATAGGCATTGGCTTCCAACGTGCGCATAATCACCGGAAACATAATTGACTGCGCCTGACTCAACGGTGAGCCAAACAGTACTTTTTCCGGATGGAACAGGTTCACCAACATGCTGAGCAGCACACCAATGCGCTCCGCCGCTTCAGTGAGCAAATTCAGCGCCAGCGCATCACCGTTTAATGCCGCTTGGCACAGGTTCGACACGTTCAGCGTCTGATGTCGCAACACGCTCTCTTCGCCGCACTCTAAACGCTGCCGCGCTTTACGCAGCAAGGCTTGAATATTGATTTCCGTTTCCAGACAGCCACGATGCCCACACTCGCACAGCTCCCCTTGCGGATTCACCACGATATGGCCAGCTTCAATCAGATTACGGTATTGGCCGTGGATCAGTTTGCCATCAATCATCACGCCCACGCCGACGCCATGATTGATGCTTAGCTGAACCACGTTCTGGCAGCCTTGTGAAGGCCCAAACAGAGCTTCAGCCATCGTCCACGCACAAACATCATGGCGCAGCAGCACTGGGAGACCGGTTTTCTGCTCCAGCTCCGCCGCCAGCGGCATATCCTTCACATGGTAATACGGCATCTGGTGCACAATACCGCGCGTCGCATCAATAACACCGGGCAACGTAATGGCAATGGCGCTCAAACGCTCCAGTTTGTCCTGATGACGGGTAAAGAACAGGTCAATTTCACTGACTAAACGCTTTAATAAAGCCGATTGCTCGCGCTCGATAATATCCAGCCGCTCTTCAATCAGCAGTTCGCTGCTCAGCTCATGCAATGCGAGGGTGAGATAGCCGCGTCCAAGACGCGCGGAGAGAAAATGCCAGCCTTCCGTATCCAAAATCAACCCGACCGCTGGGCGGCCACGGCTACCCGGCTCTTGGAATTCATCTTCCTTAATCAGGTGCGCATCCAACAGCTCACGGGTGATTTTGGTAATACTGGCCGGAGCCAGATTAGCCTGCTTCGATAACTCAATACGGGAAATGGGTCCCAACTGATCAATCAGGCGATACACAGCTCCGGCATTAATTTGTTTTATTTGATCGATATGTCCGGGATTGTGCCCTTCCGCCATTTTAGTCCACTCCGACAGGGTATTTCATACCTCGAAATAATTAAGCCGTCATGGTGTTGGCTTTAAGGAACAGCGTCAACCCCGCTATCGTTGAAGCGTGACCAAGTTTACAACCAGCGCACCTTCTCGCCTTTCGACCACTGGCGGACCGCCTCGTTATAGCGCTGTTCGACCTTGTGCCGACGCAATTTCAGTGTCGGGGTCAGATCACCGCTGTCGATAGTCCATGGCTCGGAAATCACCGCGATCCCGCTCAATACCTCGTGCGGTTCGAGCTGCGCATTCACGCTATCTAGATGTTCAGTCAACGCTTTGGCCAACATCTCCCGTGGCAATGCCAGCGAACTGGCCGACAGTTGCACCAAGCCCACCGGCTGCGGTAAGCCGCTGCCAATCACACACAACTGCTCAATAATCTCCAACGAAGCCAGTTTAGCTTCCAACACCACCGGCGAGACATATTTGCCTTTTTCGGTTTTAAAGATGTCTTTCAAGCGACCAGTAATCCGCACATAGCCTTGCGCATCAATTTCACCCAGATCGCCGGTATACAGCCACTCATCTTTGATCGCCAAAGCGGTTGAGATGTCATCCAGATAATAGCCCAACATGGTGCCGGGGCTGCGGGTCATGATCTCCCCTTCCTCCGACAACATCACTTCCACGCCTTTCGAGGCATGGCCAATCGAGCCAATTTTATCGGCACGGAACGGATAATTGATGGTGCCGTAAGCTAAGTTTTCCGTCATCCCCCACGCTTCGGTGATATTCATCCCCAAACGGTGATACCAATGCAGCAGCGATGGCGCAACCGGCGCGGAACCGCAGCCCAACACGCGGGCGCGGTGCAAACCTAATTTGCGTTGGATGACGTACTTAATCAGGTTATTGACCAGCGGAATAGACAGCAGGCGCTCCAACTTCTCTTCCGGCATTTTTTCCAAGATGCGCGAACGAAATGCTGACCACAGCCGCGGCACAGAGATAAAGATGGTTGGCGCCGTGGCCTTGATGTCGTCAACAAACGTATCCAGCGACTCAGGGAACGAAATCGTACAACCACCATACAAGCTGCCACCGAGGATATACACCCGCTCAGTGATGTGAGACAGCGGCAGATAAGAAAAACCGCAATCATTCGGGCCTAATTGCACGGTTTGCGCCACCGATTTAGCCGCCCAGCCAAAGCGCTCGTGGCTGTGCATCACCGCTTTAGGCCGACCGGTACTGCCGGAGGTATACACCAGTGACATCAAGCTTTCCGGCTCAGGGATCGGACTTTCTTCCAGTGGCAGGAAATCATTAAGCAGCGCTTGCCACTGATACTGGCAAGGCGCGGTCGGATACGGGAAGGCGATACGCAAAATGTCCGGCGGCAAAACCGCTTCGACATTTTCTGGATGATCCAATTTGCCGATAAAAATAGCTTTACTCTCGGAGTGCTCCAGCACATAGCGAATGGTTTCGCTGTTCGCCGTTGGATAGATAGGAACGCTGACAAACCCGCCCATCATCATGGCAAAATCGGCAATAAACCATTCGGCACAGTTTTTCGAGAGTAAGGCTACCCGATCGCCCGGCGCAAGCCCCAAGCCACGCAGTGCGCTGGCAATCACCCGCGCTTGACGTGCCACTTCTTTCCATGAGTAGCAATTAAAATGACGATTAACCGGCTGGCGCAGATAGGTTTCATCTGGACGATGCGATTCCCAGTAGTAGAGCATTTCCAGCGGTTGTTTTCTGATGATACTCATAAATGCCCCCAATCACTGGTGTGGTAAAATCGACTTCATGGTTAATCTTTATTTAACATTATAATCACCATTAATCTACTTATGGCAATGAGTCACAACGGTTTTTCACGCTCTTTCCGCTATCCGTTAGCTGACTCGAATCAGGTTGCGATTTATTTGGTAACTTGCCTTCATCTCACCATTAAGCATGTGCATGCATAGTGCAAGCCGCCATCGGCATAGATCACAACCTACAGGTTACGGTAGTCAGGGGGCGATGGGTTTGCGATAATCCGCGACTTGTGCTCAGACTATTCAACCACAGGCTTATTGATCCAGATGCTGTATCCGATTAATGAAGTATTTCAGACACTGCAGGGTGAAGGGGTATATACCGGCGTTCCTGCAATTTTTGTCCGTTTGCAGGGCTGTCCGGTGGAATGCAGCTGGTGTGATACCAAACACACGTGGCAGCTTGATGCCGATCAACGCTTGTCTGATCCCGCGCTGATCTTAAAAACTGAAGATTCGGCCAGCTGGTGCTCAATGACCATCAGCGATTTACAAACGCTGTTTACCGAGCAGGGCTATACCGCTAAGCATGTGGTGATCACCGGCGGCGAGCCATGCCTGTATGACCTCACCCCGCTGACAACGCAGTTAGAAGCGGCCGGATTCCAGTGCCAGATTGAAACCAGTGGAACTTACGAGATTCGTTGCTCAGAACAAACATGGGTGACAGTGTCGCCGAAAGTGGGTATGCGTGGCGGCTGCCAAGTACGCACTGATGCCTTGCTACGTGCCGATGAAATCAAACATCCGGTCGCACGCGAAAGTGATATTGAAGCGCTGGATCAACTGTTAGCGCAGCGCGAGCAAAGCCTCAGCGCCGAGGCAGCAAGCGCCCATAGCAAAACTCCGGTGATCTGTTTGCAGCCGATCAGTCAAAAACCGCAAGCCACCGAGCTGTGTATCCGCACCTGTATCGCTCGTAACTGGCGTTTATCAGTGCAAACGCACAAGTATCTGTCGATTGCCTAAGACATAAAAAAACGGTGTCGCCCACACGAAGTAGGCAGACACCGTTTTTTTGCCGTGCAGTTCGCGAACGTAACTCTTCGCGAAAATGACTCTTCGCAAGAAAATCACTCGCCGCGATAAGTACAACCTGACGTGCAGGTTTCCTTGATCATCACCGCTGACAGCAATGGCAATTGTGGTTTGAGTTTGTCCCAAATCCACCGTGACAACACTTCACTGGTCGGGTTTTCCAACCCTTCAATATCATTCAGATAATAGTGATCCAGCTGGTCATAAATCGGTTTAAATACCTGCTTGATGTCACCGAAATCCATAATCCATCCGGTGTGCGGGTCAACTTCACCGCTGATCTCAATGCGCACGGTAAAGGAGTGGCCATGCAGGCGTCCGCACTTGTGCCCTTCAGGGACATGCGGCAGGCGGTGCGCCGCTTCAAACATAAAGTCTTTGAACAAAGTGGTGGTCATCACTCTATTCCTATACAGCAATATAAAGGAACGGCGATGTTACCAGAATTCGTGGGGATGTGCGCCCGTTTGCAGACGCGTGTGCCACCCATTTATAGAACAGCACAGAGCTAATCCAACGTTTTGCGAAAGCGGCGCGTCGCAATCAGTAAGCCGACGATAAAAAAGATCGCCAGCCACAACAGCTCAAAACGCATATCCCACAGCCCTGCATCGCGCAGCACCACAGCGCGGATCACCCGAATAAAATGCGTTGCTGGTAGCACTTCGGCAATCCACTGCGCAGGCCGTGGCATGCCCTCAAACGGGAACATAAAGCCACTCAATAAAATTGACGGCAGAAGGATAAACACCGTCATCTGCATCGATTGCAGCTGCGTTTTCGCCAGCGTGGAGATAATCAAGCCTAAGGTCAAACTGGCGCAAATAAACAGCAACGACGACAGAAAAATCGCATAAGCTGGACCGGTGATCGGCACATCAAAAATCAGATGCCCTAACCCCAACACGATCATGACCTGAATCAGCCCCACCAGAATGTAGGGAATGATTTTCCCTAGCATCAGCTCCAGTGGCCGGATCGGGGTGTTGATCAGCAGCTCCATATTACCGCGCTCGCGCTCACGCACAATCGCCGCTGACGTGAACATAATCATGGTCATGGTCAAGATAATGGCCGTCAATCCCGGCACCACATTCACCGCACTACGCTGCTCAGGGTTGTAATATTGCGCGACAGCAAACACCGGCACCTGCAAGTTCGGATTCTGATTTTGTAACTCGGCCAGTGACATATTGCGCAGCTGACGTACCGCCGAGGCCACCATCAAATCCGAGCCATCCACCAGCCATTGGCCTATCGGTTGCACCGTATTTTGCGTACTGAGCGCAAAGTGTTGTGGTGTCTGCACATAATCGTTATAACGGCGCTCCAGATCTGGCGGTAGCACCAATACCGCACGTACTTTTCCCTGTCGTAAGGCGTTTTCTGCATCGGGAACTTGAATGTAATGCGCCTTGATATCCACCACCTGCGTCACCGCCACCATCTGCTGCAAGATCCGACTCAGCGAAGTCTGGCTTTGATCCACCACCGCAATCGGAATGTGCCGCACATTGGTGTTAATGGCATAGCCGAATAGAAACAGCTGAATCAGCGGGATCATGATCACCATGCCAAAGGTCATGCGATCGCGCGATAACTGACGCAGCTCTTTGCGCACTACGGCGCTCATCCGCAGTAAAAATAAGCGTAACCCGCAGATCATTGGCGAATCAGGCATCTGAGTTGTCTCCCCTGTCTCGCTTAGTGTTATCTGAGGGAGTATCTGAGATTATCGCTTCGTGCGCTCCTGCTAAAGACATGGCTTGCGGGCCGGTCGCCAGCACAAAAACGTCCTCTAGGCTGGGGCGAACTGGTTGAATGGTGCGAGCGTCAGAATCATCGCGCATGCTGTTAGCATCTATCTCATCATTGTGTTGGGCATCCATCTGAGTATCAAATTGCCGCACCTGCTGCTGTAAAAATGTCAGTGGCTCAGCTACAGCATGGCTCACCAAGACCCGTAACCGCGCCCCCAGCTGCGCGGCAGAAATCACCGACGTTATTCCCAATAAATGCAGTTTGAGCTGACGCAAATGCGCGCCATCAACCTCAAAGACCGCCCCGCCCATCTCACTCATCAGCTGCGCTGGCGCGCCGGTCAAACGCATGCGGCCATCTTGCATGATGCCGATGCGATGGCAGCGTTCGGCTTCGTCCATATAATGGGTGGCGACCAAAATCGTGGTTCCGGCGGCGGACAGGTCAAATAGTTGCTCCCAGAATTCCCGCCGATTTTGCGGATCAACCGCAGCCGTCGGCTCATCCAAAAATAACAACTCGGGTTGATGGATAACCGCCGCGGCAAGGGCCAAGCGCTGTTTTTGTCCACCACTGAGACTCCCCGCCAAGCGGCGTTGTAACGCCTCTAGCTCATACTGACGACACAGTTCGGCCACCCGCGCTTTACGCACGGCGCCGCGTAAGCCATACACTTCGCCGATAAAATGCAGGTTTTCGGCAACGGTCAGATCGTCATACAGGGAAAATTTTTGCGTCATGTAGCCAATGCGCGTGCGCACCCGCTCGCCACCTTGGGGTAGCACTTGGCCCAGCACCCGCACACTGCCTTCGCTCGGCGACAGCAAACCGGTCAACATGCGGATAGTGGTGGATTTGCCACAGCCATTCGGGCCGAGAAAGCCAAATATTTCTCCACGCCGAATATGCAGGTTCAGATTATCTACCGCCGTAAACGCACCGAAACGGCGCGTCATTCCTTGTGTATCAATGACGGTATCGATAACGGTCTTAGGCACTGCATCTGCAGTATCCGATGCGCTCACGGCCCCCATCATGGCAAGATCACCTGCGCCGGAATACCCGACGGCAAATCACTATGCTCTGGCGACAGTTGCACTTCGGCCAAATACACCAAACGCGCTCGATCTTCGCGATTCAGTGCATAGTAAGGGGTAAACGCCGGATCATGGGCAATTTTGCGTACCGTGCCCGTCATCGGCTCATTAATACCATCGACCCGCACCGGCAACGTCATGCCCACATGGATCTGCGTGCGAAATGGCTCGGGAATATAGACGCGCGCATAAGGCGCTTGGTCGGCCAACATCACCACCAGCGTATTACCGGTTACCGGACGGTCGCCCAAATGAAATGGCAGACTTTCAACGATCCCATCACGTGTCGCGACCACCGACAGCTGCAGCAGTGCAATCTGACTTTCGGCCAATTTAGCCTGTGCGGCAGCAACATTAGCGCGCGCCTGCGCAATATCTTCCGGACGTGACCCATTTTTCAACGCCAGCCACTGCTGATAAGCTGCATTAACCTGCGCTTGACTGTTATTGCGCGAGGCCAAAGCCTGATCCAACTCCGCTTGCCCTACCGCTTTTCGCGCAAACAGCTGCACCATGCGTTGATATTGCAAGATACTCTCTTTTTCCAGTGCTTGCGTGCCGCGCCAATGCGCCTCCGCGGCCGCAATATCTTCACTGCGCGCACCTTGCTCTAATTTTTGTAAATTCGCCTGCGCTGCTTGCAGTGAGGCGGAAGCTTGCTCGACCAAGGTTTGTTGATGCGCGGGGTCTAACTGCACTAACAATGTTCCACGCGTCACCGCCTGCCCTTCTTGTACCGGCATGGCAATCACGGTTTCGGCAGCCATCGCCGGATAAGTTAGCCGATCGCGCTCCAAGGTTCCCAGTGCTTGTGAGGATGGCGCAAAATCGCATCCCCCCAATAACAGCAAACACAACGCTGCGAATACTCCGCGTTTCAGATAATCACGTTTCACAGTACGCATTTCATTACGCATCACCGCTGTCCTTGCTTACGCCTATCAATACAAAACGAATTGGCACACAACAAAAAAGCCGCATCGTCAGCAGATGCGGCTGTTATTACTCACTATCCATCATGGATGCACGCAGCTACCTCGCTTTGTGCATACTATAGACGGTTGATTTTCTGACGTCCTGTTGCTGATTCACATTTTATGTTGCATTTAAAGTGATCATTATGAGCGCTGAATATCTTTCGCCATGCGCAGGCCATTGGCAATCACCAGCAAACTCGCCCCTACATCGGCGAATACCGCCATCCACAAGGTTGCGACACCGGCCATCGCGAGGGCAAAAAAGACCGCTTTAATGCCCAGCGCCATGGCGATATTGGCTTTCAACACGCGCGACGTACGACGCGCATGGGCAAACAGATCCGGTAATTTATCCAACCGATCTTCCATCAGCGCAACACCCGCAGTTTCCAACGCAGTATCGGAGCCAGCTGCGCCCATGGCGATCCCCAAATCAGCACGCGCCAGCGCAGGAGCATCATTCACGCCATCACCAATCATGGCGACTTGCTGATAGCGACCTTGCAACTCGGTAATCCGCTCCAGCTTATCTTGCGGTAACAACTCACCTTGCGCCTCTTCCACGCCAATCTGACGGGCAACCGCCGATGCTACGCCCTGATGATCCCCTGACAGCATAATGGTATGGATCCCCTGCTGGTTCAGGCGACGGATCACCTGCGCCGCTTCCGGGCGAATTTTATCGGCGACAGTTAAAATCCCCAGCAGTTGCTCGGCTGACATCAGCAACAGCAAGCCCTGACCTTGCGCTTCCAGCGCGCTTAACTCCGCAGCCTGCGCCGCCGTCAGCACCTGACGACGCTCAGCCAGACGACGGCTGCCTAGCCAGTAAGCATTGCCTTCGATATGCCCTTGTACGCCAAAACCGACCAGCTCCTGAATCTCACTCGCGTGCAGATTATGCTGCTCACTCGGCTCTTTGCTTAGCGCCTGACGAGCAACAGCGGCGCGCAATACCGCACTGGCCAATGGGTGTGTGGAGTACGCATCTAATGCTGCGGCTAACGCCAGAATCCGGTGTTCAGTCAGCGGACTGCCTTGTGGGACAATCACCTGCGTCACCTCTGGCTCGCCCAACGTCAGGGTGCCGGTTTTATCAAAGGCGATGGCATTGATTTTGGCCGCCATCTCCAAAGGCGCACCGCCTTTGATCAACATGCCGTGACGGGCCGACGACGCCAACGCACTGACCAAGGTCACTGGCGTAGCAATCACCAGCGCACAGGGGCACGCAATCACCAGCATCACCAAGGCGGTATACACCGACGATTTCAGTGGCATCACGCCGAACAGCGGTAACAGCACCGCCACCAGCACCGCAGCGACCACCACGGTCGGCGTATAGAAACGGGCAAAACGGTCAATAAAACGCTGAATCGGCGCTTTGCTGGCCTGTGCATCACGCACGGTGGTAATAATGCGCGCAAGCACGCTACCGCTAGCAGCGGCGGTAGTCTGGATCTCCACCACCCCATCGCCATTAATACTACCGGCAAACACCGTGCTGTTAGGCTCTTTACTGACCGGCAAACTTTCACCGGTGATCGGCGCTTCGTTAAAGTGGCTGGTACCGCTAACAATCATGCCATCTAACGGCACCCGCTCTCCTGGGCGCACGCGCACGCGGGTACCCACCGCCACCTCGGCCACGGACACTTCAACCCAATTACCCTCGCGCTGGATCCACGCCGTTTCCGGTGCCAAAGCCATCAAGGATTTCACCGCTTCGCCGGCACGCGTCAGTGACATATCCTCCAGCTTTTCGGCCACGGCGAATAAGAACAGCACCATCGCCGCTTCCGGCCACTGGCCAATGGCAATTGCGCCAATAACGGCTACTGACATCAAAAAGTGAATGTTCATGCTGCCAGTTTTCAGGGCAATCCAGCCTTTCTTTAAGATAGGCAAGCCGCCACAGGCAATCGACGCCAAGGCCAGCAGCGCAATCCACACACTGGTATCAGAACCACTTATGATGGCAACCGCTTCTGCACCTGCGGCAAACACCCCAGATAACGCGAACAAACCGCGTTGACGCCAGCTGATTTTACGCTCGGCAGGCATGGCGGCAGCTTGCTCTGCGGTCAGCTCTACCGCTTCCATGCCAACTCCGCGAATAGCGCGAACCACGGGCGTCACGTCATCTAAATCATGACCCATCACCATCACGCGCTCGATGTAGTTAAACTCTAACGTCCGCACACCACTGACTTTGCTCAGCGCCTTTTCAATCAAGCCTGACTCGGTTGGGCAATCCATCGCCAAAATTTGGAATTTAGTCAGGAAACGGGCGTCGCCGCCCTCGCCCAAACTCACACGGCTGGTCGCAGCATGCGACGCATGCTCATGACCGCAGCATCCGCCATGGGCATGAGTATGTGTGTGTTCATGATTGTGCTCGTGCGCATGACCATGGTCAGCAGCATGTTGGCCGCACGCGTGCTCATGCGCCGTGGCGACGGTTTGAGTGGTTGCGGTTTTACTGACTGAACAGCCAGCTCCCGCGCTCTGCTTTTGCGCGGCCTTTGCCGCAGGCGTGGCACAGCAAGTACCGGCGTTGGCAGCCTCGCGCATCTGATTATTTTTCTGGCAGCATGAAGTCATTGTCGGCTCCTTCGAAAGGTTTTATGCTTATTCCACACCCTGAAGTCACTTCAGGGTCAAGGCTTTTCGCAAGAAAATTCGGAGGGAAAGATGAGAATCGGTGAACTGGCTCGGCAGGCGGGAACGGAAGTCGAAACTATCCGCTACTACGAGAAAGAAGGCTTGCTGTCAGCGCCGGCACGCAATGCGTCGGGCTATCGTATGTACCAATCTCAGCATTTGTCCGAGCTGAATTTTATTTTGCATTGTCGCTCGCTGGATATGTCTCTGGCGGAGATCCGGCAATTGGCCAACTACCGAGATAATCCTGCCCTTGGCTGCGCAGAAACCAATGCGATGATCGACCAGCATATTCAAAATGTGCATCAGCAATTGGATAAGCTACACCGCTTAGAGCAGCAACTCATTATGCTGCGCGAACGCTGCACTGATGAATATCCGGCTAATAAGCAATGTGGGATTTTGCAAACCCTGCTCACCGCCGCCGAGCAAGCCCCATCGCCGTGTAAATGTCGTGGCGTACTGAATTCATTGATTGCTGCCGCTGAAGGTGAGTCTTGCCCTTGTCACAGCGCAGAAAGCTGCTCTCTACAGCGAGAAGCCGAACGCTGCAGCCATACCGCCTGCCAACACGAATAAAAAACGGCCTTCGTATCTCATCCTTTATCACAAGAACGTGAATGCGAAGACCGTGGTGATTTGCCGCTTCAATCTACAACGGCAATGCCGTGCTAACACTCAGTATGAGTTAAACGCGTAACCGCGACTGAACGGAACGGCTTCAGCGAAACTGTTTCATCCGCTGAATAAACTGGTCAATTTGTTCGCGGCCAGTGGCCGGATTCATAAAGACCGCTTTCTCTCCCGGGATATAGGCATACGCGCCTTTAGCGTTGTAAGACGAACGCGCAATAAATTCGACCCAGTTGGTGTACAGACCAAACTTGCCACGCTGCATAAACTGCTCACGGTGGTAATGGCTATTGCGTTTCATCCGCTCCATCGCCTGCGAATCGGTCATGCAGCTTTGCTCCAGCAAAAACTCGGCTTCTGGATCTTGCACGCAATTTGGGTCATACACTTTAAAGCCCACGCTTGGGCCTTGGTTTTCCGGCACCATCAATTTCACATTGCCCAATTGCTGCAGCTGATGGCGGAAGTAGTTCGCGTTTTGCAGACAGTGCGCCAGAATAATCTGATAGCCTTCAATCCCCATATGCTGCAGCGCCGAAAACGCCCCAAACATACCGGCCGCCCCGCGTGAACACTCGATAGTTGATTGCAAGTGAGTTTGACCTTGCAAGTCATGCTCAAAATACGAGAAGTTTTCTGGATCGTTTTCCAGCGCATGCATGTCATCGCGATTTTTGATCATCACCAGACTGGAGGTGTACGGGACATATCCCCACTTCTGGAAATCGACAGTAAACGAATCGGCATATTTAACTTCACGGAAACGCTCAACGTTATGGCGAATCCCCGCTAAGGTCGATTCGTTGATCTCCAATGGGTTACGATCAAAATCATAATCAAGGAAGAACAGCATCGACCAACCAACTGCCGCATCCGCGTGAATGTGCGGTTTCACCGCAATATCATATTCATCACACAGACGATTACGCAGATCATACACGGGCTTGATGCGGTCAACGCCGAACGTATCGGTCGTACCCAGCGTCAACATGATGGCCGGAATTTTACAGTGCACATCAAAGCAAGCACGCATCTGACGCTCTAAATCCACCAAATCGATGTCATTACTTTCGGTGACTTTGATACGAATGGTTTTATGGCGGATATCGACCCCCAGCAATGACAAGTTCGTCATGTTGGAGTAGTGACCACCTTGGGAATTGATGATGCGATAATCCTGATCGACCCCCATCCCCAAAGTCCGCGCTTCAGGCAGCGATTTACGAATACCCAGCAGATAGCCGTACAGGTTACAGAACGTACCGCCTTGGGTGAACACACCGGTCGCTTGTGCGGGATCATAACCGGCCAGCGTCGCCACTTGGCGGATCACCGTTTTTTCCAGATGGTCCGCCATCCCCGCATATTCGCAATACGCCAAATTCGGGTTAGCCAGCGAGCACATCATCGCGCCATACACCGCCGGATCACACGGCATCGTGATGACATTCTCGACAGAACTTGGGTTTTCCCAATCTTTAGACATCGCCGCCGCAAAGGTCAGCAGCGGATCAGGGCCATTCCCCGGCTGGTGCATTCCCGGTTTAACCGCACTGAGAGATTCAATCTCGGCAAAAAAGCGCTCACCTTGCGGATAAGCAGCCAACCGCTCGGCAGGAGCGAGATGTTTTTGACGAAATGCGTTGATTTGCTGGAATCCGAGGTCTTGATACACCGGCCAATGTTTAGGGTCACGGCTGAAGAACCAGTCCATCACCTGACGGTAACGACCTGAAAAATAAGATGAAACGTCATTCGCTTCGGCAGAGTTTAGCCACATATCGTGCTGATTCATGAGCATTTATATCCTTGTATCTGAAGCTGCCAAACAACAACAGCCATAACTTTATCGCTCTAGCACGATTCACTATATACACATCAAATAGACAAAACAATGAATGGCATTTAAACATTATTTCAGCTTATTACTTTGACATAAAAACAAGATCTAGACATATAAACCACTAAAAACTCAATAACTAGCAACTCGTGCCAAGATCACGGCTAAAAAGTCTCGCAAACAGCAAATCGATGCTGAAAACGACAAAACGCACTTTTAAAATACAATTAGCAGGAATTTGTACTTGAGTCCTGCTGATCGGCAGGTAACATAAGCAGTTATCCTTGCTGAGCACATTCAGTGCCAAACAAAAAGCAAAAATTGGAGTATGAGAACATTATGAGCGTAATGCCTGTAGTTGATGTGTTGCGCGGCCAAGCCCCAGTTGACAGTGAAGTCACCGTGAAGGGTTGGGTGCGCACCCGTCGAGATTCCAAAGCAGGAATCTCATTCCTTGCCGTTTATGACGGTTCTTGTTTTGACCCGCTGCAGGCTGTCATTGCTAATACTCTGCCTAATTACGAGAGCGAAGTACTGCGCCTGACAACCGGCTGTTCTGTTGAAGTCACCGGTAAAGTGGTTGCTTCCATGGGTCAAGGCCAAGCGTTTGAAGTGCAAGCCACTTCTATTACCGTTCTGGGTTGGGTTGAAGATCCGGATACTTACCCGATGGCGGCCAAGCGTCACTCTATTGAATACCTGCGTGAAGTCGGCCACCTGCGTGCCCGTACCAACATCGTGGGTGCGGTGACCCGTGTGCGTAACACCCTGGCACAAGCGATCCACCGTTTCTTCCATGAGAACGGCTATCTGTGGATCTCTACGCCACTGATCACTGCTTCTGACTGTGAAGGTGCCGGTGAAATGTTCCGCGTATCCACGCTGGATATGGAAAACCTGCCACGTACCGATAAAGGCACAGTGGATTACAGCGAAGACTTCTTCGGTAAAGAAGCATTCCTGACAGTATCTGGTCAGCTGAACGTTGAAACCTATGCGTGTGCGCTGTCTAAGGTATATACCTTTGGCCCAACCTTCCGCGCAGAAAACTCTAACACCACTCGCCACTTGGCTGAGTTCTGGATGGTAGAGCCAGAGATCGCGTTCGCGAACTTGGACGATGCTGCCGGTCTGGCTGAGCAACTGCTGAAGTACGTGTTCAAAGCGGTACTCGACGAGCGCATGGACGACATGAAGTTCTTCGCCGAGCGTGTAGATAAAGATGCCATTGCACGTCTGGAGCGCTTCATCGCTTCTGACTTTGCCCAGATTGACTACACCGACGCGATTAAGATCCTGGAAACTTGCGGTAAGCAGTTCGAAAACCCAGTGTTCTGGGGTGTCGATATGGCTTCTGAGCACGAGCGTTATCTGGCGGAAGAGCACTTCCAATCCCCAGTGGTCGTGAAGAACTACCCGAAAGACATCAAAGCCTTCTACATGCGTATGAACGAAGACGGTAAGACCGTGGCTGCGATGGACGTTCTGGCTCCAGGAATCGGTGAAATCATCGGTGGTTCACAGCGTGAAGAGCGTCTGGATGTTCTGGATGCCCGTCTGGATGAAATGGGTCTGAACAAAGAAGACTACTGGTGGTATCGCGATCTGCGCCGTTACGGCACCGTGCCACACGCAGGTTTCGGTCTGGGCTTCGAGCGTCTGGTGGTTTATGTCACCGGTATGCAGAACGTTCGTGACGTGATCCCATTCCCACGGACTCCACGTAACGCGCTGTTCTAATACGGTTTCTCACATAAGGTCATCCAGTCTTCTCGTGTTGAACTGAGACCGCTAAGATTAGACCGTAGAGACGCGTAGATAATAAAAGCCGGCATTGTCCGGCTTTTATTTTTAGATATCACCCTGTTGAGACTATTGACGAATCATGTCTCACACTCATCATAAACAAAAACGAATAAACCGGATTTATCAATACGCCCGCTATTCGTTTGCTCTGCAATTAAAGTGACGAATCCTTTCATCCTCTTTTATTTACACTCGCAATTATCGAACGCTCATGTTTTATTCAATGCGGGTATAAGTCACGAGATTTAAAACGAGATGTCTTCTTTTTATGATGTGAACAAATATTTTCAACGCGAAAGTAAAAGCATTAAATTGATAATTCGTAAAATAAGAGAAGTCGCAATATCAAATAAGTTTCATCGGGGACACAATTAATTACAGTCGGTTTCTCGCTGCAAAGACTGATACGGATGGATGCAATTAGTGACTAGCATCACATCATCACAAATGCGACATTACGCCTCAAGGAAAGTTCCGCACTAATGAGAATCAAGCGGAACTCTACGTCACTGAATGAGGAAATAGCATGAAACGTACTGTTCTTGCAGCCATGATCCCAGCACTGCTGGTAGCAGGCGCAGCTAATGCCGCAGTAATCTACGATCAGAATAACAACAAACTGGATCTGTACGGCAAAATTGCTGGTGAATACCATTTCGTATCTAACCACAATGCTGGAATGTATGATCGTGGCGATGCAAGCTACGTTCGCTTGGGCCTGAATGGCACCACTCAAATCAACGATCACCTGCAAGGTTTCGGTCAAGTTGAATACAACTTGGCGCCAAACGAAGACAACAACTTCAACGGCCCTAACCAAATGCGTCTGGCCTTTGCTGGCCTGAAAGATGACCGTTACGGTAGCATCAGCTATGGTCGTAACTGGGGCGTATCTTATGACGTAACTGGCTTCACTGATATGCTGCCAGAATGGGGTGAAGATACCCAAGGTTACATGCCTGAAGCAACCAACAACTACAGCGGCTCTGCGCCAACTCTGTTCGGTAACGGTCGTTCTGACGGCGTTCTGCAGTATCGTAATAGCTGGGATGGTTTCAACCTGGCACTGCAACTGCTGGCACCAAACGATTCTTATGATGGCGACAGCTCCAACCACAGCTATTCTCGTCTGATCGAGAACGGTACTGGTTACGGTATCGCGATGACTTACGACGCCGGCATGGGCGTAACTCTGGGTGCGACTTACAACAACGCGCAGAAATCTGATTGGCAGAAACAAAACCTAGCCAATGATAAAAACGCACAGCTATGGTCAGTTGGTGCTAAGTATGATGCTAACAACATCTATGCAGCAATCAACTATACCCAAACCAAAAACCAAATGGCTTACAGTATGAAGCCTATCACCGGTAAGAGTGGAAACATCGGTGATGTAAACAGCATCAACGAAAACGCATTTGCTTCTACCAGCCAAGCAGTGTTCGCTGTTGCTCAATACAACTTCGACAACGGCCTGACTCCAAGCATCGGTTATGCTCAAGGCTGGCTGCGTCATCCAAATGGTTACGTAGGCAACCAAGACTACAGCAAGTATGTTGACCTGGCGCTGACTTATAACTTCAACGCTAACATGAATGCGTATGTTGACTATAAGATCAACCTGCTGGACAACAACGAATACACTGCCAACAACGCTCTGTACACCAACAACGTTGCTGCTGTGGGCCTGCAATACACCTTCTAATTTCTCGCTACGCGAAAAATTTAGATATTGCGAGCTGCGCCGATCTCCTACGGGAGATCGGCTTTTTTCGTTAGCCCGACATGAAGAACCATAATCTCGCTATCAATTCCTTTCTTGCTCACCTTTTGCGCAATAAATAACTTACCAACCACCATTTCTCAGCATGTAATCCTAAGTTTACAGTTGTCATCACACAAATTTGCATAGCGTAAAATTTCAGGCTATGTATTCACTGTTTATAGCAATTTAAAGGCATTTAATTTTGATAACTTGGATATAAAAACCATTTATTCTATTTTAGTGCGAAATTCATGGTTTTTATCACTGGCTTAGTCAAATGCGCTCAACAGGTACAGCGAGTACTATGCACGTAAAGATTAACCACCTCGGAAACCGTCATGAAATCCGCTGTAGCACTATCCCCTACCGAATCAAAAACTCTCGTTTGGTCCAAGCAAGACTCGCATTGGGTCTTTAGCCTGTTTGGCACTGCCGTTGGCGCCGGCATTTTATTCCTGCCTATCAATCTGGGGATTGGCGGTTTCTGGCCGCTGCTGATTCTGGCAGCACTGGCATACCCGATGACCTATCTAGCTCACCGTGGTCTTGCACGCTTTGTACACTCTTCAGCCAATGCTGAAGCAGATTTTACCGATGTGGTGGATGAGCATTTCGGAGCGCGTTTTGGCCGCTTGGTTACCTTGCTCTATTTTCTGTCAATCTTCCCCATCCTGATGATTTACGGTGTTGCGATCACCAATACTACGGATAGTTTTATGGTCAATCAGCTTGGCATGGCTTCGCCACCACGCGCGCTGCTGTCGGGTGGCCTGATTTTCGCTCTGATTGCTATCATGATTGCCGGCGAAAAAGTGTTGCTGAAAAGTTTTGAAGTAATGGTGTATCCACTCGCCGGTATTTTGGGCCTGCTCTCTTTGTATTTGATCCCACATTGGCAAATGCCAGCACTGAGTATGCCGTCAGCTAAAGATTTTATGACCACATTGTGGCTGGCCATTCCGGTCGTGGTGTTCTCATTCAGCTACACTCCGGCAGTCTCTTATTTTGCCAAAGTACAACGCCAACGCTATGGCGCACACTCTGAGGCGAAAACAGATAGCATCATGCGTCGTACCACCACCATGCTGGTCTGTTTTGTGCTGCTGTTTGTGTTCTCTTGCGTACTGACCTTGTCGCCGGCTCAACTGGCACAGGCCAAAGCCGAAAACGTGTCGATTTTGTCTTATCTGGCCAACATCATGCACAATCCAGTGCTGGGTTTACTGGGGCCGTTGGTTGCGTTTATTGCCATTACCTCCTCATTCTTAGGCCACTTCCTTGGTGCGCGCGAAAGTCTGAATGGCTTGTTGACCAAAAATACTCGCTTATCACTGCGTCATGCTGACAAACTGAGTATTGTGATCCTGTTTCTGGCTATCTGGTTCTCTGCTATCCAAAACCCAAGCATTCTGGGCGTAATGGAAGCGCTGTCTGGTCCGGTGATCGCGATTATCCTGTTTATCATGCCGGTGTATGCGGTTTATAACGTCAAATCACTGCATGCCTATCGTCACCGTTTTGGTACCTACTTTACCTTGGCCGTTGGTCTGCTGGCGGTATCTGCGTTAGTGTTTAATTTGTTGTTCTAACTGCATTCCTCTCATCTCCTAGCGAGTTTTTTATCACGCCCCTTTTTGGGGCGTTTTTATTCTTTGACTCTTCATTTTCTTAGCTATTTTAAGTTGTTTCTTCTTTTTTATTTAATCTCTGCTCGCGTATTTCCTTTCTCTTGCTTTTTTCTCTTCTATCTCACGCTATTTACTTTCTTTCCTTGCTTTATTTTTCGCATATTTATCATGTATTCCTGATGATTAGCGCTAAATACGGCAACGTGTTTTAAATGGCGAATTTACCAACCCCTTCTATTCTTATTAATGCAACGGCGAATTTGGAATGTACGCCGCAATAAAGCTGTGGTGGGTGCAAAACACCCTAAAAATACAAGGGGTTTAACCATGAAATACAATTCTCTTGCCGTAGTTTTACCTGCTCTTTTACTATCGTCCACCAGCTATGCTGTTGAACTGTATAACAAAGATGGGAATACCATTGATTTCTATGGGTATGTCATGGGGGATTACCACTTCTCCAAGAAAAATGACATTTCCACACACGGGGATCAGAGTAACTCTCGCTTTGGTATCAAAGGCACAACAGAAATTAATCCTGAATTGAAAGGCTTTGGTCATTTTGAATATAACCAGCCAATCAATAATAACGAAAACTCATTTTGGGGCGAAGAAGGTGAAGTTCGCTTAGGCTATGCCGGCTTAACCCATGATACCTATGGCACCATTCAATACGGTCATAACTGGTCTGTGATGTATGACGTGACCCAGTATGCCGATATGCTGCCAGAATTTGGTGAAGATACGTTGGGTTACTTCTCCGAAGTCTCAGGCAGTACCGTGATAGATCCAGATTCGATGTTCGGTTCAGGCCGTGGTAACGGTATGCTGCAATACCGCTACAGCTATGCTGGCTTTGATATGGGTCTGCAATATCTGGCTAGCAGTACCGGCGTACAGGGCGAAGGTGCCGGTGCCTCATTGCAATATACCTTCGATTCGGTCGGCATCACCTTAGGTGGTGCATATAACGCCGGTAGCAAAGATATGCAGGCCATTCGTAATCTCGGTGCTCCACTGGCGTCAGACTTCAACGAAAGCCGCGCGCATATGTGGGCTCTGGGCGCAAAATACGATCTTAACAACATCTATCTGTCAGCGGTGTATGCCGAAACCGACAATCAGCAACCGTATGTTGATATCAACAATAACAACAACTTTGCTGACAAAACACAAGCCTATTTCTTGACCGCGCAATACACCTTCGACATGGGCCTGACCCCAGGTATTGCCTATGCGCAAGGTAAAGCGAAAAGCTTAAACGGTTATGGCGATCAGGATTACAGTAAATATGTCGACTTATCGTTGAACTACGCGATCAATAACCACTTCACCACCTATGTGGATTACAAAATCAATCTGCTCGACAACAACGAATACACTCGTCAAAACAGTGTGCTCACCGATGATGTGGTCGCCGTTGCGTTCCAGTACAACTTCTGACCAATCCAGCAGATTAACAACAGGGTGACATAAAGGCGCTACGGCGCCTTTTCTTGTGTTTTTTCTTGGCCGGATTGATTGTCAAGACACTATGCAAAAGGTATAAGGATAAAGGAACTTTGTATTACTTGCATGGATGTCACCACATATGTTTGAACACATCATTGCCGCTCCGGCAGATCCAATTCTCGGCCTCGCCGATACCTTCCGCGCCGATCCACGAACTCACAAAATTAACCTTAGCGTTGGTGTTTACAAGGATGATGCCGGCCAAACCCCGGTACTGCACAGCGTGAAAAAAGCGGAAAAACGTCTGCTGGAAGAAGAAAGCAGCAAAAACTATCTGGGCATTGATGGCCTAGCCAGTTTTGCCGCCTGCACTCAAGCCCTGCTGTTTGGCGCTGACAGCGCTATTGTGCGGGAAAAGCGTGCCAAAACCGCACAAACACCTGGTGGTACAGGTGCTCTGCGTGTTGCTGCGGAATTCATCGCTCGCCAAACCTCTGCGAGCACGATTTGGATCAGCAATCCAACTTGGCCTAACCACGCGAGCGTGTTTAAAGCGGCCGGTCTGGAAGTGCGTGAGTACGGTTATTTTGATGCCGCCAATATGGCGCTCGACTTTGATGCCATGCTGACCTCACTGGAGCAAGCCAAAGCGGGTGATGTGGTGTTATTCCACGGTTGCTGCCACAACCCAACCGGTATCGACCCAACGCCAGCGCAGTGGGATCAACTGGCCAAGCTGTCAGCAGCCAAAGGCTGGTTGCCACTGTTTGACTTCGCCTATCAAGGCTTTGCTCGTGGTCTGGAAGAAGATGCTTACGGCCTGCGCGCTTTCTGCGCCAACCACAGCGAATTGCTGGTAGCCAGCTCCTTCTCTAAAAACTTCGGCCTGTACAACGAGCGCGTCGGTGCTTGTACTTTGGTCGCAGCCGATCAGGAAACCGCGGAGCGTGCGTTTAGCCAAGTCAAATCGGTGATCCGTGCTAACTACTCCAACCCACCTGCACACGGTGCTGCCGTTGTTGCGTTGATCCTGTCTGACCCGCAGCTGAAAGCAGAGTGGGAAGCGGAACTGACTGAGATGCGTGGTCGCATTCATCAGATGCGTGAGCTGTTTGTCGCCAAACTGCAAGCGCTGGGCGCGAACCGTGATTTCAGCTTCATCGCACGTCAAAATGGTATGTTCTCTTTTAGTGGCCTGAATCCACAGCAGGTTGCCCGTTTGAAAGATGAATTTGCAATTTATGCTGTCGGCTCCGGTCGTATCAATGTGGCAGGGATCACCTCCTCCAACATTGATCCGCTGTGTCAGGCAATTGCTCAAGTACTGTAAATCTGTCGAGCGAGTACTTCTTGAGCGCTCATCTTTAACGCTCACCTAAGATCACCTCACGCTATTACGGTCAGCTAACGCTGGCCGTAATATTTTGCCTCTAATCCATTCATGCTAAACGCTCCTGACCAATTCCCCCGCTCACTCATCACGTCGCCTTTCTGAGGGCACAGCTCAAACGTTGCGTACTTTTATCAGCCTGCCAGTGTTTAGCTCGCCGCCATAACTCAAGCTAAACAGACATTTTGTCTGCAACGATCTTTTGCACGCAAAAATAACTGTGAAGAACTTCTCAAAATGACACAGATACTTCCATACTCATAACACGCTTGTCATTCAGGAGAGGCCGATGGAAAGTTTGCACATGCGCCCCGTGATCAAAAAGCATTGTCTGACGCTGCTGCTAAGCGGCACCTTACTCTGCTTCTCGGCAGTGTTCCTGATGTATATCAGCGAGCATGGCTGGCTGTTTCTCCTGCTGATGCTGTTTCCAGCCATTTACCTGTCATGGCATGGCTTTAAACGCTGGTTAGAGCCGGATATTGGGCTGACACTGTCAGTCGGGCACATTCAGTATCATCACCGCCATGGCGGCTGGGCATTACCGTGGCAGGAAATTCAGAGTATTGGTGTACCACGCCAGCAAGTGGGGCTGGATTGGCAACCGCTAGACTATCTCGGCGTGCGTGTTAGAAACTACACCGCGATTTTAGACCGCATCAGCCCTGATTTGATCAACAGTCTGATTAGCGAACAACGCGATCTGATTGATATTGGTATGTCGCAAGAGGAATTCAGCGTCCCGTATGATGGCACGCTGCTGTATGACGACACACCAGTGGTGCTGCAGCAAGAAATTTACACCGGTACAGAAGCCATGCTGCTGAACCGGATGCGCCACTGCCGGCGTTTACTAGGCTACGATCTTTATATCCCCATCACTGCGCTGGATCGCTCCGCGCAGGAAGTGATTACCCTCTCGCGCAGCTATCGTGAACACGCCGAGCGCAGTGCTTATCAGTATGCTGACGGACAGGTGATCCCCGCCGCCGAATCCGGCTTAGCGCTACAACACCTGCACACTGATCAGCATACTGAATAATCATCGCGTAAGATGATGCACAGTCTTACCAGGCTGGCATATCCTCACCGACAAAAGGATTTGTCCGTTTCTCATGACCGATGGTGGATGACGGACCATGCCCCGGCACAAACACCGTATCATCACTCAATGACCACAATTCACTGCGGATCGAAGCCAGCAGCTGCGCATGATCGCCCATAGGGAAATCCGTGCGACCAATACCGCCTTTGAACAACACATCGCCAACGAACGCCATCTTCTCAGCCTGATTCACAAACACCACGTGACCTGGTGTATGACCTGGGCAATGACGCACTTCTAAGGTCATTTGACCGATACGAATTTCATCGCCGCCATTCAGCCAATGATCTGGCGTCAACGCACCACAATCGGCCAAACCAAACATCTGCGCCTGCTGCGACAACCCATCCAGCCAGAACTTATCCGCCATCTGAGGGCCATAAACCGGCACCCCATAATGGCTAGCCAATTCCGCTGCTGCGCCCACATGATCCAGATGACCGTGCGTCAGCAAGATATGCGTCAGGGTTACACCGGTCTGTTCAATGGCACGTTTTAAGGCTGGGGCATCACCACCCGGGTCAATTAACGCCGCTTGCAGCGTCTGCGAACACCAGATCAGGGAACAGTTTTGTTGAAACGCGGTAACCGGCAAAATCGTAAATTTCATGCTAAACCTGAGAAGAAAAAAGATCTGAATTCAGATTCTGCAATTTTCTGTCCCCGAAAAGCAATTTCTTCTACCACTTTTCCTGTCCTGCTCCATAGTATTAACGTGGATAAAAGGAATTTGTGCCATGTTTGATGCAGGTTATACAGAACAAGCCGTGCCGGCCGCTGAAATGCAATACTGCATCAGTATGGCTAGCCGTCTCTACAACGTACCGGGCATTTTGCTCAAAGCCATTTCACAAGTGGAAGGCGGCAAGAAAGGCACCATCAGTAAAAACAGCAATGGCTCTTACGATTTGGGGCCCATGCAGATTAACACCATACATTTGCCTCGCTTAGAAGCGCAGTTTCCCGGCCTAACGTGGAAAGCGCTCGCTAGCAATACTTGCTTGAATGTGGCGGTCGCGGGTGCTCTCTTGCGTGAACACCTGACCCAATGTCAGGAGGATGTGTGGTGCGCGGTGGGTAACTACCACTCCAAAACGCCCAAATACCACATTACCTATCGCACCAAAGTGGTCAATGCCTACCTCAGTTTGCTCATTGCCAAGCAAAACAAAAATACGGTCAAAAAAGCACGCCCTCGCCCCGATACCCAATCTTGATACCTGAAGCCCTATGGCTGCAGGTATTGATACACGCGTTCAGGCGTTTTTATAGATTGAAACGCGGATTGAAACGCAAAATGCACCATTAATTTGGCCTTAGCCGTCACTGTCATAATAACGGTGGCTAACGCGTTATTTTTTATTCCGGATCGAGAGACAAAAATAACGCGAATTTCTCATTCCCTCAGCACTCTCAATTTTTTTCGCCAATTTTTGTTAACGAATATTTATTGCACTACTCTGCTACCAAAATCCCTGTAACATTAACGGATATGTCATATTTTTAACGTAAATAATATCCGTTACTGCCGCTGACTTGGAGCTTAGGGATGATTAATGTGGATGATGTACTTCATAAATACGCACCAACACTGCCACAGCGTACATGGCTGTACCGTCCGGTGAGTTCCGTGCTGAAAAATCTGCTGCATGAAGACGATTTTCAGCAATTTGCGCGCACCTATCCGGACGTCACCGGATTTGAGTTTGTTGAGCAGGTTTTACGCTATTTTGATTTTCACGCTACGGTTCGCGATAACGCCCTAGAAAATATACCGGTCACGGGCCGCGTCGTTATCATCGCTAACCACCCTATCGGCTCATTGGATGGCCTTACTCTGCTGCGTTTGGTTGGTCAGCTGCGTAAAGATGTCAAAATCATCGCCAATAACATGTTGATGCAATTAGCACCGTTGGAGCCATTATTGCTGCCGGTTAATAACATGGGCGGCAAAACACCGAAAGAAAACCTGAATCAGATCCATCAGTGGCTAGAGCAAGAAGGCGCGGTGATTATTTTCCCTGCCGGTGAAGTATCGCGCCTGCGCCCTAACGGGGTGCGCGATACACGCTGGCATAGTGGCTTTTTGCGAATCGCCAGCCGCGCTCAAGCGCCAGTGGTGCCCATTTATATTAAAGGCCGTAACTCAGCGCTGTTTTACGGCACGTCGATGGTATACAAACCGCTGGCCACGTTATTGCTGGTCAAAGAGATGTTTAATCAAACCCATAAAGGGATCCAGATTAATATCGGTGCACCTATTCCCTATCGCAGTTATCACACCCTTTGCCATTTACCAACACCGACGCGGATCAAACTGTTTCGCAAACACCTGTATCAGCTCGGCTCCAATAAAGCAGGCGTGTTACCCACTGAAATCCCGATTGCCCATCCAGAAAATCGCGTGACGCTGCGTAAAGAGATCCAAGAGTGTGATTTGCTCGGAACCAGCAGTGATGACAAAAAAATCTACCTGTATCGCTACAGCGAAAACTCCGCCATCATGCGCGAAATCGGTCGCTTGCGCGAAGTCGCGTTTCGCGCTGTAGGCGAAGGCTCTGGGCAACGGTATGACATCGATGGCTATGATCGCCACTATGTCCACATTGTGCTGTGGGATGATCAGGATCTGGAGATTGTCGGCGCCTACCGATTGTGCGATACCGCTACCACCTTACGCGAAAAAGGCTTAGACGGTATCTATACCCACTCGCTCTTTCAATACGATGAAGGAATGACGCCTATCTTGCAGCAAGGACTGGAGTTGGGGCGCAGCTTCGTACAGCCGCGCTACTGGGGTTTACGCAGCTTAGATTATCTGTGGCTAGGCATCGGGGCATTTTTGGCGCGCAATCCGCATTTTCGCTATCTGTTCGGGCCGGTCAGTATCAGTAACGGTTTACCGCCGGAAGCGAAAAACCTGCTGGTTTACTTCTATCAAACCTATTTTGCCGCTCACCAGAGCATTGCCCGCTCACGTCGTCCTTATCAGCTGACGAACGAGCTGCAAAAAGAACTACAGCAACAGTTTTGCGGCACGGATTACCTTAAAGATCTCACGACCCTTAAATCGCTAATGCACCATTTTGGCGCGCAGATCCCGACCTTGTACAAACAGTACAGTGAACTGTGCGAACCTGGTGGCGTGCAATTCTTGGATTTTGGTACTGATCCGGACTTTGCTGACTGTATTGATGGCTTAGTACTGGTTGACACCAGCAAGCTAAAAGAGAAAAAACGCGCGCGCTACATCACACCACATTTAAGCGCGTCATCTCAGAAAGCAACGCAGGGTGACGCGAAGGCACAAAACACGGGCCTAACCACTCAACCGGCTCAATCATAGCCTGTCACACACAAGCCTTTGACACGCGACTCTTAGCACTACTCAGTAACGTTAAATAGCACAAAGCCCGAAACTCAGTTCGGGCTTTGTCATTATGCTGCAAGCAGATTTACCATGCGCGTACAGGGCCGGTATCCACATGCACAAAATTGCTTTTTGGATAGTAGCCCACACCGCCGGCTTTCATTTTCATGGCCGCTTTGCGGACATTACTCAATGATGCGCCTTCGATGCGAAAATCCACGGCACGTGCCAGAGTATGGTAGCTATGCTTAGCCACACCTCGAGAATGTTTGCGCAGATTTTTATTGGTTTTCGGTGAACGGTAGCCAGAAATCAGTTGGATTTCCCCACGTGCGCCGACCATCAGTTGAATGCGGTATAGTTGATCAAACAATCGTTTATCAATCTTGGTAACCTGATTAGCTCGGTAATCACGCAACAAAAAATTCAGGCGTGACAACTCTTCCGAGACGTAGTTTTTACCATCAAAAAACTCGGCCCGAACCTTTTCCCCGGTATTGATGTTATTCAATGTCAGGATCTTTGGTTTGGACGTAGATAATGAGGCCAAAGCTTGCCCGGGAAGCAGCGCACAACCGAGTACTACGCCACCTAAAGCAAGCCACTTACGACGACTGTGATCAATCCCTTGCTCAAGATCTTGCATAATTTAAGTGATTACTATCCGGTTAATTATAAGGAAACGCTATAAACCCAACGCGATGCACCTTAACCGCACAGGCAAAGTCAGTCAACCTATACGGCAGCACAAAGATCTGACAGATCCCTCTGACGCTGACCTATTTAAGACCGGATGTCAGTAGAAAGATTCGGATAAGCACCCATTTTCATGAACTTAATCACAAAATAAGTTTCTTCAGACAGAACATATCGAGACGTATCACAATATGACAGGGCAGAAATGATTTTTCTGATTCTGTTACTCAGATTCAGCTTTCGCCATCAATGTTCTGACAATACATCTGCGGTAAATGCTGGATATCAGAAAATATCGTGCTGTGACACGATTTCAGATTTATGTCGTGCTACCGCGCCCCTTCACGCTGAACTCAAATCGGGTATACGCCAATCAGGAACACTCTCAGTAGCCGCGTAAAATAACAGCATGAAATAGCGCCGTCAGGCATGCTGCAAAACCGCTAGATGAACAAGACTTGAAAACAAAAAAAGAGAAGCCAAAGCTTCTCTTTTTTGAGGTCAGATATATAGGTATCGCGCTCAGTCAGCCGCTTAATTGAGTAGCTGACGCAGGTTACGCTGTACCACCGCACTTGGGCGTGGCACCTTATCGTAATCGTAAATATCGGTACGATATTGCACCTGACCATCATCCCCAACCCAAGAAGAGAGATAATAGATCTGTACCGGCACTCGATTACGAATCGTCACATACTGAGTTTTGCCCTTATTCAGCGAATTTTCAATACGGCTTTGATTCCAACCAACTTCGCCCAACAGCATATCAGCCAGTTCAGCCGCTTTATTCACCCGAACACAGCCTGAGCTGAGCGCTCGGATATCTTTACCGAACAGCCCTTTGGATGGCGTATCGTGCAGGTAAATAGCCTCTGAGTTTGGCATATTGAATTTATAGCGGCCCAACGAGTTACCATCTCCTGGCGCTTGCTTGAGGCGATACGGGAAGTTCTTCGCTGACATCATGCTCCAATCGATATCATACGGCGAGATCTCGTAAGCGTTCTCAGTCCAGTCACTCAAGATCACATAGCCATGCTGCGCCAAGTAGCTCGGATTTTGCTTCACTTTCGGGATGATATCTTCACGGATCAGCTTAGTCGGTACCGACCAAGGCGGGTTCAGCACCACATTATTCAGCTGGCTATGCATGAACGGCGTTTTACGCGCCGGACGGCCGACAATCACTTTCGAGTCCAGCACCTTTTTACCATCGCGGAAGTAATCCAGACGATAATCTGGGATGTTGACCCAAATACCATTGGTTTTCTCTGCCGGTAACAAACGCAGACGCTGCATGTTTAACGCCAGCAAGGTCGCGCGCGCTTGTGGATCTTGGTTTAACCAAAAACGTGTCCGTGGCCCAATGACGCCGTCAGTCGCCAACCCATGACGAGCTTGGAAACTCTCGACCGCGCTGACCAAGGTCGCGTTATACAGGTCATCACCGTTATCCTGATAATCGGCAGGCAAATCGCCGGTTAAACGCAGGATCTGCGCCAGACCAATCACCATTGGGCTGTATTCACCCGGACGCAAGGTTGTCGAGGTGACCAGCTGCGGCCATCCCTTTTCATGCTGCTCTTCCAGCAAAGTATGCAGTGCTTTTTGCATCTTCGGATATTGCGGGTTCATGGGCGCTAGCGAATCAATAAACGCCGTCAGGCGATTTTGGTCTTTGGCTTTCAGCCAAGCCAGAACACGCTCTGGAGATGGTGCCGGTAAACGTGCCATCTTGTTGTTGCCATACAGCCAGACACTGCCGTTTGCACCCACATTTTGCACATAGCCCAGATAACCCAGCATCGCATCAGACAGCAGTTTATCGCGCGCCATCTCTGATAAATGGGTATTGCTGATCTCTTTGACCCACTGGGTAAAGCGCGGATTGATCCCCGCCAAGGCCAGTTCATTCAGCTGCACCAAAAAGGCGCGTGTCGCCTCTTCGTTTTGCCACAACGGCTGCATATTACTGGCGGCGTACAGCTTATTGACCTGCTGTGGGAAGTTAAGCTCCACATGCTGCGGTAAACCCTGCTGCACAGGTCCGGCGACATTTGCTGTGTCTGCCTCATTGGCGGCCGCCGCAACGCCAAAAGGCTGCACCAATAATGCAGAAACCAATAAACAACCAGCGGCTTGAGTGACTTTCGATGGACGCATCTGAATTCGGCTCTTTAAGCGAGATTATCCGCACAAATAATGTGCAGGTTGGATGTTATTAAAATATAGGATAAAAAAAGCATACTCCAATCATGCGCGGTAATCTATTTTTAACCTCATCATTTATTTACAACACATTGCTGATAATAAAAGAAAAAGCTGCGCATGACGGATTATCATGCACAGCTTTTTATTAAAATTCTACCGAAAAATTAACCGTTCAGTATCACAAGATCTCGGCACTCTCAGGCGCTGCTTGCGGCGCACTTTGCGGTAACTCAGCCCCAAAGCCACGCAGCCCCACCACATGCACATGCTCGTGGTTTTGGAAGATCTTACGTACCAGTTTGTAGGTGGTCCCCTTCTCTGGGCTGATGTTTTCTGGCGCAGCAATCAGCAGCTGCATATCCAGACGCTCACACAGCTCAAACAAAGTAGCGATAGATTTCGCATCAAGACGCGCAGCTTCATCAAGGAACAACAAGCGGCACGGTGCAATGTCTTTACCACGCAGACGGCGCGACTCTTCTTCCCAGCTTTGTACGACCATCAGCAAGATAGCCATACCGGTACCGATCGCCTCACCGGTAGACAACGCCCCACTTTCGGCGCGCAGCCAACCATCCGAGCCACGGAAGACTTCTACTTCCAAATCCAAGTAGTTACGATAATCCAGCAACTCTTCACCGATAGTCTGCGGCGTGCGCTGACCCATATCGATGTGCGGATTCAGGCGCTGATACAGCTTCGCCAACGCTTCAGAGAAGGTCAGACGATTGTTAGAGAACAAGTCCTGATGCTGCTCTTGCTGATCAGACAGGCCGCTCAGCAACATGGCGTGACTATCACGGATATTCACCGACAGTCGAACACTTTGTACCTGACCAAACGAGATATTCTGCAAGCCTTGGTTCAGCATGCGAATGCGGTTTTGCTCGCGCTGAATGGTCTTACGCATGATGTTGGCTACCGCTTCGGAGCTGATTGCCAGCTTCTGTTCGCGGCTAGTCAGCTCTTCGGTCAGACGCGCCAGCTCGATTTCCATCTGCTCGATAGCATCCACCGGATCGTCGGTACGGATGATGTCCTGACGAATACGCTCACGCAGGTGCTGATACACGGCAATGTAGAACAGCACTTTCTTCTGTGGATAACGCGAATCTTCTGATGCACGCAGTACATCGCGCAGCATCTCGTTATTCGCCACCGCTTGGCGCAACGTACCCAGCGCTTTATCCGACATCGAGCGCAGCTCGTCTGCTGACAAGTAAGCCAGCTCACGACGATGCAAACGACGCTCCACATCGTTATCGCGCGCCAGACGCAGTACCGCACACCATTCCGCTTTGGCTTGCACCACTTGCTGACGCAGGCTCAGATATTCACGCTCCAGCTTACGCAGACGTTTTTGCTGGCCATCCATTTCGGCTTCCAGCGTCGCGATCTGTTTTTCCAGCTGGCTGCAGCGCTGACGGTTGTTGCTCAGCTGGGCATGCAGCTCGTCGCGGCGGCTACGTGCGCGGGCTTCCGCATCGGCATCAGCGCGCACGCCAATGTCTTGCATCTCTTGCTCCAGCTCTGCCAGCATATCGCGCTTAGCATCGTGCGAGCTGCGTAACGAAGCAAACACCTGATGATATTGGCTGTGCTGGCTTTGCAGTTGACGCAGACGATCACGCTGACGGCTACGCTCAGCTTCGGCATGCGCCAGTTGCTCACGCAGTTTTTCGGTTAGACCAGAGGACTCACCGGCCATACCCACGGAGTCGGCATAAGCAAAGTAAGCGCGGCGCTGCACCACTTCAGACAGGGCAAACAGCTTTTGCTTAGCTTCACGCTGCTGGTTTTGCGCCTGCTGATAATCGGCTTGCAAGCTATCTTGCTGCTGCGGGTCATTTTGCAGTACCGACAACAACGGCTCTAATTGTTGCAACTGCACGCCGTATTGCTGGATATAACGCTGGGCTTCCAGCGCCGCATCCAACTCTTCGCGCAGCACTTCGGTGCGATCAATAAGATCTTCATCGGCCAGCAACGCGGTCAACGGCACCAAGCGATTGAGCAGGTTCAGTTGTTCACGCAATTGTTCTTGTGACGTGCGCAGCTGTTTTTCAATGGCATCGGCCTGCGCCAGCTCACGTTCGATATCACTGCGCTGCTGGTTCAGCAGACGAATTTCTTCCTCTGGATCAGACTCAAACGCCACTGCCAGATGCTCACCGACAAAGCGGCTAAACGCCTGATGCAGGCGTTGCAGTTTTTGCACGTCAAATGACAGCGTGGCGTAACGCTCAGCTAACTCTTCACGCTCCGCGCGCAACGTTTCCAGACGGCTTTCGCGTGCGGCACGACCAAACAGCGGTACAGCTGGGAAGCGCGAATAACGCAGCTGACGCTCGGAGATCTGCACCACCACCGCGCCTTCAAGCTCTTGCGTTTCAAAAACGCTGTCATCGAACGACTGCGGATCGCCTTCAATCAGATACAAGTCTTCTGGGCAGTCATCCACCAGCTCTGGCATCAGTTCACGTACCGCAGAAAGATCTTGCACCACGATGCCATGACGCGCCGGACCATACAGCGCCGAGAAGTACGGCGCATCATCCAGCGTCACATCATCATAAATTTCGGACAGCAATACACCGCCCAAACGCTCCGCCAGCGCAACCAGACGGCTATCTTCCGCCCCGCCCGGTTGTGCCAAACGTTCGATTTGCGCTTCGATAACGGCCTTTTTCGCGGCCACCTGATCGCGCGCCACGGTGCGCTCACGTTCTTGCTCCAGCAGATTTTGCATCTGCTGCATCACGGCTTGCGCATCTTCCAGTGGCTGTTCAATCTGGGTGCTTAAGGTATTCAGCGCATCTTGCGCGGTCAGCCACTGCGGCGCACGCTTAGACAGCGCGGCAATCTGACCGGCAAACTGCTCGCGTTGCTGACGCAAGCTGCTACGCTGCTCCAGATGCTCAGACAGCTCCGCCGCAACGGTTTCAGCTTGCAGATCCAAACGCGCTTGCTCTTCAGCCAGCTCAGCCGGATGATCAATGCGACTGCCACTACGACGGATAAAATCATTGAGCAGACGCTCAGCATCTTGCTGACTACGCAAACGCTGCTCTAGCTCGGCCAACTGACTGCGCAGCGGGGAAACTCGCTCGGCCAGATGCTGTTGCGAAGGCAAATCACGCAACAGTTCACGGGCGGTTTGCCACGCATCACTGCGCGCCACTTCACCGGCAATGCGACAAACCAGCTGATACGCGCGATCAAATTGACCGGCAGCGGCTTGCTCCACGTTCACTTTCTGTTCAAGGCTCAGCAAACGCTCGGTGGCTTCCTGTTCACGGGCCACAAACTCCTCTTGCCATTCAGCAGCATTGTCAGCAGTCAGCTCTGGCAATGCACACAGCGCGCGCGCTTTTTCCAGCGCCTGCACCGCTTGCTGATATTGCAGGGCACGAGTTTGCTGGGAATCTAGGGCTTGCTGGTAATCGGCCAACTGAGACTTGAGATCGTCCACCTCAATTTCCGCGCCTTCTGCCAGCTCTTCAGCTTCGGCCAACGCTTCGGTGGATTCGGCGACCACTTCGTTCTGCTCTTCCAAACGAACCGACAGCTCTTCTAAATCATCGCGATAACGCTCGATTTTCTCTTGCTGACGCAGAGCGGTCATCACCAAGTTCAGGTGATCATTGGCCGCCTGATGATCGGCTTCCAGATCGTTTTCGGCGCCTTTGTGCTCCGCCAGCTCGCGGCCCATCTCGACCAGACGATACTGCTGGTTAACCAGCTCACCGCGAACACCGAACCATTCACGGCGCAGATTCAGCACATCTTCCAAATGCTGACGGCGCTCGTTGGCATGCCGCATGTAGTCCGCCGCCACATAGTTGGTGGCTTCGGCAATCAACTGCTTGAACATGTCACGGTCAGACTGGGTGACGCGAATCGCTTCCAGCGTCATGCGGTTTTCACGCAGCGCCGCTTCCATATCTTGGAAGGCTTTACGCACGCCAACGTTTTCTGGCAGCAAATAATCGCGCAGAGAACGGGTAATGGCGCTGGAAATACCACCGTACAGAGACGCTTCAATCAGACGATAGAACTTACTGCGATCAGATGAAGAGCGCAGACGTTTCGGGATCACACCCATGTCGAACATCAGGCTGTGATAATCAGCAATCGAGTTGAATTGCTTAAACTGCACGCCTTCCAGCTCATCGACCAAATCACGCACTTCTTGCAGCTGGCGAACACGCGCTTTGGAGTCCGACAGTTTTTCGGTCAGCAAATCGGTCGGATTGGTGGCCATCGGCAAGCCTTGAATCGCAAACGGCTTGATATCCACCTTGCGATCACGACCGGCGACTTGCTGCAAACGAACACCAATCAGCATACGTTGATTACGTGAGTTCAGCGTATCAATAGCGGCATAACAGACACCGGCTTTCAGCTTACCGTACAGACCTTTATCGCGAGAGCCTGAGGTCGCGCCCGCTTCGGTGGTGTTACGAAAGTGCAGTAACGTCAAATCGGGGATCAAGGTGGTGACAAAGGCCGCCATGGTGGTGGACTTACCCGCACCGTTACCGCCGGACAACGTTGTGACCAGATCATCAAGATCAAATGTCCGAGCAAAGAAGCCGTTCCAGTTAACCAGTGTTAATGAGCGAAATTTTCCGCGTTCGATCATGTTCGATTATTCCTCACCATCATCGACGATGGTTTCGCCCGCATCGTCCACAGCATCATCTAATGACAACGTGTCTGCCGCCATCGCTTCCCCATCACGGATCATGCGCAACTGCGCTTCGCGTGGATCATCGCCGCTACGAACATCCGCGCCAAAGCGGAATACCGCTTCGGAGATACGGAATTTGCCGCTGTCACCAATCATCACCAGCATGCCCAGACGGCGCAGGCGGTTCAGGGAGGTATTCACCTTCTCCTGCAGCTTTTTGCGGTCCAGATCCGAGCCAGTCGAGCGGTTATTCACCAGCTTGAGCAACTTGGTTTCGTCGGCCAAATTCAGCAGCTCGTCATACAGGTCGGCTACGGTAAAAATGCCTTCTTGTGCCAGACGCTCAGGGCTGAGGTAGAGGTAACACAATACCTTGCCGACCATCATGTCGAGCTCAGACAGCACGCTTCGTGCAATCAAGGTGGTTGAGCGTGGGCGCAGATAGAAGAACCCTTCCGGCGCGCGGATTAACTCCACGTTATAGCGACGGTAAAACTCATCCAGCTCACCTTGGAAATCCATCAGGAAGGCATGGTTATCCAGATCTTCCAAACCGATGTGACGACCGGCGCGCAGCTGGCTGTCGAGGACAGGGAAAATCGGATTAGCAATCGCCTGTGCCATACGCACAGGAATATATTGATCAATATTCATCGATGACATGGGCCTGAACCTTGGCTCCGTGGTCGTTAATGGCCTGCCATTCTGGCTGCAGGCCGGCAAAATCGGCTTTCGCTACCCCAAGGCGTACCGCTTGGTCAACAAGCAGACGCGATACATCAAAGTGACGCGCACCTGGGAAGCGTCGTAAGAAGTCTTTCAGCACCGCCGCCAAATCAAGCGGACGCTGCTGCTGGCGATACTCAATCAGCAAGCTTTCAATGCTGGCGGCCAGTTGCTCGTTCAGATCGCTTAAGCTTTCGTACTCCAGCTCTGGCGGTAAATCCCCCACCGCAATCTCGTTACGCAGCGCCATCTCTTCGTCGCGCATATCCAGCAGACGATCGGCATTGGCGTGATACAGTACCCACGGCATATCAAAGTAATCGCGGATAGACTGGCGCAGACGCTGAGCAAAGATCCGATTTTTATCCATATCAATTGCGGTACGGATAAATTTATGGACGTGGCGGTCATAGCCAATCCAAAGATCAATGGCTTGCTGACCCCAACTGATAATGCGGTCGAGCTTGGCTTGCAAGTCCAGCACCAGTTGATCGACAAACGCCAGATCATCGTGGCCTAAAGTGGCATCTTGAATGCGCAGCAAACGGGCTTGCAGCTTGTCGCCAGCGGCTTCCAGCGTATCTTGCAGTTCGCGCAGGTTACCGGAGGTTTGATCCAGCAACGTTTCACAGCTGCTGATCGCCGCCCGCCAATCTTTGCTCAGTAGCGCAGCAATATCGTCTTTCACGGCTTGCTGATGGTCATCCATCAGACGCTGGGTCAGGTCGATACTGTCAAAAATTTCAGCTACGGAATATTTGAGCGGTGCATAGACATTACGCCGCCAGTGGGCGTCATCCCCGTTCTCTTCTGCCGCTTCCGCCGCACGCTGAATCTCATCCGCCACAATCGACAGCTGGACAGACAAACGCAGCGCTGAAAATTCACGCTGACGAATATAGTAATCGGTAATGCCAATGCCGAGCGGGGTCAGGCGATAAATTGACTGCCCTTCCATCACTTCGCTGGTAAAACGACTCAGTAAACGCTGGCGAACCAGATCGTTAATGGCGTTGTTGGCGCGCTGATTCAGGGTTTCATTGGCCAGACTGAAGCTTTCGCTCACATGACGAAACGCATCGACCAGTTCCCCTTCTGACATTTCGCCATCAAAACGCTCGGTATTGAGGGTGGCAATGGCAAGCAGAAAAGCCAGACGCTCCACCGGCAATGCAATGGAGAAGTCATTTTTCCTCGCCCAGGCGACCAGCTCAGGTACGGTCTGGGAAAATTCACTCATGCAATGTCCCTTAAAATTTCATCTCAGGCTTGCGTGCCATGACATGAATGTAACGGCCAAGACTAATATAAGGCTCTTGCCGGCAATAACGCTGCTCCATTTCCAGCAGCAGCTCAAATTTGGTTTCCTGCTGTGATTTATCACGCAGATAATCATGCAATACGCGCACACCGGTCTTACCGACAATGCGTAGCTGCAAATCGGTTAACCATTGATACACCTGCTCAGGGTGGCGCGGATGAGTCGGCACTAAAGATTTTTTACGTCGCCGCGGCATGCCCGCATTCACGTAATCAAAGTTGCCGCCAATCAGGTGATGATGCAGCATGCCATTGTAGTTATAAAACATTAATGACAGCGCGCCGCCCGGTACCAGCTGCTCCGCCAAACGCGTCAGCACATCGACCGGATCTTCGACCCATTCCAGCACAGCATGGAACAATATCAGATCTACTGGAGCGTCTAAATGCTCTCCCACCTGTTGTGCCGGACAGTGCACAAACTGCATGCGATCAGACAGCCCTTCGGCAGCGGCCGCAGCGGCAGCACTTTCTAGCATCTCTTGCGAAATATCGCACAAGGTGACGAAATGCCCTTGTGACGCCAGAAAACGAGACAACTGCCCCATTCCACCACCGGCATCCAAGATCCGTAGCGGACGCGCAGGCAGCTGCGCCAGCAGATGATTTAAATCTTGCTGCAGAACGGCTTCACGGATCCGCCCTTTAGTCGAGCCGTAAATATTCTGTGCGAACTTATCGACAATGCCGTCAAAATTCTGATCTTCAGACACCGCTGGCACCCACTCATGCATGAAAGGTCCTATTTTGACATATTCTGCGCGGAAAAATGCCCTTTGCCGGTCTGATCGGTTTTTTATTATTCAATTATGACGTTGTGCACGGGAAGAGAGGTGGAAAGCGGATTTTTTGCGATCGTTTTGCGCGGTTTTAAAGGGAAATACCCGCCGGTAAAGGGGCGTCTGCAAAGCAATACGGCGACAAGAACTGCGTTCTGTCGCCGTATGAGACTATCAGCATGAAACAACAAGTCTGTGGCACATCCTTAAAATGGCATTTAGTTAACTTTTGCTGCTGGTTGCCGCATGAGCACTATCGACAACGGCAGCGCTGTGTTTTTTCGCCGCCACATAGGTGTACAGCGGAATGGTGATCAGCACCATCAAAATGCCCCAGTATAGCGAGTTACTGCCGGAGCCCAGCAAGGCATAGAGGCAAAATACAATCCCGATTAACACCAATCCGGTATACACGCGAAACGTACGGGTGGCGGCCATATCACGGTTAATCATCAAAATAGGCAGCGAAATAATCGCGTAGATATACGGCAATAATGAGGCAAAGACTGACAACAGAATCACAATCTCAAACTGTTTAGCCAGATTTGGCGATGCAGTCATGAATAACACCAGACTCATCAGCACACCGGTAAACACCAGACTTTTTACCGGCACATTGTTTTTATTGGTCTCTGCAAAAAACGCAGGAAAGATGCCATCTTTGGCTGCCGCTCGCGGCGCTTCCGATTGCAAAATCAACCAGCCCGACAGTGACCCAAAACACGCAATGATACTTAACGCTGACGCCACTTTACCGGCCAACGGACCAAACATATAGCTGGCCGCCGACGCAAACGGCGCTGGCGAATGCACCAGCACTTCGTGCGGCACGATCCCCATGATTACGGTACAACTGCTGACATAGCAAATGGCGGTGATCAGCAAACCAAACACGGTGGCTTTTGGCACGGTACGTTCAGGATCTTTGACCTGACCGGTCGATACCACAGCCGATTCCACGCCAAGAAAGCCCCACAGCGCAATAGATGCTGCGCTCATCACGGCCTGCAAATCGCTTTTGCCGGTGGCGTTATACACCTGAGTAAAGTTATCCGGTTTAAACCAGAACCAGCCAATAAACCCGACCCCAAGCACCACAATCAGCATACAGGTGGCAGTAAATGACTGAGAGCGGCCCGCAATATCCGCGCCAAATGAGCCTAATAAAACAAATGCCCACAAAATGACGATGGAGGTAATGCAGCTATACACCGGCTCATGCAGTGCGGGGAAGAAATAACTCAAATAACCCACCCCAGCAACTAACAAAGCAACATTACCAATCCAGGCACTTATCCAATAACAGATGGTGGATTGAAAACCTACAAACGGCCCAAATGCATCTTTGGCATAAGACACAATCCCGCCAATACGTGGATTAATTAGGCTGGACTTGGCAAATACTAATGCCAAGGCGATAACACCAATAATCGTAATGACCCATCCCCATAGAGAGATATAACCGACTCCGGCTAAGTTAGTCGGTAACATAAAAACACCGGAGCCCATCATATTAGATGCCGTCACCAGTGTTAGTGCTGCAAGGCCGATTTTATGCGCACTGCTCCCTGACATTTCAGCCATCATTATCACCTTTAATTTTCGGTTTCAGCGCACACCCGATAACAAAACCTCTCAACCCAGACAGTGAATATCACTGTCGACAAAAAGTTTTGCTATCGGGTGTAATAAGCGGAAATTCACATGTTATTTAGACAGACGCGGCAAATTACGATCTGCCAACCATTCATTTAACTGCATATTATTCAGGCTATGGAAGCCACGGGTTGGGATCGCATTACGCGCCAAGGTCGCATAAGGGGCGCAAGTCAAAGCAGTACCAATTTCACCCGGTTTCATGATGGTATAAGAGAAGCCAACATACGTGCGGTCAAAGAGAACGTGGGAATCTTTACCACAGGCAATTACTGACCATGCTACCGAGGTACGGTGCTCTTCGAGGAATTTTTTCAGATCCGCTTCGCTATCGTTTTTGGTCCAGATGCCGGCATCTTCAATGAATAAATCTGCGCAGTTATCACGGTCATGCGACAGCGAAATGGCAATAAATGACCACACGCCATAGGCTTCGCCTTCATGCAGCACATCGTCTTTCGGCCGATACGCGGTCACACTCTTGTTGGCGCAAATGACATGTGCGCCCGGCAACAGCGGGAAGCGACGATTAGACTCGGTACCAAACAACTCTTTACCGGCATCCAGCAATGGCTGAGCATCGAATACATCCAGCATCGTGCCATCATATTGTTCAATGGATAATACCGGTTTAATTTTATTGTCATGGATATCTTCATGCACCGCCAAATCATGGCCCCACACTTGACCGGCCAAGCCACAGAAGCTTGAGGCCGTCAGCATATTAATCTGGCCTACATACGCATCATTACATTCAGCGCGGTCATAGGCCACGATCCCATCTAACAGGTCATCATCGGTTTTATATACGCTACCAGAAGAGACTTTCAGAACGGACACATACCCCAGCCCTTGAGCACCTGGCGCACCATAACCATCACAATATTGGTCAAATGGACTGATCGCCGTTTTATCAATTTTAGGAGCTCGCATAATTTCACCCTCAGCGTAGATAGATATTCACTAAACTGAGAAGTAAATTAATCGATTTATCCTGCTGAATCGTGACTCTAATCACACATATAACTCTGTTACATTCGTAAGCGTAAGCAAACAATTCTCACTGTAATCTTTTTGCGTATTTGATGGCGAAAGAATTATATGGAAATCGCATTGACATATTTTTATTCCTTTCCCATTTCATTTTTACTTTTTCACTATTACATTTTTAAATAGCATGACAATATTCAACATGCTCATTTAATTTTCAGCATACGACTTACTTCAGCGATAATTCATTAATGAGAATTTGTTTATAGACTAATATATTTAAAATCAAAGACTGACAGGAAGACAACCCAAAATTACCAACAACACCAGCCTACAAAGGAATAAGAGAACTAAAGGAACAAAAAACCTAAATACTGCGCATAGCTCAGCTTCAACCCTAGGTGTAACGGTGTTCATTTTTCACACAGTAAGTTGCGAGCAAGGCGGGATTGTGGGCACACAACTTCGTCACAAGGAGCCTAATCTGGCGTATGTGGTTATTTTTTCAGGCTTAATCGACTATCATGGCAGAAAATAATGTCTACGGGGATGCTATGTCTGCATTCGGAATGTTTGAACTGAAAAAACTGATTGGCGCATTGGTCATGCCGTTACCGGCCATGCTGCTGCTGATCTTGCTCGGGTTATTGCTGCTGTGGTTTACCCGCTGGCAAAAAACGGGCAAAACCCTGATCTCTGCGGGATGGATTGTTTTGTTGCTGCTTTCCTTCCAGCCGGTGGCCGATGCACTGCTGCGCCCCACCGAAAACAAATACCCGACTTATCAACCTAATGGCGATGTCAGCTTTGTCATCGTGCTCGGCGGCTCTTACTCTTATGATCCGCTGCTGCCACCAAGTGCGCAAGTTGGCCGTAATACACTGGCACGTATTGCTGAAGGGATCCGTATTTACCGTATGCATCCCAAAGCCAAGTTGGTGTTTAGCGGCGCTCCGGCAGCATCAGAGGTCAGTAGCGCGCGTGTCGCGGCGCAGGTGGCCTCCAGCCTTGGGGTGCCTAAAGAAGACATGGTGCTGATTGAAACCCCGCGTGACACTGAAGATGAAGCGCTGGCAATGAAAGCGTTGATCAAAGATCAGCCTGCAGTACTGGTCACCTCCGCCAGCCATTTGCCGCGCGCGATGCGCCTGTTTGCTGATAACGGCATGCATCCCATCCCCGCACCGGCCAACCAGTTAACCTCTGATGGCCATGCTAATTTCTGGGAGACTTACTTCCCCGCCGCTTCGTACCTTGAGCGCAGTGAACGCGCGTGGTATGAGCTACTGGGTGAATGGTGGTTAACGCTCAAAGGTAAGCACTAAATATGCGTGGAATAACCGCTGCGCTGGCGGTTATTCCAACCACGGGATCAAGTTTTGGCTGTAGGCCGCCAACCGCTCATGGTTCATCTTGCCACAACGTAAACCCGCCGCCACCTCATCCCACACTTTATAAAGCCAACGCCGCGCGGCAAATTGCTCCGCCACAGGGGCGCGTTTGAGGTAAGTGGACAGCACTTTCTCGGCAAAGGGATCGTCACACAGGTGCATCAAATCATATTCGCGTGGTGCCGCTTGGATCTCGCCCGGATCGAGTACCGCTAAGAGCTGATCTGTTTTCACATCTTTAAGCAGATTACGTAAGCGAAAATCGCCGTGCACCAACACACAAGTATCATCAAACTCACTAAACAGGCGCGACGTTTTCTCCAGTGAACGGTACAAAATCACCCGCTCGGCATAATCGCAATCGGTAAAGGCTTCCAGCTGGTTCCACAGCTGCACTTGATAGCGGGTATACCATTCCGTCCATCCTTGCTCTTTGAGATCGCCACTGATCCCCGTGAAACCTTGGCTATCAACACGGTGCCAGCTCAGCAAGCAATCTACGATATGTTCACTTAATGCCTGAGAGCGATCAGTGCTGCGACAAGGGGCTGAAACCGTGATCCCCGGTAAACGCTCCAACAATAAGATTTCTTTATAGAGGGATGTTCGGGTCGGACAATACACGCTGTGCACCGCGGGCACGCGAACCCAAGAGTGACGAGACAACAGCAACAGCTTGTTCATCTCATTTTGCGCCACCCCCGCCACTGGGTAAGCTTTCGCTACCACAGGGAAGGTGCGGTTTTGACTGTCGTACAAGGCATACACGGTCGCCACCTGACCACGGCCAATCACTTCCGCCCGTGACACTGGCTCTCCCAGCAGCTGCCCCAGATCGTCCAGCAAACCTTCCATTTCGTACCTCCTGTACCGCCCTGCATTGTCTGCTTCTTATAAAGATGACACCATTTTTCTTATTGTGGCAAATAAAATATGGCCAATAAAAAACCACCGCAAGGGTGGTTTTTCAGTTTTGTCTGCTCGGTTAAGAATTAACCCGCAATAACCTGGCGCACTTTATCCAGATCTTCTGGGGTATCCACGCCCGCCGGCAGGGCTTCGGATGCCTGAGCGACGTGGATTTTCTCGCCGTACCACAGCACGCGCAGCTGCTCAAGGCACTCAATTTGCTCTAACTGGCTCGGCTGCCAATTGATGTACTGACGGATAAAACCGGCGCGGTAGGCATAAATGCCCACATGGCGTTGGTAAAAATCGCCAATCTGCTCACGGCTGCGGGCAAAGTTATCGCGATCCCACGGGATGGTGGCGCGTGAGAAATAGAGGGCATAACCATCTTTGTCGGTCAGCACTTTCACCGCATTAGGATTAAAGGCTTCCTCGGCATCGCGAATCGGCACTGACAGGGTCGCCATACGCGCTTGTGTGGCTTGCGCCAGATTATCCGCGACCTGACGGATCACCGCCGGCGGGATCAACGGCTCATCGCCCTGCACGTTTACCACAATAGCATCATCGGCCAGCCCGTAATGTTCAATCACTTCGGCTAAGCGTTCAGTACCGGAATTGTGATCAACGCGCGTCATGCAAACTTCACCGCCAGCGGCTTTGACCGCTGTCGCAACATCAGGATGATCGGTCGCCACAATCACGCGTTCAGCGCCAGATTGCAGTGCCTTTTCCATCACGTGCACCACCATCGGTTTACCACCGATGTCCGCCAGCGGCTTACCCGGCAAACGGGTGGACGCGTAGCGAGCCGGAATAATCACGGTAAAACTCATGACAGGATCTCTTCAGCGGTCAGTTCACGGGCGCGGTTTTCCAGCAATACCGGAATACCATCGGTCATTGGATAAGCCAGACGGTCCAGTTTGCAAACCAACTCTTGTTTCTCTTTATCGTAATGCAGCTTTCCCTTACAAACCGGGCACGCCACAATTTCAAGCAGACGGTGATCCATACGTCATCTCCTTAGATATGATCGGTTTTTTGCGCTGTGATCTTGGCGATGATCTGCACCAACAGCGCCTGCCCTGCACTTTCCGGCAGTTGAGCACTGACTGGCAAATACCACCAGTTTGGTTGGATAAAATCACGGCATTTGACGGCATCTTTTTCCGTCATCAACAAGGTTTGTTCTGTCGTCGCGAGCGCATTGAGCTGCTCTGCGTGGTAGGCCTGATGATCGGCAAACGCCACACAGCGCTCCGGTGCAGCGCCTAGTTGCTGCAAAGTGGCAAAAAAGCGTGGGGGATGGCCAATACCGGCCATCGCAACAATGTGCGGTAACGCACTCACCGCGCGGCGCTCTCCAGTAGCCAAATTGATGGCCAGATCGGGCGCTAATTGCATCGGGATTTCGCCGTGCTGCGCGTCACCACCATTCACCACCACCGCGGCTACCGAGCGTAAACGCTGCGGCGTTTCCCGTAGTGGGCCCGCTGGCAGCAAAAAGCCATTTCCGAAGCGACGCACCCCATCGACAATCACGATTTCGATATCGCGCGCCAGCGCATAATGCTGCAACCCATCATCAGTAATGATGACATCAATCTGCTGCGGATGGGCATCAAGCAGCGCCTGCACAGCAGCACTGCGCTGCGGCGCTACCGCCACCGGCACGCCGGTACGCCGACGGATCAGCACCGGCTCATCACCGGCCTGCGCCGTGGATACGTTATCGGTCACCAGCAGTGGATAACACTCGGCTTTGCCGCCATAACCGCGTGACACAACCGCCGGACGGTAACCTTGCGCCTGCAATTGCTCCACCAGCCAGACAACCATCGGCGTTTTACCGTTACCGCCGACCGTGATATTACCGACCACCACTACAGGAACCGGCGCACGCCACGCTTTTTTTAGCCCGAAACGAAACGCCAGTCGGCGCACGCCACTGATCAGGGCAAACAAGGCGCTGAGCGGCAACAGCAGCCAACACCAAGGCGAGCGGGAAAACCAGAGTTTCTCTATCATCGCCCAGCTCCTCGCATGATAGCTTGCATGATGCCTTGCGTTATTCCTTTCAGTATCGGCTCCTGAAAGAGCCGCGTAAGCGCGGCTCGCTCCAGATATTGCACGGCTTGCATACGCGGTTATTCCCCAAACTGCATGCGATGCAATTGGGCATAGGCACCGTTTCGCGCCAGCAGATCAGCATGTTTGCCACGCTCAACAATCTCGCCTTCATCCACCACCAGAATTTCATCCGCATTTTCGATGGTTGACAGACGGTGAGCAATCACCAGAGCGGTACGGTTCTTCTGCAGTTCATCCAACGCTGCTTGAATAGCGCGCTCCGATTCAGTATCCAGCGCCGAGGTGGCCTCATCCAGAATCAGAATTGGGCAATCACGCAGCAAGGCTCGGGCAATCGCAATACGCTGACGCTGACCACCGGAAAGCAGCACGCCGTTTTCACCCACCAGCGTATCAAAGCCCTGGTCCATCTTCTGGATAAACTCGGAGGCGTGGGCGATTTCTGCCGCTTGCTCCACCTGCTCACGGCTGTACACATCGGTACGAGCATAAGCAATGTTGTTAGCCACGGTGTCATTGAACAGATGCACTTGCTGAGAAACCAGTGCGACCTGATTACGCAGGTCAGACAGCTGATATTCGCGCAGCTCATGACCATCCATCAGGATCTCACCGGCTTGGATGTCATAAAAACGGGTTAGCAAGTTAGCAATGGTCGATTTGCCTGAGCCAGAACGCCCTACCAATGCCACGGTTTTGCCCGCCGGAACGGTAAAGCTGATATTTTTCAGCGCTGGAGTATCTTTGGTTGGGTAGGTAAAGGTGACATTACGGAATTCAATATCGCCCTTGGCACGCTCCAGACGACGAGTACCGTCATCTTTTTCCGGCTCCATATCCAAAATGGTAAACAGCGTCTGGCACGCGGCCATACCGCGCTGGAACTGCGCGTTCACGTTGGTCAGCGATTTGAGCGGACGCAGCAGCGCCATCATAGAAGAGAACACCACCGTGATAGTACCGGCACTCAGCGTCTGCATCACTTCCGGCAACGACGCCACGTACAGCACCACACACAGCGCACTGGACGCGATGATTTGCACCAGCGGATCAGAAATCGATGTCGCCGACACCATTTTCATGGACTGCTGACGCATGCGATTGCTGACTTCATCAAAGCGTTTGGCTTCCACTTCTTGACCGCCAAAGCTCAGCACCACTTTATGCCCTTTGAGCATCTGCTCGGCAGAGGCCGTTACATGGCCCATGGTGTTTTGCATATCTTTGCTAAGGGTGCGGAAACGACGGGAAACCACCCGAATCGCCAATGCCACGACAGGGCCTACCACCACTAAAATCAGTGACAGCTGCCAGCTGTTATAGAACATCATGCCCAGCAGACCGATGATGTACGCCCCTTCGCGCACCACGGTAATCAGCGCGCCGGAAGAGGATGACGCGACCTGCTCAGAGTCGTAGGTAATACGAGACAGCAGCGTACCAGTCGATTGTTTGTCAAAAAAGGACACCGGCATGTGCATCATGTGCTTGAACAGGCGCTGACGCATATGCATCACCACTTTGCCGGATACCCATGACAAGCCGTAGTTAGACACAAAGTTGGTGACACCGCGCAGCAGCATCAAGCCAAACAGGGCAAACGGCATTACCCGCAGGAAACTGGTATCCGCATTCCCGAAGCCGTCATCCAGCAGCGGCTTTAATAGCGAGATCATCGCGGTATCCGTGCCGGCGTTAATTACCAGCGCGATAGCCGCTACAATCAGTCCCAGACGGAACGGTTTGATCATCGGCCACAGACGGCGGAACGTCTGCCACGTCGTCAGGTCTTTATCATTCAGCATGTATTTCGCCTACTTATCACAATAGCGGGCTATTCTAACCGTTTGATCGGAGTGCGCCAAATAGCTGGCGATACCAAACCGGCGAAATATTCCTGCGATGGGTCAGGATTTGGTAACGGTCGGGGAAAAAATGAACGCTAATCTGCCCATTATCAATGGTATTCCACACGGGGATCTGCTGTTGCTGATAACGCGCTAAGATTTCTGCCCGAGGATGCCGCCACTGATTAAAGCGTCCTGCTGACACCAATGCCGCCTGTGGCTGTACTGCCTGCAAGAAAGCTAAGGTGGATGAGGAGCGACTGCCATGATGGGGAATGGTCATGATATCTGCGCGGATTTCACTGCCCTTTTGCACTAGCTGCGCCTCGCCAGCGGCATCAATATCGCCCGTCAGCAATACACGAAAGCGCCCATCAGTAACAAGCAAGGTGCATGAATCGGTATTACCGGCTTTCGGCACCTGTTGCAATGGCCATAGCGGCTGGATCCCAAGGCCCTGCCACTGCCAGTTAAGTCCGCGATGACACGCCCCTGCCCCGCGTACCGCTCCGGATAAACGCAGCCAAGCATCGGGATAAGCACGCTGTAAGTCCGGTAAACCGCCGGCATGGTCGTTATCCTGATGTGAGAGAATAATGCCGTCTAGCGTCAGGCCATGCCAACGCAAAAAAGGCAGTAGCGTCAAGGTCGCCATACTGCCGCCATCCCAACTGCTACCGGTATCGTAGACAATCGCATGCCCATTGCGGCTCAGCACCATCGCTAGCCCTTGGCCAATATCCAGCATATCCACGCGCCATAAGGGCTCACGCCGAGCCAGCGGCAACAGCAGTAGCACCACCAGCAACACGCTGGCGACTGGCGCGCTACGGTGTAATCCCAAACGCCAGAGCATTACGCCCGCTAACAACGCCAAACTTAACGGAAGGCTAAGCGCCGGTAGCCATTGCCATTGCTCGGCCAGTGGCGTCACGACCGGCCACAGCACCCGAATACTGATATCGGCTAATAACCAGCAGACACTTGCCACCACCGGCAATGCACTGGTGAGTAACGCCAGTAGCAAAAGCGGAACCGTCACAAAGGTGATCAGGGGAATAGCCAGCACATTGGCTAACAAGCTTTGCAACGGTAGCCCATGAAACATCGCCAATTGCACCGGCGCTAATAACAGAGTCAACCCCAGTTGAATGTGCAACCATTCGGCGGGAATGCGCAGCCAACGATGGTGCTTAAGGGATGGAGGCAACGGAAAGAAATGCCCCAATACCAGCAACACGCTCACCGCCAAACAGGAAAGCCAAAAGCTATCCGACAACACAGTGAGTGGGTCAATCAGTAGCAAGAGTGCCATCACCACCAGCAGTAATGTCACCGGCCGCCATTGCCAACGTAAACAACGCGCCGCTAATACGAGTATCAGGGCAAACAGAGTGCGCTGCGCCGGTAAATTACCACCGGCCAGCCATACGTAGATGCCTGCCGCCAGCGCTGAGCCAAGTAACGGAAACAAGGGCGTCATCCAACGCATCGGCAGACACCACTGCGCCAAACGACACAGCATAAAGCCACACAGACCGGCAAACAGCACATGTAATCCGGAAATTGCCATCAAATGCGCAATACCGCTGTACTGAAACACTTGCCAGCGCGCATCGGATATCATGCTGCGCTCACCGAAAGCCAGCGCCAGAAGCACATCCTGATTGGGTAAATCGACCATCTGTTGCAGGCTGCGACTGATCAAGCGCTGACGCAGATCGGCCTCACCACCGATACGTATCCCCTGCTTGATTAAGCCGGTCGCTAAGATATGCTCGGAAATCATCCAACGCTGCGCATCAAAACCGCCTTCATTTTCCCGCCCAGAAAGCGGACGCAACTTAACCTGTAGTTGCCAACGCTCACCCGCTTGCATCGGTAATGGCTGTAATACGCTCAATCGCGCCAAAAAAGGCTTTGCTAAACCTGCGCCCGAGAGGACTTCCACCAAAATCGGACGCTCTTTAGGCTCGGTTAACGACGCCGTACTCGGTGCGCGCGGTGGATTTTTTGCTCGACTGTCATTTCGTTTAAGGAGGGGACTTTTAATCTGTGCAATGATGGTAATATAACCGGCGTCAGATTTTAGCTGCTGACTCTCATTCAAGAATTGACGCGCCTCGGTTATTGCCCCTATAAAGGACACCCCCAGAATCAGCAGCGCACCACGCGCGGCCGGTGACGGGAACAACCTGAACAATAACAGGGGTAATAGCCCGAGCAGCAGTAACCACGAGGGTAAAGCATTGAGCCACACTAAAGGCAAAGTTCCGGCAATAACCGCAACGGCGGCAGTATCCAGTATAAGAAATCGTTTCAACGGTGTGTGACCATGCTTAAACAGTTTATTCAGAAATACCTGCCCTCACAGGAGGCGATGCAGAACCACAAAAGCCTGCGTATTCTTAACCGCTGGCTGCACCATGCCAACCTGTGGAATCTGAATCGTCGATCTGCTTCCGGCGCTTTTGCAGTCGGACTGTTTGTTGCATTCATTCCGTTGCCATGCCAAATGTTGTTGGCGGCGGCGGGCGCTATTTTGCTGCGGGTCAATTTGCCGTTATCGGTCGCACTGGTGTGGCTGACCAACCCCGTGACCATGCCGCCTATTTTCTACTGCGCGTATAAAGTCGGTTCGTGGATCTTAGGTACACCGCCGTTCACCGGTGAAGTGCATTTCACGACTGAGTGGATGATGCGACACTTCTCGCACCTGTTTACGCCGTTCTTGTTGGGCAGCTTTGTTTGCGGGATTGTGGCCGCCATCGTGGGGTATTTTGCTATCCGCGGGATCTGGCGTTACTCGGTCACGCGCAACTGGCAAAAACGTCGCCAGCGTAATCTCAATTCTTAAGCGACCAATCTTAAGCAATCAATAGCTTAATCAACAAAACCTAAGCAACAAAAAGGGCACTCCCTGAGTGCCCGTGGTATGTCTGATTAACTGATTCCGGCTGCGGACTACTGTCACTGCTCTGTCACGACTGTCCTAAGAGCATGTTCTGAGGGCAGCCGGGGTGATATCCGGTGTAAATTATTCTCCGATACCGGCAGCCCTATTTAATACCATTTGACGTTCTGTCTTCCATTGCTTCGCGCCAACCGCCTAACCAATGTGATCGCGCATCAAGAGTTTGATACGGGCAAAGCTCTTTCGAACGCCCTTCTAATCCAGCAAAGTAACCACGTGAATGAGCACGTTCCAAACGATCCCGTTTTTGTCTCTTCATTCAGGTTTCCCTCATGTTGGTACGGAAGACTCAGAAGAGGAGTAACTCCTCCCCTCTAAGAATTGAACAATCGTGGGATGAATTCAACGCGCAAAATTCAGGCCAATTCGGCTTTTGTGAGGCCTGACACGGGGAAACGAAAAAGAAAAAGGCCATCATACCGTCCAGCATGATTGCTGAGTATGATGGCCTGATGACAGATTAGCGAAAGAACCGTTACAGATTCAGTCAGTTATTCTGTACTAACTGTTGTTTTTAATATTTTCCAGCTCTTCCCAACGCTCAAAAGCCGTTTCGAGCTTTTGCTCTACTTCAGCCAATTCATTCAGCACGCGGGATGTTTCCTGATGCGGTTTTTGGAAAAATTCTGGATTTTCTACTTCAGCCTGCAATTCGGCGATGCGAGTTTCGTACTGCTCCAGTAACGCTGGCAACTCATCAAGCTCACGTTGTTGCTTATAGCTCAAACGCACTGTCGCGGTTGTACGACGTGGCTTTTCGGCCACAGGTTTGGCTTCTTCTGCTGACTTGGCTGCCGCTTTCGGCTGCTGCGCAGCGCGGGTGGCGAACACCGCTTCTTGCTGCTGACGCGAGTCATGGTAGCCACCGACATACTCGGAAACCTGACCATCCCCTTCAAACATCCAGCACGTTGTCACAGTGTTATCAACAAACTGACGATCGTGGCTCACCAGCAGCAGCGTACCTTGGTATTCAGCCAACAACTCCTCCAACAGCTCCAGCGTTTCAATGTCCAGATCGTTGGTTGGTTCATCGAGGATCAGCAGATTGTTCGGTTTGAGCAGCAACTTCGCCAACAACAGGCGGTTACGCTCACCACCGGACAACGCCTTGACTGGTGTCATCGCACGACGTGGATGGAACAGAAAATCTTGCAGATAGCCCAGAATATGACGCGGCTTGCCCGCTACCATCACTTCTTGCTTGCCCTCTGCGACGTTGTCCATCACGGTTTTTTCGGGGTCTAACTCGGCGCGGTACTGGTCAAAGTACGCTACATCAAGCTTAGTCCCGCAACGCACCGTGCCAGTCGTTGGCTGCAGTTCACCCAGCAGCAATTTGATCAGTGTGGTTTTCCCGCAACCGTTCGGCCCCACCAGCGCAATCTTATCGCCACGCATGATGGTGGTGGTGAAGTTCTTCAGCAGAACTTTGCCATCCACTTCGTAGCCCGCATTTTCCAGCTCGAAGACAATTTTGCCGGAGCGAGAAACATCATCCACTTGGATGCGCGAGGTGCCCATCACTTCACGACGCTCCGCACGCTCGCGACGTAAAGCTTTCAGTGCCCGCACCCGACCTTCGTTACGAGTACGACGCGCTTTGATCCCCTGACGGATCCACACCTCTTCCTGCGCCAGACGTTTATCGAACTCGGCGTTTTGCTGCTCTTCCACCCGCAAGGCTTCTTCTTTGCCTTCCAGATATTTGTCGTAATCGCCCGGCCATGACACCAGAATGCCACGATCCAGATCGACAATGCGCGTTGCCATGTTACGAATGAACGCACGGTCGTGGGAGATAAAGACAATGCTGCCCTTATACTCTTTGAGGAAGGATTCTAACCAGCGAATGGTATCCACATCCAAGTGGTTGGTCGGTTCATCCAGCAGCAGGACATCAGGGTCAGAAACCAGCGCACGCGCCAGCGCCGCTTTACGCAGCCAACCGCCAGAGAGCTCTGACAGCGCCATGTCCTCTTTCAGATTGAGCTGCTCCATCACCTGATGAATGCGGCTTTCAAAACGCCAGCCATCGCAGTGATCCAGTGCTTCTTGCAGACGAGCCATTTTCGCCAGATTCTGCTCTGACGGATCAGTAGCAATCTTCAGCGAAATGTCGTGGTAATCTTTGAGTTGCTGAGCAACTTTTTCTACGCCTTCGGCGACATAGTCAAACACGCTGCCTTGCGCATCACGCGGTGGATCTTGCTCCAAACGCGCAACCACAACATCTTGCTGCACCTGCAGGCGGCCATCATCAAGCTTTTGCTCGCCAGCCAGCACTTTCATCAGGGTCGACTTACCGGCTCCGTTACGGCCAACTAAACAAACCCGCTCGTTCGGCTCAATATGCAGTTCGGTATGATCCAGCAGCGGCGCATCGCTGTAAGAAAGGTATGCGCCGGTGAGGTTAATCAGCGCCATGGGCTAACCACTCCTGTAATCGTTGTAAATCAAACGGCCAGCCCAATTCCCGGCCAGCCGGATCGCGTAATACCGGGATGCGGATGCCATAGTCAGCTTCCAGCGCCTCGTCTCCCGCGATATCAATCTGTTCACAGTCTGGCGCAAGGCCAGCCTGAACAATCAGTGCCCACGCCATCTCACAAAGATGGCAAAACTCCGTGTGGTAAAGCCGATATGGCATGAATACATCCTTGAATTGGCACGATGCCGGAATCCTACGAGTCCGGCATCGTCAGTGTTGCTGTGTTACGCTTTGTGGCGGATCAGCCAGCAGTTGTGGATATGCTTGTTACGGGAGAAATCCGGTGACTGAGAGCGAGCGGTAATGTTTTCCGCTTCCAAGCCCAGCTCCGCCATGCCTTCCATATCCATCTTGAAACCGCGTTTGTTGTTGGAGAACACCAAGGTTCCACCCGCCGCCAACAGACGCTTAAGATGCTCCATCAGTTTTAGGTGATCGCGCTGCACATCAAACGAATCTTCCATACGCTTGGAGTTCGAGAAGGTTGGCGGATCGATAAAGATCAGATCAAACTGCTCATCCGCATTTTCCAACCAGCGCAAGCAATCGGCCTGAATCAGGCGGTGATTACCGCGAATATCGTTCAGGATCAGGTTCTGCTCAGCCCAGTTCAGATAGGTGTTGGACAGATCCACGGTGGTGGTACTGCGCGCGCCGCCTAATGCCGCATGCACAGTGGCACTGCCGGTGTAGGAGAACAGGTTCAGGAAACGCTTGCCCTGCGCCATTTCGCCCAACATGCGACGAGTCAGACGGTGGTCAAGGAACAGACCGGTATCCAGATAATCGGTCAGGTTGACCCACAGGCTGGCATTGTATTCGTGCACCACGAAGTACTCGCCTTTTTCCGCCATCTTCTCGTACTGGCTGCTGCCTTTTTTACGCTCACGGACTTTCAGGATAATTTTGTCCGCTTCCACACCGGTGACATCCAGTACTGCCACCACCAGATCAAACAGGCGATGACGGGCTTTTTGCTCATCGATGTCTTTTGGCGCGGCGTATTCGTTGATCACGATATGATCAAGGTAGCGGTCAATCGCCACGTTGTAATCGGGCAAGTCGGCGTCATACAGACGGTAGGCTTCCAGACCTTCTTTCTCCGCCCACTTGTCGAGTTTTTTGATGTTCTTGCGCAGACGGTTAGCGAAATCTTCCGCCCCTTTGAACGACGTCGGCGCGCTATCTTGTGTTTGTTCAGCGATTTGGTAGTTCTTCTGCACACAGTCCAACGGGCCGTTTTTAGCCTTGAACTGACGCTCAGCACGCATCTGCAGACAGCTCAGCAACTCAGGCGCGCCACTGAACAAGGATAAACGCCAGCCAGGGAATTGCTGCTTCAAACGACGACCAAACACGGTATGCAGGGCAATCAGCGCTGGCACCGAGCCCAAACGCTCACCGTACGGCGGGTTAGACAATACCGTACCGCGTACGCCCGCGGCTTTTTGCTCTGCGGTCAGTGGATTTTCCAACGCAACCGCATCGGCACGTCCAACGCTAATCAGACGATTCAGGCCGGCATTACGGATGTTGGTTTTCGCACGGTCAATCACGCGCTGATCGTTATCGATACCGAAGAACAGCGGCTCGGTACGGCTGATCCCTGCATGTGCACGCGCCTGCGCTTCATCACGAATTGATTTCCAAATATCGCGGTCGTGGCCTTTCCACGCTAAAAAGCCCCACTGCTCACGCCACAATGCTGGCGCGACATCCGCCGCCATCATCGCCGCTTCAATCAGCAATGTCCCCGAGCCGCACATAGGATCCACCAGCGGTGTACCAATCTGCCAGCCAGAGCGCAGCACCAGCGCCGCCGCCAAGTTTTCTTTCAATGGCGCCGCACCGGTACGGTCACGGTAGCCACGCTGGTGCAGACTGTCGCCGCACAAATCCAGTGACATCACCGCTTCATCACGGTTTAAGTACACGTTGATACGGATATCCGCATCCTGACGCTCAACATTCGGGCGCTGGCCGGTTTTACGGCTGAAGTGGTCAACAATCGCATCTTTAACCCGTACCGCACCAAATTGGCTATTACGGATTTCATTGTTGGTACCGGTAAAATCAACGGCGAAGGTATCGTTCACATCGAACATATCCTGCCAGCTCACACTGCCTGCCCCGAGGTAAAGATCCAGCTCGCTGAACACCTTGAAGGTCGCCAGAGGCAGCAAAATACGGGATGCCAGACGGCTCCACATCATGCTGCGGTACATGGTTGCCATGTCCCCTTTGAAATGTACGCCGCCTTGTGTCAGCTTACACTCTTGTGCTCCGAGGCTCTCCAGCTCCGTTTTCAGCAGTTCTTCCAATCCCCGGGCTGTTGTTGCAAACAATGCTTTCATCGTGTCTCTGATTTCAAGAAAAATTGTGGTCTATTATACGCATTCTCGGCTTTAAAGTCCGTGAATAATCGTGTTGTCATCGTGGCCATTCTTGCTCGGCCTATACGGCTCTAGACGCCGGCAGCAAAAAGCCGGAAACAGCATGGCTGCGTCCGGCTCCAAGTTCCGCGCTGCCATACGGCAGACGTGTATTCAGCGCATCATACCTTCAGTGCGCTAAGCGGCGTTTACATCATGTCAGTGACATATCGTTGACATAATAGTGCCGATTTGGCCGCTGGCCTAAAATCCCCTGCTCCATCAGCTGGTGGAAAATGCTGTCCACATGCTCGGGCGGCAATTGCAGCTCTTGCGCCACCTGCTTTTTACTGCAGCGCAAATGACCATTGAGCAGTGCATCGCGCACCCGCTCAAACGGCGTTAACACCGGCTCCGGCGGTAATTCAGGCTCCGGCTGAGGTAATTCGGCGGTGTTTGCGGCATCTCGCTCAGCTTGCCGCGTTTTTTCTTGTTGTTCTGCCAGCCAGCGGCGACGGAAGCGATTTTCCTCACCAATCAAGCCGACAAAAAAGGCTGCAAACACATCCAGCAGCAGCGACAAAAAACACACCAGCGCAAATTGCACTTGCGCCACAGACCAATGCAGGCCATCCGCCAGACTGCTCATCAGCCCCAGCATTGACGATTGCTCACTCACCGGACGCGCATCACGCTCCAATCGCAGTTTATCTTGCTGCAAACGCAAGGCGGTATTCGCCTCTTGCATTCGCTTCACGCCGCTAGAAATTCGATCCAGCTCGATATACTTCATCGCCGCGGTTTCGTTGAGTTTGATCTGTCGCTCAATCGCGGCAATCTGCTCATCATAACGTGCGGTTTCGCGTTGGTGCTGCGCCTGAATGTTCAGTGCCGTATTGGTGGCGCTGTTAATACCGCCGATACTGCCGCCAATAGAAATTGCCGCGAGGATGGAATAGAACACCAGCGCCGAAAGCGCGCCGCTGACATCCCGACGCGCGCGCCGTTCGCCAAACTCATACCAGACATAAAACTTACCCAGCTCGAAAATAACAGCCAGCGCCCCGAACAGCCATTTCATCAACGGATTATTGTCGATGGATAAAAACAGCAGCAGGGAAAAAATTATCGAAGCCAAGATCGCGGCACCGGTAAAACTGTAAACAATTGTTAGCGCGAACCATTCTTTCGGGAATCGCACCGGCGCAGATGTGTGTGTGGTCATGAGGGTTACAGCAGAAAATCACGTATGGACAAAGTTGGCTGACGATTATAACCACCTGCCATCACGTTTAAAGGGAAACACTGTAAATTTACCCAGATATACAGTCTTTTGTATATTTTCTGACTCATTGGCTATCGATTACCGCCAATGCCCCTGCTTTAGATGAGCCTATTGGAGGTTAAATCGCCCTTGCACAACGTAGCACTTCTCAGCACGCCATCATCGAACCCGCGGTCTGACTCGATTTGGCACGAGTTGTCACCGCTTTTGCTGGGTAATCCCCTAACATCGCAATACCGTTTTACACCCCGCTCAAGCGCCACGTACAACACAGGTAGGAAGAACAAAATCAGCAAGCCTCACGTGACAATACACACCACCAGCAATATATAAGACATTTAAGCAAATAAAGTCACATATTGGATAAATGATAATAAAAACAAGGCTGGGCATTTTACCGAAACACCATTTAATTAAATAACGCAACACTTGGTATCACTTTAAAACCTGACACTCATAATTATTTATTTGCATTCCGCTTTGCAAAAAACAGGTTCATCGTACACGCTTTTGATAGCGCCAAATAAAAGCACGCTAATTTTTCTGACAAGAGTCTGGTTAACATACCGGATTTTAAAACAAAGCCTACTTACGGAGTCATTCGCGCTCCGTATATATGACGTAATGTATTTATTTCGGCGATCACAAACGCAGGACGATTCATGTATTAACGAAAAATGAAACCGGAGCGCATATATGTCATCTGATAGCACCAAAAGAATAGGCTTAATTGCCTGTACCGGCCTTGTCGCCGGTAATATGATGGGCAGTGGTATCGCATTATTGCCCTCCAGTCTGGCTGCATACGGTTCAATTACCATTTTCAGCTGGATGATTTCACTGGTGGGTGCACTGGCCCTGGCTTATGTTTATGCACGGATGGCCACCACCAACCCGCAAGCCGGTGGTCCGGTAGCGTATGCCGGTGAAGTCGCCCCGATTTTCGGTTTCCAAACCGGGGTTCTTTACTACCATGCGAACTGGATCGGTAACTTGGCGATCGCCATCACGGCGGTATCCTACCTGTCCACCTTCTTCCCTATTCTGAACGAACACATCCCTGCCGCTATCGCGTCGATCGCGATTGTTTGGTTCTTTACTTTCGTCAACCTGTTAGGCGGTGGCTTCGTCAGCCGACTGACTACCATGGGCGTCGTACTGGTGCTGATCCCAGTTGTGGGTACCGCGCTGTTTGGCTGGTTCTGGTTCGATCCACACACCTATGCCGCCAGCTGGAACGTCTCGGCGAAACCTGATTCAACCGCAATTACTCAGGCCGTTATTCTGTGTCTGTGGGCCTTTATCGGGGTGGAATCAGCCTCTGTAAGTACCGGGTTGGTGGATAATCCGAAGCGTACTGTGCCCCTGGCAACCATGCTGGGTACGGCCTTAGCCGGTATCGTGTACATCGCGGCAACGCAAGCGATTAGCGGCATGTTCCCAGCTGAAGAGTTGGCTAAATCCGGTGCACCGTTTGGTATGGCGGCCTCTTTGATGGTCGGTAACTGGGCTAACGGAGTGGTATCTCTGTTTACCGCTCTGGCCTGCTTAACGTCCCTGGGTTCGTGGATGATGCTGGTAGGTCAAGCCGGTGCGCGTGCGGCGAAAGACGGTAACTTCCCAGCCGTGTACGGTGAAATGTCTGAATCAGGCATTCCACGTAAAGGGCTGATTCTGGCCTCAATCAAAATGACTGTACTGATGATTCTGGTGGCCTTCTTAGGCGCCCAAGGCGGCAGCGCAGCCAACCTGTTTACTCAAATCACCAGCATCGCGGTACTGCTGACCATGCTGCCGTACTTCTACTCCTGTATCAACCTGATCCGGATGGAAGGCGCAAACGTGAAGAACATGCTCAGTCTGGCTGCCGGTGTGCTGGGTAGTGCCTTCTGTTTCATCGCGCTGGCCGGTGGTGAACAAGGCCCTCTGGCCGGCACCTTTATCGTTTCCCTGATTATCTTAATGTTTTATGTCCGCAAAGTGGCAAAACGCGAAGCCGCTAAACAGCCACAAGCGTAAATGTAAATCCGGAAATTACGTTTATACCGGCGGCCTGATTCAGGCCGCCATAAACATGCGAGGGATTTAGATGAACATCGTTGCCATTTTAAGTAATGTGGATGCCTACTTTAAAGAAGCGCCATTACAAGAGCTCGACATTGAACTCCAAAAACGCGGATTCCATGTTATTTATCCTTCCGATGCGGCTGACTTATTAAAAGTTATCGAAAATAACCCGCGGATTTGTGGTGTTATTTTCGACTGGGATAAATATGGCTTGGATCTGTGCAAAGATATCAGTGCCATAAACGAGAATTTACCGCTGCATGCCTTTGCCAATAATAATTCCGTACTGGATATTAAACTTGGCCACTTGCGGTTGAATTTAAGTTTCTTCGAATATCATCTGGATATCGCAGATGATATCGCATTGAAAATCGGACAAAAACGCGACGAATACGTTGACCGCATTCTGCCGCCATTAACCAAGGCGCTGTTTAAATATGTACATGACGGTAAGTACACCTTCTGTACACCCGGACACATGGGCGGCACCGCCTACCTGAAAAGCCCCGTCGGCAGCATTTTCTACGACTTCTACGGTGCAAATACCCTGAAAGCGGATATCTCGATCTCCGTCGCCGAATTGGGTTCACTCTTGGATCACTCCGGTCCGCACAAAGAAGCAGAAGAGTACATCGCGCGGGTCTTTAACGCCGATGCCAGCTACATCGTCACCAACGGTACCTCAACCGCCAACAAAATTGTCGGCATGTTCTCTGCCCCATCAGGCAGTACCGTACTGATTGACCGTAACTGCCATAAGTCGCTGACCCACCTCATGATGATGAGCAACGTCACGCCGATTTATTTCCGCCCGACCCGTAATGCCTACGGCATTCTCGGTGGGATCCCGCAAAGCGAGTTCAAGCGCGAAACCATCGAAGCCAAGATCAAAACCACGCCAAATGCGCAGTGGCCTATCTATGCGGTTGTGACCAACAGTACCTATGACGGTCTGCTGTATAACACCGGCTTTATCAAAGATACACTCGATACCAAGTTCATCCACTTTGACAGTGCTTGGGTGCCTTACACCAACTTCCACCCGATCTATCAGGGCAAGTACGGCATGAGCGGCGGCGGTATTCCGGGTAAAGTGGTGTATGAAACCCAGTCAACCCACAAATTGCTGGCAGCATTCTCACAAGCCTCGATGATCCACATTAAAGGTGACGTGGATAAAGAGATCTTCAACGAAGCCTTTATGATGCACACCTCAACCTCGCCACATTACGGGATCGTGGCCTCCACCGAAACCGCCGCTGCGATGATGAAAGGCAATACCGGACGCGCCTTGATTGACGCCTCGGTACAGCGTGCGGTGCGCTTTCGTAAAGAGATCAAAAAGCTGCGGGCGGAATCCGACACTTGGTTCTTTGATGTGTGGCAGCCGGATGAAATTCAAGATGCCGAGTGCTGGAACCTCAGTCCAAACGATAAGTGGCACGGCTTCAAAGATATCGATGCCGACCACATGTACCTCGACCCGATTAAAGTCACTATCCTGACCCCTGGGTTAGATAAAGACGGCAATCTGGAAGAAACCGGTATTCCAGCCGCGCTGGTGTCTAAATTCCTGGATGAACAAGGCATTATCGTTGAAAAAACCGGCCCGTATAACATTCTGTTCTTGTTCAGTATCGGTATCGATAAGCCTAAAGCGATGCAGCTGCTGCGCGGCCTGACCGACTTTAAACGCGGTTACGATCTGAACCTGAAAGTGAAAACCATGCTGCCTTCCCTGCATGCGGATTCACCGCACTTTTACAAAGATATGCGGATCCAAGAGCTGGCACAGGGCATTCACAAACTGACCATTAAACATGATCTGCCGAAGATTATGTTCCATGCGTTTGAAGTGCTGCCGCAGATGGTGATCCCGCCTTATCAGGCGTTCCAAGAAGTGCTGCAAGGCAACACGGTGGAAGTGCCATTGGAGGATATGGTGGGAAAAATCAACGCCAACATGATCCTGCCTTATCCACCGGGCGTACCGTTGATTATGCCGGGGGAAATGGTGACCGAGGAAAGTAAACCGGTATTGGAATTCTTGAAAATGCTGGTGGAAATCGGACGCCACTATCCGGGCTTTGAAACCGATATCCACGGTTGTCACCCGCACGACGACGGCCGTTACATGGTGAGCGTGCTCAAACGCTAACCTAAAACATCGGCGTCATTTAACCTCTCGTCATAACCGGTTGCGCTGCGACCGGTTATTTTTTCAGCTGTCGCACATATTTTTCACCCATAGCACATCCGGCACCTATACATCTGCAAAACCACTGATAATATATCCAGTCATTTTCCTGCATACTGTTGTTATCATCATGACGGCTCAAGGGCATCTGCTGTTTTCTGTTGCTTGTATCGTTCTGGCCAAAAAAGCTGGGATCACCCCCGAACTGGTGCACCTCGATTGGTGGCATGCCATTCCGGCGACCTTGCTGGGCTCCTTGCTGCCGGACATTGATCATCCACGCTCTTTTTTAGGCCAACATCTACGCTGGATTTCTGTGCCTATTGCGAAGGTTTTCGGCCATCGCGGTTTTACGCACAGTCTGTTGGCCGTTGCGTTGGCGTTATGGTGTCTGCTGTATAAACTGCCCGCCAGCGTTCCCGTGCCGGTTGGCATGGTCGATGCGTTTATTGTCGGTTATCTGAGTCATTTGCTGGGCGACGCCCTCACCCCCGCTGGTGTCCCGCTATTCTGGCCGGTCAAACAGCGCTTTCGTTTGCCGCTACTTAACTTTCGCACCGGCAGTCATGCGGAAACCATTATCTGCGTACTGATGGTGGCAGGATCTTTGTGGTGGCGACATTAAGCCCCTTCAGAAGCTCTGAACACAACAGCCAATTCAGCCTAGCGCAAGCGCATAAAACAATGACCCCGTGATGTCGCCATTGACACCACGGGGTCAGTTATCAGCAATAATCCCTTTTTATAACTTTGATAACAACAGCGATTATGACGGGTACTCTGCGCGCAACTCACGTGCCGCTTGCACCATGTTGGCCAGCGCCAAGCGCGTCTCTTCCCAGCCCCGCGTCTTCAAGCCACAATCAGGGTTAACCCACAGCCGCGCTGGTGGAATTTTCTCGGCCGCTTTGCGCAGCAAATCCTGAATCCACTCCACGGGTGGGACATTTGGTGAATGGATATCATACACCCCAGGGCCAATCTCATTCGGGTAAGAAAAGTGCTCAAATGCATCCAGCAAATCCATATCAGAGCGCGAGGTTTCGATGGTGATCACATCCGCATCAAGCGCGGCGATCGATGCCATCACATCGTTAAATTCGCAATAACACATGTGGGTGTGAATTTGTGTATCGTCGGCCACACCGGCTGCGGTGATACGAAATGCATCGACAGCCCATTGCAGATACTCAGCATGTGCCGATTCTCGCAACGGCAATCCTTCACGCAGCGCCGGTTCATCTATCTGGATAATACCGATACCGGCTTTTTCCAAATCAGTCACCTCATCGCGTAATGCTAAGGCCAATTGCAGCGCGATCGTTTTGCGATCCACATCTTCGCGCGGGAATGACCAGCACAAAATCGTCACTGGGCCTGTCAGCATGCCCTTTACCGGTTTGTCGGTCAGCGACTGCGCATATTCACTCCACGCGACCGTCATCGGTGCCGGACGGGAAATATCGCCCACCACAATCGGCGGTTTCACGCAGCGCGAGCCGTAACTTTGCACCCAGCCATTGCGGGTAAAAGCAAAACCTTCCAGCAACTCGCCAAAATACTCCACCATGTCATTGCGCTCAGCCTCGCCATGCACCAGCACATCCAACCCGAGCGCTTCTTGCTCTGCAATCGCACGAGCAATTTCGGCTTGTAAGCCTTCACGGTAGGCTTGCGCAGACAAACTGCCTTTTTTGTAGTCACGCCGCAGCGCTCGGATCTCACCGGTTTGCGGGAATGAGCCGATCGTCGTGGTTGGCCATAGCGGCAGAGGGAAACGCTGCTTTTGTGCCTGTGCGCGAACCGGATAGGCGGAGTTTCGCTCCGCGTCATGCGGTTGTAAGGCCGCGACCCGCGCTTGAACCTGCGAGTTATTCACCCGCGCCGACGTGCGTCGCGCCTGCACCGGCGCGCTGTACTCCAGCAATAACGTCTGCAGCTGAACGTCCGCCGGTTGGTTTAGGGCTTGAGTCAGTAATCCCAACTCTTGGCACTTTTGCCGTGCGAATGCCAACCAGCTATATACTTCGTCATCCAGCGCCGTTTCGGCCAGTAAATCGACCGGTGAATGCAGCAGTGAGCAGGATGTGCCAAGCCACAAACGACCCGTTAACTGTGGCAGCAAGGGTTGCAAACGTTGCCAGCACTGCGCCAAATCGGCACGCCACACGTTGCGCCCGTTAATCACGCCCAGAGAAATCACACGATCAGCGGGTAATGCGGCGATCACTTGCGCTAAATCGGCACTTCCCGCCACCGCATCTAAGTGCCAACCGGCGACCGGCAGATCGGCCAGTACATCTAACTGATGCGCAATGCTGCCAAAATAGGTCGTGAGCAGCAGTTTTGGCGTTTTACCGGCCAGCTGACGATAAGCCTGCTGATAGGCAGCTAACCACTGCACCGGTAAATCCAGCACCAATGCAGGTTCATCAATTTGCACCCATTCAACGCCTTTAGCTGCTAATTGCGCTAAGACCTGCTGATAAACCGTCAGCAATGAAGGCAACAAACTCAAGCGATCAAATGGCTCGCCTTTGGTTTTTCCCAGCCACAAATACGTCAGCGGCCCCAGTAATACCGGTTTTACCGAGTGTCCTGCCAGCAACGCTTCATCGGTTTCATCCAACAGCTGCGTCCATGCAGGGTAGAATTTCTGCCCTTGATAGAACTCCGGCACGATGTAGTGATAGTTAGTATTAAACCACTTAGTCATCTCACCCGCTGCCGCTTGGTGGCCTGACGGCGCACGGCCACGGGCGACACGAAACAGCGTATCTAAATCAATGCGACCATCAGGGCGCAAATGTCGCTGTGGCACATTGCCCACCATCAAACTGGTACCCAATACATGGTCATACCAAGCAAAATCACCCACCGGCAGTAAATCGACACCCGCCTCTTTTTGCAATGCCCAGTGACGCGCTCGTAATTGTTGACCACATGCCAATAATGCAGCCTGCTCAATCTCACCGGCCCAATACTGCTCTAATGCTTTTTTCAGCTCGCGATGCAATCCAATACGCGGAAATCCGAGGGTATGACTATGAATACTCATGCTTAACTCCATTTAGCCGTCCAGATGTTTACACATCTATAATTCACGGTTATGGTAAAACCAACAAACGGAAGTTATTCATGTGCATCATGAGCGAAATTCATGATGAGCCTTATTTGGTCAGGGAGACGCAACACCATGATCGAGCTGCGCCATCTCAGAACGCTGCAAACCCTGCGCGATAGCGGAAGCCTCACCGCCGCCGCGCAGCAGCTGCATCAGACTCAATCGGCCCTATCTCACCAACTCAATGAGCTAGAACAACGGCTCGGCCATCCTCTGTTTATCCGAAAAACAAGGCCGGTAAAATTTACGCCGCAAGGAGAGCAACTGCTGACACTGGCGAGCTCAATCTTGCCGCAAGTCAGTCTGGTTGAAGAGGCGCTACGTCAGCACAACACCGCGCCGCGCCCAGCGCTGGCATTGGCGATTGAGTGCCATAGCTGCATTCAATGGCTCATGCCGACGCTTACTCGTTTCGGGCAAGAAGCCCCGCAAACCGAGGTGCGTTTTACGGCTGCCACCGCTTTTGATCCGCAGCCACGATTGCTGCAAGGTGAGCTCGATATGGTGATCTCCAGCGATGTGCAAGCGCGCGCGCGGATCTACTATGCCCCACTGTTTGATTTCGAGATCCGCTGGGTCATGGCGCCACATCATCGTTTAGCCACTCACGCCACTGTTGATGCGGCAGAACTGCAAGATGAGCGTCTGCTGGTCTATCCCGTACCCAAACAGCGTTTGGATATCTGGCGCTACGTGTTGCAACCAGCGCAAATTACGCCAACACTCAAACCGGTCGAGAATACGCTGCTGCAATTGCAAATGGTGGCGGCAGGTATGGGGATCGCCGCACTGCCGCATTGGGCAGTCTTCGATGCCGAACAGCAAGGGCTGCTCTGTAGCCGCCAGATTGGTGATAAAGGGTTGTGGCGGCGCTTATATCTGGCAGTCAGGGAAAATGAACGCAGCGATCCGGCGATCAGCCATTTCCTGCACTGTGCGCGTGAGCAAACCGCCTTTTTGCCACATTGCCGCGCGGTGTAAGGCTCTATGTTGATGGAAAAACAACGCACTCCATAAAGATACCGATAACTAAATAGATCGAGAAATCACTAGAGAAAGAGATAAAGAGATAGAAAAAAGCAGTCTTTTTAGAAAGGGAAAACCGGCGTCTAACGCCGGTTTTCTTCTGTCATGTATCAGCTCGTACACCGCTTACCGAGCATCTCCTCGCCAAGCAGGCCTAGAGAGTGATCAGGTCACTGGCGCTGAACGTAAGCGAAAATAGCGGCTTACTTGCAGCGAAAGCAGGATCAAAATACCTCCAGCGGCTAAACGTAACCAATCAGGATGCTGATTCCAGAGCGCAAAATTCACCAGCAATCCGGCGGGGACCAACGCATTATTCATCACCGCCAACGTACCGGTATCCACTTGGGTCGCGCCTTTATTCCACATAAAGTATCCCAAACCTGAAGCCACCAGCCCTAACCACATGAGAACACCCCACTGCACTGGCGTATGCGGCAAGCGGCTGAGATCGCCAAATAGTGCAAATGCGATCACCCCCACTACCGACGCACCGGCATAAAACCAAGCAAATACCGCATGTTGGGAAATTGGCTGCGGCTGCCGTTCAACCCAGTATTTATAGCCCACTTGGCCGATGGCAAAACAAATATTGGCGGCCTGCACCACCAAAAAACCCAAAACAAACTGGCTGCTGACCGCGCCATAGCGGATCACCAAAGCACCGGCGACTGCCAATGCTGCACTCACAAAATAACCGCGACTAAAACGGCGTTGCAGCAAATCGTAGATCAGCGTGACATACAGCGGCGTGAGGATGGTAAACAGCACCACTTCCGGCACCGTCAACAATAAAAAGGCATGGTAGTAAAACAGATACATGATCCCAAGCTGGCAAGCCCCTAACGCCATGAGCGTCAGCCGATCGCGCATCGGCACCAAACGTGGGCGCAAAAACGGCAGCATCACCAGCAGCGCCAACAGCACGCGCATCAATACCGAGAACCACGTATCCACCTGACCGGCCAGATAAACGCCAATCAGACTAAATGAGAAAGCCCACAACACGGTGGTCAAAATGAGAAGTAGCACGTTTGCCTACGCTCCAAGGATAAATTCGCGCGGATTGTAACAGGCCGTACCGGTGATTGTCGTCGGATCTGTTTTAAGTTCAGTCTCAAGTTCAGTTTTCAGCGCAGCCATCGCGCAGACAGACCGCTTTGCCCAACAAACAATGCAAAACAAGAAGAACAACGGAGTGTGTCTATGTCAGATTGAATCGATCACTGACGCCCGACACACTCCGCGAGTTACATGCGGGAAAAATCCCTGTGGGAGGAAAAATTATTTACTCGCACGACGAGCGCGTACCGAGGCCGCCAGATGACGCAGGACATTCTCGGTATCATCCCAGCCAATACAGGCATCGGTGATACTCTGACCAAACGTTAACGGCTGACCCGGCACCAGCTCCTGACGACCTTCCACCAGATGACTTTCAATCATCACCCCGAAAATCGCCTGCTGACCAGCCGCGATCTGCGCCCCTACGTCCTCAGCCACCGCATTTTGACGTTGATACTGTTTAGCACTGTTGGCATGGCTAAAATCAATCATCACTTTCGGTGGTAGACCGTTTTTCTCCAGTTCACGCAGCACCACGCTGACATGAGCGGCACTGTAATTCGGTTCTTTACCGCCACGCAGAATAATGTGGCAATCTTGATTACCCGCCGTCGACACAATGGCTGAATGACCAAACTTGGTCACCGACAAGAAATGGTGCGAAGAGCCAGCTGCGGCGATCGCATCAATCGCCACTTTGATGGTGCCATCGGTGCCATTTTTAAAGCCAACCGGACACGACAAACCAGAGGCCAGCTCACGATGAACTTGTGATTCTGTTGTTCGTGCCCCGATCGCACCCCAACTCATCAAGTCCGCCATATACTGCGGCGTGATCATGTCCAAAAACTCACCCGCGGTTGGCATGCCTAAGTCATTAATGTCCAACAACAGCTTACGAGCAATGCGCAGGCCGTCATTAATCTGGTAACTATCGTCCAGATACGGATCGTTAATCAGCCCTTTCCAACCCACCGTGGTACGCGGCTTTTCAAAATACACCCGCATCACCACTTCTAAGTCATCAGAAAGCTCTTCACGCAGCTCTAACAGACGCTTGCTGTATTCCAGCGCGGCGGCCGGATCGTGAATGGAACAAGGGCCAATCACCACCAGCAAGCGGTCATCTTCGCTTTGCAAAATCTGATGAATCGCCTGACGGGCATTAAACACCGTTGCCGCAGCCTTATCAGTAACAGCAAACTTCTCCAGCAACGCAACCGGCGGAAGTAACTCTTTGATTTCCTTTATTCTTATATCATCATTCTGATAAGTCATTATCTTTACATCCTGTCCCTAAATACTGCGATTTACACCCAACCGGCAAAGTGCCTTCCTTTCAATCTGCCTGATCTCTGCGCGGCTGTAAATCTCTTTGCCACCTGAGCAGTCCTCCGAGCACACAGGTGCATGTACAGCGCTAACTGCATCAAAGCACACAGAAAACAGCCTGTCGTAACTGACCATTATTGAATAAGGATAAATAGCTGAATAAAGATAAATGGCTGAATAGGGATAAACAGTGGGATAAAAAAGATGGATTCGGTAAGTAAGCGAAAAAACTGAACTGAAAGCAAAATGAGAGGTAAGGGAAAGCTTGGCGAGCTAAGGGGGTACATCCCGGTACCCATACTGAATCAGGGATTCAATGTCATCCGAAAAGTCACATCCTCAATCGGCAAATTGGCGGAAGCAGGAGTGACACACAAACACATCGCACCACAGCTCATCCAACTTTTTCAACGGTGATACTGTTCCGTTCTTCATGCAATACTGGCACAGACGCTGACATTTTCTAACTTTCATTGCAACCTGACTCCTCAGTTTTGCCATCACACAGCGAAACACATAAAAATACCGATTACAAACAACCGGAAGGTTAACTTGAGTGATCAACTTCATAGTGACTCTAGTTCAGCTTAACGCCAGCAAATAAAACATAACGTTTCTTTTTGGTGACGTGAGATTTCAAAATATAAACGGCTTACATTCTGAATAAGTCTCTGGCGGACTTATTTCGCAAAGCAAATCTAGCACGGCGTTGCACTGTTTTTTTGACATAAAGTGGCGCGCAAAGTTGCATAACGTGCGGATTAATTAAAATATCTGTTTACATCCCTCGCCACAGCGCACTATTATGCTAGTACACAAAGACGGGCACTCAGTATCCAGTCGTATTTTCATAAGGAATGTGTCTATGAGTCAGCAAGAGGTCATCACACCAACCATGGCAAAACGTCCCTCCGTATTAGGCGGCGCCATGATCATTGCCGGAACCGCTGTAGGTGCCGGAATGTTCTCCCTCCCAGTCGTAACTGCCGGTGTCTGGTTTACCGGCTCCGTGGTGATCTTGTTGTTTACCTGGCTATGCATGTATCTGTCAGGCCTGATGATCTTAGAAGCCAACCTGAACTACAAAGTCGGCGCTAGCTTTGACACTATGGTCAAAGGGCTGCTGGGAAAAGGCTGGAATGTGGTTAACGGTCTGACCGTTGCGTTCGTGCTCTATATTCTGACTTACGCCTACATCTCGGGTGGTGGCTCGATTATCAGCCATACCCTGAATGCCGCGTTTGGGATCAGCATGAACCAAACCGCCGCCGGTTTGCTGTTTGCATTGGGATTGGCCTTTTTCGTCTGGATCTCCACCAAAGCGGTAGACCGCCTGACCACCGTCTTGATCGGCGGCATGGTGATCACCTTTTTGCTCTCTACCTTTGATCTGATCCAACACGTACAACCGGCGATTTTGTTTAATACTGGCGATGCTGATGCAAGCTACCTGCCATTTGCTCTGGCGGCACTGCCTTACTGTCTGGCCTCCTTCGGTTACCACGGTAACGTACCGAGCTTGGTCAAATACTATGGCAAAGACTCCGGCTCGGTGGTGAAAAGCTTGCTGTTCGGTACGCTGATTGCGCTGGTCATTTATGTGTTGTGGCAGCTGTCTATCCTCGGCAACATTTCGCGCGAGGAGTTTAAGGGCATTATTGGTCAGGGCGGCAACATAGGTAACTTGCTGAGTGCGTTAAGTGGCGTGGTATCGACCCAGACTATCGACAAACTGCTGACTGCGTTCTCTTACATGGCCGTTGCCAGCTCGTTTCTTGGGGTGACGCTGGGTCTGTTCGACTATATTGCTGACCTGCTGAAGTTTGACGACAGCTTATTAGGCCGCACCAAGACCGCGGTGGTGACCTTCCTGCCGCCAACCATTGGTGGCCTGATGTTCCCAGACGGCTTTATCTACGCGATTGGCTTTGCCGGACTGGCTGCCGCTATCTGGGCTGCAATTATTCCAGCGATGATGGCGCGTGCTAGCCGCAAACAATTTGGCAGCCCGGATTACCGTGCGCCGGGTGGCAATGCTGGCATCATTTTGGTCTTGCTGTTCGGTCTGACCAACCTGATTGTGCAAATTCTGGCGATGTTTAATCTGTTACCGGTCTACAAATAACCAGACGCTAATACTGATACACATCAACGTATCAACGCATCGTTAATGTACTCCCGACAGGCCGGTTTTACCGGCCTGTTTTATTCGCAGGATGTATCCGCTCTAACTGCAATGGCGCCCTTCTCATTCTCCGCCATCCCATTCTTTGCTATCTCATTGTTTGTCATCTGAAGCTCAGCCAATCCAATCACAGAAATCACGGGGCGACTGTCATTCATGCAGACTTTCCGTTAAGGTGGATGTACACATGGAAACAATACCCGTTATCATTTCCTCACCGCATTTTTCTGTTTTAGCGATACGGACCGGATACCACAGTGATTAAGACAAACCTGATTACCGGCTTTCTTGGCAGTGGCAAAACCACCACGTTGCGTCACCTGCTGGCACACAAACCGGCGGATGAAAAATGGGCCATTTTGGTCAACGAATTTGGCGAAATCGGCATCGATGGAGCTTTGCTTGCTGGGCAAGGTGCCGCGATTAAAGAGATCCCCGGTGGTTGCTTGTGCTGCGTAGCCGGATTACCGATGCAAATCGGTTTGAATATGCTGATTAGCCGCGAAAAACCGGATCGGTTGCTGATTGAACCAACGGGCCTTGGCCATCCGAAACAGGTCTTGAGCATGCTCAGCGGCGAACACTACGAAACTGTGCTCGACCTGCGTGCGACGCTGTGTGTACTGGATGCTCGCCAACTTGCTGAGCCGCGTTATCGTGATAACGAAAATTTCCGCGATCAACTTGCCGCGGCCGATGTGCTGATTGCCAATAAAGCTGACGTTTATCAACCCGCCGACCATGCCGCGTTCGCGGCTTTACTGGCTGAACGGCATGATTTAAGCGCCCATCAGGTAGTAGCTCAAGGTGCCATTAACCCTGAATTGCTTGATTTACCTTGTCATCAGCATCAACTCACAGACTCGGCTACCCATAACGCCGCGCGCCAGCATGCCGCAGCCAAACCGCTCTCCGCAGTGATGAGCTTACAAAGCCACGAACGTTGGCGACGGGCAGAAAATCAAGGGCAAGGCTATTACAGTTGTGGCTGGATTTTCGATCACGATACCGTGTTTGATATGACGCAAATTCTCGAATGGGCACGTACCGCGCCGGTGCAACGGGCCAAAGGGATGGTGCGTATTGCTGGCGGCACGTTGCGTTTTAATCGCCAACAGCATGAATTTGAAATTGAAACCACAGACAGCGCGCCAGCAGATAGCCGAGTGGAGTTGATTGATACCGAACGCGGCCCGTGGAACAGCCTCCAAACCGCCCTGTTGGCGGCGCGCCAATAAGCGCGGAGAGAAATGCTGTATTAACCGCAGCCTTATTTACAAGGTTCCTGCACAAACAAAAACGGCGACAGAATCTATCGGTCGCCGTTTTTCTTGTCTAACCCGAACTATTTTTCAATCTTTTAGTTCAGCTCGTCATCTGGCCAGTATTTGTAGCCTTGCACCATCGCTTGTAAGGCTAAACCGTGCTCCGTAAGCTGGTAGATGGTGACGCCATTAAAGTCAGCGGCAACGGTCTGATTACCAGCATCGCCCTTTTCTTTCCATTTAGCCGCCGCATCAGCACCAGCAGACGCATCCCAGCCATGCTGGATAAAGTTTTGCATCGTCTTGCGATCATGGAAAATCGCCACAAAGCGAATGTCTTGAATGCCTAACCCAACACCAGCACCCACGCTCATCATCCGCATATAGGTATTTTTGCCCGTGCGGTTATCACGCACAACGCCAAAACCATGGCCAATACCGATAAGGCCCAGCTTGTTACTCTTGTTGGAAAACACAGCATAGCCTTGCGCTTTGCGGATCGCGGTACGCGCTTTTGGCTGCTCACGATATAATTTTTGCAGCGTATCTTGTCGCATCTGATGAATAGCATTGCGCTTTTGTGCCGGCGTATCACCACGCGCACCACAACCGACTAATGCCAACGCCAAGACCACTCCGGCGACCATTTTAACTGCTTGATTTAACCGCATGCTGAATCTGTTTCCCTGATAAAAAACGCAGACTATAAAGCAAGTAAGCCCGTTTGTTTTGCCTCTCTGTGCCACCGCGCTCATATCAGGCCGCCACAAAGCACCCAAACTCTCCGATCATGCTCACCGAACCGAATCCTCCCAAACAAAAAGCCGCCCCAAGGGACGGCTTTTTTCGGTTATAGCAATCAGTTACCACAATCAATGTGTCGCCTTACAACAGGCTGACACCGTGGATTACAGGAACATCATGATAATCATGGCAACCACACCACCTGTCGCACCGATGATGGTTTCCATCACGGTCCAGGTTTGCAGAGTTTGCTTCTCAGTCAGGCCTAAGTAGCGGTTAGCCAGCCAGAAACCAGAGTCGTTCACGTGAGACAGAACAATCGCACCACCACCGATAGCAATGGTGATTGCTGCCAGCTGGGCACCGTTCATACCCAGACCTTCCAGCATTGGCAGGATCAGGCCACACGAGGTCAGCATCGCCACGGTTGCCGAACCTTGAATTACACGTACCGCAGCCGCCAGAATGAACGCCAGCGCCACGATTGGCAGACCAGAGCCAGCCAGAATGTTACCCAGTGCCGCACCTACGCCAGAATCAACCAGGACTTGCTTGAACACACCGCCTGCACCAGTTACCAGAATGATGATACCGGCAGGCTGCAGCGCGGAACCACACACACTCATCACTTCATCACGGCTCATGCCGCGGCGAATACCCAGCAGATAGAACGCAGCCAGACACGCAACCATGATAGCGGTGAACGGGTGACCAATGAACTCCAGCCAGTTGTACAGATCAGAGCCTTTCTCAACAAAACGCGCCGCAATGGTTTTCAGACCAATCATCAGCAGTGGCAGACCAATCAGGCCCATCGCCAGGCCGAAAGATGGCAGTTCACCACGGTTGGTATCATCGTTCTGCGCGTGCTCTGGCAACGGCACGTCAACCACTTTCGAGATCATAGAGCCGAACAGTGGACCAGCCAGGATCATCGCAGGGATAGACGCCAGCAGACCGAACAGGATCATGTAACCGAAGTCAGCACCCAGCTGTGAAGCCACCAGGATTGGGCCCGGAGCCGGGATCAAGAATGCCTGACAGGTCGCGATACCGGCCAGCAGCGCGATACCGATTTTCACGACACTACCACCACCACGGCGGACAATCGCGAATGCAACACCAATCAGCAGTACCACGGCAACGTCAAAGAACAGTGGCAGTGCACAGATAAAGCCGGTGATGGTGATCGCCCAGTTAGCACGGTCTTTACCGAACTTACCCAGCAGGGTTTGTGCGATACGGTCCAGTGCACCGGTGGTTTCCATCACTTTACCGAACATGGCACCCAACGCTACCACCACGGCAACGAAACCTAAGGTACCGCCCATCCCTTTTTGGATAGTTGCGGCGATATCGGCGGGGTTCATTCCAGAGAATAAACCGGCAATCATCGATACCAGAATCAGCGCCACCACGGCATGCAGCCGCACCTTCATTACCAAGAACAGCAGCAGAATGATCGATCCCGCGGCGGTCATAATCAATGACATATCAGACATAGTGTTCATCCCAGGTTAGCTGTGTTTTACATCACAGTTTTTGTAGTTACCGGTAACATGTTACCCGTAACGTGCTATCGTAGATACAGCTAAACACAAGCAACTTTCAAAATTGAGATTGAGGTCAAACTATGGCAGGTCGCAGCATTATCGTGATGGGTGTTTCCGCGTGTGGTAAGTCAAGTGTGGGTGCCGCACTGGCAAATGCACTGAATGCCAAGTTCATTGATGGTGATGATTTGCACCCAAAAGCAAACATCCTAAAAATGAGCGGTGGCAATCCACTGAATGATGATGATCGTGCTCCGTGGTTAGAACGTATCCGTGATGCGGTTTTCAGCATTGAGATGAAAAATGAAACCGGAATCATCGTCTGTTCAGCACTCAAGCGTAAGTATCGTGATATGATTCGTGAAGGGAATCAAAATGTGACTTTCGTCTACTTGGACGGTACTTACGATGTCATCCTGGAGCGTATCCGTCAGCGCAGCGGTCATTTCCAGAAGGAAAACATGCTGCAAAGCCAGTTCGAGACGCTGGAATGTCCAGTTGCCACCGGCGAGTCCGGCATTCTGCGTATTGATGTAAACGCACCGTTTGATGAGGTTGTTGAGCGTGCCGTCGCAGCTGTTAAAGGGGCCAATTGATGCATCCAGTTATTAACCAGGTTACCGCACGCATCGCGGAGCGCAGCGCGGAGTCCCGCGCGCGTTATCTGGCGCAGATCCAATCTCAGGCAGCACAAGGCAAAAACCGCGCGGCACTGGCCTGCGGTAACTTGGCGCATGCCGTCGCGGCCTGTTCCAGCCAGCAAAAGCACAACATTCTGGATATGACCCGTGCCAACATCGGCATCGTGACTGCATACAACGATATGCTGTCTGCGCATCAGCCATACCAGCACTATCCAGATCAAATTAAAGCCGTACTGGCAGAGCTGGGTCACAGTGCCCAAGTTGCCGGTGGCGTACCTGCTATGTGTGATGGTGTAACGCAAGGCCAGCCGGGCATGGATATGTCTCTGTTCTCGCGCGATCTGATTGCACAAGCAACCGCAGTCTCACTCAGCCACAATACCTTCGACGGTACTTTGCTGCTCGGCATCTGCGATAAAATCGCACCGGGCCAACTGATGGGCGCACTGACCTTTGGTCACCTGCCTACTGCATTTGTTCCTGCCGGCCCAATGCCGACCGGTATCAGCAATGACGAGAAAGTTAAAATTCGTCAAGAATATGCTGCCGGTAAATTAGGCCGTGAAGCACTGCTAGACATGGAGTGTGGTGCCTACCACGCCCCGGGCACCTGTACATTCTATGGCACCGCCAACACCAACCAATTGGTGTTTGAAGCCATGGGTCTGATGCTGCCTGGTTCCGCCTTTATCGCCCCGAACACCGAACTGCGCGCGGCGCTGACTGATGATGCCGCACGCAAGATTGCCGGTATGGTTCAAGGCAGCAGCACCTACCGCCCACTGGCGGACGTGGTTGACGCACGTGCTATGGTCAACGGTCTGGTCGCCCTGCTGGCTTCCGGCGGTAGCACCAACCACACACTGCACATGATTGCTGTCGCTCGCGCTGCGGGTCTGATTGTGACTTGGGATGACTTCAGCGATCTGTCTGATGTGGTGCCATTGATGACTCGTGTGTACCCGAACGGCCCAGCCGACATCAACGCCTTCCACGAAGCCGGTGGTGTACCACTGCTGCTGCGTAAGCTGGCAGATCGCGGTCTGCTGCACATGGATGCCACGCCGGTATTCGGTAGCATGGAAGACTATCTGTCTGAGCCTGTACTGGAAAACGGTCAGCTGAACTGGGTACCAGTAACTGAAACCCGTAATCCCGATGTCATTGCCGCAGGCGATGGTGTATTCAACGCAACGGGCGGCCTGAAAGTGCTGTCTGGTAATTTGGGCCGTGGCGTGATTAAAGTCAGCGCCGTAGCGCCAGAGCACCATATCATCAGCGCACCGGTTGAGATTTTCGAATCTCAGCACGATGTTGAAGCCGCGTACAAAGCCGGTCTTCTGAACCGCGATGTGATTGTGGTGGTTCGCCATAACGGTCCGGGTGCCAACGGCATGCCTGAACTGCATAAGCTGATGCCAATTCTGGGGAATATCCAGAAAGCCGGCTTCAAAGTGGCGCTGGTGACCGATGGTCGTCTGTCCGGTGCCTCCGGTAAAATTCCAGCCGCTATCCACGTCACACCGGAAGCGAGCAAAAATGGTCCGCTGGCCTTCTTACAAAATGGCGATATCATTACGCTGAATGCCAAAGAAGGCACGCTCAGCACAGAAGCCGATTTGAGTCAGCGTACCGCGTATCATCCTGACCTGAGCGCAGAGCAGACCGGTTTTGGCCGTAATCTGTTCCATGTATTCCGTCAGGCGGTCTCCAGTGCCGAAACCGGCGCGACCGTTATCGAGTGATACTGAACGACCTGAACGCACGTCTTAGACGTGCGTTTTTACTGCTTTTTAGACTGCCGTGTGGCAGCGATTGATTAAAGGAATCCCCATGAACTGGACTGTATCCCCTGCTGAGGTTTTTGCCGCATCACCGGTTGTTCCTGTAATGGTTATCAACAAGGTGGAAGACGCTGTTCCTATGGCCAAAGCACTGGCTGATGGCGGGATCACCGTATTCGAAGTTACCCTGCGTACTGATGCTGCTCTGGAAGCTATCCGCGCGATTGCCGATGCAATGCCAGAAGCGATGATCGGTGCCGGTACCGTAATCAATCCAGAACAATATGATGCTGCGGTTGCCGCGGGTGCCAAGTTTGTTATCAGCCCAGGGTTCACCCACGAGCTGCTGGCGCACGCGAAAAAGCACAGCACGGCGCTGATCCCTGGTGTTGCAACGCCTTCTGAAGTGATGCAAGCGCTGGCTCAAGGCTATACTCACCTGAAATTCTTCCCAGCTGAAGCCAATGGCGGCGCAGCCGCGCTGAAATCTATCGCAGCGCCGCTGCCACAGATTCGTTTCTGCCCTACTGGCGGTATCAGCCCGAAAAACGTGCATGAGTACCTGTCTGCCAAGTGCGTAGCTACTGTGGGTGGCTCTTGGATGCTGCCAGCAGATCTGATTGCTGCCGGTGATTGGGCGGGCATTACGCGTCTGGCTGCTGACGCTGTAGCACTGGTGTCTAAAGCGTAATTGCTTTCACTCTTAATTTGAGAGCACTAGAAGCCTTAAAATCTAGCGTTCTAGCAAACAAGCATAAAAAATCCGGTCTAACGCTTTAGCGTGACCGGATTTTTTTATTTAGATGGCATAACAAGCATTACATGACTTGCGTCTCACCTGTGCGCACCAAACCATTACAGGCTTTCACCGGTTTCGAGGGTATAGCCTAAATCCAACACCGGCTCCGCAATGGCCACACGCTGCAATCGCGCTAACAGCATCTCTGCTGCGCGCTTGCCCATCTCTTTACGTGGCGTATGCACACTGGCCAAGCGCGGGACAATCGTCTGTCCGATATCGTGGCCGTGAAAACCGGCAATGGCGATATCTTGCGGAATACGAATGCCTAAACGTTGGCAGGCAAAGATAGCCCCAACCGCCAAGTCATCGTTGGTACAAAAAATGCCATCGGTTTCAGGATAACGCCGACGCGTTTCTTCCAACAATTCAGCCCCAAGCGAGTAAGACGAAGCGGCCTCCGTCATCACCTGACGCGGTGTCAGCCCATACGCTTGCATGGCTTGGCTGTAGCCTTCCAGACGCTGCTGGGTACGCACGTCCATCCGCGCGCCAAGGTAAACAATGTTGCGGTAACCTTTTTCCAACATCAAAGTGGTCATAGCACAACCAGCTGCCACATTATCCAGCCCGACCGCCAATTCAATGCACGGCGAACGGGTATCCATGATTTCCACCACCGGCACTCCAGCCGTTTCAATCATCTTCAACGTGCGCGGCGTGTGGTAGCTTTCGGAGAGGATCAGCCCATCTACGTTATAAGACAGTAACGATGCAATACGTTGCTCCTCCATTTGAGGGCTATACCCGTAGTGCGCCAACATGGTTTGGTAACCGCGATCTTCCGTGACCGACTCGATGCCACGCAATACCTCAGCAAATACTTGGTTGGTCAAGGAGGGTAATAAGATCCCTATCGCCTGACTTTTTGCGTTAGATAAAATATCCGGAGCTCGGTTAGGAATATAGCCGAGCGTATCCAACGCACGGGCTATTTTGCTCTGCACCGAAGCAGAAACTTGCGACGGATCTCGCATATAACGGCTGACCGTCATTTTAGTTACGCCGACGATGTCAGCTACGTCCTGTAATGTTGGGCGTTTTTTCTTCATTTTACCGCGAAAATAGCTGTAATGTTACCTGTAACATAGCACATTTTATCGTATTTACCCAGCGCTTCAGATGTGACTCATCACGTAAAAAATGGAGAATAAACACCATCTTAATAACCATAAGAAGTGTGTTGGTATAAATCTGATAACAGCTGAATATAAGATTCTTCTGCTATTTACAAATCGGCTGCGTAATTGTTATTTACATTTGCAATTTACTTTAAGTATAAAAATAAGTTGCTCATAACATTTGTCTCTGACTATTATTAACAGCTCAACAAACAGCCTTTTAGCGCACATTACGATAACTTCACTGTTTATCGTTTACATTTTTCACAGAGGCATTTATATAACGCATCGTCATTATATAAAACTACGCTCAACCAATTGTTTTTATCCATTGGCAAATAAGTTAAATCTATTGAATGGATCGCAAAATTCAAATATGCAACTGGCACCACCGATAAGCAGGTGAAATACTATCCTCATTATTTTCATGGATAAGCCCTATGTTTTTTACTCTGATAGATAAAGCGACCGACGAGCGGGACGATGATATGCAGGAAAGAAGTTTCTATATCCCAGGCCGTGAAGTCCCTTTTTTTGATTCGAGAATCGATGACACGGTGCTGCTGGTCGAAGAGCCAGAAAAGGAACTGGAGATGATCATTGGAATCGAAAACATGCAGGGTAAAGTGTACCGTGAAATCACAGTGTACTCGTTCGATAATTTTTCTGACCTGATTGACCAGCTGGCCGGCATCAATTTGGTGGATGTGTTTCCCGCCACCTACTACACCCACAGCGGCTACGACAGCCGATTACGGCTGGCTCACTGAGCCGCCATTGGCAAGTATCGTGAATACTGGTGAATAGCAGCAAACAAATACAAGTATTGTTGCATAACAGTTTTGATATCCTGCCACATGACGAGTTCTGAATTTACCACAACCTATTAAGATGCAATTTTGAAATACGATTGTTAAGCAGCCTGTATTTCGAATCAAAAAATAAGACCCGCAATTCCCCGCATATTCTTACCACATCAATATTACATTAATGTGAATACACGTCTATTTCAGGTTATTCTCTGCCTCTTTTTATGAATAACAAAATAACCCCTCCATCCATCTATATCTCTATTTTCACGCTCATGTAGCAGCACTCTTTCTGTTCAGAAATTGCAGAGTGCTACTCATATGTTCTTTTTTCAGCCAAGATTTACGCTACGCGGAAAACCCTTTAAGCGCGATGCAACTGCCAATGGCCGGGAAAAAAGTGATGCACCGGACCATGCCCTCGACCGACTCGCAACAGATCAGCATGGGCTAACGCAGCACTGATATAGTCTTTTGCCTGCGCAACTGCTTGTGCTAACGGATAACCCTGCGCCAAATAGGACGCTATCGCTGCCGACAATGTACAACCCGTTCCGTGGGTATTACGGGTTAGGATGCGCGGTGCATGAAAATACGCAGACTCTGCAGCAGTGATCAGCACATCATCACTGTGGTTTTCATCGGTCAGATGGCCGCCTTTAAGCAATACCGCGGCAGTACCTAATGTGGTACTTAGCGCGCGTAATTCTTCAATCATAGCGGCCATATCAGACTCAGACGCCTGCGATACGCGTGGATGATGCCCAACCGCGTGGCCAATCAATACTGCCGCCTCGGGTAAGTTAGGAGTAATAATATCCGCCAGTGGCAACAATTTTTCTTTCAATGCGCTAATCGCTTGCGGCTCTAACAACACATCTCCGCTGGTCGCCACCATCACTGGATCCAACACGATATGCGCCGGTCGATAACGTTGCAGACCTTGTGCCACAGCGTCAATGATCTCGGCGTTTCCCAACATACCGATTTTTACCGCCACAATGTTTAAATCAGAAAACACGGCATCGAGCTGCGCCGTAATACCTTTCGCTGATACGGGAAAGACACCGCTGACGCCTAAGGTATTTTGGGCTGTAATTGCCGTAATAACCGAGCAAGCATAACTGCCAGTAGCAGAAATCGCTTTGATGTCGGCTTGGATCCCCGCCCCGCCGCTGCTGTCAGAGCCGGCAATAGTTAGCACAATCGGAACATCCGCCGCGGAGGGCATCGTCTGTTCTGCCGATTTAGGTCGTGCCTTGGCTGATGGCGTATCCAGTACGGCATCTGAGGAGGAAAAGTGGTGTGTCGAACAAGGCATATTGGCTCCTGTAATTCGACGGCAGGAACCTTATCTTGCAGACTTGCGTGTGATAGTGGGAATGTCATGACTGGCAGCCAGTATTAGCTGCCGATGCCAGACTCCACTTCTGCCTAATGAGTTGCCGAAATGGGTTCACCTATACGGCATTGAACCTGCGACATGGAGCCTCAGAGGCAGAGATGCAAGATGCGGATAGTTCCCTACGTCAGTACAAACTGAATCAGGTTCTACGGGTCTCGCATACGCGATCTCAGCCTCGCGATGACGTCATAGCTTGCAGCCTTGCGTCACACCGAGGTTCCCCGACTATTCTCAGATGACAGCATAGCAATAGTGAGACAGACAACACCAGCGGAATATTCAGACGATTAAAGTAATCGCTGACGCACAACAGAGCAAAAAACAAACAATTAAGACATGCCAAACTCATATTTGTATTATAATTGAGCATTCAACACCTATATTGACGATATCTTCTTAATATTACGCCCCCTTTGTCGCCATACAAATGGACATAGTAATCGTGACAGCATCACGATTATCATTTTGCGCTCGCTGCTGCGCAAATAACGAACAAAGGAAAACCTGAACTGATATGCTTAAAAAAATGTCCATCATACAAAAAGTTGTAGCAGCTTTTTCTCTCCTGTTTGTTGTCATGCTCATCATGAGATTTTCCTCTGCTCATGAATTGCGCTATATGTACAATCAAACACAAAACATGACTAAAAACTCAATCCCTGCGCTAAATGATACATCGCATATTCAAATTTCAATTGGCGAAGCACGGCGTTTACAGTTAAGTATGCTTTTAGCCGCGCTGGATAGTAATACCGAACGCTTAAACGACAACATTCGTGAGTTTGAAATAGAAAAAAACGAATTCTATAAAGCCATGGATGAGTACAAATCTTTAGGTAATCATTCTGCACAAGCGCTTAGCTTGTATAACAAGATCAATGAATCAGCGACTATCTTTTTTAAGCTTCATGATCAACTACAGCAAGCTTTGTTGAGCAACAACATTCCCTTAGCAAATCAGCTAAGAAACATGCCGGCGCGTCGACAGGCAATCAGTGATGTATCGAACTACTCTGAGCAGCTTAAACAAAGGAATGAAAACTTTACGCATCGCCTAAGTGCTGAATTTACTAACACATATGATTACTCAATCAACTTAAGTATTATCGTTACCTTAATCGTCTTTTTCATTTTCGCCGCAATCACCTTGATGATCACTAAAAGTATCAAAAATCCACTGAGTATTTTAATGGAGCAAATTGATAAAGTATCTAAAGGGGATCTGATCGAAAAAATAGATCTGACTAAGTTTAATAAAGACGAGTTTGGTCTTTTAGCTAAAGGTGTGGCAAGCATGCAGAATAACTTGCACAATTTAGTGAACAACATTTCTAACTCTATCTCTCAGCTCACATCAGCCTCAGAGGAGCTTAGCCAAGTTGCGACTCTTTCAGCAGAGAACATGACTCGCCAAAAAGATGAGTTAAACCAACTGTCGACGGCAATGACGGAGATGCAATCCACGGTTCAAGAAGTTGCTCGTAACACCAATGACGCAGCAAATTCGGCCAATCAAGCCAATGAGCAGACATCTGCGGGTACAGATACCGTTCGCACGTCTATCGAGAGCATCAATAAAGTTGCCACATCCATTGAAGAAACCGCGGAATCTATCCACCAGCTAGATAATGATAGCCGTAGCATTGAAGTGGTTATTGAAGTAATTCGCGATATCGCCGAACAAACTAACTTATTGGCATTAAATGCGGCCATTGAAGCGGCTCGAGCGGGTGAACAAGGTCGTGGATTTGCCGTTGTAGCGGATGAAGTCAGAACCTTGGCTAAACGGACCCAAGATTCAACCAGCCAAATTAATGAGATTATTTTAAAGCTCCAACATCGCGCTAAAAAATCATCCGAGACCATGAAGCAAAGCCAAGAGATGATGCAATATACTGTCAACATCTCCAATAATGTGGGCACACTCATTGATGATGTTAGCAAAGCCATTGCCGAAATCTCGCAAACAAGCATTCAAATAGCTACGGCTACTGAGCAGCAAGGTTCAGTTACCGAGGATTTAAACAAAAATATTCTTAATATTAATGCTGCATCGGAAGAGGTTTCCAACGGCGCAAATCAGATGGCAAGCTCTAGCCGAATACTGATGGATTTGTCTTATCAGTTACAAACGCTGATTCAAAATTTTCGGTTAAATTAACTTTTATTCAATAGCCATTAATTTAGCTATCACATTCAAGATCGTCACCAATAAACGATAGTGCGCTAAGTATAAAGAATGAATGTTATGTCATAACTTTACTATGCATCGCTCATAATATGGCAGGATCAAAAAAGGGCTCATACGAGCCCTTTTCTCTGTCACATTAACCGCAACAATATCTGCGAATTATGCTTTAGCGCACTATTACGCTTTATCACACTGCTCGACGATATCACGCGCAACGGCTTCGGCCACTTTGATGCCATCAATACCCGCCGACAAAATACCCCCCGCGTAGCCCGCGCCTTCCCCTGCTGGGTAAAAGCCTTTGAGGTTGATACTTTGGTAATCTTTACCGCGCTTGATGCACACCGGAGAGGAGGTACGCGTTTCTACGCCTGTCAGCAGACCATCTTCAGAGGCAAAGCCTTTGATTTGACGATCGAAGGCCGGAATGGCTTCGCGGATGGCATCAATCGCAAATGCTGGCAACGCCTTAGAGAGATCGGTCAGCTTAATACCTGGGGTGAATGATGGCTGCACATCACCCAGTTCGCTCGGATCTCGCCCTTTCAGGAAATCACCAATTTTCTGCGCTGGCGCATCATAGTTTTCACCGCCTAGCTTATAGGCATTCGCTTCCAGCTCACGCTGTAGACGAATACCGGCCAGCGGATCGCCCGGATAATCTTGCTCAGGAGAAATCCCGACCACGATAGCACTGTTGGCATTACGCTCTGCGCGCGAGTATTGGCTCATGCCGTTGGTCACCACGCGGCCTTCTTCTGAGGTCGCCGCCACCACGGTGCCGCCTGGGCACATACAGAAGCTGTATACGGTGCGGCCATTTTTACAATGGTGCACCAGTTTATAATCTGCCGCGCCTAACAGTGGATGACCGGCATTTTTGCCAAAACGCGCTTCATCAATCATGGATTGCTTGTGCTCAATACGGAAACCGACCGAGAACGGTTTGGCTTCCATATACACGCCGCGCTCGTGCAGCATCTCAAAGGTATCGCGTGCACTGTGGCCGACCGCCAGCACCACATGGCGCGATTTGATCTCTTCGCCATTGGACAAAGTCACACCGGTGATTTGTCCATCTTCAATATGGATGTCATCCACCCGAGTGCTAAAGCGAATTTCGCCGCCCAATTCGATAATTTTGGCGCGCATTTTTTCAATCATGGTCACCAGTTTAAAGGTGCCGATATGCGGCTTGCTCACATAGAGTATTTCTTCTGGTGCGCCAGCTTCCACAAATTCAGTGACCACTTTACGGCCATAGAAATTAGGGTCTTTAACTTGGCTATACAGCTTGCCATCAGAGAACGTACCCGCGCCGCCCTCACCAAACTGCACGTTAGACTCAGGGTTGAGGGTACGTTTACGCCAAAAACCGAAGGTATCTTTAGTGCGCTCACGCACTTCTTTACCACGCTCTACGATAATCGGCTTAAAGCCCATTTGAGCCAGCACTAACGCGGCAAACAGACCACAAGGCCCAAAACCAATAACCAACGGACGCTCTTGCAAATTTGCAGGCGCTTGTGCCACAAATTTATAAGACATATCTGGGGTTGGGCGTACGTGCTGATCTTTTTCGAATTTAGCCAGCAGTTTTTCGGCATTGGCAACCTCAACATCCACGGTATAAATCAGTTGGATATCGTTTTTCTTACGAGCATCATAGCCACGTTTAAACACGTTGAAAGAGATCACTTGCTGGGCTGGGATTTTCAACTTTGCCGCAATAGCGTCAAGTAGCGCACCGTCCTCATGATTGAGAGGCAGCTTAATTTCAGTTAAACGTATCATGGAATGTCTCGTGGATAAGAGGTGTCTTAGCCGGAACACGGCGTGTGGCGGCTCACAATGGCGCGCATTTTACGAGAATTCGCATTCACTGTCATACTAAAACTGGGATTGCTGCGCAAATCGGCGCTGACACGGCGTACACAAGCAATAACAAGGCCTTTGTTGAATTTTGGCCGCAGCGCAGTATCATCCCCATTCTTGATTTTTCGCACACGCCACTCAACGCCTGAACGTGTGCAAAACCGCAAACTAGATTAGAGCGAACTGTCATGGCTTTTGTCGTCACCGATAACTGTATCCAATGTAAATACACCGACTGTGTAGCGGTATGCCCTGCCGATGCGTTTCATGAAGGGCCAAATTTTATGGTGATTAACCCTATCGAGTGCATCGACTGCGGGTTATGCGTATCAGAATGTACGGCACAAGCGATTTTTCAAGAAGACGAGCTGGTAGGCGACCAACGGATCTTTATCGAGCTGAATGCCGAGTTAGCTGAATATTGGCCTAATCTGACGGAAGTCAAAGCACCAATGGACGACGCCGCAAAGTGGGATGGCGTACCCAACAAGCTAGATATGTTGGAAAGATAAAACAAAAAACGTCGGATTATCCGACGCTTTTTTTTGTTATGACGACACGCAATCACTATTAGCCGTGCAGACGGCGAATATTGTCCAAAATAATTCCGGTGGCCATCGCGACATTCAGTGATTCTGCGCCGCCAAAGGCGGGAATGGTCACTTTATCCGTCACATACTGCGCCGCTTGTTCACGAATGCCGTGTGACTCACTGCCCATCAGCAAAATCCCTTCGGCTTTAAATGCGGTTTTATGTACGCTCTCGCCTTCTAAGAACGCCCCATACACCGGCAAGTTCGCCTTGGCTAGATAGTCAGGTAAATCCACCAGAGTCACTTGAACGCGGCCAAAGCTCCCCATTGTCGCGCTGATGGTTTTCGGGTTATACGGATCAGCACAGTCATGGCTAGCCACAATATGTTTGATGCCATACCAGTCAGCAACACGGATAATAGTTCCCAAGTTACCGGGATCGGAGACTCCATCTAAGGCAATCATCAGACCTTGCGCTTGCGGTACGTTGGTTTGCGGGATCTCAACCACCGCGATAGCGGCATTGTTACTTACCAGCGTGCTGGCTTTGGTAAGGTCATCTTGCGACGTGGGAATGCATTCATACTGCACTAAGGTCGCCACATGCTGCTCTAAAAACTCAGGGGTAGCAAAGATCTGCTTGACGGTGAGCGAGCTATTAACCAACTCCAAGACGTTTTTCTCACCTTGAACCAGGAATAAGCCGTGTACCTTGCGCTGTTTCTTCTGCCCTAAAGCACGAAGCAATTTGAGTTGGTTTTTCGAAATCATTCTGTTATCCCAGATAAAAGCGGGGAAATTATAGTGCAAAGCCCCTACTAATACCATGCACGCAACGCTGCTTTGGCTAGTCTGACTTGGTCTTGGCCAGCACAAAACGTCGGCCTAGCCTTGCCCTGTTACCGCTCTCAAGCGGCACACCTTAGTTGATTCCGTTGGCGATTGATATTTGGGCGTACTTTTGCCATGCTCCTGCCATCAACCTTTAGGGGAAAAGTAGTATGACAACGAAAACCTTAACACAACAAGAACAAGCGATAGCCGATGAACTCGCATTAGAGCGCGTACAAGCCTTAAACAGTGATGAATATCTGGTACAGGTTGTCGATGCTAAGATTCATCGACTGGAAAGTCATGTGAAAGCCTATTTTGAACAACGTTTTGCATTTCACAGCAAGCAACGCGATAACGATCAAGCTTGAAGGTAATGCGAGAGTCCACCTGCAACAATGCAGGTGGATTTATCTCTTGCTCATCGGATACCGGATACCCAAGCTCAGCGACTAAAGGTTATTTCCTGCCTATCCTCTTTCATCCTACGCTCATTATTCCAGCGGGTCCTGACAGCACATACACTACGTAAGTAAGTACACTTTACCGACCGGATCGCGATTTTAACTTTAATGCTCATCCACTCATCAGCACCGTGCTGCGTACCTCTTGCATTCGCAATACTTTCTTGCCCCTTACAACTACAACACAAAAGGATTACGCAAAATACTCGCAGCATATGCATTCAGTAGTTGGTAACGGGAAAGATATTCAGAAAAGTGAATAAAGCAAAAAATCATTTTAGGAAACATTTTCGGAAAATAACCGGAGTGGTTAATTTAGAGCGACATTATGATTGATTGGAATATGGTTAATTTTGCGGCTTTAGATGGGATGCTTTGGCGTGACGCGCGTAACTTACTGATTTTTAGATACAAAAAAACCACCTCTCGGTGGTTGATTTGTTGTTCAGCGTTCGGAGCTGAACTGCTTTGCATGGTACCCGGAGCGGGACTTGAACCCGCACAGCCAGAAGCCGAGGGATTTTAAATCCCTTGTGTCTACCGATTCCACCATCCGGGCCTTGCAAAGGCACCCGTTAGGGTTTTGGAGGCGCGTTCCGGAGTCGAACCGGACTAGGCGGATTTGCAATCCGCTACATAACCGCTTTGTTAACGCGCCAATTTGTTATTACCACGCATTCATGCCTGATAATGTTGTTCTGGAGCGGGAAACGAGACTCGAACTCGCGACCCCGACCTTGGCAAGGTCGTGCTCTACCAACTGAGCTATTCCCGCAATCTGATTTCTGATGAAGCGTTAACTCACAACCTAAAAGGTTTCTCGTTAATTCGTCTTCGTCGTCATCCGATGCGTTGCATTCTACTGATTCAGGCAGGTGAGTCAACAGATTTTCTTTTAATTCAACTCGTTCGGTGATTTTTTGATCCGATTGCTCTGTAAAGCGCCATTGGTCATATTTTCTGGATAACCAAAGGTCTACGCCAATACCGGGCCAATACCGGCTCAAAGCGCTGCTCGACAGAAAAAACGATGGGCTCCGTAAACCACTCGCCATGAAAACATGGGTGTCTAGAAACATGCGCTCATAAAAACAGAAAAGGCGCTGAGTACAGCGCCTTTTACACAAGATCAAATACACAATCTCGCTCGAACTTATCTGGTCGTCTCTCGTTACCAGTCGGCTTAGGCCATCAAATCAGACCACGCTGCCTTCAGATACTGGAACATAGACCAGAAGGTCAGTACCGCGGCCACATACAGCGCAATCATACCGACAATCACCGCCACTTCGGTTGGACGCCACAGCAAAGCCACCAGCGCAAACATCTGAGCCGCGGTTTTGAACTTCCCCCACCACGACACCGCCACACTGTTACGCTTACCCAGTTCGGCCATCCACTCACGTAAAGCACTGATGATGATCTCACGAGCAATCATAGTTGCCGCCGGTAACGTCACCCAAACTGTGTGGTAATGCTCAACCACCAACGCCAACGCCACAGCAACCATCACTTTATCAGCCACCGGATCAAGGAAAGCACCGAAACGGGTAGTTTGCTTGAGCTGGCGGGCCAAGAAGCCATCAAACCAGTCTGTCACTGCGGCGATCACGAAGATCAGTGCACACACCGCCGGCGCCCACTGAAAAGGCAAGTAGAAAGCAACAACAAAGAAAGGGATTAGAACTACGCGAAACAGTGTCAGCCAAGTCGGAATATTAAATTGCATAATTTTATGGGCTTTTGTCATGTGGTAAGCGGCTGACTGATATGGTGCTACAAGCCGCTCAGTGTTTCAACGCAAGAAAGATCTTTTCTGCTAAATTTGCTGAAATTCCCGGAACCTGGGCAATTTCTTCCATGCTCGCATTCTTCAGTGCCTGCAAACCGCCCATGTATTTGAGCAGTGCTTGGCGCCGTTTCGGCCCAATGCCTTCAATGTCCTCGAGCGAGCTGCTGGTGCGCACTTTCGCACGTTTTTTGCGATGGCCAGTAATAGCATGGTTATGGGATTCATCACGAATATGCTGAATAACATGCAATGCGGGAGAATCAGGCGGCAATGACAGCTCGCGATTCCCTTCATCGGCTAGAATTAACGTCTCCAGCCCGGCTTTGCGATCTGCGCCTTTCGCCACCCCAATGAGACGCGGATGGTGTTTATCCCACTCCACGTTCAGCTCGGCAAAAATCTGTACCGCCTTTCCCAGTTGGCCTTTACCACCATCAATAAAGATGATGTCCGGCACTTTATCTGGCATCAGCGCTTTGCTGTAGCGGCGACGCAGCACTTGCTCCATCGCAGCATAATCATCGCCGGGCGTGATGCCGGTAATGTTGTAACGTCGATAATCGGCTTTCAGCGGGCCATTACTATCAAACACTACGCAGGAAGCTACGGTCTGCTCTCCCATCGTGTGGCTAATGTCAAAGCACTCCATGCGCCGAATCGGCGGCAACCCCAGCTGTTCGGCCAGTAAACGCAAACGATGATGGATGGTGCTTTGCTGAGATAATTTGGTCATCAGCGCCGTATGTGCGTTCGTGCGCGCCAATTTTAGGTAACGGGCGCGTTCGCCGCGCGGCCGATCTTGAATTTGAATGCGCCGTCCAGCCAGTTCACTGATGGAATCACTGAGCACCGTTTTATCTGCCAAACGGTAATCCAGCAGAATTTCATTCGGTAAGGTACGCGACTCGTGGGCCTGCAGATAAAACTGGCCTAAGAAGGTTTCTACCACCTCAGCCAATTCGGTATCGGCCGGCACTTTCGGGAAGTAACTGCGGCTGCCCTGCACTTTTCCCTGTCGTAAAAACAGCGTGTACACGCAGGCCATCCCCGCATCATAGGCAACACTGACCACATCCAGATCTTCACTGTCACCGGAGATAAACTGCTTTTCGGTGACTTTACGTACCGCTTGGATTTGATCGCGCAAACGAGCGGCAGTTTCAAACTCCAAGGCACGACTGGCCGCTTCCATTCGATTCACCAGTCCTTCAATCACTTGCTGATCTTTGCCCTGCAAAAACAGACGAACATCATCCACACATTGCTGATATTCCGCATCACTCACCAAGCCCTTCACACACGGGCCTAAACAGCGGCCAATCTGGTACTGCAGACAAGGTCTAGAGCGATTGTTGTAAAAGCTGTCTTCGCACTGACGTAACGGGAAAATGCGCTGCATCAGCGCCAAAGTTTCGCGTACTGAGGATGAGCTCGGGAATGGGCCAAAATACTCGCCTTTGGCGTGCTTAGCTCCACGGTACATGCTCACGCGGGGATGGATATGCGCGCTCAGCAAAATGTACGGGTAGGATTTGTCATCACGCAGCAGCACGTTGTAGCGCGGCTGGTAACGTTGGATGTAGTTGTGCTCTAGCAGTAACGCTTCGGTTTCTGTGTGGGTAACCGTCACATCAATAGAGGCAATCGCACTGACCAGCGCTTCGGTTTTCTTGCTGGGAAGATTGGCACGAAAGTAGCTGGACAGCCGTTTTTTCAGATCTTTGGCTTTACCGACATAAATGACAGTACCGGATGCATCATACATCCGGTATACGCCGGGCTGCGTACTGACGGTTTTCAGAAAACTCTTGGCATCAAACACACAACGACTAGACACACCACTACAACTTTTCTGATTTCAACATGCCATGTCGAATAGCTAGGTGCGTTAACTCCACGTCACCATTGATATTCAGCTTGCTGAACATCCGGTAGCGGTAGCTGTTAACCGTTTTCGGACTCAGGCTAAGCTGTTCTGAAATTTCGTTAACTTTCTGCCCTTTGGTGATCATCATCATGATCTGCAGTTCACGCTCTGATAGCGATGCGAACGGATTATCAGAATCCGGCATCACCTGACTCAGGGCCATCTGCTGGGCAATGTCTAATGCAATATAGCGCTGTCCGGCACAGACAGTACGTATTGCATTAACCATCTCTTGAGGTGCAGTACCTTTACTGAGATAACCAGCCGCGCCCGCCTGCATTACCTTGGCAGGTAGCGGGTTCTCAGTATGCACGGTCAGGACAATGATTTTAATGTCCGGATTGTAACGCAACATTTTGCGGGTTGCTTCCAGACCGCCAATCCCCGGCATGTTCATGTCCATCAGCACCACATCCGCGTTATTGGTACGGCACCATTTTACGGCATCTTCGCCACAATGAGCCTCTCCGACAACTTTGATGCCTTTTACATCATCCAAAATGCGACGGATCCCTGCGCGCACCAGTTCGTGATCATCAACCAGAAAAACACTAATCAAGCGACCATCTCCAAAAGGTGAGGTGACTCTGCGACGTTTTATGCAGAATAAATTGGCATATTACTTGGTTTGAGATGAATAGAGAATAGCTAGCGGAATAAATACGTGACAATCATTATTGTTTTGAATTTTTTGTGATAAATCACACTGTAAAACCGTGCGACACGCCGTAATCAGGACTGTATAAAACAGTGTGTATCACTATTATGCATCACCTGTCACAGTAAAAATATTATGATTATGCTGCATCATTATTGGTAATAATTCCCTGTTTCAACACCTGCATGCTTCATGCTGCGTTGGCGATAATGATAAACCAGACAGATAATCACGAAACCGGTGCTGTATGCCACTAAATCCCACCAGTCAAAATGACTGCCAATAACAATTCTTGCCAGACGATATTGCCCCAGCCCGAGCAGATCAACCAAGCCAAACCTCTGTCCTAATTCGATGAGATACGCAAACAGTAATACTAAAACAGCTAATGGTATTACGGGCATTCGTAGCACCGAACGTACAGCGCAAAATAGGAGCAAAACAACCAGCACATCCCCCGCAAAGCCGCGGATAAAGCCACTGTGGCTGTAACGAGTAATCAGCACTTCGATAATAAACAGCGCCGCGGTCAGTAAAAGAAACAGCCAATTTACGCCCAATACACGCGGGGATTCCTTATTCACTAACATAGGTAACATCCTGTTTAAAATCTCTAAGCGAAAACAACGTTGCGTTATATGCTGAGCAATAACTCAGATCATGCAGATGTCTAATACTCCGTACAAATTCTCATCAGAGAACATGTTCACCATAGCAAAGTGACCCGCGCAACATGCCACTAAAATAACATAGTGCTTAAATAACATAGCACTTAAATAATATGGTCCTCAAATAGGGAGTTTAAATATCACCACTAAATAACCACTAAACAAGAATGATTAAGCTACATTTAGCGTTAGTAGTCATATGAAGGGCTGATGAAACCCATCACGCTGTAATTACTGCTTACTGAGTTCAAACTGAGAACGGGTTTATTAGGAAATACTTATCATCCCTATATATCATTACGCATTAACAATGATGCGCTGTGCAAATAACAAACAGTTGATTGTTTGTTTTGGCTTATCTACGTTAACAACGTATTTGTACGGTGAGACTGATTTTTCCAGTATCTGAGACAAATTTGAGTATTCAATCCTCTAACTCGCCCAACCCCACCACAGCACGGTGGGGTTTTCTTTTGGCTTTTGGCTTTTGGGCAAGTCATCGCGAAAACGCCCTCAATAAATCGCCTTCAATCACACATGCTAATACGCACTACGCGCACGCTGTCTTGTTGTCGCGTAATATCAATATGACATTACTTTCATCTGCTATTGGTGTTTCCCCGATAGTTACACTCAGCCAATGCATACATGTTCGTAAACAATTAAGGCATAGCCTAGCAACGGGGCGGTGACTATAACCGTCAGTAAAGTGTTAAAAGGAAAAGGTGGGATGAGCATGAAGGAAAAAATCGAAGCCTACGAAGGGCCTGCCGGTGGTTGGGGGGCGGTCAAAGCGGTGGCCGAAACACTGCGCAGCCAAATGAACATACACCACGATATCATCGCGCTGTTTGATATGAACAAACCAGAGGGATTTGATTGCCCTGGTTGCGCATGGCCCGATCCGAAGCACAGCGCCTCATTCGATGTCTGTGAAAACGGCGCCAAAGCCATGGCGTGGGAATCCACCAGCAAACGAGTCACGCCAGACTTTTTCGCGGCTCATCCGGTCACAGATCTCCTGAGTTGGTCTGACTTTGATCTGGAGAACAGTGGCCGGTTGACCCACCCGCTGAAATACAATCCCGCCAATGACTGCTATGAAGCCATTGACTGGCCACTGGCCTTTGCCGAAATCGGCGCCCTGATGCAACGCTATACCGATCCTAACGTGGTTGAGTTTTACACCTCAGGTCGCACCTCCAACGAAGCTGCCTTTTTGTATCAACTGTTTGCACGGGAATACGGCACAAACAACTTCCCTGACTGCTCCAACATGTGCCATGAGCCAACCAGCGTCGGCTTAGCCGCCAGCATTGGCGTTGGGAAAGGCACCGTATTGTTGGATGACTTTGATGTCTGTGACCTCATTATTTGCGTCGGCCACAACCCTGGCACAAACCACCCTCGGATGCTGACCTCGCTGCGAGCAGCTTCCCTGCGTGGCGCCAAAATCATCGCCATCAACCCACTACATGAGCGCGGGTTAGAGCGCTTCACCGCGCCACAAGAGCCGGTTGAAATGCTGACCGGCAAAGAAACCCAGCTAGCCAGCTCTTATTACAACGTGCGCATTGGCGGTGACATCGCCCTGCTAAAAGGTGTGATGCGTTTGCTGATTGAACGCCACGAAGCAGCCATTGCTGACGGCCAAGCCGGTATTCTGGATACCGATTTTATTCACGCCCATACACAAAACTACGACGCCCTACGCCAAGACGTACTGGCTACCGATTGGAAGGATATCGAGCGGATCTCAGGCCTAGATTTGGCCAAAATTAGCGATATTGCCGATTGCTACGCCCAAGCTGAGCGCACCATCATTTGCTATGGCATGGGGATCACCCAGCATCAGCATGGTACCCAAAACGTGCAGCAACTGGTGAACTTGCTACTGCTGAAAGGCAATATCGGCAAGCCAGGCGCCGGAATTTGCCCATTACGTGGCCACTCCAATGTTCAGGGTGACCGTACTGTCGGGATCACCGAAAAGCCCTCAGCGGCGTTTCTCAGCCGTTTACAGGCACGTTTTGGTTTTACTCCGCCAAGCCAATTTGGTCATGCCGCGGTTGCCAGCATGCAAGCGATTTGCCGCGGTGAAGCCAAAGGGATTATTTGCATGGGGGGGAACTTTGCCATCGCCATGCCGGGGCGCGCACAAACCGAGCATCCGATGCAGCAATTGGATTTCGCCGTGCACATTGCAACCAAACTCAACCGCTCGCACCTGCTCACCGCCAAAGCCAGTTATATTCTGCCGACACTCGGCCGCACTGAAATTGATATGCAAACCAGCGGCGCGCAGTCGGTGACCGTTGAAGACTCGATGTCGATGGTGCATGCCTCACGCGGCATGTTAAAACCCGCCTCCGCCGATTTAAAATCCGAGTGTGCCATTGTCGCCGGTTTAGCCAAAGCGGCGCTGCCGCACAGCGTGGTGGATTGGGATACGTTAATCAGTGATTACGATCATATCCGTGATGCCATGGAGATCGTGCTGCCCGATTTTCAGGATTTCAATCAACGTATCCGCCATCCGGGCGGTTTCCACCTGCCAAATGCCGCCGCCGCGCGGCGTTGGCTTACCGCATCGGGCAAAGCCAACTTTGTGCCTTGTGACGGCCTAATTGAAGATCCCGAATCTGCCTTTAACAGCGAACTGGTTCTGGCTACCGTGCGCAGCCACGATCAATACAACACCACCCTATACGGGATGGATGATCGCTATCGTGGCGTCTTTGGACAACGTGATGTGGTGTTTATCAGCCAAAATCAGGCAGATCGCAGCGGCGTGAAAGGCGGTGATCGGGTAAATCTGATCGCGCTCGCCCCTGATGGCAGCCAAACCGAGCGCCGGATGGATGGGCTGAAAGTGGTGATCTACCCAATGGCAGATAATTCACTGGCGACCTACTTCCCTGAGTCAAACCACATGTTGACGCTAGAAAGCTATGATAAAGCCAGCGGTATTCCGGCCTACAAGAGTATTCCAGTGGTATTAGAACTCAGTCAGGCACAATAACGGCGCTCGCCGCAAAGCACCACCGCAAACTCGTCGGCGTATAGGGCTCCTCTATCCGGCCTCTTCCCCTAGATGCGCAGCGCCAGTACGGTGCGCGCATCTTGTCTTTATTCTCTCATCATGGCACGTGATATTCCCTGTCGCGCGACTGTATACAGGATGGGTTCAGTAGAGGAGCATTTCGCTCCGAAAGTTGCGCGAGTTACGATAGATAGCCGCAATCAATAACTGGATAACTGCAGGTAATTAAAAGGCGGGAAAGTATAAAGCAAAAAACCCCGTTGCTTTTCAGCAACGGGGCTTCGAAATTTGGCGGAAGAGTAGAGATTCGAACTCTAGAACGCTTTCGCGTCGCCGGTTTTCAAGACCGGTGCCTTCAACCACTCGGCCACTCTTCCATTGGTTATTGTTGTCCTGCAATCACTTGGCTGCTGGAACGGGGCTTAATGTAAAAGATAGTCCGTACTGCGTCAATGGTTTTTACCGTATATTGCGTTCAATCGCCCTCTTTTTGAACACTTGCTAAAAAGAGCAGCAAACCCTGAACAAAATCTCGACAACGATATGATAAATAACAAAAAAACCAACCAGAATAAACTGGTTGGTTTCACGCAAAGAAAAGCGTAACAGTGGACTAAATTAGAAGTCGTAACGCAGACCCACTGCAAACACGTCATCAGTTGTCAGCTCGTTAGCTTTGGTGAACTGATTTTCGTCCAGCAGGTTGATTTTGTAATCTGCGTATACGCGGAAATTGTCGTTCATGTAGTAGGTCGCGCCGATATCAACGTACTCGTTGTAAGTATCGTTGATATTCATGCCGTTGTCCTTCACATCGGTACGAATATATGCGATGGATGGTTCAATTTTGCCTTGATACTGGACAACAGCTTCGTAGCCGCGCATTTTGTTGAAGTAGCCAGTGTTACCCGCCAGGTTGTTACCCTTGAAGTTGTCACGGCCTTCAGAATAGGTCATCGCTGCGTAGATGTTGCCATACTTGTACTTCAGACCCAGCGCAGTGATTTGTGCATCGTTGTCGCCACCGAAAGCAGCGCGAGTTTGCAGGTCAGTTTTCTTAGCGCTGGTGTAAGTTACCGCACCACCGAAGCTACCGAAACCAGTGTCAGCGAACTCATAACCCAGCGCAGCTGCGTAGCCGTCACCAGTTTGATCTTCGCCGTTGATCATGTCTTGATCGTTAGCAGTGGTGTACTGCAAACCACCGATAAAGCCGTTGCTCTGGATCATGTACTTCAGCAAACCGTCAGTACGGCCAGTACCAAAGCTGTCATTTTGCTTGCCCAGACCATCACCACCAAACTCTGGCAGGATATCGGTGTAATCGTTAACGATAGTCATCAGACCATCTTGACGACCGTAGGAGATACCACCGTAAACGTCGTGCTGCAGACCAGCGTAAGCATAACGAACTTCGTTATCGCCGCTTGCTGGCAGGTTGTATTCGAACAGACCGATACCCTTCAGGGAATCGTTGATTTGAGTTTCACCGCGAATACCAAAACGCGCATAACTCTGATCACCACGTACCGCTTTGTCTGAAGACATATAGTTCAGACCTACAGCACGGCCGTAGAAATCAATCTTGTTATTGTCCTTGTTGTAAATCTCAGCGGCTTGAGAGGCAGCTGAAACCAAAAGTGCCGGGATTACGATAGCAAGTACATTACGTTTCATGTTAGTTATCCTCACTGCTTTTCCATTTCTTATTGGCGTTATGCCTTGTGAAACTCACGGGACCTGACAGCAAAAATTAACGAGAACGAACGGTCAGACCGGTAACTATTCGTAATTTTTGATGTCAAACTCCCACTGGAGTACAGCAAATGTAAACTAGCTATTGTCTAGCACCTATGCCATCAGGTGTATAGGGGTATGCAAATTTTGAATAAGTATCACTGGTTATTGTCTCAAAACGTTCTCGCAACATGTCAATAAAACAGCGAATTTTGGAAGGTTGATTCCGTCTTGAGCGGTAAACTGCATAAAACGGTAATTCGAGACCATATTGGCCATCGAACAAATTAACCAGATTTCCCTCTTGAACATCCCGTAAAGCAAGCACATACGGTGACCAAATAATGCCGTGCCCTTGCAAGGCCATCCCATAGGCATGTTCAATATGAGAAAATGTCAGCGAGCCCTGTATTTTTTTCTCAATTATCTGCCCATCAGGCAGGGAATAGCGCACAACATCCGGTGGCAGCAGACCATCATCGAGCATCACAAACTGGTGCTGATCGAAATCCTCTGGGCTTTGCGGTATGCCGAATTTCTCCAGATAACTTGGCGCGGCGTAAAACGAACGGCGGCCGGTGGTCAGGCGCTGGGCAATCAGATTGCCGTTATTCGGCTTGTGCTGGCACAGCAGGATATCACCGTCAAAATCACTGTATCCATCCTGCACCTGCACGTTTTTCAGTACGATGCGAATGCCCGGATAACGGGCCAAGAAGTCGGACAGAAAGAAATTGGCCAATTGGGTGCCAACCCGTGCCGACGACGCAATCACCAGCTCACCGGAGACTTCCTGTTGGCTGTGATCGATAAAATTCTCCAGTTCCTTAATCTCATTCAGCACGGCATAGCAATGCTGCAGTACTCCGGCCCCAATCTCGGTTAACTGTATCTGGCGCGTGGTTCGCTCAAACAAACGCTGGCGCAGTTGGTCTTCAAACTGGCGTATCCGGCGGCTGACCGTGGGCTGGGGAATATCCATTTCTTCTGCCACCCGGCTGAAACTGAGCTTTTCCGCAACCCGAACAAATAAGATCATGTCATCAAGCTTAAATCGCATGGATTGGATTCCTCTTTCAGCATTAATCCAGCTAGAAAATCTGCCGCATAATACAGGATTCATCAGCTTTAAAAAGTCTGTCACCCCGTTGTAAAAAAGACACTAAGTCTGCTCTATACCGCCCAAATGGAGCTTTTTTTAGGGAAACGTGCGGTCATGGCATGAAAACAGAGAATTCACGGGATAAAAGCAAAATACAACCGGCGAAGGAACACCTTCATGCAGTACCACAAAAATCAATCATCATAAATATCATATGGTTATAAGATAAAGTTTGGTTATCTCGTTCGACGCTGAACTGTTCAATGTATAAACAGTCAATTATTGTATGATGATTGTATTTTTCCGATAAAAAACAGCCCAGCAGAATGCTGGGCTGAGGCTTAAACCAGAAACGGTTGTTGATGTTTTAACCAGTTGGTGAGCTGAGTGATGTCGCGATCCACCATCGCTAAACGCCAACACGGGGTATAAGGCCCAACTAACAGCCCTGTAATATCCCCTTCCATGTTGTCAATTTCGTGATCATGGTGATGACGATATGGAAAACGCTCGGCCCACTGCTGCAACTGCGCAATACGCACCGCAATATCGGCCTCGCTCCACTGCGCCGTTTGGCTTTGTTGTTGCTCATACAAGCTTTGCACTGCATCGTGTAACCGCACCAACAGCAATAATAAAGAGCGCCAATCTTGCAAGTTACGTGGGCTGGCATTGGGCTCAAGGTGCAGATAGTTCACCTCTTCATGCAACTTGCGATAAGCCCGATTGGCACGCCACAGATACACGTGCACGTTGTCAGCTTGTGCACTGATCGCTGACAGCAACCGGATCTCTTGCTCGATCACCCGCACCACATGGGCATCAATCCACAGCCGAGTCCAGCTAGGCATAATCAGATGGATAGACAAAAATGCCAGCACCGTACCCAACAAGGTATCGAATACACGGTAGAGCGCAATCACCGGCTCAGTCGGATTCATCTGCGCAATGGCAAACACGATCAACATGGTCAGCCAAAACACATGCACCTCATAACGCGCCTTGTAATAGGTAGCGAACGCCATGAAGGTCACGACACACGTCAGGAATAAGATGGTCAGGCTGTTATGCAGCACCGCCAAAATCGCCAGTGCCAGCAGGCCACCTAAGAACGAGCCATAAAAGCGGTTGCGGATCCGGTTTTGTGCCGCACCCAGCGGTGCAGTCAGTAGCACAATAAAAGCCGTGAGCGTGATCCAATAACCCTGCTGGACATGGAAATAGAGCGCCAAACTTTGGGCACACGTCATTACCACCATCATGCGCAGTCCGTGCTGGATCTCACGTGAGCCGCGCTGGCAAGCCGCTTTCAGGCTATCAACAAAGCTGACGCTATCGCTTGGCCAAACCCGCTCAATCTCTTCACGATTCCACGTAGTGCTGGCATTTTCTGGCGTCATCCCTTCAGCCGTGGATGGATTGCGTTGTTGCCACGCCTGTTGAATGCGGCTCGCCGATAACGCAACCGAATACGCCGCATCATTCACCGGCTCAGGCGCAAACGGAGGCAATTCCGCCGCCTGCTCCCGCACCGCTGCCGACACAGCCATCAACCACTTACGAGTATCCCACGCCAGCTCTTCATGCTGGTTGAGCTCATACAGGGTTCGCGCCAAACTGCCTAAGCCGCCGGAAAAAGCCAGCAGCGTTTTAAACTCGCGATAGTAACGGCGATTACGGCGTGTACGCGGCACCGAGCGCAACCAGTTGGCCAACACACCCAGCGCAACATCGAAACGCTCACGCTGTACCAAGGTTTGGCGCGGATCGGTAAACGCGTGCGAGGCCAAACTTTGCAGGTAATCCGCCAAATTGGCGGTAGTCACTTTGAGTAACTGCTCACCTTGGCGACCAGAATCCCACAGCCATCCCACCAGCGAAAACAGCAGCGCCAACGCCACGGCGCAGGTGTTAGCGGCCAGCACAACCTGCCAAGAGACATGCTCTTGCGCAAAATGCAGCGCCATGATCAAGGTGAAACCGAAGTTATACGCAATCAGCTGAATGTATTTGCGCTGATTGCCCATCAGGCCATACACCATACCGAAGAGAGATAATCCCAGCATGCCAAACCATGGCGACAGCAAATACAGCTGCGCCATCAAGGTCGCCAGAATACAGATAAGACCGGATAACGAGAGGATCTTAGCGCGCTTTGGGTAGGAAAGATCGCGCCCTAATACGCCCACCAACCATGCAGTGATCAAGCCCCCCACCCCTGCGGACGGCTGACCCAACCAAACAAAGAGTAACAGCACCAGCATCATCGGGATCGAGATACGCACCCCATCGGGCAAATCGGCTTTACTCGGGAACCACTCAAGCAAACGTAAACAAATTTTTTTCATACAGCACGCGACATACGCAAGATATTTTTATTGTTGTGATTCAGATGTATTAATTCAGGCAGCGGATCGCGCGTTGCTTGCCGTAATGTTTGACACCAAGAGTGATAAACAGCAAAGAGAGCATCTGATACACCACCATCATGGATGGAGCCAGATGGGCATCAATGTCATCCGACAGGTAGATCCCGCCGGAGATGATCAAGAACAGCACCAAACACGCAGCACCAATATTGATCACGGAAGAGGCCAAAAATGCCGTAATGATAGAGGAATGGAAGAACTCGACCCCTTTGGGAATACAACGAATAGCGTATTTCATGGAAAAGAAACAGCCTGAAAAACCAACGCCGATGGCAACCTCACTTTCATGCACAAAGCATGAAAACAACCCATCCAGACACAGAAATAACAGGTACACGGCACCGTAAGTCAGCGCAAAAGGGATAATCCATTTGTTGTTCATAATTGTGATAACAGCTAGCGGACGATAGAGGACTGAGTAAGTAAGAATACATGCAGCTTGTTGACTGCTTATTAAGTGGACGTAAGCCTACTCCCAATGTAATACGTTGTGAAGTCTTTTGTGATACAAATCTCATTAATTATATTATATTACTCAAGTTGCATATCTCGCCGTTTTCTTCGCTATAACACCGCTTTAGCGCTCACTTTTCAGCCACAGACAACATCATGCTTGCCATTTATTCTGTCTAACGACGCCCTGCGTATACCCAGAACATCGCCATACGGCTAACAGTGGGATCTCGCTCGCTTTAATGGTTTAATGGGCTACCTACTCCGTTACAGTCTGCTGTCGGAGTGCCTGCACCTTGAGTGTGGGTCTACGAATCGTTGCCTTAAAAAGTGAAGAGAATATGTCTGAAGATGTAATGCTGAACGCAGAAAACGACTGGAATGATGACGAGCTGATCGACAACGCCTACGATATTTTCCTTGAGCTGGCGTCTGATAACCTCGATCCGGCCGATATCATCCTGTTCAACCTGCAATTTGAAGATCGCGGTGCCGCGGAGCTGGTTGATGTCGCCACCGACTGGGGCAGCGAAATGGGTATTCCGGCCAACAATGATCTGTATGCGGAAGTCGTGATCGGCCTGGTTAACGAGCAAGATGAAATCGACGATGTTTTCGCTCGGATCCTGCTCAATCGCAGTAAAGACATGAAAGAATGCCACATTCAGTGGAAGCAGTAAGCACACGCCAAGAAATGAATAACGGGCGGGTAATTGATACCCGCCCGTTTTTTATTTGGTTTTAACTCTAATTCTGATCCCAGTTTTAATGCCGATTTTAGCGTGCTAAGACCAGAGACTATTAATCCCGCGCAGCAACTGGTTGTCGCATCAATACCCACATGAAAAGCACGTTAACCACGGCAGTTAGCACGAACAAGCCACCGTATCCCATCCATTCAATCATCAACGAGCCAACCACCGGGCCCGACAAGCTGCCGACGGTATAGCTGATGAGGAGCGTCTGGTTCATCGCTACCAGCTCATGCTTGGCCACTTTCTCACTGGCCAGCGCCATGGCGATCGGGTACAGCGTGAAGGCCGCAAAACCCACGCCGACTAGCGCAATCGACAATATCCAGCGCGCATGACCAAACAGCAGCCACACCGAACACGCAATGATCAGCCCTGTTTGCAGCAGCAAAATTCGATGCCGACCGTATTTATCCGCCATCTTGCCCACCGGCAACTGGCCAACAATCGCCGCCGAAATCAGCAGCGCCATCCAGCGCCCGACCTCTGCATCATCCATCCGAATATGTTCAAGGAATAACGGCAACAAGCCATACAAACTACCGAGCACGATACCGGAAAGCAGACAACCCAAAATCCCGATGCGCGCAGCCGGTAATTTCAAAATCGGCAACAGCCGCACATCATCGGCTTTGTGTCCCATTTTCTCATTGGGCACCGCAAACATCGGGATGATCGCCAGCAGCATCAAGCCACTCATCCAGAACATAGAGGTAGTGAAATGAGAGCCAGTCCAGCTCAGCATCAGCTGCCCACCGACAGAGCCCAGATAGAACACCACCATGTAAACGGCCAGTAAACCGCCCCGCTCTTCCGGCTCACCGAGCGTCAGCAGCCAGCTTTCAATCGATACCCAAATCCCCGCACAGGCAAACCCGACCAGAAAACGGGTGATCCCCCAGGTCAGCACATGTTCGGGTAACCACAAGCCACTGGCGCACACCACAAACAGCGCACAAAACAGCTGATAGCTACGCGCATAGCCCAAACGCAGTACCGTGCGGCCACACAGTAACGTCCCGATCAGGGTGCCGGCGTAGTATGCCGATGTCACTATCCCTATTTGCCACGTTGAAATATCGGCTTTACTCAGCCACAGCGGGATCAGGGTATTTTGCTCCGATAGGGCCACCGTATTTAAAAAGACGCCCAACAACAACGGAACAAGAATGCGGACCAACGACAACATGAAAAACCACTCAAATAAATCAGGAAGAGAATAGACGCAACGGCGACATCACACAGACACACCGGGAAAGCCGGATCACTTTCCGGAGAGAACAGGCCTATTATTAGCAAAAACTGTGTTAGCAAATCTGCGCTTCGTTATACGCGAAAAAAGTTGTTCAGGGCGCTTCAGGGTGTAAACAAGCGTTAACATGATTTGTACACTCGGCCAGATTTATACCAAGCAATAGCGCATAAAAAAACAGGCCAGTCTCCTCTAAGAGATTGGCCTGTATACAGTTGCACGTCGAAACAACGAAGCCTCGAACTTCCCGCGATCACGCTGTCAGCAAGCGCAGCGATAATTACTGCTCGCTATGCTGCTTACCCAAACCGTACTCACGCAGTTTGTTGGCAATCGCGGTATGCGATACACCTAAACGGCGTGCCAACTTACGGGTACTTGGGTAGCTGCGATACAAGCGGGTTAATACCGAACGCTCGAAACGCTTGGTGATTTCATCCAACGAGCCATCAAGCTGATCGTCGCCCAAGCTAATTTCGGTTTCAAACTCCGGCAGTTCGATATCTTGCGGCGTCAGTACATTGCCTTCTAACTGACTCAAGGCGCGATAAATCGCATTACGCAGCTGACGCACGTTACCCGGCCAGCCATAATGGCAAAGAAATGGCATCAGCTCAGGCACTAACATTGGCCGTTCAATGCCCATTTCATCGGCGATCCGAGTGATGAACAGATTCGCCAGTTCAGGAATATCCTGCTGCCGTTCACGCAGCGGTGGCACGGTTAAGGTTAATACGTTCAGACGGTAATAGAGGTCTTCACGGAAAATGCCTTTGTGTACCAGCTCCAGCAGATTCTTTTGCGTTGAGCAGATCACGCGAACATCCACTTTCACTTCATGATCTTCGCCGACACGGCGGAAGGTGCCGTCATTCAAAAAGCGCAGCAACTTGGTTTGCATCTGCGAGGACATCTCGCCAATTTCATCCAAGAACACAGTGCCGCCATTGGCCTGCTCAAAAAAGCCTTTCTTGCTTTCGGTAACGCCTGGATAAGCTCCTGGCGCATGACCAAACAGCTCACTTTCTGCCACGTTATCAGGCAGCGCGGCACAGTTTAGCCCCAAAAACGGCAATGCACCGCGATGGCTACGTAAATGACACGCGCGCGCCAGCATCTCTTTGCCAGTACCGGTTTCCCCTTCAATCAGCAACGGGGCATCCAGCATGGCCAATTTTTTCGCCTGCGCGACCACCTGCTTCATCTTCGGACTTTCGGCCAGAATATGGCCAAATACGCTGTCGTCATGCACATTATGCATCTGCAGCTGACGCCCCAACTTGGCAGCAGAGCGTAACATCACCACGGCACCCGCCAGCAATGGCTTGCCTTCATCCGCAGTATGGGTGATGTAAACGGGGGTCAAATCCATCAGGTAGTCTTGGCCACGCACCACAATGCGCTGCGACACCGCTTCGGCGTGCTGCTCATCTTCCAGCCAGCGGTGGAAATTAAATCCACTGAGCAGATTCTGGATAGTTTCTTCCAGCAATTGCTCTTCGCTCATGGAAAACAGCGCCAAAGCCGCTTGGTTGACCAAATCAATCTTGCCGCGCAAATCCACAGAAAAGACCGGATCTGGCAGCGCCTGTACCAGCGCCTTAAGTTCAGTATGCTCGCGCTCTACCGGCATAAAACGCACTTTGCGTACATCCGTAATGCCGGGAATACGCCGGATCTCCGTCATCAGACTGCGGAAACTTTCAAAATCAATCTCAGGAAAGCTCAGGTAAATCCGGCCTCCGGTATCAATCTCAATGCCCCGTAAATCAATATCTCGTCCGACAAGCAGATCGAGCAGTTCCCGCGTCAACCCGACGCGATCTTCACAAAACACTTCCAGTCGCATACGTTACCGACCTTCGCGATGATTAATCCAGATGTGGGACGATGATACCCCGCTCTGTGCAACAGATGAAGGCACGTGTCATTATTTCTTGACAGAGACAGCGAAATTATGTGACTGAGAAAATTATCATCTGCACTAAACTCATTTTAAATCAATGAGTTATTAAAAACCGCCCTGCTATACTTTTTACAATTTGACACGGCAAAAACAGAATATCTTCCCTCTATTTACACCTTAATCTGCTGTTTTATCCCGATTTTCTGCATGCAATCGATACGTTTAGCAAAACTGAGGCAGTCTGTCAGACTGCCAGTAAGCGGATGATGTCGGCGCGTAAAGTTTCTGGTGCGGTCTGTGGCGCATAACGTTCCACCACCTGACCTCGGGTATCAATCAGAAACTTAGTGAAGTTCCATTTAATGGCCTCTGAGCCCAGCAAACCAGACTTTTGTTTTTTCAACCAACGGTACAGCGGATCGGCGTGGGTGCCATTGACCTCGATTTTTTGCATCACCGGGAATGTCACGCCATAGGTCAGTGAGCAAAAACGGGCAATTTCCTCGGCCGAACCGGGCTCTTGTGCGCCAAACTGGTTACACGGGAAAGCCAAAATCACAAAACCCTGCGCTTCCAACTCGCGATACAGTTTTTCCAACTCAGCGTACTGCGGGGTAAAACCACAGCGACTAGCGACATTCACCACCAACACCACTTGCCCACGCAAAGATTGCGTATCAAAAGGCGTACCGTCTAGCAACGTTAGGGGGAAATCATAAATTTCGGACATAACAGGCCCTCCATGGTCCGGTTTACTTCACGTGCTACGAACACGCATCATGTTGAAATGGCATGCATGCCATGCGCGTAGCCAACATGTACATATGGAATGAGTGTAGCGGGAAAGCGGCAAAATGTATGGCAGGGAAAATAGTGCTTACAGAAAGAGTATAGAAAACAGTCAAAAGCGTGAGCGCCGTTATATAATCGGCGCTCACGTGGAGGTTAGAAGTCTTGCCTATGTGACCGGTTACTGCGCCGGATTTTGTGGCTTACTGAGCAGCTGTTTAACCTGCGTCAATAATTCTTGACGGATCATGCCCAAACGCGGTTTGTCATCGTTGATCCACGGCAGCGGACGGCACAGCTCCATCGCCTTGATCCCCAAACGCGCGGTCAGGAGCCCAACGCCAATCCCTTGCGCCGCACGGGCCGATAAGCGTGCGGTGATGTCTTGCGACAGCAAATCGACGCCCACGTCACGTACCACATCGGTCACGCCGGCAAATGCGATGTTAAACAGCACCATCTTCAGCAGCCGGACACGACTGAAATACCCCAGCTCAATGCCATACAGATTGGCGATTCGATTCACTAAGCGCAAATTACGCCAAGCGATAAATGCCATATCCACCAGCGCCAACGGGCTACAGGCCACCATCACCGCCGATTCTGCAGCATAGCGACTGATCTCAGCCCGTGCCTGCTTATCCAGCACCGGTTGCACCATGCTGGCGTACAGCCGGATCACTTCCTGATCATTATGCGTATCTTGTAACTCGGCGCGCCAACGCTGCAAAACCGGATGCTGCGCATCCAGCAACGATTGATGTGCTAACTTCTCACAAAACGGCCGTGCTTGTCCGATCCCTTGGCTGTGCAACAGGTCCGTGGCGACCTCACGCTCACGCTCGCGACGGCGTAAAGTCAGCAAGCGTCGCCATTCACTGGCCAGTGAGCCAATTCCCGCGGCTAACACCAAACCACCCGCGCCAGCGGCAGTGAGCAGAACCCAATCCCCCCCTTGCCACGCATTAATGACGCTATTAATCGTCTGGCCCACCGCCGCGACGCCAAAGCCGAGTAAGCCTACGCCCAGCAAACGACGCCACAGACTGCGCCGAGGCTGTAAGGCTTGTGTGACTTGCTGATCCAGCGCTGCTTCGGTTTCCACTACGTCAGTTTGCACAAATGCCGCATCCTGATTAAAGGTCTGCTGTGGACGCAATATCTCTTCGCTGCTGACCGCTTGCGGCTCGGCAAAAGTGATCTTCGGACTTAGCGTTTCGGTATGACGCTCATTCGCTGCCATGCGCTCGCTGTCCGGCTTGATCGTCGATTCACGGGTATTCATCGCAGCTTATCTCCCAGTAAAAACTCCATCGCGGCATCCATACGGATATGCGGTAATGGCTCGTCCGGCGCACTGACACGCGGACGGAAAGATTCAAAATCAAAGTGTTGCTGCTGCCAAAAGGCTGCTGACGGCAGGCGCGCCGGAACATCGCCCGGATACACCAGCAGCGGCGCGCCATCACTGAGGCGATGACCGCGCAGTGCGCTCATTGTGCGCCCTTGATGCTGCACTTGGCCCACTTCGGTGGCCTGTACCGAGGCCAGACTGATGCAGTCCATCGCAATGCCCTCAAACGCCGCGCTTTGCCACGCTTCTTGCACCAGTTGTTGCAGCAGTGAGACCTGATTGGCGTGCTGATCGGGCGTCACATGATCTGACTTGGTGGCGGCGAACATCAGTTTATCGATGCACGGCGAGAACAACCGGCGCAGCAGTGTGCGTTTACCGTAATGGAAACTTTGCATCAACTGCGCCAGCGCCATCCGCATGTCATTAAACGCCTGCGGGCCGATATTCAGCGGTTGCAAGCAATCCACCAGCACAATTTGGCGATCAAAACGGGCAAAGTGATCGCGATAAAAGCCTTTCACCACATGTTGGCAATAGTGCTCGAAACGGGCCTTGAGCAAGCCTAAATTACTGTTTTTATCTGCCTTGCTAAATGCCGTTTCATCTAACGCCCCAAATGGCCCCTGTTGACCCGGCCACGGGAAAAATTGCAGTACTGGCGCATCGGCTAATTCGCCCGGCAGCACAAATCGCCCCGGTTGGATAAAGTGCAAGCCCTCATCTTTACAGCGCTGCAAGTAAGCGGTGTATTCACGCGCAATATCAGCCAATAAATTTTCATCAGCGGGTGCATGCGGATCGCATTTAGCCGCAAGGGTCAGCCAAGGCCGCGCCCATTCCGCCCGCTCACCTTGCAGCATATCCATCATCTGCTGTGACCACTGGCGATAGCTTTGCTCCAGCAGAGGTAAATCCAGCAACCATTCCCCCGGATAATCAACGATCTCCAGATTCAAGGTGGCCAGCTCACTTAAGTGCCGCAATAGTGAATGCTGAGGACGATAACGGATATTCAAGCGAATTTGGCTGACGCCACGAGTGGCTACCGGCCATGCCGGAGGGTCAGAATGCAAACTGAGCATGCCTTCATCATAGGCAAAACGCGGGATGGATAAATCGCGCTGCGGAATACGCTTGATGCCTTGTATTCGCTCTTCGCGCACCGCAGAAAATAACGGTAAGCGCGCACCAGCATTCACATGCAGCAGTTGATTGACTAGCGAGGTAATAAAGGCCGTTTTTCCGCTGCGGCTCAGACCGGTCACCGCAATACGCAGATGCCGGTCTAAACCGCGGTTTACAAAGGTCGAGAGTTCATTTTTTATCAGATTTTTCATGCATACTCACAACAGATCAGAACAGTTGTCTGATTATACGCCTTATAGCTGACGAAATTTGTTTCGTACCTTAAAGGTTTCTGATGTCACATAACCTTCTAAACGGCGCAATTGGGTTTCCAGTTCGGAAAATTCCTGATCCAATGTCTGGATCCGGCGATGAGCCGACTCTCCCGCCTGCCAGGTTTTAGACTTGAGCGCCGGCTCTTCGTAAACCACCTCGCCTTCGCCAGTGTATTTATCCATAAACAGCCATGCGGCCAGATAAGCCAAAATCACGATCCCCGCACCACCGAACAAAAACACGGTGATCACCATGATCCGCACCAGCCACACTTCAATGCCAAAGTAGTGCGCCAAACCAGCACACACCCCTGCCACTTTGCCTTCGCGCGGATAGCGATACAGGTTGCCGTTACCGGTCATGATGGCTCCCTCCAGTTCGGGTGTTGAGAGTCTAAAATCACTTCCAATGAACGAATACGCTCGCGCATCTGCTGCGCTTCACGGGTTAACACCTCCAAACGGCGGCGCTCTTCTTGGCTCAAGCCTTCGCCCAATTCACGCTTGCTGCGATAGTGCAGCCACAGCCAAACGGGCGCGACAAACAGGAAGAAAATCGTTAACGGCACAGACAGGAAAAAGCTTCCCATTGTTACACTCCCTTTCGATATGCAGGGCAGCAGGCTGCCCTGACGATAATAATGATGGTGCGATGAATTGCGCGTCCATCAGCCTAAGCAAAACCGCGCTAACCGATACTCAAAGGTGGCACGGTTAGTCTTTTTGCTGCATCTTGGCTTTCAACGCAGCCAACTCACGGCTGATGTCATCATCGGCCTGCAGTTCGGCAAACTCGTCATGCAAATTCTTTTGCTTACCGATAGTCATACTATCTGCTTGCGCTTCCATCTGATCAATACGGCGCTCAAATTGCTCAAAACGGGCCATGGCCTCATCCAAGCGCGAATTTTCCAGCTGGCCTCGCACTGAGCGTGATGAAGCCGCAGCCTGATAGCGGACCTGCAAGGCCTGCTGACGGGCGCGCGTCTCGGTCAGTTTTTTCTCCAGCTCTGCCACTTCACCGCTCATGCGCTGAATGCTGCTGTCGACGGCGTCCAATTCTTGCTCCAGACCTTGGATCAACTCCGCCACTTTCTGACGCTCAATCAGTGCCGCACGCGCTAAATCTTCACGCGATTTACGCAGCGCCAATTCAGCTTTTTCTTGCCACTCACTTTCTTGCGCGCGGGCATGACCAATTCGACGCTCCAGTTGCTTACGCTCCGCCAAGGCATGCGCAGAGGTAGAGCGCACTTCCACCAGCGTGTCTTCCATCTCCTGAATCATCAGGCGGACCAACTTCTGCGGATCTTCAGCTTTATCCAGCAGCGCATTGATGTTGGAGTTCACAATGTCAGCAAAACGTGAAAAAACACCCATAATAGTTCTCCTGAATTAGGGCTCCGACCTAAGCGGACCGCTAACTGTTGTTCATTTCCGGCTACGCACTCGGGTGGTTTATCCCACTTCCGTGCTGCGCAGCGACCTGTTCACTGCTATAACCATATCAAGTTGCATGCCAAGTTTTTTGCATTCAAGTAATGCATTGATTAATAACAAATTAAATAAAGGGATGGCTTTTCGGCGGGGATAATGCTATGACTAAATTAGCTAAAAAATAGTGAAAATGACCACTTATGAGATCTTGCCGATCTGTATTACATGGCATGTTGCCCAACGCGTGAGTCTCGATTCGAGCATAGCGTTGAGCTGCTATGTGAATAAACAATGTGAATAAACATTTGGTCATCTCGCCTCGCCACAGGAGCACCACCGCGCCATGAAACGTAACGACAACCTCATCGGCGTCGCCGACAGCTTTACCCGCGTACTGGAGCAAGTCTCCCGACTCGCGCCGCTGAACAAACCGGTGCTGATTATCGGCGAGCGCGGCAGCGGTAAAGAGCTGATCGCCAAACGCTTGCATTATTTGTCGCGCCGCTGGCAAGCTCCGCTGCTAACCCTAAACTGCGCTGCGTTAAACGATAACTTGCTGGATTCGGAACTGTTCGGTCACGAAGCCGGCGCTTTTACTGGCGCACAAAAACGTCACGCCGGACGCTTTGAGCGCGCCCAAGGCGGCAGCCTCTTTTTGGATGAGCTAGCCACCGCGCCACTGCGGGTACAAGAAAAGCTGCTGCGCGTCATCGAATATGGTGAATATGAACGCGTGGGCGGCAGCCAAAAACTGGAGGCCGATGTGCGCCTGATCTGCGCCACCAACGAAGATCTGCCAGCCAAAGCCGCGCGCGGCGAATTTCGTGCCGATTTGCTAGATAGATTGGCTTTTGATGTGATTAACCTGCCGCCGCTGCGCCATCGCCGCGACGATATCCCGCTGCTGGCTGAATTTTTCGCTGTAGAGATGTGCAAAGAGTTAGGTTATCCGCTATTTGCCGGTTTTACTCCGCATGCACTGAGCGCATTAAATGAATACCCGTGGCCGGGTAACGTGCGTGAGCTCAAAAATGTGGTCGAGCGTGCGGTATATCGTAATGACACACCGCAAGAGCCAGTGCATGAGATTATCTTCAATCCTTTTGTCGATTGGGAAGCCACCCCGCAATCAAGCAACCTAACTCAGACAAACGAATTCCCTTCAACTACAGGCGTGCCATCCGCTAGCCCATCCGCCTCAGTGCCTGAGTCAGCGCTGGCCTCAGCTGCTATAGCCAACGCACAACCGATGGCGCTCAACTTCCCTGTGGATTTAAAAGCTTGGTTAGCCGCGCAAGAGCAGCAGGTCATTCACTCAGCGCTGCAGCAAGCCCGCTATAATCAGAAACAAGCTGCCACGTTACTGGGGCTCACTTACCACCAGCTAAGAGGGATCTTACGCAAGTACCCCGAGCTGCAATCGTTGGACGCAATGTGACCCATTTCCTTTACCTGCAACATGCCCGGCCACAGCACCGGCAGCTCCGGCATTGTGCAATAAATCGCCAGAGGTTGGCGTTCGGCAAGAGTAATGTAAAATGATGCCCTTGTTAGAAAAAAAACGAGTCAACATGAGCGGCCTGAAAATAAGGTGTGGCGTTTCGTTATGGCATGCGTGGTACTGGATCAGCGGTCTATTTTTGCTGCTGGCACAACCTGCATTGGCTAACGAAACTTTGCCGGCAGAGATTTATCAGAAAGGATTCGTCTACTGTACCGCCGGTAACACCAATATCCTGAACCCCCAGCGAGTCAAGGCCGGGGTTACCATTGATGCTATCTCCACGCAGGTCTATGACCGACTGCTGGACATCAATCCTTTTACCTATCGGCTGATGCCTTCTGCTGCCGAGAGCTGGCAGATCAGTGACGCCGGACGCACGTTTACCTTCAAACTGCGCCGCGGCATTCAATTTCACCAGACCGCTTGGTTTACCCCAACCCGCGCCCTGAACGCTGATGATGTGGTGTTCAGCCTGCAACGGATTTTCGATCCGAAATCGCCATACCATATGGTCGGCGGCGGTTCTTATCCCTATTTTGATAGCTTGCAGCTGGGTAGCAAGATTGAGTCCATCACCAAACTTAATGATGACGAAGTGCAAATCAAATTGCTGCGTCCGGACTCCTCCTTCCTGACCCACTTGGCCACGCACTTTGCGGTGATCCTGTCCAAAGAGTACGCCGATCAGCTGCTCAAAGAAGGTAAACAAGAGCAGATTGACCGCCTGCCGATCGGCTCTGGCCCGTTCAAGTTACAAGAGTACCGTAACGGACAGTACATCCGCCTCGCCCGTCACGACGAATATTGGAAAGGTCGGGCGCGCATTGCCCAAGTGGTGGTGGACTTCGCGTCAGGCGGTGCTGGCCGGATGGCCAAGCTTATCACCGGCGAGTGCGATGTTCTGCCTTATCCGGCAGCTAACCAGATTGCCTTGCTGCGAGACGATCCTAAGCTGAAGCTGAGCGTACAATCGGGGATGAACGTCTCTTATCTGGCACTCAACACCCAAAAAGCGCCGCTGAACAACCCGAAAGTGCGCCGCGCACTCTCTATGCTGGTTAATCGCGATCGTCTGCTGAAATCCATTTACTACGGTACTGCGGAACCTGCACGCTCTTTGCTGCCGCCGGTTTCATGGGCGTTTGACCATCGTCTGGCCGAACACTACTACACCCCGGCGGAAGCACAAAAGCTGCTGGCGGAAGCCGGTGTGTCAGATCTGAAGCTCAAATTGTGGGTACCGACCTCCGCACAAAGCTATAACCCGTCACCACTGAAAATGGCTGAGCTGATCCAAGCGGATATGGCCAAAGCTGGGGTGAAAGTGTCAATTATCCCGATTGATACCCAAAGTTTTGAGCGCGGTATGCTGCAAAGCGGCGATTACGACATGGTACTGACCGGTTGGGTTTCTGACAGCGATGACCCCGACAGCTTCTTGCGCCCTCAGCTTGGCTGCAACGCCATCGACTCCGGCAGTAACTACGCACGCTGGTGCGAGCCGCGTTTTGATGCCTTCTTACATGCGGCCCTGACCACCGACAAATTGGCCAGCCGCCTGCTGTTTTATCGCAACGCCTTACAAATTATGGAAGAAGAAACGCCTGTGATCCCAATTGCGCACTCACTGCGCCTGCAAGGGCACCGTGCCGACCTGAACGGCTTGGTTCTCAGCCCGTTCGGCAGTACCTCGTTTTCCGAAGTTTACCGGCAGGAGCCTGAGCAATGATAATCTACACCCTGCGTCGGCTCAGCCTGTTGGTGATTACGGTGCTGATCCTGACCCTCATCGGCTACTGGCTCAAAAGCTATGGTAGCGCGCCGTCGGATCTGTCATGGTTTGACGGTTACAGCCAGTACCTGATGGCGTTGAGCGATGGCAACTTCGGCGTCTCCAACGTCACTGGCGAGCCACTTAGCGAGCAATTGCTGAACGTGTTTCCGGCCACGCTGGAGCTGTGCTTGCTGGCCTTTATTCTGGCGCTGATCATCGGTATTCCGCTCGGTCTGATTGCCGGTGCGCGCCGTGGTCGCTGGCAAGATTTCATTATCTCCGCCATCGCGTTGGTTGGCTTTTCCATTCCGGTATTCTGGCTGGGGATCTTGCTGATCATGCTGTTTTCGCTGCACTTAGGCTGGCTGCCGATTTCCGGTCAACACAGTCTGCTGTATGAAGTGCAGCGGGTAACCGGATTTATTCTGGTGGATGCGTGGTTATCTGACTCACCGTACCGCGAGCAGATTATTTACAACACCGTGATGCACATGATTTTACCGGTGGTCGTGCTGTCGTTATCGCCAACCACCGAAGTGATCCGCTTGATGCGCGCCAGTACCGAACAAGTGGTCGACAAGCCGTATGTAAAAGTGGCGGCTACCCGCGGGTGGTCACGACTGACCATTTTACGCCGCTCGATTTTGCGCAACGCCCTACCACCGATCATTCCTAAATTAGGGCTGTTATTTTCCACCATGCTGACACTGGCGATGATCACCGAAACCGTCTTTAGCTGGCCGGGTATTGGCCGCTGGTTGATTCAAGCACTGAACCAGCATGACTATGCCGCCATTTCGGCCGGTGTGGTGGTAGTGGGGAGCTCTGTTATTTTTATCAGCGTACTGTCGGAACTGGTCGGCGCCGCGGTTAACCCGCTGATCCGTAAAGAATGGTACGAGGTTCACTGATATGCCACACCGTACTGTAATGCCTAGCCGTATGGCACATACTTGGAACCTGTACCGGGGCGATACCGTCTCGATGATCGGTTTTTATGGTCTGCTGTTTTTGCTGATCTTGACTGTCTTTGGTCATCACATCGCGCCGTTTGCGCCGAATTTTCAGTTCATCGACAAAGAGCTGATGCCGCCATCATGGGCGGAAAATGGCAAAGTGGAGTTTTTCTTCGGCACCGACGATTTGGGGCGCGATATTTTCAGTCGCCTGATTTGTGGTACCCAATTGACCTTCGGTAGCGCCTTTTTAGTGGTTTGCACCGCCTCGATTGTCGGTACGCTGATCGGTATCGCCGCGGGGATGTCCAAGGGTCTGAAATCCTCGATTTTGAACCACACGCTGGATGCGCTGCTGTCTATCCCAACTCTGCTGATTGCGATCATCGTCGTCGCGCTCACTGGTGCCGGTTTGCTGCACGCCATGTTCGCCGTCTGGTTAGCGCTGGTGCCCCGTTTTGTACGCGCGGTATATACCGCCGTGCACGATGAGATGGAAAAAGATCACATCACTGCGATTCGCTTAGACGGCGCGTCCAACGGCTATATTTTGCGCTACGCCGTACTGCCAAACATCATGGCGATGCTGGTCACTGAATTTACCCGTGGTTTTTCTGTGGCCATGTTGGATATCGCCGCATTGGGCTTTTTGGATCTCGGTGCCCAGCGCCCAAGCCCAGAATGGGGAGCCATGTTGGGTGAAGCCCTCAGCTTGCTGTATATCGCACCGTGGACCGTCACCCTGCCCGGTCTGGCGATTTTGTTCAGTGTGATCATTGTTAACCTCGCCGGTGACGGGCTGCGCCGCGCCATCAACGCAGGAACCGAGTAATGCCACTTTTAGATATTCGTAACCTGACGATTGAAATCATGACTCCGGCTGGGCCGGTAAAAGCCGTGGATCGCGTCAGCTTGATCCTCAACGAAGGTGAAATCCGCGGATTAGTGGGCGAGTCCGGCTCGGGTAAGAGTCTGGTAGCGAAAGCCATTTGCGGGGTCAGTAAAGATAACTGGAAAATCACCGCCGACCGTTTTCGCTTTAATGACGTCGACATGCTGCGCCTGAGCAATAAAGAGCGTCGCCACTGGGTAGGTCGTCATATCTCGATGATTTTCCAAGAGCCGCAGTCGTGCCTTGATCCTTCTGAGCGCGTTGGTCGTCAATTGGAAGAAACCATCCCATCGTGGACGTTCAAAGGCCACTGGTGGAAACGTTGGAATTGGCGCTACAAGCAAGCCAAGGCGCTGCTGCACAAAGTGGGGATCAAAGATCACCGCGAAATCATGCGCAGCTACCCGTATGAGCTCACCGAAGGGGAATGCCAGAAGGTCATGATTGCCATGGCGCTGGCCAACCAACCGAAGCTGCTGATTGCCGATGAACCGACCAACTCGATGGAGCCGACCACCCGCGCGCAGATTTTCCGTCTGCTGGATCGGATGAATCAACTGAATGACACCACCATCTTGCTGGTCAGCCACGACTTGCTCAGTCTGACGCAAACCGCCAATAAGCTGACCGTGATGTACTGCGGCCAGACCATTGAATCTGGCACATGCGAGCAGATTTTAGAAACACCGCACCATCCCTATACGTTGGCGTTGCTGCGTTCAATGCCGGATTTTCGCGAGCCACTGCCGCACAAAAGCCGACTCAGCACCCTGCCCGGCGCGATCCCACCGCTGCAGCACTTGCCGATTGGTTGCCGCTTAGGGCCGCGCTGTCCGCACGCGCAGAAAAAATGCATCGAAACCCCAGTGCTGCGCAAAATCAAAAACCATGAGTTTGCCTGTCACTTCCCGCTTAACGTAGAGGAAAGCCAGCTGTGAGTGCCCTATTAGACGTCACCGGACTCAGTAAAACCTTCCGCTACCATACCGGTTTATTCCGTCGTCACACGGTGGAGGCGGTGCATCCGCTGGATTTATCGCTGGATGAAGGCAAAACCTTAGCCATTATCGGTGAAAATGGCTCCGGTAAATCCACCCTCGCCAAGCTGATTGCCGGCATGGTGGAGCCTACTCAAGGCGAGATCCGCGTGCATGGTGAGCGCCTGTGGTATGGCGATTACCGCCATCGCTGCAAGTTGATCCGCATGATATTCCAAGATCCGAACACCTCGCTGAATCCTAAAATGCAGATTGGTCAAATCTTGGAAGGCCCGCTAAAGCTGAATACCGATCTGACCGCCCAAGAGCGGGAAAATCGGATCATTGCCACACTGCGCAAAGTCGGCTTACTGCCCGATCACGCCAGTGTCTATCCACAAATGCTGGCCACCGGCCAAAAACAGCGTGTCTCGCTGGCGCGCAGCTTGATTCTAGAGCCAAAAATCATCGTGGCGGATGAAGCACTGACCCAGCTGGATATGTCCATGCGCTCGCAAATCCTGAATCTGATGCTAGAGCTACAAGAAAATTTAGGTATTTCCTATATTTATGTAAGCCAGCACATGGGTGTGGTCAAACACATCAGCGATAAGGTGCTGGTCATGCAGCAAGGGCATGTGGTGGAGCGCGGCGATACGAAAACGGTATTTTGCGATCCACAACATGACCTGACACGCCGAATGATTGAAAGTCATTTTGGTGAGGTGCTGACCCCAGCCGCGTGGGAACGACCGGTCGAAATTTAACGCCTAGCTTTACCTGTGCGTAGTCTCTGCCAAAGCAGAGACTACGCACGCATTACCCGCCAATTCCCGCTTATTTGACGCTCAATCACCGTTAAATCTGGCCACTTTTTCCCTTCGCAGCAGCGCCAGACTGCTCGGATGAGCAGGTAGACATGTCGACCACAGCGTGGAACATGGTAGAATCACTGAATTCATTCTTTCGTACAAAGCCGTATTGATATCAGTTTTGTAGACAACAAGGATCTCTTGTGATGGGTTTTCTGACCGGTAAACGTATTTTAATCGCAGGCGTAGCCAGCAACCGTTCTATCGCTTACGGCATCGCTGCCGCTATGCATCGTCAGGGCGCGGAACTGGCCTTCACCTACCAGAATGAAAAACTGAAGTCTCGCGTTGACGCGATTGCAGCCGAGTGCGGCTCTTCCATCGTGCTGCCATGTGACGTTGCAGAAGATGCCAGCATCGATGCCATGTTCGCTGAACTGGCTAACGTATGGCCAAACTTCGACGGTTTTGTTCACTCCATCGCTTACGCTCCGGGCGACCAGCTGGACGGCGACTATGTTGACGCCGTAACCCGTGACGGTTTCCGCATCGCTCACGACATCAGCTCCTACAGCTTTGCCGCGATGGCGAAATCTTGCCGTAAGATGCTGAACCCAGGCTCTGCACTGGTCACGCTGTCTTACTTGGGTGCTGAGCGCGCTATCCCTAACTACAACGTAATGGGTCTGGCGAAAGCCTCTCTGGAAGCTAACGTGCGTTACATGGCGAATGCTATGGGCGCTGAAGGCGTGCGTGTTAACGGTATCTCTGCCGGCCCTATCCGTACTCTGGCCGCTGCGGGTATCAAAAACTTCAAGAAGATGCTGTCTCACTGCGAATCTGTCACCCCAATTCGCCGTACTGTGACCATCGAAGATGTGGGTAACTCCGCCGCGTTCCTGTGCTCTGATCTGGCTGCCGGTATCTCCGGTGAGATCCTGCACGTTGACGGCGGTTTCAACATCGCTGCGATGAACGAGCTGGAAGTTAACGAGTAACAAGCAACGGATAAGACAGCGCGAATAGGTTCACTTTCGTTTCTATAACGTTTGTTCCTATCACGCTGTTTTCTACCAAGCTTGCCTCTATTAAGCTTATCTCTATCATGTTCTGAAAAATCCGCTTCGGCGGATTTTTTTATGTCGGTAGGTAATGCAGACCTTCCCTATCCCTTTTATCTATTCCTTTTCTGTGTCACACATCCCCCTTATTCCTGCTAGCGGTTTAGCATCCGCCAATCCGGAATCTGCCTCACAAGCCGTTATCTTAATGGCATGTAAATCCGCCGCTCGCGCGCAAGCCTACTCCGGCCACTCTCGCCCTTCACGTATACTGCGGACATTGTGTTTTGTTACGCGTGGCGATTTTTCTGCTCGGTACCTTTTATCTTACCTGCCACGCCTCAAACAGGAATTATTGCTATGCACCGTGCCGCACCCCGAGTATCCCTGCCCATTTCACTTGCTAGCTTAATCATCGCCATCAGTGTTGCCCCAATCTCTCATGCCGCGACAGAGCAAGAGCGCAGCCGACAAGCGGCTGAGATAGCCCGTCAGTTACTGTGCGCTAGCCAGAACTCGCTGAAAGAGTGTTTGGATGTGAATCAAATCCTGACAAACCCCGGCTATGATGACGGCCAATGGCATGGCGATAACGGGCAATGGGATCAAAATGGCTCGTGGGAGAACAGTCCGTGGGAGAACAGTCCGTCGCAAAATAATGGCCAGTGGGAAGGCAATAACGGTACCAACAATCAAAACGGGCAGTGGCAGCAAAACCAAGATGGCTACCCGCGCACCATCCGTATTTCTCGCTTACAACGAGACTACCCACTACGTAATCAGCAAGCACTGATCCAATTTGAGGTAGCGGCCGCAGCTACCTATCTGGTCAATGCCGAGCTCTATAACCGCGACGGTAACCGCGTTGCCAGCGCCCAAGCGCAAGCAACCCGACAGCGGACACCGATGACCTTGGTCGTTAATAATCCGGGCACTTATCGCCTGCAAATTCAGGCTAATAACGGACTTGGTGCACAAAACTATACTGTCAGCGTTACCGGTCGCAACGGGATCAACCCCGATGAGCAATCCAGCACCCAGCCATCAGATTATCCGGAGTATCAAACTGGCACGCCGTATCAAGCCGGTGATGTGGTTCGCCGCAATGGCCGCTTGTATCAATGTCGTCCGTGGCCAAACAGCGGGTGGTGCGGACAAGGAGAGTTGCACTACGCTCCCGGTACGGGGATGAATTGGCAAGATGCATGGCAATATTTTCGCGGGTAATTTCGTGAGTCATCACCATTGACCTTTTTCTAGAACGGTATTTTTCAAAATCGGTATTTTTGAACATAGTTGTCGCCCTCCGTTTGCAACAACGCCAAAAACAAAACGGCAGCCCTAAGGCTGCCGTTTTACATGAGCGTATCCAAATAATTATGGCTTTGTACTTTGCTCTGCTTGTGCTTTTGGCACTTTCGGCGCACTGCTTTCTGTTACCGGTACACTTTTCACCGGTTCGCTGGCGCTTTTGCTTGGTGAACTCGCGCTGGGCGTACTTTCGACTTGCGTGTTACTCGCAGGAGTTGCCTCTACTTTATTGCTTGTACTGCTTACTGCGGTTTGCTCGCTCACCTGACACGCATACTCCGTACCATTGATGGTTAACGCCGCCGCCTCCCCTTTGCCCCAGAACAACACGTCATACTGGGTGTTCACCCCACCATAGCGAATGCCGCTACCTGATGGTTGGATAAAAGACACCACCTGACTATCCGGCTCACCACTGCTATCGAGCGTGATATTAGCCGCTTGCGGTTTGGTTTCATTATAAAAGGTCACCGTAACCGGATCTGGTCGCCCTTTACAGCTGTACACCACAGGAGCCAATGGCTGGCTCAGTTGATACTTCACCTGCAATTCAGCAATACGCAGCTGATAATTCTGACGGGTACAGGCCGGCAGATCACTGCTCTTCCAGCATTCGTTGCGCCCTTTGATCCAGCCGCGCTGGGTGGCCTTCAGCCACGCAGAATCGGTGCCTTTGGCCACCGCTTCCTGATAAACTTTTGCCATCTTCTGATCCAGCGCCGCTAAGGCCGGATCGCTACAGATCAGCTTTTCGACTGAGCCGGAGGATGTTTTACAATCAATCACCGGCGTATGTGCCAGCACCGGCATACTGCATATTCCCAGAATAAATAGGCCTGCTGAGCGCTTCATTGTTGTGTGTCCATCAAGTTCTGTTATCTCTACCGCGCAGGGTTTTAGCAATCTTCGGTCATGAAGTCTACAACCAGACCGTAGACTCTCGATAATCTTGTAGTATAAGCCATTCCCACATCGCGTCCTGCACGAAACATGCGGTGTTAAACGCCGACCATACGCCGTTGGCGACGGTTCACTGGCGGACGCTCGGCATCTGCCGCCCGATGCGGGCAATAAGCAAGAATCCTGCCGAGATAAATCTGCTTAAAACCGCTCAACAAATGGTATTATCGGGACTAACCGATAGATTACTCCCTTGCCGGATAGGTTTATGTTTCAAGATAACCCGCTGCTTTCCCAGCTTAAGCAACAAATGCGTGAAAACACCCCGCAAATCGAAGGTGTTATCAAAGGTACCGACAAAGGTTTCGGCTTTATCGAAACTGATAATCAGAAAAGTTATTTTGTCCCGCCTCCGTACATGAAAAAAGTCATGCATGGTGACCGTGTGGTAGCCCTGCTGCGCACTGAAAAAGAGCGTGAAGTTGCCGAGCCTGACAGCCTGATTGAGCCGTTCCTGAGCCGTTTTGTTGGCCGCATCCGCAAAGGCCGTGACGGTAAGCTGAATGTCGTTCCAGATCATCCACTGCTGAATGATCCGATCTCCTGCCGTCCGGTAAAAGGGCTGGATGCAACCCTGAACGAAGGTGACTGGGTTGTCGCGGAGATGAAACGTCACCCGCTCAAAGGCGACCGCGGTTTTTATGCCGATGTAACCGAATTCATTACCCATGCCAATGACCACTATGCGCCATGGTGGGTAACGCTGTCACGCCACCAGCTGGAGCGTGAAGCACCAACCGCCACATTCAACGGCATGTTGGATGAGAACCTGACCCGCGAAGATCTGAGTGAACTGCCGTTTGTCACCATCGACAGCGCCAGCACGCAGGATATGGACGATGCGCTGTACATCCAAGCCACCGATAATGGCTGGCAGTTGACCATCGCCATCGCCGATCCAACCGCCTACGTGGCCGAAGGCAGCGAGCTGGATAAAGAAGCCAGCCAACGCGCGTTCACCAACTACCTGCCGGGCTTCAACATCCCAATGCTGCCACGCGAGCTGTCTGATGACCTGTGCTCACTGCGTGAAGGCGAGCGTCGCCCTGCACTGCTGTGCCGCGTTAGCGTGCATAAAGACGGCTCTCTGGGTGACGATGCGCACTTCTTTGCTGGTTGGGTCACTTCCCACGGCAAACTGGTGTACGACAATGTTTCTGATTGGCTGGAGCAACGTGAAAACTGCTGGCAGCCTGAGAACGCTGTGGTTGCCGAGCAAATCACGCAGCTGCACCAGATGGCGCTGGCACGTACCCAGTGGCGCAGTGAGAACACCTTAGTGTTCAAAGACCGTCCTGATTACCGCTTTGTGTTGGATGAAAACGGTGTGGTTACTGACATCGTGGCCGAGCATCGTCGTATTGCCAACCGCATGGTTGAAGAGTCGATGATTCTGGCGAACGAATGTGCCGCTAAAGTGCTGGCTGATAAAGTCGGTTTCGGTATCTACAACGCGCACGCGGGTTTCGATCCTGAGCTGGTTGACCAAGCAGTAACTATCCTTAGCAACAACGGGGTCGAGTTTGATCGCGACACCCTGCTGTCACTGGACGGTTTCTGCCGCCTGCGTCGTCAATTAGATGCGATGCCAACTGCTTATCTGGATGGTCGTATTCGTCGCTTCCAAGCTTACAGTGAAGTGAGCGCCGTACCAGCCCCACACTTTGGTCTGGGCCTGCAAGCCTACGCGACTTGGACATCACCAATTCGTAAATACGGTGACATGGTCAACCATCGCCTGCTGAAAGCGGTGATCCGTAACGAACAGCCTGCAACTCAGCCAAGTGAAGCGCTGACGACACAACTGGCCGAGCGTCGTCGCTTTAACCGTATGTCCGAGCGTGATGTCGGTGATTGGTTGTACTCCCGCTTCCTGCAGCCAAAGCTGGCGGAAAACCGCAGCTATCAAGCCGAGATCATCGATGTATCGCGCGGTGGTTTGCGCGTCCGTCTGCTGGAAAACGGTGCCGTCGCTTTCGTTCCTGCGCCATTCATTCACCCAGTGCGTGATGAGCTGGAATGCAGCACCGATACCGCGACTATTTCCATCAAAGGTGAGCCGGTTTACCGTCTGGGCGATACCCTGCCAGTGACCTTGGCTGAAGTGCGGATGGAAACCCGTAACATCGTTGCCAGACCAACGCCTGCAGAAGCGCCTGCCGCTGAAGTAAAAGCTGACGCAGCTGAAACGCCAAGCGAAAACGCACCTGCAACCGATGCGCAGTAATTCGCGAGTGCAATAACTCACGTTTACTACCGCGATATATTTAGTCTGCGCTAGGCAATAAAAAACGGATGCAATTTGCATCCGTTTTTTTATGTGTTATCTACCAAATCAATCAGATATCAACACAATCAAAAGAGATATCCATTTTTATTTAAAGAAATAAATAAACAGGGTTATCAATGAAGCATTGGCAAAATCGATAAATAATGCCCCGACCAGCGGTAAGACAAAGAACGCTTTTTGCGACGGGCCATTACTTTCAGTAAAGGCTTCCATATTTGCCATCGCATTCGGTGTACCGCCCATACCAAAACCACAGTGACCAGTCGCTAACACCACCGCATCATAATCACGGCCCATGCAGTTATAGGTCACGAAATAACTGTACAGTGCCATCAGTAAGGTTTGCGCCAGTAAAATCACCACCAGCGGTAATGCCAGTACACTGATATCCCACAAACGTAACCCCATTAACGCCATCGACAGGAACAGAGATAAAGAAATATTACCTATTGAGTCAATGACATAGGTATTAACTTTTTTCCCCATTTTATCCATTACGTTACGGGTAATCGCCGCCACAATCATCGGGCCGATATACACCGGCAGCACCAGCCCCAACACATTTAATACATCAGCCAAAATGGATCCGACGCCCATGACGATGATGACTTTTAAAATAGTGTCGAACGCTGAACGCTCATAAATATGATTACGGTCTTCTTTTAATTCGATATTTTCTTCAGTTTCATGCTGGTCGTCATAACGACTTTCCGCATGCTTGAGTAGCAACAATTTACTGACCGGTCCACCGATCACACAGCCAGAAATCAGACCAAACGTTGCAGCGGTGATCGCCACAGCGGTAGCCCCTTCGGCACCAGCAGACTCCAGCAATGGGCCAAACGCACCGGCTGTACCATGCCCGCCAGTCAACGCCACCGAGCCAGCAGCTACACCAATCAGTGGATTTAAGCCAAATGCCGAGGCCAAGCCCACCCCCAACAGGTTCTGCAACACGGCCAAGACCAGTGCTACCAGCAAGAAAAAGACAACCTGAATGCCGCCACGTTTGAGCATTTTCAAACTGGCCGAAAAACCGATAGTGGTAAAAAAGGCCACCATGAATAACTGGCGAATACTGTCGTCAAAGGTAAATACAAACAAATCAGTCATGTGCCCGAACAGTGTGATAAACGAAAAAATCACACCGCCAATCACAGGCGCAGGAATAAAATATTTACTAAACAGTGAGACACGCTTTTCAAAATAGCGTCCAACCAGCAAAACCAACACTGCTGTCATCAGTGTGGTTATCATCGATAACGAAATTACATGCATTCAGAAAAATCCTATTTTTTTATTTTCGTGATAGCCGAAATCCGGCTTAAAACCCTTTCCTTCTTAAAGTAAAAACCGTCGGTTTTATATCAATGCAGAGCGGGTACTCTGTTTAAGCGCTATGCTTCATGTTCAGGCTCTGAATAGCTGTAAAATGCGTTGATAACCTCAGCGCTGGCGGATAATTTACCGTGAGATGGAAAGCTCCGAGCGCAATGCCACTGCGTCTCACAAGCTATCGTCTATTGTGCATATCAGTCACAATCAATCCATGCTAAATCTGTTTCGCAAATTATATTGTGGTTATAATTTGCAACAAACAGTCATACTCATCTCTACCAGCTAATTGCCTTCATTTATCCGCTCACTTGCCGCATTACTACCGCATTATCTATTCTGTGACCATGTGGCTTTTTTCACTAAAAACAACCACATTCACCGTCTCGCTCATTAGCGATGAGCAAAACCCGTTTATTAACGCCCCAATAAAACCGCACATTCCTAAAATGCCGCCTTGAAATAACACGGATATTTTCTGGCTTGGCACTTTTATTGGGCCTTACCTGCACAGAATTTGCGCAATACAAGAGCATAGCCTTTTGTATTATAACATAAAGTTTACGAAACCTCTAATCAGGAACAAAAAGACCCTGAAGCACCTCGCAGATTTTCCCGCAAACCAGCGGCGATAAGCATGCTCACCGACTGACAGCAAACCGTGGAGAGCGATACCTCATCAGTGATTTTATTTTGCGCGATTGCAGTAACATCTTTGCCGCGCAAACGTTTTCCTTTTATAATCAGCCACGCTTTTCAGGACTGAATCTCTTTTTCTGCCATATAAGGGTTATTTCACCATGTTAGGAACTGCACTGCGTCCGTCGGCCACGAAAGTGATGTTGTTAGGTTGTGGGGAACTGGGCAAGGAAGTGGCAATTGAATGCCAGCGGCTCGGGATTGAAGTTATCGGCGTTGATCGTTATTCCGATGCTCCCGCAATGCAGGTGGCGCATCGCAGCCATGTGATAGACATGCTCGACCCAGTAGCCCTCCACCAGCTGATCCGACAAGAAAAACCGGATTATGTGGTGCCCGAAATCGAAGCCATCGCCACCGACACATTGGTCGAGCTGGAACAACAAGGGCAACAAGTCGTCCCCTGTGCGCAGGCAGTAAAACTCACCATGAATCGCGAAGGCATCCGCCGCCTTGCCGCTGAAACCCTCCAACTTCCCACCTCCCCTTACCGCTTCGCCAGCACCGAAACTGAATTTCACCAAGCCGTGCTCGAAATTGGTTTCCCTTGCGTTACCAAGCCGGTGATGAGCTCATCCGGTAAAGGGCAAAGCGTGCTACGTAGCGAAGCCGATGTTGCCACCGCGTGGCAGTATGCCCAAGAAGGTGGTCGAGCCGGTAAAGGCCGCGTGATTGTGGAAGGTTTTGTAGAGTTTGACTTTGAGATCACCTTACTCACGGTACAAGCGGTGGATGGGATTCACTTTTGTGCGCCAATTGGTCACCGCCAAGAAGAAGGCGACTATCGCGAGTCATGGCAGCCGCAGCAGATGAGCGAAACCGCTTTAGCTCGCGCTCAAGAAGTGGCGGCAACCGTTGTGCACGCGCTGGGCGGTTACGGTTTATTTGGCGTTGAGCTGTTTATCCGCGGTGATGAAGTGCTGTTTAGCGAAGTGTCCCCACGCCCACATGACACCGGTCTGGTCACGCTGGTTTCACAAAACCTGTCTGAATTTGCTCTGCATGTGCGCGCCTTCCTCGGCTTGCCTGTCGGCACCATTACTCAATACGGCGCGGCCGCCTCTGCGGTGATCTTGCCCACACTGCACAGTCACGATCTGCGCTTTGGCGGCCTGTGCACGGCATTGAGCTATCCGCAGGTACAGCTGCGTCTGTTTGGCAAACCGGAAATCCGCGGACGTCGTCGTTTAGGGGTGGCGTTGTGTAATGCGAGTACCACCGAAGCAGCCATTCATGCTGCAAAACAAGCAGCTGACAGCATTTGTGTGAACGCCTAATCGCCAAATCCGGCTGAAAAACGCGGTTGCGAGTTTCAGCCGGTCATGATTCAGGCTAGAATCAGGCGTCTTTATCTTTATACCTTTTACCTTTATCTGTCATACCGCATCTGTCACGCCACGAATCGGTCGTGAAATGACAGTTTCGCACCAGAAGCATGACCAGCAACTTGAGTAGTATTGTGGCGGCCGAACTTAAATATCTCGCGGGTTATCCCGCAACACTGCAACAGCAAGTCCGTGATGCTATCCAGCATAATAAGCTGGGGGAATTATTGCGTCGTCGCTACCCTTCCCAGCACGCGATCAAAAGTGATAAAGCGCTGTATCAATATACGATGGAGCTGAAAAATCACTACCTGCGTACCGCCCAGCAACTCAGTCGTGTCAACTATGACAGTAAAATCAATGTGCTCAAACATGCGTTGGGTTTGCACACCAGTGTGTCGCGGGTTCAGGGCAATAAACTCAAAAACAAAGCTGAGATCCAGATTGCCGCGCTGTTTAAAGAAGCGCCCGCTGAGATGCTGCGCATGATTGTGGTACACGAGCTGGCTCACCTGCGTGAAAAAGAGCACAACAAAGCTTTTTATCAGCTTTGCCTGCACATGGAGCCGGCCTACCACCAGCTGGAGTTTGATACCCGTTTATATCTCACGCATCTGGACCTGTACGGAAAACTGTATTAGCGCCGGCCTCATGCCGCCCATCGCCTCTTTTACGGAATCACAGTAACACAGCATGAAAACAGACAGCCAAATCTGCCAGGAAGCGGCACTGCTTCCTGTTTCCGATGTTGCCCAAAAAGCCGGTTTTCTGCCGGACGAAGTCCTGACGCTGGGTGAACATAAAGCCAAAATCCGTTTGCAGACCTTGCAACGTACCGCCCAGCAGCCAGACGGTAAATTTGTGCTGGTGAGCGCCATTACCCCAACCCCACTGGGCGAAGGTAAAACCGTCACCACCATTGGTCTGGCGCAGGGATTAGCTGCGCTGGGCGAAAAAACCATCGCCTGCATCCGCCAACCGTCGATGGGGCCGGTATTTGGCGTCAAAGGTGGCGCTGCCGGCGGCGGTTACAGCCAAGTTACCCCCATGGACGAGCTCAACCTACACCTGACCGGTGATATCCATGCCATCACCGCCGCCCATAATCTGGCCGCTGCTGCACTGGATGCTCGTCTCTATCATGAAAGCCGTTTAGGTGCTGAGCACTTTACTGAGCGCACCGGTCTGCCACGATTGGATATCGACCCACAGCAGATCGTGTGGAACCGCGTGATGGATCATAACGATCGCGCCTTGCGTAAGATTCGTATCGGCATCAATCCGCCGGGTAGCCATGCCAATGGCATCGAGCGTGAGTCCGGCTTTGATATCACCGCGGCATCCGAACTAATGGCCATCTTGGCACTGGCGCAAGACTTACCGGATATGCGCCAACGTCTCGGCCGTCTGATCTTGGCTTATAACCATGCTGGTGAGCCGATTACCGCCGAAGCCTTAGGTGTCGCGGGCGCGATGGCGGCCATCATGAAAGACGCCATCAACCCGACTCTAATGCAAACGCTAGAAGGGGTTCCGGTGCTGATCCATGCCGGCCCATTTGCCAACATCGCGCACGGTAACTCCTCCATTATCGCCGACAAAATGGCACTCAAGCTGGCCGATTACACTGTCACCGAAGCCGGTTTTGGCTCTGATATGGGGCTGGAGAAAGCCTGTAATATCAAAGCGCAAGTGGCAAGGAAAGCGCCAGATTGCGTGGTGTTAGTCGCTACCTTACGTGGGCTGAAAGCCAACTCGGGGCGCTATAACCTCAAACCTGGGCAGGCCATTCCGCCATCCTTGTTTGCTGCCGATCAAGAAGCACTGGAAGCGGGCTTTGCCAACTTACAATGGCACATGAATAACGTGCAAAAGTATGGTTTGCCGGTCGTGGTCGCCGTCAACCGCTTCCCACAAGATACCGATGCGGAGTTGCAGTGGCTATGCCATCGCATCGAAGAGACCGGATGCCGCGTCGCGCTTAGCGATGCGTTCAGCCAAGGTGGACAAGGCGCGCTGGCGTTGGCGCAAGCGGTCATGCAAGCCTGCGGCGAGCAACCCGCGACCTTTACACCGCTCTATCAGCCTACAGCGCCGCTGCTCGACAAACTCAATGCCGTTGCACGCCGGGGGTATGGCGCGAAATGCGTTGAACTCTCACCACAAGCACAGGCGCAATTAGCCCATATCGAACAGCTCGGTCAGCAAGAGTTGTATGTCTGTTTGGCCAAAACGCCGCTCTCTATCAGTCACGATCCAGTGCTCAAAGGTGCGCCACAAGATTTCGTGCTACCTATCCGAGAGCTGAATCTGTGCGCTGGTGCTGGCTTTGTGTACGCGCTGTGCGGCAACGTGCTGACCATGCCGGGGCTGCCTGAGCATCCTGCCTACCTTGGCATCGATATTACCGCGGATGGTACCATTGTTGGCTTAGGCTGATTAGCGGATATCGCTAACCGGTCTAGCAACAACCGCAGATAAAAAAGAGCGCCCTTTCGAGGCGCTCTTTTTTTGTTTCTGTATCTTCTGTGTCGGTTTCTATTTCTATTCAGCCGAAATACTCACCAATCGGCAAATTCCGCAATCGGCGCTTTGCCATGACTTTCCAGAAAATCGAGTAATTTGCGCGGCGAGGTGTTCAACAGACGCTCGTGTGGGAAACCCGCCTCATTGATCAAGCGTAGCGAATGCTCAAAATCCCCCAGCGAGAAAGCGATGTGTGAGTCCGACCCCATCACCAACCACGCTCCGTGGCGTTTGGCCGCCGCAATAATCGCCGGACAGGTATGCTCACTGCCCGCCCGCGAAACCACAAACGAGGAGTTGTTCACTTCTAGCGCGACACCGCACTCGGCAGCAGCTTTCACCACCTCATCGACATGAATTGGAAATTTAGGATTGCCCGGATGGGTGATGATCTGCACTTTGCCACTGCGGATTGTGTTGATCAGGGCATCGGTATGCACATCAATATCTTGCGGGGTAAAAAAAGGATCGTGTAAACCGGCTTGGATCAGATCCAGCACTTCCCACATTTTCTCAGAGCAATCAATCTCGCCCTGGCGATTGCGAATATTGGCCTCAATGCCGCGTAAAATGCCCACGCCATCAACAATTCGTGGGATCACGCGTAAATTCATAAAATGCCAATGATGGGGAGAATCTGCCGTTTCGGGGCCGTGATCGGTAGTTGCAAACAACCGGATCCCTTTACGTTTTGCCTGCTCTATATAGTCATGGATGGTGCTATAAGCATGGGTACTGGCAATCGTATGGGTATGCGTGTCTACCGGAAACATCACGGACTCCTTCCTGCAACTTCATGTCATTGGGGCATATTTTCTGCTATACGCCGGACAAACTACCCTCACAGGGTACACTGCTCACCGGCAGAACCAAAGTTTTCTGCGCCCCAAAAACAAAAAATCCCCGTGCATTAGCACAGGGATTCTTGCAGCAAATCACAAGGATTAACGGGAGGATGCGTGACCTACCATGCCACCGACAACCGCGCCACCGACGGTGCCCAACGCACTGCCATCAGACAACACATGGCCTACAACAGCACCGGCTGCCGCGCCAATGGTGGTATCACGTTCACGTTTGGTCATATGGCCATTTGCGCAGCCCGCAACCAGCATCACGGCAGACAGTGCCAGTACTGGTAATGTGATTTTTTTCATTATTCACCTCATAAACGATGCAGCAAACAGGGAAAGCGCCGCAGTCGCTTTCCCTAAAACGCGCCTACTGTATGAGATATTTTGCCTATTGAGAAGATGTCGCTATTTGACGACTTCCCCGCTCGCAATCACGGCTTCGCGCACCTTGTCAGAAAACGCCAACGCTTCTTTACGAATCGCCTCTTCATCCACAGTCAGCAGTTTGCGATCTTGCATCAGAATGTTGCCATCCACGATGGTGTGGCGAACGTTGGCGCCGTATGCTCCGTAAACCAGCGCCGCAAATGGATTATACATTGGCACCATGTTTGGCGCTTTGGTATCAACCACAATCACGTCAGCCAACTTGCCGGTTTCCAACGAACCCAGCTTGTCTTCCATGTGCAGCGCTTTGGCTGAACCCATGGTTGCCATTTCAACCACCGTCAGTGGAGGCATCGCCGCGCGGTTTTTGGTCGCCAGTTTATGCACTTTCGCCACCTGACCTAATTCATCCATGGTGGTGATAGTGTTACCTGACATCGGGCCATCTGTTCCCAGACCTACACGAATGCCTTTTTCCAGCATCGTCGTCACCGGCGCAACACCTTTAGCGGACTTGATGTTAGCACTCATGTTGTGCGCCACGCCCACGTCATACTGCTTGAGCAGATCCATGTCCTTGTCGTTCACTTCAATGGCGTGAGCAGCCAGCACTTTGTTGTTCAGCGCGCCAATGTCCGCCATGTACTGCACTGGGCTCTTACCGCCAGTGCGTTTTGCAATCTCTTCCACTTCACGGTCGGTTTCAGCCAAGTGGATCATCACCGGCACATCCAGCTCCTGTGACAATTTAGCAATCTGCTGTAAATGCTCGGTCGTGTTGGTATACGGCGCGTGTGGCGCAAAAGCCGGTGTAATACGTGGGTGATCTTTATATTCGTTGATAAAGTTCACCGCGTACTGAATGCCTTCGTCCGCATTTTTAGCATCCGCAACCGGGAATTTAATCACTGATTCACCCAGCACGGCACGCATACCGATTTTATCCACGGTTTTTGCTACTTCATCTTCGAAGTAGTACATATCGGCATAGGTGGTCACACCGCCTTTGACCATTTCTACGTTGGCCAGATTCGCGCCGACACGCACCATGTCACGGGACACCATCTTGTTTTCCAGAGGGAAGATATAGCGGTGCAAACGATCCGGCACATCATCTGCCAGCGAGCGGAACACGGTCATCGACGCATGCGTGTGGGTATTGATAAGACCGGGCATCACAATGTCACCGTCCACATCCAGCACTTTATCTGCCTTATATTGCTTAGCCAGCTCTGGGCCACCAACGGCAATGATCTTGTTGCCTTTAACCACAACAGTGCCTTGCTCAAAGACCTGATTTTGCGGGTTCATGGTCAGAACCGTACCATCAGTGATCATCAGATCCGCTTGCTGAGCGGCATAACCAGAAAAAGAGACTGCGGCAATCGTCAGTGCAAGCACAGACTTGGAGAATGACGACTTAGAGAACGGCATAGTTACCTCAAACGGCTGGGCAGAAAGTGGCAATATGATACTGACCACGCAAACACAGGCAAACGTTTACGCAACCAGTTTTAAGATGCGTGATCTGTTTCACGACTAGCAAATAAAACAATACGCACTAGGCTTTATATATCCCCTGTTGTCGGTCTTTCCCTGTTTAGGTCTATTCTGAGGGAATGCCCCTTTTTTGGATGTTGGAGCCATCGCCATGCATGCACTGTGTTACGGTCACACCAAACCCACACTTTTGTTCCTGCACGGCCTTGGAACCAACTCTACAGACTGGCAACCGCAACTCAGTGCGTTTTCCCCTTATTATCGTGTCCTCGCGCCGGATTTACCCGGACATGGGCAATCCGAGCCACTGACATCACACCGCGGTATTCCGGAAATGACCCGTGCCCTGTCGCGCTGGTTACTGACACAAAATTGCGGGCCGGTGATTGTGATAGGTTTGTCACTCGGTGCATTGGTGGGATTGGAGTTATTGCTCAAACATCCACATCAAGTGCTGCATGCCATTTTGATCAACGGCACGACCGATCTGCGCTTAACGGATCCGGATGTCAGCCGATTTTTCACCCAACGCATCTGGTTTGTTCGCTTATTTGGCGTGGAGAATATGGCTAAAGCGGCCGCTCCCTTGCTGTTTCCGGATCCGCAATTGCATGCGGTACGTGAACGCTTTATCCAGCAGCTCAGCCTAAACTCGAAAGCCCAATATCTGCGCCTACTGTACAGCCTACAAAATTGGCAAGCCTCCGCTGAGTTGATGCAACGAAACTGCGTTCCCGTCGATATCGTCAGCAGTGAGCTCGATTATCTCAGTGAAGCGCGTCGTCGTCGTTTATTTGCTCCACTAAGTTATTCGCGTTTTCATACTTTGCCCGGCCTTCATCATGCCGCCCCCGCAGAATCACCAGAGCGCTGCAATCAACTGCTGCAGCATTTGCTATACCAAGCGCTACGCTAACCACAATCGTTAACGAGGTGAACGACAGGCCGAGGTTTGGGTTGTACTCATACTTATATTGCATATTTTGATGGTGCGTATATTGTTCCGCCCCATCACTTCCGGCCTAACCTCCACTTCGAACCTAACGCATCAAGCCTAATGCGCCGCATCTCAATAGAGGGATAAATACAACACACCTCTTTCTTGTTATTTTCTGACGCTGAACCACGTAAAACCCCCTGTTTGCCTGCGTTGAGACGACATTTTCTCGCCCGGATAGCAACGTAATCACGCCCTTGCCTCCCCCGCAAAGATGCTTTTTTATGCACAATTGTGAATAGCTTATTTTTAATTTTTTATAACCAATAAATTTTTATTCCACGCAGCAAAATGCTGACACCCCGTAGCTCAGTAACAAGCTGAAAAACATCGGCTATTTCGTTAACAGAAAACAAAACATAATGACAACAACACGTCCCTTTTGTGGTCAATGAATAGCCAAGCACAACAAATTGCATAAACAAAGCTCGAAATAGACCGAAAAGTTCGGTAACCTTACGCCCGCTGCGCAGACCAGTTCATGCATTTCTTGCTGAATAAACATCACGCTGACGCGCTGCCAGCAGGGTATAAATGTGTTCCAGTGCACGTTTCAGCAAACTTTAGTTTGCCCTAAGAGTGGGCAATTCGTAGTCTGGCATGCGTTTGACTGATTAATTACAACACTCAATGGAATGAACAAAAGGAAAAGTTACCAATGACAGAGGCTCCATCGACCTTTAAAAAGGTCCTAAGAACACTGCCAATGGCAACCCTGATGCTTCTACTTTCGGCTTGTACCACTACCACGGCACATAAGGGTACTGACAAGAACGCCGGCACCCAGTTGTCTCAGGTGCAACAAGCATCTCAGGCTGAGTTCGAAGAATTAGTCCGTAATGCCAACGTAAAAACCAAAATTTTGGATCAATACTCAGAATGGCGTGGCGTTCGTTATCGTTTAGGCGGTAACAGCAAGAAAGGCATTGATTGCTCAGCCTTCGTTCAACGCACGTTCTTAGAACAATTCGGTATTGAGCTGCCTCGCTCCACCAGCGGCCAGCAAACCACCGGCACCGCCATCAACAAGAAGCAACTGGAACCGGGCGATTTAGTTTTATTCCGTGCCGGCTCGACAGGGCGTCATGTTGGTATCTATATTGGTAACAACAAGTTCGTACATGCTTCCACCAGTTCAGGTGTGATGATTTCCAGCATGAACGATGGTTATTGGAAAAACCGTTACCGTCAGGCACGCCGTGTGATTTCCGTTAACGAAGCGACTTAATATTTCGTTCGCTCTTTTCGTTATAAAATCTTAGTGCACCCGTGCATGACAAGAAGCCTAACGAAAGGAGTGACCAATGGGTCTTCGGCAGGTCTGTGTGGCAGTCTTAATGACTGCCGCGCCATTATTTACGGCACACGCGCAAATCAACGAAGGCTATGCCTTCGCTGCCATCGGCTCTCCTAAATACGCCGCAGAATTTAGCTATTTCGATTACGTCAATCCAGCCGCACCTAAAGGCGGCAATGTCACGTTGCACGCTATCGGCACCTTCGATAATTTCAATGCGTATGCCCAACGCGGTGTCCCTGCCAGCGATAGCTCAACGCTTTATGACACCCTCTTCACCTCGTCAGCCGACGAAATCCAAAGTTATTATCCACTGATTGCGGAATTCGCCCGTTATCCCGATGATTTCAGCTGGATGGAAGTGCGCATCAATCCCAATGCCCGTTTTCAAGATGGCAAACCAATTCGCGCAGACGATGTGGTGTTCTCGTTTAACAAATTCATGCAACAAGGCGTTCCACAATTTAAGACCTACTACCAAAACGTAAAAACGGTGGAAGCTCTAACACCGCTTACGGTTCGTTTCGAGCTTAAGTCTCCCGATCGCGCCTTGCTGCTTAGCCTAATTGGCGGCCTGCAAATATTGCCCAAGCACTTCTGGGAAAATCGTAATTTAGCCGAACCGCTCATGACGCCGCCCGTCGGCAGTGGCCCGTATAAAATTACCGACTATGCCATGGGGCAATATGTGGTCTATCAGCGAGTTGCCGATTATTGGGCCGCTAACCTGCCTGTCAACCGTGGACGCTATAACTTCGATACTATCCGCTATGACTATTACCGTGACGATACCGTCGCGCTGGAAGCGTTTAAAGCGGGTGAATACGACTTTCGGCAGGAGTACGTCGCCAAATACTGGGCAACACTCTATACCGGCCCCAATTTCACCAAAGGCTACATCATTCGCGAAAATATCCCGCACAGCATCCCCCAAGGGATGCAAGCCTTGGTGTTCAACACGCAAAATCCCTTGTTCAAAGACCGTAATGTCCGTGAAGCGCTCAATCTGGCCTTCGATTTTGAATGGTTGAACAAGACCATGTTTTATAACCAGTACACCCGGACGCGCAGCTTCTTCCAAAATACGCCTTATGAAGCCAAAGGATTGCCTTCCGAGCAAGAGCTGATGGTCTTAATGCCCTTCCGCCAGCAGGTTCCAGAAGAAGTCTTTACCGATGAATACCAGCCCTCGAAAACCGATGGCTCCGGCAATAATCGCCCTAACCTGCGTAAAGCCATGGAATTGCTTGAACAAGCTGGTTGGGAGATCCGCGATCGCAAGCTGGTCAATAAAGAAACCGGACAGCCGTTTATCTTTGAACTGCTGACATACAGCAGCAGTAATGAGCGCATTGCGGCGCCGCTAAAACAAAACTTAGCGCGTCTTGGGATCACCATGAACATTCGTGTCGTGGATACCTCACAGTACATCAATCGCCTGCGCAAACGGGATTTTGACATGATTGCCAGCGGCTATGCCGCCGCGCCATTCCCAAGCCCTGATTTGAAGCTGGCGTGGCACTCTAAGTTTTTAGACTCCACCTATAACTTAGCCGGCGTGACCGATCATGTGATTGATACCCTGACCGAAGAGATTGACCGCGCGCAAAGCGATCCAGAGAAACTGCTGGCGCTCGGTAAAGTGCTCGATCGCGTGCTGCAATGGAATATGTTCGTGATCCCGCAGTGGCACCTGAGCAATTTTCGCGTCGCGTACTGGAACAAATTCGGTAAACCGGCGGTTCGGCCAGCTTACGGGCTCGGTTTTGACACTTGGTGGGTGGACATAAATAAAGCCGCTAAACTGCCCAAGGCTCGGCAATAACGCGTTATAAGGAATCACCTATGGCGGCATACTTACTACGGCGACTGCTGTTAATCATCCCCACATTGTGGGCGATCATTACCGTCAATTTCTTTATCGTGCAGGTCGCCCCTGGTGGGCCGGTGGACCAAGCCATTGCCGCCATTGAGCTGCAACAAGATGCCGATGTGCTCGGACGCTTTAATGGCAAAGCTGGCGCTGAAGTACAGGTGAGTAAAACCGATACCAGCTATCGCGGCTCGCGGGGCTTAGATCCAGAAGTGATTGCCGAAATTAAAACCCGCTTTGGTTTCGATAAACCACTGCATGAACGCTATTTCACCATGTTGTGGGATTACCTGCGTTTTGACTTTGGCAACAGTCTGTTCAAAGGTGGTTCGGTGATCAGCTTGATCGTGGATCGCATGCCGGTTTCTATCTCGATCGGTTTATGGAGCACCCTGATCATTTACCTGATCTCAATCCCTCTTGGGATCCGCAAAGCGGTATATCACGGTAGCCGTTTTGATATCTGGACCAGTAGCTTAGTCATCATCGGCAACGCTATTCCTGGCTTTTTGTTCGCCATCTTATTGATCGTGTTATTTGCCGGCGGCAGTTACTTTGATTGGTTTCCCTTGCGCGGTCTGGTGTCCCCCGATTTTGCTAGCCTCCCTTGGTACGGCAAAATCGCAGATTATTTCTGGCACTTAGTGCTACCCATTACCGCCACCGTCATCGGCGGCTTTGCCACGCTCACCATGCTGACTAAAAACTCGTTTCTCGATGAGATCCGCAAACAGTATGTGGTGACAGCGCGCGCCAAAGGGCTGACCGAATCCAAAGTGCTGTATAAGCACGTTTTTCGTAATGCCATGTTGCTGATTATCGCCGGCTTTCCGGCGGCCTTTATCAGCATGTTCTTCACGGGCTCCATGCTGATAGAAGTGATGTTCTCGCTGGAAGGTCTTGGGCTACTCGGCTTTGAAGCGACCATGCAGCGCGACTATCCGGTCATGTTCGGTACCTTGTACATCTTTACTCTGCTGGGATTATTGCTGGGGATCTTAAGCGATATCACCTACACCTTGGTCGATCCCCGTATTGATTTTGAGGCGCGCTGATGAAGCTGTTTACTCACCCTATCGCCAGACAGCGCTGGTTACGCTTTAAAGCCAATAAGCGCGGCTTTTGGTCACTGTGGCTCTTTATGTGCTTGTTTATTCTGAGCCTAGGTGCCGAGTTGATCGCCAATGACAAACCGCTGTTAGTCTATTATCAAGGGCACCTCTATAGCCCGGTGTTGTTTAACTACACGGAAACCACGTTCGGTGGCGATTTTGAAACCGAAGCCGACTACCGTGACCGCTACATCGCCGATAAAATCGATCAGCACGGCTGGATGCTATGGCCGCCCATTCGCTTTAGCTATAACACCATCAACTATACCCTCGATGGTCCCGCTCCCTCGCCGCCATCCTCCGTTAATTGGCTTGGTACTGACGACAAAGGGCGAGATGTACTAGCGCGCATTATTTATGGCTTTCGGATCTCGGTGTTGTTCGGGATAGCCCTGACCTTTTTCTCTAGCCTGATTGGTATTGCGGCGGGTGCGCTACAAGGCTATTACGGCGGCTATATTGATTTACTCGGCCAACGGTTTATTGAAGTATGGTCCGGCATGCCAACGCTATTTTTGCTGATTATTCTTTCCAGTATTGTTGAGCCGAATTTCTGGTGGCTGCTTGGGATCACCGTGTTATTCGGGTGGATGAGTCTGGTGGGGGTGATCCGTGCTGAGTTTTTACGTGCCCGTAATTTTGACTACATTCGTTCAGCGCATGCTATGGGGATCCCTGACCGGCTCATCATGTGGCGTCACATTTTGCCTAATGCCATGGTCGCTACCCTCACCTTTTTGCCGTTTATTTTAAGTAGCTCCGTCACCACCCTGACCTCGCTGGATTTTCTCGGCTTTGGTCTGCCTCTGGGTGAACCATCACTCGGTGAATTGTTGGCGCAAGGTAAAGCCAACTTACAAGCGCCGTGGCTTGGCATCTCCTCTTTCGTGGTGCTCTCGGTACTGCTTTCGTTGCTGGTCTTTATCGGTGAAGGCCTGCGTGATGCTTACGATCCGCATAAGGCGTATTGAATTATGGCGCAGCAAACCGCAAACCATCCGAATGAGTCTTCACACATGAGCGATAACGCGCCGTTGATTGATATTCGCCACCTCAGCGTAGCGGTTCATCAAGGTGAACGCGCTACCACGTTGGTCAAAGACCTCTCGCTGCAAATCATGCCCGGTGAAACGCTGGCATTGGTTGGTGAAAGTGGCTCAGGTAAATCGGTATCTGCCTTATCGATTTTGGGCTTACACCCTGACACCATTCGCTATCCACACGGCGAGATCGTGTATCGCGGCGAAAACCTGCTAACCGCGTCCGCTAATCACCTCCGAGGGCTGCGCGGCAACCGGATAAGCATGATCTTCCAAGAGCCGATGGTATCGCTTAACCCGCTACACACGGTCGTCCGTCAGTTAAGTGAGTCGCTGATTATCCATCAGGCGATGAGCAGCGCCGCTGCACGGCAGCGGGTATTGGAATGGCTAGAGAAAGTGGGTCTGCGTAATCCACACACCAAGCTTGATGTATTCCCCCACCAGCTGTCTGGTGGCGAACGCCAGCGGGTGATGATCGCCATGGCTTTGCTAAATGCTCCCGACCTTTTGATTGCCGACGAACCGACCACGGCATTGGATGTCTCGGTACAAGCGCAGATCCTCACTTTGCTACAGCAGTTGCAACGCGAAATGAACATGGCCATGCTGTTCATCACGCATGATTTAGGCATTGTGCGCCGTCTGGCTGATCGCGTAGCCGTGATGCGCCAAGGCGAGTTGGTAGAAACCGCGCCAACTCAGCAGTTATTTAACCAGCCACAGCATCCTTATACCCAAAAATTGCTCGACAGCGAGCCTAAGGGCGAGCCGGTGCCAGCACCAACGCCAGCACAAACGTTACTCAACGTGGAAGCCTTACGAGTCTGGTTCCCGATTAAGCGTGGGTTACTCAAACGCACGATTGGCCATGTTAAAGCGGTGGATGATGTCAGTTTCAGCGTCAATCGGGGCGAAAGCCTTGGCTTGGTCGGCGAAAGTGGCTCGGGCAAAAGTACCTGCGGATTAGCATTGCTACGCCTGTTACCATCACAAGGAGAAATCCGTTTTGATGAAGCTGATCTCAATCGCCTAAACCGCAAGCAAATGCTGCCCTATCGCTCACGCATTCAGGTAATTTTCCAAGATCCGTTCTCGTCACTCAGCCCGCGCATGCCTGTCGGTGACATCATTGCGGAAGGGTTGCGTTTGCACGCGCGTTTATCGGCGCAAGAAAGCGAGCAACAGGTGATCAGCATCATGCAAGAGGTTGGGTTAGACCCAGAAAGCCGTCACCGCTACGCTTTTGAGTTCTCCGGCGGCCAGCGCCAACGGATTGCCATTGCCCGTGCCTTGATCCTGCGCCCAGAACTGCTGATCTTGGATGAACCCACCTCATCGCTCGATCGTACGGTACAAGCGCAAATCTTGGCGCTACTCAAGCAGTTACAAGCTCGTCACGGATTAGCTTATCTCTTTATCAGTCACGATCTGCATGTCGTACGTGCACTATGCCATCAGGTGATGGTGCTAAAAGATGGCAAGATTGTAGAGGCCGGACCAACTGAATCGCTGTTCCGCCAACCTCAGCATCCGTATACCCAAATGCTGCTCAATGCGGCACGTTATTAAACGCTGCCCAGTAATTATCAGTGCGGGCTGACAACCCTAGCTCACCGATTATTGATTACACGCTCACGGAATCTCGTGGGCGTTTTTTGCCTCAACATCATTCACACCAATAAAGGTAAGGCCGCCCTACAACGGCAGTCTTTTTACGAAGATGAAAATAACAATAAACTACATAAAGAGAATTTAATCAGCATATCAGACTACTGATTAATACTATCTCATGATATTTACACATGCCAAATTAACGCTTACGTTAACGGAATGTAAATTTACGTTGACTGCAACGTCATGCTCAACTAGTTTTATATGTGTGTTGGGTCACCGCTTGATGCAGCCCGTCTGCATCGTTTTATGATATTCGCGTGTCATTGCAAATGATATTCAGGGGGAGTAATCCCCCTTTTCTTTTATCTACACTTTTTATTGCTCTTGACTTATTGCGTTTTTCTTATTGAGCTTTTCTTATTGAGAGCATCTTCATTACACCTCTTTTTCTACCGCAAGAGCCCCGCAGGTTTCATAACAATTTCTTCTTTTGATATCACCGGTTGTATAGGAGCGACCACTCACCAACGCGGTCTTATTCCCTAACTTTCTCGTTCTACCAGTTGCACTATAAAAAGCAGCATATTCAGTCTGCCATTCATCTCGGATACAGCGAAAAAGCACGCTTTTTTACCGTGAATTTGTGCTCTACCCCATTCAAAAGATTGTGCCACCGGAGTACACTGCTCTCATGTTAATACTGGGTTAACTGACAACCTCATTTCACTGATAAATCAGACTATAAGCCGAGGCATTTATGAGTCCACTTCCTGCCTGCCACCGAAGCCGTCCTAGCTCTTCCCGCGTACGTCATGGTTTTGTTCGTCCGCCACAGCATTCCGATAAAAATCGTCACTCAGGTACGGAAAACGCCGCAAATACCACGCCTCAGTCAACTGACGAGAAATCAAAATAATTCGTGGTCGCGTAATAAAGTCGCAAAATTATTCCATAAATTGGCAATCATGTTGAGTGCTTGTGAAACCGTTTACGACTCGGCAGTCGGCTAACGGTTTCACGCTCTCAGTTTTGTAGCCCATTAATTTTGCGACACTTTTTGCATATCATTCTTGTAACTAAACCTCGCGTCATAGCCGTCTAAATCGATAAGTATTGCCACCAGCGCCAATCCCTCACACTCTGACATTTTTATACACAAAGAATACAGTTTGTTAGCGTTTACAGCGTTGCGGCTATACTCCCTCAGGGATTACCGTTAGAGCAGTCAGATGACATGAGACAAAGTCATCCATTCTTATTAAGTCCACTGCGTACACGAGGTACGAAAATGAACAAGAAAACTCTGCTTGGTGTAACTTTCGCTGCGTTATGTTTCTCCGGTGCCAGCTTTGCCGCAACCGCGCCAGCAACCACCACTCCAGCACCACAAGATATGACCTGTAAGGATTTCCTGCTGCTGAACCCGAAAGCACAAACTCCAATGGCATTCTGGGTAGCGAACTACGACACCGATTACAAACACGGTGATTATGTGAATGCGCAAGTAGTGGGTTCTATCACACCAATGATCATCCAAGAGTGTCAAAAACACCCTGAAAAAACCGTGGGTAGCATGAAAGAAAAAATCAGTGCAGCAGCCCAAGCCAAAGTGAAACAGTTAGCATTAGAATAAGTGCTGATTTAGCGTCAAATTTCGACAAGCAGTGCTTACGCACTGCTTGTTTATTTCTAGCTATAACAAATATCGTCCAGCAGCAATGTCAACGCTTGAACCATCTCTTATCCCCCATACTCTGATTGCAAATTAGCTTCGTCTGCTTATTTGGCAGTCAAAATGCTCAGCGCGAATCCCATCTTCACGTGAAAAAATGCTATCTCCGAGGCAAGCTGAGCCTCTCAACATTGTATTTCTTACATATCATGCGAATATGGAAACGCTGATGTGTTGTTCTCGACGCGAAAGCAGCGAGCATAAAGACTGAAATCTACGCTTCGTGATTAGAAAGGCTTAACGACAAAAAAGGAATTACGCACTATGTTGTATGTCATTTTTGCTGAAGACCACCCGAATAGTCTGGCGGCACGTTTACACGCTCGCCCAGCACACTTAGCGCGTTTGCAAGCGCTGGCGGCACAACAGCGCCTGATTATTGCCGGCCCCAACCCCGCCATTGATAGTGTCGATCCTGGCGACGCTGGATTTACCGGCTCGACAGTCATCGCCGAATTCCCCTCACTGGAAGAGGCCAAGCAATGGGCGGAAGCGGACCCTTATGTGGCTGCGGGAGTCTATCGTCAGGTTACCGTAAAACCCTTTCGCCGCGTTTTACCCTAACGGAACACATCACACGAAAGCTCTGGTACGGATACAAGAATAAGAAAAGGATGATGCAAGGATGAAGTTAGTCACCGCACTGGCGGCGCTGGGGATCGTATTAAGCCTGACCGGTTGCGCGATGAACCAAAGTGATGCGCAAGCCGAACAGCTGGCTGAGCAGCAGGTTAATCGCCTACGCAATTATCTGCCAATGCAAGGCAATGGCTATACCTTGGTCATGGCCAGTAAATTGGCGTCAGAGATCAAACTGGTTTTTGTGCAGGATAATCAAAATAATAACGGACCACAGCAAACACCGGCGGCGTTTCTCGACGCCTACCGCACACGTATGTGTGCTGACAGTGCTATCCGGCTAATACTCAACCAAGGCGTCACCTACCAAATCAGTGTCAATACGCTACAACAACAAACACCGGCCCAGTTGCGCTTGAGCAAAGAGAGCTGCCAATAAGCACGCCATTTGCGTTGACTCACGCCTTTTACTAGCACGCCGCCAACATTAAGATCGGCGGCGTGAATCAATCAGCAACCACAGAGAAATAAGACTGCGTCAGTTCAGGAAGCGCCCGCACTGATGATAGCGCGGTAACCCACGCTGTATCACGTAATACACCAGTGACGCATGATACTGCAGATGACTTTCACGACGTAAACGATAGATATGTCGGTAACGGCGCGCATGGATATCATTTTTGCGCTGGTGCAAACGCACCCGGCGTAGCAAGCGCCAGCGGACGGTTGCAGTTCGAGATTTTCGCATTATAGGATACTACCTGATTAATAACGCTGTTATTGCGCCAGTGCCGATCATCAGACGACCGGCCAGAAACTGGCGTTATCCCGTCGTGTTACTCTGACTCATCATCAGTGGCGGCGGGAACCCGCACAGCCGGCCAAGGAAGCGTCCATGGTTCTGCCCATTGTGCCAACTGTTGTAATACACCGCTCAGTGCAAAACATTGTCCCGCTTCGGGCAATGCACTGACCTGATATTGCATACCCTGATAGGTAAAACGCAATTGCCAAGCATGCAAGTAACCGCGATCGGCTAACTTCCCTGGCCCATATTCCGCGCTACCGTATAGAGGGTCTCCTAAAATCGCCGCACCTTCACTCTTTAGTGCTACCCGAATCTGATGCGTTTTACCGGTCGCTGGACGCAGAATAAATAAACGCAAGCCTGCGCCAGTACCTGCACTGAAATATTGGGTAACCGCAGGATTTTGTTGCGAGGCCAGTAATTTCCATGTTCCACGGCGCGAGCGCGCCATATCGCCACAGATTTTTCCCTGCTTACGACGCGGTTGCTTATCTGAAAGCGCGATGTAAAATTTTTCAACATTTCGTTGTGCAAAAAGACCGGATAATTCAGCCGCAGCCTTGGTATTCAGTGCTAAGATAAGAAGACCTGATGTCATTTTATCCAAACGATGCACCAACCAAACTTGGGAAACACCCAGTTGCTCAGCCACTTGAGCGGTTAAACCGTGCAGGTTGTCATCACGGTGCACACTGATCCCGGCAGGCTTATTAATAACCACAAAATCCGGATGCTGAAAAACGATAGGAAACATGAATACCTCACAATTGGGGCCGAAAGTATACCTCCGTCGTTTGCGGATCAACATGAAGAATTAACAATTTCACATAGTTTACCGTCAGTGCTGAATTCCACTGATGACAGAAAGTCCTTAAACTACAACAGTGAAAGATAATAAAGATGGCCAGGATGACGTATATTTCTGACATAGCTCATATCGTGGATTGGATCCTTATTTTTAGCTATTGGCTGATTGTAGCCGCCGTAACGGTGCGCGTGCTGATGAAGCGCCGAACTGTCGCTGTTTCTATGGCTTGGCTACTGGTTATCTATATTGTTCCCTTGGTCGGCATCATTGCATACTTGCTTTTTGGCGAGCTGTATCTAGGATCGCGCCGCGCTGCGCGTTCACAAGCCATGTGGAAACCGTTCTCGGACTGGTTCAACTCTTTAAGCCAGTGCGATCATCTGGTGAATATGAAATCCAGCCATACGGCAGCGCCGCTTTTTAATTTATGCCGACGACGACTGAAAACGCCGTGTATCAATGGCAACCAATTACATCTGTTCACCACCACTGATGACATCCTTAGTGCCATTGTGCGCGACATTAATCTCGCCCAACATCATATCTCCATGGTGTTTTACATCTGGAATAACGGCGGTTTAGTTGAGCATGTGGTCAATGCGCTGATTGAAGCGGCGAAACGAGGTGTCAAATGTCGGGTGATGCTGGACTCGGTTGGCAGTTTACGTTTCTTCCGTAGCCGTTACCCTGAGCTGTTCCGCCATGCGCAAATCGACTTAGTGGAAGCCTTGCACGTAAACCCGCTGCGGGTTTTCTTACGTCGCATGGATCTGCGCCAACATCGCAAAATTGTCATTATCGATAATGACATCGCCTATACCGGCAGCATGAACATGGTCGACCCGCGTTATTTCAAACAAGATGCCGGTGTGGGTCAGTGGGTCGATATGATGGTACGCATTGAAGGGCCAGCAGCATCGGCGCTCAACTGTATTTTTGCGTGGGATTGGGAAGTGGAAACCGGCGAGCGCCACCTGCCATCACTACCAAGTTGCCCTATCCTGCCCGTCACGCAGGAAAATGCGCATGCCGTGCAAGTACTGGCTTCTGGGCCGGGTTTTCCGAAAGATTTGCTACCACAGGCTCTGTCCACGGCAATTTTCGCAGCACGTAAGCGTATCGTGATGACCACGCCTTACTTTATCCCTGACGACAGTCTGATGCTGGCGCTGTGCTCTACCGCCTCGCGGGGTGTGCAGGTGGATATCGTGATCCCGAAACATAATGATTCCCTGATGGTCGGCTGGGCCAGCCGCGCCTTTTTTGATGAGCTGTTGGCTGCCGGCGTGCGGATCCACCAGTTTGAGGGCGGTCTGCTACATGCCAAGAGCTTGCTCATTGATGATCATCTCAGTTTGGTGGGCACGGTTAATCTGGATATTCGTAGCATGTGGCTTAACTTTGAAGTCACCATCGCCATTGATGACACCAGTTTTGGCGAAAAACTGGGCTTTGTGCAAGATGACTACATCGCGCGCTCCACCCAACTGAATATCGGCCAGTGGTTGCAGCGCCCATTACGTCATCGCATTGCGGAGAAGTTCTTCTATTTCTTCACCCCGCTACTCTAACTATTGCGAACTACTGCCGCCCACACTGGGCGGCGATATCACACTCAACACCACCGACAACTGATGTCCCTATCCCTGACATTTCCCTTCCCTTCGCTTAATTGTCTTCATACTCAACACGCGCTCATACATCCTGAAGCCATATCGGCACTCGCATTAAAAAGAAATAACTATTATTATCATTTGATGTTTTGCGCTGAGCACTGATTGAGAGGCTAAAGATGAAATATTTACTGATAATACTGGCTATTGCCGTTGCAATTATCAGCGCGCTGTACTGGAGTTGGCCTGTTACACTGGCAGTTGTTTTTCTGGTACTGCTGGTGGGTTATAACTTACGTAAACGCAGCAAACCTGATTGTGGCTGTGGGTGCGGTGGCGCGTAATTTTCCTAGCAGAATCAATATGTATCGAATATAATTGCGGTACAAGGGGAGTAACTTCAAAGCTGAATTGTCGTCATTACGGTGTTTTCACCCGGCATTCAGGCAGCATGCTGATATGTTGTAAGTGAGACCTTGCCGTAAGGCAAAGTCGATCCCTCTAAAATAGATTGACCGAGCCTTATGGACTCGGTTTTTTTGTTTTAGGAGCATACTATCACTATGGAAACTGTCGGTAACGGATGGATGTGGATTGCCTTCTTTGTTCTGGTGGTCGGCCTATTGTTGGTTGACTTACTGGTGCTGAAGGGCGGCAAAAACCACAAAGTCTCACTGAAAGAAGCAGCAACATGGTCATTAATCTGGATTGCCGTGGCACTGCTGTTCAATCTAGGGATCTGGTATTACCTGGATGCCAACCTCGGCCGTGAACTGGCCAACCAAAAATCACTCGAATTTTTAACCGGTTATGTCATTGAAAAAGCACTGGCGGTCGATAACGTCTTTGTTTGGTTGATGATTTTCGGTTACTTTGCCATTCCGGCAGAATTGCAACGCCGCGTGCTGCTGTACGGGGTACTGGGCGCTATCGTTCTGCGTACCGGTATGATCTTCGCCGGTAGCTGGCTGATCACCCAATTCCACTGGATCTTGTATATCTTCGGTGCCTTCTTGGTGTTGACCGGCCTGAAGATGCTCAAGAGCAGCGAGGATGAGGGCGACTTTGACAAGAACCCACTGCTGCGCTGGATCCGTAACCGCTTCAATGTCACCCACGAACTCGATGGCGAACATTTCTTTACCGTGCGTAACGGGATCCGTTTTGCCACTCCGATGTTCCTTGCTTTGGTGTTGGTTGAAATCAGTGACATCATTTTTGCGGTCGACAGTATCCCGGCTATCTTTGCCGTGACCACCGATCCGTTTATTGTCCTGACATCTAACATCTTTGCGATCATGGGCTTACGTGCGATGTACTTCCTGCTGGCAGACTTCGCCGATCGCTTTGCCCTGCTGAAGTATGGTTTGGCCGTGATCTTAGTCTTTATCGGTATCAAGATGCTGATTGTGGAGTGGTACAAGCTGCCAATTCTGCTGTCTCTGGGTATCGTGGGCGCCATTTTAGCCATCTCCGTCATTGCCAGCCTGATCTACAGTGCTCGTCAAGGACGTGCCAGTCACTAAGACTGGATCGCAATAGGCAGAATACGCAACGTGTAATGTAATACACCGTTTCACCATCTGACCGATAATCCATAAAAAAGCCCGTTACGTGATGCGTAACGGGCTTTTCTTATACCTATACTAACGATTGCTTACCGACTATATTTCAGCGCTAAACACACCTCTCGATGAAAGCATTTTTACGGTGTGACAGCGCACTGTCAGTCAAGACATTACATAACGTAACGCTTATAAAAAGCCATTGTTATCATCATCGTCATCAAAAAAACCGCCGCCGTTATTATCATCGGCACCGAAACCACCAAAATCACCGTTGTCATTACTGTTATCGTTGCCGTTATCCGTAAATGCACCATTGTTACCCGCATCACTCCACGGATCATTGATATCCTGACTCAACCCAAACGGGTTACTGCCATCGGTATTGCTCATCTGTGCTAATGAATCAGAGTTAGCTAAAAACGAATTAGCATCGTCCGAGGTTAATCCCGCAGCTGAAGCCGGATCGATAAAGTTATTGGTGATATTCTCCACCACCTCAGGAGCCGCCCCTGCGGCGCCCCATGCCCCTTCCCGCTCACCGGAGCTAAATAGGCCACTTAACGCATCGGAAATCAAATTCCCAGCAACCACCCCAGTCGTCATCGCCGCAGCGGTTTTCATAAAGCTACCAAACATAGACGGTTGATAGCTCGATACCGGCGGAGCAACTTGTTGTGGCGCTGCACCACGAACCCGATCGAACATGCTTTGGTTATGGTAAGCGGCCAATTGCTGCTCTAAAGCCGCGACTTTATTCTTCGCTTCATTTAACGCCACTTCCTGCAAAATATTGCTCTGAGTCAGGCGATACAAGGCATCAGGCTGGGTCGCAATACTTTGGCTAATCAGCTGTTCGGCCTGAGGATCTTTACTGGTCAGTGTATGTGCACGCAATCGCTCGGCCACACCCTCAATCATCATTTTTTCTTGCGGGGTCATAGACTACCTCTTACTACTTCTGATTACTGGCCCAACAGGCACATGTGATACGGGTTTATCCCAACGCACTTAACCGGTGTAGGAACAAACGCACAATGGAAACCTCTTTCTATTATGAGTCCTTTGCAACGCAATTAATTCCGTACAAATAAAAATCGCCACACTTTGGTGGCGATTTTTACAATCTGATGTGTCGCTAAGTTACGCGTTCAACACTGACTTATCCCATCAGGCATCGACTTCATCGGCGCTGCGAAACACCGCCATGTCGGTCTGCCCTAACGCTCGGCTAGACACGACCCCTGCCGTCATCGCACCGTTTACGTTCAGCGCAGTACGCGCCATATCAATCAGCGGCTCGATAGAGATCAGGAAGCCAGCCAGAGCAATCGGCAGGTTCATGGTCGACAGTACGATGATAGCGGCGAATGTCGCACCACCACCGACACCGGCTACCCCGAAGGAGCTGATAGTCACTACCGCAATCAGTGTCATCAGGAAGCTTGGATCCATCGGGTTAATACCCACGGTTGGTGCAATCATCACCGCCAGCATCGCTGGGTAAATCCCGGCACAGCCGTTTTGACCAATGGTGGCACCGAAGGACGCTGCAAAGTTAGCGATGGTTGGCGGTACACCCAGCTTGTCCACTTGCGCTTCCACATTCAACGGAATGGTTGCTGCGCTGGAGCGTGATGTGAAGGCAAAAGTCAGCACCGGTAATACCTTACGGTAGTAGTGCAGCGGGTTAACCCCAAACACGCCCAGCAACACACCGTGTACCACGAACATCAAGCCAATCGCTACATATGATGCCACCATAAAGCCCAGCAGATTTACGATGTCATGCACATTGGATGTCGCCACCACTTTGGTCATCAGCGCCATCACACCGTACGGCGTCAAGCGGATCACCATACGCACCAGACGCATAATCAGGGTCTGCAGAGTATCAATCGCACCAGCAATGCGCTCGCCATGCTCTGGCTTTTCGGCTTTCAATTTCAGTGCAGCCACACCTAAGAAGGCGGCAAAGATCACGACACTGATAATCGACGTTGAGCGAGCTCCGGCCAGATCCGCAAACGGATTAGTTGGAATAAAGGACACCAACATTTGTGGGAATGTCAGGCTGGCAATCTCACTGCTTTTGGTCACCATCATCTCACCACGCGCAATTTCACGCGCGCCTTGCGTCAGACCTTCAGCCGACAACCCAAACACTTCGGTTACGCCGATACCAATTGCCGCAGCCACGGCGGTAGTCAGCAGTAATACCGCCAATACCGAGAAACTGATGCTGCCCAACGAACTGGCATCACTCAAACGTGTAACTGCCGATAAAATAGAAACAAACACCAAAGGCATAACAATCATTTGCAGTAAGTTCACATAACCGTTACCGGCAATGTTTAACCAACCCAATGTCTCGCTGATCACCCCTTCAGAATGGGCATAGACAAAGTGTAATGCCGAGCCCAGCACAATCCCCAGCACCAAACCAACAAACACGGTGCGCGATAGCGTCACACCGCTACGTTGGTAGCGGAACAAAAACAGCGCAATAATTACAAAGATGGCAACGTTGCCAAGCACTAACCAGTTCATACTTCCTTCCCTAAGCGCAGGTGCGACCCTGAGTCTGCTTTTATTTACATAAAGTTTACTGATGCCTATCATCACTTAATATATGGAAAATGGAAAAGTTCATTAATTTCGATATATATGAGAAAAAAGCATAAAGAAAAATGAGGAAACTGAATAAGCCCGCATGCCAGCCTCGGCAACTCCCCTGCCAGCCGTCTCCTCACCGCCACTTATCCGCGCCAACGGCCTGACTTCAGAATAAAAAAAGCCCGTCCAGTGGACGGGCTATAAAAAACTGATTAAAGCTGAATTGGATAAGCTACAGCGCTAGGTTTAACCACCCAATGCTGCCAGACGGGATTTGGCCATTTTGGCTGATGACGATGTTGGATAAGCAGAGATAATCTGCTGGAACACCGTTTTGGCTCCCGCCACATCACCTTTCTCCTGAGCAATCACACCCAGCTTAAGCATGGCATCAGCCCGCTTAGGTGACTTTGGAAAATCTTTTACCACCGCGGCAAATTGCGCCGCTGCCTCATCGGTACGCTTCTGACTGAACAGTAATTGCCCTAACCAGTAATGCGCATTCGGCCGGTAAACCGATTTTGGATACTTCGCGATAAAGTCCTGAAACGCAGTAATCGCTTTATCGTATTGCTTATCACGCAATACCAGCTGAACTGCTGCATCATAGGCTTGGTTTTCTACCGCATTATCACTGACCACAACATCTTTAGCAGGCGCGGCGGCTTTTGCAGCTGGTGCGGTTGCTGCGGCTGGCGCTGTCGCATCAGTGGTTGCGGTATCAGCCGCTTGCTTGTTTTGAGCAGAGACATTATCGAGCTCTTGATAGAGCTGACGCTGGCGTTCAACCGCCTGATTTAGCTGATATTCACTGCGCTCAAGCGAACCACGTAACTGATCCATCTCGCCTTGCAGAGACATTAACTGCTGCTGGGTTTCTGTCAGTAACTGGTTACGCGCTTCCATCATACGTTCGAGGCGAGTCACCCGATCTTCAAGAGATCCGGAGCCCGCCTCGTATACAGGAGCTTGCGCCGCAGCCGTGCCAGACACGGCTGCGAGTACCAGTAACGACAGACTGATAATCGGTCTGTAGTTACGGTTCATGCGATATCCTTATTAGTAAACCAGTACTGCGCGACGGTTTTTAGCGTACGCGTCTTCAGTATGGCCCAGAACTGCTGGCTTCTCTTTACCGTAAGAAACGATAGAGATTTGGTCAGCATTTACACCACGACCTTGCAGGTACATTTTAACTGCATTGGCACGACGCTCACCCAGAGCGATGTTGTATTCTGGAGTACCACGCTCATCCGCGTGACCTTCTACAACAACTTTGTAAGATGGGTTGTCACGCAGGAACGCAGCGTGAGCATCCAGCATCTGAGCGAACTCTGGTTGGATGTCGTATTTGTCAAAGCCGAAGTAAACGATGTTATTCTTTTGCAGCTCTTGCATCATCATACGAGCTTGCTCTTCAGCGGACATGCTGCCATTGCTGTCGCCAGAGTTGATCATCTGATCTGCGTTGTCGTTGCTCTTGTTAGAGCTACAAGCTGCTACAGCCATTACTGGCAGAGCTAACATCAGTCCCTTCAGTACTTTGTTCAGTTGCATTTTATTGTATCCTTTAATTATTTTACTTCATTATCATCACAGATACGGCGACCATGCCGGGAATTTGACCTGACCATCGGTAGCCGGAACACGCGCTTTGAAACGTCCATCCGTTGACACTAAATTTAATACCCTGCCAAGACCTTGGGTTGAGCCATAAATCAGCATGATACCGTTTGGCGAAACGCTTGGAGTTTCATCAAGAAATGTATTGGTCAGTACTTCCACTGAACCAGTATCCAAATCTTGTTTTGCAATATGTTGTCCTGAGCCGGTAGAGCTCACCATATACAGGGCTTTACCGTCCGGAGATATTTCACCATTTTGATTCTGAGCACCTTCCCAAGTCAAGCGCTCGACCGCACCAGAAGCTAAATTTAATTTATAAATCTGTGGTCTACCGCCGCGGTCGGAGGTAAAGGCAATGCTCTGGCTATCGGGATACCAGCTAGGCTCAGTATCGTTAAAGCGACCTTCAGTCACGCGACGGATCTGACCAGAAGCGATGTCCATCACGTACAGTTTCAGGCTACCGTCTTTTGACAGAGCAAAAGCCATCTTGGAGCCGTCTGGAGAGAATGACGGAGCACCGTTGTGACGCGGAAATGAGGTCAGGATTTTACGCTGAGAGGTACTCAGGTCCTGCAACATCAGCTGCGAACGACGGTTTTCAAAGGTGACGTACGCCAGCTTACGGCCATCTTTGGTCCACGCCGGAGACATGATTGGCTCTGGAGAACGATGCACCACAAACTGGTTAAAGCCATCGTAGTCAGAAACGCGCAGCTCATACGGATAGCGGCCGCCGTTAGTTTGCACGACATACGCAATACGGGTACGGAACGCACCTTTGATGCCAGTCAGGCGCTCAAAAACCATGTCACTGATGGTATGAGAGGCATAACGGATCCACTGCTTGGTCACGCGATACTGGTTACTTTCCAGCACAGTACCCGGTGAACCCGCAGTATCGACCAACTGGTACGAAATCAGGTAGTTACCATCGGCACCGGCTTGCACCTGCCCCACCACAATGGCATCGATACCCATTGTAGACCACAGTGCTGGATTGACTTCCGAGGCACTGGTTGGCTGCTGTGGCATGCGCGCAGGCGGGATAGGATTAAACTTACCGCTGTTACGCAAATCCGCCGCCACAATTTCAGCAACGTTATCCGGCGGATTACCGCTGCCGGTCCATTTGAAAGGAACGACCGCAATCGGACGCGCGGTATCCACACCCTGATCAATCACGATCCGGACTTCTGCGCTGGCGACAGCCGTCACCAGCATCATTAACCCGGCAAACAATTTTAAGACCGGCTTCATTGTCTCTCCTAGTTCACAATCCGCACTGTCGTTTTAGAAGGTAAACTCTAAAACGGCATTCTTAAATTTATTGTACACAGCATCAGAAGGTGGTTTTGGCAACTTCTGAGTGATCTTTATTGCCCGCTCTGCCGCCTGACATAAGGAAGGATCCCCGCCAACCACACTCGAGCTCAGAATCAAACCATCCGGTGCAAAGTTAATCTTAATACTGCAGGTTTTCCCACGGTACAAGCTGGTGTCATACATATTACGGCTGACTGCCTGCTTGATTAACCCGCCGTACTTATCCCCTTCAGGGCCTGGCGCGCCGGCTTTACCAGAGCCAGCACTACCGCCGCCTCCGGCTTGTCCTTCACGGGCATTGGCCTCTTCGGATAAGCCACCGAACAAATCGTCTAACGCCGCTTCACTTTGTGCAGCTTCGCGAGCGGCAGCAGCTTTGGCGTCAGCAGCGGCTTTCTTCTTCGCATCTGCTTCGGCTTTTTTCTTGGCGTCGGCCTCAGCCTTTTTCTTGGCATCCGCTTCCGCTTTCTTCTTCGCGTCTAATTCAGCTTTCTTTTTCGCTTCTTCAGCCGCTTTTGCTGCTTGCTCTGCCTGCTTTTTCGCTTCGGCTTCTGCCTTTTTCTTTGCATCGGCTTCGGCCCGTTTCTTGGCCTCTGCTTCTGCTTTGGCTTTTGCCGCTAATGCCTCGGCTTCAGCTTGTTTCTTGGCTTCTTCAGCCTGTTTTTTAGCTTGTTCGGCTTTTTTCTTAGCATCCTCAGCTTGCTTGCGAACTTCTTCGGCCTTGCGCGCTTCTTCTTGTGCTTGGCGTTTTTGTTCTTCAGCTTGCTGACGGGCTTCTTCGGTGCGTTTCGCTTCTTCTTGCGCTTTTAAGCGCTCTTTTTCCAGCTCGCGTAAACGCTCTTCTTCAGCCTGCTGTTTCTGCTGCATTTCCTCTTTTTGCTGTTGTAGTTTGCGCTTGCGTTCATTTTCCGCTTTACGCGCATCCTCATTTTGTTGCTGCAGGCGGTTATATTGCTGTGCCATGGCTCCCGGATCGACCATCACTGCATCAATTGCGCCCCCGCCCCCGCCGCCACCGGCAGGGATCTCCTGATACAGGGAGCCAACAATCAGTAAAGCAATCACGAGCACGTGCAAAATAACGGAGACAACAACCGATTTTGTCAGCTTGTTTTTCTTGTTGTTGTTATCCATCAGTACGGCTATCTCTTAAATCGGGTTAGTCATCAGACCGACAGATGTCACTCCGGCCTCATGCAATAAATTCAGTGCCTTGATGACTTCCTCATAAGGAACCTCTTTCGCGCCGCCCACCAAGAAGGTGGTTTTCTGCTCAGCGGTTCCCAGATTCAGGCGGGCATTTTGCATCACCTGATCAGCACTGAGGTTTTCTTCCCGCTTACCATCAATAGACATTGCGTACTGGTCAATACCAGACACCTCCAAAATTACCGGAGGGCGGTCATCTTTAGTTTCAACACTGCTCGACTCGGTAGAGTCAGGCAAGTCAACCTGTACGCTTTGACTGATAATCGGTGCGGTGGCCATGAAAATCAACAACAGTACCAGGAGCACGTCCAGAAACGGTACGATGTTGATTTCAGACTTCATGTCGTGGCGCTTACGCCGTGAGTACGCCATGCTGTCACACTCCTCACTTACTGCTTCGCGTCAGCGGCAAATGCCTGACGGTGTAAAATGGCAGTAAATTCATCGGTAAAATTACCGTAATTCTGTTCCAGCTTGGACACACGCAAGTTCAGACGGTTATACGCCATTACCGCAGGGATCGCTGCGAACAGACCGATTGCCGTTGCAATCAGCGCTTCCGCAATACCCGGTGCCACCATTTGCAACGTGGCTTGTTTTACCGCACCCAGTGCGATAAAGGCGTGCATAATCCCCCACACGGTACCAAACAGACCGATATACGGACTGATCGAGGCGACCGTACCCAAAAACGGGATGTGGTTTTCCAAACTTTCCAGTTCACGGTTCATGGAGATGCGCATCGCACGCGAGGCCCCTTCAATCACCGCTTCTGGCGCATGGCCATTAGCACGGTGTAAACGGGCAAACTCTTTGAAACCTGAATAAAAGATTTGTTCCGTACCGGACAAATCATCGCGGCGAGTTGACGTTTCTTGATACAGACGCGCCAAATCGATACCAGACCAAAAACGGTCCTCAAAGGCATCCGCCGCACGGGTAGCCGCATTCAGGACCCGAGTTCGCTGGATAATGATCGCCCAGGAAGCAATAGAAAAACCGATCAAGATCATCATTACGATCTTAACCATGAAACTGGCCTTTAAGAAAAGGTCAAGAAGGTTCATTTCAGCAGACACAGGTAAACTCCGCGACTAACTCAGCTGGAAGCGCAACAGGTTTCATTTTGGCCAAATCAATACACGCCACCAAGACCTCGGCGGTGCATAGGACTCGACCATCCTGATGGATGATTCGTTGATTAAAGGTTACGGACGCCCCCCGGAATGAGGAGATTTCAGTTTCGACTGAAAGCAGATCGTCTAGCCGCGCAGGGGATCGATAATCCACGGTCATACGACGTACCACGAAGGCGACATTGTGCTGCAATAGAGTCTGCTGCTGTTGGCCGAGGCTGCGTAGCATTTCGGTCCGGGCGCGCTCGAAGAAAGCCACATAACGTGCATGATAGACGACCCCTCCTGCATCCGTGTCTTCATAATAAACGCGAACGGGCCATTGAGATACTTTACTGCTCACCTTACATTCCGATGTTCTGGCGTATACAAGGCGATACTATACTCAAGTGTTTTGTTCTTGGGAATGGGCAGGACAAGTGTGACGGAAGAAATAAAATGATGAAAAGGGGCCATCAGCCCCTTGCAATATAAAAATAATATAAAACAGCGCAAAGAATGGGATATGACAAGGGGGCACAAAACACCCAGCGCCACACGCCTGAGAGTTTAAACCCTACACCATGCACCAAAGCACTGATCACGGCCCAGAGGAAAATTACTGCCTGCCACAGATAAAGCTGGCTGCTACGCGCGGTAGCCTCCGGGCTCCAAATCAGGCTAAAGGCACTCACCAGAGCCAGAATTAAAGCAAGAGCCCGCATCGGGCTCTTGTCTGTGAAGCGGAATAATTTATCCAGCATCTTAGTCGTCGTGATCCATGGTTTCAGACTGCTCAAGCCACAGGGCATTGATAATGCCAAATGAGCAGGCCAGTAACACACCGAGAATCCAGGTAAAATACCACATCGTTTTGCTCTCCTTGGCTGGTCAGTCTAGGGCTAACCAGCCTTCTGCTTGCCTGAGTTATCGACTCGCTCTGATTAGTACAGTGAGTTTTTGTTTTCTTCGATAAATTTGGTGTCGAGACGACCAAACATCTTGTAGTAACACCAAACGGTGTAACCCAACACAATCGGAACAAAAATCACTGCAGCACCCAGCATGATACCCAGAGTCTTCTGGCTAGATGTGGCATCCCACATGGTCAGACTGTGTGCCGGCAGGATGCTAGATGGCATCACAAACGGGAACATAGTCACACCCGCGGTTAAAATAATCGCCGCGATCCCCAGTGAAGAGGTCAGGAAGGCAAAACCACAACGCTCAAAGCGTGATGCCAGTACCGTCAACAGCGGCATTACCACACCAACGGCTGGGATAGCCCACAATACCGGATAGGTATTGAAGTTCTTGATCCACGCGCCCACTTCCACCATAACTTCTTTATGTAATGGGTTAGACGGTGCCGCGGTATCAATCACCGAGGTGATAACAAAACCACCGATGCCCTTCATGACCCACAGGCCGGCCAATGCGAAGCATACTGAAGTCACCAGCGCAGTGATTTGCGCCGCCGCACGAGCACGCACATGCAGCTCACCGGTGGTCTTCATCTGCAACCAAGTTGCACCTTGCATCACCAGCATCATCAGGCTGACCACACCACACAGCAGGCCAAACGGATTCAGCAGACCGAAGAAGCCGCCTTTGTATTCCAGACGCAGCAGGCTGTCGACTTCAAACGGAACACCTTGCAGCAGGTTACCGAAGGCGACACCGAACACCAGTGCCGGAACAGCACCACCGATGAACAGGCCCCAGTCCCACATTGCACGCCAGCGCGCATCTTCAATCTTAGAACGGTAGTCAAAACCGACCGGACGGAAGAACAAGGCGGCCAGCACCAAGATCATGGCGATGTAAAAACCGGAGAAAGCAGCGGCATATACCATTGGCCATGCAGCAAACAGCGCACCACCCGCGGTAATCAACCAAACTTGGTTACCATCCCAGTGTGGGGCAATGGTGTTAATCATTACCCGACGCTCGTTGTCGGTTTTACCGAGGATAGGCAGCAAAGCCCCTACCCCCATGTCAAAACCATCGGTAATCGCAAAACCGATCAGCAGTACACCGACCAGCAACCACCAGACAAAACGCAAAAATTCATAATCAATCATGTTTCAGGCTCCTGCTTATGCCTTGGCATCTTCTGCGACTGGTGCACGGGTCTGTTCAAAGTGATAGCGGCCAGTTTTCAGGCTGCTTGGGCCCAGACGGGCAAACTTGAACATCAGGTACATTTCTGCAATCAGGAACAGAGTATACAGACCACAGATCAGCAGCATGGAGAAGATCACATCGCTGGCACCAATGGCAGAGGCTGCCGAGGTGACAGGTAGGATCTCACCCACCGCCCATGGTTGACGACCGTACTCAGCAACGAACCAGCCAGCTTCGATGGCGATCCATGGCAGTGGGATACCCCACAGTGCCAATTTGAGCAGCCATGGTTTTTGCTCAATCTTATGACGGCAAGTCTGGAAGAACGCCATACCGATGATGAACAGCAGCACAAAGCCCACGCCCACCATGATACGGAAGCTGAAGAACAGAGGTGCCACTTGCGGAATAGAATCTTTTACCGCCAGTTGGATCTGTGCTTCGGTCGCGTTGGCAACATCGCTGGTATAGCGAGTCAGCAGCAAGCCATAACCCAGATCTTTCTTCGCAGCATCAAACTGCGCACGAATTTCCGGTGTATCTTGGCCATTACGCAGTTTTTGCAGCAGATCGTAAGCCACCATACCGTTACGAATGCGAACTTCGTGCTCTTTCAGCAGATCACGCAGACCAATTACCGGCGTGTCCAGCGAGCGCGTGGCAATCAGACCCAGCGCATACGGGATCTTGATAGCAAAGTCGGTACGCATCTCTTCCTGATTCGGAATACCGAACAGGGTAAAGGATGCTGGAGGTGGCTGAGTCTCCCACTCGGACTCGATAGCCGCCAACTTCACTTTCTGCACATCACCCAGCTCATAGCCTGACTCATCACCCAGTACCATTACAGACAGGATAGAGGCCATACCAAAGCTAGCGGCAATCGCAAACGAGCGGCGCGCAAACGGAATATCACGCTTTTTCAGCAGGTAGTAAGCACTGATACCCAGTACGAACATGGAACCTGCAACATAACCGGCAGCCACAGTGTGAACGAATTTAACCTGCGCAACGGGGTTCATCACCAGCTCCGCGAAGCTGACCATCTCCATACGCATGGTTTCAAAGTTAAATTCGGCTCCTACTGGGTTCTGCATCCAGCCATTGGCCACCAAGATCCACAGTGCGGACATGTTGGTACCAATCGCTGTCAGCCATGTCACCATCAGGTGCTGACGTTTAGACAGGCGATCCCAGCCAAAGAAGAACATACCAACAAAGGTAGACTCCAGGAAGAAAGCCATCAGGCCTTCAATCGCCAGAGGCGCACCGAAGATATCCCCTACATAGTGGGAATAGTAAGACCAGTTAGTCCCGAATTGGAACTCCATGGTCAGACCGGTAGCTACCCCCAGAGCAAAGTTGATACCAAACAACTTGCCCCAGAATTTGGTCATATCTTTGTAAATCTGTTTGTTGGTCATGACATAGACCGACTCCATTATGGCAAGCAAAAATGACATGCCCAATGTGAGTGGAACAAACAGGAAGTGATACATTGCAGTTAGTGCAAACTGCAATCTTGATAGTTCAACGACATCTAACATCACGACTCCTTGCTTCTTGCAGGAAGACTCCGACTCTCGACCCTCAACTCCGTTGCCAAGATCGTTTTGTATATCGTTACCACCACGGGGTGTAACGATATATGAGCCCCAGACTATTCAATTTCTGCGTTCATAAAAAGTTACGCACTCATTTTATGAACGAAGTCATCACATAACAGCAACCTAAATGACAGGCTGACTAAATATTACGCCTCTAATCCCTTATACGGAATAAGTTTTTTAGTGATTCAAGTTATATTTTTTGCTGTCAGATCAATCTATTTTTTCGCTGACGAGACGGCAAAAATTGATCACCATCAATACCATTAAATAATACTCGCAAACGAAAATTGATGCAGCTCAATTACGGATAAAATAAAGCAAAATATGTTAACGCATTGTTTAATTAATTCGGGGTTATGACACTTTTCTACAGCATGCAATGATAATTATTCTTTTTCCCCATCGAGCACCCATCGGCATGCATATTACCCATGGCAAATAACACACCGTTATTTAACATTGCGCTTTACATAAAAAGCACATTGAAATTGATACAGTTTGATATATCTGAACATCATCACAACATGACATTACTTAATCTAATGCAAATCCCTTAGTTTTTGTCGTTTCTGTTTTTATTCCGACCTGCATATAATTTGCGCCATGAAATTGAGGCAGTGAGAATGAAGCCTGCCGCAATCTAAAAAATTTGACCATCATCACTGCGGAGCAGATATGCGCACCACATTATTTAACAAGTTCGCAAAAACTTACACCAAATTATTCAGTGACTTGTTTATGATGCAAAACAAATAAGTGATTAGTTAATTGATAGCAAAAGGCCCGGATAATCCGGGCCTTTTGTTTTAGGGGAAAGGAATAACGAAACGCTTATTGAACTCTATACCCTTCCTACTTGACGCTGCAGCGGTGTTGGCTATATTCGTTCACCCCAATCACATAGTTTGACTATGCTCATGGGGATTCACTTACTTGCCGCCTACCTAAAACTCCAAGTCGTTTAGGTATAACTTATTGATCGCTTGGTTTTTCTAAACCAAAATGCTGATAAGCACGTTGTGTTGCAATACGCCCACGTGGCGTGCGCTGTAAAAAGCCCTGCTGAATCAGGTACGGCTCCAACACATCTTCAATCGTGTCACGCTCTTCACCGATCGCTGCCGCAAGGTTATCCAGACCAACCGGACCGCCCATAAACTTATCAATCACTGCCAGCAGCAGTTTGCGATCCATAAAATCAAAGCCTTCGGTGTCGACGTCCAGCATATCGAGAGCACGACCGGCCACATCCAGCTCGATATCACCGCACCCTTTCACTTCCGCAAAATCACGCACTCGACGCAAAAGACGGTTCGCAATCCGTGGTGTACCACGTGAACGACGCGCTACTTCCAGCGCCGCTTCCGCTTGCATGTTCAAACCAAGGCAACGCGCACTGCGACGCACGATATCGGTTAGATCTTCGACCTTGTAAAACTCCAGACGCTGCACAATGCCGAAACGATCGCGTAGCGGTGATGTCAGTGAGCCAGCTCGGGTGGTAGCGCCAATTAAGGTAAACGGCGGCAAATCTAATTTAATTGAGCGCGCCGCAGGCCCCTCCCCGATCATGATATCCAGCTGATAATCTTCCATCGCTGGATAGAGCACTTCTTCAACAGCTGGTGACAGGCGATGGATTTCATCGATGAACAGCACATCATGCGGCTCAAGGTTGGTCAGCATGGCCGCCAAATCGCCGGCCTTTTCCAGTACCGGACCAGAGGTCGTACGGATACTCACGCCCATTTCGTTGGCGATGATGTTAGCCAGCGTAGTTTTGCCCAACCCGGGAGGGCCAAAAATCAACACGTGATCCAGCGCATCGGCTCGCATACGCGCCGCCTGAATGAAAATCTCCATTTGCGCCCGTACATGATCCTGACCGACGTATTCATTCAGTAATCGTGGCCGAATCGCACGGTCAATGACCTCTTCTTCACGAACGGTCTGCACAGGGGAAATCAGGCGGTCTGCTTCTATCATCCGTTAGCCTTTGTTGTACGCTGTTTGATGGTCACTGGGAGTTAATCGGTTTATCTGTTTTGCCACGCTACTTTAGAGCGCCGCACGCAAAGCATTACGGATCAGGGTTTCGCAATCGGCACCTTCAGTGGCCACTTTGCTGATCATGCGGCTAGCTTCTTGCGGCTTATAGCCCAAAGCCACCAGTGCCGACGCGGCTTCTTCTTCCACATCGGCTTGCTTAACCACTTGCGCCGATTGCGCCACCGCACCGGCCAAATCATCGGCAGGGGTAAAGAGATCGAAGGTCGCCATGCCTTTGAAGCGATCTTTCATTTCGACGATCAAACGCTCGGCCGTTTTCTTGCCCACACCCGGTAATTTTACCAGTGTACTGATATCTTCGCGCTCTACTGCGCCAACAAACTGCGCGGCAGACATACCGGATAAAATGGCCAACGCCAATTTTGGTCCGACACCATTGGTTTTCAGCAGCTCACGGAACAAGGCGCGCTCTTGCTTGTTGTTGAAACCGAACAGCAACTGGGCATCTTCACGCACCACAAAGTGAGTAAAGATGATCGCTTCTTGACCGATATCCGGCAAATCGTAGAAGCAGGTCATCGGCAGCTGGATTTCATAACCCACACCGTTCACATCCAGTAGTACTTCCGGAGGTTGTTTTTCCACAACCAAGCCGCGTAAACGTCCTATCACGCTTATCCCCTTGTTATCTGTTGTTGCAGCGATACGGCATAGAATAACGAAAAGGCTGGATGAATATCCAGCCTTTTATAAAGGTTACCGCGACGGGTTAACGAAAACGCCCTTGCGTGATTTGCAAGCGCGGATCTCGCTGCTTGATGGCATGCTGACAAATCTGCGCATGCGTCATAGCAATCGCCAGCGCATCCGCCGCATCTGCCTGCGGGCTACCCGGCAGTTTGAGGATCGTCTTAACCATGTGCTGCACCTGAACTTTCTCGGCAGCACCTGTACCGACGACTGTCTGTTTAACCTGCCGTGCGGCATATTCGAACACCGGCAAATCATGGTTAACCGCCGCAACGATTGCTGCGCCGCGTGCCTGACCGAGCTTTAACGCTGAATCAGCATTGCGCGCCATGAAAACCTGTTCGATGGCAAACACATCCGGACGAAACTGGGTAATGATTTCGCAAACACCGGCATACACCAGTCGCAGACGATTCGGTAAATCATCGACTGCCGTGCGAATACAACCACTGCCCAGATACTCCAGATGCCTGCCCTGCTGGCGGATCACGCCATAACCGGTGATCCGCGAGCCGGGGTCGATCCCCAAAATGATCGACATTGATTACAGCTGATCAGCCACTTCGTCGGAGATATCACCGTTGTGATACACTTCCTGCACGTCGTCACAGTCTTCCAGCATGTCGATCAGACGCAGCAACTTAGGTGCAGTTTCCAGATCCAGCTCAGCTTTGGTGGATGGGATCAGAGATACTTCTGCCATCTCAGCTTCCAGACCGGCCGCATCCAGCGCATCTTTCACGCTACCGAAATCTTCAGGGCTGGTGAATACGTCGATAGAGCCGTCATCGTTCACAACAACGTCATCGGCACCGGCTTCCAGTGCTGCTTCCATCACGGTATCTTCATCCAGACCTGCTGGGTAAGAGATCACGCCTTTTTTGGTAAACAGGTAAGATACGGAACCATCAGTACCCAAGTTACCACCGCTCTTAGTGAACGCGTGACGAACTTCAGATACGGTACGGTTACGGTTGTCACTCAGACATTCAACCATAACAGCAGTGCCGCCTGGACCGTAACCTTCGTATACGATGGTTTCCATGTTGCTATCGTCGTCACCACCCACACCGCGGGCAATGGCACGGTTGACCGTATCGCGGGTCATGTTATTGGACAGTGCTTTATCCACTGCAGCGCGCAGACGCGGGTTGCTAGCAACATCGCCGCCACCCATTTTTGCTGCGACCACCAGCTCACGAATCAGCTTGGTAAAAATCTTGCCACGCTTGGCATCTTGTGCTGCCTTACGGTGCTTAATGTTGGCCCATTTACTATGACCTGCCATAACAATCTCCGCTTTAATCTTATGTTGGTGCAAATACCAGTCGGATTGACCAGCGTCAGCACCCAATTACGAACTCTTCAATTGCCTGCCGGTTGCTCCATGAGCGGGTTAGTGCGGCCGCCTCAGCGGCTGGTAACCAGTGGTAGGCAAGATGTTCCGAAATGACCACCTCACGCTCTTCTGGCAAAGCCAGAATAAACCAGTGCTCCTGATTGCGGGTCACACCGGGTGCGTAACGGTGGCGTAAATGCTCAAAAAGCTCAAATTCCACACAGCGTTGGACATCGGTCAGCATTAATCCTTCGGCCTGTATATCGATGCCCACTTCTTCCCTGACTTCACGCTGTGCAGTTTGCTGCGGCGTTTCGTCAGCCTCTAGGCTTCCGGTGACGGACTGCCAGTAAGCCTGGTGGTCTTTGCGCTGCAGCATAAGCACCCGTCCGGTTTGGGAACAATAAATGACTACCAGTACCGATTCCGGGCGCTTAAACTTCATGATCACTCCTTGATGTTTTTTACAACATCAATAGAGAGTTCAGCCAGTGCTGCTGGATTGGCAAAGCTTGGTGCTTCGGTCATCAAACAGGCGGCAGCTGTGGTTTTCGGGAAGGCGATAACATCACGGATGTTGTCAGTGCCGGTGATCAGCATCACCAGACGATCCAGACCAAAAGCCAGACCCGCATGTGGAGGCGTACCGAACTTCAGCGCATCCAGCAGGAAGCCAAACTTCTCACGCTGTTCTTGTTCGTTGATCCCCAGAATGCCAAATACAGTTTGCTGCATTTCGCTGCTGTAAATACGCACAGAACCGCCGCCCACTTCGTAGCCGTTGATGACCATGTCATACGCGTTCGCTGTCGCAGTCAGAGGGTTCGCTTTCAGCTCTGCTGGGCTCATGTCACGTGGCGAGGTGAATGGATGGTGCATAGCAGCCAAACCACCCTCGTCATCTTCTTCAAACATTGGGAAGTCGATAACCCAAAGAGGCGCCCAACCTTGCAGATCAGTCAGACCGAAATCACGGCCCAGCTTGATACGCAGTGCACCCAGTGCATCAGTTACCACTTTCCAGCTGTCAGCACCGAACAGAACGATATCACCGCTCTGCGCGCCAGTACGGCTCAGAATGCCTTCCAGCACTTCAGCGTTCAGGAATTTTGCAATTGGGCTTTGTACGCCTTCCAGACCGGCAGCGCGATCGTTCACTTTCAGCCATGCCATACCTTTCGCACCGTATACGCCCACGAACTGGGTGTATTCGTCGATGGTCTTACGGCTCATCTCGGCACCCTTAGGTACACAGATAGCTGCAACGCGGCCTTTTGGATCGTTGGCTGGGCCTGAGAAGACTTTAAAATCAACGTCTTTTACCAGATCAGCAACATCAACGATTTCCAGTGGGTTACGCAGATCTGGCTTATCAGAGCCGAAACGGCGCATAGCTTCGGCCCAAGTCATGATTGGGAACGGAGCAAAATCCACACCCTTCACGTCTTTCCACAGCTCACGCACCATGCGCTCCATCACTTCACGTACCTGCTCGGCGCTCATGAAGGAGGTTTCCACATCGATCTGGGTAAATTCTGGCTGACGGTCAGCACGCAAGTCTTCATCACGGAAGCACTTCACGATCTGATAGTAACGGTCAAAGCCGGACATCATCAGCAGCTGTTTGAACAGCTGTGGCGACTGTGGCAGCGCATAGAATTTGCCTTTGTGCACACGGCTTGGCACCAAGTAGTCACGCGCACCTTCTGGTGTGGCTTTGGTCAGCATCGGAGTTTCGATGTCGAGGAAGCCATTATCATCCATAAAGCGACGAACAAAGCTGGTCACTTTGGCACGCATTTTCAGGCGGCTAGCCATTTCTGGACGACGCAGATCCAGATAGCGGAACTTCAGACGCTGCTCTTCGGTGTTGGTCTGGTTAAAGTCCAGCGGCAGAGGCTCTGCGCGGTTGATGATGTTCAGGGATTGGGCGAAGACTTCCACTTCACCGGTCGCCATATCTTTGTTGATCTGGCTGTCCGGACGGGCGCGCACAATACCTTTAATCTGAATACAAAACTCATTACGCAGCTCAGAGGCTTGCTGGAATGCTTCCTGATGATCCGGATCGAAGAAAACCTGCACAACACCTTCACGGTCACGCATGTCGATAAAGATCAGGCCGCCCAAATCACGACGGCGGTGTACCCAGCCACACAGGGTCACTTCTTGCCCTTCGTGGGTGCGATTTAATTGTCCGCAATATACGGTGCGCATGGTTTACATCCTTTTGGTAAAACGAAGCAATGCCGACGCTGTGAGGTTTTTACAGCCTGTTATGTTCGCCGAAATCACTCGCTTTTAATTTTCGTACCAACTCTGAGTTTGTCTCGTTTACAGACATCGGCATCCGTAAACGAGGCAAACCAACCGACCTTATGGCCTTTGACAAAAGGCGAGTATTATAAAGGATAATGACTATCCAATAAAACTAAAGCCCCGAGATTAATCGGGGCCAATGGTGCTGAATGTGTGCTGAGTGTTCAAAATCTGTATTAGCGGCGGTTGCCCATGATCCGCAGCAGCATTAAGAACAGGTTGATGAAGTCCAGATACAGGGTCAGCGCACCGACAATGGAGTACTTACGGAAGTTCTCTTTATCGTCAACAGATAACTGCTCACCGATCATTTTCAGCTTCTGAGTGTCATAGGCAGTTAAGCCGACAAACAGCACCACACCAATGTAGGTGATCACCCACATCAAGGTATCACTCTTGAGCCACATGTTAACCAGTGACGCCAGCACGATACCAATCAGCGCCATGAACAGCATGTTGCCAAAACCGCTCAAATCACGCTTGGTGGTGTAACCATACAGGCTCATCGCTCCGAACATACCGGCAGTCACCAAGAAAGTCGAGGCGATGGAGCTTGCGGTATACATGATAAAGATGCTGGACAAGGTCAAGCCGGTCAGCGCCGAATAGAGCATGAACAGTGAGGTAGCCATCGCGCCACTTAAGCGCTGCAACATACCGGAGAGCACAAACACCAGCGCTAACTGAGCGATAATCAGCCCGAAGAACGTGATGTTACTGGAGAAAACAAAGTTGAGGACAGCTGGAGAGCTGGCCGCATACCACGCCACAAACGCAGTTAACAGCAAGCCACAGGTCATCCATCCATAGACTTGTGCCAGATACGCCTGGATACCACCTTTTGCTCGTTCAACGAGCGCACCATTTGAATTTGGATACATAATCCGTCACCCTTTCGCTGTTTTGTTGTCTGCCGGAAGTCGCCGTGTCACCATAAGCAGGTTTACCACGCCGATGATGTCGCTTTTCTCCTCAACACAATCGATTGATTGATTTTGTTGAGCCGATTTTCCGCCAGACCTTCAGATATACAAGAAGTTAACCTGATTGCGCATTTATGCAAGTTGCATTGTAAGCCTGCGAATGACTGCATTGTTTCTATTTGTGTCTTTTTTGCCTAAAATTAACGTCAACTCAAATTTGTGCTCTGTACATCATAAAAAATAACACAAGGATCGTTCTTTTGGACAACCGCTGCGTCAGTTCTCTCCGTTGCCGGATCACTTTCTCTTTTTGCTTATGTAGCATGCTGCTCTTGAGCGCGCTGACGGTCACTCAGCCCGCCTACGCATCTCACGTGCTGCAACTTACCAATGGGCAAGGAAAGACGACGCAATTATCCATGACGCAGCTCAACGCGATGCCGCAATTTAGCATTAGCACTTGTACACCATGGACAGAGCAGCGCCATACCTTTTCTGGGCCGAAGCTGTCGCAAGTGCTGGCACAAGCCGGTATTTACAGTCAGCGCATCGAAATTCAGGCAATCAACGGTTACCAAATCACACTGTCTCCCGCGGACCTCTCCCCGTATGCTCCGATACTGGCGACAGAAATAGACGGCAAACCAATGCGAATTCGGGATAAAGGACCGTTGTGGTTAATTTTACCGTTGGATCAATATCCTGTATTACACAAATCCCTATTCTATGCTCAAATGGCATGGCAGATAAAAAGCATCCGGGCGGTTAAGGATTAACCGTGGCTAAAATGAGGGTTGGGATGACCTGGTCAAAAAGCAATAAATGGCTCTGGGCGCTAGGAGCGGCCTTTGCTGTTTTTGCCCTGCTATCAATCATATTGTTCACGCTGGGAGTGGGATCGCTCAAGATCACCCATTCCAACAGTTCGTGGGCGCTGATGCAGCTGCAAATGGAGCAGCAAAAAATGCAATCGGCGCTCAAACTGTACCGCTCCGGTCAAGCCGACATTGATGAACTGTACTTGCGCTATGAAGTGATGTGGAGCCGTTTTCCGGTGCTGCTGGAAGGTGAAGAGCGCAAAGCCGTTGATCAAGTAACCGGTGCCGACCATGTTATTCGTGACTATTTCACCGATTTCAAAACGCTAGAGCCGCTCTTTAACCAAGATACGCTCAGTGAGCTCAATTTGCAGCAGGTGCAGCAGGTTCTCGATCGTCATGCGACCAGCCTCGACCGGCTGATAAACCAATTTTTCCATGTCTATCGCTACTATCAGTTAACCGGTAATGACAGCACGCTGCTGGCCAGCCGTCTGCTGGGCGTAACACTGGCTGCCGCGCTGATCATTGCGCTGACCGGCTTTTACCTGCTGGCACGCCAATTACGCGCCGAGCGTCTGCGCGCCACGCAAGATCCTGTCACCGGCTTACCCAAGCGCGCGCAACTGCTGGATACGCTGCATCACATCGATTACGACCACCAACGGGTCGGTTTGATGCTGTTTGATATTGAATCATTTCGCATGATTAACGGCAGTCTTGGCTTTGAAACCGGCGATCTGGTTCTGCGCCTAACCACCCACAGTTTGAATAAAGTGCGTCCGGCGGATAGCCAGCTGTTCCGCACTGGCAATGATGAGTTTGCCCTGCTGCTGCCGGTACACAAAGATACTGAATTGCAGCAAATTGCCTCGCAGCTGCAAGAAAAACTGCGGGCGATGAGTCACTATTTACCCCAGCGAACCTCTGTGCTGTTTTGCTGCGGCGCGGCAATCAGCAATCCTCAGCGTCAGCAAGAAGCCTTGATGCAATCGGCTGAGATGGCACTGACCGAAGCACGCCAGCAACACCGAACAGGGATCGTCACTTTTACCCGTCCACTGCAAGCGCACAAAACCGAGCGGTTACGCGCGCTATCAGAAACCTTGCGCCAAGATCTGGAGCAAGAAGCCCTCACGCTGCACTTCCAACCGATTTTGGATGCCTGCACCCAACAAGTGCGGATGGTAGAAGCCAGCCCACGCTGGTATCACCCGCGCTTTGGTCAAGTGAGCACCCGTGAGTTGTGGCAACTGGCGGAAAACAGCTCTCTGACGCGTCCACTTAGTCACTGGATGCTGAACAAAAGCCTGCAACAGCTGCAACAATGGCATGCCGAGTTTCCACAGCAACCCCTGGCGCTGTGTATTCCGATCAGCAATTACTTGCTATATCCAGAGTTACCACCTCTGCTGGCCGAATTGCTGAAAACCTATGAGATCAATCCAGATCGGGTGACGTTGCAAATCGATGGTGATAACCCGAGCGATGCCATGACGGCGGTGTTATACAACCTGCACAAGATGGGGCTGAAACTGGCCTTAGGTGGGTTTGGTCGTAATCCGGCCTCACTGGTGGCCTTCCAGCGCGTATTGCTTGATTACATCAAAATTGATTGCACACTCTATACCGAGCTAACGCGCAATCGTAAGCAGCAAATTTTGCTGCGCGGGATTTTACAAATAGCGCGACGGTTGAATATTCGAATTATTTTTGACCAGATCAATACGTCGCGTCAGTTCCAATCGATCTCCAGCATGATCTCTGCTAATTGGGTGCAGGGCGATCACTTCTGTCGGGCCTTGCCCGCTGAAGGAATCAACCTGTTTATGCTCAATCACACTTATCTGAGAGATATGCAAGAGGTGGTTTCTTAACCCGCGAGCCATGTTACAATTTACGCATAAGAGACTAAATGTTGCGGTATCCCATTTAGCCCAAGACACATTCATCACACAAAGCTATGATGAGTGATATTTTTTTATTCTCTGTGTTTATCTTTGGAGCAAATCAGGATGATTAGCGCCCTGTATGCGGTACTTGGTGCGCTGTTACTGATTAAGTTTTCCCTTGATGTGGTAAAACTTCGGTTTCAGTACAAAGTGGCCTTTGGCGATGGCGGGTTCTATCAGCTGCAAACTGCAATCCGGATCCACGGTAATGCGGTGGAATACATTCCTATCGGGATCATCTTACTGATTGTGATGGAAATGAACGGCGCAAGCGGCTGGCTGCTGCATTTGTGTGGTGCCATGCTTTTGATTGGCCGCATTCTGCACTATTTCGGCTTGCATGAACGCGAACTGCGCTGGCGCAAAGGCGGCATGGGCGCAACCTATGCATCCTTAATCATTATGATTATCGGTAATCTCTATTACCTGCCGTGGTCACAGATTTTTTATCTGTAATACGCGTGCTGATCTGCCCGGCGTTAACCGATAACCACGCGGCTTGATCATGTTTGCTCACACTTACCGCCCTGCTCTGTGGCGGTAAGACACAAGACAGCTTTGCATCTATCCTCTAAAATACGCCGTCCTAATTTGATATTCAGGTTTGTCATGTCTAACCGCGACACCATTTTCTCAGCTCCAATTGCCCAACTGGGCGATTTTTCTTTCGATGAACGGGTAGCCGAAGTCTTCCCGGATATGATCCAGCGCTCCGTACCGGGTTACTCCAATATCATTGCCACGATCGGTATGTTGGCGAAGCGCTTTATCCAGCCCAATACGCAGGCCTTTGATCTCGGTTGTTCCCTCGGCGCGGCGACGCTGTCGATGCGACGTAATATCGATGTCGAAGGCGTGCGCCTGATTGCGGTGGACAACTCGGCAGCCATGATTGAGCGTTGCCGTCGCCACATTGACGCGTTCCGCTCCGATACGCCGGTCGATATTATTGAAGGCGATATTCGTCAGGTGAAGATTGAAAACGCCTCGATGGTGGTACTGAACTTTACACTGCAATTTTTACCACCAGACGATCGTCAAGCCTTGCTGAACCGCATTTATGCCGGCTTACGTCCAGGCGGCGCGCTGGTATTGTCTGAGAAGTTTTCGTTTGCCGATCAAACTATTGGCGATCTGCTGTTTGATATGCACCTAGATTTCAAACGTGCCAATGGCTATAGCGAACTGGAAATCAGCCAAAAACGCAGTGCGCTGGAAAACGTGATGCTGACCGACAGCGTAGAAACGCACAAAGCTCGCTTGCAACAAGCCGGTTTTGAACATGCGGAAGTGTGGTTCCAGTGTTTCAATTTTGGTTCGATGCTGGCCATTAAATCGGAGCAGGTGTAAATGATCGACTTTAACCCATTTTATGCCCGCCTCGCGGCAAGCCCACTGGCACATTGGTTAGAAACGTTGCCAGCGCAACTGGCCACATGGCGCAAAGAAAACCATCACGGCTCATTCCCACGCTGGGAAAAATCTGTGGAGTTTTTGCCTGAGCTCGCTGTGACCGATCTGAACCTGAAAACCGCCGTTGCGGCCAATACCGCCGAGGGAATCAGTGAAGGCGAGCAAAAGCGCATCACCCATATCCTCAAAGAGCTGATGCCGTGGCGTAAAGGCCCGTACCATCTGCACGGGATCCACATCGATACCGAGTGGCGCTCTGATTGGAAATGGGATCGCGTGCTGCCACACATCAGCCCATTAGCTGGACGTACCGTGCTGGATGTGGGCTGCGGCAGTGGCTATCACATGTGGCGAATGGTCGGTGAAGGCGCGCAGATGGTGGTGGGTATCGATCCTACTCCACTGTTTTTATGCCAATTTGAAGCGGTACGTAAGCTACTGGGCAATGACCCACGGGCAAATCTGCTACCGCTCGGTATTGAACAGCTGCCAGAGCTCAAAGCATTCGATACCGTATTTTCTATGGGCGTGCTTTATCACCGCCGCTCACCGCTCGATCACCTGCTACAGCTGAAATCACAGCTGAACAGTGAAGGTGAGCTGATCCTAGAAACGCTGGTGGTGCCTGGTGATGAAAATACCGTTCTGGTACCGGGTGAACGTTACGCCAAAATGCGTAATGTGTACTTTATTCCGTCGGCTGCCGCGCTGGTGAAATGGCTGGAGAAATGCGGCTTTAGCGATGTGCGCGTAGTCGATGTGGATATCACCTCTCTGGATGAACAGCGCCGTACCGAGTGGATGGTGACCGAATCCTTAGCCGATTTCCTCGACCCACTGGATCCGAGCAAAACCATTGAAGGCTACCCAGCGCCTACTCGCGCGGTAATTATTGCCCAAAACCGCTAATCGCGTGTCAGCACGCACGCCGCCAGTGCTCGGCAAGGACGCTATCAGGGAACAGGGAGTAAAACGAGAGTTATGTCAGCCAGACCGAAAACTACCCTTGAGCAGTGGCGGATGTTTCAAGCCGTCGTGGATTGCGGCGGCTACGCCCAAGCGGCCGATAAGCTCAATAAAAGCCAATCGTCGCTCAACCATGCGGTAACCAAACTGCAGGATATGCTCGGCGTGCAATTGCTGGAAGTGCGCGGGCGCAAAGCGTTCTTAACCGATGCCGGACGCATTATCCTGCACCGTAGCCGTCAGCTGACCGGCCAGATCTTGGCGCTCGAAGAACTGGCGGCCAATTTGGATCAGGGCTGGGAAGCGGAGATCCGCGTTGCGGTAGAAGCAATCTATCCGCGCGCACCGCTGTATCAAGCCATTGCGCAGTTTTATCCGCAAAGTCGTGGTAGCCGCGTGATCCTCAAAGAAACTATTCTGACTGCTACCCAAGAGGCCATCCGTGATGGCTGGGATCTGGTGATCACCCCACATGTCCCGACCGGTTTTCTCAGTGCCCCACTGTGTGGGATCTCACTGCATCCATATTGTCATCCACAACATCCGCTGACAGAACTCAGCGCACTGACCGAGCAAGATCTGGTTGGACATCTGCAGATTGTGATTATGGATAATGCCCAGCAACCGACCATGGAAATCGGCTGGCTAAAAGCCGGACAACGCTGGAGTGTCAGCCACTTTTACGAAGCGCGCAGTCTGTTGCTCGAAGGGATGGGCTTTGCATGGCTGCCGGATCATCTGGTGGCCGACGATCTGGCGGCTGGACGACTGCACCGCTTACCGGTGCAGTTTGGTGGTGAACGGCGTTTAACCGCGCAAATGATGTTACCGCGCGGCGAGCAAACCGGCCCGGGAGCCCGAGCACTGGCGAGCTTAATTACGCAAGCGGATCATGCGCTGTATCCCGCATCAGCGCCTTCATCTGAGTAACCACCGCCGCATCAACCTCAACGCGCGCATATTCGTCCATCCCACCATCTCGGTTCATGCTCACGCCGGGCTGACGGTAACGCATGTTAGATGGCACAGCGTGCGATGCTGAGCTGTGCAATTCGGTCGCGCCAGCGTCCAAGAACAGCTGCATATTGCTCAGGCGAATACCGGAGCCCGGTAAAATGATCGGGCCTTGGGTGGCGGCCAGCAGTTTTTCCAGTAGCGGTAAACCCTGCTCCGCCGTATCACGCTGACCAGAAGTCAGAATGCGATCGACCCCCAGATCGGTAAGCTGCTGCAACATCAGCATCGGATCGGCGCCCATATCGAACGCACGGTGGAAAGTGACCGACATGTCCCCAGCCAGTGCCATGATCTCTTGCATGCGCGCTAAATCAATCTGACCATCTTCGGTCAACATGCCAGTGACCACGCCCGGAAAACCAAGCTCACGCATCAGTGCCAGATCCGATTTCATTTCGGCAAACTCTTGGCGCGAATAACAAAAATCACCACCGCGTGGACGCAAAATAGGAAATATCGGAATACTCAGCAACTCTCTGGCCGCCACCAGCGAACCATAGGCAGGCGTTGTGCCGCCTTCCAGACGACCGGCACACAGCTCGGCGCGATCTGCGCCCCCTTGCTGTGCCTTGATGGCGCAGCTCACGCTATAACAACTGATTTCCAACAGGCGTCGCATCTTACGTTCTCCTTTGCTCTATCCCTTGAGAATACCAGCGTTTTCAACGAGCGGCAGTAATACAAAAGACAGTGCGTGATCAGCCGCGCATCCGCGCTATTTTCTCGTAGGTGCAGCGTACTATCCCTACAGAAAATAACGGTAAAAGATGCCCATGCCGCTCACTGTTCTATCGCGTCTATCGCGCGCGAGTATTCGGTGCGGCCACTTATGCGCAGTGTGAGATTGGATAGCCGGTTTTATTCGTTCGATATTATTTCGATAGTGTTTCGATTTAAACAGGCTGCTGGTATGGTGATTTTCTACTAAGTATTCCGGTCTTGTTCAGGTCACCGGCAAGGAGCCCCGATGTACGCAACACAGGAACATACAGCACTGTTTAATTTCGATGAAGAGATCGCGCGCGCCAATAGCGACAGCGAAAAATGGCACAAATATGCCAACCGCGATATTTTGCCGATGTGGGTCGCGGACACCGATTTTCGCTCACCGCCAGCCGTCATTGACGCGCTACAAGCGCGCGTGGCGCATGGTGTGTTTGGTTATGGCTATGGCGCGTCACCGACGTTGATTGATGCCTTTGTGGCGCGGATGCAAGAGCGCTATAACTGGCGCATCCAGCCGGAATGGTTGGTCTTTTTGCCAGGGCTAGTGTGTGGGCTGAATTTGGCGGTGCGTGCCTACACCCAGGCCGGAGATCGCTCCATTGCGCCAACTCCTATTTATCCGCCTTTTGCCAAGTCTTCCGCCTTTGCCGGTATTGAACAGTTAGCCGCACCAGTGACACTACAAAACGGACATTGGGTTCTGGATCTGGCGGCCGCAAAAGCGCAGCTACAGGGCAATGAAAAACTGCTGCTGCTGTGCAATCCGCAAAATCCGGGCGGCACCATTTATCGCCGTGAAGAGTTGCTGGCACAAGCCGAATTTGCCCGTGAGCACAATCTGATTATCTGCAGCGATGAAATCCACTGCGATCTGCTGCTCGATGCACTCCCGCATATTCCGATCGCCTCATTGGATGCCGATACCGAGCAACGTAGCATTACGCTGATGGCACCGTCGAAGACCTTTAATATCGCCGGGCTCGGTGCGTCAATTGCGATTATCCCGAATGAGCGTTTGCGTCGCGAATTTGTCCGCACTCGCGCCGGCATTGTGCCGGGGGTTGATATTCTGGCCTATGTTGCGGCAGAAGCGGCCTATACCCAAGGCGAACCGTGGTTACAGGCACAGCTAGACTATTTGCGCGCGAACCGCGATCTGGTGGAAAGTCGGATTGCGCAGATCCCGGGCTTGCAGATGGCGCATACTGAAGCCACTTATCTTGCATGGATTGATTGCAGTGCGCTACCGGTAGAAAACCCACATCGCTTTTTTGAACAAGCGGGCATCGGCCTGTCTCCGGGCGCCGATTTCGGTAATGCCCGTTTTGTGCGGTTAAACTTTGGTTGTCGCCGCGCATTACTGCGTGAAGCACTGGATCGCATGGCAAGCGCTGTACAAGGTTTATAACAGAGCAAAGCTTATAAATCAGATAGCTACACTCGGCGGGCCAAAATAGCCCGCAGTAAAAAGCCGCAGTTTCATCATCCCAAAGCCACCATCATTGGTATTAGTGGCCATAGCGTGATGAACTGCGGCTTTTTGCGATTTGTTTGCTAGTCAGCACCTAAATTCTTTAGGCACATACGCTTACAGTGGGGACACCGTCATATTGCTGTTGCTGCCCACCATTCTGACGCGCACGCCCGGCTGAAAACGTGGATTGGCGCGCTGTACGACCACGATCCGGCTGCCATCTTCACGCTGAATCTCCATCTCCACACCGTCGACCTGATTCATGCTGTCTTCGATACGTTTACCGACCGCCGCACCGGCAATCGCACCACCGGCAGTCGCGATATCTTGACCGGTACCGCCACCAATGGTGCTACCCAGCAAGCCACCGACGACAGCGCCCCCCAAACCACCGACGATACCCGAGCTTTCTGCCTGAATACGCACCGGACGCACCGACACAATGGTGCCGAACTGAACTGATTGCGCGGTTCTCGCTTGACTGCTGGAGTACACATCACCCGACAATGTACTGGTGTTCGCACAACCGGCCAGCGCAGTTACCATGAGCGCTAAAACACCTAAACGCATACCCATACGACCTCCATAGCATCACTCACTGTAATTTCCAGTGATGTAGTTTGCAGTGAAATTCTTTACCTGTGGCCCCTAATTGGGCTGATCCGGTAACGGTTTTGACTTCACTTTCAGCAAAGCACATCCGACAAAACCCTGTGTCACCTATTGCTGAATATTTAATCAACACAGGGTAAGCCTAACCCGACACTCTCGGCAGAATCAATACAACACTATGCAACCGTCACCTGCTCAGTATAGGTGACCAACTGACGAAAAGGGGTCGATGTACTGTTTTTTCTCATCTTTCCTCTCCAGCCAACCGACTCGGTCAACAAGGCAAGCGAAGACGAGCGGAACATCATAAATGGGTAAACTTAACTGGGCATTAAACAAGACGAAAGATCACCCGCGGCTCAACATCAAACCGGTTAAGGGTGCTAAACGAAAAAAGAGCAGTCCGCATAACGGACTGCTCTTGGCAGAAAGAGAGTATGGCGTTTGCTCAGTACTTAAGCACCATACGGGTATGACGAACCAATCAGCGAAACGGTAGCCTGACCGCCGTTACCGACTAGCTGTACACGCGCCCCCGGCACAAAGCCCGGCGCAGCTTGCTGTACGACCACCACTTGCTGGCCATCATTTTTGCGGATCACCATTTCCAGACCGTTAGTCTGGTTAGCCAGATTACCCACGTTATTACCAATTACGCCACCAGCCAGTGCACCGGCGGTAGTCGCCAGATCGCGACCTACGCCACCACCAATTTCACTGCCCAGCAAGCCGCCGATCACCGCGCCACCAATCGCGCCCAATCCTGGACCTTGCTGACCGCCCTGAATTTTCACCGGACGCACCGAAATGATGGTGCCGTAGCTGATGTTTTGCACCATTTTGGCATCTTGACCGGAGAACACATCGCCGGAATACATATCTGTATTGGCACAACCACTCAGGGCCAGCATTCCCATAACGACCGCAGAGCAAGAGAAATATCGTGAATAGCGCATGCCTTTTACCTCAGTAAACTGCGCCGGTACCTGACTGTGGACACCGGCAAAAATAAGAAAAATTTACTGTGGATACGGTGGCAAGCAGCACTCAGAAAAGCGATGACTAATTTGTCACAAAGCTTGTTTTTTTGTTTTCAATCACCGCGCGAATCGATAATGGATGGATTTTCAGCGTCAGATGCTCACGGCTAAACGCCAAGGTTGGGTTAGCCAATTGTTCATCTTCGGCTTGCGGCGAGCTAGCTTTATAGCGCACGCCGTGGGCGGCAGGATCGGCCATGACCGCCGTCAGCGAAGGTAGAGCTTCTTGTATCGCCTGCTCTAACTCAGGAATAGTTTGCGCGCTACTTGGCACCACCAGCTCCACATGCTCCCACCCTTCACGCGCATAGTGCTTGTTGCTCGGATACGGCAGTTCGATGCAATCAATCTGCCATGGGCCAATCTGCAAAGGTTCATGCAGGGAAAACAAGCAGATAGGTCGGCCATTAATCTGTTTTTCTGACAACAAATCAGCAAAACGTAAAAAACCGTTACGCCAGCGATCGGCGGTTGCCACACTGTTACAACGCACAGCAATATGATCTGCCTGATAATCTTCGACTGAGATGCCAAGCTGTTGCGCAAAAAGAGTGATCTCCTCCGCAAAATCAGTCAGGCTGTCAGAAAGATCTGTTAACTCATTAATCCATGCAATGGGGGTTGACATCTTTTATCCTCAAAACATCATCACATGCGCGTTCGCGCTGCTTGTGGGGTTTTCATGAATCTGCCGCACAGGTATGATACTCAGTACATTTATCTCTGTGCACGGTTTCACGCATTATTCTTTCTGCATAAGGCTTGGCAATGGCCATGATTTCATCGCTATTCGTCTCTGTGCACAATAATTAGATTAAAGGTAATCAGGTGAATATTCAGGCTCTTATTTCCGACAAGGTCAGCCAAGCGCTGATCGCAGCGGGTGCTCCTGCAGATTGCGACGCTATGGTTCGTCAGTCTGCAAAAGCGCAGTTCGGTGACTATCAGGCAAATGGCGTGATGGCTGCTGCTAAGCGATTGGGCATGGCTCCGCGACAACTGGCGGAGAAAGTGCTTGAGCATCTGGATCTGGGTGCTATCGCCAGCAAAACCGAAATCGCCGGTCCCGGCTTTATCAACATTTTCCTGAATCCGCAGTGGGTTGCCGAACAAGCGGAAGCAGCGCTGTCTGACAGCAAGCTGAACGTATCGCCAACCTTACCGGCTCAGACCATTGTGGTGGACTACTCTGCACCAAACGTGGCCAAAGAGATGGCCGTTCACCACATTCGTTCCACCGTTATTGGTGATGCCGTGGTGCGTACTCTGGAGTTTCTGGGTAACAATGTTATCCGTGCCAACCACCTGGGTGACTGGGGTACGCAGTTCGGGATGCTGATTGCTTATCTGGAAAAAATCCAGAACGACGAGAATGCTGACTTAGCCCTGTCTGATGCTGAAGGCTTCTACCGCGAAGCGAAAAAATGCTACGACGAAGACGAAGAGTTTGCGGTTCGCGCTCGTGGCTACGTAGTGAAACTGCAAGGTGGCGACCCATACTGCCTGAGCATGTGGCGTAAGCTGGTTGACATCACCATGGAGCAAAACCAGCGTATCTACGATCGTCTGAACGTCAGCCTGAAGAGCAAAGACGTGATGGGCGAAAGCCTGTACAACCCAATGCTGCCTGAGATCGTTAACGATCTGAAAGCACGTGGTCTGGCTGTAGAAAGTGAAGGCGCGCAGGTCGTGTATCTTGACGAGTTCAAGAACAAAGATGGCGAAGCCATGGGCGTTATCGTGCAAAAGAGCGATGGCGGCTACCTGTACACCACCACTGATATCGCCTGTGCCAAGTACCGTTGGGACAACTTCAAAGCGAACCGTGTTCTGTACTTCATCGACTCCCGTCAGCATCAACACCTGATGCAAGCGTGGGCGATCGTGCGTAAAGCCGGTTATATCCCAGAAGAGATGACGCTGGAGCACTGCGCTTTCGGTATGATGCTGGGTAAAGACGGCCGTCCGTTCAAGACCCGTTCTGGCGGTACCGTGAAACTGGCTGAACTGCTGGATGAAGCTACCGAACGTGCTGAGAAGCTGATTGCTGACAAGAACCCAGATCTGAGCGACGAAGAGCGCGCGGCAGTAGTTAACGCTGTCGCGATGGGCTCCGTGAAGTATTCTGATCTGTCCAAAAACCGGACCACAGACTACATCTTCGACTGGGAAAACATGCTGAGCTTTGAGGGTAACACTGCCCCTTACATGCAGTATGCCTATACCCGTGTTGCGTCTATCTTCAAGCGTGCCGGTGTGGATGAATCACAGCTGACCGGTAAGATTGTGCTGACCGATGACCGCGAAAAAGCACTGGCAACCAAGCTGATGCAATTCGAAGAAGCGGTATACAGCGTTGTACGTGAAGGTGAACCACACCTGATGTGTGCTTACCTGTATGAGCTGGCCGGTCTGTTCTCTAGCTTCTACGAAGCGTGCCCAATCCTGAACAGCGATGATCAAGATGTGCGTAACAGCCGTCTGAAGCTGTCGTCGCTGACCGCGAAGACCCTGAAACAAGGTCTGGATCTGCTGGGTATCCAAACTGTCGACCGTATGTAAGTCGAACATCCGTTTGGATAGCGCGCATAAAAAACCACCCTGCGGGGTGGTTTTTTTATTGGTGCGTTTTTAGCGGCGCTTTTTATACATCAGATATAAATCAGTGGCTTAATCCAGCGCACTTAAGCGCGCGTCTAATGCGGCCAATTGTTCGCGCAGGGCGGCCACTTCATCTTCCAACGCCTGAATGCGGCTCTCTTGCTCAGCCACGCGTACCGGATCGCCCAACGTATCAACCGTTGCTGTGGATTCTGCACTGTCAGCCATTAAAGAGTCATCGGTACAAAACAACTGCGCATAGCGACATTCACGCTTCCCAGGCTCACGCGCCAGACGCATCACAAACGGGCCATCATCACGTGCCGCCAGCTTTTCTAACACCGCTTCGACTTGCTGCACATCACTAAATTCGGCCAAACGGGCCGTGCGGGTACGCAGTTCACCGGCCGTTTGCGGGCCGCGCAGCAACAATACGCACACCAGTGCTAACTCCTGCGCCGAGAGCTTCAGGTTACCGAACTCTGAATTACAAAAACGGTGTTCGTACTTCACGACCCGATTACCAAAACCGGACAAATCACGCAGTAAGCGTTTTTTCAGTAACGCATCCACCGTATCCTGCACATCGGCTTCGCTCCACTCCACCACCGGCTCACGGTTCGTTTTTTGGTTACAGGCAGTAGTTAGGCTGTTCAGTGACAGCGGATACTGCTCTGGGGTGGTGATTTGCTTTTCCAGCAAGCAGCCGATAACCCGAGCTTCTTTTACCGTCAGTTGGATTTTCACGTTACCCTCTCTTGTTCCCTAGTGTTGCTTGTTGTCGCGAAATCATGTCACGCACGCTCTGGCGCACGCCAACGTGGATTGCACAGCGCCGTCAGCACATGATCCTGCCATTGACCGTCGATCAGTAGATAATCGCGCGCAAAGCCTTCACGCTCAAATCCAAGCCGTTTCAAAAGGTTACCACTGCGCTGATTATGCGGCATGTAGTTGGCCATGATCCGGTGTAGATGTTGCTGTTCAAAAATATAGCGATTGGTTTGCCGCAAGGCTTCATACATCAGCCCCTTGCCCACATGCAGCTCGCCCAGCGAATACCCCAGATAGCACGCGTGAAATACGCCGCGCACCACGTTACTGTAGTTGGCAATCCCCAACACTTCGCTTTCGTGTGGATCGAGCAAAATAAAACAAAACGCATTGCCCTGACGATGCAGCTGCGTGATCAATGACAGGCGCATCTCCCAGCCCGAAGGGCGAAAATGGCTTTCATCCCTGGCAGGCTCCCACGGCTTGAGATACGCCCGATTCAGGGTGTAGTAATCGGCAATTTTCGCCGCATCTTTTTCCTGTGCCAGTCGCACAATCAGTCGCTCGCTGCACAGTCGAACCTGCGGTGCGGTAAGACGGCCAAACATGTGATTACCCCAGAGTCAGGTCAATATTGAATCCGTTTAACAATAAATCGGTTTTCCTGTGAGATATCACAGTGTTGACATCATACCGTGCGCCTTGGTGGATCACAGCGTGTTACCTGCGGCTTTTTTCCTAATTTACTGACAGATCACTTTTTTGTTGTCACCGCAAGCCCACAGCGCTTTATTCTGAACCGATTCGTTTTTTTTACGCGCTTATTTAGCGACTTATGATGAGAATTTGTTATTCTCTGCCGGTGTAGGCAATTGTTTGCGCCGATTATCTCGATGAGTTCCCCCATGACCACCAACAGTTCCGTAACCGAAATCCAGGATACCTCACTGGCCACTGCGCCGCTGCTGAGCCTGTTCTGGCGCTATACCATTCCGACCATTACTGCGATGGTGATCAGCGGCATTTACGTCACCATTGACGGTATTTTTGTCGGCCATTTTCTTGGTGAGCAAGGGCTGGCTGGAGTGATGCTGGCCTATCCAGTCGGCTCGGTACTGTACGCCGTGGGCGCGATGATTGGTATGGGCGCCTCTTCGCTGGTTTCCCTGAATATGGGGCGCGGTGATCTGCAAAGCGCCCGTGGGATTGTCGGGAATGCCCTGCTGCTGGTGATTTTGGCCGCGCTGATTATCGGCTCGGTGGGCTTGCTGTATGGCGGCCATATGCTGCGCTGGCTGGGTGCCGAGGGTGAGATTTATAGCGCGGGCATGGAGTATCTACGCTGGTATTTTATGCTGGGTAGCGCCGCGTTATTGTCGATGAGTTTTTCCGCGCTACTGCGTAATGACGGCCAGCCTAAGCGCGTCACCTACATCATGGTGCTGGGCGGCACCCTGAACGTGATCATGGATTACCTGTTTTTGGCGGTATTTCCAATGGGGCTTGCCGGCGTAGGTCTGGCAACCATGCTGTCGCAAGTGGTCACCGGCGGTTTGTGCCTGTCGCACTTTTGCTCGCGTCGCAGTCAATTGCGCCTGACATGGGCGGCGCTGCGGCCAAAGTTGACACTACTGCTGCAAATCCTGCGATTGGGTACCTCGAGTTTGCTGATGTATCTCTATCTGTCGGTAGTATTGGCCTTTCACAACAAAGCCTTTATGAGCGTGGGAAGTGCGCTGCATGTGGCCGCTTACGGAATCGTCAGCTATGCCGAGGCGTTTTTCTATCTGATTTTTGAAGGGATTGCCTTGGGCATTCAGCCCATCACCAGCTTTAACGCGGGAGCCGGTCTTGAAGAGCGAGTGCGTAAAATTCGTAATTTAGGGCTTGGCATCACCGCAGGACTGGGTATTAGCGGCATGATCGCGCTGTATCTGTTTCCGCAGTATGTGGCCTTCATGTTTGCCGGTGACAATCCGGGGCTGACCAAAGAAGCCGTTAACGGGATTTATCGCTATTTCTGGGGGCTACCGATGGAAGGTTTGCTGCTGGTGGGCGCGACCTATTTCCAATCGGTCAATAAACCGGTAATAGCCTCTACCCTAACTGGCGGTAAACTCCTGCTGATTGGTGGTTTCCTGTTTGTCTTTGCGCGTTGGTGGGGCGTAAATGGCGTCTGGATGGCCTTGCCGGCATGCAGCACCTTATTGTGTATCTGGATGCTGTGGCAGATGAAAAATGAAAACCGCCATCCGGCGCGTGGCATGTTGGAATAATTCTGACCGAGAGCCTATCCCTATCGCGATAGGCTCTGATTTCCACTCTTACTGCCGAACTGATTCACGAACTTATCGCCTCATTATCGTCTCACTATCGCCTCACTGCAGGCAGCGTTAACTCAGCCCGTAAACCGCCCAATGGGGAAGGCTGCAAACGCAAATCACCGCGATACGACAGGGCCATCTCATAAGCGATATTCAGCCCTAATCCGCTCCCCGGGGTGGTTTCATCCAAACGCACGCCACGCTGTAATACCCGCTCCCGATCCGCATCGGCAATGCCGCAGCCATCATCGTCAATCAGCAGCGTCAGCATGGCGCTCTGTGCGCTGGTATCGTTGGACGCTTGCAGATGAACCCGGATCAGCGAGGTGGCCCACTTGAAACTATTTTCAATCAAGTTTCCGGCCATCTCATCAAAATCATCTTCTGATACCGCCAGCTGCAATTCACTGTCGAGCTCGTTAATCAGCTCAACGTCACGGGCGGCATACACTTTCGACATCGCCAGTGCAATGCGATCGACGCGCAGTGCCGGCTGACAGCGCACCGCCAAAATATTGCTAGCCCCAGCGATGCGTGCACGCGCCAAATGACTTTCAATCTGCTCACGTAGCTGTTTAAGAGGGGCTTGTAACTGCGCTTGTTCCGCAGGTGGCAGCAGCGCAATCTGGTTATTCAGCACCGCCAGCGGCGTTTTCAATGCATGGGCTAGATTACCGGTATGATGACGGGCGCGATTTAGCAGCTCGCCATAGTGAAACAGCAGCGCATTCAGATCCGCCGCCAATGGGGCTAACTCTTTGGGTAACGTGCCTTCTAACTGGGTTTGATGACCTTGCCGAACTTGCGTCAGTTGTTGTTGCACGCGACGTAGCGGCTTGAGCGACCAACCAATCAACACGCCGATAATGGCCAATATCCCCATCCCAGTAACGGCTAAAATGCCCCAAAACAGATGCGTTAATCGCGCCAAGGTTTGGTGTAACGGCACTTCGCTTTGGGCGATCACCAACGTTAAGGGATGCGGGTAATCTGGCAGGGTCAACTCTCGGCTGACACGTAGCAGAGGCTGCGCTTTCGGGCCGGTCCACTGCCCTTCGCTTTCCTGCATGCCGCTATCCCACAACGAGCGCGAGCGCAGCACCCCAGCCGGTGATGTAACTTGCCAGTACAACCCGCTGTAAGGCTGACGAAAACGCGGGTCACTCAGTAAACCGCTGACTTCCGGCACGCCTTGGCTGTTCACTTCCAGCCGCGCACTGAGCTCATCCAGATACAATCGCATCGACTGACTGGCTTCTTGCTGCAAATAGTGGCGCAAAATCTCCGGCACCACCATGCCCGCACTGACCAACACCAGCAGCAGCCAGCCCATGGTCGCACCGAGTACCCGCTGACGCAGGCTAAAGCGATCAATCTGCATTGATCCGATATCCTAAGCCGCGCACGGTTTGAATAATGCGGCTGTCAGTTTTACGCCGGATACGACCAATAAACACTTCTACCGTGTTGGAGTCGCGATCAAAATCCTGCCGATAGATACTTTCCACCAGCTCGGTGCGCGAAATCACCCGACCTTTATTTTGCATCAGGTACACCAGCACTTTGTACTCAAGCGATGTCAGCTCAATCGGCTGACCTTGCCAGAACACCCGTGCGGCGCTCAAATCCAGCGTTAAATCGCCCGCCTGCAATTGTGGCGCAGCTTGCCCAGAAGAGCGGCGCAATTGCACCGATAGCCGAGCCAATAATTCAGCCATCTCGAACGGCTTGGTCAGGTAATCATCCGCCCCCGCATTGAGCCCTTCAATGCGCTGATGCAACTCGCCACGGGCACTGAGAATAATCACCGGAGTGGTATTACCCTCTTGGCGCAAACTGCGCAGCACTGTCAGCCCATCGAGCTTAGGCAGACCCAAATCCAGTACAATCACATCCCAGTTTTCACTGGTGGCGCGGTATAAGGCGTCAATGCCATCGCGGGCAATGTCGCAAATCCACTGTTGCTGCTCTAGCGCCGTTTCTATCTGGCGCGCCAGTAAGGTGTCATCTTCAACAATTAGGGCTTTCATCTGGCTGTCCGTTGGCTCTGGTGCATTTATTGTTATTTTACTGATTCTGAACGGTTTTTAACTGAGTGTTTGATTGTGGTATTAGCCACTGAGTGCCATAAGCAACAATACTCTGCAACTCGGATATTGCTAATCGTCCAGTTGACTCAAATCCACGCCATGACGCAATACGCTATCCAGATCATGGCCTTTAATTTTGAGAATTTTCAGTGTGGTGGCGTTGTATTTGACCTTGATGACGTTGTTGGCCGCGCCTAACAGTTTTAGCTCGTACTCCCATACGCCGTCATCTTCATCCAACTCCACTTCGATGATCCGGCCATTCAGATCACGTTCAACCTGCTGTAATAACAAGTTATATGGCTGAATCAGTCCGGCTTGGGTTGCCGCCAGCGCCGTATCCTGCACGTCATCATCCAGCTCTAACTCGGGGAGCGGATCGGCGCCGGTTTGGCTGGCCACAAACCCCGTCATCATTAGCACTGTCAAAGTGACGGCACACCACCGCCCAATCCTGTTCATAACACAACCTGTCTACTTAGCTAGAGTGTTGGACTGTCGGCAGTGTATCAGAGTCACTGACACTGCCGTTGATTGACCGCAAAAAAGCCCACACAGCGCAATTTACTACGCAAAACAATACCGCGAGCCTGTTCGGATTATCAGAGTAAACCCCTTTACGACTTAATCGGAAATGAGGGAACTATTCATCTTCTGTTCAGCTTGCCCTCTGCTTTCATCTTCCCCGTATTTTTCTGTTGATTATTTGTTCTATCGAGGATTGTGCTACCGAAGATCTGGTATGCATAAAAATTCACTGTTAGTGCAACAATTTCCTCTGGCAGTAAAAAAACGCGAGCTGCTGCTTGTTGATTAAATGTTGAATCACATCTTTGGCAAACAGAATTTTATTGGTGTTTTTAACTATTCATGCTGCTGTGAATCACATTTTCGACTAGGTGAAGTGAGTTAAATCACACTAACTGTTGATAAATTGTATCGGAGCATCATTTACAGCCTACGGCAAACAGTTTACGTTACAGGCGGGTTATTCCAAAAAAATGCAAAAAACCCGCGCGGATCGCTGGTTTGTCTTTCACAGGAAGTGAGCCTGTTAAAGCCTGCTAATAACCGGCATCTGTGGTCAGTTTACGGATGAATTTGTCAGGGACGGATGTCCCCCGCAGAGGTAACCATGTCCTTGCTCGAAGTAAAGAACCTGCGGATCGAGTACCCGTCCCGCTACGGGGTACACGCCGCTGTTAAGGATCTCTCATTCTCCATTGAAAAAGGGGAAATCGTCGGCGTAGTCGGAGAATCCGGCGCCGGTAAATCCACCATTGGTAACGCTGTTATCGATTTGCTCAGCCCACCCGGCCACATTGCTCGGGGGGATATCTACCTGAACGGCGAGCTGATTTCTGGCAAAACGCAAAAAGAGATGCAGGCGATCCGCGGCTCGCACATCGGTTTTATCTTTCAAGACCCGATGACATCGCTCAATCCGCTGTTCACGGTAGAGCAGCAACTGGTGGAAACCATATTAGCCAATACCTCGCTCAATCATCAGCAAGCGCTGGCCAAAGCACTGGAGCTGATGCAAGCCGTGGGGATTCCGCAGCCGGAGCTGCGTATCAAGCAGTATCCACACCAATTCTCCGGCGGGATGCGCCAGCGGGTGGTGATTGCGATCGCGCTGTCTGGCGATCCAGAGCTGATTATTGCCGATGAGCCAACCACGGCGCTGGATGTGTCGATTCAGGATCAAATCCTGCAACTGATCCGCCGCTTGTGCAAAGAGCGACAAGTCGGCTGCATGCTGGTAACCCACGACATGGGCGTGGTGGCCAATATCACCGATAAAGTGGCGGTCATGTACCGCGGCGATCTGGTGGAGTTCGGCACGACTACCCAAGTGCTGGGCACGCCATCACACCCGTATACACGTAGCCTGATTTCGGCGGTGCCGCGCTCTGACGTCAAACTGGTGCGCTTCCCACTGGTTTCGTATATCGAAGATGCCGGTACGCCAGACACGCACATTGATCTGAAAACCCACTGGCTTGGCCAAAGCCAAGATCAACGCGCTTATGAAGGCGCCCTGCTGCGCGTTGAGCACGTTAATCTGAAATTCGTCACCAAAGATTCGTTTTTCCCATCGCGGCGCGAATATGTGCAGGCCTGTAGTGATATCAGCTTCGAGATTTTCGAAGGGGAAACGTTTGGTCTGGTAGGCGAATCTGGGTCAGGTAAATCCACTATCGCCCGCGCGGTGACCGGATTATATCCGCCTGATAATGGCCGCATCGTCTTTGAAGGCATTGATCTGACCGCGCTGAAAAATGAGCAGCAACGCCGCCCATTACGCCGCCAAATGCAGATGGTGTTCCAAAACCCCTACTCTTCGATGAACCCGCGCATGAAGGTGCGTGACATCATCGCCGAGCCAATTCGCTTTCACCGTTTGGCCAGCTCTGAGCGCCAAATTGAGCAGATTGTTGGGGATTTGCTCGATCACGTGGGCTTAGGCCGCAATGCGGGGGTGAAATACCCGCATGAGTTTTCTGGCGGTCAACGCCAGCGGATCTCGATTGCCCGCGCCTTGGCTACCCGTCCACGTTTTCTGATCTGTGATGAGCCGACCTCGGCGCTGGATGTGTCAGTACAGGCGCAGATCCTGAACCTGCTGAAAGATTTACAACAAGAGTTGGGGCTGACCATGTTGTTCATCAGCCATGACCTGCCGGTGATCCGCCAAATGTGTGACCGCATCGGCGTGATGCGCCACGGTCATCTGGTGGAAGTGGCGGAAACTGAAAAACTGTTTACCAATGCCGAGCATGAGTACAGCCGCAAGCTGATCTCGCTGATGCCGGAGTTCAAGGGAATGTCCCGTGAGGGACTGGATATCGCAAGCTGAAACCGCAAGTGACACACAAAAGCATGGAGAACAAGATGAAAAAAGGATTATCCAAAATTGCGCTGGCGCTGCTGGCAGCCGGAATGGCCTTTAACGTTGCCGCCGCTGACATCAAGGTGGCCGTAGCCTCCGATCCAACCTCACTGGACCCGCAAGAGCAGCTGTCGAATCAGACGCTGGAAATGTCGCATCTGGTGTTCGATCCGTTGATCCGCTGGAATCAGGAGCTGCAATTCGACCCGCGTCTGGCCGAAAAATATGAGCGTATCGACGATAAAACCATGCGCTTCCACCTGCGCAAAGGGGTGAAATTCCACTCCGGTAACGACTTTACCGCCGATGATGTGGTGTGGACGGTTAACCGTCTGAAAAACTCCCCAGACTACAAAGCAATTTTCGACCCGATCGCCGAAGCCAAGAAGGTGGATGATTACACCGTGGATCTGATCACCAGCAAGCCTTATCCGCTGGTGCTGCAAACCGCGACCTATATCTTCCCGATGGACTCTAAGTTCTACAGCGGCACCGCCTCTAACGGTAAGCCGAAAGATGAGATCATCAAAAACGGCGCGTCATTTGCCTCCACCAATGTTTCCGGTACCGGTCCTTTTACCGTGAAATTCCGTGAGCAAGGCGTGAAGCTGGAGTATGCCCGTAACCCAAATTACTGGGATAAAACCTCCAAGGGTAACGTCGACAACCTAACTCTGGTGCCTATCAAAGAAGATGCCACCCGTGTAGCAGCCCTGCTGGGTGGTGATGTGGACGTGATCTATCCGGTTGCGCCAAACGATCTGGAGCGTGTGGAGAAAGGTCAAAATACCCAACTGGTGACCCTGCCGGGTACCCGTGCCATTGTGGTCGAGCTGAACCAAAACACCAACCCAGCGCTGAAAGACAAGCGCGTGCGTCAGGCGATTGAATACGCCATTAACCAAGAAGCGATTGTTCAGAAGATCAACAAAGGCTTCGGTACACCAGCCGGTCAGTTGAGCCCGAAAGGCTATGCCGGTCATAACGAAGCACTGACACCACGTTACGATCTGGATAAAGCTAAGGCGCTGATGAAAGAAGCCGGCTATGAAAATGGCTTTAAAGTCACCTTTATCGCCCCATCGGCACGTTACGTGAACGACGTGAAAATCGCGCAAGCCATCTCCGCCATGCTGTCGAAGATCAACATCAAAGTGGATCTGAAGACCATGCCGGTAGCCCAGTACTGGCCAGAGTTCGACAAGTGCGCGGCAGACATGCAGATGATCGGCTGGCACTCAGATACCGAAGATAGCGCCAACTTCTTCGAATTCCTGACCTTCACCAAAGATGCCAAAACCGGCATGGGCCAGTACAACTGCTCCGGTTACGCCAATGCCGAAGCGGACAAACTGGTGGTCGACGCCAATAACGAAACCGATCCGGCCAAGCGCGCTGCCATGCTGCAGAAAGTAGAAGCCATTTTGGCCGATGATGCCCCGTTCGTGCCATTGCACTGGGAAAATCTGGCCTATGGCGCGAAGAAAAATGCTGACATCAAGCCAGTCATGAACGTGATGAACTTCCCGTACTTTGGCGATCTGGTGATCAAGCAATAAGGTCCGCCCGCATGGGTCTGTGACCACCAGGGAAACGGCGGAGGCCGCAAGGTCTCCGCCCGCTGTAAAAGCCTGCATCGATAAAGCAGGCCATATAAAGGGACGCGTATGTTTACATTTCTGCTCAAACGTTTTTATCAGGCGGTGATCGTGATGTTCGTGATCAGTCTGGTGGCTTTTGCCATCCAAGACAATCTCGGCGATCCACTGCGTGAAATGGTGGGCCAATCAGTGTCCGAGGCGCAGCGCCAGATCCTGCGCGATCAGATGGGGCTGAATGATCCTTTTTTGGTGAAATACACCCGTTTTCTGCAAGGCGCCATTCATGGCGATCTGGGCACCTCCTATTTCTTTAAGCGCCCCGCTCTGGAAGTGATTCTGGATAAACTGGTCGCTACCTTGGAGCTGGTTTTCGGCGCTACGTTGCTGATTATTTTTGTCTCCATCCCACTTGGCGTGTACTCGGCGATCCGCCCACGCAGCATGCTGACCAAATTCATCATGGCCACCAGCAGTATCGGCATCTCCATTCCGGTATTCCTAACCGCCATCATGCTGATGTATGTGTTCTCGATTCAACTCGGCTGGCTACCGGCTTATGGCCGCGGGGAAACCGCCAATGTACTGGGCTGGGATTCGGGCTTCTTTACGTGGGATGGGATTAAACACCTGATCCTGCCAAGCATTGCCCTCTCCTCCATCATGCTGCCGCTGTTTATCCGCTTGGTGCGCTCTGAGATGCTGGAGCAGCTGTCATCGGAGTACGTGAAATTCGCCCGCGCCAAAGGGCTCAATGATCATCAGGTGTATTACCGCCACGCGCTGAAAAACACCATGCTGCCGGTGATCACCGTGGGCGGCGTGCAGATTGGTACCATGGTGGCCTACACCATTTTGACCGAAAGTGTTTTCCAATGGCCGGGAACCGGTTTCCTGTTTTTGGAGGCTATCCACCGCGTGGATACCCCGTTGATTACTGCCTACGTGATTTTTGTCGGACTGCTGTTTGTGGTGACCAACACGCTGGTCGACCTGCTATACGGCTTCATCAACCCAACTGTTAACCTGACCGCCAAGGGGTAAGTATGACTCAGGCCGTAACCACTAGCCGCTGGGCGCGCTTTAAAAACTCCGACATCGTGTACTACTTCCTGCGCGATAAAGTGGCGATGTTCTGTTTCGTGGTCTTTCTAGTGTATGTGCTGGCGGCGATGCTGGCACCTTGGATTGCGCCGCACAACGTGTATGACCCAACCAGTTTTGACCTGATGGATGCCGAAATGCCGCCATCATGGCTCGAGGGTGGCGATCCGCGTTTTTGGCTCGGCACGGACAATCAAGGGCGTGACATCTGGAGCACCATTTTGTACGGCTCACGCATCTCACTGGCGATCGGTATTTTTGCCGTAGCTCTACAGATGCTGCTGGGGGTGGTGATCGGGCTGACCGCGGGTTACTCCGGTGGCCGAATCGACAACTTGCTGATGCGTTTTGCCGATGTGCAGTTGTCGTTCTCCACCATGATGGTGGCCATCATCATCTCGGCTATCTTTCAGGCGACCTTTGGCTCCGAGTTTTTCTCTAAATACGCCATTGTGATGCTGGTGGTGATTATCGGGGTGGCCGAATGGCCGCAATACGCCCGTACGGTGCGCGCCTCAGTGCTGGCGGAGAAGAAGAAAGAGTACGTGGAAGCGGCCAAGGTAATGGGCTTTCGCGCCCCGCGCATAATGTTCCGCCATATTCTGCCAAACTGCTTGTCGCCGATTCTGGTGATCTCTACCGTACAAGTGGCAAACGCCATCATGAGTGAAGCGGCGCTGTCGTTCTTGGGCTTAGGGATGCCGGTTGACCAACCGTCGCTGGGCTCGCTGATCAGCGTTGGCTTTAACTACATCTTCTCGGGCTCGTGGTGGATCACCGCCTTCCCCGGCGTGTGCTTGGTCCTGCTGGTGCTGGTGATTAACTTGCTGGGTGACTGGCTGCGCGATGTGTTCAACCCGAAAATCTACAAGGGCTAACAACATAAAGCGTAAATAAGATTTGAGGGATAAATTACAGACAAAAAAACAGCGCCTAATGGCGCTGTTTTTCTTTTGGATTAAGCAGGCTTCGCTAAGCAATCTCAAGCTCCGTGATAAGAGCCCAGATAAGCACCGTAACAAGCCATGACATTTGCCAAACGCTAAAAACAACAAACCCGCGACATGCGCGGGTTTATTTGAATTTGGCGGAAGAGTAGAGATTCGAACTCTAGAACGCTTTCGCGTCGCCGGTTTTCAAGACCGGTGCCTTCAACCACTCGGCCACTCTTCCGTATTTGTGTGGCGTACTATAATCATCTCACTGAGGCTTGTAAAGCACCGCGCGATTCAATTGCTTTATTTTCAGTCAATTAATGGCTTTTTTTATTTATTTGGCGAGTTATTGGCCAATTTCATTACCCATGCTTGATATATACCCAAACGACTTAGAGTTGCAGGTAGGCGGCAAGTGAGTGAATCCCCGTGAGCATAGGCAAACTATGTGCAAATTATGTGATTGGAGTAAACGAGCGTAGCCAACAACGCTGCAACTTCAAGTAGGAAGGGTATAGCAGCAACCCACGCAACAAGTCACCAATATAAAAAAACCGGTGCGATTCACCGCACCGGTTTTTATGCTGGCAGACATCTCAACGCATCAAAGCATATAGAGACGAATGAAATTAGAAGCCGCTCGGCACTCCGCTCATATCCGGTAACTTGTGCGCGATCCCCTTGTGGCAATCGATACAGGTTTTACCCGCATCCATCGCTTGGGCGTGCATTTTTGAGGCTACCGTTTTTTGTACCGACAAATCCATGCTATCGAAGTTGTGGCAATTTCGGCACTCTTGCGAGTTGTTCGCCTTCATCCGCGCCCACTCGTTTTGCGCCATTTGCAGCCGGTGCGCCTCAAATTTTTGCGGTGTATCAATCAAACCCAGCGCTTTCGCATACAACTCTTTACTGGCTTTGATTTTACGCACCATCTTAGGCACAAACTCGTGTGGCACGTGGCAATCAGGGCATGTAGCTCGCACACCACTGCGGTTAGAGTAATGGATGGTTTCCATGTACTCCTCATACACGTTGTCTTTCATTTCATGGCAGCTAATACAGAAACTTTCGGTATTCGCCATTTCCATGCCGGTGTTGAAGCCACCCCAGAATAAAACGCCAGCGATAAAACCGATAATCAGCAGCGTGCCGAGCGCCAAACGGCTAGGCCGACGCCACCACTGCCACAATCGACGTAGCAGTCCCGGCTTTTTGCCTTCCGGTGCTTGATGTTGTTGAGTCATAACGGCTCCTTAACTTACTGACCGAATCCGCTGGATGGCTTGAACGAGTTATCGATAATTGGCGCAGCGTCGGTTTGCGGTACGTGGCACTGCAAACAGAAGTAACGGTTTGGTGCTACCTGCCCCAACATCTTTCCGCTGGCATCAATAAAGTGTGTCGGGCTCACGCGCATTGCACCGGTGGTGCGGTAGTTCTCAACCCCGTGGCACTGCAAGCAGCGGTTGGTGTTTTTTGAGATCTGATAGCCGTCAATACTGTGCGGGATCAATGGCGGCTGATTCACATAATTCAGCGCCATACGCTCTTGTTGTTTTGGCATACGCACCTGACCTTCTGCCGTGCCGGACACTTCCGGTGACTGAGTCAGATCAACATTGGCCAAACTCACATTCGCCATCAGAGAAGCCACTACGGCAACCAGACCGAGCAGCGCTCTCAGGGAGAACCGCGTTTTCAGGGGATGACTCTTCATTCTTTATCTCCCGAACGATGAAATCGTGTTTTAAATTCCAGTACGTGCTCCGCACATACATCCATGCAGCGTCCGCAGGTCATGCACGCATTGTCAGTCACCTGCGGCGTATGAGTTTTATCAAACAGCGGTCCACGTAAGACCTGTGGCTCTGGGCACACGTGTAAACAATCCATGCAGCGAGTGCACTGCTCGCGCTTCACCGTACTTACGCGGATCAACGCCGGTTTGCCCACGACGCCATACAGCGCACCCAGTGGACACAAATGCCCACACCAGCCGTGCTCGGTCACCAGCAGATCGAAAACGAAAATCGCCAAGATCAGCCACAAGCCGCTAAACGCACCAAACAGCAGACTGCGCCCCAGTAAAGCGACCGGATTAAGCCATTCCCACAGCAAGGTGCCGCTAACGGCGCTACCGACCAAAATCATCAGCAGTAGCCCATAGCACAGATTGCGTGACAGCACGGTTGATTGACGCAGATTCAAGCGCCGACGCAGCCAAGCGGCCAAATCCGTCACTGGATTCAGCGGACAGACCCACGCACAAAAGCCGCGGCGCACCAACAGGCCATACAGCAGCAGCACTACGCCCGCCCCTAACCATGTGGTCAGCAGCGGCCAATGGCCCGCCGCCAGACTTTCCAGCATCACCAGCGGATCGGTCATCGGTACGGTATCGAGCAGCAAACTGCCGCTGTAGTTACCGCGCAGCAGCCAAATTCCCCACCACGGGCCGCTCAAAAACATCAGCAGCACCGTCAGCTGACAAGCGCGACGCAGTAACAACCAGCGATGGGCGTGCAACCAACCATGACGTTGCCACGCATCGCGACCGGCTTTCGCAACGGGATTAGCCATCACTCACCTCCTTGCGGTGTGCGTACCGGCAATTGTGGCTGTGAAGGGATCAGCGCGTGACCGGCTTTCTCCTTCTCTTTCCACCCCAACCGGTAATGATGGCCCAGCTCGCCGCGCGCCAGTGATAACGGCAGCACCTTGATGGCCGACTCTTCCAGTACGCACGCCTGTTCGCACTTGCCACAACCGGTGCAGTAATCACTGTTCACGGTCGGCAAGAACTTGGCGTGCTTACCGGTGCGGGTGTTCTGATGCAGCTCTAGCGTGATGGCCTTATCAATGGCCGGACACACGCGATAGCACACATCACAGCGCAAGCCCTGCCAGTTCAGGCAGTTCTCATGATCCAGCAACACCGCCAACCCCATACGGGCATCGTCGATATTGGTCAGCTCAGGATCCAACGCCCCGCTTGGGCATGCCGCCACACAAGGAATGTCATCACACATCTCGCACGGCGTTTGCCGCGCGATGAAGTATGGCGTCCCCGCTGATGACGGTGACAACAACGTCGCCAGATGCAGCGTGTCGTACGGGCACGCCTGCACGCACTGCCCACAACGGATACAGGCCGCCTCAAAGCGCCCCTCCGGCAACGCGCCGGGCGGACGCAGCGCCAGCCCATCTTTTGCCTGAGATTGCTTTTGTTGCAGCCCAAGCAGCAAAGCCAATCCGGCCAAGCCACCTGCGCTGCGCACCGCGTCGCGTAAAAATCGACGCCGTGCGGGTCCTTTATCCCGTGGTTCTGACATCCGGTACTTCCTTCCGTCTTACTCTGTTACGTGTGACGCTGTTTGATGCATATTTCTTGCGACTACTATTGCAAAGACAACTATCGCAAAGACAACGAATTAGGCTTTTTCCAGCTTAACCGCGCACTTTTTAAAGTCAGTCTCTTTCGACAGCGGGTCGGTCGCATCCAGCGTCAGGTTATTCACCAGCTGGGCCGCATCAAAGAACGGCATATACACCAAGCCCTGCGGCACGCGGTTACGGCCACGGGTTTCCACAATCGAAATCACTTCACCGCGACGCGAGATCACTTTCACCTTGTCACCACGGCGCAGGCCGCGCGCTTTCGCATCCAATGGATGGATAAACGTCACCGCTTCGGGGAAGGCGCGGTGCAGCTCTGGCACACGGCGGGTCATTGAACCAGTATGCCAATGCTCCAGCACACGACCGGTCGACAACCACAGGTCATACTCTTCATCTGGGCTTTCTGCTGCCGGCTCATACGGCAACGCAAAAATAACCGCTTTACCGTCTTTATGACCGTAGAAACGTACCCCTTCACCGGCTTTAACAAACGGATCGAACCCTTCGCGGTAACGCCACAGGGTTTCTTTCCCATCGACCACCGGCCAGCGGATGCCGCGCACTTGATGATAAGTATCAAACGGCGCTAAATCGTGACCATGGCCGCGGCCAAAGAAGGCGTACTCTTCAAACAGCCCTTTTTGCACATAGAAACCAAACGCGCGTGCTTCATCGTTCAGACGATCGTCTGGGATCTCGCTCAGCGGATAGGCATTGACCTTGCCATTGGCGTACAACACGTCAAACAGGGTCTTGCCCTTAAGTTCTGGCTGTTTAGCTAACAAGTCGGCAGGCCAAACTTCATCCACCGTAAAGCGCTTGGAAAACTCCATCAGCTGCCACAAGTCAGATTTAGCCTCACCCGGCGCTTTCACCTGCTGGTGCCAGAATTGCGTACGACGCTCAGCGTTACCGTAAGCCCCTTCCTTCTCCACCCACATCGCGGTTGGCAGGATCAGGTCGGCAGACAGCGCACTGACGGTTGGATACGGATCGGAAACCACGATAAAGTTGCGCGGATCACGCCAGCCCGGCATCCGATCGGCATTGATGTTCGGACCGGCCTGCATGTTGTTGTTACACATCACCCAGTAGGCATTCAGCTTGCCATCTTTCAGCGCGCGGTCTTGCGCCACGGCGTGCAGACCCACTTTTTCTGGGATGGTACCGGCCGGTACGTTCCACTGCTGTTCGGTGATCTGGCGGTGTTTTTCATTGGTCACCACCATGTCTGCTGGCAGACGGTGCGCAAAGGTGCCCACTTCACGCGCCGTACCACACGCGGATGGCTGGCCCGTTAAGGAGAATGGACCACAACCCGGCTTGGAAATCTTGCCGGTCAGCAGGTGGATGTTGTAGCACAGGTTATTCGCCCACACGCCACGGGTGTGCTGGTTAAAGCCCATGGTCCAGTAGGAGACGACCTTGATGTTCGGGTCAGCATACAGCTTCGCCAGCTCGATCAGCTGATCTTGCGGTACGCCGGTCATCTTGCTGGTTTTTTCTACCGTGTATTCAGATACGAAGGCTTTGAAATCGTCAAAGCTCATTGGCTCAGCTGCCCCGCTACCAGCGTTCTTGGCCGCTTTCTCTAACGGATGATCTGGGCGCAGGCCATAACCGATATCGGTCGCCCCTTTACGGATATTCACGTGCTTATCCATAAACGCCTGATCAACGGCATTATTCTGGATAATGTAGTTGGCGATAAAGTTTAAGATCACCAGATCCGATTGCGGGGTGAAGATGATCGGGTTATCCGCCAGCTCAAAGCTACGGTGCTCAAAGGTCGACAGTACCGCCACTTTGACTTTGTCATTGCTCAGACGGCGGTTGGTGATGCGCGACCACAGGATCGGGTGCATCTCTGCCATGTTGGAGCCCCACAGCACGAACGCATCGGCTTGTTCGATGTCGTCATAGCAGCCCATCGGTTCATCCATACCGAAGGTACGCATGAAGCCCACCACCGCCGACGCCATACAGTGACGCGCGTTCGGGTCGATGTTGTTGCTACGAAAACCCGCTTTGAACAGCTTGGCCGCCGCGTAGCCTTCCCACACCGTCCACTGACCGGAGCCAAACATGCCAACAGCATCTGGGCCTTTTTCTTTGAGCGTGCCACGGAATTTATCCGCCATCACATCAAAGGCTTGATCCCACGTGACCGGGGTGAACTCACCCTCTTTGTCATACTGACCGTTTTTCATCCGCAGTAACGGCTGGGTTAAGCGGTCTTTACCGTACATGATCTTCGGCAGGAAATAGCCTTTGATGCAGTTCAGACCACGGTTAACCGGCGCATCAGGATCGCCTTGCGATGCCACGACACGGCCATTTTGCGTACCGACCAGAACACCGCAACCTGTACCGCAGAAACGGCACGGCGCTTTGTCCCATTTAATTTCGCCACCTTCGCCCGTAGCGGCATTCACCGCGACCGGCAGGGTGATCCCCGCAGCAGCTGCAGCGGCCGCGACGGCGTTGGCTTTCATGAAGTCCCGACGACTGAGTTTCATGGTGTTTCCTCACCTTGCTCATCCTGCTGGTGATAAACCAGCGACACCGCCAGCACGCCTGCAACGTTACGTACTGACTCAATTCTATCCAGTAAAGCAGCAGAATCGCTGCCTTGAACGACCACCACCAACTTGCCTTGCTCCGGCTCGGTAGCGGCCACTTCGGTATCGGCAAAGGCGGATAAAGCCTCCGCCACCGACGGCACGGCTTCCGGTCGGGCCTGTACTACCAGCCCGCACACGTGCCACGTTGCGTTATTCATTATTGTTCCTTACATCGTGCGTCATGCGGACCGCCTGTACTGGGCAAATGCTGACGCACGCCCCACAGCCAGTACAAACCGCCGTATCCAGCGCGAGCTTCGCCACTCCGCCGGCTTGTGGAATAAAACGGATCGCCCGTACCTCACATACATCCTGACAACTGCGGCATTCGGTACCGCACGCAGACAGGCAATTCGGCCCAATCTCTGCTTTTATTGACCAAGGCGCTTGTTGCGCAGCTTGAAACAACGGTAAGGTGCAGCTATCCGCACAGCGGCGACAGAATGTGCATTCAGCACGGGAAAAATCAGCAATGGGAAAACCGCCTTCGCCGGTGGTGAGTACGCCAGTTTCACACTGACGGATACATTCGGCGCAACGCGTACACTGATCGGTAAATAGCGGATCCGGTATCGCCCAAGGGGGACGTTGCTCTGTTTGACCGAGCCGGGCACTTTTCCAGCGGCCACGTAATAAATGACGCCGCGATAAACTGGTCATCGCATGCTCCTATGACACAGCGCATTCATGAGGGAAATATAGCCACCAAATTCCGGTTAACACTGTATTACTATTGTTCACCGTTTATCACGGTTCTGCGACCAAGTGTTGCTGATGTGCTGAGTATGCAAAATCAGCGTTAAATGGTAATACCCCGAAAGAGGTGACTAGCGGGTAACCTTGCGCAAGATCAATTCTTGGCACGGATTTTACGTGACCTAGATCTCTGAATCACAACAGAAAATTGGGGCGAAGCACGCCGCTTTTGTCTGACATATTAGCAAGACCAAGTGGGCTAAAATGCACGTTCAACCGCGTGTTGAAACACGGCACGTTGAAAGAGTGCGCTTTGAAAGATGGAATAAAAACTGAACACGATAAACAAACAGACACGCAAAGAGACAAGTGAAGATCAGGTGTTAGTTAAACGCTCTGTCACCCGAACGTTAGCTCGTCCGCTCACTGCGATTATTTTGCTGGCAATTTTATCCACCAGCATTGCGCTGCTGACCATCGCCGGCAATATCAGTAATGCTGAAGCCGTCAACGTGGCCGGCTCACTGCGCATGCAAAGTTACCGGCTAGCCTACGATCTGACCAGCCAGCCGCAAGATATTGATGCGCACTTGTCTGAATACCGACGCTCGCTGCTAGCCCCTTCCCTGCGTAAGCTCACACGCTTTTATGTGCCGGAGCGCGTACGTGAAGAGTATGTGCAGCTGCTACTAACCTGGCGCACCCTCGAACAACAGCTGCAACACGGCCACAGCGAAGCTTTCTTACAAGGTCTAGCCGCCTATGTCAGCCGAATCGACCACTTTGTGTTGGCCTTACAACACTATTCTGAGCAAAACATGACCCAAGTGGGGATCGTGATGCTCAGCGGTCTGCTGGCCATCATGGGGCTGGTGTTGTTTGCCCTGCGTACCACGCGGCGTGAAGTCGTGGCGCCGCTCAATAAACTGCTGAGCGCTAGCCGCCAAATCCAAAACGGCCAATTTTCACCGCTGGCGCTCGATAGCGACCTGCCAAACGAGCTAGGCGTGCTGTCCACCACCTTTAGCCGCATGGCCGGCGATCTGGAAAAACTGTATCGCTCGCTGGAAGACAAGGTTCAAGAAAAAACCCTCAGCCTGACTCAAGCCAACCGCACCTTAAGCGTGCTGTTTGACGCCTCACAGGCTCTAACGGTCAGCCAAATTACCCGCCCGGGGTTGGAAAAGGTGCTGGATATTGTGCGGCGCAGTGAGCAGCTGGATTTCCTGCAACTGGACGTAACCGATCGCGGGCAAGGTTTGTGGAGCCTGCATAGCGGACAAGAGCCCGCGCTCGACAAACCAGATGCACAGCCAGTCTGCGAGCAGATTCTGAGTTTAGATGGTCAACCGCTTGGGATCTTGCGCTGGCCAGCTCACCAGCAACCTCAGCCGCAACTGATGCAAAACGTGGCCAACATGCTCAGTCGCGCCATTTACTTAAACCGCATGCAAAAACAGCAGATGCAACTGCTGCTGATGGAAGAGCGCTCCACCATCGCCCGTGAGCTGCATGACTCGCTAGCGCAAGCCTTGTCTTTTTTGCGCATCCAGATCACCTTACTGCGTCGCAGTACCGATCCGGATAATCCAAAAGCGCAGGCGATTATTCGCGATTTTGAACAAGCGCTCAATGACGCTTACCGGCAACTGCGTGAATTGCTGACCACCTTCCGCTTAACCATCGAAGAAGCGGATTTGCAAGCCGCACTACAGCAACTGTTAGCCCCACTGCGCGAACAAAGTCAGGCACAAATTGCGTTACACTGTGCGTTATCCTCACAATCGTTGAATGCCCAACAGCAAGTACATGTACTGCAGATTGTGCGCGAAGCGGTACTGAATGCGATTAAACATGCGAATGCACAGCACATTACCGTATGCTGTGACTGCGACAAAGATGAGCAGAATGTCATCCGGATTACCGATGATGGCGTCGGGATCGCGACCCTTGAAGAGCCAGAAGGCCACTACGGCCTGACCATCATGGCTGAGCGCGCTGCGCGCTTGGGGGGAAAACTGGAGATTTGTGCGACCGAACAAGGCGGCACCGAAGTGCGACTCAGCTTTGACCCTGTCACCGCCAATAACGTACCACCGAGCTAATTTACTGTAGTATATAAAAATTCTTGGGCAGACATCGGAGCCCGGTCGGAGCAAAAACAGATAACTATTCTCTTAAGCACCACGCGCTTAAGAAACATGCTCTGAAGATCCATCCCAGAATAACAAATGGGGTTTAGCTATTTCGACTCAGACAACGTTGGTTTACTGCCGATAAACCGACACGCAAAAATTAGGACAGAATTGATGGATACCAACCACACCACACCGAACACCACCGCCACGTACAGCGTGATGATTGTGGATGATCACCCGTTGATGCGCCGTGGTCTGCGTCAGTTACTGGAGCTAGAGCCGACGTTTGATATCGTTGCCGAAGCCAGCAGTGGCAGTGAAGCTATTGCGCTGGCTGGCCGTACTCAACCAGATATCATCCTGCTGGATTTGAACATGAAGGGGTTATCTGGGCTAGATACCCTGCATGCGCTACGTAATGAAGGCATTGATGCGCGCATTATTATCCTGACCGTTTCTGATGCGCGCAGCGATGTGTATGCGCTGGTCGATGCAGGCGCTGATGGCTACCTGCTGAAAGACAGCGAGCCAGAATTGCTGCTCAGCCAAATTTGTGAAGCAGCACAAGGGCAACAGGTGTTCAGCGAAACCGTGTCGGGCTATTTGAGCTCGCGCACCCAAATTACCGATCCGCTGGCCGAATTAACGCAACGTGAAATGGACATCCTGCAAGGGGTTGCTCGTGGCATGTCTAACAAGCAAATTGCCGCTGAACAATTCATTTCGGAAGAGACCGTGAAAGTGCACGTGCGTAACCTGCTGCGCAAACTGAACGTTCGTTCACGGGTTGCCGCTACCGTGCTGTATCTAGAATATAAAAATCAGTGGTCGTCTTAAGTGCGTGACATTCATGCACGGATAAGCTCTGACTAACGTCTCTCGCTCTGCCGGTCCCTGCCGGCAGTGTGGCCATATCGATACATTGCCATATCGCTACTGAAGATAGCGCAACGCCACAAAATCTAACTCAACGCCTCACTCAGCATTTCAATATCGCACCTTATTTCACACCAAACCGCATTCCAATACCAACGAGCCCAGCACCGCCGTTAGCGACATGAGCACATCGGTATCCTAGCATCACCGCGTATGGGATATATGTGCAAGCTAGAAAGCAAAAAACCCCGTTGCTTTTCAGCAACGGGGTTTCGAAATTTGGCGGAAGAGTAGAGATTCGAACTCTAGAACGCTTTCGCGTCGCCGGTTTTCAAGACCGGTGCCTTCAACCACTCGGCCACTCTTCCGTTTTGTTGAGGCGCACTATAATCGTCACTGCCGTGAATGTAAAGCCTCGCTGAACTGTTTGCTGAGATTTCATGCAGTTTGCTGCTTTTTAATCCGCACGAGACTTGAAACAGATCACATCTGCCCGCATATTTATCTCGTAGTGGGTAAGAATCCGCTATCATCGCCGGGTAACAGGTAGCCCTGTCACTCACGTAATAAGCAACACATCACGTTAATGAGGCGACGCAATTAAAGAACGTCACCCGTTTGCCGTTATGCGGCCTTTGATTGATTAGCACGTACCGCATGTACGTTGTGTTTTTTTATTTTGTTCTCAATAACTTTTGATTTGAAGAAGGAATAGACCATGGAACCTATCGTTATCACGCAACGTGAAACGAGCCTGTTAAGTACCCACAAGGTATTGCGTAATACCTATTTCCTGTTGGGCTTAACCCTCGCCTTTTCTGCGGCCGTCGCCACCACCAGCATGCTGATGGGTTGGCCACGTCCGGGAATGATTCTGACGCTGGTCGGTTTTTATGGCCTGTTTTTCTTAACCCAACGCTATGCCAACAGTGCTAAAGGTCTGGTCGCTACATTCGCGCTGACCGGTTTCATGGGCTACACCTTAGGCCCATTGCTGGGAATGTTCCTGAAAGCCGGTGCCGGTGATGTGATCCTGACTGCGCTGGGCGGAACGGCGTTGGTGTTCTTTAGCTGCTCGGCTTACGTGCTGACTACCCGTAAAGACATGTCCTTTATGGGCGGTATGTTAACTGCTGGCGCTATCGCGCTGCTGGTGCTGATGGTCGCGGGGATTTTCCTGCAGATGCCAGCCATGCATCTGGCAATCAGTGCCCTGTTTGTTCTGTTCTCTTCTGGGATGATTTTGTTTGAAACCAGCAACATCATTCACGGCGGCGAAACTAACTATATTCGCGCGACAGTGAGCCTGTACGTTTCCCTGTATAACCTGTTTGTCAGCCTGCTCAGCATTCTGGGCATCATGCGTGACGAATAAGTGATGACAATGGCGTGAATACCGACTTTCACGTACACCCAACAAACCCTGCTAAGGCAGGGTTTGTTTTTTGTGGATTTCAGCGCAAAATACCTTCCCTTTGAATCCTTGACACCGGAGCCTGAAAGGCATGACATCTCCTTTGGAATTTGCAGGACGTGTGATCGATACCGATGCCCACGGTTATCTTAAAAACAGTCAGGACTGGAGCGAAGCGCTCGCGCTGTTGATCGCCGAACGTGAAGGAATTGCGTTATCCGAAGCACACTGGGAAGTGGTGCACTTTGTGCGCGAGTTTTACCAAGAATACAACACCTCACCGGCCATTCGTATGCTGGTGAAAGCCATGGCTCAAAAGTATGGCGAGGAAAAAGGTAACAGCCGCTATCTGTATAAGCTGTTCCCTGAAGGTCCTGCCAAACAGGCCACCAAGATTGCGGGTTTGCCGAAACCGGTTAAGTGTATTTAACGGATTTCAAATTCTCCCAATTCGCAAAAGGGTACCTCTTCTGCCATCAAACACTCAACGGTGGCAGAACGGGGGCCTTCGCTGAGCCAGTTAATAAAGCGGTTGATCGTCTCCTCATCGCCACAAGCCAGTACCTCGACACGCCCATCGTTGAGGTTTTTGGCATAGCCTTTGATCCCCATCGCCAACGCTTTTTGTTGGGTGAAGTAACGAAATCCCACGCCTTGCACATGACCGGCTACCGAGATTTTCATGCTGATATTGCTCATGTCCCCTCCTGCTGTCCCCTCTTTTGAGTATCGCCTATAATCGAGCGGATATCCGGCTGAATAACGACAAGACGTGATACTGAACTCAGATTGCATTTCTTGCGCGTGTCACCGAGAATAGCGCCCCATTTCTATTTACCGTTCCTGCTGAGCATATAACCATGTCTGCACGTATCATTCTGGCCAAAGGCCGGGAAAAATCATTACTCCGCCGCCACCCGTGGATCTTCTCCGGTGCCATCGAGCGCGTGGAAGGCAAACCGTTGTCCGGTGAGACGCTGGATGTTTTTGACAAAGGCGGCAACTGGCTGGCCCGTGCGGCATGGTCCGCTGACTCGCAAATTCGCGGCCGCGTGTGGACATTCGATCGTGACGAGCAGATCGATCAAGATTTCTTTGTTCGCCGCCTGCAGCAAGCCCAGCAGTGGCGTAATGTGGTCGCAGCGCGTGATGACCTGACCGGTTATCGCCTGATTGCCGGTGAATCTGATGGCCTGCCAGGGATCACCATTGACCGTTACGATAACTTTTTGGTGCTGCAGCTGCTCTCATCCGGTGCAGAGTTCCAGCGGCTGAACCTGATGAATGCCCTGCGCGAATGCTATCCAGAGTGCAACATCTATGAGCGCTCTGATGTCGCCGTGCGTAAGAAAGAAGGCTTAAAGCAAGTGACCGGTTTGCTGCACGGTGAAGAGCCACCAAAACTGCTGCCAATTCGTGAAAATGGCGTGCAAATTCTGGTGGATATCAAAGAAGGTCACAAAACCGGTTTCTACCTTGATCAGCGTGAAAGCCGTTTGGCGGCCAGCCGTTATGTGAATGGCAAAAAAGTGCTGAACTGCTTCTGCTATACCGGCGCGTTTGGCCTGTTTGCTCTGAAAGGCAACTGTAAGCAAGTGGTGAACGTGGATGTATCCCAGCCAGCGCTGGATATCGCCCGTCAAAACGCCGAGCTGAACGGTTTTGATATGAGCCGCGCCGAGTTCGTTCGCGCTGATGTCTTCAAGCTGCTGCGTGAATACCGTGAGCAGGGCGAGAAGTTTGATGTGATCATCATGGATCCACCAAAGTTCATTGAAAACAAAGGCCAACTGGCTGGCGGCTGCCGTGGTTACAAAGACATCAACATGCTGGCCATGCAACTGCTCAATCCGGGCGGTACGCTGCTGACCTACTCTTGCTCAGGTCTGATGGAATCTGGCCTGTTCCAGAAAATTCTGGCCGACGCTGCGCTGGATGCCAAACGTGAAGTGCAATTCGTTGAGCAATTCACGCAAGCAGCAGATCACCCTGTACTGAGTACCTACCCAGAAGGTCTGTACCTGAAAGGCTTCGCCTGCCGCGTGATCTAAGCACGCTGCCGATTCGGTCACTGTACTTCCATGCAGTGGCCGTTTGCTTTGTGCTGGGTGGTAGTGCCCCACACTACCCAGCGCTACTTCTTCATATCCTTTTTTGTTTTTCCTTTTGCCTCTGCTTTTCTTCTGTAGCGATTTTTTCCATAGCGACTTCCCTCTATCTATTTGTTATTTCTTACTGTTTTCTCTAAAACATCCAACATCATTTATTTTTACGCTTTTGCTGCTCAGGGCGGGAGCAAGCGATAACATGCGCGGTCTAATAGAGAGTAAGAAGCAATAAGATTACGGTTACGCTCTTGAAATTATCCGATTACTCCCCCAGATTAAGAGGTAAGACGTCAGATTTTTTAGGAGGTCATCATGATTGCCGTGAAATTTAAACCCGGCCAGCAGGTTCGCCACAAGATGCTGGGTTCTCTCGGTGTCATCCTGGACGTAGACGCCGAATATTCACTGCAAAAACCGACCCCGGCAGAAATGGGGATTGATGATGCCCTTCGCTTGGCTCCGTGGTATCACGTGGTCATGGAGAATGAAGAGGGCGAGCCGGTTCACACGTATATTGCCGAGATGCAGCTGGATCGCGAAACATTGCCACTGCACCCCGACCAACCCAACTTAGACGATTTGGCCGACACCATTGTCGAAGAGTTGGAAAAAAATCGGGCGCTGCATTAATACATGCACAGCGCTGATGCTCAAAATCTTGCACCAAACACAAAGGCCACATCGATGCCCAATAGCAAATGATGTGGCTCTTTTTTTAGGCGAAGTGAAGCACGCGTATCAGGCTTTCTCTAAACCTAAACGCGGAATTTCAATTTTCGGGCAGTGATCCATCACCACCTTTAACCCCGCCGCTTGTGCCAACGCCGCCGCCTCTTCGTTAATCACCCCTAACTGCAGCCACAGCGATTTAGCGCCAATAGCGATGGCTTCACCAGCAATCTCATAAGCCGCATCGGCACTGCGAAAAACATCCACCATATCGACCGGTTCATCAATCTCCGCCAGCGTGCGTTTGACTTCCTGCCCCAGTAATTTCTGCCCCGCCAACCCCGGATTAACCGGAATGACGTGATACCCTTGCTCAAGCAAGTACGCCATCACGCGATAACTTGGTCGCTCCGGCTTATGACTCGCCCCCACCAGTGCAATGGTTCGCGTCGACTGTAATACCTCACGGATCAAGTCTTCGTGCATGGAAACCTCCTGTTACGATAATTCGCAAAAGACGATATGATCTTAGTCACACTGTTATATCCGGCTCAGGAAGTGATTGCAAAGTGTTGTATGATTCGGCATCTTTTGCTCACAGTTTTATGCATCTGTATTGCTGTATAGCATTTAAGCCGGAAAGATCTGCAGTGGCCTGTAAGAACCGGCAACCTTAAGGAGATAATAATGAAATTGAGCCATCTTTACGCTGGGATGCTGGCCCTGTCCTGTGCAACTCCGGCTCTGGCAGCCAGCTTAACTGTTCCAACTGACGTTGAATTGCTGATGGTAGACGGCCAGAAAGTGCCCAGCGGACTGCTGAAAAGCACCCCACACGTGAATCTGCCAAACGAGACCAGCCAGATCCTGTTCCGCGTTGAGAAGATTGTTCGCTCCGGCTCTGACCAAACTCTGTTTACCTCAGCACCGATTGTGGCGTCATTCGATGCCAGCGCCGATCAAAAACTGACTATCGAGCTGCCAAAGCTGAATACCGATAGCGATGGTAAGCGCTTCAATCAATCACTGGATTTCCGTTTGGTCGACCAAAACGGCAAAACTGTCCCGTACAAATCAGACGTGCTGGCCGTTGATGGCTTGATGTCATCCCGCAATATCCAAGAAGCTCTGGCAACCTATAACCACTCCAGCTCTGCGGCTGCCGTAGCCAACTTGGCACCAGCCATGACCGCGACCTTGGCCATTCCGGTAGCAGCCGGTGCGGCAACTGCCGCAAATACCGCGGTTACCCAGCAAACTGTTACCTTGCAGGGTGAAAATGTGCCGGAGCAAATGTTACAGTACTGGTTCCAGCAAGCCGATGCCAAAACCCAGCAGCGCTTTATGAACTGGGCTAAAGATCACGCTCGTCCGTAATCCTGCCCTGCGCTGATCCGGCACGGTTTGTCTGAGAATTCACAGCCTGTGGCTGTATAGTCAGTTACCGTGCCGGAAATCGGTGTTGTACCGATTTCTTGTGCAGAGATTTCAGGAAGGAACGCATGATGTATATCACAACCCGTACGATGCAGGCCCGCAAGCAGGTTGCACTGGTGGCCCATGACCACTGCAAAGAGGCCCTGCTGCGCTGGGTTGAAGAAAATATCGACACCCTGCGCAACCACGATTTGTATGCCACCGGAACCACCGGTTCCCTGATATCCCGCGCCACCGGTCTTTCCATTCATAGCCTGCTGAGCGGCCCGATGGGCGGCGATCAGCAATTGGGCGCGTACATTTCTGAAGGCAAAATTGATGTGCTGTTCTTCTTCTGGGACCCACTCAATGCCGTGCCGCACGATCCAGACGTCAAAGCACTGCTGCGTATTTCTGCCGTGTGGAATATTCCGGTTGCCACCAACCGCGCTACCGCCAATTTCCTGATCAAATCCCACCTGTTCAATGAGCCGGTCGACATTGAGATCCCAGATTACCAGCGCTACCTGAGTGAGCGTCTTGGCTGATTCTTAGCTATCGGTTCAGAAACGCGCTGCACGGACGCAATTTACTAACGCGATACCCAAAAAATAGTGCGCCGCGTTAGGATACCAAGCGATTAGCAATCTCTATCAGGTTGCCATCGGGATCGCGGATATAGAACGATAATAGAGGGCCGGTTGCGCCAGTGCGCTGTACCGGCCCTTCTTCTATCTGAACGCCATTGGCTTTAACCCAGCGCATCGCTTCATCTAACGGCGTTTTAGTCAATAAACAGAGGTCGGCACTGCCCGGCATCGGGGTTGCGGCGCAAGGTTGAATAGGTCTAGCGGCAGGATGCAAATTGATCTTTTGCTCACCAAAGTGCAAAGCCGTGCGCTGCTCTTTGCCAAACGTCTCGGCATGCATGCCCAGAATATCCTGATAAAAATCGACCGTACGCTCGATGTCCTGCACTGTGAGAACCAAATGGTCGAGCGAGCAAAGGGTTAACATAGCACTCTCCTGTTATTGCACTGGCATAGCGTCAGCATAGTTAGCGGCGTAGAAATTGACCGTACCGCCCCACCATAGCACCAATTTGTGACCCTGTACGGCTACCACTGCTATTCAATACTCGATACCAGCCATCGCCAATAGCCAATAGCCAATAGCCAATAGCCAATAGCCAATAGCCAATACTCAATGGCCAATGATTGGCCTCATCGAGCATCGTAATTATTGTGCTCGCCGATAACACGGGACGTCAGCTTCGCGCAAGCGCGCCAAAAACCGCGATGGTTCAACATTATGCTCAGCCGAGTAATCAGTGGAATCGGCGGCTAACAGCCAGGTTTTCGCCCGCGCCCGAGTTAGCGCCAAATACAATAAGCGTCGCTCTTCGGCATCAGGAAAATATTCGGCGGGCGGTAACAGCGCCTGTTCGACCAGCGTTTCCCGCACGGGTGCCGGAAAGCCCTCACTGCCGCCCTGCAAACCCGTCAAAATGAGGTGCTCGCACTCGATGCCTATCAACTCATTCAGCGGGATATAGCGTAAAGACAGGCGTGGCCAGCGCCGCGCCGCGTAGTCCACACAAGCCGGTCGCTGTATAGCTGAGCGGCCGCTAATGACCACGGATTGCGTTGGCTGCAACACGCCGGAGAGTAAATCCAACAGCGGCTCTAATTCGCCTTCCGGTAAAATGCGCACTGGGTGTTTGCTCGCATTATTAGATTTATCACTGTTGGCGCCATGCCACTCGATATCCCGATAATCCGGGTGCTGCTGCGCTAAACGTTGGTTCACTGCCACAGCTGCTGCAGGCTGACGAAAATCGGTATCGAGCGCGATGCGATACGGCTCACCAAAACGGGCAGCAACATCGCGGCGCAGCGAAGTGCCATCGCCAACATAACGGGTGATGCGCTGCCAGTCATCGCCAAGGGCATAGAAACGGGTCTGTCGATGTGCGACCAACGGCTGCAGCAAGTCCAGTTGCCGCGGTGACAAGAGCTGCGCATCGTCGCAAATAATGTGGGTAAACAAGCTGACATAGCGGCCTGCCGCCAGCAAGTCTTGCGCTTGCTGCTCTAGCGTCAGACTATCTTGGGTACGCGCCTCTTTGAGGTGAGTGCGCCACGCTTTTAACAGTGGATTCAGTAGCCGCAGTTTTTTCTGCAGTGCTGGCTGCATCTCTTCATCCACCTGCGACTCAAGCCAACTTTTCTGACTGCCCGCCTGCCGACGCAGCAACATCAACCAGCGATCGAGACGAACGCTTAATCGAGCGCATAGCGCAGGATCTTGCCAAAATGCCTCCTCCGCTAATGGCCAGCCCAACTCTTCGCCTAACCACTGCGCCCAACCTTTGGCTTGCGCGGCCTTCTCACTGCACTGATTTTGCCACTGCGCAATCCAGAACGCGCAGCGCGCTGCATGATCTGTTTCTAACGCATTGAGCTCGCTCAGCTTGCGGCTATCAGCCTGCGCCACAATATGCGCGCCCAACTCATGCATCAGCCATATCGCGGGTAACTCCGCGTCTTGGCCCAGTGTAGATCGCAGCACCTGCAACATTCGCTCACGGCTAGCGGGAGCGCCGGCTAACAGCAAAATCTGCGACGCTTGCGCGCCCTCTTGTTGCATCAGCCATGCGGCGCGCGCAGCGGCAATATGGGTTTTCCCGCTGCCCGCAATACCCTGCACCAGAACCCGAGGTTCGTTAAGGAGCAAAGCCTCTAATTGCGATTCCGTCGGCTGCGCAGCTGGCGGTAAGCAACCACCAAACAAATCAAACTCTTGCTGGCGCAGACGCTGGATAAACTGCTGGTTGTAACGTCGCGTCAGCTCTTCGCCTTCATCCAGCCAACGTTGGCAGAAGCTAAAAGGCTCCGCACATGCCTCCAAACAGGCAACGCGCTGTGGGGCTATCGGTAACGCTTGCCACGCTTGCAAAATCGTCTGCTGCAGCTGTTGCAGCTCATCGTGGGCCAACCAGCGCAACGCTTTGAGGCGGCTGATCAGTGGCCCCCCTGCTTGCGCCAGCGCTTGCAACACCAGCGGTAGCATCTCTTGTGTCCACTGCTGCCAGCGACTTTCCAACTCGGCACAAAAGGCGCGGGTGGCATTCCAATCGGTACCATGCAAGGTGATCGTCTCGCCCTCGGCCAACACCACTTGCAACTCACCCCACACAATGCCACGGCGTATTTCTAGGGCGAGCAGCTGCCGAAACGGGACAATTAACTGTTCACTGCGAGATTGAGCATCGCGATGCGATTCAGTGCGAAGTTGATGACGGCGCTCATCGGTGGGCATACCGCGGCTAAAGCACAGGGCGTCATTCACCACTTCAACGGTGTGAAAAGGGTGCTGCGAAAGTCGGCGTCCGAGGCGGGTGGCAGTCAGTTTCATTGCGGCTACGTCATCCTTGGCATCATTGTGTTGCGGTTATATTGCTGTTAATTCAGCAGCCGAGGGTAGCTCGAACTGAGCCGTACACGGCTTGCTAACCAACAAGGTAGAACAGAAAGCGCTTATCCTGCATACAGGGTATGGCATAATGCCGCTTGGCGTAACAAGCTGCTGCCGTTATTGCGAAAAACACGCTAAAATCAGCACAATAATTGCTTTTTACAGGAGTCATCCCGTGGCAACTGCACTGAATATTTTTAACTTTGTAATGGGTGGCTTCATCACCACAATCAGCTGGTTTTTAGCTACCCTGCTCAGCATTGTGTGTATCGTTACCTTACCACTCACCCGCGCATGTTGGGAAATCACCAAGATGTCGTTAGTGCCATACGGTAACGATGTCGTGAAAGTCGACGATCTGGAAAACCGCAGCAACTCTCTGCTCGCTGCCGGTGGTTTTCTGCTCAACGTCATCTGGTTTGTGATTGCCGGTTGGTGGTTGTGTCTGGTGCACATTGCCGTGGGAATCGGCCAGTGCCTGACTCTGATCGGTATTCCGGTTGGGATCGCCCATTTCAAATTGGCCGTTGTGGCACTGTGGCCTGTCGGTCGCCGCGTCGTTCCTAGTGAATTAGCGCGTCAAATTCGCAATGAAAAAGCGCAGATCACGATTGACCGCTATCGCCGCTAACAGGACGTTCAGTACCATCTATGGGTTCGTTTTCCCGACTTCGTCACTCGTTAAATAATAGCCGCTTCCAATACTGCCTGATGATTTTCATCGCCTTGGCAGGGGCGGCGCTCTTTCCTTGGCTGACCGGTGAGGTGCTGTCCACCATTCCAGTCACGCTGGGGGTAGTCGCCGCCGCATTGACCGATCTTGATGATCGCCTCAGTGGTCGCTTGCGCAATATTTTTATCACGCTGCTGTGCTTTTTTATCGCTTCGGTCTCCATTGAGATCTTATTCCCCTACCCGTGGCTGTTTGCCATTGGCCTTTTGATCTCTTCGTTCTGCTTTACCATGCTGGGCGCGATTGGTCAGCGCTACGCCACCATCTCTTTTGGTGCGCTGCTGATTGCAATTTACACCATGCTGGGGGTGACGCTGTACGATACTTGGTATCAGCAACCCTTGCTGCTGCTAGCCGGTGCGGTGTGGTACAGCCTGATTGCGCTGCTCAGCCATGCGCTGCGCCCTGTACGACCGGTGCAGGAAAATCTGGCCAACTGCTATGAACTGCTGGCGCGCTATCTGGATGCCAAGAGCGCCTTTTTCGACCCCGATGAAGCTGACCGCTATGATGAGCTGCAAATTCAGGTTGCGCTCAGTAATGGCGCACTGGTTAGTAGCCTGAACCAGACCAAGCTTTCCCTGTTATCACGCCTGAAAGGCGACCGTGGCCAACGCAGTACGCGCCGCTTGCTGCGCTACTATTTTGTGGCGCAAGACATTCACGAACGCGCCAGCTCGGCGCATAACCAGTATCACGCACTGGCCAAGCGCTTTCGCCACTCCGATGTGCTATTTCGCTTCCAGCGCCTGCTGCTGTTGCAGGCCAAAGCCTGCCGTCAGTTAGCCAAGTCAATTATCAGTGGCGATGACTACAACCACGATTTTCGCTTTGAGCGCGCCTTTAATCTGCTCAATGCCTCGCTGGAGCGACATCAGCCGCAGCAAGCGGAAGATAAGCGTCTGCTGGCCTCGCTCAATTTTGTGCTGCGTAATTTACAAGCGATTGACTGGCAGCTGTCGCATATTGAGTCTGAGCAGATCATTGGCTTGCCACAAGACAACACGCTGGCTGACGATGGGTTGCACGGCATTCGTGATATCTGGACGCGCATTCGCAATCAGCTAACGCCCGGTTCCGCGCTGTTTCGCCATGCCGTGCGGATGTCGCTGGTACTGTGCGCCGGTTATGCCTGCATCATGGCGTTTAATATGGAGCGCGGGTACTGGATTTTGCTGACCAGTTTGTTTGTCTGCCAGCCTAACTACAGTGCCACCCGTCTGCGCTTACGTCAGCGGGTACTCGGCACCTTGGCAGGAATTATCGCCGGCTTACCGCTGCTGTATCTGATCCCGTCACAAGAAGGTCAGCTGGTGCTGATTGTCGTTCTTGGCGTGCTGTTTTTTGCCTTTCGTACCGTGCAATACGGCTACGCCACCGCCTTCATTACCATGCTGGTGCTGTTCTGCTTTAACTTGATGGGAGCCGGTTTTGATATCGCCATTCCGCGAGTCACCGACACCCTGATTGGCTGCGGGATCGCATGGCTGGCCGTGACATTTGTGTGGCCGGATTGGCGCTATCGCCGTTTGCCACTGGTGATCCAGCGTGCCATCGACAGCAATACCAGCTATCTGAGCGAAGTGATTGCCCAGTATCAGCAAGGTAAGGATGACAGCCTGAGCTATCGCATCGCTCGGCGCGCAGCGCACAACGCCGATGCCGAGCTGGCATCGGTGATCTCCAACATGAGTTCAGAGCCGCTACGCTCACGGCGCATCCTCGAAGAAGGCTTTCGCTTGCTGTGCCTGAATCATGCCATGCTGGGCTATATCTCCGCGCTGGGGGCGCACCGCCATAAGCTGCCAGATAACGCCGAATCACGCACACTGCTAAAAGAGGTCAGTCAGCATATTTTGCATCAGCTACAAGCAGTTTCGGCGCAGTTGCAAGCCTGCCCTGCCCCTGAGCACAACAATACACAGCAATTTGCGCAGTCACTTTTAGAGCAAGATCTGCAAGATTCGGACTCGCGTTTTGTTCTGCAACAGCTAGGCTTAATTAACAGAATGTTGAACGAACTCAGTTCACTGACACAAAAAATTGTCTGCCGTTATGCAGAGGGGAGCGCAAGCTAGCGCAGCGCAGTGAGCGGCCCCGCTGTCGGCCGGCAGACAGAAGCAAGATAACTGTCATCGCAATCATGCATGATAGTTATTTTGGTGCTCGATGCCGGCCGCTTTCGGAGCATGTCATGGAATACGCCCCTATCCGCTACATCCCGCGCATTTTGCTGGTTGATGATTCGCGCGCCACGCTGATGCTGCTGAGCACGATCCTCAAGCCGTATGGCGAAATACTGGTATCGATGGATGGGTTAACCGCGCTGCATGTCGCACGTGAAAGGCAGCCCGATTTGATTGTGCTGGATATCGAAATGCCCGGGCTGTGCGGCTTTGATACCTGCAAAATGCTCAAGCAAGATCCGCTCACCCGCGATATCACTGTGATTTTCATCACCAAATACCACAATCCACAAGAAGAGATCGAAGCGCTAAGAAGTGGCGCGGTCGATTTTATCACCAAACCCTTTAATGCCACGGTGGTCAAAACCCGTGTGGGGATTCAGCTAAGTTTGAAAAAACAGGCGGATTTACTGCGCCAGCAGGTCAACTTAGATGGTCTGACGGAAGTGTATAACCGACGCGCGTTGAATGTGGATTTAGATAATGAAATCCGCCGCCATGCGCGCACCAACCAGCCGCTGGGGTTGGCGCTGTTGGATGTGGATCACTTCAAACTGTACAACGATTTTTATGGTCATCTAGAGGGCGATAGCTGCCTGAAACGACTGGCGAGAGTGCTGCAATCCACGACTCGGCGCGCCTCTGAGCGTGTATATCGCTACGGTGGTGAGGAGTTTGCCATTATTTTGCCCAATACCAACGAAGGCGAAATTCGCCAGTACGGCGAGTTCCTTTGCCAGAAAATTCGCCAGCAACAATGGGCGCACAATATGTCGCCGGACACCGGCAATATTGTTACCGTGAGTATCGGGGTTGTTTCTATAACGCCCAGTAATGAAACAGGCGATGAATTGCTGGATCGCGTCGACCAAGCGCTGTATCACGCCAAAAAATCGGGGCGCAATCAAATTAAGTATTGGCTCGACACCTAAAACATTCCGTAATCTGTTGTTTTTAGTAATCTATCTTGCTTTCTCTGCCGATGAAAAAAGTGCTTTGCACGGCACGGTTCTCCCCACGTTGACAAGATAAAATAAGGCTTTCTGTGCGATGAAGCACGTTCTGACTCGATTTTTCAGAATGTAAACGGTATTCTTTGCCACCGTTTTCAAGAAATTCAGAGATGCCTTCCATGTTCAAAAAAATTCAGATGATGTTTGCTGCCCTGCTGTGTACCGCCCTGCTGGCGGCGTGTAGCCAATTAACTCAGTACGCACTGACTGAGCAACAGGTGAACGAGTACCTGCAGCAAAAAGTGGAATTCCAAAAGCAACTGGGTCTGCCGGGCGTTTTTGAAGCGAACATTACCCTGAAGGACATGCAAGCAAAAATCGGGCGCGCTGAGCCAAATCAGGTGATTTTGAACGGCACCGCCGATCTGAATCTGAGCACATTGGTGGGACAAGAGCATGCCGACGTGGCGCTCTCTTTAGCCGCTCGCCCATACTTTGACAGTGAAACCGGTGCTATCTATCTGCGTGAAATGCAGCTGCTGAATGCCACCGTAACGCCACAATCACTGGAAAAAAGCACCAAAGTGCTGATGCCATACCTGAAAAACTCACTGCAATTGTTCTTTAACCAGACACCGGTTTATGTGCTGGATTCAAACCGCAGTAAAGAAGAAGCACTGGTACGTCAGCTAGCGAAAGGCATTGAAATCAAACCGGGTAAAATTATTATTCCCCTGTCTGAATAATTACGGCTTCTGAATGACGATCAACGCTGAATTTGGGCTGGCTGACTTTGTCAGCACTGCTGAACAAATACAGCGATGGGAAAAGTGATCACGTTATCTCTGTGTTAAAAAAAGCCCCTGCACTGCAGGGGCTTTTTCGTATGTGGCAAACTATGTAGCAGGCTGTGTAACCAGCAACGCGTGTTTACACCAATCGGTTAATGGTCATATCAAGCGTTATCGCTCTCATCGCCATTTTGCGCTTCTAACTGCTCCACCAGCTCATCAGCCATGGCTGACAGGGCTTCGCGGGTCAGCACCGCCAGCGCGCGATAGAAGCCGGTTTTGGCATGCATCTCAACTTGCCCCAACACTTTCGCCGCGGTTGGCAACAGATAGTGCTGGAACAGCGCCTCTTGCGCCGACACTTCATCTTCTGCGCTTTGATCTTCAACCCATGAGGCCGTTAGCAGCATCTGACCAAAGTGACCACCCGCTACCGTGCCTGCGCCCGGCATGCCCACTTGCTGTTGGAAAGCCGCAAAGCCTTGAACATCAATACCATGCTGTTCAGCCAGCAGTGATACGGCACCGTTATCGCCAAACAGTTCGCTATAATCGGTGCACAGTGCCGCCACATCTTGCGGCTGACGCAACTGCTTGAGGGCAAACTCGCTGTTATCACTCAATACCAGCGGCCACATTTCGCTAAGGGCACCTTGCTGCAGCATATTAAGTACTGGCGGCATCACCGCATCATCCGGACGACGATAAAACAGCGTGCCGAACAAACGGCATAAGGTTGAAAAGGTGTTCATGGCAGATCCTGCGGCTAATCAAACAAAAAGCGGAGTTTACTCGTTTACCGCTGCCGGCGCATCTTCCGCCTCATGATCAAAGCGTTGATACTGCATAAAATGATCCACTTGATGGATCACATCCCAGGTGTAAATCATATTGGTATGGGTCGCGCTGACATCAATATGATCGGTTTCCCCCGGCAAACAAGCTTCACGCACCAACACTAAACCGTCGCTCGGCTCTTGATCCAGCTGCCAGAATAATAACGGCCGCATCCCCACCGCGGTGGTTCCGGCGATAGTGCCCAAAGGAATAGGGACATCCCAATGATCGGGCAAATCGCTTTCCAATAACCCGTGACTACCCGAATTACCAATCAGCCACCCCATCCCCAATTGCTGCAACCGTTCGGCACTACTGGCCCGCTGATGCGGGGTGCCCAGCGTCACCACACTGCTCACGCCGCGTGGGCGGTGCTGGTGCAAATAATAACGAATGATCAGCCCGCCGAGACTGTGGCCAACTAAGTGCACCGGCATATCGTGCGCATTATTCAGCAAATTATCCAAACGCTGATAAATCTCTTCCAGCTCGATATTTAACGAGTTATAGGCAAATGTTTCGGTCTGCCAACCCAGATAATGCAGACGATCGGTAAACGGCTGCATGATCAGCCGATTCATAAACAGACCGTGTATCACTATCACCAGACCTTGACGTTCTTGTGGCATCGTACACAACCTTTTTTATCAAAACTTTTAGTCAATAGACCGTTAACTCAAGCGTCATTACAGCCGACGAGCCATTGCTCGGAGTCAAGTACGGTATATTTCTTATCCGCATGAATATCTTTTCATGCCCCACCGGCGCTCACACGCACTTAAGCTAACTTATCCGCTTCGCATCACACAATTATGACTGATTCTCTTATTATTGCCGTGCCAGAAGGGTGAAATACTGCTCCGCACCTATCAGCCTGATGGGGGACACAAAAATAAAAATGTCACTAGAGCCAACGCGCACCAACGTGTAAGGTAAGCCTATGCGCTGAATCATGTTTTTTGGTCAGTTTTACTCTGTCTGTTAGGATTTCCCGATATGGCTCTGGCAATTTTTGACCTTGATGACACCCTGCTCGCCGGGGACAGTGCCAGCCTGTGGCTGGAATATATGGTGAATACCGGCATGGCGCCTTTTAGCATGCTGGCCACCGAGCAAGCAATGATGCAGCAATACCGTAAAGGTGCGTTGGACATGTCTGCCTATCTCGATTTCACCTTAACGCCACTACGCGGCCTGTCAGTGAGCGAAATCCAAGAACGGGTAGAACAATTCGTCACGCACATGATTGCGCCACGAATTTACCCAGAAGGGATAGCACGCCTCGATTGGCATCGCCAGCGCGGTGATATTCCACTGCTGATTTCTGCCAGCCCTGCACACATCGTGCATCCGATTGCGCGTTTATTGGGTATCGAGCACAGTTTAGCCATCGAGCTAGAAACCCGCGATGACTGCTACACTGGCCAGAGCTGCGGCACACTGACGTACCGAGAAGGGAAAGTTATCCGCTTACAGCAGTGGCTGACCGAACATCCGCCTTACTCGATTGAGCGCAGTTTTGGCTACAGCGACTCACGTAATGACATCCCGCTGCTGTCAGCCACCGATCGACCGTATGTCATCAACCCCGATCGCAAACTGCACAGCGTAGCACTAGCCCAAGGTTGGACAGTGTTGTGCTGGAACGCACCGGTCTAGTGCCAACGCAGAGACATTAACGGCTGCCCGTTTGACCGTGGCAGCCGTTGTTTTATTCCATACCGTGTCAGTTATTCACGCGAGGGTGTTGTTTTAGCTCTCTGCACTTGGCCGCTTACAGCACATCTACATGGCTCGCGAGCACAGTTCGCTCATCAGCAGTGCATTAGCTGAACCGGCGGGGATTTGCTCAAAAGGCGCTGCTTCATAGCTGGCCATGATGAATCGCTTGCCATCTTGCTGGGTGACCGAAATACGATCCGTGGCGCTTTGCTTTTGCGCGCAATCCAAGCGGACTTGGCTTTGCTGCCCGACTAACAGTAGCGTACCAATCTCTGTGGGGCTGATATAATCTAAGCGCACCTGCGCATGAGTAATGCCTTTGTCGTCCGTCGTGGCGGTCATTGTATCGACATACACTTGCCCATCGGCAGTGCTGCCCAGCGGTTTCCACGTTTCCTCTGCCGCCTGTGCCGAAATGGATACCATCAATGTCAGTAAAGTGAAAACTGACAACCCAACCCACATCCTCCATGTGACTTGAGAAACCCAAGAGACGTGAGAGCTAGATTGCACACTGGATTGCTTGTGAGATGAACGGGATGGCACAGTGTTAACGCCACGTAAGCGAACTTCGGCCAGTTTACCTAATCGGTTCATACGCGCCCCTATCTGCTTAAGTTATTGCTTGCTTGAGTTATTGCCTAAGTTATTACTTAAGCTAATCCGCTCAGCTTGTACTCGATTGGTTTTCGCTCAATCAGCCTGTTATTCAGCAAACTGTATATTCAGCGTATGACTAAAGCAGCCGCTGGATAACAAGGAAAGTAGCTGTAATCGTCTGGTGAGCTCGGAAATTTCGAGCATCACACTGAGGTTTACAACCGGCAGAGCGCCTCCTTGTGCCTGTGATCAAGCGTAGGTAACTTTTTCTGTCTACCGCCATTAATTCGTGACGCGAATCACCGTTTCTGCTGTAAACCGATTCAGCCTGCGGCATAATGCCAACACGGGCATAGTGCCCACGACAACAACAAGATCGCCGGCGATGACCACGCTCTCTATTGCATGCATGTCATGCGATAAATCAGCGCACCACGACCGAGATCAGAAGGAGTTAAGCGATGACAAAATATATCGGTGCCCATGTCAGTGCCGCTGGCGGCGTAGATCAAGCGGTTTGGCGCGCCAAAGAGCTCAATGCCACCGCCTTTGCCCTCTTCACCAAAAATCAGCGCCAATGGAACGCTGCGCCACTGACTGACAGAATGATTGCCGCCTTCAAACAGGCCTGCGAGCAAACGGGCTTTCGCCCAGAGCAAATCCTGCCGCATGACAGTTACCTGATTAATTTGGGGCATCCGGAAAGTGAAGCCTTAGAAAAATCGCGCGCTGCCTTTTTAGATGAAATGCAGCGTTGTGAGCAGCTGGGTCTGACTTTGCTGAATTTTCATCCGGGAAGTCATCTCAACAAAATCAGTGAAAGTGAAAGTCTGGCCAAAGTTGCCGAATCCATCAATTTAGCGCTGGCGCAAACCCAAGGGGTGACCGCCGTGATCGAAAATACGGCCGGACAAGGCTCTAATCTGGGCTGGCGTTTTGAACATCTGGCAGAAATTATTGCGCAGGTCGAAGATAAAAGTCGGGTCGGAGTTTGTATCGATACCTGCCACACCTTCGCCGCAGGCTATGATTTAAGCTCTCTGGACGCCTGCGCTAAGACCTTCGCCGACTTCGACGCCGTGGTTGGTTTTCAGTATCTGCGCGGCATGCACATCAACGATGCCAAGAGCACGCTAGGTAGCCGCGTAGACCGCCATGACAGCCTCGGCGTTGGCAATATTGGTAAACCGGCCTTTGAATTTATCATGGCCGATCCGCGTTTTGACGGCATTCCCTTGATTTTGGAAACCGTAAATCCAGATATCTGGCCGCAAGAAATTGCATGGTTAAAATCGCTGGCCAACGCTGCGTAAGCATCAATGGTTAAGTGCCGCTGGCGAGAAACCACGAGCCAATGTGCGAATAGCGCCAATAGCCAATAGATAGAAGCCAGAAAAAAGCAAAGAAAAAGGGAGACACTCGCAGTCTCCCTTTTTAATGCTTCGTGCAGTTAAATCTTACACATCCACTTGCTGCACCAAGGCCGACAGGAAAGCATCAGACAGCTGGTTGTTACGCACTTTCTCTTCAATATCGTGCGCGCTGTACGCAGAGCCTTTATAGACCACCACTACGCTGCGATCACCTGGACGCAGGAAATGGGTTTCCCCAAACTCGGTATAGCGGGTCGCGCCAATGCTGATCAGTGCCTGTGTTGGATAACCGGCTTTTTTCAACAACTCCGCAATGTTCTCGGCTGGGCCTTCATCTTTTTGGAAGTTCATCTGGTTAATCAGCCAGTCAATCAGACGCTGGTGAAAATAGCTGTACTCCACCACTGGGCTATCAACCCCATAGCGGTACACTTCCGAGCCACGCACCAGATAGCAACCAATCCGGTAGTCATCCATCACGCCGCCTGGCGCAAATTGGTCAATCTCCAGCAAAGTGGAGGAAATCCCCTTGCTGCACGGGCCCCAGTTTTTCTTTTCACTGATTTTGCGTGCATTCGGGCGACGAATTGAGCAGTCGTTATAGGCAGCGAAATAGCGAGGCGTCAGGCCCACCACCAACCCATCTTGATAGTGAATATCACACAGCAACGCCACTTCGGGCTCAATTTGCAGGTTATCGGCATCTGCTGGCGGCACAATATGGTCGCTCGACAGTGGATAGGTCTGCAAAAAACCGGCATCTGCTGACGGTACATAGAATGGGAAAATGGCTTTCGGAGCAACGGCATCGGCCACTTTCACCGCCACAAAATCTTTGGCCTCACCTGCCTGCTCAAGATGCCCAGCAAAGTTACCGGCCACACCCAAACCAATCACGTGCTCAAAATTCATGTCCGATGTCTCTTTTGATAAGTCGCTGTCAATAAAACAGATTGAATAAAAATAAGGCGGAAAAAGCCGCGAATTAGCACCAGAGTTTACCGATTAATGCCGCCGATATCCGAGTGCCACGTCAAACTTGTCAGCATAAAAAAATAAGCGCATGATTTTAATATTGTTTTATTTTGAGTTGGACATAGTTCATGAATCGGCCTTATGTCGGCGTCGGCGTTATCTTGCAACGTGCAGACGGAAAAATTTTGGTGGGAAAACGCAGTGCTAAGCATGCCCCTTACTGGTCTATCCCGGGTGGACATCTGGAGGCTGGCGAGTCATTTGCCGAATGCGCTATTCGTGAAGTGGCAGAAGAGACCGGCTTGGTCATCAGCAACCCACAAGTGATTGCCCTGACCAACAATTTAGAGACCTTCCAGCAAGAAGGAAAACACACCGTTTCCGTCTGCTTATTGGCCCATACCGAGGGCGAGCCGCAAAATCTGGAGCCACACAAGTGTGAAGGTTGGCGCTGGGTTGAGCCAACCGCACTGCCTGAGCCGCATTTTGAAGCCAGTCGGTTATCTATCTACTGCTGGTTGAATAAGCAGATGACGGCGGATCTGGCCACCGTTCGGAATGCCGCACAATAATGCCAGCCTGAACCTTCCTAGGTCACCTCGTAGACACATCGTGTTCCAGCTTCCGCCCTATTGGATTTTCTTTGAACTCATAAGGCAAGCGAAGCGCTGTTCTCGATAGTCTTCTGCTCTCAGCAATCATTGGCGCTGTACCGAAACAGCGTCAATTCCATCTAAAACGTCTTTTCGATATCGATTGCGCAAAAATAACGCTAAAGCTATGCAATTGGATGCCGATAAGGCCGTTCATAATGATGTCATTGTGTCTTTATTATTTATAAGCCAATACATTATTTAAATAAAATCAGCATGTTAATTTTTAAATTTAACAGTCATAGCGATAAATAATAATTTGAGTCAAATATGACTCAAATACACATAAAACATACACATTACCCACGTAATGCCTGTGACTATGTTGGTTTTATTTTATGTTTTTGTTGTTCGTAGTCTGCCAGGCATGTACATGCGCTTATCCGAGTGGAGAGGCCATGTTTCAAGGATCTTTGCTATGCATGCCGGTAATCAGCTGTTAAGGATCACGCCGTAATTTATGTTTTATAAAAATATCTCGATAGGAAAAAAAATCGCTCTGGTGTTCTCATTTGTCGCCGCAGTCTGCATGATGTTAGGGCTATTTTTAAGCCATGCCCTGCATGGTGTCCAAAATCGCTCTTTGGATTTTACTGACTCGGTTCTCCCCAGCATTATTTCAGTGGAAACCTTGCGCAACCACATCACTTCGATTCGCAGTGATCAATTTGCCATCTTGCTGGAAGATGGCACCCAAGTGCAAAAGCGCCGCAATACCATCATGCAGGAGATCGAGCAAACAAACCAAGACCTGCAAAGTTATGGCAGTACGGTGGTAGATCAAGAGCGTCCGCATTACGAACGGTTTCGTAAAGACTGGCAGCAATACATTCGCGTATCGCACACCTTTGAACAATTGGTACTGCAAGGACAAACCGCTCAAGCTCAGCAACTCCTGATCCAATCACGTGAGCTGTCCGATAACATGGAAGATTCCATCGCCAAATTGGTGCAGATCAACCTGGCGTTTGTTCGCGATAGTCGCTCTGATTTGCTGGATAAAATCGCACTGATCATCAAAGCCAATATCGGCAGTATCGGCCTGCTGATGCTGTTTATGGCGGGCATGACCGTGTTCTTAACACGCCAAATTTGCCCACCACTGCAAGCGGTGGTGGAACAAGCCAACGCCATTGCCTCCGGTAATCTGACGCATCGCTTTGATAACCGCTACATGAGTAACGATGAACTGGGTCTATTGGCCAAAGCGTCACTGAAGATGCAAGATAACTTGCGTGTCATCATTGAAGAAGTAGTCACCGCCGCCACTCAACTTGGCGTGGCGATCGAATCTGTAGACACCGTCTCCGAACACACCACCAACGGTATTCAGAACCAACAGCGCGAGATTTCTTTGGTGGCCACCGCGATGACCGAGATGAAAGCTACCGTAGCTAACGTGGCCGATAACACCGAAACCGCCTCTCAGTCTGCGGCAGCGGCCAATGATTTGGCTCGTCAGGGCAATAGGGATGTGCGCCAATCGCTCAATGAAATCACGCAAGTCGCGCAGGAAATCGAACATGCCGGCTCACTGGTTACCGAGCTGGAGCGTGAATCGGCGCAGATCAATATGGTGGTGGATGTGATTCGTAGCATCGCCGATCAAACCAACTTACTAGCACTGAATGCGGCAATTGAAGCCGCGCGAGCCGGTGAGCAGGGTCGCGGATTTGCGGTTGTAGCCGATGAAGTCCGTACCTTGGCGGGCCGCACTCAAGCTTCTACCGGCGAAATCATCGCGATCATCGAAACCCTGCAGGCGAAAGCCAATCAGGCGAAAGATGTCACCGGTCAGACATGCGAGATGATCCGTCACTGCGTAGCGCAAAGTCGTAATACCAGTGAAGGGATCCAGCAGATCGAAGAAGCGGTATCGCAGATCGCCGATATGGCCTTGCAGATTGCCAGTGCCTGTAGCGAACAAGATGCGGTATCGGAAGAGTTGGATCGCAATATTGAGCGGATTAATGAATCGTCCAACGCGGTGGCGCAAGATGCTTATCACACCACCGAAGCTTGCCATGAGTTAGGCCAATTGGCCGCACGCCTGCAACAAAGCGTGGCGCACTTCCGCTTAGCGTAATTCTCCCTCGCTTTATACTGAATGACGCCGATTCACACATAAAGAACGCTAATTAAGCTCGCTATTTATTGAACGCAATATCTAGCGAGCTGATCGAGTTCGTAGGCAACTGAGTCGCCTATTTGACCTGCTGCCTGCTGTATTGTGCGAATCCTCATGGTCCGCTACCGCACTTGAGCTATGAGTCACCGAGCGTGATTGCTCGGCGTTAACTGGCCACCGCCGCCGTTTGCACCATGTTTTTCATCCATGCGCGGCTACGCACACGGAAGAAACAACCGATAATCTTGACCACTTCTTCGGTGAAGATCGCCAGATACACCCACTGCAACCCCACATCGGTATAGAAAGCCAAAAATGCCACCAGCGGGATGCCGATAAACCACTGGGCAATCACATCCTGATAGAAACAGAATTTGATATCGCCGCCCGCACGCAAAACGCCAATAATCATTAGCATTGGCACACTTTTAAGCAGCACCGCCACTGACAGCATGATGTAAAAGCTCGACGCCAGATCCAGCGTCGGCCCGCGCAGCCCACTGAACAGCGCCAAGACCGGCTGTTTAATCAACAGCATGACCACCGCCACCACCACGGCACTGGCGACACAGAACGCAGTCGCAAGCCACGCCTGCCGATAAGCTAAATCAAAACGGCTCGCCCCGAGCTGATTACCAATCACCACCGCCGCACCGGTAGCAATACCGTTTAACATTGCCAGACACAACGACTCCAGCGGAGCCATCACTGTCAGCGCCGCCAAGGCTTGTGTGCTGATATGGCCGAAAATGGCGTTATACAAGAACACGCCGCCCGCCCACATCACCATATTGGCAATCAACGGAATTGCCAGTTTCAACAGCCGCACCACTTCGCTGCGGTTTAAACTTTCCCGCATATCCTGCCAGCTAAAGGCCAACAAGTGCTTGCGCCAATACAGCCACGCCGTCAGGGCGATGACTTCAATCAGGGCGCTGAGTAAGGTTCCCCACGCCGCGCCCACAATGCCCATGGCCGGAAAACCGAAACGACCAAAAATCAGCACATAGTTAAAAAAGATGTTCAGACTGATGCCGATAGCACTGAAGACCGTGCTGGTGGCCGCCTGATGCATTGAACGCAATCCGGCGGCAAAACTGGCACCGATCGCCGTCAGCAACATATTACCGGCGGTGATCTCCATAAATGACGCACCGAGCGCAATCACTTCTGCCGAGTTAGACGCCAATCCCATCACGTGCTCTGGGATAAACAAGAACACCGACGCTCCGGCAAGGCCAACTACGCTGGTGATCATCAGTGTAAGCGCCACCGTGCGCTTCATCCCTTCCCGATCGCCCGCGCCCCAATATTGCGCCAGCAACATGCTGCCGCCGGTACACACGCCGAGTACCAGCAAGGTCGTGACGAAAATCGCCCGCCCCGCAACCCCAATTGCGGCCACATCCGCCTCACCCAATTGCCCCAACATCACAATGTCGACCAAGCTTCGTGAGGAGAACAGCACCACCTGCAACGCCACAGGCAATGCCACCGTCAGTAACTGACGGAAAAAAGCCGCATTAGAGACGGCAATATGCACACCTCTATCGAGAGAATCGGCGCGGGAATGAGACATAACAACTCCGGGAATAAGACCTGAAACCAACCGCTATCTAAAGCATGACCGGCACAGAACTGCAGGATACATAAATGGAAACCAGCTCTATTTTACGGGAGTTGTAAAAAGAGATTGCAGACTTCTGCGTGACGGGGCTGCCAAATTTGGATTCAAAAAATGTCGTAGTTTCAGAAAGGTTTTTGACGTCAATTTACTGCCACACATCGAGGCAAAAAAGGAAAAATAAGAGGGAAAATCGAAGCGAAAAATCGAAAAACAAAAACGGCAGGCTTCACCCGCCTGCCGTTAAGGATTACCGCGAATTGATGACCAAAATATCAGCGACTGGCATGCACTGTGCCGCGCACGGCCATACCGTAGTAACAAGCGATAGACACCAGCGCACAAGCCGCCATAGTGCCAACCATCGGCCAAATCGTGCCCGATGGCATTGCCGCGACCGCCGAGCCGATGATAGCGCCAGTACCAAAGCGCAATGTGCCGGTGACCGACGACGCCGTACCCGCCATATGCGGAAACTCTTCCAAAATCGACGCCATCGCATTTGAGCCGACAATCGAAATCGCCCCGACAAACACCGCAACCCCGCTCACCAGCGCCCAGAAGCCTAAGCCCAGCAAGCCACCGGCCACCAGCCACACGCCCATCACCAATTGGATCCACAGGCCGACCTTCATCATAAAGTTCGCCCCTTTGCGCTTAACAAAGCGCCCATTGATGCTGGTGATCACAATCAAACACAGGATGTTCAGACCGAAGTAATAGCCGAAATGCTGCGGGTCAACGCCGTGCAAATCGATATAAACAAACGAACCGGCGGTCAGGAAAGTAAACATCCCGGCGAAAGAGAACGCCCCGCTCAGCATGTAGCCCAGTACCTGACGTTGACGCAACAAGGCGCTGAAATTCCCCAGTGTACTGCGCAGCTTAAACGGCTGCTTTTTATCTTCCGTCAGGGTTTCAGGGATAAAACTCCACACCAACAGCGAGCAAATCACCGCCGCAATGGTCAGTACCCAGAAGATGGCATGCCAATCAAACCACACCAGCAAATAGCCACCCAGCATCGGTGCCAGCAGCGGAGCGACTGTCATGATCAGTACCACCATCGACATCATGCGCGAGAAGTCATCCTTGTGGAACAAATCCCGCAGCAGCGCATTGATCACCACACCGGAGGCCGCACCAGCAAAACCCTGCACCAGACGAGTAGCAATAAACCAGTCAATGCTGGTCAGCTGGGTACACATCAGCGAGGCCACCGCAAACAGCAGCGTGCCCAGAATAATGACCGGTTTACGTCCGAAGCTGTCAGCTGCCGGTCCGTGGAACAGCTGGCCAACCGCAAAACCCAAGGTATAGGCGGTTAAGGTCATCTGCACCGAGCCTGCCGGTACATTCAAATCGGCCGCGATGGTCGGCAAGCTGGGCAGGTACATGTCGATGGCCAGCGGCGTCAGCATCGCCAGCATACCCAAGATAAAAATCAACAGGGGATGGTGGGCGTGTTGGGGGTGCGTCGTCACGTTATCTCACTCTTTTTAGCGTAAGGTTATCCAAAACCTGATTATTCCAGACCGACAGAGGCAATCTCTTGTGCGGTCAGCGGACGGTACTCGCCTTCTTCCAGATCGGCATCCAGTACAATTCCGCCTATACGTTCGCGGTGCAGCTCCACCACTTTATTACCGGTAGCGGCAAACATCCGCTTCACTTGATGGTATTTACCTTCGGTGATGGTCAGGCGTGCATGGTGCTCATCAAGCAGCTCTAGCACCGCTGGGCGCGTCAGTTCAGGCTCATTGCGCAGTTGTACGCCGGCAGCAAACTGCTCGATAACTTCTGGCGCGACCGGATCGGCCAGCGTCACCAAATAGGTTTTTGCGCAGTGATGGCGCGGTGATGTGATGCGGTGCGACCACTGGCCATCGTCGGTCAGCAGCACCAGACCGGTGGTATCAATGTCTAGACGACCGGCAGGATGCAGCTTGTGTACTGCCGGCTCATCGACCAAAAACAGCACGGTTGGATGATCCGGGTCTTCAGTGGAGCAGACATAGCCTTGCGGCTTGTGCAGCATGAAATAACGCGGGCCGGTCTGCTGTTGCAAAGGATGACCGTTATATTCCACCGCATCATCCGGCTGCAATTTCAGTGCGCTGTTTTTCACCACCTCACCGTTTACTGTTACCGTTCCGCGCCGAATTTCGCGCCCTGCAATTGAACGGGTCATATCCGTTTGTTCGGTAAGAAATTTATCCAGTCGCATGTGATATCTCTGAAATTGCCTGTCGAATGAGGAGCGTTATTATAAGCGCACACTCGCTAATCCCCCAGCGTTAGTTGCGCCTTATCACGGCTTTTAGCAACGTACTCATCCGGTTGCAGTGTTGGCTTCAATACAATCGGCTGCTACGCCCCATCTCTACATACCAAACCCATCACGAAGACGAACATCAGCGAACATCGGCGATAAAGTTGACAGACAGCAATGAATTGATTCTGATAGGAATGCGTATTCCACTAAGAACAGGCTGCGAGATGACTTCGGACACCACCGCCTTATGGCAAGCCCGTTACGGCGAAGAGAACAAAGTCCGCCGCGACGACCATCGCTCCCCTTACCAACGTGACCGTGCGCGTATCTTGCACTCGGCCGCGTTTCGTCGCCTGCAAGCCAAAACGCAGGTACTCGGCGCTGGGATGAATGACTTCTACCGCACGCGGCTGACGCATTCGTTAGAGGTGGCGCAAATTGGTACTGGGATCGTCGCGCAGCTCAAACGCAAATATCCGCAGCAAAAAGCCCTGCTCGCCCCTGACAGCTTAATGGAGTGCCTGTGTCTGGCGCACGATATTGGCCATCCGCCGTTCGGGCATGGCGGCGAAGTGGCGCTCAATTACATGATGCGCGATCATGGCGGCTTTGAAGGCAACGCGCAAACTTTTCGGATTGTCACCCGCTTAGAGCCATATACCGAATCGCACGGCATGAATCTGGCGCGCCGCACGCTGCTGGGCTTGCTGAAATACCCTGCGTTGTTAAGCCAAACCCGCGCCACACTGCAACCGCCTGCGGTCAGTGATTTTCGTCATCTGAAAGCCAGCCAATGGAAACCGGCTAAAGGCGTGTACGATCAAGATCAGCGACTGTTTCATTGGGTGTTGGAGCCGCTAACCACCGATGATCGCCGCCATCTGGCCACCATGCGTGAGCCGCGCAGTAACGGCAGTGAGCCGCTCAAAACGCGATTTAAGTCTCTGGATTGCTCCGTGATGGAGCTAGCCGATGATATCGCCTACGGTATTCACGATCTGGAAGATGCCATCGTGATGGGGATTGTCACTCGCGCCCAGTGGGAATCGGCGCATCAAGCGCTCAGTGCCGTTGACGACGCCTGGTTCCAAGAAAATATGCCGTCAATCACCGAAAAATTGTTCTGTGGCGAGCACCATAAACGCAAAGATGCGATTGGCGCGCTGGTTAACGCCCTGATCACCGGCATTACCTTGCAGCATGAGCCGCTATTTAGTGAACCGCTACTGGCGTGGAATGCCCAGCTACCGGCACCGCTGCAACAGGTAATTTCGATTCTGGTGCGCTTTGTGAACGACTTTGTGGTGCGCAAAACGGAAGTGCAAATGCTGGAATATCGCGGCCAACAGCTAATTATGGAGCTGTTTGACGCTTTCAGCGCCGATCCCGAGCGTTTATTACCACCAGGAACGCGTCAACGCTGGCAACAAAGTCGCGCCGAAGGTCACTCTGGGCTGCGCGTGATCACCGATTATATCTCCGGCATGACCGATGGCTTTGCCCAGCGCACCTATATTCAACTCTTTACACCGGCCAGTACGCTCAGTTTTGACCCACATAACTGAATTCACTGAACGCAAAACTTAATACAGAAGACCGCGCAGTAATTAATTTAAATTCAGTTACATAACCATAGGAACTACCGACGCGACTTAACTGGTCAGTCGCGCCGGTCGCTCTATAATGAGCGATTCAATGCACAATCTATATTAATAACGATCACTCGCCGAGCGCCTGTGACCAAGCGTATTAGCGATTTATTAGCACTAACTCGATAGCCTTAACCTGATAGTCGTGAAATATACCGTTTTCCATTTGGAGCCCTAAACCTGCCATGCCACCAGCCATCGCCCCTCGTCTATTTTTACAATCGTTTCGCCACTGGAAATTCAGCTGGCTGTGGGGGGATGTTGTCGCTGGGGTATCAGTTGCGGCCATTGCCTTGCCAGCCCAAATGGCGACCGCCCATCTGGCGGGCATGCCGCCGCTCACCGGCATCTACGCATTTATTGCCGCCGCTATCGGCTTTGCCATTTTAGGCGCGAACCGCTATCTGTCTGGCGGCGCTGACTCCACTATCGCACCAATTTTTGCCTCTGGCCTGTCACTGATGGCCGTAGCCGGTACGCCGGAATACGCGCATCTGGCGGGGTTGCTGTCGATTTTGGTCGGGCTGATATTGATCACCACCTACATCTTTCGCCTTGGCTGGCTAGCCGATTTGCTCTCATATCCAGTCACCATCGGTTTTCTGGCCGGAATTTCGGTGCACATTATCGTTGGTCAGTTACCGCAGATTTTTGAGATCCCAACCCCACACGGACACCTGCTGCGCCAACTCGCGATGGTGCTGTGGCAGCTACCGCACGCTAACCTGATCTCCACCCTGATTGGCTTCAGTCTCTATCTGCTAACCGCCATTGTTGGCCGACGCAATCCACGCCTACCGGCGGCACTGTTTGGTCTGCTGCTGATCATGTTGCTCAATGCAGTGTTCGATCTGCCCAAATATGGCGTGACCGTACTGAGCGCCGTCGATACCCAGCGGCCCGATTTTGCCTTCTGGAGTCTGCCGTGGCAGTCCGTCATGCACCTATTCCCACTGGCGCTGCTGGTGGCCTTAGTGTGCATCATGCAAACCGCCGCCGTGGCACGCACCACGCAAGATAAAGAAGCGCCTGTGAGCCAAGATTTTGCCGGCATCGGGCTGGGCTGTATTTTGTCCGGTATCGCCGGGACCTTTACTACCAATGCCAGTCCGGCGCGCTCAGTGATCACCCAAAACTCTGGTGGGCGCTCTCAGTTAGCGGCGCTGGTGGCAGCTGGATTGTTGGCGCTGATCGTGCTTAACGCACGCACGATTTTACCGCTGATCCCACATGCCGCATTGGCAGGGGTGTTGATGTATGTCGGGCAAAGCATCCTGAAAATCAGCGAAATTCGGCGCATCTTCCAGCAAAGCCGCGAAGAGTTTTATCTATGCATCGCCACCTTGGTGATGATTTTGCTGCTGCGCATTGAAGTGGGCGTGATGCTGGGCGTGATCCTGTCGCTGCTGCACGGGGTGTTTGTCACCGCTCGCCCCAACAATGCCGAGTTTATGCGCATCAAAGGGACTTCTATCTGGTGGCATCAAGACAATAAACACGAGATGGAAACCCTGCCTAACGTGCTGGTCTACCATTTTGCTGCGCCGCTCAACTTCACCAACGCTGACTTTTTCAGCAACCAGCTGTGGCAGCGCATCGCGCAGAAAAAAGGGCTGCGGCTGCTGGTGATCGAATGCAGTGGGATTTTAGATATTGATCTCACCGCCGCCGATAAACTGAAAACCCTGATTGGTGAGCTACACCGCCAGCACATCACGGTGTGTATCGCTCGTTTGGAAGCTATGCGCGCCCGCGAAGCACTGTGGCAAACCGGTGTAATGACCGTGCTGCCGGAAGATAACGTGTTTTACAGCGTGCAAAACGCCATTGATGCGCGCGCACCCAGCGCGGCCACCACGCTCAATCGTGAAATCTAAACCGCAGCCATTTCCTTAGGGATGAAAGAAAAGCTGAAACTCAAACGCTAAAACGACGCGCAGTATCTCAGCCTTAGCAAGGCGGTTTTACATGGTTTCAACCTGTGAGCCATACCTAAACAAAAGCCATCCACAAAGGGATGGCTTTTTCGTGTAGTGTTTTATGTAGTGTTTTAGCTTGCGGGTTTTCGCTTATGCCGCGCTTTACATCACAGCGGATCGGCACGCAAACAAGATACCGCGTGGCGGAAACTGCCTTCCAGCAGTGGCTTCGTCTGTGCACACTCAGGGCCAGCCAATGGACAGCGAGTACGGAACACGCAGCCAGACGGCGGGTTGATTGGCGATGGCAAATCCCCTTCCAGCAGCTGGATCTGCTTGTTGCGCTCTTTGTCTGGATCGGGGATCGGCACCGCCGACATCAGGGCGCGCGTATAAGGATGCAGTGGGTTGTGATACACCTCATCGTAGGTGCCAAGCTCCACCGCATTGCCCAGATACATCACCAACACCCGATCGGAGATGTGTTTCACCACCGACAAATCGTGCGCGATAAAAATCAGCGACAGCCCCATCTCACGCTGTAATGACTTGAGCAAATTCACTACCTGCGCCTGAATCGACACATCCAGCGCCGACACCGGCTCATCGCAGATGATCAGTTTCGGTTCAAGGATCAACGCCCGCGCGATCCCGATCCGCTGACACTGACCGCCGGAAAACTCGTGCGGATACCGGTTCACCAAGTTCGGCAGCAGACCCACTTTCATCATCATCGCTTTGACTTTGTCGCGCACTTCCTGCCGACTCAGCTGCGGATAGAAGGTGATCAGCGGCTCAGCGATAATATCGCCGATAGTCATGCGCGGGTTCAGCGAGGCCAGCGGATCTTGGAAAATCATCTGGATCTCTTTGCGCTTATCACGCATCTGCGCATCACTCAGGCGCGTCAACTCCTGCCCTAACCACACCACATTACCGGCAGTGGCTTTCACCAACCCGATAATGGCACGGGCAAAGGTCGACTTACCGCAACCCGACTCCCCCACCACGCCCAGCGTTTCCCCTTCGTACAAACGCAAGGTCACGCCATCTACCGCTTTGAGTTTTTTCGCTGGCTCCCAGAACCAGGCTTTCTCATCTTTAATATCAAAGTGCACTTTCAGATCTGACACTTCCAGCAGCACTTTCTTGTCCGCCAGTTTATCGGTGTGTCGATCTGCTTTGGCGGCTACGCCAGTATCCATCACATCAGAACCGGCAGCGGTTACGTCATTCATCATCATGCCTTCTCCCAGTTCCAATGACAGGCGCGTTCACGCCCTTCGCCAAATGACATCAATGCCGGACTTTGCTGACGGCAAATATCGCTCACTTTCAGGCAGCGTTCCTGAAACGGACAGCCCTGCGGCAAACGCAGCAAGTTAGGTGGATTACCTGGGATGGTGGCCAACTCACTGCCACTGCTATCTAATCGCGGCACCGCATCCAGCAAACCAATCGAATACGGGTGGCTTGGGCGGTAGAAAATATCACGCGCCATGCCATACTCCATGGTACGACCGGCATACATCACCAGCACCTTGTCACAGATCCCCGCCACTACACCCAGATCGTGGGTGATCATGATAATGGCGGTATTGAACTCGCGTTTCAGCTCGTTCAGCAGCTCCATAATCTGCGCTTGCACCGTCACATCCAACGCAGTAGTTGGTTCATCGGCAATCAACAATTTTGGACGACACAGCAGCGCCATGGCGATCATCACCCGCTGGCGCATCCCCCCCGAAAACTCATGCGGATACATGCGCATGCGCTTACGCGCCTCCGGCATCTTCACCGCATCCAGCATCTTCACAGATTGCTCAAACGCCTCATTGCGGCTGACGCCCTTGTGCAGCATCAGCACTTCCATCAACTGCTCGCCCACCCGCATATACGGGTTCAGCGAGGTCATCGGGTCTTGGAAGATCATGGCAATCTCTTCGGCGCGCAGACGGTTAAGCTGCGATTCCGGCAGATTCAGGATCTCGTTACCCATAAATTTGGCCGAGCCACCAATGGTGCCGTTTTTAGCCAGCAAGCCCATGATGGCAAACGCGGTTTGCGATTTACCGGAGCCGGACTCGCCAACAATGCCCAGCGTCTCACCCGCGCTCAAGGAAAAGTTCAGATCGTTAACCGCCGTCACATCACCATCTGGCGTAGAGAAGGTGACCCGCAGATCTTTGACATCCAACAACTTCATACGGTACTCCCTGACTTAACGATCTTTCGGATCGAGGGCATCACGCAGCCCATCACCGATAAAGTTGAAACAAAACAGCGTAATAATCAGAAAACAGGCGGGGATCAGCAGCTGCCATACCGCCACTTCCATGGTGGTAGCACCGCTTTGCAACAACGCGCCCCAGCTGGTCATCGGCTCTTGAACCCCCAGACCTAAGAAGCTCAGGAAGGATTCAAACAAGATCATACCCGGCACCAACAACGACGCATAAATCACCACCACACCGAGCACGTTCGGCACGATATGGCGCATCACAATATTGCGTGACGACACCCCGCACACCAACGCCGCTTCAATAAACTCTTTACGCTTGAGGCTTAAGGTCTGGCCACGCACGATCCGCGCCACATCCAGCCATGACACCATGCCGATCGCCACGAAGATCAAGAAGATGTTGCGGCCGAACAAGGTCACCAGCAAGATCACGAAGAACATGAATGGGAAGGCGTTCAGAATTTCCAACACCCGCATCATCAGTGAGTCGACGCGCCCGCCCAGATAGCCGGAGGTTGCGCCATACAAGGTGCCAAACAGCACCGCCACCAGCGCACCAGCCAGCCCCACCATCAGGGAAATTCGCCCCCCCAAGGCGGTACGGACAAACAGATCGCGACCGAGCGAGTCAGTTCCGAAGTAGTGATTTCCCTCCAGCGCAGGCGCGACGCTCATCGCGCTCCAATCGGTCTCATCAAACGCAAACGGCGACAAAGACGGCCCGAACAGCACATACAAGGTAATCAACGACAAAATCATCAAGCTGATCATCGCCGCGCGGTTGCTTTTAAAGCGGCGAAACGCATCCTGCCACAAGCTGCGGCCTTCAATATCCAGCTGACCGGCGAATTGCTCCACTGCGGCGGCATTTTTTTTCGTCATCATCATAAAACACCCCGATTAATAGCGGATTTTCGGATCGATGAAGGCATACAGGATGTCTACGATCGCGTTAAACAAGATAGTCAGGGTACCGACCAAAATGGTCAGACTCAGCACCATCGAGTAATCACGGTTCAGCGCGCCGTTCACGAACAAACGGCCAATCCCCGGCAGACCGAAAATGGTCTCAATCACAATCGAACCGGTAATGATGCCGACGAATGCAGGGCCTAAATAGGAAATAACAGGCAACATGGCAGGCTTGAGAGCATGACGCAGCACAATGCGGCGCAGCGGTAAGCCCTTGGCACGCGCAGTACGGATAAAGTTAGAGTGCAGCACTTCAATCATCGAGCCGCGGGTGATCCGCGCAATACTGGCGGTATAGGCAATCGCCAACGCTGAAACCGGTAGCACCATATTGATCAGGCTACCGTCATTCCAGCCCCCGGCCGGTAACAGTTTCAGCCCCAACGAGAACAGCAACACCAGCAGCGGCGCAATCACAAAACTCGGGATCACCACACCGGTCATGGCAAACCCCATCACCGTATAATCGAGCACCGTATTTTGCTTCAACGCGGCAATCACGCCCGCAGTTACCCCCAACACCAGCGCCAAGATAAAGGCGTAAATCCCGATCTCGAGCGATACCGGAAAGGCTTGCGACACCAGATCATTAACGGAAAAATCTTTGTACTTGAACGATGGGCCAAAATCCCCCTGCGCCAGCTGACCGAGATAACGGAAATACTGGCTGTATAACGGCTCATTCAGGTGGTATTTGGCTTCGATATTGGCCAGAACTTCCGGCGGCAGGCTGCGTTCACCGGTAAATGGACTTCCCGGTGCCAAACGCATCATAAAAAACGAAACGGTGATCAGAACCAGCAGCGTTGGAATGGCTTCCAAAAGCCGGCGAAAAATAAACTTCAACATTGCGCACATCCTCCCTGTCACACGGCGTAAACGCTGTTTATGGTTATGTAGAGAGCACTAACGCGCTCCCTGCGTTTACGTGTGATTTTCTTGTGCCTGTAACCCAGACGTTGATTGCCAAGCCGCTCCCGGCAAAAGAGCGGCTGGCATCAGCACATAGGTTTAGTGCTGTTTGATATAGAGATCTTTACTGTAAATCTCATCCTGCGGGTTGTTACCGCTATAACCGCCCACATACGGCTTCACCAAACGGGTGCTAACGTAGTGGTACAGCGGGATCAACGGCGCATCGGTATCGGCAATCGCCTCAGCAGCTTGATACAGCGCAGCGCGCTCCGCATCCGTCGCCGCTTCCAGCGTCTTCACCATAGTGCTATCAAACTCGGCACTCTTGTACTTCATGTCATTGTTGCTGCTCTTCGACAACAAAATGTTCAGGAAGGCGGTCGGGTCGTTATAGTCGGCACACCAGCCAGCACGAGTCACGTCATAGTTACCCAAGCGGCGGTTATCCAAGAAGGTTTTCCACTCTTGGTTTTCCAGTGCGACATCCACGCCCAGATTTTTCTTCCACATTGAAGTGATGGCCACGGCCACTTTCTTGTGGTTTTCGGAGGTGTTGTACAGCAGAGTAAATTTCAGCGGCTTGCTCTTATCAAAGCCCGCTTCAGTCAGCAATTTCGCAGCTTCCTGATTACGCTGATCTTGTGTCCAGTTTGCCCACTCAGGGTTTTTACCGTCAAAACCGTTGGTGATTTCCGGGGTAAACATATAGGCAGGGATCTGGCCTTGGCCCATCACCTGCTTGGCAATCACGTCACGATCCACCGCCAGTGACAGCGCTTTACGCACACGCACATCATTAAATGGCGCTTTGGCCGTATTCACGCCGTAGTAGTAAGAACACAAATACGGGTCAACACGCACTTCTTGTGGGATATCGGCCTGCAGCTTCTTGAACATCTCAATTGGCAGCGTGTTATAGGTCATATCCACTTCGCCGGCACGATAGCGGTTCACACCGGTTTCATCATTGATTGGCAAATAAGTGACCTGATCGATAGTGACGTTAGCGTTATCCCAATACTGCGGGTTACGCTCCAGCACGATACGCTCGTTCACGACCCAATCTTTCAGCTTATAGGCACCGTTGCTGACATAGTTGGCTGGGGAGGTCCACTTATCACCAAACTGCTCAACCACTGCTTTGTTTACTGGCTTGGTGGAGGTATGCGACAGCATCTTCACAAAATAAGGCACCGGCTTCGACAGCACCACTTCCAAGGTATACGGATCCAGTGCTTTCACGCCCAGCGCTTCTGGCGGCTTTTTACCGTTGATAACGTCGCTGACGTTCTCAATCTGAGCATATTCCAGATATGAAGAGTATGGCGAACCGGTTTTCGGATCGACCAGACGACGCCAGCTAAACACAAAGTCATCCGCCGTCACAGGCTGGCCGTTAGACCACTTAGCATCTTTACGCAGGTGGAACACCCAACGTTTGAAGCCTTCGTTCTCCCAACTTTCTGCAACACCAGGGATCACCTGACCGTTACCGTCCAGATTCACGATCCCCTCTTGCAGATCACGGATGATGTTAGATTCCGGCACCCCTTCCACTTTGTGTGGATCCAAAGAGGCCGGCTCATCACCATTGCTGCGCACCAGTGTCTGAGTCGCCGCCAGCACATCACCATTTTTGGTCTTGGCATTCGGGTCGACTTTGGCTGGTGTCGCTTTATCGGTTTTGTTTGCGTCAGCAGCTGCACTGGCCGGTGCGCTGGATGAGGAGGAGTTGTTATCACAACCGGTAAGGCCCATTGTCACGCCGGCAAGCATTGCAATGGTAACTGCCAGTTTTTTCTTGTTATAAGTCATTCTTAATCTCCGCTATTAATTTAAGGTGTTCACTATCCGGTGAAACCTGAGTAAGTACATGATTTAAAGCATGTTCTTACTTTTCCCCGCGCAAGCCCTGTCTGTCATTTTCAGTACCTTTACGGGAATCAGCGAACGGCCAAAACCACCGCTGATTTGCGCACCGATTATGTATCATCCCGTTAGCATAATTAACCAGAAAAAATAACCTTTTCTGTGCGGTAGCTTTTATTTACATATGTAACCGATATTTTACACACCAGAAACACACCAGCACCGTGAATTATACGAACAACTTACCAATCAATCAGTTAGTGAAATATCCTGCAGGCCTGACCAGACCTTGCGTCTATTTTATAACCAATTATCAGAACAATATTACATCAATCGCGCATATAACACTCATATCAGCTATTTAAGCGAAGCACAATAGCCGATTACCGATAAGACAAAATTTAGTCTGAACGTAGAAAAAAACGCCAATATTGATCAGGCCCAAAGCCCGTTTAGGCATGAGCCGCATACAGCAGAAAAAATAGGGAAAATCGCCAGTTCAGCGCAAAAGCCAACCCTAATAACGCAGAAGGACAAAAAGCACGATGCAAGAAACAAGAAACAAGAAACAAGAAACAAGAAACAAGAAACAGAACAACAGCACAGACCTACAGACTCAACCTCCGCATGCTCAGCTACCACGCTCCAGCGTTTGGTACCCCAGATGTAAAAACGGCAGTGAAAAACTTCACTGCCGTTTTATTTATGCTATCTGCGTTAGGCTATAGAACTTAAGCGAGACGCAAGGAGTAGCAACTCAAAGACGTACGCTCGCCAATTACGCCAGCCCTGGGAACAAGGCGCGAATACCGGTCACAATAAATTCAATACCCAGCGCCATCAGCATCAAACCCATGATACGGGTGATGACGTTGATACCGGTCTGCCCCAACAGACGGACAATATAGGGCGCGGCACGGAAAATCGCCCAACACATCAGGGCAAACAGCGCAATCGCCACACTCAGACCCAGCATGTTGTACCACTGGTTATAGCGCGTACCCCATACAATGGTGGAGCTGATCGCACCCGGACCGGCCATCAATGGCAGCGCCAACGGCACAACGCCCACGTTATCGCGCAGTGCTGACTCTGATTTTTCCTGGTTGTTCTGCTTATCTTCACCCAGCTTACCGCTGATCATCGACATCGCGATGGTGATCACCAGAAAACCACCGGCAATACGGAACGATTCCAAGGAAATACCGAAGATCTGCAAGATCCCCTGCCCCAGAAACAACGCCACCCACAAAATCACCGCCACTGACACCGTTGCCGTCAGGTTGGTTTTATTACGCAGCACCTCACTTTGGTGACTGGTCAGGCTGATAAACGCCGGCAAGATCCCGACTGGGTTTACCAAAGCGAATAACCCAATGAAAAACTTAGTAAAAATAGCAACATCAAATAAATGGGCCACGCTTAACTCCAGTAAGCAGACAGACGGAATAAGGAATTGCTCAGCTAATACCTGTAGAAGATATTCTTCCGGCTCTAATTTAATAAAATTACATCACTGAGTCTATGCTGTGTAAGTAGTCTTATTCTCTTAGTTTTCCTTCGGTTATGGTGTTTTATTGCGCACCAACACCATGCATAACGATAGCATTTTAGACACTGTATGTTTACATAAGCCACAACACACAGTGCACATTTGAGCATCAAACGACCAAGCTGAAAGGAGTCAGCTGATGAAATTTGTGAATTTAGTCACACAAGTCTGACAAATAAATGCGTATGCTAATGTCGTAAGTTTACGGAAGAACACGGTCAGTGTGGCGAAACTAAATTACAGTTATCCGGTGTTGATCACATTCTGTTTTTGCAACGCAGCAGCAAGCTAAAACAGCGCATAGCACCTCATCAGGTAAACCTGATTCGATAACGTAAACCTCGCTCTACTGACTGAACGAAAACAGTTTACTAAGCGCGTTACCTCACGGGTGTGATACGGCAAGAGCCATGTAAATTTATCAAGCCCGCATATACTGAAACATTGCTGCAAAAGGGTTGCCTGATACACCGCTGCAATGTGATGGATGTGTAATGGATTGATGCACCACAACCGACCGCTTAATAAAAAGTTTTCACTTTATTCAGGAGATAAACATGGCTGTTACTAACCTTGCTGAACTGGATGCGCTGGTCGCACGTGTGAAAAAGGCGCAACAAGAGTTTGCGAATTTTTCTCAAGAACAAGTTGATACCATCTTCCGTGCTGCTGCTCTGGCAGCGAACAATGCTCGTATTCCTCTGGCGCAAATGGCGGTAGAAGAGTCCGGCATGGGCATCATCGAAGATAAAGTTATCAAGAACCACTTTGCATCCGAGTACATCTACAACAAGTACAAGGACGAAAAAACCTGCGGAATTCTGAGCGAAGACGACGAGTTCGGTACCATCACCATCGCTGAGCCTGTGGGCATCATCTGCGGTATCGTACCAACCACTAACCCAACGTCTACGGCGATCTTCAAATCTCTGATCTCCTTGAAAACCCGTAACGCCATCATCTTCTCTCCGCACCCACGTGCGAAGAACTCCACCAACACTGCTGCTAAGCTGGTGTTAGACGCCGCCATTGCTGCTGGTGCGCCAAAAGACATCATCGGCTGGATTGATGAGCCATCTGTTGAGCTGTCTAACGCGCTGATGCGTCACGACGACATCAACCTGATCCTGGCCACCGGTGGCCCAGGCATGGTGAAAGCAGCCTACTCTTCTGGTAAGCCTGCTATCGGTGTAGGTGCTGGTAACGTACCTGTTGTTATCGATGAAACTGCCGATGTTAAGCGTGCAGTGGCTTCCGTGCTGATGTCTAAAACCTTCGATAACGGCGTTGTGTGTGCTTCCGAGCAAGCCGTGATCGTCGTTGACTCTGTATATGACCAAGTGAAAGAGCGTTTCGCCTCTCACAAAGGCCATGTGCTGTCAAAAGAAGATGCAGACAAAGTACGTAAAGTTATCCTGATCAACGGTGCGCTGAACGCGAAGATCGTGGGTCAGCCAGCGGTTAAGATCGCTGAAATGGCCGGTGTTACCGTGCCAGCAGATACTAAGATCTTGATCGGTGAAGGCGTGAAGATCTGCGACGAAGAAGAATTCGCGCACGAAAAACTGTCTCCACTGCTGGGTATGTTCCGCGCTAAAGACTTCGAAGAAGCCGTGCAGATGGCTTGCCAGATGGTTAACTTGGGCGGTATCGGCCACACCTCTGGTCTGTACACTGACCAAGACCGCAACGCTGACCGCGTGAAGTACTTCGGCGAGCAGATGAAAACTGCCCGTATCCTGATCAACACCCCAACCACTCAAGGTGGTATCGGTGACCTGTACAACTTCGCGATGGCACCGTCTCTGACTCTGGGTTGCGGTTCATGGGGTGGTAACTCCATCTCTGAAAACGTGGGTCCTAAGCACCTGATCAACAAGAAGACAGTCGCAAAACGGGCAGAAAATATGCTGTGGCACAAACTTCCAAAATCTATCTACTTCCGTCGTGGCTCACTGCCAATCGCACTGGGTGATCTGGAAGGTAAAAAACGTGCAATGGTCGTGACTGACCGCTTCCTGTTCAACAACGGCTACGCTGACGAAGTTGTTCGTCTGCTGAAAGGCCTGAAGATGGAAGTGGAAGTGTTCTACGAAGTAGAAGCTGACCCAACGCTGTCTGTTGTACGCAAAGGCGCTGAAATGGCGAACTCCTTCAAGCCTGACGTTATCGTTGCGCTGGGCGGTGGTTCACCAATGGATGCCGCGAAGATCATGTGGGTGATGTACGAGCATCCAAACACTCACTTCGAAGAACTGGCAATGCGCTTCATGGATATCCGTAAGCGTATCTACAAGTTCCCGAAAATGGGCGTGAAAGCTGAACTGGTATGTATCACTACCACGTCTGGTACTGGCTCTGAAGTGACACCATTTGCGGTAGTAACTGATGACCGTACTGGCGTGAAATACCCACTGGCTGACTACGAGCTGACACCAAACATGGCGATTGTTGATGCCAACTTGGTGATGAACATGCCTAAGTCTCTGTGTGCGTTCGGTGGTGTTGATGCCGTAACTCACGCCATGGAAGCTTACGTGTCTGTTCTGGCGAACGAATACTCTGACGGCCAAGCACTGCAAGCGCTGAAGCTGCTGAAAGAATACCTGCCAGCAAGCTACAAACTGGGTGCGCAAGATCCAGTTGCTCGTGAGAAAGTGCACAACGCTGCCACCATCGCCGGTATCGCGTTTGCGAACGCCTTCTTGGGTGTGTGTCACTCCATGGCGCACAAGCTGGGTGCTGAGTTCCACATTCCACACGGCTTGGCGAACGCCCTGCTGATCAGCAACGTCATTCGCTACAACGCGAACGACAACCCAACCAAGCAAACGGCGTTCTCTCAGTACGACCGTCCACAAGCACGTCGTCGTTACGCAGAAGTGGCTGACCACTTGGGTCTGACTGCTGCCGGTGACCGCACTGCGGCTAAGATTGAGAAACTGCTGCACTGGTTGGATAGCCTGAAAGCTGAGCTGGGTATCCCTGCTTCTATCCGCGATGCCGGTGTTAACGAAGCTGACTTCCTGGCTAAAGTGGATGCGCTGGCGGTTGAAGCCTTCGATGACCAGTGTACTGGTGCGAACCCTCGCTACCCACTGATCAGCGAACTGAAGCAAGTTCTGCTGGATTCTTACTACGGTCGCCCATACGTTGAGCAAACAGCTCACGTTGAAGCGCCAGTAAAAGCGAAAGCTGAGAAAGCGGCAAAAGCGAAGTAAGACTCAGTCATAGACATAGCGAGTCGTCATTCTGACCGGCTTTGCTACTCTCAACAAAGCTCCCTACGGGGAGCTTTTTTATTGCTGCGACGTTTAGGTAAAAATCAGGTAAAAAAAATGGCAACCTTGCGGTTGCCATGTAGGGCTTCACGTTATCAGACTCAACTCAGGGGGAGGATCGCTGTTATTATTATCGTTCTGGAAGAATATCTACCAGAGGTCTATCTTTTCAGAGGCTTATCTTTTTATCGCATTTCTTATCTTCGCAACATCTTATTTGCTACTTATACTTTTACGTTCGTAGCGCTCTTGTCATCACTAAGATGGCATCATGCAGGTGCTGCTTCATGACCTATTCATCTTGAATATCAACAGTTCACTATCAATCTTCAACATCAATAACGCCACGTCACAAGCTTTCCGGTTATGGTGTCTTTGCACCTTTATTCTCAGAACTGCATGTTTGTAGGGCAGAGCAATGTTACTTATTTTTTTAAGGTGTCTTTCAGACTTTTTTATTTACATCACGTGTAAATTTAGTGGCTTACGCCGCATAACATAAAGCGATTACCGCACAGGATTTACACGCTGGGTATTCCCCTGTTACTTGCTTAATCTTTCTTTACGTTGTTGTTTTTAAACAGCTGAAGTTGATGTCAGCTGTTTCGATGAGGCAAGTTTCCTCCTAAGCCCCCGCGCTGACAAGCATTAAAACAAAGCCGGCGAAACTATTCGCCGGATTTGTTCGCTGAATCGCGTAAGCCTAATGTGAAACTAATCATCACTCGGGATGGGATGGCGGCTGTATCGATAATCCGTTGCAGGAGTTTTCGACCTCGCGGCCATCGCCAAGCAAGATAGCCAGCTTACGATGGGCTGGGCTGGCTTCCAGCGCTACTTTCACCGCCATGGTTAGAGGTACCGAGAGCAACATGCCTACCGAGCCCAATAACCAGCCCCAGAAAATCAATGATAAGAAAACCACCAACGTCGACAGCCCCAAACCACGGCCCATATAACGCGGCTCGAGCACATTACCACACAGCAAATTGATCACCACATAACCCAGCGCCACGCCAGAGGCTTCCGGCACGCCATTGAGCAGCAGAGCTTGTAACACCGGAGGGATCGCCGCAATCACCGATCCAATATTCGGAATATAGTTGAGCAAGAAGGCCAAAGTGCCCCACAGCACGGCATAACGCACGTCTAAGCCAGAAAGCAGCCCCCACGCCAGCACACCGGTTAACAAACTCACCCAGGTTTTGATCGCCAAATAGCGGTTAACGCTATCCAGTACCCGATCCACATGCTTGAGGCCCATCTCTGGATCGTCCAGTGCCAGATGAATTTTGCCTTTGGCCGCAGGCGCTTCAAACAACATGAACACCACGGTCAACAGCAGCAAAAAGACATTAGCCATGATGCCGGAAAAACTAGAGACAATCCGGCTGACCGTTTTCACAATCACGCTCGGGTCAAACATCTGGTGGATTTGCTCAGACGAGATAGTGATATTCAGCTTCTCGGCCAACGCCAACACGTGATACACCTGCTGCGTGATCTGATCCTTATACTGCGGGATGGTGCGGGTGAAATCATTAATCGATGCCCCCAACAAGCCGCCCAGTAACAGCAATGCAAACACCACCACGCTGAGGACCAGTAAAATCGCCACAATGCGCGGCACACGGCGGCGCACCATCAAATCCACCACCGGATGACATACAATGGCGATAAAGAGCGCCAGTAAAAATGGCACCACAATCTCTGAGGCAATTTTCACGCCGGCTAAAATCACCACCAGCGCCGCCAACCATACCGTACAGCGAACTCCCGCCTCGCGGTTATTACCCTCTGACATAACATCCTTCTCTTCAGCGCGTTACGGTTAAAATTCCCTCTTTCACGTCATAAAACCGCACATGATATAGCACGTTGCCAAATCAGCTGTGGTACAACATGCTCAAGACGCAACAGGTGCTGCGGCCAGCAAAAGAAGGTAAATTGCTTTTTGATCAGTATGTAACCTAATTCATCGCCATATTCTGCCATACTGTTCAAGAAGCGCATTAACATAAAAAGCGTACTTTTTTACACTGACCCAACCTGAAACGGGCGTCTTTGCACCTTGGTTCAAGCCATAGATAATGGCCGGAAAATACAATAATAAGCTCGGTAAAGAGTAAAACCAGTACGATAAAAATAGGAAAACGACGCTATGCAAGGAAAATCAACGCAAGAACAATCCCTGTCTGAGAAATCCACCGATGCGGTGATCCGTATCAAGAACCTGCGCCTGCGCACTTACATCGGCTTTAATGAAGAAGAGATGAAAAACACGCAGGATGTGGTGATCAATGTGGAGATTCACTATCCCGCATCGCAAGCCAGCTTGAGCGATAATGTGGCCGACGCGCTGAACTATCGCACCATCACCAAAGCCATTATTGCGCACGTAGAGAATAACCGTTTCTTGCTGCTCGAGCGCCTGACCAAAGACATTCTGGACATCGCCAGCAGCCATGAGTGGGTCACGTTTGCCAGCGCGGAAGTGGATAAGCCGCACGCACTGCGCTATGCCGATTCTGTATCCTTGACCCTGAGCTACCGTAAGGAATAACTCCCGGAGGCGCTTTACCATGAACATTCTGATCACCGGCGCTACCGGCCTGATTGGCCGAGCCCTAACTCGGGTTCTTAAAGAGCATCATCAACTGACCATTCTGACCCGTGACACCGATCGTGCCCGATCGGTATTAGGCAGCAACATGGTGTTCTGGAATTCGCTCGGTGATCGGACGTCACTCGATGGTATTGATGCGGTCATCAATTTGGCCGGTGAGCCGATTGCCGACAAACGCTGGACCGAGGAGCGCAAACAGCTGCTCTGTCACAGCCGTTGGGATTTAACCGAAAAACTCAGTCAGCTGATTAACGCGAGTGAGGCGCCGCCGCACACCTTTTTATCTGGCTCGGCAGTCGGTTTTTATGGCCGTCAGGGGGAAGTGTGCGTCGAGGAAGATGACCCACCGCACGAGGAGTTTACTCACGCATTGTGCGCACGTTGGGAGGCATTAGCGCTGCAAGCGCAAAGCCCACAAACGCGGGTGTGCCTGATGCGCACCGGCATTGTGCTGTCGACCCAAGGCGGAGCATTAGCCAAAATGCTGCCGGCCTATCGGTTAGGCCTCGGCGGGCCACTGGGTAGCGGCTTGCAATATATGCCGTGGATCCACATCGATGATATGGTCGCTGCGATTGTCTTTTTGCTAGAAAACCCGACGCTGCAAGGGCCATTTAACATGACGGCCCCCTATCCTGCGCGCAACTATGATTTCAGTGCCGCACTGGCCGAGGTGCTGGATAAACCGCATTTTATGAAAGTACCGGCGATGGCATTAGAGATGACCATGGGCGAATCGGCCAGCCTCGTGTTAACCGGCCAAAAAGCGCTGCCGACGCGCCTGAATAAAGCCGGTTTCCATTTTCGCTATACCGATTTACACGAGGCGTTGGCCAGCTTACTCAAAGCGCAGCCCAATTAATCCGATTAACCACCTGCGTGACCCCGCCCGTCTTTGCACGGGCGCCGATTTTTTCATAGACAGAAAACCGTTATGCACAGCACTGATACGCCATCCACGACACCCATCGATAACCACTCTATTCTGATCACCGGTTGCTCATCGGGGATGGGCTATGAAACGGCGGTGGCCTTGCACCGCGCCGGTTATAACGTGATTGCCAGCTGTCGCGATCCGGCGGATGTTGCCCGCTTACAAGGGGAAGGGCTGTTTTGCGTCCAGCTGGATTTGCGTGATAGCGACAGCATCGCGCGCGCCGTGGCTGACACGCTGGCGCACACCGGCGGCACCCTGTATGCCCTATTTAACAACGGCGCGTATGGCCAGCCCGGCGCAGTGGAAGATTTACCGCGCGCGGCCCTGCGTGAGCAATTTGAAACCAACCTGTTCGGCTGGCATGAGCTGACCTGTGCCGTGTTGCCGGTCATGCGTCGCCAAGGTTATGGCCGCATCATCCAAAATAGCTCGATTCTGGGTTTGGTGGCCATGAAGTATCGCGGCGCGTACAACGCCAGCAAATTTGCCCTCGAAGGGCTAACCGACACCTTACGCCTTGAGCTGCGCGGCAGTGGGATTCATGTCAGTTTGATTGAGCCCGGCCCTGTGGCAACGCGATTTCGCCCTAACGCGCTGGCCGCATTTGAGCGCAATATTGCACTGAATGACAGCGTCCATCAGGTGGCCTATCAGCAGCAGATTGCACGGCTGTCTAAGGCTGGCATCAGCAATCGCTTTACCCTACCCGCTGAATCGGTGGTACCGCTGGTACGCCATGCGCTGGAAAGCCCACGCCCGAAAGCACGCTATCCGCTGACTACGCCGACTACCGTGTTCAGCATCTTACGCCGTGTGCTGCCGGTACGTTGGTTAGATGCGCTACTAGCGCGCGGAGATTAGGACGCCCCTTGAACTTACCGGCGCACATCCCCATATCAGGAGCATATCCGCCGGACCCTAGACCGAGGCTTATCATGGAAAACAACTATATTATTGACGTTACCGATGCCAACCTGCGCGACATTTTAGAGCGCGCGCAGCACACACCGGTCGTGTTTGATTTCTGGGCGGAGTGGTGTTCACACTGCAAGAGTTTGATGCCCATTCTGGAAAAGCTGGCGCATGAGTACCAAGGGCAGTTTATTCTGGCCAAAGTCGATTGCGATCAGCAACCGGCCGTCGCCAGCCAGTTTGGTATTCGCAGTTTGCCTACCGTGTATATGTTCAAAAATGGCGAACCGGTAGACGGTTTCCAAGGCGCGATCCCAGAAAGCGAAATTCGCGAAAAACTGCTGCAAATCCTGCCACAGCAAGATGAGCTGAAGCTGGAGCAAGCCATCCAACTGCTCGGCGAAGGCAAGCATCAAGAAGCGGTGCCAGTGCTGAAAGAGGCGCTGGAGCTCTCTGGCAATGCCAGTGACATTGCGCTGCTGCTGGCAGAAACCTATATTGTGCTGAATAAAATGGATGATGCCGAAGGGCTGCTCAATCAGATCCCACTGCAAGATCGCGATAGCCGCTGGCAAGGTCTGACCGCGCAAATCGAGCTGGCGCGTCAAGCTGCCGATACGCCGGAAATTCAGCAACTGCAACAGGCCATGCAACAAGAGCCGGACAATGCCGAACTGGCGGTGAAACTGGCGCTGCAGTGGCATCAAGTGGGGCGTAACGAAGAAGCGCTGTCGCTGCTGATGGGATTCCTGCGTCGTGATTTAGGCGCTGCTAATGGTGGTGCCCGTAAAACCTTGACCGACATTATTGCGGCGCTAGGCAATGGCGATCCGCTGGCTGGCCAGTACCGTCGTCAGCTGTATTCGCTGCTGTATTAAACTGCGGCATTAAACCAAGAGTAAAACACCGCCAACTGGCGGTGTTTTTGTTGATAGCCTACCAATAATACAGGTCGGCAACGCACTGAGCGGCAAGATTAGCTTTGAGGTGATGCCGATTGCGCCGATTCAGCGACGGTATGCGGCCACGCCATGCAAAACTCGTGGAAGCAACGCAGCAAAGGCGACAAGTATTTTTCCTTGTGGATTGCGGTGCGCAGCTGACGGCGGGTCGGCAACGGCAGAGGCAAACGGCACAACGTCCCTAATTTCAAATCAGTCTCCACCGCAACCGCTGGCATATAGCCGATACCCAATCCAGCGCGGCAGGCACCCAAAATCGCTTCGCTTTGATTGAGCTCCAAGCGTAAATGCCACGCATCCAGATGTGGCGCAATTGCGGTATTAAAGTGCTCACGTGAGCCTGAGCCTTGTTCACGCACAATCCAATACTGGTCTTCAAAATCCAGTAGCGTCAAGGTGCCGGTCGCCAGATAACGCTGCGCTAATGGATGCTGCGGTGACGCCACCAGCCACATCTCATCTTGTTGCCAGTCATGCAAAATCAGCTGCGGATCGTGCAGATTGCCTTCCACCAAGATCATATCCAACTCAAAGCTGGTGAGCTTACCGGCCAAATCATGGGTGTTATCGATAGTGATGTGCGGCGTACATTCTGGATGCTGCTCGATAAACGCCCCCAGCATTTGCGGCAACATGTAATTGCCGATGGTGTTGCTAGCACCGATATGCAGGCTGCCACTGAGTTCGGTGTCTTGCTGAAAGGTTTGTTCTATCTGGTGCGCGCGCTGCAGCAGCTCATCGGCCATCGGCAACAAACGACGCCCTTGGCTGTTCAGATGCAGGCGATTGTTGACGCGGTCAAACAGACGCTGTCCTAGCTGCTTTTCCAGCTCTTGCAGCGCCATGCTCAGGGCTGGTTTGGTCAGGAACAACATTTCTGAGGCCTGCGTCATGTTTCCGTGCAACGCGATTGCGCTGAATACCCTGAGTTGTTTGAGGGTCAGACTCATACATTCAACCTTTCTGAACGATGTATTTAATTTATTCAAATATTATGACTTAACAAAAATAGTTATGATAGCTGACATTGAAATAAGACTGTTTGAGGCACCCATGATTAAGTCAGTGCATAGAAAGATTGGTAAAGTTCCTACCCCCATGGCGGGATTGGCTCTGGGTATTGCAAGTATTTTTTGGTGTTGGGAAAACTTTGGATCTTTCCACGGAAACGCACAGTTAATCGGCGCTATCATCGGTGGTGCGCTGCTTTGTATGGTAGCGTTCAAATTTATTTTGCATCCACAGCTGCTGTTAGATGATCTAGCTCACCCAGTGGTAGGTAGCGTAGCGCCAACCTTTGCGATGGGCACCATGGTGGTTTCAGCGACTGTCGATCACTATTCACCGGCTATCGGCTCTGCGCTGTGGATTGGCGCGGTGGTATTACACCTGATCTTCTTGGCCGTGTTTACCGTGCATCGTGCTCGTGATTTTTCCTTGCATCACATGGTGCCAAGCTGGTTCGTACCGCCAATCGGGATCATCGTGGCGGCGGTATCTGTACCGAACAATCCAGTACTGCGTGAAGTGGCTCAGTATCTGCAAAACTTCGGTATGCTGTGCTACGCCGTGATGCTGCCAATGATGCTGTATCGCTTTATCTTTACTCACAACGTGCCGGATGGCTCTAAGCCAACCATCGCTATCATGGCCGCACCAGCAAGTCTGTCTCTGGCCGGTTACCTGACCGTGATGTCAAATCCGTCTCCGGTGATTGTGGCGCTGCTGTTTGGTATCGCGGTACTGATGACATTCCTGATTTACTTGGCATTCTTCCATCTGCTGCGTCTGCCATTTAGCCCAGGTTATGCGGCCTTCACCTTCCCGATGGCCATTGGTGCAACCGCGCTGTTTAAACTGACTAACCTGATGCGTCACTGGAACATTGACCCATACTATGTCAACCAAGTGCATCAACTGGCTAACCTTGAGCTGATTGTGGCCAGTATCATCATCGGTTATGTCGCAGTTCGTTATCTGTGGAACTACCTGCCACGTGGCACTGCGCAGAATAACGATGCTGGCAACAACAATATCCAGAAAAAAGAGTCTGTGGTTGCCCACAAAGCCGGTTAAGTGACTTAATCTCTGTCGACATTGAGACAGAAAGCGCAAAACAGACACCAACAAAAAACCTCCCGCGGGAGGTTTTTTTATGCCTGCGGTTTACCATCAATTCCCACTAACAATGAAAATGCCCGAAACCGGCTCGAAACGGTGATGTTATGTAGGATGTTATTTAGCCGGATGCGCTTTTTTACAGGCCGTCTCGACATGCGGGGCGGCGGCATGGCAAGCGCCACTTAATCCGGAAATAATGGGGCAATCGGCCTCTTCGTTGCCCGGACACGCATCCACCAACGCATGCAAGGTCGTGCGCATCTGCTGCAAATCGGCAATTTGCTGTTCCAGTTGGGCAATTTTCTGCTCGGTCTTGGCTTTCACATCGGCACTGTGCCGCGCCGGATTGCGAAACAGCGCCAGCAGCTCGGCACACTCTTCCAGCGTAAAGCCGACCTGACGCGCTTGACGCAATAACGTCAGCTCCTCGACATGTTTAGCGTTATAAAAGCGATAGCCGTTGTCTTGCCGCATCGGCATCACCAGCCCTTTATCTTCATAAAAACGCAGAGTTTTTGCCGTCAATCCGGTCTGTTTTGCCACGTCGCTGATATTCATGCTTATTTACCTAAATTAACGCTTGAAAGATCTGCTTGACCTTCCCCTTGCTGTAACCTTTATCGTAACTCTACAGTAATTCAATTGCGTAACCAGAAAAAGGAATGCATCACATGCCAACGACCGTTTTGCTAGCCCTTGAGGGCTTAAAGTGCATGGGTTGCGCCAACAAAGTGAAAAACACCCTGTTGACGCTGTCAAATGTAACCGACGTGACCGCCACCCCGCAGTATGCCAAGGTGACCGGTGACGCCCCCGTGGACGAACTCATCCAACAAATTAACGCACTGGGGTATCAAGCAATGACTGCGAACAAACCCGATCTGATTTTGTCTTTAAATGGCCTGGCCTGCGGCAGCTGCGTGGCCAAAACCCAAGCCGCGCTGGAAGCGGTCAGCGGTGTCGTCAGCGCCGAGGTCGATAAAACTTCCGCACGAATTTTCGGTAGCGCGTCAGCCGATGCGCTGATTGCCGCCGTCACCGCGGCCGGTTATCAAGCGCAGGTAGCGAAATCTGCCGCCCAAACGGAAACTAACACTGAAACCGCACAAATCAGCGCGCCCGTTACGGTATTGGCACTCAGCGGACTGGCGTGTGAAAGCTGCGAACAAGCAACGCGCACTGCGTTACTGGCAGTCAGCGGCGTCACCGATGCACGCGTGAGTAAAACCCGCGCCGAAGTCGACGGCACTGCCGATAGCGCGGCGCTGATTGCGGCGGTCGAAGCGGCGGGTTATCACGCCCAACTGGCCGATGCGACAGCGGAGAGCACAGTAAAAAAGCCTGATCCGGAGGGCGTAGAAACTGTGCGTGCTCCGGTGACTCAAGAAGTGGCTGAGGCGATGCAGGCATGCCCTGTCGCTGAGCCTTCAGCCGCCATCCAGTCAACTATACCTGCGCCAACCGAGGAGCAGGTTGAACCGGAGAGTGCCGCCGCACCCACTGCGGCGAGCGTTAATCACGCCGCCGATGACGATGCCATCCAATTGATGCTCACCGGGCTCAGTTGTGCCAGTTGTGTCACCAAAGTACAAAACTCCCTGCAGGCAGTACCGGGTGTACAGCAAGCACGGGTGAATCTGGCCGAGCGAACTGCGTTAGTGATGGGGCATCCGCAGCCACAGGCGCTGGTACAGGCCGTGTCAGATGCCGGCTATCAAGCCGAAGTGGTGGTAGACGAAGCGCTGCGCCGCGAGAAACAGCAAAAGGCCGCTGCGGCTAACCTCAAACGCTTAACCTGGCAATCCATCGTCGCATTGGGAACCGGTGTCCCGCTGATGATCTGGGGCATGATCGGCGACAACATGATGATCACCGCCGATAACCAGACCCTGTGGACCTGGCTGGGTAGCTTGACGCTGCTGGTGATGATCCTTACCGGTCGCCATTTTTATGTCAGCGCATGGCGCGCATTGAAAAATGGCTCGGCGACGATGGATACCTTAGTGGCGCTCGGCACCGGTGTGGCATGGCTGTACTCGATGGTGGTGACCTTATGGCCACAATGGTTCCCGCCTGAAGCGCGGCATCTCTATTTCGAAGCCAGCACCATGATCATCGGTCTGATTAACGTCGGGCATGCGCTGGAGCAAAAAGCGCGCTCACGCTCTTCTGCCGCGCTGGAACGTTTGCTGGATCTGACGCCGCCTACCGCCCGCGTGGTACACGCCGATGGCAGCGAGCAAGTCATGCCGCTGGCCGAGGTTCAAACAGGGATGGTACTGCGTCTGACTACGGGCGATCGGGTTCCGGTCGACGGGGAAGTCAGCAGCGGCGAAGCTTGGTTGGATGAAGCCATGCTGACCGGCGAGCCAATCCCGCAGCAAAAACAGCATGGCGATACCGTACATGCCGGCACGCTGGTGCAAGACGGCAGCCTGCTGTTTACCGCTAAAGCGGTCGGTAGCCAGACCACCCTGTCGCGCATTATCCATCTGGTGCGTAATGCCCAGAGCAGTAAGCCGGAAATAGGTCGCATTGCCGATCGAATCTCGGCGGTATTCGTTCCCGTGGTGGTCGCGATTGCGATCGTCAGTGGCTTGATTTGGTATTTCGTGGGGCCGCAGCCGCAAATCGCCTATGCGCTGTCTGTCGCCACCACCGTGCTGATCATTGCTTGCCCGTGTGCGCTGGGTCTGGCGACCCCGATGTCGATTATCTCTGGTGTTGGTCGCGCCGCTGAATTCGGCGTGCTGATCCGCGATGCCGATGCGCTGCAACAAGCCAGCAAGGTCAATACCTTGGTGTTCGACAAAACCGGCACCTTGACCGAAGGGCGTCCACAAGTCACTGCCGTTACCTGTCTGGCCGATGCCGATGAGCAGCAGGTGCTGCAATGGGCTGGCGCATTAGAGCAAGGCTCCAGTCACCCGCTGGCGCTGGCGGTACTGCAAAAAGCGCAAGGCTTAACCCTGCCTGCTGTGACCGAGTTTCGCACCCTGCGCGGCCTTGGCGTGGAAGCGCGCGCCGATGGGCAGCGACTGCTACTCGGTAACATGGCACTGATGATGCAAAACGGCATTGATACCAGCGCCGTTCAAGCACAGCTAGAACAAGCAGCGTCCCGTGGTGTCACGCCGGTTCTGCTGGCGCGTGAGCAACAGCTGATTGCCCTGCTGGAAATTCGCGATCCGCTGCGGGCCGACAGTATCAGCGCCTTGCAACGCCTGCACCACGACGGTTTCCGTTTGGTGATGCTGACCGGTGATAACCCTATCACTGCCAATGCTATCGCCAAAGAAGCAGGGATCGATCAGGTAATTGCTGGCGTACTGCCTGACGGTAAAGCGGCCGCCATCACTGAGCTGCAACAGCAAGGCCACGTGGTCGCCATGATTGGCGATGGCATCAACGATGCCCCAGCGCTTGCTCAAGCGGATGTTGGGATTGCCATGGGTGGCGGGAGTGATGTGGCTATCGAAACCGCGGCCATGACCTTGATGCGTCATAGTTTGCACGGTGTTGCCGATGCCATGGAGCTGTCACGCGCAGTGATGCGCAATATGAAACAAAACCTGTTTGGTGCTTTTGTCTACAACAGCCTGGGTATTCCGATTGCCGCAGGGATTTTGTATCCGTTCTTGGGTGTATTGCTTAATCCGATTGTCGCCGGTGGTGCGATGGCACTGTCATCGATCACCGTGGTTTCTAACGCTAACCGGTTATTGCGCTTTACCCCCGAAAATTCACCGGCAGAGGCTGATCTCAAGTCAAACGTCGGTGACCAGTAAACCGTAACACAGGAACCATTACTTAAAGGAGTCATGATGAAACGAGCGTTATTTGCCGCGGCACTGGGGCTAGTCTCCGCTTCCGGCTTCGCCGCGACCACCGGCATCACCATGTACAAATCGCCGTCTTGCGGCTGCTGCTCAGAATGGGCCAAGCACATGCAACAGGCAGGCTATGAAGTCACTACGGTGATGTTGGATGACAACGCCCTGTATCAGCTGAAACAAAAACACCACATTACCCCAGAGCTGATGTCTTGCCACACCGCCATTGTGGGCGATTACGCGATTGAGGGGCATGTCCCAGCCTCAGATGTTGCGCGCCTGCTCAAAGAAAAACCGGCGATTAGCGGCATCAGCACCCCGGGGATGCCGGTGGGTAGCCCAGGTATGGAGCAAGGCGATCGCCGCGATCCGTACACGGTCGTGACCTTTGATGCGACAGGCAATCGAACCGCGTTTAGCCGCCACAACGGTGCCTGATGTGGATAGCGTGCTACGCCATCACCGCCGATAACACTGCGGTATCACAGTAAAATCGCAGTAAAGAGAAACAATTTTCATTACGGGGCTTGCAGGAACTTTCTGCCGGCCCCATTTTCTTACTATAGGTACCCACTATAAATACTTACTCTTAGTAGTAAGAGAATGGGAGTGAAAGATGAAAGACACGTTCAGTGCCCGAGCCCACTCACCGGTCACCACTGGCGACACTCTGCATCTCTCACTGCCGCTAAGCCGACGGTACGCGCTGTCTGTCGTTACGGAGCAGGTTATGAAAAAACTTTTTAGCAGGCTCGCCCTGTGGCTGGGATTAATCTCTCCGCTGGCACAAGCTTATCCCGCGGTGGATGTCCGCATGGATGATGTTGATCTGGAGCTGGTCGGCAGCATCCATATGGCTAGCGATCGCTTGGCAACACTGCCGGCCTCGCTGCTCGAACGTCTGGATCAGGTCGATGCCCTGATTGTCGAAGCCGATATTACGGCCTCTGAACCACTGGCGCCAATCGCGCCACCAACTCAACCGCTGTCTGCCCGTCTGAATACCGAGCAGTTTGCGCTACTGGAAAAATATGCCCATGAAACGGGGCTTTCTGTGCCGTTACTGAACAGTTTGCATCCATGGCAAGCGGCGCTCACCTTGCAAGCCATGCAAGCACAAAAACTGGGGATGAGCGCCGAATACGGTGTCGATTACCAAATTCTGCAGCACGCACGCCAACGCGCGCTGCCTATCATTGAACTGGAAGGCTCCCAGACCCAGATGAATATACTGGAAACGCTGGAAGATGATGGGATGCCGCTGCTGGTCGAAACCTTAGAGGAATGGGACAACACCGCGGTCACCTTGAAGCAAGTGGAATCGTTGTGGGTCAGTACCGATAAAACCGTTCCGAGCTTGGACAATGTGCCTGACTTAGCCGATGGCCTGCACAGCCCACTGCTGGCAGAGCGTAATCAGAAATGGGCCGATAAACTTAAAGACATGCCGCCAGGTCGTTATATGGTGGTGGTCGGTGCGCTGCACTTAATTGGTAAAGATAACCTGCCGCAGTTACTGCAGCAGTCCACCACTACGGCATCCACGTCGGCGGCCAAACTCATCTAGATCCGGTTACCACAGTTTTTGTGTGTTCAATCTCTGTGCCGTCAACGCGCGCTTGCGACGACGGCATTTTCTCTTTTTACCGCCTCATTTGCTGCATCCTAGCTTTCTACAAGCAGGCTTTCTGGATCCTAATTTTCGAAAACCTAGCCTTCTGCGAAATCCGTACTCAATAACATAGATAATTAATACATCTTTTATGCTAGGATAACCACTTATCTTGAACCTATCCCATTACTGCAACGGAGATCCCCATGAGCGCATCAGTTCACGGTCATGAAGTCATGCACATGATGCTGCAAGCCAGCACCCCGTTTACCAAAGCCTCGTTGATTGCGGCCATTGAACAAAAATTCGGTGCCGAAACCCGTTTTCATACCTGCTCGGCAGAAAACATGACAGCGGCAGAGCTGGTCGAGTTTTTAGAGCGCAAAGGGAAATTCATTCCTGCCGGCGACGGTTTTTGCACGTCGGAAGACAAAATTTGCCGTCACTAAAAGACGACGATTTGGGTTCTCATAGCAACCCAAGCCTCTAATCGAACCGCGTGACAGTATTAACCCGTTAAAACTGTCGCGCCGTTCAAATCAATATATCCCCCGCGATGTGCTTTGCATTTCTGATCCCTGCTGATTTCTTTTCATTGCCCTTCATTGTTCTGATGCTGGAGTAATCACTCGCAAACGTAATTGAGCCACGCTACACCGGAGCCGCCCTATTCACGACTGGCCGCTACTGGTCACTACCGATCGCCACTGGATAAAAAACCAGGCCATGCCATACCGGATCGCCGATACCGCTGGTATACTGCCAGTCTGCGTTATTGATGAGATTTGGCTACCGACTCCATGGCTTTTACTCTCCGCCCCTATCAGACCGAAGCCGTACAGGCTGTGATTACCCACTTTCGCCACCACGATGCGCCTGCGGTGATTGTGCTACCCACCGGTGCCGGAAAAAGTCTGGTGATTGCGGAGCTGGCACGTAAAGCGCGTGGACGGGTGTTAGTACTGGCTCACGTGAAAGAATTGGTAGAGCAAAACCACGCCAAATATTGCGCCTACGGATTGGATGCCGATTTGTTTGCCGCCGGACTGAATGCCAAACAGAGTGATGGCAAGGTGGTATTCGGCAGCGTGCAATCGGTCGCTCGCAACTTAGAAGCCTTCAACGATGCCTTTTCCCTGCTGATCATTGATGAATGCCACCGCGTAGGCGATAGTGAAGACTCACAATATCGGCAAGTGATCGACCACTTACGCCGCCACCAGCCTCAGCTGCGGATCCTCGGCCTCACTGCCACCCCCTATCGACTGGGCAAAGGATGGATTTACCGCTACCACTACCACGGCATGACCCGTGCCGATAGCAGCGCCGAATGCTTGTTTCGTGATTGTATTTACGAACTGCCGCTGCGCTACATGATTAAGAACCACTACCTGACGCCGCCGCATCGCCTCGATATGCCTGTTGTGCAGTACGATTTTAGCAAGCTGCAACCGAACCAAAACGGCTTATTTTCCGAACGCGAACTCAATGACAGTCTGCGCCAGCAAAAGCGGATCACCCCGCATATCATTGCGCAGGTGATGGAATATGCTGCCGAACGGCGCGGAGTAATGATTTTTGCCGCCACCGTGGAGCATGCCAAAGAGATCTACGGCCTACTCCCTGCCGGTGAAGCGGCGCTGATCACCGGCGATACGCCGGGCATCGAGCGCGATCAGCTGATTCAGGCGTTTAAAGCGCAAACTCTGCGCTATCTGGTGAACGTGTCAGTACTGACTACCGGCTTTGATGCGCCACATGTGGATCTGATTGCCATTTTGCGCCCGACCGAATCGGTGAGTTTGTACCAACAAATTGTCGGTCGCGGCCTGCGCCTTGCCCCCGATAAAGCCGATTGCCTCATTTTAGACTACGCCGGCAACCCGCACGATCTGTACACCCCCGAAGTAGGAAGCCACAAACCGGCCTCTGACAGCCAGCCGGTACAGGTTTTTTGCCCCGCCTGTGGTTTTGCCAACCAATTTTGGGGCAAAACAGACAGCGCCGGTCAGGTCATTGAGCACTTTGGTCGCCGCTGTCAGGGGTGGTTTGAAGACGACGATGGCGCTCGCGAACAGTGCGACTACCGTTTTCGCTTTAAAAGCTGTCCGCACTGCGGCGCAGAAAACGACATTGCCGCGCGCCGCTGTCAGCAATGCGATCAGGTATTGGTTGACCCAGACGATATGTTAAAAGCCGCCTTGAACCTGCGCGATGCGCTGGTACTGCGCTGCGGAGGCATGCACCTAGCAAGTGGCCAAGACAGTAAAGGCGAATGGCTGGATATCACCTATTTCGATGAAGACGGCGCAGATGTCAAAGAACGCTTCTATCTGAGCACCAGCGCACAGCGGCACGTGTTTACCCTGCACTTCCTGCGTCAACATCAGCGCGCGCCAGGCGTGCCGTTGGCGTGGCAAAATGCCGACGATATCTTAAAGCAACAAGAGTTGCTGCGGCATCCCGACTTTGTGGTCGCGCGCCAGCAGGGAAAATACCTGAAGATCCGCGACAAAATCTTCGACTACCAAGGACGCTTTCGCAAAGCCCATGAGCTGCGTGGTTAAACACAAGACGATCATCAAGATCATGCGCAAGGATCAATAAGGATCGTTTTTAGGCAGTTTCTGGGCAAAATGTCCGCTCTCGTGTTGCGTCAGCGCCACAACGCTGCTAGAACAAGGCGCTAACTGACAGATTCAATTTGCGGTCAGGGTATAATTTCGGTAAAATCCGCCCTCGTTTTACTCGGGTTTAATGCTGGGTCGCCTGCGTTAAGCCTTTAACTAACCTTAAGTGAGAAACAATAATGTTCACTTTCAACGCTGAAGTTCGTTCTGACAAAGAGCAGGGTAAGGGTGCGAGCCGCCGCCTGCGTACTGCTAACAAAATCCCTGCTATCGTTTACGGTGGCAACAAGCCAGCAGTATCTATCGTTCTGGACCACGACGCTATCATCAACGTGCAAAAGAATGACGCTTTCTACAACAGCGAACTGACTCTGGTTATCGCTGGCGAAGAAGTAAAAGTTAAAGTTCAGGCTATGCAGCGTCACGCGTTCAAGCCAAAAGTAACTCACATCGACTTCGTTCGCGCTTAATTTTTTTCGCGCTTCGACCGATGAAAAAAACGCCGCAATTGCGGCGTTTTTTGTTATCTATCATTTGTCGATCAAGAAGAAGAACCACCACGGCGCTGCAGCTGATCACGCAGGTTCGGTGGCGTGCCTTTGATAGTCAGGGTATCTGTTGCTGGATCCCAAAAAATTCGCTCGCCCATCAGTAAGGCATCAAAACTCAGCGTAATGCCACCGCCACTGCCGGTAAATTTGGTCAGTTGACGCAGTGTGCTGCGATCGGCCGGGAAGGTTTCTTCCAGTGCGTAGTCTTGTTGCTCGGCAAACTGATAAAAGTTTTGCTCACCCACTTCTGGCAACTCGTTAGACAGCTCTTTCAGCGCAATCTCTTCGCCCGCTTGCAGCTGCTCATTACAATAGCTGTAAACCTTCTGGCGGTATTCCTGACGCTCGCTTTTATCCAACTGCGCTTCGGCGCAATAGTCATCCACCGCTTGCAGCAAGCCACGGTTTTGCGCCTTGGTATCTAGCCCTTCTGCCGCGCCAAGAAAATCCATAAAGAAGTCGGACACTTTACGCCCTACTCGGCCTTTGACGAAAGTCAGATAGCGTTGCGATTCTGGGTTGCTCTGCCACTCGGTCAGATCAATGCGCGCCGCCACATCCAGATGATTGATGTCCAAATACTGCGTCGTGCTCACATCCAGTGCTTCGTTGACGCGCATACTGACGCAACTGTTCAGTTGGGCAATGAACAGGTATTCTGACGCCAGATAGCGATATTGGCACATCACCACCACACCGCTTTCGGCAAACGGGTATTTGGCCAACTCATCACGCAGCTGCGTGGTCGCCTCACGGGAAAAAGAGAGAAAATCGGTTTGCTGCTGAACCAGCGCCCGCAGCTTATCGGCAAACAGGCTTTCAGCATCAAACAGGCCATACGCCTTACCGGCCTTAGCGGAATATACCCGGTGCAGTTCCTCCATCATCTGCTCAGTGGCGTCACTGACGGTCAGTAAGGAATCACGCAAGATCATTTGCAGCGTTGATTCATCTTGTTTGACCAGTTGGTGCAGTACGATATGGTTAACTTTAAGGGTCATGTTGCCGTTTCTCCGCATGCGCGTTGATTCATCAAAAGCCAAGCTTTTGTGAGGGTTTTGAATAAGGGGATATTGAATCACCCTGCCTCTCACAGCGCAACCGAAAAGCAATCAACAGGTCAGTGCACAAAAAAGCAGAAATCGGCAGGCGCTTTAGGTATCATATTCCACTAAAACACCGTTATGAGCACAGTTTAATGCCACAAAAATCTCGTTACAGCGACGAAAAAGTCGAACAAATTCTGAATGAAATGATTGAAACTCTCGAGCGTCATCAGGTTCCGGTTGACCTGTCGCTGATGGTTTTAGGTAATATGGTCACTAACGTGATTAACTCCAGCATTGCCCCGGCACAGCGTAAAGTGATTGCACGCTCTTTTGCCGATGCACTGCTTTCTTCTGTTAAAGAAGAGAAACTGCAATAAATGACAGGGGTGGCAGAAGCCTGATGTTCAAGACCGGCCCGCAGTACCGAGAAAAAGTGTCCCAGATGATTACCTGGGGACACTGGTTTGCCTTATTTAACATATTGGCGTCACTGGCGATTGGTAGCCGCTATTTTCTGGCCGCCGACTGGCCACCGACACTATTCGGACGGGTCTATGCCTTTGTCAGCTGGATCGGGCATTTTGGTTTTTTAGGCTTTGCCGCTTACCTGCTAATTCTGTTCCCGCTCACCTTTGTGGTGATGTCGCAACGGATCTTACGGCTGGTTGCTGTCATTCTGGCGACCAGTGGTCTTACCTTATTATTAGTTGATACCGAAGTTTTCAGCCAGTTCCACTTGCACCTAAGTCCAGTGGTGTGGGAAATCCTCGTCAATCCTGATGATGGCGAGCTTTCGCGCAATTGGCAGTTACTGTTTGTGGCCGTTCCACTTATCTTCTTGATTGAGCTACTGTTCGCCAACTGGAGCTGGAACAAGCTACGCAGCCTGAGCCGTCGTACCTTCGACCGCTATTTTGCAGTGCTCTTTATCGCCTGCTTTATTACCGCTCATCTGGTGTACAGCTGGGCCGATGCGACTTTGTATCGCCCAATCACCATGCAAAAGGCCAACCTGCCGCTGTATTATCCAATGACCGCTAAGCGCTTTTTGGAGCGTTATGGTTTCTTGGATCAGGCTGAATACGCCCAGCAACGCAGTCAATTTGGCAGCCCAGATGCCTCAACCGTTCACTATCCGCGTGAAGATGTGAACTACCAAATTCCGGCGGGCGCACCTCGTTATAATGTCTTGATGATTGTGGTCAACGGCCTGCGGGCTGACGCCCTTAATCCACAAGAGATGCCAGTGCTTAATCAGTTTGCGGATGGCGCACAGCGCTTTACCAACAACTTTAGCAACGGCAACAATGCCAATAGCGGCCTGTTCGGGCTGTTTTATGGTATTACGCCAACCTATTTGGATGGCATTCTCTCGATTCAAAAATCCTCAGAGATGATCGATTTGCTGCAAAAGCAGAACTACCAAATGGGTCTGTTCTCTGCCAATGGCTTCGCTGCCCCGCTCTATCGACGTTCGCTGTTCAATGGTTTTTATCTACCGAAAAACCATCCGAAAAATCTGGTGAAAAGTGATGCTGCCGTAACACAGCGCTGGCAACAGTGGGTTACCCAACCAGATCGTAAAGAGCCGTGGTTTGCTTACGTCAATTACAGCGTGCCGGCCGCCTTCGATAAAGCCATCAGCCAGCGCAGCCGTGGATTGGAAAACAGCAACGAAGATGCTATTCAAGCCACCAGCGCCACTGAGCTAGAAGCCAAATACGCCAAAGCTGTCACCAGTGTGGATGAACAATTGCAGAAGGTATTTACCACTTTGCAGCAAGATAACCTGCTGCAAAATACCATTGTGATTATCACCTCGGATCACGGCATGGAGTTTAACGAGAGCGGCCATAACCGCTGGGGTTATAACCAAAGTTTCAGCCCGTATGAGCTGCGTGTGCCGTTGGTCATCCACTGGCCAGGTAAACCTGCTGCCACGGTACAAAAGCTGACCAGCAATCTGGATGTCTCCACCACGTTGATGCAAGATTTGCTGCACGTGACCAATCCAACCTCAGACTACTCACAGGGTGAAAACCTGTTTACGCCTGAGCGCAAAAATAACTGGATCTTGGCCGGAGACGCGAATCAGTTGGTGATCATCAGCCCAGATCAGCAGATGCAACTGGATAACCGTGGCCAGTTCAATGCCTATGACAACAATTACAAGCCATTGCCGGAAGACAAACCACGGCTGGCGGTATTGCTGCAAGCATTGAAAGAAGTGCGGCGATTTATCACTGACTAAGCGGTTATAGGTCATCAGTACATGATGACCTACCCACAGACCGACGCGCATATTGATGCTGACATCAGCCGCGCAGTCCGGTTCTGTGAGCCGGCTGGCAGCTTTGTGGCTTTTTTAATTTGCCGACTTGCATTTATCCATTAAATCAGTAGGATAGCATTCAGTCGGCATGTAGCGCAGCCCGGTAGCGCACTGTCATGGGGTGTCAGGGGTCGCTGGTTCGAATCCAGTCATGCCGACCAAAAATTCCCTTAAAACCAGCCTATATGGCTGGTTTTTCTTTTTGAATCAAGGGTAATACTGAAATTTGGACATAAAGAGGAACCCCCCTCGCGCAGAGCTCCAAATAAGTTATCCCCACAACTGCGCGCCCCTCTCCCCTATTTAACCGCTTATGCTTTCCTTGCCAATACTGTGGAATGCCCACAACACCCCTGCCTTATTAAATCTTTCTTACATCAGGATGCGGCATCAGAAAATTGTCAGCGCCAAAACGCGAATAGCATCACTCTCATGGAAGAGGGCTTAGATGATGGGGGAAAAGAGCAATAGCTCTAACACAGGGAATAAATCAAAAAAGATCATTAGATGGAAAAACATAAAAAAGCACCAGCACCGAGGGTAATGGTACTGGTGCAGCAACCCCACGCGCTGCCAATGCTATACGTGGTGCTGAATTCATATGCTACCCGCCGATAATATAAGTCTATTAGTCGTGTTTCATGGAGGAATTATGGTTGTGCGGTAAATATCACAAATTGAAGCGCAGGATTAACCAAAATGTCGCAACTATAACCCAATATATCTCTATCCAGATGATTTCCAGAGCAATTTAAAATTTGCATGGGCAACTCATTGAGTATGGTCATAAAGTGAAGTGTTCCTATATTATTTTTTCACTCTCAGCGGGTTACTCCATCAATTTTTGGGGGAAACTCATATTCAACAAAAAAGTGACGACCATAAAAAACAGCCCACACGAGCCGGTGACTGTCAGCAATGCAATGACGCGAGAGAAAAGTAAGTTTGCCCCCCAATATAAACGAACAAAAAAGACCATCCATAAAAAATCACTTTCCGCTAATCTTATTGCTTGTTCTAATGATTGCGCATGGAAACTGCCCAAAATCAATAATGCCATGGCGAGAGTGATAAGCAGAGAAACAATCAAAATGGTTGTTCTTTTCATGGTTATCCCCTACCTAAATCGCATTCAATGCCTATGATTGTATGGAGAACGTAAATACAGGTAAACACATGAATGTTCGCTTTTGTGATAATAATGAATATGATTTGTATCAGAATATATGATTGATACTTGCAACATCACTTCGAAACAACGCTCAATCATACGAGTTCACTCACTGAAAATAATCACACTCGGTAATTACTCATGGATATTATTTCCTGATTATTATTTAGGTAGTGATGAACAAAAGTAATTTCGTTACGGATTAAGCCATACTGATACGCTTTCATACGTGATCCTTGCCCGAGATCTCGCTAACGTAAAGGCAGAGTTAGTCCTCTGTCTTTTTAGTATTTCACTGCATTCATTTCTCCTGTGTGTTGAATTTCCCTCGCCAGATCCGTATCTGGCTTTTTTTTGCCTTGCATTCCAAAGTAGCTAACCACCGCATGCCAAATTGGCCATAAAAAAAGCCCGCGGTGACCAGCGGGCTTACTTTAACGTGAAAAAATCGAGTTTTAGTTACTTCAGTACTGCCAGTGCCGCGGCATAATCGGGCTCATTCGCCACTTCAGCAACCAATTCACTGTGTAGTACATGATTGTTTTCATCTAGCACAATCACAGCGCGCGCCGCCAATCCGACCATTGAACCGGTGGTGAAGGCTACCCCGTAATCTTGCATGAAAGATGCGGAGCGCAGGGTTGATAACGTGATGACATTTGCTAGCCCTTCTGCGCCACAAAAGCGCGCTTGAGCAAACGGCAAGTCTGCTGAAATGCACAGCACGACTGTGTTATTCAAGCCAGACGCCTCAGCATTGAACTTACGAACTGACGTGGCACACACGGCAGTATCAATGCTTGGAAAAATATTTAAGATTTTACGCTGCGCACCAAAGCTGGCCAGCGTGACATCATTCAGATCTTTATCCACCAGCGTAAAAGGCTTGGCCTGTTCGCCTTTAGCGGGGAAATGCCCGGCTACTTCAACCGGAACGCCTCTGCGGGTAACCGTTGTGCTCATGTACAATCCTTGCTTGCCTAGTTAATTAACCTCTTGAGTATAACCAAGGGACACAGCGACAAACACAGAGAAAGTAGAGGGCTTTGTAATCCCCTACGGCGTACTGTCATGATTAGTTTACTTTGATGGGTAAAGCAGCCAGCTAAAGATAAAAAAATGCACCGCTATCGGGAGAGATAACGGTGCAGCTATTCCACGGGAGGCCAGAGCGATAACGTGGCGCTTGAAATTACCTATTACGTTATTACCTTACCTATTTATTGATTGTGGTCACATATACCAATACAAATTGCGGGAAATGCATCACATTAATACTTCTGAAATTAATGTATTAGCATTTCAATTTTCCATCTGTATCAGCATTTGCAGCATCTTATTGAATTACCTGCCAACCCAACCACAGGCTATACATTGCTGCTCAGGGAACGACCAGATGAAGTTGCTCTGCTCAATATGAATTATCAGCCTTCTACTGATTGCAAACCTAGCATGTCGAGCTGCGATGGCAAAACCACTCTTCAACTCGTCGGGATTGATAAAGGGCATGGTGATTTAGTCCTGCAATATGCAAGACATTTTTAGAAACTCTCTCAGAAAACACAAAGTATTAAGATTAGTGTCAATGAATAATTATCGACTGCACTTCTCTAATGAATGGCCGGCTCAAAGATGCGTTGAGCCGGTTATGGCACTATGATCTACTATTGCAAATAAATCATAATGTTAACTTATGTCGCTTAAATTTTATTTTGCGAATTAGACTCTTCTGTTGATGACTCCTTTTTATCAATAAAAGTCATTATCAATAAATGACGAATCATCCAATAAAAGAGCACACACGAAGAAATGATCGTTAAAGAAACGATGACTCTTGCCACCTCTAGGCCAATGCCAAAGAAAAGTCGCATGAGGAAAACCATCCACATGAAATTATTTTCTGCGGAAAACATCGCATGACTGAGACTTGATGCTTGAAATATTCCCAGCATCAAAGTGACAGCAACAATAGTAATAATAAATGAAATAATACTAATGTACTTTTTTGTCACTAAAGCACCAACCGTTCAAGAGGCCAGATTGAAGGAGAGGATTGTATTGATAAAGATCACAAGAGTAAATATGCATTTGCATGCGCAGAGCAATTTCATTACATATCGCATGCAACTCGATTATTGTGTGATGATTTAGAAGTCAGTAAAAGTAATTTTCACTAAGATACTTTAACTTCTAAAATAGATTGACAATATGGAAAAGCATTAATTGCATTTTTAACTCGCTCTTTGCCTACGAATTGGCCGCTTATTTGAAATACAAACTACTCTCACTTACGGTTTGGACCACAAACGTAGGAATAGTGAAGATAAGAGTTGCTCACACAATAAATACGAACAGACCGCAACGAGTAAATAACAGGCTGCCAGCAGACTTTCGAAGAATGACGGGTGAATGCTCGAAGATAAGAACAAAAACGCAGCCAAATACTTTATCTGTTTAATCGCCTCATCCATGACGGTATGGCTGAATGCATGCTGCATAATACCGAGAGAAAAAAGCAAAATAAAATATGCGCATACAATAGCCAATACTCTTGCTATCGCCAGATTCCAGAAACGTCCTTGCACTAGCATCCATCAACCCTCATTGCTTATTTAAGCAAAACAATAGACATGTTATTCATCCCGCATCAAAACCAAGCTGAAAATGTCATTAAAATCAATGGATAATACAGGAGTTATGACCGCTTAGCTACCATAAAGCAAGAGACAGATAACAGCTTTATGCCATACAAAATCAGTTTTAAACAAATATGTTTTTCTCGTCAACTATTGTCGAAATTTTACGCCACACATTCATTTATAAAAAGAATACCAATAAACTAATGCATAAATAATTCGTAAAGTTGAACATGGTAGTTTGATAGTTCTAACATTTATTGCGTAAAAATAAAGGCCATCATGATGGATGGCCTTTACGCTTTTTAAAATAATCTACTTGTGTACACAATACTCAAGATTCTGAAACTTAAGCCGAGTACAGTGAGTTGATAGATTGATGCAATTTTTCAGCAAGCTCTGATGATGCATACTTCTCTGTAATCACTTCGATATAAGCACCCGTACCGCAAGTTTCAGCTTGGCGAATTGCGGCATCCAACTCCTCACAAGTCGTGACACGAGCGGTAAACCAGTTTTCACATCCCATCGCTTCTGGCAGTTTTTCATATTTCCACTGCGCCAGATCGTTGTAATAAATGTCACCATCTTTGCACAATAAACGCTCGATTAAGTATCCATCATTATTGAGAACAAAAATCAGCGGCTTCAAGCCAAAACGATAAAACTGGCTAATCTCCTGCGCGGTCAGCTGGTGTGAGCCTTCACCGGTAATCAATACCGTACGTTGCTCTGGTGCCGCCATTGCCGCACCGAAGGCCGCTGGGGTAGCCCAACCAATCGCGCCCCACAAAGTTTGATTGTGGAAAGTCGAACCCTGTGGCATACGAGCAAAACCTAAGCCCATAGATGATGTACCAGTTTCAGCCATCAAAATGTCATTCGGTTTGAGCATTTGTTGCCAACGTGAATAAAGATATTCTGCCGTAATCTTGCCACTGGCAGTCACTACTGGCAGTGCTGTAACTTTTGGTGCATGTGCCGGGAAAGCTTTTTTACTGACTTTTTTAGCCACCGCCTCTAGCACATCCTTCATTAGCACTCGGTTATACACAGCCCCGCCGATTTGCACTGACTCCGGCATGATGGCAATACACTTACGGCTATCGAGACGAGCTGTAAATGCGCCAGTGTTGAAATCCGACATAATCGCGCCGACTCTCAACACACAATCGCTGCTTTCAACAAAATCACGGACATTCGCGTCCATCAAATTGCCGTTATACATCCCGATATAGTTGGGATGACTTTCATCCAGCACGCTCTTATCCATCATCATGGTGGCAAACGGCAGGTTCGCCGCTTCAATCAGACTCAGCGTTTCTTGACGCACACCATGACGCGCTAAGTAGATCCCTGGCAGCACGCAAGCTTGCTGACTGTTATTCAAGCGATCAACCAGAATATCGACCACTTCAGTCAGTACCACAGGATCGCTGCTTTCTGTCACCGCGGCAGGCACAGCCATTTCCACTACAGGCATGGTGGCATAATCACTCGGGAAAACCATGTATACTGGTTTACGGTCACGCAGAGCCGCAGCAATCAAGCGTTCCGTTTCAGCCACACAGTTTTCCGGAGTCATAATTGCACGAGCACACACAAACGGCGCAGTGGCTTCATAAAACGTAGTGAAATGACCATCACCCAATGTGTGGTGTACGAGTCCGCCTTGGGCTTGCACACTGCTTGCCGGCATCCCTACCAAGTGGAAAATCGGCAGCGATTCGGCAAATGCGCCCGCAATGCCACTGATAGCACTGAGCTCCCCAACACCAAAGGTGGTACTCAGCGCAGCCATACCATGAATACGGGCATAACCATCGGCTGAATATGCCGCATTTAACTCATTACAGTTACCAATCCAGCGCAGGCGATTATCTTCACACACTGCATCTTCGATAGGAAAAGCATAATCACCAGGAACACCGAAAATATCACTGATGCCCAGATCGTACAGGCGGGACAGTACATGTTGAATAACAGTCTTAGCCATAATATTTTCCTCAATTAATTTATGCTAACAAACGAGGTCGTTTGCGTAATTGCAGTATTTGTTTATCCCTCGCATAATGGAAATGCTTTATTTTTATCGCCCTCATAACAAAACGTTATTCACTTGGGATTAACATGAATTTACGCGAGCTCCGATATTTTATTGAAGTGGTGAAAAATAATGGTTTTGGCCGTGCTACAGAAACGCTGCATGTCACGCAACCTGCGATTAGCCGGGCGATTAAGCAACTTGAGGATGAGTTAGGCGGGGAGCTATTAATTCGTGAATCGCGCGGGGTTCGTTTAACTGACCGCGGACGTATTTTGTTACGTTATGCTGAAAACATTCTGCAGCAGGAAAATAATTTACACATAGAGATGAATGATATTAGTGAAGAAATAACTGGTATATTAAAAGTTGGGCTACCGCCTATTATTGGTGCAGTTTATTTCCCAGAAATATTATTTACTTTTCGTAAACGTTGTCCCAAAGTCGAACTTGAAATTGTTGAAATGCCAACTCCGCAATTAGAGGATGCTCTGCATAGTGGAGCTATCGAAATTGCAGCAGCAATGCTCCCCATGCATGCTGAAGGGTATAAAATCCAAAAATTTGCTACAGACTCTTTGGTGATGGTCGCTCCACGTCAGCATCCATTAAGTCAGAAAAGTCATGTCTCTATTATGGAGCTCGCCCGCGAGCCTTTTATCCTGTTTGCCGAGCAGTTTAAAGTCAATGAGTTAATCTACAGTGCCTTCGGGTTACATGGGCTAATTCCCAAGGTCGTCGGTCGCAGCAGTAACTTTGAATTGGTTACGGCCATGGTACGATCCGGCATGGGAATTTCATTGCTTCCGGCATCCGTCTGGCAAAACAAAACTGCATCCGACTTTGCTGCAATCCCGGTGAGCGATCCGCCCCTGCCCTATGACGTCGGGTTAATTCGCCGCTCTGGAGATGTCATCAGCCGAGGTTGTGAGGCGTGGATTGAGGTATCGGCGAATATTCTACATTTTGATGTCTCGCCTGATTTTATTCTGTAATTGCCGTTGCCTGCCTGCTCTATCAATAACAGATAGAGCCATGGTAAGGCATGGCTCTATTTAATACTTAAAGATCACTTAATCTCTATTTGAGAAACGCGATACCACCCCGACGCTTGCTTGCCTTCATTGGCCAAATTCAACGCTGGCTTTTGGTAAGCATTGGTAAAGGTTAATTCCAGTGCATAATTGCCTGCCGGTATTTTTTTCGGCAACGTGATGCTGTCTAGGGTCTGATGCTCACCCGGTAGCCACTGACGAATATCACTGCGGCTAGTCCACTGCTTAATCACGTTACCCTTCGCACCCACTAAACGATAGTTCAGCGGATAGTGAACATACGCGGGTGCCACGCCCTCATTACGCCACTCTCCGGTCAACGTCAGCGTGCGTCCTGGTGCAATAGTGGCCGGATGGGTCAAGCTTTGCAATGAAATGCGATATCCCATTTTCTTTAGTGCGTTGTCTACGATATCGCGATACTCGGCGGGGATCGGGTCGGACTTCAGATTGAGTGTCGACATGTGCTGCGCCAGTGCCCAATCAAAGGTGGCTTGCACTTCTGCACGCGTATAATGCTGAATCGTCTGCCACTGCGACATCTTCCCGCACACTTCAAAACTCACCGGCGCGTGCTGCCATGCACTATCCACGGGAGCCCCTTCGGCGGCGGCTTGCTGCAAGCGCTGCGGATACTCATCACGCATATGGCTCCACGTATCGGAGAAATTATGCCAATCACCGAGGCAATCTGCGCGCCAGCCAGTGCCCTGCTTCAGCGCATAGGCAAAGCTATTGGGTTCATTGATCAACATGATTTTGGGCGTATCAGGGAAGGCTTTAAGGTGCATATCCACATAAGCATTTAACTGCTCGGGCGTGTAGCGCTGCGCCAATGGCTCTTCTTGTGGAAAATTACTCAGATGCCATTCGCCCCACGAGCCGACCACACCAATATCAATGTAGGCCAACTGGGGATTCCCGTTATAACGCGCGCCCAGTGCATTGAGCAGTTTCGCGGCATATTGCTGAAACACCGGATCGGCATAATCGGGAACGAACGTGGATTTATCAGCAGTCCAATTGCCGCGAATCGGCTTATCAATCAACCAGCGCGGTAGTTTTGAGCCACTGGTCGGCTCATCCAAATCCATCACCCGCAATGCAATTTGCTTGGATGGTGTTTGCGCCTTGGCTTTGGCAATGATGCTATCGAGCATGGCAAAGTTGATTTGCCCTTCTTGCGGCTCCAGCTCATCCCAATAAAAACGGTAATAATCCACCGTAGTGGCAGGATACTGCTCAGGGGTTTGCAATGGCATGCCCCAGTTATCCTGAAATGTCTCTACCCCGATGCCGGGGTTGGTCAAAATGGTATCGAGCGGCTGAGGATGTACAGTAATCATACCGCTCTCGGCAGCTTGTGCACTGAAGGTACACAGTAGCAAGCCCAGCCAATATATCGGTTTCATCAGATTCCCTTATCCATTGGCACCCAGAACGGTGTGGCGAAACCAATCCCAAATGCCAAAGGAATAATCTTTAAAAATATCAATGCCAAGCGCCGATTTGATGAGATAAAGCACCAAAACCGCCGCGGCAAATGTCACGCCGATAGCCAACAGAACCAACAGCGTGCGTAAAAAACCAGACAGTCGCCCTTCCCGCCGTACCTGAGTTCGGCGATCACGACCTAACAAAAACACCACGTAATAGCGCCAGCGCGAGAACCCAAACGTTTTACGTACATCCACCACATGGCGATTAGCAACATTCATCAGGATCACGGCATGCTCAAGCTGGTCTTTCTGCTCTGCCGTGAGACTTGCCAGCATCTCATCACCGAGCGCTAAATGCAGACGGCGGATCACCGCCTCTTGCGCCGGTGTTCGCCCTGAATGGGATGCGGCAGCTTGTTGTTCGCTTTTCACCATGCCTGTCTCATTGTTGATTCGTGGGTTTGCTGTATTCGTGGATGATTTAGTGTTGCTCTGTGTGCCGAGTACTTTTGTTCCACGCTTGGTGTACCGCTATTCGCCCTGCACCTATCGATAAGTCTATCGATAAGTCTGTCGATAAACCGCGGCAGTCTGCCGAGCAATCTGCAGCCAATCATACAATGCCAAATAATGGGAATAATCCGGCGGAGTGGGCGCCTGCTGCTCTAACTGCGCTTGTAGCGCGTGCGCCATCGCGCTGCTATCCCCTACAGGGATATAGCACTCATCCGGCAATTTCACCGCCAAATTAGCCGGAATGTCACTCACGCGAACCGGCAAACCATACGACATAGCTTCCAACAGAGCGATCGGCAAACCTTCATGGTAGGACGGCATCACAAACAAGCGCGCCTGCGAAAACACGGTACGCAGTGCATCGCCAGAGAGAAATCCGGTCATGATCACGCCCGGTGTCGCCGCAGCTTGCTCTTTTAACTTGCGGCTATACTGCGTTTCATGGTCAGCATCACCGACAATCACTAATGGCAATGATGTCTGCAACTGACGATAGGCAGCAATCAAATCATGCAGCCCCTTCTCTTCCACCAGCCGACCGACCGCCACCAGATACTCTCCAGCCATCAGCCCATGCGTGGCTAAAATTTCGCTACGCTTGGCCTCATCAGGCAATTGAGCAGGCTCCACCCCATTAAAAATCAGATGCGCGTCGTGGCGCTGATACTGTTTTTTAATCAGATCGTTAATCACCTCTGAGATCACAATGACCTCATTGGCATAAGTCACCGCCCATTTTTCGCCTAACCGCAGCATGGCTTTAGCCAGTCCGCCCCACTTCAGACGTTCGTAATCGGGGCCATGATGGGTAAAGACCACTTTTTTACCCAGCAGGCGCAATAATGGCACCACTAAACCCGGACCAATAGCATGCACATGCACGATATCACAGCGGTGAAAACGGCTGTACAAGGCGGCCAATACCGAATGTACGATTGCCTCAAGGGATTTTTTCTTCGGCGCAGGCAAGGCGCGCAGCTGCACACCACGGTATTCACTGCGAACATAATCCACATACGGCGCACGCGCTAATACCGTGGCCTGCCATTCTGACTCTTGCAACAATGCCGGATACAGCGCCTGACAGTGGGTTTCGACGCCGCCCAAGACATTCGGGATCCCACGGGTACCCAGCACCATCACGCGCGGAGCGGCAGATGAGGCTGTAGAGTGCGGCGCAGATGCCGGATCGATTTCCGAATTTGAAACAGCCATGGGCTGATGACCTCTTGATGTAATTCAGTAAGATGTACGCTGTGACTCTGGGTGCAACTCGCGGTATAAGGCTAACAGTGCCGCTTGATGAGCTTGCAGTGTGTAGTTATCCAGCAGGTGCTGGCGTGCATGGCAGCCCATCTGGTGAGCCAGCGCGCTGTCTTGTGCCAAGATATCCATTTTAGCCGCCAGTTCATCGGCATCGGCAAAACCGAATAAAAAGCCCTCTTCACCATCACGGATTTGCTCAGGGATCCCGCCGATGCGCGTGCCCAAGACCGGTTTGCCCCACGCCATGCCTTCTAATACCGACATCGAACAGTTTTCGTAAATCTCAGACGGCACCACCACCGCGCGACAATGGCGCAGCTGCGCATTGAGCGCCTCACCCTGCATAAAGCCCAACAACTGCGCATGCGGATAGTGCTGTTGTAAATGCGCCTGCAATGGGCCTTCGCCCACGATGTGCAAAGCGGCGGGATGACGCATCTTTTGCTGCGCTTTGGCCAAGGTTTCAACGCCCTTTTCCGGCATCAAACGGCCTAAAAACAGGAAATAGCCCTGATCATCTTCTGCTTTGGCTGGCGTAATCGCGCTGGCATCCATCCCATTAACAATGACGCGGATGTCAGCATGCGGTAAACGGCGACGGATCATACCGGCCATAAATTGGCTCGGCGCGATAAAGACATCCACATCCTGATAGCTTTTGCGCCACAGGTGATATTGCGCTTCCAGCGACAGCAGCAGGCTTTTACCCAGCGAACCGTCTTGGCAGCGATAACGGGTCGCATTCCATACCGAGCCGTGCGAGCACAGCTCACACGGCTTGCCGTCTCGCAGCATCTTATAACTTGGGCAGGCAATTTTCAGATCGTGCGCGGTCAGCACCGTTTTGCAGCCCATCTGCTTGGCAACCCGAATAATCGAAGGCGTCAGCTGATGATAAATATTGTGGAAATGCACAATATCGGGCCGCTCTTGGCGGATCAATGCAGCTAATTTGGCGCACGCTTCCCGGTTATGGATAAAGTTAGCTGCGATTTTCAGGCTATCCAGAGCATTATGGTCGCGATCGAGCTCCACATTGGAGACAAAAAAATCCGCCTGCGGCGATGGAAAATTCCGCGCATGCTGCATCGAAAAATCGATCACTTCAACGCCCGCCGCCTGTAGCATCTCCCGCTCTTGAAACAGAACGGTTTCCGCGCCGCCTTTGCGGAAAAAGAATTTGTTAACCAGCAAAATCTTCATGCTTGCCTCGTTTCGTTCCGATTCTCGGATCCGAACACGCTCCTGTTACTCGGTTATCTGTCGCCCGTTATTGGTGAGTTCTATTCGCACGCTTAGGGATTAATCACCCGATGCTCAGGGTATTCACGTGGTGATTTGGGCGTTAAAAATAGGCCTCGAGCTAGTCCTGCGGCATACACCGTCAGATTCAGCACACTGCGTAGTGCATCCACCAAAGAACGATTTTTCACTGTTTTCAGGCCGACAAAGGCCAACAGCGGTAATACGGCTACACCCGCAATCCAACCGTTGCCCACTCCCGCAGACACCAGCAGTGCCAGTAATAACAGCAGCAGATATAAGCCAAACACCAACTCGTTACGGATCACGCCTAATACTTCACGTAAGTAAGGCTGACCCCACGCACTACGCACCAGCTCGCCACTGGCAAAAAGGTAGCCCAGTTTCCAACGAAACTTCAGCAGCGCCAGCGAACCCATGGTGTAAGAAGTATGATGGAAAAACGGCACCGCCAGACGATGCAACTTGTAACCGGCATGACGAATGCGAATACCCAAATCGGCCTCTTCATAGGCGTGTAAATTGCGGTTGGTCAGATAACCAATCTGCTCGATAACACTGCGCCGGTATAAGCCACCGCCGCTTAGCCATTGGCAATCACCTAACGGATAAATGCGGTGCAGACGCTGTTTACGTGATTTAAATTCGTAGCTGGTAGCGTCATCCATTTCAACTTGTCCGGCCACGCCAGCATACTGCGGTTGCTGCTGTAAAAATTGCACTGCCGCCGGTAAAAACTCCGGCGCTAACTGCATATCGCCATCCAGCAACAAAACATAATCGCCTTGGCTAAACAGATAACCTAAATGCGCCCCCACCCCGCAGCAGCGCTCTTCGGCGTGCTGCAGCGAAACCACGGTTACCCCGCGCTCGCTGGCTATCTGAGTGGTGTTATCGGTCGATAGGCTGTCTGCCACGATGATTTTATGTGGGTAATCCCCCATGCCGGCGCGCACGCTATCAATGGTGCGGCCAATGCCGTCTTGTTCGTTGAAGGTTTTAATGATGACGGAGATAAACGGTAATGAATTCATTGTGCTTCACCACTTTGTGCGACCTGATAAACCGCGTTGCGGATCACCAACATGGCCCCCAAGACAAAATAAAACAAAAATTGCAGCATCGGGATGAGCATCAGTAACTGACTGTAAGGCAGGCTTAACAAACAGGCGATGGTAAACGCCACAAACGCCGGCTGATAACTCACCAATCGCACATCGGATTCGCTCATGGCGGCACGCTCCAGCAGCGGCTTCGGCCACGCCAGTACACAAGCGCCCCCAAATAGCGCAATAAACAGCACACTGCCCGCCAGCCCTAATTCCCACAGCATCATGCTGAGCGAAGTAGAATCGAGCAGCACATTGAACACCAGATTCAGATAGCCCGGTGCAACCGTGCTCCCGTGGTTAGTGGTATTTAAGCCATAACCAAACAGCACATTACTAAAACCATGCAAATCTGCATTGGCAGCCCAGAAGAAAAAGGTGGTCATCCGACCCAGTTCGCCGGTTTCTGGGTTGATATGGTGCGGGTCAAAAATATAGCTCAGGGAGTCCAAGAACAGATCCAGCGCCCCATTGGTTTGCCCGGCCCCAAAAGCCGATGAGTAGGATGCCGCCAAGATGATCACCGCCAGCGCTAAAATCAGCGCCAAGCCCAACGCAATCAACAGCAGCTTTTTCAGATCAAAGCTTTTCATCCCGCGAATATAACTAGGCGACAGCCAAACCAATGCCAACAACAGCGGCGCAAGGAAAATGACAAATTTGATCTCGCCGAGCACACACAGGCCAAAAGCCAGCAACAGGTGCAGCGCGAGCGACCCTTTACTGGTCAGCCCGTATTTAAACTCTGACAGTTTAAGCAGCATGATCAGCAAGCAAAACATACCGAGCGCTCCGGTATTCCCCCCGCCAAGCGGATCGCCGCCAAACGTGCCGACCACCGAATCCCACTTTTCAAACTCGCCTTTCACCGCCACGCGATGCGGCACCACCACTAAAATCTGGTACAACACCACCGGAATTTGCAGATAGAACACCCAATAAAAACAACGTGTAATACGATAAATCTGCGATTCGCGGCAAAAACCCAGCAGCAAGGCTGGGAAGATCAGTGACAGCGCCAGTTCATTTTTCATGCCGACAATGGTCACGGCCACGCCGTTTTGCAGTAAGGTGGTTAACAGCGCCAATAAAAAGAAACCGGCAAACAACACCAGCAATAAGGTTGTCGAGTGATCCAAATGCAAGGGGCTATAGCGGGTTTGCAGTGGCAGCAGGAGCACCATCCCTAACGCCAACAAAAAGGGCAGCCACAAAAAAGCTGACACCCCAGTAAAATATTGCGCCAACCCGCACACCACCAAGGTGGTGAACAGGTAGCCTTGCATGTAGGTCGCGGTGTTCATCCGCGCACACCGTGCTGCGTGAGCAAACGCGCGCGATGATTCACGCGCAAGTAGATAAAGGCATAACGCAGTGCCGTCAGTGACGCATAGGCCAACACCGCCAACGAATAGTTCGGGTAGAAATACGGCAGAACCAGCAGCGACACGACCACCACCAGCAATTGCTCAATTTGGATCCGCAAAAAGTACCCCGCCGAGCCATACACCAGTTCAATGACAGTCAGTGGACAAATAGCCAGCGCGGTAAAGACATATGGCAGCATATAGCGCGAGGTTTGAATCGAATCCACCCATTGGCTGTCGAAAAAAGCATGCATAATCAGGGGATAGAAAATCCAGATCCCCACTACGGCCGCCGCGCCCATGCCAAGCAGCAACCAGCGCACTTTGGCAAATTCCGTCGCATTAAAGTGCTGATGACGAAAATCCACCGACCAGCGCGAAAACACCGAGTTACGCACCGCATTGCCAATAATCTGTACCGGCGCTAAACAAAAACGGGTAACTACCGCAAAGTAACCGGCCACCAGCGGAGAAAACCAGTAATTAACCAACATCACCGGCAAGTTCGCGGTGGCCATCGCCAGCACCTCGGCACTGCCGATTCCACTCAAATGCACCCGATGTGTACGCCAATAAGCCGCGATGGCCGTTAACGACGCATCGCGGCGCTGCAAGCGGCGCATGTCAAAGGCGTTCAGTAGCCACGCACCAATCACCACAAACAGCAGCAGCGCCCACGCCCAGTAGAAAATGCCGGCCGATGGCGCTAATGCCAAACACACCAGTACCGTTAACGACGCCGAAATGCGCTGCAAGCCCAAACGCCGAAAGTGTTCGCTACGCAGTGCCAGATTTTCCGCTACCAAAATCAGCGCATGGGTCACGGTTAGAAGATAAGTCGTCCACGGGTTGAGGCTAAAAAAAGGCAACATCAGCAAGGTATACGGCAGCGGGATCAGCCACGCTTGCAGCAAGCAAAACATCACCGATGCCGGTACCTCTTCATCGGTCACCTTAGGCAGTAACAACTGAGAGGCAAACATGGCTACTTGCGCACCAATCAAGGCCACGCTGTAAGTCAGGGCGTATGTGCCCACTTCATTCATGCCAAATTTGTGTGAAATCAGCCAGACCGACACCGCCCCGATCACCTGCGAGATCACCGAGGCACCACCAATGGTGGTGGCACTTTTAATCAGACTCATACACGAACCACGTTTATCACGGTAACTAGACTCATCAGGGCAATCACATTCATTATGGGCGCCGAATTCATTATGGTAGCAAGCTCGCGTCGCCCTGATCGGCAACGTGCGATGCCGGTTGCCCACCGGCTGGCAGCAAGTTCTCCGCCCCTTCCACCAATGATTCCGGAACCTGATTGAGCACCAAACCGGCTAGCGTGATCTGTTGCTGCTGCAACGCTTGCAAACCCGACAAAATCTGATTCGTCGGCAGCTCACGGGATTTCACCACATACACACAGCCATCCACGTAACGGCCCACCAGCAGCGCATCTTTGCAAGTCGTAACCGCCGGAACATCAATGATAATGCGCGCGTAGTAGCCACGTAGCGCTTGCAACAATGCCGGTAATCGCTCGGAAGACAACGCCAGCAACGGCGATACCGTCGGCTTACCCGCCGGCAATAGCGCCCAAGGGCGATCCGCAGTAGCCGGTAAAATGGCTTGGTTTGCTTCCGCTGTACCGGCCAGTATCTCCGCCAGCCCCGGTACACCGGTAGCCGCAAAACTGCGGCTGACATGACCATCGCGCAAGTTAGCATCAATCAGCAAGGTAGGCCGGTCTTGGGCCAACGCCGCCCCGAGTAAGGCGCTGATCGTGCTGCTGCCCTCACCTCTAGCCGTCGAGCTCACCATCAGTAACGGATAAGCGTGTGGCTGCAACAACAGAGCGGCTCGCAGTCCATCCACTGATTCACTAAGTTGCGGCTCTAAACTGCTCAAGCGCACCATATCTGGCAACGTCAGTGTGGTGTCAGCAAGGCGCACAATCTCGCCTAAAGGCGCACGCCCCAAACGGCGCTCGGCTTGGGTCAGCGTATCCACGGTATTAGCCAGCGACGCTTTCACCACCACAAAACACACCGCCAGCACGCCGCTAAATGCCGCCACCATAATCAGGAATAACGGCTTATTCGGTTTGGCTGGATGCAATGGCTGCTCGGCAGGCTCAAACAAGGTCGCGCTGGCTTCGGTATACGTACTATTCGCCTGCGTTTCTTGTTGGCGCTGGTAAAACGCGTTGTACAACTCACGGGTTTTATTCAGATTGTTTTTCAGATTGTCATATTCAGCGGTTTGTTCAGCCAATTGGCTGAACTGCGCTTTTTTCTGCACTAACGCCTGTTGAAATTGCTGCTCTTTTTTCAGCGCCGCTTGATAACGCTGATAAATCCCGTCAGCAATTTCTTTTAATACCACCTGCGTCTGCGCTCGGATCGCTGCCACTTGAGCTTTGGCCTGCTGCACTTTGTCGAACTTATCACCGTACACGCGGGTTAATTCAGCCAAGTTTTCTTGCGCTTTAATCAGCGCAATGCGCAAATCCTGAATTTGGGGATGGCTCGATGCTTCAGGGATCGCCGACAAATCAGCAATATAGCTGCCATCTGATTTAGTGATCGCTTGATATTGCGCCAACGCCGCGATGCGCTGCTCGCGCGCATCCGCCAGTTTGTTGGTAATAATCCCTAACTCTTCGGTTTGCAGGCCATCAACACCACGAAAGGTAATCAATCCATTGCGCTGCAAAAAGTCATTCAGGCTCTTTTCCTGCGCAGTGATCTGCCGGCTTAGCTCGGCCAAGCGGTTTTTATTCCACTGCGATGCTTGCAACGTGGCCGCCAAACGCTGCTCAATAGAAAAATCGATATAAGCCTGCGCGACCGCATTCGCTATCTGTGATGCCTGCTTCGCATCCGGCGATTCAAAGGTCACTGCAGCCATCTGGGTATTGCGAATGGGCGTCACGGTGAGATGCTTGAGTAACCAATCTACCGCATGACGACGTGCCAAATCCGGCGCCACTGGGGCTGAAGCAGATCGCCCCAATAAACGACTAAGCAAGCCGCCTTTTGCCCCACCGGCAAACTCAGGCAACGCAGCTAAACCGAGCTTATCGACCACCTGCTCGGCAATGCGACGGGATTGCAAAATCTGGAACTGGGTGTCGTAGTACTCTTTGCGAGTTGAGTCAAAACGGTAGACGTTCTCAACCGGCGAGACATTTTCAGCCTCAGCACGAAACAGCAACGTAGCCGAAGCTTGATAAACCGGCGTCATGCCGATAATAAACGGCAGCGCCAGCGCCGATACCAGCACCACGAACAGCACGATACGCAGCCAGACACGCCGGATCTCAGCCGTCACTCGACTAAAATCCAGCGTACTTTCCAGCTTCATGCCTTTTTCAACCAATAATGACGCCATAGATTATCTATCTGTTTGGGTTAACAATTAAAAGAAACTCTGCGCGACCGTCACCAAATCATCGGGCCGTAATTTCTGCTCCAGACTGACCGGACTCACACGGCTTGGGCTACTTTTTTGTCCCGCATCCGACGGCACTTTTGCAGTATTCCCCTGTGGAGCTGGATTCTCCTGCGAGGTACTGGTGCGCAGCTCGATAGCTTGGCGATCGGCACGATCAGTAAAACCACCGGCCAATGCAATCAACTTTTCCACCGTCAGCCCAGGGCGGTAAGCATAAGCGCCGGGGTTTTCCACCTCGCCACCAATGTACACATCGCGAAAACGGGTAATATTCACCGTCACCTGCGGATTAACCAAATAGCCGTCTTGCAGACCCTGGGTCAGCGTTTGCACTAACTGCTCGGTCGTTTGCCCTTGCAGCTTCACCTCGCCCAAATACGGGTAGTTAATCATGCCGCCCGGGCCAATCGTCACGCGCATCGATAGCCCCGGCGCGTCATAGACCTGAATACTGATCTCATCCCCTGCCCCCAAATGGTATTCCGTCGACACAGGAATCGAAACCGGCGATAAAGTCGCACATCCGGTCAGCGTCAGCACCAAACTGGTCAGTATCAATAACAACGTGTTTTTCATCGATGTCAGCGCATCCTTGTGGTTAAAATGCGATTTTGACCGCCAATGCAGCGGCATTTCTGTCATAGCCAATATCTCGCTCCACAAACCGATTACCGATAAACAAAGGATCAGTCGGATTGGTGGTGCTGTGCGACGAGCGCAGATAATTCATACTCAGCAGTACCGATGGGCGTAGCCGATACTCGATGCCCAGCGAAAAATCACGAAAGCTGTCGCTGCGTTGTTTGCCCTGATATTTTTCTCGGGTAAATCGGTAATCGGTCAGTACCGCCAGCGACGGCGTCACATTATAGAGCCAGCCCAGCGCATAACGGCGTTGATTCACGTATACGCCCGATGAATCTGGATCGACCGCGCGCTGCCAAGTGACCACACTGAACTGCGACCGATTCACCGGCATCCAATCCACCCGCACATCCCAATTCAAACCATCAAAGGTGCGCGACTCGCCAGCGGCAAAGGTTTTGTGCAACCAACCGATGTTCACATCGGCCTTAGTTTTACCCGTTAACTGCGAGCGCACACCAAACCACGCAAAGTAATCGTTGGTATCGTTTTGTGGCGATGCCCGATAGTGGCGCTGATTGGTCTGCAACGTATAACGAAAGCGAGACTCATGCGAAACCTGATCAAACAGCTCAGTAATTAGCGTATTCTCTCGCCAATTTTTCTCATCCACATACTCAGCAAAATCTGGGGTATACGACGATAATGCCTGATAACGCTTATTTTTTTGTTGCAGCGCCACTTCAAGCTTACCGCGCGCCTCAGGTGCACCGTAGCTGTAACGCAGCTCAGTATCATCCAGCGTAAACGGCATCTCGCGCGTCACCCCGAAGCCTTCTAACTGGCGCTGGCTAAAGCCTTCGGTTAATTCTTCTCCGCGCGACTCATGGGATTTATCGAGCGACGCATTCAAGGCCAGCGCATGACGTAAACCATAACGCCAGCGTGTATTCAACGCCCAACGCTGATCATAGTAACTGTCTGCAGAACTGGCCGTATACTGGCGATAAGCGCCTTGATACGAAAGCGCATAGCGGTCTTGACCGCGCTGCCCAGAGACGCGCAGCGACGGAGTCAGCCCATAATAATTAGAGCCAATGGCCAACGCCGGATCACGCTGCGCAGTGACATTGCTGTTGTAACCATACTCGCTATCTAACCGCGTCTGAATTTGTACGCCCCACGGCCCACGATGGTTTACCGCCAGTGGCTCAGCGGCAGCAATAACCGATTGTGCCAGCACCGAAGCCGGCAGTAATAGCCCCGCCAGCGAGCACAGCACAGGCCACGGCACAAACTGCCGCACATCTGCCGCGCTCATCTTAATGGCGCTCCGACACTCCTGAACTGCCTTAATAGGCCGTTTCACCCACAAATCCTTTGAAGATGGTCAGGAAGATAATTTTGATATCCAAGGCCAGCGACCATGTTTGGATATAACGCAAATCGTATTTCACCCGCATTTCCATTTTATCCACGGTATCGGTTTCACCGCGAAAACCGTTGATTTGCGCCAGCCCCGTAATGCCCGGTTTCACCATATGACGCACCATATAGCGGTTAACAATCGCCCGATACTCTTCGTTATGCGCCACCGCATGAGGGCGCGGGCCAACAATCGACATCGAACCTTGCAGCACATTAAAAAACTGCGGTAATTCATCTAACGAGGTTCGACGAATAAATGCGCCAAATCGGGTTACCCGTGGATCATTACGCGTCGCCTGTACCACTTTATCTGAGTTTTCCATAACTTTCATGGAACGAAACTTCCAGACTTTGATGCATTTACCGCCTAAGCCATAGCGGTCTTGCTTAAATAGCACCGGCCCCGGTGATGATAATTTCACACCGATAGCCACAAACAATAAAACCGGTGAAATCAGCAGTAAAATCAACGCCCCTAAGATAATATCTTCCGCCCGTTTGATAAAACCACCAATACCATCAAATGGCGAGCTAAATACGCTCAACGTACTGATATTACCGACCGATTTGGCTACCGTATGGTGCAAGCTGTAGGCATACAGATCCGGTACAATATAAGTATCTACCGTAGTATCTGACAGTTGGTCTAAATAATGGTTAATTCGACCACGCGCTTCTAGCGGCAACGCAATATAAACTTCGTCGACTTTCCCTTCGTTAATAAGGCGGACTAATTCTGCACAATTTCCTAATATGGGTTTGCGTGATTTATAACCGAAACGATTTGCATCACGATCATCAAAAAAGCCGATATTACGCAGACGCAATGCTTTATTTTCATCCAATTCTTTTTCCAGCGCCAACCCAATACCGGTAGCGCCAAGGATCGCGACATTACGCACGTTGATGCCATATTGCACCATCAGTAAGTTAAGGCCGTAAATCACCACGCGCGATAATAATGATCCCATCACCGGCAAACTCAGCCACAGCGCGGCCTCACGAACCGAGACATCGGCATAGCCTTCGGCAAGAAAATCGATGTAATGCATCATCAAGAACAGCAAAAAGGCGGTGATCACCCATGCTGTCACCACTTTAAATAAGCAGTGAGTCAGATGTTGACGAATATTTTCCCGATACACGCCCACATTACCGGCAACCAGTAAAAAGCAGAGTGTAATCAATATGCTGACATCTGTGCGATCGGCAATTTTTTCGCCAAACTCATGAAAGTTCAGTAAATAATTGGTGACAACAACATCACAAACAAAAGGGACGACCCCGTAGCCATTTTTGACGAATTTTATGATATTTCTGTTCATCTTCAGCGCCTGCTGTAAGCGTTAGCTTCTATACAGTCTGTTTGCTTTCAGAGATGCGAGTCCCATACATTTCCGCTCACAAACACTCTTTTACGATCACGTTTTGTTACCATTTGCTGATTTTTACATCGCTTGCTGCTGTGTGTTTCACTGTTTTTTTGTCATTCGATTCACGCTTCTGATTCGCCTACCGATAAATAGATTTATATCTCGCAGTAATATTCCACTGCGTAGTCATGCAAATGTGTTTTTATACTTATTCATCCATCAACCGATAATGAACAAGTTAGGGGTTACTGAACCGACTAACACATTTGATACAACCGATAAGCGCTAACACGCACGAACAACACTACAGCGTTAAAACTAGTAAAAAGCAGAGTAATTTAAGCATATTCCGCACAATAACATAAACATCATAATTGTATCTTAAATGTGTTTGTGCTTAAGCAAGCCGAACATTAGCGAGCACAGGTCGTGTGTACTTAGCTGAGGGAAGATAATAAAAAAGGCCGCAAGCGGCCTTTTGGTGAGATCGGATATAAAAAACGCAATACTTAAAACAGCTGGCTCACTTCATTACCGTTAACTGACAGCATGCCATCATGGATGGTAACGGAAGAGTGCAACTGACCATCTTTCTGGCTAATCCAGCCTTGGCTAGACAGTTGCAACAGCATCAGCAACATTTGTGGCTGCTTGAGGAAGACTTTTTCATCTACGCTCAGCTGCGCATCAGCAGTCAGTGGCAGCAGCAGCTCATCCCAATTGCTTGGCATCGCGCGGTCAGCCGGTAACTGCATCACGCCTTTACCTTGCAGCATCCCTTCACCGATTTTGGCACTCAGCTGATCGATAGAAACTTTGACGCCTTTACCTAACAGTTGCAGCAGCTCGTTTTGGGCCTGCTCTTCAGAGATTTTCTGCTGCTTGCTCATCACCAGCAGCGCATCACGGTTCAGACCAGTCACTTGAAACTTCAGCAGCGCATCTTTCACATTCAGCTGCAGTGGTTTGGTTTGCTGATAATCACCCAGCGTGATCTGGCTGATAAAATCCAGACCTTCACCTTTTTCCTGCTGATCGGTATCAATCTTCAGATTGCTAAAGGTTACTTGGCTAGCTGCCGTTTCACTGGAAAAGCTGGCGATATCAAAGGTATTGGTACCGAACCACAGCCCCTGTTTTTGCTGCTGCTTGGTCAGAATGCTCACTGCGCCGACTTGCAGTGCAGTCTCTTGATTGCTCTTAAGATCGCCGCCCTGCCAATCGGTTTTCAGATCCAGCTCGCGCTGATTGACGTTGTAAGTCAGATCGCCGGTCAGCGGCTTAATCAAAAACTGATTGCCTTCATCGGTCAGTTTCAGCTCACCGAGGGTGAAATTACTTTTAACGTCACTACCCAAGGTATAGCTTGAATGCATCGCAAAAGGCAGTGGTTTACCACTGAGTTTTTCCAGCTCAGCCACCAAGCCTTGTGATGCCAATGTGGTGGTCGCGCTGATATGCAGTGGCCAAATGCTAACGGCGTTTTTCGCCAGAATTTCGGCCGCTTGCACGCTCGGATCACCACTTTCCGTCACGACTTTCACATCAATCTGACGGCTAAAAAACGAACGTGCCGTTTCGGTAATGGTCACCCCAGACTGAGGGGATAAATCAGCTTTAACTTGCTGTAATTGCTGGTCAAAAACAGAGCCAGTGTAATATTGCAGACCTGCGGCAACGGCCAGCGCTACAATCCCAAGTCCTATTACACGTCCTTTTACTTGTGCCATTCTGCGCAATCCTCGATGGTGGCGTTAATGCGTCATACAATAGCACGATTTTAGCACCTAATAACTAACCCTTTATTTTATATAACAAAAAAATCCAGTGTTTGGACTAATACGTCCGCTTCATCTTTAACGTGCGGCGATAAGTCTCACTACTGACGCCCCGCCAGATCCTGCGCCGCGTGCCCCACTACCTGTACGGCCTCATCGTTCCCTGTTACCCTGCTAATATCCTCTTTCTCGGGTCTTTGCTCTGAATGACTCGGTGAAACTGCCCAGTGCTCACTGTTTTACATAAAGAGATAAACTGATGACGACTCACGCTTATTCTCAACTCGAAGCCACCTTCCAACGCCTGTATCGTTTCTCCCATCTCGGTGCGATTTGTGGCTGGGACCAGCACACCATGATGCCAGCCGGTGGCAATAACGCCCGCTCGCAAGCCTTGGCCGAACTGCAGGTTTTGATGCACCAAATTCTGACCACACCTGAGGTCGGCACGTTACTGCAAGCCGCCGAGCAAGAAGACTTGGATAGCACGCAGCGTGCTAATTTGCAGGAAATGCATCGTCGCTGGCTAGCTGCCAATGTGTTACCGAGCCAACTGGTAGAAGCTAAATCACTGGCCGGTGCGCACTGTGAGCATGCTTGGCGTACCCAGCGCAAAAATAACGATTGGCACGGCTTTGCCGCAAACCTTGAACGCGTTGTGGCCCTGTCGCGCGAAGAGGCGCAAATCCGCGCCGAAGCCAGTGGCAAATCGCGCTACGATGCGCTGCTGGATCTGTATGAACCAGATATGACCTCGCAGCAGTTGGATCAGCTGTTTGCCGACTTAAAAACATGGCTGCCACAACTGCTCAAACGGGTAGAAAACCGTCAGACCCAATCGGTGATCATCGAGCCTCAAGGGCCATTTAGCACCGAGTCACAGCGCAATATCGGGCTAAAAATCATGCAGCTGTTAGGCTTTGATTTTAATGCTGGCCGTTTAGATATCAGCGTGCACCCGTTTTGTGGCGGTGTAGCTGAAGATGTGCGGATCACCACCCGTTATAGCGAAGAAGATTTTCTGCCTGCGCTGATGGGGGTGATCCATGAAACCGGCCATGCCCGTTATGAGCAAAATCTGCCGCGCCACTGGTTAGGGCAACCGATCGGCGAAGCTCGCTCCACGGCCATTCATGAATCGCAAAGCCTGCTGTTTGAAATGCAATTGGCACGCTCTCCGGCATTTTTGAATCTGCTGCTGCCGCTGATCCGCGATGAATTTGGCGATCAAGCCGCGTTTGTAAAAGATAATTTCTTGGCGCTCAATACCCGCGTTAAACCGGGCTTGATCCGCGTGGATGCCGATGAGGTTAGCTACCCTGCGCACATCATTTTGCGCTACGAAATCGAGCGCGCCTTGATTGAAGGTGAGATTGAAGTTGCCGACATCCCGGCCTTGTGGGATGAGAAGATGCAGGCTTATCTGGGCATCAGCACCCAAGGCAACTACCGCGATGGGTGTATGCAGGATATCCACTGGACCGACGGCTCATTTGGCTACTTCCCGACCTATAGCCTAGGCGCGATGTACGCCGCGCAGTTATTCCAGCGAGCCCATGCCGATAACCCAGCACTGAATGACCAAATTAGCCAAGGTAATCTGCAACCGCTGTTTAGCTGGCTGAACACGGCTATCTGGCAGCATGGCAGTAGCCTCAGTACCCAAGCGCTGATCACGCAGGCTACCGGCGAGCCACTCAACCCAGCCTACTTCCGTCATCATTTGGAAACACGCTACCTGAAATAAGTCGCGCAGCAAGCTGAGCTCAGTGCACCATTTGAGCACTGACATAAAAAAACCGGCCCATGCCGGTTTTTTTATCGCCTGATTTACGCGCCAAGGCTCAACATTCATCAACGCAGCCGCGAACAATCGCCTGATTCCGCCCCTGCGTTTTGGCCTCATACAGGGCTTGGTCAGCCTGCGCAATCATCACCTCAGCTGCCGGCGGGTAGCAGAACACCACCAGTCCCACACTGATCGTCACGTATCCCGCGGTTTTCGAGGTGCGATGCGGCAACTGTAAGCCAGCGATCTGTTCGCACAGCCAACAGCCGTAATCCGCCACCTTCTCGACCGATACATCCGGCAGAATAATGGCAAATTCTTCCCCACCGTAACGACACACCATATCGCCAGCGCGACGGGCGCTTTGTCGCAAACAGTGGGCAATCGCCTTTAAGCATTGATCACCGGCCAGATGGCCATAGGTGTCATTATAGGCTTTAAAGTGATCGACATCGATCATCGCCAACCCCAAACACTGCTGAGTACGGCTGTGACGCTGTATTTCCGTCGATAATTTTTTATCGAATGCGCGGCGGTTGTACAGCCCCGTTAATCCATCCAGATTAACCAGCTGGCGCAATTGATCAGATAAGCGTTTAAGTTTGAGCTGCGTGCTGACTCGCGCTCGAATAATCGCGGCGTGATAAGGCTTATAGATAAAGTCGACCGCCCCCATCGCCAGCCCTTCAACTTCTTTTTGTGGATCATGAATACCGGTGATGAAAATAATCGGAATATCTTGTGTCAGCGCATCGGATTGTAATTCACGGCACACATCCATCCCACTTTGCTGTGGCAATTCTATATCCAGCAAAATCAGATCTGGGGAATGCTCACGCGCTAACAGCAGAGCTTGTTCGCCATCGCTGGCCAACAGCACCTCACCCAAATCTTTGACAATAGAGCTCAGCAACAGACGGCAGGAGTGCGAGTCATCCACCAGCAATAACCGCGACTTTTGTGAAATGATGTCCGAATCCATGATAATTAATCCTAAATAGCCAGCCACGTGCTGTAGATCGCTCTGAGCTCTGATTGGGCCAGATTTCCGGATAAGCACAATACTCGGAATAACTGGCTACATCCTGCTGCAGACGCTTGGGTATTGCTGCAAAGTCAGGAGGCTATGATATATCAGCTGAGCATTTACTCTGATATATTCTTTTTCGTCAATCAACTCAATCGCCGACAGAAACAGTGGCAAGCTTATTCACAGGCAGATACAAATATCGGGACTCCGTTACGCCCCTGTTCGCTCTCTTCATGTTTACCTGTGCTAACGTTATTAACAGTAATCTGTACTGTTAATGATAGCTGCTGTTTTAGAACTACACAGCGACAATACACAACGGGATGCATGACAACCCGCAAGTTAATTTGTCATACTATTATATCGTTTTGTTTTAACTCTCACAGGTTACACCATGACACCCGCAGTAAGACTTTTAAAGAAACACCAGATAGCCTTTACTCTGCATGCTTACGAACATGATCCGCATAACACCAATTTCGGAGAAGAAGCCGCAAGCAAGTTAGGGATTGAGCCGCAGCGGGTATACAAAACCTTGCTGGTCAGCTTGAACGGTGAAGCCAAGAATCTGGCTGTCGCTATTGTTCCAGTCTCCGGCATGCTGGATTTAAAGAAAGTCGCCAAATCTTTGGGCGCTAAGAAAGCGGACATGGCCGATCCGGCGCTGGCACAGCGCATCACCGGGTATCTGGTGGGCGGAATTAGCCCGCTAGGACAAAAGAAGCTGCTGCCGACCCTGCTGGATCAAGGCGCCGACGCATTTTCTTCGATCCTCGTCTCCGGTGGTAAACGCGGACTGGACATCGAACTAGCACCTCAGGATTTACTCACTGTATTAAATGGAAAGTTGGCACCCATAGCCAAAGAGGAGTGACCCCATGCGCAACGCGATTCTGTTTTCCTGTGCTTTGCTGATCAGCAGCCCACTGCTGGCCAATCCGCTGAGTGAATGCACCACCAGTGGTCAAAATCACCAGCAAGTGACTGACTGCCTGACCGCGCGCCTCGATGCGGCGCAGAAAAAAGTCCATGCGACCATGGTAAAACAGACTGCCGCGATGCAAGAGTTGGAAGGTCTGAGCGCCGGCGCGAAAGGTGCCAGTGCTGCATTGCAAGACGCGCTAAATAGCTACAACACTTACAGCGATAAGGTTTGTACCGCCAAACGTCTGCAATACGCCTCCGGTAACGGTGCCGGCCAAGCGGAGTTAGCCTGTAAAATCGAAGTTGCTGAGCAATTTGCCGCCTTGATGGACTAACCTCCACCGCTCAGCCGCCGCAACTCAGGCTGCGGTTGGTTGCCTGGGTTACTCGCGGCAGTAAGTGGACTTCTTGTGCGTACTGTCTATATAGCCTATATAAGCATTCTTCATGCTGTGCATAGACAGTACGCCTCATCCGCACCATTCACTACCGCTGTTTACTAGGGCGGTTTACTTCAATGCATGACTCCACGCATTGACTGCCACATTGATATCGGCTTTCCATCCGTTTGGTATGGCGATCCTGAACTCGTAGCACTCATTAGCGACATGGTTACTGATAGCTTCTGGTGGCGTTAATGCTAGGCGCAAAGCGCGCTCATCACACAAACACTGGAAAATCTTACGCTCTGTTCACAAAATAGCGAAAAACCGCCTTTTAAAACAAATAATTAACAACATGACAGACCTCAGTAATCGCAGGAAAAATTCCCTATTTATAACAATGAGTTATTGAGTGAGTAGTTGTTATACCATAACAGTTTCTGCGTTACTGCCTTGCTAATAAGGCAAATATTCACTTTTTGCCTCCGCCAGTCTCTAAACTCAATTTAGCCATTTTTGTTGATGTAGATCACATTTTCATCATCTGAAATGTTTATTTTTTATTCATTTTTTTATGCCAATTGCTATCGACAAAGATCTTAATTGATCATTTATTCAACAATAGATTTTACCTTGATCACATTTCGCAATATTAATTGATGAATTATCACGCAATATGTGACTGTTGGTTTTTATCAGTCACATAAAAGGCTACTTGGCGTCCGATTTGATTAACTCGCACACAATCCTATAATCAACTCAGTTTTACGGCACCGCCGAACTCCATAATTCATAACAACATCCTCTAGGATGACGACTCACTGCGCTAAATAACGAACTACGTATAACTGACTATACGGGATGTGGTGCAGCATCATTGATTAACGACTATCACGTTAACGCACCCCATAATAATCGGTACGGACATCGGTTATAGATTGCTATTGCTAAAAACAATTTATAATCCTGTTTGAATAAACCGCGCAATACCAATATTAAACATAATTTTATTTAAGGATGAATAAGTTGCTTTGATTTACTAACGAGGAACTCTTTCATGGCTATTCACCGCATGTTCAAACGTTTCATGGTTATTGCCGTTGCTACGTTTGCACTATTTTCTACTAACGTTTTTGCCTCTGCGATTAACGGCCTAACAAAAAGTGATTTTGTTGATGTGGCCAACGAGTATGGCATCAATCCTAAACTGCTCTATTCTATTGCTGTTGTAGAGTCATCAATGACCAAAGGTAATAATGCCAAGCCTTGGCCTTATACAATTAACAAAAAAGGCAAGCCTTATTACCTCGACTCTAAACAAGAAGCGGAAAAGAAACTGACGCAATTAATCAGCTCGACCGATAAAAAGCACATTGATGTCGGTGCAATGCAAGTTAACTTAGGCTGGCACGGCTCTCGGGTCGATGAACCGGCGGATTTATTTAATCCGAAAACCAATTTACGCGTTGGTGCTGAAATATTGAAAAATGCACTGGACTCGTCGCCAAATAATTTAAAATTAGGCATTGGTCGCTATCACTCTTGGGATAAAGGCCGCGCGATAGGCTACGCCAATAAAGTGATGTCGGTAATGAAAACGGTCGCGCTCTAAGCCGCGTTAAGCAATGCGCTAAAAATGAAGCGCGAAAATTAGCGGCACTTTAATTTATCGACACTGCCAAATAACTTTGCCGACAAAAGACATGGATTAGACACTCACTCGGCAACACACAAAAAAAGCAGGCATTCACGCCTGCTTTTTTACTTTCTACCAGTCTGCATTTGCTAGCCATCTGACGACTGATCTACATAGCGCCAGATTGCATGCAGTAAACCGACAAATTATTTGTATACGATCTCGCCTTTTGGCTCGAACTTAGACACATCCAATGGCGAGTTCTTATGGATATAATCCTTCAGCACTTCGGCATCAGTAAAGCCGGTATTCACATAACCTGGCTTGTTGGCAATGTTCGGATAACCATCACCACCCGCGGCGTTGAAGCTTGGGATGGTAAAGCGGTAGGTCTTGTTCATATCAATTGGCTTACCGCCAATCTTCACGTCATGCACCTTGCCGTCTTCCACGATCATCGAAATGTTGGCAAATTGGGCATACGCACCGGAATCGACTTTCTTGGTAGCCACCACATTCAGGTAATCAATCAGATCGCTACCTTTCATGTCCATATAGCTGACAATGTTGCCAAATGGCTGCACTTTCAGCACATCTTTATAAGACACATCACCCGCTTCGATAGAGTCACGCACACCACCGGAGTTCATGATCCCGAAATCGGCATTCGCGCGATCCATGTGCGCAGTCGCAATCAGACGGCCAAGGTTGGTTTGCTGGAAACGCACCACGTTACGGTCACCTTCCAGTTTGCCGTTCGTCGCACCAATCTTCACACCCAGCTCCGCCTGACCTTTGTCTTGGAATGGGGTCAGCAGATCCAGCATCGATTTATCTTGCGGGATTTCGGTGGTGTACAGCTGGTATTCTGACTTGCCGTCATCCAGCTTGATTTTTTTCTTCAGGTTTACCGGGATCAAATCATAGCTCACCAGCTTCAGCTCACCATTTTTGAACTGATAATCGGCACGGCCAACGTATTTGCCCCACTCATGCGCTTGAACAATCCACGTGCCATTTTGACGATCTGGCTGGCACGGGGTGCCCGGCACATATTTGTTATTACGCTTGTTCTCACCTTCCATACACACCGGATCTTGTGAGTGACCACCCACAATCATATCCAGCGCACCTTCTGGCAGCGCACGCGCCAACTCCACATCACCGGGAGCATTGGAGCCGTGCTGACCATCTTCATAGTGACCCATGTGGGTCGCCGCAATGATCACGTCAGGCTTTTCGCTTTGCTTGAGCTCATCAATAACCTTTTTCGCTTCCACTTTTGGATCTTTAAAGACGATCCCTTTGAGGTACTCAGGGTTACCAATTTTCTGTGTATCTTCGGTAGTCAAACCGATAACAGCAATCTTCACGCCCTGCTTGTCGAACAGCTCATACGGCTTGAACAGGCGCTTACCAGTTTTCTCATCATAAATGTTGGCTGACAGCAGTGGGAAACCGGCCCACTTTTCTTGCTGACGCAGCACACTCAGTGGATTATCAAACTCGTGGTTACCCAGCGCCATCGCGTCATAACCAATCATGGTCATGCCACGAAAATCAGGCTCGGCATCCTGCAAATCAGACTCAGGAACCCCAGTATTAACGTCACCGCCTGACAGCAACAGCACCGAGCCGCCTTTAGACTCGACATCTTTGCGGATCTGATCAACCAGCGTTTTTTGCGCTGCCAGACCATACTCGCCCTGATCGTTTTGCCAGAAATGGCCGTGATGATCGTTGGTATGCAGGATGGTGATGTTGTAGGTCTTATCTTTTTCCCATGTCTGCGCATTGGCTACGCCGGTTCCTAAGGCCAGCGCTACCGCCAGACTGCATACCGTAATCTTATACGGGGTCTTGAATGTCATGATGATTCCTTTTATTCGTTCTATTTATCCAATCGCTATCAGCGTATTTCCAAACAGCATTTGCTGTCGGGTGCTGCCACTGTTAAGCACGGGAACCAGTCTAAATTTTTGTGGCGCATAACTCTTCTGCCAAGACAACGAACTGTTATTTACATCAAACTTTATGCGACAGATCACCGCAATCGCAGGAGGGAAGCGCGAAAAAAACGCCGTCCACGTGGACGGCGCAAAGCAACATGAGACAACGAAGAGGAAAATCAGCGTGATGGACGCAAGCAGATAAACAGCAAGGCACTGATCGCCAACGCCACGCAATACCACGCATGGGTGACCACATCCAGTGGCGACAATTTAAAGCTCGACGCCAACAGCAGCGCCTGCGCCCCGTACGGCAACAAGCCTTGTACTACGCAAGAATAGATATCCAGCACACTGGCAGCACGACGTGGACTGATTTGGTTCTCTTTCGCCAGCGTACGCGCCACGCCACCGCTCACAATAATGGCGACGGTGTTATTGGCGGTGCAGCAGTTCGTCAGCGCCACCAGCAGCGCGATGCCCATCTCACCGGCACGGCTATGCGGTTTACCGGAGCTATTTAAGCGCTCAATCATACGCTGGATATGGTGCGCTAAGAACGCCAAACCACCTTGCTGCTTCATCAGCTCACTCAGGCCACCAATCAGCATCGACAGCAAGAAAATCTCCTGCATGCTGCCAAAACCGCTGTAAATATCTCGCGCAAAACCGCCCAGCGTGTAGGTCTCGGAAGCGCCAAAGCCAATCAGACCGGCGGACAAAATCCCCACACCCAGCACTAAAAAGACGTTCAGACCAGACAGTGCCAACACCAAGATAACCAGATACGGCAGCGCTAAAATCCATGAGAAAGGCTCAGCCGCCGGAACTTCGCTGCTACGCGTCAGGAAGAAAAACAGAATCAGCGTGGCAATCGCTGCAGGCAGAGCAATACGGAAGTTTTCCTTGAGCTTATCGCGCATCAAGCAGCCTTGGGAACGGGTCGCCGCAATGGTGGTATCGGAAATCACCGACATGTTATCGCCGAACATCGCACCGGAGAGGATCACCCCTGCCATCAACGGCAGCGAAATACCGGTCGCTTGCGCCACACCCAGCGCCACTGGCGACAGCGCCGCGATGGTACCCATCGACGTACCCATGGCCGTGGAAATCACTGCGGCAATTAAAAACAGCCCCGGTAACAACGCCCAGCCCGGCAATACCGATAAGCCCAGACCAACTGCGGCATCCACACCGCCGGTCGCCTTCGCCACCGATGAAAACGCACCAGCCAGCAAGTAAATCATGCACATGGCGATGATATCGGGATGACCTACCCCACCGATAAAACGGTTGATGGCTTTATTGAGCGGCTCTTTGGCCAGCAGCAGCGACAGCACAATGGCGGGCAACACCGCAACCGGTGCCGGTAACTGGTAAAACGCGAAATCCGCCCCCTGCAGGGTGTAGTAGATACCGGTTCCGATATACACCGTTAAAAAGACAAGCAAAGGCAGCAAAGCCGCAAAGGAACGCGCCGGAATATTATTTTGATTATCGGTCATAAGAACCCACAACATAAGGGTGATTTAAGTCTATGACCCGATTTTACGTTGAGACGCATAGATTTGTAAACATCTGGACGTCTAAATAGCCAAAATAGCCATTTGACATATTTTGCAATAAATTCGTGTGACAAATTCTGTTGAGATATGTGCATCTGTGTCTGTCATCGATTAGTATTTGCAACTTCGCTGAAATATTGTGACGTAATTCACAAATTAATATAAGAATTAAGGTTCATAGAAGAATGCAATTGTCTTTAAAACAAAAGCTGCTGGGAACTAGCTTGCTTGCGGTGATCGCGGTAGCCACTGCGTTAACATGGGTTGCTACCAATAATCTGTATAACGAAACACGCGCACAAATTCGTGAACGCCTGCACAGTCTGGCCGATGCTGCCAGCGCCACTGTCAGTTTGTGGCAGAACGATAAACTGGCGGTATTAGATAGCGCCCCTACCTATCTGGCTGATCCAGCCACCCAAATTACGCACTTAAAACAAGCGCAGCAAAACGGTCAATTTGACCATGTCTATATTGGTGCCGCCGATGGCCGCATGATCTCTTCACACACCGATTGGGATTTTAGCGGCTACAATCCAACGCAAAAAAGCTGGTATCAAGAAACCCTGCAAAAAAACAACCTACGGATCTCCCAGCCGTATAAAGACAGCATTTCGGGTGGTTTGGTGATCACCTTGTCCAAACCGCTGTATTTCAACCAGCAATTTTTCGGCATTCTGGGCGCCGATCTCACACTGGAGCAAATCGCCAAAACCATCAGTGATATGCCGGTAGGCGAAGGCGCACAAGCGCTGATGATTACCCGCGATGGCACAATCATTGCCAACCGTGACTCACAGCTGATCATGCAACCTACCACGCGGATCTCACCACAATTTACCCAGACGGAAATCGAGCAACAGCTGCAACATCAAGACATCAGCCAATTTGACATTAACGGCAAATCAACGCTGGTTTACCTTAAAGCGGTACCAGGCACTGACTGGCTGGTCGGCCTGCAAGTTGAGCAAGATGTGGTGGAGCGTAGCTACCTGCAAACGCGTATGGAGCTGCTGATCGTCTCTGCAGTGTTCACGCTGCTGGCGGCGGTGCTGATTGGTGGCGCTGTCACCTACCTGTTCCGCGACTTAAACCGCGTCTCCGCTGCGCTGTCCGAAATCGCCCGCGGTGAAGGCGATCTAACGGTGCGCATTCATCCGCGGACACAAGATGAAATTGGCCAGTTGGCGACTAACTTCAACTTGTTCGTTGAGCGTCTGCACAAGATTATTCTCAACCTGCGCGATGTGGCCGATAGCCTGACGGCGCAAGCTGACGTAGCTGCAGCCAGCGCAGAAGAGCGCACCCATCGCATTCATCTGCAACAAGATGAAGTCACGATGGTAGCCACGGCGGTCACCGAAATGGCAGCCGCCACCCACGAGATTGCGGGCAATGTGGATGCGACCTCGCGTGAGGCTCACAATGCCGTAAATCTGAGTGATACTGGCCGTCAGCAAGTTGATCAGAGCCAAGATTCCATCCGTAAACTGGCGCAAGAAGTGGGCATGGCCACGGATGTGATCATGGAGCTGAATCAGCATGCCGATAACATCAGCTCTATCATGCTGACCATTCGAGCCATTGCGGAGCAAACCAACTTGCTGGCTCTGAACGCGGCGATTGAAGCAGCGCGCGCCGGAGAGCAAGGCCGTGGGTTTGCCGTGGTGGCCGATGAAGTGCGTATGCTGTCACAGCGCACCCATGTGTCTACCGAAGAGATTGATACCATGATCCACAATCTGCAGCAGGCCACCCGCCGCGCGGTTGAGATCATGGCGCAGAGCCAAACATTGGCGCAAACCAGTGTGACCGATGCCGATTCAGCGGCAGTCAGCCTCAATCAGATCGCAGAAGCCATTAACACCATCAGTGATATGGCCTCACAAATCGCCTCCGCGGCGGAAGAGCAAAACTCAGTAACGCAAGAAATCACCCGCAATACGGAGTCGATTAAGGAAGCGTCAACCGATTTGGCCCAAGAAGCCAATGATGCCGCGCGTCAAGCGGCCTCACTGAGCGAGCTTTCCCTGACTCTGCGCCAAGAGGTGAATCGCTTTATTCTTTAATCCGTGGCGCTACGAAGAAAGAGAGTACTGCAAAAGAGGCTACTGAGGAGTCTGTGTAGTGGTTAAGTAAATCTGCACACTTCTCAGTACCTCGCGTAAAAGACGCGCTTAAAAACGGGCTAAAGATAAAAGTTGCGAGACAATACGCAGCTTTCGCATGCAAAGGTTGCGGAAACTGCACTTTGTTGCAAGTGGACACTGCTGGTTACATCTTAAACGATTAAAGACTCTCAAGAGTGAGCAGAGCGAGGCCGATAAAGGCTTACAGTCATCTTGCCAAACGGAGTTTACCGGCACTATGCGACTCTCTCTTAAACAAAAAATCACAGGGATCAGTCTCCTGTCCATTTTGCTGGTTGCCAGCATCCTGACCTGGCAGTCTTCTGTCCATCTCTATAACGAAAACCAACAAGATACTCAAACGCGTATTGATGGCATGAGTATCACCGTCTCCGGCGATATATCTACTTGGCTGCTAGGAAAAATCAGCGCCGTACAAGCCGTCACCCCGTTCACCAAAGACACTTCCACACTCATCCCCCATCTGGTTCAAGCTTATCTCAGCGGTCATTTCGATGACATCTATTACGGTGCCGCCACCGGACAAATGTTTGACCGCCCAGAGCGTCCAACTACCGCAGGCTATGATCCACGCATTCGCGACTGGTATATGAATGCGGCCAAAGCGCAGAAAGTGGTGATTTCTGAACCTTACAGCGATGCGGTAACACAACAGCTGATTGTGACAATCTCTGTTCCGGTGATCGAAAACGGTGTATTGCAAGGCGTGATTGGGGCTGACCTGACACTGGATCAGCTGCTGAACAAAATCAGCTCGCTGAAAATCGGTAATGGCGGTTACGTCATGCTGCTCAGTGGCCAAGATCAAATCATTGCTCACCCCGATAAAGAGCTGAGCATGCAGCCAATCACCAAGTTGGACCCTACCCTTTCCAATAGCCGCGTGGAAGAGTTGGAAAGTGCCGGTACGCTGCGCGCGCTGACCATCAACCAGCAAAACAAGCTGATGTTGCTACAACGCGTTCCTGACAGTGACTGGGTTCTTGGTTTTGTGCTAGATGAAGATGCTGAGCTTGCTAACTACCGCAGCACCCGTAACCTGCTGCTCGGTATTTCTGTGGTGCTGACTCTGCTGACCACCGTCGGTATTACCTTGCTGGTTGGTTTCCTGTTCCGCGATCTGAACCGCGTATCGGCAGCACTGGCGGAAATTGCCGATGGTGAAGGCGATCTGACCGTGCGCATCACCCCACGCTATGATGATGAAGTGGGAATGTTAGCCAAAAACTTTAACCGCTTCGTCGAACGCTTACAGAATATCTTGCTGCAGATGCGCGATATTGCTGACAGCCTGAACAATCAAGCAACACATACTGCGGCCAGCGCGGAAGAGCGTACTCAGCGTATTCACATGCAACAAGGTGAAATCACCATGGTGGCCACCGCGGTAACTGAAATGTCCGCCGCCACCCATGAGATTGCCGCCAGCGCCGATAAAGCCGCCACCGAAGCCGGTAGCGCCGTAAGCATCTGCCATGATGGCCGTGAGCAAGTGGTGCAAAGTCAGCACTCCATCCGTCAATTGGCTGAAGAAGTGGGTGTGGCCACCGGAGTGATTGATGAGCTGCATAGCCATGCCGCCAGCATCAGCACGATCATGATGACGATCCGTTCGATTGCCGAACAAACCAATTTGCTGGCGCTGAATGCGGCCATCGAAGCGGCGCGCGCCGGCGATCAAGGTCGTGGTTTTGCCGTGGTAGCCGATGAGGTACGTATGTTGTCGCAGCGAACTCATGCCTCCACGGAAGAGATTGAGTCGATGATCAACAATCTGCAGCACTCAACGCGCAAAGCGGTGGATATCATGTCCGGTAGCCGTAATCTGGCCGATACCAGCGTGAATGATGCCGATACCGCCGGCAACAACCTGATTCAGATTAACGATGTGGTCACGGTGATCAACGATATGGCAGCGCAGATCGCAACGGCGGCTGAAGAGCAAAGCTCGGTAACCGAAGAGATCACTCGTAATACAGAATCCATCAAGGAAGTGGCGCAAGATCTGGCGCAAGAAGCCAGTGATGCCGCGCGTCAAGCCGCAGAGCTGAGCGAACTGGCGTTCCATCTGCGCCAAGAGGTGAACCGCTTTATTCTGTAATCGCGGTTTTATCGCGTATTCACCGTATATTTAGCGAGCGAACCCAAACAAAAAGGCATCCCTTGGGATGCCTTTTTTCATGTCGCTATTTGCCGCTCATGTTTCGATAACGCTATCGCCCACCGGCAAGTGCATCACCGAAAAAATCACACGGCGCGTGATAGCCGCATGCTTAGCAAGAGGTATCCAGCACTGGGAAACCTTTCACCAGATCGTCGATGGCTTTCATCTGCAGCAAGAACGGCTCCAGTTTAGCCAGTGGGAGCGCGGATGGGCCATCACACTTGGCATTGACCGGATCCGGATGCGCTTCTAAGAACAGACCGGCGATCCCAACGGCAATACCGGCACGAGCCAGTTCCGCCACTTGATCACGACGACCACCAGATGCAGCGCCAAACGGATCACGGCACTGCAGGGCGTGAGTCACGTCAAAGATCACTGGGCTACCGTTAGACGCTTTCTTCATCACGTTGAAACCCAGCATATCCACAACCAGGTTGTCATAGCCAAAGTTGCTACCGCGATCGCACAGAATAATCTGATCGTTGCCGCACTCAGCGAACTTATCAACGATGTTACCCATCTGACCTGGGCTCAGGAACTGCGGTTTTTTCACGTTGATCACCGCGCCGGTGCGCGCCATCGCTTCCACCAGATCGGTTTGACGCGCCAAAAACGCTGGCAGCTGGATAACGTCAACCACGTCAGCCACTGGCTGGCACTGCGCTTCAGTGTGCACGTCAGTGATGATCTTCACACCGAAAGTCTGCTTCAGCTCTTGGAAGATTTTCATCCCTTCTTCCAAGCCTGGGCCACGGTAGGAGTGGATAGAAGAGCGGTTCGCTTTGTCAAAAGACGCCTTGAACACATACGGAATGCCCAGTTTGTTGGTCACTTCAACATAGTGCTCACACACGCGCATCGCCATATCGCGCGATTCCAGCACGTTCATGCCGCCAAACAGCACAAACGGTTTATCATTCGCGACATCAATATCGCCGATACGTACATTTTTCTGTTGCATGCGTTTGACCTTTACGTAGGTAAGAACTCAGTGCAGCACCACTTCAGGGATCGACAGTGCGCGCACTTGTTCACGCACCAGAGCAATCACCGGATCTTTCGGGCACTGCTTGATAAAATAGGTTAAATCATCCTTGGCGGCCTGGGTACAATCCAGTGTGGCATAAATCAGGCCACGATCACGGATCTCATACGGATCGCCGGGGCTACGCTCCAACAACAAGGCACTGACTTGCAGCGCCAGTTCGCCGCTTTTCTCGTGCATCAAGGCGGCTTTCATCGCATCCATCACGCGCATCATGACCTGCGAATGACAGCTGATATCCACGTCTTCATCTCGCAGCTCAGCCAGCATGCCCTCTTGACCTTTCAGCCACGCCGTCAGGATATGCTCATCCACAATCTCGCCGTTGAACGGATTGATAAACAGCGTCGTGTCATCGAATTCAGCACGCACTAAAAACTGCGTTGGGAACACCACCGGATACAGCGGTAAATCCAGCTCAGAAGCCAGAGTCAGCAGCAAAATGCCCAGCACCACCGGCCCGCCCTGGCGAGTGCTCAGTGCTTTATCCAGCCGCAAGTTATCGGAGCGATAAAAGGTCTGGTAATCGCCGTGAAAGCCCCAGTCTTGATAGACCATTTCCAGCAACGCCAGCGTGCGCGCCAACTCAGGGCCGACCACGTGCAACTCACGAACGTCATCACAGAGCTGCGCCAGCGTCTGTTCGACCTCATCGGCATCAAAATCCGGAAATACCCGGCCAGCCAGCCAGCTCAATCCTTGCGCGAGGGTGTGCTCTTCAAAATCAAACAGGATTTTGCTTTTTGCTTTCGCCACTATTTCGGTCACAATTTCCGTCACTATTTCTGTCACATCGTCAGTCACAGGTGCAGTTCTCGTTCGGCGGCTCTCGTGTCATCGCAGCCGTGTAGCTTATCGCCACGCACGATTACCACAAAGGAACTTTGGTCATCGCCATTTGGGCAATCAGCCAGATCCAGCCTAACGCACCCAACAGGGCAAACGTGCGAATCGCTTTGTTTTTCCCTTCGCGCAGCGCCACAAAGCCCAGCAGGATATAGATCACCACGCCCAGCAATTTCTCAGTCAGCCACGCGCTTTGCGGCGTAAACGGGTAAAAACCCGTGACCACAATCAAGCCAACGCCGGTGAGCAGCAAAATGGTGTCATTGATATGAGGAACGATTTTCACCCAGCGCTTTTGCATCACTGAGGCGTGCAGCATGCTGCCGATAAATCGCAAAACCAGCAGCGTGACAGAAATCGCGATGGTGGTCAGATGCAGGTGCTTTAAAAACATGTACATGGGGCCACGTCCTTATTGGTTAACAGTTTGAGTTAACAATCTCTTATTGCGTTACTTTGATTAAAGTAAGCTATTAAAGTCAGCATATTAAATTAAGCAGGCACATCGGCATAACAACCCAACGTTACCCGATCATTGCCGCCATAATCTTGTACGGTTTCCACCTGCTGATAACCTGCCGCTTGGAAAATCGCCTGCACCGCGGCCGCTTGCTGCCAGCCATGCTCGACCAACAGCCAGCCTCCGGGCAGTAAAAACTCCCGTGACTGCGCTGCAATCACACGAATATCGGCCAGCCCTTGCTCATCGGCCACCAGTGCACTGCGCGGTTCAAAACGCACATCGCCCTGCGTCAGGTGCGGGTCTTTGGCATCAATATAAGGAGGGTTACTGGCGATCAGTGCAAAGCGGGGCGCGGGCACTAAGGCGCGTAACGGCTCAAACCAACTGCCGGTTAAAAAATGGGCATTATTTATCCCTAAGCGTTCCGCATTGCTTGCCGCTAATGCGGCGGCATCGGGCTGCACATCAATGCCGATAATCTGGCAATCGGGCCGCTCACTGGCCAGCGCCAAAGCAATCGCGCCGGTGCCTGTGCCTAAATCCAGAAGCTGGGTATTGGTCGCGGGTAGCCGGTTTAACGCCTCTTCCACCAAACGTTCCGTATCCGGACGCGGGATCAAGGTTGCTGGCGACACGCGCAGCGGTAAGGACCAAAACTCGCGCTCACCAATTACGTAAGCCACCGGCTCGCCTTGCTCACGCCGACATACCAGCGCATCGAGCTGCTCACTCTGCTCACCGCTTAACGTATACTCCGGGAACGCCAGCAAGAAGCTGCGATTTTTGCCCGTCACATGACCAAACAAGATTTCAGCATCACGGCGCGCGCTTTCACTGCCGGCGCGCTGTAAACGCGCCGTCGTGGCGAGCAACCATTTATCAGTGCGCATCAGACTCAATCCTGCTCTGACAGCGCAGCCAACTGGTCGGCTTGATGTTCTTGTACGATCGGTTGGATCAACATATCCAGCTTACCTTCCATCACCTCTTCCAGACGGTACAGCGTCAGGTTGATACGGTGATCCGTCACGCGGCTTTGTGGATAGTTATACGTACGGATGCGATCGGAGCGATCGCCAGAGCCCAGCAGGTTACGACGGGTAGACGCCTCTTCCTGATGACGCTTTTCTTCTTCAGCGGCCCGCAAACGCGCGGCCAGCACCGACATCGCTTTAGCTTTGTTCTTATGCTGTGAACGCTCATCCTGACACTCCACCACCAAACCGGTAGGCAAGTGCGTGATCCGAATTGCGGAGTCAGTGGTGTTAACGTGCTGACCACCGGCACCGGAGGAGCGGAAGGTATCAATTTTCAGGTCGACCGGATTAATATCTGGAATTTCCGCTTCCGGCACTTCAGGCAAAATAGCCACCGTACAGGCAGAGGTATGAATACGGCCTTGCGATTCCGTTGCCGGCACGCGCTGCACGCGGTGACCACCGGACTCAAATTTCAGCACGCCATACACGCCATCACCGCTGATCTTGGCAATCATCTCTTTATAACCGCCATGCTCGCCATCGCTGCAGCTGACGACTTCTACCCGCCAGCGACGCGCTTCGGCAAAACGGCTGTACATCCGGAACAGATCACCGGCAAAAATGGCCGCTTCGTCACCGCCCGCACCGGCGCGGATTTCCAGATAACAGTTACGCTCATCATTAGGATCTTTTGGCAGCAACAGAACTTGCAGCTCTTGCTCCAACTGCTCGATGCTGTTTTTCGCAGCATTCAGCTCATCTTGCGCCATATCGCGCATTTCGGGATCATCGAGCAGCTCTTCGGCGGTCGACAGATCCTCTTGTGCCTGCTGCCAATCACGGAAACACTTCACCACATCGGTCAGCTGGGCATACTCTTTGGACAATGCACGAAAGCGCTCCTGATCGGCAATCACCGACGGCTCACCCAGCATCGCTTGAACTTCTTCATGGCGCTCAAGCAGCGCCTCTAATTTGGCAACAATGGAAGGCTTCATGAAAAGCGTAAATCCTGTGAGAAAACAGTCAGTCAGACGTCCAGCCCAAGGCTGGTACGTAAAATAGCCAGACGATCGTGATCGCCTTGTTTGGCGGCATGTTGCAGCGCCTGAGTCGGGGCATGAATCAGGCGGTTGGTCAGTTTATTCCCCAGCTCCACCAGCAGCGCTTCGGCATCGCCGCCATTGCGCAGTGAGTGCAAGGCTTTTTCTACCAGCTCCTGACGCGTTAAGTCAGCTTGCGAGCGGTATTCGCGGATGGTTTCCACACCACTTTGCGATTGCATCCACTGCATGAAGGCCAAACTCTCTTCCTTCACGATAGCTTCCGCGTCCACCGCCGCAGCTTTACGCAGCGCCAAGTTGCGCTCGATAATCGCCAGCAGATCATCCACCGTATACAGGTAGGCATCTGGCAGATGCCCCACCTCTTCTTCGATGTCGCGCGGTACTGCGATATCCACCAGCAACATCGGCTGATAACGGCGTGCTTTCAACGCGCGCTCCACCATCCCTTTACCGATAATCGGCAGTGGGCTGGCGGTGGAGCTGATAATGATGTCGGCTTGCATCAGATGTTCAGGGATTTGTGGCAACGAAATCACATCCGCGCCTACTTCCGCCGCCAGCGCTTGTGCGCGCTCGGCCGTACGGTTAGCAATGATAATCCGCTTTGCACCGTGCTCTTTCAAATGCCGCGCCACCAGCTCGATGGTTTCCCCCGCGCCCACCAGCAGCACGGTCAAATTCGCCATATGCTCAAAAATCTGACGCGCTAAGGTACAAGCAGCAAAAGCCACCGACACCGCACTACCACCGATTTCGGTTTCGGTGCGTACCCGTTTGGCCACCGAGAAGGTTTTCTGGAACAGACGCTCTAAATCGGGCGATAACCGCTCTTGCGCCAGCGCATAAGCATTTTTGACCTGCCCCAGAATTTGCGGCTCACCAAGAACCAGAGAATCCAAGCCACTGGCCACCCGCATCAAATGGGTGACGGCTTGTTGATCATGGTGCAGATACACGCTGTCGCGTAACGGATGGGCTGGCACTTGGTGGAAATCACACAGCCAAGTAATCAGCGATTCGCCGGCCTGCGCGGTATCTTCTACGCTCAGATACAACTCGGTACGGTTACAGGTAGACAGCACTACCCCGCTACGCACAACCGGGTGCGCCGCCAGGCTCTGCAGAGCCAGCGTCATCTTTTCTGGAGAGAAAGCCACTTTCTCCCGCAGCGCAACCGGTGCGGTTTTATGGTTTATACCGAGAGCAAGCAATGCCATGCAGAATCAGTCAGATATGAAGAGTTGATACATCATCAATAGTGCGCTTTATTCTACTTGATGATGTCGATCAATTAAAGCAATCACGCACGCAGGTCGCACAGATCAATGGCTGGCCGGTAAAATCAAGATCGGCTATACTACGTTTCTTACTGAATTTTCTTCGTTATCATGCCGAAATCCATTTATTTGCGCCTGCTGCCATTGACACTGGTCTGGTTGATTAGCGCCTGTGTCAGCACGCCACCCGAACCGGTTGGCCCAGCCGTTAGCTGGTCTGCCCATGTGCAGCAGTTAAACGATCTCAGCCGCTTTCAGGCACGCGGCACCTTTGCTTATCTCACACCACAACGCCGCCAATCTGCACGTTTCTTCTTACAACAGAAGGATGCAGAGCATTATAAGCTACTGTTACTCAACCCACTCGGTGGCACAGTACTGGAAATCAGCGCCGCGCCCGGCAACATCACGCTAAAAGATAACGATGGTAAAACCTACCAAGGCGTCAATGCCGATGAATTGGTGTATCGCCTGACCGGAATGCAAATTCCGGTGACCAATTTGCGCCACTGGATTCTCGGCCTGCCCGGTGATAACGATACCTACACCTTGGCCGGACAACGGCTAGCCACCTTGCAGCATGTCACGCCTGATGGCACTTGGATGATGCGCTACAACAGTTATGATGTGAATTCCAACCCGGTATTACCTGCGGCAATGGAACTGACACAAGGCGACCAACGGATCAAACTGAAAATCGATGACTGGATACTCTGATTGCCCACCGGCGCAGCCACTACAGTGGCCTTCGCCGGCCAAACTGAATCTGTTTTTATATATCACTGGCCGCCGTGCCGATGGTTATCACTCTTTGCAAACCCTGTTTCAGTTTCTGGATTATGGCGACAGCCTCTCCTTTATTCCCCGTCCTGACGGGGTGCTAACATTATCTCCTTCTATCCCTGATGTTCCCGATGAGCACAACCTGATCATCCGCGCGGCACGCCTGTTGCAACAGCATACCGGCTGCACACAAGGCGCGGACATTCGCCTGCATAAAATTCTGCCGATGGGCGGAGGCTTAGGCGGCGGCTCATCGAATGCGGCAACGACACTGGTGGCGCTTAATTGTTTGTGGCAAACCGGATGTAGCCGTAGCGAGCTTGAACAATTAGGACTGCAACTGGGCGCCGATGTACCGGTGTTTGTGCACGGCCATGCCGCTTTTGCAGAAGGCGTCGGTGAGCAGTTGCAAGACTGCGCACCACAAGAGAAATGGTATCTGGTGGCGCATCCCGGCATCAGTATTCCTACAGCGGCAATCTTCGGCGATCCCGAACTGACCCGTAACACCCCGGAGCGTACTTTGACAGCCCTGATGGCAGCGCCATACGAAAACGATTGCGAAAATGTCGCAAGAAAACGTTTTCGCGAGGTTGAACACCTTATTTCTTGGCTGTTACAATACGCCCCGACTCGACTGACCGGTACCGGTGCCTGTGTCTTTGCTGAATTTGATACAGAAGCCGCTGCCCGTACAGTTTTGCAGTCGGCACCGAATTGGTTGCAAGGATTTGTAGCCAAAGGCGTTAACATCTCGCCTTTGCAGCAAACCTTACAGCAGTTTCGTGACATGACTGCAGCGTAAACGAATATCCGTGAACAACTAAATTGATTTACTGATTGAATCTGGCCCTCACGGGCTGGTGCATTTTACCGACAGATACCTGCTGTCTGCCGTTAAAAGGCCCGTCAGATTCCCCCCGTATCCTGGACGCAAGCCTGAGGTTCTTCTCGTGCCCGACATGAAGCTTTTTGCTGGTAACGCAACGCCGGAACTGGCACAACGCATCGCTGACCGTTTGTACATCTCTCTTGGCGACGCTACTGTGAGTCGTTTTAGCGACGGCGAAGTATGTGTACAAATTAACGAAAATGTCCGTGGTGGTGACATTTTCATTATCCAGTCTACCTGTGCCCCAACCAACGACAACCTGATGGAGCTGGTGGTAATGGTAGATGCTCTGCGTCGTGCTTCGGCAGGTCGTATCACTGCGGTTATCCCTTACTTCGGTTATGCCCGTCAGGATCGTCGCGTACGCTCTGCTCGTGTACCTATTACCGCAAAAGTAGTGGCTGATTTCCTGTCCAACGTGGGTGTTGACCGTGTTCTGACGGTTGACCTGCACGCCGAGCAGATTCAGGGCTTCTTCGATGTTCCGGTTGACAACGTGTTCGGCAGCCCAGTTCTGCTGGAAGACATGCTGGCGAAAAACCTGACCAGCCCGGTTGTGGTTTCTCCGGATATCGGTGGTGTTGTGCGCGCGCGCGCCATCGCTAAACTGCTGAACGATACCGACATGGCGATCATTGACAAGCGTCGTCCACGTGCCAACGTGTCTCAGGTAATGCACATCATCGGTGATGTGAATGGCCGTGACTGCATCTTGGTTGACGACATGATCGATACCGGTGGTACGCTGTGTAAAGCGGCTGAAGCACTGAAAGAGCGCGGCGCGAAGCGTGTATTCGCTTATGCCACGCACCCAGTGTTCTCTGGTACTGCAATCGACAACATCAAGAACTCCATGATTGATGAAGTGGTTGTAACCGACAGCATTCCATTAACTCCTGAGTTCAAAGCGCTGGACAAAGTACGCGTACTGACTCTGTCAGGCATGCTGGCTGAAGCCATCCGCCGTATCAGCAATGAAGAGTCAATCTCTGCCATGTTTGAACATTAATTCCCAACGGTATTAATGGCTACATGCAAAAAGGCACCTTCGGGTGCCTTTTGTCATTCTAGGCCGCCAGCGTGTAGAATAGCGCCCATTGTCTACCCTGCCCGGTGAACTCGAGCAGGGTATCGCCTGCATCCGTTATATTTATCAATCCGAGACTGTCATGAGTACGATTAAACTGTTGGTCGGTCTGGCCAATCCTGGAGCCGAGTACGCGGCTACCCGCCATAATGCCGGAGCTTGGTATCTGGATCTGCTATCACGCCGCTATAACACCAGCTTAAAAGAAGAAGCCAAGTTTTTCGGTTATACCGGCCGTGTCAGTATCCATGGTCAAGATGTGCGCCTACTGGTGCCGACCACCTTTATGAACTTAAGCGGTAAAGCCGTGGCGGCGATGGCCTCTTTTTATCGCATTAACCCCGATGAAATTCTGGTCGCCCATGATGAGCTGGATCTGCCTCCGGGCGTGGCCAAGTTTAAACTCGGTGGCGGTAACGGCGGTCACAACGGGTTGAAAGACATTGCCAGCAAGCTCGGGAACAACCCGAACTTCCACCGCCTGCGGATCGGTATTGGTCATCCGGGCGATAAAAATAAAGTCACGGGGTTTGTACTAGGTAAACCACAGGCTGCCGAGCAGCGTCTGATTGATGATGCCATTGATGAGGCGGTGCGTTGCACCGATGTGCTGATGAAAGATGGCATGCTGGCCGCCATGAATCGCCTACATGCGTTCAAAGCCAACGTCTGATGGTTTGATAGCTCGCCCCAGCGTTCACGCACAGCAGCCCTGCTCAATGCCGGTAAAGCTGTGATATAATCTATAGTTTGATTTGCACCCTTTTTCGTGCATGACATTTCGAGTGTAGAAGGTAATTACATCATGGGATTCAAATGTGGCATCGTAGGTCTGCCTAACGTGGGTAAATCTACCCTGTTCAACGCCCTGACCAAAGCGGGTATCGAAGCAGCTAACTTCCCGTTCTGCACCATTGAACCTAACACCGGCGTGGTGCCGATGCCGGATCCACGTCTTGACCAGCTGGCTGAGATCATCAACCCTCAGCGCACTGTGCCGACCACCATGGAATTCGTGGATATCGCCGGTCTGGTAAAAGGCGCATCCAAAGGTGAAGGTCTGGGTAACCAATTCCTGGCTAACATCCGTGAGACCGAAGCGATCGGTCACGTTGTTCGTTGCTTTGAAAACGACAACATCATTCACGTTGCTGGCCAAGTTGACCCGGCTGATGATATTGATGTGATCAACACCGAGCTGGCGCTGTCTGACTTGGAAGCGTGTGAGCGCGCTCTACAGCGTGTACAAAAACGTGCTAAGGGCGGCGACAAAGATGCCAAGCTGGAGCAGGAAGTGCTGCAAAAGTGCCTGCCACATCTGGAAAATGCCCAGATGCTGCGCACCTTGGATCTGAGCGATGATGAAAAAGCTGTCATCAAGTACTTGAGCTTCCTGACCCTGAAGCCAACCATGTACATCGCTAACGTGAACGAAGACGGTTTTGAAAACAACCCGTATCTGGACAAAGTTCGCGCTATCGCAGCCGCTGAAGGTTCAGTCGTGGTTCCTGTTTGTGCCGCTATCGAAGCCGATATCGCCGAGCTGGAAGACGAAGATAAAGCTGAATTTATGGCTGAGCTGGGTATCGAAGAGCCAGGTCTGAACCGCGTGATCCGCGCCGGTTACAAACTGCTGAACCTGCAAACTTACTTCACCGCGGGCGTGAAAGAAGTGCGCGCGTGGACTATATCTGTGGGTGACACTGCGCCACAAGCGGCAGGTAAAATTCACACTGACTTTGAAAAAGGCTTTATCCGCGCACAAACCATCGCATTCGACGACTTCATCAAATACCGTGGTGAGCAAGGCGCCAAAGAAGCCGGTAAGATGCGTGCCGAAGGTAAAGACTATATCGTTAAAGATGGCGATATCATGAACTTCCTGTTCAACGTATAATTAAATCATACACAAACATTTCAATAAGATAGACGAAATCCAACCTTTAGGTTATGTATTGAGTACACATTCGCGTACTCAATACATCTCTAACGTAAGTAGACAAAAAAACCTGTCAGAAACTGGCAGGTCTTTTTTACTTTTCATCGCAGCAGCTGGTATGTCTCCATTTCAATGCCGTGGGAATTATCACCAGACATATCCTTATCGTTCGTCGAGTTTTCCTTGCTTGCTATACCTTGGCGCACTACATTACACATAAATAACACACCGTAACATTCAATCACATCGCATAACCAATTCACCAGCAACCAGTTACACATGGAAGGCAGACAAGCGTGATGAAAGTGAACGAGTCTATTTACCGCTGTACCCTGATGCTGCTTTTAGTGGGTTCACTACTCCACATGCCCTCAGCACAGGCTACCGATCCGCTCTTAACTTCTTCTCCCGTAGGGGACTCCACGCAGACGCACACCGATAACCAGTCACGCGGTATTCTAGTGGCTGTCGAGCAGGCTACCCTCTCCAGCGAACTGGCCGGTCGTATAGTGGAGATGCCATTGAAAGAGGGCGAAGCGTTCAAAAAAGGGGATATTCTCGTGCGCTTCGATTGCAGTATTTATCAGGCACAGCTTGCCGCATCACAAGCTGCAGCCAGAGCAGCAGAAGCTGAACTCAGACAGAACCAACAGCTGGCGCAACTCAAGTCGGTTGGCAGGCATGCCGTAGCACTCTCTTCCGCCCATTTAGCCCAGGCTCAGGCCGAAAGCCAAGTGTACCAGATTCAGGTGAACCGCTGTCGCATCACTGCACCGTTTGATGGCCAAATAGTGAAACGCCGTGCGCAACCCTTTGAAAGCGTAGCCCAGGGCTCGCCACTGCTGGATATGGTGAACAACCGCCACCTTGAGATCAACTTGCTGGTTTCCTCCCGTCTGTTGTCAATACTTAAACCTGGTTTGACCTTCACCTTTACACCAGATGAAACCGGAAAACCATTACAGGCCAGCATCGCACGACTCGGCGCACGCATTGATGAAAGCAGCCAGACCATCGGGATTATAGGCACACTGAACAATGCTGACCCCAGTCTGATGGCAGGCATGAGTGGCACGGCGCAAATCCTGGAGGCGAAGTGAATACTTCTCCCATATCAACCACAGCCAGTGCGACGGTCTTTGCCCGTTTTCTTGATATTGAGCAGCAGGCCAGAGCTGCGGCTAGCAGTGAAGAGCTGGCCTACTGCATCGTTAATGACAGTCAGCCGCTGTTCGGTTATCGTCATGCCGCACTCGTTATTAACGGTCGGGTGCGCGCGGTAACGGGTGTCACTCAACCCTCCCCCCATGCACCATTTGTGGCGTTTATCGAACGTGCTTGTACCCATTTGCAGGCGATTGACGGTAAACCGCTCAACCAGTGTGGCATCATTGAAGCGGCACGACTCGACGAACAAAGCCGCAGTGACTGGCTGGCCCTCTCCGCCCCTGAAGCCCTGTGGTCACCGCTCAAAGACCGTCAGGGAGAAGGGTTTGGTGGCATCTGGTACGCGCGCGAACAGCCGTGGCAAAACGCTGACCGAGTGCTGGCTGAACAGCTTGCTGGTGCATTCAGCCATGCGTGGCTGGCTCTGGAGCCGCAAACTAACCACTGGCACCGCCGCAAAGGACGCTGGAAGATGGCTATCCCTTTGCTGGTATTGCTCGCCTGCCTGTGTATTCCGGTGCGCCAGTCAGTACTGGCACCTGCTGAAGTAGTCCCTTACCATGGACGCGTTGTCGCGGCACCGCTAGACGGCGTGATCCAGTCCTTTGCCGTGCAACCAAATCAGCGCGTGCAACAGGGTGACCTCTTGGTTCGCTTTGACCAAACCACACTGAAAGCACAGGCCGACGTGGCCGAGCGCACGCTGAATGTTGCCGAAGCGGAGTTTCGCGCCAGCTCGCAGCGTGCTTTCCAAGATGCAGATTCCAAAGCAAAACTCGATTTCCTGGCCGCACAGGTGGCGCAAAAACGGGCCGAGCGCGACTATGCTAACGCCCTGTTCAGTCGCACGGTAATTCGCGCCGACCGCGACGGTATTGCCGTATTTGCCGACGCCGACCGTTGGATTGGCAAACCGGTGCGTACCGGCGAGCGCTTAATGGAACTGGCCGATCCTGCGTTTGCAGCCCTACGCATTGAGCTGGATGTGGGTGATGCCATTAGGCTAAAACAGGATGCGCCCATCACTCTGTTCCTCCATAGCGACCCTCTCACCCCGCATATGGCCAGGCTTGAACGCATAGCCTATGAGTCCGAGCAGACACCTACAGGTAACCTTGCTTATCTGCTTGATGGCCGATTTAACGATTCCCCGCCGCGTATCGGCCTACGCGGAACAGCCAAATTGTCAGGCGAATATGTACCGCTAGCGGTCTATCTCTTCCGTCGCCCGCTCTCCGTGATCCGTCAGGCAATCGGCCTATGAACCTACTGCTACCGGCGCTACGCCTCGACCTCCAATTGGTAGAATCTGCTGCGAGTATTAATGGTGCGCCGCAATGGGTACTGACTGACCCGCTTACCGGCCGCTATTTTTCACTAACGCCGACGGCTCTGCGCCTGCTGCGCCACTGGTCCTTACGCGTGCCACAACAGGTGCTTGCCGCCGCTAACCAAGAGCCGGGCTTACCGCTACAGGTTAAAGAGCTGGAGCAGTTGCTACATTTTTTACGCCAGCACGATCTAGTGACATCGGGCGATGCCGAACAGCGCCAACGTTATCTCCTTAAAGCCCGCGCCATGCACACCAGCCTATGGAAGAAAGTGCTGCACCAATATCTGTTTTTCCGCATCCCGCTCTGGCGGCCTGATCCGCTGCTCAACCGTTGCTGGCCTTGGCTTAAGTGCTACGGAACACCGCTATTGTTGCTGGGATTCCCGCTGATCTTGGTGCTAGGGCTCTATCTGGTCAGCCGTGACTGGGTAAGTTACGCCCACGCGTTCCCACACCTGTTCAGTCTGCAAGGGATAGTGGTATTCGGAATGTCGCTAGTGATCGCCAAATTCATACATGAACTAGGGCACGCCTTTATGGCCAAGCGCGCGGGCTGCCGAGTGCAAAGCATGGGGGTAGCCTTTATCGTACTATTCCCACTGTTCTATACCGACGTGAGTGATGCGTGGAAAGTCAAGAACCGTCGGTCGCGTTTGCTGATTGGCGCAGGTGGTATTCTGGCCGAAATACTGCTGGCAATTCTCGCATTACTGATATGGACACTGCTGCCAGACGGACCTCTGCGTACAGCTGCGTTTATGCTCTCCAGCGCCACCTGGATAACGACATTAGTGGTTAACCTCAACCCGCTGATGCGCTTTGACGGTTACTTCCTACTGAGTGATTTCTGGCGAGTAGAGAACTTACAGGAACGCGCTTACACCCTGTGCCGCTGGCGGCTGCGAGAAATACTGTTTGGTTACGGTCATCCCGCACCGGAAACTTGGTCGCCTACAATGCAGCACAAGCTGTTGATCTGGGGCTACGCCTCATGGATATGGCGCTTTTTCCTGTTTTTCGGCATTGCACTTATGGTGTACCACTTTTTCATTAAGGTGGTTGGTATTATTTTGATGGCAATAGAAATTGGCTGGTTTATTGCTCTTCCGGTGATGAATGAAGCCCGTATCTGGTATTCCATGCGTAAGAATGCTCATCCCGTTAAGCTATTACGTTCAGGCCTGATTCTGGTGGCGATATTGGCGCTGCTACTGTTTCCCTGGCGCAGCAGCATCCGTATTCCTGCAGTGCTGGAAGCTGAAAACGTCAGCTCACTGTATGCCCCTATTCCGGCCCAAGTCAAAGCGCTCTATGTCACTGACGGTCAGCGAGTTCAAGCCGGTGAGAAACTGCTGGATCTCACTTCACCCGATTTAGACTACCGCATCAATATTGAACGTCAGCAAATTGCGATTTTGCAACAACAGCGGCAACGTGAAGCTGGACGTCAGGAAACCGCCAGCGCAACTCAGGTACTCGACCGACAACTGGCGGAATCATTGGCCCGCTATCGAGGATTAGATGCGCAGCGTCAGCGTTTATCTCTCTCCGCGCCGCAAGCAGGCCAGGTAAGAGATGTTGCGCGAGATATGACGCAAGGTCGCTGGCTGACATCGGATATGCCATTGCTCCGTGTGGTCAGGCAGAGCGCCGGGAAAGTACAGGGATATTTACCCGACGATACGCTAAAACGCGCGGAAGTGGGGATGCAAGGCTATTTTATCGCCGATGACCCCGCATATCCTCGTCTTGTCGTACAACTGAAAGACATTGCGCCCACCGGTACAGCCTGGTTACAGCAAGAGATACTGGCATCCGATCGCCACGGTCCAATCGCCGTACGCCGCAATAGGGATCATAACCCTCAACCGGTGCAGGCGCAGTACCGTGTCCGGTTCTCGGTACAGGAAGGGCAATTCTCGCTACCACAACAACCATTGCGGGGCAGCGTAATGCTGGAAGGGGAAACAGAATCCATTGTTGGCGCGGTATGGCGGCGGCTTGCCGCATTGGGTATTCGGGAGAGCGGATTTTAATAACGGTAAAACGCATCGTATGCGTAATTTTGCCAAATCGTTTTTTTCGATGATTCAGCAAAGAATTTTATTATTACCAGCGGAAAATTTCTCCCGCGTCAGCTATGTTTTTATTGTAACTAAAAAACACATCTTGTTCTAATTTTTAATTATTCTCAATTATATGTATTTCTCCCGCATTTTGGCGAGATACCGATAATTAGCCCAATAAATCGCATAGCTAAAGCTTTAGGATAGCAAGGAGAGATATCCATGATGCATGCTAAGAAGGTTCTTACCCAAACAGCAATAACTGTAGCCATGGTTGGCGGTATTTTATGGCCTCAGATTGCCTCAGCCTGTAGTTCAGAAGAATATATTGGATCTATCTGTTATACCGCAGCACAATTTTGTCCCGCCGGTTTTGTGCCAGCGGACGGACGTTCACTGAATATTCAGCAGAATAACGCACTTTATTCCTTATTAAGCACCGTCTACGGTGGCGATGGCAAAACAACGTTTAATGTGCCTGATTTACGCGGCCGTTTTCCTCTTGGTCAAGGTTCTGGTCGTGCCGACTCCAATAATATAGGGGCAAAAGCCGGTATGGCCTCCGTAACACTATCGAACAACCAGATTGCGCCGCATATCCATCCAGCTACCTTTACACCCGGTGGGTCGTCAGTTGATGTCACTGTTCCGGCACAGCCGAGCACCTTAAGTGTGGGAGCCTCACTACCGCTCGTCACGACCGCTAGCGGTACGGCGACGACAACCCCTGTACCGACAGGAACCAATAACTATCTTGGTGCCCTGACGGCCAAAGCGATTAATGGCTTATCAAGTTATAACGTCAGTTTTACCGGATTGTTCTCGCAGACGAAACCGAGCCCGGTAACGGCATCAGCACCTGTCGACACGACCGTGTCTGGCTCGGCGGGAACCGCTGCTTTCACCTTTAAAGTGCCGACCGGCGGGTCTGTTAGCGTGCAGCCTAATCTTCCTGCGGCCGCGCCAGTGGATATTCGGCCGCAGTCACTGACCTTGTTGCCTTGTATTGCTGTTTTGGGGCTCTATCCACCAAGAGATTGAGTCTTATGTCTCTGGCAAGGTTGCCTGGCTTCCTTGCCAGATGATTAGAACCGGCAAAGGCAAACGTCGTATAAACCGGTTAATTAAGTTGAATGTATCTGTCGTTAATTACCGATAAGCGTCGGAGTTTTTTATGCTGTGGCGTCAATTTTTTAAAAAGCAGGCTCAACCAGTCGCTATATCTGAAACGGCTGTACAACCTTTTGTCTGCGGTTATGTGCTGGAAGCCCGTATGCTGTTTGACGGCGCAATTGCAGCCACAGTCGAGCAGACGACAGATACGCACACTACCGAGCCCCAAACGGCCAGCACGACTGCCCACACGACGTCGGCTGAGACGGCATCTCAGTCTGATAGTAGTTGTCATGCGGGCCAGGATGCTGGCAATCAGAGTTCAGCCACCAAGAATACCTCAACTGACAGTCATTCGACTGACAGTAACTCAACGACAAGTACCGCTTCAAATGGCAGCGATGTTGCGGCAGTCGCGGGGGCTACCGTACACAAAGAAGTGGTGTTTATCGATACCTCGGTGGCGGGTTATCAGACGCTGGTTGCCAACGTTCCGGCCGGGATGGAAGTCGTATTACTGGACGGCAGCAAAGATGGTTTGACACAGATGGCCGTATGGGCGCAAACGCACAGCGGCTACGATGCCATTCATGTGCTCAGCCATGGTAGTGAGGGTGCAGCACAACTCGGTACCCTGACGTTAAACAGTGCTACCGCTCAGGCACGGGCCAATAATCTGGCGACGCTCGGTGCGGCATTAAATGCTGATGGCGATCTCCTGCTGTATGGCTGTGATGTAGCGCAGGCATCCGGACAACAGTTTGCTTCTCTGCTGGCGCAGTTGACCTCGGCAGATGTGGCGGCGTCAACCAACCCAACAGGGGCAGCGGCGCTCGGTGGTGATTGGGTAACAGAATTTCATACCGGAGAGATTGGCGTACAGGATTTAGTTATCAGCAGTTATAACAATCTGTTGTCGGTGAATAGCACCTCGGTCACGGTGACCGCGTATTATAATCCGGCAACGGAGCACTATGCTTCGACGCCGGTAGGTAGCAGTGTTGAATTTGATAACAATAGTAATCCGATTGATATCGACCCGACGAATAATACGGTTACGATTACTTACAGCAGTGGCGCATCGCTGGACACCGCGTTTGACCTGGTATTTCAGGGCGGCAGTCTTGACCATTTTACCGGTATTACCAAGACCTTCAGTTCCGGGGACAACGCCAACGATGTGACTGCCACGGTTTCCGGCAAAACCATCCATATTAATGTAGGGGCTGGCGGGTTTACTAATGGGACAATAGTCTTCACGTTCACATCCGTTGATGTATCAACAGATTCCGCGCCCTCTGTTATCGGCAGCGCGACCAATCCTACCTACACGGAAAATGGCTCTGGCATTAACCTGTTTTCAGGCATATCGGCCACAACCAATGACAGCGGGCAAACGTTTAGCGGCGCGGTGTTTACTGTCAGTAATGTGACTGATACCACCGAATACCTGACCATTAACGGCGTGGACATTACCCTCACTAACGGAACTCAACTCTCTCTCGGCAGTGGTTACGGCACCGTCAGCGTCAGCAAGAATGGCAATACGGCAACAGTGACGCTAACAGGTGCTTCCCTCTCGGATGCCAATATGAGCACGCTACTGTCAGGGATAACCTACCGTAACAGCAGTGAAACCCCCACAGAGACATCACGCACGGTGACGTTAAGCCAGCTAACCGACAGCGGCGGCTCGAATAATACGGCATCGCCCAATCTTAGCTGTCAGGTGACGGTTACTGCCGTCAATGATGCGCCAGTCATCAGCAATACCTCGGTCAGTAAAACCGTCAATGAGGATAGCGCCCAGACCTTTAACGCCGCGGACTTTGGTTTCAGCGATGCGGACAGCATCGATACCCTGCAATCCATCACTATCGTCACCGCCCCCGCTGCCGGTGAGCTGTTTATTGATGCCAACAACGACGGTGTTCGCGACAGCGGTGATACGTTACTTGGCAATGGTGCAGTGGTCAGCGCGGCGGATATCAGTAGACTGACCTTCCGCCCGACCGCGAACGCCAACGGTGCCGGTTATGCCGCCTTTACCTGGCAGGTCAGCGATGGTACGGCGTTGTCCGCCAATACCGGGACGATGACACTTAATGTCACACCGGTGAACGATGCGCCAGTCATCAGCAATACCTCGGTCAGTAAAACCGTCAATGAGAATAGCGTCCAGACCTTTAACCCTGCGGACTTTGGTTTCAGCGATGCGGACAGCATCGATACCCTGCAATCCATCACTATCGTCACCGCCCCCGCTGCCGGTGAGCTGTTTATTGATGCCAACAACGACGGTGTTCGCGACAGCGGTGATACGTTACTGGGCAATGGTGCAGTGGTCAGCGCGGCCAATATCAGCAAACTGACCTTCCGCCCGACCGCGAACGCCAACGGTGCCGGTTATGCCGCCTTTACCTGGCAGGTCAGCGATGGTACGGCGTTGTCCGCCAATACCGGGACGATGACACTTAATGTCACACCGGTGAACGATGCGCCAGTCATCAGCAATACCTCGGTCAGTAAAACCGTCAATGAGAATAGCGTCCAGACCTTTAACCCCGCAGACTTTGGTTTTAGCGATGTGGACAGCAGCGATACCCTGCAATCCATCACTATTGTCACCGCACCCACTGCCGGTGAGCTGTTTATTGACGCCAACAACGACGGTGTTCGCGACAGCGGTGATACGTTACTTGGCAATGGTGCAGTGGTCAGCGCGGCGGATATCAGTAGACTGACCTTCCGCCCGACCGCGAACGCCAACGGTGCCGGTTATGCCGCCTTTACCTGGCAGGTCAGCGATGGTACGGCGTTGTCCGCCAATACCGGGACGATGACACTTAATGTCACACCGGTGAACGATGCGCCAGTCATCAGCAATACCTCGGTCAGTAAAACCGTCAATGAGAATAGCGTCCAGACCTTTAACCCTGCGGACTTTGGTTTCAGCGATGCGGACAGCATCGATACCCTGCAATCCATCACTATCGTCACCGCCCCCGCTGCCGGTGAGCTGTTTATTGATGCCAACAACGACGGTGTTCGCGACAGCGGTGATACGTTACTGGGCAATGGTGCAGTGGTCAGCGCGGCCAATATCAGCAAACTGACCTTCCGCCCGACCGCGAACGCCAACGGTGCCGGTTATGCCGCCTTTACCTGGCAGGTCAGCGATGGTACGGCGTTGTCCGCCAATACCGGGACGATGACACTTAATGTCACACCGGTGAACGATGCGCCAGTCATCAGCAATACCTCGGTCAGTAAAACCGTCAATGAGAATAGCGTCCAGACCTTTAACCCTGCGGACTTTGGTTTCAGCGATGCGGACAGCATCGATACCCTGCAATCCATCACTATCGTCACCGCCCCCGCTGCCGGTGAGCTGTTTATTGATGCCAACAACGACGGTGTTCGCGACAGCGGTGATACGTTACTGGGCAATGGTGCAGTGGTCAGCGCGGCCAATATCAGCAAACTGACCTTCCGCCCGACCGCGAACGCCAACGGTGCCGGTTATGCCGCCTTTACCTGGCAGGTCAGCGATGGTACGGCGTTGTCCGCCAATACCGGGACGATGACACTTAATGTCACACCGGTGAACGATGCGCCAGTCATCAGCAATACCTCGGTCAGTAAAACCGTCAATGAGAATAGCGTCCAGACCTTTAACCCCGCAGACTTTGGTTTTAGCGATGTGGACAGCAGCGATACCCTGCAATCCATCACTATTGTCACCGCACCCACTGCCGGTGAGCTGTTTATTGACGCCAACAACGACGGTGTTCGCGACAGCGGTGATACGTTACTTGGCAATGGTGCAGTGGTCAGCGCGGCGGATATCAGCAAACTGACCTTCCGCCCGACCGCGAATGCCAACGGTGCCGGTTATGCCGCCTTTACCTGGCAAGTGAGTGACGGTACGGCATTGTCCGCGAATACCGGGACAATGACTCTCAACGTAACACCGGTGAACGATGCGCCAACATTATCCAGCGGCGATCCGCAATTCCGTATATCAGATGGTACGAACGGATCACGCCCGGTGGACAGCCGAGTACCTACAATCCAGTCCCAAGTGGCTGGCACACCGCCGCTCAATACATGGATTACCTCCTCCTCTCTCGGCAGCTTTAATGCCGGACACACCGCTGGGAGCAGTTCGATAATGGCATCCATCTTCACTGCCACTAGTGATGGAGTCAGCGGGGAAGATGCGACTAAGAGTGACGTAGCTAATATCTTCAGGCACAGCTCATCATTCAGCAGCCATTTTGAGAGTTCACTGGGCTCCTTCCCCAGCTTTAGCAAAGACCCAGCGCAGGGCGGCACCTCGTCACTGGCCAGCGTCTTCTCCGACATTTATTTACCTTCACTGACACCGATGGAAGTGTTTACTGGCGGTAGCTGGAAAGATATCAATCTGCATGCACAGGGAGCGACAGAGCTGGGGCCAGAACAAGCTACTACCGCGTTTACCCCATCGTTCCCCCGGCAATTACAACACATAGGCGAGGCTGAAGGACAACGGCTGTCAGCCATTGCACAGGCTTTGTTCGAGCAAAGTCAGCTGCAGGGCTAATAACTACAAGACTAGATTAAAAGGAATTAATTCTATGGTGACCGTGATGGTAGCAAACCGGTTGTCGGTGGTGACAACGGTGAGCAGCAGCGAAACAATACATAACTGCCGCAAGCTTTTTGCGTTAAGCTTATTGGCCATAGCGCTAAATGGATGTGCTGTAACCAGCAACCCAATAACGCCAAAAGAGAGTGCACAGCGCATCCAGCTGGATCGGGTAGCCATGTTCAGCCAGCAAGAGCCGGTTACTGCGCCGATCACCCTGTATGACGCAATGGCACGCGCGCTGAAATACAACCTCGAATCACGTTTAAAAGTCATGGAAAGCGCTCTGGCCCAACAGCAACTGGATCTCTCACGTTATGACATGCTGCCGAAGCTGGCGGCTTCGGCGGGCTATGTGGGGCGCAACAACGTCAGCGCCTCCAGTAGCCGTAGCGTAGAGACCGGACAAACATCTCTGGAACCGTCCACCTCACAAGATCGTGACCGTAATGTGGCAGACCTGACGATGGTGTGGAACGTGCTCGACTTTGGCGTTAGCTACGTTAGCGCGAAACAGAAATCGGATCAGCGCTGGATTGCCGAAGAACGTAAACGCAAGGTGGTACACACCATTTTGCAGGATGTCCGTTCCGCCTACTGGCGAGCGGTTGCCGCTGAGCGTCTGCTCGGCCAGATCGATACGCTGATTGACCGAGTAAACCAGGCGCGTGAAGCCAGCGAGCAGATGACTGCTCAGCAGGTCGGCGACCAGGTTGAAGCTTTGAGCTATCGTCGGGCGCTGATTGAGGCCACCCGCCAACTGGAAGAACAGCGCCGTGCACTGTCACTGGCAAAAACTGAACTAGCCACGCTGATGAGCCTACCGCTGGACACACAATATAAACTGGCACTACCCACCAGCGGCGACGAGACAGTTCCACTGCTGAATGTAGATCAAAAAATCCTAGAAGAGACTGCGCTGGTCAGCCGCCCGGAACTACGTGAGCAAGATTATCAGGTACGTATTAACGCCGCCGAAACCCGTAAAGCGCTGTTGCGTATGCTGCCGGGTATCGAGATTAGCGCAGGGGGCTACTACGACAGCAACTCATTTTTGGTCAACAACAGTTGGGCCGAGGTGGGAGTGAAAGCTACATGGAACCTATTCAACTTGATTTCTGGCCCAGCAGCGCACAGTACCGCGAAGGCCAACGAACAGGTAGGCGAGTTACAGCGTCAGGCAATATCGCTGGCAATCATGGCGCAACTGTACGTGGCGCGTGCCAACTACAACGAAGCGCTGCGTCAGTATAAAACCAGCACAGAGTTGCGTGATCTGGACGGGCAAATCGTTCAGCAACTACGTAACCGCTACAAGGCGAACAGCATCGGTGAGTTACAATTGATTCAGGGCGAACTAAATGCGCTGAACGCCGATCTGCGCCAAGATCTGGCCTACGCTGAACTGCGTAACACTTACGGACAGATTATCTCCAGCGTGGGCATAGACCTGCTGCCGAAGACATTGCCATCAGACAAACTGACGGATATCAGCAACGCACTGCGTCAGTCGGAAGCCAACTGGCAACAAGGGAAAATCAGCTCGTTGCAATCGTTCTTATAACACGGTCCCAGCGTCTGTGTACGCTGGGACTCATTTATTGCACCGCCATTTATATTCCTCCGGTGAGGAGTGCACCGCTACACAAAAAATCAAAACATATGTTTTAAAGAGATTTAATATAAAAACGATAAACAATGAAAGGATGTGAGACTAACTATTAGCCAGCTTCCTGTTCAACGTATAACGCATTTACCCTGCTGTTTTTGCTTTAAAAGCCCCGTCAGGAATGATCCTGACGGGGCTTTGTTATTTTGCTCGATGGCGCGCTCGATAGCGCCTTCTCTCATATCTCTTACTTTTTTACGCCCTCACATCCTTTCGTCCTCTCACCGCGCGCCAAGCGTTATCTCCCGCATACGAATCACTCTCTCACCCTTACTAAAGATAAGTGTGAGCCGAGCGCCGGAAAGGGGCGTCTGAGACTGGTAGGGTGAGCTATTTCCCGCCGTAGCCGTAACAGGAGAAATAGCTATGGATAAGGCTTTGCCTATCATTATTGATTGCGATCCTGGCCATGACGATGCCATTGCGCTCATTCTTGCGCTAGCCAGCCCGAAGCTGAACGTAATGGCCGTAACCACCAGCGCCGGTAACCAAACCCCCGATAAAACGCTGCGTAATGCCCTGCGCATCCTCACCTTGTTAGGTCGTCACGATATTCCTGTAGCTGGCGGCGCGCCCAAGCCGCTGCTGCGCGAGCTGATCATTGCCGATAACGTTCACGGCGAATCCGGTCTCGACGGCCCTGCCCTACCTGAGCCGGGATTTGCGCCACAAGCCTTAACGGCGGTCGAATTGATGGCTAAGACCCTACGCGCTAGCACCGAGCCGGTAACGCTGGTACCGACCGGCCCGCTCACTAACATTGCACTGCTGCTGAGTGCCCATCCCGAGCTCAAGGCGAAGATTGCACGGATTGTACTGATGGGCGGGAGCGCCGGTCCGGGGAACTGGACACCGGCGGCCGAGTTCAATATTTATGTCGATCCGGAAGCGGCAGAAATGGTATTTGGCGCAGGCGTGCCGATCACCATGTGTGGGCTAGATGTCACACACGCCGCGCAAGTGATGGATGAGGATATCGAACGTATTCGTGCCATCACTAACCCTATCGCCCGCACAGTGGCTGAACTGCTCGACTTTTTCATGATTTATCACCGCGATCCGAAATGGGGCTTTGTCGGTGCGCCGTTACATGACCCGTGTACCATTGTCTGGTTACTGCGTCCTGAGCTGTTTACCGGTATTGAATGCCACGTAAGCGTCGAGACGCAGGGCCAATACACTGTCGGTATGACGGTGGTGGATAGATACCGCCTAAGCCCGCACGAGCCTAATGCTACGGTTTTGTTGGGTGTTGAGCGCCAAGGTTTTATCGATCTGTTGGTCGAACAGCTACAGGCTTACAGTGAGCAATAACGAGTGGAGGAGATGTGAAGGCAAGTCGACTAAGTAAAAAGAAAATGCACCGCGGATAAAAGCAAAAAGCCCAGCTGATTAAATCAACTGGGCTATCAATTTGGCGGTGAGGGAGGGATTCGAACCCTCGATACGTTGCCGTATACACACTTTCCAGGCGTGCTCCTTCAGCCTCTCGGACACCTCACCAAATTTTGTGCCGTTGCGATTACGTTTGCTCATCAGCAGCGGACGCAGCGAAATATACGGAAAAGTGTGGAGTGGGTCAACATGAAATACAGCAACTTCCCTCTGACTGCTGTAAAAAAAGGCAACATGCTGAAATTAGAGACAAAAAAGCATAAAAAGATAGATTTCCCCCCTGTTATGTCATCTGTACTGGCAGAATAGCGCTGCAATTCAATCATGCTCTATGCCATCATTTTATTTTTGGTACCGGTGGTTCGGTGCCTCTCGTTAGGACATATTATGACGACTTCGATGATCCCTTCAGATCCGGTGAAATTCAGTTTTTATACCCGTTTTCGTGACGACATTTTAGCCGGCCGCAAAACCATCACTATCCGCGATGCGCAAGAAGCAAGCACTCTACAGGTCGGCCAACTGTTGGAGGTCTATACCAATCCAGAGGACGAATGGTTTTGCCGCTTGCAGATCACCTCGATTGAGCCCGTTACACTGGCACAGCTCAATGCTGAGCACGCGCGTCAGGAAAATATGTCACTCAGTGAGCTACAGCAAGTGATCCGAGATATCTACCCTCATGAACCACAATTGTTCGTGCTGCATTTTGTACTGTGCTAGTACGAACTCATAATAGCGCTGTTATGCATTGGCTGATATGTAGTGGATATGTACTGACTGATAGTGCAATGATGATTTAACCTACACTTGAGCGCGATTTACCCTTACAGATACAGCATGTGGGCATCGCGCATAGTGAGTTAAGCGGTAGAGCGGAATTAAAGGCGGCAGGATCAATAGGATGCCGCCTTTATGACTTTTACAATACAATTGCAGTGTTCGGGGTCAGCCTCTGACTTATGAACTGTGGCACTTTTCCCCTCGTGTCTTCCCTTCATACATTAGCGCTTTGCTGTGAGCGATGCTTCATTAACTGCCAAACACTAGCCAGATAATAGCCCGATGCCTCAGTACCAATTCCAACAGAAATGCCCACACTCGTACTATTTTGAGCTAACTGTTTTAGTTACAGGCATGAAAAAGTAAACTTCTGCGCAGGATTTAACCGCCGGGTTAACCCCAGCTTACCCTGGCGATAATGCTTTTCATGCAACCAGTATCACACGATTTCAGATGGTGCCAGGGTACTAACGTAAAAGACGTGCCATATAGATTGATTATTGTTTATCCATTTATTTTATATTTTTTGCTGAACTTTCTTGCAGCTCCATAGTCTGAAGATATGACCCGCAGCACATCATCCTGCACATTATTGATATAACTTGACAGAATTATGTTTTAGTGCAGCGAAATATCAGCCATATATATCAATCAGTTAAAACCCTCTATCATCCCAAATTGTAGATCCCTCTTCAACTAGTAATATAAATCATGAGAGCTCGTTCAACTTTTTGGGAATTTTTCGTTTTATCGAAAAAAAAAACTTCTAATGATCAAAATTTGCGTAATACTTGTATAGGCTTGAATATAGTTCAAGTGTGTGTCTACAGGGAGTCTATAATGAACAAGACCAAATTAATTCTGGGTACCATCGTACTGAGCTCCACTCTGCTGGCTGGTTGTGCTAACACCAAGCTGGAGCAGAGCGTTGCTGATCTGAACACCAAAGTTGACCAGCTGGCTACTGACGTAGGTTCTTTGCGTACCGACGTACAAGATGCTAAAGCAGAAGCTGCTCGCGCTAACCAGCGCCTGGACAACATGGCTACTAGCTACAAGAAGTAATAGCTATTACGTCACCTCTAAGCAGTGCGGCTTGCCGCACTGCTTATTATTTTCCTCGCTATATTCTAAATTCTGTTTAAAAACACTTCAGTTAGAACGATTTTCGCTCTAACAGGGTTTTACGCCTTTTCTCTCTTGCGCCCCACACTCACATCAAGCGCATCAGTAACACAATGCTACCTTCTTACATATGCATACAAGTCGCTGACTTTTTATCCAGTTGTCATCTGTCATCCGGCACGCTGCAATCTTTCCACACAATTTAGTCACTCTTGATAGTGCGCGGACGATTCGGTTTTACACTGATTTGCTTTAGCATGAGCGCGTTGTCCTTCTTTGCGTTATCGCACATTCCCTTTTCCAGCTAGCTTTACTGTGAGCCAAATGACTAAAAATATGCTCCGTACTCAGTGGCAACTTAGTGTCACAACACTGACGTTGCTGATCAGTGTGTATTACGCACTGATCCTTAACTATCCAATATATCTGCGGTTCTATGCTATTTTTTCAGCATCACCCGTAGTCAGTATTCCTTTTGCTATTTCTATTCCCGTATTTTTAATTTCTGCGCTTAATATTATTTTCAGCCTATTTAATTGGCGCTATTTTATTAAGCCATTTTTTATCCTGCTGACTTTAACATCAGCCGTTGTGTCTTATGCCACAACGAAATATGGCGTTATTTTTGATAAAGAGATGATTCAGAATATTTTCGAAACCAATATTCATGAGGCAGACTCTTATCTTAATATGTCATTTGCTCTGTGGTTTTTATTTTTAGGTGTATTACCTTCACTACTGCTTGCGAAAATAAAAATTATTTACCCACGCAATGCATTCAAATCATTATTGTGGCGAGCGTGCTCTATCTTAGTCTCCGCCGTCATTATCTTGATTATTGGGTTTTTCCTTTATAAGGATTATGCTTCAGTAGGACGAAACAATTCTGACCTTAAGAAATACATTATCCCGACCTATTTTGTGAATAATACCTATAAATATATTCACGACCGCTATTTCACCAAAGCTATTCCATTTCAGCATCTGGGGATGGATGCACAAGACAGCGCACGCGGTGCCGAGGACAAACCCACACTGCTGGTACTGGTGGTGGGCGAAACGGCCCGCAGTCAGAACTACCAGTTAAATGGTTACCCACGACCAACGAATCAATACACCCAAGATTTAGGTGTGATTTCATTCCGACATGTCCGCTCTTGTGGTACTGCCACTGCGGTTTCCGTGCCTTGTATGTTCTCGGTCATGACACATGATAATTATGATGCAGCCTTGGCTCATAATCAGGATGGATTGCTGGATATTTTAAAACATGCTGGCGTATCGTTATTGTGGAAAGATAATGATGGTGGATGTAAAGGGGTGTGCGATCGAATTCCACACGAAAGCCTAAGCCCCGATAAATCCAATCCGCTGTGTAATGGCTCGACCTGTTACGATGAAGCGCTATTAGAAAATTTTGATAACGACATCAAAAACATGAAAGGTGATCGGGTATTAACGTTACATTTAATCGGCAGCCACGGGCCAACCTACTATTTACGTTATCCACCTTCACATCGTGTATTTGTGCCTGACTGCCCACGTAGCGATATTGAAAATTGTGACAATGCCGCCTTGCGTAATACCTATGACAATACAATTTTGTATACAGATTATGTCATTGCGCAGATCATTAAAAAATTACAAGCGCTCAGCGTCAAGTACAATACAGGATTAATTTACCTTTCCGATCACGGTGAATCGTTAGGCGAAAGTGGCCTGTATTTGCATGGTACGCCTTACGACTTAGCGCCTGCCGAGCAGACCTCCGTACCGCTGATCACCTGGTTCTCTCCAGGACTGGTGAAAAGCAAAGAGTTGAATCTGTCTTGTTTGCAAAAAGAGGCCGCCACCGGTCAGTTTTCGCAAGGGAATCTGTTCCACTCGGTGCTCGGTCTGATGGATATCAAGACATCGGTCTATCAACCGGAGCTCGATTTGTTCCATCAATGCCGTAACGCTCTGTAATCTTTGGTATACTGAGGTCATCTGAATAAACCGTCAGATGACCTTTTTTAGGTTTGGGCCCATGCTTTAGCCCAAAAGCCAGAGATATCTCTTCGTGCTCACCAGACCAAGACACGGGACGTTAGCTGCTCATGATGCGTAAACTGCTACTCACTCTAGTGCTGGTTGCGCTGATTGCGCTCTATCTGACCTCCGATCTGCCACAGTACCTGACCTTTGACCAGCTGAAAGCCAGTCAGCAATACCTGCTCAACTGGCAGACCCATGCACCGCTACAGGCTTGGGTCAGTGTCTTTGTGCTCTATATTGTTGTGGTGGCGCTCTCGCTACCTGGCGCGACCATCATGACCTTAGCGGCGGGCGCCTTGTTCGGCCTCGGCTCAGGGCTACTATTGGTCTCGTTTGCCTCCACTATCGGTGCCACTCTGGCCTTTTTAGTCGCCCGTTATCTGTTTAAAGCACCTTTGGAGTCACGCTTCCCACAGCGCTTGGCTGCCATCAATGACGGGCTGGAAAAAGAAGGCGCGTTCTATCTGCTGACCTTACGGTTAGTCCCGCTATTTCCGTTTTTCTTGGTCAACATTTTGCTCGGCCTAACGCGCATGAAAACGCGGACCTACTATTGGATCAGCCAACTGGGCATGTTACCGGCGACCGTGGTCTACACCAACGCTGGCACCCAACTCGCCCAGCTACATAGCCCACAAGATATTCTGTCGCCTGCCATGTTGGGTTCACTGATTCTGTTGGGTCTGTTTCCTTTGCTCACTCGCCATTTACTGCAATGGCTGCGTGTACGCCGCCGTTATCAACCATGGCACGCTCCCTCTCATTTTGATCGCAATCTGATTGTGATTGGTGGAGGAGCTGCGGGGTTGGTTTCGGCTTATCTCGGCTCCGCGTTGCAAGCCAAGGTGACATTGGTTGAAGCCAAACAAATGGGCGGCGATTGCCTAAATACCGGCTGTGTACCGAGTAAGACCCTACTGCATTATGCCCGCTTGGCCAGACAAAACCGGCAAGCACATCAAGCCGGGGTTATGACTTGTGCGCCACAACCGGATTTTGCTGCCGTGATGCATGCGGTTAATCGTGCCATTACTGAGATTGCGCCCCACGATAGCGTCGAGCGCTATCAATCACTCGGCGTGGATGTGGTGGCCGGTCATGCCGCACTGCAAGACCCTTGGACAGTCAAGATCACGCCTAAAGACGGCCACCCTCCTTACGCGCTAACCAGCCGCCATATCCTGCTGTGTACGGGTGCGGAGCCGGTTATCCCACCGATTCCCGGTTTAATTGGCAATGATTTACCGAGCAGTGATCTACACAATAATGATTTTGAAACAACCGAAACCTTATGGCAGACATTAAGCGCGTACTCTGCCCCCCCTGCGCAGGTGCTGATCATCGGTGGTGGCCCTATCGCCTGTGAAATAGGCCAAGCACTTAGCGAATTAGGCAGCCACGTCAGCCTAGTACAGCAATCTGAACGGTTGCTGATGAAAGAAGACCCGCAGGCATCCGCGCTGGTCGCGCAAGCACTGCGTGATAGTGGCGTTCATCTGTATACCCATAGTCAGGTTCTCTCTTGTCAGCGAGAAGGGAAGCGGCGGATCCTGCAAATCCAAGGAGCTAATGGAGAGCAACATACTCTGTGTGGCGATCTGCTGTTGGTGGCGACCGGACGTAAACCGCGCCTGCACGGTTACGGCCTCGATGCTCTCGGACTGATTCCTGATTCATCGGCCGCACTCATGACCGATGCGGGGCTACACACTGTGCTCCCGAATATCTTGGTTGCGGGTGATGTCAGTGGTCAGGCGCAGTTTACGCACCTCGCCGCGCATCAGGCTGGCTATGCGGTACTCAATGCACTGTTTGGTCAATGGAAACAGCTGAACGTGGACTATTCGCTGATCCCTCGCCTGACATTTACCCAACCACAAATCGCTCAGGTGGGATTAACGCAAGATGACGCCGAACGTACAGGCGTGGCCTACGATATCACCCACTATCCGCTGCATGAGCTTGATCGGGCCATTACCGAACATGATACGCAGGGCTTTGTTAAGATCCTGACAGCACAAGGTAAAGACCGTATTCTGGGTGTCACTATCGTGGGTGAAAATAGCGAAAGCTTACTCGCGACGGCCATCATGGCGATGCGTGGCAAGCACGGCCTGCATTTTTTGCTCAAAACCCTGTTTCCCTATCCCGCGTATGCTGAAGGGATGAAAGCGGCGGCCGGAGATTGGAAACGCGCACGTCTGCCCGTACGGTTACTGCCTTGGTTAGCGCGTTATCACGCCTACCGCCGTGGTACACGCCGCTAAACGTACAACACCACAGGAGTTCCCTACTCCCACAAAAAGGATGCTGCTTATGCGAAATTGGTTGCTAAGTCTGTTGATCGTCTGTTTTAGCGCCTCTGCTGCGCACGCTGATTGGGCGCAGACCGAGCAACAAGCGCGTGGGCAAACCGTCTACTTTAATGCGTGGGGCGGCAGCGACAGCGTGAATCGCTATTTACAGTGGGCCGCAGAGCAAGTGCAACGCCAATACGGGATCACCTTAAAGCAGGTCAAAATTACAGATGCCGCCGATGTTGTGCAACGGATCCGCGCGGAAAAGCAGGCAGGGAAAAAGCATCATGGCTCGGTGGATTTACTCTGGGTGAATGGCGAGAATTTTCACCACTTAAAGCAAGAAGGCTTGCTGTATGGCCCGTGGGCTGAACATTTACCCAATTGGGCATTAGTGGATAAAAGTAAACCGGTTACCACCGATTTTTCCGTTCCCACTGAGGGATTAGAAGCTCCGTGGGGGCTGGCACAGCTGACTTTTATTGCTGATCGCGCAACAACCCCAACGCCGCCGCTATCTGCCGCTGAATTGCTGGAGTTTGCGCGTCGTCATCCAGGGCAAGTCACCTACCCCTTACCGCCAGATTTTCACGGCGTCACGTTCCTCAAACAGTTATTGCTAGAGCTAGCGCCCAACCCAGCAGTATTACAACAGCCAGTAACGCCGGAACAATTTGCGGTAGCGACCGCGCCGCTGTGGGCATATCTGGATCAGTTGCATCCGCTGGCATGGCGACAAGGACGCAGTTTTCCTGCTAGCGCGGCGGCGATGAATAACATGTTGGCGGATGGCGAATTACTGCTGTCTCTCACCTTTAATCCTAACGAAGCGGCCAGCTTAGTTCGACAGCAACAACTTCCGCCAAGCGCCTATGGTTTCGGTTTTCGTGCCGGCACCATCGGTAATGTGCACTATCTAGCAATTCCGTTTAATGCTAGCGCGAAAGCCGCCGCCCTAGTGGTCGCTAACTTTTTACTGTCACCGGCCGCCCAGCGTCACAAAGCAGATTTAGCGGTGTGGGGCGATCCATCTGTATTAACATCGCACGCGCTGGCCAACACGGCATCTGATGCAACAGCCAAGAGCGCAGCCGCTGAGAGTCAAACCACGGCCAAATCGGCGGCAGTGCCGGTGTTACCCGAACCCCATGTCAGTTGGGTAGAGCCGCTGGAAAAAGCGTGGTTGCAACGTTACGGCGCGCAATAACGCCCATGCCAGTGACCCGCCAGCGACATAAATTAGCCAACAAGCTGAAAACGGCTTGGCTCAATGCGCGCGCTCGGCTCGGCATACGCCGTGTTCGCGATACAGATGAGCGAGTTCAGTGCAACGAGCTTGGTAACAGAACTTTATTCAGTACCAACACAGTACATCCCATTGCGCTACTGCCTATTGTCATCATTTTCGCACCGCTGGCTGCCGGGTTACCGGCGCTGGTAACACCGTTACTGCACAGCGCGCCTTGGTTAGCGCTGCTGGATGCACCGCGCCTGTGGCCCGCGTTGTGGCTAAGCCTCGGCTCAGCAGCCGGCTCCACCGTGCTGGCGTTGTTGCTGTGCATGCTCATCACGGCGGGGCTTTACCCGCATCGCCGTTGGCTACAGTTACAACAACGGCTACCCAGTTTTCTCGCGTTACCCCATGTGGCATTTGCCATCGGGGTAGCCTTTTTACTGGCGCCGTCCGGCTGGCTAGCGCGTAGCGTGGCGCTGCTCTCAAGCAGTCTTGCCGAACTGGTGAGTTGGGCTCCCCTCACCTTTCCAAATGCGTTAGTGCATGACCGCTACGCGTTGACGCTCACCATCACTCTGGCAATTAAAGAGTGCTGGTTTTTGCTGTGGGCTGTGGCGGCGTTGCTGCAGCGGCAGTCTATCGAGCAACAACTGACGCTAGCGCGCACACTCGGCTACCCTACATGGCAAATCTGGTTACAAGTCCTGTGGCCTCAGCTGCTGCCGCGCCTACGCTGGCCTTTGGTCGCTGTCGCGGCCTACAGCTTATCAGTGGTGGATATGGCGCTGATCCTCGGCCCATCGACTCCGCCTACGCTGGCCGTCCTGATCTGGCAATGGTTGAGCGATGCCGATCCGTTGCAGCGTCAAATGGGATTAGCCGCGTCATTACTGCTTCCCTTGCTGCTCTGCATGCTTGGTCTATCCGCCGCGCTGCTGTGGCGCGGACTGCAATCATTCTGGCAAGCGCCTACCGGGCGCCGCGCCGCGAGACAGCATGGCCTCAGCCAGACAGCTCACCCTAACCTAACCATGACAGGCCGGCCACGCCCCCATCGCGGCTCGAGGCCAGCTTCTTTACTGTTTGGCCTACTGGCGATCCTCAGTTGGCTGGCGCTGGCCTTAATCGCGTTATGGTCAGTGGCTGGGCGCTGGTTTTATCCGGCGCGTTGGCCCGCGGAGCTGACGTTGCAAAGCTGGCAACAGCTGGATTGGCAGCCCTTCTTCAGCACGGTACTGCTGGCAGTCAGCAGCGTTATCGTGGCACTGCCACTGACACTGATTTGGCTGGAATGGGGCGCGCGCCGTCTGCAACCGCTGCTGTATTTGCCGCTGATTTTTCCCGCCCTGCCACTGGTGACCATCCAGTATCATGCTTTGCTGCTGGCCAACGCCGATGGCAGTATCAGTGCCGTGATTTGGAGCCACCTGTTGTGGGTCTTTCCCTACATGTTACTTATCTTAAGTGGCCCCTATCGAACGCTAGACCCGCGTCTGTTACTGACCGCGCGCACCTTGGGTTATCACCGCTATCAAGCCTGTTTACGCCTACTCTGGCCCTCATTGTGGCGGCCGATTGTATTGGCCTGCGCAGTGGGTATTTCTGTCAGCGTGGCGCAATATTTACCCACACTGTTTGCCGGTGCAGGGCGAATTGCTACCGTCACCACCGAAGCAGTAACCCTAAGCAGTGGCGGTAATCGACGGGTGTTGGCAGTACAGGCGCTCTTACAATGCCTACTGCCGTGGCTGGCATTTAGCATCGCCGCGCTGACTAGTCGCCTTGGCCAAGGCCGCGTATTATCAGGCTCTTATCCTGTTTTCTCTGCTACGGATCGCCATACTTCATGACAGCGAGTAAGCCTTCACTCGGGCTGACCTTGGATCAGGTGCAATTGCGCTTGGCGCAATCTGCCAATACGCCAAAAATCAACGGGCAGCAAGCCTTGGCATGCCATGCTCCCCTGAACTTACACATTGCGCCGGGTGAAATTGTGACCTTGATGGGGCCTTCTGGCTGCGGTAAGTCGACCTTGTTGCATGCGCTGATCGGCGCTCTGCCGTCAGCATTCACGTGCCATGGGCAACTGTGGCTAAATAGCCGCGAACTGTCCCACTTGCCGGTTGAGCAGCGCCATATTGGGATCTTATTTCAAGATGACTTGCTGTTTCCCCATTTGAGCGTTGGCGCTAATTTGGCGTTTGCCTTACCCCCTGCGGATAAACGCACGCGGCAGGCCATCATTGAGCAAGCCTTAACGGACGCGGGTCTGTCTGGGTTTGCGCACCGCGATCCGGCAACGCTCTCGGGTGGACAACGCGCTCGCGTCAGCCTGCTGCGCGCATTGCTCGCCAAACCGCAGGCTCTGCTGCTAGATGAGCCGTTCAGCCGACTAGATCGCCCACTACGCCGCAACTTTCGCGAATTTGTCTACGGCCAAATCCAGCAAGCCGGTCTGCCAACGCTGTTAGTCACCCATGATGCCGATGATATTCCGCCGAATGGGCGAGTGATCATGTTCGGTGAGCCAGTAGACGAAGAGACGTTCGACACCATCACGCGCGATAATCGCGCTCATCACCACACGGAGCCGCGCGATGTTTGACCAGCACATCACCCGCCTGACCAAGCCGCTACAACAACGCATCGCGCGCACTTTACTGAGCAGGGGGATCCATCCCGATCAGCTGACCATCAGCGGTTTTGTTATTGGGATAACCGTGATCCCGCTGCTGGCCTGGCAGCAGCCCTTGTGGGCACTGGGCGCTATTTTGCTGAATCGGCTGTTAGATGGTTTAGATGGCACCTTGGCGCGCCTCACTACGCCGACCGATCGCGGTGGATTTCTGGATATTGTGCTGGATTTTCTGTTTTACTCAGCGGTGCCGCTCGGCTTTGCACTGTATGACCCAGCGCACAATGCACTGGCCGCCGCCGTGCTTATCTATGCCTTTATCGGTACTGGCTGCAGCTTTTTGGCCTTTGCGATTATTGCCGCCAAACGGCAGCTGACCAGCCAGCGCTATCCGCATAAAAGCTTTTACTATCTGGGGGGGCTGACAGAAGCAGGCGAAACCGTGCTGTTCTTTGTGTTGATGTGCCTGTTCCCAGCTTGGTTTGTTCCGCTAGCGTTGCTGTTTGCCGCGCTATGCGCACTGACCACCGCCACCCGCATTTACAGTGGCTGGCACAGCTTTGCTCCGACTGACCAGAGCAATCATCAAACCAGCAGTAACCCGCCGAACGATGATGCATGAAGCTAGCCCGTATTAACCCCGGGCATTAACCGCGGACATTCACTTCAAGTACAAACAAAAAAGCGGCGCTTAATGAACTTATCGCCATTAGCGCCGCTTTTTAATCCACAAGTTATCGAACCCGCGCTCGTGATCAGGATTTTCCTGGCTTACGCTCACCGGTCACGATGGGATTGGCAGGATCTAAACTCCATTCATACCAACCGCCGTCATACACGCTCACCTGCGGCCAGCCCATGGCCCACGCGTAGAAGAACGCTTCCGAGGCTCGCCAGCCAGTGCCGCAGTAAAATGCCACTTCGCCAGTCGGCTCGATCTGCCATTTTTGCCACAGATCACGCAGATCCGGCTCTGACAGCATAGTGCCATCAGGATTGTGCAAATCTTCAACATGATAGGCATCGCTGCCGCCGCCGCCCCATTTAGCGCCAGGGATCTCGCCTTTAGCTTTGATGTAGTTATAGCCGCTGGTTTCACCGATAAACTCCGGCCAGCTACGAATACTGACCAATGAGTTTTCCGGCTTTTTCAGCAAGGCTTTTGCCTGTGACAATGACGTCATATATTCAGGATGCACCGGAATTTTCGCGCCAAAGGCCTTAGCCGGAGTCACGCTGGCTGGCAAGCCCATTTCGGTCGGGTATTTGCCTGCTTGCCATGCATCCCAGCCACCATCGAGAATGCGCACGTCTTTCACACCGGCATACATCAGAATATTGGCCGCGCGCGCGGCCGACATGGTCTGGCGGCCATACAGGATCACCGGCGTATCGGTGGTGATCCCCTGCGCAAGCAGCATTTTTTCTAAGCTGGCATTATCCACCTTGTTCCACAAAGGCTCCGATTCCAGCGTGTTGGTATCCATATAACCGGCTTTCGGGATATGCCCCAGCAGATAGGCTTTCGGTGCGCCCCACTCCACTTCAATCACTTTCCACCCTTTAGCTGGCGCATTGGCCACCGGCTTACCGGCTTGCAAATCGGCCAACCACGATGCTGGCACCAGCGCTTGATAATGCGCTAATGATTCACGGCGGCTCGGCTCTTGTAAGGCATCGCTCAGGGTATAAATCGTGCTAAATCCCAGCGCTTGCAGACGCTGGCGAACAGCGTTCACTTCCGGCGCGGTGCCATACAGAGCAACCGGCAGGCTCTTATCCAGTTTCTTTTGCTGTAGCAGATGCGTTAGCTGCGCATCATCCAACAGGCTCAGCCACGAGGCCGACAAGTTACGCGCACCGCGCTCGTGACCGCCGGTAGTTTCACCTTCTTGCGGCCAACCATTAAATGCGGCGCTGCTACGGGTATCTAGCAGAGGGATATGCTGCTGCAATGCGTCACTGACCGTGATATTCGGCGCCGTAGCCGCAGTAGGTGCCGTTTGTGCCTGCGCAGACCATGCACATGCACCGGTGATGAGCAGTGCCATACACTGCCCGATACGTTGTCGAGACAAAAAAACAGAGGAAAGCGCCATTAAAATCCATACTCCTTGGGTAAGCCTGCCAGATAGAATTTTTTTCACACGCCCCGCTGCCCGCAGTGCATTCCCATAAGGCCACATCGCGTGACATCGCCTTTATAAAAATCATCCGCGCCGCAAACCGATAGCCTTGCCAATACGGGTAAAAATAGCCACCGATTACGCCCGCTAAACGGCACGCACTAAAACTGCATGAAATAAAAATAGGTGGTGAAAAAAACGGGCTATTATAGCCAACATTCTCAGAGCGCCGATAGCAGACAAATGAGGGATCGCCACAAAAAGATGGCGATAAAAAAATGGCCGACACAGTCACGCTGTATCGGCCATCTCGGAGTGATAAAACAAGCTTAGGGCGTATTACGGGTTAATTTTCAGCAGTTCAACATCAAAAATCAGGGTTGAGCCAGCCGGAATTTTCCCCATGGCACGGTTGCCGTAAGCCAGATTGCTCGGGATGAAAAAGCGTACCTTTTCACCTTCCACCATTAATGGCACGCCTTCGGTCCAACCGGCAATCACGCGGTTTAGCGGGAAGGAAATGGGTTCGCCACGCTGCACTGAGCTGTCGAACACCGTACCGTCAATCAACGTGCCATGGTAATGCACACTCACGGTATCGGTGGCTTTCGGATGTACGGTTCCGGTACCCGGTTGCAGCACTTCATATTGCAGACCGGACGCGGTGGTGATCACTCCCGGCTTGGTTTTGTTCTGCTCCAAAAAGGCAGCCCCTTGCTGGCGCTGCGCTTCGGCTTGTTTGGTATTGCCGGACATGTTTTTGATAAAAAACAGCACAACCACCAGCACCGCAATCAGTAGGATGATTTTAGACACCGTATTCCCCTAATTTATATATGTGACGTTTATCGGCATTTACTGCGCCGCCGGTACCGCTTTAAATACCGCCAGCGGTGCCATGCGCGCCTTGTTCAGGGTCAGAGTATCACCTGACAGGCTGTAATTGTCAGTCTGCTCCAACACCTGCATCAGCGGTTGTTCAAACTCCGCATCCATACAGGCCATACGGGTCATCGCCATCTGGGTAAAGCTGATCCGCGCAGCATCAGCGTTCAGGGTATAACCGCCGTTGAAGTTGTTACAGCCGCTAAAGCCGTGGATACGATCGCCTTCGGCCACCAGCTCGATGAACGGACGCTGCTTCGCATCCAGCGTATCTGGTACTTTTTTACCCATCAGCTCGGTCAATTCCCAGCGACGCCCCATCAGAACAGGTTTTTCAGCTTGGCTATCCGCAGCAGGTTTCGCGCCCATTTGCGCCGCAGCCTGCTCCGGTGTCAATTTTGCCAAGCGGTAGTGATCCGCCAGCGCACCGGTAATGCGCTGACCAGACATATCCAGCATAAACAGCACGTTTTCGCCGACAAAGAACTGGCGTGTCTCATTCTGGCCGGACAGCTGTACGGTATTACCGGCAGCATTCCAGCTAAAAGAACCGCGGTTTTCGAAACGGTTACCGTCACCTTTACCCAAATACTGTTCACTCAGCACATAGGTATCATCAGTATTCAGCTGCAGAGTGGTTTTGATGCCTTCACAATCAGCGCAAGGAACCACGCCTTGGTAGACGCCACTCCAGTCCAACGCATTGCGCGCGTTGTGGGCAGGATCCACCACCGGCTCCGGTGCTTGGGTGGACGGTGCCGCGGTTTCAGTTTGCGAAACCGGATTGACTGGCTCTTGTTTCGCCGCATCATTACAGCCACTTAACAGCACAGCAAGCAGGCTCAGCGCCACAACGTTATTCGTTTTCATCTTATCCATTCCTTCACTGTTATCGCAGGTTTTGACAGTGTGTTTTTACTATCGGATAACCTGCCAACTGCCGCCCACCCTATAAGTATCAACCCGATGAATCAAGAGGCTTTTGTCTGATTGCGGTCAGATTGCACAGTTTATTATGTGATAGATGGTGCGATAGATTTCATGCCGGAAGTTCGAGCATCGGCTCACTGTTTTTATTAACGAAATATCATTTAACTCAGTGAGATAGCATCCCCCCAACAATGGGAAGCACACGCACGGTCAACCGTCTCGGTTTATATCCCTTCCCAGTATAAACGCCTGATTTAAAGCATGCAGATTGCTCGCAGTTTATTTTCCGTTTACCTAGCAAAGCGTACTCTTTGCTTATGCACTGAGATGAATGCTACATGAGATAAGTGCCACTTGAGATAAGTGTGCGGCATCGCTTCATTGCCCGTATTTTTCTACCCCCTTTTTGTGCCATTTTCTGCGTCAATGACATGTCAGCCCGGAGGTTAACCAACCCAATATGGACCCAGAACCCGTACCCGGTTTCGCAAAGCGAAATCACCGGTCTGGCTGACTGATTGACAGGCGGCCTGACCGGACAACACCCGATCAGGCGGTCCGCGTATCGTGTAACCCACAATACGCGATCTGCTTGTGCACCCTTTCGCCAAGTCCGTACGCTGTCGGACGTAACAAAGGTACCGCCCAATGCAATTTACTCGTATCTCGCAGCAGCTATTTGCACTGCTGACCCGCAGCCTGCCTCGCCGGCTGTTCCAACGTGACCAACTGCCCACCAAAGGCCCCGCGACGGGCTCTGCGCCAATACCAAGTGGCCTATCCGCCTTTTATCTGCAACAAGCTGCGCGCAGTGAAACCGACCTCTACCGGCATTTCACCAGCCACCCCGAAGGGTTAAATGAAAAAGAGGTGGAAGCGGCGCGCGCCCAATACGGTGAGAACAGTGTGGATGCCCAACAAGCGCCCTCACAGTGGCAACATTTGTGGCATTGCTATCGCAACCCGTTCAACTTGCTGCTGACCGTGCTGGCGATCATCTCCTATGCCACCGAAGACCTGCAAGCGGCCATCGTAATTGGCTTGATGGTGCTGATTTCCACTTTCATGCACTTTATTCAGGAGTCACGCTCTAACCGCGCCGCCGACAAGCTTAAAGCGATGGTGTCGAACACGGCCACCGTGCGCCGTAGCCATGTGCGCACCGGTGAAACCCGTCAGTTTGAGTTACCGATTAGCGAGCTGGTACCGGGCGATATTCTCACGCTGTCAGCGGGAGATATGATCCCCGCCGATGTTCGCTTGCTCAGTGCCAAAGATCTGTTCGTCAGCCAAGCTGCGCTAACTGGGGAGTCGCTTCCGGTAGAAAAACACGCCGATCGATTCGATAGCGCAGAGCGCGACCCGCTGCAACAGCCCAACCTGTGTTTTATGGGAACCAATGTAGTGAGCGGCACAGCCATCGCCATGGTGATTGCGATCGGCCAACAGACTTACTTTGGCTCGCTGGCCGAACGTGTTATTCGCCAAGACGACACGCCGAATGCATTTCAAACAGGGATCAGCAAAGTCAGTTGGCTGCTAATTCGCTTCATGTTGGTGATGACGCCGATTGTGCTGCTGCTCAATGGCTTTACCAAAGGGGACTGGTGGGAAGCCGCCCTGTTCGCGCTCTCGGTCGCCGTGGGGCTGACGCCCGAAATGTTACCGATGATTGTCACCTCAACGCTGGCTAAAGGCGCGGTGCGCTTGTCGCGGCAAAAAGTGATCGTCAAGCGCCTCGATGCCATCCAAAACTTCGGGGCGATGGATATTCTGTGCACCGATAAAACCGGCACCCTGACGCAAGATAAAATCGTTCTGGAGCGCCACACCGATATTACCGGCCAGCCTTGTGAGCAAGTACTGCGCTATGCTTGGTTGAACAGCCATTACCAGACTGGGCTGAAAAACCTGCTCGATGTAGCCGTACAAGAACGTGTCGCCGAGCAAGGTCTGCACTTTACCCTACCGGGGCTTCATAAAGTGGATGAGATCCCGTTTGATTTTGTCCGGCGGCGGATGTCAGTGGTCTTGGCGACAACGGCGCAAACGCATCTACTGATCTGCAAAGGCGCACTGGAAGAGATGCTGAGCCTGTGCCGTTATACCCGTGTGGAAGGCGAAGTGATTGCGCTGGATGAAAACCGACTGGCGCAAATTCGTCGCCACACAGATGATCTCAATCAGCAAGGTTTACGCGTGGTGGCCGTGGCCAGCAAAACCTTGCCATCGACACGCAGCCAGTACAGCGTCGACGATGAATATGAGCTGATTTTAGAAGGCTACATTGCCTTTTTAGATCCACCGAAAGAGACCACCGCACCAGCCTTGGCGGCGCTACAAGCCAGCGGGATCACGGTCAAAATCCTGACCGGCGATAACCCACGCGTGGCCGCAAAAGTGTGTCGCGATGTCGGGCTGGATGTGCAGAACATCTTGCTGGGCGAAGAGATTGAGGCAATGGATGATGCTGCGCTTGAGCAAGCGGCACGTCAGACGCAAGTGTTTGCTAAGCTGACGCCACTGCATAAAGAGCGCATCGTGCAATCGCTGCGCGCGCAACAGCATATCGTCGGTTTTATGGGCGATGGTATCAATGATGCGCCCGCCCTGCGTGCCGCCGATATTGGCATCTCCGTTGACTCGGCGGTGGATATCGCCAAGGAAGCCGCCGATATCATCTTGCTGGAAAAAAGCCTGATGGTGCTGGAGCAAGGCGTGCTGGAGGGGCGTAAGACCTTCGTCAATATGCTCAAGTACATCAAAATGACCGCCAGCTCCAACTTCGGTAACGTTTTCAGTGTGCTGATCGCCAGTGCATTTTTGCCCTTTTTACCGATGCTGCCGATTCATTTGCTGATCCAAAACCTGATGTATGACATCTCACAGGTGGCGATCCCATTTGATAATGTGGATGACGAGCAACTGCAAAAGCCACAACGTTGGAATGCCGGCGATTTGGGGCGTTTCATGGTGTTTTTTGGCCCCATCAGTTCGGTCTTTGACATTCTGACTTACTGTCTGATGTGGTATGTGTTCCAAGCCAACAGTATTGATAGTCAGACCCTATTCCAGTCCGGCTGGTTTGTGGAAGGGTTACTGTCACAGACCTTGATTGTGCACATGATCCGTACCCGCAAAATCCCGTTCTTGCAAAGCCGCGCCTCGTCGCCTCTGCTGGCGATGACGTTGGTAGTGGTGAGTGTAGGGATTGGGCTGATCTACTCGCCGCTAGCCCCCCACTTGCAGCTTGAGGCGCTGCCGCTGAGTTACTTCCCGTGGCTGCTGCTGATCCTCAGCGGCTATATGTGCCTGACTCAGTTAGTCAAAGGCTGGTTTGTGCGCCGATACGGCTGGCAGTAATTATTATCACTCAACTTTCTTTGCCCAAAACCGGTCGCTAGCGGCCGGTTGGCTCGTTCTTTCCTTTCTTCTTTCCTTTAGCTGTTACCGGTCTTCCCAAACGGTAATCGCTTTTTTTATCCCTCTATTTTTCCGTGCTTTTGTGATGCTTTGCGCTCTAACAGCGGCTCTTGTCTTGTTCTGTTAGGGACGGTGCTTGTTATACCGTGATTGCGGTGGCGGAGTTCTTGCCCAAGAATAAAATCTCGTCACTATGCACCAGATTACATACGCCAGATCACAATAGTTCCAATCAAGTTATTGGCATATGCCAATAATGATCGCATAATGACACAGTGATATATCAGGAGCCGCCTTCTTTATGGTCAGACCCAAAAAACCGCGCTGTATCTGTTCCCATGCCCCGTTTACCTTGTTTAAACCCAACGGTATTCCGGCCAGTCAGCTGACCTTACAGCAATTAAAAGCCGACGAGTTCGAAGCTCTGCGTTTGGCTGATCTGATGGGCCTGCAACAAATCCAGGCGGCCGCCCTGATGGGCGTGTCCAGACAGACTTTTGCCAATTTGGTGAAAGAAGCCCGGCGCAAGGTCGCCGCCTGTCTGGTACACGGACAAGGCTTACAACTGGAGAGAATTCCCGATGACGATCACTGCGATCCCGCTGCTGAATGACGGCAGTTTAAGCGGACACTTTGCCCGCGCGCTGCGCTTTGCGCTGTATAGCCCACAGGGCGAGTATCTATCCGATTTGGCATTGCCCCCCCTGAGTAATGAAGGGCATTGCCAGCGTAACCACGCGGTGCTGCTACAATTAAAACAGCAAGGGGTAAGCCGTGTGGTGGTGCGCCGCATTGGCCAGAAAATGCTGGGTAAGCTGCTCGCGGCGGGTCTACGCGTCTATCAAGCCAATCGCCGCGCCATGCCAGAAGCTCTGCTAAATGCCGAGCTCACCGAGCTGACTTCGGCGGAACAAGGGAGTGTTGGCGCGAATCAGCGTACGTCAAAATCGCACGGCGGTCACTGCAGCGGTGGTGCTTGTCATAACCATAACAATAACCACAGCCATGCTGCAAAAGGTGAAGCGCATAGTGATAGTGGTTGTTGTGGTCATGCCAAGCGTGCACAGCCGAAAATTGGCATGACGCGTTTTGGTCGCTGAGGAGAAAACATCATGATTTATCTGATCGCCTTCGGGATCTTCGGCATTATGATTTTACTGATGATGATTGGTCAGCTGCTGACCAAACGCCAGATTCAAGGAAGCTGCGGGGGCTTAAGCCAAGCCGGTATTGAGCGAGTATGTGACTGCGAAGAAACCTGCGCCAAACACCGCTTATACCAAATCAGTGAACCTTCCGCCGCGCCTTCTGCACCGGAAGCGGCGGCCAACAAAACTGCGCAGCAATAAACGCAGGCAACCCGTTATCACACACAGCAAAGCGGCAGACGGAGTGACCGATTTTCTGATACCATGCGACACAATATGTTCCGCGTTAACACGCGCGTTTAAGAGAGAGTGACGCCATGAGCCAATTAGGAAATGATCTGCAGGCCAATCTGGCCCTGTTTGCCGCTGAAACCCAGCAGACCGGCGTGGTCTGGGGCCTGTGTCAGGATGAAGTGGACTGGCTGTCAATGGAGTCGACCCAGTTTGAAGACGGCGAAGTGATGCCGTTTTGGTCTAACGAGGCGGATGCCCGTGTCCATTGTGATGAAGAGTGGGCGGATTTCGTGCCAACGCCGATCCCTCTGAACCTGTTCATGAACGAATGGCTGCTGACCCTGACCGAAGATGGCGTGCTGCTGGGTCTGAACTGGAATGCCGATCTGGAAGGTGATGAGCTGGAGCCAGAAGCAGTCGCTAAGCTGTTTATCTAACGGTGTATGCCACTAATCTCTGCGCAGCCCCACGTGGTTGGTTGAGATAAAATCGCTCAGTATCGACATGCTGTATGACTGATAACAAAGGGCTGCGCTAACGCGGCCCTTTTCTTTTCCGTACGCGCAAGTAAGTACAAGTAAGCGTGCATTCTCTTTTCCCGCTTGATCTCTTCCCTAATATTCCTGTCGCCCATTTCTGATTCTTTTTATGCATGCCCGTTTTCACCGCATACAGCCATTAGCGCAAAGATTATTCCCGTATAGGCCATCACCGTAAAAGGTAGACTGCGATCAACAGGTTATCTACCACCGCCACCTTCCCTTCTTCTTCGGTATATTCATATTTAGGCATACATTTTGCTTAACTCATTAAAAGTCATACAAAACAGTTTAATAAAACCTAAAAACACGACGTTATGACGAAAAGTGACAAATAAATAACTCTTATTCTCATTTGCCGCCGAAAACAGGATGTAATTCATGACAGCATGCCGGTATTTTGTCGCAGCCACACTGTTAGTCAGTAGCGGATTATTCTGCCAAGGATTACATGCGCAAGGGCTACTGGGCGCGGATGTGCCGCGGCAAGCGATTCAAGACAGCAGCCGCCAGCTCAATCGCTGGTTGGAAGAGCAGCGCTATCGCCAGTTAGAACAAGGCAGCAGTGCGCCGCTATCCGCGCCCGCCGCCGTGCTGCCCGAATCAGAACAGTGCCTGCCGCTATCCGCCGTCTATTTGCGCGGCGTAACGTTACTGGATAAACAGAGCCTTCACGCTTTGCCACAAGTATCGCCGCAGTGCATCACTACCGCAGCGCTCAATGCGTTGATCCGCCAACTCACCGAGGCTTACTTGCAACGCGGTTACATCGCTGCGCGCGTGATTTTGCTGCCAGTAGATGCAAAAGGCGCCCTCACCTTGCAGGTGATTGAAGGGCATCTGGAGGCAATTGAAGGCGATAGCACACTGGTCAACAGCGCCACCTTGCTACCGGGGAAAACGGGGCAGCCGCTGAATATCCACGATCTGGATCAAGCGCTGGATCAAGCCAACCGACTCGCAGCGAACCACGTGCAAGCCGATATCCTGCCAGGACGCACCCCTGGTGGCTCGGTGATCCATTTGCTGAATACCCCCGACAAACGCTGGCACCTAACCGCCAGCACCGACAACGAAGGCCAAAAGAGTACCGGCCGTTGGCAAACTCGCCTGAGCGCTGCGTTGGACAGCCCCCTCGGCCTGTCAGACAGCCTGAATATGAGCGCGGCCACCACGCTAACCGATGATACCGAACGCTATAATCGCAGCTATACCCTGCTCTACAGCGTGCCTTATGGCTACGCCACTTTCAGCGCATTTGCCAGCCACAGTGATTATCTCAACACGCAGCCGCTGCAGATTTACTCCGTGCAGCTCAGTGGCCACACCGATCAAGCCGGACTGCGCGCCGATTATGTGGTGGCGCGAGATCAACGCAGCATCAATACCCTGTCAGTGCAACTGACGCGCAAACAAAGCCGTAATTACTTCGCCGATGCTTTACTGGGGATCAGCAGTCCAACCCTGAGCGTGCTGTCACTCAGTGCCGCGCGAATGCAAATTCTCGATCGCGGCTTAGTCAGCCTGAGTGCCTCGGTCGATCAAGGTACGCCGTGGCTTGGCGCTGATGCGCCGCCACCGAGTGGCCTGTCTGGTCTGCCCGACAGCCACTTTACCAAATTCACGGTAAATGCCGACCTGTACCGCTACTTCCAGCCTGCCGGTTTGAACCTGCAATGGCACAGCCAGCTGGCGGCGCAATACAGCGCCGATCCCCTGCCGGGGATCGAGTGGTTTACCGTTTCAGACACCTATGCCGTCCGTGGCTTTTCATCGAGCAATGTGGCCGCCGACAGCGGCGCATTCTGGCGTAACGATCTCACCTACCGACGCCCGCTGCTGGGCGGCGAGCTGCGCCTGCTAACCGGTGCCGATATCGGCCAGACCTTACGCGGCGCGACTCATAACCCGACTTACTATGCCGGCGGCCTGACCGTTGGCTCCGATTACCAATATCAGGCCGTACAGGCCGGAATCCGTGTCAGCCGTGGCCGTATGTGGTCAGCAGGCCGGCACACGACCGAACCGCTGCGGGTACTCGCCCGTTTTAGTGTCAGCTTCTGACGTGCGGATCAAGGAGAACAGTGTATGACTCACTTTAAACTTTCAGCTGCCGGCAAACTCACCGTGGCGTTAGCCATTGCCCTTACCGTTACCACGCCGGCCAGTGCCGCGGGGATCATTGCGGGTGGTACTAATCAGCCACAGGTCAGCACCAATGCGCAGGGAACCGATATCGTTAATATCGTTGCGCCTTCCGCATCCGGGCTATCACATAACCAGTATCAGAACTATTCGGTGGATGGTTCAGGCGCAGTCCTGAACAACGCCCTGCAAGCCGGTCAATCGCAACTAGCCGGTCAACTGCAAGCCAACAGCAATTTGCACGGACAAGCCGCTAAAATCATCCTGAACGAAGTGGTAACCCGTAATCCATCGTTGCTGCTCGGTCAGCAAGAGGTGTTCGGTATGGCCGCCGACTTTGTGCTGGCTAACCCAAATGGCATTACCTGTAATGGCTGCGGCTTTATCAATACACCGCGCTCTTCTCTGGTGGTCGGTAGCCCCAACGTCAGCGATGGCAATTTGCACGGCTACACCACATTGAATAACCGCAACGCCCTGCAAATTGGTCAAGGCGGGGTGCACGGTGCCGATGTGCTGGATCTGATCGCACCGAAAATCGATGCCCGTGGCCCAATTACTGCCGGACAAGCCATTCACGCCATCAGCGGCCTGAATGAGGTCAGCCTTGACGCCAAGATCACCTACAGCGCCCCTGTCGGCGGTAATGGCCTCGACAGCTATTACTTAGGCGGGATGCAAGCCGGCCGTATTCGACTGGTTAGCACCGCTGCGGGCAGCGGCGTCAACATCAGCGGCGCACTCAAAGCCGCGCAAGGCATTGATGCGGACAGCCGTGGCGATATGACCCTAACTGCCGCCAACTTGCATGGCGGCGACATCAACCTCACTGCCCAGAATCTGACACTGCGCGGCGAAGTGCAGCACCACGAACAATCATCACAAGGTGCGGATAACTACCAAAATTACCGCGGCGGTATCGATCGCGGTAGCCATCAGCAAGAAGAGAGCCTGACCCGCAGCAGCCTGCACGGTAATGACATTAAATTAGTCAGCCGTGACAATCAGCACCTCTCCGCTACTGATGTGGACGGCCAGCAAGTCACCCTACAAGGGCGCAATGTCACTCTCGACAGCCAAGTCACCCGCAACAGTCAGGAAAAACACGATAACCAGTGGTTCTATTCGTGGGAGCATAACGAGTCATCCTCATCACTGAATGAAACCCAGCACGGCACCCAAATCCGCGCCGCCAAACAAGCGCACGTGATTGCTGACCAAGATGTGACCCTCACCGGTAGCCGCATTGATAGCGGCAACGATCTGAGCGTTAAAGCCGGCGGTAAACTGACCTTACAAGGCGCGCAGGAGCAACACCGTAGCCAACACACCCTGTATGTGAAAAATGAAACGGCGGCCCTGCGTAGCGGCACCGAACGCCAAGAAACGCAAGACGATAAACTGCAGCAGGCAGCTCTGCACAGTGGTGGGCATTTAACCTTACAAGCGGGAGATAATCTGCGCGCGGATGCCGCCGATTTGAAAGCCGCCGGAAATCTGAATCTCAGCAGTGCAAAACAGCTGCAACTGGGCATTCAAGAAGTCCAAACCCTGAATGCCAACGAAAATAACCATCGCTACTGGGGTGGCATTGGTGGCGCAAACGAAGCAGAGAAAAGCCGTCGTAGCACACAGGTACAAGGGACACACCTGCAAAGCGGACAAACGCTGACCCTGAACGGTCAACAAGGTGTCGAATTGGTGTCTGCCGATGCGAACGCTCGCCAAGGGGCTTATGTCAGCAGCAACGGTGATATTCACATTCGAAGCGCTAACAGCAGCACACAAGAGCGGGATCACAGCCGTACCGGCACTGCATTTAACATCACCAAGCACGCTGAAACCACTGCTGCGCAGGATACCCGCAATCAAGGCAGCGATCTGCGAGCAGAGCAAGACCTGAAAGTCAGTGGCGGGCAAGACGTCACCTTAACTGGCAGCCGCCTGCAAAGCCAAGGCACCACCGAGATCAACGCAGGCAAAAACCTGCACATTGAGCAAGGCTCCAACACTCATCAAAGCAGCAAAGAAACCGCCGACGTGCACGGCACCACCTATGCGCACAAATCCGGTGACAGCGAATACCGCGCCGGCGCAGGTTTAGAGTTCACCCGTGACAGCCACAGCGAAAGCGCGCAAACCGCCGCGCACAGCCAGCTCAGCGGCCAAGACCTGACCTTGAAAGCCGGTGAAAACGTAAGCGTACAAGGCGGTGAGCTGAGCAGCAAACAAGACGCCACGCTGAGAGGCAAAAATATTGAACTGACCGGAGCGAAAGAAAGTCACAGCCAGCAAGATTCCCATCTGCAAACCGGTGCCGGAATTTATGTACGCGGAGGACTGGATCAAGCGGGCTTAGGCTTAGAAAGCAGCACCACTCACAGCAGTGAGCAAAGTGCGTCGCAAACCGAACAAGGCACCCGTACCCACACCGGCGGTAACCTCACCCTGAACGCCAGCGACACCTTAACCCAACAAGGCGCGCAACATAGCGTGCAAGGCAACTATCAGGAAAATGCCGCGCAAAGCTCGCATCTGGCCAGTGCCAACCATAGCCAGAGCAGCACATCGCACACCAGCGTGACCACCGATCTGGGAGCTGCGGTCGATTACAGCGCTATCACACGTCCAGCCGTAGAGGCGGTGAAAAAGATCACCCATGCGGATGTCGACGGCGGCAAAGCCTCCTTCAATGAAGCGAAACAAGGCATTCCAGAGCTGCAAGGTACGCTGCAAGTGAATGTCGATCACAAGACCAACAGCCAAGAGCAAACTACCCAGCAGGGAACCCAAATTCAAGCCGGTAACATTGCTGTGAATACGCAAGGAAAACTGACCGACCAAAGCAGCCAATATCAGGCCACCGCCGGTAATATCGATATCAATAGCGGTAGCTATGAACACCGCGCCGCGCAAGATGAAACCCGGACTCACCAAAGCCACACCACCGGCAATCTGTCGGTGACAGCAGCCACTACCACCGGTGAAGATCTGCGTTTAAGCGGTGAACTTGGCATCAACCATCAAGGTGAAAACCAATCCCAGCAGAATAGCCATCAAGGCTCTTTGCAAGCCGCGCACAACGTGAATATCACCAGCCACGGCGATAGCACACTGCAAGGCGTCGCAATCAACGCCGGACACGACGCTAACCTGCAAGCAGGCCAAAAGCTGACTATCCAAGGCGGTGAAAGCCACGCGCAAGGTAACAGCTACCATGCGGGCGGCAGCCTGAATGCGAAAGGCACGGTATTGCCTGTTCCTACCGACGTCAGTGGCGGCGGCTCACTCAATCTGGGTTATGCCAGCAACAGTCAAGATGGTGGACAAAGCACGCAGATTACCGCCGGTAACAACCTGAATCTGCATAGCGGTCAAGGCCTCAGCGTACAGGGAACAGACTTGCAAGCTGGCCACAACGCGGCGCTGCGTAGCGATCAGGGCAGTGTCAGCCTCAGTGGCAGCCAGTCGCAGCAAAACGCGCAAGGCGGCAATATCGAACTGGCACTGAATGCCAACCGCAAACAAACTCCAGCTTCTGATAATGCTGTAACCGAAACAGCACCTAGCACAGCCAGCGCCGTCAGCAAGGTGGTCAAGACTGGCAGCGGCTCAGTTAAACTCGATGGCAATCTGCACCGCGAAACCCGCCAGCACAACAGCAGCGTGCAAGCGGCTAACGTAACCATCGACAGCGCGCAAGACACTCGCTTGCAAAATAGCAGCGTAAAAGGCGAGCAAGTCGCTATCACCAGTGGCGGTAACCTGCAACTCGATAGCCGTGAAGATAGCGTGCTGGATCTGAGCGCTAAACTGAACGCCGGTGCAACCCATACCGATGCCAAGGATGACAAAGGCAATAGCGCGACCCTCGGTCAATCCATCCTGAAAAATGGCACTTTAGATAGCGAAGGCCACGCCCTGCGTAGCCATGAAGTGACCCAGAGCAGCCAAATTGACGCACGCGATGATGTGACATTGCAAACCGGCGGCGAAACGCGCCTGCACGCAGCGCAAATTCACAGCGAGCAAGGTCAGGTTAAACAAACCGGCAGTGCCGCCGTGCTGACCGATAACCAAGGCCACAAAGACGAAGCCAGCTGGAAAGCGGATATCGCCAACAGCCTGCGTCGTCTGTTCGGGGGCAAAGACAGTGAATCAAAAGAAAAACTGCCCGTTTCCGGTCAATATCAACCCACTGATAGCGTAACTCATTCCTCCATTACCGAAGGTAAAGCGCAGTCATAAGCCTGCGCGAGCATATCGCTTAAAACACGAACGGGGAGCTTAAGCTCCCCGTTTTTTGTGCAATCGGTTCTTTTGTGCAATCAGATTTTCCGCTCACATTCCCAGCAGCACGTATTTGGTTTCCAGATAATCCCCTAAACCGTATTTCGAGCCTTCGCGGCCTTGTCCGGACTCTTTCACCCCACCAAACGGCGCCACTTCCGTTGAGATGATGCCACGATTAATGCCCAGCATGCCCACTTCCAGCTCGTCAACCAAACGCCAGATCCGCTTCATATTCTGGGTGTAGGCGTAACCGGCCAAACCGCTCAGGGTGTTATTGGCACGCACAATCACTTCATCGTCATGATGGAAGCGGAAACAGGCGGCAATCGGCCCAAACGTCTCTTCTTGCGCAATCAGCATACTGTCTTGCATCTCACTTAATACGGTAGGAGCAAAGAAATTGCCGCCCAGCGCTTTGCCGCCACAGCGCAGCACCGCGCCCTGCGCCAGCGCATCAGTTACGTGCGCGCTGACTTTGGCTACCGCATCGGCATTAATCAACGGGCCAATCTCGGTGTGCGGGTCTAAACCATTACCTACCCGCAAGCGGCTCACCGCTTCCGCCAAACGTGAGGTAAACGCCTCATACACCGTATCGTGGACAAAAAAGCGGTTCACGCACACGCAAGTCTGGCCGGCATTACGAAACTTGGCGGCCACCGCCCCTTCCACTGCCGCATCAATATCCGCATCGTCAAATACGATAAACGGCGCGTTACCGCCCAGCTCCAGCGAACATTTTTTCAAGGTCGGCGCGGATTTTTGCATCAGCATCTTGCCCACTGCGGTGGAGCCAGTGAAGGAAATCTTCCGCACTTGTGAGGATGACAACCACACCTCGCCAATGGCGCGCGCATCGCCGGAGATCATATTCAGCACGCCATCGGGCACGCCAGCTTGCTGCGCCAGTACGGCCAGCGCCAGCGCACACTGCGGCGTTTCTTCAGACGGCTTAACCAGCAAAGTACAACCGGCGGCCAGCGCAGCACCGGCTTTACGGGTGATCATCGCCAGCGGGAAATTCCACGGCGTAATAGCGGCGACAACACCAATCGGCTGTTTGACCACACAGATACGGGTATCGGCCTGCACCGAAGGAATAATATCCCCGTACACTCGCTTGGCTTCTTCGGCAAACCACTGCAGGAAACTGGCCGCATAACGCACTTCGCCCCTAGCTTCTTGCAGGCTCTTGCCCTGCTCTTCACTCATCAACACCGCCAGTGCTTCGCTGTTATCCAGCATCAGCTGATACCAACGATACAAAATCTCGCTACGCTGAGCAGCAGGCAACTTTTTCCACGCCGGTAACGCCTGCTCCGCGGCGGTCAGCGCTTGGGCGGCTTCGGCTGCGCCCGCAAACGCAACCCGTGCGCGCACCTCTTCAGTTGCAGGATTAAACACCGGATAGGTATTTTCGGAAGCAATCCACTGCCCACCGATAAAATGGGATTCTTTTAGCAGGTTATTCATCACGTTATCGCCCCATTGTTCTTCTGGCTGAAAATAATAATTTGTATAATAAAAGATTAGGCGTTCGCAGAGATAGCGCTGTTGAAGAGTTCTGTTGTAAGGGAAGATGAGTGCCGATGGATTTTTCTGCTGCGGCTGCCGCCTGTTACCCCGCCCAACATGCCCTGTATCGCACATGAGGCCCACCAACCCAATAGGGCTAGGCTGCCGATATAGCGCCGCGATTCACACACTGTCACGGACATCATCACAGTACATACACGCGTTATACCCTAGCAGGCCACTTTGTTTTTGGCTCTGATCGGTGCCGCAGTATCAGTTAAGGATAATCAGGATGTTGCCATCTTTCGTTGGTCACCGGTCGTGCCGGTCACTCAGTTTGCCTCGTTTGTTTTATCCGGTGCGCCGCGCATGGCTTGGCATTGCCCTCGCCGTCAGCAGCATGCCCGTCTGGAGCGCCGAGCCGGCCACCAGCACACCAACAGCCGCCAGTGCTTCGCTTCCCGCCAGTCAAGACATCAGCTGGCCAGCCGGTACCCCACTGACCATCGCGCTGGAAAAAGGCCGCTTAAGTGTGATTGGCCGCGATGACGATAAGCCTACTGTCACCCTGACCATCGATTCCATGGAGCTTACGCGCCCAGAAAACGATGCGGCGCGCAAATTGTCAGAGCTACCACCACTGGTGCGCGAGGTACGCATCCAGCCCGAAGGCAAAGGCCAGCGCGTGATTTTACCGACGCCGCCCTCACTGGATCTGATGCAAGTCAGCGGCGTTCACGCTAACTTGAGCGTTCCTAAGCACTTTACTGGCGTGCTGAATATCCGAGGCAAGCTGGTGGATCTGGATCTGCACTCGTTCTCCGGTACCGTATCGGCCAGCACGTTGAGCGGTAAAACTACCGCCCGCGATTTGCACGGCATTATCCATCTGTACAATCAGCTCGGTAGCCTGCAAACCCACAATCTGAACGGCACCCTGCGTCTGCAACAAGCCGTAGGCGCACTTACCGACACCGCCAGTCAAGGCAAGGTCGCTTATAAGGTTATCCGCGGTCAGCTAACGGTGGATAGCCAAGCCAACGAGATCAGCATCGAACAAATTGACGGCACGCAAAAAATCCAAGCGACACAAGCCACCCGCTTGAGCGATAACCTGCAAACCGGTCAGGCCACGTTACTGCTGCCCGCCAGCCTGCAACAGGGCGATATTCAGACCGTCAACGCCGCGCTGTCGATACAAGTCGCGCCAGAATTTGCCGGTACGATACAGCTCAATGGCGGCGCCGGTGGCGACATCGTCAACCAGCTGACCACCGAACAAGCGCAACCTATCCATCTGCCATTGCCGGACAAAGCTCTGACGCTGCAACGCGGCGCTGCCGAGACCAAAATCACCGTCAGCACCATCAACAGCACGATCACGCTGCTACCGGCACAAGCACAAGCACAAGCACAAGCACAGTGAGATGTCATCACGCGCACCAATTTTACGCATGTCCGTTTTTAAGACAGGGAAAAGAATGATGGATACCCGATTAGCGCGCAGTCGCCCGCGCGCTCATGCCCGTTTGCTGTTTGTCAGTGGTCTGCTTAGCTGCATCGCCCCGTGGTCGGCGCACGCGGCGCAAGAGAGCGTGGCTGACAGCACAGTGAACGCCACCGGCACGCGTGCGCTAACCGCGCCGGCCAACCACCCAGCAACCAAGTCAGAGCCACCATCGGTCGACAGTTTGCTGCAAAGCAAGCCGGTGCATGGGCCGTTAACGCTACCCAATAGCGATGAGCAAGCGACGCTGGGCTTTTATCAGCAAGGCAATCAGGTCTACGCCCTGTACAGCCGCCCCGATTATCAAGATGAAAGCCAGACCTATCACGATCTGATTGATAGCTTTACCGATGCGCACATCAGCGCGGTATTTTTCCAAGATCTCGATGGCGGCGACAATAATGAAGTGGTGGTGATGTACAAAGATAAGCAAGGTCAACACCTGCGCGCCTATGCCATGATGGATGGCAGCTATATCCCGCTCAACGCCATGCAATCCAAGCTCAATGCGCTATCGCCCAGCATCCAGCCCTTTACGGTTGCCGCCAGCCGCAAAGCCTTGCGCACCTTACAACCGCAAGATTACCGCGTCAGCTATGACTTACCGGCTGATAGCCCATCGGATATCAAAGCGCTGTTACGTGGCGAACTGCAAAGCCCCGCGCAACCGGCCGGCTATCTGGATGAGCAAGGCTACCCTGTTGATAAGGCCGCGATCGCCACATTTGCGATTACCCGTTATCCAGCACTGACGCGCTCCGTCACCACCGCCGATGGCCGAGTACTGACCTATATGTTAACCCAAGTCTTAGCCCGTAACGGCGGATGCCAAGGTGAGGATTACAGCTTTAACACCTTGAAAATCGGCTATATGCGCGCTGACCTCCCGCCCGCCATATTTGACTACGACGACGAAGCGTCATTAATCAACCATCCTCCGTCGCCCAAACCAGAATACGACGGCCCGTATCTGCAATTTAGTGTCACTAACTGCTATGCCATGCCACAGGAATACGGCAACTACGTGCAAGGTAAACAGCAAGGGCGCTGGGAATCTGTCTATCCCGACGAAGGCATTTTGCAATCCGGCGGCAACTATGTTGACGGCCAACGCCAAGGCACTTGGACCGAATGGGATAGTGCCAGCAACAACAATTGGCACGGCCAATATAAAGATAATTTCAAGGAGGGATTATGGCTGCTCACCACCGATAGCCAACCGCCGGTGGTGCTGGCACGGGAAAATTACCGTCATGGCCTGCGTAACGGCCCTGCCGAACGCTATACACAGCTCGCCGAGGATGACGCGCCAAGTTCGGCGAACAGCGCCAATGCGCTGCGGTTGATCTATAAAGGCGAATACCGCGATGAGAAGAAAGTCGGTCATTGGATAGAAATGGTCGATGGCAAACGCCAAGAGTCAGACTATCAGGATGACGTCCTGCACGGCGTCCAGAAAAAGTATAACGCGGACAATGTACTGATCCAGCAAAGTACCTACCAGCATGGCCAGCTGCAAGGTGAAACGCGACGTTTTTATTCATCAGGGCAATTATTGCAAATAACCAATTACCAGCAGGGTCAACCGGTGGGCGAAGAGTTTTATTTCTATGATGGCCAAGTCAAAACCGGCCCATTACGGTCTTGGCAAAACTGGAAACTGATCAAACCGGCTGACCCCAATGCCCACTGCGATGCGCAAGACGAAGAAGATTGTACTCCGGCTGGCAAGCCACGCCCCGTCAGTATTCTCTTCGGCGAACAGCGCGAATATGCGGAAAACGGCCGCCTGACATCTTTGTCTTATCAAGCGGGGGAAACCAAGGAAGGCAATGCCTACCGCTTTAATGATCGCGGCCAATTATACGATGTGTCGGCGTATTATCACGGCAAACAGCAAGGCCTCAGCTCAGGCTATGACGTCGACAAAAAAGAGCCCCGTTTGGTGCGAGTCATGTCGCAATGGAACAACCGGATCTCCGGCGTGAGTTACGGCTTTGATAGCAATAAAAACAGCCTGCGCTACATCGGCCAAGCCTGCCAACAACCGGATGAAACCTATGCCGGCCAGCCTTATCTCTGGGATAACGCCGGCGCCAGCTGTGGCTCACAATTTACTTTCCATCCGAACGGACAGGTAGAGCGGATCACGTGGAAAGACAGTGGCTGGGATATCACCGAAGTGGTCTACGGTGAAAGCGGTGACCTCGGATTCGAACTGCGCTATGCGGGCAATAATGTCTTTTTTAAAAACCGCTATATGACGGGCAGTAAGAGCGAGTCTATATGGATTACCAAACTGACCAGCCCCAAGACCCGTACCGAGAAAGGTCGCACCTTTAGCATACCGGTCAACTCCGATAGCGATGGGATTGGCTATAAAAAATACTATACCGATGGTCGTCTACTCGATGAGTCCATCTTCAACGGCACCGACCACCACTGCTGGCGGCGTTACGCCAAAGACGGCAGCATCGAGAATAGCAACAACAAATGTGACGGGATCCCCCCATTGACAACAAACCCAGCAGAGACAGCAAACTCAGCAGAGGCTCCCGTCAGCCAATAAACGGGCAGTGCACATAAACGCGCCCTAAAAATCAGCGATAACTTGCGCTACATCGCACAAAAAAAGCGGCCTTCGTATCTCGACGTGCCGCTTTTTTATCCCAGTGCATCATTCAGGTCTACCAGCGCCGGTCGACCGGTTACCTCCCGCGCCCCTTAACGGTACAAGCGGATCATCGGCAGACAGATCTCCAACTGATACTCCAGCTCCGCTAAAAAACCGCCTAATATCCGCGACAGCGCGGGGTAAAAATCCCCTTCGGTGGCCTGCTGCAACAGCTGCACAAAGCGCCAACTCCACGGCAACAGATGCTCACGTAACAGCTCAATGACCGCCTCTTCGCGCTCTTGCTCCAACAGATAGGCCAGCGTCAGCAGCATCAGACCGATGTGGTCTTCCGGCTCACCAGCAGTGTGGTGCAATAACAGTTGCTGGGTCTGCAAAAAAGCGCGATAACGCCGCGTCGAGGCCGCATCCAGACGGTTTTCCGCATCCTGATAGACCGAGCCCCACGGCGGAACCGGTGCCAAACCCTGCTCCGGTGCGGTAAACAGCACCCGAAACGAATAGGCTTTATCTTCCGTGGTCAGGTGCAACACGCGACACCAATACGGAACTTCATCTTCCTCGGGCCAATCGGCCAACTCCGGCAAGCGGGTCAACGCCGCCAAAAATGGCTCCGCTGCCGCCGAGTCCGGCGCGTAATACAACAATCCACCCAGAATGCGGGCTACACTGGCACTCATAACGGCCCCTGCTCCTGTAGGCATCAGCGGTAACGATGTCGGCCTGATCCGCCTTTGCGTTACCGGCACTCCTGTCCGCAGCGCAGTTTCCCGCTACGGACAGACTCATCCTTGTATTTGAACATCACTCTTGTTAAATAAGCCTCCGCGATCAGCGGCGCAGAGCTTTATTCGTATTACCTTACGTCAGACCCTATTTTATCTGCAACTGGGCATAGCAACATTTTGCTCACATACCGCATCAGTTGCTCATTCTATAAACGGCATGCTCACCCACGGCTCTGATGGACGACTTTTCAGGAAGTCACTTTCCCATGCCCACTGCTGATGTGCCCGCAAAAAAGCCGGTGCATCAAAGGCATGCCCATTCGCTCGGCCAAAGCGCGCGATAATCGTCAGCTGCTTAATATCCTGAGCATCGGCCACTTTACCGTCGACAGAGCCCGCCGGTTGATACGGCACATTCCACACCGCATTCGGGTCAGAGACATACGGTTGTGGATCTTTATCGTACTCAGCACAAATATCACGTGATGACGGATGATCGGCTTTATTCAGGTAGACATCGTAGGTGTCGGCCAACATCGCTTTACCGACCTCGGTATTGATCTTGCCATCATATTTTTCCATCAGCTGGATCCAGCGCAAACGGCGCGCGCCCTCTTGCTGACGGATATCGTTGTAATCGGAATCCGTGCCTTCGATATAACGGATCCGTGGATCTGCCGAGACGTTTTCACCGGTGTAATAGCCTGACGCTGTCTCGTTAAAATACTGGTACACCCGACCTTGGCCAAACTTAGCAATCCGGTTGTTATTAATATCGCCAATCAACCAAGTATTAGCATAACCGCCGTTATTGCCCTCTTGCATCAGCTGCACCCACTTATCAATGTTGGGCGCATACTGTGCAGCTTGCCGTACCCGAATAAATTCAGGGATCCCGCCCGCACTCCAATCTGACACATTGGCAATGGTGGTTTCGACAAACGCCAGCCCAGCACCGGTTTCCCAAAAATCGGTACCAGACTCAATCATGCCCGGCACAGTCTGGAAGGCCATCTTGTAGCCTTTATCTGGCGTGATATTCAAAATTACATTATCAAATTGCCCTGACCAGAAATCATCGAACGTTTCATGCCCAATCACGATCCCCTTGCCGGCAGTGGCCTTACCGGTCGCCACAAAGGCGCTGCAATTACCGTGCGCCTCAGCGCGCAGTGCGGGCGCAGCCAACTGCCCCAGATCTTGCTTGTTCACACTTGGATAAGGCGACGGAAATTTCGAAGCATTAATCAGCCCCGGCTCCACCCACTTGCTGTACTCTTGCATCCCCACTGAAGGCCACCAATAACCGGTCAGCTCAATCAAATCGTTCCAAGTAACAATGTCATCCAGCGAAACCTGCAGCCCCGCAGCGCTCAGGCCATCGGCCACCCCTTGCATCTCTTGCAACAACTCGGCGGGGATCTTCCCTTCGGTCTGCTCTATCGCCGCTTTTTTCCACGCGTGATAAGGCACACCGGAGGTTAAGTAGGTCATGCTCCATAACCCTTTCCACGCCGATTTAAAATCGGGCGCAATCAGATAGCCATATTGAAAGCCACGGGCATAGGGTTCGCCTTTAATCCCCACATGCCACCAACCGGCTTTTTTCTCTAACTTGCCACCCGCCAGCCATTTCTTCTGCTGCTCGGTCAACGCCTTTTGATACAGCTCACCGGCCACCGGCTGATTAATTTCAGCCGCCGATTCAGGCGGAATATAGTTCTCTTGTTGTTGGTTAACCTCAGGCGCTGCCTGCGCAGCTAATCTCGGCGTAGCTAATGTCGGCGTAGCCAAGGCCGGAGTGGCCAGCATCAGGCCGGCCATGCTCAGCGCTGCCGCCACTGATCCGGCCAACCGAGAAATTCGGTGATTTGCATTCATGTTCAATAACTCCCTCTGCGTGCCCACAAGCACAGCACATTGCGTGGAAAGACGGGGCGAGATCTGAATATCACGCTACTGCGCATGACTATGCGCGCATAACCGGCAGGAAATCCTGTGCCGCACCATGTACGAATGTAAGCAGACACACAAACTGTGTCTGGCCGCCGAGGAAAAACCAAAGCAAAAGAAAATAAAATCAAAGGGATGAAAAGAAAAAAGCGGCTTTTATTTGCAACGCCACGCTATCTGCTGAAGCACAATCTCGCCACTTTCACAGATAACAACATTCTGTTGCAAAAATAAGCGAAATGCGCAAATCTCATGCAGAGGGGCCACGTATCAACCATACTTAACGCTAGGCAAACCGACAGCCAGCAGCGTAATCGGTGATGGATAGCGTAAGCCCATTCACGGACGAATTTTCCTCTTCGATAGGCGGTGTGACGATGCAGACAGTATCTTTCTCCGTTATGTCGCAAGCTCTTAGCCTGAGCGCGACAACACAACATATCCGGCATGCAAGCGCACGCGGCTTGGCGCGGTGTACCACTCTGGGGCTAGCCTTGCTGGCATGCGCGTTACCGACGTATGCCGCAACGCAAAGCGATGCCAGACAAGAGCAAGTGCACTATGAGTGCGGCGTATTTACCCCACAAGCGGTAGAGGCTACCTATCAGTACAGTGAAAGCGGCCCACAGCACGTGGTGTTACATTATCAGGGTGAAGAGTTGATATTGCCCTATGTCGAGCGCAATGGACGCGTACTGACTTTTATCAGCGAAGGACACAAGTGGGAAGTCGACTACCCGCATCCTGCTGTCCCCGGCCCACTGGATAATGGCCGCCTATCACAGCGCCAGCCACATCAAGTCAAAGGCTGGCTCTTGGCTATCGAACAGCCATTAGAGCGCGAATGCATGGCACATACCCAAGTTGCCACCAGCGGGTGAGATGAACGCCAGTACTGGCAGAGCGCTATCTCGTGCGCTGACGAGAAGATTGGCCGCGGCCCTCAGCGAGTATCAATCAAGCGCATATGAATTACAGATGAATAAATAGCTCAGCCAAAAACAACCACGCCGCAGTCAGAACTCCCGACTGCGGCGTTTTTTTATCTTTAGCGCATGTATTTAGCCATGCGATTCAGCATACCTTTTGGCCACCAGGATTATTGCCACAAAGGTTATTACGACAAGAGTTATTGCGACAAGGATTCGGACTGCTGCGGCGTGGATGGCTCGATATTCAGCACCCGATTGGCAATGGTTGCCGCCATGATCGACCCATTCACATTGAGCGCCGTCCGCCCCATATCCACCAGCGGCTCGATCGCCATTAACACCCCCACCAGCGCAATCGGGAAGTTCAGCGCCGACAGCACAATCAAGGCCGCAAAGGTACCGCCGCCACCAACGCCGGCCACACCAATCGAGCCTAGCGCAATCGCCGGTAACAACGTGGCTAAAAACGCCGGATCGAGCGGGTTAATCCCCAAGGTTGGTGCAATCATCGCTACCATCATCGCCGGATAAATCCCCGCGCAGCCGTTTTGCCCCATGTTAGCGCCAAACGACGCGGCAAAGTTAGCGATACTGTCTGGGATCCCCATACGTTTTTGCGCTTCGATACTGAGCGGAATCGACGCGGCGCTACTGCGGGAGATAAAAGCAAAAGTCAGCACTGACCAAACATTTTGCAGATAATGCAGCGGATTTTTCCCCAACAGCAACAAAATCAGCATGTGTACCACAAACATCAGCAGCATCGCGGCGTAACACAAACCGATAAAACTCAGCAGACTCAAAATATCTTGCAGACGGTAATGCGCCACCACATTGATCATCAGCGCCATCACCCCATACGGAGTCAGGGCAATCACGGTGCGCACCATCTTCATCACCCACAGCTGCACGGCATCAATACCTTTACCGATCAGCGCGCCTGCCTCCGGCTTATCATGACGCAGTTGCAACAACGCCACCCCAGCCACTACCGAGAAAATCACCACCCCAATCACTGACAATGAACGGCTACCGGCCAGATCGGCAAACACATTGGTGGGGATCAGCGATAACAACAATTGAGGCAGACTCAAATTCTGCACTTCTGCGGCGCTGCTTTGCAGCTCAGCGCTATTTAGCACGCCATGGCTGAGCAGCCCTTGCGCAGTCAAACCGCCAAGCGAGGTCGTCAGCACACCGACAAAACCGGCGATCATCACCAACACCAGCATTGCCGCAATCACCACCGCGCTGATCCGCCCCAGCGAACGGGCATTTTCCAGCTTATTGATGGCCGACAAGATGGAAATGGCGATCAGCGGCATCATCACCAACTTCAGCAAGCTGATGTAGCCGCCACCGACAATTTTCAGCCAGCTCAACGCCAGCACGACCTGCGGATCATCGGCGCCAAAGAAATACTGCATGCCAGCACCAATGGCGACACCCAATACCAAACCGATTAATACCAGACGGGATAATTTACACTCTGCGGCCTGCAGTTTGATTAACAGCCAGCAGCACAATAGGAAAAGGATACAAACAGAAAGGGTTAACCAGGGCATGTTACACTCGAAATAGCCTTGCAGGTCAATACTGCAAATTATTCATTACCATGAGAGTACCGTGTTCAACAGACGGCACTACCTGTGCTTACCGCCGCGCTAATCGCGCAGGCGGCTTTCTGCCCTACTTGTCGAAAGACGAAATAGCGAAGTCGAAATTGGCAAACCCGAGAAAAAACGCATTTATCTCTCGCTGCTGTATACGAATAACATCGCGGTAAGGCAGAAATACACGCCGGTAGTTTATTCCTCTTGTTTCACATAGTCACAATAAAAAACAATATAAACAGGACGATAAACCAGCGCTAACCCTACTAAAAATTAGATAACTAGCATATTGCTCGATAAATAGCCGCCAAACAGGTATGTATTGGCCTGTGTTTGGGCGGCTATTGCGTTTTTATCGTGGGCACAGATAGGCAACACCAATGCCGTTTTTCTAACGGCAATTCATTCTGCGCACGATAATGCGGCGTTACTGCGATTTTCCCTTTACCGCCTGCGACTGCCAGCGAATTTGCTCACCGGAAGCCAACTGCGCCAGTACACTGAGTGGCGGCAAGGTGTTGCCCGCTACCTGCTGCGCTTGCTGACTAAAATTGGCGGTAATCAACGAACCATCACTGAAACGCGTTTGCTGAACTAGCCCATTGGCGGTCAACCAGCGCAACTGCTCCAGTTGCTTATCCCACAGCTGGCGGTGCAACGGTAAAAAGGCTTGCTGGTAATGTTGCAGCGCCTTAATCCGAACACTGCCGGCTTTCGCCGTATTGCGATTTAAGTGCACCATCGGCGGCGTGTTGTAGAGCATCGCGGTGATATCACGCCAGCCTTGCACATCACTGAACTTCAGGCTGTCGCTGTGCCAGTGGTGGCTGCTGATGATCTCGTCATGAAACACCGCTTGATACAGCGGTAATCGGTATTGCGGCGCAAACAACAGCTGCTGATACGGCGCTTTAACCTGTGCCGGACGAAAGAAAAAGTCTGGCTGATTATCCGGATACCACGCACCGAGAAAATACGGCGACTGACGATTTTTGGTCATCTCCGGATCGCCCCAGCCAAACCCGACCGTCTCCAGACCATGAGCAAAGGCCAAGCCACGTGCCGTCACCGCATTGCCGTCTTCCGAGCCAGTCACCCAGCCTTGCGCCGCGAGCCATTGTAGACGCGCGTTAAAATCTGCCGCCATCACACTGGCATGCTGATCCAACGGCGGCTGCGCGTTTGATTTTGACTGCCCTTGTGACTTGTCTTTTGTCTTCTGTTTTGACGCGAGAGCGCTGCGTGAACGGTAATCATTCAGCGCCATGCCAGCGGCATCGACATCCATAAACAGGCTATTAAACTTGCCAGTCTGCATCAGCGCCTTCACCCGCGCCTCGGCATACGGACGGATACAGCCCGGATTCAAATAACTGCCCTTACCACGAAACCCCGGTAACGGCTGACCGTCGGCTTGGATAATACCGCAGCGTTGGCGCCACGCATCGGGGATCTGCGCGCTCAACCAACTGTCATTAACGCCCGCCGGAATGGCCGTACCATACGAGTCATAACTGGCCAGCAAATATCCTGCCGCCCGCCCCGCCTCAACCACCTGCGGCTGATAAAACGCCGGCATCCAGTTATCCAGACCTAACCACAGATGAGTTAATCCTGCTTGTTGCAACGCGGTCAGCATGCCCTGACTCAATCCGCTGCCCCACAAATTATCAGCCAGCAACCAAGCACTGGCGTGCTGGCGCAGATAGGCACGCCGTTGCTGCGCCGCCTGAAATTGTGCCGCGATACTCTGCGCGCCTTCCGCGCGCGGTAATGACACCGGAAACTGCGCATTCAATGCTTGATTAAGCGCCTCGACCAACACCCGGCGCGTATAGCGATTGGCCGGCTCTTTTGCGCTAGCTAGCGGCGTCAGCTCACGTCGTGTCGCGGCATCAAGATGACGGGCTAATTGCGGATCATTGAGCAAAAAGGTGGCTAACGCGGGCCAGTTGGTCACATCATCCACATCAATCAGATCGCGTCCAAACAGGTAGACGTGCGAGGCACCGATTAATTTGGCCACCTCGGGGTTAGCAGCAATCTTGGCACTTAGCGGCTCGCGCAGACCAACCTCTTGCCGCCACTGCCGATAACGGCGCGCACCAGACAGCCAATCATTGCCGGTATGCAGCAAAACCGTCAGCTCGGGAGCCGGACTGAGCGGGTCAAAACGATGCTCAGCTTGCATCGCCACGTTGCCATTTTGACGGGCGGCAAATGCCAACTGATTATCAAACGGCGTCAGTAAAATCAGACTGGTATAGAGCGCAGCGTTTGCACTCGTTGTGGTAGCGTGAGTTGTAGTGGTTGCCGTAGCGGCCGTATTCGCCACACCTATATTGGCAGCCCCTAAATTAGCCAAACTTAAGCGCAGCGTCCAAAACGGGAGTTTCAAATCTTGAGTGGTATTGCTGCCATCGTAAGATTGCTGCAAAAATGTCGCCCAGCGCCGATCGGCAACCGGCACCCGCATCCCTTCACTAAACGGCAACGCCAGCTCACTGACCTGCGGTGCAAGGCTAAACCAGCGCAGTGTTATGGGTGCAGCCTCTAGCGAACGCGCGCGCACCGTCAATCGCACATCACCATCTTCACTGCGTGCTTCGACTACCGCCTGTGGCCACTGCCACTGCGCCCGTGTCGCTTGTACCTGCAACGCGCTGACCGCGCGCTTTTCACCCCCATCACTCACCGGATATGCGACAGGCGCATCTTGCCCTGCCGCATCTGGTAGCCAGCTAATCGCCAAGGTCTGAGGTTCAATCAGATACTGACCACCGGTTGCCGGCAAACTGATAGCGGGTTGGATAGGCTGCGCATACAGCGGCTGCGCTGCTAACACGCCACTTATCAGCAACGCGGCAGTACGCCAAGCTGAAGGACGCAAAAATAAAAGTCGCAAAACTAAGCGCGACGGTATTTTTCTGGCCGGTACCAACAGTGAGCCGGCACCAAGCAAGCAGCGCAAAGAGATAGACAACATGACGATATTCCTTGTAATAGGCGATACCACCGTATTACAGCGCATGCCAACCGGCCAATTGTCATCGCAATGTCATCAATGCACACTCGCGTTACTCATCACGTGCTGCATGTTGCTGTCTTACTGCTCCCCTTGCGCGCTGCGCACCCAGCGTAGCGGTAAGGTCAGCCGCTGCTGTTCGGCAATGCGCAATTGCCCTTGATAGCGGGTCTGCGTCACCACCGCACTCAGCCACACCGCCTTGGCGGGGATCGTCTCTGGCAATTGCGCCGCGCCCTGCGCATTTAACCGGATCGGCCACGGCGCACCGAGCAGACGATATTCTGCATCAAACCACTGCCACTGCAACGAGACCGCCGGACAGCTGCGTACCGTCACTGGCGGCGTCAGTTGCAGTCGATTACCCTGCCCGTCCAACTGCACCCAGTGCTGCTGCGGCCACGGAGTTAGCAAAATCGACGCCGTCCCCGCGCTTGGCCCCGCACTTGGCGCCGCGACGACTTGCTGCTCCGATGGGTTCGATGACTGTGCAGAGCGCGTGATCTGATATACGCCAGAAGGCAGTGGTGCGGAAAGCTCAGTGCTTTCTAACTCGATGTCCTCGGCCTCTTGCTTGGCGTGATTAGCCACGCTCACCGCTGCCGCGTCCGGCATCAAACGAACGGTTGTCGATGCCCCTTCCAGCCGCATCGCCTGATCCGCAGCACTGCTCCAACGCACCTGAAATGCTTGATGCTCCCCGCTGCTACGCTGCTGTAACGATAAGCTGGCCGGACTTTCCGTCACCGACGGCAACAAACGGCCACACTCACTTTCTTCCAAAATCGCCTGATACAACGGCTGCCAAGCGCTGACCGGAACCGACTGCGCACGCACCGCCGACAGCAAATACTGCCACGCCAGCGCACTGTCGCCAGCGGCCAAGGCTTGATAGGCCGGCGTCAAAGCGCTCGCAGCAAACCAGCTACCGGCAAAGCCACTGTCGGCACGGGCATTCAAGCTGCTGCCGAGCACGCCAGCCAACAGCAGCCCAGTCATCACTGGTGACCGAAAAGTCTGTCGGATTCTCATCATCTCTCCTGTGCATCTGCGGGATTCAGGCGATAGCCCATGCCGCGGACGGTATCAATGTGCAATAGCGGCAACTTGCGGCGTAAATTCAAAATATGGTTATCGACCGTGCGGGTCGACGGAAATGCCTCATACCCCCACACTTGATTCAGCAGTTCATCGCGATGAAACACGCGCCCGCACCCACGCAGCAGCAGCGCCAACAAGCTGAACTCTTTGGGTTTTAATGCCACTTCCTCGCCATCAAGCCACGCTTGCTGACGAGCTAAACTCACCGTCAGCTGCTGCGGGCCAACCCGATATTGCAGCAACACTTCACCGACCGGACGCAACTGCGCACGAACGCGCGCCAGCAGTTCAGCAGCGACAAACGGTTTGAGCACATAATCGCGCGCCCCGGCTTGCAAACCCGCGATCCTGTCTTCCACCTCGGTGCGCGCAGTAAGCACGATCACCGGCAGCGCCTTGAGCGACAGCCAATCCGGCAACCACTGCAAACTATCGCCTTCGGGCAATTGGCGATCCAGCACCACCAAGTCGGCACGCATCCAGCACTCCGCCACATCTGCGCAGCGACGCACCCAGCTCACCTCCAACCCATCTTGTTGCAAACAGGCAGCCACCCCTTCGCCCAGCGGAACATCATCTTCCACCAGCAATATCCGACTCATCGTGGTAACTCCAAGGTATAGCGGGTTGGACGGCGCTGTACGCGCAATCGTCCGCCGGCACGTTGCATCATGCGCCGCACCAAAAATAGGCCAATCCCCATGCCTGATTCGTGCGATGTGGTTGCACTCGAAATAGCACGCGACGCTCCCTCACCCGCATCTTCCACCGTCAACGACAAACGCTGCGCTGATAATTGCACCCGCAAGGTAATCGGTGCGCGGCCATGCTGCAGAGCATTGCGGATCAGGTTATCCAGACACAAGGCCAGCCAATAGACAGGCACTGTCACCGGCTGTGACTCAATCGCCGCCGAGTCGACATCGACAGTCAGCAAATCGGTGTATTTCTCGGTCACGCCTTCCAGCCACTCGTCCAGCAGCACGGTCTGCGTTGGCCAACGCGCCCGGCCGGATAAGCTTAAAAACTCGCGACTGGTTTGCGTCAAACGCGCCAAGCGCGCCCCATCACCTAACGCACGCCCCAACGCCAGCTGGCCCGCCGGAGACAACGCGGCATACTCATCGCGTAACGTCTCGAATGCGAGCGCTAAACTCGCCACCGGAGTGCGCAGTTCGTGCGTCAATAATTGCAGCACAAAGCGGCGCTCCTGCGCGGCCCGCCGCCGTAACCACAATAAACGCGCCACCCACAAGGCACACAGCGCCAACGCGCCCCACAGTAACCAACCCCGATTAAAGCGCGCGGGAGCAGGCTGCACACACAGCGCCCCCACCGGCAGCGGACACTGCGCCACGCTATCGCGCGCCACCAGCGTAATCCCCGCTTGATGCGCCAACGCCTGCCACTGCGCGCGCTCAAGTCGCTTAAGCCCAACCGGGCTGCTCAGCCACAAACGCTCAGCACTATCCAGCGCCCAGCTATCGCCACTGAGTAGCAGATCGCGCTGCGCTGGCGCTAATGCCGCCAACGTCTGATGCAACGGATGCGCACTGTCGTCGACACTCAGCCAATTGGCGTACTCTGACCGCAGTGTTGCCATGTGAGCCGCAAGCCCCCGCGCCTGTAACCAGCGCAGATAACGATCCGCATAGCTGCCACCGGCAGGATAACGTAGCGGCGCTTGAGTCAAAAAGGGGCGTAATTGCGCTGTCGATAAAGGCTGGCTCTGACACAGCGCCGCCTCAAAGCGATACGCCTTATCCAGCCCAGCGGGCAACGTCGCCAGCGAGGTATTATCCATTGTCAGCGGACAATCACGACTAAAACGGTAGAGCGCACGCAAGGCCGACCAACCATACTCTGACGTCATCGGATACCGGCCACCACTTAGCAGCAGCCCCTGCGGAAACTGATTCAACGTCTGCTGCGTCACCACCGTGGCCGCGTGGCTCTCGGCGCGCTGACTAAACTGTTGCCATGGGGGCAACAAGCGTTGCGCCAGATTATCCCCCTCACCGAGATACACGGCTGATGCGGCTAACGCGCTGCTTGGCAAGCTGAGCGCCCAAAGCAGACCTAACATTCCCAACAGAGCCGACGCCCAAAACATATTGGGCAACGTATAGCGTGCGCGGGCATACGTCCATCGCGTCCAGCGGGTTTGATCGCGGCAATCCTCAGCCATCGCTCACGTACTCATAAAAAGAAAAGAAAATTATACGCATAAATTCATGGCAACGGCAGGCAGCTCTCTCGCCACAGCAAGGCGCAGATCCAGACCCTAGGCAACAGAAACGCAAAGCACAACGAAAAAGAAAAGGGATGAATAGAAAAAGCAGCAGAAGAGAGAAAAACGAAAGCCGCCCTAAACAGGACGGCTTTTATTGGGAGAAATCGGCTTTGTTGAGCACAGTGTCAGACACTGTTACCACCATCCGTCTCACCGTTGCGGAGAGTGCTCGTCGGGATGGTCGTCGGTCACCAATCACATTACCTCGGCAAAGCAGTTAGATTCCATTTTCTTAGCCACAGCAAACACCTGACCTTTCGCGGCATGCGGCTTTAACTGTGCCAGTTCACCATCATTCAGCGGATGGGTTTGCTGATGATCTGGGTGTGGCTTGGACACAGTCCACTGATGCTCACCACTGCTAAAGACCAGCGTCTTGCCTTGTGCTTGATTTACCGGCAGCACCAGCTCTTGATCCGCATACTGCAGAGTCACCTGAGTCACTTGATCACCGGCATAGTGATAAGTCGCATTCACTGGGTTTGGATTAAACACCCCACAGCTGTACTGAACTTGCTGTTGAACCACTTCAACGTTTTGCGCACTGGCCGGAGCCGCCGCAGCCAGCAGCATGGTCGTTGCCGCAGCCAATACACTCATATTCATCGTCATGTCACATATCCTCATCAATTAATGTCTTCATTACAGGTTCTACACCACAGTCAGACCGCTATGGCCAATAACGCAAATGGTGTCGAGAAACATATTATAAATTGAATAATTACGCTCAATTTATGAATACATATTTATTTATGAGGTATAAGACATCAAGTAACTTAATGTAACAAAATGTTTCCCTGGATTTTATGGCGTGATAAAGTTCACAAAACAAAGGGTGGTTAAAATTAAATATAATTGAAAATCAATTAATTAAAGCTGAATGAGCAATCTGTGCTATTTTCTACCCAATAAAAGAAACCACGGTAATAGACATATAGTCACGCAATAAAAATGAATTTAAATGCTATTTTTAGCCATGCATACTCACAAGCAGCATACTAACCGCACTCACACAAATTGCATACATATTCGTTACTGATATTTCCATTTATGACAGGCCACCGCGATTTACCGTGTAATACCGCCAGCAACAGCACAAACCTAAAAGACGTAAAAGCCAGAAAAAGGGAAAGGGAAAGGGAAAGGGAAAGGGAAAGGGAAAAATTAGCGCACAACAGCTGACCACCAAACCCACACACCGCGCAGAATCACAATAACGCCCCTGTCAGCTTCGCGCGCCTAGGGGCAAACCCGCAGCATAAGCACACCTAAGCACGCCTGACAAAAGAGATCACTCGACCCGTACCGCGGTTCCCGTAACACTGACCATCAACATCCCACCATCTTTACCGACGGTTTCATAATCCACATCGATGCCCACCACCGCATTGGCGCCTAACTCTGCCGCCTGCGCATTCATATCGGCAAACGCCATTTCGCGCGCTTTACGCAGTTCATCTTCATACGCACCAGAACGGCCACCGACAATGTCACGGATCCCTGCTAAAAAATCCTTGAAGAAATTGGCCCCCAAAATCGCCTCTCCGGTGACAACGCCGTGATAAGAGCGAATAGTGCGCCCTTCCAATGAAGGGGTGGTCGAATTAATCATCTGCATACTCCTAAAATACCCTCTAGCGGCATTTATCATGCGCCATCATTTGGCATTACACCACTGCGGTTAAAACACCTTGGCTTATTCCATTGTAAAGCCCGTTTTATAAACAACATACCGCATTATTCTTATGCTAGTTTAACTATGGTTAATAGTTATTAGCAGATACTGGTTAATGTCTAACGCTGCGCATTATAAAAACACAATGTTGCATAATTATATAAATAAACGCTGATCTCAGCGGTATATCAGAGAGGTTACCGTGAAAAGAAAAAAGAGATCATTTCTTCTCAGCGCATTCGCCATCGTATTGCTGGCCAATACGATTTATTTTCTTATTGGCCACACCCTGCTCAATGATAACGACAGCCTAAAAATTAAAATTGACTCACTGTTGCAAAAAACCATCCCCGCCTTAAATTTATCCGGCTCGTTAATGATGTCGACCGACGAATTACGCTACGCCTTGTTAGATCTTCGTCTGCAAGGAAAACCGTCTGCCCAGATCCGCAACAGCAAAGAGCAACAAGCCGTCAGCACCGCCATTACTGACTATTATCCGCTGATTGAATCCACCGAAGAGCACCAGATTTATCGCCGCCTGCAAGATAACTGGCTCCTGTATCTCGATGGCCTGAACGAGGAGGTGCAAAGCGAAACCGACTTTCTCCGCAGTATCGATTACCTGCGCAAAATCGATAATCTCAGTTACGCCCTAGTGCAGAAAAATAATGACTATATTGGCGAGATCCGCTCCCACGAAAACCAATCGCATTTAAAAGCCGCACAACTGTTTGGCTATGGATTTATTTTTAATCTCATCTTCCAAGCGATTGCCGTCACCCTGCTGTATCGGCTGTATATCAGTAAAAATGACGCCATCTTATCCGCTGAAGTTGACCCACTAACCGGTTTGTATAACCGCCGCAAAATTGCGCGGACCTGGGATAAAATCAACATCCACAACAGCGCCATTGTAGTACTGACCGATATCGATTTTTTCAAAAAGATCAATGACACCTATGGCCATGATGGCGGAGACTTTATTTTGCGTGAGGTTGCCTTGCTATTTCAGCAAATTATTGGCGAGCAAGGCGTTATAGCCCGCGTCGGTGGAGAAGAGTTTGCTTTTTTATTCAAAAAACATACTGTCGATCAAGCCTTTGCATTAGCCGAACAGATTCGTAATAGCGCCGAACAGCGCCAATTTGACTATAACGGCACCCCAATCCAGCTAACCTTGTCCTTTGGAATTGCCCGCGCCACCAGCAAACATGATAGCTTTGAAAAAGTGTACTCAGCAGCGGACCGTCTGCTGTATCAGGCTAAACACAGCGGCAGAAATCGCGTCTGCCGCTAAAAACGCCATGAGCCAGCGCGGCAAAGGCCGAATCAATACTGATCCAACCTAGCCCCTTACGAAGCTTTGGCTTCAAAGCGCAGCAAATATTGCTGCGTCAGACGGCGCGCATCCACCAACTGGCTTGGCGTCATCTCTAACTCCACATCTTCGCGGGTCGCCAGCGCCCCTTGCAAACCATTAGCACCCGCCACCGATAACCACGCATACGCCTGCACAAAATCGGTCGACGTGCCTTCACCGTTGGCATACATCAATGCCAAGCTATACTGCGCATCGGCATCATTTTGCAATGCAGCTTGCTGATACCAGTACACAGCTTGCGCATTATCCTGTGCAACGCCCTGACCGGCGGCATACCACAGCGCCACGTTATATTGCGCCTGCACATCGCCTTGCTCAGCTGCTTGGCGATACCAATCAAATGCCTTTTTATCGTCGCGCCGGATCCCTTGCCCATTAGCATACATCGCGCCCGCATTACATTGCGCCACCACATCACCCTGCTGCGCCGCTTTCTCATACCAATACAGGGCTTTTTTGGCATTCACCGGCACCCCGCGCCCCTGTTGGAACAGGCGCGCTAAATTATTCTGTGCCTTCGCGTTGCCTTGCTCGGCGGCTTTTTGGTACCAATTGCGCGCCAAATCATCATCTTGCGCAACGCCCAAACCGTTTTCGTAGGCACTGCCCAGATTGTACTGTGCCAGCGCAAAATTCTGCTGCGCCGCCTTCTGATACCACAGCACGGCTTGCGCTGGATCTTGCGCCACCGCGCGCCCCACACTGTAGAAAATCCCCACATTGTACTGCGCTACCGGCTCGCCTTGGTTCGCCGCTTGCTGATACCAGTACAACGCCTGCGCATCATCTTGCTCCACGCCGACACCATCGTCATAACGCACCGCTATCGCAAACTGCGCCTCCACATTCCCTTGCTTAGCCGCCGCCAGCGCCACCGCAACGGGCTTTGGCCACCACGGGTTAATCTGCGCCTCTTGTTCGGCATGCGCCACATTAGCCTGCCCCAGCGTTAGCGCACTGAGTAACACCGAAAGCACTCGTTTTTTCATGAGATCCCACTGCTTTTGTTTTTTGTCAGACAATATTTTATCGTGGTAACAGCCTGATCGCTGATGCTTTTCCGTGGCAAACGCCGTTATCTGCCGGTGAAAACGGCAAAACGTTAGCCAGATCACAGCTAAAGACAGAAGACAGAATTATCAGGGGGATATGTCAGAGATAGAAAAACAACGTGAAGAAACACAAGGAATCGTAAATATATAGAGGGGAAAAAAAGAAGAGAATCGCAAGGAAGCGAGAAGAATGGGGTGGCTGATGGGGCTCGAACCCACGACAACTGGAATCACAATCCAGGACTCTACCAACTGAGCTACAGCCACCACTGAAGGTGTTTTTTGGTACTACCTTTACCACTGGCGCGGTAAAATGGCGCACCCTACAGGATTCGAACCTGTGACCCACGGCTTAGAAGGCCGTTGCTCTATCCAACTGAGCTAAGGGTGCACTCACTATTGAATAGTGGTCGGTGAGAGAGGATTCGAACCTCCGACCCACTGGTCCCAAACCAGTTGCGCTACCGGACTGCGCTACTCACCGACTCTCGCCACGCATCAATAATCGAATACCTGACTTGATAGGGACGGGATTATACTGAGATGCGGTGGCGAGTCAAAATGTTTTCGCCCCGAAAGCGACTAAATGCTTAAAACTCCAGCAAGAATATGATTTTTTGTGCAGTCTGGTTTTAAACTATGAAGTCTGCTGACTCTTTTGCCTGTTTCTGACACAATACGGCTTCCTTAAATGTGTGGGAGATCGCAGGTCTGATGGCTGGTATGATTATTGACGGGAAAACGATTGCGCAACAAGTCAGAGCGACAGTTGCCCAACAAGTACAACAGCGGATTGCACAAGGTAAACGTGCCCCCGGATTGGCAGTAGTTCTGGTCGGTCAGGACCCCGCCTCCCAAATCTACGTCGGCTCTAAACGCAAGGCCTGCGAAGAAGTCGGTTTTGTGTCCCGCTCCTACGATTTACCGGCTGACACTACCGAAAGCCAACTGCTGACCTTGATTGACGAGCTGAACGCCGCGCCTGATATCGACGGCATCTTAGTACAGCTGCCCCTGCCTGAAAGCATCGATACCACCAAGGTCATCGAGCGTATCCATCCCAACAAAGATGTGGACGGCTTCCACCCGTACACCATCGGCCGTCTGTGCCAGCGCATTCCGACGCTGCGCCCTTGCACCCCTGGCGGCATCATGACCCTGATTGAAAAAACCGGTATCGACACCTACGGCATGGAAGCAGTGGTCGTTGGTGCATCGAATATTGTCGGTCGCCCTATGTCACTGGAGCTGCTGCTGGCTGGTTGCACCGTCACCACCACTCACCGCTTTACCCGCGATCTGGAAAGCCACGTGCGTCGTGCCGACCTGTTAGTCGTGGCGGTGGGTAAACCACACTTTATTCCGGGTGATTGGATCAAGCCGGGCGCAGTCGTGATTGATGTAGGCATCAACCGCCAGCCAGATGGCAAAGTGGTGGGTGATATCGATTTTGCCACTGCCAAAGAGCGCGCCGCATGGATCACCCCAGTACCGGGTGGTGTCGGTCCAATGACGGTGGCGACGTTGATGCAAAATACCCTGCTGGCCTGCGAGAAATACCACGACCAGTAACAGCATTGCACTGACGCGCAAAAAAATCGGTCATAATTAACATTTCGTGCGGGTTAATTTGCATTAACCCGCGCTTTGCGGCATCAAGAAGCCCTTGCAACCGCTGACGGATGTTTTATGTCTGAACCACGTAAATTTCGCCACCGCCTGTACCGCTTTTTATTCGATGCTTCGCGCCCTTCTGGCCGCGCCATTGAAATACTGTTGTTCTTTGCTGTGCTATTCAGTGTCGCCGTACTGATTATCGGCTCTACACTGGAGGCCGGCTCGCCGTGGTACCGCCCTTTTATCTTTTGTGAGATTGTCTTCAGTATCCTGTTTAGTCTGGAGTATTTGCTGCGTCTGTACTGCTCGCCTAAGCCGCTGCGCTATGCCAAGAGCTTTTATGGGCTGGTCGATCTCATCTCTATCCTACCGGTCTATCTGTCGCTGTTCTTACCGGGCGCACAGTACACCTTGATGCTGCGAGTGCTGCGCATTTTCCGCTTGTTCCGCATTCTCAAACTGGTGCGCTACATGTCAGAGGCCAATCTGCTGTGGCGCTGCTTGATCCAAACGCACCGTAAAGTGATGGTGTTCTTTGGCGCGGTCGGCCTGATGGTGTGCCTGTTCGGTAGCTTGATGTTTGTGGTCGAAGGGCCGACTAACGGCTTTACCAGTATTCCGATGGGGATTTACTGGGCTATCGTAACCCTGACCACCGTGGGTTATGGCGATCTGGTGCCACACACCCCCGCCGGACGAGTGATAGCCTCACTGGTGATCTTAATTGGTTACTCGATCATTGCTGTTCCTACCGGCATCTTGACCGCACAGCTAACCGAAGAGCTGCAAAAGAACAAAGACCGGATCCGCTGTAACAGCTGTCATCGCACCGGCCATGATGCTGACGCGCTGCACTGCAAATTCTGTGGCGATAAGCTGCCGCATGGCCATCATCATTGAGCGCATGAGGCCGCGGAAACCGAACTTGCCGCACAAAACACACCGCGCTCAGTATAAATGCCGTTATCCCATTGTGTTTTACGCGCATAAAAAAACCGCCTTACGGCGGTTTTTTATTTTCTCATGCAGATAACGCATCAGCTGAGATTAAGCGCGACGCCATGTTGTTCCTTGCGGACCATCTTCCAGCACAATGCCCATCTCAGTCAGACGGTTACGTGCCGCATCTGCCGCCGGCCAATCTTTCGCCGCACGCGCATCGTTACGCGCTTTGATCAGCGCTTCGATTTCTGCCGTTTCGCTATCATCGGCGCTAGCGCCGCCTTGCAAGAACACTTCTGGATCTTGTTGCAGCAGACCCAATACACCGGCTAACTGACGCAGTGCCGCGCCCAGAGCGTTAGCAGCTGCCAGATCATCGGCTTTCAGACGGTTCACTTCACGCGCCATGTCAAACAGCACGGAATAAGCTTCTGGGGTGTTGAAATCGTCATCCATCGCCGTACGGAAACGCTCTTCAAACGCTTCACCACCAGCTGGTGCCGCGCTCAGATCCAGACCACGCAGCGCAGTGTACAGACGCTCCAGTGCAGTACGCGCTTGCTTCAAGTTCTCTTCGCTGTAGTTCAGCTGACTACGATAATGACCGGACATCAGGAAATAACGCACGGTCTCCGCATCGTAGTGGCTCAGCACATCACGGATGGTAAAGAAGTTACCCAGCGATTTGGACATCTTCTCGCGGTCTACCATCACCATGCCCGAGTGCATCCAGTAGTTCACATACGGCGTGTCATGGGCACAGCAAGATTGCGCGATTTCGTTTTCATGGTGCGGGAACATCAGATCGGAGCCGCCGCCGTGAATGTCGAAGTGCTCGCCCAGCTGCTTGCTGTTCATCGCCGAACACTCAATGTGCCAACCCGGACGACCCGCGCCCCACGGCGAAGTCCAGCTCGGCTCACCCGGCTTAGACATCTTCCACAGCACGAAATCCACTGGATTACGTTTGGCTTCATCCACATCAACGCGTGCACCGGCTTGCAACTGCTCCAGATCTTGGCGTGATAACTTGCCGTAATCTTTAAAAGTATCAACCGAGAACATCACATCGCCGTTGCTGGCCACGTAAGCATGACCACGATCCAGCAGACGCTGTACCATTTCGATGATTTCGGCAATGTGCTTGGTCGCACGCGGCTCGATATCCGGACGCTGCATGTTCAGCGCATCAAAATCGGCATGCATATCGGCAATCAGACGCTCGGTCAGCTGATCGCAGGTTTCACCGTTTTCTGCCGCTCGCTTGATGATCTTGTCGTCCACATCCGTGATGTTACGCACGAAAGTCAGGTCGTAACCCAGATAGCGCAAGTAACGCGCCACCACATCAAACGCCACAAAGGTGCGGCCATGGCCGATATGACAGAGATCATAAATGGTCACCCCACACACATACATGCCAACCTTTCCTGCATGGATCGGCTTAAATTCTTCTTTTTGTCGTGTCAGCGTGTTGTAAATTTTCAGCATCGTATAAATACCCGTTTGCTTGTGGGATGATGAGCATAATCAGGGTATTGAACCCAGAAAACAGCCCCAATGCAAGCTGACTTATACTGGAAAGTGGGATCGGTCCGTTTCGCTGCTGTCATTTAGAGCGTACAGCCGGTATGCCGGTTTCCCCGGCCGCGCCATTTGGGTACAATCCCGAGCCTGATCGGGCCATTTGCGGCCCGTAACCGGACTAGGCCGGTGTGTCATCCAGATATATCGTCTGCTCAGCACGCCAGCTACAGCCAAACTGATAACTCCAAAGGACAGCATCAGATGATCACTTTGCACACCAACCACGGCGACATCGTTCTGCAACTGAACCACGAAAAGGCACCGATCACTGCCAAGAACTTTGAAGACTACTGCCGTGAAGGTTTCTACAACAACACCATTTTCCACCGCGTGATCGACGGTTTCATGATCCAAGGCGGCGGCATGGAGCCTGGGATGGTTGAGAAAGAGACCAAAGCCAGCATCAAAAACGAAGCTAACAACGGCCTGAAGAACAAGCGTGGCACCATCGCCATGGCACGTACTATGGATCCGCACTCAGCCTCTTCCCAGTTCTTCATCAACGTTGCTGACAACGATTTCCTGAACTTCCGCGCGGAAAACCGTGACGGTTGGGGTTACTGCGTGTTCGGTGAAGTGGTTGAAGGTATGGACGTGGTTGACAAGATCAAAGGCGTTTCTACCGGCTCTTACGGCTACCACCAAGACGTGCCACGTGATGAAGTGATCATCAACAGCGTGACTGTCAGCGAGTAATTTTTCTGTTACTGTTGCCGATATTATAAACAGGGGGCGTAATGCCCCCTGTTACTTTCGAGCTTTACCTGATAACTCCCCTGTGAAGACAGGTTGATGAAACCGGATTATGCGTACGACGTTGTTTATTGCTGATTTACACCTAAGCGAGGCCCAGCCCGAGATCACGGCGGCCCTGCTAGATTTCCTGCAACATAAGGCGCCGGCTGCCGATGCCTTGTATGTGCTAGGCGATCTGTTCGAATATTGGATCGGCGACGACGAAGAGACCCCATTGCAGCAGCAAGTGGCTGAGGCCTTTTTGCACCTGCACCAGCAGGGGATCCCGGTGTACTTTATTCATGGCAACCGAGACTTTCTGCTCGGTGAGGCCTACGCGCGCCGCTGCCGCATGATCCTGCTGCCGGAAACTGCCGTGATTGACCTGTACGGCACCCCGACACTGATTGCCCATGGCGATACATTCTGCACCGACGATGAAGCCTATCAACGCTTTCGTCAGCGTGTCCATCTGCCGTGGTTACAATGGCTGTTCCGCCGCTTACCGCTTAGCTGGCGGCAGCGGATCGGCGCGAAAATGCGCCAACAAAGCAGCCGTCACAACCAGCAAAAAAGTGCGTCCATTATGGATGTGAATGCCAGTAGCGTGGATAACGCGCTACGCAGCGCCGGCGTGCGCCGGTTGATCCACGGCCACACGCATCGCCCACATATCCATCACTGGCAATTAGATGGCGAGCCCGCCGAACGTATTGTGCTGGGTGATTGGTATCAGCAAGGCTCGATGCTGCGTGTCAGCCCTGATGGGGTGCGCCTCGACGTGCTGCCTTTTGCGCCGCGCAACTAATAACCCGCGCCGCCCCTCGTTTTATCGCTCACGCCTGCACTACTCGGTCGTTGCCCTAAGCGTGATGTCCGCACACCGAATCTCTGCCAAACAGTAGAAAAGCAAAACGGGCTCATTGAGCCCGTTTTATGTCTACCTACGTATTCCGATGTTGCGCCAAGCGAGTTCTACATTTCGCGACTCTTCACCTTCACACGGCGCTTTTTTCATGCGGCGCTTTCGTCATGTGGCTCCGGTGGCAATGGCAAACCGCGCTGCTTGCAGGCGGGCAAGGCATAACAACGCTCTACTCGCTCACGCAATTCAGCTGGCACCTGACTCATGCGCATCGCAAATTCTTGCTGCTTTTCTACGCTGATCTCATCGCTGATCCCGGCCGCCAATAAATTGGACGGGAACAAGTGATATTGCTCGGTAATATGCTGGTCTATCCACGCCGCCAGCTCTTCCGGTGAGTTCATCTCTTCGCGCATCACCGGGCCAAATGACACCTGCACCCGACCTTTATAGCCGACAATCCCTTTCACAATGCTGTCTAAGTCTTCGAATTCGGCTTTAACATAGGTCTCACCGCGCGCCTTTTGCGCCAGCTCCGCCGCCTTATCCACTTCGCCGGCATCATATTCATAAGAAATGGCCACCGGCACGATATTCAGACTGCGAAAATAGTCTGCCATCGGGATCTGCTGCTTTTTGCCGTTCATATAGAACATTTTCAAAATCGCAGGATCCGTCTGATCATTACCGTCTTTCGCGCGCCCTTCTTTTTGTGCAATCCAAATCGACTGCTTCTCATCCAAAGAGTGGCGAATATAAGCGGACAACTCGGTAAACGCGGCCAGCATCTCACGCACGCCTTTGGCCGAACGCTTCACGATAAAGCTCTTATTCAGACGCATAATGTCGGAGGCATACGGTTTACGCAGCAAGTTATCGCCGATTGCAATGCGCACCGTGTCATGGCCATTGTGGTACAAGCCCCAGTTTACCAGCGCTGGATCCATGGCAATGTCGCGGTGGTTGGAGATAAACAGATACGACTCACCGGGAGTGAGATTTTCCAAGCCGCTGTACGTCACACCATCGGTGGTGGTATCAATCATGTGCTGCATATAGCGTTCAACGATTTGCTGGAACGCCCGCACGCTGGTGATGCTACGCGCACGCTGCTGCAATACATAACGCACTACCGGTTTCAGCAACCAGCCGGCCCAACGCGACAACCGCGGATAGCGAAAACGGCAGATAGCATGAATAAATTCATCATCACTGAGGATGCCGGCTAAGACCGGCGCGACTTCCGCATCATGATACGGGCGGATGTCGGCAAAAAGTTCATTGTTGGTCTGGCTCATTATTGTTTATGTTCGTTATTGTTATCCATCATACTGACGCACATTATACGGCTAATCCCCTTAAAACCCACTGTTGACGCCGTTTCTGCCGATCTGATCCGACCTCCGTCACAAATTTTCGCTTTGCGCACGCAGTGACGCAAACGTTTTCCTCATCTGCAGTTCATGTTATTCTTGCCACCCGCAGCGGTTGTCCTCGCACACCAGCGACAACCCTGGTCAGCATCCCAATGAGTACCGGATTACAGGAGTTTTCAACCATGCAACCTAACGTTGCTGTTGTTATGGGTTCTAAAAGCGACTGGGCTACCATGCAAGCCGCCGCTGATATCTTAACTGCACTGGACATTCCATTTCACACCGAAGTCATCTCCGCCCACCGCACCCCCGATAAACTGATGGATTTTGCCGGTAACGCTGCTGCCGCGGGTTTTCAGGTGATCATTGCTGGTGCCGGTGGTGCTGCGCACTTGCCGGGTATGCTGGCATCAAAAACCGTGTTACCGGTGCTGGGTGTGCCGGTCAAAAGCGCCAGCTTGAACGGGTTAGACAGCTTGCTGTCGATTGTACAAATGCCCAAAGGTATTCCAGTTGCCACGCTCGCCATCGGCACTGCGGGTGCCGCCAATGCCGGTTTGCTGGCGGCACAAATTCTGGCACTGCACGATCAAGCGCTGCGCGCGCGCCTGCAAGCCTGGCGCGACGCGCAAACTGACGCGGTACTCAATAACCCCGATCCGCGGGAGGAGGCATGAAACCGGTTTGGGTTTTAGGTAACGGCCAACTCGGCAACATGCTACAGCAAGCGGCCGCGCCGCTTGCCATCTCGGTCACTCCGTGCGGTTTTAATGACACTCCGCCACATTTGCCAGGCAACGCGGTGATCTCCGCCGAGATTGAACAGTGGCCAGATACCCCACTGACCCGTGCGCTGAGCCAGCACCCTGGCTTTGTCAATCCACACACCTTCCCGCGTCTAGCTGATCGACAAACCCAAAAGCAGCTGATCGATAGTCTGCAATTAGCCACTTCCCCGTGGCAACCCCTCGACACGCCACACGATTGGCCTGCGCTGTTTGCCCGTTTGGGCGACACCGTGATGGTCAAACGCCGCACCGGTGGTTATGACGGCCGTGGTCAGTGGCGGATCCATGCCCAGAATATCGACAGCTTCCCAACCGAGATGTACGGCGCTTGCATTGTCGAGCAGATGATCCCGTTTGAGTCGGAAGTGTCGTTAGTCGGTGCGCGCAGTCGCGATGGTCAGTGCGTGTTCTATCCACTGACGCGCAACCTGCACCAAGACGGGATCTTGCGCGCTAGCGTCGCGTGCCCTGAGCACACCTATGCGCATTTGCAGCGCCAAGCCGAGCAGATGTTGGGCAGCCTGATGCATGCGCTAGAGTATGTTGGCGTGATGGCGATGGAGTGCTTTGTGCTGGGCGATCAGTTGTTGATCAATGAGTTGGCGCCGCGCGTACACAACAGTGGCCACTGGACACAAGCAGGCGCATCCGCCAGCCAGTTCGAGCTGCATATCCGCGCCCTGCAAGACTTACCGCTGCCGACGCCGGTCGTCAGTGCCCCAGCCGTGATGATCAATCTGATTGGCACAGCGCTCAATACTGACTGGCTGAGCGTGCCGCTGGCGCGTTTGCACTGGTACGGCAAAGAGGTGCGCGCCGGACGCAAACTGGGTCACATCAATTTGACCCACCCTGAGCCACAGCAGCTGTGTGCGGCGTTGCAAGCGTTACAACCTCTTTTGCCAGAGGAATACCAAAGCGGACTGGCTTGGGCGCAGCAGCAATTGCGCTAATCGCGCCACTGCCGGCGTAGCATAACCGCGTATGTTGCCGGCGATGATATGTGACCGAATAAGCACAGATTTGCCTATTCCTCACACTATCTAGACCGCCATTCGGCGGTCTATCACTTTATCCTGTGACCTGACCGGCATTCTTACTCCGAATTGGTATAAAAAGCCGCTGAATCGATTAAGTTGCGAGATATCCATCACAGCAAAACGCGTAGCGAGCTTGTTACACTGCCAACATGCCCATCACAGCAAAGGACCTGACCGAGATGATTAGAGCGTTTACTGCCGACGATATGAATACCGTCATTAATCTGTGGCTGGCCGCATCGATTGATGCACACGATTTTGTCGAGCCGGATTACTGGCACAGTAAGATTGATACCGTACGCAATGACTATCTGCCTGCATCCTCAACATGGGTCTATTGTGAGGACGATGAGGTGAAAGGCTTTTACAGCCTGCTGGAAAATAAACTGGCGGCGCTGTTTGTCGATCCCAAACATCAGCAAAACGGGATCGGCTCTGAGCTGCTGCAACATGCGATCGCCCAGCAAGACGACCTGCATTTGACCGTCTACGCACAAAATTTCGATGCCGTGCGTTTATACAAAAAGCATGGCTTCACCATTCAAGGTGAACAAGTGAACATGTATACCGGCCATCCTGAATTTATCATGACCCGCGCATAATTCGTGTTATCGGGAGGTCAGGCGTAAATACACTGCCATCTCAGTGTAATTTACGGCTGGCCTCCCAACCACGCGCATGCTTCTCTTTGCGCTGATAAGCGCCTTTCCCTTTACGATTACGCTCTACTCGCTGCTGAAACACAGGACCTGTTACCAGTGCTTTGAGCGCGTTGTCTTGAATTTTACCTCTACCGGTTTCCACTTTATTCGTCATAACAATAACCTCGTAAAAAACTGCGCATTTTGCGCATAGCTCTTTGTTCCTCGTTTTTTGTACATACTTATGTGTACATAACTCTTTGTGCACAGTTTCTTTGTGCATCAAACGGCGAAATCATAAGCGTTTTTTAGCTGATTCGCTAGGTTTAGCACACCCGTGGGTACATTTTTCATCCAGACAGGAGCGCGGTTTCCACACCGACTTGCCGATAGAAACACTCATTGAATTTCTGAAACAGTTATGCGCACACATTCATAGCCAATGGTGGTTAAATACTTGAAACTTCAACGATGATGTTAGCCATGAATCATTTTTGTTCTGTGTCTGTAACGCGCAAAAAATATCATCTTTCTCGCAACGATAAGATGGATACCTCGACAATACATATCACTCGTACTCTGCTGCATCGTTTACCACTGACTTCCTGATCTTTCTTGTTGAGAGAACCATGGTATTAGCAGCTAATTTCCCATGGTCGCCAATACATCGACAATTTCTCAGATTCTATGAATAAACACTCGACGTATATGAGTAAAAAACTAAAAGCATCACTGTGGGTATTATCCAGTAATACTGAAATGCGCATGGTTCGAAAAACAAACCACAACAAATAATCTCAAGGATAAGGAGATAACAAAAAAAAGTAATTATTTCAGGATGGAATTATTGCCACACTCTAACCTCAACGTAATTCCAAACCCACTCGAGAAAAAAAGAAAGTAATGCACTCAATACGTGCAGTTTGACATCGGGACGACACCCCATAGCAGGCTAAAAACGTAACAGCTAACCGATTTTATTTGTATGATAAATAGAAATAGCTCTTTTATGCAGCATAAAAAAGACAATCGTAACGCATTAATTTGCATTGTTTTTTTCATGCTTCGCTGACAGATGAAGCTATTGTTTGATACGCATCTCAAAACCGATGGAAACATTTTGCAAAAAAACTTTAGCATTACGTGCGCCAATCGGGTTAAAATTCGGCTCGTGTTACATTCGACAGGCCAAGGACATCTTGTGAAAAAGTATTGGATTCCTGTGGTATCAAGCATTGCAGCATTTGTTCTGATTGTACTTATGCTGGGCCTGATTAAGCAGACAAGCAGTGAAACACTGCTCATTGATATCTGGGACACTGTCAAATGGCTGACTTTTGCACTGGTCTTTAATTTCCAAATGCCATTTTGGCTAGCGCGGATCAGTGTACTGGTATTATTGGTGCTCCTGCCGCTGTTGGTTTTCTTTATCAGCAAAGATTTGTTATCCAAACTGTATAAAGACGTCACCAACGAAGTCAGTGAATAACGACCATCATCCACTCAGCCTAACGCGATATTATCTTAAGTCTTCATGCCGTGCGTGAATGACGTAAAAAAGGGGCGCACACGATGTGTACGCCCCTTTTTGCTATCTATTGTTCGACTCGCGGCACTTTGTAAGACAAAGTTTGTTAAGACAAGGCTTGGAAAGACTGTGCTTGGTAAAGTGCATGGCGCTCTATCGCACTGCCACGGTGTGGCTTTATCGGCTTATTGCCGTCGTCACACTCAGTACGTAGTGGCCGCGAACTTAATGCGGCCACCCACTAACAGCACTGACTTAGATAGCCCAGCCACCTGCGTAGAACACCACTAACGCGATGGCGATGATGACAGTGCCAAGGTTAAGCTTCTTAAACTCACCAGCAAAAATACGGCCAATCACCAGTGACGCAAAGCCCAGCATGATACCGGTCACGATGTTACAGGTCAGTACGATAAATACCGCGCACAGCAGACCAGACAGCGCATCCACATAGTCACTGAAATCCAGCTTAGCCACATTGCTCAACATCAGCAGACCCACGTACATCAGCGCCGGCGCCGTGGCGTAGGATGGCACTAAGTAGCTCAGCGGTGACAAGAAAATCATCAGCAGGAACAGCACGCCGACCACTGTCGCCGTCAGACCGGTTTTACCGCCCGCAGCCGTACCAGCGGCAGATTCGATATAAACCGCAGCCGGTGCCGCGCCCACAAAGCTGGAGAAAATGCTGCTGACAGAGTCAGCCGTCAGTGCTTTACCGCCATTGATGATATGGCCACGCTCGTTCAGCAGATTAGCTTGACCGGCTACCGCACGAATCGTACCGGTAGCATCAAATACCGCCGTCATCACCAATGCCAGCACACTTGGGATCACCAGCGGGCTCAATGCGCCCATCAAATCAAACTGGCCAATCAACGCACCACCTTCGCTAGACAGGTTTGGCATGGCGAAGAAACCGTTGAACTTCACGTTCGGATCGAAAATCAGCCCCAGAATGGAGATAGCGATAATCACCATCAGGATCCCGCCCGGTACGCGGCGACGCTCCAAACCAAAAATCGCAGACAGACCCAGCAGACTCATGATCACAGGGAAAGAGGTAAACTCACCAAACTGCACTGGCAGACCGGCATTAGGGTTTTTCACCACCAGATGCACGCTGTCCGCCGCAATCAGCAGCAGGAACAGACCGATACCAATGCCCGCACCGTGCGCAATCCCGGTCGGCAGGTTACGTAAAATCCACTGACGAATACCGGTGACGCTGATCAGGGTAAACAGAACCCCCATCCAGAAAATCGCCCCCAGCACTACAGGGATGCTAATTTTTTGTCCCAATACCAAGCTAAACGCGGTAAATGCAGTAAGCGAGATAGCACAGCCAATCGCCATCGGCAATTTGGCCCACAGCCCCATCAGCAAAGAGCCGAAAGCCGCAACCAAACAGGTAGCAATAAATACCGCGCCCTGATTAAAGCCAGCTGCGCCCAGCATGTTTGGTACAACGATGATGGAGTACACCATCGCCAGAAAGGTGGTTAAGCCGGCAATGATCTCCTGACGAACCGAACTACCACGCTCGGAAATCAGAAAATAGTTATCCATTGCACTACGGGTTGCGTCCTCACGCGAGGAGGATGACGAAGGGTTCGTTGCCATGAACCAGTTCCTTAGGTAAACGATTGCGCAAAAATTTAGAGAGACAAACTAAAAGCGGCATCACAATATCATGTACAGAAAATATGTATAGCCATTGCAGATTAACTGAACAAAAATTCACCGCAAACGTTTTCTTACGCTTTAAATCACTGTGAGAAGTACCGCTCACTCTGGATGTATCCACGCCACTGCCGCGCAGAAAAAGTGAACAGTCAGTCTAAAGAGTGGGGAAAGACCCATTAATCGCCAAGAGTGGTGAGTCACGTGGGTTCAGTCAAGTGGGGTCAGTGAGGAAGCGCTGAAGACAAACGTAGAGAAAAACCTGAAGACAGCAGCGAGAGAGTACCTTGCTGCTGCCCGATAAGCGTGCGGTTATTCCGGCGTTTGCCAACGGCGAAACAGATCTTGCGGTAACTCAATAGCAAACTGATCCAGCACTCGGTTAACGGTCTGGTCAATAATGTCATCCAAGGTTTGTGGACGGTGGTAAAAGGCCGGCACTGGCGGCATGATCACCGCGCCTAACTCTGCCGCTTGTGTCATCAAGCGCAAATGCCCCAGATGCAGCGGTGTCTCGCGCACCCCTAACACCAAGGTACGACGCTCTTTTAACACCACATCGGCGGCACGCACCAATAAATCATCGGCGTAGCTATGCACTATGCCCGATAAGGTTTTTACCGAGCACGGCAAAATGACCATTCCTGCGGTACGAAATGAGCCAGAAGAGACCGAAGCGGCAATATCGCGCACATCATGGTACACATCCGCCAGCGCCGTCACCTCACGCAGCGAAAAATCGGTTTCCAGCGCGATCGTGCGCCGCGCGGCCTGACTGATGATCAAGTGCGTTTCAATCTGCGCGAGTGGCTGCAACACCTGCAATAAACGGATGCCGTACTGAGCACCACTGGCTCCTGAAATTCCGACGATTAAACGCGTGCGTTCCATACCTGTTTGAATCTCTCTGATTTAACGTCAATGGCCACTCGCTGCCCCAGCCCATTCTGATTATCCAGCCACAACAGCGTACTGATCTCTAGCTCAAACCAGCTGACTTTGTTCATTGACTGCAGCAGCTGCGGATCTTGGGCGATGAATGCAAAACGCTCTAGATAGCCCTGCTTGGCGCGATCGCGCGCGTCGCCTTGCAACAAACGTACTTGCCCTTCCCCCTGCAAGCCGCGGATTTCAGTCCACTGGCAGGCATCGGAATAGATACTAAAAGCCGCCTGTGGATGATGCAGCAACGCCTGCCCATGTCGGCTATCGAGGCGCGAGAGGAAAATTAATTTATCGCCATCCAACACGGCGTAGTAAACCGGAGCGCTCCATGCACCTTCATGATCTTGTACCGCCAGCGCCATCACTTGATGATCCGCCAGATAAGCGGCTACCGTGCTTAATTGCATGCATCCCCCTTAACAATCTTGGCTGTTATACCACAGCAGCCAAAGCGCCGACCAGCAGCGATCGCTCTGCGCTGGTTAGCGTCAAGCTAACTCACCCGGCTTGGCGCTAGCCATAAAAAAAGCCTGCTTCCCCGTACGGGAAACAGGCTCAACGTCAGAGATGCGGCGTGAGGCGCGATATTCAGCTTAATCCGTGCGGATATTAGCGCTCGTTATGCAGCTCCAAACTGGAGGTATTTTGCAACTGCGCCTTGGCATCATCGTTACGTAAGGAATCAAGGTATTCCAAATAGCCTTGGTCAACATCCTGCGTGATATACACGCCGTTAAAGACCGAGGTTTCAAAGCGCTGAATTTCTGGATTCTCTTCGCGCACTGCGGCTACCAAATCGCTCAAATCTTGGAAAATCAACGCATCGGCGCCAATCATCCGCGCGATTTCCGGCACTTCACGGCCATAGGCAATCAGCTCGTGTGGGCTTGGCATATCGATGCCGTACACGTTCGGGAAGCGAATTTCCGGCGCTGCGGAGGCAAAGTACACCCGCTTAGCCCCGGCTTCGCGCGCCATCTCGACGATTTGCTCCGAGGTGGTTCCGCGTACGATGGAGTCATCCACCAACAACACGTTTTTACCGCGAAACTCGGATTTAATCGCGTTCAGCTTACGCCGTACGGACTGACGACGAATTTGCTGTCCGGGCATGATAAAGGTACGGCCAACATAGCGGTTTTTCACATAGCCCTGACGGTACGGCTTGTCTAAGATCCGCGCGATCTCCAGCGCGATATCACATGATGTCTCAGGGATCGGGATCACCACATCGATATCCAGATCCTCCCACTCCCGAGCGATCTTCTCACCCAGACGCTGACCCATGCGCACCCGGGCGCTATAGACCGAAATTTTGTCGATAAAAGAATCAGGGCGCGCAAAATAGACAAACTCGAAAATGCACGGGCAAATCTGCGGATTCTCCGCACACTGTTCAGTGTACAGCGCGCCATCAAAGGTGATGTAAATCGCTTCGCCCGGCGCCACATCGCGCACGAACTCAAAGCCGACCGCATCCAGTGCCACGCTCTCTGAGGCCACCATGTATTCGGTGCGGCCATCATCCAGCAATCGTTTGCCCAATACCAACGGACGAATACCGTTCGGGTCACGAAACGCCAACATCCCGTGACCAATGATCATCGCCACACAGGCGTAAGCGCCACGCACATGACGGTGCAGCGCGCGTACCGCCGCGAACACATCTTGGTTAGTCAGCGGGTAATGCTCAAAGCGATCCAGCTCGTTAGCCAGTACGTTGAGCAGCACTTCGGAGTCTGAGGTAGTGTTGACGTGGCGACGCGCCACTTCAAACAATTTTTGCTTAAGTTCAATGGCATTGGTGAGGTTGCCATTGTGCGCCAGAGTGATACCAAAAGGGGAGTTTACGTAGAAGGGTTGTGCTTCGGAGGCGCTGGAGCTGCCGGCGGTAGGATAGCGCACGTGGCCAATCCCTACATTGCCTTGCAGCCGCTGCATATGCCGCGCCTCAAATACATCCTTGACCAGTCCATTGGCCTTTCGCAAGCGAAAGGCATTCTGGCTATCGATGGTCACGATGCCTGCGGCATCCTGACCCCGGTGCTGAAGCAGTGTTAACGCATCATAGATGGACTGATTGACCGGGGTGAAACCGACCATACCGACAATACCGCACATGTTTCCTCATTTCCTCTACAGGTGTCCCCTGCCGTATCACTACATAGGAATTACTACATAGGAAGTTTAGGCAGGAAACTGGATGAGTTTTTCAGGTATTCAAAAAACCACTGAATGACAATCCCGAACTGCGGGATCAGTCTGGACTTCTGCCACCACTCAGCCTTGGAAAAGTCGGTAAAGGAGTCGAGGAAGAACAGCAAGGCGGCAATAATCAACACCCCGCGCAGCGCCCCGAAACAAATTCCTAGCACCCGATCAGTACCGGATAATCCGGTCTTTTCCACTAGCTGACCAATCACATAGTTCACAACTGAACCCACAATCAAGGTAGCAACAAACAGCGCCGCAATAGCCAGCCCGTTGCGCAGCATCGGGTCTTGGAACTGGGTGAAATACAGAGCAAGTTCGGTATAAAAATTACTGGCGACAAAAAATGCGACCACCCAAGTCACCAACGAGAGTGCTTCCCGCACAAACCCGCGGATCAGACTTACCAGCGCAGAAAAACCAATAACACCCAAAATTGCGTAATCAACCCAGTCCATATTTATCCCGGCGCGTCTGTCGCGCGCATTCTAACAGAAAAAGAAAACGTTTGCGTATGTGAATTTGACGGTAAAACCGGCTTTTATGGCCGCACCGGATCGAAGCTACGAACCTGGCCGCGCAAGCCGGTAATTCGCTGCATATCATCCAAAGCGAAGACCAATTTCTCTTTCGAGGTATCCGGTCCGACATAGATGCGGTTCAACTGACCGGCAGCCGCTGGCGACGGTTGGCTATACGCCTTGTAACCCGACGAACGTAACTTGGCGATGATTTCATTCACCTTGTCCGCGTTTTTCAGCGCGCCCAGCTGTACCACGTAAGCTTTACCCGATGGTGCCGGCTCCGGTTTTGGTTTCTCCGGCGCCTTTTCCACCACCTTATCCGGCACTTTGGCCACTTCCACCGGCTTGGCCGGCTTCACAGGTTGCGGCTTACTGACCACCGGCGGATTCACCGGTTTAGCTGGCGCAGTGTTTGTTGACGCAGTAGTGGTTGGCGCGACCGGTGGCGGCGCAACATCAGTGGCGCCGTTATTAGCGGTATGCGCCAAATTATTCCCCTGCATCGGATCCACCGTGGCCGGCAAGTCCGGCTGTCCTGATGGCAGCGGATGCAGCGGTTGGTTCATCGCAGGCGGTAAGTCCGGCGAGTTCTCCGGCTCCTGCAAAGATGGCTTTAACGGGATCGCGGCAAAATCCTGCTGATGCTTTTTCTGGGTATCCAGAATATCCGGCAGAACGATGACTCCGATTGCCACCAGAACAATGGCTCCGACTAAACGATTTTGAAACTGACTGGCCACGTTAGTCCCTCGGTTGGTTATTGCGGGCGTCCAGCGCCTCCATGACATGGGCTACAGTGTAAAACGAGCCAAACACAATCACCAAATCCTGTTCATCCGCTTGCGCCATTGCACTGTCCCACGCCTCAACCACCGAGTCGTAAGCGTGCGCGTGATCCGCCGGTAAATGGGCTAACAGCGCCTCACCCGCTTGACCACGTGGGCCTTCTAATGTTGCGCACAGCCACTGGTCGATATGCGGCACCAACACGCTGAGCGCGCCTGCCACGTCTTTATCGGCCAACATGCCAACCACGCCATAAACACGGCCAGTTTTCGGCTGCTCTTGCAGACGAGCGGCCAAATAGCGCGCTGCATGTGGGTTATGCGCCACATCCAAGATCACGCGCGGTTTATCCTGAATTTGCTGGAAACGTCCCGGCAAGGCGGCTTGTTGCAAACCGGCGCGAATAGCCTCTTCGCTTACCGCTAAACCAGTCATGTGCAATGCTGTCAGCGCGGTGGCCGCATTAGCCAGTGGCACTTGTGGCATAGGTAAATGCGTCAACTGATGTGTGCCACACTGCCACTGCCACTGCCACTCGCTTTGCGTGCTGTGATTTAGCGCACTGCTCGCGTCATCGGCACTTGGCTGGCGAGCGTAATTCCATTCATGACCGACACGCAGCAGCTGCGCACCAACCTCGGCAGCCACAGTAGCAATCGAGGCTGGCATATCGGGTTCACCGACGATCGCAGGCTTTGCGCCTCGTAAGATCCCGGCCTTTTCACGGCCAATGGTTTCACGGTCATGGCCCAGCCAATCGGTATGATCCAGATCGATACTGGTGATCACCGCCACATCGCAGTCCACCAAGTTAGTGGCATCTAAACGTCCGCCTAAGCCGACTTCCAAGATCACCACATCCAGCGCAGCATCACGGAACAGTTTCAACGCCGACAGTGTGCTGTACTCAAAATAGGTCAGGGAAACGTCACCGCGGCCAGACTCAATCCAGTCAAAGGCTGCGCTGTGCAAAGCTTCATCCAACTCTTGGCCTTGAACGCGTACCCGCTCGGTATAGCGCAGCAAGTGAGGCGAAGAATAAACGCCCACACGATAGCCGGCTTGCAGCAAGATAATTTCCAAGGTACGGCAAGTGGTGCCTTTACCGTTGGTACCGGCGACCGTGATCACCAGTGGCGCCGGTTTTTGCAGGGCCAGTTGCTGAGCGACCTGACGGATCCGATCCAAACCCAGATCGATAGTGGTGGAGTGCAAACTTTCCAGATAAGAAAGCCACGTGGCCAGAGGCGACGTGGCTTGAGGACGGTTCATGCTGTTCATTAGCCTGTTATCCGGCGCGGCCCACAGGCCGCGCGTTAGAAAATGATGAAGTCCGTTTTATTCGTCGTCGGCTGCTGGTTCGGCCGCAGTTTCGGTTGGCTCAGCCTCCACCGGTTGCGGACGCTCGGCTGGGACAACCAGAGGCGATGTCTGCCCGGTCATCTTCGCCAGCAAACCGGCCAAACGCTGACGCATTTCCAAGCGAGGGATGATCATGTCGATCGCCCCTTTTTCCAGCAGGAATTCACTACGCTGGAAGCCCGCAGGCAGCGTTTCACGCACGGTCTGTTCGATAACGCGCGGGCCGGCAAAACCGATCAGCGCTTTTGGCTCACCGATATTGATGTCGCCCAGCATAGCCAGACTGGCGGAAACCCCACCCATGGTTGGGTCAGTCAGTACTGAAATATATGGCAAGCCCAGCTCGCTCAGGCGCGCCAGTGCAGCACTGGTTTTCGCCATTTGCATCAGTGAGAACAGTGCTTCTTGCATGCGCGCACCGCCACTGGCAGAGAAGCAGATCAGGGGGGTTTGCAGCTCAATGGCTTTTTCCACCGCACGCACAAAACGCGCACCCACGACGGAGGCCATGGAGCCGCCCATAAAGGAGAATTCGAACGCGGCACAAACCACTGGCATGCCCATCAGGGTACCCTGCATGACCACCAGTGCATCTTTTTCCCCGGTCTCTTTCTGTGCGCTGCTCAGACGATCTTTATAGCGCTTGGAATCCTTGAACTTCAGGATGTCCTTTGGCTCTAGCTCTTCACCGAATTCAACGGTAGAGCCTTCATCCAGCAGAGTCAGTAAACGACGACGCGCGGTAATACGCATGTGGTGTCCGCATTTCGGGCAGACTTCCAGATTGCGTTCTAACTCCGCACGATACAGAACTTGTTCACAACCGTCGCATTTGGTCCACACGCCTTCAGGAATACTGGCCTTGCGTGAGGAGACAATATTGGTTTTGTTGATAATACGCTCAATCCAGCTCATGGACGACCTTTCAACCTTGTGTGTTAACGGCACCGCCTGGCGCACTGTAAGCTCAGGAAATGCCGCACATTAAACCACAACAGATTAACACTGTGGACAAAAAACTGGTCATACCCGACCAACCCGATTTCAGCTTGCCGTATTTTTGCGGCGGCGCTGACGCCAATACTCAATCAGCCCCGGTAGCACCGATACAAAAATAATACCGAGGATCAGTAATTCTAAATTTTGTTTCACCACCGGCATGTTGCCAAACCAGTAACCGGCATAGACAAATGCGGTGACCCAGACGATGCCGCCGGTCACATTAAACAGCGCAAAATGGCGATAACTCATTTTGCCCATTCCGGCGACAAACGGCGCAAATGTCCGCACTATCGGTACAAATCGCGCCAGAATAATCGTTTTACCGCCATGACGTTCATAAAAGGCATGGGTGCGCTCTAAGTACGCCTGCCGGAAAATCCGTGACTGTGGATTGCTAAATAAACGCTGCCCGAATAAACGGCCAATGCTGTAATTTACCGCATCACCCAAAATGGCCGCCACAATCAGCAACGCCACCAAGGTATGGGGATTCATCTGTCCGGTCGCGGCCAGCGTACCGGCGACAAACAGCAAGGAGTCGCCCGGCAAAAATGGGGTCACCACTAATCCGGTCTCGCAAAAGACGATCAGAAATAAAATGGCGTAAATCCAAATCCCATAAGTGGCTACCATGGCGGCCAAATGCACATCAATGTGCAGTATAAAATCAAACATGGTCTGCAGCAGACCCATAGCTCACATCCTTGCTGGTCTTCCGTGCTAATAAGCGCAGCGCTAATGACGCTGCGCGTCTCTTTTTTATTACTTAGCTATATTGTTACTTAGCTATGCTTATGAATTATCTATTGTTACTGCTTCTATGTCGTGCTGATTAGCATAGGTTTCAGTGCTACCGAAGCAGCGCCGAAGACGAGACTAATCCAGAACAAACAGAGGGCCCGGCGCCGGTTTTGGCAGATTAAAGTGTTCAGGGTAATCCACTTCCACCAGATACAGGCCTTCAGCTTTGGCTGTTGCTGCCGCCAAATTACGATCTTTTACCGCCAGCAGCCATGCAATCCACTCTTCCGGCTGATTACCGGCGCCCACTTCCAGCAAACTGCCGACGATATTACGCACCATGTGATGCACAAAGGCGTTCGCTTTGATATCGACAATCACATAGTTGCCTTGGCGCGTGACTTTCAGGTGGTGCACATTGCGCCACGGGGTACGCGACTGGCACTGTACCGCACGGAAAGAGGTAAAGTCATTCTCTCCCAGCAGATATTGCCCAGCACGCTGCATTTTTTGCTCGTCGAGCGGCAAATGGTAATGAGTCAGACCGCGACGCAAAATCGCCGGACGGTAGCGATGGTTATAGATGATATAGCGGTAACGGCGCGCCGTTGCACTAAAGCGAGCGTGGAACTCATCAGAGACCGGCTGCACCCAACGCACGGCAATGTCATCCGGTAAGTTGGCATTGACGCCCATCGTCCACGCGACATCTTTACGCACGGCATCGGTATCAAAGTGAACCACCTGACCGGTGCCATGCACACCCGCATCGGTACGCCCAGCACAAAACACATCCACCGGATGATTGGCGACTTTCGACAATGCCTTTTCCAGACGGCCTTGTACGCTGTCCACTTCCTGCTGACGCTGCCAACCGAAATACCGGCTGCCATCATATTCAATGCCCAGCGCTATACGCATAGTCCACTTACCTTCATTAACTGAGTCTACTGCAAGCATTTACTGCGAAAATTTACAGTAAAAGAAACGCGATATTATAAACAAAAATACGGTGCCTCTCAGCACCGTATTTTAGGCTCTTACCTTGATATCACCGTTATCCGGCGATTTTCAGGCCATTTCCTGCAGCATTTTACGCGCTTGCGCTTGTTGCTCAGCACTGCCTTGCTTAAGCACCGATTCTAGCAGCGGTTGTGCGCCTTCAGGATCATCGATATCCAGATACGCACGCGCCAAGATCAGTTTGCCGACCAAATCATCGTCCGCTTCAGTCTCTTGCGCTTCGGCTTCGACAAAGCTTTGGGTAAAGGCATCGCGCTCTTCTGGCGTCACCTGTACCGCAGCATCCATCAGGTTATCCTGCGCCGCCCAATCCTCATCAGCAGAGGCAGGCTCTGGCGGTAAGGGCATCCGCCACTCATCGGCTGGCGCGGACATCGGTGCGGACAAATCAAAATCGGCCTCGGTCATCTCCGGCAAATCCAGCAACTGCTCAGCAAACAGCTGTTTTTGCTCTTCCGGTGTCAGCAAACTGTCGTGCGCGCGGTAATCGCTTAAACGCGCTGTCTGCGCGGCAGCGTCAAGCTCATCATGCAACGGGTTCAGGCTCGCTGAGTGCGCAGAAGCCGTCGTGTCCCCCATCGGCACAGAAACCGCGCTCGCATCGGCTGGCACTGTTTCTGATACTTCTGGAGTCTGTGGCTCTGACGTCTGCGGTGCACGCTGACGCGCTCCGGCTAACGCTGCGGCCAAGGCGCGTTCCGTTTCCGAACGAAACGGTTCTGATTCAGAATCAGGCTCTGATGCCATATCGGGCATATCTTGCATATCCGCCACTTCAACCGGTTCAGCGGCTGCCTTGGCAGAAGACATCTCTGTCGGCAGCTCGGTGTCATCGGCGACGGGCTCGCTCAATGTTGACGTTGCCGACTGAGCGTCTGGTTGAGTATCCATCCCTCCTGCCGCGCTTTCATCGGCCAGCAGTTCCGTGCCCAACAGATCAGTCTCTAGCATCTCTGTCGCCAGCAGCTGCGGCTCAGGCAAGCGGGTCTGCGCTAATGTTGGCGCAGGCTCATCCGGCGCCGCCACGGGCGATGCTAATTGCAGGTCATTGTCATCGGCCAGATCAAACATGTCTGCAATCTCGGCGGCGGAGGACTTAGCGGCGACAGGCAACAGCTCAGGCTCGGCGCTTTGCTCGGTATTATATTCGGTACAATACTCAGCACTATGTTCCGTACTGTGCTCATCTGACGCAATCTCGGTAACAGCAAGGTCATCGGCCGTGGCTGTCGGCGCGGCCGGTATCTCTAGCGCGTGGTCTGCCGCCGTATCGGTTTCCGGCAGGTTCAGCTCTGCGGCTACCTCCGGCTGCATTGCGGCAGCGACTGGCGCGACCGGCTCAGGCTCACGCGGTGCACCGGCAGGCGCTGCAGCTTGCTCTGGCGTCTGCGCAGCGGCTTGTGGCTTCGACTGCGCGGCAACATCAGCCTTATCCGCGTTGGCAATCTCATCATCTACCGCGGATGGTACTGGCGCTGACGGTATCGTCTCGACCGATTTAGCCTCGACCGATTGTGCCTTGACCGGTTTTGCAGCAGCAGAGGCTGCGACAGATGCGGCCAATGCACTGGCGGCGATCGCTTGCGCAGACACCGGTGGTTTATCCGCTCCGTTAGGCTGAGCAGGTGCGGTGTTGTCCGGTGCAGTTGGCGCCGGAGCCGCTACCGCAGGCTCAGTCTCCGGCTCAGGCTTTTTTGTCTGTTCCGGCTCAGGCGCAACAGCGCTCTGCGATTTTTCTGCCGTAGCCACAGGCGCCGCTTTCGCCGCAGGACTTAACGATTCAAACAAATCCTCATCGCTCAGCGACAATATTGGGTCTTCATCATCCATATCGGCCAGCAGACGAATATCGTCATCCTGATCCAGTGGTGAACCGTTAACCAGTGATGGCGTTGACAGGATCACATCAACAATCTCATCACCGCCCAGCATTTCGTCATGAGCCAGATCCAAGTCCACCAGCGAGGCCAACTCGGCGCTTTCTGGCGCGCTTGACGTGCTGCCCGTTGGATGCGCTAAGTCAAAATCATCCTCATTGATTTGCTCGCTCTTGGCGTCGCGACGACGGCTATTGAGCAGGGCCTCATCATCATCTTCCGGCGTATCGTCATCATCCAGACCCGGTAGCGATGCAAACAGCGATGGCGGCTCCGGCAACTCAATGGCCGCAGGCGCGCTATTTTCCGCCGGATGCTCGGAGGTATCCGTGTCTTCCCATGGCATCTCCATGTCATCTGGACGGCTTAGATCAGGAGTATCATTGCCCAGCGCAAAGGCGGCTGCGCCACCAAAGTCTTTAGGCTGATGCTCTTCAAATGCCTGAGACAGCAGCGCATTTTGTCGACGCTGACGCACGCGATACAGCAACCACAGCAATGCACCCAGCAACACCGGCGGGATCACGCCCACGCCAATGGCTAGCGGCCAGCTGCGTGACATCTGCTGGATCAGCGAGCCGGATGACTCTTCCAGCATTTTGTTCTTCATCCGCTCCAGTTCTAGTGCCTTGGCTTGCTCTTCGGCATGGGCCATCGCCTGACTGGCTTCTTTACGAAACGCGGCTTCATTATCCAGCTCAACTTGCAGCTGTTTAACGCGAATTTGCAGCTCGCTCACTTGATTAGTCAGGCTGACATTGTTTTCGGTCAGGCGGCTGATTTCAGTGGCCGAATCCACCAGCTGTTGCCGTAACTGCTTGGCCTCCTCGGCAGTCAGAGGCAACGCTTGCGCTTCTTTTTGCTCAGTATTGGCCAGCATACCGGCGGAGACTGCCAGTGGCACAATCGGCTGCGCTTGCTGCGCCAGTGGCGCGCTGCTAGCCAGCGAAGTGCCGCTAGTGACAGCGGCAGGTACCGACGCTGGAGTATCAGCAGGCACCGGCACATTTTCTAATGCCGCGTATCGCTCCGCCACATTACTGACCGGTGCAGTGTTAGTTGAGGCTGGGCTGGTTGACGCCGCAACACTTGGCGTCACCGCAGGTGCGGCTGGCGCAACGGGGCTATTAGCCGGCAACGGCGTGATCAGATCAGGCTCAGCCGTTGCAGCTTGCACGGCAGCAGTGGCCACACCGGCCGTTGCCGCTACAGCAGCGATTTTCTTGGCGCTGCTTGCCGCTGACGGTGTATTGGCCGCACTAATTGTTGATGCACGATTTTCAGGCGAGTTGCTCCCCGCCACATGGGTAGTCGCGAGCGGTTTGCTGACCGATGGCGCTACTAGGTTACTACGTGCCGCAGTCTTTTTATCTTGCGTTTTTTGTGCTTGTGCTTGCGCACGTTCACGCGCCTGTTTTTCTCGGCTATAACGCTCCCACGCTGGCTTTTCTCGCTCTAAGCGCACATTCACGGCTGCGGTATTTTCCGCCCGAACTTGGCTCAACGTAGGTAAACGCAAACGGCTACCCGGCTTAAGACCGTGCAGATTATCTAATTCAAAAGCCGATGGATTGAGGCGATACAGCGCCCCGATGGTTTGCTGCACCGACACTCGATTCGACGGGCGGACACGACTGGCGATCGACCATAATGTTTCCGATGCTTTGGTCGGGCCGTACACACGACCCCGCGACGCAGTGTGGCCGCTGGTCGCTGAACGTACTGGTGCCGGCTGGGTGATGGCCGTGCGTCCCTGAGCCGCGGAAGGTGTTCCGTCCGGCCCTACTACCTCCATCTGATACGCTGACACCGGCAGGGCGCAACCGGCCACTGCCCACAGCGCTATCAGACGCGCAATTTTCGTCATGGTCACAACTCATACCCTCTGAGACGAAAGCCAGTCCTTATTGAAATCACCGAGGTTACCGGCCAGATTATTCAGGCAATATCTGACTGCAATCTTCAATAACAACAGATTCAGGAGCTCTTATCACCGGACGGCAGCTTGACGCCATCCGGCACTGAAATTGGGTTTTCGACATGCTTTGCACATATCGCGGCCATTGCCGTGTATTTTTTTGACGCTTTGGCGTCGTCAGTAACAGACTGACCCCAGTTTAAAGCAAAAAATATGCCGGAGATCACCAGCTCCGGCATGATAATTAGCATAAATCACCCCGGCCAATACAGCCGCGCGTGGTATTTATGCAGCGCAGATTACATTTAGCGTTACAGCGACAAATCAGAGATAGTCGCGGATCAGCAACTCAGCGCTGTGCACGGCCATTAATGCGCCGCCAAACTGAACGTTGTCTGCCACTGACCAGAACTGCACCGCTTGCGGCAGACCATAGTCATTGCGCACGCAGCCGATGGTCAAATGTGGATTTTGCGTGGCATCGCCCACTGGCGTCGGGAAGGCGTCGCCTTCTTGCAGCTCGATACCTTCTACGTCACGCAGCATCTCGATGCATTCGAGCTGGCTCAGCATTTGATCGGTTTCCAGCATCACCGCTTGCGCGTTGCCGTAGAAGACCGGCGCTTGCACGCACTGCACCGCTACTGGCAGAGTTTCATCCTGCAGAACTTTACGCACTTCATCAACAACCCGGCGCTCTTCGCTGACCACGCCTTCGCTGTCCATACGCGCAGCACATGGCAACAGGTTAAACGCCAGTTGCGCTGGGAATAAGACCGGCTCGACCGGATAGCCATTCAGCAGACGAGTCGCCTGACCGGCCAGTTCGGTAACACCGCGCTTACCGAGCGCGGAAGCCGGTTGCAAGTTAGTCAGATTCAGACGCTGCAACACCGCTTGCTCCAGCAGTGGTTTCACGGCGGTCAGCGCTTGGCATACCGCGGCACCGGCCACAGCAATAATATTGCGGTTGCGGTATTCGCTCAGCATGTGCGGGTTAACGGTCGGTACCACCAATGGCACAGACGGATCCATCGCAAACAGGCCGCTGCTATCAATTACCAGACAGCCAGACTCTGCCGCCAGATCAGCATAACGGGCACTGGCTTCTTGCGACGCGACGAAAAATGCCAGTTGTACTTGCGCCCAATCAAACTCCTCGGCTGCCTGTACCGCGACGTTTTTACCGTTGAACAAAACGGTGTCCGCTTCATCCGGCTGGCTGGCCAGAGGAAACAGCTGACCCACCGGAAACTCGCGCTCACTCAGCAGCGTCAGCAGGGCCTCACCAACGGCACCTGTTGCACCCAATACTGCGATATTCCAACCTTCAGTCATACTGACTCTCTCCGCCCTGTTTTATTCTCTATTGCGATATGCCGGCATGGTACTGCTCTGTCAGTGACAAATCAGGCCACCCGGCTGGAAAACCCGATATTCTGCAGCAAATTTGCGGTTTGTGCATCATCGCAAACGACAGTGAGGGATGCCCACTCGCGTCGCTCGGGGTAAAACTTACGCAGACGGTCAAATTCGCCGTCAATGGCCGCGCCACGGCGCAGTGGCGCATCGTCGCGGCGCACGTCATACACCAGATGTACCAAGCGCGTCAGCATGGCTTGATCCAGCGCGCCGTGCAGACGGATTTCCGCCACATCCGGCACCGGTAACAAGGTACGAATATCGGCGCGTGGACTGCGACCTAACGATTCGCACAGCGCATCAAACACCTGCGCAGTACCGCGCGCTTTACCTTCTAAGCTATAACCGGCAATGTGCGGGGTAGCGACCGCCACATAGGGCAGCAAAGGCAGCATAATCTGCGGCTCGTTTTCCCAAGTATCCATAATCAGATGCCAACGACGCCCATTTTGCAGTGCGTTCAACAATGCTTGATTGTCGATGATCCCGCCACGACCGGCGTTAACTAAAATGCGATCATCTGGCAGCGCTGCCAAGACATCAGCGTCAATCATGTGGAAGGTTGGGTGTGCGCCGCGCTTAATCAGCGGGGTGTGCAGCGTGATGATGTCGGACTGTGCCAACAATTCCGGCAAAGTCACAAATCCATCCAGCCCTTCTCGCTCGGCACGTGGCGGGTCACACAGTAAGGTACGGATACCCAGCGCGCGCAGGCGCTGGTTCAGGCGCGAGCCCACATTCCCTACCCCAACAATCCCGACCGTTTTATCGCGCAGCTGAAAGCCATCTTGCTCAGCTTTAATCAGCAATGCCGAAATCACGTACTCCACCACGCCAATGGCGTTACAGCCCGGTGCCGAGGAAAACCCAATTCCGGCCTGAGCCAGCCACTCCAGATCGACATGATCAGTACCGGCTGTAGCCGTGCCCACAAACTGAACCGAGGTATCACGCAGCAAGTCAGCATTGACCTTGGTCACCGAACGCACCATCAGCGCATCCGCATCGGCTAATTCAGCCTGCGGCATAGGCCGGCCGGAAACAGGAAATACCTGTCCAACCTGACTGAATAACTCACGGGCGTACGGCATGTTTTCATCTACAACAATTTTCACGACCTGACTCCATCGGCATCGATTTTCTGTGATAAATGATACCATGCACGACAGCGATTGCGCCGGCGCCAGCCCACACTTGGCAGTGTGCTAAATGTCAATAAATGTGACAGAGGCCAAAGGCTTGCATCTTGTTGCCTATCATTGCGACCAACTTATGCGAAATTGTGCATTACAAGTCATTGATAATTTGCAACCTGGCCCCCATATCGGTGTCATACCTACCAGACTGTGATCGTTTTGCGCCGTCAAACGGCAACACCAAAAGCTGCGTGGGATAGACGCTACGATCATGTGATGGTTACCGGAAGGCAGCCTGATATCTGCCTTCGCCGCATCAATAACGGGAGATTTAATGATGCAATGGCAACTCTCTGATTTACTTCAGCACCTGCAAGCGCATGCCGGTTGGCATACCGAGCCGCAGGGCGATACGTTAGTGATCCGTAACGATGAAGGTCTGGAAGCCTATCTGGCCATTGCCGGTGAACAAATTCTGGTGGAAAGCCTGCTGTTCAGTGCAGCGCAAGTCAAAGATTGCGCCGCGCTGGATGCTTACATCCTGCGTACACATAAACTGTTTCCGCTAACCAGTATCGGGATTAACCGGATTGACGATACCGAATACTACACGGCATTCGGGGCGCTCTCCTCCCACTCCTCATTCGAGGCTATTGATGCGGAAATCGCGACATTATTCCGTAATATCGCCGCATTTATTGACCTTTACGACGATTATTTACAGTGAGTTATCCATTATGAGTATTTGGAAAAAGTTATTTACCGCCGTAAAAGGTGGCGTGAACGAAGCGGCTGAAACCATTGCCGACAGTCAGGCGCTGCGCATTTTGGATCAAGAAATTCGTGAAGCCAAAGAAGAGCTGCGTCAATCTGACAGAGCACTGGCCAGCATCATCGCCAAGCGCAAACTGTCTGAGCAGAAAGTGCAAGCGCTGGCACAAAGCATCAGCGAGTATGAGCAACATGCCATCAGCGCAATGGAAAAAGGCGAAGAAGCGCTGGCGTTAGAGTGCGCCGAGCGTGTCAGCAAGCTGCGCGATGAGCAAGAAGGCGAGCAGCGTTATCTGGATCAGTTCAGCCACTCGGCAGATACCCTGCGTAATAACATCACGCAGGCGAAAGAGAAACTGCGCCAGTTAGAGCAGCAAGTGGATGTGGTCAAAGCCACCGAAACCGTGCAAAAAGCACAAGCGGCGGTCTCTGCGCGTAACGTGGGCGCGAACTCCAAAATGCGCACGGCCGTAGAATCATTAGATCGCATCAAGCAAAAACAAGCCGAACAACAAGCCAAGCTGGAAGCGGCAGCTGAGCAATACGCCGAAGAAAGTGGCGATGCTCTGCAAGCGAAACTGAAGCAAGCAGGGATCACCGGCAGTGCCAATAATTCGGCCAAAGATGAACTGGCCCGCATTCTGGCCCGCAAACAGTAATCGCAGCCACCGGCTGCGCCGAGACGTTCCTATGACTCCGGGCATCCCTATCAGGTGCGCCGGGGTTTTGTCTTATTGACGGTTAAATAGCGTTAATAACGTCTTAACACAGCGCAACGTGTGATGCCGCACCTAGACTAGAATAGCGCGGTAGTTAGCATGAACCGTTAGCGCAAAAAATAGACGCTAACACAACAAGCTCACCATCTGTGGCATAACAACACTCCATAGCTGTCAGCATCAAGGTAGGACTGACTATGTTTGACTGGTTCAAAAAGAAAACCGCGCCAGCACCGACTACGCCCAGCACACCAGAAGTGCTCGGTCTGCGCTTAGGCGGCGTGGTGGAATTCGATGATCTGGCACTGCGCTTAATTGAGCCGCATGTGATTTTTGAAGGTGCGGCGCGCAGCCAGATTATTCAAGCGGTAGGTGAAGTGAAGCTGGACGATAACAGCCGCCTGCTGCGTTTTTACACCGATGATGAAGGCTTTATTCAGGTTTTACAGCAAGGTGGAACCGAAGACAGCCACGTCATTGATGTCAAATTGTGGTATTTTTATCAGACGCAAGCGGTCGATACTCAGGCCAGTTGGGATGATTTGCTGCAAAACGGCATTGTGCGCAGCGAATGGTCACTGGAAGGGGAAACCTTCGAGAAGGTGTGGCATAACGAGCGGCCGGTCGCCATGACCGAGAAAACCTGGAATGCCGGTACCCTGTACCCGTCGGAAACCGATCAATTCATTATGCTGTATCAACGGCATGTGAATGATTCGCTGGATGAGTTCGTGATGATCTCTGCCGAAGAAAAACTGATCTTCAACGATCAGGAGCGCGCATTGGTGATCAGCACCGGGATTAACCTGACCCCGACCGACTTTAAAGTAATCTAACACTACCGCGACGTACATTAACGCAGCCTAAACCTGCGTGATGGAAAAGACGTGTTTACATCACGCACGGCATTTCACCGCGTAAAATGACGTGCGATTTACCATATAGGCAGCTGCTGCCAAGGAGAATGACTGTGGCGTTACTGGCCGGACTCGGATCTTTTGCTCTGTACTTTTTTACCGCACTCATCATGTTGATGGTGTTTAAGTGGGCTTATGTGCGCGTCACCCCTTACGATGAGTGGGCGTTGGTTAAAGAACAGAAGAATGTTGCAGCGGCGGTGACGCTGGCCGGTGCCTTTATCGGTTACAGCTTGGCCATTGCCAGTGCCGCCAGTAATTCCGTCAGCCTATTTGATTTTATTGTCTGGGGCATTGTGGCGCTGTTTGCCCAGATCATCGCCTTCCTGATTGTCCGCTTTGGCTTGATGCCAAGCTTTGTCGAGCGGATCAACAACAATGAAATTGGCGCAGGCATCGTGATGGCCGGTATGTCCGTGTCCGTCGGTTTGCTGAACGCCGCCTGTATGACCTACTAAAGGAGAGCAGAATGAAACGCAGTCAGAACATTCTGCGCGAAAAGTTACGTAAAACTTGGCGTCCTTTTAAACTGGCACCGTTGACCGTGGCGGTCAGCAGCATGGTGCTGGCCGGTTGTGGCGATGAAGCCCAACCACAGGTATCCGCCGAAGTGTTCAAGAACTTGTCGGAATGTATTAATCAGAACCCGACCTTGGCCGCCGAGTGTCAAACCGCTTACCAGAACGCACTGGCCGAAGCAGCGAAAACTGCGCCGCGCTATAACAGTGAATCGGACTGTGTGGCCGAGTTTGGTGCCGGACAGTGCGTGCAATCACCGGGCACCGGCTGGTTTATGCCGATGATGGCCGGTTATATGTTCGGTAAATTGATGAACAGTGGCCGCTCAAGTTACAGCAACGTGCCGGTGTTTATCCCCAAAGATCAACGTAATCCCAACTACGGTAAATGGACCACCTCCACCGGTTATAGCTACGGCAACGCCGGCACCAGCAACCGTAATGTCACGCTGGATAACAATGCGCTGAAGGAAAAACCGGCCGCAACGCGCACCTTGTCGCGCGGCGGTTTTGGCTCCACCGTAGAAGCCAAATCCAGCTGGGATAAGCGTGATGATCGCTCCAGCAGCAGCTCCGGTGGCAGCGGCTGGTCATCGTCGTCTTCCCGTAAAAGCTCTTACAGCGGCAGTAGCAGTCGCAGCTGGGGTGGCTGATGTTCCGCGTTCCTTGTAAAGAACGCCCGAACTGGCGCGCGTTAGCCGCCGAGTTCGGGTTTGGTTTTCATACCATGTACGGCGAGCCGTATTGGGATGAAACCGCCTATTACCAGTTCAGTCTCAAACAGATCGAGCAAGATCTGGAGCAGCCGACCCAAGAGTTGCACCAGATGTGTCTGGAAATTGTCGATCAGGTGGTGCGCGATGAAGTGCTGCTGCGTCGCTGCCAGATCCCCGAGCCGTTATGGCAACAAGTGGCCGACTCGTGGAAACGGCGCGATCCGAGTCTGTATTCGCGTTTAGATCTGGCCTATGACGGTAAATCACCGGCCAAGCTGTATGAGAACAACGCTGATACGCCGACTTCCCTGTTTGAAACGGCATTTTGGCAGTGGTTATGGCTGGAAGATAACGTCGACAGCGGTCAGCTGCGCCGCGATACCGATCAGTTCAATCTGGTGCAAGAAGCACTGATCCGCCGTTTGCATCAGTTAAACCAGCACAGCCCACACACGCTGCACTTTGCCTGCTGTCAGGATACTGAGGAAGATCGCGGTACGGTGCAATATCTGGAAGATTGTGCCAAAGAAGCGGGGCTGAACACCAAATTTGTCTTCATCGAAGAGATTGGCTTAAGCGCCGATGGCCGCTTTACTGATACCGATGATCACATTATCGAGTGGATGTTCAAGCTCTATCCGTGGGAGTTCATGTTCCGCGAAGCCTATGCTGAACATCTGGCCAGCGCGCAGGTGCAATGGCTGGAGCCGATGTGGAAATCGATCATCTCCAACAAGGCGCTATTGCCGCTGCTGTGGCAACGTTTCCCGAATCACCCGAATCTGCTACCGGCTTATTTTGCCGATGATCCGGCGCGCAGTGCGCTGAAAGATTATGTGGTGAAACCGCTGTTCTCCCGTGAAGGCGCCAACATCAGCATCGTGCAGGATCAAAAAACCGTATACGAGGTGGATGGGCCGTATGGTGAGGAAGGGATGATTTGGCAAGCCTATCACCCGCTTCCTAAATTTGGTGATAACTACACCTTAATTGGCAGTTGGTTGATTGATGATGAGCCGGCGGGGATCGCGATCCGTGAAGATGCCAGCTTAGTAACGCAAGACTTGTCGCGCTACATCCCGCATATCATTTTGGATTAAGCGTCGGAATGATGCCATTGGCCTGCCCGCAAGATACGTAGACAGGCCAACGTGATGCGCTTACCAATATGCACTTAACACTGAGAGTAACGCTTAGATTTACTCGGCGGTGTCATGCAGTTGTGGATCGGAAAAGAAATCCAGATTAAAACAGGTATCGTCGGTCAGTAAGGCAATTTTGTGCCAGTACTGCGGCGGCGCGACCAAAAACTGCCCTGCTGCCACAATCACTTCCCGCTCAATCTCCTGCGTTTCACCGCGAAAGCCGGTAAAACAGATCCCGCCGCGCATCACCGATAATCGCGCATACACCCCAGCACGAGTGTTATGCCAACTAAGCAATGCCGCCGGTACGCTATCGCGCTTAAAAAATGGGGTCTGCTTGTGACAGGTAAAATAGTCAGGAATCGTTACCATCGTCTTATCTCCTTTGCTGCGTGTAGCATAACGCAGATGTTCATGCATAATTGCTTCATCCTGTGACAAAGCACGTCACCCTCGCCATATTTCTTTAAAATCAATAATTAACAGATTGATTACTCGCGCAAGAACCGCCTAATCCCCTGCCAAATCAAAAGTCCGGCCAAGATTATAAGTTGCATTATAAATACACCTTTAATATTATGCACCTCATAAGATGCACTTTAAATACAACTTTATAATGAGGCCGTCTACAATGCACATTCAGGTAAAGAACAATATTCATTGGGTTGGTCAGCGTGACTGGGAAGTGCGTGATTTTCACGGCACCGAATACAAAACCACCAAAGGGACGAGCTACAACAGCTACCTCATTCGTGAAGAAAAAACAGTCCTGATCGACACGGTTGATCATAAATTCAGCCATGCTTTTGTCGCCAATCTGAAGCAAGAGATCGATCTGCGCAGCATTGATTACATCGTGATCAACCACGCGGAAGAAGATCATGCCGGCGCACTGTCTGCGCTGATGGCCGAGATCCCCAATACCCCGATCTACTGTACCCGCTCGGCGATCGATTCGATTACTGGTCATCACCACCATCCCGAATGGAATTTTCGCACCGTAAAAACCGGCGATACGCTGGATATTGGGAATGGGAAAGCGCTGGTATTTGTGGAGGCCCCGATGCTGCACTGGCCTGACAGCATGATGACCTACCTGACCGGTGATGCGGTGCTGTTCAGTAACGATGCTTTCGGTCAACACTACTGTGATGAGCGGCTATTTAACGATGAAGTCGACCAAACTGAGTTGATGGAGCAGTGCCTGCGCTACTACGCCAATATTCTGACCCCGTTTAGCCAACTGGTCACAGCCAAAATTCAAGAAGTGCTGAGCTTTAATTTGCCAGTCGCCATGATCGCCACCTCGCACGGGATCGTATGGCGTGACAATCCGGTGCAGATCATCGAACAATACCTGCGCTGGGCGGATCAATACCAAGAAGATAAGATCACGTTGTTCTATGACTCGATGTCTAACAATACCCGCATGATGGCCGATGCGATCGCGCAAGGGATCTCCGAGCGTGATCCGCGAGTCGCCGTGAAGATCTTTAATGTCTCACGCCATGACAAAAACGAAATTCTGGCGCAAGTCTTTTGCTCCATAGGCATTTTGGTCGGCTCCTCGACCATGAATAATGTGATGATGCCGAAAATTGCCGGCATGCTGGAAGAGATCACAGGCCTGCGTTTTCGTAGCAAAAAAGCAGCCGCCTTTGGCTCGTATGGCTGGAACGGCGGCGCCGTCGATCGCATTCATGCGCGTTTGACCGATGCCGGTTTCATGACTTGCGAAAGCATGAAAGCCAAATGGAAACCGGACAGCTACACCTTACAACTGTGCCGCGATTATGGCCGCAAACTGGCGGAAGAATGGGCCTTAACCCCCCTTGCTGAACCTGCTGCGATTAATGTGCAGACAACCACGGCTATGGTCCAAGTCGAGGGCGAAGCAGTATCCACCATCGCAGACGCAGCCTCACCGCAGATCAGTGCCCTGCGCCCTGCCTGTCAGAGCAGCGCAAACGGTGTTCTCAGTGGCTGCAAGATGATCTGTACTGTGTGTCAGTGGGTGTACGATCCCACCGTTGGTGAGCCAAACCAAGACATCGCCCCCGGCACCGAATGGGATGCGGTACCGGATGATTTCCTCTGCCCTGATTGTGGGTTGGGTAAAGACGTCTTCGATCCGCTGCAAGACTGAGGAGATACCTGCATGCCGACTTTACACATGACTACGCCACCGGCACAGGCCACCACTACCTTGGTTGATGCCCCTATCATCATCGTCGGGAGTGGTTTTGCAGCGTGGCAATTGGTGAAAGCGATGCACCGACAAAACGCCCAACAACCGATACTGCTGATCACTGCCGATGATGGCTGTGACTACAATAAGCCAGATCTGAGCCATATATTCACGCGTCAGACTGAAGCGGACAGCATGGTACGCGCGGATGCGGCCACACTGGCTGCCGAGCTGAATATCGAGATCCTGACCCAGACGCGGGTTACGGCGCTGGAGCCAAAACAGCATCTGCTGCACACGGCGAGCGCCACCTTACGCTACAGTAAGCTGGTATTGGCCGTTGGTGCGCGCAGTGTTATCCCGCCGCTACCTGATGATGCCGCTCAACATTGTATGACCCTCAACAGCTTGCAGGATTACCGCCAGCATGCGGCACGTCTGCAACAGATGCCGTCAGTCTTGATTGTGGGCGGCGGCTTGATTGGCACCGAGCTGGGTATGGATGCGGTCTTAGCCGGTAAACAGGTGATTATGACGGATCTTGCGCCGCGCTTGCTGGCGCGCCAACTGCCGGCGCTAATAAGCCAAGCCTTGCAGCAGCAAATGCAAGAGCACGGGGTGCGCTTCAAACTCGGCTGCACGCTGACCGCACTACAACGTAGCGACAGCGGCGAGTGGGCAATCACCTTCAGTGATGGTAGCCGTTATCAGGCAGCCGAAATTCTGTGCACCGCAGGGCTGCGCCCAGAGATCACCCTCGCGCAACGCGCTGGTTTGCAGACCGACCGCGGTATAGTCACTGATGCGTATTTGGCGACCTCGGAGGAAGACATATTCGCACTCGGCGACTGCGCGCAGATTGTAGGGGAAGTCTACGCTTACTTACAGCCGATTTTGCTGTGTGCCGCGGCGTTGGCGAAAACCTTACTCGGTCAGCCAACCGCAGTGCGCATTCCAACCCAGTCGGTGCGGGTCAAGACGCCGCTATTACCGCTGCAAATTGCCGGTACACTTGCCGGTCATCTCGCCAGCGAAGAGGTGGGGACACAGCAAATCGTGCTCAATGATCCCAAAGGGATGACCTTGTGGCAATTGGATGCCGAGCAGAAGCGATGCGGCTTTGTCGCTGCCGGTGAGCACCAAAAACAGGCAATGGCGATGCTAAAAATGCTGGGACAACCGTACGAGATAGCGCCACGCCAATAGCGGATTGACTTATCGACCTCACATTGACGCGCATAAAAAAAGCCCGCCTCTTTTCAGAGACGGGCTTTTTTGTTGTCTGTTCGGCACTAATTGTTGATCACGCGCCTGAACAAGACGACTTATTCAACACTTATTCTGCGAGACGACTATTCCGCGATACGACGCGGCGCACGCTGACGTGGCGCGCGTGGGGCACGGTTTTCGCCGCCACGGTTCTCGCTGCGACCTTCACTGCGACCTTCGCCAGTACGGGCGCTGTCGTTACGGCGGGCATTCGGGTTACCCTGACGACGTGGACGGCCTTCGCCGCTGCGCTCTGACGCGCCGTCAGCCGCAGCACGAGCACCTTGTCCGCGATTGCCACCGTTACCGCCATTGCCGCCTTGACGACGACCATTACCGCCCTGATTGCCATTACGGCGATCATTGCGCTGACGGCCATTGGCAATCGGCTCGGCTTTGATGGATGGATCCGGCGCAAAACCGTCCAGCGCTTCACGTGGGATCTCTTTTTTCAGCAGACGTTCGATATCACGCAACAGTTTGTGTTCATCCACACACACCAGTGACAACGCCAGACCTTCACAGCCAGCACGGCCAGTACGGCCAATGCGGTGCACATAGTCTTCCGCCACGTTTGGCAGCTCGTAGTTCACCACGTACGGCAGCTGGTCAATGTCCAGACCACGCGCGGCGATATCGGTGGCCACCAGCACGCGCACACGGCCATTTTTAAAGTCATCCAGCGCACGGGTACGCGCACCTTGACTCTTGTTACCGTGAATCGCTGCGGCGGTGATGCCATCTTTACCCAGCTGCTCGGCCAGATGGTTGGCACCGTGCTTGGTACGGGTAAACACCAGCACCTGACGCCACTGATCGCGGCCAATCAAAAACGACAGCAGTTCGCGCTTACGCTTACGATCGACAAAGTGCACACGCTGCTCAACCTGCTCGGAAGCGGTGTTACGGCGAGCGACTTCAATCAGTTGTGGGTTTTTCAGCAGTTTGTCTGCCAGACCTTTGATCTCATCCGAGAAGGTCGCGGAGAACAGCAGGTTCTGACGCTTGGCCGGCAGCAGCGCCAACACTTTACGGATATCGTGGATAAAGCCCATATCCAGCATACGGTCAGCTTCATCCAGCACCAGTGTTTCCACTTTTGCCAAAGAAACGGCGTTTTGCTGGACCAGATCCAACAGACGGCCTGGCGTGGCTACCAGAATATCAACCCCACCACGCAGCTTAATCATCTGCGGGTTAATGCTCACGCCACCGAATACCACCAGCGAGCGTAGAGGCAAGTATTTGCTATATTCGCGTACGTTTTCCCATACTTGAGCGGCCAGCTCACGGGTAGGCGTCAAGATCAACGCCTTAACTGGACGACGGCCATTAGGCTGAGCCTGTTGGCTCAAGCGCTGTAAAAGAGGCAGGGTAAAACCTGCGGTTTTGCCTGTTCCCGTTTGGGCACTGGCCATCAAATCGCGGCCCTGCAGCACCACCGGAATGGCCTGACGCTGAATCGGCGTCGGTTGTGTGTAACCCTGCTCGGCTACCGCGCGCAGCAGTTCATCACACAGGCCAAGAGAATCAAACGATTCTAGATTTTCAACAGACATACAACATATGCTCCTGAGCCCAGCGCCCGTCAGTAAAAGGGTCGGTCAGGCTGAACTCATTAATCAGAGGGCGGCCGCAACAAGCGGCCGACACCGACATCAGGTACAGACCGAAGCGTACCGTGAACGGCGATTGTAACAGAGGAATGGGATTGGTGTGAGATTAATCACAAATGACAGGATCGCGATGATGAATGCGAATCGCAAAGTCCGTTTCACACGCAAACTCACTTTGCGCCGCCAAGTGCTCCCACACCTGCGCCGACGCGCGCCAAGCGAACGGCGTCATCTGCAGCAGTTGCACCGCCGCCTGTGCGCTAAGACGCATCGGATAGGCCAAACGCAAATCCTGCTCGAGTGTAAAACCGTCTAAAGTCTCAACTGGACATGGGTGCAACACCACATCCCCATACACCTGCTCTTTTAGCTGATACAGATGCCGCGGCGCAGGCGACACCGTGATCACCACCCCACCCGGTCGCACACAGCGCGCCAGCTCTTGCGCCTTGCATGGTGCATAAATGCGCACCACTGCATCCAACGACGCATCAGCAAACGGCAAGCGGTGGCTAGACGCCACACAAAACTCCACATTCGGATAGCGCTTGGCCGCATAGCGTACCGCCACTTTGGAAATATCTAACCCGAATACCTGACTGGCGACCTGCGCTTCGCCATTAGAAGCGCTGCCAGCGAAGGTTTCGCCATTGGAAATCATTGCGTGCTCGGCCAACACACGGGCCAATGCCGCCGTGTAGTAACCTTCACCACAGCCGATATCCAACACTTGAATTCGATGCACGTCTGATGCTGACACCGCAATCAGAGATTCTTGCAACAACGCCGCCACTTTATCGCGCAGCGGTTGATAGTGGCCGGCTTCCAAAAACGCGCGTCGCGCCTGCATCATCTCTTTGTTATCGCCCGGATTTTTCGAATGTTTGTGCTGTACCGGCATCAAGTTGACATAGCCTTCTTTTGCGCAGTCAAACTGGTGACGTGCGGCACACTGCCAGCGACGTGGCTCACCACGGCGCAGCTGCAAAGGCTGATGACATAAAGGACACTGGTAACTAAAGGCGCTGAACATGCGAATATCCTGACAAGCGAAGGGGAAAACCGGCAGGCAGTCTAAAGAAAAAATGATCCCTCATCCAGTGCTAGCGGCCAGCAGGCGAAAAAATGGGCAGAAAAGCGGCATAAAAAAGGCCCGAAATTATCGGGCCACCCGTCAAGGAAAATTAAAGAGGAGCTAACACTTCAGCTCCTGTTAACCAACTTTGCTTATTGCTTGAATTTACGCATTACCAAGGTGGCGTTAGTGCCACCGAAGCCAAAGCTGTTGGACATGACGGTAGTCAGTTCACGCTCGGTGGTTTCGGTAATGATATTCAGGCCCGCGGCTTGTTCATCCAGCTGCTCAATGTTGATGCTTGGCGCAATAAAGCCATGCTCCATCATCAGCAGGCTGTAGATAGCCTCGTGTACCCCTGCCGCACCCAGTGCGTGACCGGTCATCGACTTGGTCGCCGAAATTGCAGGGCAGTTTTCAGCAAACATTTCTTGGATAGCACCCAGCTCTTTCACATCACCGACCGGCGTAGACGTACCGTGGGTGTTGATGTAATCGATTGGGGTATCAATGCCTTGCATCGCCATCTTCATGCAGCGCACTGCGCCTTCACCTGACGGTGCTACCATGTCGTAACCATCAGAAGTTGCGCCATAGCCAACGATTTCAGCATAAATCTTCGCACCACGCGCCAGTGCGTGCTCCAGCTCTTCCACTACGACCATACCGCCGCCGCCAGAAATCACGAAACCATCACGGGCCGCATCATAAGTACGGGACGCTTTTTCTGGCGTTTCGTTGTACTTGGTAGACAGTGCGCCCATGGCGTCGAATTCCATCGCCATTGACCAGTCCAGCTCTTCGCCACCACCGGCAAACACGATGTCTTGCTTGCCCAGCTGGATTTGTTCCAGCGCGTGGCCAATACAGTGCGCGGAAGTCGCACAGGCAGAGCTGATAGAGTAGTTGATACCACGGATCTTAAACGGGGTCGCCAGACAAGCAGACACACCGGAAGTCATGGTTTTTGGCACCATGTACGGACCCACACCGCGCAGGCCACGCGAGCGCATTGCATCGGCAGCGGCGATTTGGTTACGTGGTGAACCACCACCGGTACCCACAACCAGACCAGTACGGTCATTGGAGACCATCTCGTCAGTCAGACCCGCATCCGCAATCGCTTCTTGCATCGACAGGTAGGCAAACGCCGACGCATCGCTCATAAAACGAAAAACTTTACGGTCAATCAGCCCGGTCAGATCGAGTTTGATGTCCCCCCAGACCTGACTGCGCATATTCATATCGCGCAGCGTTTCAGAGAAGGTGATCCCGGAGCGTCCGGCTTTGAGTGATTCCAGAACTTCTGTTTTGTTGTTACCAATGCTGGAAACGATTCCGAATCCTGTAATTACGGCTCTTTTCATGCCTAAAACATCCTTAACGCTTTGCATTTGGCCAAAGTTTAACGGTTTTGTTGTCTGCAAGTGGTCAGCTTTCCGCGTTTTGCCAAGTGGTCGGTGCTGTTACAATACCGTCAAGTTCCATTTTTGAGTATTTCCTGCCGTGAATACATCTTCTATTCAACAGGCCACGCTGCGCTTTAACGAACAAGGAACGCCCGTGTCCGCCGAGTTTGATGACGTTTATTTCTCCAATCAAAACGGACTGGAAGAGACCCGCTATGTCTTTCTAAGCGGCAATCAGTTACCCGAGCGCTGGCTGCACCATCCTGCAGATCGCTTTATCGTAGCAGAAACCGGCTTCGGTACGGGGCTGAATTTTCTTACCTTGTGGCAATCTTTTCGTGAATTTCAGCGAAATCACCCAGATTCCCAGCTAAAACGTCTGCATTTTATCAGCACCGAGAAATTCCCGCTGTCGGCGGCTGACTTGGCGCTCGCGCATCAAAGCTGGCCAGAGCTTGCCGAAATGGCGGCCGAATTGCGACAAAACTGGCCACTGCCGATTAGTGGATGTCAGCGCTTACTTCTCGATCAAGGCCGAGTCATTCTTGATGTGTGGTTTGGTGATGTCAATGAGACCTTTGGCGATTGGGGCCGTGACTATGAAGGGCAAATTGATGCTTGGTTCCTCGATGGTTTTGCCCCATCTAAAAACCCAGACATGTGGAATGAGCAGCTGTTTGCCCATATGGTGCGCATGGCAAAGCCGGGGAGCGGTACATTTGCCACCTTCACCGCCGCCGGTTTTGTGCGCCGCGGCCTGCAAGCGGCTGGGTTTGAGATCACTCGCTTAAAAGGTTTTCGCCACAAGCGCGAAATGCTGTGTGGCCGTCGCCCAGCACAGAGCCTGACACCGAACGAACCTGCTCCGTGGTATGCACGCCCTGCGGCCTCTTCACTGCAAGACGTGGCAATCATTGGTGGTGGCATCGCCTCGGCGCTGCTGGCGCAAGCCTTGTTACAGCGCGGCGCGAAAGTCACCTTGTACTGCGCTGATGCGCAGGCGGCGCAAGGCGCGTCCGGTAATCGGCAAGGTGCGCTGTATCCGCTGTTAAACGGCGCTAAAGATCCACTCGCGCGCTTTTTTGCCCACGCCTTCCAATTTGCGCGTCAACGTTACGATGCACTGGACGCGCAAGGTATTGCCTTTGATCACCGCTGGTGCGGCGTGTTGCAACTGGCGCACAATGAGGCTGCTGCCAACAAACAAGCTAACTTGCAACAAGCCGAGTGGCCTGAGGCGATGGTCAGCATTCACTCACCTGAAAGTGCTGAAACGCGCGCCGGAGTGCCGCTGGGCTTTGCGGCGGTGGAATATCCGCAGGGAGGCTGGCTGTGTCCAGCGCAGTTAACCGCCAACTTGTTGCAACATCTGCAGCAACAAGGACTAAGCATTCACTATCAACACACCCTACGTCATCTGGCACATACCGCCACTGGCTGGGATTTACAGCTGGAAATAGTAGATGCTCATGAACAACGCACTAATATCACGGCCAACCATGCGGTAGTTGTGCTAGCCAATGGCTATCGCATCAGTGAGTTTGGCGAAAGTGAACACTTACCTGTGTATCCAGTACGCGGGCAGGTTTCCCATATCCCCACCGACACTAATTTAAGCCAGCTCAACACTGTATTGTGCGCCGAAGGGTATCTGACGCCGGTAAATATCCGCGGCGATCAGCACTGCTTAGGTGCGACCTATGGCCGCGGAGATACCAGCACAGACCTGCGCGACAGCGACCAGCAAGAAAATCTGGCCAAATTACAGCGTAGTCTGCCTGATGTGGCATGGGCGCAGCAGGTACGCGTAAGCCAAGAGCCACAACCAGAAATCCCTGATGCGCGCGCCGCCGTGCGCTGTGCCACGCGCGATCACTTGCCACTGATGGGTGCTCTGCCTGATTATGCCGCTACGCTGGCGCAGTACACCGAGCTAGCCACGCAATTAAGCAGTGCGGTGCCGGTCGAGGATGCGCCTTATTACCCCGATCTGTTTGTGCTCGGCGCGCTCGGCTCACGTGGCTTAACCTCTGCGCCCTTGCTGGCCGAAGTGTTAGCCGCACAGATGAACGGTGAGCCACTGCCTTTGGAGCGAGACATCTTAAATGCACTCAACCCTAACCGTTATTGGGTGCGTAAACTGCTCAAAGGCAAGCCGGTACAAAATTAGCCACGTGGTTAACCACAGATAAAAACGCGTGTGGTAGGTGGCAAAGCAAGCAATAGCGGCTTAATTCACCAATACCGCTAGCCTCAACAAAAAAGGCGCTACACACACTTCATCTCGAAGTGGGTGTAGCGCCTTTTGTATGTCTAGCGTTTGTATGTCTAGAGTTCGGTATCGCCGTTTATATCGACGATACAAATGCGATTAAACCGCCGCTTGCTGATACAGCTGCTGCCACAGATTACGTACCAACACCTGATCCGGTGGCGATAACTCGCCCTTGGCAATCGCCGCATCCAAACTGGCATTCACGCGCTGCGCCAATTCGCTCAGGGAGCTCACACCATCGGCTTCAGCATCGGCAACCGCCAGCGTCAGGTGTCCACGCAGATAGCCACCGGCAAACAGTTCATCATCGGTACCGTGCTCAACCATCTCATCAATCAGGGCCAGTACCCGCTGTTCAAATTGCGTCATCATCAGATTTATTCTCGTTGCCAGAGTGTTACCGAAAAATTCTGCCGCAGACTATAACAGTAACTGCGTATGCTCTCCAGAGAGCGCCGAGCTATTACTGATGCGCCGTTAGGGCAATCTATAGCTCGACTATACGACTCAGCTCAGAGCATTTTTATCTCTTTCTAAAGAGAAACCGCCACGCATCATCTTGGCGCCGTACACACTCCACCTACTGCAGCCATTTGCGCAGCGTGATCCAACTCTCATTTTGCTAAACGCACCCAGCATAAATAAATGAAATAAACTAATGCATAGATAACATCTGACGCAGCCAGAGCAACAGATGGGAGCGATAAGAAGAATAGATTATTTTTATAAATCACTATTTTTTAAAATTTACACCCAGCCTCAATCCTAATCACGCGCAACGAACTCTATAAATCGTCTATTAGCGCTTATTTATTGCTGTATGCAACTTTATTTACTATGTGATATCACAATGTCACATTTAAAATACAATCAACAAATGATTAGTATTTGTAATGCGACAAAAGAAAAATCAGCAGTAAAATAGCGCGCATTCGCCAACCAGCAGCCAACGTTAGCCGCTTCATACAGAAGCGTCATACCGTGTGCTGGCCTGTGTTGTCTCACTCGCGTTTTCATTGATGGACTGAGCCACTTTCCCCATGTTACTGACTATCTTATATCTTATCGGGATCACCGCTGAAGCCATGACCGGTGCGCTGGCCGCAGGTCGTCGTAAAATGGATCTGTTCGGTGTGATTATCATCGCCAGTGTGACTGCCATCGGGGGCGGCTCGATCCGTGATATGTTGCTCGGCCATTACCCGCTCGGCTGGGTCAAACACCCGCACTACATTGTGATTGTGGCCTGTGCCGCGGTGATCACGACGTGGATCTCACCGGTCATGAAGCACCTGCGCAAAGTGTTTTTGGTGCTCGATGCTCTGGGTTTGATCGTCTTTTCGATCATTGGTGCGCAAGTGGCGCTGGATATGCACCACGGCCCGGTAGTGGCGGTGATTGCCGCAGTGATCACCGGCGCATTTGGCGGGGTATTGCGTGATCTGTTGTGTAATCAGATCCCGCTGGTATTCCAAAAAGAGTTGTATGCGGGGATCTCATTTGCCGCCGGTTTGCTGTATGTCGGCTTGCAACATACCGGATTAGATCACAATGCGGTGACCATGATTACCCTGTGCAGCGGCTTTGTGGCCCGTTTGCTGGCGATGCACTTTGAATTAGGCTTACCGGTGTTTAATTACACCCAAAGCGAAGAGTCGTAATTGTCTGCCCATCGCGCCTTCAACAACACACCGCAACACAGCTATAAACAGCACACACAAAAAATGGCCGGAGCAACACTGCTTCCGGCCATTTTTTTAGGCGGCTTGATGAGGGCACTCTTTGTTTATAACGTTTCGTTTGTACGGCTTCGTTTGCAGCGCTATCTCTTTTCGCCCGTCAAACTCACGCAACCAGCGCCGACAACCACTGATAAATCTCCGTGCCGTGACTGTCGTACACCATTTTACAGGTCATCAGCAGGGAAACCGTCACAATCATCGGCCGGATAAAGGACTGGCCTTTGGTCAACACCATGCGCGCTCCGAGACGCGCTCCGATAAATTGGCCAACCATCATCAGCAAACCGACACTCCACACCACTTTGCCCCCCAGAGCAAAGAACAGCAGTGAGGCTACGTTCGAGGTGAAGTTCAGCACCTTAGTGTGCGCGGTGGCTTTGGCCAGATTAAAGCCCAGCAACGTGACAAACGCGATGGCAAAAAATGACCCGGTGCCCGGCCCAAAAAAGCCATCATAAAAACCAATCCCCGCACCGGCGGTGAGCGCAAACAGGCGCGCAGAGATGCGGCTGTGGCGATCGGTTTCACCAACGCGCGGTGAAAACAGGAAATAACCGCCGACGGCCAAAATCAAAAACGGCAGGACTTGGCGCAATACCGAAGCATCTATCATCTGCACCAAAATCGTGCCCACGACCGAGCCAATAAAGGTACAAATGATCATAAAGGTGATATCTGACAGATTCACCGCGCCACGCCGGACAAAATACCAAGTCGCAGAAAACGAACCGGCGGTGCCTTGCAGCTTGTTAGTCCCCAAGGCCATCGCGGGCGGTAATCCGGCCGCCAACAATGCCGGTACGGTTAGCAATCCTCCGCCGCCGGCAATGGCATCAATAAATCCGGCCAACGATGCCGCCGCTAGCAACAGCAGCAGCATTTCCCACGACAGAGCCAATTCCACGGTATTTTCCTTAATCTGCGACAGAGGATGAGAGTGTCGTATGGTAACGGGTTATGTGCTGAGCAGCAATGCAACAACGGCGTCACCGCAAACGATGACGCCGCATAAACAGGCAGTTACGAAGGATTTATTCAAAATTGGCGGTAACTTGCATCTCACCGTGCTGCAGTAAAACCTGTCCACCGGCAATCAAGGTATCCAGAGAAAAATCAGGGTTAAACAGGCAAACATCAGCATCTTCCCCTGTTGCAAGGCGACCTTTGCGTAGCCCCAGTGAATCAGCCACATTACTGGTCATCAGGCGTAGTGCAGTAGTGATCGGCACATCGCGGCGCACCAGCTCGACCAGCAAATCGAGGTTGCCGGACACATCGGCGGCGGTAATACGCTCCATCTCGCCTTGCGCATTAAAGACCGGCAAACTGCCATTACCATCAGAGCTGACGGTGAGGCGCTCTGGCGCAGCGCCCGCTTCCAGCGCATAGAGCACCGCATCGGCAGGAGAAGCAAACGCACACGAACCGGCACTGGTGATATCGATGTAGCCACCTTGCGCGCAAAACGCAATTGCGTCATCCATCAACTCGCGGGTACGTGCAACGTGCGTTGGCGAGAAGTGATGTGCGGGGATGCCGGCGGCTAGTGCCGCGTTAATTTCGGCAAATGGTGCATCCAATCCGCCCATGTGCATATGCAAAACGCCGCGCTTACCGGCCAACATGCCGCCCATACGCACATCGGAAACCAACCGCAGCATCTCTTGTGGAGTAGGGAAAGAGCCGCGGTGATCGGCAACTGCTAATTTCACGCCCAACACCGGCGCCAACAAAATCAGATCGTCGCGCACCGAGCCGGTTACCGTGACGGTCGGCAGTTGATAGGAGCCGGAGTGCATGTAAACCGACAAACCTTCTGCACGCAGCCCCATCGCTTTAGCGTACAGATCGCGCGGTGATCGCGTTGAGCCATCGGTACCCATCACCCCGACCACGGTAGTCAGACCCGCTTGCACCAATTTGCCAAAGGTGACCGCCGGAGTGCGCGTGGCAAAGCCGCCTTCCCCGCCGCCGCCAATCAGGTGAATGTGCTGGTCAATCAATCCTGGCGTAGCGATTTTTCCCTGCGCATCAATCACGGTGCAAGGCACACTGCCAGTTTCAATGTGCGCAGCAATCTGCACCACTTTGCCACCAGCCAGTAAAATGTCCTGCTGGCCAAGGAATTCAGGTGCATACAAGGTAGCATTTTTAATCAGGGTCAGAGCGTTCATCAAAAGTCGTATCCTTACATTTCTTGTTTTAGCTATTATTGAGTTAGCTATTGATTGGTATTTGCAGCCATCGGCACGTGCAAGCCTGACGTCATCAGGCCACGCACGCTTGTGCCGGTGCTAGCTCACTCAATTGCGGCGCTTGATACCACTGCACGCAGGCTTGCGCTAATTCCGCTAACGAATCAATCACTGTTTCAGGGTGGGCGTTGGCATGCGCTTCCAGCGCCAGTGGGATCTCAGTGCAGCCCAAGATAACAGACTCCGCCCCCTGCTCGCGCAGCGCTTGATAAGCCTCAAACAAGCAACGCTGACCGAGCGCCACGTCACCGGCTTTCACGGCAGCAATCCCGCGCATCACTTTTTGCTGCATTAACGCATCGGGTAGCACGCACTCAATGCCGAGTGGACGCAATTCCTGTTGGTACAATCCGCCGCGTACCGTAGCGGTGGTGGCCAGCAATCCGACACGACGTAAACCGCGGCGGCGAATAGCGCCCACCACGCAATCAATGATGCTGATCGCCTCGATGCGTGAGTAGTACGTTAATCGCTTAAACCAAAAATGTGCGGTATTACACGGGATCACGAATAACGTGGCGCCGGCCTGCTCCAACTGTCGCAGCAGTTGTAACAGCGCTGGAAACGGATCTTCCGCGGCATCGAGGATCGCTTGGGTGCGATCGGGGATCTGCGGCACATTCGCTACCACCATTGGGATATGCGCTTGATCCTGTCCCGCCGGCGTGCTTTGAATAATTTTGCGCATAAAGTCGACGGTCGCTAATGGCCCCATGCCACCTAAAATTCCTAACCGGCGCGCACGCTGCTGTTGCATAACAACCCCCTGTAACTTATCTAATTCCATTTTAATCAGTGTGTTATATCTATCTTTTGTGACATAACCGTACTGGCTCTTGGCTTTCACCTTAGTCGTTTCGTCAGTGGGGATGAAATGCTGATTCTGTTGCCGCTATGCAAGAAAAGCATAACGCGATGCGCGATAATGACATGCCGTGAGATGCGCGATACATCCTGAACGCAATGCTGCACAGAATGCGCCGCACTCATTAGTGCCAGCACGCAACAGAACCCGACAATACCGACTCAGGAGCCCGCGCTATGTCTGCCGAACATCTGCCCAACATTGAAACCAAGTGGTTGCATGATTTTCTGGTGTTAGCCGAAAAGCGTAATTTTTCCGCCGCCGCAGCACTGCGTAACGTGACGCAACCGGCGTTCAGTCGCCGCATTCGTGCCTTGGAGCACGCACTGAATACCGAGCTGGTGAACCGCGATACCCACCCGCTGACGCTGACCGCCAGTGGCAAGCAATTTCACGCCACCGCCCGCTCACTGCTCAATCAGATGGAAGAAGAGATCGGGCGTTTAGCCGGTCTGTCATTGCTGGGTGGCCAAACGGTACGCATCGCGGCGGCGCATTCGCTGGCGACACACCTGCTGCCGTATATTCAGCCCAAACTGGCGGCCGAACACCCGAATGTAACGCTCAATGTGGAAGCGGTAGATGCGGATGATGCAGTGGAAACCTTGCGCGAAGGGGCGTGCGATATCCTGCTGGCCTTTGCCGCCGATCATCTGTCCAGCGCGCCATATCAATCTCTGTGTTTGGGTCGCAGCCACTTGCATTTGGTTTGTCGCCAGCCTGCGCCGTGGAGCTCGCCCATCAACACCGCGCCAGAGAATGATGGCAAGAGCGAGCTGCCGGCATCGCCCATGCCGATACCAATGCCTTGGTTGGCCTATTCACCAAGCAGCTATATGGCGCGCGCAATTGCGCCGGTACAGCGGCATGTTGAGCTGCAACCGGTTTTTTCTTCCTCGATGTCAGATTTGATTAAACAGTTGGTCTTACAAGGTGCTGGCGTGGCGTGGTTGCCGCAATATGCGCTGCACCAAGAGCAGCGTCAGGGGCAGTTGCAGGTATTACACCCAACTCACTGTTCGGTACCGCTGTGGCTGTATGCGTATCGTTTTGAAAGCCGTTTACATCCGGCAGGGGAAAAAGTCTGGCAAGGATTGGCGCGTCTGGCACAAGACCCGGAATTTAGTGCATTACTGTAAGATATAAAATTATAATTATTTTGTTATTATTATTCGCATAAAAATAATGATGCATTTACATAAAGACATTATGTCTTAATATATAAATAGAGGCTTCACACACTATTTAACTCACGCAGTGAATAGATATTATTTTTAAGTTTAATATATGAATCAATCACTATTAATATCACACAAATTAAATGCGCCGACACAAATGCACATCTTTGCATAGCGTAAAAATACTATTTTGTGAGCAGTGCCTTTTTTAATCCATGTTGATTGGATCAATGTCACGTTACTCTAGGTTTGCGGATTGACGCTATTTAGTGCTTTATGAGAAAGTCGCGCAGCGCAAAAGCGCAGCAAACAAGCATTTGAATACAAACAAGCACAAGAAATATTAATTATTGAAGTGATTCATCGCTTAGATTCATCGCTAAGCCATGTCTCGTTGCCGTGCTGTTCATCTTATATTAAGTGCCCTCTATAACTTGTTATATATATGACTATTAATGATCGCTCTGTTTATCAAAACAAAATGGTCATCAATAGTCGATAATATATCATTATCGTTACAAGGACATCGTCTCAATGGTAGCACTAATTAGTTTAGTCGTTATTTTAGTGACCGGTTACCTGATCGTAAAAAAATACAACCCGCAAATGGTTTTATTTATCGCAGGTATCGTTTTACTCGCTTCGGCAATTTTGTTGGGTGTCGGTACCCCGTTGCCAGAAGCTAAATCCAGTGGTTCTGTGTGGCTGGATATTTTCACCTACATCAAAGGCATGATGGGCAGCACCGTTGCCGATCTGGGCCTGATCATTATGGCGGTTGGCGGTTTCGCTAAGTATATGGATCACATCGGTGCATCGCGCGCCTTGGTGGCCATTTCAACTCGCCCACTGTCTGTGATCCGTAACCCGTATCTGGTTATGGCGATGGGCTATATCCTCGGTCAGCTGCTGAATATCTTCATTCCAAGTGCTGCGGGTCTGGGTCTGTTGCTGATGGTGACCATGTACCCAATCATGACCAGCCTGGGTGTGAGCCGCATGTCAGCGGCGGCGATTATCGCCACCACCGCGTGTCTGGATCTGGGTCCAGCCTCTGGTAACGTAAACCTAGCGGCCAAGATTGCCGACATGCCAGTCACCGAGTACTTCCTGTCTTACCAAGGCCCAGTGGCTATCGCTTCGATGATCACCATTGCCGTGCTGCACATGGTAGTACAGCGTTGGTTCGACCTGCGTGAAGCGAAAAATCCTGTCGCGTATGAAGCTACTGAGGAAGACACCAAAGAACTGGTTACTCCACCGCTGTGGTATGCCCTGTTCCCAATGATCCCTCTGGTACTGATCTTTACCTTCAGCAAGATGGTGATCACCACCGTTAAAATCGACGTGGTTACCGCGATGCTAATCAGCTTCGCTGTTGCGATGGCGGTCGAAAGCATCCGCTTTGGTGGCAAGAAAGTCTTTAAAGACATTCTGGTGTTCTTCGATGCGATGGGTAAAGCCTTTGCTCGCGTGGTCAGCCTGATCATCGCTGGTCAAACACTGGCGCACGGTCTGAAAGCTATCGGCATTCTGGATATGGTGATCCACGGCGCTATCGCGTCCAACATCTCTCCAGTGTATCTGGTGGTGTTGATGGTGATCATCATTACTGTGGCGGCCTTCCTGATGGGCTCCGGTAACGCGCCGTTCTTCTCCTTCGCGGCAATGGTGCCGGATATCGCGGCCAAAGTGGGGATCTCTTCCGCCTCTATGCTGCTGCCAATGCAGCTGGCTGCAGGTCTGGGCCGTACCATCTCCCCAATCACTGGGGTGATCGTAGCGGTTGCCGGTGCCGCGGGTGTGTCACCGTTTGATCTGGTTAAGCGTACCGCTATCCCAATGCTGGGCGCGCTGCTGGTTTCTACCGTGTACTCACTGGTGTTCTACGTATAAGCACTGAGCACCTAAGCAACACGTCTCTGCCATAAAAAAGCCCCGTTCTCGATAAGAGTGCGGGGCTTTTTCTGTTCCTATTTTTCCTTTTTCCCTTCGCATCTTCACGTCATGCAAAGGCTTCATGCTTGGATTTTCTGCGCACACAGCAGGCCGACGCCTTGAGTATAAACAGAGCGATTACTGCGTATTACGTACCGTTACGCTATTTCCCGTACCCATTACGCTCTTACCCGCAATACCTGCATCATTGACGTTATTTTTCAGCGGCTGGTGACTGAGTAAGACACTCTGACAAACTGCAGGTAACGGTGGCGGTAAGCTCGGCAGTTTTGGCTTGCTAAGCTTCGGTTTACCGGTTTGCGCCGTGACTACCGGCGGTTGCAGCCAAGATGCTAACTCATCGCCACAGCCATCACCGGCCGGCGGCGGAGTTTGCGCTTGGCAATCTTGCGAACCAGGCGGACACGCTAAGCGCACATGCATGTGATAATCATGCCCACCCCATGGCCGGACTTTGCGCAGCCAGCTGCGCTCATGCCCGGCGGTACTCACGCACAGCTGCTGCTTGATGGCAGGATTGACAAAAATCCGCGCCACTTTCGGATCGCTGGCCGCCAGCTTAATCAGCTCGGTATATTCCGGCTGCCACAAGTCACTTTTTACCTGCATCCGCGGAAAATCGACCAGACTGACCGCTTGCGGCGACTGCTTTTCTTGCTCGCTAAGTTTGCTACGGCTAAAACGCAGCCAGATATCCACATCCAGCCCGTTTTGATGGCTGGCATGCCCAGAGCTAAAACGCCCGCCCGCAGGCATTGCCATATCGCCCACCCAGAAATTCGGTAGTCCAGCCTGACGGCTGTGCTTAGCCAGACGCTGTACAAAGGCAATCAGCTCCGGATGGCCAAAATAGCGCATCCGCTGGCTGCGGATCAGCTCATAGCCTTTGCCCTGCAGTGGCAGCGGCTGCGCGCCAATCACGCAACCATTGCTGTAGCCGCCCACCGCTTGCGGGGTACCCGCCACCGGCGCGCTGAATTCACTCCATGGCGATGCCTGTACGCTGCTGGCCATGCAAAGCGCCACCAGCACTGCGCTGCCCGTTAAATACCTGTGCTTCAAATAACTATGGGTTAAATGACCGCGGGTTAAATAATCAGCCAAGCGGGAGAACGCACTCATGCCAGTAAGCCATCCCAGCTCGGGGCGGGCGTACGCGCGCCACCACACTGGGCGCGATGGCGCAACAGGTGATCAAGCAGCACAATCGCCATCATCGCCTCGGCAATTGGCACCGCCCGAATGCCGACGCACGGGTCATGGCGACCTTTGGTTACCACTTCAACAGGCTCGCCACGGGTGTTCACCGAACGCCCCGGAATGGTGATACTGGAGGTCGGTTTCAAGGCCAGATGCGCCACCAGCGGCTGACCGGAGCTGATACCGCCCAGAATGCCGCCAGCGTGATTGCTCAGAAAACCTTCCGGCGTGATTTCATCACGGTGCTCGCTGCCGCGCTGATTCACCACCGCAAAGCCATCACCAATCTCCACCCCTTTCACCGCATTGATGCTCATCAGCGCATGCGCCAGATCAGCATCTAAGCGATCAAACACCGGCTCCCCTAATCCTACAGGCACATGCTCAGCCACGACCGTGACTTTGGCACCAATCGAATCGCCGTCTTTTTTCAGATCGCGGATCAGTGCATCCAGCGCCTCGATTTTGTCTGGATCAGGGCAAAAAAACGGGTTCTCTTCGATGGCTTGCCAATCAATTTTCTCGGCTTTGACATCGCCCATTTGCGCCAGGTAACCACGCACGGTAATGCCAAATTGCTCATACAGGTATTTTTTAGCAATCGCGCCCGCCGCTACGCGCATGGCGGTTTCGCGAGCCGAAGAGCGACCACCGCCACGGTAATCGCGCAGGCCATATTTGTGATGGTAGGTGTAATCGGCATGCCCTGGACGGAACTGCTCTTTAATCGCCGAATAATCTTGCGAGCGCTGATCGGTGTTTTCAATCAGCAGCCCAATGCTGGTGCCGGTGGTTTGCCCTTCAAACACGCCGGATAAAATCCGCACCTGATCCGGCTCGCGACGCTGGGTGGTATAGCGCGACGTACCGGGACGACGACGGTCCAAATCATGCTGTAAATCCGCCTCGTCGAGCTGCATGCCCGGCGGTACGCCGTCCACAATACAACCGAGCGCCGGCCCATGCGATTCACCAAAGGTGGTCACGCGGAAAAGTTGTCCGATACTGTTCCCTGCCATCTGTTAATCCGTGTTTATCTGGTTCATCGGTGCTCCGGCAGCCTGCTCGGCTGACGGAAAGAAAAGTATCCTTGATAATGCGCAAATAATTCGGGCAGCTCAAGGCTGCCCGAGGGGAAATTGCACATTTTCTGCCGCATCAGCTGCGGCTATCGCGTGAACAATCAGTCACGAAACGGCGCAAAGTGGTGGTAATGATCCACAATTTGCTGACGCGTCAGCATGAATACGCCCAAACCACCGTGCTCGAACTCCAGCCATGTGAATGGGATCTCTGGATATTGCGCTTCCAGATGCACCATGCTGTTGCCCACTTCGCAAATTAGCACGCCATCTTCAGCCAGATAATCTGGTGCGCCGGCCAAAATGCGCTTGGTCAGCTTCAGACCATCCATACCCGAAGCCAAACCGATGGCTGGCTCGTGGTGATATTCATCCGGCATGTCGGCGATATCTTCTGCGTCAACATACGGCGGGTTAGTGACGATCAGGTCATATTTGTCCTGCGGCAGATCGCGGAATACATCAGAGCGGATCGGGATCACGCGCTGCTCCAGCGCATGCGCATAGATGTTTTGCTCGGCCACTGTCAGGGCATCGGTAGAGATGTCGACCGCATCCACTTCTGCATCAGGGAACTCGGCGGCACACGCAATGGCGATACAGCCGCTACCGGTGCACATGTCCAAAATACGCAGCGGTTCGCGTGGCAGCAGGCCATCAAAATGGTTTTGAATCAGCTCGCCAATCGGAGAGCGTGGGACCAGTACGCGCTCATCCACATAAAATTCCATGCCACAGAACCAGGCGCTGTTGGTCAGGTATGCCACCGGCACGCGATCGTTAATGCGGCGCAGCACGCGCTCGACGATGCGATGACGCTCGCTCGGCGTCAAACGGCAGTTACGCATATCTGCAGGGAAATCCAGTGGCAAAAAGAGGGTCGGCAGCACCAGTGCTACCGCTTCATCCCACGGATTATCGGTGCCATGACCGTAGTACAATCCGGCAGCATTAAAACGGCTGACTGTCCAACGCAGCATATCCTGAATGGTATGCAGCTCGTTGACCGCCTCGTCGACAAAAATCTTATCCAATTTACCCTCCGAAACGCGATAATCTGCCGCTGATTTCCATATAATTAGCGTAATGAGTTCAGACACAGACAATCACATGAAGAAAAAACACACACTGTCCGAAGACGATACCACCCTGTTTCGCGACGCGATTCAGGGGGCGAAAAAGATAAAGCAGGATACCATAATCCGGCCACGCATCCAGCGCCCTGAGCGGGTAGAGGTGCGCGAACAGCAGGAACAGCGTGATGCCAGCTTCTATTTTTCTGACGAGTTTCAGCCCCGTCTGAGCGAAGAAGGCCCAATGCGCTATGTGCGCGAGGATGTCAGCCATTATGAACTCAAACAGTTACGCCGTGGCGATTTTACGCCGGAGCTGTTTTTGGACTTGCACGGATTAACGCAAGAACAAGCCAAGCAAGAGCTCGGCGCGCTGCTGGCTGCCTGTCGCCGCGAGCACGTAGCCTGCGCCTGCGTGATGCACGGCTATGGTCGCCATGTGCTGAAACGGCAAACGCCGCTGTGGCTGGCGCAACATCCACAAGTGCGCGCTTTTTATCAAGCGCCTAAAGAATGGGGTGGTGATGCCGCGCTGCTGGTTCTATTAGATGTAGTGGAATAACTGGCGCTGGCATGCGAGAAAAACCAAAGAATACGCAGGAATAACGGGCTTACATGAAGTAAGCCCGACGCTGTGGTGTGCGCGTTACAGTAAGTTTGCCGGTTGGATAATTTGCAGCAACTTGCCATGACCGGTGTCGGCATCCAGCTCAATGCAGGCCACACCGGAGGTTGCAAACATTGGCGGCACGGTGCCTGGGCACAAATCGGCCACCAAATACCCCACCAGCGGCAGGTGGGACACAATCAGCACGCTTGGCACCCCATCAGCGGCCAGCGCGGTCAGATAATCTGCCGCCGGCTGTGGATTACCTTCCGGGATCAATGAATCCCACACCTCTTCTGGCTGAGCCACCGGTAACACCGCACGGACGGTATGCCAGGTTTGCTGCGCCCGCAGATACGGACTCACCAATGCCTTTGCCACGCCACCTTCGGTTTGTCCGCTCAGCCATTCCGCCATCAGACGGGACTCCTGACGGCCACGCGGGGTCAGCGCACGCTGAGCATCACTGGCCGCATGGGATTCCGCCTCACCGTGGCGCATAATAAATATGTACATAAATAACCGTAATGTTATGTTTTTTATCGCATTATCCGGTCTATTTTACTTATTTAACCCAACCGGATCCTGTCATTGCCCGCTCATTGTGCCTTAATCCGTTCAATAACTAAACGTTTCACCGCTGAAAGTGCGGCCTGCGGCGAGCGGATATAGGTATGACTAAAGAAAATTGCACCGCACTGATTCCCGCTCCATAATGGGAGTCAGAAAGACCATTCTCTGTCACGAGCGCCGTCCATACATCTGATAACAACGAGGCACCGCCGTGTATCAAAGCCCGAACGATCATAAACAGTACCGTCATCTGGTATTAGCCAATCAACTGCGTGTGTTGCTGATCCATGACCCGTCCACAGCACGGGCGGCAGCGGCGCTGTCGGTGCGCGCCGGTCACTTTGATGATCCGGTCGACCGTCAGGGAATGGCGCATTTCCTTGAACATATGCTGTTTCTCGGCACTCAAAGCTACCCGCATCCGGGGGAGTTCCAGCAATTTATCAACCGCCACGGCGGCAGCAACAATGCGTGGACCGGCACCGAGCATACCAACTACTTTTTCGAGATAGTGCCAGATTATCTGCCAGAAGGACTGCAGCGTTTTGCCGGTTTCTTTACCGAACCTTTATTCAATCCAGAATTAGTGGATAAAGAGCGCCAAGCCATTGATGCCGAGTACAAACTCAAACTCAATGATGACACGCGGCGCTTGTATCAAGTGCATAAGGAAACCGTCAATCCCGCGCACCCATTTGCCAAATTCTCAGTCGGCTCTCTCGATACGCTAGCCGACCGCGAGCACGCGTCGGTGCGCGATGATCTGCTGCGCTTTTATCAGCGCTATTACTCCGCCGATCGCATGTGCTTAACCATTTTAAGCGCCCACGATCTGGACAGCCTAGAGCAGCTGGCCGAGCACTGCTTTAGCGTCATTCCGTGTCAACCCGCATCGGCACCAGAAACCTTGCCACCGCTGTATCGCGAGCAAGATTTAGGCATTTTGATCCACGCCAAACCAAAAAAAGAGACCCGCAAATTAACCCTGACCTTTGGTTTTCCCAATTGCGATCAGTTTTATCGGCAAAAACCGCTCTCTTTTATAGCTCATTTGCTCGGCTATGAAGGCCAAGGCAGCCTGCTGTCATGGCTCAAACGCCAGGGGTGGGCGAACACCTTATCCGCCGGAGGCGGGATCAGCGGCAGCAATTTTAAAGATTTCAGCGTTAGTCTGCTGCTCACTCCAGAAGGGATGGCGCATGTGCCAGAGATCGTCAGCCAGATTTTTGCGTATCTAGATCTGATCCGCCAACAAGGTTTGCAGGCTTGGCGCTACGCGGAAAAGCGCAGCGTGCTGGATACGGCATTCCACTTCCAAGAGCCGAGTAAACCGCTGGATTTGGTCAGCCATCTGGTGATGAATCTGTTTTTGTATCCGCCAGAAGATCTGCTGTGTGGCGATTACCTGATGCAGGCTTTCGATGAAGCGCAGATCCAGCACTTTCTCAGTCAAATGCAGCCCGATCGTTGCCGCCTGACGTTGATCGCTCCCGATCTGCCTACCGATCGCCAAGCGCAGTGGTATTTCACGCCGTACAGTGTGCGCCCACTGCCTGCCGAATGGCTGGCTCAGTGGCAACAACCGCAGAGCAATCCGGCGCTGTATTTACCGCCAGAAAACCCGTATTTGGTGGATAATCTGCAACCGCAACCGTTGCACGATGACAAGCCCTACCCAACTTTGCTGCAAGACCAGCCCGGTTTTCGCTTATGGCACTATCAAGAGCCAGAATTTCGACTGCCTAAAGGGCATATTTATATTGCGATCGACAGCCTAAACGCCGTCAGCTCGCCACGTCATGTGGCGCTGACCCGTTTGTGTGTTGAGATGCTGATTGATTCGCTGACTGAAGCGACCTATCCGGCAGAATTGGCGGGAATTGGCTATAACATTTACGCCCACCAAGGCGGCGTGACATTACAGTTATCCGGCTTTAGCGCCAAACAGCCACTGCTGCTGCAAACCATTTTGCATCGCTTTCGCCACCGCGAGTTCCGGCAAGAACGTTTCGATACCATCCGCCAGCAACTGCTGCGTAACTGGCGGAATGTGACGGAAGAAAAGCCGATTTCCCAGCTGTTCAATCAGCTAACAGGTTTACTGCAACCGAACAATCCGCCGTACAATAAGCTGTTACCCGAACTGGAAAAAGTGACGCTGGCGGAGTTACCGCCCTTTGTTGAGCAGATGTTCTCGCATGTGCACATCGAAATGCTGATGTTTGGCGATTGGCCGGAATCGCAAGCGCGGTTACTGGGCGAGATGCTGACCACCCATTTGTTGACCGACAGCAATCCGGGCCATGAAACTCGGCGTCAATTGGTCAGTATTCAAGGTCGCGGTAGCCTGCTGCGTCAATATGATTGCGCGCACCATGACTCGGCGCTGCTTGTGTATTACCAGTCTGCACACTACGCGCCGCGAGATATTGCGCTATCTATCTTCACCAATCACCTGATGTCTGCCACGTTCTTCCATGAGCTGCGCACTCGCCAGCAATTGGGTTACATGCTCGGCTCAGGTAATCTGCCGCTCAACCGCTTTCCGGGGCTGATTTTTTATGTGCAATCACCGGTCGCTGGCCCGACGCACTTGCTGGAATCGATTGATGATTTTATCAATGCCTTCCCGCTGGTGTTGCTGGAGCTGACCGAACAGCAATGGCAAGCCAGTAAACAAGGGCTGCTGGCACAAATTAACGAGCCAGATACCAATTTGCGCACCCGCGCTCAGCGTTATTGGGTCAGTATCGGCAACAAAGATTGGACGTTCGATCAACGCCGCCGCATTGCCCATGCGGTGGCGTCGCTCACCCGTGCCGAGGTGATCCGCTTTATCGTCACCCAGCTCAAACCGCGCACGGCAGACCGTTTAATCTTGAGCAGCCACGGCGAAGCGCACTTAAACCAAGAGCGACTGCGTGTTGAGCATGTGATTACCGATGCGGGCGCCTTCCAGCGCCAAAGCCGCAAGCTGGAAACGCCGTAGCGGATATCAACACTAATATCGCCAAGCTCGCCAACACAGACGCTGACCGCGTTAACCGCGCGGTCATTCTTTTGACATCTTTATGGGTATCGCGACGCATAAAGATTTAACGGCTTAAAGTATTAACAACAACTGCGCTGATAGCTGACTAACCAACGATCGAGCTCACCGGCAAACGCTTGGCGATCACGTTGACTAAAGGCTGCCGGCCCGCCGGTTTGGATCCCACTGGCGCGCAGGGTATCCATAAAATCACGCATGTTTAGGCGCTGACGGATATTTTCACTGGTATACAGCTCGCCGCGTGGGTTCAAGGCAATCGCTTTTTTCTCCAGCACTTCCGAGGCTAACGGAATATCGGCGGTGATCACCAAATCCCCCGCCTGTGCACGGCGCACAATTTCGTTATCGGCCACATCAAATCCGGCCGCCACCTGAATACTTTGAATATAACGTGACGGCGGCACCGCCAACGGCTGGTTGGCCACTAAGGTCACCGCAACACCCACGCGCTCAGCGGCACGAAACAAAATCTCTTTGATCACTTTTGGACACGCATCGGCATCCACCCAAATTTGCATAGCTTGACTCAACCCGCTAGGGAAAAACGGCAGCATAACAGTGGCGGCGACATAAAAAAACCAGCCTTACGGCTGGTTAACAAAAGGAGTGATTTTAAAGGAGGTTATCTTATTATTCTGAATAGAATTTCTCATTCCCCTGCGCCATCTGCAACAAGCGATCACAAGGTTCAAAGCGTTGACCAAACCGTTTCGCATGTTCCTGCAGACGGGTTGTCAGCTGTGCAGCGCCGATGCGATCCATGTAACGGAACGGGCCGCCTAAGAACGGAGGGAAACCAATCCCGAAAATCGCCCCAATATCCCCATCGCGTGGGCTGCGGATAATCCCTTCATCTAAACAGCGTGCCGCTTCATTGAGCATCATTAGCACACAGCGTTCGGCCAATTCTTGTGGATCTTGGTTGGTGCTCGGCTGTACACCCAGGACCTTGTACACGGAGGTATCCGGCTGCTTCTTCCCTTTACGCATTTTTTTGCCGTACAGGTAAAAACCGCGCCCATTTTTACGCCCTTTACGATCATCTTTGAGCAGGGCACTAAAGGCGTCAGGCGCAGCAAAACGCTCACCGAGCGCTTCTTGCAAAATAGGCGAAATCTTAGCGCCGACATCAATGCCCACTTCATCCAGCAACGTAATCGGGCCTACAGGGAAGCCAAAATCCATCAGCGCGGCATCAATATGCTCGATACTGTCACCGGCCAACAGGCAGCGCGCCGCCTCATTCATGTACGGAGCCAGAATCCGGTTAACATAAAAACCGGCCTGATCCGCCACCACAATGGGGGTTTTGCCCTGCTTACGCGCAAATTCGACCGTGGTCGCGATGGTCTGCGCCGACGTACCGGCATGCGGGATCACTTCCACCAACGGCATTTTGTCAACTGGACTGAAATAATGCAGCCCGATCACATTTTCAGGTCGCTGCGCCTGCGCCGCAATCTGACCGATCGGCAATGAGGAGGTATTGGAGGCAAACACGGTATCGACTCGGCAATATTGTTCAACATCCGCCACCATCTTTTGTTTGAGTTTCAAATCCTCAAACACCGCTTCGACCACCAGGTCGCGCTCGGCAAACGCGGTGTAGTCCAGCCCGCCGGAAAGCATCAGCATCTGTTTTTGCATCTGCGCAGGCAGCAGGATTTTCTTCTTCACCCGTTTGTTCAAGATATCGTAGCTGTAACGCAGCGCGTGGTTAATCCCCGCACTGGCCACATCTTTAATGCGCACCGGTAACCCGGCTTTACTGGCGGTTACAAAGGCAATCCCGCCGCCCATCAAGCCGCCACCTAATACGCCAATACTCTTGAGCGGCAGCGGTGTTGCGCCCGCTTCACGCTCTTTTTTCATCTCGGTGGTGGCAAAGAAAATCGAGCGCAGTGCAGCAGACTCTGGGGTCATTACCAGCTCACCGAACTCACGCGCTTCGGCCTCTAAACCGGCGGCCATGCCCTTTTCTAAGCCACAGCGCACCACATCCAAAATCTTCTCAGGCGCGGGATAATTGCCACGGGTTTTACTTAAGGTTTGCTTAGTCGCCTGATTGAACACCAGATTACGCCCCGCGCTGTTGCCTTCCAGCAACCAGCCCATCGCACCGCCCGGTTTACTGCGTTTCGGTTTCGGTTGTAGCGCCAGCTCCGCAGCGGCCTGCAGTAAAATACTCGGCGGAACCACATCATCCACCAGCCCCATTTTACGCGCTGATTTTGCCCGTACACTGCGCCCGGTCAGCATCAGATCTAAGGCCTTGGCAACGCCAATCAGACGCGGCAGACGCTGCGTTCCGCCAGATCCAGGCAGCAGACCGAGCTGCACTTCTGGTAACCCCAGTTGGGTTTTATCATGCTCGGTACACACGCGAGCGTGGCAAGCCAGCGCCAGCTCTAGCCCACCGCCTAAGCAAGCGCCATGAATCGCCGCCACCACAGTAAACGGCAGTGCTTCCAACTCGGCCATCACCGCATGCCCTTGACGCGATAAGGTCGCCGCTTCATCAGCGCTACGGCAGGCGGCCAACATGCTGATATCCGCACCAGCGACAAAAGAGTCTGTTTTGCCGGAAATCAGCACCAAACCGCGAACATCATTACGATTTTTCAGATCGGATAAGATCGCGCGGATCTGTTCGCCAAACTCAGCTTTCAAGGTGTTAACACTATCGCCAGGGACATCCATGGTCAGCACGCCGACCCCGTCATCCCTGACCGTTAAGGAAAATGCGCTTTGTGTAGTCATTATTCGCTCTCCAATACCATGGCGGCGCCCAATCCGCCGGCGGCACACGCGGTGTTCAATGCTAATCCGCCGCCACGGCGCTTCAGCTCACGCAATGTCTGGGTGATCATCCGCGCGCCGGTGGCCGCAAACGGGTGACCATAGGCTAAAGAGCCGCCCAGCACGTTGAATTTGTCCATATCCACTTCGCCTATGGCTTGGCTACGGCCTAATTTATCGCGTGCAAAATCCGTACTGGCAAACATCCGCAAATTAGCCAAGGTTTGCGCGGCAAAGGCTTCGTGCATGTCAATCAAGGTCAAATCGGATAAGGTGACGCCAGCACGCTCAAGCGCCAGTGGCGTGGCATAAGACGGCCCCATCAGCATGTCTTGCCACACATCGATAGCCGCAAAAGCATAGCTACGAATAAAGCCGAGCGGGGTCAGGCCAAGCGCCTTGGCGCGCCCTTCGCTCATCAACATGACGGCAGCGGCGCCATCGGTCAACGGCGTACTGTTTGCTGCCGTCACCGTACCGTGGCGGCGATCAAAGGCCGGCTTGAGACGAGCATAATCGGCAAGTGTGGAGTCGCTGCGGATATTGTTATCTTTTTCTAGCGGCGCTTTGTACGGAGCCGAATACGCTGTCATCACTTCATCGGCCAGCAAGCCATCGGCCCAAGCACGCGCAGCCAGATGGTGCGAGCGCAGCGCCAACTCATCTTGCTCGGCGCGGCTAATGTGATAGGTTTTGGCCATCTGCTCGGCGGTTTGCCCCATCGATAAGCCGGTGGAATACTCTGCCACCGCCGGAGGAACCGGCAGTAAATCGCGCAAACGCAGGCTGGAGAAAATCTTCAATCGCTGGCTGAGACTGCGCGCTTTATTTAAATCCACCAATGCACGCGCTAATTTTTTCGACACGCCAATCGGCAGTACGGAAGAGGAATCGGCGCCACCGGCGATGCCGGTTTCGACCGTGCCGCTGACAATGCTGTCACAAATGTTGGCGACGGCTTGAAAACTGGTCGCGCAGGCGCGCGAAACGCTATATGCATCGGTATGAACGCTCATTCCGGTGCCTAACACGATTTCCCGGGCGATATTGGGCGCTTCGGGCATCTGCACCACTTGGCCGAACACCACTTGATCGATCAGTTGTGGATCGAGGCCGCTACGCAGCAGCAGCTCATTGACCACCATTTTTCCCAGATCCAACGCCGGTACGCCGTGAAATGCCGTCGCCTGACGGGCAAACGGGGTGCGTAATCCTGCCACCACCGCAATACGCTCACCGCTACGCGTGGTAAGGTTTTGTACCGCTTTCATGTGAACTCCTTTCAGAAATAGGCGCGCCAGTCTGCCGTGCTGGTCAGACCTGAACACTTTGAGTGTAACCTCTTGTTCACAATATTCAAACAACTGTTTGAGGCAGAAATGGCTTAGTCGGTGAGTTGAAGATCTTTCCCTCGTGTTTCGCCACAAGGCCAACCACACCGACAATGAAGACGCAATGACGCTGTCATTTTTTTGACTGCGCGGTGTCAATTGTTACCCGCACCACGAGCCACAATGACTACGGCCACCGATGGCCGTGACTAACTCTCACCGTGGCCTGCATTCGCGAGTTGATAAGGCGGACTCACCTCCTCCACCTTGTTCCTTACTTCCCTTACCTTGCCTGACCTTTCTAAGATAAGGCATATTTTTTGCTTACTTTTTTCTAGGAAAAGTTTCCATTACAGCGTCGCCAATACGCCGCTCTGTTTGTGCTGATACGTGGCCGGTTATCGACCGGTTACAGGATGCGTGTTATTTCACTCGATTCGGACATAGTCACCATTATGCTGATGGTACGCGATACCTTGCGCTCAATAACACTCTGGAAAACAGGGATAGCCTTGCTCTGCCTGAGCCTCAGCCCGCTGGCACAGGCCCTGACCAAACTGGATATCAGTATTGATAAAGAGCCGGTGGAACAAGGGCAACCTTTTACCCTGACCATCACCGCCGATGATCTGCTGCCCAATGAGGCGCTGGATCTCTCCCCGCTGTTTGGGCAGTCATTTGTGGTCGGTAACACCGAATATAACCAGATCCCTGCCGATAAAAAGCAACCGGCGGCAACCCGCTGGAAAACCACGCTGATGCAGGATCAAACCGGTAATTACCAAATTCCGGCACTGACTATCGATAACATCGCCAGCCAGCCACTGGCCTTTAATGTGGTGCCGGCAAAAGTGGAAGAGAAAAAAGAAGAAGTACCTGCCGAGCCAGCAAAACCGGTGATCACCTTGGATCAAGCGGTACTGAATACGCGCCTGTCTAAGCCGGTCGCCTATCCAGATGAAGCGGTATATCTGGATATCGATTTGGAACTGGCCAGCGAATTGCTCGATGGCGTGCTCTCTACGCCTGAGCTCAGCAACGGCACCTTGCGCCAAGTTGGCCAAGACCGCTCTTGGAGCTTAATGCGCGATGGTAACCGCTACCAGATTGTCAGCCGCCGCTATCAAATCATGGCGCATGAGCCGGGTAACATCACCATCAGCAATATTCGTTTTCGCGGTACTGTGCGTGGTAGCAGCCAATTGCAGCCACCGCTGAATGCCTACGCGGAAGCCATGCCGGTTACGCTGAACGTCCGCCCACTGCCAAAAGATTTAGCCGCCAACTGGCTGCCAGCGGAGAAAGTTTCGTTAGAAGAGACTTGGTTCCCACAGCCTACTGCCGCGAAAGTCGGGGAGCCACTGACCCGTACCATCCGTCTGCGCGCTCGTGGGTTGGGTGATAAGCCACTGGTGATGCCAGAGATTGTCTACCCTGCCGAACTCAGTTTACATGCCCAACCGGTGGAACAACGCCGCACCGTCAATGGGGAAACCGAGCTGGAAATTCGCCATATTCTGATGCCGAAACGCACCGCCAATAATGTGATGCTGCCTGAAATCAGCCTGACCTGGTGGAATACCCAGACCGAAAAAGCCGAAACTGCCGTACTGGCAGCTCAGCCGCTGGTGATCAGCAGTAATCCAGCGCTCAGTCAGCCGGTTGTGCCGATGGTGAAACCGAAAGAGAACTACGCCAACCTCTTTGGCTACATTGCGATCTTCGGTGGTTTCTTACTGGCCGGTGGCCTGTACTGGCATTTCAGTCAAAAACGCAGCTTGCGTAACGAGCTGAGCCGCCTGTCATTGATGATGCCAAGTGAGCCGGAGCCGGAAGAAAAAGCCTGGTTGGAGTTAGAGCAAGCTCTCAACAGCCATGAGCCGGCGCAGATCACCCGCGCGCTCAGCCAATGGGCGCGTCAACGTTGGCCGGGGCGCAAGTTCACTCACTTTGCCGAATTGCCAAGTGGCGATGCTATCGATCGCGAGCTAACCCGTTTGCGCCGTAGCAAAGATAATAAGAGCAGCTGGAATCCGCAGACACTGCGCCAGTTACTGCATCGAATCCGTGGGATCCGCAGCTATAACAGCAATAGTGCACCGACAGTCAGTACGCCGGTCACTGATTTACGCCGAGATGATGATTTTCCGAAAATCAGCCTCAAGCTGGATGACAAGGATTAATCCGATTCTCCGAGTGCATTAACAATGCGCTACATGAGAAAAGGCGCCAGAGAAAAGATGCATGAAAAAAGGCCGTATCCAAGGATACGGCCTTTTATTTTGTTCGCTATTTTACCGTATCGGCAGACAAGCATTAGAGTCTCGCCCTACACGGTGCGACCAACACCCGCAACGCATGCAGGTTTATCGCGTGATTAACGCAGCGCCAGCTGGAAAATCATCGTTTCAGCTTGGCAGGAGAAAGAGAAATCTGCACTCAGCTTGAAACCATCAGCAATCTCAGTGATATCGCTGGTGATATCACACGGTTCAGATTCGATATCACGAGCTTTTTGAGTCCATTTGGCCAAAAATGCTTCCGCCTCGTCTTTGGTCGCAAAAACTTTCTCAAGGCTAGCAGTGCAATCGGTGTTATCCAGAATGGTGCCAACATCCATACAGCAGCAAGCAGCGGTTTCTTGTGCGCGGCAGATATCATTAGACATAAATAGGTCCTCTCGTGAGCCGAATAAAATCAAACAGCCAAAACCTCAAATAAGGTATGGGATTATCATACACGGCTCATCAGTCTGACCCAACAGGAATTATGTGCTTCATTTTTAGCACTGGATTTGATTGCTCAAGTGTTAACAAAAGATTGAATTATGTATTATCTGAATGAATCAGCGTGAAAAAATCCACGTTTCAGCTCACATTCCGCGTAATATCTACGTTTCAGTTGAAATATTTATAAATACCTGTTTGCAATAAACTTTTAATTATCATCTTTATCCAATTAAAAATGATAACGTTACTCATGGTCAATATGAGTCTGTTTTTCGACCAAAACAGCCTGAAAAAGTGTTAACAAAAGGTTATTTTGCGCTTATATTGACCACTGGTCTGATTTCAGCAGACCGGCTAAGCCCCTACAATCCGCGCAACCCTCCATGAAGGGGGGACCGCAAATAATAATCACAGACAGAGAATCTGTATATGAACAAGAAGAACCTGTTAACCAAATCAGCTCTGGCTACCGCAGTGGCCTTATTATCCGCCAATGCCAGCGCCGCCGGCTATCAGATTGGTGAGCACTCCGCTTCCGGTCTGGGTCGTGCTTTCGCCGGTGAAGGTGCCGTGGCCGACAACGCCGCAGTCGTGATCCGCAACCCAGCCGCCATGATGATGTTCGATGCGCCGTCTATCTCTGGTGGTTTAACCTATATCGATCCAGAAGTGGATGTTAACGGCACGACATCTCGTCCACCTCTGGGCAAAATCCCAGGAAAAACATACAGCGCTAACGCTAGCGATATCGCTCCTTCTGCCGTAGTGCCGTTTGGTGCGGTTATTTATCCAATCAATGAACAATGGGCCTTAGGTGGCGCGCTGTTCTCAAACTACGGTCTGGCCACTGACTTCCCAAGCAATTTCAACGCCGGTTTCTTGGGTGGTAAAACTGACCTGACTACCGTTAACGCTAACTTAAGTGCGGCCTACCGCGTTAACCAACAGTTCAGCTTAGGTTTAGGTCTGAACGCAGTATACGCTGATGCGGAACTGGTTCGTCACGCAGGGATCCTGAGCTCCGATCCAGTACTGGGCTCCATCTCCAAACTGCCTTCCCCATCGACTGAGATCTCCTATCTGAAGGGTGATACTTGGGCATTTGGCTGGAACATTGGTGCGATGTGGGAAATCAACGAAGCCAACCGCTTGGCGTTGACCTACCGCTCTAAAGTGAAGCTGGATTTCGACGGTGACTACCGTGGTACTTCTTCAGTAACACCAAGCGGCTTTAACACTGTTCCAGCAAACCTGAAAGTAGATCTGCCTGATATCTGGGAAATCTCTGGCTACAGCCGTCTGAATCAACAGTTTGCTCTGAGCTACGGTATCATGCGCACCGGTTGGGACTCTTTCAAAGAGTTGAAAGCCACCAGCAGCCAGTGCCGTCCGGAAGAATGTCTGCAAAAAGACGAGAAGTTTGAAACCGCTTACCGTTATGCGCTGGGTGGTACTTACTACTACAGCCCAGAGTGGACTTTCCGTGCAGGTTTCGCCTACGACCAGAAAGCGTCTAAAGAGCATCCATCCATCTCTATCCCAGATCAGGATCGTGTATGGTACACCTTGGGTGCGACCTATGCCTTCGATAAGAACCTGAGTGTAGATGCTGGCTTTGCGTACCTGAACGGCCGCGGTGCTAACTTCAAAGAGAACCAAGCTGTTGGTCCAGTCACCATTCCTTCCGAGTTTGACTCCAAGGGTGATGCGTACCTGTACAGCGTGGGTCTGAACTACACCTTCTAATATCGCGTATCGGATACATCCATGCATTCTCGGGGATGTTTTCTGAATGCAAAAAGCCGGTCATCATGACCGGCTTTTTTGTACCTGTTACTCCTGCCTAACATTACTATCAACTCATCGTAATGGCGCACAGCGGCAACAAAATATTCCCATTCATTTTGATATATCGATAGCTTATTGAGCGAACTAAAATACTTCAGCGATTCTATAAATCGGCATGTAATAAGCATCATCGCGCTTAAAAATCGCTTTAAAATCAACCAATTTCAGCGTACACCGTGAAAAACAGCTGTACGCTGAAATTCAATTTGAGCGTACAAGCATTCGCTGACATTCGATATAAAACTTCATTTAATTAAAAAATTATAGTTTTAAACTCTGTTTTTATACCCATTACTGAAGAAGATTTGTATTAGGGATTGAGCGCACTACCATGCCGATACACATTTTCTCCATTCCAACGACATCTACTTATAATGAACAAGAAGAATATTGCGCGTTTGATTACCGGTGCGCTTTCCGGTGGACTGTTAATGCAAGCCCATGCCGCAGGGTTTCAATTAGCTGAATACTCAGCTACTGGCCTTGGCCGCGCCTTTGCAGGTGAAGCCGCCATCGCTGACAATGCTTCCGCTCAAGCCCGTAACCCAGCGCTGTTGGCGCAATTCGATTCGCTGAATGTGTCTGCTGGCGCGATTTACGTTAACCCGAATATCGACCTGAAAGGCACCACTACCACGCCACTGCATACCAAAATCGCAACCCAGGCTCGTGATGTAGCCGGTGATGCGTGGATCCCGAATGCCTATGCAGCAATGCCAATCAACGAGCGTTGGTTTGCAGGTTTAGCCATCAATTCTAACTTTGGTATGTCGACCGATCTGGAAAGCTCCTTTGCTGGCACCCAGTTTGGTAACCACACCAAAGTTCGCACGGTTGAATTTAATCCGAACATTGCTTACAAACTGAGTGACGAATGGCAACTGGGCGCCGGTGTTCGCTACGTACAAGGTGAAGGCTCAATTGGTGCTAGCGCGCCTTACTATCTGAACGCCTTGCCACAAACTAGACCATTTGCCGGTAAAACCCTCAAATACATGGAAGGCGATGACCATGCCTGGGGTTGGCAAGCCGGTGCTGTTTGGCAACCAACAAAAGATACCCGCATCGGTGCCGCTTACCATTCACAAATTAAACTGGACCTGAGCGGACACGCTGAAGGACTGGTTTATGATATGGCGATGCAGCAACGCAATGGTCAATATCCTGGTGTATTGCCACTGACCTTGCCTGCCAGCGCTGAATTGGCGGCATTCCATCAGATCACCCCACAATGGGCGGTGCACGGTAGCCTGAACTGGACCGAGTGGAGCAAATTCAAAGAACTGGTTGCTGATATCCAAGGTCTGGGTAATGACACGGTGAAAGTTGAAAACTGGCGTAATAGCTACCGCTTAGCGTTAGGTACCACTTATACACTGGACGATAGCACTCGCCTGCGCGGTGGTGTTGCTTACGATCGCTCAGCGGTTGATAGTGCAAACCGTACCTTAAGTATTCCAGAAATGGATCGCTACTGGTTCAGCGCCGGTATTGGCCATGATTTCACCCCGAACCTGACTGTTGATGCCGCATTGACTTACATTGCCGGTAAAAAAGCGGATGTCTCTGAGCCACGTCCACACATCGCGAACGATGCACAAGCGGGCATGATGGGGACATTCACCGGACAAGCCAGCGGTGATATCTGGTTGACCGGTGTGCAAGTGACTTACCGCTTCTGATCCACGCATCAGTCGCCATTGCAGGATAAAAAAAATAAAGGCACCTAACGGTGCCTTTATTTTTTGCTTTAGCGTCAATGATGGCTGACCGTTTCTGGCCTGTCGACCATGTTGTCATAACATCAAACCTCTCAGCACAATGTCATCGCATCAATCAATTTCATCAATGACGTCGTTGAGCTCTTTGGCATTCGGATTTTCAGTGGTCGGCGCGCGGCCACCGCTGACAATGAAGTTCTGATTTTGGAAATAAGCGTCACGGAACAAGATATACGAGTCTGGCGAATTACGCAGCAGAGCATCTTTATCCAGCGCATCCGCACGGCTATCAATGCCTTCCAACGCCCACTTAGCCACGCTACCCCATGGTGTGATCAGCGCCAACGGTACATAGGTGGAGTCCACCAAGCCGCCGATGTCCTGTCGTGGTGTAAATGAGCCATAACCCGGCACCATCACGTATGGACCAAAACCGACGCCATAATGGCCCAGCACATGGCCAAACTCACGCTGGTTTTCTTTTTGCATACCGGCAGCGCCAGCCACATCGACCAGACCTAACAGACCAAAGGTGCTGTTAATCCAGAAGCGGTTGAAATGGACAATGGCTTCTTTGGGCTGCCCTTGCAGCAAGTAGTTCACTGCTGAAGCAGGCTCATCCAGATTACTCAGCACATTACGAATGCCGGAAGTAATCGGCTTAGGGGTGTTACTCCAACCGACCGCTAATGGACGCAGAATATACGGGTCCAGTACGTCGTAGTTGAATTTCCACATCGTACGGTTAAACCCTTCAAACGGGTCATTAATCTGGCTATCGACCGCACTGCTCGCTTGCGCTTGATCAGGTTTTGCCGCGCAACCGGCTAATAACGATGCGGCCACCAGTAAACTGACTGCAGTTTTTTTATCCATGTTGTTCCATCTGCGAAAACCGGACAACAGTGCAAGTCCGGCTGTATTAAGGTTTTGATTATAAAAGCGTAAAGCGAGTACACCGCGTTGATCATGCGCACTCTGATCACGTACTGCTCACGCCAGTGCAGAATAACTGTCTCTGCGTCATCGTCCTGATATTGGTCAGCGAAGGCTGTTTTCGCCTTGCCTGCGTGTCCGTCCCCCTCTTTCCATTACGACGCTCTTGAGTTCGCAAGAAACGAGGGTATTGCTTAATGGTAACAATTTTAGCATAACTTTACTGCTTCTGATGTGTAGTGCGACATACTGACAGGAATGAAGCTAGCCCTTCTGCAATGACTCAGCGCTTAGTTTTCAGAACACGCCATCCCCCCCAGAAAACCGAGCACCCTAACGGCGGACGATTAAACAGCTCATCAACACTCGGAGTAAAAGTCAGACAGGGAAAACTTATGAGGAAAACAGAGAGGGAAAGAGAGAGACAAAAAAGCCGCATACCGGGACGCATACGGCAAATACAGCGGAACAAAACGCAGTGTTAGGCCAGACCTCATCGGTGACATGACCTAACACCGTAGACCATCAGCCATTAAAGACCGGCAGATGCCCCAGCATAGACAGAAAATGGAACACGGCCGTCAGCAGACCAAACAGAATCACCATAATGATCATCGGCTGGCCACCTGGTGCGATGAAGCCCTCTTTTCCACCTTTCATAGCACGTGATTTATACGCCAGCAACGCGGGGATAATACAAGCCCATACGGTGGCGGCCGCACCTGCGTAACCGATTGCCACCACGAAACCAAAAGGAAACAGCAATGACATCAACAGCGGTGGGAAGAAAGTGACGGCCCAAGACTTGGTTCGGCCCACTTTGGTGTCATCAAACTTGAAGAAATCCGCCAGAAAATCGAACACCCCAAGACCCACACCAATGAACGATGAGAGAATCGCAGCCATAGAGAACGCATGAATAGCTTTAGCAATGCTAGCCGATTCAATCACACTGCCCAGCTGCTTTAACAGCACATCAACGTTCCCACCTTGTTGGATCACCGGACCAAACTGATCGCGTGGTAAGTTGCCAAAAATACTCACCAACCACAGGCAATACAGCGCCAGCGCAATCACCGTACCGCCCAAAATGGCGCGCTTGGCTTTATGCTCGCAGCCGTAATAGGCGCGCATAGAGGACACCGAATGGTGATAACCGAACGAGGTCAGGGCTACCGGCAACATCGCCATCGCATACGGCGCATACTGATGTTCTTGGCTCACCGAGTCGAACAAGATAGACAAATTCACTTTGCTGGCTAAACCCGAAACGCCGAACACGAAACTTAATACCATGAAGGCAATCAAAATAACCGAAATACGGTCTACGGCGCGGGTGGAATGCCAAACGAATAATGAGAAACAGAGCACAAATAAAACGGAGGCAATTTTACTGTTTATCCCCATCAAATCTTGAATAATTAACCCAGAGGAAGTGATATAGGCATACAGTAATATTCCGCCGACAAAATAGACGGTCAGATTATTGAAGAAATTAACTTTCTCGCCGAGGAGTTCTTTGGTAACGGAGTTAAAAGAGACTTTCAGATCGTAATGTTTAAAGGCTTCTAGCAGCATCCAGCCAGATATCGTCATCACCACCATGGTAATAGCGATTGCCAAAATTGACCACAGCGTCCATGCTCCGGCCCCGGAACTGGGTAATCCCAGCATACCTGCACCGACACACACACTGGCAATAATACAAGAACCACCTATTAAAGAGGGACTCCGTTCCATATTGTGCTCTCTCATTATTCAGATTATCGGGGGGATTTATTATTTTTACGCAAAAAAAGAGCGCAACATTGCTGTTGCGCTCAGAGAGATTTACAGTGCTGCTTCTAATTCAGCGCCCGCTTTCACGTTAGCAGGGGCAATTTCTTTCAAGCGTGCCGTAAAGTGGCGTAATACGGCTGGCTCATAAGTAAATTCCAACCCTTTCACATGATGGGCATTTTTCTTCACCTCTTGGAACGCTTCGATGATGAAGTCCATGTGCGACTGGGTATAGGTTGCGCGTGGAATGGTCAGGCGCAACAACTCAGCCGGGCATGGATGCTGTTTGCCCGTTGCAGGGTCACGACCCAGCAGCAGAGAGCCGATTTCCACCGCGCGGATCCCCGCCACTTTGTACAGCTCACAAGCCAGTGCATGTGCTGGGAACTGATCGGCTGGGATGTGCGGCAGCAGTTTGCCTGCATCCACGAATGCCGCGTGACCACCGGCTTGCTGACAGACCACGCCGATCGCTTCCAGACCATCCACCAGATACTGTACCTGCTGGATCCGATAGGCCAACCACTCCTGACGCATACCGTCGTACAGACCCACAGCCAGACGCTCCATCGCGCCGCCTTCCAGACCACCGTAGGTCGGGAAGCCTTCTTGCACCACGCACAGGGTGCGGCAGTCGGTGTACACATCCATCATGGATTCATCTTTAAAGCACAGCAAACCGCCCATCTGTACCATGGCATCTTTCTTGGCAGACATCGCCAGACCATCAGCGTACTTATAAGTTTCGCGGGTGATCTCTTCGATGGTCCAGTCTTGATAGCCCGGCTCGCGCTGCTGAATAAAGTAGGCGTTTTCGGCAAAGCGCGCGGAGTCCATGATCACGGGGATATCGTATTTACGCGCGATTTCATACACTGCTTTGAGGTTAGCAATAGATACTGGCTGACCACCGGCGGAGTTACAGGTAATGGTGCTGACAATATAAGGGACGTTAGCTGGACCGGCTTCCAGAATCGCCGCTTCCAGTTTCTCCAGATCGAAGTTACCTTTAAAATCTGCCGTCACCGAGGTGTCGAACGCTTCTTTGGTGTAGACGTTTTTCGCTACACAGCAATTCACTTGCGTGTGGCCTTGCGTGGTATCAAAGAAGTAGTTAGACAGCGCCACCATCTTGCTGCGATCCAGCCCTTTTTCTTTTTCACGCTTTTTAATCAATACCGGGATATAAATCTGCTCAGCACCGCGCCCTTGGTGGGTTGGAATAGTCAGCTCATACCCGAAAATATCTTTCACTGCATTGGCCAGCGCATAGTAACTGCGGCTACCGCTGTAAGCTTCATCACCGCGTAACATCGCCGCCTGCATGTCTTGGGTAATCGCACCGGTGCCGCTATCTGTCAGCAGGTCAATAAACACATCTTCACTGTCGAGCAGGAACGGGTTCATCCCTGCATCAACAATCGCTTTTTCACGATAGGCACGGGTAGTACGTTTTACTGGCTCAATAACACGAATACGGAAAGGCTCTGGTAAGTGTTTGAAGTTTTCCATGGTATGACCTTATTTTATTTAATTTGATAAATTAAACGGAATATTTAATCGCAACGAAAAGTTAATGTTATAGGCGAATAATATCCCGCCGAGCCACTAGCTCGAGATAAATTGGACTCACAACGAATCTGGTGTTAATTAACAATCAATAAATCACTAACCGCCGAAATAATTATTTTCGGAGCACTATAGTTATAATTGACTGTATGCAGGCGCAGAGATGCATGACGCATATCTGGCAAAGAGATTATGCAGCAGGAACAAAGAAAGCGATTTTGTGGTCTAGTGTAACCCAACTTTTAGACTGATTTGAGTTAGCCATTTTATTTTCACCCTAAAATATATCTATTTCAGTGAACAAACTCATTATGGAGAGGGAATAATAAATCGTCATCTGCTAATGCATGAAAGTGAGATGTCGAGTACAAAAAATAAAAACTCTTTCCCGCCCGATTTATGGCTTTTTTATTTATAACAGGAATACGGTGTTTTTTGTTACTCAGGCACGGCGAGATGTCACATTTATACTCTGCTTTCTTTCGGTCAATCGGCTACCGCACCGACCTCGGCCAGTTAAGGTTAATGACAAGGATTAAAATCGCAGACACAAAATCATAGACACAAAAAAGGAGGCGGTATGCCTCCTTGCTGTATGGATGAGAGTCAGTAGCGCGTTATGCATACGCCTCGGTGTTGATCCACGCATGCTCGGGCTCCCACGTAAAACGCCATTGGCGCACAGGACCAGCCATCACATTCAGATAATAGTTATCGTAACCGGCCAACGTCGCGACCGGATGATAACCGCGCGGCGCCATCACCACATCTTTGTCATACACCGCCATCGACTCATCCAACGAACGATCATCGGTGTACACGCGCTGGAAACAAAAACCCTGTGGCGGGTTGATACGGTGGTAATAGGTTTCTTCCAGATAAGTTTCGTGTGGTGGATTGGCGGTGTCATGCTTATGACTAGGATAAGAGCTGGTACAGCCCTCTTCGGTGAACACTTCCACCACCAGCAAACTATCGGCCTGCGCGGTGTCAGGCAAAATATTGTGCACATAGCGCCGATTGTGACCACGGCCTCGCGCTTCCGCGCCGATATCCACCGGTGTAATCAGACGCGAGGGATAGGTGCCTTTGCCCGGTGCACGGCATACCGCCAACTCCAACGGCGATAAGGCGGTGATCTGGCAGCTATCGCCTTGCGTTACATATACGGCATAGGGCTTTTTATGCTGCCCGCCAGACTGCGCCGATTCACAGGCAAATGGGTTATCTCGCTCACCGATTGCAGAATATTCAACATGTGGCGTGGTGACCCTCGCCATCCCTCCGAGTAATACCAGACAGCGCTCATCGCTATCGGCAGCAAACGACAGCTGCTGGCCCGCTTGCAATTCATACACAGTAAATCCGACATGCTGCCAGCCCGCCCGCGCCGGCGTGATATTTTGAGTTTGCCCGGTGGCATCAGGCTGCTGGTAACGGGATAACAGGCTTGGCATGTTCAGCTCCTTAAACCTTAGCATGTAAATATCGCGGTTAAATTTGAGACTTAAAAAGTGCGGTTTAGATGCAATCACAGCCAGTATGGCGAGCATACCGGCTGAGTGGTGACCACAATAAGGGTGACAGCAATCGTGGTTAGAACAATCGCGGTTAGAACAATGCGCGCTCACCTAAACCCGATGAGCGCTTAGGTGACCCTTACAGCAAGCCGGCATCCTCGGCAAAGCGATGTAAATTGTTATAGCCAAGGCGCGCGTAAGTCAGCGGATGGGCAATCGCTGGATCTTGCTCCGCTTCCACCACCAACCAGCCTTGGTAATTTACCCGCTTAAGCTCACGGAATACCGCCGGATAGTCCACACAACCATCACCCGGTACGGTATAAACACCGGCCAGTACCGCATTGAGGAAGCTCATTTTTTTGTTCTTCACTTCGGCCAAGACCGCTGGGCGCACATCTTTACAGTGCACGTGGTTGATGCGTTTTGCCCAGCGCGCCGCCACGGCTACCGGATCAACCCCAGCAAAAGTCAGGTGACCGGTATCCAGCAGCAATCCCACTTCCTCACCGGTATGCTGCATCAGCAGATCGATATCCTGCTCAGTTTCAATCATGGTGCCCATGTGATGGTGATAGGCAATCTGCACCCCCTGACTTTGGGTATAGCGGGCAAACTCGGTCAGTTTGGCACCATATTCCGCCCAGCGCTCGGCAGGGAAATGCGGACGCTGATTGACCGGCACTTGCTGCTTACCGTGAATACAATCCGTCACTTCACAGAACACCATCACGTTGGCACCGAGCTCGCGCAGTAAAGTCAGGTGATCTTGCACTGCGGCAATTTCCTCCTCCACACTGCGCGTCAGCAGTTCACCGGAGTACCAGCCAGACACCAGTTTCAGTTGGTGACGCGCCAAAATCGGGCCCAGCAAACTGGCTTGGCGCGGGAACTTGTTGCCGAGTTCAAAGCCTTCGAAACCAGCCAGTTTACCTTCGCTCAGGCAGGTTTCTAGCGGGGTTTCCGCCCCCAGAGAAGGCAGGTCGTCATTGGTCCAGGTCAGCGGGTTAATGCCCAGTTGTACGGTCATGATCGTGCTCCTTGAGATAAGACGGTTCCGGTATCGAATCCCGGTATCAAATCAATGTAGGTTTGATGTTTTAAATCCTGATTTCCGTAACAAGCTCAATAATGGTTTTCTGATCCAATCTTCTGAAAAGCCCAAGTGATGAGCTCTTCAGAGGCAAATCACTGCGCTTTGCGCTGCCGCCACAAGGCAATCAGACGCAAATAGTTATCACTGATCCGCGCAATTAGGGTGTCATCATCAATGTTGCCGGCCAGCCAATCCCGTGACGGCTGTCCAAACAAGGTGCGGCCCACGGCAAATCCTTTCACGCGGCTGGACGCTGCCGAGGCGGCAAATCCGGCGGCCAGCTCACTTTCTGGCGCATCCAAGCCAAGCAGCACCACACCGCGACAATGTGGATCGCGCTCGGCAATCAAGGCATCCAACGTCTGCCAACTTTCAGCCTGCAGCGGCGGTAACTTCCACCAATCTGGTTTGATGCCAAGGTTATAAAAGCGCTGTACGGCGCGCAGATACAGATCATCGGTGCGCGGCATGTTGGCCGGTAAAATCACTTCCAACAGCAGCTCATGGCCGCTTTGGCAACAGGCGTTATACACTTCGCTGACCATACACTCTTGTTCGCGGCGCAATTGTGGTTGGTCTTCGGGATGGAAGAACACCAGACACTTCACCACGTGCTCTAGCGGCCAGCTCACCAGCTGAGAGCCAATATCGCCGTGCTCCAACGCCAGCGGACGTGACCCTGGCAGCTCAATCGGTCGGCCAATCCACCAGCCGCGACCGGTAACATCATTGAGCACATCCTGACCGTAGGTGCTATCGCACAATAACCCTGCTTGCCCTTGTAGCCCCGCCATCTCAGCACTGCGACGGCTGGCGGCATAGATCAGCGATTTCAGCTGCGAAATACGGCTGAGCGGCGCGCCGGTCTCACGCGCCATATCGACAAACTGACTGCGATGATCGAAGGCCATCACGCACAGCTCATCCCAGCGCTGAGAACGCGTGGTCACGCGGTGCAAGTGATTAAGACGCTCATCCAGATCCGGACGCGGCACTTCTGCGGCGCGGCTTAGATAGTCGTCCAACTCTTCGGCGGTCGGCATCGCTGGCGCACAGCCGTGGCGTGATACCACCAATGCGCCACAAGCATTGGCATAGGCGCACGCTTGCTCCCAGCTTTCTCCACGCAAATAACCGCGCAGCAAACCTGACATAAAGGCATCGCCCGCGCCCAACACATTCAGTACCGCCACGCGCACACCCTGTACGGTGATCCCCTCATCCAACGTCGCCGGAATAGCATCGGTAAAGACCGAACAGCCGAGCGGACCGCGCTTGCACACCAGTACCGCGCCGGTCAACTCACGCACCTTACGCAAGGCAGCGATGGTATCGGTTGAGCCACCGGCAATGTGGAACTCCTCTTCGGTGCCAACGATTAAGTCAAACAGCCCCAACACCTCTTGCAGCTGCGCGGTAACTTGCTCATCGGCGATGAACCGGGTTTCACCGTCCCCTAAGGATGTCAGCCCCCACAGTACCGGGCGGTAATCCAGATCAATGGCGGTTTGTACGCCGTGACGGCGGGCATAGTGCAGCGCAGTCAGTACCGCATCGCGAGTTTTCGGGTGTGACAGGTGGGTGCCGGTGATCGCCAAACAACGTGCAGAAGCGATGTAGTTTTCATCCACATCGGCACGGGTAATCGCCATATCGGCACAATTTTCACGGTAGAAAATCAGCGGGAAAGTCTCTTGGTCTTTAATGCCCAGCAGCACCAAGGCGGTCAGGTGTTCATGGTCAGTGATCAGATGGCTGGTATCACATCCTGCGCGATTTAGCTCTTCACGCAGGAAACGGCCCATATGTTCATCTCCCACCCGCGCCAGCATGGAAGAGCGCAACCCCAAGCGCGCGGTGCCAAAAGCAACGTTGCCAGATGAACCGCCGAGATATTTGGCGAAGCTCCCCATATCTTCCAGACGAGAGCCAATCTGCCGGCCGTACAAATCTACCGCCACTCGCCCCATACAAATCAGATCAAACTTTTTTTCACTGTTCATGACTGACTCCATTCTCCATTACCCGCTGGGTAAACAGCAAAAGTGCAGGCTGCGCTTACTTTTGCCGGATGATTTTCGCCGGATGATCCTTGGTGCTCACCCAAGCGATCTCCCCGCTCCGGCATTTCATAGCAATCACGATACGGAATATTTATTTCACTAACAATGATTTTTGAACTTAAAATTTCAACATGTGATCAGACAGGAACTTTTGTTTCGCCAGAAGTCACAACACCGCACTCATCCCCCATCGCACCACGTCAATTCACTGCGCCACAAACCCAATAGACAGCTCGCGTAACACGCAGAGCCAACGTAAGAGAAAAAGGAAAATAGAGAGAAAGAAGGAAAAGAGAGAACCCTGCGGGGTGAAATGAAATGCATGAAACGGCAGGTCAAGCGGTCGGCGGGTCAATGCAAAACAGCAGATAACAACACCGCGGAACACGAGACAACAGGACATGAGATAGTTCGCATTCTGCCTAGCACGAAATCAGTAAAATAAATTTTTAATTCATAGGGATAGAATGACGTGACCGGTAGCGTATTTGCCGCAATTTTGCTGGCCGCTTTTTTACATGCGCTATGGAACGCGCTGGCCAAACGTCATCCACAAGGACAAACCGGGGTACAGTGGGTCGCCCTGTTTTCGGGGGTATTTGCCCTGTTGCCACTGCCGTGGTTCGGCTTGCCACAAGCGGCCGAATTACCTTGGCTGATGCTGTCACTCCTGATGCACACCGGTTATCTCTTATTTTTAGGCAAAGCCTACCAATTGGGGGATTTCGGCCAGATTTATCCTCTCGCACGCGGCAGCGCACCGTTACTTACCCTGCTGGCCGGTGCAGTGCTGCTCGGTGAATGGCCCCCCGAAACGGCGGCGCTAGGCGCGGTAGTGCTGATTGGCGGCATTTTATTGATGGCGCGAGCCAGCGCGGTGCGCGCTGCGTCACCGATAGCGGGAACGCCGCAAACCACAGCTACGCCAACCCCAACAGTAAGCCGAGTGCGCTTAATGGCCACCATCGGCGCGACCGCCTTGTGCACCACCGGCTACTCGCTGGCTGATGGCATGGGGGCTCGAGCCGGTGATATGCCGATCCGCTATGCGCTGTGGCTGTTTTCCTTAACCGCGTTGCTCACGCCATTCTTGCTACGCCACTATGCCGGTGTGCATTGGTGGCGACCGGGGCGTCGGGTGTTGGTGCGCAGTGCCATTGGCGGTGCGCTGTCACTTATCGCTTACGGAATCGTAATTTGGGCGATGAGTCAGGCTCCGATTGGCTTAGTCGCGGCCCTACGTGAAAGCAGCGTGCTGTTCGCGCTACTGCTTTCGGTTGTGTGGCTCGGCGAGCCGCTACAGCGGCGGCGACTGTTAGCTGGCCTGACTATCTTAGCGGGGATCTTGCTGCTCAAACTGGGTACGTGAGTACCCGCTTACCTTAACGCGTCACGACAGACTACGCCGGTACAGCTCACTCAATTGTGGACGCCGACCGGCAAAGATGTGTTTCATCTGTACCAACAGCAATTCCCCCGTCGCGACGGCATCGGCTAGGGCATTGTGCGCCAGATAAGCGGGCAATCCGTAACTGCGGCGAATCTCACTGAGCCGATAATCTCGCCGTGCTGAATGTCGATTACCCGCCAGTGAACGCTCCAAAGCCAAGGTATCGAGCCACAGTAGCGGTAGCTCCGCCTGTAGGCCGAAGCAGGCGCTCACCCACTGCTGCAAAAACTGCCGTTCAATGGCCGCACCATGCGCAACTAAAATGGGAAAACCAGCATGCGCAGGCTCTGTACGCGTTGCGCCATGCGGTTGACCCTCGCCCCTAACGCTGCACTCAACATCGGCCATAGCGCAAGCACTATTCTGACCGGCCAGCGCAGTGAACAGGTGCATCAACGCCTGTGAGGCGCTCATCCCTTGTTGCAGGGTTTGCGGCAAGATGTGGTTAATCACTGCCGTATCGGCGCGCACCTGCGCACAAGCATCCAAATACAGGTGTTGTGATTGGCCCAGCTGCACCATGCCAGCACGGATCGGCACCATCCCGAGCGATAATACGCTGTCTTGCTGCGCATCTAGCCCCGTGGTTTCCATATCCAACACCAGCATATCCAACGACCACGGGTCGGCCTCGCTGGCGGGCAATGGCGGCAATAAAAACTGATGAACTAAAGGCTGCGCAGCTTGCAATGTAAGGAAGTGCTCACGTCGTAAGGCCAAGCGCGACAGGGGGGCGCGGCGAAAATGGCGCAAGGCGCTAAATATGCTCATCGCAAGATCCCCTGCGCATGAAAACGCTGCAACGCCGCTTCTTGGGTACGTGCAATGATCCGAAAGGCGTCTTTCAAATGGTTGCGCTCAAATTGGGTTAAATCCGCAGGCGATACGCTGTTAGCAGGGCGGCGACCTTGCAACATAGCTTGTCGCTGATGGGTAAAACGTACCTGATTGATAAAATAGAACGCCTCACACAGCTCACGCCGACTGCCTTCGCTAATAATACCGGCCTGCACCGCGCCACTGAGGCGACTGTCAGTATCGGTGGCTCGGCAAGCACCGGCTAAAGCATAAATGCGGGCTAATTCGACAATCAGGTTCACCGCCTGCTTTTTAATGTGCAACACACTGCGATTTTCGCCATCGCGCGCCAACACAAACTGGCGAAACATGCCGAGCGGCGGAGTGATCCTCAGCGAATTGGCCACTAGCACCGCAATAAAGCGTCGATTGGCCGCCGTTTCGGCATACAGATAGCGTTGCAAACGCTCGACCAGCGCCGTTGAGCCATACAGCGCCCGCAAATCGAGAAATACGCTGACATTCAATAGCGCCTCGGCCTCAGGCTCTCGCACCCAGTGCCGGTAATAGCCTTCCCAAGTACGAATATCGGTACACCACTGCGGATTTGACGCCATCATATGCCCTGGGCACAGTGGATAACCGCACTCGGCCAGCGCATAGCAAACCCACTCCGCCAGTCGGCGAAAATACTCTTTCTCTTCGCCGCTGACCGGCCGACCGGTGATAATGGCGTTGTCTTGATCCGAGAGTGGGTGCATCTCTTGGCGCGCCTGAGAGCCGGCCACCATCCACGCATAGTCGCACGGCGGCGCGCCCAGCTCGCGCTCGGCCAATTGCAGTAAACGCTTATTAAAGGCATCAGCAATCAGGGTCATCATCTGTTGAATGGTGCGCACATGAGCGCCATTTTCCACCAGCGCTTCAAAAATCGCTTGGCGCTGCACGCCCAGCGCCCGTAGCGCGGTGACGGACTCTTGCCGATAAATACGGCTGATCAGAAACACCGCCTGCACCCGACTTTTGCTGACCAAACTGGTGGCGGTCAGTACGCCGCACACCTTGCCCAGCTCCACCACCGGCAAGCTGCGCACGTTATGCTGCATCATCAGCTCCACGGCGCGCAGCAGCGGTTCACGGGCATCAATGGTGCACGGCGACACCGTCATCACCTCGGCCACTGGGCCGTTGAGGTCGCGTCCCTCGGCGACCACCCGCTTGGTCAAGTCGCGATCGGTGATAATGCCAAGCAGCCGTTCATCGTCCATCACCAACGCCGAGGAGCGATGACAGCGCACCATCTCGCGCGCAGCGGCGCTGATCGAGGTGTGCGGCGTCACTACGGCCATATCGCGATTGACCATCTCGGCCACCGGCTTGAGGTACAGCAAATCATCGTCGGTAAGGCTGGTACGTGTCTGGCCGCCGGCCAGACGCTGATGCTCGGCGGTGGCAAAATGGTGCTGCAACGCCGGATTGTCGGTCATCACCTGATACAGCACCGCTTTGGGGATGCGGTACAGCAAGGTATTTTCCAATGCGGTCACGCTGTAGGCACTGTCGCCCTCGCGCTCTAGCTGACTAAATCCGAACAAATCGCCACTGCCCAGACGGGCGCGCAAGGTGCGATCAGGATGGCGCTGCTCGACCGCGCCGCTTCGCACCAGATACAGCCCTTGTCCCACCAATAATGTGGCCGGTAGCGTTTCCCCCTGCACCCAGTACGAAATATCAATCTGCGCCGCCAACTCGGCGCGCACCGCATCTGGCAAAGCATCAAACGGGTCGATTTGCGATAAAAACAGGCAGATATTGGGCAGCAACGACTCATCCATCACCGGAATGCTCCTTTTGATCTTGTCATTTTTTATCTTGTTCTCTGAACATCCCCTGACTCTCGCTAGCCAAGGCACGCCAAATAGCAACGCCCCCGCACGACGTCAAAGCGTTAGCGCAGGGGCGTTATGACACTCAACTTAGGTTGGCCAATACTCGGCATCCCCAAATTGTGGTACGCAATTAAGCCTCATCCTCCAACTCTGGCACCATCGGCTGATTACGCTGCATACCAAACAGCTCACGACCAATGCCCCAGAACACGTAACCCAGCGCAGCCACCGCGAAGGTGTAATACACCGCCATCAACCAGCCCGGTACGTTTTGCGCCAAGAACACGTACATAGACACCGAACCCAAGGTGATCAGCACCGCCACCGGACGCACCAGCGACCACGGCTGAATATCCACCTGCTTGGTGTACACCTCTTGATAGGCCTCTTGCGGGAAGAAGTGACCAATCAGCAGCATGAATACCACGTTCAGCAAAAACAAAATGCCGAGCAGATGGAAGAAGTGGATATCGACCTTGAACACGAAATTAAACAGGATATAGGCCGACATGCCGAACAGCAGCCCCAGCTTGGCAGCAATTGCCGGTACGCGTTTGGTCAGCAAACCGACCAACACCACGCTCAAAATTGGCGCGTTGAAAATACCTTGCAGCTGTTGGATCAGGTAGAACAGGCCATCTGGCGCATTCGCCACCAGCGGTGCCACGATCATGGAAATCAACGCCAGTCCTAAGCCCAGATATTTACCCACGGCAACGGTTTGCGCTTCGGTCGCATCCGGTTTGAGGGATTTTTTGAAGATATTGACGGTAAACAATGTCACCGAGGAGTTCAAACCGCCGCTGAAGGTTGAGAATACCGCCCCCACCACCACGGCGGCGAAGAACCCCACCAACACTTCCGGCAACACCAGTTGCACCAGATTTGGGTACGCGTTATCAGGATTATCAATCTGCCCTTGGAAAATATGGAAGGCGATAATGCCCGGCAAAATGATGATGGATGGGATCATCAGTTTGAAAAAGGCGCACAGCAGAACCCCTTTTTGTCCTTCTGCCAGATTCTTGGCTCCCAGCGCTTTTTGCACAATCGACTGGTTCGTACACCAGAAAAACATGTTGGAGATGATAAGACCGGTGAACAAGGTGGAGAACGGCACCAGCGAATCTTCCGCGCCGATGGAGTTAAACTTGGCAGGGTTATTGGTGTACACCTCAACCATGCCGGTCCACACGTTGCCGTCGCCAACATAGGCCAGCGCAAACAGCGTTACCATCAAGCCACCGGTGATCAAGCCCACCCCGTTGATGGTATCGGCCACCGCGATGGCTTTGATCCCGCCAAATACCGCGTAAATCGCGCCCAAACCGCCCACGCCCCACACCATGATCCACAGCGCGGTGGTTTTATCCACGCTGAACACATGCGAGACTTGAAACAGGCTTTCCAGCGCAATCGCCCCGGTATACAGCACGATCGGCAGCAGCGAAATCACGTACATCCCCAAGAATAAAATCGAAGTGATGGTCAGCGTTTGCTTATCAAAGCGCCGTTCAAGGTATTCGGGAATGGTTGAGATCCCCAGTTTTAAGTATTTCGGCAAGAATACGATAGCGAATAACACAATGGTCATCGCCGCCATCACTTCCCACGCCATAACGATAAAACCGGTGCGAAATGACAGGCCATTTAAGCCGACCAAGTGCTCGGTGGAGAGGTTCATCAGCAGCATAGAGCCGCCGATATAGATGCCGGTCAGCGAACGTCCGCCCAGAAAATAGCCTTCGGCGGAATCGGTCAGATGAGCATTATGGGTTTTGTAATACGCAAATCCGGCCACGAACAGGGTAAAACCGACAAACGAAATAAAAGCTAACATTGTGTGCTTCTCCGTGTCTTTCGTTTCTGTTTTACGTTACCGCCCCTTCCACAGGCGGCACGGACACTCTCTAAGAGGGGTACAATCGGATCAGACAGCAGGGGCGTTGCCGCCCCTGACAGATAAGGGAATTACAGCTGAACTTCTTTGCCGCTGCGTAGGGATTCCAGCGCTTTGTCCGCCAGATACAGGGCTTGTTCGCCATCATAGCCGCTGCATTGTGGCTCGGCGCGACCGGCCAACACATCGGCAAAATGCTCCCACTCGGCCTGATAGGCGGCGGCATAACGCTGCAAGAAGAAGTGTTCAGGTTTAGCGGCTACGCAGCCCGCTTCGCTCCACTGCTCAACGGCGTTTTCGTGGATATTTTTCGCCGTCAGCAAGCCTTGTGAACCGTGCAGCTCAATGCGCTGATCATAGCCATAACCGGAGCGACGGCTGTTGGAGATCGTCGCCATAGCGCCCGATGGGAAGGTCAGCACCACAAACGCAGTATCAATATCACCGGCAGCGCCGATGGCCGGATCCACCAGATTGCTGCCTTTGGCGTACACGGCAACCGGGTCTTCGCCCATGATGAAACGCGCCATATCAAAGTCATGGATGGTCATATCGCGGAACATCCCACCGGAGACTTTGACATAGGTGGCTGGCGGCGGCGACGGGTCACGGGAGGTGATCACCAAAGACTCCGCCTTGCCAATCGCGCCTGCGCTCAGCATTTCGCGCACTTTACGAAATTGCGGGTCATAACGGCGGTTAAAGCCGATAAATAGCGGGACATTGCACTCACGTACGGTAGCCAGACAATCGCGCACCCGCGCCAAGTCCAGATGCACCGGTTTTTCGCAGAAGATAGCCTTGCCGGCGCGCGCCGCTTGCTCAATCAAATCGGCATGGGTATCGGTGGCCGAGGCAATCATCACTGCCTGCACATTCGGATCGGCCATGGCCTCTTCGGCACTCTGCACTTTGGCGCCATACTTGTGCGCCAACGCTTCAGCACCGGCCTGGTGCGGGTCAATCACCGAGTACAGGCAAGTTTCCTTGTGTCCGGCAATGTTCACGGCATGGACCTGTCCGATGCGGCCAGCTCCGAATAACGCGATATTGTACATAGCAACTCCTTGATACTGTGTATCCGTAAGGTAGAGAGGCAGAGGTCAGCGCATGGGCGCGGCATCTGCTGTTGTTCTGTTGTTATGTCCCAGCGCCGGTCACCCTATCGGCCTGCTCGCAAGCCCTTCGTGTCGGCATCCATGCTGGTATGCTAAAAACATAGCACGCGAAACGTTTATTTCAATTTAATTTATATTGGATATTTTATTTTTGCTGGCGAGGTAACAGTTTGCATCAATTCACGCTGAACCGATGTCAGCGCGGTCGCATAACGTAATTAATTCAATAAAAAACATTGTGTTACGAGTCTGATTGGACGCTATTCGGCTCGAGTCCCGCAGCATCGCCCTGCGCAAGATCACGCCACCATGATGAAACTGCTAAGCCATACAACCATAAAATTGAAGAAATGAAAGTTCCATTTTTACTGAATGCGAAATACAAGTGCAGCAAATGACACGCGAAGCGTAGCGGCAAGAAAAAGGGAGCAAAGAGAATAGAAAAAGACGATAAAGGCAATTGAATAAGATAAAAGAAAGAAAATAACGCAAAGAACAACAAGGCGCAGGGAACGAAAAAAGGGGGCCTACGCCCCCGAACAGCAGAAACAGGCCAGCGCACACGAATCAGCACGCCGTCTGAACAGCTAAAGCAGAGCGATTAACTCCGCAGGCTCACTCACCATGGCCGGTCGCCCCAGCGCCCGGCCTATACCCATGACTTAAGCATTAATCCATGACTTAAGCATTAATATTGACGCGCTACCGTACGCAGCACCTGTTGAATATCCTCAGCCGCCGCCACAATGGCCGGATTATCCGCCACCTGCGCCGTACCGGTGCGCCACCACGCAGCGTAACCGTGGGTCATGGTTTTGGGCAGCACTTTGATATCTATCAGCACTGGCGCGGTTTGCTGCGCGGCATCGGCCAACGCAGCAAACAATTCGGCTTCATTGTGCACTCGATAACTCACGCAGCCATAACTGGCGGCATTGGCCGCAAAGTCCACCTTCACGAGCGGCCCGCTCATCTGGCCAGTACGAGGATCGCGATGCCGGTTTTCGGTCCCGAAACTGCCCATGCCCTGCCCCATTTGCAGGTTATTGATGCAACCAAAACCAGCGTTATCAAACAGCAGCACGGTAATTTTGATCCCCTCTTGCACCGCCGTTTGCAGCTCAGAGTGCAGCATTAGGTAAGAGCCATCGCCGACAAAGGCATACACCGGCTGCTGTGGAGCGGCGATTTTGGCGCCCACCGCAGCGGCAATCTCATAGCCCATACACGAATAGCCGTACTCCATGTGGTAAGTGTCAGCCACTTTCGGTCGCCACATGCGCTGCAAATCTCCTGGAAGCGAGCCAGCCGCGCCGACCACAATCGCATCCGGCGCTAAGACTTGGTCTAACAGCCCCAGCACGCGGGTTTGTGTCAAATGGGTTTGCAGGGTATCCATATACTCCGGCAGGCGATCATCGAGCTGACCGGCCACTTCCGGCACAAACTGCTCATCCACCTCAATGGCGGCCAAGCGTTGCCACTCTTGCTCCCACGCCGCTCTCGCTTGGGCAATCTCGTTGCCATAAGCGGCCTGATAGCCGGTTGGCGCTAACACGCCATGCAGCGCTTGCAACGCAGCGCGCGCATCGGCCACCACCGGCACCGCATCGAGCTTCATGGCATCAAAAGCCGCGATATTGATGGTCAGAAAATCCACCTGTGGATGGCGAAACAAGCTTTTTGATGCCGTAGTGAAATCAGTGAAACGGGTTCCGACCCCGATAATCAAATCCGCTTCTGCCGCCAAGGTATTGGCCGCCAAACAACCGGTGGTGCCCAGCCCGCCACAATTGAGCGGGTGATCGGCAGGGATCGCCCCTTTACCCGCTTGCGTTTCGGCAAACGGAATGCCAAAGCACTCGGCGAAACGGCGAAACGCCTCATGCGCCTGCGAGTAACGCACCCCTCCACCGCACACCAACAGCGGCTTTTTCTTTGATAGCAGTAAAGTCAGGGCATCATCCAACATGGCCGCGGTTGGCGGGCGGCGCTCCAAACGGTGCACGCGCTTGCGAAAGAAAGAATCGGGGAAATCATAGGCTTCGGCTTGCACATCTTGCGGCAAACACACCGTAACCGCGCCCGTATCGGCCGGATCGGTCAGCACGCGCATGGCATTGAGCATCGCACTCATCAGCTGCTCTGGGCGCGAAACGCGATCCCAATAGCGCGATACCGGACGGAAACAATCGTTGGTGCTGATCGAGGCATCATGATACTGCTCAACCTGCTGCAACACCGGATCAGGCTGGCGGGTCGCAAACAGATCGCCAGGCAGTAACAAAATCGGCAAGCGGTTGGCGGTGGCTGTCGCGGCGGCCGTCACCATATTGGCCGCGCCCGGCCCTACTGATGAGGTGACCGCACAGATCCGGCGGCGTTTGTGCTGTTTGGCAAAACCGAGCGCGATGTGCGCCATCCCTTGCTCATTGCAGCCTTGATACACCTGCAAGTCACCAGCATCTTGCTCCAACGCCTGCCCCAATCCCAGCACGTTACCGTGCCCGAAAATGGTGAAGATCCCGTGTACGAACTTCTCCTCCACGCCGTCCACGTCGATATATTGCTGGTTCAAAAATTTCACCAGCGCCTGTGCGGTTGTCATTCTCTCTGTGCGCATAGCCACAACTCCAGATTCCCTGCTACCGTCACGCTGCCCGCATAACGGCGGCGCGCCTGCTTTCCGGCCAAGCCGGTGCCTTTGCTGTTCGCATTATTTCCATAACGATTACTTTATAGAATATTTATTTCATTTAAAGATTTATTCGAAATGAAATTGCCGGAGTGTGATCCGCATGCGGTTAAGCAGCACACAGCCATCCACGCACGAAATCGAAAAAGACAGAAGACAGAAGACAGAAGACAGAAGACAGAAGACAGAAGACAGAAGACAGAAGACAGAAGACAGAAGACAGAAGACAGAAGACAGAAGACAGAAGAGTAACCCCGAGCCCAAACCACGCCCAGCGCAAACAGCACTCGCTAGCTCAAGACAAACAAAACAATGCCCGCGGTGCTAATAAATCGAAGAAGATCAGACCCCCACCGATGGTGAACACCACCGGCGAGGTAACATGCGATACGCTCACTTACAGCGAGGCGGCCACATCTTGGCCGGACGTTTGAAACGCCAACCCCACGGCCAGTGATTGCAGCAGACATAAGGTGGCAGATTGCGAGCGAAACGCGCCGACTTGCGCTTCTTTAACCACGAAACACACATCGCTCAGTGAGGCTAACGGACTGATTTGACTATCGGTGATCACAATTTGGCGCGCGCCGGTTTGGGAGGCCTTTTCACTGACCATCACCGTCTCCTCGGCATACGGCGTGAAGCTGATCGACAGCACCACATCCTCACGGCCCATCAGATTAAGCTGCTCCGCCAGCATGCCACCGAGGCCATCAAGCAACACCACCCGACGCTCCAGATGGCTCAAGGCATAGCGCAAATAGGCCGCCGCGCTGAACGAGCGGCGCAAACCGATGACATAAATGGTCTGTGCTTGCTCCAGCAGATCAACTGCCCGCTGCATTTCCTCTGCGGGAGTATGCACCACCAGCTGCTGCAATGCCTGCGCATTAGCACGAGCGAACTCTTGCAAAATATCGTGTGGCTGATCGGCGGCGCTAGCCCCTTCCATTTCCCGGAACAGACGTGCCCGCTCGGTGTAATTGGCGGTTTCCTTGACCAGATCTAGGCGAAATATCTGTTTCATTTCATTGAAACCGCTAAAGCCAAAGGTATTGGCAAACCGGATCAAGGTAGAAGGCGGCACATCGGCTTCTTTAGCAATCACCGCCACCGTCTGCATGGCCACGGTGTTTTTATTATCAATCACATACTTGGCAACCTGCTGCAGACGCTTACTCAGCTCTGCATAGCGGGCGCGGATTTGGTCTTGCAATTCGGCAAAATTCTTGGCACTGCTCACGCGAGTCTCCCCCGTTATATCCTTAGCTCTGCAGCGATGTTTACCGATGGCGAAACACCCTGATACCGCAGAAAAAGCGCGGACGCTGGTAATAAAGAATAGAATATCTGTTCTGTTATTCTATATCTATGAAAGATTTGAATAAATTAAGACACAAAAAAAAGCCGCCGCCTACCCTACTGTCTGCCGAACGGCATCGGGATCACAAAACAGAATAATGAAATCACTTTATGTTTAAATGAAATAAATATTTCACTATGCTTTTTGCATGACATCTTTGATCCTGCTGACAGAGAGAGAAACCGAATGGATATCGTACACAACTTTATCGGCGGCCAACTGACCGCGAGCCGCAGCGAACGTTTGGCCCCTGTGTTTAATCCGGCACTCGGTGAGCCGGTGCGGCAGGTCGCCCTCAGTACCGTGGCTGAAGTCGAACACGCGATCAGTGTCGCCGATGCCGCCTTCCCTACGTGGTCACGCACGCCACCACTGCGCCGTGCCCGCGTGATGTTCCGCTTTAAAGCCTTGCTCGAGCAGCACAAAGACCGGCTGGCACGCCTGATCTCAGAAGAGCACGGTAAGATCCTGTCCGACGCCCATGGCGAGTTGGTGCGCGGCTTAGAAGTGGTCGAATTTGCCTGCGGTATTCCGCATCTGCAAAAAGGCGAACACTCCGCCAATGTGGGAACCGGGGTCGATAGCCATTCACTGATGCAACCGCTCGGAGTATGTGCCGGGATCACGCCGTTTAACTTCCCTGCCATGGTGCCAATGTGGATGTTCCCGATTGCGCTGGCTACCGGCAATACCTTTATTCTCAAGCCCTCGGAAAAAGATCCGTCACTGGCGCTGGCACTGGCCGAACTGCTAAAAGAAGCCGGTCTGCCCGATGGCGTATTCAACGTAGTGAACGGCGATAAAGAAGCGGTGGATGTTCTGCTGACTGATCCGCGCATTCAAGCGGTGAGTTTTGTCGGTTCAACACCGATTGCCGAGTACATTTACTCGGTAGCCTCGGCGCACGGTAAACGCTGTCAGGCACTGGGCGGCGCGAAAAACCACTGTATCGTGATGCCAGATGCCGATCTGGATATGACGGTGAACGCCATTATGGGCGCAGCATTTGGCGCGGCGGGTGAACGCTGCATGGCGCTGTCGGTGGCGGTAGCGGTTGGAGATGATGTGGCCGATGCCCTGATCGCCGGCGTCAAAGCGCACATTGCCACGATGCGCGTCGGCCCAGGCATTTTACCGGCTGGTGAGCCCGAAAATGATATGGGACCGGTGATCTCCGCCCAGCACCGCGCATCTATCCTGCACTATATCGATTCGGGTGTAGAACAAGGGGCGACCTTGTGTGTCGATGGCCGAGCTTTTCAGGTCGCCGGTCATGAGCAGGGCTTTTTTGTCGGCCCAACCTTGTTTGATCGGGTCACGCCAGAGATGCGGATCTATCAAGAAGAGATCTTCGGGCCGGTGCTGTGCGTAGTGCGCGCCCCCGATTATCACACCGCGCTGGAGCTGATTAATCGTCACCAATACGGTAACGGCACCGCCATTTTCACCCGTGATGGCGAAACCGCACGTCAGTTTGGTGAGCAAGTGCAAGCGGGGATGGTCGGGATTAACGTGCCCATTCCAGTACCGATGGCATTCCACAGCTTTGGCGGCTGGAAGCGTTCAGTGTTTGGGCCATTGAATGTGCATGGCAGTGACGGCGTGCGTTTCTACACCCGCATGAAAACCATCACCAGCCGTTGGCCAGCGGGGGTGCGTTTGGAGCAACATAGCGGCACTTTCACCATGCCTACCCTCGAGTGATATAGGCTCGATCACGTGCCAGAGCGCCGGCAAGTCAGAGCCATGCGCAAGTAGCGGGATGAACACCCGCTCTAACACCCACAAAAAAGCCGGCAATGCCGGCTTTTTTTATCAATCGGGTTTCTTACCGCTTGCTGAGCGTACTCGTTGTTCACGTTCTCTGTTCATACTCTCTGTTCACACCAGCAATAGCCGATTGCTCAAAGAGGCTGACGAGCCGATTAGGTGCGGCGATTTTTCATCTGCCGCTGTAAGTTCAGCAGCAATTCCGCTTCGGCCTTAGGCAGCTCGCACTCTTGCATCAGCTCATCCAGACCGGCGCCCATTTCCGCCAACTTGGTGGCGCGGCTATACAGGCGATGCTCAGGATCGATATAGGTCACTTCATTCAGTTTGACACTAAACTGCTCCTGCTTATCCACCAGCTGATGCAGTTCATTTCCCAGACCGATAAAGCCGCCACGCAGCTCTTCTATACTTTTTCCGGTCGTATCAAACTGACGTCGGGCGGCCTTCAGCAATACTTCGCTGGCCTCAACCCGACGCAGAATGGTTTTATGTTGCCGCCACAGAGAAATCAGGCTCCACGCCAAACCGGCACAGACCACACTCAGTACCGCTACGGCAACCATTAATCCAATCATTACAGACCACTCAACTCATCCCACTCATCGTTGGTCAGTAATTTATTCAAATCTACCAGAATTAACAACTCTCCATCGCGGTTGGAGACGCCCTGAATGAAGCGCGAGCTCTCATCGGTGCCCACATTTGGCGTTTTGTCGATTTCTGATGCACGCAGGTAAACCACTTCTGCCACGCTGTCGACCAGAATACCGATCACTTGCTGTTCGGTTTCGATGATCACAATACGGGTATTGTCGGTTACATCACTTGGATACAGGCCAAAACGGGAGCGTGTATCAATCACGGTCACCACGTTACCGCGCAGGTTGATGATCCCCAGCACGTAAGAGGGCGCGCCCGGCACCGGAGCGATTTCGCTGTAACGCAGCACTTCACGCACCTGCATTACGTTAACCCCGTAGGTTTCTTCGCCCAGATTGAAGGTTACCCACTGTAATACTTTGTCGCGGCTTTCGCCGGTATCGACAGCACTGCTGCTATTCATTGCTGATTCCTTAATGATTATTCACAACCGACTTCAATCATGATCCGCTGGGCAACCCGCTCCAGTGGCAGGATTTCCGCGGCAATACCGGCTTTAACAATGGCCTGTGGCATACCGTATACCACGCAGCTCTCTTCATCCTGTGCCCAGATAGTTGCGCCCTGCTCATGCAGCAGTTTGGCGCCATCGCGACCATCGGCGCCCATACCGGTCAGCACAACCGCCAGAACTTTGTCACGATATTGACGGGCACACGAGGCAAAGGTGATATCCACGCACGGCTTGTAGTTCATGCGCTCACCGCCATCGAGGATCCGAATGCGCATCGCCCCCGGACGGCCATCCAGCACCATCTGCTTGCCACCCGGCGCCAGATAAGCGGTACCCGGTTGCACCACATCACCGTCTGCCGCTTCTTTGACGTTAATCTGACACAAGTTGTTCAGACGGCTGGCAAACGCCGCGGTAAAGGTCGCGGGCATGTGCTGGATCAGCAAAATTGGATGCGGGAAATTACCCGGCAATTTAGTCAGGATATTTTGCAGCGCAACCGGACCACCGGTTGAAGTGCCGATCGCCACCAACTGATACACCTTGCCACTACGGCGGGTATTCAGCGCCGCCGGACGCACCGGACGGTTCTCCGCAGCAGGCGCCGCGGCACGCAGCGGTGTCGCGCTGTTGCTGGTCGCTGGCGTGCGGCTCGCGCTCAAACTGCTGGTCGCTGGACGCTGACTGAGCAGAGGACGCACCCGATGACGAGAGATAGAGATCACCCGCTGTTGCAGCAAGGTAATCGCCTCTTCCCGATCGCGGGCGATATCTTCAAATTTCTTCGGCAGGAAATCGACGGCACCGGCGTCCAACGCATCCAGCGTGGCTTTGGCACCCTCATGGGTCAAAGAAGAGAACATCAGGATCGGCGTTGGCCGCACCCGCATAATTTCCCGTGCCGCATCAATGCCGTTCATCACCGGCATTTCGATGTCCATGGTGACGACATCAGGGCGCAACTGCTGCACTTTTTCGAGCGCTTCTTTGCCGTTGTTAGCGGTATCAATCACTTCCAGCTGTGGATGACTGTTCAGGATCTCACTGACACGGCGACGGAAAAATACCGAGTCATCAACAACTAATACTTTGATTCCCATTATCCCTCTACTTTTTTATCTCTTTTTTCGGGTCGTTATGACGGCAGGGATGAAGGCCAGCGCGCGCTGGCCCCAAGTCCTCAGCGATGGGTGTAATGTTTAAGCAGACCCGGTACATCCAGAATCAAAGCGATTCCGCCGTCACTGGTGATGGTGGCACCGGCCATGCCCGGCGTTCCTTGCAGGAATTTATCCAGCGCCTTAATCACCACTTCTTCCTGTCCGATCAGGGTATCGACCACAAAACCGATACGCTGATGGGCAATCTGAACAATCACCACATGGCCGAACTGCGGACGCTCCTGCTGGCATTCGCCGCGGGTTTTCGCCAGCCAGTCCTGTAAGTAAAACAGTGGGATGGCTTTGTTACGCACGATCACGGTCAACTGACCATCCACACAATTGGTTTTGCTCAGATCCAGATGGAAAATTTCATTCACGCTCGCCAGCGGCAGCGCGAAGGTTTGATTCGATACGCCAACCATCAGAGTTGGCAGGATAGCCAGCGTCAACGGCACTTTGATTTCCAAGCGGGTACCGCGCCCTTTGCTGGAATCAATGTGAATGGCACCGTTAAGTTTGGTGATACTGGTTTTCACCACGTCCATCCCCACGCCACGGCCGGAGATGTCGGAAATTTCTTTTTTGGTCGAGAAGCCCGGCGCAAAAATCAGCGCGTAGGCTTCATTGTCACTCAGGCGAGCGGCGGCATCGGCGTCCATCATGCCGCGATTAACGGCGATCCCACGCAGTTTTTCGGGATCCATCCCCGCGCCATCATCTTCGATGATCAGCAGGATATGGTCACCTTCTTGGGAAGCGGCCAGACGCACTTTACCTTGCGCCGGTTTACCCGCTTGTACGCGGACATCCGGCATTTCGATGCCGTGGTCCACCGCGTTACGCACCAAGTGCACCAACGGATCGGCCAGCGCTTCGACCAAGTTTTTATCCAGATCGGTGTCTTCCCCACTCAGCTCCAGTACCACCTCTTTTTTCAGGCTACGGGCCAAGTCGCGTACCACGCGCGGGAAGCGGCCAAATACCTTACGGATTGGCTGCATGCGGGTTTTCATCACGGCGCCTTGCAGATCAGCGGTCACCACATCGAGGTTGGCGCACGCTTTGGACATCTCTTCGTCATCGCTATTGATGCCAAGGCTGATCAGGCGGTTACGCACCAGTACCAGCTCGCCCACCATGTTCATGATGTCGTCGAGGGTCTTGGTATCCACGCGCAAAGTGGTTTCCGGTTGCACGGCGTTAGACGCTGGCGCTTTACTGGCCGCCGCAGCCACAGGGGCTGCTGGCGCACTTTCTTCCCGAGCCACATTCGGCACTGAGGCTGGTGCTGGGGTCGGTGCTGTTGCAACAGCGGCCGGCGCAGCTGGCGCTACCGGTGCAGCACTGGCGGATGCAGCTGGTAAACGGGTGACCGCAGGGCCTTTACCGGCACCGTGCAAATCATCGAGCAGACGCTCGAATTCGTCATCGGAGATTTCGTCACTGCTGGCCGTGGCCGGTGCGCGGGTGGCGGTAGCCGCAGGGCCTTTGCCAACACCGTGCAGGTCATCCAGCAGGCGTTCAAATTCGTCATCAGAGATGGCGTCGCTGCTCGCAGCAGGCGCGCTCTCGGTTGTTACTGCGGCCGGTGCCGCAGTGGCTGGTGCTAACGCTACTTCCGCTGACGCGCTCGGGCCTTTGCCTTCGCCGTGCAGGGCGTCGAGCAGGCGTTCAAACTCATCGTCGGAAATGTCGTCGATACCGAAGGTCTGTGGCGCAGCCGGTGGCTCGCTAGCCGCTTGCATTTGGGCCAGTGCATTCATTTCGGCCATCAGCAGCGCTTCGGCATCGGCAGCCGGAGCCACCGGTGCAGCGACAGGCTCTGGCACCACTTGCGGCGCGGCAGTCGGCTCTTCACACAGTTGGTGCAACGCTTCCAGCAGCTCAGGTGCCGCCGGTACCGGCTCTTCGCCGTTTTGCACTTGCTGGAACTGCGCCACCACGGTATCCAGTGCTTGTAAAATGACATCCATCAGCGCCGAGTCAATCTGTCGCTTACCGTTACGCAGAACGTCAAACACATTTTCAGCGCCGTGACAGGTGTCAACCAGTGATGTCAGGGACAGGAAACCTGCACCCCCTTTGACCGTATGAAAGCCGCGGAAGATGGCATTCAGCAGGTCTTTGTCATTCGGCTGTTGTTCCAGCTCTACCAGCTGCTCTGACAGACGCTCGATGATCTCACCGGCTTCAATCAGAAAATCCTGCAGAATGTCTTCGTCTAGTTCAAAACTCATCACTTGCCCCTGAAAATGATTCTGAATATCTAATAAGCGACGGATTGACGCCGGGCTTAAAAGCCTAAGCTAGAGAGCAGATCGTCCACGTCATCCTGACTTTGAACCACATCTGCGCGTTTTTCGCGATCATGGATCGGGCCTTCAGCACAAATGGCCTGCGCGCGCAGATCTTGCTCTTGCAACGGATTCTCGACCTCAGTCATCCCGAACGACTTCATGATGTTGATCAGGTGCTCTTCCACCTCCCCCACCAGCCCAGTCACTCGACGGATAATCTGGCCGGTCAGATCCTGGAAGTCTTGCGACATCAAGATTTCGGTCAGCTGGCTACGCAACTGATCGCTTTGCTGTTCGGTCGACTTGAGGAATTCATCCAGCTCCAGACACAGAGACTTAAATTCCCCCAGCTCCATTTCGCGGTTAAACAGCTTCTGCCACACCGGTAAAATGGCACCGGTTCGCTCCGCCAAGCTGTCCGCAATGGGGAACGCCGCATCGACCGCATCCATGGTGCGGTTGGCCGCCGTTTCGGTCATGCTAACCACGTAATTCAAGCGGCCTTGCGCATCCGGCAAATCCTGCTGGGTCAGTTGCGACAGGCGTGGGTCTAATCTGAATTCTGACAGGCCGCTGTGCAGTACCCGCGTCACTTTGCCCACTTCATTGAACAGGGTGTTATAGCTTTGCGACGCTAACATCTGGACGATCTGGTTGGCTTCTTCCTGCTGACCATTTTCCAGCAGTGCCACCAGCTCTTTGGCTTGTTCGAGCGTGATCATGGGATCTCTTCCGTTCAGTGGGGATTACTGGATCCGCACGAAAATTTTGTCTAGTTTCTCTTTCAAGGTCGCAGCAGTGAACGGTTTAACGATGTAACCGTTAACGCCCGCTTGCGCCGCTTCGATAATCTGTTCACGCTTGGCTTCTGCGGTCACCATCAATACCGGCAGATGCTTGAGATCGGCATCGGCGCGGATGGTTTTCAGCAGGTCAATACCCTGCATACCCGGCATGTTCCAGTCGGTTACGACAAAATCAAAATCGCCGTTGCGCAGCATTGGTAAGGCGGTAGTACCGTCATCCGCTTCATGGGTATTGTTAAATCCCAGATCGCGCAGCAGGTTCTTAATGATGCGTCTCATCGTAGAGAAGTCGTCAACGATAAGGATTTTGATATCTTTGTCCAAAGTAGCCTCCAATGAGGTGTAGTGCTCAATTGAGTGAATAAAACGTGCCGCTTCTTATACGGCTGACCAAGCATGCAGCTTGGCCCGCAGACGGTGCATCGTCTGACTCAGAATCTGGCTGATCCGCGATTCGCTTACGCCAAGTACGGCGCCAATTTCTTTTAAATTCAATTCTTCATCGTAATACAGTGACAACACCAAGGCTTCGCGCTCCGGCAGGCTGCGAATGGCATCGGCCAGCGCCTGCTGGAAGTTGTCATTTTCTACGCCTTGAAACGGTAAATCGTCGTGACGGGCTTCTGGCGCAAACGCCACATCCTCGGGCACGCCGAGGTCATCAAAGCCAATCACTTTACCGCCGTTCACGTCTTGCAGCATGTGGTGGTACTCATCCAGTGAGACCTCCATATACGCGGCCACTTCGTGATCACGCGGATCGCGACCGAGCTGTTTTTCTAAATTTTCGATCGCTTCCGTAATGCTGCGACTGTTGCGGTGAACAGAGCGCGGGATCCAGTCGCCACGTCGGATCTCATCCAACATCGCGCCGCGGATCCGAATGCCGGCATAGGTTTCAAAACTGGCCCCTTTGCTGGCATCGTAATTTTGCTGAGCTTCCAGCAGGCCAATCATGCCGGCCTGAACCAGATCTTCGAGCAGTACACTCGGTGGCAAGCGCCCCATCAGATGGCAGGCTATACGCTTCACCAGCGGAACATGGCGCATCAGCAGGCTGTTGCGATCCTGACATTGGCTGTAAGCCAGGGCTTTACTCACGACACTCTTCCTCCCGTATCATGACGGGACGGCGCAATAAGCGCTCGACGAAAAACTCGAGATGTCCTGTCGGGTGGTTCGGTGCCGGCCAACTGCTGGCGCGCTGGGCCAAGGTGTTCAAGGCCAACGCAGCCGGCGATTGCGGGTACGCATCCACCACCACTTTTTGCTTACGCACCGCCAACCGGACATGTTCATCCAGCGGGATGCAGGCCACCAGCTCTAAGCTGGCATCCAGAAAACGGTCAGTGACCCGACTCAGTTTGCTGAATAAATCTAAGCCTTCGCGGTAACTGCGCACCATGTTGGCGACAATCTTAAACCGGGTCAGGCCATGCTGACGGTTGAGCACCTTCATCAGGGCATATGCATCAGCAATTGAGGTCGGCTCGTCACACACGGTAACCAGCACGTCTTGCGCCGCGCGCGAGAAGCTCATCACCATGTCAGAGATCCCTGCCGCGGTATCAATCAGCAGTACATCGACCTGATCTTGCAGCGAGCTAAACGCGCGGATCAAACCGGCGTGCTGCGCCTCCGACAAATCGGTCATCGATTGGGTACCCGGCGATGCGGGGATCACCTTCAGGCCGTATGGCCCTTCCACGATGATATCTTCCAGATCGCACAAACCTGCCAGCACATGTGACAGGTTACGCCCCACTCGGATCCCGAGCAGCAGATCGACATTAGCCAGACTTAAGTCGGCATCAAAAATCATTACCCGCAGTCCTTTACGGGCCATAGCTACCGCCATGTTTAAGGTGATGTTGCTTTTCCCTACACCACCTTTACCACCAGTAACGGCGATAACCTTGGTTTTGGCCGGCTGTACCAGACTTCGTAAACCGCTGGCTTGATCATTTAAAACTGCATTACTCATAGAGGTCCGCTGCCTGAGGCTGAGCACGCTCGCTCGTCCAAAAATGCTGTACAGAGATGTCCTTATCCAACAATTCTGCCGCCCGTTTCACTAAGTTCTCCCGACTGGCAATACGGATATCTTCTGGCACCCGCTGCCCGTCAGTGATGTAACTGATAGGTAAGGCGTTTTGAATCGTAACGCTCATTACCTCTCCCAAACTTAAGCTCTCATCCAGCTTGGTTAAAATGGTGCCGGAGAGGGGGATGCGCCGAAAATGTTCCACCGTTTCTTGCAGCACACTGCGCTGCGCGGTGGCCGGTAATACCAGCAGGCTCCGGATACGTTCGCCTTGGGTCTGCATCAGCGTGTTCAGCTGTTCTGTCAGGCGCAAATCGCGCTGACCCATACCGGCCGTATCCAGCAGGACAAAGTGTTTATGCCGCAGCTGATATAATACAGCGGCCAGTTCGTCCGCATCTTTAGCCGCCCGCACCGGACAGCCTAAAATTCGTCCATAGGTGGCCAATTGTTCATGGGCACCAATACGGTAGGAGTCGGTGGTCACCAAGGCGATATGCTCCGCGCCGTACTCCATGGCATAGCGCGCTGCCAGCTTGGCGATGGTGGTGGTTTTACCCACCCCAGTCGGGCCAACCAGCGCAACCACGCCGCCGCGGCTGAGCAAATTGTCATCCGAAATCATCAGCTGATCGGTCAGCAGCTCCAGCACCAACGACCACGCTTGCGTTAATTCGGTCTTTTCTGGGATATAACCCACCAGCTGTTCCGCCAGATTATCGGGAAAACCCATCTTCAGCAGACGGTCAATCAGCATGGCGCGTACCGGCTCTTTGCGCTCCATCTCCTGCCACATCAGATTCGAGACCTGATGCTCCAGCAACCGGCGGATAGACTGCATCTCACTGCGCATCTGCTCAAGGGCGCGCTGATTTTCTTGTGAGCGTGAGCGCGGGCGCGATTCGGTATTGGAAAGTGGATCAAGGTTGGCGTAGCGCGCGCCACCGTTCACCGGCGCATCAGTACTCGCCTGACGGCTCGCATCATGGCGCGACGCGCTGCCTACCGCGCCTTGGCCAGCGTTGCTGCCAAGCGAATTAGGCATCCCCGCCGCCTGACTTTGGCTATCCGGTCGGCCTTCTTGGCGAAAACGCTGCTGGCGATCCAGCAAGGCGCTCAGGGAATCAGCCGGCGCGTCGTCTTGCTCACGACCACGGGCATAAAACGATGGCAAGGATGACGGCGCGCTGTCCGCGGCTGGCGCGCGATTATTCGCTGGCGCATAGCCAAAACCCGGCTGCGCAGACGTTGCGACCGGCTTAAGCCCCTTGCCCTCTTCCATCAGTCGCTTGCGCGCAGCGGTCAGCTGGCTAACCAGCTCACGCTTGATGGCTTCATTGTCATCCTGCCGGCTGACCGGCGCGGCGGAAGCGGCGTCATCAAACGCGGCTACAATCTCAACCCCGCCTGCCACTTTCTTATTGGACATGATGACGGCATCCGGACCCAGATGCTCTTTCACCTGCTCCAGTGCTTCGCGCATGTCTTTGGCAAAAAAACGTTTGATCTTCAACACTGACCCCTGACGGTTTTATCGCCCGACTGAATTAACGATTCGAATTTGTTTATCATCCGGTACTTCCTGATAAGAAAGCACCCGTAAGCTTGGTATCGCGTTTTTCACAAAACGCGCCATGGTGGAGCGCAGTACCCCGGATGTCAGCAGTACCGCAGGTTCACCCTGCAGTTCCTGATCTTGCGCCGCCTGCAGCAGAGATTGTTGCAAACGTTCAGCCAAGCCCGGCTCAATGCCACCGGCATCGCCGCCCGCCGCCTGCATCGTTTTATGCAACATCTGTTCCAGCTCAGGGGCCAAGGTAATCACCGGCAATTCGCCCGCATTACCGTTAATCTCCTGCACAATCATGCGGCGCAACGCAATACGTACCGCAGCCGTCAGCACATCCGGATCTTGGCTACGCGGCGCATATTCGGTCAGGGTTTGTACGATGGTGCGGATATCGCGCACTGGTATGGCTTCGCTCAGCAGGTTTTGCAGCACTTTGACCACGGTACCCAGCGGCAGAGTCTCCGGCGTGAAGTTCTCCACCAGTTTCGGTGCACTGCGCGACAGCATCTGCAGCAGATTTTGCACTTCTTCGTGACCAATCAGCTGCGAGGCGTTGTTGATCAACACCTGACTGATGTGGGTGGCCACCACCGTGGCCGCATCCACCACGGTGTAACCCAAGGCTTGCGCATGTTCACGCTGCTCTGGGGCTATCCACACCGCTTCCAGGCCAAAGGCCGGATCACGGGTTGCCTGACCATCAATGGGGCCAAAAACCTGACCGGGATTGATAGCCAGCTCACAGTCGTGACGGATTTCCGCCTCACCGTAATTCACGCCCATTAACACGATGCGATAGGTGCTCGGTTGCAGCTCAAGGTTGTCGCGAATGTGTACAGAAGGCAGCAAAAAGCCCAAGTCTTGCGACAGCTTCTTACGCACCCCTTTGATCCGCTCTAACAGCTCACCGTTTTGGCTGCGATCCACCAGTGGGATCAGGCGATAGCCCACTTCCAGCCCGATGATGTCTATCGGCTGTACGTCATCCCATGACAGCTCGCGCAACGGCGCAGGCAAGGCTTCGGTCGGCGCGTCGGCTTGCTCTTTTTCCTGCACCGCCCGTTTTTTCTGCTGCTCCAGTTTCCAGTACACCAAACCGGCACAGGCCAACGCCAAGGACAAAAACGCAATGTGCGGCATGCCCGGCACAATCCCCATCACGAACAGAATGCCGGTGGCAATCATTAAGGATTTCGGGTTGCCGGTCATTTGCTGCACCAGCTGCTCGCCCATGTTCTCGGAGCGGTTCTGACGGGTCACCATGATGGCCGCCGCGATAGACAGCAGCAGCGACGGGATTTGCGCTACCAGACCATCACCGATGGTCAGCAGGGTGTAGATAGACAATGCTTCACCGGCGGACAATCCATGCTGGATCATGCCGATGAAAAAACCACCGATGATGTTGATAAACAGGATCAGAATACCCGCGATGGCATCGCCTTTAACGAATTTGGAGGCGCCGTCCATGGAGCCGTAGAAGTCGGCTTCGCGGGTCACTTCTTCACGGCGGGAGCGGGCTTGTTCTTGGTCAATCAGACCGGCGTTCAGGTCGGCGTCAATCGCCATTTGTTTGCCGGGCATCGCATCGAGGGTAAAGCGGGCGCTCACCTCGGAGATACGGCCTGCACCTTTGGTAACGACCATGAAGTTGATGATCATCAAGATGACGAACACCACAATACCCACCGCGTAGTTACCGCCAATCACCACGTTACCGAACGCTTCGATCACCTTACCGGCCGCTTCCGGGCCGTTATGACCTTCCAGCAACACCACGCGGGTCGAGGCCACGTTCAGCGCCAAGCGCAATAACGTGGCAATCAGCAGCACCGTAGGGAACGCCGCGAAATCCACTGGTCGCAAGGAGTACACCGACACCATCAGCACCACCAGTGCCAACGCGATGTTGAAGGTAAACGCGATATCCAGCAGCATGGCTGGCATCGGTAGCACCACCATGGCCAGCGCCGCCAGCACCAGAAGCGGGGTACCGAGTCCGCGCAGCAGTTGTGTTTTATCCGATGGCAGTTTGCCCAATACCGCTTGGAGATTCATGAACAGCAGACCTGATCGTGCACTAAATTTTAGTTCAGCCGCCGTATCTTGCTGCCAGACGCACGCTAACTCGCGTTTTGCGAGCAGCGGCGCGTCTAAAAATCACACAAAACAGTGCGCTATCTCATTGAAGCGACGATAAATTGGCTGAACACCGTCAATATCTTGGTTTAAAGCAATATGAGTGCCAAGATTAACGGCGCAGATCGTCCGGAATTGGGAGCTCGTCCGGCAACGGAATTGGCCGACGGAAGGTTTTGCCCTTGCGGTATTGTTGCAGCTGGAATACGTAAGCCAGCACCTGCGCAACGGCCATAAACAGGCCATCGGGGATCGGCTGCTCCAACTCGGCGCTGTGGTACAACGCCCGCGCCAGAGGGGGCGCTGGGACTATCGGAATATCGTGAGCATTAGCAATTTCTCGGATCTTCATCGCCGTGAAGTCGACCCCTTTGGCTACCACCACCGGCGCTTTATCGACATCACGCTGATAGCGCAGCGCCACCGAAAAGTGCTCAGGGTTGGTGATGATCACGTCTGCCGATGGCACTTCGCCCATCATCCGGCGGCTGGCCATCTCACGTTGTAACTGACGAATGCGCCCTTTGATGTGCGGGTTACCTTCGCTGTTTTTGTATTCTTCCTTCACTTCCTGCTTGGTCATCATCAGCTTTTGGCTGTGATTCCACAGCTGATATGGAATATCAATCGCCGCCACCAAAATCAGGGTACAACTGAGCAGCAGAACAAACCACAGTAGTGAATCCACCGCATGGAAAATGTTGCGCGGGAAGGCTTCCAAGCTAAGCTGCGCCAAATCATTGCGCGTATTGAGCAGCAAGCGCCAGGTCACCACACCAATGAGCAAGATCTTAAGAATGGATTTACCCAGTTCAACCCAACTTTGCAGACCAAACATCCGCTTAATGCCAGACATTGGGTTCAATTTGTTGAACTTTGGCTGCATCGCCTCAACCGAGAAGTTAAAGCCGCCGATTAGCGATGCGCCCAACACCGAGGCGACAAACAGCAGCAGCAAAATCATCGCCAGTGACGGTAAAATATTCAGCAGCGCTTTACAGGCAATGGTAAGCAGCGCATCAGAATCGAACACTTCATCGCGGGTAAAGCTGAACAAACGGTGCATCAGGCGCGCCAACGCCATGGCGAGGTTCTGACCAAACCACAATAGCGCCACCGAGCCCATCACCAGCACGATCACCGTGGCAAACTCGCGCGAACGCGCAACCTGACCTTTTTTCCGGGCGTCTTCTAAACGCTTAGACGACGCCTGTTCCGTGCGTTCTTGGCCGTCGGACTCCGCCATCAGGCGCCTCCTTTACGGTTACGAGTACCAGCAGTGTACTGCGGCAAGCAGGTCAGCATTACAAACCATCCCCACAGGTCATGTGCAACAAGGTACACATATCATCCAGTGCCACGCGCCAATAAATATCATAGTGACGCGGGAAGGCAGACAGCAGATACCAGAGGGAGAACAAGCCGCACAGCAAAATCAGACCAAAGCCGAGGCTGTAAACGTTAAGCTGCGGTGCGGCGCGGTTCATGATCCCCATCGCGATGTTGACGGTCAGCAGCGAGATAATCGCCGACAGCGACATACTCACCGAGCCGAGAAACAAAATGCCAAACCACTGACTCAGCAGATGGTAGCCGCCAGCGGTAATGCCGGTTTCCCCCACCGGTAAGGTGGTAAAACTGCGCACCAGCATCTCAATCATGATCAAATGACCATCGAGCAGCAAAAACACCAGCAGCGTCAGCATCATATAAATCTGACCCAGCAGCGGCGTATTCTGACCACTGGCCGGATCGACCATTGAGGCAAAACCGAGGCTCGATTGCATACTCACCACCTGCCCCAGCATCACAAAGATCTGGGTCAGAAACTGCGAGATCATGCCAATCGCCACGCCAATTAAGATCTGTTGCGCGGTGATCAGCGCACTGTGTAGGCTAAACAGCTCAATGCCTTGCGGCATGGCGGGAATGGAGGGCAATGACGCCAGCGTTACCGCTACCGCCAACAGCAAACGCACCCGCGCAGGCACGAACGCCGCGCCAATGGCGGTCATGGTCATCAGCATGCTGCTGATACGGGCAAACGGCCACAAGAAACTGGCCCAAAACTGCATGATATTGCCCGATAACCAATCCATCAGCGGATCACCCGAGGGATGTCATCAATCATGGCGTAAAAGAAATCCATCAGCTGACCGGTCATCCAGTGGCCGAGGAAAATCAGCGCCAAAATGGTCACTACCAGACGCGGTAAGAAGCTCAAGGTCTGTTCGTTGATCGAGGTGGCAGCCTGAAATACCGCCACCACCAGACCAATCAGCAACCCCGGCACCATGATGGCCGACACCATCACCAGTACCTGATAGAGCGCATGCTGGAAGATTTCTACAAAGGCTTCGGGAGACACCTGCGGTTCCTTGTTCTATGCAGCCACACGTCGATAACGCATGAAATTAATGAGTAAGATGCACTGAGACGCCACACGGCAGCTTGTACATGCTGCAACCGCACGCACAAGTTACATGCTAAACCGCGCTACATACCAAAACTGCCAGCCAAGGTGCCTAAGACCAGATTCCAGCCATCCACCAGCACAAACAGCATCAGCTTAAATGGCAACGACACGATCATCGGCGACAGCATCATCATACCCATCGCCATCAACACACTGGCGACCACCAAGTCGATAATCAAAAACGGCAGGAACAGCATAAAGCCAATCTGGAACGCAGTTTTCAGCTCACTAGTCACAAACGCTGGGATCAGCACGGTCATGCTGACCTGCTCCGGTGATTGCACCTTGTGACCGGATAAGCGCACAAAAGTGGCTAAATCGGTTTCGCGGGTCTGTCCCAGCATAAAGGCATGCAGGGGCTTCTGAGCGCGGGTAATGGCCTCTTGGGCACTCACCTCTTCGCGCATATAAGGCTGCAAGGCATCTTGGTTGATCTTGTCCAGTACTGGCGACATCACAAACAAGGTCATGAACAAGGTTATGCCAATCAAAATCTGGTTAGACGGGCTTTGTTGCAGACCAATGGCTTGGCGCAAAATCGACAGCACCACAATAATGCGGGTAAACGAGGTCATCATGATGACAATGGCTGGCAAGAAGCTCAGCATGGTCATCAGGATCAACACCTGCAGCGATACCGAATAATCGGTGCCACCACCTGGGTTATCGTTCATGGTGATGGCCGGAATGCCGGTTCCCGCCGCCCATACCCCGGCCGGTAACAGCAACAACAACGGCAAGACAATATACAGCGAACGCTGCAACGTAGCCCGTAAGCTACGCAAGCGAGAAAAGGTCGGGAACATCAGTGAGCAGACTCGTTATCAGAAGCAGACGCAGCGGACTTGGCCGCCGACTTGCGTTTTTCCAGCAGGGCATTGAGCTGCTGCTGAAAGCCCGATGGCGGATTGGCGTGATTTTCCGGCGCGTCGCCCAACTCTTTGAGCAGGCTGATACTTTGCGGCGTCACCCCCAGCAATAAACGCTGGCCTTCGACATTCACCACCATCAACCTCTCGCGCTGACCGAGCGCCTGTTGCTGCTCGACGCGCATATTGCCATGCCCGTTAAACGGCAATCGCATACGCTTGGCGACCCAGCCCAATCCAACAATCAGACCCAGCACCAGCAGCAGTGACATCAGCGCCATGCCGATATTCATGTCCGGCTGGGCAGACCAAGCCGGTAACGGCAGCAACGCGGCTGCCGGTAAAAGACGTTTCATGCTTACTTCAGCTTCTTGATACGTTCAGTTTGGCTGATCACATCGGTCAGACGGATACCGAACTTATCGTTCACCACCACCACTTCACCGTGCGCGATCAAGGTGCCGTTAACCATCACGTCCAGCGGCTCACCGGCAATACGCTCCAGCTCCACCACCGAACCTTGGTTCAGTTGCAGCAGGTTACGGATGCTGATCTGACTGCGACCCACTTCCATGGAGATGGTCACCGGAATGTCCAGAATGCTGTCCAGACGCTTACGCTCGTTTGGATTGAGCGGCACGCTTTCGTCCTGCAGCTCTTCGAGCTCGGCGCGCTTGACACCATCGTCTTCCACGCCCATTTCGCTAGCCCACTGCGCGGCCAGTTTCTCCTGATCGGTTGTCATATCACTCATCGTCTAACACCACAATTTCATCGAGTAATTTATCGCTGCCCCGGATCAGGGACAGTTCACTTTTCATCACCTCCGGCCGTTTCAGACGCTCGGTGATCTTGAGGGCCAGATTCTCATTGGCCTGCCCTAACTGGGCACGGAAGCTCGGCAGGTCTTCAACATATACCAGCAGGTTTTCCGGCATATCCACCGGAATAATGTCGCCCGCTTTCATGTTCATCAGATCGCGCAGCGTCAGATCGACATCCAACAATTTGGCGCGCAGATCGACGTTGATCTCCATGATCTCTTCGCGCAGGGCCTTGCCCCAACGCATGTCGGTGTCGCTCTTGTCACCTTGAACACCGGCATCCAGCAGTTCACGAATTGGCTCCAGCATCGAATACGGCATGGTGATGTGCACATCGCCACCGCCGCCATCGAGTTCGATATGGAACGAGCTGACGACTACCACTTCGGTCGGGCTGACGATGTTGGCCATCGCTGGGTTCACTTCAGAGTCGAGATAATCGAACTCGACATCCATCACCGGTCCCCACGCCTCTTTGTAATCACCAAAGATCAGCTTGAGCAGCATCTGGATAATACGGCGCTCGGCAGGGGTAAATTCCCGCCCTTCCACTTTATTCGGGAAGCGGCCATCACCGCCGAAGAAGTTTTCCACCAAAATGAACACTAAGCGCGCTTCAAGCGTGATCAACGCAGTGCCCTTCAGTGGGCGGAAACGCACCATGTTCAAGCTAGTCGGCACAAACAGGGTGTGCACGTATTCACCAAACTTGAGCATTTGTACGCTGTTGATCGACACTTCAGCAGTGCGGCGCATCATGTTGAACAAACTGATGCGCATGTGACGGGCAAAACGTTCGTTAATCAGCTCCAGAGTCGGCATCCGGCCACGGACAATCCGATCCTGCGAGGAAAAGTCAAAGGCCTTCACACCCTGTGATTTCGGCTGCTCCGGCGCATCGTCAACGACATCGTCCACCCCGTGTAACAGGGCATCAATTTCGTCTTGTGAGAGGATATCAGACACGGGCTACCTTACTGCATGACATAACTGGTTAACAGGATCTGTTCAACGGCAGGTGCGTTGACCAGTTTTTCCATCGAATCACGCACCTCTTTGAGGGCCTGATCACGCAGCAATTCGCGGCTGCGCGGATCGCGCCACTGCTCTACGGTAGCCGCAGAGAAGGACGACAAAATAATGCTTTCAATCAGCGGTAAGTTGGCTTGCACCAAGGCGCGATCGGTTTCACTGCGTACCAGCAGTTGCACCCGGATCTCCACCAAGCGATCGCGCAGACCACCGGAGACGTTAAACACGAAGGGGCGCGAGGTATTCACATACATCGCCATGGTGCCCAATACCGGCGAGAAGCCTTTTTTCGGCAGGGATTCGCTCTTATCCGCAGCAAACCAGTAGTAACTACCGGCGCCCGCGCCAATCACTAGCAGCGCGATCAGGCCGATAATCAGCCAGCGTTTTTTATTATTGCCGCTGGCGTTGCCATCCAGCGTAAGGTTCTCTGCCATCTGTTCTCTTTTCCTAATAATGTCTGACGGGAGCGGGGAAACCGTCTTACGCGTAGTAATCGACCGCGTGTGCGCTGCCGGTGACTGTGTGCTGCTGTACCGTCAGGGCCTCGTCAGTACCGACATCGCTGCCATTGCCGAGGCTGCTGCCAGAGTGTCCCGGCGCGCCGCGCAGATCCTGACCTTGGCCCGACGCACCGCCTTGCTGTTGCTGGCTTTGCTGCTGAACCTGCGTTTGTCCCAGTTGGATCCCTTGCTGGGCCAGCATTTCACGCAGCCGTGGCAAGGTTTGTTCCAGTAACTCGCGCGCATGGCTGTTTTGCACCACGATCCCGACTTGCGCCTGATCCTGATTGAGGTGCAATTTAATCTGCAAATTGCCCAGCTCTGGCGGGTCCAGACGGATTTCCACCGTATCCAGCTTGCGGTTAAGCAAAAACTGTACCTGTTCTTGTAAGGCTTGTGCACTTTGTTCCGGATGACGCAGCGGCAGCGGCGTAGGCGCTTGAGGTTCAGGCTGGCGCATTGCCGACAGACCGTTATTGCCCTGCGCTTGGCGCAAGCTGTCGAGAAAATCGTGGGTAGCCGCTTGTTGATGCGCGGCGGCGGCTGGGGTGTCGGTGGCCTGATGGGTGGCGGCTTTGGTCGCGGCCAGCAGAGTGCTATCCGCTTTGCTGGTCGCGTTATCGCTTGGCTCATCGGTGCCGAGCAACATTTTTAAGGCACTCTCGGTATGCTGCGAAGATACCGCCGAAGCCTCCACTTTTGGCTCGCCGGCGCCTTTCAATGCCGCCGCCATTTGCTCGGCGCTGGCGTTCAGTTTGCCACTGGCATCTAACTCTGCGCTCGGCACTTGCGTGCGGCCTGACACGCCGGTCAACTGACTCAAGGCGTTCAGGTTCGCCTCTTTGCTGGCACTGCCTGCGCCGCCCTCGGCACCTTTTGCTGACTGCAAAGCCTGACGGCTCGCGGTGATTTGCTGCAGCCACGGATCATCGCTGGCACTGGCTACAGTCTCGGCTTTGCTAGCTGCGCTATTGGCATCCATGCTGGACTGAGCCTTGGCGGACGCTTCGCTCTCTGCCTCGGAAGTATCGATAGTCAGGCTCTTATCACCGCTAGCTGAGTCGTCAGCCGCCTTTTGCGGCTTAGTCGCAGCAGTGCCGGCAGTATCCGCATTGGCGTCTACCGCGAGATCTTTTTTGTCTTTATTCGCGGCCGCTTTATCTTTTTTATCGGCTTTGTGGGATTTATCCGTTTTGTCGGTATTGCTCGCCTTATCACTGGCCGCCGTGTTTGTATTGTTATCTGCTTTTTTACCGGCGGCATCTTTTTGCCGCTCATCACGCTGCTGCGCTTTGTTCAGGCATTCATCAAAGCGACCGCCCGCAGAGGCTGAGCGTGCAGAGCCCGACGTTGGAGTCGAAGTTTGAGACACGGGGCCGGCACTGCCAGCGGCGGGTGGCGCGGCGGGAAGAAGAACGGATTGTGGCATCTCAACCTTCCTTAGGATAATTAATCATGCAGGGAACAGAGCGCGGCTGACCGACCAAGCAAAATGCGGCGCAGATCAAATCGCGTCAATTACTCAACCATACGAGCAAAAAGCACGCCAACAAATTGACATCCTGCCAAGATGCTTGCAGCTAAGATAGTTGCGTCAATCATATCCGTGCGAATCACACCAGTGCGCTTTAGCACCCTACGTCACTCAACGCAGCTATCTGCTGCATGCGGATTAACGCTGAGTTTGTAAACGGCGCAGCAACTGCGCCGCCATCTCATCATTTAATTTTTGCTCTTCGCGCGCGGCTTTTTGCTGCTTTTGTTTTTCGCGGCGCTCCACCAGCATTTCGAGGGATTTGCGTTTTTGCTTGGCATCCAGCCACAGCTCACGCGCCCGATCCGCTTGCTCTTCAAAGGTGCGACGGGCATAGTTTTGTTTGACCAGATTCTGATCCAAATGGCCAATAAACTGCTGCAGATGGTGATATTCACTGGCATTTAAACCAGCACAACCGCGCTGTGACATCTGTTGGCAGTAGTCATAGCGATACTCATGGATCCGCTCCATTTGCGCTTCATGCATGCTCAATTGCTGGCGCGCTTGTGACAGATGGCCGGAGGCATCTTGCTCTTTTTTACCGGCTTGCTCTAACAGTAAATCCAAGGCTTTCATGTTGCATTAACCTCTGCGTCAACCACCGAGCAGAACCTGTTTCAGGTCACTGACACAGCGATCAAACGGCCAGACATCTTTCATACCCTGTTGCAGGTACTCATCGACCTTCGGTTTAAAATCAATCGCCTGATCCACCCGCGGATCATTGCCGCGCTGATAAGCGCCGATGGCAATCAGATCCTGATTGCGGTTGTAGGTGGCACAAATTTGCCGCACCGCGCGTGCCATCAGTTGATGTTCATCGCTGGTAATCGCTGGCATCACTCGGCTCACCGAGCGCTCAACATCAATCGCAGGATAGTGACCGGCATCAGCCAATTGGCGCGATAACACGATGTGACCATCAAGAATGGCCCGCGATGCATCGGCAATCGGGTCTTGCAGGTCATCACCTTCACTCAGTACGGTAAAGAATGCGGTGATCGAGCCCTTTCCTTCCGCGCCATTACCGGCGCGCTCCACCAGTGCTGGCAGTTTAGCAAATACCGACGGCGGATAGCCTTTGGTGGCTGGCGGCTCACCGACGGACAGCGCGATTTCCCGCTGCGCTTGAGCAAAACGGGTCAGTGAGTCCATCAGCAACAGCACATCTTGCCCCTGATCGCGAAAATATTCGGCGACCGTCAACGCAGTCTGGCAGCCTTTCAGACGCATCAGCGGTGAAGAATCCGCCGGCGCGGCGATCACAACCGAACGACGACGTCCTTCTTCACCTAAAATTTCTTCGATAAATTCACGCACCTCACGGCCACGCTCCCCGATCAGGCCCACTACCACCACCTGCGCGGTAGTACCGCGGGTCATCATGCCGAGGGTTACCGACTTACCAACACCGGAGCCGGCAAACAGGCCAATACGCTGACCCTTGCCTACCGTCAGCATGCTGTTGATGGCCTTGATGCCGACATCCAGCACTTCATGGATCGGTTTACGTTGCAGCGGGTTAATCGGCGCAGCAGAAAAATCGGCGCTTTGCTGACAGCGCAGCGGCCCTAAGCCATCGAGCGGACGGCCAACACCATCGATAATGCGCCCTAATAGCTCCGGCCCCACTGGGATCCCTTGCTTGCTGACAATCGGTGTCACGCGCGCCCCCGGTAACACGCCGGTTAACGGCTCGGTGGGCATCAAAAATAGGGTATCGCCGCTAAAGCCGACCACTTCAGCTTCCATCTCACCAGAGACAGTTTCAATCAGGCACAGGCTACCGACCGGAGCGCGACAGCCAATGGCTTCCAAGGTCAGCCCGACCACGCGCACCAGTTTACCGGCCGCCACCGGCTTATCGGCAAGATTGCGGCATTGATAAGCGGCCAGCGACTCACGCAGGGACATGCGCGGTCTCCGCATCGCTGCGCTGTGGCTCAGCATTGGTATCAGAAAGGGAATTGGCCTGCTCTGGCGTTAGCGGCTCTGGAGCTGGCTCATCTGGCACTAGCTCGGGCGGTGCCGGCGGCATGCGATCATGCGCGGCCTGTACCGCTTCATCCAGCGCTTCTAAGCGGCGATGGTTCACATGGCGAAATTGCTCCAGCACTTGCGCCAGACGCTGCGCCATATCACAGCGCACTTGCGAGACATGCTCACTGACCCGCACATCGCCCCGCGCCATCGACGGATCGGCGCGCAAACGCCAACCCTGCTCACGAATTTGCTCTGGCGAATAGTGCTGCTCAACGCACGCCAAATCCTGCGGATGCAGACAGATTAACGGATGCTCGGCAGCAACCGGCAGCGCGGCAATGGCTTGGCGCAAGGTATCTAGCAATACTGCCGGATTAAGACTGACCTCAGTTTGCGTCACTTCGCGAGTCAGCGTCAGCACCATTTGCAGCAGTTGCTGCTCGAGCTGGGTGTCGATATCGCGCAAAGGCTGATGCAACTGACTCAGCGCCTGCGTCAACGCCTGCACATGCTGCGCGATTTCGGCTTGCCCTTCGGCAATGCCCTGCTCACGGCCTTCGGCCAGCCCTTCAGTGAAACCGGCGCTCTTACCTTCGGCGTGACCGGCGGTAAAGCCTTCTTGTTTGCCTTCGGCGTGACCAGCGGCAAATCCCTCATCGCGGGCGGCCTGATGAATTTGCTCCAGCTCTTCGGCGGTCAGCGCCGGTACGCTCTCTTCCTGCTCCGGCTCAGGATCCGGCCAGCGGATTGTGCGGTTATAGCCCAGCGCATTTAAGGTGCTTTCATCTAGCACCTCGTGGCTGTAATCGGGCAGCGACCAGCTTTCAAACTGCTCGGCTGCGGTCTCGTCGGGGCGCACATAGCGGCCGGTTTGACGCTCATCCATCTGGTTACCTCACCGCTTAGATAAACTGATCGCCACTGCCAGGGCTGTTGATCACAATCTCGCCGGCATCGGCCATCCGACGGATGATGGCCAGCACCTCTTTCTGGGCGGCCTCCACATCGGCGACCCGTACTGGGCCCATGGCTTCCAGATCTTCGCGCAGCATTTCCACCGCCCGTTTGGACATATTGCGGTATACCTTTTCGCGCAGGTGTTCGTCGGCGCCTTTGAGGGCCCGCTGCAACACATCGTTCGGCACTTCGCGCAGCAACATCTGAATACCGCGATCTTCCACGTCCATCAGGTTGTCGAACACAAACATCAGATCGTGGATCTGCTGAGCCAGCTCTTCGTCGTGCTCGCGCAGAGAATCCATCAATGGCGATTCGATAGAGGTGTCCAGATAGTTCATGATCTCGGCCGCCGCCTTCGGTCCACCCATCTTCGCAGACTGGGCACCGGCTTGACCGGCGAACTGTTTCTCCATGATGTCGTTCAGCTCTTGCAGCGCGGCTGGCTGAACCTCGGACAAGTTCGCTATACGCATGGTCAAATCCAGACGTACCCGCTCTGGGAACTGGGCCAAGATACTGGCCGACTGATCCGGCTCCAGATAGGCCAACACAATGGTCTGGATCTGCGGGTGTTCGTGCTGGATGATGCTGGCCACCTGACGCGCATCCATCCACTTGAGGGTATCCAAGCCTTTGGAGCCACTGGACAAGATGATCTGATCCACCAGATTGCTGGCTTTATCTTCACCCAGTGCCGCCACCAAGGCATTACGCACGAAGTCATGGCTACCGACACCAATGCTGGTGAATTTCTGGATATCATCCACAAAGCGGCGATGCACATACGACACCTGATCGTGACCCGGGTCGAGGGTGACCGCCATCTGACGGCCCAGTTTCTGCACCTGCTTAGGCTCGAGTTTGCTGAGAATGTTACCGGCGTCTTCTTCGCTCAGGCTCAGCAACAAAATCGAGGCCATCTCCAGCCCCGACATCGAGACCGAAGGGGCCAGCTCATTATCATTTGTCATGGTTTTCCAGCCAGTACTTAATTACTTGCGTTGCCAACTCAGGCTCGTTCGCGGCCAGAGCCCGCACGGCTTTCACCAGATCTTCATCTCGGTGCAAGTTCGGCAGCTCCAACATACTGCCTATCGACAGGGTGCTGTCTTCCAAATCGCTGCTGAGCAATTTGAGCTCGTCTTCTTGCAGCAATTCGTTTTCGGCATCTTCTTGCAGTTGCTTGTCGATCTTCGGATTGAGCAGACGCTGCATCGCCGGACGCACCAGCACCAGCAGCAGAACCACCACCACCAGCGCCGCAGACAGATATCGAATGCTCTGACGGAAGTTCTCACTTTCCCAGAACGCCGGCTCGGTAATATCGGCCAAGGCATCGGTAGACGCGAAAGGTACGGAGACCAGCTCCAGCACGTCGCCGCGCTTCATGTCCATACCCAAACCGCCAATCAGCAAGCGACGTAAGTTTTCCAGTTCAGCATCATTTCGCGCCACACGCACCGCATTGCCGGTATCCGGCGCCGTACCCGGCTTGTAATCCACCGCCACCGAAACGCTCATTTTCTCCAGCTGACCGGTCGCCTGACGGGTGTGCTTAATGGTGGTATCCACCTCGTAGTTACGAGTCGACTCTTTGCTAAAGCTACCGTCGGAAAGCTTGTCACCGTTTTGCAGTGCTTTAACATCCTGCGGAATTGAAGAGTCCGCCGGTGGCTGATTGCTCAGCGCGCCCGGTACGCCGGCCACACCACGGCCACGGTTCACGTTCTCGCGGCTAAACTCACTGCGCATCGCCGGTTTGTCTTGGTCAAACTGCTTTTGCGTCTGTTCGCGCTGGGTAAAATCCATCAGCACGCCGACTTCGGCGGTATAGGCGCCCATGCCCAAGACCGGGATCAGGATGGAGTCAATCTTTTCGCGCAGCGCTTTTTCTTGCTGCCGCTGTAAGTCAAATTCCCGACGCTGGGCCATTGACGCTGGATCTTGGCTGCCGGAATTCAGCAAACGACCGGTTTGATCGGAAACCGTCACCCGCGTGGTGCTCAATCCCGGTACGGCCGATGCGACCATATCCACAATCGAGTCCACCTCTTCCTGAGTCAGGCTCTTACCGGCGCGCAGCGTCACCATCACGCTGGCACTGGCGTTGTTCTGATCGCGGATAAACACGCTCTCACGCGGCAGCGCCAACAGAACCTGCGCCTTCATCACGTTGCGAATTTGCTCAATCGCCGACGCCAACTGCCGCTCACGGCTTAGCTTCAGGCGTTCCCGCTCCAGACGCTGCGAAACCCCAAAGCCCATATCACTGAGCAAGATGCTATCACCGTTATCAGCCGGTTTATCCAGCCCGGCACGGGTCAGCATCAGTTGGACTTTCTGATATTGGTCTTGAGCGACCTTGATGGTGTTGCCATCGAGTTTGTAGGGCACTTTGTTCTGGTCAAGATAGTCCAGCGTCTGCACCAACTCTTCGTTACCGTAAGTGCCAAGCGGACGCATTTCCGGCTCTTGAGCCCAGAAAAAAGCAAAGATAATCAGCGCAATACAAATTGCGACTGCCACGACCAAGATCAGCTGGCGTAGCCAGTCGACCTGCGAGAGAAATTCAAAGCGCGAGGAGCGCTCACCCAGATCCGGATTTTGTCCGGCGCTACCTGCGCCCACCGGATCGGTTGCTGTTGCTAAAGTTGTACTGGAGTCTGCCATAATTCAACCGCGTGCCGTCAGACAGGCATACTCATGATTTCTTTATAAGCTTCAAGCAGCTTATTACGTACCTGTACCGTCGCCTCAAAGGCCACGGAGGATTTTTGCCCCGCGATCATCACATCTGCCAGCCCAACACTGTGATCGCCGGCATCAAAGCGCGTCGCCATGGTGTTAGAGGCCTTTTGCAGACCGTTGACATGGTTGATGGCATCCCCTAATAAAGCAGAGAAGTCCAAAGCACTGTTCTGCGCCGTACCCGTTACCGGCAGGCTGCGCGCGGATCCCGCAGCATCCAGAGCCATGCTCTTCATTTCTTGCTGTATTGCGGACAATTCCATCCTCAAACTCCATCGTCAAAACGTCATCAGAACGACTTAAATTAAGATTAATTACCCCTCATGCAATTTAGATACCACATCCGGCGAACCAAAATGTGGCATCACTCGCACCGAAATCGCCAACCTCTGCTGTAGCAAAAAAATGCGATGCGGGATTACTGCGGGATCGCTATCCCGCTATCGCGCATGCGAGCCAGTTTGTAGCGCAAGGTGCGAGGGCTAATGCCGAGGCGCTCCGCAGTTTCGAGGCGGCGCCCATCGCAGGCGTGCAGCGCCTGTAAAATCAAGTTGGCTTCCTGCAAACGCAGGTCACCATCGAGGGTAGCCGCCGAGGTTGCGCTTATCGCAGGATCCAAGCCTGCCTCGGGTAACGCTGCGCTCAGAGCGTCTTGCTCCGCATGGCTCACTGCAGGGGAAAACTCGCTCAGGGATGGCGTCATGGCCGTTTGACACTGCTCAGGCTCCAGCAAAATGTCATGCACGCCGATTTCATCGCTAGCGGATAAGATCAAGGCGCGCTGCATCACGTTGTCCAGTTCACGCACGTTGCCCGGCCAGCGGTAACGGCGCAGCAGCTGCGCCGCGTCGGCAGTCAAACGCGGTAAGGTACTGCGCCCTGTCAGCTGATAATCACGCGCAGCATGGCGCGCGAGCAGATAATGCGCCAGCGGGATAATGTCATCCGGTCGCTCACGCAAGGCGCTCAAGTGCAGTGGAAACACATTCAAGCGATAGTAGAGATCTTCACGAAATTCGCCCTGACGCACCGCATCCAGCAGCTGCCGGTTCGAGGTCGCCAGCACCCGTACGTTCAGGCTGATAGTCTTGCGTCCCCCTAAGCGCTCCACTTCACGCTCTTGTAGCACCCGCAATAATTTCGCCTGCAGGCTAAGCGCCATCTCACTGATTTCATCCAGCAGTAAGGTACCGCCTTGCGCCTGCTCAAACTTCCCTGGACAAGCTTGCACCGCGCCGGTAAACGCGCCCTTTTCATAGCCAAACAAGGTGGCTTCCAACATGTGATCCGGGATCGCCGCGCAGTTAATCGCCACGAATGGCGCACCGGCTCGCGGTGAGTGCTGATGGATAAAACGCGCTAGCACCTCTTTACCGACCCCACTCGGCCCTTGGATCATCACCGTCGCATCGGTCGCCGCCACTTTTTCGGCTAAGGTATACAAATGGCACGAACGAGCATCATGGATCACCGGCTGACTGGCACACTCAGAGGTCAGCTCAGTACCGTACTGTTCGCTATTGTTCGACGATGGGCTATTGCTAGACAGTGGATTTTGCCGACAAAAACGGCGCATATCCTGCGCTTGCGCACTGAGCTCCTGTAATCGCTCGTACAGCTTGCGCTGAAAACGCTGTCGCTGCTCAGGCTGCAAGGCCGCCGACTGTAACTCTTCAGCGTATAGCAACGCCGATGAAAGCGGCGCATGCAGTTGATGCGCGACCGAGGCCAAGATTTGGCCCAGTGACGAACGCTGTTGCTGCTTACTCACTCGCGCCTGTAACAAGCGCGAATCGGTCAAATCAGTGATCAAGATGAGTTGCCCCGCATCGGTTGCAGACAGCGCCACCCGCACCCGTCGCCCATCACGCAGCGACACTTCATGACCATCATCTTTTTGTGGTGCAAAACAGCGTTGGATAATATCTAACCAACGCTCACCACACAGAGGCTCGCCCAGCAAACGCACTGCTTCCGCATTGGCCTCGGCCACATAACCATGCCCATTCAGCACAATCACAGCCACCGGCATCGCCGCAATCATTTGCTGATAATAGGCAGCCGGTTGCAAGAGAGGAGCGACAGGGTCAGACATGGTTCCACCTTCATTTTGCTTAAGTCGCACTGACTGAAAACAGTGATTTATGGAGAACTAAGCAAATAGCAGACCAGAGCAGCAGAATCGGTGTGGTTATCCTTAGTGTACGGTAAAAGCATCATATAAAAGCCGATGCGGTTTCAAGATAAGAACAGAAAACTCATCACATCATATCGATGTATCAATAAGCGTATATTTTGGAAAACACAAAGATGCACAAGTGCGCCGCCGTGCATATAATTCGTTAATTATATGATGAAATAATAAAATAATTAGCCAACATTATTTTATATCATTATTTAGCAATCGCACGTTTAGCTAAAATTGCAGTCAAACCCCACTGCATATATTAACTGAGCCGAATAGCTCATAGCAGCGGAAAATAAACTTTGCATACCACACTATAGCCATACTTATATTTAGCGAATCGTGCTCAATTTTACCGGTAACATTCATAATTTAAGGTAACAACCAAAATTCAGCACGATTCGCCAATTACATCAAACTAGGTGTCTCATTATGATACTTGTCATTTACGTGCAGCCACCATGATAAAAATCCTCAGCATCAAGTTGAGAGTTGAGATATGCATCGAGGCAACTGGATTCGTGGCAGCTGTAAATAAAAAAGAGAAACATCAAAAACGCATAAAAAAACACCACTACTTAAACGGAGCATCCGAAAAGTCAGTGGTGTTTGATTGGAGACAGAACTAATAAGATGTGTAACAGAACGCTTAAACGGTCAAACTGCAGCGCTTTCCTTGTTCAATCCGTACTTACGCATTTTTTCAACCAATGTTGTACGGCGCATACCCAGCATGTCTGCGGCACGGGCTACAACCCAGAACTGAGCATCCAGCGCTTGACGAATCAATCCAATCTCCAAATCAGAGAGCATCTCTTTGAGGTTCATTCCTTCCGGCGGTAACGCACCCAAAGTAGACGGTCCTTCTGACTGGCTAGCCCCTGTGGCTGGCACCGCCTCGTTGAAGATCTCAGACAGTGCGGCACGCTCTAGCTCGGTTTGTTCATCTTCATGGCTACGCGGATAACCGTGTAATGCAGACAAGTCCTGCACGGCTGGTGTGGTATTCGGCTGGAAGCTCGATACCTCAACACTGCGGTATTTCGGTGGCAAATGGCAGATATCAATCAGCTCATCCGGATACAAAATAACTAAGCGCTCCACCAAATTCGCCAACTCACGCACATTACCCGACCAAGAGTACTCGCACAGTGAGTGCAGCGCTCGCGGAGTAAAGTGAACGGAGCGAGCACCTTCGGCAGTTAAACGCGATAGCAACTCTTGCAATAGCAAAGGAATATCCTCGGCCCGCTCACGCAGTGCTGGGACATCAATCGGGAATACATTCAGACGGTAGTACAAGTCTTGGCGAAACTCACCATTGGCAATCATCTCTTCCAAGTTACGGTGTGTTGCCGCAATCACTCGCACATCCGCGCGGATGGTCTTATTGCTCCCCACACGCTCAAAGCAACGCTCTTGCAATACACGCAGCAGCTTCACCTGCATGGACATCGGCATATCGCCGATTTCATCCAAGAACAGTGTACCGCCTTCAGCCAGTTCAAAACGGCCTTTACGCGCAGAAATGGCACCGGTAAACGCACCTTTTTCGTGCCCAAACAGCTCACTTTCCAACAATTCGGCTGGAATAGCGCCGCAGTTTAACGGAACAAAAGGCCCTTCTCGACGAGCAGAGTAATAGTGGATATTACGTGCCACCACCTCTTTACCGGTACCAGACTCACCTAAAATCAGCACGTTAGCGTCAGTAGGCGCTACTTGCTCAATCATACGGCGCACATTTTGCACCGCATGGCTGCGCCCTACCAGGCTACGGAATAGACTGTTTTTACGGGTAATTTGCGGATAAGAAGCCGAGTGCTTACCTTGAAATTCGTAACAGTGCCCCAGCGCTTCGGTTAACTGAACGTAGTTGAGAGGCTCAGCCACTTCGCCAACATAGTTAGCAAGCCCTTGTAAATCCTCGCCCTGCCCAGCAAACGTAATCACAGGGATATGATGATTGATACGCAGAAAATCAATCACTGCTTGATACTGAGAATCCGTACTTGTGATACGGCCGAGCAAACAGCCTGCCCAGGAATGCTTTTCCTCCAGAGACAGCTCTACATCTCTGGATGAAACAACGATATTTTCCTGACCTATAAAGTTAAAAATAACCGTCAGAACCTCACGGCGGTGAGGCTCATCTTCTATCAGTAAAAATTTTTGCAGTCCCGGCATGATTATGTGTCTAACGTAACGATTCTAGTATTTATGGCAGCGACTATAGCAATATCAGACTACCCTATAACATGAGCTTTATTTAATATTTCGTGATTTTGTGAGGTTATTAACTAAAATCCCGTATCGCTCAGTCATAAAAGCATAACATCAGAAAAAAATTATCACAAATAATTGTGATACATATCACTGTTCTAGCTTATTTAGCAGCATCCCTAAGTTTTTGCCAATTCTGTAACGAATTTATTCCGCACCGATATGATGTAAATCTGCAGGTATTTGATCCCATGAGCTTTTTATCTCACGTAATAATTCGATAACGGTGTCAAGACCTGCTGTCTCATTATTGACATTAGCGTCAAAAACTTGACGAATCATATAGTCATATAACCCTTCAAGATTATTAGCAATCGCTTCCGCCTCTGGCGTTTCACGGGTCAAACTGGCCTTTAGGTTAGTCAATATATCAATCGCCTTTCCTAGCCGCTCACCCTTTTGCGCGGTATTTCCGGCCTGCATCGCCGCCTTACCTTGAATTAAACGCTCAATAGCGCCGGCAAGCAGCATCTGAATAATCCGGTGTGGTGATGCCGCATCTAACTGACTGTCTACGGATACTTTTTTATAAGCTTGTAATGTGCCACGCATTATTTAAATTCACCTTTACTGCATAAATTCCAATGCAACTTACTGCGTACTGACTTGGCGATACGCATTAATCCCACGCTGGCCGCGTTTGCGCACAGCCAGCTTATCACCACACTCCTGCTTCGCGGTTTGCGCTAAGCAAAGCAAACTTTGCGTCTCTAGCAATAACTGCTGCTTATTCTCGACCGACAATGTTGGTATCAGGCGTTGCAACAGCTGCTGACGCTGTCCCATCAACTGTAAGATCTCATCTGGATCCGGATCCGCATCTGGGGCAAACAATTCACGAAGGCGGGTATCTAGCGCGCTGATTTCCACTAGCATGGTGTACTCCGCATAAAATTAGGCCAATGAGGACATCAAGGTGCTCATTTGCTGGTTCATCTGAGCAATCGACTGATCCAGGGCGCTAAACTGCGCTGTCACCCGAGCTTCGTACTCTTTCATGTGCTTTTCAAACGCACTAATCTGAGTATCTAACTTGCTCTTTTGCTCTTGTAGGGTTTTATCTTTTTCAGTCAGAGTGCCGCCAGTCCCCACATAGTCTTTCATCAGGGATTCCATTTTCCCGATGATACCGTCTTTTCCACCGAACATATCACCGGCTTGGGTAAAGTGCTTCTCTAACGCGCCATCCAGCTTTTTATCATCAATCTGAAGCTTACCGTCACGATCCGAGGTGATCCCTAAGTCAGCCAAGAATTTGATGTCTTTGTTGTTTTCGTCTGGAGCAGTCAGGATACCGCGCATCTCGGTATTTAGCGAACGAGTCAGACTATCGCCGGTCAGTGGGGCGGCTTTTTTGGTCTCTTTGTTGTATTTCGTTAGCTCAGTTGTAACGTCAATTACCTTGTTATAGGCATCGACAAACTTCTTCAGACTATCCTTTACTCCATCGCGATCGTAGTCGATGGTAATACGATTGGTCTTATAAGCATCCCCCACTTTTTCTGACACATCCGTCAGCTCCAAGGTGATGCCTTGAATAGCATTCTTCACCTTGTTGGTACTGCTCGTCATCTTCTGGCCATCAACGGTAAATTCAGCATCTTTAGCCGGTTGAGTTGACTGCCCGGCCAACATATTTGTCAGCTCTGTAGAGCCTGAGCCTGCTACGGTAAATTGATTCTCTTCACCGGTATCTTGCCCCACCAAGACAAGACGACTTGTACCATCATTTCCGGCAAGGATAGTAGCTTTTACACCTTTATTATCAGGTGACTTGTTGATGGCATCAGCCACCTCTTTAAGGCTACTTCCCTCTTTGATATCAACACTGAAGGTTTCTGAGCCATCTTTACCCACAGAAAAATCGAGTGTACCAGAGAATTTAGCGTCCGCATTCACTCCGTTCAGCGTTGTTTTTTGTTCACTAGCTAATTGCTGAACAGAAATATCAAAGTTTCCGGAGATAGCATTTTTATCTGCTGTCGCACTAAATGGCTGATCTTTACCATTAATTGTTACGCTGCGTTTTTCAAATGCTTCATCTTTCTGCATTTTTTCCAGCATATCTTTAAACTCAGACAGGCTGGACTTAAGTTGACCATAGGAAGAGAGCTGAGTGTCCAGTTTGGTTTGCTGGCTCTGGAACTGCTTCATTTTTGGTGTTGCTTCCGCTTTCACCATCATGTTAACCCAATCAGTGATCGGTAAGCCTGAGCCGATTCCCGGTGCACGCATAGTTTTCCCCTTCCTACATCATTTATTCGTTATCGCTGAGCAATAGTGTTTCAGCACAGCATCTATATCTCGGTGCGTTATACTTCGGTTTTAAGCAAAATTCCTGCCGCTTTGTCCGCCATTTGGCGCGCAATCACCAGCATATCCTCTGACGGGATCTGGCGGATCACCTCACCGCTGCGCTTATCCAACACTGAGACCACTTGGTTGCCCGACTTTTCATCAATACTAAACGCCAGCCCACGCTGCATGCTGTTCATGAATTTTTCAATCTGTGCGGTTACTTCACTTAAATCACTCTCTTCAAGATTTTTATCAACAAAATTGTGATTTTGCGGCGACGTATGCTCAGATGTCAGCATCTTGCCGGTGTTTTCGGCAAAATGAGCGTCGACAGAAGAAGAATGCTGTTTAGCCTGACGATTAATAGAATCAGTTGAAGGCAGCAGACTTGCTGCATGAGAAGAGATATCCATAAAGGAGCCTCTTAATCAGGATGTTTCAGATAATAAAAAGGGAGCAACGCTCCCTTTTTTATACTTGGCTGAGAAAGAATTAACCCAGCAGAGACAGCGCTGCTTGTGGCAGAGCTTTCGCTTGAGCCAGCATCGCGCCACCTGCTTGTTGCAGGATCTGCTGCTTGGTCATGTTGGTCGTTTCTTTCGCGAAGTCTACGTCCATGATACGGCTACGGCCAGCAGCGGAGTTTTCAGAGATGTTCTCCAGGTTGCTGATGGTGCTGCTCAGACGGTTTTGCAGCGCACCCAGATCAGCACGCTGGCTGTCGATTTGCTTCAGAGATGAGTCGATAACCAGCAGTGCTTTGTTAGAGCCGGACTGGGTAGACATATCGATGTCAGCCATAGAAATGGTAGCAGAAGCAGCAGCACCAGCAGCAGCCCCTTTAGCACCAATTTTGCTAGCGCTGATGATCTCCAGTTTGCCAGATGCATTTACAGATGCTGTTGCACCACTTTTACCAGACTGCTTATTAATTTCCTCTGCAACTTTGCTCAGGTCTACTTTACCATCGCCACCCATACATTTATTCATGGTTGCAGTATTGATAGTTGCAATCGCTTTACCATCAGCGCCACTGATAGCAAAACTAGTAGTTCCTGGAGTACCAGCAGTGCCAACAGTAACCTCTTTTGCACTCATCGTCACTGAATGAACTTTTGTTTTCAGATCGCTAGCTTTAGTACTGTTCAGGCTCAGGTTGATGGTTTCACCAGCTTCAGAACCTACCTGCAGTGCACGGCTACCGAAAGAACCATCCAGCAGTTTTTGGCCACCGAAAGAGGTAGTATTCGCGATACGATCCAGTTCAGTAGACAGAGCAGACACTTCTTTTTGGATTGCCGCACGGTCATCCGCAGAGTTAGTACCGTTAGCAGATTGCAGCGCTTTTTCACGCATAGTTTGCATGATGTTGGTAGATTCTTGCATTGCACCTTCAGCAGTTTGTGCAATGGAGATACCGTCGTTAGCGTTCTTTGCTGCCACATCCAGACCATTGATCTGAGAGGTCAGACGGTTGGAGATCTGCAGGCCAGCAGCATCATCTTTTGCAGAGTTGATACGGCTACCAGTAGACAGACGCTGGATGGATACGTTCAGCGCGTTGTTGGTTTTGTTCAGGTTACGCTGGGCATTCAGCGCGGTTACGTTGGTATTTACAGTAATAGCCATGCTTGTAATCTCCGTTAAACTTGCCGCCCAGCATACTGCCCGCAGCAACTTATTGATTGTGTTACGTCATTACTTATCGGCACTGCCGACAACAACATTAGCCCATTGATCAATTTTTTATTTTCATCGCTAGAACTAACGTTGCAGCCAGCATGCTGACTGCTTGTAATAGTTAATCGGCGGACGCTAGAAAACTTGAAGAATAAATTTCACCAATTCACACAATGCATTGATTAAAAAGAGTTTATTTATTTTCCGCGATGTAAACCCCGGATAAAAACACACCGATATGTCACCAATCGTATTGGCACAAGTTATGCTTGAGACTTGCCATAACGAGTTTGCAACGCGGCATGTCAAGAAATCGACTTCCTATAGAGGATGCATTCCCTTTGCAGCCCTTCACTAATGAATTAATGGCGTATCTATGTTTAATGACAAAGTGATTCTGGTAACCGGCGGTACTGGCTCTTTCGGTCACCAGTTTGTTGAAATGACTCTGGCCAAATACAACCCTAAAAAAATCATCATTTATTCACGTGATGAAATGAAACAATGGGATATGGCTAAGAAATATCCAAACGAAAAACGCCTGCGCTTTTTCATTGGTGACGTGCGTGATAAAGATCGTTTAATGCGTGCACTGGATGGCGTTGATTTTGTTGTGCACGCCGCCGCAACTAAAATTGTGCCTACCGCTGAATACAATCCGTTTGAATGCATCAAAACCAATATCAATGGTGCCATGAACCTAATTGATGCCTGCATCGATAAAGGTATTCAAAAAGTTGTCGCACTGTCTACAGATAAAGCTAGCAGCCCTGCGAACTTGTATGGGGCGACTAAGTTAGCCTCAGATAAGCTCTTTGTTGCGGGCAACTCTTACTCTGGTGCTAACAAAACCCGCTTTGCCGTTGTTCGCTATGGCAATGTGATGGGATCTCGCGGTTCAGTTATTCCATTTTTCCTGTCAATCAAAGACAAAGGCGTTCTGCCAGTAACAGATCCGCGCATGACACGCTTTATGATCACGCTAGAGCAAGGTGTTGAACTCATTTGGCATGCCTTCGCAGATATGGTGGGTGGCGAGATTTACGTTAAGAAAAGCCCGTCGATGAATATCACAGATATTGCAGCAACGATCGCACCGGAAGCACAACAAGAAATTGTCGGTATCCGTCCAGGTGAGAAACTGCATGAACAAATGATTGGTGTTGAAGACTCCTACTACACCTACGAATACCCTGAACATTATAAAATCCTACCCGCAATCCATGAGTGGCATGCATCTCCTGAGCGTATCAAAGATGGTAAGAAAGTGACTGAAGGCTTTGTTTATTCCAGTGATAACAACACTGAATGGATGAGCAAAGATACGCTTCAGACATGGATTGAGCTGAACCAAGCTAAAATTGGGAGTATCTGATTCATGATCCCTTACGGTAGACAGCAGATCTCTCAGGATGATATTGATGCCGTTGTTGCTGTATTGCAGTCGGATTTCTTAACTCAAGGGCCACAAGTGCCGGCCTTTGAGTTGGCTTTACAGCAAGCTACCGGCGCTCAATATGCTCTGGCTGTCAACAGTGCGACATCGGCGTTACATATTGCCTGTATGGCGCTCGGATTAGGTGTTGGCGATCGTTTATGGACAACACCGATTACCTTCGTCGCATCCGCTAACTGTGCCCGCTATTGTGGTGCCGATGTCGATTTTGTCGATATTGACCCCGTGACCTATAACTTGTGCCCACAGCAGCTGGAGAAAAAACTCAAGCAGGCTCAACAAAACGGTACCCTGCCAAAAATTGTTGTGCCGGTACATTTATGCGGCTATCCATGCGATATGGCAGCCATTTATGCGCTATCGCAAGAGTACGGCTTTCATATCATCGAAGATGCCTCGCACGCAATTGGGGGGCAATACCATGGCGAACCCATCGGTAACTGCCGATACTCCGACATCACGATTTTTAGCTTTCATCCGGTAAAAATCGTCACCACCGCCGAAGGTGGCGCTGCATTGACCAACTGCCCAGAATTAGCCGAGCGCATGGCACTGCTACGCAGCCATGGCATCACCCGAGAGCCATCAAGAATGCAGGGCGAAAGTCACGGTAGTTGGTATTACCAACAAATTGACCTTGGCTATAACTACCGTATGACCGAATTACAAGCCGCGCTCGGCGTTTCTCAAATGACACGCTTAGATGAGTTTGTTACGCGCCGCCATCAACTGGCCCAACGTTATCATGCAGCGCTACATGATTTACCGCTAACGCGGCCATTGTTCAGCCAACAAGATGCTTATTCTGCTCTTCATCTGTATGTGATCCGGCTTCAACGTTCAAAACTCAACAAAACACGGCGAGACATTTTTGATACGCTGAGAAATGCCGGAATCGGTGTCAATATTCACTATATCCCTGTTCATACCCAGCCTTATTATCAAAACTTAGGTTTTCAAATTGGCGAGTACCCGATAGCTGAAGCCTATTATGAAGACGCTATTTCATTACCTATGTTTGCGGCAATGACAGATCAGCAGCAAGACACCGTAATCGAAGTACTGCGTACCATTTTACAGGATGCACAACTGTGAAAATTGCATTGATCCCAGCACGAGGTGGTAGCAAGCGTATCCCTCATAAAAACATTCGTCCCTTTGCTGGAAAACCGATCATTGCTTACTCCATCGAAGCAGCTCTGCAAGCGGGCTGCTTCGATGCTGTCGTTGTATCGACTGATGATCCTGCAATCGCCGAGGTGGCGCAGCAATATGGTGCTGAAGTCCCCTTTATGCGGCCTGCGGATATTGCCAACGATTACGCGACAACTACGGATGTAATTCGACATGCTTTGCTGTGGTTTCACCAGCAGCAACAGCCCGTAGATGTATTGTGTTGCCTGTATGCCACGGCCCCTTTTGTACGTGCTGAAGATTTGTTGGCGGGATATCATTTATTGGCACAAGACGATACCGACTATGTATTCAGTGCCACCCGCTATGCTTTTCCGATCCAACGTGCGATTAGACTCGATGCCCAGCAACGAGTGAGCATGTTTCAACCTGAACACTTAAGCACTCGCTCACAAGACTTGCCTGAAGCATTTCATGATGCAGGCCAGTTTTACTGGGGAACCGCTGATGCTTTTTTAAATGGCAAACCTATCTTCTCCCCTGCTGCGCGCGCCATGATTTTACCCCGTCAGCGAGTACAGGATATTGATACACCTGAAGACTGGGAATATGCAGAGCTCATGTTTCGGTTATTGCACGATGAAAACTGAAAAGCCACGCCATATCCTTATTAGAGCCGACGCCTCAGCACTGATTGGTACGGGACATGTGATGCGCTGTATGGTCTTAGCACAGCATCTCACCGTATTAGGCTGTCAGGTTCATTTCATTTGCCGCGATTTACCAGGCAATCTGAATGATTATATTGCCGCTCATGGATATGGCATCACCGTATTACCTGATAATGCAGAATCCGTTACGTGGCAAGATGATGTTGCGAATATCATTACGCAACATGCGCACGCCGATGGGGTGATAGTTGATCACTATCAGCTAGGAAAAGAATGGGAGTCCGCAATTAGCACCTATTTTGCATGTCCTCTGCTGGCAATTGATGACATGAATCGTCCTCATCAGAGCGATTTAATCTTGGATCAAAATCTCTGGCCAGCCGGAAGTCAACGTTACTTAAATAGTCCAGGAACCCATCTTATCGGTCCTGAATACGCTTTATTACGGCCAAGTTTTGCCTCACTGAGAGAACAGCATTTACCCAGAGAAAATCAATTATTGGTCTGCTTTGGCGGTAGCGATCCAACGGGAGAGTGTGAAAAATTCTTACGCGCGGTACAAGAGATGCCCGCACTTCCCTTCACGGTTATCTTGATTGCCGGTCGAGCTAATTTGCGCTATCCGCAATTACAGGCAATCGCGGAAAACACGGATGTGTTGCTATATGCGCATCGCGATGATTTTGAACAACTGTTAGCTACCTCACATTACATGATTGGTGCATCTGGCAGTAGTAATTGGGAACGCCTGTGCTTAAACACGCCAGCTTCGGTGGTCTGTGTTGCGGATAATCAGCGTGATACATCCGAACATCTAGCGAATCTAGGTGCTATACGCTACCTAGGAGAAGCTCAACTCCTGAATTCTGCAGACTATTATGCTGAATTAACCTGGCTCATCCAACATTGGACTGCTCTTCCTACTTTATCGCCAATCACCATTGACGGTAATGGCGCAATTATTACAGCTAATTCATTTTTCAGGATACTCACATGCTGAAATTAACTCCGATGGATGATAAACATCTCGAACAGGTACTTGCATGGCGTAATCATCCAGATGTACGAAAAAACATGTATACAACGCATGTTATTTCATACGAAGAGCACTCGGTATGGTTCTCAAAAATTAAACATGACCCATCCTATGCTTATTTTATAGCCTATGCAGATATCGTACCCATGGGAGTTATTGCTTTTTCAGATATTAACCCAGCTGATAAATCCGCATCATGGGCATTTTACGCGGCGCAGCCTGCGCCACTTAAAGCTGGGAGCCTGTTAGAGTTTTACGCTTTAGAATATGCATTCCATAATTTGCAATTAGAACGTTTACGCTGTGAAGTTCTTGACTTCAATCACTCGGTGATAAAATTACACCAACGTTTTGGTTTTATTGCGCAGGATATTTGCTCAAATCATGGACAACACCAAGTCGTACATTTAGCGATAACCCGCACTATTTGGCAAGAATATCGTACTGTTATTGCAAAAAAATTGAAAATCACATTATGAATAAATACATTGAAATCGATGGTCGCCGTATTGGTGCAGACTACCCACCTTATATTATTGCTGAATTGTCAGCAAACCATAATGGCGATATCAACCGTGCAATCCAGATCATAGACGCAGCCAAACAAGCAGGCGCAGATGCTGTTAAATTGCAGACTTACACCGCAGACACTATCACCATTGAGCATGACAGTGATGAGTTCAAAATTCATGGTGGCTTGTGGGATGGTGAAACTCTGTATTCTCTCTATCAAAAAGCCCATCTACCGTGGGAATGGCATCAACCGCTATTCGAACATGCCAAAAAACTGGGAATTACGATATTTAGTTCGCCATTTGATTTTACTGCAGTAGATTTACTCGAACAGTTAGACGCACCCGCGTATAAAATTGCGTCATTTGAATTGGTTGATTTACCACTTATTCGCCGCGTCGCCCAAACCGGTAAGCCGATGATTATGTCAACGGGGATGGCAACTGCTGAAGAAATAGCAGAGGCCGTGAATACTGCACGCTCACATGGCTGCCAACAGCTCATATTGCTGCATTGTGTGAGTGGTTACCCTGCCCCCGCAGAGCAATATAATTTGCGGACAATTCCTGATATGGCACAACGCTTTAATAGCATCACGGGATTATCCGATCACACCTTGGATAATGCCACGGCGATTGCATCCGTCGCTCTAGGCGCTTGTGTGATAGAAAAACATGTGACTCTTGATCGCTCAGCCGGTGGACCGGATGACAGCTTTTCACTAGATCCCAATGAACTGACTCGTTTATGCCAAGATACCCGAACAGCATGGTCAGCTTTAGGCTGCGCGACCTATGAACGAACAGAAGCTGAAAAAGGCAACGTCAAGTTCCGACGCTCATTATATGTAGTAAAAGATATTGCTGTAGGAGAACAACTGAACGCTGATAACATTCGTAGCATTCGACCAGGCTTTGGCTTATCGCCACGATATTATGATGAAGTCCTAGGGAGAGTAGCCCATCGCCCATTAAAAAAAGGGACCGCCTTGTCGTGGGACGATATCAGTAATGGCTAACAGCTAAATAACCGCTCAAAGTAATCGCCCCGATAATCAATTATTGGGGCGATACTTAATGAATTATGCTTCAGTACGAGTCAACATATCTTTAACGCACTGTTGTACAACAGTAGACTTATCTTTCGTTAATGGTGAAAACAAATAGTACTGACGTCCCCAACCACTAAAGTCTTTATGCAGCACACCTTCCTCTTGGCCAAGATAATTGGCATATAGCATAATGGCAGGAACACCAGCAGCATACGCAATATCACCTACGGATGTACCTACTGAGATGACAAAATCCAGTGATTGATACAAGGCAGCAACGCCCATAAAGTCATTTTTTTGGTCAAGATCATCAAAAACAACCAAATCTTTTCCACGCTTTTGTAACTGCTTACGCTCTTTACTCACGTCATCGTATTGTAAAGAGATGATATTCGCATCCAACTCAAACACTGGCAGCATATCCATTACATCCAGTAAGCCCAAGTTACGCCCTTGGTTTCGCATCCCACTTCGCCATGAGATACCAATATTATATTTGCGTTTAGGTAATTGCTTGATGCGTTCTTTCCAGAAGTCAGTTAACTCTGTTGGCAATACTACATAGGGCTCTGTCCGCATTAATGAACCAGACTCACGGAAGTTAATTTCCATTAAATCACCAGCAGCCACAATGAACGTATTATCTTTAATATGTAAAAGTTCATCAGGGTAAGTACGTGACGAGCCATTAAATCCACATGGAATAAACTTAATCGTTGGAAATGCTAAGCTAAACATTTCGATAAGACGAGGTTCAGTATAGGCAATTACGTTTTTCGCTTTTTGAGCAGCTATAGCGTAGTTATGCGCAAAGCGGATTTCATCCCCAACCCCTTGCTCGCAATAAATCAATAGTGTTTCGTCATCTTTTAATTCTTGGCCTTGCCAGCGGTTAACTTCACGACCAAAACTTACGCGTTGGCCGCATTGCTCACCAAACCGATAAGACGCTAAAAATGCTTCATACTGCTTGCTCATCCATAAATATGAATGCCGATTCCATTTTGGCGACAACACATTCGGATAGCGTTCAATCAGATCCTGATACACCAAATCCCCTTGCTCACCCATCCCTAACCACTGGTAAATCTTGGCGGCAGCATCTGCCAACTCAATATTTTCCGGAAATTGGTGATATAACGGCAACAACTTATCTTGGAACTGACGTACCGTTGGGTAATCAAGGTTTTTATTGCTGCTTTGTAACCATTTAAACTCAGCAATAGCCATTTGGATGCGGTATTCATCAGATGGTTTATCTACACTCAGTTTCCGATAGGCTTTAAGAGCCTGCTCGTAGGCACCGGATTTGAGGTAGTTTTTGGCCAGAGTTTCATAGATAACAAAGCTTTGCGGGCAAGCTTTTACGCCTTCTTGCAAGATCTCACGTGCAGCAGGATATTCGCCTAAGTCATTGAGAATATAGCCGTACACATAGTAGATTCCTGGCTTACGGAAGCCTTTTTTATAAGCAAGTTCAGCTTTGGTTTTGGCCTGCTCATTTTTATCTTGGCGATGATAGAGATAAGCCCACAGAAAATCGTGTTCGGCATCACCGTCTTTGAGCTCTTGCGCCATTGAGAGCAAGAACTCAGCATCAGAGAAATCCCCGTTTTCGATCAGCGCTTGTGCTTGCTCATAATACTCTTGCAGCGTGGTTTCCAGCTCCACAATCTCTTCACTTTGCTGCACTTCACGCAGCAATGCACGGTAGCGCATGGCATTGGGTTTATCGCCAATTTGCTCGTAGGCTTCTTTCTTCAGCGTCAAAAGCTCGACACTACCGGAAATATGCTGTTCCAGCTCAGTCAATAAGTTCAGACAACTTACGTACTGCTGACTGCGAAAATAGGATTGTGCCAGCGTGAAATAGAGTTCAAGATTGTTTGGGTCACACTCGGCGGCGCGCCACAAATAGCGCTGAGCAGCTTCCTGGTTGTTGTTTTCAAAGGCAATCAGACCGGCGGTATGCTGATAGGTAAAATTGTCGGGACACAGGTCCGCCATCAGGCGTACAACCTGATAACCGTCTTCCTTGTTGCCCTGATTAAACAATTCCACGCCACGTTGAAAATGCGCTTCGATCTCTTCTGCCGAAGGCAGGTTCTGTATGTCAGACATGTTTTCCTCTGATTGCCCGTCACTGATATGCCTGATATAGCAATTATTACGCCATTTTCTGCGGTTTCTCTGCGGTATTCGGCATGATAAAGGCGTAAAAAAAACCGCGCCTAAGCGCGGTTTTTCACCAAAGAAGCCATTTGTTATCTGCAGCCCATTAATTAAACAATTAGCGATAGCAGATTAAGTTTAGATATAGTTAAACAGACTCAACCCCTGCAACTTCATGAACGTGGCCTGACTGGCCTGCATTGAGCTACTGAGCATGGTCATCTGCAAAATGGCAGTCGGATAGTCCACATCCTCTTGGGTAGAGAGAGCGCTTTTTACCACCACATCATTATCGGCATGATCTTCTTTTGCAGTTTCCGCCGCTTGCATGCGCGTACCCACTTCACCACGTACCGAGTTCAGGTGTTTACTGATGGCATCCAGGTCGGCAAGACCCATACTGATGTTGCCGGTGTTAGTACCGTCTTGCACGTTTTTGATTGCGTCTTGCATCGCTTCGAATGCATCGATGGTTTTACCCGGCTTGATGCTGACTTTATCTGCGCCATCATCTGACACTTTAGGCTCGCCGCTGAATTTGATCCGCGCGAGATCCTGCTTGCCATCATTGATCACCAGTTGACCATTTTTCATATCTACTGGTTGTGGTTCAGGAGGTAACAGTGTGCCTGGGTGTGCAGGATCTTCTTCCTGCTTAGGAACGTACTCGCCCTTGCTATTTTTAGCCAGAAAACCAGTTGAGCCGTCAGCCATTTTGACAAACTCGACATCATACTGCTCATCAGAACCTTGTAGGTTCTCGGTGCTGTTGATGAAGAAATCCGAGCCTTCGCTAAGATTGTAATCTGGACGATAATCACCAAATGGATTCGGCACTTGCTGGAACAGCTTTGCCCCAGAATCATTCACCGGAACTTGAATTGAGGATGCCACCTGCATGAAACGCTGCTCATCGTTGCCACGGTACTGAATTTTACCGCTGGCATCTTTGAAAAATGGCGGTTGATCGGTTTTGGTACCACCAAAGATATAGTTACCGGCTTCATCACGGGTATTGGCCAGATCAAACAGAGCATCTAAGTTAGATTGCATGTCTTGCGCCAGTGCATTACGGCCATCTTGGTCCAGTGACGGATTTAATGCCCCTTGCACACGCTCTTTGCTGTTTTGAATTAGATCGTCAGCGTTTTTCAGGTAGGTCTCTTCCTGCCCTAAGCGATTGAGCGCCAAGTCCGCCATGTTGGTGTACTGCTGATTCAGGGTGCTTTGCTGTTTGAGGTTATGGATGGAGACCATGGCCACCGCATCATCACCGGCGGTCTGAACCCGTTTGCCAGAATCAATCTGGCTCCATACTTTGCTCAGCTCAACCTGCTTTTGCCCCATGTTAGTGGTAAACAGGCGGTAGTCCTGAAAAGAAGATACACGCATCATAATGCTGGTCCTGTAATGTAATCGGTAAAACGTCTGGCAAAGACCGGTCTAGGCCGGTCTTCTTGGGCACAGCTCACGGAAGCCTTAATCAGCCCAGCGCGCCCATCAGGGTTTTAAAAATATCGTCGGCTAATGTAATGATCCGCGCACTGGCTGAGTAAGACTGCTGATAGCGAATCAAATTACCGGCCTCTTCGTTCAGATCCACACCGGAGACACTGCTAGCGCGAGTTGCCGCGCTCTGATACTCCAGTTTGGTGTGGCTGTAATCACGCATAGCCGATGACTGCGCCGCACCGATATCCGTATTGAGTTTTTCGTACACATCGAACAGGGTCTGGGTGCCGTTACCCATGATTTTGCTGTTCTGCAGATCTTGCATTGCCAGCAAGTTAGTGTTGCTACCAGAGGCAGGATCCATATCGATGCTGAAAGAATCGCCGACTTGCGGTTTACCGCCGAGGGTAATTTCCATCCCGCCTACGTTCACTTTAGCGCCCGCGCTATACTCGCCTTTTTGCAGCTCTTTTGGTGGCTCGCCACCATCGGTGATGCGGTATGACAACTTGCCGCCATCATCGAAGTATTCGATATTCAGCTTACGGCCATCAATCGGATAATTCGGATCGGCTTTATCTTTCACCGAGACATTCACGCTACCGCTGCCCTTGTTAGCTTCACCTTTGTTGGTAATGCCTTGCGCGGCGATTTGCGATGGATCGGTCATGTTCATACCGATATCCGCCGCACCTTGGCGGGTTGGACGAATTTCAATTTTATCGCCTTTGGCGATAGTGCCGCCGTTGATCTCCAGCGTGAAGCCGTATTTATCAGAGCTTAAACCGTTCATCGGCGTGCCTTTCGGCGTCAGCTTTTCCAGCTCGTTACCGCTCTTGTCACGCAGAATGTAATCTTTACCGTCAAACTCGACTTGGAACGGACCGGCGCTGAGTTTGCTAACATCATCAATGTTGACGCCCAGATCCAAGCCCGGATTGTTGCTGATAGCTCGGCTCTGCTTGGCCTGATCGCTATTGATATCGGTGAACATGTTTTGACCGATATCGCCATTGAGATCCAAGCCTTGTTGCTGCTGCTTGTTAATCGCATCCGCAATGCCTATCGCCATCAGGCCGATTTGATCCATCGCCTTCGGAATATGCACATCGCGCATTTCAAACATCGCACCCAGCTTACCGCCGAGTGACTGACCGTTGAGCGGCTTGCTGCTGTTACCCCAGCTAATCGCCATTTGGCTTTGACGAGGATCAGGTGAGCCATCCACCATCTTGATTTTGGCGCTGTCGCCACCGGACACGAGGGTGTGACCGCCACCAATCAGGACGTTCATCGAGCCATCGTCTTTCGGCACTGTCGAGACTTGGGTGTACTCAGCCAGCTCATCCAGCAGCGCCTGACGACGGTCTTCCATCTCGTTGGAGCTACCGCCTTGTTCGACGATGGTTTTGTTCAGATCGGCCAACTCTTTGGCGATATCGTTAACCCGCTGCGCGCTGCCGGTCAGCTGATCATTCAGTTCATTAACTTTGTTATCGAGGGTGCTGTGCAGGTTATTGAACTGGGCGGAGAGGTTTTTTCCCTGTTCAAGAACTTGCTGGCGCAGTGCAACATCATTCGGCGCATCGCCCAGTTTATTCACCGCATCAAACCAGCTGTTGAGGGTGTTAGGAATTTTAATCCCCACTTTCGACAGCAAGTTATCCAGCTCGGTCAACCCGGTGGTGCGCTGAGTGGCGTTGGAGAATTTGGTGGTCGCCATGTTCAGTTCGTTGTTGGCGTAAGTGCTGTACACGCGACGCACTTCGGTGATGTTCACACCGGTACCGAACTGCAGGTTGCCCTGATACTGGGTTCCGTTGGTGGTCTGAACCGCAACCTGACGGCTGTAACCGATGGTATTGACGTTATTGATGTTGTTACCGGTTACCCGAAGCTGAGCTTGGTTAGCCAATACACCGCTCATGCCCAGTTGCAGTAGATCATTCATTACCTTCTCCTCAATCTGATGTGCCCTGAACCGGCGTTTAGCCAGTTCAGACGACGGCAGCTACCTGATATGTATCTGCCGTACTCAGAAAAACTTTACCCGAATCAGAACGGGAACCACTCGCTATTAAAGAAGCGTGACAGCCAACCCTGCTTCTGGGTATCCGAGAACGCACCGGTACCAGAGTATTGGATACGCGCATTGGAGACTTTCACCGAGGCAATCACGTTATCTGGGCTAATGTCTTCTGGGCGGATCGTGCCGGTCAGGCGAATGAACTCTTCACCGTTATTTAAGGTGATCCACTTCTCGCCGCGCACACGCAGGTTACCGTTCGACAGCACCTGAATCACTTCCACCGAAATCGAGCCGCTTAAACTGTTGCTCTGATCGGCGGCCGCCCCACCGTTAAAGTCATTGCTGTTAGTGATGCCAAAGGAAACCGGCACCCCGTTGATGGTGACAGGACGACCGGCAATGGTTGGGCTTGGCAGGCTGGCGTTGCTCTCTTTGCTCAAGTCGGTCTTGGCGTTTTTCTTGGCTTTGGTGTTTTCCATCAGCTGCACGGTGATGATGTCACCCACCCGATGCGCCTTGATATCCGAATACATCCCGCCGCCTTGCGGTTTAATAAACAGTGAGCCAGTCAGTTCAACCGGCGGCTTTGGCGCTGGCGGCGGCTCGACCGGTGCCCAGTTAGGATCATCGGCAATCGGTTTATTGGGGCTAGCACAACCAACTAGCGTGATCCCGCACAGCAGTACCAGCAGGGATGAGATTCGGCGAAATTGCATCATGTTCACGGGTTCCGACAAAATAGATGACGTCTAGGCGCGTTATTCCAGCAGTGACTGGACACGGCGCAGAATACTGATGACCTTATTGGCATAGCGCGGGTCGGTGGCATAACCGGCTTTTTGCAGATGCGAGATGTAGTTTTCTGGATTGGCGGCCTGTTTGAGCGCCTGCGCGTAACGGCCGTTTTCTTGCAAGAAACGCACGTAATCCTCAAAGCTATCGGCAAAGCTGTCATAGGCCCGAAACGGAGAAGTCACGTTCACCGCCGTACCGTCGAAATACTCCAACGTACGCACGGTGACCTTATCGCCATCCCAGCTCTTACCGGCTTTGATGTTAAACAGGTTATTACTGCTGCCGGCGGCGTTTTGAATAATGCTTTTGCCCCAACCGGTTTCCAAGGCAGCCTGCGCAATCAAAATGGCCGGCGTCGTCCCCAGCTTTTTAGCTGCTTTCAAGGCATGCGGGAACAAGGTCGCCACAAACTCTTGCGCGCTGGAAAATCCGTCTTCTGGCGCATCGGGCAAATTGTCATCGGTTCCCACCGAGCGGGTTTTACGATGACTCGCGATGCCGGCCACCGGATCGGGTTGATGCAGGCCAGAGGATTTATTTTTACGCAGGCGCAGCTCAGAGAGCAGATCGCCGCCGGCCTGAGCGACCGGTGCGGCGCTGTTGCCCTCACCCTTGGCATCTTTACCGCCCAATTGCGTGACCAGCAGATCTGCCAGCCCCAATGAGCCTTTGCGCGATAGCTCCGCCGCCAGCTCTTCGTCATACATCTGCTGATAAAAGTCCGCCGACGGCGAGTTAAACGGCGAGTCTTCGGATTTGAAGGCCGAGTTAGCGTCACGCATGCTTTTCAGCATCTGGCGCATAAAAGTGGCCTCGAACTGATTGGCTGCTGCGCGCAGCGCATCCTTATCATTTTTCAGCGCCGCCTCACGCATACGGCTGAGGCTGTTTAAGTCATGATAAGTACTGGCATCAACAAATCCGCTATCCATCAGATCACCACCAACTCACCTTGAATCGCCCCGGCCTGTTTCAAGGCTTCGAGGATCGCCATCACATCAGACGGGCCCGCGCCGATATCGTTCACCGCCCGCACCAGATCGTCGAGGGTCACGCCCGGATCAAACTTCACCATCTTGGATTTGTTTTGATCGACTTGGACGTTAGATTGCGGTGTCACCACCGTTTGCCCTTGCGACAATGGATTTGGCTGACTGACGTTGAGATTTTCGTTGATGGTCACGGTCAAGCCGCCATGGGTAATGGCCGCAGGACGCAAACGCACATTCTGACCGACTACAATGGTGCCGGTACGGGAGTTGACCACAATCTTGGCCGCCTCTTCCGCCGGATCAAAGTCGATATTTTCCACCGTCGACAGGAAATTCACCCGCTCGGTAGCATCGCGCGGCGCGCGCACTCGAATCGAGGTGCCATCAACCGCTTGGGCAATTTGGCCACCTAAGGTGTCATTGATCGCCTCGGCCATACGGCGGGCGCTGGTAAAATCTGCACTGTGCAGGTTGTAGGTGATGAAATCGCCGCGATCAAACGGGGTTGGCACTTCCTGCTCCACCGTCGCACCGTTTGGAATTCGGCCTACGGTCGGGGTGTTGGCTTGCACCTTGGAGCCGTCATTGCCTTCGGCACTAAAACCGCCGACCACTAAACTGCCCTGCGCCACCGCATACACCTGACCATCCAAGCCTTTCAGCATGGTTTGTAGCAGCATACCGCCACGCAGGCTTTTGGCTTCACCCAGCGACGACACCGTGACATCCACGGTCTGCCCTTGCTTGGTAAACGGCGGCAACTCGGCGGTTACCGCTACCGCAGCCACGTTGTTGATCTTCGGCTTGACGTTGGCCGGGATCTGGATGCCAAAGTTTTGCAGCATCGCCTTGAAGCTCTGCTCGGTAAACGGGCTCTTTTCACCGGTGCCGGTCAAACCCACCACCAGACCGTAACCCACTAACTGGTTACTACGCACCCCTTCCACCACGGCCACATCTTTGATGCGCGCCGCGTGCACCGGCTGCCAACACAGGCAGCCGATCACTATCCCTAACCAACCCAATCGCATGACGTTAGTTCTTACCTGCATTACAAGCGCTGTGACACATAGCCCAGCATTTCATCTACCGAGGAGATCACTTTGGAGTTCATCTCGAACACCCGCTGCGCTTCGATCAAGTTGATCAGCTCTTCGGTTACGTTCACGTTGGAGGATTCCAGCGCGCCCTGCTTGATTTTGCCCAGACCATCTAAACCTGGCGTACCTTCTTGCGCTTCACCGCTGGCACCGGTTTGCAGATACAGGTTTTCCCCGATCGGCTCCAGACCTTGCGGGTTTACAAAGCTGACCAAGGTGATCTGGCCGACTTGCTGCTCTTCGGCTTGCCCTTGCAGACGCGCAGAAACCTGACCATCGGCGCTGACGGTAACGGAAGTCGCATCCGCCGGTACCGAAATGTTTGGCTCCACCGGATAACCAGCCCCCGCGGTAACCAGATTGCCTTCGTCATCGCGCTGGAACTGCCCGTTACGGGTGTAAGCGGTCGAGCCATCTGGCATGCGGATCTGGAAGAAGCCATCACCGTCGATCATCATGTCGAAGGTGTTGCTGGTCACTTGCACGCCGCCTTGCTGGAAGTTTTTCTGCGTGGCCACCACTTTGGTACCACTACCCAGCATCAAACCGGATGGCATGGTGTCATCTTGCGCTGACGTTGCACCCGGTTGGTTGATTTTCTGGTACAGCAAATCCTCGAATACCACCCGGCCTTTTTTAAAGCCCACGGTGCTGGCGTTGGAAATGTTGTTCGAGATATTGCGAATGTTAGTTTGCTGGGCATCCAGACCGGTCTTACTGACCCACAGAGCGGGATCCATGGCATTCTCCTTCTTTATCAGTGCAGGCGCTCAGGCCTGCGCTGAAAATGGGCTCAACTCATTTTTAATAGCTGACTTTGAGCCGAATCATTCTCTTCGGCCGCTTTCATGGCCTTGACCTGCATATCGAACTGACGCTGCAAATCAATCATCTGAACCATCTCACCCACAGCACTGACGTTACTGGCTTCCAGCTTACCGCTCACCAGTGATACCGTCGGGTCGGCGGCCTGTGGCAGGCCATCTTGGGTGCGAAATAGACCATCAGCGCCCTTCACCAGTGAGGCAATCGACGGATTCACCAGCTTGATGCGGCCACCTTGTTCGATGGCGTCTGGCGGCGCGCCTTTTGGCAAATACGAGATAGTGCCGTCAGAGCCGACTTGCACCTTGGCCAGTGGCTGCGGCAGCGTGATGGGATTGCCGTCTTCGCCCAAAATCGGCTGATTGGCAGCGTTGCGTAACTGGCCATTTTCATCCAGTTGCAGGTGACCGGCACGCGTATAGGCTTCACCGCCATTAGCGGCTTGCACCGCTAACCAGCCGTCACCGGCAATAGCGACGTCCAGATCACGGTTAGTGCTCATGAAGCCGCCGTGGGTAAAGTCACTGCCCGGACGCTCAGTCATGCTGAACACCCGTGACGGCAGCCCTTCGCCATACGCCTGCATGGCGCGAGCCTGTTCAAAATCTTTGCGGAACCCCTGCGTGTTGGCATTCGCCAAATTATTGGCGTGCACCCGCACACCTTGCAGGTTCTGCTTGGCACCGCTCATGGCGATGTACAGCATCTTGTCCATGTCTGATTACTGGCCCTTGCTGAAAATCGGTAAAACAGTTGCGTTCTCCACACTATGCATCGCGGCATAGGCGCATACCGACATCGGTATGGCCGCATCTGTATAAGGCATACGTCTTACAAACTTAACTGCTGAAAAATGCTTACAAGAAACATGCCATATACCTCGCTCACGTCAGTACGAGTGAGATAATGCGGCCGAGTACACTTTGCTGCTATTAAAACGCTGAGTTATGCCCATACCGTGGATCTTGGTGGGCTAACTCAGCGCGAAAGCAAATGTGTTACGGCAAAATGGAATTAGCGGATCTGCAAGATGGTCTGCTGCAAGCCTTGGTCAATTTCCAGCGCACGGGAGTTCGCTTGGAAGTTACGCTGTGCCGAGATCAGATCCACCAGCTCGATGGTCATGTTGGTGTTGGACTCTTCCAGCGCACCGCTCATGATCTTACCGTTGGAGCCTTTACCTGGCTCACCAATCAGCATCGCACCAGAATCAGGTGTCGCGCGCCACTGGGTGCCACCAATCTGAGTCAGACCTTGTTCGTTCGGTACGGTCACCAGCATCACTTTACCCAGATACTCGCTCTTACCGTTGCTGTAGTTCGCCACCAGCAAACCGTCAGGACTAATATCCACCTTGGTCAGACGACCCACAACCACGCCGTTTTCGTTGATCTTTTTCACGTTAAAATCAGAGGCGTACTGTGTCGGCTTATCGAAATTAATTTCTAAGGTCTGCGCGGTATCGGCACCGTTCAAGTTGATGCCGGCTGCCGCCATGCTGACCGTTTTCGGATTGGTTGGTTTTTGCGTTTTCAGTGAGCCATCACTGTTGAACTCCAGCTTCACGCCTTTTTGGCCAGTACCGCCACTCGCTTCACCGCCATCGATATCCAACGCTTTTTCGTTACCGTCTTTATCGGTCACCGTGGTATAGGCTTCCCACGTGTTATCGGCTGTTTTAGCAAAGTAGGTGGTCATCGAGTAGCTGTTACCCAATGAGTCATAGATGCTGGTTGAAGTGGATTTGCTGTAAGTATCCGGATCGTCAAAATTAAATGGTGTTTTAGTAACAGCTGCTTGGTTAGCTGGCAGGTTTACCCCAACATCCAGTTTGGTTGACGCTGATGGCTGACCGGCCTCGGTGGGTACCTGTACCGGGCTAGAGGCTTGCAAACTCACGGAAGACGCCTGACCTTTGGCATCCACCGGCAGCACACGCAGATACTGACCGGCTGAGTTCACAATGTAGTTATCTTTGTTCAGCTTAAACTCACCGGCGCGCGTCAGGCTGACATCTTTGTAATCCATGCCGTTACTGACGGCAAAAAAGCCCTTACCGTTGACCCGCAAATCCAGTGGGTTATTGGTATAACGGGTCGAGCCTTCATGGAACTGCTGAGAAATCATCGCCGTCTGCACACCGCCGCCGACGGTGGTTTTCGGGTTTGAGAAAATGGAGGAAGAATACACATCCGAAAACTCAGCACGGGATTCTTTAAAGCCGACAGTATTGGCGTTGGCAATGTTGTTACTGGTGGTGCTCAGATCCTTTTGCGCAGCAAACAGGCCACTCAGGGAAATACTCGACATTATAAAAATCTCCGTAAACGTTGTTCGTCAGTTTCTTCTTTATCGTTGTCGTTCATCAGTCCAGTTTGCATTACCGGCGTATACGGCTTCTTGTCATCAGAGCCGCTCGACCCACCATCTGAACCATTCACTTTGCCCACTTCCAGAATGTTGCCAAGTGGAACACCGCCTTCGACACCCTTGACGTTGATCAGCGCACCGGCATCGGACTGCAATACCACACTGCTCACGCGGTGATACGTCGCCAACTGGTCGGTAATATCCTTGTTCTCGCCTTCAATCTCGGCAGTCGCTTTCAGCTTGTATTTGCCTTCTGGAACCGGATTACCGTCTTTATCGGTACCATCCCAGTTAAAGCGGATCACGCCATCTTTCTCGCCGCCCATATCAATGGTTTTGATCAGCTGGCCATTTTCATCTTCAACGCGAATCGAGAGGTTGTTGAGCTTCTCACCATTTTTGGAGAAGATCGCCCCGCTGACCTGACCGTTTTCCAGCCATACATCCGAGGTTGGCAACAACACGTCTTGGCCCACCAGCGATGACGCCTGCAGCGCCTGACCAGAGCCCATCAGCTGGTTCATCACCGCAAACTGATCGCCCATCTTGTTGATGCCGTCAACGGTGGCGAATGACGCCATCTGCGACACCATCTGATCGTTACTGACCGGATTGAACGGATCTTGATACGCCAGCTGCTGCGTCAACAGACGCATAAAATCTTGCTGATTTAACGAAGCCGTCGCGCCACCGGTTGGGGTCTCATTCGGGCGGGTATTGTCCGCATCGCTGGTCTTATTGGTGCCGTCAGCCGCTGATTTTTGCGTACCGTCGGTTGCCGCTTTGCCACCGGCGGCATTACTTTGCCGGCTCACCTGCTCTAGGTAGTTATTACTACGTAAGGTAGGGTCAATCATCTGTTACTCCTTACTTACCCAGATTCAGGGTTTGCATGGCCATTTGCTTAGCCGCATCGGCCACTTGCACGTTGGTCTGGTAAGAGCGCGACGCAGAAATCATGTCCGCCATCTCTTCCATCACATTCACGTTTGGCTTGAAGATATAACCGTCTTTGTTCGCCAACGGATGATCAGGGCTGTACTCCATATCCAGCGGCTTTTGGCTTTCAATGATGCCCGCGACCGATACCGGCACACTGCTCGAATCGCTCATCGCATCGTCCAACACCGCATTGAATACCGGATGACGCGCTTTGTAGGTTTGATCCGCAGAACTGCTCACGCTGTCGGCGTTGGCCAAGTTACTGGCGGTGGTGTTCAGTCGTACTGACTGCGCGCTCATGGCCGTACCAGCCACGTTAAATACATTAAACAGACTCATACTTAGTCTCCGCGAATGGCTTTTTTCAGACCGGAAAACTTGCTGCCCAGAAACTGCAGGGAAGCCTGATATTCAATGGTGTTTTCCATAAACAGGTTACGTTCCACCTGCAAATCTACGGTGTTACCGTCGCCACTGTCGGGCTGATTGGGAATGCGGTATCCCTTCACGCCAGAAAAATCGGCCGACGCCGCAATGTGGCGAGAATCGGTCATCGCCAAACTGCCACCGGTTAACTGGTCACTGCCCTGCGCAATGGCTTGATCCAGCGCCTGAGAAAAGTCCATATCCCGCGCTTTGTAGCCTGGGGTATCGGCATTGGCGATATTACTGGCCAGCATTTCGGTACGCTGGTTACGCAGGCCCGGGGTGTACTGGTGGATCCCCAGCGCCTTATCGAAACTGATTGCCATCATCATTCTCCGAATACATCTGTCTGGCGGTAAAGCAAACTTAATGCCAAGACACCGCCGGTTGTCATTTCCCTGCAGACCATTTGCCCACGCGCCGCACGCTAGGCATAGCTCTGCCTGCCTACACCGCGCTTAGCTCAACACCACGTATCAATCTTTAGCGGCAATCTCCCCACCACCCAACGGCAAAAACGGCAAAGCCCTGCCGCCGGCAAATACCCGTGAATTCATCATGCAGAAAAGAGAACGGCACCAAAGCGCCCAAAGCCGATTAACAAAGGGACCAGAGATAAGAAATAAGAAATAAGAGATAAGAGATAAGAGATAAGAGATAAGAGATAAGAGATAAGAGAAGGATAAAAACAACGCCGCGCGGCAAGTAGCGATAATCACCCGCGACCGAAACAAAAAACCCCGACAGAGGTCGGGGGACGGCCGGGAAAACCGGAAAGCTGATCAACGCAGCCTGCGGAACCGCGCTGATCGTGGTGTCCGGCCCTACACAATAAACCGATGCGGCATAGGCACAGCGGCCTACGCGCTTACTTCAAGCGATAAATAATGCCCGGATTGCAACGCACCATCTCAAAGCGCTCACTCAAGCCGCTCATTGATTCCGACGCGCCCAGCAGCAGGTAACCACCCGGATTCAGGCACGTAGCCAGCTGGTTAATCACCTTAGACTTCATCTCGGCGGAGAAGTAAATCAGCACGTTACGACAGAAAATGATGTCGAACTTGCCCATCAGCGCATAGCTCTCTTTCAAGTTCAGCGGCTTGAATGACACCATGCTGCGCACTTTGCTGTTGAGGCGCATCCGGCCATCCGGCAACGCTTCAAAGAACATGCGCTTACGCTCCGGTGACAGGCCGCGACCCAGCGCCAGATTGTCGTAAGCCGCCTCGCGGCATAAATCCAACATCTGCGGAGAGATATCGGTACCGACGATCTGCACCGGCTGTGGACCGGCCAGCATGCCCGGGCGACGCGCTTGCATCTCCAGCACTGTCATCGCAATCGAGTACGGCTCTTGGCCAGAAGAACAAGCTGCCGACCAAATCTTCAGTGGCCGCTTGCTCTGTGCCAGCTCAGGCAACAAACGCTCGGCCAGAATGTCGAACGGGTAGTTATCGCGAAACCACAGGGTTTCGTTGGTGGTCATCGCATCAACAACCGACATCCGCAGATCACGGTTCATGCCGGTCAGGGTATGCTTGAGCAGTTCAGACAGATGAGCATAACCATAGCGCGACAGCAGCGGAGTCAGGCGGCTGCGCACCAAATATTGTTTATTATCCCCCAGTACAATCCCGCACTGAGACTCCAGAAAACGGCTGAACTCTTTATATTCCTGATCACTGATGCTTACTGAATTCATTGATTACTCTGTTGCTAATTGCTGAAGTGCCTGCTTAACCGCACCGGCCAGCTCGTCGGGATTAAATTTGGCGATAAAGTTATTCGCGCCCACTTTGCTTACCATCGCTTGGTTAAACACACCGCTAAGCGAAGTGTGCAAAATCACATGCAGACCTTTAAGCTGTTCATTACTGCGGATCTCGGCGGTCAGGGTATAGCCGTCCATCTCCGGCATTTCGATATCGGAAATCACCAGCGCATAGTAATCCGTTACGCGGCCTTCCGATGCCACCTGACGCAGGCGATTCAGCGCTTCGCGGCCATCTTTGGCCATCTCGCATTCCAGCCCCACGGAGGTCAGCGCGCGTTCAATCTGCTTACGTGCCACACTGGAGTCATCGGCAACCAGAATTTTCTTACCGGCATTCACCACTTCTTGCGCCTGCGCCACCGTCTCATCCAGCACGTCTTGGCTGATGTGAGTGCGCACCGGTGAAATCTCATCCAGGATGCGCTCCACATCCAAAATCTCAACCAGCTCTTTATCCACCTCGGTCACCGCAGTCAGGTAGTTAATTTTACCCGCGCCTTTTGGTGGTGGCAGAATGGACTCCCAGTTCATGTTGATAATGCGCTCAACAGACTGTACCAAAAAGCCCTGCACCGAGCGGTTATACTCAGAGATGATGATAAAGCACTTAGACGGATCATCGACCGGCTTACCACCAATCGCCAAGCTCATGTCGATCACCGAAATGGTCTGACCCCGGATATGCGCGATGCCTTTTACGATCGGATTAAGATTCGGTAGCATGGTCAGGCGCGGGCACTGCAGCACTTCGCGTACTTTAAACACGTTAATGCCGTAACGCTGTGACCCGTTGAGTTTAAATGTCAGCAGCTCCAGTCGGTTCTGTCCGACTAATTGTGTGCGCTGATTGACCGAATCCAGAATTCCCGCCATAACGTGCTACTCCCAGGGGTATTTAAAGTGTTTCTTATAACTCGTATACCCCTTAGGATATCAGAGGTATTTTGCATAACAGGAGACGTTTTGTGTTTTTCTCAACGCCAGTGTCCAAGGCGACTCGCCCTATTGGTTTGTTTATCGGCATATTCTGCCTTTTCTTAAACGAAAATGGCATGGCCGCCAATGCTGAACCCGCCTATCAGGAGCCGTCGAGCATTACGCAAGCCGCAGAATCCTTTGTGATCAGCCAGTTACCGTCAGAAAACACGCTCCAGCATCAAGTTCGGGTTACGCCGCTCGATCCGCGTCTCAAATTTGAACGCTGTGCTACCGATTTAGAAACTACCTTACCGGGGCGGCAAACTATTACCTCACGGGCCACCGTATTGGTGCGTTGCCCGACCCAAAACTGGCAAGTGTATGTACCGGTCAAAATTTTGTCGGTCAGCCCAGTCGTGGTGAGCGCCCGCGCGATGCGTAGCGATACGGTGTTGCAGGCCGATGATCTGAACGTGGTGTATAAAGATGTGCGCCAAGCGCAAGCACGGATTTTTGACAATGTTGACGAGCTGGTTGGCGCCAAAACCATCAAACCTCTCAATGCCAATGCCCCTATCAGCACCGCGCAAATTTGTCAGGTGTGCAAAGGCGATCGCGTGGTACTCAAAGCCGGTAAGCCGGGCTTGAGTGTGGTGGCCTCCGGCACCGCGCTCGGCAATGGCACCGTCGGCGACACTATTCAGATCCGCAATAGCCGTTCGCAGCGCGTGATTAATGCGGTCGTCAGCCGTGTTGGTGAAGCGGTTGTCACTTATTAACTGCCGGTAAGCACAGCAAAAAAGGCGAAAATAATTATTCAAGTAATCATTTGCTACGCCGATACGCTATAACAAGAGCGACAGACAGTGAATGACTAAAATTCAATTCGCCGCAGGACTATAAACATGAGCAGCATCGATAAATTAAATTACGCCCTGAAGATGAATTCTGCGCCGGTGGGTAAAAAATCCACCAACGCCAATGCAGCCGTCAATGCCGACGCGACTGCCGCGCCACAGCAGCCGGCCGTTGCCCGTGACGGTGTTACCTTAACCTCACAGGCACAAGAATTGAGCCAGATCCCGAAACAAGTCAGCAGTGACATGAGCTTTGACAGCGCTAAAGTGGCGCGTCTGAAAGCCGCCGTTGAAAGTGGTGAATATCAGGTTAACCCGGAAAAGCTGGCCGCGAATTTGCTTAAGTTAGAGTCAGGCTCTCACTAACGTCAGACCGGCCATCAGAAGACCGGCGCGGCGCTGACCCCGAAACGGAATCATCATGACGCTGAGCATCAACGACTTACTTGAACAGCAGCAGCAAACACTGCTGGCGCTGGATCCTCTGATTGAGCAGGAGCTGCAAGCTCTGATTGCCCACGATGCCGAACAAATTCAGGCATTGAGCGAGCAAAAAAATCAGTTGCTGCAAACCCTGCAACAAGGCGATCAGGCGATTGCGGCGCATCCCGAGCGCAGCCAGTTATTGGCCGATGATCCGCGTTTGGTCGCGATTCGCCAAAGTCTGAGCTCTTGTCAGACCCGCAATGCATTGCTGGGCGAAGTGATGAAAGAAGCGCGGATTAGCCTCAGCCGTTTGGAAAGTCAGCTGATGGCAATTCGCGGTAAAGAGATGATGACCTACGATGCCGAAGGGCGTACCCGTAATACCTCTACGTTGGGGAATAATGTTCGGGTGTAACCCCTCACTAACTTGCGCTTTCCAGCAATAGAGATTGCCACTTAACCGCGCAGACTGCTGCTCAGAGCCGGTTGATGTGAATACTAGAGATACAAAAAAAGACAGATGTCGTCCTGCGCATCTGTCTTTTTTATTGTCTTAATTTGAGTTGAGTTTACGTTTAGTAAGTCGCTCCGCGCGCTGGCACCAAAATCACTGGCTGCGGTGCTGGCGCTGCGGGTTTAGCCGGTGCCGGCAGTGGCGGTAATTGTTTGACCTGACTCATGTCTAAACGCAGCTCAGTCACATAGTTATCGCCAACCGGATAGCTACGTACCACTTCCGCCCCGCGGATCACGCCCGCCGCCTGTGAGCGGATCCCCGCATCACGCAGTGCACCATCGGCGGCGACTTGCGAATCGGTATTGATGCGCAGACCATACACCTGCTCCGCCATATCGCGATACGCATCTAAACGCGAGGCACGCATGGCCTGAATTTGCCGCTCCTGCAAAGTTTTGCCGCTTTGAGTGGCAATGGGGGCATAACCGACCGCGGTCAGTGTCTGCCGGCTACCCGACGAGGCGCAACCCAATAACAGCCCACACAGTCCGATTACGCCTAACCACTTACGCATTGTTTGTCCTCTGCGCCAGCGCAGTCACCGCCGCTGACGTCACTAATAAATCAAATAGGTTCATGATGACGCAGGTTAACCGTTAGCTCGGTTTCCCTACCCTCACGGCGCCACAATACTTGGCGACGTAAAGCGGTTATCACCACGCACGATCATCCCATTACGCATCTGCACCAGATTCGGGTTGCCGATACTGCGCCCCAGTCGATCTGCCGGCAAGAAGCCTTGCGCCGTGGCGATCACCACGCGATCGCTAAAGCGGATAATGCGCGCGTTGATCTGAATACCGGAGCCTTGGCGCAACATGGTACCGGTCAGCACACTGTTCACCTGATAGGCTTTTTGCAGATCGCGCCAGTTACGGCTCAGGGCAAAATCCCCTTGCGGCGTGACTCGGATCTGGCCGGTGGTTTTATAGTCCAGCACTGTCATGCCACGCTGTTGCAGCTGATAGATAAAGGAGTCGGCCATCAGATTGCCCAGCCAGTTGGTTTGATCCATCTGCTGTAAATCGACGAATGAGGCCACTGCAATCGGCCCACTGGCCGCCAGCGTTTTATTGGAGTCCACCAACTGACGCGCCATCGCGTCGACAAAAAAGTCCAGACTGTGGCGTGGCAACACCTGAACCTGATTCTTGTCCATAACATACGGCTGATCTGCCGAGGGTTGATTACCGGCACAGCCGGTCAATAACAGCCCGGAGAGTGCCGCCAGCGGCAGTAATGTCTTCATGTGCTTCACGTTCTGCGTCCCAGTCACATTCTCTGTTATCTTATCGCCCGTTACGGTAAAAACTTGAACCGGATGAAACGGAACATTAATTGCATTACTCATAACATCGCCAACCGGTACAGTTATCACCGGCAGCAGCCACTGCCGCGGGCAATCACGATTCAGGTTCACGTAATGACATTGACACTCCGGCCGCGTGCCACCTGTCTGGCCACCGTGCTTATGCTGGCCAGCAGCTTATATACAAGCAACCTTTATGCCGCTTGGTATCAGACCACCGTCAGTATTCCGACGCAGGCGGGTAGCGAGAGCCAATTGCGCTCGCTCGCGCTCAGTGATGCCAGCGGTCAGCTGCTCGGTTATGCCGGGGTGTCGATGAACTATCAGCAACCGCTGGTCGCATCGCTACTCTCCGGCGATAAAGACGGCCAGACCATTCGTTACGCCGCCGGCAGCCCCGTACATGCAGCAACGGTGGTCAGTAGCGCTACCCAGAATGGCCGCTTTACCCTAACGTTACGTGCCGATATCATCCCTGATCGCAGCCTGTGCCGCCGACAAGGTTATCGCAAGCCGCTGGCGGTCTACCGCTTTGCGCTCAATGACTTGACGCAAGCCTCACTGGGCGCGATTTTCAATATCGATTCGGATTACCCACGGGTGTTAGAGCGTCAACTGCGCCAAGACCTGCAAGGTCTGCAAGTACGCAGCTATCAGAACGAGCACTTACCTGCGGATGCTTCAGCCAACTGGCTGGCCGCCGCCGGTGAGCAGCAGCAAGCGCAATATCTGCTGACCGGACAACTGATTGATTTAAGCCCTGCCCCTGTCACCGGTCTGAACTCGTTTTTCCGCGTCAGCCCGATGAAGCGCCACTTTGCAGTTAATATCAGCGTCTTTGATAGCTACAGCGGTGAGCAAGTTTTCGAGCGCCTGTATCGCACGGAAGCCGAATGGCCGTTTGAGCGCACCGAGCGTGTAGATACCAGCAGCGCCAACTTCTGGCAATCCGCCTACGGTTACGCGATTCGTCTGCAAACCGATCAGATAGCCCAAGATCTGGATACCGCCTTAGGCTGCTCGGCTACCCAAGCGCGTATCACTGAAATCAACGGCAACCGTCTGAAAATCAACATCGGGAGCCGCAACGGGGTACGTAAAGGCGATCGGGTTAAGCTGTTGCATACCACCGAGTTTGTCGATCAAAGTGGGAATGTCGCCGAGATGTTCACGCCGAGCGGTATGTCGCTGACGGTGTCGCAAGTCTACGCCACCTACGCGATCATCAATATCGGCAGCCTAAATACCGCTTCGACGATTCAGGTCGGCGATCTAGTGACTAAATCCTGAGCAGTCAGCCGGGATTACCGCGACAGAACTTAAAAACGCCGGATTTATCAGTATAATGACAGGCCGGCGTGCTCCCGTAGCTCAGATGGATAGAGCGTCCCCCTCCTAAGGGGAAGGCCACTGGTTCGAATCCAGTCGGGAGCACCATTAAAATCAATAAGTTACAACAATACCTCATCGTGCTAAAAGCCTATTTTTAGCTTGGGGCCCAACACAGGGCCCAACAGCTGACACGCTATAGACCTCATATCAACATTTTGCTCAAAGTTTGATACCACTCTCTCTTCACACACATGTGCCATTAGAGAATTGTGCTCATTGAGCAAAAATCGCCCCAGCTCAAACATTGATAAATTGCTCACTCAGAAAGTTCAGATTCCATCTGTACCAGAAATACTCCACACAGCTATACTGTATATATTTACAGCTATTGATGTACCGCTATGTTTGCTATTCCTCAATCAACGCCCGATGAGCTCGCGCTTCCGCTGTTCTTATCGCCAGCCGCATGTGGTTTTCCTAGCCCCGCGCAAGACTATGTCGAACAGACTATCGATCTTAACCAACTCTGCATTGAACACCCTGCGGCAACGTTCTATGTGCGAGCCAGTGGCGATAGCATGCTGCAAGCGGGGATCCACTCCGGTGATTTGCTGGTGGTTGACCGCGCCGTTACCGCGACACAAGGTGCCATCGTTCTGGCCTGCCTTGATGGTGAGTTCACTGTTAAATATCTACAGGCCCACCCTCACCCCGCGTTAGTTCCTGCCAATCCTGACTTTCCGGTTATCTATCTCAACCAAGGGCAAGAGTTAGAGGTGTTTGGTGTCGTGACCTACGTTTTGCATAAAACCAAGCTGGGGTAAGCAATGAGCCGTACCATCGCCCTCGTGGATGTGAACAACTTTTATGCCTCGTGCGAGCGCTTGTTCCGACCGGATTTAAAAGGTCGCCCTATTGTGGTGCTGTCCAACAATGATGGTTGTGTGGTGGCGCGTAGCCCTGAAGCTAAAGCGTTGGGCGTGCGTATGGCGGAGCCATTTTTCAAGATACGAAAAGCCTACGAAGCACAAGGCGGGGTCTGGTTTAGCTCCAATTATGCCTTGTATGCCGATATGTCGCAGCGGGTGATGAGTACACTGGAAAGCATGGTGCCGTCTATCGAGATCTACAGCATTGACGAGGCCTTCATTGAACTCAGTGAAACGTGGGCTGGCGATCTCAGTGAATACGCCAAGCAGATGAAAAACCGTGTCTCTCAGTGGACTGGGCTACAAGTCGGTGTCGGCATTGGCCCCACCAAAACTTTAGCCAAGCTCGCTAACTATGCCGCCAAGCGTTGGCCTGCAACCGGTGGTGTTGTTGACCTGCGCGATCCGGTGCGCCGTCAAAAACTGCTCGCCATCACTCCGGTGGAAGAGATCTGGGGCATTGGTCGGCAATTGCGTACCAGCCTTAACGCGAAAGACATTCACACTGCAGCAGATTTGCTGCGCGTAGACCGTCAATCATTACGCCAAGCCTATAGCGTAACCCTTGAGCGAACGCTGTTAGAGCTGCAAGGCTGCCCGTGTACTGAGCTAGATGTAACTCCAGCAGCCAAACAACACATTGTGTGCTCACGCTCCTTTGGCGAACACATTACCGAGCGAGCCATCATGCATCAGGCGCTCGCGGCTTATATGGAGCGGGCCGCAGAAAAGCTGCGTCAAGAAGGTATGTGCTGTCGCCATGTCACCCTTTTTATCCGCACCAGCCCGTTTAGTGGTAAAGAGCCTTACTATGGCAATAAAGTCAGCACCCAGCTGTCTGCCGCCACGACAGATACGCGTCAGCTGCTAGCGCTTATCCCGCCCCTGCTTGAACGTATGTGGCGAGAGGGCTATCGCTATGTAAAAGGCGGCGTCATGCTGGCGGATTTCACCCCCCTCAACTGCCAGCAAGGCGATCTGTTTACCAGTCCACAATGCCACCAGCGCAGCGAAGCATTAATGCAGGTCATCGACCGCATTAACCACAGCCATCGAGGAAAGATTCATTTTGCTTCGAGAGGCACCGATACCTCGGAATGGATGATGAAGCGCGAACATCTGAGCCCGCGCTATACCACGTCGTTGGCGGATATTTTGGTGGTGAGGTAAAGACAATATTCGCGCATTAACCATACAACAGTAATTGTGAGCCCAAAAAGCCACCGCCATCTAACACTCTTTCGAGTATACGGGAAAATAACCTGCGAACTCTGTTACTGTAGATGTAGTGGTATATTAGTTCACCCCAAGCGCTTTATATACAGCATCAACAGGATCAGCATAGAAGCTGATTTGAAATTTTGAAAAAATCTCTGCCGGTACTGTTGGTATATCTGATGCTGATGCCATCGGTAACAATACGCGTTTACCACCACTGTCCATCGCCAATTGCAAACTACCGGCTAAATCTTCAACTGGGTTGACTACGCCGCCTAGGGTCATATCACCCAACACTACCATCTGCTCCTGAACTGGTTTTCCCATCAAGATTGAGCAAAACGCAATTAAAGCGGCCAAGCTAGTTTTAGTACTCGGCCCTGAATTGTGTAGTTCAACCACATGTAGATGATATTCATGTTCAGAGAACTTAGCCGTCGCACTGATCCGATTAAGATTACCTTTGAAATAATCAAAACCAACCCGAATAGCCTCTTTCGCTGGCGTATTAGAGCCAAGCCCTGATGTTGAATGCTTGCCATTACCTGGCGTCATTTGGGTTTCGAAGCGGTACAACCCTAACTGACCAGTACCACCTTTAGTCACCATATGAACAACGCCTGGTTTACCTAACCCTTCAGGGATTAACTGACTCCCACCTTGCTCAGGAACATTAACAAAGAACTCTTCCAACGTTTGGTTATCGAGATAACTAAAGTGCACATCAAAAAACTCCATACCACCAAGTTTCTTGAGCTGCTCTTTGATACGCCGACGCAGTTCCAACGCATAAGTTAGACAACGGCGAACATCTTCTTTATCAAACACACCATGGGGATGAAGTAATTTCAGTAATCCAGATACCGTACGGCGTACAGCTATCACATCTCGCTGGTTTAAGTTATTACCCAGTTTGAAGTAGCGATCTATGGCATCGGAGAAACTGCGCTTACGCATCTCACGCATATACTCGGCCAAATAATCCGTGATCAAGCCATAGCTGTTGGTAAAAAACTCAGGCCGCATCTTAGGAATATCCCAGCCTGGGATATAAGCATGGAAGCGGTCAAAGAAAGCAGTATCAATCATCGCTTCAGGAAACGGTGCCAACAAATGGCTCGTTTTTACCAAAGTTTCAACGCTCTGGTTAATATTACCGACAAAGACCATAGAAGCTTTCGCCTCTATTGAATCACGGCCTCGGGAAAAAGACCCTGACGCCATGTAATCCTTCATGATCTGCACGCCGTCTTTGTCTTTAAAGGTAATACCTGCAACCTCATCAAAGGCTACAACATCCCACATGCCGACCAAACCTACTTGGCGAGAGCTCATGTTGTAAAACAGATTCGCTACTGTTGTTTGTCCACCCGAGACCAACAAAGAGTTCGGAGAACACTCCTTGTAAACATGACTCTTACCCGTGCCTCGCGGCCCTAATTCACAGACGTTATAGTTGTTTTCAACAAACGGGATCATCCGTGTCAACAAATGCCACTTAACTCGCTGCTTCAGGTTGGTCGGCTCCATACCGATGGAGCGAATAATCACATCCAGCCACTGATCTGTATTGAAATTCGCACGGGCAGCAAATAGCTCATCCATATCCATTGAGGGCATCTGGATAGGTTTTAAGGTAAAAACTGAGAAAGGCGAGATCTTCTGTCCTTCCTCATAGAAGTAATTAAGCGTAATAATGCACCAGATCCCACCCGTGAGCAGTTTCTCGTTTTGCTTAACGATATTGGCAGGGATCACCGCATCTTTGATGCCAAGATTAGATAATTGTGCCTCGTAAACATCTTTTTTCTGATTGAGCTTTACCCCAACCTTGTCAATGACCTTAAAGCTACCTCGCTCACGTATCAGTGACTTAACTTTCTCAGCTTCATCTGGGCGCACATAGTTTTCAGCCAAGATTTTCTTAACGTTTTCGAGCCCTTCACGTACAACCTCGTCATCATCCGAAGCGCAATACATGCCAAGCAAATACTCCAGCACATAAACAGGCACATTCGCGCCTTCCTTGAGCTGTTTAGTCAGGTCTTTACGTACTACCTTGCCTTTGAAATAGCGGTTGAGGCGCGCATCCAGATCTAAGCTGGCACACTGGGCCAACTCATCTTGTCCTGCCGTCATCGAATGGTCTGAAATCTGGGGGGACTCGGTACTGTTTTCTTCATCATTTTGACTAAAACCTGGGTACACATCCATCTGCTGTATCAGCACGTTATTGGTGATATGAGTCACGGGTGCTAGCGGCTCATCTGGCCTATCTTTTCCCACATATTCACCTTCAGTAGCACTCATTTCATCGTATGGCATCAGGAGTCACTCCAAGGCATAGCTCAGTACTATGCCTTATTTCATTTATCAAGTTTTGCAAACTAAACAACGTCACTAAAACAGACCTCTGACAAAGCAGCAATTCTATCTAGCAACGTTAAAAACCAAAGTCATTCTGAATAGCCAGATCAATGGTTATCGGATATCGAGCCAGTTCGATACCATCGTCATCATCTTGTAGCAGCAATTGATATTGTGCCTTGCGATCAAAATCAGAACCGGTCAGTTTCAAACGAACATCCTGTTGGCGCTGCTCAAGAACACTCGACGTGGCATCAAAACAGAGTTTTTCAATCGCGGATACCGCTTGTCCATTAGCATCCATAACGACAAAACGAACCGTTCGTGGTTTATGGCGCTCATCCACAACATCCGTTTGTAAGAAGCGAATTTTGTCGATAGCGTTAACCAGTTTGATCGGTTGGTAAGTTGGAACGATATTAACCTTGGTCTTCTCGTTTAACGCCTGTTTTTTGCCGCGTAACACCTGAACTTCCAGCACCGGCACACAAATCTCTTGCAACATAGCGCCGCCATGTACAAAACGCGCACCGCCAACAAAGTGGAAACGGCTTACCCCTTTTGGCAACCAGAAGCCCACATCAGAAGAGCCACCTACAGTATTGCTAATATCCCCCTGCCAAACATCTTCATTTGCAGGTAATTGTCGCCCAACCAGATAGCGTTTTTTTGCCTCTAGGGTGCCCGAAGGCTCTACCTGCAACTGAGCTTTAACCCCATTTTCAGGGGCCACTCGCTGGAATAAGAATCCATGATCTGCCGTTACCACCACCTGAGTAACACCAAATCCATTGATAATCTTAGTTACCAGATTATTGAGCTCATCAATTGCCTGACGCACCGCCGAGAAGGTTTGTAGCTCGGTAGCTTGTTTGTCGCCGATAGCATCAATAACATCATGATAGACATAGACCACCCGAGCATCGCCAATCGCCTCATTAGCCTGAGCGCGAGTCCAGCCTTGTAGTGATTTGGCTGAAATAGCAATACCACCCACTTTAGCCAGAATAGCACTGCGATTATCCAATCCAGCACTGCTCTGGCCATCAACCAATACTGTTGCACTCCCTTGTGCATAATCAATGTGCTGGTGGGGTAATAAAGCAGCCATACCTAATTGAGTGTAGCTTGGTAACACGCCAAGCTGACTGCCGAGTTTGGCAGCAAAGCGTTTAGCCTCGTTAATTTGCCCCTGCAGTTCATGAGCCACTTCATAGCGTAGTGCATCACTGATAATCACAAACTGGCGTTTGACTCCAGCTTGCACAAATCGCTTGCGTACAACATCGTTATAAAAGTTGGCTTGCGCTGGAACGCCTAAATTCCAATGCGTTAGCACCTGCTCTTTTGCCAGCAGACCATCCCAGGCCAAGCCCAGCTGATAGAGATACCAGTTAACATAGAGATCTTCGATCTTATCAGCCAACACCGCCAATACCTCAACAGCCTGCCCTTGTAAGTGCAGTAACGCCTCATTGAAAAGGCGATAGGCCGCATCAAACTGGTACAGTTCAGTCTCATAGGCTTGGTACATACTTTGTGCCGATGCAAAATGAAAACCATCGGGATAGTTTCTACGCAGCTCTAATAAGTTCTCAGCATGCATCAACGCTTGATAGAGGTGCATATATTTAGGTTCAAACCCAGACCAAAACGCTTGGCGACGGCGCGAAACCAGTAAGCTAAATTCGCTGCGGCTCAAACTAAGATCGCCGTCTACCAATCCTGCCACCAGCTCACGAATCAACGCCTGTTCAATAGCTTCAAAACTGGTCACTTCCGCCCAATGTAAGATCTCTTCAGTAGAGAGCCCATTAAGCCGATTTGGCAATTCGAGCTGCGCTGCCACCGCCTGTGATAACTTGGCAAATGCACCTCGGTGTTGCAGTGAATCACGCCACCCAGCCAGCAATGCCATGGCATTGGCGCGGCCGGTTGGCGTCACCAATAGCTGTGATTGCAGCCAGTTTGGGCGCTGATCTGGTTTGGTCACGTCAAGCAATTCATAACTTTCACTGGCAAAGAGCTTACGGATAAACTCCCGCAACGATGGCGTATTCTCTTCTGCTACCTGATAGCCATAATCCCTATCTAACAGTAACCAAAGGCTTGGCAGTAACCCATATTGCGCTAACGGTGCTAATGCCTCTTCGAGTTGGTTATCATCATCAACGACGCAAGCACCTAATTCTCTGACCACATCCGCCAGCTGGGCATGACACCCCAGCAACACGCTAATCATTTTCAAATCGAGCGAAAGTGCATCTTCAACGCCACTACGCCCATCTAAGCGACGTTTCAACGCTGCGGTACGCTCTTTGTTAGCAAAGAAAGTGCTGCGCGAGGCGATGTAATCCCGTAACGCCATATTGGCGAGCCCCAACTCATTGAGCAGAATCGAAGCGGCATCGGCATAAAACGTTGTGCTGTAACGGCGCATATCAAGCAGCCAATCTTTCGCTGCTGCAGGCTCAGGGGTTGGCCAGTACAACAAAAAAGGCTGAGCGGGCTCTTCAATCTCAATTCGCCGCCTTACTTGCAACTGAGAGTGTTCAGCCATGTTAAGCACTGTTACGGGCTGGCCGTCTCGGTTTAATCCGGTATTTACATCAGCAGGCAACGCAGCCAGCTCTGCCACTTGGGTCATAAAGCTCTGCTCGGGATCATGCCAAAAGACAATCCGGCTTTGCTGAAACTTCTTATTTAGACCGTTTTGTAGTTGAGTGATATCCATCAATACATCTCAAGAATTTAATGCTGCAAACCCATTTTTTGCCAAAGAGGGGCAAGATCTGCCGGAGGCGGAGCACTCTGTAATAACAGATTTTGTCGCTGACTCGCCTTAGCGTGCTCACCGAGCAATCGACTTAACTCACTATGCACAACATTTGGAAAGAAATGCTTGCCATGAACAGCACATTGCAATTGCATTGGTTCTGGCCAAACGGCCATCTCGGCTAAACAGGTTTGATAGTTCGTCCAGATCTGTTCAGGCGATAAATACTGATGCCATTCATTCAGCGTTTGCCGGATAGCGTTCTCATCGTCCGCCAGCTGAATATCGAGAAGCCGCTCCTTAAACCCCAGCGCACGCAACCCTTCCCACAATGGGTTGATCACATGCCATAATGCACCGTGCTGGCGCCACATAGGCAAATTCTCAGTGATGGCGGCATGTAATGCCTGCTCTCCCCCCTGAATCTTCAGCTTCTGCACCTCTGGCAACATGGCCCAGAGCTCCGCCGGATCACACAGATAATTTTCCAAACAAAAACGAGGTAGAACCCATAGATTTGGCAGAGCTTGTTGCTTATCAGCAATCACCTCGGCAGACCATTCATCACGATCTACAACGCCAACCCAATTAGGCTCACGCGTCAGCAGTCCCAATACACTTGCTTTCTTTCCTGCCTCTGCTACGGCCCAGCGGTTTTCCCAGCTTGCATCTATTTTCCCCAACCAGGCACTGAAAGCATGAACATCATCAGGCCCTTCAACCAGCAAAACTCTCTTGCCCGTAGCGCCAACATATTGCTGTTTGATATCTTTCTGTTTGTTATCCAGCCAGCTCATGCCCACGCTCCCTGCAATTCAATACGCAGCCCTTGCTGTTCATAACGCTGCCAAATATCAATACTATGGGAAGTTAGGATCAATTGGCCTTGCTTACCAGCCACCAGTCGTTCGAGATTGGCGAGCAGGCCACTGACCAATGAAGGATGTAGATAGAGATCAGGCTCATCAATCAACACAATCCCACCGGGTTGTAACCAGCGGCTAATGAGATAAACAAGAATCAATACCTGATGCTCACCGGCACTCAGTTCGTCGAGTGAGTGGCGCACGCCGCGCTGCCCCTTAATCTTGACACTCAGACGATTTTCACCGGGAGCGATATCCGACTCAATCTCTTTGCCTTGCAAAAACAGGTTCAGATTACGCAGCACCTCATGAAATTTATGCAACTGGGTGGTTTTAAGAGCAATCAGTGAGGGCTCTAACTGCCCTTTCCAATCATCATTGACAAGATAACGAGTCAGCCAACGCTGACTCAACAGGTCTGGCTCCGGTGAGCCTACATTGCGTTTTGGATTTACCCAACGCCGCTCTTCCGCATCAAGATAGATGATGTTCGGAACATCCACTTTATCGTAACTCAGCAACATTCGGCGACGCTCTGCTGTCAGCTCATGCATCCAATCGTCAGCAGGAAGCTGCAACTCTCGCTTCGGTTTACCCGGCTTTCCAGTTTTGGCAACCGTTTCCCCTATCCATGCCACATTCGGGTGTTCCGCTTTCACACTGCCTATCCACTCTGCATTACCAAACAACAAACCCACTGGCTGATGGGTAAAAGGCGCGAGTTGATCAAAAATGATGATGATGCCTTCCCACCGCTGTAACCAAGCCCTCGCAACATGATTTTGTGGTAACGCTTTTTGCTGATCAATCCACCAGCCTGCGGCCTCCCACAGCATGGCGATCGCGCGTAATACCGTTGATTTGCCACAACCATTCGGACCGGTAAACAACACCTGTGAATGTGCCCCACCTCGCCAGTGATCTTTTAGTTCGATGGGGGATTGCACCAAAGGGCCAACGCCATTCAGGTAAAGATGAGTGATATGCATAGGCTATTTTCTCCAAAATCCGAAGCACTATTCTAACTACATCATGTGTTCAGGCGACAATTTACTGACACCTGAACCTCAATACATCACTCGCCTTTATCACCGCTGATGGCTTTTACATCACTCAGTAACGTGCCGAATTTGCCGTAGTTAACCTTAACGCCATCATCCAAATCGAGGCTGATACGCATATCAGCGTGGTGTTTCAGCTGATCATCAAACGCACGCAGCTCGGCGAGCTGCTTGGTGAGGCTATCTATCTCTTTGCTAATGCGCTTAGCATCACTGGTGCTCGCTTCTGCTTGCTCCATGCGTTTGCGCTCAATACGGCTGGCTATTTGGCCAAGCAGTGGCGTCACGTATTCAGTACGCATCCGTGGTAAGGTGGCTTCGTTATAGCGGTGCAGGTAAACCAAACACTCAAAGGCCTTTTCTTTACCAGAGCTAAACAGCCAGTAAATTGGGCGTTTTTTATAGGTTTTTAGGTGATCTTTGTAGAATTGCGTAGTGAGGTAACGGCGCAAAGTTTCACGGGAGGTTTCACCGCCCTTTTTCACCGGCTTAATGGCACTCAAGCACAGGCTATCGGCGATAAATTGCAGGTTTTCTTCAAACTGCTCCGCACCCCACACTGTGCGCACAAAGGCTTCAAAGCGTGCCGCCACATCATCAGCAAACCAGCTCTCTGCGCTCAGTGGCAAGATGCCATCTTCATCGGCGGCAAAGGTGGCATACGCCCCTTCCTCCACCAGCGCTTTAAAGCCCTCATTACCGGCATGGGCGTACACTAGCCCTTCGCGGTCGAGTGAATAGCGGCCCATCATGCAGCCGATGGCGTAGGAAATCAGCTCGCAGATGGTGTCCGATTGCAAGTGTGCCTCGCGCTCTTCGTCGGTCAGATTGCCGCCATAACGATAGTGCGGATTACAGGTGAGGGTGATTTCACTTAAGGGGACTTCGGGGGTCAATTCATCCTGTAGGCCGTAGGCGTCGATAAAGATCTTGTTGTTTTCCTCTTCGAGCCGCTGCATTTCGAGGGTGGTTTCGTGCATATTGCTCCGAAGCTCTTGAATGCAATCCTTAATGCATGGACTGTTATCAAATTGGAGTAAATCTGCTTTAGAAAAGCTCCAAGAAGTTTCCAAAGCATTCCAGTCTTGCAACGCCAGATCAACGCACTTATTTCTGTTTAAACCAAGTTTATTATTACTTACATTCGGCGCGGGCAAATTAAGTATATGGCCCAACTTGAAATCGAGCGTAGGGGCCAACATTTTCAATAAATGATTCGTAACTTTGCTATTAAAAAAAGCTTCATAGAGTCCCTGATTTTCAATTTCGTTAGAAAATCCCATGGGGCCTTTTGCATCAAACATGAACCCAGTTGTGACTGTCCGTACAGCAAACGTCCCACTTGAAATACCTGACCAAGTAAAACCTGCTCGAAAACCATAGTCGCCGTTGTAATTATGCGATCTAACCCGACCACTCACAGGGTCTTTAAAGATTCGAAGCTCCGCACCGTCGTCATACCAATTAACGACATACTCATAGTTCCCTGCCCACCGTCTAAAGTCACCTCCTTTTACATAGGGGAAATATCTATTTCCGCTTTTTTTTGCATGCTCGGAATCTTTTATTCCAAAACCTATTTTTTCGAAAGAGACCTCATGCCATAATCTCAGAAATAGGTCGTTACTACCTGTTGTAAGTCCTTCTCGTGTTTCGATTTTGTCTGATATTGGTTGGTTGTCTGCAAAAGTCATAAGAACTTTGTCAGACGCCCAGTACGCAATCGCTCGCCCCGGGATCTTACCAAAATCCGCTGTCGAGGCGCGGTAAAAGTGTTGTTGCATGTCGTTATTTTGTTGTTGGCTCATAAAGCCACCTCTTAATTCAATTTGTTCAGTTCGGTTATTTCAGGTTTGCCGCGAGCCAATCATCAATCTGAGCAAACACTCCATGGGCAAATTCAGCTTTACGCTTGCCCTTTAATTCGGTAAAGGCGCGGGGCGAGTTAAAATCTGTCGAATGCAGACGATAGATTTGCTGGTCTTGTAGCCCTTTTAAGTCGTGGCGATCAAAATCCACTGGTGCCAACATCAGCGGAAAACAACGCTTGCCGCCATGCGCAAGGTAAGTCGGCAGCTCCTGCTCCACAATAAACTTAGATGCTAAAAACGCTGGGGAAATAAGCAGCATGCCAAAATCGGTTTGCACCTGAGCGCGGGCAATCTCGTCGCCCCAATGGTCGCCAAGGGTTAACTTGCTATCACTCCAATATTGATAGTCAAACCGCTTGGCAACTGCCGTTTGCTCGGTAAGCAGCGCCATCAATTGCTCTTTCGCACGGTGATTCGCGTGGGCGTAAGAGACAAAAAATTTCACTGGTTGCTTACTCATAAACTACCTCAATGCAGCCTTAAACATCGCCGCCTTTTCCGCTTCAGAGCCCCCATCCACCAGCCTGAAATAAGCACCTTGATAGGTTGGTAAATGGGTTTGCGCCAATACAAAGGCTGTAGTAGATACTACCTCGCCACCGATACTGTCAAAGCCGCGAGCACCCAAGTGGGCCATTCCCAGAATAGTGTGCTGCCCCAGAATACGGGCGCGTAATGCCTCAAACGAGGAGAGGAACATCCAGCTTTGCATGGTGATCATGGCAACCGTACCTGCAGCGGTGGTGAGATCCAGATTGCGTTCGATAAAGATGGAAAACAGGTCTGATTTACTGTTGGGGAACTGCTTTTTGGCAAACTCTTTAAGCTCCGCATTCATCCCCTTGCTACCCATATAAGGCGGGTTGGCAATAACGGCATCATAACGTTTGGCGAGTACGCTGGCTTGCTTGAGCAGCGGCAGCAGTGTTCGGGCTGCCGGTTTTTGTTGGGTATCACCGTTAAGGCTTAAGCTGTGCAAAGTAGCCGCCAACTCATCAATTGCGGTTGCTTGCTCAGCAGGTACCTCAATCAACGAGCCCAACGTTTTGGCCGATAGAAAGCGCTGATGCAAATCATTCAGCAGGCCTAAGCGCGAATCATTAGCCGCTATCGTATTCGGCGAACTGGCAACCTCTTCGCTAGCAAATAAGTCTTGCACTTGGCCTCTATTCCAATCGGCATTCAAGTTCAGTGCCTGCCACAGCTTGGGTATATTGAGCGAACGGCTCTCTTGCAGGGCATAGATGTTGAGGCTTAGTTCGCGAGAGAAAAGACGACGGTCATCTTGGCGCGCGCGCATCAGCAACGCAAAACCTGCCAGTTGAGCAGCGCGATCATCAATATCGAGGCCATAAAGGTTGTGGGTGAGGATCAGCTGCGGAATCTCACGGCTACGGTAGCCACGCTCTTCGTAAATACGATAGAGAATGTTATAGGCTTCTACCAGAATGTGGCCTGAGCCACAAGCGGGATCAAGCACCTTGATAGACTCAGGCTCAATGCTATTTGGTGTTAACTGGGCTAACTGCGCCAATACCTCTGCCGGTTGTTCACCGGTGGCCACGTAGTAAGGCATCTCTGCGGCAAGGCTTGATTCAGGATACGTTTGCAGCCAATAGCGGCCCAATGAGTTTTGTACCAGATACTGCACAATCCAGTTCGGGGTAAAAAGCTGAGTTGCTGCCGGAATATCCTCAGATTTTACAACCTTGCCGATAACCTCATCTTTCCTTTCACTGATATAAAACTGATATAGCCAGCCAATGACTTCGACCTGCGCCCAATCCTGCTCAGGAATCTCATCCACCAGCTCACGCCAAAACGCATCGGTACGGGTGAGGCCAGTAGGCAGTAATAACTCGGTTTCATCATCAATGGCTTCAAACAGAAAAGGCATCGCCTGATGCAGTCGGTGGCACTGACCCAGCAACAGCTCACGGAAGAGCGCTTCTTGCTCGTTACCCGCCAGCATGAGATCAAGCAGAGCCGGTTTATTCAGATTAATCCCTTCACTGATCAATGATTCAATCACTTCAGGGGCGCGATCGAGCACTTCAAAACCCAGTGGCTGCGTTGGATGTGAAAGCAAACGCACACCATGCTCAAGGTAGCCCTCTTCGCTTTTAAGCTCCATAAAGCGAATAGCACAAAAACGGTTAAACCACGTGTAAGCCATTTGCTCAATCAGCTGAGCAAACCCCAGACTTGTTACCCGCTCTTGCAGGCGGTTAATGGCTGGAGCAAAACGCGCCGGATGCGTAAAACCCGCGACTTGCAGTACATCACCACTCACGCTAGGGGCACTGACTCCCTTTGCGGTGATACCGAATTCTCCGGCACGGGCAACCATGGCTTTGATAAAGGCGCTACGCGCCCGAGGTGCAACTTTTTTGAGATTGTTAGTGTTCATCTTGTTCTCATCATTTTTATTCGAGCAGCGTGTGCTAGCAGGAGTAGAGCTTAATCGCTAACTGCCCCGCATAAATTGCTGATCCGCTGTTTTACATCATCGCGAAACTGGTTAAAGGTCGGCATATCCAACCTGTCTAGTTCGATGGTATTAACAACCGGTAAGAGATCGCCGCGATGATAATCAGGATTTCCCAAATGTTGCCCCAACACCGCTTTCGGAGCTCGCATAGGTGAGCGATCATTACCTGATAGCTGGGTTTCAAGCTGAGCACAATGCTGATAGGCATCGGGTTTACACGAGCAAATAAACCAAGCCTCAGATGTAGGCTGCGGCACCATCGCGATACCGCGTTCAGCAAAGCCTGCAGCTCGAAAGCCTTCGTTTATAGCCTGCACTAGGTCGAACGGATCATGAGGATCACTATTAGTGCCGTCTGTGTCATGAAAATAGATCGCCAGTTGGGCCTCTGTGGCAGCACCCGTTTGTTGCGCTAGCTCACCTAATACTGCTGCTCGCTTGCTATGAATGAGATAACCTTGCTTGGTCTTTTTACTGGGCAATTTGATGGCGGATCTTTTTACCAAGAGCCTCATTTCTGCAGGGGCAACTAATACCGATGGAATAGCATGCTCCTGCTGCAAATCGAATAGGTCTGCATTCCACTCAGGTAAATGGCGCACCAAAAGCCGATGAGCCAGGCGCAAGATAGGACCAACTTCAAGATTATCGCCATGCGCATAGGCTTGAGCATTCCGGCTACAACCCATATCTGTTGGACCTTCACCGAAGACGAGTAATGTATGTAACAATGGTTATTCCTCCTCGAGGGAAGATATCGCCATCAACTCGGCAGCCTCTGCGACTCTAGCCAGAGACAGATCCAGCATCGACTCCCCAGGGGAAAGACACTCTAACCGCTCTGCCGCCATTGGCACATCAAACAAGCGAATAGCACGACTGACACCATCTGGCCGTTTGTAAATCAGCAATACACTTTGACGTGCAATGTCATCTTCCAAGTAATTAAGCACTAGCGGGCTGTGAGTCGTGACCAACAATTGTTTGGGTGAGTGAACCAGCGCATCTACCAATGCTTCGGTGATCTCTGGATTAACGCCATTCTCAACTTCATCAAATAACACAAACTGATAAGGGCTAAATTGCTGGGCTAAAATAGCCAGCAGGCGCAACATACCATCATTGAGATGGCGCGCCTCGGTGATCATGTCATCAGTTCCACTCGCATGAGCGTTATAACGCTCATGTAGCTCTAGCTTTACCGCGCCACCGCGCAATATGCTGGTATGAATTTTGGTCACTTGTGGATAATAACGTTGCAAGTTTTGAAGCAACTGATCACGTTCATCCGCTTTCAATTTGTGAATAAAAGCACCTAGCTGCTGACCACCGCTACCGATATCATCGGCTAAATCTGCAAGGCGTGTTTTACGCCGCAACTGCTCCGGCGAAAGCAAATCGAGAGAACGAATAGCCTTAATGCGTTCGCGCAGTTTACGTAGCAAGGGGGAGAGCTGATTGTCTTTTAGCTGAGAGAGCAGTGACCCCTGATAGGTAAAGGGAATATCTTGCCATTGATTTTCCTGTGGCTGGTTTTGCTGAATGGTGGCTAACCGATACTTCCCCCCCCGCAACACAAACAGGGGTTGCTGCAGCGTCAACTCTTTTGTTAACAAATGCTCAACGGGGTAACCAAGTGCCTCAATTGACTCGCGAGTACAAGCCAGCCGTGAGCGGTTGAAGGTCGCTTCCCAGCGAAGCGGCACGCCATCAATATTCAGCTCCAGCGCCAGTTCAATATTGGATTTGCCATTTGCCAACCGGCTGGTGAGATCGGTGGCCGACCAGCCTCTAGCATCGAGCCACTGTTGCACTTCACCACTCATCACATGAGCAGCAAAATCGAGCGCTTGTAGAACGGTGGTTTTACCGGCCCCGTTGAGTCCAATTAGGCAGTTAAAGCGAGCAAGCGGCAGGCTAAAACCGACTAGGGATTTAAAGTTGTCTATTTCAAAACGGCTCAGCATCTGCTGCTCCTTTTTTTGATTGTTCAACCACCTCTCCTCACGTCCACGTCACCGACATAAACAGGAGGAGAGAATGTTCGTTATTACTTAATCCGCACTCGCTTACCGTTATTAATGGCCTGCTGCAGACGATTACGTAGCTTGCTCAAGTAGGCCTCAATATCCTGATCTGTTTCAATAAACAGATGGCTATCACCAAGCAGTTCTGTCGGTGAAACCAGCTCAATCGGCTTGAGCACGGGTTTTACGCTAACAGGAGGTTTCTCTACCGTGTACGCAGCAGTACCGCTATTCAAACCCGCTGATGGCTCCTGAACCTCTGTCGCTGCTGTTGCCGTTGTTGCTGCGGAATTTTTAGCCGCTTTTACTCGTTCAGCTTCTATACGCTCAGCCTCCGCACGCTGTTCAGCACTAAAACGGTTGATAAGCTCAATCACTTTGTCTTCTTCGTCATCCGCTTCTTTAACTAAGCTGACCAACTCATGCAACGAGACGCTGGACGCAATCCGCTCTTTAAGCAATACAAAAGGCCGCATAGCTTGGTTTTGCAGATTAGCCGGTAAATCACTGATTGTTGGCTGTATTGCCAACTGAATTTGCTCAATCGCCTGCAAGCTTGATACACGCTGCTGCTCGACTAAGCGTTGGTTAATAGCGCTCAGTTGTTCTACTAACGAGCCAACATTACGCAATTTGGCATATGGCTTTTTATCATCATGGATGGCTTGTAACTGCGTAAATAGTGCTGCGGCATCCTGCTCTTGCTCAAGCGCACGGCGGTTAGCACGAAACTGCTCATTCAGCGCTCGTTGTAGTTGCATCCACGTATCAAACTGGCGAGTATAAAACTCTTCAACCTCTTCAAAATCTTCTGCAAAATCAAGCCACTCATTACTTTGTACGCAAAGTGTCTCAATTAAGGCATAGCTGTTATTGCCAAGCTCTAATAAACCCGCCACCAGCCGTTTGCCATTTTCCACCACCGCTTGCCCTGGGCAATGACTCTGCTTTGCTTTGAAGGCAAATTCATTGAGCAAGCGCTGCCATTCTTTGAGTTCACTTTGCAGTTTGTTTGCTAACTCTTTTTCGCTGCTATCAAACGGTTTTTGAAAAATATCTTTAGCCAGACGCGCAGCCTTCACTATTTGCTGCTCGCTATGCTGGCGAACTCGGCGAATACGCAAACTGGTATGGCTTCGCACTGAGTTGAATTGCTCATAGCTACGATTAAGCGGCAAATCACCGTTCGGCGTAGACAAAGCTGCCTTACCCAACAAAACCAAATGCGCCACTTGCAACATCACTTCATCACGGTTCCAGCCATACGGACGCGAACTGAAGCGCTCAAGTAATTCTTTAAGGTAAACCGGCTTGTTAGCTTCTTCTGATATGTTGAGATAAAACTCAATTTCTTTTTTAGCTTTGCTATTCGGATCTTCTTCACCAAGATGCATATTGAACTGTGCAACATCATCCGTCGTGATCACAGCATGCAACTCTTGCTTCGGATTCGCACCACAGCTCTTGAGTAAACTGAGCTTCTGGAATGAGTTCTCAATAACATAGCTATAGGCATCATCCAGCATGTTTATGACGCTAGCTGACTTGATTTGTAGCTCATTACCAATAGCGAAAATCTGCGCTTGCTTAACCAACTCCTCAAACAGTGATTTTAGGCGGTTGCGGCGCTGAGTATTTTCCATTGCTTTCTCAGCCAATAACTTCTCTTGCTCTGGCCGTTGGCTACGATTGTTAGCGAGGAATTTATCGGTTTTAAGCCACGTATCAAACTCATCCCACAGCCGTTTTTCATCCGGTAAACGGATCACGACACTACCTTGACCTTCCAAGCTCAAGGCTTTGCAACCCTGATCGTTATAGCCGTCAAAATTAGCATCCAGAGGCGATATCACTTTGAGCACCAGATCCGTTTGTACGCTGCCATCATAAGGATGACCGTTACAAAAACGAGTGACTGGGTAGTCTTGCTTGTTAACCGAATAGCGATACTGACGGCGTCCGCCCATTACCTCGTCAAAGAGGATTTTCGACAGTACACGCGTAGTCTCTGTACTCTCAACCTGAGTGTGCTTAATCTCTTGCTCAACTTCTTTCTCTTCATTGGTTAAGAAGACATATTCATCACCATTTCTGGCAATAAGAAGTTGGTTTTCTAGGCGATGTAAGCTAGCTTCAATCCGCTTTTTAAGGGCAACCTTATCGGTATCAATCTCATCAATTGATAGGGTTACTAGGTTATCCAGCGTTGATTTAACTAAATCGACATAACGAATTAAAAACAGTGATTTGAGAATATTGATATCGTAAGGATCAAGGCTCTGCTTCTCTGCGGCCTGCTCAAAAATACGTTTTACGTTAGTATCCAAAAATGACTCAATGGCTGGATAAAAAGCATAGAACGGTACTAATACACCAACCCCTTTATTCATTTGCTGGCGCGCTGCATTCTGGAATGCATCTAGCAAAGATCGTTCACCACGAGAAAGGCTCTTACCAGTTGCCCCAACTTTACGGATTGCCTCAAACACTTTCTGCACCAGCAAATACTGGTAAGGAATAAATGGATAGTGATCGACGAACTCAACGTTATCACGGTAATTAGCTAGCTCGGCGGTCGTTGTTGCATCAAAGGCTAACTGGTTACGTAAAATATCGCCCTTTTGAATAAATAACTCGTCTAACTCGTCTTTCGCGCGCTCTGTTTTCTGAAGCAAACGCTTTTGAATTACTTCATTGGTATTAGATGAAGAGAGAGAGATACGGGTATGAAAGCGCCCTTGTATTTTGGAAAAATCTTGCCCTTTTTTCGCGCTAAGATCGCCAAGCACCGCATCGATGTCCTCTTGAGAGGTCACAATAACCCAAGCGCGCCCACCGCATGCAGTTCCTAGGTTTTCAGTGATAGTCTGCAGCTTTAACATCATTTGAGTGTTATTGCCGATGAACTGACCCACTTCATCCACTAAAAAGACGATGTGTTTACCTTCTCCTCCATTTTCTTGAGCCGTGCGATCTAAGTACTCACGCACCCACTTGCAGAAGTTACTAATATCGAGAGTAAACATGGATTCGAGGTTTTCCATGCTTTGTACGGAGGAGTCAGCGGATTGGCCGGTGGCATGAGCCCACGCTTGTGCCATTTCATCTCGGCAAAAGCCATACGCATCTCGCTCATCTTCCCACGTAGAATTCGTTAACTCTGCAAATTTGGTCTTGAAGGTTTGGTATTGATTGCGTGCATCAAGCTCCCGCTCAAGGTGAGCAATATGAGGATGATCGGAGCAAAAACCGAGGCGTTCGTTAAATACGCGCAAAAATACTTTGAGGATGGCATCTTCTTTATCCTCAGTATCGGCACGGCTATCGATGTTAAAAAGGATCACTTCAGTTTGGCGATTCACCGCCGCGTGAATATCGCTATAAAGTAGGCGGTCACTGATCTTTTCTTTGAAGAAGTCGATAGCTGTTTTGATCTGCTCACCATGAACCGCTTTTTGGTTACTAAGCAGATAAGAAAGAATTTTAATAAAATGTGATTTACCTGAACCAAAATAGCCGGAAACCCAGATGCCAATCTTCCCTGCTACACTCGGATCATCGGGGTGAGTTACGCCTGGTAGATAAGTTTCGAAAAAGTGGCGCAGGTGACGGTCAAGCTCACGGGTCACCACATACTCATCCAGCTCAGTCCAGATAATTTGTTCATCCAATTGTTCTGCTTTCACCACACCATTGATTGGACGATCCAGTTTTTTGGTAAATAGCTCTTTGATTTGCATCGATGATCCCGTGTTTATTGATAACTGTTACCGTTTCTCGTGGCTGCTTAGTAATTTGCGTTATAGCGCCGTAAGGCACCCAGCACTGAGAGACAAAAATAGGGCGTAGGCAGCCCTCACCTTACTCTGGCTGATTCGCTTATCTTGGGCTTGGTAAATTCTGCCCCTTAGTATTTCGAACCATGAGGTACCAATTGAAAAGCTCTGTAATAATTTGCAGTTGCCACTTCAGCGCGGTCTAGATCAAAAGGATACAGCTCAAGACCGTTGTAGCGACCTGGATAAAACAGAACCAGAGGAATTGCGCCCATATGCGCGTGAAGGGCATTGAGCAAACTATGGCCTCGAAGTAGTGGCCAACACTGGCCAAGACCAGACAAAAGCACGAATTGCGGATTAGCCGGATGAATTTTAGACATCAGATGTTTCGCCACCCGTCCTTGCTCTAGCGGCCCTTTCAGCGCCTTGGCTAGCTCCTCTGTACCTTTTTTTCGCTCCAGCTCAAAGGCTTTATCCAGCAGCTTTCGCTCCTGTAACAAATCGAGTAATTCTTCGAACAAGTTCAGGTGTAGAAAACGTAATCCTTGTTTACGTACCTGCAAAAGACTTGATTCTAGATATTCACGCACAACCAACTCAAACTGGGGTGGATAATCAAAAATATAGAATCCAATCTCACCACCCAACTCTTGGTTATTCAAAAAGCTATCGCGTTGCAAACGTGCAGCAACCTGCTCCAAACGTGTTTTAAGCTGAGCCTCACTATCCCACCGTACACTCATCGCGCTAACTCCATAGCGTCATAAGCCTTGAAGCACCCTAGGCGCGTAGACCACTCTCTCATTTCCGGCAATAGGTATACATTTTTCAGCTTTCTTGACCGCCCTGACTCTAGGTAACCTACATCCGCCAAAATCTTAAATACGTTATTTCCCATTTTTTGAATGGAACTCTCTGAATACTGTTCGAGACCATCAATGACACGTTGCCGTGACAAAATAAAATCATGCCAATCATCACCACACAGTGATTCACGATACATACGCCGAGCATCAGCAACTACGGTCGTCATAAAATCCCCTAGAACAGGCGATTGACATATTGCGGCCAACAGTAACATCTGATTCGCTAGCACATCAGAAACTTGCAGTAATGCTGCCCAAAAATCCTCACCCATTGGCTCAAGTCTTTTGCGCAGGGTTGATGACATTCGCTTGGCACTATGCACTGATGTTTTTTGCAATGCATTCTCGTTAACAATGGCGTCATTCCAACGGTCGTCATCTGGATGCTGTAACAGCAGCGCTGCAACCACTCTGCTCTCACGCAACATGATACTGCCACCGATGATGTCGCCCAGATACGCTTTGGCCGTCATAACTACTCTCTTTAATCGACAATTGGCTCTCAAACACCATTATAATACGCGAAACAAGCCACCTTGCCTTCCGCCAAGTACCTCGCTGTACCTTCCAAAGTCATCATGTGCAACGAAGGCCAATGACCTTAACGAGTGAATGTGAACGATAAGCATCCATAGTAAGCGCATTAGACAATCATTCTAACAAAGATGACACTTTGAACACCTGCGCTACATCCTACTTGAATGCACAACTGTAGTGATCACACTCGAGAGCTGATACAAAAATCACAAACCCAGTATACGGTTACCTGTATCGTCATCCGATACTGAACAGATTTACATGTCGTGTTTTGGAGCAGAGGGTTTTGTAGCCGAAGGTGTGGAAAAGATGTGGTAAGCAATAAGATCCGTTCCGCCTAACAAGTAGCCATCTATTCAGGCGTTTTTTTTATGTGAGTGTGAGTTTTAGCTGGTGGCTGAATGGTGTTTGTTTCTGTCTTTTCCTGCTCCATGTGGGCATCATATTCGCGCAAGGCCTCCTCATAAGCGGCACGCGCTTCGAGTGACTCGAGGGCTTTCGCTCTTACCTCTTTATGCTCTACGGGCTTAACCATTTCCCCATCCTTCTGGTCATTTACAGTCATAGTATCGGTTCTAACTCATTACAGCATTTAGTGATTTCACCACAGCCAATCATGCTTTATAACCGCCCGTTCAGTTGCGTGAGAAACCCGCTAAACTTGATGCTCAATGCAGCGTATTACTACGTTATGCACTGCGTAATTTAGCCACCATCAAGCTAAGTGATCATCTACGCGTAAATATGTCAGCGTTTTTAAATTTTACTGCATGTGATCATGTTCTTAAAGGTGATCACTTACGCCTTGTGATCACCTTGATTAGCCAGTGCTGACGCTATGATTTTTGACGCTTAACTTATGCAGATGGCGTAAGTGGATAGCGTTTTTTAAGTCTCTCGGTGATTTGCTGCTGAATAGGTTTCCAGCCCTGCAATTCTGCAAGCTCATTCATCACATAGTCATAAGTACGGTGAGCTTTGCCTTTACGGTCTACAAACCGACACAGGTAATGGCGTGCTGTGCTCGATGCTATCCCCTGCTCTTCGGCATAGGCCGCTACGCTGTAGCCATAGGGTTTGTAATTGCGATGGTAATTGTCATGGTGCTGCTGCCAGTATTCATCCATCGGCTTTTGCTGCAATTGCCGTTTAGCTGTTTTATGGGTCAGCTGACAACGCGCAATGTATTCATCAACCGTTACCCCATGCGATTCGTTTAAACGTTGAAAACGGCGACGGTGCAGATCCCAAAACTCACGGATAAGCCCTGAATAGCCACCCGCACATTTGAGCTGGTAATAAAGCGCATTACGCGAGAGCTGATACTTCCTAGCAAACTCGGTAATGCTGATTCCGGTATTCATGAGCTCATAACGATACCGTTCACGCCACCATACCCAGTATTCGTACTTGGTCTTTGGTTCGTAATCCACGCACAAAAACAGTAGCGGTGATGGCAGTGGTTTACGCTTACGTTTTCTTAAATGCATCAGTGTATCTCCTATTGCATACCAACCGCCGCGCAGCTGTAGGTATCAATGAAGATCACATCCAATGTAACAGGATGCTTGGGGTAATCAGCCCCTGAGAAAAATTCACCACGTAACGACGTAAGCTGGTTATCGGTACGTTATGCAGCTTGGCATAAGCAGCGACAGATACACCTTGCGGCCAATAGTCACTGTAATAACGCTCGGCATGTGTTTGCCATTCGGCACTCATCGGTTTACGGCGCAACTGTCGTTTGGCATCGGTGGTCTTGAGCTGGTGGATAGCCATGTACTCATCAAGGCTCAATGACGATTGTGCCCACTGCATACGATGTTTAGCCCAGAAAAGTTTCCTGATGCTCGACACCTGTAGATCGCGGGTGTAATCCCTAAATTGTTGCGCTGTTAATCCGTAGCGTTCGCGATACTCTGCCGGTGATACGCCCTCGGTGAACGCTTCAAACAGGAAATTATGTCTATGCGCTTTTGCATGAGCTGAAGCTGGGTGGCTTGCTGAACTCACCAACTCCGCCACGACAGACCGCTTAGTTTTACTTTTGGATGCTGACTTAACTGAGTTCTGTTTCGCATTCTGTTTTGCGCTCTCTTTCAGAGAGTCATTTACTTGAACTTGCGTGACTGCCTGCAAAATAGCGTCAGCAATCGGTGGCATAGAATCTTGCAAATCAGCACTGGCAACAGGCTCGTGTAACTGCTGCTCAGATACCGCACAGATGGATGAAGGCCACACACCCTGCGTAAAGACGCTGTCGAGCAAAGCTGGACTTGTTTCCGATACCAATGGTTCACGGTGAGCATTACGCACATCGGCTTCTGACATAGCAGGGCTCGGAGACTTGTTAGCACTTCGCACTCGGCCTCGTGATTTACGTTGACCAGCCGCTTTAACCATACCTCGATTAATACGTCGTACCGATGAATCAACCTCTTTGGTTTCTTTTTTCGCAAAATAACTGCAGCGACGAATTAGCTTTCTCAGAGACTCAAAATCATCGCGTTTGACAAGATATGTCTGATTTTCAGGACACCAGTAGCGACCTTGGCTCACATTTTTCCAGCAACTTCCCGCTAGCAAATTGAGCTTATAAGCACTTTTTATCTTGTGGCCGTTAAACAAGAAAATCGCATGATAATGCTGAGTACTTGACGTATCAGTTTTTTCACGTACCCAGCAATAGCCAAAAAAAGACTCAGGGTACAACTTGCCGAACTCACGTTTGAATACCCGCAAGAAGTCACTCATCACTTGATTATTGCGGCTGTACTCTGGGGTGAAGAAATCATAGCGCACGGCAAATACACGTGAGCTTTTAACCAACGCATCATCAATGATCAGTTGGCAAATTTTCTTCATGATGGACAGATCAAGCTCGCCATCCTCAGACAATACAGGAAACCATATATCTCTATACGAAAAACCTTTTTCGTCTTTTCTGGAATACTTGAGCGCTGGTTTTCGGGTAGTTCTGCCTTGCGGTATATTATTAATATCCGAGGTATTGCATTGCGCTACTTCTAGTGCCATATCAAAATAAATCAATGAGTTAAATCATTTACACTCATGAGTCACACGCAAACAAAAGATAAGCTTTTGCTGCATCTTGTCTCACGTACGTCGAAGGCAAAAAAACAGGGCAGATAATCATATCTGCCCCATATTTTCTTACTTCAATGACAACATCATTGAATTATCTTTATCTTGCAACCAAGTAAGATAATCACTTTCCAACCACCCCACGGTTTTTCCAGCAACCATTTTTGGTTGTGGGAACAAACCGTTCTTGACCCAACGATGCAGCGTTGCACGTGAGCAGCGCAGAAGAGACAACATCTCTTTAATGCGAATAATGCGGGGCGCTTTTGCAATTGTATTCATATTGTTCAGCCTCTAAAAATACCGCCGCGCAGCGTGATTTTAAACAGGCATGAAATTACTTTAGCAAGAATGATACATCGTGGGTTCGTAAGATAAATCTACGGATTTAAAATAGTCACACAAAATGCATGCCCATGATAAAAAATCAAAATCAGAAATCCCTTACATTGCCACTCACGAAACCAACTTAATAAACATTGATACTAAAGCAACGATTTGAAAGATAACCATATCTAAGAATTGATGCAATTCACCGTGTGAAAAAATCAAGAAAACTTGATACACCTCACAACTCATCGGGGTGTATACTTCGAAAAATGGAATGAATCAGAAATATAATTCTCTGACTCCCCACTGTACTTAAACGGAATTAATCTCACTCCCATTTGTACATACCGTCTTATTTCTCAAGAAAAAGAGTGATATTCTGTTTGAAAACAGAGTATTTTTATTGATTCCCCCTCCTACAATGATTAATTGCAGGCCTTAGTTCGTAGCTCAGATGAGGGATCTTTTACATTAAAGACATTAGCGCCGACCAAATTGCACGCTGATGACATTATCTGACACCAGCTCACCGTCAGGCCGAGGTTCACTGGCAATTTCTGATGCAACAAGATCGCCCCAGCGCATCCACGTATCTTTCATTTCATCATCATGCTTAGCACGATGATATGTGCGTACCAGTTTGTTTTGTGGCTGGTGGTTGAGGCAACGTTCAATGATCCGCTCTTCAGTCCCCAATCGTTCAGCCCAGTTACTGGCCGCACTGCGGCGCAGATCGTGCACAGTAAATGATTCTAGCTCTGGCAACCGGCGAACACGTAAATGGTTTAATGCTTTAGTTATGCTATCGCTTCGTATCGCAACATTCTCACCTAGCATGCAGGAACGGTCAGTTTGAAATACAACATCACCCGTAGAATAAGTACGCTGCAGTCCAATAATTGACAAGGCCAAAGTAGACAGATAGACCGTATGTGATTTGCCATTTTTGGTTTCAGGTATCACCCAACGATTACCTAAAATCTGGCTAAAACGCATCTGTGTAACTTCACTCCGACGACATCCTGTCAGAATAAGAATTTTGATAACATTTGCCGCAGGTAAAGAGATAACTCCCGCTGATGAAACACCCTTCCCGCCCGATTTAACTCCACCAGCACTAGCCAAATCATCATCTAAGGCCTTCCAAAGTGCACGCAACTCAGAAACAGGCAACCAGCGCTCTCTTGGCGCACTTGCACTTGCACCAAAATCTTTTGGCCGCAATAAACGAGCGGGATTAGTATCAATAAAGCCATGAACCATGGCGTAATCTAACATCTGGTTTAACGTTCCCAGTGCCTTACGAGTCTCATCTTTAGCCTGACGCCGCGAGATCTCTAATGCTTGAGATAAATGAGATCGCGTTAAATCCAACAAGCGAACTTTATCGAGATGTTTCTTCAAATAACAATTCCAACGCTGTAAATGCCTAGCGAGTGTTTGAGGCTTTACTGTGTTTTCGCTTGCTTTTGCATCTAGCCATCGCGTCAATAACTCACCCATAGTTAGCGCCATCTCATTGAGTTTTTTCTCTTGCGCAAAATATTGCCTTGGGTCAATTCCTTTTTTTACTAGATCAACAGCAAACGCGTGCAGTTTTCTTAATTTCGCGAGTGAACATGCGGGATAGGTTCCCAGAACATAATCATGTTGCTTGCCTGCAATACGATAACGATAAATACCGCGCGTCTCTCGTCCTTCACGAAGCTCAACAAGCAGTCCGCCTCCATGCTTACTCGTAACAGTGAAACGAGCACGTTTTTGCCCTTCCTTGAGACGCAAGGCAGAGATTTGTCTATCTGTACTTATTGGTTTTTTTTCTGTCATTTTGACAATCCGATACCATTTTCGGGCCCAACATGGGGCCCAACAGAAAACATGGTATAGAACGATATATGATGAGACAGAATATGACAAGGAAATCGCGTAACCAATTGTTTTTAAATAGGTATGTGAGACATGGTGAGACGTGATGATTTTCAATAAAACAGCATATCGCGCTTCTCCTAAGGGGAAGGCCACTGGTTCGAATCCAGTCGGGAGCACCATTAAATCAACAAGTTATAATCACCTTTATCTGGTGAGAAACGAAAATTCTCATCTGGCGTACTTGTCGGCGTACTTATTTAGCCAAGTATAGCTCACCTGTAACTGTCATCATTTTTTTATCGCTTTTATAAGGCGATAGTCAATCAGAACAAAAAATAGTCACTTTCAAATTTGGTGCGTTTTTTTCCTATTTTGGAATGCAAAAAAATTGTGACCTCTCCCCAAATTTCATCTCAATGAAACTCGCTCAAAACCACGGTAACACGGCAAAAAAGAAGCGTTCTCCTCCCCACCGTCAACTGCAATACACGCCAAAATCATCATAAATACATACCGAAAAATAAGCTGTCATGAATAGACGGTCATTTTTATAGTTTTAAATCAGTTAATTAAGAGAGATAAACGTAAACATCCTAGTGATGTGTCTCTCAGGTTGCTAAAGATTCAGAACAGTGTGTCCGATAGATCTTTTATCACCATTCGGAGCACAGATAACACCATGTAACGTTAAGAGTGAATTGCACCACGAATGGGTACGGCATCGTGGCCAACATGTACTCTTTAACACCGATCTAATGAACGCGGATTTCGTACAGCCCAGGACATCCACATTGATTGTGAATAGTAAGGTCGAATTACAAGGCGAGCCGTCGAGGCCAAACCGGAAGAGCATGCAGTGCCACTGTATGGACTACATACGCTTGGCTTATGAATATGAGGACAGCAATAACATGGGAGAAAACGCATGGAAAATGATATCAGTCACCATTCCTTTTGGTAACAGGTTTGCACATAACTTGACCTATAAACTATATCTCCAGTGAAATAGTAGTATTGGTCATTTTAGCGACCAGTCTACCAATTCGTTTGCGCATCTCACGTCTATCCACAATCATATCTAGAGCACCATGTTCTAAGAGGAATTCACTTTGCTGAAAGCCCTCTGGTAGTTTCTCTCGAACGGTTTGTTCAATAACTCGGCGTCCTGCAAATCCGATCCTTGCTTTCGGTTCACCAATGTTAATATCACCCAACATGGCGACACTTGCAGATACCCCCCCATAAGTTTGATCGGTCAGCACAGATATGTAGGGTAACTTAGCCATTGATAACTGATTCAACGCAGCACTTGTTTTAGCCATCTGCATCAATGCAATGAGTGATTCTTGCATTCGAGCCCCCCCACAAGCAGAAAAACATACCAATCCACAATTTGCATCAATAGCTGCATTAACAGCCTGAACGAAGCGTGCGCCTACCACGGCACCCATCGAACCAGCCATAAAAGAGAATTCGAATGCACAGGCCACAATAGGTAAGCCCATAAGTTTTCCTTTCATTGCAATTAACGCATCTTTTTCTCCTGTACTTTTCTGAGCTAGAACAAGACGTTCCTTGTAGCGCTTTAGATCCTTAAAATTCAGCAAATCTTTCGGCTCATATTCACTAGCAATCTCAATTCGCTCTGCTTTATCCAAAAAGCTATCTAATCGGCGGCGAGCTGACATCCTCATGTGGTGATCGCATTTTGGGCACACCTCTAAATTTTCCTCGAGGGCTATATGGTACAAAATCTGGTCACAGGACGGACATTTAATCCATATTCCCTCAGGAATCAGGGCTTTATGTGTACTGATGATCTTCTTCTTATCGATTAACCTTTCTAACCAACTCATGGGATGCCTCACTAGATAACTTGGTGAGGAACATTGTATAAGCCAACTTCTGGTAATAAAGTGGTTTAAATGGGTTTGATAATCCAACTTAATGGGATGAAATGAGATGCTTGATAAGATTGATCAGCAGTGGCTAAAAAGTTTTCACTGCGTTTATGAGAACAAAAGCTTTAAACGAGCCGCGGAATTTCTATCTTTGCCGACTTCAAATGTCAGTCGCCATATCGCTTTACTCGAAGAGCGGCTAGATATAAGACTATTTGACAGAACCACACGCCGAATCAGTCCAACAGACGCAGGAGAACATCTTTACTTACGCACACAGCCGTTGCTAGACAAACTGAATGATGCTCTTGAGGAAGTGACACTGCACTCCCATGAAGTCATGGGTCAACTGAGAGTTTTGATGCCTGATGCACCAGCTTTAGCCCAAGCCGTGGTTTCGTTTTGTACTCAACATCCATCAATTTCATTATGTTGCGATACGAGTCTTAGCCCTAAAGAGGATTTGTTTGATCGGTTTGACATCATTTTAAGCTTTCATCGAGGAAGTCTCGAAGACACTAATTGGGTCGCGAAGAAGGTTAAATGTTGGCCAAGTGCGGTGGTGGCATCTCCGACACTCCTTCAGACTACGCGAAGACCTTTCCACATTACCGATTTGAAACATGTTCCTTGTATCAGTAGCTTTACCGCGTTAAATGGGACACCGTGGGTCTTCAAAAACGCTAAAGGTGAGCTGAAAACCCAAAAGGTAAAGTCTTCATTTAAAGTCAATAGTGGACATTTAGCTAAATTAGGCGCGTTAGCTGGTTTGGGGTTCGCTATACTGCCAACCGAATCTTGTCGTAATGAAATTGAGGTAGGTTCTCTGGAAATAATAAAAATGGAGTACGAGCCTGAAGATTTGGTTTTATATGTATTTTACTCTTCCAGAAAACACTTGGCAAAAAAGATCCCGATGTTTATTGAACATTTACAGCGCTACGCCAATTTAGATAAAAGCCTATAAAAAATAAGAGTAAATTCAAGCGTGGTAAAATAACGAAATTCAATACAAGATGGAGCCTCACCACCTATACCTCACTGCCTAAAAACAAAATGCAAAGCAATAAACAAGTCACATTGAAATCAAATCATATCCAATTCAATCAAAGCAAACATTCATTTACTGCTGATGCATTACCGACTACCAAATCGTTTTTCATAAGCATCCTCAATCAACACCTCAATAACTTCATAAAGGCATTTTTCATCACGAGATGAAAGATAATTAAGCTTCGCCTTTACCTCATCACTTATCGGAAGTTGGATTTTTTTTCTTTCTGAGTTAGCTAACTTAGACTTCATTCTATTTTTTTGTTGTGCTCCAGACCTTTTCATTTTCAGCAAAACAATTTCTTTATGCTCTGGAGATAACACATCAAAGAAGTTAACAAGCGCCTCTTTCTTCTTAATATGTAATATATTTTCATCCATATCACTAACACATAGCCAACTAGGTAATCTATTAGTAAGGAATCTTTCAACCATGTAATTATAAGCCCAACCATATAACACATCATTTTTATCCAGCCAATTTAGCATCCTATTATCACGACAAGCCTCACCCCATGTATATTCTAGACATGATAAAATTTCAACCAAATCAGCACCACGAAAACTCAGCCACAATAAAAATACATTAGCAACCATTATCTTACTGTTTTTATCCAGTTCGCAACCAAAAGAATAGAATCCATCTCGATTAAAATTCTTATCATTACCAACATTTATCTTAAGCATCCCCCTTATATTGTGATTAACGTGTGACACTAATGATAAGCAAGAAAATAAAAAGTTAGCCTTACGAGCTTTAACATTATCACTAAATTTAAATTCATTGTCCTTACACAACTGCTTCAATAACAAGTGAACATCGCCTTCGTCATATTGACACCGTTCCTGATTTCCATAACCTAATACACAGAACCTAACGCTATTGTAAAGCTCGACATCATTAAGAAGTCGTCTTGAATAATCATTTGCATTGGCTCTCAATTGGCTATTACCGCATTTAATAAAATTAGCTAAAGCATTAAATGTATCATCGCGACAAATAAATGCATTAATGATTAACAACTCACGTTCATTATAGTTTCTCACAGTAATAACTTCCTTTTTTTAAATCCGTTTTAGCCGACACTATTTAACCGTAAAAATAATGCTTCATGTAGATTTAATGTCGATTTACGGTTGATTTCAACATGATTTATTGCGTATTTTTGCGAGATTTATCGATGATTTAACGACAATTTTTTGAGTATTTTTTCAGTGCTATTTTACTATATCCACAACTAAATGCCTGATTCTAGTGCGGGGGTAGGTAGTGGATTAGCCACATCAAGCCTCTCAATACTGGGCTAAACAGTGGTGTCCAACGCCCACCACGCACAGTAAGAGCTCACAACGCACCTCGTTACGAGGTCACGTTAGGTGCATATTCATACGCAAACAGAAAGCCGCGGCCCACTCTTGCCATGAGTGGATCGCGGCCTAAATAACATTTTTTACGCCACTGACATATCCGATGAACCATTTATTCAATCATCGGAGATAACACATGAAGAGAATGCAAGTACTGCGTATGAACGATGTCATCGGCAAACTTGGCATGAGCCGTTCAACTATCTATGAGCGTATTAATCCAGCATCCAAACGCTATGACGCTACATTTCCAAAACCATTTAAACTTGGCCTATCTGCAATTGGATGGTTAGAGCAAGATATTGATGCTTGGTTAAAAGCCAAGGCCGATAATTGTGGTTAATAAACTCCTTAACTTTTCTCAACCAAAAGCCCGCAATTTTTCACCATCCTCATCAAGAGAGTGCGTAATCACAAGGCTTTGGTAAATAAACCACAAATAATAAACAAAGGAGATGATTCGGTATTTATTTTATTGAGTTAAAGTTCTCCTGACGCAACAGAATATTACCCCCTTCCATCCTGTTAATGGCTGGCATGACTAAACAGAAGGAAAGATTTATTTACATCTGTAATCTGTCACGGATGACTCGCCAACACCATTCACAGACCAAACAGCAATAATCACATCAAGGATTATTCATGGCTATACATCAGCGACTTATTGACATTCTTAATCTCACATCAAAACTGACCAAGAAACCTCACCAACGCGTATTCACTACTGGTTATACCTTTTATACTAAACCACCATCATTACTTGATGACTTAGCAAAGGCCATGTTCACCATCAATGATTATCACGTTTTTTATTATCGCCAAAGATCATGTCATCCTACAGTTGCTCTTTTTATCGAGTGTTTTTTCCAACTCAAGCATATTCAACTGTGTAACTGTTACACAGATGCCCATGTTACTGCTCAGATTGCAGATGATTTCAACGCAGCAATAGAAAAGTTCATCGCAACAGTACAATCAGATTGGCATCAAAAAAGAATAGCTAATGCCATAGAAAGGAATTACCGAAGAAACACCGCAAGCCTACGCCATCACATTGATTCACTGTTCAATATTCATACCAAGCTGTTGTTCGTCCGCATTGATACGCACTACACGAAACAAACTAGCCAATTTATTGATATCGAAGAGGCAAAAAATGATCGTGAGGTATTTTTGCGTGAAGTAAAAAAACGATTTAATCACCTAATCAGCTACTTTTGGAAAGTAGAGTATGGCGTCGAACGCGGATTCCATCACCACATCATGTTCATATTCAACGGTTCAAAGCTTCAAAATGACATATCGCTGGGTAAGCAACTGGGCGACTTGTGGGTATCACTAGGCAAAAACCAAAGAACTTACTACAACTGCAACGCCGACAGACAAAAATATTTAGACTGGGGAACATATGGGATTGGCGCTATTCACTATATGGATATCGAAAAACGAAATAATTTGATTGATTACGTTGTTAATTATCAACTTAAACCCGATGAGAACCTTCTCGCTGTTATTGGTATGCTCCATCGAAGTATTGGGAAGATGGGACTGCCCAAGCCATCAGGTTATGGCGGGCGACCACGGCGTTACTAACACCATAGCGTAATAAGTGAGTGATTCATCTAATACCTCAGCTCTTCTCTGATTAGCTACCCTCCACCCGCGTTATACATTTTTTTTCAGATAGATATTACCTACGCGAATACAACCTGGTCTGCCTTTTCGCAGCCTTTTTCATGGAGAAATTTTATGTCTCATCTTATCGATACAATGGCGTATACCGGCCAAACCCCTTGGCATGGACTGGGTGCGATGCTTCCGCCACAGCAGTCTGTCGACCGCTGGATTGAGGCGGCGGGTATGGCGTGGCGTATTGAGGAAAGCGATGTGTTGTTTAATGTCGATGCGCCTGCGTTACACCTGCGCCCCTTTTCTGACAGTAAGGTACTGTATCGCTCCGACACCCTAGAGCCATTATCTGTGGTTTCTCAGCGTTACCATGTCGTGCAACCTGAAGACGTTCTGCATTTCTATCGCGATTTAGTCAGTGTGGGAGGGTTCACGTTAGAGACTGCCGGTTCACTCAAAGGAGGCCGTAAGCTATGGGCATTAGCCAAAACAGGCCAGAGTCTGCGGTTGAAAGGAGGTGATCATGTGAACTCGTATCTGCTGCTGGCCACCAGCTGTGATGGCACACTCTGTACCACGGCGCAGTTCACCTCCGTACGGGTCGTTTGTAATAACACTCTGCAAATGGCCGTTAACCAGAGCAGTGGTGCCATTAAGGTGCCACATTCGACACAGTTTGATCCGGCGGCGGTGAAACAAGCGTTAGGATTGGGGCTATCACGCTGGGATGAATTTAAACGCCAGCTCAAAGCATTAAGCGCACGTCCGGTAGATAGCCAAGAAAGCCAACGTTTTTTCAGTATGGTGTTAGACCAGCCCTTAGATGCGGATAACAACATCATCATGACCACGACATTGCAACGGTTACAAGCCTTGTATCAAGGTCAGGGCATGGGGGCTGATTTAGCCAGTTCACAGAACACGGCATGGGGATTAGTGAACGCGGTCACCGAGTTTGTTGATCATCACCGTCGCGCGCGCAGCCAGGACAATCGCTTGGACTCTGCCTGGTTTGGTTTAGGCGCACAAATGAAAACCCGCGCGATGCAGCACGCCTTGGCCTTACTGGACTAACCTCGCAGCTGCAACTCATCCTCGACGGCCACTCATTCCCTCGCTAACCCGCTATCCCCCCTCGATACCGCACACAGCCCATCGCGCCTCGGCTCACGCGGATAATGACGTTCTGTTTCACCGATAACGGATCGCTAAGGTCTGCTGTTTTTTATCTGATTCATACCGCAATCCCTCCGTTCAGCTGCAGTGATGACTATCAACACTGCTTACTGCCCATCGCCCCGCTACGGCTTCGTGCCGTAGTGGGGTTTTTCTTTATGTCGCTCTGTAGGAGGCATCATGAAAACACATTATGGTCATGCGATTCGCTTAGCATCGACAACACAACTGACACACGCACAGTGGCTCGCGATCCGCCAGCAAGGGATCGGTTCATCGGACGCCGCGGCGGCCATTGGGCTTTCCCGTTATAAAAGCCCGCTTACGCTGTGGTTAGAAAAGACCGGACGTAAAGCCTGTGATGATTTAAGCCAGAATGCAGCCGTGCAGTGGGGGATCGCGCTAGAGCCGCTGTTAGCACAGGTTTATGCCAAACGAACTGGACACAAGGTGCGCCGGGTAAACGCGGTACTGCAACACCCTCGTCATCCTTTTATGCTGGCTAATCTCGACCGTGAGGTAATTGGCGATCCATTAGGGACCGGCACGTTAGAAATCAAAACCGCCAGCTACCACAGTGCGCCGCAGTGGGAAGACGGTGTACCGGTTGCTTACCAATGTCAGGTACTGCATCAACTGGCAGTCACCGGACATGCGTGGGCAGATGTTGCGGTCTTGATTGGCGGACAAGACTTTCGTATTTACCGCATTTTCCCTGATGACGCCAAAATCGCCGATTTGATCGCACGGGAAACCCAGTTCTGGCAACACGTCATCCACCAGCGTCAACCTAGCCCAGATGGCTCGGAGGATGCTGGTCAGGCGTTACAGTGGCTATTTCCACGTGATGATGGCGATACGGTGGACTTGTCTGATTCTGCCGAGTTCAACCCGTTGTTCAGTGAACTGTTGCAACTGCGTCAGGATAAAGAGCGTCTCGAACAGCAAGAAAGTCTCATCAAACAACGCCTGCAAGCCGCTCTCGGCTCCGCCAGTGCGGGGATTTTTGCCCATGGCAAGATCATGTGGACATGCAGCAAAGATCGTCTCGTTCCCGATCTACAGCAGCTCGAACAAGAGCACCCCACCTTGTTGGCCCGTTACCAAAAAACCGTGCCGGGTACTCGCCGCTTTACCGTACAACCACAAAGGAGCGCATCATGATCAAAGGTCTGGCTATCACTCCGCCGGTTATCGGACGGATTTGCATCGGGAAGCTGGTGCAAAAAGAGAATAAGTGGTTACCGGAAAAAGATGACAGCTTTACCCTAACAACGCAGATCCAACAAAAATCCGGTTGGTTACTGCATCCACTGCATCAGCATTACGCCAGTAGTCATGAGTCCAGCAAGATTAGGGCATTACCCGTACGCCTGTTATTTAACGACAGTGAGCTCAACTTACGTGCCGAGTACAGTGCCTTTGATCGTCAAAGTGGGCGCTTGGTGTGCATGGGCAATGGTGAATTCGCCAGGCGCAGTCATCCCAACGCTATTGAAGAAACAGAATGCCGAGGTCCAGATCGCTGTGAGTTTGCCCAGCAGCATGGCTGTAAGCTGTATGGTCGTCTCAACGTGTTTGTCGAAGGACAAGGCGATGAGCTTGGCAGTTTTATTTTCCGCACCACCGGCTATAACTCCGTGCGCACGTTAGCCGCTCGGCTACGCTATTTTGAATCAGTCAGCGGTGGGCAAACTCGTTACTTACCCCTTACTTTGCGCCTTCGCGCCAAGAGCACGACCCAGTCTTACCGCACGCCGGTGTATTACGTTGACTTGACCTTGCGCGATGACATTACGCTACTCGATGCCGTGCGCCAAGCCCATGTCATGGCACAACAAGATAAAGAGGCAGGATTAGCAATTACCGAGTTAGAAAGCGCTGCCCATGAGCTGCTGCGTAATGGTCAGTTTGAAGAGGCTGATGACGATATTCCGCCCCTGCTGGACGAGTTCAATCCGCTTACGGAAGAGCCCGCATCGGTTACCCCATCAACCCCATCCACATCGCCTCAGACGCCCGCCGACGCCCCCACTCGCGTGGTGCGCCGGACATGCCGTTTGACACCCAAACTGGGCCCATCGGGCTCAGAGAGCGCCTCAGCCTAACACTGAGGTTTTCTCGACCTAGCCACCCTTGGAGGCTCTATGCATCCGTACCATCTTGGAGATCATCTGGTTACACAGCGGTTCGGTTATGAACACCATGGCCTGTATATCGGGCACGGTGACGTGATTCATTACGCCAACCACCAGCCCGAGTCATTGCCGGCGCAGATTGAAGTGTGCTCACTGAGTACATTCAGCCAAGGCTATCCGATCCGAGCCGCACCACATCCTCATCGCTGCATCACGCCTGAGGAAAGCGTCAACCGCGCCATGTCGCGTCTTGGTGAGCAAGAGTACAGTGTGCTGTTTAACAACTGCGAGCATTTTGTGATGTGGTGTATTGAAGATGAACACACCTCACCGCAAATCACCGAGCTGGCAGACCTCTCTGCACAAGCCAGCGCCCTGTATTGGGTGGCTCAAGAAGTAGCGCGGGAAAACCCGCGTAGCGAGCTGCCGCATTCACTGCTAAACACCAGCACGCAACTGACTCAACTGGCGACACGGCAATGGGTTCCGTCACCGCTCACGACCGCCTCAGTCGTGGTGGATACGCTCTGCCGTGTATACCGCTGGCTGCGCCACTGATGCTGATTTAACCCCGTAATCCCCGCCGCTCTCTTGCGGCAAAAAAACAGGGAGGCCATCGCCTCCCTGTTCTCTTTCATTTCAGCTTAACTCTTGAAGGAGTAACACCATGTCTCACCCCAAACTCAAAGCTGCGGAGATCGCTGGGACCTATCGTATTCGCGGTACGGTGACCAGCGAAGAGTTACTGGCCATGGCAAATCATCTGGCACTGCAACGTCTCGCTACCGGCACGCCAGTATGTCAGCCACAACACGTATTCGATGCCTTACAAAACCTATTACAACACCGTGAACGAGAGATTTTTGCTGTTTTGTTCTTGGATTGCCAACACCGGATTTTGGCGTATGAGGAGCTGTTCTTCGGTTCATTAAGCTGTGCGGCAGTCTACCCACGGGAAGTCGTTAAACGTGCGCTGCACTTTAATGCCGGTGCGGTGATCTTGGTACATAACCACCCCAGTGGCATTGCCGAACCCAGTCAAGCCGACCGACAACTGACCCACAGCTTGAGCAACGCGCTGATGCTGGTGGATGTTCAGATCTTGGATCACTTGGTGGTCAGCGCCGAAAGCATTGTGTCGATGGCCCAGCGCGGCCTACTGCAAAACCCATAGCCACCACCTTCACTGCCGAGTTTGTTGTTTAAGGAGCCAAACACATGCCGCAATGCAACCCCTATACGGGGCTCGACCTTACCGCCGCTCATTCACCATCAACCTTGTCCGCTGATGAGATAACGGGAATGGCCAAGAAAATCAGTGCAGACATTACCGACTTATATCAACTGATGGGTGATGACTTAAGTGAACAATTGGGGATCAGCGCCAGCTATTTGGCGCATATTTTTGCTCAGGTAACATCGCACAGTGGAATATGAACCTGATACGGAAAATGCAGTGCACCATTAACGTGCGGCTTGATGCTGTGGTGGTATTCATCAGGCCGCTAAAAGGATAAACGCGCCTGTGGCACAGAGAGCGTTTCAACATGCACGACCACATCCGTACCCCTCTAATGCGGAGCGTTGTAACCCATCAGTGTTTTATTTTTCCATGCTGACAGTATTCCTGCCTTCTGTACTTAACGATAATGGGAAGTTCAAAACTTGTCTAACACGCTAAAGTACTTACTATCACATAAAAAGAAAAAGCGTGAAAATAACCTTAAATTGATGCTTTTCGCATTTTTAAAATACATTTTTATATTTTAACTCGCAAAATGTTACTTTAAAATAAAAAGCATGGTATATCGATCACTACCCTCAAAACTATCTATAAGAAGCACCGCCATGATCCGCTGCCATCTCGCCCGCATGATGGGTGAACGTAAAATGCGTATTGCCGACGTTGCCAGAGAGACTGGGCTCAGCAGAGCTACCTTGACCTTACTCTACAAAGAGACGGCGCAGAAAGTGGATCTGGAAGCCATTGAAAAGTTGTGTCTGCTGTTTGAGTGCCAGATCGGTGACCTGCTAGAGCTGATCCACCAATAAACGGAATACGCTATGAAGTTTAACGAAGACACTCGCGTAAAGCTCCCTGCCATTCTTCACCTGATGAGGTTGGGCTATCAGTATCTGTCGCTTAAGGGTCAATGCTGGGACCTGGATACAAATATCTTCCCTGAGCTTTTTAACAAGGCTATTCTCAAAATCAATCCGGGTATCGAGCCTGATGATGTAAGCCGCTTGCTTGAAGACATCAAGCTAGAGCTGGATTACGAAGATCTTGGGCGAGCCTTTTTTGAACGACTAACTGATCGTTCCAACACCAAGCTGATCGACTTTGAGAACTTTAATAACAACAGTTTTCACGTAGTCACCGAACTGACTTGCCAAAACGGAGATGAAGAATTCCGTCCTGACATCACCCTCCTGATCAACGGGATGCCGCTGGTTTTCATCGAGGTGAAAAAGCCGAACAATCGGGAAGGCATACTGGCCGAGCGCGATCGTATAAATAAACGCTTCCAGAACCCCAAATTCAAGCGCTTCGTCAATATTACCCAGTTCATGATTTTCTCCAACAATATGGAGTATGACGACGGCGATCCTGAACCAGTGCAAGGTGCGTTCTATGCCAGCAGTTCCTATCACAACCCCGTGTTCAACTACTTCCGTGAAGAAGAAATACTTAACCTGACAGCCCTGCTGAAATCTGTATCAGATGCAGAAGAGCTGCGGGTACTCAAAGACAACAATCTGGAAGTGATCCGCAGTAACCCTGAGTTTCAGACTAATAAACACCCCGAACGCCCAACTAACCGTATCTGCACCTCCTTGGTAAGTCGTGACCGTCTGGCGTTCATCCTGCGCTATGCACTTGCATATGTGTCCGAAACCGACGGATTGCAAAAGCACATCATGCGTTATCCTCAGCTGTTCGCGACGAAAGCCATCGAGCGCAAGCTGAATGAAGGCATGAAAAAGGGCATCATCTGGCACACGCAGGGTAGCGGTAAAACGGCACTGACCTACTTCAATGTGCGTTTTCTGACGGATTACTTTCAGAAGCTGCGGGTCATTCCCAAGTTCTACTTCATTGTGGATAGGCTTGATCTGCTGCAACAATCCCAGCGGGAATTCACCGCCCGCGGTTTGACGGTACACACTATTAACTCCCGTGATGCCTTTGCCAAAGATATCAAAGCAACACAGGTGATTCACAACCATTCCGGCAAGCCGGAAATCACGGTGGTGAATATTCAGAAGTTTCAGGATGACCCGGATGTCCTGTCCACCAAAGACTACGACATTAATATCCAGCGTATATTCGTTCTGGACGAAGCTCATCGCAGCTACAATCCGAAAGGTAGTTTTCTGGCCAACCTTTATCAGTCCGATCCCAACGCCATCAAGATTGCGCTAACAGGCACACCGCTGATTGTGGATGAAGATAAAGCCAAGAAGAACCCGGATTCCAAAGCCATCAGCTCTAAACAGATCTTTGGCGACTACATCCACAAGTACTACTACAACGCCTCTATCGCCGATGGTTACACCTTGCGCCTGATCCGCGAAGAGATCGCCACCAACTACAAATTGGTGCTGCAACAAGCGTTAGAAGATGTGGAAGTGAAAATGGGCGACATAGATCGAAAGCTCATTTACGCACACCCGAGTTTTGTTGAACCCATGCTGGATTACATCGTTACCGACTTTGAGAAAAGTCGTGGGGCGCTTAATGATACCAGTATCGGCGGCATGGTCATTTGTGACAGCTCAGATCAAGCCAAGGAGATGTTCAAGCTCTTCGGCGAGAAATATGCCGAACAAGAGCCGCTAGATGCGAGTGTGAAAGAAGCCAATCAGCAAGCTTACGATCTTCCTATGGTGGCCGAAGAGTCGCCAGAGTATGAAAATCCAAGTGTTTCATCTAATAAAAAGCCTCATTCAAAACTACCAAGCTCAGCGCATAACAAAGTAAAGAGTGCCGTATTGATCTTGCATGACATTGGCACCAAGGATGAGCGAAAAGAGTGGGTAGAAGATTTTAAAGCGGGCAAGATCGACTTCCTGTTTGTGTACAATATGCTGTTGACAGGGTTCGATGCCAAGCGCCTGAAAAAGCTCTATCTGGGCCGAGTGATCCGCAAGCACAACCTGTTACAGGCGCTAACACGGGTCAACCGCACCTATAAAGGCTTCCGCTACGGTTATGTGGTGGATTTTGCCGATATTCGTAAAGAGTTTGATGCAACCAACAGAGCCTACTTCGACGAGCTTCAGGCAGAGCTGGGCGATGAAATGGAGCACTACTCCAACCTGTTCAAATCACAGGAAGAGATCGCGCAAGAAATCGATCATATCAAGGATGTGCTGTTCCGCTTTAATACCGAAAATGCCGAAATATTCGCCGACCAGGTCAGTCTGATCCAGGACCGAGAGACTGTATTGGCTCTGAAAAAGGCCCTAGAAAATGCCAAGAGCTTATACAACCTTATCCGTTTGCAAGGCGACTACGAGTTACTGGAACAGTTGGACTTCGCCAAACTCAATATCCTCTATCGGGAAACTTGCAATCACCTCGATATGCTCAACCTTAAAGAGAGCATCGAGAATGGCTCCGACACCACCAACCTGCTGAATGTTGCCCTTGAGGATGTGATCTTCCGCTTTATCAAAGTAGGTGAAGAGGAGCTGGTTCTTGCCGATCAGTTAAAGAATACCTTGCGGCAAACTCGCGAAGCCCTTGCCAGCAACTTCGACCAACAAGACCCTAAGTTTGTTGGCCTCAGAGAAGAGCTGGAAAGGCTCTTCAAGAAAAAGAACCTCAGCGAAGTCACCCAGGATGAAATGGTGGCCAATATCTATGCACTCAACAAAATCTATGAGCGAGTTAAAGAGTTAAACCGCCAGAACAACCAACTTCGTCAGAAGTACCTAGGCGATGCCAAATACACCCGAATTCACAAACGCCTACTGGAGCGTGGTGATATCTCTGAAAACGAGCGCAAGATTTTTGAGGCCTTGACTGGTGTCAAACAGGACGCAGACGAGCAGGTACTGAACAATAGCCAGATATTGGATAACGAAGGCTACTTCGAACGTCAGATGATGCCCAAGGTCATCAATCGTTTTATGAAGCAGCAAAACATCAAGCTCAACCCCGATGCATCCAGATTTATCAATCATTTGGTGGTCGCCGAATACCTGAAAGAATTTAATACCGGCAGTAGAGCCTGGTAAACATAAAGAGCAGTAAACACATGGTAGAACTAGAGTTTCAACAAAAAACCAAAGAGCTGATCGACAGCCTCAAAAATATCTGCGCTCACTATGGCTTGGGTAACGATGGTAATGAATTCAAAATCATTACCCAGACTTTTCTCTACAAGTTTCTCAACGATAAATTCGCCTATGAAGCGAAGAAGATCGACGTAAAGGTAGCCCACGCCGAGAAATGGGAAGAAGTCTTGAGCGCCATGAGCGAAGACGAACTGGAAATGCTTCAGTTGCAAATGGGAGGGGACACCGCTCGTTTAAAGCCTCATCACTTTATCAGCTATCTCTTTAGTGAGCAGAACGCGCCAGATTTTGGCAAGCTGTTCGACGACACACTGCGCGACATTGCCCAAAACAACAACGACGTATTTGCAGTCAAGACCGACGGTGGTGCCAAGGTGGTGCTGTTTGATCGCGTGAGTGAATATATTGCCGATGAATCCAAGCGTGATGCTTTCTGCCGTGCCATCATCAACAAGCTGGTCGAGTTCAGCTTCGAGCGTATCTTTACCCAAAAATTCGATTTTTACGCCACCATCTTTGAATACCTGATCAAAGACTACAACAGTAATGCGGGTGGTAAATATGCTGAGTATTACACGCCCCATGCTGTAGCCCGCATTATGGCAGCGATCTTGGTACCAAAATCGCAGCAAGGCAAAGTTAGGAACGTTAGTTGCTACGATCCCTCCGCAGGTTCCGGCACCTTATTAATGAATGTCGCCCATGCCATTGGCGAAGATAAGTGCAGCATTTATACTCAGGACATATCTCAAAAATCCTCCAACCTGCTGCGTCTTAACCTGATCCTGAACAACCTGGTGCACTCAATCCCGAATGTAATTCAGGGCAATACCATGCTGCATCCCTATCACAAAGACGGCAAGGACCTGAAAAAATTTGACTACATCGTCTCTAATCCACCGTTCAAGATGGATTTCAGCGATTTTCGCGATGAGCTGGACAACAAAGAAAACAAAGAACGCTTCTTTGCCGGAATTCCCAAGATTAAAGCCAAAGCCAAGGACAAGATGGAAATTTACCAATTGTTCTTGCAGCACATCATCTACTCTCTTAAACCGGGTGGTAAAGCTGCGGTAGTCGTGCCGACCGGCTTTATTACGAAGCAATCTGGCATTGATAAGGGCATCCGCGAATATCTGGTGAAGCGCAAAATGCTGGCTGGCGTCATTTCCATGCCCTCCAATATTTTTGCCACTACAGGTACCAATGTCTCCATCCTGTTTATAGATGGCAGAAATAAAGACAAGGTGGTGTTGATTGACGCTTCTAACCTAGGCGAAAAAATCAAAGACGGCAAAAACCAACGAACTGTGCTGAACCTTGATGAAGAACAGCGCATTATCGATGTATTTAACTTCAAAGAAGTCGAAGAAGATTTTTCTGTTGTAGTGAGTTATGACGACATCAAAGGGAAAAATTATTCATTTAGTGCAGGCCAGTATTTTGATGTGAAAATCGAATATATGGATATCACCTCAGAGCAGTTTACTGAAAGAATGCAGAGCTTTACCAGCAATCTAGATAGTTTTTTTAATGAGTCGCATAAGTTGGAAGCTGAGATTAAAAAGCAGTTGGCAGGGTTGAAATATGCAGTCTAAATCTCTCGCTGATATTTCAAAAAATATATCAAGTGGTTTGACTCCACTGCGCAGCAATCCTGAGTTCTGGGACAACGGAACTATTCCATGGCTAAAGACTGAGCAACTTGGTGAAAAGTATATTTATGAAACCAACGAGCATATATCAAATACTGCGCTAGAGAAGACAAGTATAAAAATCGTTCCTGAAAACGCACTTTCAATCGCAATGTATGGCGAAGGGAAGACACGAGGAAATATTTCTATCCTGAAAAAGGCCATGGCTACCAATCAGGCTTGTTGTAATGTTGTCATTGATCCTGATAAGGCAGATTACGAGTATGTTTACTATTTTTTAAAGACTCAGTACGATGGACTTAGAAACCTTTCATCTGGTGTCCGTAAAAACTTAAACTCGAATGATATCAAAACTTATCCAATTCGTTTGCCTGATAATATAGATACTCAGAAGAGTATCTCGAAAGTATTAAAAGCTTTTGATGATAAGATCGAACTCAATAACCGCATCAACGCCGAGCTGGAAGCCATGGCCAAAACTCTATACGACTATTGGTTTGTACAGTTCGACTTCCCCGATGCCAACGGCAAGCCCTACAAAACCTCTGGTGGGAAAATGGTCTACAACCCAACCCTAAAGCGGGAAATACCTAAGGGATGGAGCGATAGGACTCTCTCACAGATCGCTAATATTACGATGGGTCAATCTCCAGAAGGTAGCTCCTATAACGATGAAGGTGTAGGAACGGTTTTTTATCAAGGTTCCACAGATTTCGGGTGGCTATTTCCCTGCACTCGGCAATACACGACAGAACCGAGCCGTATGGCGAAGAAAGGAGACATTCTTTTGAGTGTCCGCGCGCCTGTTGGTGATATGAATATTGCAAACACAGATTGTTGTATCGGCCGAGGTTTGGCTGCACTGAACTGTAAAACAGGATTTGATGGATTTTTGTTTTATGTAATGAAGTATTTCAAACAAATTTTTGATCGTCGAAACGCTGAAGGTACTACATTCGGATCTATCACGAAAAATGATTTGTACTCCCTGACACTGGCATATCCAACACCTGATTTGCTTGAGAAGTATGATGAACTAGTCACGAATTACAACAAGATGATATTTGATAGAAGCCTGGAAAATAGAGAGCTAATTAGGCTTCGTGATTGGCTTCTGCCTATGCTAATGAACGGCCAGGTTACAGTCAAATGATCTTAAACACTGCGTTCCGAGTCTTGCTGACCTTCAATGCCACGTCACTACTAGTGATAATTTTCTTGGTACAGAAAGGCTATGTATTGAGTCACTTTGTCAACAGTGTTTCCTGGCTCAGTTGGACAACAATACTCCCGAACGTAGTGTCTTACATGGTTTATTTGCTGATCCCTATTTTATCTACTGGGGTTAGCATTTTGCTAAGCAATAAACTAGGGAAGGATGAATTTAAAGCTGGTGAGGTGGGAAGCATCGAGCATGCAAATAATAGTTTTTTGCCCAGCTACTTGGGCTACTTTTTTGTGGCACTGAGTATTGGTAACTGGGAAACCTTGTGGTTTGTGTATGGAGTTCTGTTTGTGTTTACCTTCCTATCTCAAGCACTCTACTTTAACCCATTGTTTTTATTGTTTGGTTACGAGTTTTACAACATAACAACCAAGAATGGCACTGCAATTTTTCTGATTAGTCGTCAAAAGTACAAAAAACCAGACAACATTCAGATAGAAGTGGCTTATCGCATTAATAACTACACATTTATAGAGCGAAGGTAGAAATGGACCACATATTGGCCAGAGTTAAAGGGTTACGCAAAAAACCATATTTCAAAATGGTCTCTGATCAATCGCTATTTGATATTGCAGTCATCAATTTGGATGCTTGCATACCTTACAACCCAGACCACAATCTGGATGAGGATGCATGGTTTAAAATTGAAGGTTTCAGTCACCAAGGTTTTTGTCTTGATCTTCTAAAGCAAGATTTCGACTCCAAAGACTATAATGACCTGACCAAAGATAATTTCTCTAAAATTGCCTTCTTGTTTGCTGTTCAAGGTGATGATTTTTATTTTCAAAAAATCACACCAAGCCTTTTTGTTAAACGTAAAACACTGATTTTTGGCGAAATTGCAAAGCTTGAGCAAAGCCAAACACGGTTAGTAATAAATTCACTTCCTGATGCTGTATATTTTAAAGCGGCAGATACCTTAATTTTTAGAAATCTTGCAACCATTTCAAGTATCTTCACTGGAATTGACGAGCTGTATAAAGAAGCGACCAACGAGGAAGTGGAGCAGTTTTTAGATGAGCCATTCATCGAATTGAGTGATGACTACAGCCTGGATAAGGTTTCAAAACCAAATCGCAAACGTATTGGTCTTGCCATGGCAACGCTTGAGGCCATGTCAGCCGATGATAAAGCCAATATGCTCGATTACATCGACGGCTATTGTGGCGAGCAGATGCTAAAACTCGACAGAGAAAAGAAGAAATTTGAAATATCAAATGATGATGAGTTGAAAATTTTACTATACGGCATTGAGCAGCGTTTTTATACGACACCTTTTAGCCATGAAAAAAGAATTGCCAACTCGGTACAACCCATAGATTGAGGAAGATCTATCATGTCGTATGATGCAAAATTTTCAGGATGGGATTCGCTCACCATAGAAGATCTACTTGTCGCCTACCGAAAGGCCAAAGCCGACTGTTTTTTCGAAAATACCTTCCCAACAGCGATAAAGTTTGCGGAGTACGAACAAGACCTATTGATCAACCTCAAAGCGCTATTAACGCAATTAAAGAGTAATGCTCGCTTTGAAAACAATGCAGCACTGCTCGGGGATTTTCGATTACTGCCAAAGAAACTCTCTACAGTTAAAAAATCAGATGCTACTGAAAACGGCCACGTGCACTTCTCCAAGCCAGAGAGAGCGGTAGAAAACCTGTTCAATAACTACGATATAGTCCCTGAGTTCCGGATTGTGGGCGACTTCCCTGTAGATACCCACATTATTTCTGCACTGTGGATCAATATGATTGGTCACCAGTTTGACACCAAACTCGATGATAGCTGCTACGGCGCTAGACTAAAACGTATCTGTAACGATGAGTTATTCACGGAAGAGAATGACAAACCATTTCATATCAGCTCAATCGGTTCGTTTGTTCCCTATTTTCAGCCTTATCAAAAATGGCGCAGCGATGGCCTTAACGCCATCCGGGATGAACTAGAGAAAGACCGCGATGTTATTGCTGTGTCCCTCGATCTGAAATGTTATTACCACTTTATTGATCCTCTGGCGATCTCTAGCAAAGCTTTGCTTGAAGCTCTTGATCTGCAACTGACAGATGAAGAACAAGCATTCACCGCACAACTCTCGCAATTTCTCTGCAACTGGGCAGAAGGAGCTGAGGAATTTAGCAAAATTGTAGGCGGCAAGAGAGCCAAGATCAGCGGCGGATTGGTAATTGGACTAACGTGCAGCCGCATTATTTCCAATGCCTTACTGCATAAGTGGGACAGGCTTGTTCTGGAGAAGCTGTCGCCGATACATTACGGACGCTATGTAGATGACATGTTTCTGGTGTTACGAGATACCGGTACGATCTCCAATAGCCAAGATCTGATGAACATGATTCAAGCCAGAATGGGTGAAAATGTCATTTCTCAGAACGCCAAGAACAAAAAGATTTGGGAGATAAACCAGGGGGCGAACATCCAAGGCGATTCAAAAATATCGCTGCAGTCTGACAAGCAAAAGCTATTTATATTGCAGGGACGAGCGGGGCTAGATCTGCTGGATAGTATTGAAAAAGATATATACGAGCTTTCCAGTGAACACCGCCTTATGCCGTCGCCAGACCAACTGGAACATTCAACGGCAGCCAAAGTGCTTTCCGCTGCCGGCAGCGTAGGTGAAAATGCGGATACATTGCGTAAAGCAGATGGCCTTACCATTCGCCGTTTAGGCTGGTCACTGCAATTGCGCCACGTAGAAACCCTTGCTCGAGATTTGCCACCGAATCAATGGAAAGATCAGCGTGAAGAGTTTTACCAGTTTGCCCATAGCCATATTTTACGGTCGGATAATCTCTTTGCTCATTTCAATTACTTGCCAAGGTTGCTCGGCTTTGCAATTAGTTTGAATGAGTGGGAGCAAGCTGAAAAGATAGCCTTGAAGTCCTATCGAGCTATTGACGCCTTAGCCACCGAAGTTGGTAGGGGTAAGCAAGTTCGAATTAATGGTAGCGATGCCAAAGTTCTGAAAGATCTTTGGGGATATATCAAAGGAACCCTAACATGGCTATTTATCGATGCTGCAACCCGTTACCATGACCCGAGCAAGCTATTCCTGGGTGAGCGTTCGAGTAAGAAAAAACGCTTAGCAGACCTATTTTTGAATCAAATAGTGACCAACCTTTTTGATGTGAAGTCTCTACTCAATCTGCACTTTGATGTAGCCGATTTCGCGACAAAAGCGCCTCTCGTTGCTTCGGCAGATCTAGCCAAAGAAGCCTATAAATACATTCTGAATAGTCAGTCTGCTGAAGAGTTAGTTGGTAAGCGTAATAACAAGAAAGAAAAGCAGATCCTGACATTGCTTGGCAATTCAGGACTGATCGATGTGGATACATTTGAGCGGTTTATCAGCTCTACCCGGAAAACAAGGTTGGGTAAGGTCACCAAGGGGCAAAAGAAAAATGACAGCTATCTGCCTTATCTTTTTCCAACCCGGCCACTGTCTCCGGCAGAAATTTCAGAATTAGCTCCTGAGTGTGTAGGCTTGCCTTCGGCATCAGGTAAGCCGCCAATTTATGGTCCAGCAGTTACCTGGGCTAAATACACCCAGGTTCTGCGCGGGGTATGGATTAAGCCCACCCTACTGGCAGCTGAACAAGACTCTAATGAAAAAGCATCAACGCAACCGAAAAAGTATTTGAGAATCGGGACAGAAAGCAAAGAGAAGGTGGTCGTGGCCTTAACCAATTTACGCACCGAAGATAGTGACTGGGCTGCTACCGCCTGTGGTAAGCCGAATTTAAGCCGTAAGCGTTATCAAAGAATATCCAAATTGGTAAACGATGTACTGAAACTGAATCCGCGGCCAGATTATGCCCTCTTTCCAGAACTTTCAATTCCTCTGCGCTGGCTGAACAGTATCGCGACCAGACTAAGTGCTGCGGGTATCAGCCTGATCGCAGGAACCGAGTATCGGCACAGCGGTGACAACAAAATCCTAAGTGAAGCGGCTCTGGTTCTGGCAGATAACCGACTTGGTTATCCGACATTTGTAAAAATATGGCAACCAAAGCTTGAACCTGCAGTTGGCGAGGATAAAGAGCTGACAGTGAAATATGGTAAGGAGTGGGATACACCTAAGAAAACACCAAAGCCGATTTATATCCACAATGGCGTTAACTTTGGTGTTATGGTTTGTTCGGAACTGCAAAACAGCAAGGCACGAATTCGTTTCCAGGGAGCCGTTGATGCTCTGATGGTGCTGAGCTGGAACAGGGATCTTGAAACATTTGCCTCTCTGATCGAGTCTGCGGCATTGGACGTTCACGCGTATACCATATTGGTAAACAATCGCAAGTATGGCGATAGCCGCGTTCGCTCTCCAGCTAAAGAAAGCTTTCTTCGAGATATTGCCAGAGTAAGGGGTGGAGACAATGACTTCGTAGTAGCTGCTACCTTGGATATTGGCGCACTCAGAGCATTCCAAAGTCGAGCAAAACGCTGGCCTGAAGAGAATGATAAATTCAAGCCAGTACCAGAAGGTTTTAGGTTGCTAAGCAGCAGAAAAAAATCACCTCCAAGGTAGCGGACTCGCCTATTTTCATTTCCTCTGACTAACAATATTCAACAACGAAGTCTGAACTTTACTCCACAGCCCCATCTACGATGGGGCTAAAAATATCACTTGAGTAAGAAATAACGGATTAGCAAGCCGCTATTTAATCGGTAATGAATGATCTTAAGCGCGAACATTACTTAGAGTTACATCCCAATAGGTAGCTCCTCTAATGCAGAGTATTCAAACCCATTAGTAGCTTTTATTTTTTTACACTGACCATCAAAGATGAATACTCGCCGGCTATTTTATTCTTATGCACGTATCCGAAAGAGGGTTCTTGCTCACTTCTTTGAGCTCTCGAAATATGTCGAATTTACAATGAATTATGGCGTTAGTGAGCAAATTTAATACTGTTTTCTACATAGCCGATGACTAGCCGGTATACCGAACGAAGCTAGATTCGATCAATTATGTCAACAACAAGAAATATACCCAACGAATAGAGCGGTATAACCTGAATTTGCGGACTCATCTGAAACGGTTTACTCGAAGGACTATTTGCTTCTCAAAATCAGAAGAAATGCACGATAAGGTTATCGGTTAGTATCTGACAATCAATCGTTACCACTAAATTGGAGTCACAACCTAAGTAAACAATTGGGGATCAGCGCCAGCTATCTGGCGCATATTTTGGGTCAGGTAACGTCGCACAGTGAAATATGAACCTGATACGGAAAGCTCGGTATGCCATTAACGTCCGGCTTGATGCTGTGGTATTCATCAGGCCGCTAAGAGGATAAACGCGCCTGTGGCACAGAGATCCTTTCAACATGCACGGCCACATCCATACCCCTCCCTATACCCCTCTAATGCAGCGCATTGCAATCCATGAGTTTTTTTACGCGGACCATCAATGCTTTGAAAAAGCTCGCAAAGCGCCACAATCCATAAAAATCTCTTATGCCTGCCAATCAAAAAAGCCATTTCTAACAGCGTAAAAGCGCAACTATAGTGTTTTACTTGCCGCAAGGTATTTCCATTTTCTATACCAGTAGATCTGTTTTCATTGCTGTCTCTTGCTCAACTCGCATAACAAGGAGTCAACTTGCGTCCTATTTCTGTCATCGGCCTCGGCGCCATGGGCTCTGCTCTTGCCACCACCTTGCTCAAGGCAGGCCATCCGGTCACCGTCTGGAATCGCAGTGCAGCCAAGGCAACACCATTAATCGCGCTAGGAGCGACACTCGCGCTTTCAGTGAGTGAGGCTGTCGCTGCGGGCGATATCACCCTAATCTGCGTCGATAACTACGCCGTCAGCCAGCAGTTGCTGGACGAAGCGAGTAAAACGGTAACCGGCAAAGTCGTGGTGCAGCTATCAACAGGCAGTCCGCAGGGAGCCAGAACGCTAGAGGGCTGGTGCCATGCCCGCGGAGCCTGCTATCTGGATGGCGCTATCCTCTGCTTCCCCGATCAGATTGGCACTACTGATGCCAGTATCATCTGCTCAGGAGCCAACGCCGCCTTTAGGGAGGCCGAGCCAGTTCTGCGCCTGCTCGCTCCCACGCTTGAGCATGTCGCGGAAGCCGTGGGCGCTGCCGCCGCACAGGATTGTGCTGTTGCGGCCTACTTTGCTGGCGGCCTACTCGGCGCGCTACACGGAGCACTCATCTGTGAAGCCGAGGGTCTCCCTGTCGACAAGGTATGTGCTCAATTCAGCGAGTTGTCGCCAATTTTAGGAGGCGATGTGGCTCACCTTGGCAAAACACTGGCCAGCGGCGACTTCACTCACCCCTATGCCAGCCTGAAAACGTGGAGTGCCGCCATTAGCCGGCTGACCGGTCACGCCACCGATGCGGGGATCGACAGCCGTTTCCCGCGTTTTGCCGCCGATTTGTTTGAAGAAGGGGTAGCGCAAGGATTGGGTCAGCAAGAGGTATCGGCCCTGCTCAAGGTACTGCGGGCTCGCAATGGAGCAGCACAATGAACGATAAACAAATTGCTCTCGTTACTGGCGCCGCTGGCGGGATTGGCCGCGAGCTCTGCCTTGGCTTGGCCAACGCGGGCTATCGGGTAATAGCTACCGATCTAACCGCTTACTCTTTCGACCACCCCGAGATCCATTTTCACCCTCTCGATTTGCGTGACGAGCAGGCCATTGCACAGCTCTTTGCTGAAGTGCGCGCACAACACGGTGGTATTCATCTGCTGATCAACAACGGCGCCATCAGCAAGTTCCACACCCGCTTCGAAGAGCTTGGCACTGAGCAGTTCGATCACGTGATGGCGGTTAATGTGCGCGGCGCTATGCTGTGCGCCCGCGCTTTCGTTCAGGCTAACCGCGGTCTGCCCTATGGCCGCATCATCAATATTGCCTCCACCCGCTGGCAGCAGAACGAACCCGGTTGGGATGCCTACGGCGCGTCGAAGGGCGCGTTGGTTGCCCTCACTCAGTCCCTTGCCAACTCATTGGCCGAGTATCCGATCACCGTCAATGCCATCAGTCCTGGCTGGATCCAGACGGAGGATTACCACACCCTGACTGAAGCCGATCACCGCCAGCATCCAAGTGGCCGCGTCGGTCGCCCCGATGACATCACGCGTGCTTGCCTCTTTTTAGCCGACTCGCGGAACGACTTTATTAATGGTGCCAATCTGGTTGTCGATGGAGGAATGAGCAAGAAGATGATCTATCACACATCCGCGTCATTCTGGGAAAACTAAGCCAAGCAGGCTCAGTCAACAATGTAGCGCAGCATTCCGTACCATCCCAATGACGGTCTGGCCTCCTTGTCTCACCACTACGAGCAAACGCTGCGCTTTGTTGCTACAATGGCTGGCTTCGGGGTTCGCTTGATGCAGCGTCAGTCGAATGAGTTGACCGGTAAAATTACGCTCACACCGAGAAGCAACCCCGTACACAACACCTTTTCAGTAGCCCTGCTCAAGCGGGGTTAATCACCACAGGATACTTTCCTTGAGTAATTCAGATACCCAGCCTGCACACGCGTTTTCGACTCTTAAGCTGAAACCCGAACTGCTTGATAACCTTTCCTCCATGGGCTACCACGCGATGACGCCCATTCAGGCCCAGAGTTTACCTGCCATTTTAGCGGGTGAGGATGTGATTGGTCAGGGCAAGACCGGCTCGGGTAAAACGGCGGCCTTCGGCCTTGGGTTACTCAATAAGTTAGATGTGAAACGCTTTCGGATTCAAACCTTGGTGCTGTGCCCGACTCGTGAGCTGGCCGATCAGGTCGCGCAGGAGATCCGCACCCTCGCACGTGGGATCCACAACGTAAAAGTGCTCACCCTGTGCGGTGGTGTGCCGATGGGACCACAGATAGGCTCACTTGAGCACGGCGCGCACATTATCGTGGGTACGCCAGGCCGGATTGTGGATCACCTAGAGCGTAACCGCTTAGATTTGAGCAACCTCTCTATGTTGGTGCTCGATGAAGCTGACTGCATGCTGGAGATGGGCTTTCAGCCGCAACTGGAAGCGATTATTGCCAGCGCCCCTCGCGAACGCCAGACGCTGCTGTTTAGCGCAACCTTCCCTGAGAAAATTCAGACCATTACCCAGAAGGTAATGCATAACCCTGTGATGGTGAAAGTCGCAGTAACCCACGAAAAGAGCACTATCGCCCAGCACTTCTTCCATTTGGAAGAGGACAGTGCGCGGATGCAGGCACTACGTTTATTGCTGCTCGAACATAAACCTGAAAGCGCTGTGGTGTTCTGTAACACCAAGCGCGAAACCCAGAACGTGGCCGATGAGCTCGCCGCTTCTGGCTTTAGCGTGCTGGCACTGCACGGTGATTTGGAGCAGCGCGATCGCGACGAAACCCTGCTGCAATTTGCCAACAAGAGTGCTCGCGTGCTGGTGGCGACCGACGTAGCGGCCCGTGGACTGGATATTGATGCCCTCGATGCTGTGTTTAACTACCATATGGCCCACGACACCGAAGTGCACATTCACCGCATTGGCCGTACTGGCCGCGCGGGTAGCAAGGGCGCAGCCTTTACCTTCTTTAGCCACGAAGATGGCTACAAGATGGCCCTGTTGGAAGATTACCTGGGGCACGAAATTCACGACGAGCCGCTGCCATCAGCCAGCCTGCTGGGGCAAACCCCGACAGCGCCAGCCATGAGCACCTTACTCATCGATGGCGGTAAAAAGGATAAGCTGCGCCCCGGCGATATTCTCGGTGCGTTAACCGGCCAAAACGGCATCGACGCTGCCGCGGTGGGCAAGATTTTAGTCACCGATTACCGCGCCTATGTCGCGGTTAGCCGCAGTGTGGCAAAACAGGCACTGAGCAAAATCACCAGTGGCCGTATTAAAGGTAAGTCATACCGCGCTCGTCTGATGAAGTAAGTTACTGCGCACCTCTCTACACAGAGCGCGTTGCTTACAACTCTGTCCTCGGCATCCATTCGGGTGCCGAGAACAGTGTCTTGTCGTAGGCATTACAGCATCGGTTCCACCACCGCACTCATCTGAAACTCGCTACAGCACGCACATCCCCACTGCCCACGCAAAAACTAAAACCGCCCCTGTACCTGAAAGACTCGACATAGTTATACTGTATATATTCACAGTTATTGGTGTGCCGCTATGTTTGCTATTCCTCAATCAACGCCCGATGAACTCGCGCTTCCGCTGTTCTTATCGCCAGCCGCATGTGGTTTTCCTAGCCCCGCGCAAGACTACGTCGAACAAACTATCGATCTTAACCAGCTCTGCATTGAACACCCTGCGGCAACGTTCTATGTGCGAGCCAGTGGCGATAGCATGCTGCAAGCGGGGATCCACTCCGGTGATTTGCTGGTGGTCGACCGCGCGGTTACCGCGACACAAGGAGCCATCGTTCTGGCCTGCCTTGATGGTGAGTTCACCGTTAAATATCTACAGACCCACCCTCACCCTGCGTTAGATTCATTTTGCTTCGATAGACACAGATACCTCTAAATGAATGATGAAGCACGAACAACTGAGTTCGCGCTATACCACATCGTTAGCGGATTTGGCGGTAAGTTTGGATATTTTCCTCTGCTTTCAATACGTTCGTCACATGCTTATACCCAATTGAAATGCCCTTTTCTTAAAGCTAAGGCGTTCAATCATTCACTGTTTTATGAGAAAGAGAACGATTTCTGAGGAGAGGTGAAGTAACAGAATGGATTTTAATAAAAATTGCGGAGCATAACCGCCAAACTCCATGACACATGGCGTCGATTAACACTTTTGAAACTGTGCGACGTATTTTACACCATATATTTTCCCGGAGTATCCCCCGTCTGTTGACGAAAAAAGGAAACAAAAGCACTATCACTAGAAAATCCCAACTCAGATCCTACATCTGCAACACTTTTCCCTTCAGACAAATATTTTATAGCCATAAACAATCGCCATTGCTGACGCCACGATTGATACGGCATTCCTGTTTCCTTAACAAATATACGAGTAACAGTTTTAGTACTAGCCCCCACAGACAAAGCAATTTGATTAAGAGGCTGTGGTAAATATCGTTCTTCGACTACTCCCTTAAGCCATTTCTGTAACCTTCTATCTTTAGGTAAAGGTAACGCCATAGATACTTGAGGTGCAACTTTAAGCTCTTCGCAAAAAAGTGCAATCGTATTTTTTTGCTCTTCTCGCGGTTTATCCCATTCCCAAAAGGCCATCCTTTCTATCAACTCACGCAATAAAGGGTTAATTGAAAATACAGTAAGAGAGTCAGGCAAATCTAAACATAGTCCAGGATCAAAATAAAGAGAACGGTAAGCAACCACATTGTTCATCTTGGCAAAATGATTGACCCCGGCAGGGATCCACGCCGCACGTGTTGGCGGTAATATGCATGTAGCACCATCCAAAGAAATAGACATGCAGCCCGACGCAGCGAACAGAAGCTGATTTTTTTGATGCTGGTGCATACCTGAGTCGTGTGCTCCAATTATTGCAGCTATACCGACTACATCATTAGCTATACTATCTGCATCAAATTGTGTAGATTCGTCGATAACTGCCATAAACAACTCCACCTGCAATAGATTTAGTAAATATTAATTTTAGTCTTACCTCAGCAAAAAGGCTATGGAATGTGTTAAGTGCACAATATCACATCACTTATTCTTTAATCACTGAGATGTCCCCAAAATACTAGAGCTATTGTTACCTTGAGCTAGGCTATCTATTTCTCATTTGCTCTGCTCGTAATGCATCAGAGTAAATATTGACTCGGCTATCAAACTCATTACTCAGGTGTAAATATGCATCCTGAACCATTTCATAGCGCCCGCAGATATAAATATCTGGCTGAGTATTGAAGTCGAAATCATCATACACTATATCGAGTAATCTTCCATTACGTGCCATAATACTTTTAGAGCTAACCTCAGTCACGGGAATGTAAGTAAACCCGGAGTATGATGCTTCTAATTCAACGAGATAACCATGCTCATAGAGATCATCCTCACTATATCCCCCCCAATAGAGAGTAATTTCACACTCAGGATTACGTTTTAATGCTTCCTGTAATATGCTACGAGTATAAGTGTAACCTGATCCCCCAGCTACCAGTACAATCGGCCTATCAGTAGAACGTAGCCAAGCATCTCCCTTTGCCTCTTCAACAACCACCGTTTCTCCGTTTTTAAAACACTGTTGCAGGTACATTACACTGCTTGCTAAAGAGCTCGCCTCTGAAACACCTCCAAAATGTAGTTCAAAACTTCCGTTAGCCTTTGGTAAGCTGGCAATTGAAAATGGTAATTTTCCCCTATCACCTAATTCAAGTTGTACATATTGGCCGGCAAGAAAATAGAAGCCACCTTCGGCCGACAAGGAAATGCTTAATGTCTTTTTGTTTAGGTATCTCAGATTAATTATCTTACAGTTTATAGACACTATTTTTCCTTACTGCTTACTACTCAGTGCAATAACATCACAGCGCTTACCAGTGGAGGATGAGGTTGAATCAAAACTAATCTCCAGCGAATCTAAGGTATCAAGCATCGATTTAGTTAGGTAGACATTCTCTATAACGAAACAATTATTCTCTTCACAACGCTTATCGAACGAAATGTGTTCATCACCATGTGCACCAATCCCATAACTATCAATCACTATAAACATTGGTGAACTTTTCAGGATCGAAACTAATACATCACTCTTCAGCACGGTAGATTTCGCACCATAGTTCGGATTTCCGTAACCATTCTCTTCAACGTTCCCGGTATATAGAACCAATGATTTACCTGATAACTGAAGAGACTCAACCTGAGCTAACGTTGGCATTGCTTTCGAACAGTCAATTATGTGAACTGGTGTTTTATATGCTGTTTCTAGTGGAATTTTGGTGTAACAATCTATGTGAGTACCAATATGACCCATTGCATTTACAGAATCAGACTGACGTTTCGCCCACTGATAAGCAGGATGATCTGCTGAAATTTCAATACTAATGTTCTCTCGATTCATGTTTATTTATCCTCTAATCTAATAGCGATAATTCTAGCGCCAATATACACATTCCATTACAAACATTAAGACAATTAATATCAAAATAAGGTCATAACAATATGCGTTATCACCACCGTTAACGAGGTGTTTGATGGAGCCGAGTCGTAGAACTTTTACCCCCGAATTCAAAATGGAAGCCGCCGCCCTAGTCGTTGAAAAAGGCTATGCGGTTGTATAGGCTTGCGACGCGATGGGCGTTGGCGAAACCGCAATGCGACGCTGGGTTAACCAGCCCAAACAAGAGAAGTCAGGGCTTACGCCACAAACCATAGCGCTAACCCCAGAAAAGCAGCGTATCCAGGAGCTTGAAGCACGTATTGTTCGGCTAGAGTGGGAGGATCAGGTCTCGCCAGAATGGAACGATGCAAAAAACAGATTTCGTCCAGCCATCTGTTCTTGCTTAGCACATGCACCAACCTGAAATTCGCTACAGCACATTGATACCTACTTCTCACTCAAAAACTCGCACACGTCCCTGTACCTGAAAGACTCGATATAGTTATACTGTATATATTCACAGTTAATGGTGTACCGCCATGTTTGCTATTCCTCAATCAACTCCCGATGAGCTCGCGCTTCCGCTGTTCTTATCGCCAGCCGCATGTGGTTTTCCTAGCCCCGCGCAAGACTACGTCGAACAGACTATCGATCTTAACCAACTCTGCATTGAACACCCTGCGGCAACGTTCTATGTGCGAGCCAGTGGCGATAGCATGCTGCAAGCGGGGATCCACTCCGGTGATTTGCTGGTGGTTGATCGCGCCGTTACCGCGACACAAGGTGCCATCGTTCTGGCCTGCCTTGATGGTGAGTTCACTGTTAAATATCTACAGACCCACCCTCGCCCTGCGTTAGTTCCCGCTAATCCTGACTTTCCGGTCATCTATCTCAACCAAGGGCAAGAGTTAGAGGTGTTTGGTGTCGTGACCTACGTTTTGCATAAAACCAAGCTGGGGTAAGCAATGAGCCGTGCCATCGCCCTCGTGGATGTGAACAACTTTTATGCCTCGTGCGAACGCTTGTTCCGACCGGATTTAAAAGGTCGCCCTATTGTGGTGCTGTCCAACAATGATGGTTGCGTGGTGGCGCGTAGCCCTGAAGCTAAAGCGTTGGGCGTGCGTATGGCGGAGCCATTTTTCAAGATACGAAAAGCCTACGAAGCACAAGGCGGGGTCTGGTTTAGCTCCAATTATGCCTTGTATGCCGATATGTCGCAGCGGGTGATGAGCACACTGGAAAGCATGGTACCGTCTATCGAGATCTACAGCATTGATGAGGCCTTCATTGAACTCAGTGAAACGTGGGCCGGCTCTCTCAGTGAATACGCCAAGCAGATGAAAAGCCGTGTCTCTCAGTGGACTGGGCTACAAGTCGGTGTTGGCATTGGCCCCACCAAAACCTTAGCCAAGCTGGCTAACTATGCCGCCAAGCGTTGGCCTGCAACCGGTGGGGTCGTTGACCTGCGCGATCCGGTGCGCCGTCAAAAACTTCTCGCCATCACTCCGGTGGAAGAGATCTGGGGCATTGGTCGGCAATTGCGCACCAGCCTAAATGCGAAAGGTATCCATACGGCGGCAGATTTGCTGCGCGTAGACAGTAAATCATTACGCCAAGCCTATAGCGTAACCCTTGAGCGAACGCTGTTAGAGCTGCAAGGCTGCCCGTGTACTGAGCTGGATGTGTCCCCTGCGGCTAAACAACACATTGTATGCTCACGCTCCTTTGGCGAACACATCACCGAGCGAGCCATCATGCATCAGGCGCTCGCAGCTTATATGGAGCGTGCCGCAGAAAAGCTGCGTCAAGAAGGTATGTGCTGTCGCCATGTCACCCTTTTTATCCGCACTAACCCGTTTAGTGGTAAAGAGCCTTACTATGGCAATAAAGTCAGCACCCAGCTGTCTGCCGCCACGGCAGATACGCGTCAGCTGCTAGCGCTTATCCCACCCCTACTTGAACGTATGTGGCGAGAGGGCTATCGCTATTTAAAAGGTGGCGTCATGCTGGCGGATTTCACCCCCCTCAACTGCCAGCAAGGCGATCTGTTTACCAGCCCGCAATGCCACCAGCGCAGCGAAGCATTAATGCAGGTCATCGACCGCATTAACCACTGCCATCGAGGAAAGATTCATTTTGCTTCGAGAGGCACCGATACCTCGGAATGGATGATGAAGCGCGAACATCTGAGCCCGCGCTATACCACGTCGCTGGCGGATATTTTGGTGGTAGACTGAGATATATTACGGCGTTTGAGTGCGGACTAAAACAGATGTCAGGATAAATACGCCTGACATTCAAGATTATATGATGCAGAAGAAAACACAGAATATGTTTACCTCTTCCCAAAAAAGCAGCAAATAAAAATTAAATCCCTGGCTAAAAAAATCTCGAGATTATAGTGAGTGTTGATTTTTCTTTCGCTTACTGGCGAGAGTGGATCCACACAATGAAATGAAATGCATAAGTGCTTGCATTAGTTCAGGGAGATATTGTTTTGTTGAATAAATTTATGCTGTTAAGTTTGGTTACTACTACATTGGTACTAACCGGTTGTGCATCCCCACAACAATATGACTGGGTAAAAGAGGGCGTTAGCTCACACGAGAAAGAATCTGTACTATCGGAATGTAAATACAATATTCTGCTCAACAAAACAGAGCTAAGCCAGCAACAAGAACTTCTCGGTCTATGCATGCAAGGCCAGGGATTTCGCTATAAACCTGTGTCATAACTGACCGTGATAATAGCCAATGATAATTGGCTATTATTGACCATAATAAGATTCATTTTTCATCAAGAAGCACAAATAGGCCTAAAGTAGCTGATATATTGATGGCGAGATGATGTCTTACTGAGTTGTAGTTACAACCGACTTGCATCACTGAAAGAACTCAGATAGTCTGGTTTCGCTGCCCGCACGACTTGCACATGAGTCAAACCGGCGTTGAAACTCTTCTTCTCTTTTTGATCTGGTATTCAGCATCCACATTTCGGTTGCTTAAACGTGTGCTCATGACCCGAAACGTGGATTCGGAGATTGGATCATGACCATCAAACAGTTTGTTCACAACGTACGTCAGCAATTCAACGCCACATTGGCATCTTCCCTAAAAACTACGCACATCTACGAATTAATCGCTGCGGCTTTTGGTTATAACAGTTATGCGGCTCTACAAGCAGACGCCATACTACTGCATCAAACCCCTTGGCCTTGCCTGCTGCAATCTGCCCAACTTGCACAACGAGCACGCGAGTTAGGCTTAGTTGAACCTCAAGCAATATCACCTCTTTTGGAACAATGTTTGTTATCAGCTGGGGTCGTATGTATTCGTGTCGAAATGCTCGGATTCAGTGATGAAATCAATCTTATGAACCACATTGTGTGGGAGCATGATTGGCAAGATGATGAGGGGGATTCATGGGGCGATGATTGGCCAAAACATGATGAACGAAAACCGCTATCTATCGCAACACAAACCGCTCAAGCACTGTCCCAGCTACTCGATGGTCCACTGGATACATCAATCGTTCAACAAGCACTGCAGCAATTAGAAGCATTCGCAGAACGAGGGCACCCAGAAATACACTGGAAGCTAGCACAACTGTATTGGGATGACTGGAATGACGAGGAATATCTTGAAAAGACAGATATTGGCACTGGCTACTGGTATCAAAAACAGCAAGAAGGCATGGAGCTAAAAGGCCCTGAGCTTGAATTTGCCAATGAATTCGCAACGATTCTCCACAAGCAAGCGCAGTGGCGTCACCATGCACTCAAAGCAGCACAAGGCGGCAATATTGAAGCCAGTTACGCACTTGCAGAGCACAACCTAGATAACAGTATTTTTGACGCAAATCCTGCACTAGTGAGCAATCCCGCGGCCATAGGCCAGCTTGCGAATGAACTCGACAACGAAGCTGCAGCACACTACTGGTATACTCAAGCAGCGCTGCGCGGCAATATAAATGCCATGCGTGTACTGATAGAACAGTACGACAACCCCAACCTCTATCAATCTTGGGTATGGTTACTGCTAGCTCAATTATTCGGCACAGATCTCACTCAAGATGATTTCCGCGCAATTAATGAATATGGGGAAGCATACGACGATGACATCGACGGCACCATGTTTATCGATGGCAGTAAAGGTATCACTCTCGCACCTCTAGCGCCTCAGTTAGCCATTGAAGCCGAACAAGAGGCGCAACATCTTTTTGCTTTGTGTAATCAGTAATTGTGCGCTGAGAGCCACACTAAAGGGGCTTTATGCCCCTTATAAAAACGCTGTCAGCGCACCAAGGCTCGGCTCAACCACCATGCCCATATCACACATACCCGTCTGCTAACTACGAATAGCTTGTGATTACCCCCACTCATGACCACTGTTGTCATGTCATTAAAATGTCATCCTTCTTCACTAGGTTTATTGGCTCTAACCTCTTTTAATGACGAGCTAATGCCATGAAATTAAAGCCGCTTTTTCTTTTTTTTGCCTCAGCACTCCCTCTACTGTCTCAGGCTGCAGACCTTAGCGTAGAACGTTATACCGTCTCTTTCCCCGCAGGGGATCGCGTCAGCTATACCGGAGCATTTGCAAAGAACTTCCCGCAAGGCTTACCCGTTGGCATTGGCTCAGGACTCGTATTTAACGGCGTAGAAAACGGTGATCTGCTGTTCACCACCGTCACCGATCGCGGCCCGAATGCTGATGCACCTTTAGTTGGCAAACAAGAGGCGAAGATTTTCGCTAATCCTGCGTTTGTCCCGCTCTTGATGGATATCCGCATCAGTAAAAATCAGGCCATCGCAACTGATGCTCGCCCTTTGCATGATAAAGATGGCCCTGTGAGTGGATTGCCTTTGCCAAGCACGCTGATTGGCTCGACTAACGAAGCGGCCTTAAGCGATACCTTACAACCGGTATCCAGTGACCCACGAGGCTTAGATACCGAAGGGATCACGCCGGATGGTAAAGGCGGATTTTGGCTCAGTGATGAATATGGGCCATTTCTGATTCACGTCGATCAGCAGGGAAAAATTCTGGAAAAATATGCCCCAACACCGGCGGCCGGCGAACAAGGGGTGGCCACGGGTTTACCTAACATCCTCAAATGGCGTCAGCCGAACCGTGGCTTTGAAGGGGTGACGCGCCTTCCTAATGGCCAGTTGGTAGTTGCCGTACAAAGTACGCTGGATATTGAAGGAAAAAGTAAAAATACAGCTCAATTTACGCGCCTCATGAGCTTTGACCCAACAACGGGTAAGACAGCCATGTACGGCTATCCGATTGATGTCGATAGCTATAAAAAAGCTAAAGATGCCAAAATTGGTGACATTGTGGCGCTAGATAACCAGCATATTTTGCTAGTGGAACAAGGTAGTGATAAAGACAAGCAGATGATCAACAAGATCTATCTTGTCGACCTCACAGACGCCAGCGATCTTGCGGCCTTTGATAGCAGTGGCACCGCCCCTGAGTTTGATGATGCAAAAACATTGGCCAAACGTGGGATAAAACTGGCGCAAAAACGCGAAATTGCCGATCTGCGTAAACTCGGCTGGCAACATGAAAAAGTCGAAGGCCTCGCGCTCATTGATAATCATCGTATCGCCATACTGAATGACAATGATTTTGGCCTACAGCCTAAATTGATGAATGCCGAAGCAAACACCAAGAAAATCAACGACTATCAGGTCAATGAGCAAGGCAAACTCAACATAGATGGAAAGCCCGTTGCCACCACGTTAGAACTCCACCCACTGGAGCAACCAGAATCGTTGAGTGAGCTGTGGGTGATCACCTTGCCCGACGCATTACGTTAATCGCTATCGCCGACCTCTCACATGTGAAATACGGCGACACTCAGCTAAACATAAAGGCGCTTGGTTTTTCCAAGTGCCTTTATGCATAAATTCACTGGCATACCTCGGCCATCCGCTCATGAGGCTTTCTGTGTATAGGTCACATTGCTGCAGGATGTATTTTCCCTGAATTGGAACATCAGTCATCTTCTGGCTATCCCCACAGGCAAACCCATTGAGGTACATTTTTTCCGCCGATACAATGTCCTTATTAAATAAGGGGTTGTCATGTCTGTTAATTACTATAACCAAAATGCCCAAGCATTCTTTGCTGCCACTAAAGATGTTGATGTCTCTTCACTGATGGCGCGCTTTACGCCAGACCTTCCCCCACAAGCCCATATTTTAGATGCAGGTTGTGGCTCAGGACGTGATAGCAAGGCTTTTCTTGCCATGGGCTTTGCGGTGACCTCTTTTGATGCCAGTCATGAACTGGCTGCGGTTGCGGCCAACTACATCGGCCAACCTGTTCAGGTATGTACTTTCACCGAGTTTACTCACACACAGCCTTTTGATGGGATCTGGGCGTGTGCCTCATTACTGCACGTGCCAGCCAACCAACTACCGCACACCTTTGCGCACTTAGCTTCCCTGCTAAAACCGCAAGGCCTGTTTTATTGCTCGTTCAAATATGGAACGCACGATGAGGTGCGTGATGGGCGCTCGTTTACGCATTGTGACGAGGAACGGCTACAGCGCTTTATTGCGCATTCTGGATTAGTGCTGCGTGAAACATGGAAGACCACCGATCTACGTCCTGGTCGTGAAAATGAATATTGGCTCAATGCCCTCTTAATTAAAGAATAAGAATAATGACTCATTTGGATTTGGCCGCACCATCACTCACACAGTCAGAGCATAAACTGATCACGGGTGGAGGCTCCGATCCCCTACTCCCGCAGTTGATACAAGCCATCAATCATGCCACTCAGATTGATATTGCGGTTTCGTTTATCCAGCCTTCTGGGCTTGAGTTACTCTTTACCCCACTGCTCGATGCCCTAGAGCGTGATGTCACCATTAATATTCTGACGTCTGATTATTTGGCTATTACGAGCCCTTTTGCACTGCGCCGGCTGATGCAATTGCAAGAGCGCGGCGCTCAGTGCCGGATTTTTGAATGCCAAGACGGCAATAGCTTCCACATGAAATCCTATATATTTGTGCGGATGCATCATGGGGAAATAGCGGAAGGCTGCGCCTTTATTGGCTCCAACAACATCAGTCGATCCGCCTTGCTTGATGGCCATGAATGGACATTACGCCACGACTACATGCCTCCTGCAAACTCACCGGCAGCGCAAGACTTCACCCATATTCAAGCCCAGTTTTTAGCCATTTTTCAGCATCCGTATACTCAATCACTCAGCCATACGTGGATTGACGGCTACCAGATCCAACATGAGCAGACGAAAATTCACGCCCCGCTGCTAAAAGCTATCTGGAAAGATGATGACATCAGTGACACCCCAACCCCGAACAGCATTCAAGAACTGGCATTAGCCGCACTTGCCAATACCCGAAAAGCAGGCTTTAAACGTGGGTTAGTGGTACTTGCCACCGGTATGGGCAAAACATGGCTCGCCGCCTTCGATGCTCACCAGATGCACGCCAAGCGCGTTTTGTTCGTTGCGCACCGCGAAGAGATTTTGCTACAAGCGGAAGAAACCTTTTTACGCCTAAACCCACATGCCCATACGGGTTTGTATAACGGTAATCAGAAAAATGGGGATGCGGATTATCTTTTTGCTTCGGTAAGCACGCTAGGTCAAGATGTCCACCTGCAACGCTTTGCGCCTGATCACTTCGATTACATCGTTGTGGATGAGTTCCATCACGCCAGTGCACAAACCTACCAAGCATTGCTGGCCTATTTTACCCCGACATTTTTATTAGGGTTAACTGCGACGCCTGAGCGAACTGATCGCGCCGATATTTTATCGCTGTGCGATAACAATCTGGTATACAGCCGAGATCTGCAATTCGGCATTAATGCCGGTATTCTGGTGCCCTTTACCTATTATGGGATCAGAGATGAGAGCGTGGATTATCAAGAGATCCCATGGCGCAACGGCAAATTTGATCCGGTTAAGTTAGAAAACCAGTTTGCAACCGAACGGCGCGCGAAACACATCTTCAACCACTGGCAAGCCCAAAAGCAGCAACGCACACTTGCCTTTTGCGTGTCAAAATCGCATGCCAACTATATGGATGCGTATTTTAAACGTCATGGCATTCGCTCGTGCGCGGTATACACGGACTCGAAAACGAGGCGTAATGAGGCCTTACAACGCCTGAATAACGGTGAACTGGACATTATCTTTTCGGTCGATCTTTTTAATGAGGGCACCGATCTACCTGCTATAGATACGGTACTCATGATCCGCCCGACGGAGTCCAAGATCTTATTCTTACAGCAATTAGGTCGGGGGCTGCGTCTATCGCCAGCATCCAATAAAACCCAGCTCATCGTGATTGATTTTGTCGGTAACCACACTGCGTTCTTGAATCGGCCTGCGGCATTACTGGGTACTCGTAATTTCCAGCAACTGAAAAAAGCCCTGCGTGAGCCGACACTCGCGCCGGGTTGCTTTGTCAATTTTGACCCAGTTGTAATTAAGTTGTGGTTAGCCTTGATAGAAGCAAAGGGATTTACCGCGAGCGAACATTACGCAGAGCTTACCGAACAATTAGGCCATCGCCCTACCGCCACGGAGTTTTACCAAAGCGAGTACCCCTTCAGTAAAATACGCCAACAATATCGCAGTTGGTTCGATCTCGTCGCACAGCAAGAAAACAGCGATGATGAACTGCACCAAATACAGGCGCAGCATCATGACTTCTTACTCAAAGGTATCGAAATGACCGCCATGAGTAAGTGCTTTAAAGCGATCTTGTTGCAAGCGTTACTGGAGCTTGATGGCTTCAATGCACCACCTACACTGAGTGCATTGGCTATTCGAAGTCACCGCGTGTTATCTCGTCACCCCGATCTGAAAGCCACTGAGTTACCGGAGAAAATGCGCTCAGTAGAGGCAAAAGACAGTGCATGGCTTACTTATTGGAAAGGCAATCCGATTAAAGCGTTTACACATGCCAATGCCTCCGGTGAGCAGTGGTTTACTGTTCAAGATGATCGCTTTGTACCGATCTTCTCCGTTGAACCGCAGCATATCGAACGCTTTCATCAACTGGTGCAAGAGCTGGTGGATTTACGATTGGCGCAATATGTGGAAAGGCGCGTGGACGCATAGCAGAGTTTGGGGAACACGCTGATTTTGCTGATTAGATGAATGCGGTATTTGAACAGTTTGGATACCGCAATCATTATGCTTTTATTACATAACTGCTGATAGCATAATCACGCCAATGAATAGGTTGTTCAGGAGTCTGACTCCTGAATGGCTTTCGCTAACGAGAAACATTCATCTACGGGAGACAAAAACAAGACATCAGTAATTACCTACACAGGGTCCAAATTTAGCTTTTTACCGCTATTACCTTGATACCGCGATCAGTGATCTCTCTGGCAATGCTATCTGGAAACTCATCATCAGTGACTATCGTGCTGAATTGTTCTAATGCCAATGCATGAAATGTCCCAATTTTTCCATACTTCGAAGAATCTGAGACTAAAACCAATTGTTGAGCAGCTTTCGCGACCGCTTGCTTAACAATTACCTTTGGCTCACTTGGGGTGGAGATACCTTTTAGATTCCATGAAGAGGTAGAAATAAACGCAAGATCAATGTTCATTCCAGCTAAAAAATCAGCAACTTTCCCACCAACCGAAGACTGATTATCACGATCAATCCGTCCTCCAGTATGATATATCTCGCTACTACCGTTGTGCATTAGATGATTTGCTATCACAAAGTCATTAGTGATGATCAACAAATCCTGTCTATGAGCAATAGCATGTGCTATCTCCAACGTCGTGGTACCAGCATCGAGATAAACAGTGCAATGCTGAGGAATAAGTGAACTGGCTAGTTGACCGATACTCTGTTTTTTGTCCGCACGCTGTGCTGCTTTTGTATTATGTGGCGCTTCTCTATGGATTAACTGCGTAAGCTGCACTCCTCCAGATACCGATATCACCTTACCTTGCTGTTCAAGCTTGGCAATATCACGTCGAATGGTCATATGAGAAACATTAATATGCTCAACCAACTCATTGATACTGATCACTTCCTGTTTTGAAAGCAGAGTCAGGATCGTCTTCTGTCGTTCTGCGGGAATCATAATTCATCTCAAGTTGTTCCTTACATTCATATTAACATCAATGAATAGCACATGTGAACATCTGTTCGTTATTGTGAATTTCAATACTCCGTACTGAGCTTTGGCAAACAACAATCCTTCTAAATATAGGGATAGAACAGAACTATCCTACCGTTTCAAGTTGAGAGTTTAATCACGGACGCACACCACAAATTCACACATACTCACATCAAAGAACAAATATTAACACATAGCGCTCAGCGCTTCACACGATGTGGGAGTAGATGATGGGTCAGAATTCAGTGAAATCAGTAGCAGTCATTGGCTTAGGTTCCATGGGAATGGGAGCGGCTAAATCCTGTATTCGAGCGGGGTTGGATGTATATGGCATTGATCTCAATCCTGTAGCACTTGAAGACTTAGGAAATGCTGGAGCAAAAGGCGTATCTACTGATGCCAATCAGTTTGCTCAAAATCTGGATGCCGTGTTGTTACTAGTCATCAACGCTAAGCAAGTCAAATCAGTACTGTTTGACTCTGGTTTAGCGGCAAACCTAAAACCGCTTACTCCGGTGATGGTGTCAGCGACTATCTCTGCACAAGACGCCAAAGAAATTGAGGCAATGCTTAAAACCTACAATCTCTTGATGCTGGATGCACCGGTATCAGGCGGTGCACTAAAAGCTAATGCCGGAGAAATGACCATCATGGCTTCAGGTCCCCAGCAAGCATTTGACATGTTAAAGCCTGTACTGGATGCAACAGCAAGCAAGGTTTACAACATAGGCAAAGAGATTGGTCTTGGTGCGACAGTAAAAATTATCCACCAGTTATTAGCAGGTGTTCATATTGCAGCCGGTGCGGAAGCAATGGCACTAGCAGCTCGCGCTAACATCCCTCTTGATCTGATGTATGACGTGGTCACCAATGCTGCAGGCAACTCTTGGATGTTTGAGAACCGGATGAAACACGTAGTCGATGGCGACTACTCACCAAAATCCATGGTCGATATTTTTGTGAAAGATCTCAATTTGGTCACTGATACCGCCCAAGATCTACGCTTCCCCCTGCCTCTGGCCAGTGCCGCACTCAACATGTTCACCTCAGCAAGCAATGCTGGTTACGGAAAAGAAGACGATAGCGCGGTAATCAAGATTTTTCATGGCATCAATCTGCCAGGTGTGGAGAAGTAACTATGTTATTAGGTGTTATCGCTGATGATTTTACCGGCGCAACTGATATTGCAGGCTTTTTAGTCGAAAATGGCATGCGGACAGTACAACTCAATGGCATACCGTCAAATGAGACACACGTTGATGCAGATGCAGTAGTGATCAGCCTCAAATCACGCTCCTGTCCTGTTGACGAAGCCATTGCTGACTCTCTTTCTGCTCTATCTTGGTTGCAAAAGCAGCAATGCCAGCAATTTTATTTCAAATATTGCTCTACCTTTGACAGTACAGAAAAAGGCAACATTGGTCCCGTCACCGATGCACTGCTAGACGCTTTAAATGAAAATTTCACTATCGTGTGCCCAGCATTGCCGGTAAATGGCCGTACCGTATTTAACGGCCATTTGTTTGTTCTCGGAGAGCCCCTCAATGAATCAGGAATGCGTCATCATCCTGTTACTCCGATGACAGATTCAAGCGTTGTTCGCCTAATGAAAGCACAATCAAAAGGTGAAGTTGGACTAGTGAACTATCAAACTATCGAAACCGGTAGTGAGCAAGTCTGTTCTAAATTTGAAGAGCTACGCACTAAAGGCTGTCGCTATGCTGTAGTCGATGCTTTTGAGCCAAAGCACCTGGACACGCTGGGGGAAGCCGCAAAACAGCTGAAGCTAGTTACGGGTGGTTCTGGGCTAGCCGCTGGGTTAGCAAAAAATTGGGCATCCTTCCTTACAGAGCAAAACTCAGTAAAAAAAGCCGGTTATCCAATCAAGGCCAAAACCGTCATTCTTTCCGGCTCTTGTTCAATCATGACCAATAAACAGGTCTCCGTATATCAAACAAAAGCACCGCACTATGCAATCGAAGTAGAAGCCTGCCTAACCGATGAAACTTACAGTACGCAAGTCTGCAAATGGGTCCTAGCAAATCTAGATGCTGGTTATGCACCCATCGTCTTTGCTACTGCCGAACCTGAAAAATTAAAAGCCATTCAAAGTAAGTTTGGCGCTGCTAAATCCAGCCATGCCGTTGAAAAATTCTTTAGTTTACTTGCCTCACAACTCAAAGAACTCGGTGTTAAAAATTTCATTGTTGCAGGAGGTGAAACCTCTGGGACCGTCACTCAAAGTCTTGGCGTTGAAGGCTTCCATATCGGTCCACAAATCGCACCCGGCGTGCCTTGGGTGAAATCACTCGATGGAGAGCTATCGCTAGCGCTTAAATCCGGCAATTTTGGTGATGAACTCTTCTTTGAAAGAGCGCAGGAGTTTTTTTATGAGTGATATGAAACTGCGGCAACAAGTAGTAACTCTAGCGCGATCAATGTTTGAGCGAGGTTATGCAACTGGCGGCGCGGGTAATCTCTCTGTCAGGCAACCAAACGGGCATTTTCTTGCCACACCAACCGGCTCATCATTTGGACGCTTAGTCGCTGAAGAACTATCAGTCGTAGATATTGATGGGACGCTTATCTCCGGCAAAAAAGCATCGAAAGAAGTCGCTTTTCACCTAGCGATTTACCGTAACAATCCAGCCTGCAATGCTATTGTGCATTTGCACTCCACATACCTTACCGCTCTGTCATGCCTTGAAAACTTAGATCATGACAACGCCATTAAACCGTTTACACCTTACTACGTGATGCGTATAGGTAAACTACCGGTGATCCCATACTTCCGTCCAGGTCACCCTCAAATTGCAGAAGAGCTTGCCAAGCGAGCTGGCGATTATCGCGCCTTTCTGCTCGCTAACCATGGCCCAGTGGTAACGGGTTCAGATCTGATTGATGCCGTTGATAATGCAGAAGAGCTTGAAGAAACCGCAAAGCTGTTTTTTTTGCTAAAAAATCAAACAACTAGATATCTGACTGATACTGAAGTATCGGATCTCCAAGGAAGAGGAAAATAATAATGGCTCGATTTGCAGCAAACCTCACTATGCTGTTCAATGAAGTGGAATTCCTTGATCGCTTTGCAAAAGCTCATCAAGTAGGATTTCAGGCTGTTGAGTTTCTGTTCCCATATGCCTATGAACCTCAAGTTCTGGCTGAGAAACTGAGCCAATTCAATTTAGAGCAAGCTCTGTTTAACATGCCGCCTGGTGATTGGGATTCAGGTGAACGTGGCTTCGCAGCTATTCCTGGACGCGAAGATGAATTTCAGCGTAGCGTGGATATCGCTCTAACTTACGCAAAAGCGTTGAAATGTAAAAAAGTCCATGCAATGTCAGGCCTCGTAGATAACAGATATAGTTACGAACAACACGTTGAAACCTTTATCAATAATATCCGCTATGCAGCAGATAAATTTGCCGAACACAGTATCGACCTGCTTATTGAACCACTCAACTCACGCGATGTTCCAGGTTATTTCATCGCTCACCAACGAGATGCGGTAGAACTAATAAAGTTAGTGAATCGACCGAACGTAAAACTGCAATTTGATGTCTATCATGCACAAATTATGGATGGGGACCTAACCGTACTGATCCGTGATTTAGCTAGCTATATTGGACATGTACAAATAGCGTCTATTCCTGATAGACATGAACCTTCAGAAGGCGAAGTTAATTACCAACACATTTTCGACCAATTTGATATCACCGGTTACCAAGGATGGATTGGTTGCGAATATAAGCCAAGAAAAACCACGTTTGAAGGGTTAGTTTGGCTACAAAAATATATCTAAATTTAAAAATAGAACGTAAGTATACGTCGATTTTATTGCCTTCTTTTCGAAGGCAATCTTTACGTGAAAACTAAATCTGAAAGGCAGGAAACATAATGAATACAGCATTAATAGGAATAATTGTGGGGATTATCGCCATGATGGGGATGATCATAAAAACACGAATCCCTGTTGCTCTTGCGATGGTACTGGCAAGTATCATTATGGGATTATTTGCCGGTATGGCGCCAACCGAACTCATCAATGCAATTCAAGCCGGTTTTGGTGGCGTGCTTGGCGGCATCGGTCTCATTATTGCGTTCGGTGTAATCATGGGGGCTTGCTTTGAACGCTCAGGTGCCGCAGTTCGCATGGCAAAAACATTTGTTAAACTTTGTGGTAAAGGTCGAGAAGACATTGCTCTTGGTTTAACAGGAGTTCTAGTCGCTATTCCTGTTTTCTGTGACTCTGCGTACATCATTCTACACTCATTGGTGCGCGCAATTTCTCGTAATACCGGCAAATCAGCTGTAGGGCTGGGTGTTACCCTTGCACTTGGTCTTCTCATTACCCACGCACTTGTTCCGCCTACACCAGGTCCTGTAGCCGTCGCTGGTATTCTTCAGGTTGACCTTGGGGTTTACATGCTATGGGGACTGATGGTTTCCATTCCAATGATGCTACTGTCCTTACTGTACATCCGTAAAGTCGGAGATGAGTATTACCGAGTACCGGAAGGACAAACATGGATCACCTCTCAAGCTGATTGGGCTAACTTGGAAAAAGTACAAGAAGCTGATGAAAAAGCGCTGCCAAGTAACTTCCTCTCATTTGGCCCCATTCTCATCCCTATTGTGCTAATTCTCGCTAATACCTTATTGGGTAAAGGTGATTCTGCTATTCAAACTCTGCTATCACTGATTGGGAATCCAGTCGTTGCAGTAGGTATCGGTGTTCTACTGGCCCTGTACGGTCTGACTCGTCACATTGACCGTAAAGATATCATTGGTTCAATGGATGATTCTCTGGCAACAACGGGCTTAATCCTTGTGGTCACTGGTTGTGGTGGAGCGATGGGTGCGGTTCTTAAAGCCTCAGGCGCGGGGCCACAAGTAGCGGAAGCAATTGCGAGCAGTGGGATACCTCCTCTTTTAGTTCCCCTTGCCATTGCCTCACTACTGCGCCTGATCCAAGGTTCTGCGACAGCAGCCATGATGGTAGCCGCAACAATGACGCTGCCTTTAGTTGAAACACTTGGATTAGATCCTGTATTCGTAGCATTAGCATGTGCTGTAGGTCCCGTAGGATTCTCTCACCTCAATGACTCCTACTTCCACATTATTAGCCGTACACTTGGTATTACCGAACTCGGTGACCAACTAAAGATTTGGACTGTAACAACCACCATTGCTTGGGCAATTGGTGCCAGTATTGTAATGACGCTGAATTTTATATTTGGCAAAGGTGGCACACTGGTTGATCCTATCGTACCTTTTGCCGTATTGGCTGCAATTATGATCTGGGTAAAATCCAGAGAAAAAATGTCAAAAATTGAGGTAGACGCAGAAACTCAGGCAAACTAATAACACAACTTTAATCTGCAATATAATATTAAGTGCTGGTCAGAATAACTCTTTGCCAGCACTTAATTACTTTCAATCGTTTTCATGGGAAAACCTCCTCAATTACCTCATTCAAAATCAATGTTGTCCTAAACTTCATTTAGACCATCAAAATATATTAAAAAATAAACTTATCTTGCGACCTGCTCCTCCACCATCTCGCCCCATGCTTGCCATAACGCTCGAGTTTTATCTTCGTGCTTTGAACGGTGATAAATGCGAATCAGTTTGTTCATGGGTTGGTGGTTTAAGCAAATCTCGATAACCCGCTCTTCTGCCCCTAGGTGCTCTGCCCAGTTGGTTGCCGCGCTGCGCCGCAAATCGTGCACCGTAAAAGGCTCGAGATCGGGCAACGCTCGCTCTTGTAAGCGATTCAACGCGCGCGTAATCGAGCTCGGTAAAATCGGTTGGTCTGCCGAGCGGACAGATTCGAACACAAACTCCCCTGACTTTTGTTCGGCAATGATTTGCTGCGCTAATGCGCTTAGGTAGATGGTATGCGGCTTGCCATTTTTAGTTTCAGGGATCACCCAAACATCGCCATTAATCTGAGAGCGTTTCATTTGCGTCACTTCGCTACGCCGAGCACCCGTGAGGATCAATAATTTAATCACCGCGCATGCCGGTGGTGAAATAACGTTAAAGCGCGGCTTTGCATCGTGATTTTCGTATTTAGCCACTTCGACATCTAACGCCAACCATAACTGGCGTAACTCAGGTAGTGTCAGCCAACGCTCGCGTGGGCGTGTCGTGATATTGAAGTCTTTCGGGCGCAGAAGACGTGCAGGGTTAATCATGATCATGTGTCGAATACGGGCGTAATCGAGCGCCATACTGATAGTCGTCAGCGACTTGCGAACTTCCTCGCCACGACTTTTTTGATTTTTCGATGAGGAGCGTGATGTTCGTCGGGCCGACTCAAGTGCGTTCGCCAGATGCGCGGTGGTCAACTCATCTAGCCGGATTTTGTCTAAATGACGCTTTAAATGTAGATTCCAGCGGCTACGGTGCCCAGCTAAGGTTGTTGGCTTTAGCTCACTGGTTTGCTCACGAAACTCAAGCCAACGTTCAACCGCCATCCCCACGGTACACATAGCCTCATTACTGGCTTTCTCTTGCGCTTTTTGCATTCGAGGATCAATACCTCGCTGCACCAGCGCCACCGCCTCTTTGTGTGCAACCCTTGCTTCCGCTAAACTCATAGCAGGATAGCTGCCTAGGGTCATTTTTTGCTGTTTACCCGCAATATAGTAGCGATAAAGCCAACTCTTACTGGGTCGACCGGCGCGCGCTTCAATAGCAAGGCCCGGACCATGACGTGACTTCACCGCACTAACAATTCGGTCTTTGCCCGCAGGGGGTGTGAGTACAGCAACTTCACGGTCCTGATTCAGCATACTATCTCCTAGAAAACGCTCTTTTTTGGCTGTTTGGCGTACTTACCGGCGTACTTGTTTAGCACGTGATAGCCCAAAACAACATTGAATCTCTTTGGACGGTTTTCTGCCATAACAAGTTGATAAAAAAGCGATTTAACTCGAAGATTCAGATGCTACAGGACGCAATAAAACACACCCTGTCTGCTCTCCTAAGGGGAAGGTCACAGGATAAAATTCGGCCAAAATAACCAGCACATTTCCTCGCTAAAACCTGTGCTAAACCAGCAACAATATTTGCTCGAACCCCCTCGAGATCTCTCCGATATTGTGTATTGACCCATTGAACATTCTATCGAATACCAATATCAACAAACGGCAGCACGACAACTTTAACGACCAAAACGTTGACGAAATGCGCTGGGTGTTAACCCCATGATGCGGATAAAGGCTTTCCGACAAGCTCCGCTATCGTCATACCCCACCTGATTGGCAATCAGCGTAAATGAATCGGTGGTTGTTTCCAGCAGTTCACATGCCCGTTGGATGCGCAGGCGCTGTAGGTATTCGTAAGGGGTGTGGCCGGTGGCTTTGGCAAAACGGCGTAGCAAGGTGCGCTCTGTCACCGCACCTTGCTGACTTAATTGTTTAAGCGTTATAGGTTGCGCCAGATGCGCCGCTAACCAACGCTGTAATTTCTCTATCATGCTATCGCCGTGCAAAAACGATGGCATAAACTGCTGATAAAAGCGCTGCTCGCGCTCGGCGGTATCGACCACCAACAGCTTACCCAAATTACGCATCACCTGCGCTGATGCGTAGCGCGCGACCAACTCCAAACCTAAATCCACCCATGACATTAACCCTCCGGCACTGATCACATCACCATGATCAATCAAGATGGCATCTGTTTTGAGCGGTTGTTCGGGAAACTGCTGCGTAAAACTCTCAGCCAATCCCCAGTGGGTGGTTACCGGACGTTGATGCAATACTCCGGCGCCAGCCAGCATAAAACTGCCCGTACAGGCTGAGGCTATCACGCTACCGCGCTGATGGGCTTTGCGTAACCACGCCAGCACCTCCATAGCCATAAAGGGCGCAGTTCCCGGCGGTAGAATCACCACATCAAAATGAGTATTAACACCAAACGGATCGGTAAAAATAGCAGGCGAAAACTGTACCTTGAGCCCCTGCTGGCGGCACTGCGTATTGGCCAGCTCAAACATCTCTTCCAGCCCATAAACTGCCGATTTTAGTGCCTGAGGATAGTGATAAATGCCAAGTGTAATCTTCGTCATCGCCGCCTCAATGCGCATCTTATTCACGTGATAATTGTCGGTATTGGACTGTTTTATGTCATTTTAGACACTACAGCAAATGCCACGTCAGCGTCATACTCCTTACACGCTTTACTCGATGTATTACCACTATCTCGTTCAACCCTAGCGCTGTTAATACAATGATCTTGTACTGGTAGGAGTGCGCCAAATGGAAAAGACTGCATTACTGATTATTGATCTACAAAATGATTACTTCGCTGCCGGAGCCTTTCCGCTGTGGCAAGCCGAAGAGACCAAAGACCGCATTGTAGCCTTCATGCATAAAGCGCAAGCGGCAGGCGTAGAGATTATTCACGTGCAACATATTGCCGATCCTGCGTTAGGCTTAGCGCCATTTTTTAATCAAGGCACACCCGGCGCGGAAATTCACCCGGATGTTTTGGCCGCAGCCCCTAATGCACCGATAGTGGTTAAAACTTTTGCCGATGGTTTTGTGAAAACCACATTAGAACAAGTGTTGTCAGAAAGAGGCGTTAGCCGTTTGTGGGTGGCCGGCATGATGACGCAAAACTGCGTTACCCATACGGCAATCTCACGCTCAGCAGAAAAGTATGATGTCGCTATTTTGCTCGACTTATGCACGACTGTTTCTGAGATGCTGCATCTGATTGCTTTACATGCGGTTTCCACACGAATGGCATTAACACCAAGCGCTACACTATTGCCATAATAACCAAGCAAAAGGAATCGGTTATTAATCGTAGAAATAGCAATGTAAGCGGTATTCATCATTACCGAACGCCGCTTTATTTCATCACCAATATGTCATAACCGAAACTTCATAATGAAGAAGAAAATAGCGCCGAAATAGCCCCACCAATGCGCATGAAGAAATGACCAAACTCGGTGAGAACATGCACGAACAACAGCGGCCAACGATAGGCGATGAACATAGCCGTCATGAAGCCTAAAAAGAAAAACCACGCGGGAAATAACCAATGGCGAGATGCCTGTTTTTCACGGGCATAGCTATCGTAGCTCTCTCTTCTTTTCTGTTCGTGATAAGACGGCCTTTCTCCTGCGGAATAACCAAGATCAGAACGCTCTCCATCGCGAAACTCTCGGGGATGATAAATATCGTTGGGGTCAAACATAAGCAGCCTCCTTGCTAGTCAATACTAACAAAGAGGCATCGGTTAATGGCGTTAGGAGACTAAAACCGGAAGGCCATGCACAAAAACGTTTACCCATTATCAGCCAGAATCATTTTACAGATTTTGGCACTGGCACATATTCGGTTTTAGCCGTACGTCGAAGCGATAAACTTCCAGTTTGCATCAAATTTAACCCACGTGTCTCTGGTGCAAACACCATGGAAATGAGCAGTCCAACCAACGATATCGCAGCACCAATCAACATGACATTGCTGATGCCATGGTTGGCAATAAAAATCGGCAAGCCCCATACAGACACAATCGTACCAATCCGGCTTAATGACATAATTACGCCAACGGCAGAAGCACGAATATCGGTTGGGAAAAGCTCATTTGGGTACAGCCACTGCAATATCCCTGGTCCGCCAGAGAAAAACGCATAAATAGCAAACATCATCACAACGAGTCCAATGCCCAAGCCTGGGAAAAAGCCTAATGCTGCCAACGCTAGCGTCATCATGGCGAAGCTGCCGATTAAAAGTGGCCGCCGGCCGATGCTATCTAACCAAAACATGGCGGGAATACAACCCAGCATAAAGAATAGGCTAATAATCATATTTCCCAGCGTTGCACTGCGCCCTTGCTCTAAACCGAGTAACCCGACGATCTGCGGCCCAAAGGTATAAATGGCAAACATCGGAATGACCTGACAGGTCCAAATCGCAGCAATGAATAATACAAAGGGGAAATGACGACGTGTAAACAGCTGTGAAAATCGCGTTTCTTTTGGTGGCTCTTCCTCAAAAACCACCCTTTCACCGAAGAGCTTAATCATCATTTGATCACACTCTTCAACCCGGCCTTTACGCAATAACCAACGCGGTGACTCCGGCAAGTCAAAACGGCCAATCAGAATAATCAGGCAAGGAATAAACGCACTACCAAGCATCCAACGCCAGCCGCCTTCTATCTCATACAAGCAATAGCCCACTAAATTGGCACAGGTCGCACCGACGTACCACATTGCGGCAATAAATCCCATCGAGAACGCGCGTTGATGTGTATTAGAAAACTCCGTGACCATAGAAGTGGCAATGGGATAATCTGCACCGATAACGATGCCAATCAGTAGCCGCATGATTAGGAGTTCAAAAGGACTGGTGACAAACATGGTTGCCACTGATATCACACCAATGGCCACAATATCGATGAGAAACATTTTACGCCGGCCGACTTTATCTGAAATATAGCCAAATAATGTCGTACCAATAAATAATCCGGCCAGGGTTGCTGCACCTAGCAACCCTATCCATTCAGCATCAAGATGTAATACTGGTGTTAATTGCTCAAGTGCAACACCAATAATAACCAACACATAACCATCCAGAAACGGCCCCCCACTTCCCCATAGCATGATTCTGCGGTGAATGGATGAGAATTTGATATCATCAAAGTTCCTTGGCTGCTGCATGGTTATTTCCTGTGTTATCGACAAAAGAAGGGATCACCGTGTTTATCACGCGTTAACATCACCGCGGATATCAGCCGTAGCGAAACTCCACGCCAAAAGTGCCGCGCGGATATTCCCATTTCTCTAATGCTGTCTCAAGACCCAGAATTCGACAGGTGCCACATTCCAGACATCCGGCATAGTCAAAGCGCACACTTCCGTCGTCTTGCCGTTTATATAAACCAGCTGGACAGGCTTTCATTACTACATCGAGCGCGTGTTTATCTGGCGCGGTTTTCAAAATAATGTGTGGATTTTCTTCATCGACATTAAATTTATTCACGCCTAATTTGACGTCTACGTTGACGGGCGAAGTCATAATGCTGTTACTCCTCTAATGCCATCTTTCATCAGGTTGATAAAACCAACCTTCTTGCAATGACTCAGGATTTTTTTACGCATCGGCACTGGCGCTTGGCCATCAATAGTGAAGAGATCACGCGCAATACCGACCACCATTTCAGGGTAATAAGTAAACATGCGCGGGTTATCCAAAAATGCTGGCATACGTTGGTACATCCGCATATCGCGCATTGGCCCGTTATCCAAATGCTGTTGGTACTCGGCCAGCCCTTCTTTACTAAAATCATTGCGTTTCATGGCTGATAGCACGGTTTTCGCCGCTGCCTCACCAGCAGAAACCGCCAAATCCATACCGCGAATGGTAAAGCCCAAATTCATGCACATACCTGCCGCATCACCGGCAATCAGAACACCTTCACCCACTAACTCAGGCTGCATATTGATACCGGCTTCCGGCACCACATGTGCGGCGTATTCAACCAGCTTGCCACCGGCAATCAGTGGCGCAATGGCAGGATGCTGCTTAAAATCTTCCAACATCTGCGGGACTGATTTTTTCGACTCTTTCACGTGATGCAAGCCACACACTAGGCCAAGTGAAAGTGTGCTCTCATTGGTATACAGAAAACCACCGCCCATCAAACCATCGGTCGGTGAGCCGGCAAACAAACATGCCGCCCCTTCATTGCCTTGTAGCTGAAAACGGTCTTCAATCACTGATTTAGGTAACTCAATCAGCTCTTTCACCCCAACCGCGACATGCTCCGGTTCAACACGCTTAGCCATCCCCAGTTTTTCGGCTAACAAAGAGTTAACGCCATCGGCCAAGATGACCACTTTTGATTCGATCACATCACCATCGGCTTCGACGCCTACCACTTTGCCATCACGCTGTACCACGTTATCCACGCGAATACCGGTGATCAGTTGTGCCCCCGCCTCTTCAGCTTGTTCCATCAACCACGCATCCAACTTGCTGCGTAATACCGAATACGAAACCTGCCCAGGCTCGGTTGGCTCACCATTTTGGTAATTTACTGACATCGCACCGTTTTCAGTCATGAATGCCAGTTTTTCGTGGGTGATCACCCGCTCAATCGGAGCATGCTCAGCAAAACCAGGCAGAATACGCTCCAAACTGTGCGCGTAGATACGTCCACCCGTTACATTTTTCGAGCCGGCAGCATTGCCGCGCTCAATCACTAATACTTGCGCCCCTTCCCGGGCTAACACCAACGCAGCAACGGAGCCAGCTAACCCCGCTCCTACGATGATGGCATCAAAGATATCGTCAGACATACGAACTCCATTACCTGTCTGTGGCAGGGTGTGATTCGCCCTGCCTCAATCAATCAACGTGCTAACGCAGAGGTCAGGGCGGGCAGGATTTTCAGTGCATCACCGACAATGCCGTAATCGGCATACTGGAAAATCGGGGCGTTTTTATCTTTATTGATGGCAAAAATCGTCGCTGCGCCGTTGGCACCGACCATGTGCTGGATCTGACCTGAAATCCCCACGGCCAGATACAGATCCGGTTTGATCATCAGATTGGAAATGCCCACATAACGCTCATGCTCCATCCATTTTTCATTTTCAGCCACAGGGCGTGAGCAGGCTAACTCCGCGCCAATGCTCTGACACAGGGCCTCAGCAAAGGAGATATTCTCTTTACTGCCAATTCCTCGGCCAACACTCACGACCAAGCGCGCTTTGTCAAGATCAACGCTATTGCTCTGACGCGCTTGCGTCGCAATGCGAGATACCGTCACCGCTGGCGCTTGCCATGGCACAAGATGTGATTCGCCAGTCCGTGCGGTATCTGCTTGCGCGGGCTCAAAAGTGCCACTGCTGACGGTTAAAATGGCAAACGGTGATGTAATGCTCTCTTCACCTATCGCTAAGCCACCATAAACCATATGTTTGGCAGTCGCCTGTCCCTCTTGCAAAGCCAGAGCACTCACATCATTAGAGACAGCCCCTGACAAACGGAAACCCAACTTGGCCGCAATCAATTTGCCACGGCGGGTATTTGGCAACAGCACTAACCCCTGTGCGCTCTGCTCGCGGATGGTGGCCGCCATTGCAGTAGCATAATCTTCCAGCATGCCGTCTTCCGGTTTCCCAGTCAGCTGCCAAACATGTTCGGCCCCCAAATGAAACGCCGGCGCAATCTCAGATTCATTCAACACAAACACATGCACATGTTCAGCACATGCCTGCGCACCGCTCATCAATTCAGGCAGACGAGCCGGTGTATCGCTAAATACCCAAACATTGGAAAACTTGCTCATGACATCCCCCTTATTAATTAACGACTTTGCGCAAATGATCAGCAAACGCAGCGATTTGGTCTTCGCCATCCCCTTCAATCACAATACGCTGGCGCTCACGTTGCTTAGGTGCAGCAACCTGTTGTACGGAGTACGCATCCTGCGCATCTAACCCAATATCAGCAGGCTGCCACACTTGAACTGGCTTTTTGGCAGCCCCGAGGATGGCTTTCATGGAAGGAATTTGGGGGGAATTAATATCCGTAGACACCGCTACTACGGCAGGTAGAGGAATGCTCAGTGTTTCAATTTCATCTTCTAACTCACGCTCAACCGTCAGCGTGCTCTCTGTCAGAGCGATAATCTTGCTGACACCGTTGATAGCGGGAATATTCAGCATTTCGCCGACTAACAAACCCACCTGTTGAGCATATAAATCAGCGGAGCCATCGCCACACACAATCAGGTCAAATCCTGATTTTTGTGCCGCTGCAGCCAATGCCGCCGCCGTCTGCTGTGGTAATGCCTGTTCAAATTGGTCATCAATCACAACCAATAATTCATCCGGTCCGCGTGACAGAACGTCTTTACGCCCTTTCGCATTCGTTAATGCTTTACCGCCCACACTCAGCGCAATAACTTGCACATCCGCAATTTGTTGCTTTAACTGACAAGCAGCCTCAATTGCATTGAGATCGTATTGACTGATTTTGACATTGGCTTTGCTGATATCTAATGAGCCATCAGCATTATTGATCACAATATCCTGCTCATCAGGTACACACTTATAGCAAGTGATGATCTTCATTAATCGCATCTCCAGAAATGATGAAGGAAACGTCACCAATATTGGCGTTGTTAAATACAGATATCACGCCAATTAATTATGAAATGAAACCCCAATCACCAATACTGAAAATAAGCGAGATGAATAAAGCTAACGTTCAATATTGCTACTCAACTCACCAATATTGAACATACACATCGATAAAAACGCTCAAAAACACAATTAACACACTGTTTTAAAAGAAAATTAATCTAATGAAATAGATAAAAAACTTAATGGGAAAGTGTGATTAATATCGTAGAGCGCAGCAGGATGAATACCCATTATAAGTTACTTGTTAATGTATTTCGTTATTGAACAACACTCAACATTAAATTAACAAACATGAGACAAAATAAATCACCTAGACCGAATTATTAATTTCGCCTTGATAATGGAAATCAACCATGAAAGATGAAAACAGAAAGTCAGGAATTGACAAGAAAGTATTCTTTCCGCCCTTAATAATTGTCGGATTTCTCTGTTGGCTAACCGTCAGGGATCTGGATGCAGCCAATATTGTGATTAACTCCGTATTTAGTTATGTCACCAATGTGTGGGGCTGGGCATTTGAATGGTACATGGTCGTTATGCTGATCGGCTGGTTCTGGTTAGTCTTTGGCCCGTATGCGAAAAAGAAATTGGGTGATGAGCCACCTGAGTTCAGTACCGCCAGCTGGATTTTCATGATGTTTGCCTCCTGTACATCGGCGGCCGTTCTGTTCTGGGGCTCCATTGAGATTTACTACTATATCTCGACCCCCCCCTTTGGTTTTGAACCGTTCTCCGCCAACGCCAAAGAGCTTGGCCTCGCTTACAGTTTATTCCACTGGGGTCCGCTGCCTTGGGCAACCTATAGCTTCCTTTCTGTTGCGTTCGCCTACTTCTTCTTTGTGCGCAAAATGGATGTGATTCGCCCCAGCTCAACCCTGACCCCGTTGGTGGGTGAAAAACACGCCAAAGGCTTGTTCGGCACTATCATCGATAACTTCTATTTGGTTGCCCTGATCTTCGCCATGGGAACCAGCCTCGGTCTGGCAACCCCGCTGGTCACCGAATGTATGCAATACCTGTTTGGGATCCAGCGAACTCTGGAATTGGATGCCATCATCATCACTTGCTGGATCATTCTCAATGCCATCTGCGTGGCGTTTGGTCTGCAAAAAGGGGTTCGTCTGGCCAGTGATATCCGTAGCTACCTGAGCTTCTTAATGCTGGGTTGGGTATTCATCGTCAGTGGCGCTAGCTTCATCATGAACTACTTTACCGACTCGGTAGGTATGTTGTTGATGTATCTGCCACGCATGCTCTTTTATACCGACTCCATTAGCCAAAGCGGCTTTCCACAAAGCTGGACGGTCTTCTACTGGGCTTGGTGGATTATTTACGCCATCCAAATGAGCATTTTCTTGGCTCGAATCTCTCGTGGCCGGACTGTGCGCGAACTGTGCTTCGGTATGGTGATGGGTCTGACCGCTTCCACCTGGATCTTGTGGACCGTACTGGGCAGTAACACCTTACTGCTGATGAACAACAATATCGTCAACATCCCAGAGCTGATTGAACAATACGGTGTGGCACGCGCCATCATCGAGACTTGGGCCGCACTGCCGCTGAGCACGGTCACCATGTGGGGATTCTTTATCCTCTGTTTCCTGGCCACCGTCACCTTGATTAATGCCTGTTCGTACACCCTTGCCATGTCAACCTGCCGCGAAATTCGCGAAGGGGAAGAGCCGCCATTGCTGGTCCGTATTGGCTGGTCAGTACTGGTTGGCATTATCGGGATTGTCTTGCTGGCACTGGGCGGTTTAAAGCCAATTCAAACTGCCATTATCGCCGGAGGCTGCCCACTCTTCTTCGTCAACATCATGGTGACATGGTCTTTCATTAAAGACGCCAAGGTGCATTGGCAAGAGGGTGAGCCGGTAACTGAAACGCACCACGAGCTAGCAGAAACCCATCTCGTATCACCCGTATTGTCAGAACAACGCCAAAGTACATTGGAAAAATAAGCAAATTAAACCATAAATATATCAAGAGGTTGAAAAATGGATTTTAACTTAAACGATGAGCAGGAACTGTTTGTTGCCGGTATTCGTGAGCTGATGGCCAGTGAGAACTGGGAAGCCTATTTTGCTGAATGTGACCGTGACAGTGTCTACCCTGAGCGCTTTGTGAAAGAGCTGGCGGAAATGGGCATCGACAGCCTGTTGCTCCCCGAAGAGCACGGTGGTCTGGATGCAGGTTTTGTCACGCTGGCTGCGGTCTGGATGGAGCTTGGCCGCTTAGGCGCCCCAACCTACGTGCTGTATCAATTGCCAGGCGGCTTTAACACCTTCCTGCGCGAAGGAACACCTGCCCAAATCGACAAAATCATGTCATTCCGCGGTAGCGGTAAGCAAATGTGGAACTCTGCGATCACTGAGCCTGGCGCCGGCTCTGATGTAGGTAGCTTGAAAACAACCTACTCCCGCAAAAACGGCAAAGTGTACCTCAATGGCAGTAAGTGCTTTATCACCAGTAGTGCCTACACCCCGTACATCGTGGTGATGGCGCGCGACGGTGCGTCTCCAGACAAAGCTATCTACACCGAATGGTTTGTGGACATGAGTAAGGCGGGGATCAAAGTTAACAAGTTGGACAAGCTCGGCCTGCGCATGGACAGCTGCTGTGAAATCAACTTTGACGATGTCGAGCTGGACGAAGAGGACATGTTCGGTCGCGAAGGCAACGGCTTTAACCGTGTCAAAGAAGAGTTCGACCATGAGCGTTTCTTAGTGGCCCTCACCAACTACGGCACCGCCATGTGCGCCTTTGAAGATGCCGCGCGCTATGCCAACCAACGTGTTCAATTTGGTGAAACCATCGGTCGCTTCCAGCTGATTCAGGAAAAATTCGCCCACATGGCGATCAAGCTTAACTCTATGAAAAACATGCTGTTAGAGGCCGCGTGGAAAGCCGACAACGGCACCATCACGTCTGGTGATGCCGCTATGTGTAAATACTTCTGCGCCAATGCTGCCTTTGAGGTTGTCGATACCTCCATGCAAGTGTTAGGCGGTGTCGGGATCGCCGGTAACCATCGCATCACCCGCTTCTGGCGTGACCTGCGCGTTGATCGCGTCTCCGGCGGCTCCGATGAAATGCAGATCCTAACCCTTGGCCGCTCCGTATTGAAGCAGTACCGCTAAGCCATCACACAGCAAACCCCATCGCCACAGATGGGGTTTCTGATATCCCAGAATAGGAATTACGTTATGACCGATCATTTATCGATGCCTGTCTTTGGGCCGCTTGCCGGGCTTAAGGTGGTCTTCTCCGGGATCGAAATTGCCGGCCCGTTTGCCGGACAAATGTTCGCCGAATGGGGCGCCGAAGTTATCTGGATTGAAAACGTAGCGTGGGCCGATACCATCCGCGTCCAGCCCAACTACCCGCAATTGTCCCGTCGCAACCTGCACGCGCTGTCATTGAATATTTTCAAAGACGAAGGACGTGACGCATTCTTAAAGCTAATGGAAACCACAGATATTTTCATCGAGGCCAGTAAAGGGCCGGCGTTCGCCCGCCGTGGTATCACCGATGAAGTGCTCTGGCAGCATAACCCCAAATTGGTCATTGCCCATTTGTCTGGATTTGGTCAATTTGGCACCGACGAGTACACCAACCTGCCGGCCTACAACACTATCGCGCAAGCTTTCAGTGGATACCTGATTCAAAATGGTGATGTGGACCAACCGATGCCGGCGTTCCCGTACACGGCCGACTATTTCTCCGGCATGACCGCCACCACCGCCGCACTGGCGGCGCTGCATAAGGTCCGAGAAACCGGCAAAGGGGAAAGTATTGATATCGCCATGTACGAAGTGATGCTGCGTATGGGCCAATACTTCATGATGGACTATTTCAATGGCGGCGAAATTTGCCCGCGCATGACCAAAGGCAAAGATCCTTACTATGCCGGCTGTGGATTGTACAAATGCGCCGATGGCTACATCGTGATGGAGTTGGTGGGGATCACCCAGATCACTGAGTGTTTCAATGACATTGGCTTAGCGCACATTCTGGGCACCCCTGAAGTGCCAGAAGGCACCCAGCTGATTCATCGCGTCGAATGCCCTTACGGACCACTGGTCGAAGAAAAACTCGATGCGTGGCTGGCACAGCATACGATTGAAGAGGTTCAAGCACGCTTCGCTGAACTGAATATCGCCTGTGCCAAAGTGCTGACCATTCCTGAGCTCGAAGACAATCCACAATATGTGGCTCGGGAGTCGATCACCCAATGGAAAACGATGGATGGCCGAACCTGCAAAGGTCCGAATGTCATGCCGAAGTTCAAAAACAACCCAGGGAAAATCTGGCGTGGCATGCCATCACACGGCATGGATACCGCCAATATTCTCAAAAATATTGGCTACAACGAAACAGAAATCGAGGCTTTGGTTAGCAAAGGGCTCGCCAAAGTGAAGGACTAAAATGCGTCGCGCTAGCCGGTTCTCCGGTTAGCGCGCTCGCTCAACTAAAATGGACCGATGTGTAATGGATATCGTTGGCGAACAAAACTTGCGTCAGATGTGGGACGACTTAGCCAGAGTGCATGAGGATAAAACAGCGCTGATTTATGAATCCTCCACCGGCGATGTGCAGCAATTTAGCTACCGCTCGCTCAACGAGGAAATCAACCGCACGGCCAACCTCTTCCATGAACAGGGGATCCGCAAAGGCGACCACGTTGCCTTACATCTTGATAATTGCCCTGAATTCATTTTTTGCTGGTTTGGACTCGCCAAAATCGGTGCCGTCATGGTGCCCATTAACGCCCGTTTGCTACGCGATGAAAGTGCGTGGATTTTGGCGCACAGCGACGTACGCTTACTGGTAACCAGCCCACAGTTTTACCCGATGTTCCGCCAAATATACGATGAAAACAACGCACTCATTAATCACATCTGTCTCATTGGCAACGATATTCCCAACGATCAGGGCGTAAGCAGTTTTTCTGCGCTCAAAGCGCAACAACCCACCACATTGTGCTACGCCCCACCGCTGTCTACTGGTGATACGGCCGAAATTTTATTCACCTCCGGCACCACATCCCGCCCAAAAGGGGTGGTAATTACTCACTACAATCTCAGATTCGCTGGCTACTATTCCGCCTGGCAATGTGCCCTGCGTGACGATGATGTTTATCTGACCGTGATGCCGGCGTTTCATATCGATTGCCAATGCACTGCGGCTATGCCTGCATTCTCTGCCGGTAGCACTTTCGTCTTAATCGAAAAATACAGTGCTCGTGCATTTTGGAAACAAGTACGGAAATACCGCGCCACCGTCACCGAGTGCATCCCGATGATGATCCGAACGCTGATGGTGCAACCTGAAACGGCAGACGACAAACAACACCATGTGCGTGAAGTGATGTTCTACTTAAATCTGTCAGAACAAGAAAAAGACGCCTTTACGCAGCGATTTGGGGTTCGCTTACTCACCTCCTATGGCATGACCGAAACCATTGTCGGCATTATTGGCGATCGTCCCGGAGATAAGCGACGCTGGCCGTCCATTGGTCGCGTCGGTTTTGGCTATCAAGCTGAAATTCGCGATGAAAATAATCGCCCTCTTCCCGCAGGACAAATAGGCGAAATCTGCATTCAAGGTATTCCCGGTAAAACCATTTTCAAAGAGTACTACAACCGCCCTGACGCCACAGAAAAAGCATTAGAGGCTGATGGCTGGTTGCATACTGGAGACTCCGGTTATTGTGATGAAGAAGGTTTTTTCTACTTTGTCGATAGACGCTGCAACATGATCAAGCGCGGCGGTGAAAATATTTCCTGCATCGAAATCGAAAACATCCTCTCCTCACATCCGAAAATTCAGGATGTGGTTGTTATTGGTATCAAAGACTCAATCCGAGATGAAGCAATTAAAGCCTTTGTCGTCATTAATGAGGGCGAAGAGTTAAGCGAAACCGAATTTTTCGAATTCTGTGAACGCAACATGGCGAAATTTAAAGTGCCGTCTTTCATGGAGATCAAAGCCGATCTGCCACGCAACTGTTCAGGGAAAATAATCAAAAAACACCTTAAGTAAATTTCCACATTTTCGACCCAGTGATCTCGGCGAGTGCATAAACAAGCACATGCATAAAAAAACAAAGGAGTGAAAATGAGTAATTCATTACAGATAACTCGCAATGGACCTATTCTAGAAATCACATTAAATCGCCCCAAAGCCAATGCGATTGATGCCAAAACCAGTTTTGCTATGGGAGAGGCATTTCTCAATTTCCGCGACGATCCGGAATTACGGGTTGCCATTATCACCGGTGCCGGTGAAAAGTTCTTTTCCGCCGGATGGGATTTAAAAGCTGCCGCCGAAGGCGAAGCGCCAGATGCCGATTTTGGACCTGGTGGCTTTGCAGGATTAACTGAAATCTTCGATCTCAATAAACCAGTCATTGCCGCCGTCAATGGCTACGCATTTGGCGGCGGTTTTGAGCTAGCGTTGGCGGCCGATTTTATTGTCTGCAGTGAAAATGCCAGCTTTGCTCTACCGGAAGCCAAATTAGGTATCGTTCCCGATAGTGGCGGTGTTCTGCGTCTACCGAAACTGTTACCTCCCGCTATCGTCAATGAAATGGTGATGACTGGCCGACGCATGAGCGCCGAAGAAGCCTTACGCTGGGGCGTGGTCAACCGCGTTGTGCATCCAAAAGAGTTGATGGATAGCGCACGTGAATTAGCACAGCAGTTAGTCAACAGCGCTCCATTAGCCATCGCGGCACTGAAAGAAATTTATCGCACCACCAGTGAAATGAGTGTCGAAGACGGTTATCGCTATATTCGTAGTGGAGCGTTACAGCATTACCCTGCGGTACTGCATTCAGAAGATGCGCTGGAAGGGCCGCAGGCCTTTGCGGAAAAACGCGATCCTGTCTGGAAAGGACGCTAAGTCACCATGACCTACTATGCCTTTGAAGGGTTAATTCCTGTCGTACATCCCGATGCTTATGTCCACCCAAGCGCAGTGGTGATTGGCGATGTGATCATTGGCGCAGGAGTCTATATTGGGCCCTTAGCTTCACTGCGCGGTGATTATGGCCGACTCATTATTGAGAAAGGTGCCAATGTGCAAGACGGTTGCATTATGCACGGTTACTGCGATACCGATACCATCATCCATGAAAATGGGCATATCGGGCATGGCGCCATCTTGCACGGTTGCGTGGTTGGGCGCGATGCATTAGTGGGAATGAATAGCGTCATCATGGATGGGGCAACTATCGGCGCAGAAAGCATTGTCGCGGCAATGAGCTTTGTCAAAGCCGGATTCACCGGAGCAGCACGACAATTGCTCGTTGGCTCACCGGCTCGCGTTTTGCGGGATGTCACTGAACAAGAGTTACATTGGAAGCGTCTGAATACCCAGGAATACCAAGACTTAGCTGTACGCTATAAAACCGGGCTACATGAAACCCAGCCATTAAGCCAAGCAGAGCCACATCGACCACGACTCAAAGGCACCACGGAGGTCAAACCGAAATCCACACAATAAAAATGCATTAATGCCCGATAAATCAAGTGCATCGGGCATTATCTACCAACGGAAAAGCAAGGGGGACATCCACTCCCTCTTGAAGTGGCTAGGCGAGCGCTAATCCAATGCGCCGTTTAGCCACGCATGCTTTTAGACAGCATCATCTTCCATTTTTGTTCGCAATTGAGCTCTGATGGTGGAATCGCCGGTATACGCGGCGTACGCCCGGTACTGACCGTATTTTTGACCGTACCTAAACGCGCATATAATTGAGAATCAATAGTATTGACTCTAATTAAACGCTGGCATTGGCATCCACGGCCTTCTAATTGATTAGGGATCGTCTTTGTTTCACAATTAATTTCATTCACGTCGGACAAAATGTATGAAATTATATTTGTCACCTTACAATGATCTAAATCAAAATATTGAGCTATCTCCTTTGCAGTTACCCAACGATTTTCATTCTTAACCCAATCCGCAATTAACAAATACATTGGTCTCTTTACACTTTCGCAACCCATAAATAAATCCCTCTATTGGTAATGTGAGCCTTACGATTTCAGTTATCGCTTCATGATGTCTCGATTAAATTCAGCGGCACGATTGAATCACGCCATAACGCGATAGCTATAATGAAACATAAAGTCCCATTAACTTATTTCGCATTTATCACACCAATGTCGAATTCAATACCATCAGGCATAGTACGCATGCACTGTAATCGCTTACAGTTTTTTTTCACCTGTTTGTGATATTGCGCTGACGATTATTTCCAAAAATATATCTTACTAACTGAGATGAAATATTTGCTCACATTGACGGTGCGATAAGTGTCATACCCCTTTATATGCTCAATTGCTGCTGAAATTCACTGACTCAAGCTTGCAGAACAAAATGATACATTGATCACTTTTATTTATGTAACTCTGACAAATAAGCCATTTCCTGAGATCATCAAAATTTCTGTAATACAAACCTGCACGTGGCTTTTCGTTGCGCCACATGCAGGAAAATCACACCAACAACGCTTATTCCTGATAAGCACCGGCAGAATACGTCAGCTCATAGCTGTGGCTATAGATCTCGATGATGTTGCCAAACGGGTCTTCCATATAGACCATACGGTATGGTTTTTCACCCGGATAGTATTCACGCACTGGCATGCGCTGCTTACCGCCTGCCGCCACAATGCGTGCCGCCAAACCTTCGACATCCGGATCTTGCACGCTGAAGTGAAACACGCCCGTTTTCCAGAATTCAAAATTGTTCTCACGCTGCTCACTGTTCGGGAACTCGAACAGCTCAATCCCGATTTTATCGCCGGTAGATAAGTGCGCGATCCGAAACGAACCCCAACCTGGGCCAAACACATCGTTGCACATCACTCCAATCGCCGAATCGTCTTCAGTGATGGTGGTGGCCGGCATAATCAGATACCAGCCCATAACTTGGGTGTAAAACTCTACCGCACGATCTAAATCAGTAACGGTAATGCCGATATGCGAAAAGTTACGTGGATAAGTCATAAATCACCTGATGTTGTGTCAGAAAACAGGTGACATGATAGGAACACTGAGCATAATTAAAAATAAGGTCAAAATAATGGATGCCATAAATATTTATTATGCTAAATCCACTCTGGTTAAAGACGCTGATCGCGATACAAGAAACCGGCAGCTTCACGCGCGCTGCGGAGCGACTCGATCTTACGCAAGCGGCCGTCAGCCAACATATCCAACGTCTGGAAGCAGAATGTGGGCCGCTGTTGCTGCGTAAACCGCGTCAACTCGAGCTCACGCCGCGCGGCTTACGCGTGTTGGCTTACGCCCGTGAACAACAACGAGCCAGTGAACGCCTGTATGCCGAGCTATCAGAAGATAACCCGCATGCGGGCAACATCCGCCTCTCAACTCCCGGCAGTATTGGCCTGCTGATCTACCCTTGGCTGCTAGAGCTGCAACAAACCTACCCGACGCTCAGTATCCAGCACCGCTTTGCCCCCACCACCGATATCATCTCTGCCGTGCTTGAAGGTCGCAGTGATCTGGGCGTGGTCGATCAAGCGCCTGAACACCCCAGTCTGCATGCCGAACCCTTGGCGCGCGAACCACTGTGTCTGGTAGTCCCCGCTGCTCTAGCTGAAGTTAGCTGGCCAGCATTGCAGACATTAGGCTTTATTGATCACCCCGATGGTCGCGCGATGGCATTGCGTTTACTTAGCCGTCAGTTTCCTGGCCAACGTTTAGATGACATTCCTGTGCACGGTTTTACTAACCAAATCAGCCTGATCCTTGAGCCGGTAGCGCGCGGTCTGGGCTTTACCGTACTTCCGCGCTTTGCGGTGACCGCATTCGCCAAATCTGAATTAATCCGCGTACATCACAGTGAATCGCCGGTTATCGATACCCTCTGGGCCATTCACCGCGCCGAATGGCCGCTTCCGGCACGCTATCAGCAATTATTAAGCGACATTAAACTGCGCATTACAGAGCAAAGTCAGGCAAAAGGTGCACAATAAAAACGTCGCGCCGTGTTATTTTCCGTATATTTAAATATATGCAATATAAAAAACTAATAGGTAGTAAGTTAATAGATAAACCCAATCCCAAAGAGGGATAAAACAACAGAAAGCCAAAGAAGATAAAAGGATAAAACCACGCCAACAGTCTACCCAGCCCACAGGGCCAAACAGCAAGGAAAGCGTAATAACTGATTAAAAAACAAAGCATAAATAACACTGCAAGATAGGTATCAATATCACTGCCGTTATAGTTTTCCTACAGCAAGAAATGCTATGATTAACAGATGTAGCCATTAATTGAGAATCGCAGTACCGCGCGAGTCATCTCAACAAAAGCATTGTCTAAAAGAAGTGTGACCGCGTTTTATTTCAACATCGCAGCAATATCCAGAATAAAGGTAAGGGCTATAGCGAGCTGTTTGTACAGAATAAATTAACGTTCTGTCATAAAAATAAATATGACACGCATTATAATAAATGGACATCGACAGCGGATAGCCAAGCTCTCTCTACGCGGTACAACCCGGTACATTCCACGCACACTTTGACATTACGGTTAGCCATATAAGATGAACGAAATTGCCATCAGTATCGTGAAAACCATAGGTTGTCTGGCAACCGTAACCTTTTTTTCTATTTACAGTACGTCGGATAACTATAACTACAATTACCACTGGCTGCTGGAACTGCTGACCTTTATCTCCACAATCGCCACGCCGCTGTTCTTTGTGGTGGCCGGTTACACCGATGCCAGCACCCGCAGTGAACCGGGCTGGCGCAACATAAAAACGCGTCGCTTAATGCTGGTGTTTATCTTCTGGCTCACCGCCCATTATCTGTTTACCCCTTATCAAAAGGGTTACCTGATCCATACGTGGTTTGCCATCTCGTTTGCCGCGATATACCTGTTAAATCCAATGATTATTTGGCTATCGGCCAATCGACGTTATTTTATTGCGCTGGTGGCAGTACTGTTTGTCTTTTCCTTTTTGTACGATTTCATTTTCTCGGTCGGACACTTTGGCCTCAATCTGCGCATTGAGCCGCAATATCGCATATGGAACTGGCTGTTATTTTATTTGACCGGGCAGCTACTCAGTGATCCCGAGATCTATAATGTCGTCACCCGAAAACGTAACATCAATATTATTATTGTCGCATTACCCATTATCTATGCGCTGAGCTGGTTATTTGAGCGGACGTATCTCTATCCACTGTTTGAGCGCGATAATAACTCCTTTTTCTTGATAGGTTCACCTATCTATACCTTGGTGATCGGGGTGATCATTGCGTCCAATAAACTCAGTAAATACATTCACAGTGATGTGATTAAAATTTTGCTGACCAAAACCAGTAAATCGATGACCGGCGTGTATATCCTGCACTATTCGATTTTCGCCCTGTTCTCATCGCAAATTGTTATCGACTCGATTGCGATCAAAATCGCGGTGTTACTGACTACCTTTGTGTCTTCGGTATTGCTCTCAATGCTACTGCTGTCGAACAAAGCCACTCGCGCCATCATTACCTTGTAAAAGGCGCGGTTAACACTAAAGCACGATAACGAGATAAAAAATTACATCGCTAAATCACATCACTCGCTAGCTCGCTGGTTATCTCACCGCAAAAAACAAGGCCGACGTGTTTGCACAGCGCCGGCCTTATTCATTCAGAGATCAGTGTCGCGTTATAACTCGGCGAACTCAGTGCCCCGTCACCGGATCGGGCTTGTTAAAGCAGCTGTAAATCACCGGCAAAATCAGCAACGTCAGTACCGTGGCAAAGCCAAGACCGAACATGATCACCACCGCCATACTCTGGAAAAACGCATCACTTAACAGCGGGATTAACCCCAGTACCGTGGTAAATGCGGTCAGCAAGATAGGCCGCATCCGCGATGCGGCGGCATAAATCACTGCCTCTTTAAACGGTTTCTCTTTGCGCTGTAAGCCAATCTCCTCCACCAGCACAATCCCGTTACGGATCAACATCCCGCTCAAACTGAGCAACCCAATCAACGCCATAAAGCCAAACGGGATCCCGGTGAGCAGAAAACCAAACGTCACCCCAATCATCGCCAGCGGTACGGTCAACCAAATGGCGACCGCATTTTTTAACGAGCTGAACATCAACACCGTGATGATAAACATGATGACAAAGGCCACCGGCAAGCTCAGCAACAGCCCTGACTGCGCATTCTTGGTACTCTCATAGTCCCCGCCCCACTCCAGCGAATAGCCTTGTGGCAGCACCAACGAATCCATCTTCGGTTTGATCTGCTGCAGCAACTCTGCCGAGGTTTCGCCGCTGACAGAGCTTGGGTCAGCCATCACGGTCAGGGTTCTTTTCCGATCGCGGCGCATAATCAGCGGGTCTTCCCACTCTGAGGTGAATTCACTGACCACGTTATCAATCGGGATAAAGGTGCGCTGGGCATTACTCCACACCATCACATCATTCAGGTGCTCGACATTTAAGTGCTCTTCGACTGGCGTTTGCAGCATGATCGGCATCAAACGGCTGCCGTCACGGTAAATACCGACCGGCGCGCCCTCAAAGTTCAGGCGTAATGCCAAATCCACTTCGCGCTTATCCACCCCCAACTCAGAGCCCAGATACTGAGAGTATTGTGGACGGATCACCTGTACCCGCTCGCGCCAATCATGCATCACCCCATCGGCGCTCGGCACAGTATTGAAAATCTGGATGGTTTGATCAGCCAAATTACGCAGCACTTCTGGATCGGCTCCAATGAAGCGAGCCTCAATCGAGCTGCTGTTTGATGGGCCAAACATGATGCGTTTTGACTGCACCCGCACATCCGGATACTGAGCGCGAATATACGACTCAATCTCTTTCACCATGCCAGGGATGACTTGCAGATCGTCGGTTTTCACCAAAATTTGCGCATAGTTAGAATACAAACGCTGGGCGTTGTAAGTCAGGATAAAGCGTAGCGCACCTTGACCGGTTGTCACCACCGTGCCTTTAACCGGCTCTTTTTCGCGAATATGCTGCTCAATTTCTGCTGCTACGCGCTCGGTGTGCTTGATATCGGTGTTAAACGGCAGCCACAAATCGACGAAGAAAATTGGCGTATTTGACGGAGGGAAAAAGCTCTGCCGCACCGAGCCAAATCCCCAGATAGACAGTGCTAGTAAGGCACCGAGGATTAACAGCGTCGGCGTTTTAAAGCGCAGCAATTTATCCAGCGTGCCCATATAAATACGGAACACTGCCCCCGAGTAAATAGCCTCGTCTTTCTGCTCGCTGTCCTCTGTCAAGGTTTCTGTAGCCGCGACGTCAGCGGGCTTAACGGTCGCATCCGCGGCCTTCTCGTCTACCGTACTGACCTCTGTAAGGGTTCCCTCACCGTGATCTTTGAAAATCCACTTCATCAGTACCGGCGTGATCGTGAGTGCAATAAACCAACTCAGCATCAAAGAGATCAGCAGAACCTGAAAGAGCGACTTACAATATTCACCGGTGGAATCATTCGACAGACCAATCGGCGCAAACGCCAGAATGGCGATAATGGTCGCCCCCAGTAGCGGCAGCATGGTTTTGCCCACCGCATACCGGATTGCCGCCAGCAACGATTTACCCTGCTTACCGGCAATCAATACCCCTTCCACAATCACTATCGAGTTATCAACCAGCATACTGAGCGAGATCACCAGCGCCCCGAGCGAGATCCGCTGCAGCTCAATATCCAGCATTTTCATGATAAACAAGGTCCCCAGCACGTTCAGTGCCAGCGACAACGCAATCACAATCCCGCTTTTCGCTCCCATAAAGAGCAGCAAGATCCCGATAACAATCAATAGCGAAATCAGAAAGTTGGCGATAAAGCCATTTACTGCCGTTTCTACTTCAGAGGCCTGATCGTAGAACAGGCTCATCTCCATCCCGGCAGGACGTTCGCTTTCCAGCTCGTTGAGTTTTTCCTTAACCAGATTACCGACATTAATCACGCTGACATTGGGCGCAAAAGACACCCCGAGCACCACCGCCGACATACCGTTAGCGCGGTAAATATTGTTAGGCGCGTGCGTTACCCCTTGCGTGATGGTGGCAATATCGCGCAAATACACACTTTTTGGTGCACCCGGCTCGCTGATCACCACCGTGCTCAACTCCTGCACACTGCTAAATTCACCGGTCGGATTGAGGCGGATCTTCTTGTTGCCCACCAGCACATTACCGGCATTAGACACCACGTTTTGCTGGCTCAAAATGGCATGCAAACGCTGCGGCGTGATATTGAACGACGCCATTTTGGCGCGCGAGACTTCAATTTGGATCTCTTCCGGAATAATCCCAGAGATCACCACCTTGCCCACCCCTGGGATCACCACCAGCTCGCGGCGCAAGGTTTCGGCAAAGTCACGTAAGCTTTGGTTACTGTAGCCTTTGCCATACAGGGAAAGAAAAATCCCGTACACGTCACCGAAGTCGTCATTCACAAACGGCGGACTGACTCCGGGCGGAAACGCCAGCGCGGCGTCAGCCACCCGCCGACGCAAGGTATCCCAGATTTGCGGCAGCTCATTCGGGCCATAGCGATCCAAGATGGAGACCGTGATTTGCGATAAGCCCACCCCAGAAATCGAAGTGATGTTATCCACATACGGCAATTGCTGGATAAAGCGCTCCAGCGGTAACGTCACCTCTTCTTCAACTTGTTTGGCCGACGCACCGTCATAACGGGTGACGATAACCGCCGTTTTGATGGTAAACGCGGGGTCTTCCAACTTTCCGATGTTAAGAAACGAGATAACGCCGCCCACGCCCAACAAGATAATCAGCAGCCAAGCGCGGGTATTGTCTTTTATGAAAAAATCTAGCAGTTTCATCATAAACCTCGCTCGCGGACCCAGATCCTCACTTGCTGATTTTCTTTAAGTTCATTGGCCCCTGTCGCTACGATGCGCTCACCATCGGATAAGCCGGAGAGCACCTGCACGCCCTCGGAGGTATACCCGCCCAGCGTCACGTTACGGGCTTCGACAAAATATTTACCTTCTTTTTCCTGCACCACCCACACGCAGGTTTTGCCGCAGATATTGCCATCTGGGCTAAAGACCGCATCCACCGGCACCACCACGCTCACGCGATTGGCCGCCGACGGGATGTTATCGAGATTGATACGCACCACGCCGCTCATCCCTGATAATAAAGGGAAATCTTTCGGCCGTGGCATGGTGAGCGTGACCTGATAAGTCAACGAGTTAGCCGATGCGTTAGCGCGGTGCTCTTTATATTGAGCAATAAACTCTTTACCGGGCAGGTTATTGATGGTCACTGTCGGCTGATAAGCTTTGTTCTGTTCATTGATTAGCTTGAATAAGCTTTCCGGCACATTGAACACCACATCCAATGTATCAAGGGAGTTTAAGGTCACAATGGTCTGCCCAGGGGAGATCACCTGATAATTGCTGACACTGACATTCGAAATAATTCCCGCAAATGGCGCGCGTAACTGCATATCTTGCAGCTCTTGTTTGACCAGATTCAGTGCCGCCAAGGCAGAATCTCGAGCGGCGCGCTGCACATCAAAATCCGCCTTGGACACCACATCTCGGGCTCTGAGCTGCGAGAAGCGGTTAAATTGTTTTTGCGCCAAATTATAGGAAGCTTGGCGATCCGACAGACGATGCAGCACATCATAGTTGTTGAGGCTAGCAATCAGTTGCCCCGGCGTGACTCGCTCGCCTTCCAACACTTCGACCCGATTGAGCGTGCCCGGCACTTTGAATGACAAGTCAGTCTTATCGCCAGCGACCACGCGCGCAGGGAAGGTACGAACGCCTTTTTTCAACGAATTACTCACGTCGTAGACATTCACCGGCCGTAATGTATCTTGCTCAGTCTGAGCACCTCTATCACAGCCGGAGAGGGCCATCACCAGACATACCATCATAATGCGCTTCATATTCACGGCAGCATCTCTTCACTTAACATTGAATGCGGTCACTCACAGAACAGCGGGGCGCAAACAGTTTGCTGAATCCTGAGCGATTGAATTTACGTTTTCGTGGCGTACCGGCTATCCGCTACGCCGCCATTTATGCTCGACCTTGTGCCATCCGAACGGTGTTAGTACGGATTAAGCTTAGTGCTGATTAAGACAGGCCAAGAGATCACTGCTGTCACTGCACGCAATCCGGCCTTCGACCACATCCATCATGTAGGTAAAGAAAGGATTGGATGTGGCACGCATCAGTGCATCCATCCCCACAATCAGTACCGATGATTCGCCGCGCATCGAAATTGTCCCTAGATTGATGCCATAGCGAGTTTTATCTACCGGCGCACTGCCATAGAGCGAGTCCGTCACAGAAAACGGCAGCGCAACGTGGGACAGCGAAAACATGTCATTCGGATAGCGGAGCCCAATCGGCGTCGTCAGGGTGCGCGTCTCGCCTGCGCGGGTCACTGTCGCCACCGCTTCCGGTGAGTTCGGCGTTAAGTTGGTAATCACGATGGTGTTGTAATTGCGCGCCCCGCGTGGCAACAAGGAGTTGACCGCGGTGTAAGCGGAGCGGCGGAATAACGGAGGGAAGCTGACCGCATGGTTAATATCAAACAGCACCAGTTCGCTGCCGTTATCGCCTAAATAGCGGTATAACGAGTTCACTACCGCACGGGTGCTGACCGTTGAGTCCATCACCGATTGGAACGTTAAAATCGGCGGTACTTTATGCAAGTCTTCCGGTGTCAGCTCACGAATACTTTGCTGTAACTCCTGCGTCAGCAAAAATGACTCTCTGGCCGCTTTTACCGGAAACGAGTTATATTTGAACGGATTAAATTCCGGAATAATGCTCAGCCATGCGGATTTAGCAAACGCAGGGAAGATAGAAGGCAATCCCGCCAAGCCAGCAAAGCGAGCAAAACTGGTAATGCCGATCATCGGCGATAACAGAATGACTTGTTGTGGCGTGCGCAGCGTTTTGTCATTGAGGCTAGAGAGGGTGTATTTCATCGCCAGCGCGCCGCCATTGGAAAAGCCCACAATGTGCAACGGCACCTGTTCACCGGCGAGCGCGGTGGCTTCGCGCACCGCCATACGGGTTACCGCCAACCACTCATTGCGCCCAACGCTAGTCAGCCCGGCCGGAACGGTACCGTGCCCCGGTAACCGCGGCGCCACCACCACAAACCCTTTCGACTGATACAGAGCAGCCATCTCGGTCAAACTATACGGCGTATCTGTCAGCCCATGCAGCAACACCACCGCGCCCTGCGGCTTGCCTTCTGGCATCAATAAATACGAACGGTTCCAGTCTTGATGGAATTTTGGCGGGTAAACCAAACTATTTTCGTAATAACGATTCAGTTCAGTTTTTTCACTTTCGGGAATTTTATCCGTGACATTTTCTTTTAAATTTTTATAAATATCATCTTCGCGCGCCAGATAATCACTAAAGCTCGCATTATCAACTTGCGCCACCGACATTTCATCGGGCGTCCACGTGTGCCACGCCTGCAGTTTAGGGCCGCGTTCAGTGTCATAAATTCGAATAGCAATCAGCGCCACTAAAAATACCAGTAGCAAGACGAAGATTTTCTTCACTGTCTTGACTGAAAATAACGCTAACCCGAAAATTTTTTTAAAAAAATTATTATTTAACATCATGAATACCCACCCAAAAGCAAGTATGCGCTGTTAATAATGGCTTTTAGTTCATACAGATAACGAGCCCGTACTTAGAATGAGTATAAACAGGGTTGGTTAAAATGCCACTGAGTGACAAGTTTTGTTATTGGTGCCTGTTTAACTACACCCTGTTATATCTTTATATCATTCGTTATCATTTACTTAGCCAACAGCACCTGCCAGAAAATTGTCGATTACCGTCTGCGGTCGCTCTTATGGTTTCGTCTATATGGTTTATCTATATTATTTTTCTATATCGCTTCGTCGGTTTTATGACGGCACATCGCGGTACGTTTATTCTTTTTTTCATGTCGTACTCTCCCTCTACGTTAACTATTTCTTTATTCACGTACTTCCTAAAATCGCTCACCGATAAACGTACCGACATGTCTTATTTATTGCGTTATGGGCGCGAACGCAATAAATCACGCCCATAACGGTTTATTTCGTTTGATTACGTGGAATTAATCCTCTTCTGAAGGATAAATCACATATTCAAACGGGTTATTGCTGTTATCCGCTGGCGTGGTAGTGCTGGTGCTAGTAACGGAAGCCGGAGTTGGCTGCGCATTGGTGGTTCCAGGGATAATTTCAAAGTCCGGCGTGAAGCGGACTAAGGTACTTTTCAGCTTGTTATAGGCTGAGCGATCCCCTTCCATCTTCACCTTGCCCGCTGACTCCAGTGCTTCAAAGGTCGTCGCCCCCATCATGACGTTGTTCAAATCAGCACGATTCAAGGTGATGGTTAAGGTCGGGTTCTTCGCCTGATAGTTGGCAATGTTGGTCAGGGTCGCGTTACTCATCTCAATTAAGTAACGTTCGTTGTTATCTGGCGTCACCAAGTTGATGGTAAATGCCATGCCATCGGCTTTTTTGCTATCCATGCTGATGCCGAGGAAATCCAGCCATAACGAGGTCGGCATGGCGCTAATCACATCGGGGCCGGTGGTTCTTGGCGGTAACGATTGCGGAATACCGGTGCGTAACTCGTAAGCACCTTGCAAGAAGCTATTACGCAAACTGGTACTTTCTTTCTGATAACCGAGCTGTTCATACGCATCAGCCAGTAAATTACGGGCATCTTGGTTTTTCGGTTCGGCGTACACCAGTTTGTTCAGGATCTCGGTGGCCTCCAAGTATTTGCCTTGCTCGTTCAGCTCTTTGCCTTTGGCCAAAATCTTGGCCGCACCGCCCATCATCTCGACATACAAAGGCGCAGATTCACGTGGCGACAGCGGGATCAGGGTGGCTGGGTTACCATCCCAATAACCGATAAAACGGTTGATGATCGCCCGTGAGTTATGCGGCTCAGAGCCGTGGTAACTGCGTGCCGCCCACTGACGCTGCAAGCTTGGTGGCGCTTGGTAGACATTGTGAATTTCGTTGATGGTGACGCCCTGATTGGCGTAATGCAGCACCTGATTATTCATATTGGCATACAGATCGCGCTGTGCACGCAGCACTTCTTTGATGCGATCATTACCCCAACGAGGCCAGCTGTGTGAGGCAAACATCACCTGCACATCATCGCCAAATTTGTACAAAGCAGTATTGATCTGTTTTGACCAGTTCAACGCATTTCGTACCGGTGCGCCGCGCAAGGTGTAGATGTTATGGATGGTTCCCGTAACGTTTTCTGCCGCCCAAAACGCGTTGAATTGCGGGAAGTAGGTGTTCATTTCCACCGGCGCTTCGGTATCTGGGGTGTTCTGGAACACCATTTTCACGCCATCAATGGTGATCTCTTCGAAATCATCTTTAATTAAGCGATTTGGCACCAGCAGGCCGGTATTACCCACCGCCACATTCTTACCAATGGCCTGATCCACATGCCCAAATGGGCTGCGATCTAACAACACCGCATATTGATACTGAAAGCGGCGTGCCATGGCATTACCCGCAAACACGTTTTCAGAAATGGCAGCTTCAACAAAACCGTCTGGAGCAATCAACGGCACTTTCCCGCTGGTCACATCGGCTTCATCCACTACGCCACGCACTCCACCAAAGTGGTCACCGTGCGAATGCGAAATCACCACGCCAACTACCGGCCGTTTGCCCAGTTTTTCATTCACGAACGCCAGCCCTGCCGCCGCAGTTTCGCGAGTTGTCAGTGGGTCAAAGATGATCCAGCCGGTATCCCCTTTGATGAAGGTCATGTTGGCCAAATCAAAACCACGTACCTGATAAATACGATCCGGCACCACTTCATACAGGCCATAAGCCATATTTAAAATGGCTTGTCGCTGTAATGAGGGGTGAATACTGGTGAAGTCTTTGCCCTGCAGCAGGAATTCATAGCTTTCCATATCCCAAGCAACGTTGCCGGCATCGGCCATGATCTTTTTAAATGGCGGTTTGGCAATAAAGCCTTTTTGAGATTCTTCAAAATCACGCGCATCTTCAAACGGTAAGCTGTTTTTATTCTGATCGTGCAGGGCAATCGTATATTTTGATGGTGGTTTGCCCTGTGGGTGGAAGTGTGCTGGCCCACTATCTGTCGCTGTAGCGGCAGGCGTTTCACTGCCGGCGGCATAAGCCGAGGTGGTGGCATGAACGGTCATCATCATCGCGGTAATCTGAGCAAGCTTACTTAATCTCATGGCTCTGTCCTTTTCGTTTACAGATACAGATAGCAAAGCATCGGGTCAGTACAGCTACTACTTGGGGTCCGGCATCCTCTTTTTTGGTAATGCGCATAAGCAATTAATTTAACTGCATGTAATTTCATTAACTACCAAGCAAAACCTAGGCCAACATATACACCCGAGGTCGCAACATCATAAACAAAACCGTCACGGTCATAATCAATCGAGAAGTAGCGGTAACCAAATCGACCTTGCAGTGTCGGGTTAAAGGCGTAGTTGACGCTGCCAATCATCTGCCACGTTAAATCAGAACCAGAGCCTGAGCCGCCAACATCGGCATAGCCCGTTACACTCCACTGGTTATAGTTCACGAAATCATGCAGTACGCGGATCCCCACATAAGGGTCTACCCAGCGTTTACGCTCTGAGGTTGTCGGTGTGACGCTCACATCGGGCAATAAAGGTGATGTCAGGGTGGCATTCGCGTCCCAGTTGATAATGTTGTAGCGCAGACCGGCAACCGCATCGACTTTGGTTTGCTCATCGAGCACGCGGTAATACCCTGCGACAGCATATTGTTGCTGCGTCACTTTGCCGTCAGCATCGATGTCGACCAAGCCGCGTGGGCCAGATAAGGTGGCCTGATCCGAGATCCGCAGATAGATGGCGTCCACCATCACACCCCAGCGGTCATAGCGCGCTTCAAAGGCAGCCATCCCCGCCATGTCCATGCGATCCCAGATATCAGAAAAACTTTGCTCAAATTGCTGGCCGTTACCGGGGCCTTCCGCTATCCCCACCTTGCCATCTTGGCCGACGGCCCAGATATAGGGCGTCAACTCATAATGCCACTGCGGAGTGCTCGCTTCGCTGCCAGCGGCCAACACCGTCGACGCAAAGAAAGAAGAGCTCAATACCATAACACCACAGCAAAATGCCTTTTTGCCGGTGCTTGTTGCCACGCCGATTGCCGTTTTAGTTGTACTGGCCATTGTGACTTTCCTTTTTCTGAATTGCCCTGCTTCCTACCTTGGTTTCCTACTCTGGATAGCTGGCCACATGTTCCGTTATGTAGAGCTCATGCTCAGCCTTACCGTGACGACCATGTTCACCAAGCTCACTGCCTGCAGGGACGTTATTTTGTGTTCCGGTATAGAGGTATTTTTTATTCAGTAACGCGGTCTTTATTACATGCTTATTGCTTAGAAAATCTGCCAGTGCGATTGAGTCAACCGCACTGGCATGTGTCATGCTTGCTGTTTCGTTTGTGGCTTAACCTTATTTAGCTTTGGGTTTATCCAGATTGTCGGAGGTCAATTCACCCGGCAGATAATCCGGTAAACGGCTGGCAGGGAAAATCGCCAACAGTGACAACATAGACATAATCAGCAGCCCGAACTTCAAGGCGCGTAAGCGCGCCTCTTCATTGACGCGCACTGCTTCTGCCACTTGCTCCGGTGTGGCCGAGGTTTGTGCCAGTACGCTTTCCAGACGGTCATTGCTGACGAAGTTGATGCTGTCCATATTCACTTGCGATTGCAGCTCTGGAGTCAGGATCGGCGTTTCCGCCACTCCGCGCATGACGTTAGCGCTGAGTAATCCCACCAGTAAGGCCCCCGCCACCGCAGTACCGATCGCGCCCGCTAAGTTGTTGGTGGTACCACGCAATGAGCCAACATCCCCCGCCAGCTCTTTGGGTGACGAACTTACCAGCACGTTGAACACCAGGGTCACCAACGAACCCTGACCAATACCGAACACCACCAACCCGAACAGTACCGCGAATTCACTCCAGTTGTTGCGCACCACGAACGACAGCCACAGCAGGGCGATCGTACAGGTAATAAAGCCGTAACGACCGATCTGCCGTGGCGTCCACTTACCGTAAAAGCGCACAATCAACATGGCGGAGAAGAACACCGACAGGTTAAACGGCATCATGGCAATGGCGGTCGCCATTGGGGTACTGCCCTGCACAATCTGGATATACAGTGGCACCGAGAAGTTCAGCATTGCCTCCAGCGCCACCACCGCAAACATGGCAATTACTGCCGCCCGTTCACTCGGCGAGTTAATCACTTCCAGCGCCAGCAGCGGCGTCTTGCCTTGCTCTTGACGACGACGCGTCCACACCACAAAGGCTTGCGCCAACACGATACCGACCACAATCATGAACGGCGCCGGAGACAGTCCGAATAAGGTAAACGGTGCGCTGTCAGTGGCTAAGCCAAAGCCCCAGCGATTGAGATTATTAAAACCGAACGACATCAAAATGATCGCCGCCGCCGCCAGCACCACACCAACCAGATCAATGCTGACATCTGGGCGCGCCTTATCGGCTTTCAGACGAAAACTCAGGATGAAAATGATCACCGACAGACCAATCAAGATCCCGAACGCCGGACGCCAACCGATGTAGGTGCCCAGCACACCACCGATAAGGAACGCACTCACCCCCGCACCGGCACGGGCCGAACCCAATGCACCCAGCGCCGTGGCTTGTTGTGAGCCGCGGTAGTTTTCAGCAATCAAGGCCACCAGCGCCGGTACCAGTGCCGCTGCGGTCAAGCCGCTTAACGCTTGGGCGCTGATCATGATGGTGGCATTCGGGCTGAAGGTCATCATGATCTGAGCAACACCGAAGACCAGTACGCTGACCCGGAACACATGCACCGGCCCAAAGCGCTGGTTAAGTTTGGCACCCAACATCACAAAACCCGCGACCGACAGCGAGTACATAACGATCGCCGTGGCAATGGTAGTCGGTGGAACGTTAAAGCTTCTGACCATCCCGCCCAGAGCAACGGGCAGAGAGGCAACGTTGAAGGACATGAGCACCTGAGCCATCGCAATGGCGATCATTGGTACCCAGGATTCTTTGACTTCTTGACCCGTGAGGTGAGCTGATTGATTACCCATAAGATCTCTAGCCTTTTAACAGGTGTTTTTGTTCTGCCAACATTCACGGCGGTCTGCCAGCAGACCGCCGCCTGCGTGACTTAACCTTTGTCGATGGTTTTATCGATATACGGTTCGGAAACAAACATATCCATGCCCAAGGTGCGCGATAAAAAGCGCGCGGCCAGCTGTCCTTTCACACTGTTACCCGCACTGTCTAGCAACGGCGCAAATGTCCCTAAGCCGCCTTTGCCCGGGGAGACGGTGACGATCCCGCCGCCAATCCCGCTTTTCCCCGGTAAACCAATGTCATACAGCCAATCACCGGAGGTTTCATACAAGCCCGCCGTCACCATGACCGCCAACGTGTAGTGGCAGACATCGTTGTCGACCACCCGCTCTTTGGTCAGCGGGTTGACGCCGCCGTCAGCCAAGGTCGCGCCCATCACCGCTAAGTCGCGCGCACTGACATTTAAAGCGCACTGACGGGTGTACAAATCGGTCGCGACCATCGGATCGCTGCCTAACCGCCCATAGCCTTGCAGCACGTTGGCGATCCCACGGTTACGAAAGTTGGTATCGCTGGCGCACTGATACACTTCTTCATTAAGTGTTAGTTTGCGACCGGCAAAACGGCAAAGTCCGTCGTAAATAAATTTCCATTGTTCATCACTCGTGGTACCGGGCACGAAGCTGGTGGTGGCGATAGCGCCTGGGTTTACCATGGGATTGGTGCGACCATCGGTAGTTTTTTCAATCGCCGCCACGGAGTTAAAGGCCATGCCGGTGCTATTCACTCCGAGCAGTTCACGTGCGACTTTCGGGCCAATGGCTTGGCAAACCAGCGCAAACACAAAGGGTTTCGAGACACTCATGATGGTAAATTCATGGTCAATATCGCCGGCGGCGTGCAGCGAACCGTCGGTTCCCACCATGCAAATCGCAAACAGATCCGGATCGACGCGTTCTAATGCCGGATAAACCGTCGAAACCTTCCCATTCGTATCGGTACCGAAACGCGCATGCGCTTCTTGCACTAAGGTGGTCACGGTATGTTGATCTGGCAGGTGGCCGGTTGAAACATAGCTGTTAAATCCGGTACTAGCTTTACTGGTTGGCATATCAGGTATCTCCGGTAGTCGCTGTTAATGACCATTCACTCAGCATGGCGGTAGAGATACAGTTAAGAATAGACAGGATTTTTAAAAACGCGGTGGCGTGTTGTGTTTATTGCGCAGGCAGAAGAACAAAAAAGAATCAACGTAGGGATGGTTATAAGCGTTTGATTAGGGATAGATTACGTGAGTGCCGCCTCCTGCAAACCTTACATCACGGCTTTCTCTCACGATCGCTGCACATGATTCCTCCCAACAAAAAGGGCTGCCATGCAGCCCGTTGACTTATTACTTCGATGCTATCCGCACTTTATCCTGCGGTTAAATTTTCACCCACGCATCGTTCCAGTGGCTACCGGTGCCAGGAGCATAATGGCTGGTAGAGCCACCACACCACCCACTAAATGGCCACGGTTTACACTCGTAATCCCCCCCAGCATGACTCACGCGATCACCGGCCTGATAGGCGGTATCTGGGGTATAGGCCGGGTAATTATCTTGGTTGCCCTCATTTCCTTCATTACCGCCATTGCCTTCATTGCCGCCGCCGGCAACGGTATCGACCAGCGTGACACTAAAACGCTGCTGAGAACCTTGCTTACCGCCTTCGGCCATCCCTTCCAGTAACAGGTCATAAGACCCAGCGCTGAGGTTGTCTAACGCCAACAACAAGGTGCCATTCCCCTCAATGCGGGCGCTGGCATTACCGCGCGGATTACCCGCTTGCGCTAAGGTCGCGGTGATATCCACGGGGTTAGCGGTGGTGAGCGCCAACGACATAGCGACCTGCCCATTCACCAACGGGTATTCAGCATTAAGGTTATTCAGCGTGAACTCGCTGCTCGCCCCTGCCGTAGGCGGTACAAAATCGCCACTAACGTAGTTAATTTGCGTCCAACGGCTGCTAAATAGCCACTTATTACCATTTACATGATAAACATTGGGTAATTGAGCACATTGATTTTTGGTATTAATAAAGCCAATACCGTAGAAACCCGACGAGCTCATGTAACACAGGGGTTGTCCATTTTGGTGTAATACCGGCTGATTAAGCTGTCCTTTTTGGTGCAGCGACAGCCAATCAAACTGGTTTGCGGGGGAAACTAATGGAACAAATTGGCCATTCGATTGGCGATAACGGATCAGTTCACCGGCGTCACAGCGATAGCCGCCGTCTACCGGCTCCACATAACCGTAATACTGCTCACCATCGGTGAAGGTAAAGCGGCACAAGTTGCGCTTTTCGTTCTCTTTCGGCAGCGTACTCATCAGCAACCGCTCTTGATTGTTCAGACCGCTCAGCTGCTCTGCACTAAACTCACTGCCGTTAGCCACCCAGCCCATGGGCATTTGCGAATACTGCATGAAATAACGATCAATGGTGTACATGTGGCTATCCGCCCGGTACTTACGCGCCCCTTGATTAACCGAGTTATAGCGATAGCTATCATTCTCTGGTTTATGGAAACCATTAAGATCGTCATCCATATACGGCAGATCGCCTTTGCGGATGTGGTAGTTAGCCAATTCGGTCATCAGCGGATGCCAACCGTAGCCCCCGTTGGCAAACGCGCTTTGGTGACCATAGTGACCGCCATCAAAACCGTGACCAAATTCATGCGCAATAACACCCCAACCACCGTAATAGTGGCTGACGAAGTTAAAGGTATCGACGCCAGTGATCCCCCCATTTCCCAGACCGCCGCCCATTGCAGTGATGCCAAAATTAAGGTGCGAGCGTTTCATCAAGCTCTGGTAGTAATGGGCATAATCCTCGGCAGTAAAGATCCCATTAGCGACGTAACTGTTGCCGCCGTTGCCAAACATGTCATAGCCCATGATGTTTTTGAAATTGAACCAGACATGCTTGAACTCTTCGGCCGATACCATGTACGCCAAGTTAGTGGCAATAATCAGCCACTCTTTGGCATACAGCGCATTCATGGCGCGCCACTTGGTGTCATTCGGATTCGTGCTGGCAAATCCGACATTCCACGTTGGTTTCAAGCGCGAGAGTTTTTGCGCAAACGGATCGCTGTCAGAGCTAAAACGGTGGGTAAATTGCGCCGGTAAGGCTACGCGGTTATCAAACAAGGCATTGAGATCAAACACCCCATCGCGGTTAGCGCTGTTAAAGCGGCCACTTTCGCCAAACGCACTTAACGGCAGGACAATCTGGGCATAAGCCGGCAAGCGATCAAACTGGCCGAGGATAAACCACTTGTTGACGCCACTGAGTTTGGACTCAATGTTGATATCACGCAGCTCTCGCGCCGCATAGTTGGTGATGCGCACGCGCTCATTATCGAGCAGTTCGGTTTTCACCAAGGAGTTGATGTTGACCGAGCGCAGTGACTTGTTGACCAACACTTCATACGGCTCATCTTTATCAAAGATGTACCCCACTGAGCTGGGCTGCAACTGATCAAATTTAAACTGCGGCACAGACAAGCTGCTGCCCGCCACAAACGCGATCTCTTTGGTCAGTAGCTCGTTGATCCCCAAGCCCTGGCTGTTGGCCGAAATCAACGTGTTCCCCGCAAGATGCAGATCATTGAGCGACGTTACCGGCGCATCATTAATACGCTTTACCGCAAAGGTTTCATTGGTAAAGCGGAAGCCGCCGTCAATAAAATCACGCATCGAATACCACGCGATCCGATCTTTAAAATTGACGACCAACTGCTCGCCATCGGTATCGATTTTTTGCAGTGAGCTATCGGAGATCACCTGCTCAGGCGCTAACGGCACACCATCACGCATGGCTTGCTCAAGCTTGCGCAGGTCATAAATGTAGTAGTTTTTACCGGTGGTATGGGCAATCAAATAGTCTTGCAGCAGATGCAGTTGCACCAGACGGTGGCTGTATTTGCCTTCAAACTCCAACAAGCCGGCAATCGGGGTTTTTAAGTTGTTTTCCGGCAGTATATCTTGCTGGCGATAAACCTTAATTTGGCTCAACGCATCGGCCACCAGCACATACTGGTCATTCGCCACCACCGCTTGAGTGCGATGCAAACTGTTGCTACCCGAATCGCGACCAGTACCGAGTGTGGTGACATGCTGGTGGTTATTATCCAGATCGAAGATGTCGACCCGATGCGAGTAACGCGATACCACGTACAGCAGGTTATTGCGGATATACAGCTCACTGACTTGGTTGTATTCGCTGCCTGTTCCGGTGATCTGGCCGATCACTTGGCGAGAGGCCAGATCGATAATCTGCACGCTGCCCGGATTGGTATTCTGGCTGACATATAACCGATCTTGATAGCGCTCCACGGCGGTGATCAAGCTGGCATCCAGCCCCAATTGTTCGGCTGGGATCTGCTCGCCGATATCCAGATTTTTCACCGTCGTATCAAACGAGTTGACGCGGCACGAGGCGGTTTCCAGTACCACATGGGTTTGCTCACCATTTTGGATGGTGCCGCGCGGGTAATACTCCATCAAACAGCCGTTGCCGTAATCATAATTTCCAAACAGCTTGTTAACGGCGACCACCCCACTGTCATACCAAGTGAGCTCCCAGTCTTGATTAAAGAAATTAAAGACATTACGGATGGCGGTTTCATCGGTAAAGGTCGGCTTTGGAAAATCAAACAGGATCCGGTTATCGGCAGTGAGACGATACTCGGTGCCGTTGACGTTCAGGTAACGTTGGCCGTCTTTAATGCTCACGTTATCGCCGTTTTCCGCTTCAGCGCGCAGCGCCGCCAAACGGTCGGTCATCAGTTGGTGATGTGTTTGATAGGTCTGGCGAAAATAATCTTGTTCGCTGGTGGTCGCCCACACTGAATGCGACAGACTTACCCCAATCATGGCGGCAAGGGTGGAGATCCTCATCATGTAACGCTCCTTTTGTCAGTGGCGTGAATAGGCAACCGTCGAAAAGTCAGTGCCTTAAAAGCTAAAACGGAAAGGGAATATCCATAGCGAAAATGAAGGGGCGGGCTGGCCGCCCCCTATTGGTTACTGAGCTAGGTTGCAGAGCTAGATTGCAGGTCTAAGTTGCAGATCTAGATTGCCGGATCACAGGCGCTGCCATGCATCAGACCACGCGCTACCGGTACCCGGCGCGTAATGGGCGGGAGACAGACCACACCAGCCGCTGTACGGCCACGGCTTACACTCGTAGTTCGCGCCGCTGTTGCTGACGCGATCGCCGGCTTGGTAGCTATTGCCGGCCACATAGGCCGGATAGTCGCCTTCGCTCCCTCCGCCTTGATTGTCTTCGCTCAGCGTCACGGTATGACGTTGCACCACTGGCTGCTGGCCTTCGGCCTTGCCTTCAATCACCAGTTCATAGCTACCGGCGCTGGCATTGCTGACCGCCAGCGTCAGTGCGCTGTTGCCGTTCACCTGAGCACTGACTTCCCCAAAGCGCTGACCGTTTTGCTGCAAGCTCGCGGCAATCTGCACCGGATTTTGGGTGGTCAGATTCAAACGGATGCTGACCTGACCGTTGACCAAGGTGTAGTGGGAATCAAGATTACTGAGGGTAAAATCGCTGCTGCCGGTCACCGGAGGTGGCGTGACCCCGCCGCTGCAATCACTGTCACCTTGCAGACGCCAGACACCCCATTCGCCGGTGGTACCTGGCTCTTCGCCTTGCGTCCACCACTCAGCGCGCCAGCTCTTACCGTTATGGCTGGCCAGATCGCCGCCCACGTAGGTTGCCTCTGCGCGCCAGGCATTGCTGCACTCACCACCACCGTCGGTTTCCGGCAACTTGCCATTGATGGTGTACACCAAATCGGTCGGCGCAGCAGACAGCGCAGTTTCGCTCAAGGTGCGGTTGTTACACACCACCCGCGCTTTGCTCGGTTGACTGTCGCTAGGCACGTTAATGTGGAATTTGTTCATCACAGCGCTCGATGCGCGGTGATTCAGCAGCTTAAAGCGCAGCACGCTGTCACGGGTTTCGACCTGTAACTGACAGTCATTACTGGACACTGTGGCGCTGTCATCGGGGTAGGTAAATCCATACGCTGCATGCAGTGCCGGATAGATGTAGCTTTGCAGACGCGCTTGCGGATCGTAGTAGCCGACCAAGGTGGTCACCGGAATTTCGAAACGCTGTGGTTGACGGGCAACGCGTGTATTCACCTCCGCCCGCTCTTGCCAGCGCTGGCCATCAGAGGTGAAAGTTTTCTTGTAGCCGTTGCTGACCAGAATTTCGCTGCCATTGATAAACAGATGACTGTTATAGCCTGCGCGGTGATCAATACTGATGCTGCGGCCCCGGTTTTCACTTGATGCCGCCGGCATATAAATGTTGCGCGCCCAGTGTCCGTTCCACATGCCAATTTTGACCAGCTCATACTCCGAAAGCAGCTGAGCCAGATTCTCGGCGCTCAGATTATCGACCGGGGCATTGACCGTTTCGAGTCCTTCTACGGTATGTTGGTATGGCTCCATGCGTGCGGTATCAGCATTCCATTTGCTAAATCCGGTCGGTGATTGGCTATCAAACACCGCTTTGCTGGCAAAGAAACGCTGGATCAGCGCCGCCGAGTTTGGGGTATATAAGGTAAAGCGGTTGGCTGCAGAGAATGGCTCGCCACCGGCCATCGCATCCTTACCAAACTGACGCCCGTCAAACGGCAACTGACACTGACCGTCGAGACAGGTTTCGGCCTGATTTTGACGCGGGAAAAAGTTTGGAATAAAGCGCAGCTTGTCGCTATCCCAACCCCAGGTCGAGTTGATTTGATCGGCGCTGCGATGCACCGAGCCACGAAAACCATCCACATAGTGGCCCAAGCCAAAGTTATGACCCACTTCGTGGCTAAATTCGTTACCCAGTGAATTATCCAGCGTGACAATACCGCCGCCGCCCGAACCACCGTGCACCTGTACGCCATTCGCATATTTGCCACGGCTGTTATGTGCCGCCAGCTGAGCGACCACAAACGGATGGCTACCCTCGCCTTCGCCCGCCGAGCTGTTAATACCGTAGTTAGCGTTATCAATACCGTGCGAGATCAGCTCTTTACCGATCCGCTGGCGCATAGTACCGCCATGCCAGCCGCCATCACTCGGGTCAAAGTCCGTCAGCAAAGTGCCGTTAGGCAACATCACTTCCGGTAAGTACAACGGTGCATACTGGTTAACCACCATGCGACGTGCTGGAAGGGTCTGGAAGTATTCGCGTTGCGCGTCAAAATCCTTGGCAAACGAAAAACGATCGCGCGGCTCTACCAACATCCCAATATCAATGGTGTGCAGCAGCAATTCGCCCGGCGCACCGACGGGAATATCCGTCAGCTCACCGGTTAAATTACCTTGGCGCACGGAAAGCGTAAGCCCTGGCACAATCCACTCGGCCGGTAACTCGCCACTCCACGTATCTGGGGCATAACTCAGGCGGTTGTTTTCCAACTCGCCTTCGCGAAACCACTGGCCGTTGGCATATTTAAACGCGATGGTTTGACCATTCGATACAGTGACTTTGCGCTCGCCATAATAAAGGTTTGAGTTATAACCGGCGCGTGAACGCATCCGCACCATCTTGCCTTCCAGCTCAGCGCCTTGTGGCAGATAGATATCGCGCACCCAACGGCCATCAGCAGTTTGGATCTCAACCAATGCACTCGTGGCCAGACGCTCTTTCAGAAAAGCGCCATTCTTGTCATCCAATTTGGCCAATTCAGCGCTGCTGTTAATGACCCGCGTTTCACCACTTTCTGGGGTAAAGTTAACGCCACCAGCAGGAACACCCGGTAGATGGTAGACCGTTTCTGGCAACGCCGATGGCGGCGCTAAGGTCACGGTGCCCAAAAGCGCGCCGCTGCTATCACGGGCATCAACAAACATCGGCGTGACCGCATCCGGTTGCAATGGCTGCACCAAAATCAGACTTTTGCGCAAACTGGTGAGGATGGGCTGGCGATCGCCTTCGAGAGCCTTAGACGGCAAGATTTGGCTTTGAGCAAACTGAACTTTGGCTTCCAGCTTTCCCACCAAATCATTTTTCGGTTGGATGCTGTTGAAATATAACGGAGAGGTGTCATTAGCGGATACAGGTAAAGCAGCGGTGACCAGTGAGGCTGCAATCAAGCATGAGAGATAGCTCATTTCCATATTACCTACCTTTTATTAAACAACTGTTTGTTAAATGAACAGCCATCAAACAACTGCGCCCTTATGCTTGTTAATTAATAAAAATCAACATGTTAACAAGAGCTGTTTGCTTTCAATTTCATCAGATACTCATACTGCGCGTATAAAAAGGGGCAGCCGAGCTGCCCCGATATGTCGATGAATATCGCGATGAGATAATCAGATTAGATAACGCGATGGATTACAGGCGATCCCACGCATCACCCCAAGCGCTGCCGCTGCCTGGTGCATAGTGCGCCGGGGAGCTGCCACACCAGCCGCTGTACGGCCACGGTTTGCACTCATAGTTCGCACCGCCATTGCTCACGCGATCGCCCGCTTGGTAGGCATTACCGGCCACATAGGCTGGGTAATCGCCCTCACCGCCACCGCCTTGGTTGTCTTCGCTCAGGGTCACGGCATGACGCTGTACCACCGGCTGTTGACCTTCGGCCTGACCTTCAATCACCAGCTCATAGCTGCCCGCCGTGGCATTGCTCACCGCCAAGGTCAGTGCGCTGTTACCGTTAACCAGCGCATTCACCGCGCCAAATGATTGGCCGTTTTGCTGCAGGCTGGCGGCAATTTGGACCGGGTTTTTGGTGGCCAGATTAAAGCGAATGCTGACTTGACCGTTGACCAAGGTGTAACGGGAGTCGAAGTTGCTGAGGGTGAAATCGCTGCTGCCGGTTACCGGAGGCGGAGTTACGCCGCCGTCACAATCACTGTCACCTTGCAGACGCCAAACGCCCCACTCTCCGGTCGTGCCCGGCTCGTCACCCTGCGTCCACCACTCGGCGCGCCAGCTCTTGCCGTTGTGGCTCACCAGATCGCCACCCACATAAGTCGCAGTGGCGCTCCAACCGTTAGTGCACACGCCGCCGCTTTCTTTCACGGTCACGTTACGCGCTTGCGTCACGGTCTGACCGGCGCTATCGCTCACTTGGTAGGTCAGGGTGTAACGGCCGACGGTGTTGCTATCTACACTGCCGCTCAGTTTGATGTGAGAGGTCAGATCGCCATCTTCTTCATCCTGCGCGCTCACGCCTGCCAATGGATCAAAGGCGGTGCCGAGGATCAAGGTGGTGTCGGCAATACCACTGAAGGTTGGCTTCATGTTGTAAACTTCAACCGTGCGCACTTGCTCGGTCTGGTTGTTGTCGCTGTCGCTCACTTTGTAGATCAGCGGGTACAGGCCGATACGCTGCGTATCCACTGAACCTTCGACGCGGATCTGCGCGGTCAGATCGCCGTCTTCGCGATCGCTGGCGCTAACGCCGCGCAGTGGATCAAACTGCGCACCTTGCTTGATGCGGATGTCGCTGATGCCGGAGAAGATTGGCTTGCCGTTTTCTACCGGTGGCGGAGTGATGTCCTGACCATGAATGAACGGGCCGTAGTTCTTAATGAACGACTCGTTATACGTCTGACCGGCAGCATTGCGCCCCATATCCCAGTTAATGGACCACGTCATCACCCCACGCAGTGGCTGACCTTGGCTCTTCAGACGATTGAAGGCGTTGTACAGCTTTTGTGGCTCTTGAACGTAGCCGGTTGCCGCGGCATCAATGTTGGTTGGAATACCGAACACCAGTTTGTCGTGTGGAATTTTGTAAAAACCGCGCGAGCCGTTGCTCAGAGAGTCCGCGATGTAGTAGATGAACTCTTCTTTCAGCGCGTCATTGTTCTGGGCAATCCAGCCAATACCATCGATGTAGATCCCATCGCCGCCTTGGTTGTAGAACTGCGGGTTGATCCAATCGTAGTAGCCTTCCAGATTACGGATGTACGGAATATACGCACCGTTGGTGGTCAGATACGGGAACTCTGGCGCCATAGTGATCAGGAAGTTTTTACCTTGAGCGCGGTAGTGGTCTTTGACGATACGCAGCGCTGCTGGGATCACAGTCTGGTTGTCGGCAGCGGTGATCGCCGCTTGTTCCAAGTCGATATCCAGACCATCAAAGCCATAGGTTTCCACCTGACGGATTATTTCATCTGCAAACGCCTGCTCTTGGCCTTTACGCAGTTCGATGTGCGCATCAGCGCCGCCCAGCGCCAGCAGTACCGAGCGACCTTGGCGGTTCAGTTCAGCAATCTGTGCGATGAACTCGCTTTCACTCATGCCAACAGCCGGATCCAGCTTAAACGTCGGGATCGGATCGCTGCCGTACACTTTCATAAAGGAGACATCAACCACGTTGTACTGTGGGTTGACTTGATCAAGCTTCACACATGGCGCAATACCGCCTTTGTAACCGGCGCCATCACACCAGTTATGCCAGTAACCCACCACCACACCGGATGATGGATTAACCATTGTCTGACCGGCATTGGCCGCATGCAGCATTGGGCTACTCACGCCAATCAGGCAGCCCAGCAAAGATAGTTTCAGCTTGTTCATTATTTCTCCCATTTATGCGTTAACAACGCCTTACCAGCAAATACTCAAAACTCATACATACGCAGTGCAACGCCCCTAAAACGGTGTGCGGTACACGTGCGCTGTAATTGGTACAAAATTCTGTGCAATTCGTTCTATCCCCTTCCTACTTGAAGCTGCAGCGGTGTTGGCTACGTTCGTTCACCCCAATCACATATTTCCTATGCTCATGGGGATTCACTCACGTACCGCCTACCTGCAACTTCAGGTTGTTTGGGTATATACAATATTGAACAACACGGATAGTCATCACCGGTTGGGCGATTGACCTACGCGCGAAAACTTATTTACGCCGCGCTCGCTTACACCCAGCGCGACTATTTTTTATTCATTGTTGTTGTGGTGGCAGATTTAAAAGAAAAGCGCTGTTTTTTCATTCTTATTATGTGCTGCGCATCTATTTTAAATGGATAAAACACACTTATTTCTGCCGCCATGACTTTTAAAGCGACAATATTATGACGACATTAATTTGACGAGCACGCTTCTGAATAAACGTGCAAATATATTACCCACAGACTCTTTGATTTCAGCACGTACTTAAAGTAAGTGTCAATGAGTTATATCTATTTAGCATTAATAAACAAAACCACCGTTCGCTTTATCCATACAAACAAATTTTAATGTCATACAATTTACGGCATTAAATAAATCCTATATGCAACTTACTGGCTATCTTTTTAATTAACGCATTTTATATAACAATGAATAACCCAATACGCATTTAATGGCATAAAAAAGTAATAAATAACGCCGTTTAAAAAGCCCTGTTAAGACAGGGCTTTTTTAGGTATTACTCACTTTATGTAGTGATAATTGAGTCTAATTCGCCAGTCGCGTTATTTTTTCTCAATCCACGCATCTTGCCAGTGTGAACCGACGCCCGGCTCATAATGGGTTGCAGTTTCGCTCCACTGCGTGCAATAGCCACTGTATGGGAATGGCTTACACTCATAGACTTTGCCATTTTTCGGCTGCAGCACCGTTGTACCAGCAGTATAGGCTTTGATGGACTGCGGGAACGTAAACTCATACTCACCGGATGGTTCGCCAGTTTCTTCCGCCTTCAGCATAAAATCAGCGCTTTTTTGCAGCACTTTTTGTTCTTTATTGCTGGCTTTAACCACCAAGCGATGATGACCGGCCTGCGCATCTTGCACCGCCAGCGTGACATTACGCGTGCTGTCTTGCAGATCAAACGCTGTGAACGCCTGTGCCACGCCGCCATGATTATAGATAGTCGCCTGAATCGCTAAATCGCCAACCGCACGCACGTCAAAGCTAATACTGGCCTTACCTTCGCTTAAGGTATAGCTCTCTTGCAGGCCGCTCAGCTCAAGATCCAGTGGCAACGCACTTTCATCCTTAATGATTTCAATCTCAACTCGCTCCAAACCGCTGTCTTTCTTGGCATAGACGGTATTTTGGCCATAAGCCGGATTGATATTGCCCTGCGCATCTTTCTGGCCAGCCTGATACAGGGGCTGGCTGCTATTAATCGCTTTCGACAGTGCGTAAGCCCACTGATTTTTCTCGCCTTGCTCATTTGAGGCGATGGTCAGCGTGGTGGACAGCGCATGACGCTCACCTTGGGCATCAAACACGCGCGTTTTGACTTTATCGCCAACGCTCAGATTGACGCTTGGATAGATGGTACCCACGTTTTCCCAGCCAAAATCAGGGATTTCGCTGTTATCGTCGTCAAACATCACGTCAATCATGTTATAGAAACTGTTGACGGTATCACCCACTTCCCACACCGCCAGAATGACGTGGTAACCGCTACGCTCAGGGATCACGATGTCATGGCTAAATTGCTTCGGCGGCTGCTGCATATCACCGCTATGAACCGCAAACGGTGTTAATTCAAATGCATCGCGGGTCAATGGCGCATTCTGATCCCAGTTCGGTTTGGTGATGTAATAACGCCACTCGCGCGTCACGTGGTTGGCGGTAAAATTCCAGCGAATGGTCTGCTTACCGCTTTTAATCGGCGTTTTACTCCAGCGAGTGCTGGTTTGCGCATCCAGCTCGCTAAATTGCACCAAGCCCGCGCTCGCCAGTTTGCCATCCGCAGGGCCTGCTAACGGAAAACCATCTGGCCCTTCAATACTTTGTGGCTCCCACTGCACTGCGCCACAGTCACTGTTTAAGCCGGTTTTACAGGCGTAGCCACGTGATTGTGGCGCTTCCACATAACCGTGGGCCCAAGCCGTCGAGCTAAACGCGGCGATTGTTAGCAATGCAATTTTAGTCAGTTTCATCATAGTTCCAGTTTAGAGATAAAAAACAGCGCAGAAGCGATGCTGCGCCAAAAAAGACCACCTCGGCGTGATACCGCTGCGGTCAAAAACGTTGATGCACTCCCTAAGAGGGATTTATTAATTTTTTTATTTATATCCGCGATTATTTATATCCACGCCACGACACGGATATCAGCATTGATGCATATCAATAATAAATCAGCGCTGTTACTCATCCTCCACCATGCAATACGCAAAGCGGATAAACTTAATTTATATTTGGATTTAAATCTATCGTCTGCGCTTGATATACATCAGACAATTTGGTGCACTAACTGGTCGCTTTAATGATCAATTTAATTATTTCATTAAGCAAATAGAGAAATTCGACAATAAACCGTCAAACCAAAACGCAAATAACGACAATATATTGACCCGCAAACTCAGAAAACAGTCAGAAAATAGAGTGTGCGTTAAGCATGCAAATAGACTTCTCATTTTATTGGCATTTGAGCACAGGGGTAAATGGGCTGTCAATAAAGCTTAGATGACGTTTTCATTAATTCGTAATATCCACTAATCAAAATAGATTAAACACTCTAAATAGAACGCATTCAGATTAGCCTCTCTGAAATTAATCGCACAAATCACGGTTTATTTCTCACCGAATTTTGTTTTGCATACCTCTAATTAGGTACTATTGAGTTAGATATCTGAGTGTCGATTAAAATTATGCCAACTCCAAATTCAATACGCGCACCTGCCCCGGCATCATTTCGGCACTGACATCCAAGAAACGCACTTGGATGCCAAACTCATCATGTAGCGTATTAAGCCATGCCAGCAAACTGTTAAAACTGAGCGGGTTGATGCTCAGTTGAATGCTATCGTCTTTATTCACTATTCGCGTTACCACTATCTGGTGCTGCTGCGCACTTTCACTGATCACCTGTGCAAGTGAGCCTTGTGGGCGAGCGGGCCCCGCCTTAGGTTGCGCGTTACGGTGTGCCAGTATCTGCGGCTGCACCACTTGCATGCGCGTTAATAAGGTTTGCTGCTGCTGCAATTGACTGCGCTCGTGCTCTAACGCTTGCTGCAACGGTTGCCAAATGCCCCAGTAATATCCGCCCACCAGCAATGCAACACTGGCCAGGAGCACGAGGCGTTTTTCACGCGCTGAGCGCGCATGCCAATAAGGGGCCATCCGCAGCACTGCCATGCTGACCACTCGAGTATAAGCATGACGCAGTGAATCAAAGCCTGACCCCTGTGCCGCCAGCCGCTCTGATAGGCTAGATAGATAACCGCGCATTAGGCTTTTCCTCCGCGTAAAATAAATTCGCCACTTACGCCACCACTTACGCCACTGCTGCGGTTAACGCTGCTCTCTTGCGCCAGTGGGCTTAACTCCACCGAAAAGTGCGTTGCCAGCTGACGGCGCAGCGTATCAAAATCGGAAAAACTCCCTGCTCGCAACTTTAAACGCACCTCTTGGCGCGGCTGATCAAAGCGCAAGTTAAGTACACTCACTGGCGTAGCGAGCGCGGCGCTGTCTAATGCCTGCGCAATGGTCGGTAGCAACACCAATAACTCCTGCGTACTGCTCGCTGATTGCGTTTCGCGCAGCGCAGCGTTGAGTTGAGCGCGTAAATTGACGATCCGTTTTTGCTCAGGGAATAACTGGCGGAACTGCTGCTCAGCTGCCTGCCGCGCCTGCGCGCTTTGCTGCGCCACACTCCATAGCGCCACCGCTCGCTCAACGGTCAACAGTGACAACAGCAGCGCCGCCGTAAACGCCAACGGCCGCCAGCGCCGCCACTGACGCCGCACATCCGTACGTAAACGCCAGCGGCCAGTGAGCAACGTCGCGTTACTGGCGATAGCCGCACTGGATGTGGTGAGCACTAATGTATTGATATCTTTAACCGTCAGCGTATGTGCATCACGCGCTAACTCATCACCGGTTAACGCCGTTAATAAAGCCGGATAGTCAGTTAACGGCTGCGCGCTAAAGACTTGCCACTCTGGCGCACGTGACTCACCACGCGCCATCTCATCATGGTTGCTATCCGCCTGCAGCAATACGCTCGCCAGCGCCATATCGGTACTAAAACCGTGCCAGCCCTGCTGATGACACAGCACGCGATCGGCGGCGATCAGCAAGCTATTTTCCGGCAATGCAGCCCAATCGGGTAACACGCGTGCCGAGGTGATGTTTGCCTTCGCCAGCCAATCGACAATCTGCTGCATGCGCCGATGTTCAATCACTGCCACGCTGGCCTTATCGCCTTGCAGCTGTAGCAAACTACAATGCAAAAGCTCGATATCTTGTGTCAGCTCTTCTTCCAGCAAGGCGGGTAGCACTTTATCGGCTTGGCGCTGCGCACCTTTTGGCAATGTCACCGACCAGATACTGACCCACTCGCCGGGGATCAACAGCTGAACAGTGGTGTTTGGCGTGACTAATGCGGCTACACTCTCGAGTTCAGCATGGCCAAACTGACCTTGCTGATTGGGGGTTTGCGCTAACGCGCCAGAAGGCGATTCTAAAGCAACGCACTGCCAGCGGATCGGCTGCTCGGCGCTGACCGGCAACAACAGACTCAGTAACTCACTCACTCCAAATCTCCTTGCTGATGCCACAGCACATAAAACCCTTGTTGATCCGAGGCCGAACGGCCAATCACCGCTTCACTGTCACGGCGCACGCCGTTCATCTCAATGCGCACTGACAGGCGAAAATAATCACTGCTCACCGTCAGCAAGGTTTTTAGCCGCTGCTTAACGGCGCTATCGACATCGGCCAGCGCCGGTGTTTGTAAAAAGGCCGCAACGCTTCCCCAACCTTGCTGCGGACGCTCCCGCAAGATTTGTTCCGCCTGCATACGGCTTAAATAAGGGGTAAACACCGCTTCAAGCAGCGGCGCGTTATCCTGACCCAAGGTGTTGACGTTAATACGTAAATTCTTCTCGGGGATAGTGCACAGCACTGGCGCGACACGCTGATACAGCTCAGCATCCATCCCCTGCACCGGACGTATTTCGCTTACATCGGTCAATAAACTATTGGGCGGATAAAAAGGCAGATCGCGCGCTAGATATTCACCGTCTTCTCGCCCTTGGGCGGTTTGCACCACGGAGTCAGCGTCAATAAATTCCCATAAACTGTCTGCCAACAGCTCGGCGCGGTACTCCGGCACATCCTGACTTTTAAGCAGTGCCAATAATTGGCGGACAACCAACGGCGTGCCGTTTTGCGCTGCACTTTCCCGCGTTGGATGTGCGGGCGCTGGATTTTCAGGTACTGAATTTCCCGGCTCGCCGTTTTCGGGCTCGGTATTTTCCCCGCCGCTCTCACCGGTATTAGATGACGAGCCTGACGTTTGACCGGCCAGCAAGATTTGCGCTTCATGCAGCGCATTAAGGTTAAAGCAGGCCTGTAAATCAGACAGCGCAAGGCTCACGCGCCCTTGTGGTAGCGCAAAGTGCAAATCCTCTTGCGCCCAGGCTTGTGACAAATTCACTGTCGGCTCAAGCCCCACGCTATCGCGTAACAGGCGCAAGGCCTGACTTTCGGCCGCAGTCGTCAGCCACGGCAACCCTTGATATTCTTGCTGATGCAAGGCGAGTCCGATTTGCTGCTGTATCCGCCCACTCATGTTAGCGGCCAGCAGCGTCATGACGGCGAGCAACACCATCACAATCACCATCGCCATACCACGCTTAGGTGGCTTAGGTGGCTTAGGCGGCGGAGCCAGTCGACGCGGCACATTAGCCAGTTTTCGCTTCATGCCCGCCCTCCACGGCCAGAGGGCAATAGCGCGCCGCGCAGTAACCACACGCGCTCAATGGTGCCTAATTGCGGGAAATCGAAAGTAATGCGGATAGCCTGCGGAATCGCTTGTGGACTGCTCCACTGTCCACTCCAACGGCCATTATCATAAAACTGTACGCGCAGGGCATTCACCGGTGCTAACACCTGCACTTGCGGCGTCACGCGGCTATCCAGATCGGTTTGCGGCCACAGCCAACGCTCTAACTTACCCTCGGAGATTCGGTAGCCAACTTGGGTAAAGTGGCTGCGCGCCTGCATCATGTGCGGATTGACCACCCCACCTCGGGTAAAACGCAGCCCGACACCTTGCGAGTCCAGGACACCATTGCCCACCAGCAACGCCGCTTCACGCCCAGCAGGGCCACTGCGCACCGTTTTGGGGATCATCTGGGTTAAATCATGAGTCAGGTACTGCATCATCTGCTGCAATGCCTGCAACTCGCTATGCTGCTGCTCGCTAATGCTATCGGCTTGCATCACACCGCTCACCACCTGCTGACTCATCACGCTCAGCATGGCAAAAACCGCAATCGCCACCAGCATCTCCAGCAGGGTAAAGCCTGCGGCGGGAATTCGCGTAGACATACCCGTCCTGCGATGAGAAGAGACTGTCACCCGAGTCGCCCTCATTAACGCAGCTCCGTCAGTGGTGCTGGCAACCAAATACGGCGCGTGACCAGCAACGCACTAAAATCGGCTTTGCGGCTGATCTCAATATCCATCGCTTGCAGCGTTCGATTATCACCCTCTACCGCGCGGGTACGCCAATACCAAGGCTGGCCGTCCACCACGGTTTCCCCTTGCTGGGTTTGATAGGCCAACGCACTCTCGCGGCTTCCGGCTTGCAAATAGAGCAAGGCACTTTGATTGTCGGCCAGCCAGTCACCCAGCATGCGCTCTTTTAAGCGCGCTTGGTGCGACAACGTAGTGCCCGACACCTGCATCACCGTTAGCGACGCCATGGCAAAAATGGCCAAGGCGATCATCACTTCGAGCAGGGTAAATCCGGTCTGCGGACCTTGCATATGAATGCTTCGACCATAAATGCGGTGACCTAAAGGAGTCGGATTAAAAGGTGTCGGATTAACCTGACGCATATTCGCCATGACTTATCCCCCCACCGTACATTCGATCAACTGCGGCGACTGCCCGGCACTAGCACTGACTTGCCAACAGGCTGATGGATAGCTTTGCACAAAACGCAAACTAAATGGCCGCTCCAGTTGATGCTCGGCAAACACCAGCTGCGGCGGGCGCTCAGCGCTGTGGCTTTGCATCTCCAGCTCAATGTCATGCAGGCTCAAACGTTGCTGCTGCAAATCCAAATCACCGGCGCGGGCAGAAGGCAGCGCTGCCAGCTCTAATTGACTGCGCACCTGTGGCGGCAAAGTGACCTGTGCACTCTGGCGAGCACGCGACTCCGGCTGCCACTGACCTTGCCGGCGCACCATCAGCTGATAACCATCAGGCTCCACTCGCACGCCCACCATCTCGCCACTGACCAAGGCTTCATCACGCAAGCGCATCCACTGCGACCAAAAGGTGGCCGCAGCACCATGCGCGACGGGCTTGGCGCCACTTGAAAGCGTTGGCACAATCATGCTGGTGACAGTGCCGAGCAGCACTATCACCAACATCATCTCGAGCAGAGTAAAGCCGCGCGTCACCACTTACTTATGCAGCTCCTGCATGTTCCAATTGCCGATATCCACGCCATTACCTTCACCACCCTCGACGCCATCAGCGCCCAGTGAATAGATATCCATCTGACCGTGCTCGCCCGGGCTTAAGTACTGATATTCGTTGCCCCACGGATCGGTTGGTAGACGTTTGATATAGCCATTTTCACGGTAGCGACGCGGCTGCGGCTCACCATCCGGCTTGCTGACCAACGCTTGCAACCCTTGCTGGGTGCTCGGATATTGGCCGTTATCCAGCTTGTACATATCCAAGCTGTTTTCCAGCGCGGTTAAATCACTGACCACTTTTTGCTGATCGGCGCGCTCTTTATTACCGAGCAAATTGGGCACCACCAAACTGGCCAGTACGCCCAAAATCACAATTACCACCATCACTTCCAGCAAAGTAAAACCCGCTTGCGGCGCGCGTTTGACAGACTTTGAATACATGCGTTATCTCCGTGAGTTAGATTTTGGCCACTTACGCGCCAACCACACTTACATCCCAACCATGTTGTTGAGCTGCAACATCGGCTGCAAAATGGCGATGACAATAAAAAGCACCACGCCCGCCATCAGAACAATCAGCAAAGGCTCAAACACCCCCAGCGCAATCCCGACTTGGGTATCAAATTCGCGATCTTGGTTATCCGCAGCCTGCGCTAACATCGGCTCTAGCTCGCCGCAGCGCTCGCCTGAAGCGATCATGTACAGCATCATTGGCGGGAATAAGCGCAGCTCGCCGAGCGCAGCGCGCAAACTACTGCCTTCGCGGATCCGCTCAGCAGCAGAAAGAATTTGCTGTTCGATATGGCGATTGGCACACACGCTGGCGGCAATACGCACGCCATCGAGCACCGGAATGCGGCTTGCGGTGAGAATGCTTAAGGTGCGGGCAAAACGCGCGGTATTCAGGCCACGACTCACGCGCCCAATCACCGGTAAACGTAAAATGAAGCGATCCCAACGCAGGCGCAGCACTGGCTTTTGCAGTAAACGCTGCATCAACACGGCTAACGCCAGCAGTGAGATCAAAAGCGGTAACCCCGCCACCAGTACGCCATCGCTTAAGCTCATCAATAAGCGAGTGGAAGCTGGGAGCGCCTGCCCTAAATGCTCAAACTGCGCCACCACTTTAGGCACCACCGATGAGAGCAAAATGCCAATCACGCCGATGGCGACTAAGGTCAGCATCAGTGGATAGAGCATTGCCTGCAGCAAGCGGCTTTTCATGCGCTGTTTTTGTTCGGTGTAATCGGCCAAACGCAGCAACACGCGCTCTAAGTGGCTAGACTTTTCCCCTGCCGCCACCATCGAGCAAAACAGGGAATCAAACACCTGTGGATGTTCACGCAGGCTGTCTGACAGCGTAAACCCCTCTTGGATGCGGGCACGTAAACTGAGCACCAGTGTTTTAATATGCAGCTTTTCACACTGTTCGCTCACCGCCTGTAAGCACTCTTCCAGCGGCATCGCCGCTTGCACCAAGGTGGCCAATTGACGAGTCAACAGCGCCAAATCCGCCGAACTGACCCGCCGCTGCAACCAGCGCCGTGCGGAAGCTGCGCGCTTCCCCGTGTTTACACTGCCCGCCGCATGTCCTACCGTAGTCGAGCGCGGCGCAGCAGCTGGCGTGTCTACCGCCCACACTTCCACCGGCAGCAAATCTTGCGCACGCAATAATTGCCGCGCATGACGGGGAGAGTCAGCCTCGGTCATCCCTTTACGAGTGCGCCCCGCAGCAGTTAAAGCCTGATAACGAAATAACGCCATCGCGCTTATCCTTCCTGTGTCACGCGCAACACCTCATCGAGCGAGGTGTCACCCGCCAGCACTTTTTGTAAGCCGTTACCCCGAATTCCGGGGCGCAGGGCGCGTAGATGACTTTCCATCTGCGGCTCACCGGCGCGCTGATGGATCAAAATGCGCAGCGCCTCATCCACCACCATCAATTCATGGATGCCAGTACGGCCGCGAAAGCCTTTGAAATTGCATTCTGGGCAGCCTTCGGGGTGAAAGAGCGTGATAGGACTAGAGTCATCCGGGCGGATGCCGAGCAAACGGCGCTCTTCGCTATTGGCTGGCGCGGCGCGCCGGCAAGCCGGACACAAGGTGCGCACCAGACGCTGCGCCATTACGCCGAGCAAACTGGAGGAGAGCAAAAACGGCTCGATGCCCATATCTTGCAAACGGGTGATCGCACCCACGGCGGTATTGGTGTGCAGAGTCGACAGCACTAAGTGGCCGGTCAGTGAGGCTTGGATAGCGATCTCCGCCGTTTCGGTATCGCGGATCTCGCCCACCATCACCACATCGGGGTCTTGGCGCAAAATCGCGCGCAGGCCGCGAGCGAAGGTCATGCCGACCCGACTGTTCACTTGGGTCTGACCAATACCTTCAATGACATATTCCACCGGATCTTCCACCGTCAGAATATTGCGCGCCTGATCGTTCAGCTCCTGTAAGCCTGCATACAAGGTGGTACTTTTCCCCGAACCGGTAGGGCCGGTAACCAGAAAAATACCATGCGGACGATGCAGCAACGTGCGCAGTTCATCCGCCATCGCCGGCTGCATGCCAAGGTGCGCCAGTGTCAGGCGAGACTGATTTTTATCGAGCAAACGCAAGACGATGCGCTCACCCCAGGTGGAAGGCAGCGTAGAGACTCGCACATCCACCGCGCGGCCACCGAGCAGCAATGCAATCCGGCCATCTTGCGGCACCCGCTTTTCAGCGATATCCAGCTTGGCCATCACCTTGATGCGCGAAACCAGCAGCGAAGCCAAGCGCCGCCCCGGGCGCAGCACTTCATGCAGCGCGCCATCAACCCGAAAACGGATGATCAGGCTTTTCTCGAATGTCTCGATATGAATATCCGACGCGCCCTCTTTGATAGCTTCGGTCAGCATGGCGTTGATGAGCTTGATCATCGGTGCATCGTCGGCGCTTTCCAGCAGATCTTCCGTTTCCGGCATCTCTTCGGCCAGACTGAAAAAATCATCGTCCGCGCCAATGTCTTCCATCAACTGACGGCGCTCAGATGAGTCGCGCTGGTAAGTTTGCTCCAGCAACAGCTCCAACTGCGCCTCATCCACGTGCTGCAAAGCAAAAGGCGTATCCAAGCCACGGCGAAGCTCGAGCAACACCGCGCGCGACAAGGGATGCACGTGATACAGCGTTAAGCCATGCGTATTTTCTGCATTAGGCACTGCCAGTAATTGCCAGCGGCGAGCGTAGCTATAGGGTAAGCGCGGCGCACGCTCGGTCGCAGAGTTCGCCCCCAGAGCTGTGCGTTGCTCCGAGTCCAGTTCAGCGCCCTGTTCAGTCACCCGCTCAGCCGTTAACCGATTAGCCATGCGGAGCTTTCCCGAGCTGTAAGAAGGCTTGTACTTCCACCGCCACCGGTTGCTGGCCATAGGCCGGCAAAATCGGCTGCGCGGTTTGTGGCATCAGGCTCAAACCTTGCTCATCACGGTAGATTTGCTCGGCGCGGATATAGTTGTATTTGCGCTGGGAAATGCCGTCCGCCGCCAGCCCGTTACGTAAGATGGTGGGTCGGATAAACACCATCAGATTGCGTTTTTCTTTTTTATTGGCGGTGGATTTAAACAGATGGCCCAGCAGCGGAATATCGCCCAGTAAAGGCACTTTCGCGACACTTTCGCCGGCCTGATCATCAATCAAACCGCCCAGCACAATCAGCTCACCATCATCGGCCAACACTGTGGTTTTCAGCTTACGCTCGCCGAACACCACATCCAGATTGGTCTGGCCCTCCACTTTGGAAACTTCCTGCTCAATCACCAACTGCACCGCATTACCTTCGTTAATCTGCGGCGTAACTTTAAGCATGATGCCGACTTTCTTACGCTCGACGGTGTTGTACGGATTTTTATTGTCCGAGCCGGTGGTAGAGCCGGTTAACACCGGCACATCTTGCCCGACCATGAAGAACGCTTCTTGGTTATCCAAGGTGGTAATACTTGGCGTGGAAAGCACGTTGGATGACGAATCGGCCTTCACTGCCTGTACCAGCGCCATCCAATCGCCTTTCACTACGCCCACCGCCGTGCCGCTGTAACCGGCCAGCAGCTGGGTTAACGCCGACAGATCCCCCTCTTTATCGGGGTTAATGGTGGTCGCGCCATTTTCACTGATGATGGTGGAGCCTTTTTGCGGCTGGGCTTTCGACAGCGCGCCGACCAAAGATCCGATAGGGATCTGGGTGCCATTGGAGAACTGCATCAATCCCGCATCTTTGGACGCCCATTGCACGCCAAAGTTGATGTTATTGCCTTCGGCCACTTCCACGATCAGCGCTTCCACATGCACCTGCGCGCGGCGTACATCCAGCTGGGTGATCACGCTTTCCAGCGAGCGCATAATGTCTTGCGGCGCGGTGACAATCAGCGCATTGCTGGTTTTGCTGGCCGCGATCGACACCACATCCTGACGGCTACGCACGCCCGCTTGGCCTTCCCCTTGCGCCGCTTTCAACGAACCGCTGACCTGATTGAGCACTTCAACCAGATCTTCGGCTTTACTGTACTTGAGGTAGAACACCTGACTGTTGCCACTGCGCTCCATTTCAGAGTCGAGTTGGCGAATCAGGCGCTTCATTTTGTCGCGGATTGCCGGATCGCCGCTGATCACCAAACTATTGGTGCGCTCATCGGCCACCACTTGCGATTTCATGCTCGCCGGTTGGCTGTCTTTGCTATTTTTGGTCAGATTTTCCAGTACGCGCGCGATTTCGGAGGAGGAAGCATGCTCCAGCGGGATCACCTCTTCGGATTTATTCCCGGCTCGATCCACCCGTTGGATCACCTCGGTCAAACGCTCCACCACCGCCGCGCGGCCAGTCAGCATAATCACGTTCGACGGATCGTAATTGACCACGTTGCCGGAGCCCGCGTTATCAATCATCTGGCGCAAAATCGGTGCCAGCTCGCGTACCGACACATTGCGCACCGGCACCACACGCGTGATCAACTCATCACCCTGATAATCATCGCCCTGTTCACCCAATACCGGCAGCGGCTCGGTTTTCGCCACATTCGACTTCACCACTTTCAGCACGCCATTATCCAGCGTCACCACCGCGTAGCCTTGCGACTCCAGCACATTCAAAAACAGCTGGTAATACTGCCGCTCATTAAGCGGCGTCACGGTGCGGATACTGACTTTGCCTTTGACATCCGCGCCCATGATGATGGTTTTATTCAGGTTGCGGCCACTGGTCTCGATAAAGGTTTTGAGATCGGTGTCTTTGAAATTGGCGCTGAACTCTTCGGCCAATACCACCTGCGGGCTCAGCGTTGTGCCGACTAAAGCCAAACACAACATCAAGGCCGCCGGACGACGCCAAAAAGTGCGTGCAGCACGAGGGGATACAAAACTGTTAGGCCACAACACGATGGAAATCTCTCCCGGATGGAATACCGTTTGGTACAGGATCACTGAAGTAGTGGTTCAAGCACTGTCTTACTGAGTGCCGGTTTATTAACGCAGGGGAATGCGCAACTCGTGGCGCGCCTCTTGCCGCTCAACCGTCATCACCAATTCGGTCATCGCCGGTAGCGTCATCAAGAGCTCCATCGCTTTGGCATGCTCAGTCAATGACTGACCATTGAGCGCCACCACGATGTCCCCCAGCTGCAGTCCGGCAGCATCAAACAGGGTGCGGTCAGCCCCAGGCTCGCCCCCCCATCCATACCTGTGCCCATCCTTGTTCACGGGATTAAAACGAAGAAAACTGAATAACTTTTGCGGATCGGCAGCCAAGGTTTGCCGCACCTTCGCCATTGACGACAGTTCGATTTGGGCGGGCGCAGCCGTGCGCGTCACGGTCAGCAAACCGGCTTGCTCGGCTTCGGCCGGAAAGCTCAAACGCTCCAAGCGACCATTAATCGACAGCACCACAAAATCCGGCTGAATATCCACCACGGTGGCGTTATGTCGGCGCAGTTCATCGCCTTTTTCGTACGTCTGGGTATTACCCGCCGCATCGATCACCGCCGAAGGAAAACGTCCCGCAGAGATACCGCGCAGCACCAGTTTTAACGGCGTTTCTTTTAAGACGGCTGGCGGCGGTGGTGCTACAGCCGTTACCGGAGCGGGACGTCCAAACCAATGTTGCTGGGCTACCCGCTGCCAATTTGGCGACTCGGCATCAGCGCTGCCTGTCGCGAATGCCGTATTCGCAGACAGAGCCGCATCGTGCCTTGGCGAACTTACGCTGACCGCAACCGGATCGAACGTCAGCGCTTGCCACAGCGAGTAGCTGATCGCCCCTACCGTCAACAAACTGGCCGGTAGCAGCAAAAAGCCACAGCACACGCGCAGCGATACACGGTGCCCCTGCGCACGCCATGCCCCACGCCACGGCGCACTGGGCAACTTAAACCGTCGATGAGCTGTCATGGCGCGCCCTGCTCGTTCCACCCGTCATATTCAGAAAATCATTCACCGGCGCGGTTAACCGCGCGGGCATAGGACTGATTCGCGCATTGTGCTGCCGTGAGGTGCGCGGCTTGCAGACTGCTCCCTTGCAGATTATTCACCTGCAGCCGGTAGCTCACCCCTTTGGTCAAATAGGTCCGTACCGTCGGATCGCTACATAAACCTTGTTGATAACCAGCCAGCACGGCGCTCGGGCTCATACGCGCAGCACTTTGATTATCCGCCACCAAGGTCAAACTAATTTCCGCGCTCTGCTGCTGTGCAAAGACCAACGTATAACCGGCCGCTTTTGCTGGCAGGCTTTGATTAATTTTTTGTACCTGACTCTCAGCAATGCTTTCAGCCACACTGTTTTTCGTCGAGGCGCTGCAGCCAGATAAAATAAGCAGACAGACTGCCGAAGCGATATAACCGTATTGTTTCATTCTCAACCTAACGTGTGGCATTAGCCCAAATTCAGCTTAAACGTAAACGAGTAGACAGCCGCGGCATGCCATTTAAATAGGTATGATATAAGGCTGTCTAAACGAATAATCACATTACCGCCTTGAGCGGTGATTAACCCTATAAGTCAGAAAGTCAGTACGCTAGAGCGTTAGTTATTGCCGTGGTTTCATCATGTATTTAATCATGCAATTCATGGCCACGCGGTATAACCGCACATCAACCTAAATAAACTGTCGATATACACAAACCCAACACTCTATAGCCGATGGGATATCTAGCCTCGCTGACATCATACATATGATTATTTGCTATTGTTTGCACGGCCACAGATATTTTATATGACTAATCACCAATCCCTTACCGAGATAATTTATTTATCACATGAATAACCCGATTTGAAACAGCACTCAAGATAAGCGTGCTTCAATAAGCGGGCATGATAATGTCATAAAAAATAGCGCCAATACAACAAACAGATTTCTTATGCTCGTAGATTCACACTATTTGCTAAATAAATATCTCGACACTTAAAAATAGCACTTGTTAATGACAGTTCAATTTACGGAAATAGTAAGATGAATAGCCAAGGAAACAGTCAAATAAATGGCAAGCAAATAGCAATGGAATATTCACTCTCAATATGAAACGACTATTTACTGACGGAGAATGCGAAGATTGACGCCATATAAATGACGATAAGGAGTTTTGGCGTAAATTATTCTGATGAAGTAATAAGCACCAATATTTGAAATAATACAATAATGGCTCGATAGCTCACTTATCCACCGAATCAGCCACATCAACCACCGCGTTATACCTCGCTGTTATTGTGGCGCCGACTCACACACGGCATGCACCGGCTGCGGATAGTGCGAAGTAGCAAGCGCGACAAACCGGTCACGCAGCGGATCGGCCAACGCCGGATTCCACACCAAACTGATTTCCCAGCGAGAATGCGGCCCAGTCAACGGAAACAAGGTGACTGCTGGCCCGGCTATAAAACTGACGCTATGCGGTAAAATCGCGCTACCAATCCCCGCCGCCACCAAAGCCACCAGCGTTTGGATATCTTCGGCTTCTTGAATCACCCCTGTTAAACGGTTAGCGCCCAAGAAATTAGCAATTTGCTGACTCAAGCCCGGACAACGCCGCCCTACCATCTGCAGCAATGGCTGACTGGCCAGCGCCGCCGGCACATCAAACGCAGCCGGATCCGCCCCCACCACACTGGTCGGCACGGCCAGCACCAGACGATCACTGAGCAAACGATGCTCGCTCAAGGTGGTGCCCCGTGGTCGGCGCATAAAGCCCAGTTGCAACTGACCAGAGAGCAGCATTTCCTGCTGCACCGCCGATGGCATATCCTGCAAATGCACCATAACATCCGGTGCCTGCTGCTTAAAACGCGCCACCAATGACGGCGCCAACACAAAACTCGACAAGCCAAAACCAATGCGTAACTGACCGGCCAGTCCTTTGGCCAACGCCAACGCATGACGCTCGAACTCACTCGCCTGCTCAATCAACGCCTGAGCCTGCACCAACAGCTGACGGCCCACCGCCGTCAACTCTGCGCCATGTCGACCGCGATGAAATAAGGTGCAGCCAAGAGTCTGCTCTAACACCTGGATCTGCTTGGTAAGCGCAGGTTGGGTGATAAATAAGCGCTCGGCGGCGGCGCGATAGTTGGCAGTTTGCGCCACAGTGACAAAAGCCTGTAGCTGTCGAAGATCGAATTTCATTCCATTTAGTTATCGAAATTGGCGATTTATTGATTATAAATTATCTAACTGACTTGTTCTAATAGTCTCATCCGCGCGGGACAACACTGTATTCATCACGATGCATCACTTTGCATTCAGTGAATTATTTCGTTATCTAACGAGGTTTTCCTATGCCGACATCCCCCGAATCCCGACTGCTGCGCCCAGCACAAAGTAGCCAAACATTTTTGTTTTTAATCAAAGAGCCTCTGGTGATCGCCCAACCCCTCGAGGCACCAGAAACCGGTGAACTGCTGGTCAGTTTGTTACGCCAAGGCTTTATTGTCGGACCGGTCACCATTCGCGCCACAGACAGCCGGCAGGCGTTAGACTGTTATGACCAGCACGCGCAGCTGCAAGTCCTGACCACCCGTCTCGCACGCAGCAAAAATGGCCATCCGGAGCCCGTACAGGTGATCGCATGAAGCACTTACAACTGCAGGCCGAGGCATTACTGCTAGATATGGATGGCACGCTGGTACAATCCACCACAGAGGTAGAAAAGGTCTGGCGACAATGGTGTCAATGGCACGCTTTAGCACCAGAGCCGGTGCTGGCGATATGCCATGGCCAGCGCGCGCAAGAGGTGATCCAAGCGATTGCCCCTCATTTGGACATTGCCGCCGAAGCGGCGCGCCTGGATGCACTGGAGCTGAGCCTAACCACCGACGTGCACGCCATCGCCGGTTGTCGTGAATGGCTGCAACGCCTCCCTCCCTCGCGCTGGGCGCTAGTAACATCCGCCAGCCATCCGTTGGCGCGTCAGCGATTGCAAAGCGCCGACTTACCTTTACCCGCCTTGCTGATTGGCGCAGAAGATGTGGCTCATGGCAAACCCGATCCGCAGCCCTATTTACTGGCCGCAGCGCGCCTCGGCCTAGCACCGGCACGCTGCTTAGTCTTTGAAGATGCCCATGCAGGGATCACCAGCGCTTTGCAAGCCGGTTGTCAGGTGATTCAAGTCGGCGGACAGCAAAAACAACATCCAGATGTCCGCGCGATCATCCGCGATTGGCAGCAGATTACGATTGATTGTCCGGCGCAAGGTCCGCTTTGCATCACGCTATCTGCCTGAATCATCTACGCCAAAGTCATCCACGCCAGAGCCATCCACGTAAGGCATCGGCGAAATGCGCACGCCGAGCTCCGCAGGCCATGGGCGGGTAACTAGTGGCGGTCGCGCTTAAAATGGGTCGTGCGATGACCGACCGTCACTATCTCCCCATCATCCAGCACCAGATAGTGGCGGCGTAAACGCTGACACTGCTGGTGACTGATGCTGGTCTGTTGCGCGAGGCGCGCCAAGCTCTTGCGGCTCCAGAAGAGAATCTCCCGTCCACGATGATAATCAGCATGACCAAAATCCAGCAACCACTCCACGGCTTGACTCGAAATGCCGCGCTGCTGCATCCGTTGTTGTGCATGTCGGCTATACATAGGCTCACTCCTTAAGCAGATGAAGATACAAAGGTGTGTTAAGGACGCTCGATTCAGTATGGTCAATTTGACGCCCACTAACAAAACCCATCGTCACATATTTTTGACGCGCCCTGTTCACCCTGTCAGTATATGTAGCCTGTGTAGTCATGCCGATACTGGCTACATCAACATGTCGCATTTTGGAGCACACCGCATGAGCACGGAGCTAACTTGGGATCAGACGCTACGCTTTCGTCTGCTAGAGATTGTCCTGCAGTGGGAAGGTCGCCTGACTACCAACCACTTGTGTACCGCCTTTAATATTGGTCGCCAACAGGCCTCACGGGACATCAACCGCTATAAAAATGATTTTGCTCCGCAAGGGTTAGAGTATGACCACTCCCTCAAAGGCTATCGCCCAACCGCCGAATTTAAACCGCTGTTTAGCCAAGGAAAGGTTGATGAATACCTGACGCTGCTGCACCGCGAAAAACAGCACGCCGTGCAATCGCAGCAACAAGCGCTACTGACACTCCCGCTGCTGGATTTGCGCTACGGCCATATCGAGATGCTGGATGTTCCCACTCGCCATGTCGATCCGGTGATTGTGCGCGGGTTGGTGCAAGCGGCACGTGGTCAGTTACGGGTGGATGTGAACTATGTATCACTCAGCTCGGAAGAGGAAAGCGGACGTAATATCGTGCCGCACACTCTAGTCTATGATGGGATCCGCTGGCATGTGCGCGCGTATTGCGAGAAAAAAGGCGAGTATTTGGATTTTGTGATGAGCCGCTTTCGCGGTGAACCGGATTTGCTGGATGCCTCCGAGCATGGCCGCGAGCACGATGTCGAATGGAACACCTTGGTTACGGCCGAGATTATCCCCAATCCACATCTGAGCGCCGGACAACAAGCCATTATTGCCGCCGATTACGCGATGGACGACGGACATTTGTTGTTAACCCAGCGTATGCCGCTGATGCATTACGCGCTGGAGCGGATGCAAGTCAGCTTTGATGGTGAGCATCATCAGCAACCGGCACACGCGCCAATCATCTTGAAAAATCGCGCCGAACTGATCGCGCAAGGCTGCACATTTAAACTTAAAAGTGCCGACTTGCAGCCATCCATTGCCGTTGCAAGCACGGCTTACGCGTAAACCGTGCAACATTGCTCGGCGGATTGATCACTAGCTGTGGCAATCCGCCGTGACTATTCGCCGTAACAATCCGCATGGTAGCCACAAGCAACACATCCACTCGGAGTCGAGCTTGTGGCACAGTCATGACATCACGCTTCGAGCAGCAGAGGGCTTTCTTGCATAAAAAAGCCCTTATTTAACAAGCGCCAATTAAAGCCTTGGCTAAAATCTGATCCTGCATACACCGACAAGTCTTGCAGATACTCATCCTCCACCCCTTCTAGCGTCACTTTGCCTGCATAACATTTGCAGCAATGCACTAAGGCGCAGAGTTGCTCTTGCGAACTGCGCCAGACAATCTCTTTATCGATCTTGACCCCATCCCAAGGTAAGTCCAGTAACAAGCTGACTGTCGCATTATTGACGCCGTGATCATCCAACCATATTTCATGACCAAAAGATTGAATTATTTTAAAGGCGTTTTTTAATTTAATTAGCTGTTCTGCATCACATTCAAAACCATTAATCTCAAAGGCAAATTTAACCCATTTTATTTTTTTAGCCAACTTTATAAAATCGGCATTAAATAGCGTTTTGTAATGAATATTCACATGTACACGCAGGTTATCACCTTTATTACTGACCGATAAAAGATCAGCAATCTGGTTCATTTGAATGCAGCTAACTTTTGTCACATCAGAGGCCGAAAGGGTTCCGAAGAAGCTGTCCACGCAATCAATGGCGATACTTCGTGAAAGTAATTCAAAAGAACTGACTTTCTTAGTCCTATTTTCAATTATTGGTTGCGCGATGACTCCGAACTCCATTTCTCTATATTTATATTTAAAGAGAACGTTGTTTAACATTTATAATTATCTTCGTTTTATATAAGGGCATTTTAAATAACATCCCGCAGATGCTAGGGAAGGTATACCATAACGAAAATTCGATGTAAAACGAGGTGAATAAGCATACATTTGATGTGGAACGTAATGCTGACAATATTCCGTCATTTTATTTCATACGATGTTTTGATAACACATAATGTATTACAATAAAGCGCTATAAATAGAACTCATCGTTTATTTTTTAGGCGAAATATATTTCTCATTTTTTTGAACTTGAGCATACAGAACAATCAATACCACACACAATAGTGCTTGACTAATGGCAGCAAAGCGTAAACATAAAATTACACACTAAGTGTCACTTATGACTTGCGTGACGTCTGCCAGCGAACCAATCCGAATTTCCCCCGCACGATTAAATTTGCTTTTATCACTCAACAACAATGATTGTGATGCGCGCTTAAGCAGCAAAGATTTAAAATCGGCGTTGTAGGCATTGGACTCCCACAGCTCGCCTTGCGCATCAATCCCTTCACAGGAAAAAATGAACAGATCGATCTCCAGATGACGTAATTGGGAGAGAATGGCCGGATTAACATAACAGGCATATTTGCGTTCCAGCACCCCACCTGAGCTGATGAGCCGGATATGCTGACAGCGCGCTAACTCTTGGCAAATACGCACGCTATTGGTAAATACCGTGATATCAATATCCGGTAACTGCCGCGCTAAATAGTAGCAAGTCGAGCTGGCATCTAACGCAATCACCATCCCCGGCTCAATCCATGACAATGCTTGGCGGGCGATATCGGCTTTACTGGAAAAATGACTTTTTAGACGGGAGCTAAACGGATCACCACTGTCTTGATTTCCCAATCCGATGGCGGCCGCGCGGCCATGACGGCGCACAATGCGCCCTTCTTTCTGCAACACATTCAAGTCGCGACGAATGGTTTCCTTGCTGACTGCCAGCATCTGCGCCAGCGCCTCGGTAGACAGTGTTTCATGCTGTGCCAATAACTGCACAATAGCCTGATGGCGTTCGCTTTTCATCCTGCCTCCTGCACAAGGCCGCCCACACCTCGCAGGCGGCAGCAGGGCAAGATTACTGGGTCACGCCTTTCTTTAACAGGATATTGCCGTATTTGGCACACTCTCCTGTGACTACGATCGCAAAGGCCCGCTGTGCTCGCTCATAGAAGGCAAAACGATCAATGCGCTGCACCGGCGGTAACGGCTGCCGCGCATCGGCGCCGGCCAGCGCCTGCAAATAACGCAACTCCACCTGCGGATCGAGGCTATCCCCTTCGACAGCGGCCATCATCACCAACGGTGGGGCATAGCTATCCAGCTCAAACAGTGGGATCACGGCCGCCAGCAAATCACTGACACTCACGCCATCGGCACGTAACACTTGTGGGCCCATGCTGTGGGCGGGGAAGTGTGCATCGGCAAAAATAATCTCATCACCGTGCCCCATTTGCGCCAGCACTTTCAGTAAATCTGGTGAAATTAACGGCGAAATATTTTTCAGCATAATTCACTCTCACATTCGATTTGACTCGCCAGCTGTTCACGCCACGCGTGGTACTGCGCCTGCTGCGCACCCGGCAAGTATTCATGATAGGTCAGCGCCACTTCTGCGCGCGCGCGCTCTGGTGAGCTAAAATGTCCCGCGCCGCTCCAAGCAAACATCGCCGCTCCCGACACCGTGGTTTCGGCATTATCTAACACGCGCACCGGCAACCCGAGCATATCGGCCTTGATTTGATTCCACAGGCTGTTACGGCTGCCGCCGCCCACCAACAGCAAACTCTCGGCAGTAAACCCACCAATGGTTTGCAACACGTTCAAGTTATGGCTCAATTGCCCACTCAAACTTTCCAGCGCCGACCGATAAAAATGCCCGCGACGGGTATTCAGTGACGCGCCGCGCCAACCCGCTTGCCGTTTGGCCGACAACAGGCCGCTGTCCATCACCAATCCGTCACAACCAGGCGCTACCGCCGCCGCCTCCGCCATCATTAGTGGATAAGCGTCTGACCGTGCGACTTGCGGCCAATACAACTCCCGCACCCACTCCAAAACACCGGAGGCCAACCACTGCAGACCCGGATTAAACAGCCCCGTACAACTATCTAGCTCGCACGTTGAGCCAGCATGTGCCGGTAACAGCGCCGTGTTCACGTTCGGCGTGCGCACCATCAAAATTTCCCAGGTGCCGGAGGATAAGACCGGTTGATCTAAGCCAGCGCCGGAGCCAAACAGCGCAAACTGAGTATCGTGACCGGCTGAAATCACCGGGATCCCCGCCGGTATGCCCAATTGCTCAGCCATCTGCGGGAGCAATGCCCCAACCACCTCACCGGCGGAAACCATACGGGGGAATAAATCACTGCGCAGGCCAGTACGCTGTAAAATTTCGTCACTGAAACGTTCGCTGCGAACATCCAATAACTGGCTGGTGCCCGCCATAGTGCGATCGGTGGTAAATTCACCGGTCAAACGCTGATTAATGAGGGAAGAGATAAACAGCCACGCATGCGCTTGTTCGAGGACATCAGGGCGGTGATGCTTAAACCACAGCAGTTTGTACAGCGTATTGAAACTGAACTGCCCAATCCCTGACAGGGTTTGTAGCTGCGTCGCGTCAATATAGCGTGCTACCAGCTCCATCTCGGTCACCGTGCGCGGACATTTCCAGCTGATCACCGGATACAACATCTGCCCTTTGGCATCCACCAATGCGCCATCGACACCAAACGTGGTCACCGTCAGCGCATGAATTCGCGCCCCTTGTAATTGCGGCATGATTTGCCGACAACAATCCGTAAAACGCTGCAAAATGGCATCCAAAGACCACACATGCCAATCGGGATTTTCCGCTCCCGGTGCACTGGCATTGGCGACCGCTGCCTGCGCCAGCCGATTACCGCGTGAATCAACCGCAATGGCTCGGACATTGGTCGCGCCGCAATCCAGAACCAAAACCACATCATGAGTCATACAGGCTCCTTGGCAAATGTGGGCGGCATAGCCGCCCACTGAGGTAATTTCAACGTAAGCGCAAAGGAAAGCCCTTATTTGTACAGCGGACCGTAGTTACTGCAGGCGCGATAATCTTGGCCTTCGCTATCCATGCCATGCGCCGCCCACGAGGACGGACGATAAATCGCTTCGTCAGCCACGTTATGCATGCAAACCGGAATGCGCAGCATAGAGGCCAACGTGATCAAATCAGCGCCCACGTGTCCGGCTGTCAGCACACCGTGGTTAGCGCCCCAGTTTGCCATCACCGAATAGACATCGCGGAATGGCCCTTGCCCAGTCAGGCGCGGTACAAACCAGGTGGTCGGCCAAGTGGCATTGGTGCGGTTGTCCAGAATGTCATGCATCTCATCCGGCAGCTCGACGCTCCAACCTTCAGCAATTTGCAGAACCGGCCCAACCCCTTTGATTAAGTTGACGCGACTCATGGTAAACGGCACGCCACCGCGGGTCAGGAAGCGAGATGAGAAACCGCCGCCACGGAAATATTCGTGGATCGCCGGACACCATTCGGTCGCCGCCAAGCAGGCATCTGCTTCTTCTTGGCTAATCTCCCAATGCGGCTTGATAGTTGGACGCCCTTCCGCATCTAGCTGACGACAGGTTCCATCCAGCGCTGCCGAGCCGGAGTTAATTAGGTGGATAATGCCGTTTTCCGCCAGACCGGTCAGCGGTTGACCAGTTACACGCTGTACCGCCTCCGGTGACCAATACGTCCGAACATCAGCAAACACTTGCGCCGTACCGGTCAGCTGATGGCCAAACAGCATCGCCACACCATTTAAGCTATCGTTTTCGGTCGCCACCACCAGCGGTTGACGCACCCCATTCCAGTCAAACGCGCTGTTCAGCAACGCTTCGGCGGTATCGCCATTCGGGTATTGATCGGTCCAGTGACGCTGACCTTGGAAACCGGCGGCCACCGCGTTATACCCCAGCGCCTCTTCACCCCATCCTTTTTCAGCTAACTTTGGATTGCCCTGCATCATGTCGCGGATACAGATCGCCATCAGCAGACTTTCACGCAGCACCTGGTAGTTATCTTCCGGCGAACGGCGATATTGTTCGCTATTCAGATCCGGCCCATAGCGGAAATGCCGATCCGCCCATGACAGCGCCAACGCTAACTCTTCTTCGTCATAAATGCCCTGATCAATACGGCGACGCAGCTCGGTCATGTCCACCGCCTGCACCTTCATCCCCAACCAAGACTCAAAGAAATCATGATCGACAATTGAACCGGCGATCCCCATCGAAACGCCGCCCAGCGACAGATAGCTCTTACCCTTGATGGCGGCCACCGCTAAACCGGCGCGCGTAAAGCGCAGCAATTTGTCCTGCACATCCTGCGGAATGCTGTTATCGCCAGCATCCTGCACATCTTCGCCATAAATCGAGAAGGCTGGGATCCCTTTTTGGCTGTGCGCTGCCAGCGCTGCGGCCAGATAGACAGCCCCAGGACGTTCAGTGCCATTAAAGCCCCAAATGGCTTTCGGGCGCTGCGGATCCATATCGATAGTTTCGCTGCCGTAGCACCAGCACGGCGTCACGGTAATGGTCAGGCCCACATTATGGCGACTGAATTTATCTTCACAGGCCGCGGATTCGGCCAGCCCAGCAATACAGGTATCGGCAATCACACACTCAACCGGCTCACCGCTAGGGTGGCGCAGCGTTTCACTGATCAGCGCTGCGGTAGCGCGCGCCATGCTCATGGTCTGCTCTTCCAGTGATTCACGCACCCCCATGCGGCGGCCATCAATCGCCGGACGGATCCCTACTTTTGGCAGACTTAATTTCGTTTTCATCGGGTTACCTCATGTAATCGGCTAAGCAAGTCAGAGCGGCCTTGGCCAGCCTGCTGTCAGAATCGCGTTATGAAAATGATTGTTAATGCGTCTCAAGAAGAGGCCTGACCGGCAGGCCCTCTTCCCTCTTAGGCCTTGTGACCTTTAAAACCAAAGTGAATCAGGTAGATAAAGCCCAGCATCGGGATAACAAACGCCATCCGGATCCCGGCCATATCGGAGATTTGTCCCATAATCGCAGTGAGTACCGCGCCGCCCAAAATGGCCATAATCAAGCAGCTGCCACCAAACTGAGTGTCTTTCCCCAGGCCGTGCACTGACAAACCGAAAATGGTAGGGAACATCAAAGACATGCAGGCAGATACCGCGACCAACGCATAAATGCCGGTCATCCCGCCCACAAACATCACCAGCAGCAGACTGAGTGACGCCAGAGAAGCCAGTAACCCCAACAGCACCGCAGGTGAGATAAACTTCATCATGGCGGTACACACAAAACGTGAGGCCGAGAACAACACGATAGACACCAGCAGATAGGTAGATGCATCCGCCTCGTTACCGCCCATTTCCGTCATCACATAACGGATGGTGTAAGACCAGCAACCAATCTGCGCACCGACATAGAAAAATTGCCCCAGCACACCGCGCACAAAGTATTTCTTGGCCAGCAAGCGCCCAAAGCTGCTCTTCAGGCTCTGGTCACTGCCACCGGTATCACTGGCCACTGGCATGCGAGTAAACGCAATGGCTAACCACACCAGCATGATAACCAGCGCTACCACCACATACGGCCCCATCACCGCCGACAATTCAGCCGACTGGATAGAACCCAGCGCTTCCGGCGACATGGCCGCCCGTTCAGCATCGGTTGCGGGGTGCAGTTGCGACAAAATATAGAACTTACCGATCAAGACACCGGTGATAGAGCCAATCGGGTTAAACGATTGCGCCAGATTCAAACGGCGAGTGGCCGTTTCTTGTGGCCCCATCGCAATAATGTAGGGGTTGGCACTGGTCTCCAGAATCGATAAACCACCGGCCAGCACGAACAACGCCATCAGGAACGGGCCATACTCCATAATTTGACTGGCGGGATAAAATAACAATGCGCCAGTACAAAATAATCCGAGGCCTAATAGCACGCCGGCTTTATAGCTGAACCGTTTAATAAAGAGCGCGGCGGGTAAAGCCAGGCAAAAATAGGCACCATAAAAAGCAGTCTGCACTAAACCAGATTGCATATCCGTCAAGGTAAATACTTTTCTAAACTGTGCAATCAGCACATCGGTCATATTATTGGCCAGTCCCCACAATGCAAAACAACTGGTCAGTAATATAAACGGGATCAGAATATTCTTAGGCACCACCTCGGCTGACGGTGCATTACCAGCAATAATGTCCGCAGCCTCCGTGCTTTTGGTCGTTATTTCTGACATGGCTAACACTCCATTGGTTATCGGGTAGGGCATCATTATTTTTATGTCATGCTGTTATTTATTACGGTCAAACCGAACAATAATCAGGAACATGACTGTAGGGATGTCCCGCAGTTCAGAAGGAATTGGTCGCAATGCAATGCATTATTCTTTCTACTACTGACGCCAGAATACGCCTGTGGATGAATAGCCATTCGCCCACCATAATGCGCTGCAGATTAACGTCATTGGCCCATTTTTCAGCGCAGCACTGCTGCCGAAAAAGGAAACCTAAGTAAGATAACCATCAGGTAACCGCATACATCACCGCAGAGCTAAGAGCAGGTTAAACCGGTCTCTCAGCGCCAAGCGTAAGCAACAAGCTCAGTAACATCAGCCAGATAACAGCGCTGTTATGCCACAGAGTTTGCTACCTGTAATACGCTTCTTACCTGATTTTTTCATAATCCTGATTTAGGCCTCATCACACCGCCATTAAATCACACAATCTAATTTATTCATGACACCACGCCAGTGATGCCATAAAAAGCTTCGCGATTTAACAATCCGTACGATAAAAAACCCTCAGTCAGATTTAGCTTTTCTTACTCTACTTTTATCTCTGTTGCTGAGCTCTATTGGCTTGCACTCTTTGTATTTTGTTTCTGTTTTGTTTTTCATTTCTTTCTGCTTGCGGGTGTTGCTGACAATTAATTTAAAGACCTAACACGAATAAAATATGACGGGGCTCACATCGCCCCCTTTCATCCGGTTAAAATGTGAATTTAATCACTTTATCACCACATAAACCGCTGACCGTTTGATTCGTTCCCTAAAGAAAAAACACAAATACCAAATACATCATGACCGAATAAGCGCGTAATAATCAAAAACGGTCATTCATACAGCCACGCACATATTTAATGCCCGTTTTAGCGACCCAACAAAACAAACGGACAAAATAATTCCCGATTAAACATAGGGTTTACTTTAAAGAAAGTAATTCCTATTGACGAACGTCACAAAATAAACGCGAAAAATTCAATTCAACCGATATTAAGCTGAAGATAACTCAACAACAATTTACTCACTGCCTCTATCGAGACTCACATATAGAGACGGGTATAGAGAAGCAGACGTATTTAACGAATTATCGAAATTAAAATCCAAAACGAAATATCGAAACACCGTAATCATTAACGCTTTCATCTGGTGCGATTATCACGTATTGCCAAACCGCTTTACTTGGCGCCAGCACATACTCAAGGCCAACACCGGTGATCCGGCATCGCCTATCACTGATTGAATATAACCGAACATAGATGACGCTCGTCGTAAAAGGGGTACAGCATGGAAAGAGCAACACTGGCTCGTGAGATTATTGCGACTTGTCTGGAGATGACCCGACTGGGTCTGAATCAGGGAACTGCCGGTAACGTCAGCGTACGTTATCGTGATGGTATGCTGATCACGCCAACCGGCATTCCTTACGAGCAATTGACCGAAGATCATATTGTCTATATTGATGGCAATGGCCAACATGAAGCCGGTAAGCTGCCATCGAGTGAATGGCGCTTCCATCTGGCCGCCTATCAAACACGCCCTGATGCCAATGCCGTGTTGCATAACCATGCTATCCACTGCACAGCGGTATCTATTCTCAACCGCCCGATCCCTGCGATTCATTACATGATTGCCGCCGCTGGCGGCAACAGCATTCCATGTGCGCCTTACGCCACCTTCGGCACACGGGAGCTGTCTGAACATGTCATTAAAGCGCTGAAATACCGTAAAGCGACCTTGCTGCAACATCACGGGCTGATCGCCTGCGAAGAAAACCTAACCAAGGCCCTGTGGCTAGCACATGAAGTCGAAGTATTAGCGCGCCTTTATCTCACGACACTGGCAATTACCGATCCAGTGCCGGTGCTGTCAGACGAAGAGATCGCTGTGGTGCTGGAGAAATTCAAAACCTACGGTTTACGTATTGAAGAGTAAGCCACGCTCTCATCTCCGCCTTTCGGACACAAAAAAGCGGTGCTCAGCACCGCTTTTCTGCATTGATTCACATCAAACACTCATAACCGCGGATCACGCCCCCTCGAAGTGGTACTTCATATCCGTGTCATGGGTCATTTTAGTAAAGACCTGGTTGGTCAATTTATCGGTTAAATCAAGCGCCGCTTGCATGGTTTTATCTTCAAACTTTTGCAGCACTTGTTGCGCTTTAGCAGGCTCGGTTTTATAGAGCTTCAGATACTCTTGCTCCATCGCTGCTTGCCGCGCAGCGGTTTGTTCTTCGAACGCTTTATAAGCGCGTTGCACATCAGGGGCATACGCGTTGTAGTTTTGCATCACCAGCGTCTGCAGTTTGCGGTATTTCCAGTTTACCGATTCATTATCTGCCTGATCGGAGCCTTTATCATAACCTGGCAAATAGTGCTGAATACCTTGGTAATACGGCACGTACACACTCAGCGCTGGCATTCCATAAGCCACATACTCCACCTCTCCAATGGCTTTGGGTAAGTTCGGGCGAACCTGCAAAATATGCGACTCTTGTGTACGGAACACAGCAATCGGGCGATATGGCTCTGCTGGATTATTGTTCGTATACGGATCGTGTTTGGTGCCTTGATAATGATTACGCAGCGCCTGTTCAACCTGCGCGACCGAGATCTTCTGCGCCGGTTTTAGGAATACTGGGAAGTTTTTGCCATCAGTAATGGTGGTTTTCAGCTCCGGATTGAACATATGCTGTAAAGTCCAAACCCGAGGATAGTTATAGGTCAGATCGTTTTCGACATCCTGTGAATACACCTGATGGAAATTAAACGGCCCTTGCTGTGGGTTATACAGACCATGCTGCTCAGCAAAGCTAATCAAGGTTGGTGAGCCTAAATAGTTTGCCGTATCTTTAGGATCGTATTTTTGCAACCGGCCCTGATTAGCCGAGACAAAATATTGATCCGCAGGCAAACGAGTGGCCATCCACTGGTGGCCACTGCCGGTCTCCAGATACCAAAGATCGTGCTGGTCAACAAACGCCACCCCAAAACCTTCACCCGCCCCTTGCTGCTCAATAATTTTTCCCAGTAATTCCACGCCTTCACGCGCAGAATGGATCCGCGGCAAAATCACGGTTTGGATCGAGTCTTCGGTGATCCCCGTTTTTTCCACATATGGATCGACTTTCAGCACCGGCTGACCGTTATAGATAGTTTCAGTCGCCGTCATTCCCACGCCAGCAGAGTTAAAACCCACCTCGCCCATAGATTTATCTTGTGTATCAAAATCATGGATTGCGGTATAGCTCAGCGCCTCTTGCGGCAACGGATAGGTAAAATCATTACCGTGTGCTTTGAAAACCCCTTTCTGATGATGTGCCGCCGGATGGCTCACCATGTGTTTGGCATTGGTTGCGGAATAATCTTCATTACGCGCCGCAATAAATGAGCCATCCGCCGACGCCTGATTCCCCACCAAAATGGTGGTACAAGCGGACACCTGTCCAGCAAACAGCGCTGTCATCAACGCAGCAAGCAGCGTGGTCTTCATAAGGAACTCCGTTTTTCTCTTCTGTCTCACCGAGACTAAAACAGTAGACTGACTTTTTTCCCTCCACAAATCATCGAAATTAACAGCGAGTTACATTTTGTAAGCGGAGATGAGTGGTAATGTTTGGTAAATAAAAACATGAAGATTAATGTATGGGGGGTGATTTATGGTACTGTTTTAAATTTAAGATAGATGCAAATACTGAATCCTAATTTGGTTACTTACACAGGGGTGTTCGCTCTGTACAAGTAACCCACAATTATTTATAATTAGTCTGAATAACTCTAAACTACGCTACATCTACCACATAATTATTTTAAGTCAACATGAACAATAAAAACCATGTTATCTAAGACCCATTCCTAGCAAAATTAAATTAAAAATATACAATTAACTTAACTCTTATAAAATCTAAATGGTTTCGATATACTTATTTCTATCTAGAGTAATTTTCGATATACAGGTTTGACCCACCGCCTTCATATAAGGAGCGTCACTCTCATAATTAAAATCAGTTGACTCATAAAGACAAGCTGCATCTCTATAAGCTAACCACTTTCTTTGGGAGTCTTTGAATCGCTCTAACAGAAGAGGTGATTTTAATGTGTTTATTTTCTTCTTATACAAAATATTTAAATTAAGATCGGAATCTATATAATCGCAAATATCTGACTGTGAAGATTGAAGCCCATTTTTTTTATTTAAACTTAATGTGGACACATCAAAAAATATCACTATACCAGATGAGGATATTGCTATTTTATAAAAATATACCTCACCACTATCACCGTTAGATGAGTTAGAATTAACCACCACTTCATCAACAACCTGAGAATTACATTCTCGCCTATGTTTTTCAACAATATTAACATCCCTAGCATTTCCATCTAACTCAAAAGATATTATTTCATGACTTTTTCCTTCGATGAATATACCCCAAGATGAATCGTTCAATAATCGAGCATAAACCTCCGTAGCCATAACAGAGCTATTTGGAAAAACGAAAAAAAATGCAGCGATGAAAAATTTATAAAACATCATCAAAAACTCCCATTGAAATAAATGACGTAAGATTTTTAAATCGTTTTTGATAGCTATCATCATATTTGTTAACCACTTTAGTTATAGCGCTTGATTCAGCGTATGTGACACCTTGATCGGCTATGGAATATAATTTCTTTTGTCGCCAAAAAAACAATGCAGAGCGAATTGATATATCTATGTTAACAAGTAAATCGGGATTCAACTCATAATCATCAAGCGTACCCCACTCTGCCCGACTAAATCGGGTGAACTCCTTGTAATTACTTCTAAACGTTAATTGTTTCGCGCCTCTACCTCTATATTTATAACCATCACCACTTTTCACAGAACCATTTTCATATCTATTAGCATAAGCTTTATTAGCTATAGTGATTTGGTTAGCAGGATGCTCTCGAGTCCTTCCATCTTGCTCAGCTTCATCTGGCCTCTTAGAATAGTATTCAAATTTACCAATAAGAACACTTGGCTTATAGTTTAAATTCTCAACAACCTTAAAAGAAGAACCTACCTCTTGGTAAACTTGAGCCATAAAGTGGTATAGTCGGTTACTAGTATTAATTTTCATATTTTCAATATTACTATTTAATTCATTAGCAACAACATCTAGTAAATCGTCAGAGACTAATCCTATGTCACTCCATATTTTTCTTAACATGGCCAGTGTGATTTTTTTCTTTGAAAACTCAGACACCAACCCCATCATCCCAGCCGGATGAATAAACCACATTTTAGAGTTGCCCAATATCTCTTTAGCTTCTTCAACCCAAGCCATATTGTTGTGTACCTGCATTGCATATTCATACAGTTTAGGCTGGTCAGCTAGCTCTTTTTGAAGACGTGGCCACCCTTTATCACGCTTTATCCATTCACTTTCATGCTTGATAAATAACCGGCGCAGCTTGTTTGCCAAATCATCATCGGCCAAAGCAGATTTAATTTCGTCGCCACTCAGTACATTATCATTGTCTCGATCTATAGTTAGTTGGTCATAAAGAGTGCTAAAAAATGCCCCACCTTCCTGACCTTCTGTATCCTGTTTATCCAAGAACCCATCAGGATCACTACTGCCATCAACGAGTTTAACCCCTAACTTGCCCCAATCATGTTGGCTTAGTAACTCAGTATCACCCGCCAATAAGACAAATTCCCCAGCCAATTCCCCTTTTGCCGCAGCACGTTCGCGTACTCGAACAAATTTTTGGGTGCCATGAGTAACAATATCAGCCTTCTTTACCGCCAACGGGACAGTCAGTGGACCAAGTTTAGCCACATTCTTATAACTTGGTTGGTTTTTATGGTTAGTCAGGCGGCACGTATCAACCTCATTCTTCTTAATAACCAAGTAATCCTGACCACCGGTTACCTGCGCTTTGTTCTGGATACAATCGTTAAGCATCTGCTTATCTTGCGTATCTTTCTCAGTGACAAACACTTCAAAATGTACAGCCTTCTGATCAGGATCGAGGCTAAATCCACTCGCACTGGACGTTGCCACTTGGTGCTCGCCCCAATGGCCGATAACCTCGCCTGCCTGAACAGCTATTGGGTTACTATCACGCAATACAACCTTATCAAACTCAATCGGGATGCTAGATTCCGCGGTTAAAGCCGCACCGAATTTATTTTTTGCTAACCAGCCAATCGAACCCTTGCTAGCATTAGCCATCACCTGATTAGCACTATTCTTGACGGTTCCGTTCCCCACTTTGAACACTTGAACTTGACGAAAATCAGTAAGACCACCGTTAATCGTTACCATCTGTTGCTCACCTAACAACACAACTTCACTACCGGCAGGTACTCCAGTACTTTCTTCAGTACTGTCCGCCGTTTTTCTTAGCCATGTATTATTAGGTACTGTATAGCGAGCTGGCTTACTTTCCGGTGGAGTCAGCCAGTTAGGTTTCATTTTACACTCGGCCTTGATATATTTTGCCGCAATATAAAACAGTTCAGGATCTCCGGCCTTGGGCTCGGCATAGCACATCAATTGGTAAATTTGAGGCTCATTGCGCAAGTTGTATCTCTCAGACCAATTATTCCTATCCACTAAAATAACTTCAGCCCCTTTCCGCGCAATGCCTAATTTATCTTCAGACTTAAGCTGCAACCCCGCAGATCCCTTATAAATAGAGACGTCATTACCATCAACAACATACCGCTCAGGCTCAGCGCTATAGCTGTTTTCACAAGCTATATGCATGTACAAGCTATAAAAAGTTAAGCTGTTTTTATTTTTCTCTCCCGCCTCATAGCGGTGACGAATTAGGCAAAACGAAGGAGAGGTATACAAATCAATCTCGTGCTCAGGCTCCCCGGCTTCAGATTTACGCGTTGCTTTAGCAGGTTCAGTCGCAAACCGATAAGCAACAATTTCTCCATCAGCAATAGCACGAACAGCACCGCTTGAATGCCATCCCCCTTTTTCGCTGAGGTGAACTCCACCATGCCAAATACGATTACGTCCTATAGGGAAGGTTCCACTATTTAATTTATTGAGCTGGCTAATAAACTCATCAAGTGATGCAATTTCCTTGGGAGTACCCTCTCCCGCCAACTGCATGGGGTAGACGATTTTCATCTTTACTGTTCAACCCTATATTATACGTAAGCCATCAAACAGACGGTTGATAATCCACTTTAAGCATCCGCTCTTTGAGCAATGCCTCCATCGCCTCTTCCGTAGGCAGTGCCTTAATCAGCTCAACCGGCTCTGGAGCCTTCTCCGCGCCAATGCCTTTAGGAAGCGCGGGAGCCTGCCCCGCCCAACTCGTCCCCACTTCTGGGCTTCCTCCTGCATTGAGCTTAATATCTGGACCCACCAGCTTGATGCCACTTGGGTCGAGCTTCACAAAGCTACCGCCGCCACTTAGCGTCAGCTCCGAGCCTGCTTCTAATACCAATTTCTCTCCGACATTGATGTGCACTTCAGTGCCTGTATCCACCAACAGGGATTGCCCCACTTTTTGGTGCATATTGGTATCTACGGTCAAAGAGTAATCAGCTTGGATGTGCTCTCGTTTCTGCACATCAACCGTCAGGTGATCATTGGCCTTAATCCGCGTCACGCGTTCATTATCAATCGCGCAGTGCTCATCATGTGTAATGTGCCAAGTCGCATCCTGCTCAATAAGAGCGTTCAGATCCTTCTGGCCATGGATATAGATCTCTTCCTGCCCAGCCTGATCTTCAAAGCGCAGCTCGTTAAACCCTTGCCCTTGATGAGTCATCGTCCGCAGCACTGTGCGCGTTTTATGTTGTGGAAGCGGATACACTGGGCGCTGCGTGGCATGGTAGGTTCGCCCCGTCACTATGGGCTGGTCAGGATCACCGTCCAGAAATGACACAATCACCTCATGCCCGATGCGCGGAAGCGCCATGGCGCCATAATGTCCACCGGCCCATTCTTGCGATACGCGCACCCAACAAGAGCTTTGTTCATTACTCGCGCCGTATCTGTCCCACGGAAACTGCAACCGTACACGCCCATAGTTGTCACAATAGATCTCTTCACCTGCCGGACCGACCACGGTCGCTATCTGCGGGCCATCCACCATCGGCTTATGCGGCATCAATGCACGCCATGACATGTCCGCCGGGATCACCGCAAACTGGTTGTAATACAGTGTTGGCTCACTACCGCCTTCTTCTTCCAATGCTTGCGGTTGCTGACCGGTATGGCGAATGCCAACCACTTGCCACGCGACGTTGAATTTGGCATTCGGGTGCTCGTTTAACGTAAAGGCCATGCCGGGTTGCAACTGCGGCGCATTCGATTCACCTTGCCCCCGAAGAGCATCTGCGCGTAGCGCATCAAGGCGATAACCGCTCAACGCTTTACCACTCGGGTCTTGCTTGAAACGTCCGGGATAATCAAAATGTTGGTAGTGGTCCTGCTGATGCGCAAGCGCACTGCCTTGCTGACGATGGGAGAGTGCGTAAGCCGGCGTTTTGAAGCAGTAATCTTTGAGCTCAACTTCCGCCGGACGCACCGCTTCGACATACTGGAAACGGCGCACAAACGGCCCGTGTTGCTGACCTTGATTAGCCAGATTGAAAAACAGCGCGGGGCCTTGCTGCAACGCGGCATGATGATCGGTAAACACCACGCTATGTTTGCCCGAGGTAAACTCGTGATACCAACACATCCCCTCTTCTGCAGTTAAGCGCGCCAGAAAAGCCAGATCGGTTTCGCGATATTGCACGCAGTATTCACGCTGCGCATGGCTATCTTTGAGCGCAAAAGCATAATCAGTCACCCCAGCCTCTTGCAGCAAGATACTGATGATTTCCTGTGGTGTCAGGGCTTGAAACATGCGTGCGTTATGGCGCAGCGATAAGCGCCACAGCGCGGGGCGCACCGCTAGGCTATAGCGAGTACGGCGAAAACCGGTATCACCCTGTGAGAACTGACTCACCACGCCGTTCACGCGGCGCTGTAACTCGCCATCAAACCATATCAGCAACTCGCACGGCTGCTCCAACACGTCAGCTGCATCGATATCCGGTTGCAAACTGGCCAAATCTAGGCTGAGCAAAAACGGCGTATTAAGCTGCTCATCCAAGTCAAATGCCGCCACGGCAAAGGTGTTTTGCGGCAGCGCGCCCACCTTAACCGTAAACTGTAATCCCGTACTGTCTGTCATCACCCATCCTCTTCTCTGTCGCGCTTATCAGCCAGCCTGACCACTGCCAGAGCCGATGACGACACCACCGCAATCGACCGGCTTACCGGTAACCGCTATTGGCTGGCCATTCACCAACACTGAACCAACCCCTGCTGCAATACTGCGTGGATGGGGGGGATTATTGGGTTTATCGTGCGGCTCAAGGGCATCGCCTTGCCGTGCCACCGGCTTGTTGTCCAAGAACACATCAGGGCTGGCCGCAATCACCGGAGAAGGATGAAAGCCGTCATGATCGGTGCCGATATCACCCAGCAATACAATTGAAGGACACATAGTTAGCTCCTATTGATCGTCTGATCCGTTAATGAGGCCTTTAGCTATCAGAGCGGCTTTTTTGCAACTGATACAAACGCACGCTGAACGCTTTCAACTCACTTTCCAGTGCACTGAGATCGGCTTGACTGATCGGCTCTTGCGCACTCAATCTGGCTTCCAATGCATTCAAGCGCTGTGCAAACGGGGCTCCCGTCAGCAACGACTTTTGTACTTCGTACAACTGAGTTTTGAGGTAGGAAATACTGACGCTTTTACGCTGACTCTCGAGTACCTGTAAACGCTCCAATAACGCATCAACACCTTCCCGAGCGGCATCGTAATCGGCCAGCGATGGCAAATTGGTGAGATTTTTTTGCAAGCCATCCTGCCATTGCTGGTTCATAGTTTTAACGGCCAAAGAGTCCGGATACAGCATCTGTAATGCCTGATTTAAGCTGTCGCCATAGCGATACCAATACAAAGGCGAGGCTTGCTCAGCCTGCGTCAATTGACTCTGGTAGCGAGATAACACACGGCGCTCCATCCCCTGCAATGCCTGCTCACCTAACGTAGATCGCGCTTGGCGAATATCGTCATAGGTCAGCGCCAACGGCTGGATTGCCACTGGCTGCACCAGTGCTAACGCAGCCTCTTTTTTCTCTTGCTGGCCATAGCCAATCCACGCAATCAACGCGGGCAATAAACAACTCAGAGCGCCACAGGCAAACCAGAACCATGCCGGTTTTGGCTTACGCTGGGTCTCAATTTTGAGTACCGTTGGTTTCACTTGCCCTTTTTCACGGCCGACCAAGATGCTGCCGTGTGGCAAGGTTGGTGCCACCGTCACGGCACCATCACTCGCGCTGTCAGGGCTGAAGAACACCATTGGCGGGACCTGCATGTCATCGACTTTGCTGATCTGTTCGTCAGACACAATCACAATCTCGGTCTCATCAAACAGATGACTATAGCCCTCGACGAAATGCAGCAGATTCTCAATGCGCGGCACACGACTCAGCCCCGAGGTATGCAGCTTTTCACTGATCAATTGCAGCGCTCGCTCACTACGGTAAATCAGCCGTTTGTCTTCATGGCTAATCGGGTATTGGCGCATCACATCGCTGATCCGGGCAATGAACCAATCCAGCATCTCGATCCGAGCGCGCTCTTGATGCCGAGGCGGCCAGAAGGTGTCCCACTGCGTCACAATCAGATTCGCCAGAAACTCACAGCCTTCGGTAAAGCCGCGCAGCCCTTGTAAGCGCGCACGTGCCAAGGTGAAATAAATGGCGGTTTGTAAATCCACCCCGTGAATCTCAAAAATGCGACTGGCGAGCTGATGGATCCGTTGCCAATCCACATCGGGGCGCGATGCGTGGCTCAGTTTGTTAATTTCCGCGCGCAGCGCTTCATATTCCGGCAGCATGCGTGGGTCTTGCCCGACTTTCAGCGCCTGTTGTGCATCTTGCATCTTTAATAGGTCCTGTCACTTCGGGGCCTGATGGCCCCGTAACGGCTTAATACAGTGATTCGGGCAGACGGAACTGATTGAACAATCCACCGGCAAATGGGTTATGGCTAGCATCGGCGTATACCCGATAGGTCATCGCGCCTTTGTCGACTGGGAAGCGCACATCAAACGTGCCAGCATTCACCTGTGTCAGCTCACCTTTTTGCATCAAGCGGAACATCGCCCACGGTCCGGTAAAGCTTTCACTGCGGGGCGAGTTTTCACGGTTAGCTGGCACCAAGGTGATTTTACTTTCAGCACCATCACGCATCGTGTTCGGCCAAATCAGTGGGATTTTGCTACGCCGGCCATGCGCATACTCCAGCAGCTGCCCATCAATATTGAGCACACTGCGCCGTTTATTGGCGGTCAGCTCAATAGGCTCCAGCGCAAACTGCACTTCCAGATAGCCTTGAGCGTTAAAGAAGGTTTCCCGAATTTTGCTGGCGCGCTCCAGCTGCTTTAACAGCTCATTTTGCAACGGCGAGCCTTGTTCGCTACTCATTAACCCACTGTCTACCATCGGTTTTAAGTTGGTTTGATAGAAGCTATCCAGCGTGCCGCCAGGAGCAAAAAAACGCTCCATTTCAGAAAGTGGCGCATCTTTATCCGCCCCTAAATCAAACGGATAACGATCGGCCAGCAGGGTGGTAAACGGCTGAATCACCTGCTCTTGCCACTCTTGGTTGAGTGATGACATGGCCATATCCACCACCAAGGCAGCGCTTTGCTCGGCTATCTGCCCTACCCAGCGATTCAGCGGCGCCGGCAGACTGCGCGCATACTGCTGCAGAGCAAACACCGGATCGGCATACTTGTTACCTAGGCGGACTTGCACGGCTTTCAGCGCCGATTGGCCCGGATCATTGGCATTCACAATCAGCTCCAGATAGTGATACAGCTCAGTCAGTTTTTGGTTAACCTCCTGAATCACTGGCGCTTGCTCGCCATTACCACTTAACGCGGCATTGCTGTTAATAAACGGTCGACCAATACGGCTCAGGATCCCTTGCGCCAACGCATTTTCTTCCTCCGACAACGGCCGAATTCGCGTGTTGTTGTTGAGCGCGCTCAATACCCGTTGGAACGGTTGATCATTGCCAATCACAGCGGCCAACACGTTCAGCGCCTGCTCAGGGCTACTCAGTGGCTGGACATCCAAGCTGCTGAGCATTTTTTGCCAGTGGTTAACGTAATCGGTCACATAACGATCATTGACCTGACGAGAGATCTCCTTACGATCCGCCGCACTCAAACTGACTTGCTGGCGCTGGCCCAACACCCAAACATCCATGGCGGTTAAATCCATCAGGGTTTTATCCTGACGCAAGAAAAACTCGCTAAAGCCTGGCCACGTTAATAGGCGCGGTACGGTGCCAGCATCATCGCTACGCAGCACAAATACGCTGTCAAAGGTTGGACCCACTTCGTCACGAATGGCCAAATCGGGCGCTAACTGATCGTTGGCCTTCACCACCAAGCTTTGGTACACGCGCTGGAACATCGGTAACTTGCTCAGCTCACGCTGCGCGGCATAAACCGGCTTACTGAACGGAGCGAAGGCACTGATTGCAGCCTGATCTTTATTTTGCCGAGCGCCATACCAGTTGGTGTGTTGCAGGGCATAATCCAGATGCTGCATCAGCTGTTCTTGTACCTGCCCTTGACCAGGAAATGCCTGCTGCCAACGCTGAGCCATAAACTGTTCGACCAGGGCGTTATTGCGCCCAGAGGCATCATCGAGCATGCGCATTACGCGCAAGATCGCCAGTTTCTGCTCACTGCCTGCCGGCGCCTGATTTAAATCATCCAGCAACCCTTGCATGACCGCCGGTAAAAAGCGCAGGTTCAGCAGCTGCAGATAAGTGCCTTCAACATATGGCCCGATCCGATCGCCTTGATACAGACCCAAATCGGCCAACAATGGGGTTTTATCGCGATAATCACCAAACGACAGCGTCGCCTCACGAATCAAGTTCAAGCGCGGCAACTGGCTGTAGCCAAAGCCTTGCTCCCCCGTCAGCTCTCCGGTACCGGTAAAGGCCTGCGCTTTGTTCAGCACATTGTGACCCGCCGCTTCATTGACGCGGTAAAAGTGGTGCCAACCGGCAATCAGCAGCGCACAACACAACGACAGTGAACCCACCCCGATCGCCATCCGACGTCGGCGATACAAGGTATGCAGACGGTTCTCCCCGGCCAAATGCGCCTCAGGGAAGATGATGTCGGCAAACAAGCTACGCACAAAAAAGGCGTTCGATTCACCACGTAGCGCCGAATGCACCGGCTCGGCCAGCTGATAACGGTTGGACGCCGCTTGCGTGAAAGCATCAAACGGCACACCTTGCTGATACACCGAGCTGATATACACCCCGCGCATCAACAGCCCTTTTTGCTCTTTGTCGGTTAAGATGTCGCCCAGTACTTCCAGCACATAATCTTTCAGCCCCGCTAGCTGGCGTACAAACGCAAACAACGTGCTGCGCTGCGCCGCATCGAGCTTATCCAACATCATCGACGGCAGGTTGTTGTTCAGATGATCCAGCCACTGCGTCCAGAACTTATCCAGCTCCTGCAGCCACTCATCGCCTTGGCTACTATCCGGACTGAACGTGACTCCCAGTACGGCATCACGCGCCTCTTTATCCAACTGCTGATACAAGACATCAAAGCCACGCAGCATATCCAGCTTGGTCAGCGTGATGTACAGCGGCAAACGGGTATTAATGTGTAAGCTGATATCCTGCAAACGCGCGCGCATCATCTGCGCATATGCCTGACGCTCTGCGACCCCAGCTTGTGCCAACCACGCCAGATCTAAGGTCAGCACCAAGCCATTTAATGGCTGGCGACGGCGGTTGCTACTCAACCAGCGCAAGGCGTGTTGCCACAAACGCTCATCAGCCCGCTCCGACTCCTGCGCACCGCTGTGCGCTTGCGTCAGCAATTTGCCATCCGGATCGAGCATCACAGCCTGCTCCCCAACCCAGCAATCAATCTGCTGATCGGCGGCATAATCGCGCAGCTCCGCTTCCAAACGCGGATTGAGTTTGTTGGCCGGATTGGCGCGATGGATCAAACTGCTTTTACCACTGCCCGGTAAACCAATCACCAGATACCACGGCATGGCATACAGCGCACCGCGCCCAAGATGCTCACGCAGCGCCTGTAACCAGCGATCGAGAAAATGCTGCTGCGCGTCCAAACGCGGCTTGACCGGATCGGCCTCGGCACTCTCTTGCTCTTGTCGCTCGGCCTTGAGCTGCTGCATCTTTTTCCAAATCTGCCAAGAGTAGACGCCAAAAATCAGCCACAACCAGACCAGGGTAAACACCACCCGATGCCAAATACCGGCCAAGGGTTTAAATTCTCCGAGCGTTAATTGTGGGCCTAACCACCAGCCCAACATGAGCGTCACCGCCCAGAGCACTACGCCGATCACCATCCATGAGATCCGGAATCGGGACATGACTTGCTTAATGAGGGAAAAAAAAGTTTTGAACATAACTATCCATTCAGCTCCGAATGTCTCATGCCGACCGCGGGGTCGCGTAACGTGCCAGGCGGTTGACCAACCCAGGCTCCCACTGTGCCAGTCCTAAGCGCTGTGTTTCCTGCCACAAAGATTGATATTGTTGGGCGGCCAAGTGCGGCATCCCTTCTGCAGCCAAAAGGTCAGCACCGGCCAACTGGTGATAAAAGCGACTGCGCGGCTCTTTGAGCTGCCGCACTTTTTCATCCAGCATGCTCAAGGCGCCGGACAGCCCTTGTGTCTGGCAGCAAGCCTGCAACTCGCCGCCTAAATCCGCTGAGCCGCCCGCTACACTGGCGGCCGGTTGCAACCACTGGCTACATTCAGCACTTAAAAACGGGGTGCCATCACTGAAGGTCATCTCGCGCAGTGTCGGTAAGCGCGCCAAAAACGCCCCCACCTCATCAGCAATGGCATTCGCGACGGCGGTATAGCCGAGTTTGAGCGCCACTTGTGCCGAGAGGTAATGCCCCTCAAACCAATAGGGTGCCAACGTCAGGCTGTGCTCGATTTTCTGCCATAGCGCCAGATCCGCTTGCGCCAGTGCGCTGCGATACTCATCCGCCATATCAGCAGAAAACGGCGCCAACTGGGTTTTATTAGCGCGACTCACCAAGGGCGCGGCCGTGATCCCACTCCACAGTGCGTGCCGCCGTAAGCGAAAACCGATTGCCGCACTCGGCTGCGCCTCAATGAGTAACTCAGCGACGCGCAACTGCGTCTGACGCCAAGCCCGTTCATCCGAGGTATCAATCGCCGACTGGCTACTGGCGCTCATCAGTGATGCCGCCCCGCCCGACACCGCGTTCTGGCCCGATATCGTTGACGATGCTGTTGATGCAGCAGGCGTCGCCGCCGCATCAGCCTTCGCCTGTTCGTGTTTTTGTCGCTGCGCGCGGCGTAAACCCGCTAATAATTCATCTAAAAGCGCACTTTTATCCGGTGCTAATGCATTCCAACGCTCAGCAAACGCTTCGCTCAGTTGCAAGAGCTGGGTTAACTCGGCGCTTGAGGCCGCGCTACATACGCGCTCTAATACTCCCTCAAAACGCTTGATGATCTGGCTCACCACCCGCTGTTTTTGCATCACGCTGGCCGGCCACGCACATGCCCAATAAGCCTCGACCCAGCAATCCAGTAACATCAGTGCGGTAGCAAACGGCGTGGCTTTAGCTGGGTGCTGCAGACAACGGGTCAATTGCGCCAACACCCGCATATCTTTGGTGCGCGTTTCCAGTAAGGTTAAACAAGCGCCCGCCACTTTCTGTAAATCCACTTGGCTATGCGCCAAAGAGCCGAGTTTGACTAACTCGGTCTCGACGCTCTCCCACAGCGGATCGTCAGCGGCAACGGCGCAGCGCATGGCTTCATCCGGTAGCGGCGTCAGCAAACGCTGACACCAAGGGTGTGAATGCTGCATCCTGCCTCCTACCACCGACACAACTGGCGCAGCGGTTGCAATGCCTCGGGCATGCCACTCAAATCCACGCGAATCGAAGAGCCATCGGAGGCCTGTAGCAACAACTCGCGTTGACCGCTCCAGTGCTTAAGCTCGTCAATCGCCGGCAATCCACGACCAAACTCCAACAGCAGCCCGTGGTCACGAACAAACCAGTTATTACCTGCCGGCTCACCATCTACCGATGCGCTCACCTGATCGCCCACCCAGGAGCTATCTAAACGCAGCCAAATGCGGGTAATGGCGTTATTACAACCTATCGCCAAGGTGCCACCGCGCAGCGCTGCACGCGTCAGTAGCAGATCATCGGAATCCGGCAGTTGGCCCAACATAAAAAGCGGGCTATCACCACTGCGGCTTGCTTCCTGCGCTTGGATTTGACGCCAGATAAGTGAACGCGGTGCGGCATCATGCGCGCTAACCGACACAGGAGCCTTGCTCGCACCTATTGCGTCATAACACGCTAAACGCGCCAACGGCGCGGCTTGCGCACGACAACGTTGCCATTCCACAGGCCAATCCGTTTGTGCCGCCGCGCTGCTGGTCAGCAGTAACGCGGCCAGCGCCCAACCTTTCATCCATTAACCTCCAGCTTCTGGCATTTGTGATCCAGTGTGCGCTTCGGGATATTGAGGCTTTCCGCCACCCGCATCCGGTTACCTTGGAAATAACGCAACCGCGCTTCAATCACGGAAGCCTCAAATTGCTGCAAGGCTTGGCGCAAATCACTGACGTGGCAAAAATCATCCTGATAAGCATCCGGCTCCACGGTCAGGCGGTCGTGAATTTCCGGCGGTAAGGCCGACAAGGTGATCGCCTGTCCAGACGGCGTCTGAGCACACGCTACTTCCAACAAGTTACGCAGCTCACGCACATTGCCGGGAAAGTCATAACTGATTAACTGCTTGAGAAAACCACGCTGCAGCGCACCAAACGATTTGCCTTCTTGCGCGGCAAAATGAGCAATGAAATGCTCGCTAAGCACACTGATATCATCCGGCCGCTCACGCAGCGGCGTGAGCATCAACAGGCACTGACATAAGCGATGGTACAAGTCTTGGCGAAACAGCCCTTCACTGACCCGCTGCTCCAGCGGCTGGTGCGTAGCCGCAAGCAGGCGAAAATCGGAATACACCTCTTTATCGCCGCCCAACGGCCGAAAATGGCGTGTTTCCAGCACGCGCAGCAACTTGGCCTGCATTCCCGCAGGCATATCACCCACTTCATCCAGAAATAAGGTGCCGCCATTGGCTTGTGCAACGAGACCGGTTTTATTGCTTTGCGCCCCCGAAAAAGCCCCTTTTTGGTACCCAAACAGCTCACTTTCAATCAGGTTTTCTGGGATAGCCGCACAGTTGATCGCAACAAACGGCTTATCAGCGCGCGCAGAGCACTGATGCAGCAGACGAGCGACCACCTCTTTACCGGTACCCGTTTCGCCCTGAATCAACACATTGAGGCGATGCGCCGCGGCCTTGGCAATTTGCTCACGCAGCTGTCGAATCGCACGCGATTCACCGATTAAGGTTTCTTTCAACCGCTCATCCTGACGCCGACGCTGCTCGCCCTCACCGCGCATCACGCGGATAGAGTCTTGTAAATCGCTGACCCCTCGACGCGAGCGCCCTAAATCGCGAATCAGCGTAAGCTGACCGGTAAAAATCTGGGTTAGCAACGCCAGCGCATCTTGCGCTTGCCACTGTTTTAAACAGTCTGCCGTATCCAACAAAGCTAAAACCGCTACTGGTTTACCGTCATGGCTATGTAATGGCAGGCAGTGGATCCCGCTATCAGTGCCGGCTTGCGCTAACATGCGGCGCAAGCCGCTTGGGCCAATACGCGCGCCGCCATGGAGAGACTCCCAAGTGCACACCTGATCGCGACACAGCGCCAAGGCCAGCGGATGGGTAAAATCATCCGCCGCCAATGACAACGTCGTCTCCTGCTCTCCCACCCAGCCACGGCATTGCAACTGGCGACCGCTGACATCCAGCATGCCCAGTAACGCACCGCGTGGCTGCCATCCTTGGCGCACAATCGCCAGCAACCAATCACACAGTGACGGCTCCCCGCGCGCCTGCGTCAGGGAGAACGCGAATTCGAGTGCCTGTTGCATGCTTAGCACTCCACCTCAGCGATAAACTCGCCCTCTGTGACGCCAAAGCTGACTTTTCGCACCGATTCGCCCGCTGACAGCCGCTGCAACAACTGCAGCGAAACCGGTGGCAACAGGGCTCCATCAATCACCGACTCGAGCATCCGCGCACCATTTTCACTGCGATTCGCACGGCGTAAGATCTCCTCGTGCACCTGCGGATCAATGTCTACCTCGGCGCCAAAGCGGCTCTGTAACAACGACGTCAAACGCGCCAGCTTGCCACCAACAATCTCCACCAACGTGGCATGATCCAGCGGCAAATAGGGGATCACTTCCATCCGCGCCAACAGTGCGGGCTTAAAGAATGCCGCCAACTCTGGATACAGGGCATCGAGCAGATGCTCTGGCTGCTGGGCATACTCGACAATGGTTTGGAAACCTAAGTTGGAGGTGAGGAAAAACACCACATTTTTGCAATCGATGATGCGCCCTTCACCGTCGGCCAATTCACCTTTATCAAAGGCTTGGTAGAACAGGTTCAGTACATCAGGGTGCGCCTTTTCAACCTCATCCAGCAGCACCACCGAATACGGTTTTTGCCGGATAGCTTCGGTTAACACGCCGCCTTCGCCAAAACCGACATAACCCGGCGGCGAGCCGATTAAACGCGAAACAGTATGTTTTTCCTGATATTCCGACATGTTGATGGTGGTCAGATACTGACGGCCACCAAACATCAGATCGGCAATCTGCACTACGGTTTCGGTCTTACCAACCCCGCTCGGCCCAACCAGCAAAAATGCCCCCAGCGGACGCCCTGGACGGCGTAAATCGGCGCGAGCAGTCAACAAATGGCGATGTAGATGGCTCACCGCCACATCTTGGCCTTTGATACAGGCCCCCAGATACTCCGGTAAGCGAGTCACCACATCTAACTCGCCTTGCGAGATCCGATTAAGTGGCACGCCGGTCCACTCGGCGATCACCGAGGCGATCTGACTCTTATCTACATGCGCGGAAACCAGCACCGACTCTTGCTGCAACGCCGACAACTCGGCTTCAAGCGCGGTAAGCTGCGTGGTTTGTTCCGTCACATTCGCGTCATCGGTGGCAGCATCGCGCTGCAACAACGTGGCCCGCACATCGATGATCTGCTGCACCAGTGCTTGCTGCTGCTGCCAATTGGCCTGCAAGCGTTTCAGTTCGGCGTTATCTTGCTCCTGCAATGCATGCAGTTGCGCCAAACGCTCACTGTGTTCCCCCAGGCCAATCACGCTTTGGCGCTCTAATTGGGTAATTTCCAACTCACGTTGGCGCAGCGCATTTTGCAAATGGCTAATCGCGCGCGGCGGAGTGGTCAAATTGATGGCGACGCGCGCACAGGCGGTATCCAGCACATCGATGGCTTTGTCGGGCAGCTGACGACCCGAGATATAACGGGCCGACAACTGCGCCGCCGCTTGCAGCGCTTCATCGTCAATCAATACGCCGTGGGCTTTTTCATAAATGCCGCGTAAGCCACGCAAAATGACCGTCGCTTCTTGCGCATCAGGCTCGCCCACTTTCACCAACTGGAAACGCCGAGAGAGCGCCGCATCCTTTTCGACGTATTTTTTATATTCACTCCACGTGGTTGCCGCGATGGTGCGCAGCTCACCGCGCGCCAAGGCCGGTTTAATCAGGTTAGACACATCCAATCCACCAGCCTGATTACCCGCACCGATCAAGGTATGCGCTTCATCAATAAAGAGGATGATCGGGTACTCGGAGGCTTTCACCTCTTGCATCACGCCTTTAAAGCGCTTTTCAAATTCCCCTTTAACCGAAGCGCCGGCCTGCATCGCCCCTAAATCCAGCGACAACAGCGCTACATTACGCAATTTTTCTGGCACCTGTCCGGCCACAATCCGCAGCGCCAAGCCTTCAATTAGGGCACTTTTACCCACCCCAGCTTCGCCAACCACTATCGGGTTATTTTTACGACGGCGGGATAAGATATCGATCATCAGGTCGATTTCATGATCGCGGCACAACACCGGATCCAGCAGCCCTTTGCGTGCTTGCTCGGTGATGTTTTCGGTAAAACGTCCTAACAAAGAGGCATCGCTGGCGACGGCGTTTGCTTTACTTTCGCCAGCCTGCGCCACCACCTCGGTTTCAGCCGAGTCTTTAACCCACTCATCAAACTGTTGGCGCACCAGATCGCGATTGATCACTGTCAGTAAACGCACCACCGAAGCAGGTAAATAGCGCGCAGGGCTCATCAGCAAGACCAGCAATAACACCCCGCTACGTAGCTGAGCGTGTTGCAACTCCGCCGACGCGAACAGCCAGCTATCTTGCAACCACTCCACCAATAACGGAGAAAAAGAGGGATATCCCTGCTCAAAAGACTGGCCATTGAGAGCCGGCTGCAACAGTTCATGCAGCGCCGCCATATCCACCCCAGCACGCTGCATGATCGCTTTGCTATCACACAGTGGGGTTTCCAGCATTTTGAGCAGCAGATGCTCAATTCGGATCTCCGTGCCCTGATGATTTACACACAGGGCTGCCGCTTCTTCCAGCATATGCCGGCAGACCGGATTCAGCCTTTCCACCAAGACGGGCAGTTCAATACGGATCAAAGCACGCTCTCCTTAACTTATTTCAACAAATCGCTTAGCTGGCGCAGTACGTCCTGCGTCTGGTTATCCAGCCGGGTGTAATACAAAACAAAAATGCCGGTCAGCAGCAGGGCTGCGCCGATACACAGGCTACGCAGCGACACCTGCCGCTTAAGCTGATAACGGGATGCTTGCTGGCCTAAATCGAGATGAAATACCGTGGGTGCATCACGGCCATCGGGATACAGCTGGCGGTGCAACTGGCGCACCACGCGCTCAAACTCATCCCGACCATGGCTCATCACCCGATACCGCCCTTCAAAACCCAGACACAGGCACAGGTAGATAAACTCAAGCACGTCGCGATAGCGCGCGGGGTCTTCTTGTAATTTGCCTAACAGGACAAACACCTTTTCGCCGCCCCAAGTTTCGTTGTGAAACCGAGTCAGTAACGAGTGTTCAGACCATTCACTTTGGCTGCCCCACTCACGGCTCATCACCGCCTCATCGATAAAGGTGCACAGGATGTAGCGAAACGAGAGCACCACACCGTTTTCATAGCCATGGGCCATCAGCTCTTGTTCGATGGCCTGGATTTCTGTCACCACGCGCTGATACAGCTCGCCGACTTGGCTGTGGCTAGACAGCTGACGGACACGTAGCACCATGCCCAGTAGCGGCGTAACCGCATCAATCATGGGGTTAATGCTGTGGCCACGTAGGCGGAACCAATAATCAGAGTCCAGATCCAGCTGTGCGGCATGGTCATACAGCAGATCGTCCAGTTGCTCATGTTGAATAATGTCGATAGTCATCGCTCATCTCATCCCTGACTGCGGATCGCCCAGAACTGCATATCCAGCTCAGGGAAGTCTCCGGCGATATGGAAAGCCAACGTGTTACTTTGGGCCAACATCTGCCACGCGGGGCTTTGTCTATCCAGTTGGAAATAGCTGTAACCGGCGTGGTATGGCAGCTGACGCGGCGCCACCGGCAAAGGCAATAACGGGATCCCCGGTAACTGCAAACTGATTAGCTCACGAATTTTCTCGCTGGAGGCAATTTTGGTTTGCTGCAGCAATTGCTTACGCAGCTGCTCTTGTGGCATCCGCGCACGTACTGCCAGAACAAACTCGGCACTGGCCATCAAATCGCTGTCGCCCACCATCGCGACCATGATGCCGTACGGATGTTTGCGCAGCTGGATAGACACCGCACGCGGTGACAACACGGTGCTCAGTGATTGGCGCAACGCCAAGATCACCGGCTCGAAACTGACTTGCTGATCATCATGCCGGTAGGCCGGAAACTCTGGCGGCAATCGCGACTCATCGGTAAATGTCATCAACTCACCACACAGCTGCACCAAGGCCTCGTGTAAACGCTCAGGATGCAAAGTGCCCAAACGGGCCAGATGAGAAAGCTGTGGCTGTGCCCGATTGAGCAGCTGCAACATCATGAACTCAGCGACATCCGCCACCCCTTGCTGACCGGGAGCGGCCAGACGCTGGGCTAGACTGCGCGCGCGTTCAGCCACCAGTCCGGCGGACTCGCCCAAAAAGCGCTTTAAGGTCGGGATCGCTGCCACGCTAATACTGCACGGCATAAAGTTCGGATCGAGCACCAAGCCGCCATCTGGGCGCTTATCCAAAATGCGCGCAATCGCGATCGCGGCATAGGCACTGCGATCTTCACGCTCCAACATCAGACGTAAGCTGACTTTGCCCACTTCCAGTGACGTAATATCGCCGCCGTCACTGTGCAGATCGCGCAGGTCATGACGATGCGATTGCAAACGAGTCGCTACCGCTTGCCCTGACTCACCGACCTCACTGACGCCACTGACCGACAGCGGTAACGCCAGATACACTTTCTGGTTGGCCACCGAGACATCGGTGACCTCCAATGGAGGCGGCAATACATCATCGACGGGAATACTGAACACCGTACCGTCCGGCATCACGCCACTGGCGCTGACCAGCGCAATGCGCCCAAAGCCTAAGTAATCATCATTGATGCTCAGCGACTGCAGACCATAAAAATAGTCACTCAGGGCACTTAAGCGAGCATGCAGCATGTGATCCGCATGCCGTTGCTGCTGCTGGAAATGCTGGGGCTTGATGAACAGCCCTTCACGCCAGATGACCCGATTTCGGCTCGACATGGTTATTCTTCTTCTTTTTGCAGTTCAACTTCATCCTGACGCAGGTGCACCAAGATCTGATAATGGCGGCCGGTATTTTTGACCTTGATGACTTTGCGCCACTCGGCCTTATCCGGCTCGGCGTAACGGGCAATCACCCCGATATAGCGCACCTCTTCTTCCAGCTTCACGGGCGGTAGGTACTTGAATTGCCCAGGAAGTAAGGTGTAATCCTGATGATCGAGGTAGTTTTTCCCCAATACCTTGGCCACATCCTCGGTCACTTGATCGTAATCGGTGGCCAACAAGCGCGAATCTTCAGACAGCAGCAAGACCTGAAACTCTATGGGTGCCGCTTCGCCACTTTCATTCGGATTGACGTCCGGCTCCGCCAGCAAACTTAAGCCCACAGTTGAAGGTTGATCGGCATTGCTGCCCACCTGAATATCCGGGTTCATCGCCACATCAGCCATCTTGCCGAGTGTGGTACAGCCGGTCAGCGCCAACAGCCATACCGCACACCACAGTGTTCGCAGCATCAACGCAGCCCCTGTTGTTCGCGTACTGCGCGGTCATAGGCTTGCGCATACACCTGATGGAAAAGCTTATCGAAGCCTTGTTGACGTACTGAGGTCAGCTCACGGTAATAGTGCTGGTACATGGTCCACGCCCAACCTTCATCGAGACTGTCGTTAGTACCCGTACGGCGATAGTGTTCAAAGCGCCCCAGCAATGCCTCTGGCGAAAAGGCATGTAAAATACTGTCCAGCGCCGTAGCAATTGCCTGCTGGTTCGCAATATGGTGGGTACGCACATTGTGCAGCACTTCTCTGATTGCAGCCGGTGCAGACAGATGCACTGGGCTTTTGCCATCGGCAAACAGCAGCGGCAAGGTTGCTTCATAATCCAGCCCCAGACGCAGTGGATTATCTTCAATGGGGCGCAAGTGTTTGTCGGCCAGCGCGGCTTGATCGGCTTGTACCGCGAGTAGCCCTTCCACCATCGCACGCAAGGTTTTGCCCATTTCTTCGAGCATATCGTGGGCTTGCTGGGAGTCGCGCAATTGCAAGCGCTGACCCAGTCCACGCATCAGTGGCGTTAACGCCACATGATCCACATCGCCGGATTCGGCAGGGATACTGTAGGGATTATCAATCCCCGGCATATCAATGAATTCCTGATCCATGGTGTCCTCGATAGCTGAAAAAACAGATGCCGGAATAGCAGACGACAGCGCTGACGTCTGCGCCTCGGGTGTATGCAATAACGCGCTCAGTGACGTAGCCTGCTCACGCTCTAGGGCATGTAACGGATCGCTGTGCAACACAGACAAGCGTGCCGAATCATGACTAGCCAGCTCACGATTCCCATCGCTGGCCAGCCAGTCATCCAACTCATCAGCAGGATGATTGCCCAGCACCTGTTCAATGTTGGCCTCGGCCTGCACCTGTCCCAGATAGACCCGCAGACGAAATGGCCCAACCAGCAACTCATCACCCTGCTCTAGATAGACTTTGCGACTGCGTCCGACGGGCGTGGTGGCGCCGTTAATAAACGTTTGTCCGCTTAAATCGCACAGACAAAAACGGCCATCGTGCAGCTCGATACGGGCATGAGAAGGCAACACAGCGCCCAGACGATCGGTTAATACCCAGTCATCATGCGAGGCCGCACCTAAGGTGCCGCCATCATGATCAAACTGATATTGCACCTGAGAATGACCATCCAGTTGCTCGCTGTTCAGTACCACCAAAGAGAGTTGCTGATTGAACGGGTTCACACTTACTCCTGCACACAAATCGTCACATACGGGTCAACCGGGGGTTGCCCTAAAAAACTGCTCCAGCCGAGCCGCCCACTTTGTTCATCACCGAGCCGTAAACCGCGCGCTTGCGCTTCGCCAAATCCCAAACGCAGATCCCACGCCAACTGATCACGCAAAATGAACGAGACAAAACGCACCAACGGCTGAAAATGTTCGCCATTGGGGAGGAAACTCAAAAATCGCTCAAAACTTAAGGCGTTAATGCGTAAAACAAACTTACCGGCACAATCGTTGACCTTATCGCCCAGCACCAACTCGCCGCCGAGTCGCACATTGGCGCGCCCTAAACGGTTTTGCTGTTCAGGATGGACAGCCACTTTGCGCGCCTGCCACGCCTCTAACACCACATCCTCAAGGTCAAAACAGTGCGAAACCAAACCGGCGACCACTTCCGGTGAACGGCTGGGGCTTGCCAGCATGCCGGCGTAAGACAGCATCTTGGCGCGATTGACCGGTAAGCTATCGCGCACCGCCTGATTGCCAAGGCCAACGAGCGCAAACATCAACCGCGAAAACCCATCACTGCCGTTATCTTGAAAACGCACGTGATAGCGGTACTTGCGCCAACCGCGGTGTAACAAGGTCAATAGGCGATGATGAAAAAAGTCCAGAAACAAGCCCAGTTTCGGCTCACCCTGTGCGTACTCCCATGCCAAATCATCCAAGTAATAACCGGGCATTGGCGATTGGCTGCCATGCAGCCCCAAAAACGCCACCTCCAACTGGTGGCGTCCCACCTGATCTTGCGAGACCTGCAACACATCGCTGGCCGGAAAACCGAGCGACGCAGCCGATTTAAACCGGATTTTTTCCTGTGCCGGTAAGCGATCGGTTTCCGCTTCCAGATCCATCTGCTCAAGGCAGCTCAACACCTCGACCAGCTGGAAAAAATTAAAACGAGGCGCGTCATCCTGCGCCATCACATCATGGAGTGCTGACCTATCTGCACCGGCCATCGGTAGCGCTCCTGGTTATCAAGGTTGACCACTTCCAGCAGGTGAAACGCATTCACGCTGGCATACAACGAAAAAAAGTGCGCCAACACGGTGCTGAACAAGTAAAGTTCGCCCTCACTGCCAAAGGCGCTTTGGCGAATCGACAGCACCGATTTCAACCCACGAACCGGCATGCCGCGCACCAGACGATCCACCGGAACGGTTTCAATCTGCTCGATACCTGCCAGACGCTTACGCGATGCCTGTTCCGCCTGCTTATCATGCAAGGCAGGAAAATCGTAGGTGCGCAAAATTTGCACCAAAGCATCACGGCGCAGCAGCGAAACATAATTCAGGGATAAGTTAGAAATCAGCGTCCAATGCAAGCTGCCATCCAACGCTGGGCGCAGTGGGCGCGTCGGGCGCAGTAAATTCTTGAACGTGGCAAATGACGGTGAGCTGCCCGTAGGCACACAAATCGCACCGACCGGTAACCGCGCCGCTTTGCCACGATTAGTGCAGGTCAACGAGACCGAGACCGACTCATCCAGCCCCAACATGGCCGTTTCATCGCCGCGCACAAAAGACAGCGCATGCTCAAATCCATCACCACTGACCGCTTCCCGCACTCGGATGCGGTAGTACAATGCCTGCCGACCTTTAGCCCGTTCAATCTGATGCTGGAAGCTCTCAAACGGGTGATATTGCCGCGTCGCGCCGCGAGCACGCCCAATGCCACCTTCAGCCCAGCTCTCCACTTTATCGACCGAAAAAATCTCGAAACTGTCCGCATAGCGATAGCTGGCTTTCAGCGGATATTCGGTCTGGCGGCCATGTAAATTAATCGGCTCACTGTCATGCTGAAATAAATTAATCGCGGGCACACAATTAAGCTGCAAGGAGTCTGGACGAATTTTTAATGCCGACGGCAAAGGCCGCTCAAAGCAAAAATGCAATTTAAATTCGGTCACCGCTAACGGCTGTTTTGGCCAATCCGCGCCCGCGCCTGAGAGCTCAAAGAACAGGAAGCTTTCTGGAAAACAGAAATACTCCTGCAAAATGCGGTAACCGGAGTAAACGTTACTTGGATAAGGCAACAGCGCATCATCACGCTCAAAACCCAGCGCCTTTAACACCGACGCCGATTGACGAAAACGCTGGCCATTGACCTCTAGCTCGATATAAGACAATTGCGCCGATAACCAGTAATACAGTTCATTGGCGGTATAGCTGTCACCGCCCAAATAAAAGCGCAATTTATCCAACTGTAATTCGGCTAAGGTCAGTGGACTGTGTAAATGAATTTCGGTGGTGATGGTGGATAAATCATTGCCGCTTTGCGCGCGAATATCGTGAATATCTGCCGGATAAATCCAGGCATCATGGCAAGTTTGAAAATGGCACGTCACCCCATCAACCGGCAAGCTGTCTAAACGACAACCGCGTGCAACCGGAGCCGATTGCACAATCGCGCCTGGGATCACCGAAAATTGCATGACCGTCATGCTAGGTACTGGCCGCAAATAATTAGGCCACAGCATACCCAGCAAACCGTGGGTTAATTCTGGGAATTCATCTTCAATTTTGGCGCGCAGACTACCGGTTAAAAAGGCAAAGCCTTCCAACAGGCGCTCGACATCCGGATCTGTAGTTTGTTCGGAAAGAAAACGCGTCAGCTCCGGATAAGCGTCAGCAAATTCACGGCCTTGCAGACGCAAATACGCCAATTCATCCCTGAAATAATTGTCCAGCGGCATCAGTAATTACACCATTCGATAGTGACGATGGTTATCCATATGAATATTGAAGGAGGTCACCTGCTCGATATTCTCCAACCGAACATGTGCTGTGACTTGAAATGACATTTCCAACGGGTTCATTAATGAGTCCGCTGACTGAACATCCACATGCACTATTCGGGGCTCATACCGGCGGATACATTGCCGGATCGCTTCCCTGATCCGTCCACGAATATCTGCACTGCCTTGTGTCGCATCATTCAAATCAATGACGCCTAATTCAGGGGCACTGCGGCAACTGCCAGGACGGGTATTGAGGACACAATCGAGTTGTTTTTTAACCGATACAATCAGTGTCTCAAGTTCTTTATCCGGAGAGACAGTGACTGTCTCTCCGCGAATGCGATCGAACAGGCTGGCCGTACTCCCTCTATCCCACGAGGTGAGTGACGGCATAAACCTTATTCCTTATCTAGACGACCCACGAGAGACAGTTCAAAACTGGCGCCCATATATTTAAAGTGTGGGCGTACTGACATCGCTACCTGATACCAGCCCGGTTCACCTTCCACATCCAGCACTTTAATTTGTGCCGCGCGCAGTGGACGACGGCTACGAACATCGGCAGGCGGGTTTTCCTGATCCGCTACGTACTGCTTAATCCAGCCATTCAGTTCACGCTCCAGATCCTGACGCTCTTTCCAAGAGCCGATCTGCTCGCGCTGCAACACTTTGATGTAATGCGCCAAGCGGTTGATGATGAACATGTAAGGCAGCTGCGTACCCAGCTTGTAGTTGGTTTCCGCTTCTTTACCTTCTTTGGTATTTGGGAAGACCTTCGGCTTTTGTACCGAATTGGCTGAGAAGAATGCCGCATTATCACTGTCTTTACGCATGGTCAGGGTGATAAAGCCCTCTTCCGCCATCTCGTATTCACGGCGATCGGTGATCAGCACTTCAGTTGGGATCTTCGCCTGCAGCTGTCCCATCGCTTCGTACACGTGTACCGGCAAATCGGTTACCGCACCACCGCTTTGTGGGCCGATAATGTTCGGGCACCAACGGTACTTGGCGAAACTGTCATTCAACGCCGAACCCATCAGATAAGCAGTATTACCCCACAGGTAGTGGTCGTGATCCGCGCTGATATCTTCTTTGTAGTTGAAAGTTTTGATTGGGTTTTCAACCGGATCGTACGGCAGACGCGCCAAGAAACGCGGTGCGGTCAGACCCAGATAGCGTGCATCTTCGGACTCACGCAGTGAGCGCCACTTGGTGTAAGCCGGACCTTCAAATACCGATTTCAGATCTTTGATGGATGGCAGATCAGTAAAACTATCAACCCCAAAGAAAGTCGGGGCTACGGAAGAGATAAACGGAGCATGCGCCATGGCGCCAACGGCACTAACATACTGCATCAGTTTGATATCTGGTGAGCTTTGGCTAAAGGCGTAATCACCGATCACCGCCCCCACCGGTTGACCACCAAATTGGCCATAACCACTGGAGTAAACATGTTTGTAAAAACCGGACTGGGTAATTTCTGGTGCAAACTCAAAATCATCCAGCAACTCTTCTTTAGTGGCATGCAAGACTTGGATTTTGATGTTTTCACGAAAATCGGTACGATCCACCAACAGCTTCAAGGAGCGCCAAGAAGATTCCAGCTCTTTCAGTGGCTGAGCATGTAAAATGACATCCATCTGCTTGCTGAGTTTTTTATCTAACTCAACAATCATGCTATCCACCAGCGCTTTATTCACTGGCTCAGCGGTGTTGCCGCTATCCAGAATATTGGCCACCAACGCAGCAATACCCTGCTTAGCAACACTGTATCCCTCGTCTACCGGTGTAATTCTGGCTTGCGCCATAATTTCATCCAGCAACGAACCTGAAGAGGCCTGCACCCCGGCTTTAACTTGTTCTTCAACCACAGACATGTTTCGCTCTCTCTTCCTTTCTTATCCGATTATTCCGCCGGAGCAACCAGATCTAATTCCTTCAGTAATTGTTCGCGCGCTTCATCGCTGGATAATAAATCCTGCAAACGATTTCTAAACGCCGGAATATTTCCCAATGGACCTTTCAGAGCTACCAGCGCTTCACGCAATTCCAGCAGTTTTTGCAATTCGGGAACTTGGTTAGCAATACTGTCTGGCGCAAAATCGGCCATAGAGGCAAACTGCAATTTCACTGGTAATTCATCTTGGCTCCCCTCTTCCAGACGATTTTGCACGCTGAAATTAAGTTCCAAACCCGACTCTTTCATCACGGAAGAGAAGTTATTTTTATCGATGGAAACGGTCTGCCGCTCTTCAATCGGTGTATCTTCGACGCGACCTTTCATATTACCGATAACCATCATTGTCATTGGTAATTCGATTTCGGCCTGCTGACCACCTGTGGCGGGAACATATTTAATATTGATACGTTCTTTTGGCGCAACGCTCACGCCAGTAATTCCTTTACCCATATTCCAGATACCAAGGTTAGAAGGCCAAACAGGCCTAGATGAGGAAATATCAGATATACCGCTAACTGCAGGATCTACAGACGGTATTACAACGAAGCAAAGACAGGTTTACTCGCGACTACACGGTTGAGAAGCAGATAATGCTAGAAATCTCATCCATCTGATTTGTCTGAGTAATATACGTGGAAAATCTACCCTGTCAATTAAACGCAACTACATGCTTACTTACAAATCACACTAATTGTGAAATGCATCCCACTGCGAGTAATTGCATATAAAAATAATTTAAATTTTTTTAGAGAGGGTCGTCTTTTTGGGCTAGGTTTAAAAGCAGGCACTAATATAATCACAAATAACATATGGGAATAGGGATAAATAAATCTATAACAAAATGGAATTATTAGTATTTTAGCATTCCATTAAATTCGCCCATCTCATATTAAAATAAATACAAAACTAAACGAATGTTAAACAAAACCATTAATTAGTCAGATAACTCTCGCAAACCATTACCTATTTAGCGTAGATGACGTTCAGCATCAGTGACAATTGGCATGATTGAATAGAAGTTCCAACGAGCACATAAGAAGATTCTAATTTAACGTTGTTCTTATCAAAAAAAAGCAGCCCTATGGCTGCTTTTTTAGTGGATATACGCACTAATATTTTATGATAGCTATTGCTGCGCTCGCGCTAAAGGCGCCGTGGCAGTCGGCGGTAAACGGCGACGCTGCCACCACACAATTAATCCAAAGAGCATAAAGCCTGGGATCCAGATAATTTCTTTACGCCAGCGATCGGTAGGCGCTTTCACGCCAATAATCTGCTGATCAAACTCCAATCCCAATTCAGCGGCTGTACTGCCAAAGGTGACATTATCAATGAGTGTCTTACCATCTTGCTCATACAGCGCGATCCCGAGCTTTTGTAAGCGCTCTTCACCACTTTCGCCTGCAGGTACCGGTAGCAAGACAGTAAAGCGGCGAGTTTTCCCTACCGCATCTGGCCCTTCTACTCGCAAGCGCAAATTGCTGTCCTCTTCCACATCACCCAACGCCTGTACTAGCTGCGCAGGCTCTATCTGACGATAAGGGTCATGGATCCTGTCCATCCAAAATCCTGGGCGGAACAAGGTAAAGGCCACCAACAGCAGCAATAAGCTCTCATACCAGCGGCTTTTGACGAGGAAATAGCCCTGCGTTGCCGCAGCAAAAATCAACATGGCAACTGTTGCGACCGCAAAGATCAGTACCCCGTGGGCAAAATCCACGTTGATCAGCAACAGATCGGTGTTGAAGATAAACAAGAACGGCAACGCCGCGGTTCGCAAGCTGTAATAAAACGCGGTGATCCCAGTTTTAATCGGATCGCCTTTGGAGACCGCCGCAGCGGCAAACGAGGCCAAACCGACTGGCGGCGTCACATCCGCCATGATCCCGAAGTAAAACACAAACAGGTGCACGGCAATCAGCGGGACGATCAGGCCATTTTGCTGACCCAGCGTGACAATCACCGGCGCCAGCAAGCTGGACACCACGATGTAGTTCGCGGTGGTCGGCAAGCCCATCCCTAAGATCAAACTGAGCAAGGCGGTCAAGAGCAGCATCAGCAACAAGTTGCCCATCGACAGGTATTCCACCAGATCGGCCAAGACCAAGCCGACCCCGGTCTGGGAAACCGCGCCAACGATAATACCGGCTGTGGCGGTAGCAATACCGATCCCTATCATGTTACGTGCGCCAGCAATCAGCCCTTCACGCAAGTCCACCACACCATCATTGAACGAACCATAATCATGGCGCCCATCGGTGCGCAGCCAGTTCAGCAGCGGGCGTTGAGTCAACAAAATCACGACCAACATGACAGTGCCCCAAAACGCCGACAAACCCGGCGATAGGCGCTCGACCATCAAACACCAGACCAGCACCACCACCGGTAACAGAAAATGCAAGCCCGACAGCAACACCGAACGCGTCTGCGGCAGGCGCTCCAGTGGCGCATCAGGGTCTTCTGGTGGCAGCGGCTCATTGCTGGCCGCCACTTTCAGCAACCCCAGATAAGACAGCGCCAGCAAAACCCCAATCCCCGGCAGCGCATAATCACCCAGCATCGGCTTAAGCCAGCCAAGGCCATAGTACACGGCCAGCGACACACCACAGACCAACGCCGCGCCAAAGGCAAAGCCGGTCAAACGTTGTAACCAAGGGCGCGGTTGTACATTACCGATCGGCTGCATGCCGAGCTTCAGTGCTTCCAAATGCACGATATAGAGCAGCGCGATATAGGAAATTGCCGCGGGTAAAAACGCATGCTTGATGATCTCGACATACGGAATGCCGACATACTCCACCATCAAAAAGGCGGCCGCGCCCATCACCGGCGGCATGATTTGCCCGTTCACTGAGGAGGCCACTTCCACCGCGCCGGCCTTTTCCTTGGAAAAGCCCACCCGCTTCATCATCGGGATGGTAAAGGTACCGGTAGTCACTACGTTGGCGATGGATGAGCCGGAAATTACCCCTGTCAGGGCCGACGCAACCACGGCCGCTTTAGCTGGCCCACCACGCAGGTGCCCCAACATACTAAAGGCCAGTTGGATAAAGTAGTGCCCAGCTCCAGCACGCTCTAAAAGCGCGCCAAACAGCACAAACAAAAAGACAAAACTGGTCGACACACCAAGGGCAATACCAAATACCCCTTCAGTAGTGATCCACTGGTGATTGGCCAACGCCATCAAACTGACGCCGCGATGCGCCAGTAAACCCGGCATCCAAGGGCCGGCCAAGCTATAGCCTAAAAAGACAATCGCAATCACCGCTAACGCGGGGCCTAATGCGCGGCGTGCGGCTTCCAGCAGCAACGGAATACCCAGACAAGCCACGGCAAAATCTAACGTTGTTAGATTGCCCGGTCGCTGGGCTAAAAACTCATAGGCTAAAAATAGATAGGCGGCGCAGCCAGCTCCGGCCAATCCCAGTAGGATATCGCCGATAGGCACGCGATCGCGCGGCGAGGAGCGCAAGGCCGGGAAAACCAAGTAAGCAAGCAAAATGGCAAACGCCAGATGGATGGAGCGCGCTTCGGTATCATTCAGCACCCCGATGCCTAAAACAAATGGCAATGGTGAGGCGATCCAGAGCTGAAACAATGACCAAAGCAGTGCCAGCATGGCAATCACTTTGCTCATCGCGCCCAATGGCAGACGGGCGCCGACATCCTGAGCAATCAGATCTTCTGCTGATTGCAGTTCTTGTTGTGGTGTGTGTTGCATGGGGATGACTCCGTTGATACTACACAAACAGACCGGCTCTCTAACAAGCCGGCCTGCCTTATTGCGTAACGTGCGGCATAATCAGTGGCACTGATTACATCCAGCCACGCTCTTTGTAGTAACGCTCAGCCCCTTCGTGCAGCGGCGCTGACAGCCCCACTTTGATCATGTCGGTTTCTTGCAAATCAGCAAACGCTGGGTGCAGACGCTTAAAGCGCGCTAAATTGTCAAACACTGACTTGGTGAGTTGATACACCACTTCAGGATCGGTATTGGCACTGGTCGACAGCACCGCTTTGCCGCCAATCGATGGCGTTGGCTGCGGGTTGCCTTTATACAATCCACCCGGGATCTCAGCTTTGGTGTAATAGCTCTTCTCGGCTAACAGTTTATCGATTTCAGGTCCGGTGACTGGCACCAGCACCGCATCGGTGGTGGTCGAGGCTTCTTGAATAGCACCGTTTGGATGACCGACAAAATAGCTCATGGCATCGATATTATTGTCACCCAACGCGGAAGCCTGCTCGGCCGGTTTCAACTCCGAAACCAGACGAAATGCCGACTTATCCCAACCTTTAACGCCCATGATCTCTTCAAAGGTATCACGCTGACCCGAGCCCGGATTACCGATATTCACGCGCTTATTTTTCAGCTCATCAAAGCCACCAATGGCCGCATCTTTACGTGCCAAGATGGTGAAAATTTCGCTTTGCAGCGAGAATACCGCCCGCATATCGTCCATCGCACCTTGCGCTTTGAATGGCTCTAAGCCTTTCATCGCTTTGTACTGGTGATCAGATTGCATGATACCGAAATTAAATTCGCCACTGCGGATCCCGTTAACGTTAGCCACGCCACCACCGCTGGCCGGAGCGTTACATTTGATCTCGTGCTGCGACGCGCCCTGATTAAGAAAACGACAGATAGACTGGCCTGCCACGTAATACACCCCGGTTTGCCCACCGGTACCAATAGTGACAAAACGCTCAGCCGCTTGCGTGGCCGGTACAGATAAGGTTCCAAATAAAGCAGCAGAAATGGCACATGCCAGGGTTAATCCCTTCATCAATTAATCCTTTTTATCGTCATCAGAAGAGTGCCATCGTCCCCTCACGGGGAGATAACGTGGGTAGGTGCAATGTCTTCACGGCAAGAAGACGAATGACGGGGCGTCAACAATCAAGTGGAGGAAAGTTACATCCCATCACAAAAACACACATTCTGAAAATAACCCGAAACAGGCAGGTCAAGGCAAACACTAATCGTGATTCTGGCCGATATTCATCGATTTTTTTGAAGGGGATCAACTTAAAACAACGATTGTTTACGCAGAAATTATCTGGATGTTTATTCTGATAACCAAGTTTGTAACATTATTTTATGTTTTGTCAGACCAGAGAGGGAAGATTTGCTCAGCAAACCACGCAACAGCAAGCGCGCGCTCAGTTGCATATCGGTGAGATGCTAATCATAAAAACTAAACAGCAATAGGCACTGCCACTCGCAGTGCCTATTACGGCGCATTATCGCTAGTTAACGGATATGGAACGCTGCCCTATCAGAACGCAATTCGGTAGGTCAAACCTACATTGCCTTCCCCACTGCCAAAACCGATATCTTGGTAACCCGCAGAGAGACTCACCGCCTGATGTTTATCCGCAGCAAAGGTATAACTCGCCTCGACGTGCGGCATGACATCATCCACATCCGGCACTTGGTATTGGCTTGCTAGACCGGCAAAACCACCGAGCACACTGGCGACTGCACGGCTGTTGTGTTGCTTGATATTTTTCTCGACGCTGATATCCAAGCCCAGTGAAGAGCGCGCGCTGACCTGCCACTGCGTGGCTACCCCAAGAGCAGCTGAGGTGACTTTGCTACGTAGCCCCTCAAAGTGAGCCGCAAAGACGGAATTGTCAGTTTCGTCATAACCATTCCAACGCAAGGAGTGGTAACCCAAAGCAAGATACGGGGTCAGTTGTACATGGGCGTACGGTGTGAAGGTATAACCGCCACTGAGATTAAAATCATAGGCACGGGTGCGTGTATGGCCATAACCGATTTCGCGGGCATCGCCATTGTGGTAGGCCCGTTCAATATCCATCCCCGCATCCAGTAAAGTGACACCAGCATAGGCTTTCCATCCTGCTTCGCCCGCATTACCGTAGCCGGTAAACAGAGTAAAGGCCGGTGCTTGCTGCGTAATACGGCCACCGTTGGCATCTTTAATGTGCATATCCGCAGCCATGGCCGATAACCCTAAGCGCCACTGTGGATAAAATTGGTAGGCGACGGTCAGACTCGCGGCCGGCACCCGATATTGCACCTCTCCACCACGAAAACGTAAATCAGCCTGCGCTTTGACGCACATCCCATCGGCGCCAAAACTGGCGCAATCGGCCTGTGACGCGGCCACATCCAGTAACTGACGCTGCACCTCTAAATTACGTTGTACAAAGTACAAGGAGGACACCACCTGCCGCGTTTCGACGATACCACTGGCGTGATAACCCGGCTTAACCACATGGTGATCACTAGGATGCTCAGGCTCTGGTTTTGGCTGCTCTGGCTTAGGTTGCTCTGGTTTAGGTTGCTCTGGCTTAGGCTGCTCTGGCTTAGGCTGCTCTGGCTTAGGCTGCTCTGGTTTAGGTAATTCGGGATCAGGTTTGGGGCTTGAAGGATTAACATCAGCAGGATCTTTTAACTCTATCAAATGAGCTACATAACCGTGACCATTCGTTAGTTGCCCAGCGATAGTCTGACTATCCGCAGAAATCGCATTAACCGACTTCACCGACATACTATTCGCTTGCACATGCGCATATTTTAGCCACTCATTAACCGAGTACATCCCGGCCCCTTCTTTCCATATAAAGCCGGTACGTTGTGTGTCGCTATCAGCTGACCCCACGATCACTTTACCAGTCGCACTAATATCTTGCGCTGAACTGTAACCTCTATTATCCGTACGTAATGTTCCTAAATCTTTAATCTGATTATCTTCCCAGTAGACAGCACGATTCTCATTCTTTGCGTTAATAGATGAACCAATAATTCGTCCTGTATCGCTAATACCCTTTGCCTGTGAAGTTCCACTCAATGACGGTAATTCAACTATGCCCGTTTTTGCAGTCCAACGAAAACCTTGAGTCATTCCAGCATCATTAGTACTACTTCCCACAATCACTGAACCATCATGATTAGCGGCTATCGCATTAGAAAACTGACTAGAAGAGTGATTAAGCGAACCTAAATCATGAATAGTATTAGCTGCACGATCCCAATATACGGCGTGTTCATTGTTATGCTGATCGGACGCAGTACCCACGACGATACTTCCGTCCGCGCTAATGCCATTTGCATAATAATCAGCACCGGGAGCCAGAGGCGTTAAATAAGTTAATTTTGATGCATCTGTCCACAAAACTCCCTGCATTAATGATGAGTTCTCAGGCATAACATAACCAACAATATACCTTCCATCACTACTGACTCCCTGAGCATTACTCATCCCCTCTGTTTGAGCAAAAGGGATAGGTAAAGCAATAAGCCCGTGAGATACGGTCCAAGCACCTGCTTGATTATTATTGGCTGGCGTCGCAATGAATCCGACCGCAATGTTTCCTGACGACGATAATGCCAACATATCTGAATAGGGATTTCCGCCTAGATCCACGATCCCATCGTTATCAAAATTATTTAATAAACCATCACTCCCTGATGATGGTCTTGCGGCAAAAGCACTGATACTCAATGATAATGCAGCAAAACCGGTCAGCATATACATCACATTAATTTTCATTTTAATAATCTCTGTGTATTTTTTTGCAGCTAAAAAACACCATTCATTTCTATTTTTATGTTGCAAGGTTTACTCTGTATGAAAATCCACGTTCAATACCAATACAGTAAAAACTGAATCGTCAGCTTTTCATCCATCAGAGCAGCTATTGCCTAACAACCTAAAATGCCACGCGATAAGTCAAGCCCGCATTGCCTTCCCCACTGCCAAAACCGATATCTTGGTAACCCGCAGAGAGGCTCACCGCCTGATGTTTATCCGCAGCAAAGGTATAACTCGCCTCGACGTGCGGCATGACATCATCCACATCCGGCACTTGGTATTGGCTTGCTAGACCGGCAAAACCACCGAGCACACTGGCAACTGCACGGCTGTTGTGTTGCTTGATATTTTTCTCGACGCTGATATCCAAGCCCAGTGAAGAGCGCGCGCTGACCTGCCACTGCGTGGCAACCCCAAGAGCAGCCGAGGTGACTTTGCTACGCAGCCCATCAAAGTGAGCCGCAAAGACGGAATTGTCAGCTTCGTCATAACCATTCCAACGCAAGGAGTGGTAACCCAAAGCAAGATACGGGGTCAGTTGTACATGGGCGTACGGTGTGAAGGTATAACCGCCACTGAGATTAAAATCATAGGCACGGGTGCGTGTATGGCCATAACCGATTTCGCGGGCATCGCCATTGTGGTAGGCCCGTTCAATATCCATCCCCGCATCCAGTAAAGTGACACCAGCATAGGCTTTCCATCCTGCTTCGCCCGCATTACCGTAGCCGGTAAACAGAGTAAAGGCCGATGCTTGCTGCGTAATACGGCCACCGTTGGCATCTTTAATGTGCATATCCGCAGCCATGGCCGATAACCCTAAGCGCCACTGTGGGTAAAATTGGTAGGCAACGGTCAGACTAGCGGCCGGCACCCGATATTGCACCTCACCACCACGAAAACGTAAATCGGCCTGCGCTTTGACGCACATCCCATCGGCACCAAAACTGGCGCAATCGGCCTGTGACGCGGCCACATCCAGTAACTGGCGCTGTACCTCTAAATTACGTTGTACAAAGTACAAGGAGGACACCACCTGCCGCGTTTCGACGATACCACTAGCGTGATAACCCGGCTTAACCACATGGTGATCACTAGGATGCTCAGGCTCTGGTTTAGGCTGCTCTGGTTTTACAGGTCCAGTTTCAGGATGCGCCGGATTCACCACCGCCGGTGCATTAAGGGCAATGAGATGTGCCACATAACCATCCCCATTCATCAATTGCCCCGCGATAGTTGTGCCATCAGCAGAAATCGCATTAACGCTGCGCACCGGCATTCCCTCGGCCTGAACATGGGCATGCTTGAGCCAATCAGCCACCGAGAACATCCCCGCGCCTTCTTTCCAGATAAAGCCGGTTGTGCCTTGGGCGGTATTGGCCTCCCCCACAATTAATGTTCCATTTGGCGTAATGGCTTTTGCTTGGCTTTGGCCGGAATTATCCGATTTTAATGTACCCAAATCATGCACGGTGGCGTTGTCCCAATACACGGCCCGCTTTTCACCACTGCCATTGATAGAATCCCCGATGATACGCCCAGTATTACTGATCCCGTTGGCTTGCGATGCTCCTCCTAAGCTGGGTAAAGCCACCATCCCGGTATTTTTTGCCCAGCGAAATGCTCGAAAAGTGCCATCGGTGGTATTGGTTACGCCGACAATAATGGTCCCATCTTGGTTGAGCGCGAGGGCATTGGAAAAATCTTGCCCAGCAGCACTATTGAGTGACCCCAAATCATGAATAGCGGACGTTTCACGTTCCCAATACACCGCATGTAAGGTGGCGTCAGCGGTTGTACTAGCGCCGGCAATAATGGCACCGTCACCGCTAATCGCATTGGCCGTCGAACCGGTCAGTTGTGGGTTTAATGTGGGTAAAACACTGACTTGGTGTGGGCCGAGCCACATGACGGCTTGGCTGACCGACCCGGAGGTAGTCGACGGATTATAATCGACAAAACCCACGATATATTGCCCATCATTACTGATGGCTGACGCTCGACTGATCCCACCGCGTAATGCATAGGGAACCGGTAATAAGGAAATTCCCTGTGTCGCACTCCATAAAAACGCTTGTGAACCTTGCGATAAAGTCATTCCCCCCACCGCAAATTGCCCCGATGGCGTCATGGCGACAACCGACGCCCCCAATTGGCCACCAATATCCACGATCCCTTGCTGTCGATATTGTGCCAGTAAATCTGAATTATTATTTATCGACGCAGCGTGTGCATGTGGGAGTGAAAGTATGCCCACCGCATTTAATAGCGCGCATATTACGTGCTTCTTGCATACCAGACTAGCCATGTTGTCATTCTCTTGATTATTTTATCCGACTTAAAGTGCCGGCTTTTATATCGCGCACGGAAATATTGCTCCGCACTGATATCCAATGGACAAAAAAGATGCATGACAATCTTGGCTTAAAAGTGATTAATTGCGGTGTCCCCTTGTAAGCAGGTATTTAGGTAAAATATCTACCGGTATAAGGCAAAGAGACACCATCACTAAACATATTGAAAATAAAGGAAATAAAAAATAACCGAGAGCTAACGCGGAAAAATATCATCCGCAATAAATATATTTAAACTCATAAAACTTACGTTTTGCAATAATCCTAACCTCAACTATTAAAACGCAAAACAAATCCATACGTACCGGCAGATAAATAAAAAGGCCGGATGCACAAGCAACCGGCCTTTTATTTACTGTTTAGCGTTATCGTTACGACTTTTTATCCGCACTGAAAAAGCCGTGATACAGCATATACAAGTGCGCTGAGCTCCAAGAGAAGTTCGGTGCGCCTTGCTGAGCGCCGGTTTCTGGGTTGTAGTTCTCACGGATCGGGCCATCTTGCGTCAGGCCATTGGCATTACGGAACAGCTTATTCGCCAGCTCCACCGCCTGAGCACGATAACCGTACTGCTCCATCCCTTTTACCCCAAAATAGAACTGATCCAGCCACACGCGGCCACGCCAGTAGATATCCGAGCCATAGGCTGGGTTGGTTAACGCCGCCGTACCCAGTGGGATCAGGGTGTTAAACTCTTTCGGATCCAGCATCACTTTGACCACCGCATCAGCATTCGCTTGTGTTGCGGCGCCATTAAACAGTGGAGACCACCCTTCAGGCCCTTTGCCGCGCTTATACAGCGGCTCACCGGCGCATCCGTTAGCCAACGGTTTATCTGCAATTTCGATATCGTAGAAATAACCGCTCGGCGCATGGAACATACACGTATTGATGTACTCGGCCGTTTTCTCAGCACGGCTGCGGAAAGCTTTAGCTTCCTCAGGCTTACCTAAAATCTCGGCCATTTGTGCCAGATAGTGATTATCGCTGTACCAGTACGAGGCTTGGTCGACCGACTCTTGCAGCAGGGAATAGCCTTTCAGCTGACCGGTTTTCGGATCGCGACTTTCAGCAAAACGGACCTGCCAGTCGCCGGCGCTGCCGCCATTGGCCACGTAACGCGCTAACTGATCTTCATCGATAAAGCCAAACACGGCGGCATCATCACGCCCCGATTCCCAAGAAGCCGCGGTTTGCGCCGGAATAGTCAGCGACTGATAAGGCTTACCGGAGTCGAGCAGCGCGTTATAAGCCTCAATGCCGGTCATCTCCTGCTTTTTGCCATCGGCATAAGTGACGCTAAACAGCATCTTGCCATCGGCAGTGTTGTGCGCCACGTCAGTTGCCGCGCCGTACTCTGGGATGCCGTTGTCATTGGTATCACGAGCGCGCAGCCACCAGTCATGATAAGCCACCAGCTTCGGATACATCTCATCCAGCCACGCTTTGGCTTCTTGCTCACGCTGATGCTCATTGTTCAGCGCGTTATACACTTCCCAGACCGCCCATGCTGCCAATGAGGGCTTGGTGTTACGCTCATTCCAGTTACCACCATCAGCATCTGGCTGACCGGAGGCTTTACCGCGCTCTGGGCTCATGTTGTAGCCAATCACATCAATCACGTAACCGGCATCGTACGGGCGGATCGGATCATCGGCCTGAATTTGGCGCGAGAACACGGCACGGATATTGGACATCGCCACATCTGGATTAAAGTGTGCCATGGCGTAAGCTTGCTTCCATGAGTCCCACGGCCACGTCAGGTTGCCGGAGAACCAACGTGAAGTCACCGATGGCGTTACGGTATCAAATGCCACCGCACCAGCGGCACTACGCCAGTTACCGTTGAGGGTTTCAATCGCTTTTACCGCAACGCGCTGCTGTTCGGTGCTGGTATTCGGATTGGTCAGCCCACGCTGTAAATACTCATCCCAGCGCGTAACGGAAGCTTGCATCACTGCCTGTGGGTTAGCCAGAATTTCTTTCACTCGCGCCCGCTCTTGACGCGCCTCATCGGCGGTCAGCACATGGCTGTAGGTGGTATAAAACACGGTCGAGCCGGTGATCTCGGCCTGCGCGCGATAGCTATCGGCGCTAATTTGGGTCTGATGCGGTAACGAGCGAGTTAGCATAAACGCACTCTCACCCGAGGTGAGCAAGGCGTTCGGATCGCGTACACGGCCAAAATCGACCTGTACGCCATTCTCGGTGGTACTGAGGGTGCGCTGATAAGTCGGATAGGCTTCGGCTAACATCAGCTTATCCCCTTTCGGTTGGCCATTTTCGCCGTAATGCGCCTGCATCAATTGGCCTTGCCACTTCAGCGTCAGCGGCGCATTGGTGGTAATGCGGGTTTCCATCAGCGAGGTGCGATTCGAGGCAAAGCGCAGGGTCAGCGTCACGGTCACGCCATCGTCAGAGGTCAGCTCTTGCACCAGTGCGCCCGGGATGCTGTAAGCCTGCATCGCAAACGTCACGGGCTTGCCATTTTTCCACACCGACAGCTGATCAAACTGATCCGCCATGTAATTCATGTACTCTTCGGTCACCAACGCAGGCCCAGGAAAACCACCGGCCTCTGCAGCGGATGCCGGTAACAGGTGACCATGCCACGCCCCGAGGTCAAACAGTGGGTTATAGCGCATGTGGCCCTTTGAGGCAGTATCGCGCATAAACATCGGCTTACCGGTGCGATCAATGACATTGCGAAATTGCGGCGCTGACCACTGAGAGGGTTGCGTAGTCGCCGCTGGCGTAGCGTCTTGCGTAGACGCAGCAGGCGCAGCAGGCGCAGCCACAGACATAGCGGGCATTAACAACGCGGCACTGACCGCCACGGCACACAGATGTTTTTTCATGATTTACGACTTCCCTTATGTACAGCACATCAAACGGGTTTTATTTTTCGCGCAAAAATAAAACAGCTCTTCGCATTTTGCTTGTGCCTTTCCGGGAAAGTGTGAATCAGCTCCGTTTCTCAACCGCGTTCAGTGAGCCAGATCGGGTAATCGTTTACATTTGTCTTTCAAATGCCAATAAAGAGCAGACAAACAAAGGGTTAAACAGGGAAAAGAGACTGCCGAACAATCAGAAACTGACCGCCAATCCCAATGAATATCCGGTGGTGTTATCGCCGGTAATATAGCGCGCTACCAGCCGTGTGCGGGAGATCCAGATATCGTATTTGCTGGTATCAATTTCCATCCCCAAGCCAAACGAGGTCAGGTAATCAAACCCCAATGCCCCGCGCTGATCATCAAGAAATTCGGTATGCGCTGACTCCAACACCACCCGCACCGGGCGCTCAAAAAGGTGCATTCCGGTTGGGATACGGGTACGAAAATAGAGATTCAACTGCTCGGCCGACGCACCGCCGGCCACCGCACGGTCATCTTTTTGAAATGGCTCGAGACGGATGTTGGAGTAACGCGCTTCCACATCCATGTCATAGGCATCAGAGAAAAATTCATAATCCAACATTAACGAGCCGCCATAGCCATAAAAGCTCATACTGCCGCCATCTAGGAAAGCCAACTCTCGTCCGGTGCGATTTTCCAAAATCAGGCGACCTATCAACACATCACTGGCCACCGTGCCCAACGAAATGTTTAAGATTGGACGCAGCACCAAATGCTCACGCAAGGGAAAATCCCAACCCAATCCTCCAGCAGCCGAAAAGGCATTCCAACGAAACGGCACACTGCGCACCTCTTCACCCGAGGTGACGATAAAACGCGGATCATAACGGCTATAGCCCATAGTGCCTTCGGCATACAGCGGGAAATCGCTACTTAAAGTTGCGCCGCCACCAAACTGAGTCAGTCGCATGCCAACATCGTCATCATTCACATTACCGGACGCCACAGACAAATTGCTTGTCGTCACATCCGGCACGACCGTGAAGCTGAGCAAACTGGCGGCAGCGTTAATACGTTTTCGAACCAGCTCATCATTTTGCAACAATGACTGGGCATCACTCGGCGCGCTCAACAACCCGCTCCATACCATGCATAAAACACAACTTAACGTTATTTTGTTCATGCTATGCCTTACTTCATCCGTTAACTCTGATTGTCGCTTCGTTGAGAGTGCACTTACGCTAATACATTTATACGGTGCAATTTGTTATCTCATCGCATTGTAGAATATAGCTGTCATAAGAACGTTACAGCGACACTGAAAGAGCATTCATTTATTAGTGGCAATAAATGAATTAATAGACTACTCCTTCATTCACTGAATAAATAGATACCTAAAATACGCAACCAATCGACAAAGCACAGCATAACAACTTGAATTATCAACAAAACAATACTCATGATTTTGTATACCTTAAAATGAATAATTCATGTTGGCTAAGTACTTTTTTTGCTATAGTCCACTGCTTTTAAATAAGATGGAGCTATAAACAACGAGCAAATTGAACTTTCATCAATAAATGTCTATATCCAATATGCAGAAAATGAATGAATTACCACAAAACTAATTCACTGCATTAAATAATAGCAGCAAAAATTTCATAAATTATTTAAGGAGCTTCCTATGTTCCTCGATTATTTTGCTTTGGGGATCTTGGTTTTTGTGGTGCTCACCATATTTTACGGGGTGATCGTCATTCACGATATTCCTTACCACATCGCGCAAAAACGTAACCATCCACACCAAGATGCCATCCATGTTGCGGGCTGGGTCAGCCTGTTCACTCTGCACGTTTTATGGCCATTCTTATGGATTTGGGCCACCTTGTACCGCGAAGATCGCGGTTGGGGATTTGTGCAGCAAAAACTCGATGCTGAAGAAAACGAAATTCAACAACTCAAGGCCCGGCTTGCGGTACTCGAAGCCTCAGTAAAACCGGCCGAAACCCGCTCAAAAACCGAATAACAATCAGCAGGGAAACGTATGGATTTACTCATCATCCTGACCTATACCGCCTTTGCGTATGGGTGCTTTAAACTGTTTCGGATCCCCGTTAATAAATGGACGGTTCCGACTGCCATTTTGGGCGGAATTGTGATTGTCGGCGCGTTAGTGCTGACCATGAACTATAACCACCCTTACACCTATCGCGCGCAAAAAGCGGTGATTTCGGTACCGATCGTGCCGCAAGTCTCCGGCGTGGTCACCGAGGTTCTGGTGCAGTCTAATGATTGGATCAAAAAGGGCGATATTCTGTTTAAACTGGACCCCACCCGCTATCAAGCGCGTGTCGAGCGGCTGCAAGCGGATCTGGTCACCGTTAAACAACAAGTGTCGTCACTGCAAGCCAGTGTGCGTGAAGCCAATGCCAATGTCAGCCGCGCACAAGCCGATCGCGATAAAGCATTGCGCGACTCCGAGCGTTATTCTGGAGGCGGCAAGAAAGCTGTCAGCCCATTCTCCGAACAAGAGATCACCAATGCTCGGCAAAACTATTTAGCCCAAGAAGCGGTACTCGCCTCGGCGATTGCGGATCGCGAGCAGATCCAAGCACAACTCGATGGCATCATCAGCGGCGATAACTCACAAGTCGCCAGCCTGAAAGCCCAATTGGCAGAAGCCCGCTATAATCTAGACCAAACCATTATCCGCGCCCCAAGCGATGGCTATGTCACGCAAGTTTTATTGCAACCGGGCACCTATGCGGTAGCCATGCCGCTGCGACCGGTGATGGTCTTTATTCCAGCCCAAGACCGCCGCATCACCGCCGTCTTTCGGCAAAACTCATTTCTCAGCATAACACCGGGCGATGAAGCGGAGGCCGCATTTAACGGTATTCCCGGCAAAGTCTTCCCTGCTAAAGTGCTGAATGTTGCTCCGATCGTGCCAAACGGCAGTTATCAAGCCCAAGGCACGCTGCAAGGATTGACCTTTGACCCCTCGCGTGACGGTATTTACGTCACCTTGCTACTGGGGCCGGAAATCGACCAATACGCGCTGCCAGACGGGGTGAATGCGCAAGTGGCGATTTACTCCAAGCATTTCGAACACGTGGCCGTGATGCGTAAAGTGCTGCTACGCATGACCAGCTGGATGCACTACCTGTATCTGGATCACTGATAATCACCGCGATTGGAGAGCATCGGCTTTTCCTGTACCAATAATTGGGCGTGTTCATAACGACACGCCCATAACCTGATTCTCAAGTGCCTATTTCTTCAAACTCAACGCGTTACAACAACCCCACCTATACGACACACACCTTGTTGCATAAAGCACGTGCCGTCCGCCGTTATCCCTTTTATGATAGCCAGAACCAAGATCCGTCCTACCCAGAAAGCGGACTGAATGTGACGAAAAATGAAGGAAAAATAGCATGAATATCGTTGATGCAGCGCAAACCCGTTATTCCACCAAAGCGTTCGATGACACTCGTAAAATCAGCGATAACGATGTCGAATCGCTGATGGCCTTATTGCGCTTAAGCCCATCCAGTGTCAACCTGCAACCTTGGCATTTTGTGATTGCAGGCACCGACAATGCCAAACGCCGTCTGGCCAAAGGCACCCAAGACCTATACAGCTTTAACGAAGCCAAAGTGATGAATGCCTCACACGTGGTACTGTTTTGCGCTCGCACTGGAGTCGACCATGCTTATCTTGAGCACCTGATTGCCACCGAAGAGCGCGATGGCCGCTTTGCCGATCCAGCGATTAAAACCCTGAGCCACAATGCGCGCTCGTTGTTCGTCAACATGCACCGCTATGACCTCAAAGATCTGCAACATTGGATGGAAAAGCAGGTTTACCTGAATATGGGAACCTTGCTGCTGGGCGCTGCCGCGCTGGGCATTGATGCCGTGCCAATTGAAGGCTGTGATACCCGCATTTTGGATCAAGAGCTGAACCTGCGTGAGCAAGGCTTTACTGCAGTGGCAATGGTCGCGCTAGGATATCGCAAAGAGTCTGACTTTAACGCCAAACTGCCAAAATCGCGCCTGCCTGAAACCGAGATTTTTACCGTACTGGCGTAAAACCAGCCTTACGGCAGTTCATCGCAGCTCAAAACCATCCGGCGTTACGACGCCGGATTTAACTGCAATAAATCCCATTTATTGCCGTACAGATCCTGAAACACCACCACGGTGCCGTACGCTTCTTCCCGTGGCGCTTCACAAAACGATACCCCAGCCTGCTGCATCGTGTGGTAATCACGCCAAAAATCATCGGTCTGTAAAAATAAAAAGACCCGTCCACCGCTTTGATTTCCTATCGCCGCAACTTGCTGCTCGCCGACAGCCTTGGCTAGCAACAGCTGTGTCCCTTGCTGGCCGCGCGGTGCGACCAGTACCCAACGTTTACCTCCACCAAGTGGCGTATCTTCTGTCAGGATAAATCCCAGTTTTTCGGTATAAAAGGCGATCGCCTCATCATAATCGCGTACCACCAGCGCCACTTTGCCGATCATCTGCTGTCCTTCCACGCTCATTTTGGGGTCTCCTTCAATCTGTGGTGTACCGCCATCACGTTCTGGATGACGCCAACTGTTTTGCTTGCACTGCAATTGTATAATGAAAGATGCGGTGATATGGCTAGATCTAGATATGGTTCGATAATGCTGCCACCGCTACCGACGCTATCGCGCACCCATTGTCTACAATGCGATGCGCGGTGATTACATGGATTTTACTCTGCGCTCAGGCTACCCGATGCTCTTTCAATCCCTTGACGCTTCATCTAAAAATGTGATGACTCCCCGCGCCGCTCTGCGTGGTCTGACGGTCACAATACTGGCAACATTACTCAGCACCAGCGTAGCGCAGGCCACGCCATCCACCGCCGTCATCCCAACCGATCCCCCCGCCAGCAAAACAGACGCTGCGGATACTACAGCTCACCAACCCGCATTTCCCAACATCAGCACTCTGCTCGCGCAAGGCACGCTGGTGCACGGCCCGCTGCCGCTATTGAATAATGTGTATGACAAAGCCGAGCAAACAAAGCGCGATCTGCGCTTCTATCTGTTTGAGAATGCGGTATATCCGGTGACGTTTCCCTATGGTGATAAACACCCGTCTGAAGCCAAGATTTGGGATCGCTTAGACAACTTAGCCTCCTCTTCGCCCATCAAGGCGGTGTTCTATACCGATCTGGATACCGGCGGGGAAGACGAAGTCATTGTGATGTATGAAGATGCCACCGGACAACGCCTGCGCGCTTACGGTAAAAATGAGGCTACTTTAGCCGAAGGCGATTGGCTAACCCCGCCGCCACCTTCCGCCAATGTGCAAGTGCCACTCACGCGCCTGCAACCGCTGCTGGATACGCTAGCGCCAACCATCAAGCCCTTTACCGTAAACCAGACTCGGCGCGCCCTACTCGCCGTTCCTCCCCAGTTGTATCAGGCACGTTATGACGACAGAGCACTGACCGACCCACTGCTGCTCGCACTGCTGCACGGTCCATTACTGGCCAAAGCGAAAGTGCAGGCGGTTTTCGATGAAAATGGCTTTGCCCTGTTTCGCCCGCGGTCAGCGGACTCGACCAATACGCCTGTGGTGTTAAGTCAGCTAGGAGCGCGTGAAATGGGTCAAGTGCAGACCATTTTGCTGACCGTTCCCGAGCACACACGCCCAGCAGCGCCGGCAACGAATACAACCACAACAGATAAGCCTGCACCGGCCTCACCCTACGTGCTTACCGCGTTGCTACGTCGCCAAAACGTATCTTGTGGCAGTAATTTTCAGTCGTTTATTCTCACTGAAATGCGCTATCAGCAGGCGGATAGCCTGCAGCAAAACCCCGATGAGATTGAGGAAACCTTACTCGATGGCGAGCAGGTGCGTTTCATCGCCCAGCAATGTGAGCTTCGCCCTGAGCGCGTGGCGCATTTTCAACAAGGAATACGCCACGGCCAATGGCAAACGTGGGATCATGACTACGTATTGCTGCTCGAGCAAGGAGAGTACGTACAAGGTCAACGGCAAGGCGAGTGGAAACTGGGCCGCCGCCAGCCTTTTCCACCCATCTATACCTCCAACAACCTCTGGCAAGGTCGCTATCTGAATGACCAGCCGCAAGGCCTGTGGAAGCAAACCTTGATTTATCATGAGTCGATACGTGGCCGAGATACCCCCTTCGCCGGAGGAGAAAAGCACTACCAGAACGGCGTCTTGCATGGCGCTTATCAATCCTACCGCTTAGTCATGGGCAAAGATGCGAACGGGGAAAATCAAGTCCAACTGCAGCTATCAGAGCAAGGTCAACGGGTAAATGGTAACTATGAAGGCGTATGGCGCTCAGGTCTGGCTGACGGCGGTTATACCGATACCCAGTACCAAAACAGCCAAGTCAACGGCGAACAGCGCGAATACGATGCCGAGCAGCGTTTGCTCCGCATCTCCCATCTTCAAGGCGTGGAGCGTCAAGGGGAGGAGCAGCTCTTTTACCCGTCCGGACAGCTTAAAGAAATTAGCCACTATCAGAACAATGCGCGCACCGGCGCACAACTGATGTATCACCCCAACGGGCAACTGGCTCAGGTGCGTCACTGGCAGCCACTCCCGGTACCGGAAAACCCCAAACTCTGCCGCGGCTTTAGCTGCCTGCAAGATAAAGATAAGCCCAACTCGCTGCTCGAAGGCGAACAACGCGACTATGACGCACAAGGTCAACTGGTCAATGTCGAATATTATCAGACTGGTCAACGCAATGGCCCCAGCTACAGTTTCAGTGGAGCGCGCCTCACCAGCAGCAACCTGTATCGTAACGATCGCAATGACGGCGCCATCAGCCGCTACCTGACCGATACAAAATCCGCCCCAGCACAGGGCGAGCGGCTGATCAGCTACAATGACGCGCAAGACAACGTGCCTATCGGGCCGCTGTGGCTATTTGCCGCCGATGGCAGCTTGAGCGCCCTCGAACAAGGTTGTCGTCAGCGTAATGACCAATCAGATCCCGAAGCAGTATATAGCCTACCCGCTGCGTGGCGTAACGCCACGGCACGCTGCGCGAGCCAATACCGATTTAGCCCAACCGGTCAGCTAAACCGGCTGCGCTACGCCGATGATACGGCGAACGTGCAGTACGAAGTGCTGTATGACCCACAGGGAAACTGGCTCAGTCTGGCACAACCGCTGCCTGATGGAGAACAGCGTCTGCATCTGCGCCGCCAACCGGACGGCAGCATCACACAAAGCCACAGTCCGCTCTACGAGAGCTTATAGTGGAGATAAAAAAAACCGCTGTCGTTAGGTAACGGCAGCGGCGGGAAAGGTTCTCCACAAACAAGCAGTGGATGGAGCTGATAAGGAAACGCACACTGTCTGTACCGCCCAGCTCACAACCACTCCGGTACAGACAGCGTTTAACTCTTACTCCGCCAGTTACACGCGGCGATACGGCAGATACATCGGCGCCCACATACAAGCTTCAATGTGCTGCATCAGATCTTTGCCGTTTAGCGGATGCTGCGGATCATTGCGGACAATCTCTTTTAAGATCTCCGATGCTACATGCACCGAAATTCGGCGCAGTTCACTGATCCGCGGATACACCGTACCGCGCGCCAGATCGGAAGGCTCTACGCACTCGGCCAAAGCAAAAGCGGCGGTGGTAAAGATATCCGGTGAGATCTCGCGAATTTGGCTCACAATTGCCGCAAGGCCAACTCCCGGGAAGATAAACACGTTGTTACCCTGCCCAATGCGGTACGACTCGCCTTGATACTGCACATCTTTGAACGGGCTACCGGTCGCCACAATCGCCTGACCTTCGCTCCAACGGAAAATATCCTCCGGCAACGCCTCGCAATTACTGGTCGGGTTCGACAGCGGGAAAATCATTGGCCGTGCACAATGCTCCATCATCTGACGAATATGCGCCTCTTTAAACGCGCCGCCCGAGCCACTGGTACCCAGTAGCACCGTCACCGGCACATGGGTCAACACATCCATCAAATTAGCTTTGCCCGGCTCTTCAGTACGCCACATTTCCAGCAGCGCGCCCGGCTTGGCATAGCGGCGCTTGTACTCATCCAGATTATCGCGGTTATCACACACCAAGCCTTGCGTATCGAGAATATAGATGCGATCCCGCGCCGCCTGCGGCTCTAACCCTTCACGCAGCATACCGGCATAAATCTGATCCGCGACGCCAACCCCGCCAGCTCCAGCGCCATACACCAGATAATTTTGCTGGCCTAAGCTCTCGCCTTTACTGCGCACCGCGCCGATGATCCCCGCCAGCACTACCGCTCCGGTGCCCTGAATATCATCATTAAATGAGGGCAATTCCTGCTGATAGCGGCTTAAGTTATTAAAGGCATTCGATTTACTGAAATCTTCCCACTGCAATACTGCATTAGGGAAATGTACCTTCACCTGACGTACAAACTTCTCAATAAACGCGTCGTACTCCTGACCGCGAATCCGCTTATGGGGCTGTCCCAAATACATAGGATCGTCGAGCAGAGCCTGATTATCGGTACCCACATCCAGCGTGATCGGTAAGCAACAAGCAGGGTGGATCCCCGCCGCCAAGGTGTACAGTGACAACTTGCCAATCGGGATCCCCATCCCGCCGACCCCTTGGTCACCGATCCCCAAAATGCCTTGGCTATCGGTCACCACAATAATCTTGATGGTTTTGCCGTTAAAATGGCGCGCCATGTTCCCCATGTTGTCCACGTTTTCCGGCGTAATAAACAACCCGCGCGGCTTTTGGTAACGGTGGCTAAACTCCTGACAAGCTTTGCCCACCGTAGGGGTGTAGATAATCGGCGTCATCTGCTCCACATGCTGAGAAAGCAGCGCGTAGAACAACGTTTCGTTACGGTCTTGCAGCGAGCGCAAAAAGATATACTTTTCGATATCGGTCGAGGCGCTTTCAAACCCCTGATACACCCGCTCAATCTGATCATCAAACATCTGCACCTGAGGTGGCAACAGGCCGTCTAGCTCAAAATCGGCCCGCTCCTGCTCACTAAACGCTGTCCCCTTATTCAGGTTACGGTCATTGAGCAAATCCATGCCGGTCAATGAAACCGGCCGGAATTCATTACCTTCGGAGTCTTTCCAGCGTAAATACTTACCTGTAGCCATAGCCTCTCCCTTTTCCCCAGTGCCGAGCCGGTGAAAACACCGCGCCCGTGTTACCCGAACTCAACGTATTATGACAATTGCAGACGCTCTTACCCCGCAAGCAACCTCACCGTAGCGTACAGCCGACCGTGCAGAGCCATTGCTAATCTAATGATATTCCTGTGGAAAAGGTTATTTTGTGACCAGAGGCAAACTCCGCTGACTGGCAAGCGCATAAAGCGTGAATCGCCCCGCAACCTGCTAAGTAACGGCTTGCAGGGAATATCACTGCGTTTCCTGCGCGAAAAAATAATGGGATGAAAAAGCCAATACCTTAAAAAGGCACCGATTAAAGTAGATAAGGATACAAACACTTAAAAATAAAATGCAAAACAGCGAATATTATTTGAACGCAAAGTTATTTCAACGAGAAACTATTGGCGCAGTATTTTATATCCACTACGCCTCTCGCCTTGAAAAATCCGTGACACAATTCACAGCCAGCGTAAAAACAGCAGAGAATAATAAGATTGCAAAACATGACTAATAACCGCATTTATTTTTCAAATGTAATAACTTTCATTTTGTGACTCACACGTAATTATGGCGCAACCCACTGATAATTATTCACTATCAAGCATGATGCGCGCATAATTGTAACTGCAATAGGTTATAGTGAAATATCAGACACACCCTCTCACAACCGCCCCTATGGGCAGTACACACTTGGCGGCGTATATTAACGGCGTTCATAAAATCAAGAACACACGAGTTTGATAACGGTTTTATTTCCTCGTTCGGACATGGCTTGTTTATAAATAAAATCGACCAGCCATAACGCTGAGCGAGCAAAATAAAAACCGGCATATGAAAATGCGTACACAGCATCAAAATATACTGACCAGGTTAATTTATTTTTAACTCATCGTGATGGAGTCAATTCATCACTGAGTCAACGTGTACCCTAATATCTTGACAAAAACGTTCTATACGTGAGGATCAAGCATGAATATTATTGCTGTAATGAGTGAGCGTGGTGCATTCTTCAAAGAAGAACCACTGCGTCAGCTGCAGGACACCCTTGAACAAAAGGGATTTGAAGTCGTCCTGCCATCAGATCGCGAAGATTTGATTAAGCTTTTGGAAAATAACCCGCGCATTTGCGGTGTGATTTTTGACTGGGATCTGTACAGCTTAGAGCTGTGCGCTGAAATCAGCCAACTGAATGAACACCTGCCGGTTTACGCTTTTGCCAATACTCACTCAACACTGGATGTCAGCCTCAACGACCTGCGCCTGAACGTCACGTTCTTTGAGTATGCGTTAGATACCGCAGCGGATATTGCGCTGAAAATTGAGCAAAAAACTGATGAATACATCAACACTATTCTGCCACCGCTGACCAAAGCGCTGTTCAAATATGTTGATGAAGGCAAATACACCTTCTGTACCCCAGGCCACATGGGCGGTACCGCGTTCCAAAAATCCCCTGTCGGTAGCCTGTTCTATGACTTCTTCGGTGAAAACACCATGAAGTCTGACATTTCTATCTCCGTCAGCGAGCTGGGCTCTTTGCTGGATCACTCCGGTCCGCACAAAGAGGCCGAAGAGTACATCGCCAAAGTCTTCAACGCTGAGCGCAGCTACATCGTTACTAACGGTACGTCCACCGCCAACAAAATTGTTGGTATGTACTCCTCACCGGCCGGTAGCACCGTACTGATTGACCGTAACTGCCACAAATCACTGACTCACCTGTTGATGATGAACAATGTGGTGCCGGTTTATCTGCGTCCAACCCGTAACGCCTACGGTATTCTGGGTGGGATCCCGAAAAGCGAATTCATGCACAGCACCATTGAGCAGAAGGTAAAAGAAGCGCCGAATGCCCAGTGGCCGGTCCATGCGGTCGTAACCAACTCCACCTATGATGGCCTGTTCTACAACACCGACTTCATCAAGCAAAATCTGGACGTCAAATCCATCCATTTTGACTCTGCATGGGTGCCTTATACCAACTTTGACCCGATCTACAAAGGCAAATGCGGTATGAGCGGTGACCGTGTACCGGGTAAAGTGATTTACGAAACCCAGTCCACTCACAAACTGCTGGCTGCCTTCTCACAAGCCTCGATGATCCACATTAAAGGTGATGTGAACGAAGAGACCTTCAACGAAGCCTTCATGATGCACACCTCAACATCACCGTTGTACAGCATCGTCGCTTCCGCTGAAATGTCTGCGGCCATGATGAAGGGCAACAGCGGTCGTCGCATGATCCGTGGCTCTATCGAGCGCGCCATCCGCTTCCGTAAAGAGATCAAGCGTCTGAACAAAGAGTCTGACGGCTGGTTCTTTGACGTATGGCAACCTGACAACATCGACAGCATCGAATGCTGGAACTTGGATCCGAAAGCCAAATGGCACGGCTTCAAAGATGTCGACAGCGACCATATGTATCTGGACCCAATCAAAGTCACCATTCTGACTCCGGGCCTGAACAAAGACGGTCAACTGGAAAGCACCGGTATCCCAGCGGCACTGGTGGCCAAGTATCTGGACCAACACGGCATCATCGTGGAAAAAACCGGTCCATACAGCATGCTGTTCCTGTTCAGCATCGGTATCGACAAAACCAAAGCACTTAGCCTGCTGCGTGCACTGACCGACTTCAAACGCGGTTATGATCTGAACCTGAAGATCAAAAACATCCTGCCAAGCCTGTACCAAGAAGATCCGGAATTCTACGCCGACATGCGTATCCAAGATCTGGCGGCTGGGATCCACAAACTGATTTGCCAGCACAAACTGCCAGATTTGATGTTCAGCGCCTTCGAAGTTCTGCCGAAGATGATCATGACACCGCACGAAGCCTTCCAAGAAGAGCTGCGCGGTAACGTGGAAGAGTGCTATCTGGATGAAGCGGTTGGCCGCATCAACGCGAACATGATCCTGCCATACCCACCAGGTGTGCCTCTGGTAATGCCAGGTGAAATGATCACCGAAGAAAGCCGCCCAGTGCTGGACTTCCTGCAGATGCTGTGCGAAATCGGCGCCCACTTCCCAGGCTTTGAAACCGACATCCACGGCGCTTATGCGCAAGCCGATGGCCGTTATACCGTTAAAGTCATCAAAAAATAACGGACACTGCTGCATGATGCATTAAGTCAATGCGATTGCAGAAACTGTCTCCAACCTCAAAGGCGTGGTTTATCCGCGCCTTTGCACGTTATCTCCCGCCGTTTTCAGCGCAGAAAATGGGGGACAGAAAACCTGTATTGCGATAGCCACCTCACCACCAAACGCCCAGTATGCTCTCTCAGACGCTCAAAGTGCTTCAGGCAAGGTTAATGCCATCAACGCCCCAAAACGTCCATCTCAGCAAGCTCTGTGCGCCTGCTGCGCTATAATCATACGCAGATAGCAGATAGCAGATAGCAGATAGCAGATAGCAGATAGCAGATAGCAGATAGCAGATAGCAGATAGCAGATAGCAGATAGCAGATAGCAGATAGCAGATAGCAGATAGCAGATAGCAGATAGCAGATAGCAGCTTATGCGAGAAAAAGTTTAGGGAAAATTAAGATTAATACGAAGGATTGAGAGAAGATAGAATTGTGAGAGCGAAATTTGGTGGAGCTAAGCGGGATCGAACCGCTGACCTCTTGCATGCCATGCAAGCGCTCTCCCAGCTGAGCTATAGCCCCATCATAAAGAAAGGTCGTGCGAGTTACTCTGATAATGAATCTGTGGTGATGATGGTGGAGCTAAGCGGGATCGAACCGCTGACCTCTTGCATGCCATGCAAGCGCTCTCCCAGCTGAGCTATAGCCCCAATCAAAACACATCACAGACTCTGAAAAGATGGTGGAGCTAAGCGGGATCGAACCGCTGACCTCCTGCGTGCAAAGCAGGCGCTCTCCCAGCTGAGCTATAGCCCCATCGCTATATCAGAGTGCTTAACTTAACATCATCGGTATGGGTACCGATAATGCTGCGAATCCTATACGTAAGACAGATGGTGGAGCTAAGCGGGATCGAACCGCTGACCTCTTGCATGCCATGCAAGCGCTCTCCCAGCTGAGCTATAGCCCCGTTACCTGACTCATGTAACAGAATCGCTGTAAGCGAGGCGAATAATAGGCATGCCGCCGCAGACTGTCAATACTATTCCCATGACTCTCTAGCTAAGTGCGCAAAAACTCAACACTTCAGCCGCGATTCTGGAAAAAATTGCCTCTATACCCAAACGACTTGACGTTGCAGGTAGGCGGCCAGTGAGTGAATTCCCATGAGCATAGGCAAACTATGTGATTGGGGTGAACGAACGTAGTCAACACCGCTGCAACTTCAAGTAGGAAAGGTATATTCGCCCATAAAAAAAGCAAGGCCATCACAGCCTTGCTTTTCCTTTTTACGCCTCGCTCGCCTTAGCTGGCGATAACGTGCGATTTACTGCGCCGCACGCGCCGCGATATACGCCAGCGCCATATCGATACGCGCTAATACGCGCTCACGACCAATGGCATGCACGGTGGCATCCACAGATGGCGACTGACCCGCACCGGTCACCGCGACACGCAGTGGCATACCAATTTTGCCCATGCCAATTTCCAGCGCATCGGCAGTGGCTTGGATAGCGGTATGAATCGCCTCAACATTCCACTCCACTTCCGCCAGACGAGCACGCACCGCTTCCAATGGCGCTTGCGCGACCGGACGCAGATGTTTTTTCGCCGCATCTTCATCAAACGCAGCAAAATCTTCGAAGAAGTAACGGCTAGCCGCTGCCATCTCTTTCAGTGTCTTGCAACGCTCGCCCAGCAACTTAACGATATCCGTCAGCACCGGACCATTTTCGGTGTTGATCCCTTGATCTTGCATATGCCACGCCAAGTACTCAGCAACACGCGCAGGATCAGCATGGTTGATATAGTGATGGTTCAGCCATAGCAGCTTATCGGTGTTAAACGCACTGGCTGATTTGCTTACCGCATCCAGCGAGAACAACTGCTCCATCTCAGCAATCGAGAAGATCTCCTGATCGCCATGGGACCAACCCAGACGCACCAGATAGTTCAGCAGCGCTTCTGGCAGGTAACCGTCATCACGGTACTGCATCACGCTCACCGCACCATGACGCTTAGACAGCTTCTTACCATCATCACCCAAGATCATCGATACGTGGGCATACTCAGGTACCGGCGCACCCAGCGCTTTCAGAATGTTGATCTGACGCGGCGTGTTGTTGATATGGTCTTCACCACGGATAACATGCGTGATCTCCATATCCCAGTCATCCACAACCACACAGAAGTTGTAAGTTGGCGAACCATCGGTACGGCGGATAATCAGGTCATCCAGCTCTTGGTTGCTAAATTCAATCGGACCACGGATCAGATCGTTAAAAATCACTGAGCCTTCTTGTGGGTTACGGAAACGCACCACATGCGGCTCATCCGGGGTATGATTATGCGCGTGATCGCGGCAGCAACCATCGTAACGTGGTTTCTCTTTCTTCTCTTCCTGCTCAGCACGCAGCGCTTCCAAACGCTCCTTAGAGCAATAGCAACGGTATGCGGTACCGGCTTCCAACATCTCATCGATGATGGCGTTGTAACGGTCAAAACGCTTGGTCTGATAATACGGGCCTTCATCCCAGCCCAGATCCAGCCAGTTCATCCCATCCATAATGGCATCGATGGCTTCCTGAGTAGAACGCTCCAGATCGGTATCTTCAATCCGCAGAACAAACTCACCGCCCATACGACGGGCATATAACCAAGAGTAAAGAGCGGTACGGGCACCACCCACATGCAGATAACCGGTAGGACTTGGCGCAAAACGCGTTTTAATTTTCATGGTGAATCCAGGCCTTTGCTAAAGCTGTAGATATAAGCAGGTATAAAATTCTGTCAGTAGTTACCGGCGTGATACCTCACATCACAACGCCACTACACACAGCACTCACAGCACACCGTCATGGTTTAACCTGCAAAACGCTATATATAGAGAAGAGCACACCGAATAAAACTGAAAAGTGGCGCTTATTTTAGCACTCCCCCCAGAATGCACCAAGGTAACTAACGCGTTGCAGGCTAAAGCGATGCAAAAAAAGTCATTTTGTGGAAAAATAAATCAAATAGCTTGTTTTTACGACGGACGTACAGTTTGGCTAAAAAAACCGTTGACTCTCAACGCTTAGCCCCTATAATGCGGCCCTCGTTGACGGCGGGCGATTAGCTCAGCTGGGAGAGCACCTCCCTTACAAGGAGGGGGTCACTGGTTCGAACCCGGTATCGCCCACCATACTTTCGCCGTCACGAAAACCTGATTATTCAGGTACTGGATGGGTCGTTAGCTCAGTCGGTAGAGCAGTTGACTTTTAATCAATTGGTCGCAGGTTCGAATCCTGCACGACCCACCATTCTTTCTCTGTAGACTCTGTCGCAGATTAAGTCCCAGGGCGATTAGCTCAGCTGGGAGAGCACCTCCCTTACAAGGAGGGGGTCACTGGTTCGAACCCGGTATCGCCCACCACTTCCTTTGTTAAAAGGAAGTCGTTAACTGAGATGTTTATCGAATAATAAACGATACATCAGTTAACGAATTAAAACTTGCTAAGTCTTTAAGTTTGCAGTGTACTGCACTTTTAGAGCGTAGGATGGGTCGTTAGCTCAGTCGGTAGAGCAGTTGACTTTTAATCAATTGGTCGCAGGTTCGAATCCTGCACGACCCACCATTCTTTCTCTGTAGACTCTGTCGCAGATTAAGTCCCAGGGCGATTAGCTCAGCTGGGAGAGCACCTCCCTTACAAGGAGGGGGTCACTGGTTCGAACCCGGTATCGCCCACCATATTCTCCTTCTCACGAAGGAAAACCTGATGATTACGTGAAACACCGTACTCCTCAGTTAAAAATGTGTTTTAGGATGGGTCGTTAGCTCAGTCGGTAGAGCAGTTGACTTTTAATCAATTGGTCGCAGGTTCGAATCCTGCACGACCCACCATTCTTTCTCTGTAGACTCTGTCGCAGATTAAGTCCCAGGGCGATTAGCTCAGCTGGGAGAGCACCTCCCTTACAAGGAGGGGGTCACTGGTTCGAACCCGGTATCGCCCACCATATTCTCCTTCTCACGAAGGAAAACCTGATGATTACGTGAAACACCGTACTCCTCAGTTAAAAATGTGTTTTAGGATGGGTCGTTAGCTCAGTCGGTAGAGCAGTTGACTTTTAATCAATTGGTCGCAGGTTCGAATCCTGCACGACCCACCATTCTTTCTCTGTAGACTCTGTCGCAGATTAAGTCCCAGGGCGATTAGCTCAGCTGGGAGAGCACCTCCCTTACAAGGAGGGGGTCACTGGTTCGAACCCGGTATCGCCCACCATATTCTCCTTCTCACGAAGGAAAACCTGATGATTACGTGAAACACCGTACTCCTCAGTTAAAAATGTGTTTTAGGATGGGTCGTTAGCTCAGTCGGTAGAGCAGTTGACTTTTAATCAATTGGTCGCAGGTTCGAATCCTGCACGACCCACCATTCTTTCTCTGTAGACTCTGTCGCAGATTAAGTCCCAGGGCGATTAGCTCAGCTGGGAGAGCACCTCCCTTACAAGGAGGGGGTCACTGGTTCGAACCCGGTATCGCCCACCATATTCTCCTTCTCACGAAGGAAAACCTGATGATTACGTGAAACACCGTACTCCTCAGTTAAAAATGTGTTTTAGGATGGGTCGTTAGCTCAGTCGGTAGAGCAGTTGACTTTTAATCAATTGGTCGCAGGTTCGAATCCTGCACGACCCACCATTCTTTCTCTGTAGACTCTGTCGCAGATTAAGTCCCAGGGCGATTAGCTCAGCTGGGAGAGCACCTCCCTTACAAGGAGGGGGTCACTGGTTCGAACCCGGTATCGCCCACCATATTCTCCTTCTCACGAAGGAAAACCTGATGATTACGTGAAACACCGTACTCCTCAGTTAAAAATGTGTTTTAGGATGGGTCGTTAGCTCAGTCGGTAGAGCAGTTGACTTTTAATCAATTGGTCGCAGGTTCGAATCCTGCACGACCCACCATTCTTTCTCTGTAGACTCTGTCGCAGATTAAGTCCCAGGGCGATTAGCTCAGCTGGGAGAGCACCTCCCTTACAAGGAGGGGGTCACTGGTTCGAACCCGGTATCGCCCACCATATTCTCCTTCTCACGAAGGAAAACCTGATGATTGCGTGAAATACCGTACTCCTCAGTTAAAAATGTGTTTTAGGATGGGTCGTTAGCTCAGTCGGTAGAGCAGTTGACTTTTAATCAATTGGTCGCAGGTTCGAATCCTGCACGACCCACCATCTTTTACTGCTATACTTTGGCAGCGAAAATCCCAGGGCGATTAGCTCAGCTGGGAGAGCACCTCCCTTACAAGGAGGGGGTCACTGGTTCGAACCCGGTATCGCCCACCATATTTCTGTCGATAAACATCATTTGCATATTCATTTGTATGGTTATCGAATAAAAAAAGCGCCTAATTAGGCGCTTTTTTGTATGCAAACCCAACCGATTGATCTCCAAGTCAAATCTTAATGTGAACCAAAAAATAACGCTTCAACGTGGAAATTTTGTTATCCACCTCTATATTTGTAACTGTAACGACATGTACGTGAACACGCAAACACAACATTTGTCACATATACGCGATAGAGGTCATTCACATGAAACGGGTAATTGCACTTACATTACTGCTAGCATCAGGGCTTAGTTCTACGGCATTTGCTTTTACTCTTGCAGGAACGCCAACTTACTTTCCTGAAGCGGCATTACAGCATTGCGCTACAGCAAATAATCTTTTTGTCTGCTTAGATAATTTTGCTCGATTTAATCCTGAAAAGGTCATCCCACCGCAAAAAAACACCAATTGATGGATCATACTCACCGATAAAAGGATCCGTCGGTGAGTATGCGCTCAGTCAAGCATTTTATTGAACAGAACCCCTATAGATTTCCGTTATTTGCGCCAGCATCCATAATTACTCGCAACCCCTATTATCTAAAACAAGCTGATCGTTACAATAACAAGGCCACTTCGTCTAAATAGGAACGATCAATGTTAATTCGCAAAACATTGCTATGCACCCTTATTGGTGTAAGCAGTCTTACTGCACAAGCAGCAGTCAATCTTGAGCTTCCACCTTCGCTGGTTATGATTATGGTGAATGGAGAAGAAGCGACTCCTGACATGCTCAAAGCTCAGCTAAAAAGCCCTACTTTTGTTCTGCCTGATGGCGAAAACCAGATCGTTTTCCGTTATGAAAATATGGTCAGAAATTCAGGTGGGTATGAAAAATTCGTATCCGATGCTTATATCGTAAAGTTCGATGCCTCGAATCAGAATTTAAAACTGGATATTCCTAAAATTGAAAATCGGGATGAGGCGCTACTCTTTGCTAAAAAGCAAAACTATACCATTAACAATATCGCGAACAATGCCCCAATCGCGATAGCTAAAGATGTGCTCATGAGCGGCGGATTCCAGTTTGTTCGCGATTTTGACAAAGAGCTCTATAAATATAATCAACAGAACAAGCCTGCTAGCCTACCAAGCATCAACGTCAAAATGGCTAATCTGCTCGGCGAGCATACCGGATCCTCGCAGCCAACAGCTGCTCTAGCATCCACAGTGGTAGCTACCACTGCGCCAGTACAAGCCTCAGCACCGGCAACAACAGCCGTATCGAATAATAAAAACATTGAACAGCTACAGCAATTATTTAATCAATACGATAGCGAAACACAAAAGAAATTCATCAGTTGGGCGGTACAAAACATCAAATAACCTTCATAAAAAGCCTTCTTTGCAAGGCTTTTTATTTCCCCTGATTAACGATTACCTGTCGTTCTCCCCCACTTACATCCAATCTGTTATAACTCACCGCCCCATGCCGTATCTGATGTAATGGCTTAATTAATTTTAATACTCGCACGGATATATTTTATCCAAAAAGAAAAGGCAAGCTTACGCTCGCCTTTTCCATTAGGTCTAACTCGGTAGGTGAATATTAGAAACCGTATTCCATACCAACCAAGTAGAACATGCCTTTTGAACCGCCATCAGCTTTGCCATCGTTGTAAACATCACGGTGGCCGATTCGTACATAAGGTACAAAATCATTAACTACAGCCATCAACTGACCAGATACCACTTCATCAGCTGTATTTTCAACCTTATTACCATTAAGCTCGTAATCAAAGTTCTTCGCATAACCCAGTTTAAAGCCTACTGGACCATTCCAGTACTGGCCGATGATAGACATAGAGTCTTGAGTCTTCTTATCACCGCCATTGTTAATTTTCTGCTCAGCAGACTTGAATGCGCCAGAGAAACCGAATCCAGCAGGTAAGCTAGCTTCAAAACCTACTAAGTAAGTAGAACGATCGGCCAGCACCGCATCAGCACCACTTACACGCTCCCAAGACACAGAGCCATCAGTATGGTGTACAAGCTTAATATCTGCAGCAGTAGCACCAGATACTTCATGGTTTGAGCCATTTTCATAGCCCGCATGCAACGTCAACGCATCGATAACTTTGTAGTGTGCACTTGCGCCGTACCAGTTATTGCCAGTAGAGCTAGTATTACCACGACCGGTTGCTACACTGAAAGAGAAACCACCCCATACTGGAGAATCGTAACGAATGGTATCGCCTTTACGATCATAGTTACCGGCAAAATCACCACCCCAGTCAAATACTTGACCTAAGCCAGGGTTAGAGTATGGCCAGTCAATCAGCTCATACAGAGGGGTCAGCATACGACCGAAACGGGCCGTACCCCATGAACCTTTAGCACCAATAAAAGTATCACGAGCACCTAACTTACCACTGCCACCATCATCACCTACATAGCCAGATTCGATCTGCGCAAAAACTTCGAAATCATCGAACATTTGCTTGCCTGCGCGGAAACCAACACGCGATTCGTTGTTGATGTCATAACCAGTACCGGTATCAGCGTAGTAGTTCAAGTCAACGGCGATAACACCATAAACTTCAACATTCATGCCGTTTTCGGTGCCAATTTTGTATGCATGAGCAGGAAGGGCGGCGAAAGAACCGATGATTGTTGCGGCAATCATACTTTTCTTAAACATGTGTGAAACTCCTATTTGTTGGACTTTTATCCATCTCTGTCATGCAGCCACTGCAGCCAGAGCTCTCCCAAAGAAAAAATTTTTCCGAAATCCCATACGGGTAAATGTGCAATGCCTTCATCTATCCGTATGGGAGGCAGTAGGTACATAACAAGAGTACTTTTGCAGCGCAAAACATCAACGGTTATTTGGGTGATTTTTATAAATTTATGACAGAGTGCAAAAATTTATTAGGGCATGCGGGGAACTATTTAAAATAGGCAGGTTCAAATGCGAAGCAGATCAATGAATTACAATTAAAACATTAAAAATCAATAAGTTATCAAATTACCCTATCCAATATAAAGCGTGCCGAGATCATAACTTGCGTTATTAGCACGCTTATTTATATGATTTACATCGCAGTTATTTGTTATAAAAATGCGTCTTTTATGATCTTGTTCCCAATATTAAACCCGCAGCCAATCACTGACTGCGGGACTTAATTTGCGGCAAAAACATTAATTCGCGAATTGGGATAAAAACTCATCTTCAGTGAGAATGGTGATCCCTAACGACTGTGCTTTGGTTAACTTTGAGCCCGCCGCCTCACCTGCAATCAGAAAATCGGTTTTCGCTGATACGCTACCAGTCACTTTACCGCCCATGGCTTGAATCCGACTTTTCGCCTCGTCACGGCTCATTTGTGTCAAGGTGCCGGTCAATACCACGGTTTTACCACTGAACAGTGACTCGCCGGCGACTTGCGGTTTAATGGCATCCGGCCAGTTCACACCTAAGGCCAACAAATCCTCAATCACGCTGTCATTATGTGGCTCACGCAGGAAATGATAGATATGCGTAGCCACCACCGTACCTACGTCAGGTACTGCTTGTAGCTGTTCAATATCGGCAGCGCGCAGAGCATCGAGCGTTGTAAAGTGATCGGCTAGGTTTGCGGCAGTCGCCTCGCCCACCTCACGGATACCCAGGGCATACAGAAAACGAGCGAACGTCGTCTGTTTGGCATGATTAATAGCGTTGAGTAGCTTTTGCGCCGACTTCGGCCCCATGCGCTCCAAGCGCGTCAGCTCGGCTAAAGATAGACGGAATAAATCAGCCGGCGTATGTACCAACTCACGTTCAACGAGCTGATCGACAATCTTCTCACCCATCCCTTCGATATCCAGCGCTCGGCGTGACGCAAAATGGCGCAGAGCCTCTTTGCGCTGCGCCGGACAAATCAGGCCGCCGCTGCAGCGAGCAACCGCCTCGCCTTCAATACGCTCGACAGCTGACTGGCACACAGGGCATTGAGATGGGAATGTCACTGCGTGCACCTGCTCTGGGCGCCGCTCCAGCACCACGCTAGCAATTTTAGGGATCACATCGCCGGCACGGCGGATCACCACATAATCGCCAATCATTAAGCCCAGACGAGTTATCTCATCGGCATTATGCAAGGTGGCATTACTGACCGTCACGCCGCCGACAAACACCGGATCAAGCTTAGCCACTGGCGTGATTGCGCCGGTACGCCCGACCTGAAACTCAACATCGCGCACCTGCGTGATCTCTTCTTGTGCGGGGAATTTGATGGCAACAGCCCAACGTGGCGCGCGAGCTACAAAGCCCAATTCATCTTGCAGCGCTAACGCATCGACCTTGATCACAACGCCATCAATATCAAAATTCAGCTGGTCGCGTTTGGCCTGAATCGCGTGGTAATAATCAATCACCGCTTCACCGCCGGTGACTTGACGCACTTCTTGGCTGACTGGGATCCCTAAAGCTTGTAGATATTGCAAACGTGCAACGTGGCTGTCCGGCAGCCTAGCGCCCTCAACAACACCCAAACCATAGGCATTGAAGGCTAATGGCCGTTGCGCGGTGATATTGCTGTCTAACTGACGCAGTGAGCCGGCAGCAGCATTACGTGGGTTAGCAAAGGTTTTGTCCCCGCGGCGCTGGGCCTGCTCGTTTAAGCGCTCAAATCCGTCACGGGTCATAAACACTTCGCCACGCACTTCTAGACGCGGTGGATAATCGCCACTTAAGCGTAAAGGCACATTGCGGATGGTGCGTACGTTGGCTGTGATATCTTCACCAGTAGTGCCATCGCCTCGGGTCGCGGCTTGAGTCAATACGCCATCAACATACAAAATACTGACCGCCAGCCCATCAAGCTTCGGCTCACAAGAATAGGTCAGCGCGGTGGCATCGCCTAAACGATCGGTAACCCGCTTTTGAAATGCCAAAAAGTCTTCGGCATTAAAGGCATTATCCAGCGACAACATCGGCACTTCATGCTGTACCTGTGCAAAACCGGTGAGCGCCTTGCCGCCGACCCGCTGTGTTGGCGAATCCGCAGTGATGAGCTCTGGGTGCGACTCTTCCAACGCGCGTAATTGCTGCATCAAGCGGTCATATTCCGCATCAGGGACTGACGGCTGATCCAGAACATAGTAAAGGTATTCGTGGTGACGCAGCTCTGCGCGCAATGCCAAAATCTGTTGTGCGATGGTCTTCGCCATATTCCTGCCCCGTAATGAGAAAAACCCCCGCAGTGCGGGGGTTTTATTCGTTTTAAACCCTGTCAGCCTGATGCATCACGATTTGGTTATGCACAGACCGCTTTAATGCGAACTTTGTATTCTTCGGTCTTTTGCGGTGTCCACATCCGGCGCTCATCATCCAGCACCAACCCGCCCACATCATCAGCAATACGCTGAGCGGCCTGCAGCATCAATTTAAAGTTCTGCCCTGCATCCCCATAAGAAGGGATCTGCATGAACATCGTGACGCCCGGTGTGGTGAAATGGTGCATCTGCGCCACATCAAATGTTCCCGGCTTAACCATGTTGGCCAAACTGAATAGCACTGGGCCATTGCCCATCGGATCCACATGACGGTGGAAAATAGACATTTCACCGTGATGGAAACCCAGTTGCAACAAGCTATTGAGCAGACGCTCACCATCGATCACCTGACCGTGATGCGCCGAAACGTTCAGTACCAGCACATCGCTGGTTGGCCGCTTTGGCTCCGGTTCTGGCGCTGGCTGCGCTGCAACAGTTTGTACCGGTTGTACCGGCGCTTCTTCAACGGGCGCAATCACCGGCTCCACACGCTCTTGTGGCGCACGTACCGTTACCGATGGCTCAGGGGTTGCGACACGCACCTCCGGCTCACGAGGACGCGCAGCTAACGGATCGTCTGCCTCGTCCATATACGCGGTCTCATCGACACTGGTGGCAGAGAACGTCGGCTCCTGAGATACCGCAGCACTCGGGGTGACCACGCGTACGGCACCGATGCCGTCATCGTCATATTCACTTTCCGCAGCCGGCGGAGGCGGTGTCTTTTTCAGCCGCTTAACCGGTTTACTCCCGAAGACTGTTGGTTTTTCCTTGCGGCTTGCCCACAATCCATGCAATAACAAGGCAGCGATCGCAATCGCTCCCACCACAATTAAAATCAGACGCAAATCCTGCATCGCTGGTATCTCTTCAGTCCGCTGTTCTGGCTATGCCACACACACTATGCATCATACATAGCTGTTACTGCTGCTAACTTTATGTGTTAGTGCAGCGCTCTTCAAGTACTGAGCAAGATTTCTGGACGGTTAATAAAATTTTATCGTCGTTTTTGTCTAATTAAGCACCATTTTGCCTGACGTATTTGCAACCGTCTCGTTACGCCTCGGCGTACTCACCCTTTCTGACCGCCAAGACAGTGTACCCAGCAACTGTATGCCCAATGCATCAATTCTGACAAGGCGTAGCGGATATTGAGAATCACTGTTCTAAAATCACTCATCTAGAATCACTGACGCACAGTCGCTATGATGCCGATATTCAGGTACAGAGCGGATATATTAATTTATGCACAAAGCGCTGACACAAAATGGGATGAGCTATTTTCTGCAAGGATGGCGGCTGGCTTTCTTACCCGGGATCCGGCGATATGTGATTTTGCCGCTTCTCGTCAACATCTTGCTGCTGGGCGGCTCGTTTTACGCCCTGATGTTACATCTGGGCAGTTGGATCGATCGCTTACTCAGCCACGTTCCAGAATGGTTGCAATGGCTGAACTATCTGCTGTGGCCATTGGCGGTGATCAGTATCTTGCTGCTGTTCGGTTATTTTTTCAGCACTATAGCCAATATCATTGCATCCCCATTCAATGGCCTGTTAGCAGAGCAATTGGAAGCCAGACTGACTGGCGAAGAGCCACCCGTTACCGGCGTGATGACACTGCTGCGCGACGTGCCTCGTATTTTACGGCGTGAAGTGCGCAAGCTGACCTATTACCTACCCAAAGTGCTGGCGCTACTGCTGTTGTACTTTATTCCCGTGATTGGGCAGACCTTGGCACCGGTGTTGTGGTTTTTACTGACTGCGTGGATGCTGGCCGTGCAATACGCGGACTATCCTTTTGATAACCACAAAGTGCCGTTTGCCACCATGCGCGATGCCCTCAAGCAGCGTCGCCTGACCAGCTTAGGCTTCGGCGCCTTAATCAGCGCATGCACCATGATCCCACTGCTCAATCTGGTGATCATGCCGGTTGCCGTTTGCGGCGCGACTGCCATGTGGGTGGATTGCTACCGGCCACAGCTCAAAGGTAAGTTTGCCGAATAACTGCGCGTAAGCAACGCCCTAATGGCAAACCGCAAACGCAAAAAGAAAAAGCCCCAAAAGGGGCTTTTTCTTTTGTTGATGCCGTTGTTCTCTAGCCTAGATGCCGAATTATAAGCGGCGCAGCAACAGAGAGCCGGCAGAATAACCGGCGCCAAAAGAACATAAGATCCCAAGCTCTCCGGACTTAAAATCGGCGTGATAACGATGAAACGCAATCACAGATCCGGCCGAACTGGTATTGGCAAATTCGTTCAGGATCAGTGGCGCCTCTTCTGGGGTTGGCTCACGACCCAAAATCTTGCGGGCAATAAACCCATTCATATTGCTGTTGGCTTGATGCAGCCACAAGCGCTTGAGATTTTCAGCGCGAAGACCTGCGCGGCTGAGTTGATTTTCCAGCAGCGTACACACCAGCGGCAGAACTTCTTTGAAGACTTTGCGCCCTTCCTGCACAAACAATTTATCCCTATCAAACTGGGTTTGTGGATGGGTTCGGTTCAAGAAACCAAAGTTATTGCGAATATTGTTGGAAAATTGCGTTTGCAGCACTCGGTCTACGATCACAAACGCTTGTGCGTTATTACTGAGCTCTCGCCGCTCGAGCACTACCGCGGTACAAGCATCCCCAAAGATAAAATGTGAATCCCGATCACAGAAATTAACGTGGCCACTGCAAATTTCAGGATTAATCACCAATGCCCGCGTAGCCATACCGGACAAAATCGCATCCATCGCCTGGCTGATACCAAAAGTTGCCGATGAGCAAGCCACATTCATATCAAAGGCGTAGCCGCGGGTGCCCAGTAGCTGTTGCACTTCAATGGCAATCGCCGGATAAGCGCGCTGTAGGTTGGACGCGGCAACAATCAACAAATCGATATCGTCTGCCTTCAAGGAGGCCTGACGTAGCGCTTCTTGCGCGGCCACGGCCGCCATCTGCGCCATCCAACAAGGTTGATCGTTACTTGGTTCGGCCAACAGCGGTTGCATGATCTCAGGATCCAAAATACCCTGCCGCGTCATCACATAGCGTTGCTGGATCCCGGAGGCTTTCTCGATAAACTCCGCGCTCGAAGGTTGCAATGGCTGTATTTGTCCAGCCTGAATTGCTCCGTAGTTTTCCTGATTATAGCGCTCAACATAGCGATTAAACGCGTCCACCAATTCGTCATTACTGATGCGATGTGGTGGGGTGTACAGACCTGAGCCGCTGATCACAACTTCCTGCATAACCGGTTCCTCTCGGAGCACATCCTGTTCGACATAGGGCTACCCCGCAGGCGTCAAGCAGCTCTCATGGCCTACCGTTACGCGCTGCAAAGCATAAAACGTGATCTTAAGATTACGTGTAGGTTAATAAATGTCGAGCAACCACATGCAAGATTGCGGGGCTGGGCACGGGGAAACCCACTAATTGCAGAAATCACATAAGGATATGACGATTCTTTTCTTTTCATCGTGGCCGGTCAGCGTATGCTGATTCTCAACAGTACTGCATAGCTTCTCTGATCAGTCTGCCAAGGCAGGTTACTCGCGGTTCAGTGCTGGGTTTTGGGGATGAAACTGTTTATAACAAGATAACTGACATACTGAAAACGTTAGCGGAAGGAACAGATTATGAGCAAAATTTTTGCCGACAATTCACAAACCATTGGTCATACCCCGCTGGTACGCCTGAACCGCGTCGGCCCGAGCAATGTGCTGGTCAAAGTGGAATCCCGTAACCCTAGCTTCAGCGTGAAATGCCGGATTGGTGCCAACATGATCTGGGATGCCGAAAAACGCGGCATTCTAACCAAAGACAAAGAGCTGATTGAGCCCACCAGTGGCAATACTGGGATTGCTCTGGCTTATGTCGCCGCTGCACGTGGTTACCGTTTGACCCTGACCATGCCAGAAACCATGAGTCTGGAGCGTCGCAAACTGCTCAAAGCGCTGGGGGCGAACCTGATCCTGACCGAAGGCGCCAAAGGCATGAAAGGGGCGATCACCAAAGCCGAAGAGATTGTGGCGGCCGAGCCAGATCGCTACATTCTGCTGCAACAATTTAATAACCCAGCCAACCCAGAAATTCATGAAAAAACCACCGGCCCAGAAATCTGGGAAGATACCGATGGTCAAGTGGATGTGTTTGTGGCCGGCGTTGGCACCGGTGGTACCCTGACTGGGGTTAGCCGTTATCTGAAAAACACCCGCGGCAAAGCGGTGATTTCTGTGGCGGTCGAGCCAAAAGACTCACCGGTGATCAGCCAAGCGTTGGCAGGGGAAGAGATCAAACCGGGCCCGCATAAAATTCAAGGCATTGGCGCCGGCTTTATCCCGAAAAACCTGGATTTGAGCCTGATTGACCGCGTGGAGCAAATCACCAACGAAGAAGCTATCTCCACTGCACGTCGTCTGATGGAAGAAGAAGGCATTTTGGCGGGGATCTCATCCGGTGCCGCCGTGGCCGCCGCCAACAAGCTGGCCGCCCTGCCAGAGTTTGCCGATAAAACCATCGTGGTGATCCTGCCATCGTCTGGTGAGCGCTATCTGAGTACCGCACTCTTTGCCGACATGTTCACTGAAAAAGAAATGCAACAGTAATGCCATTTTACTGAAATGAACAAAAAGGCATCATTTTTGATGCCTTTTTGTGCGCGAGTGCTAACTTCTACCTCTCCCGTTATTGATTTATTGTGCCCTCTCTTGTATTAAACCAATCAATTTTTTTAGTGCGTAAAATTATTCTCCTGACTACAACGTTCCTGTGCAGCATGGATAATCTTATACAATGCTGATTGATGTAGAATGTGAGTGGTTAACAGGGATCAATTTACGTTTCTGTTTCATCGACTATCATTTAATAACAAGACAGGTTGACGTTAGTTGGCGTCGCTAATTAACGGATAATCTTCACTCATTGGGATGACATATTATGTTTGAGAAACAAGTTACTATCACTGCTCCAAATGGTCTGCACACTCGTCCAGCCGCTCAGTTTGTGAAAGAAGCGAAAGAGTTCACCTCTGACATTACTGTCAGCTCCAACGGCAAAAGCGCCAGCGCTAAGAGCCTGTTCAAGCTGCAAACTCTGGGCCTGACTCAGGGCACCGTAGTGACCATCGCAGCAGAAGGTGCGGATGAGAAGAATGCGGTTGAGCACCTGGTTAAGCTGATGGCTGAACTCGAGTAATCTCGGCTGTACTCTTAAGAACGCGTCACTGACACAGATTTTTAGATAGGTAGGGCTATGATTTCAGGCATCTTGGCATCACCGGGTATCGCTTTTGGTAAGGCATTACTGCTGAAAGAAGACGAGATTGTTATCAACCGCGCAACACTGGCCGACTCTGAGTTGGACAACGAAGTTGCCCGTTTCTTAACCGGTCGGACGAAAGCATCTGCCCAATTGGAAGCGATCAAACAAAAAGCAGCCGTGACTCTGGGCGAAGAAAAGGAAGCCATCTTCGAAGGTCACATCATGCTGCTGGAAGATGAAGAGCTAGAGCAGGAAATCATAGCCTACATTAAGGACAACAAAGCTTCTGCAGAAGCGGCGATTTATGCCATTATCGAAGGTCAGGCTCAGGCTCTGGAAGAGCTGGATGATGAGTACCTGAAAGAGCGTGCGGCTGACGTACGTGACATCGGTAAGCGTTTGCTGAAAAACGTGCTCGGTATGGACATCGTCGATTTGGGTGCTATCAGTGAAGAAGTGATTCTGGTTGCTAACGACCTGACCCCTTCTGAAACTGCGCAGCTGAATCTGGACAAAGTTTTAGGTTTCGTCACCGATATCGGTGGCCGGACATCCCACACCTCTATCATGGCGCGCTCTTTAGAGCTGCCAGCGATCGTGGGTACCAACAATGTAACTCAGCAGGTTAAATCCGGTGACTATCTGGTACTGGATGCGCTGAACAACGCTATCTACATCAACCCGACTGCGGCGCAAATCGAACAGCTGAAAGAGACGCAAATTCGTTACGCCAATGAGAAAGCCGAGCTGGCTAAGCTCAAAGATCTGCCAGCCATGACGCTGGACGGTCATCAGGTTGAAGTGTGCGGTAACATCGGTACCGTACGTGATGTTGATGGTGTTGAGCGTAACGGCGGTGAAGGCGTTGGTCTGTACCGTACCGAATTCCTGTTTATGGATCGCGATGCGCTGCCAACCGAAGAAGAGCAGTTTGCCGCCTACAAAGCGGTTGCCGAAGCAATGGGCAGCCAAGCGGTTATCATCCGTACCATGGACATCGGTGGTGATAAGGACTTGCCTTATCTGAACCTGCCAAAAGAAATGAACCCATTCTTAGGCTGGCGTGCAATTCGTATCTGCTTGGATCGTAGAGAAATCCTGCGTACTCAGCTGCGTGCCATCCTGCGTGCTTCCGCCTTTGGTAAGCTGCGCATCATGTTCCCAATGGTGATTTCAGTGGAAGAAGTTCGCACCCTGCGTGCCGAACTGGATGCCCTGAAACTGGAGCTGACCGCAGAAGGCCATGCGTTTGACGAGAGCATCGAAGTCGGTGTGATGGTTGAAACCCCGGCTGCAGCGGCGATCGCACACCATCTGGCGAAAGAAGTCGATTTCTTCAGTATCGGCACCAACGATTTGACCCAGTACACACTGGCCGTAGATCGGGGTAATGAGCTGATCTCTCACCTCTACAATCCGATGACACCAGCGGTTCTGACCCTGATCAAGCAGGTTATTGATGCCTCGCACAAAGAAGGGAAGTGGACCGGTATGTGTGGCGAGCTGGCCGGCGATGAGCGCGCGGCAGTGCTGCTGCTCGGTATGGGGCTTGATGAGTTCAGCATGAGTGCCATTTCCATTCCGCGCATCAAAAAAGTGATCCGTAACGTGAACTTTGAAGATGCTAAAGCGCTGGCAGAACATGCTTTGGCGCAGCCTACGGCAGCGGATATTATGGAGCTGATTAACAAGTTTCTGGAAGAAAAAGCACTTTGCTGATTGTGCTGAACGTGCAAGTACACTAAGTTAGCACTATCAAGCCGAATAATTACCGATAATTAGGAGAATACTATGGGTCTGTTCGATAAGTTGAAGAAACTGGTTTCCGATGATACCAGCGATGCCGGCAGCATTGAGATTTTTGCGCCGTTGTCAGGTGAAATCGTAAACATCGAAGATGTGCCTGATGTGGTATTTGCTGAGAAAATCGTAGGTGATGGTATTGCCATCAAGCCGGCCGGTAACAAGATGGTTGCACCGGTTGACGGTACTATTGGTAAGATCTTCGAAACCAACCATGCGTTCTCTATCGAATCTGACAGCGGTATTGAGCTGTTCGTACACTTCGGTATTGACACCGTTGAGCTGAAAGGCGAAGGCTTCAAGCGTATCGCTGAAGAAGGCCAGCGCGTGAAGATGGGCGATCCAGTGATTGAATTTGATCTGGCCGTTCTGGAAGCGAAAGCAAAATCTACCCTGACTCCAGTGGTTATCTCCAATATGGATGAAATCAAGGAGATGGTTAAGCTGTCTGGTAACGTAACCGTAGGTGAAACTCCGGTTCTGCGCATTAAAAAGTAATGCGGCCTAACAGCTAAAACAGAAAAGCCATCCCACGGGATGGCTTTTTTTATGGCTGATTTTCATCACGCGACAGCAGAGCCAGAAGCGAACACCGCCTTACAGCAGGTTACCTTCCATCTCCAAAATGGCAGGTGAAAATGCTGCCGTTGGATGTTGCAGGGCAAACAGCAACTTCTGTCCGTTATAAAAGCTCAGCGTATCAGCACGATCGGCTGCCACTTCCAGCCGGTTGACCTGACGCCAGTCAATATCCAGCTGACTGCCGCTATCTCCCACCAGCAGGCGATCGCCTTGCGCGCTGGCAGCCAATTGGCAATGGCCTTGCAGGCGGACCCGCACACCATCCATCATGGCCGAAACGGCCAGCGGGCCGGATTGCATTAGCAGCTCAAACAGTTGACGTTGTTTACCGGATTTCAGTTTGGTCACCATATCCCTAGCTCATTGTTATCTTCGGGTTTCAGAGGGTATCTCGCGCACTTTCAGTCTGTTTTGTCTGAGAGCTAAACATGACGGGTCGGCAACAAAAAGGCTGCCGACATAAAAAATGCGCGATAACGCGCATTATTCTACCGAAGAGCGGGCTAAAAGTGGAAGAAAACGAAATTCGTTTTCAAAACTCAGCACTGAATCGCTTCACAGTTGCTCAAGACGAGTACGTGACGGAGCAAAATAGTAGCCACCGGTCACAGCACGGGTGTACTTCAGCAGACGATCATACTGGCCATCTTCCATGCAACCAAACATGCTCAGCAATTGCTGCTCAATGTTGCGCAGGGAATGGCAGTAAGCGCAGAAGTACAGACCATGTTCATCACTGACTTTGCCATAAGGCAGGCTGTGACGCAGGATTTTCAGCCCCTTGCCCTCTTCTTTCAGATCGACGCGGCTAACGTGTGAGTTGGCAAAGCGTTGCTCTGGCTCTAACTCTTCACTGTCAACCTTAGTACGGCCAATGGTCTTTTCCTGATCTTCTTCGCTTTGTGCATGCCATTTTGGCAAGTTATGCGCGTAGCGCTGCACCAGAATATAGCTGCCGCCCTGATCCGGACCTTCTTCAATCACGCCCACTTGCTGACGAGCCTCATCCCCGTGCGGGTTTTCAGTGCCATCAATAAAGCCGGTCATGTCACGGGCATCTAGGTAACGGAAACCGTGCTGCTCATCCGTAACGGTGACACAATCGCCTAAGGCATTGAGAACCGATTGTGCGAGCGCATAGTTCAGGTCGTGACGCTGAGAGTGAATGTGGATAAACAGATCTTCTTGCGTAGACGGCGCCACATACGGCGCTTCGCCCAGCTCAACAAAAGACTTCAGCTCTGGCGCTTCTTCATCCCCTGCCAGTGTGCGCCACAGCGCTTCACCAAAAGCCCAGGTTCCAGACAGCTCAGCTTGTGGATCGCTCTCCGCATACTGCTGCACCATCGCCGGGAACTGCTTGGCAATATCGCGCACCCGGGAAACACCCTGTTCAACATGTAAGACAAGGAACATGGCAAAGCGACTACCCTCCGGTACAATTCCGCTTTGTGCAATGGTCATACTGTTCTCCTGTTTTATTCTGCTTGTCATGCTTGGTATCAGTTAACAATTACGGTGCCGGAGCGGCCTGCCAGATAATCCGTTTTATCTGCCAGTCACGCAATGTTGCATCCGGTGGAAGCAAGGTTTGCGGGCCATCCCATTCACCACTGAAAACGTAACGAATGCGCTGATCTTGTGGCGCTTGGCAAATCACCGCCGAGTCCACCTCGGTCTGCCCGATTTTGCAATTGGCACCGAGCGCTTTAGGGTAGATATCGCTGAACCGGCTACCGACATGAGTTCCCCATTCGGTTTTAATCTCAGGACTATCGATATCCACTGACGATATCTGACCGTCGGCTTTGCCGTTCACGGTCATCACGCGGGCGTCATTTTGTCGCACTTCAGCATACGGCAGCACATCGACCCCACTGGATTGCATGCCGGTGCGGATCTGAAATCCATCGCCTAATTGGCGGCTGATGGCATCGTGGGTGACGGGGGTATCCGCATCCAAGCCCAGCACGCTGTCGCCGGTCACGGTATCGCTACTGCCAAACCAGCTCGTTGGCATCCAATTGCTGACGCCGAGGCTGCTACAGCCAGACAGCAGCAGAGGGAAAACTATCATCCATACGGGACGCTTCATTCGGTACTCCCTGGTAGTGGCCAGCACTGCCAGTATGGCAATGTGGCGCTAACGGATACGCAGTAAGGCTATCTTACCAGACAATTATCCTTTTGCGGTTGTCGGCAATATAGGCAGCCATGGCACAGGCTAGTTTGATGCTGAAGAGGAAGAGGTATGCGCCGGAAGGATGAAACAGCAGGCTAAACGGCGGCTACGCAGCACATACAGCAGCGCCCATAGCGTCAGCACCGAGAAGGTCGCCGCCGTTAGCGAAAAATCAGCCGGCGCCAAAAGTAGCGTTTTAAGCGATAACAGCAGATCGCCCACCAGCATCACTGGCAACAAACGTCGGCTGCTGCGCCACAAACGAGGCCAATGCTGACGACGCCCGGCCAGCAAAAAGAGCGCCACCGCCGGTAGGCCAATCATCATGCCGAGCCAAAAATCATCGGTTTGCGGATAAAACAATCGCAACAGGCGATCGCCGGTATCGCGCGACGCGCCGGCAATCAAAAACAGCGCCCAGGTTTTGGCTTGCAGCACCAAAATCGTCCAATACCAGAGCGGTAAACGTAGCCAGCCATGCTGGTCATAATCATCCGGCGCGTACAGGCACGGGTCGGCGGTTTTACTCATCCACGCTATCTTCTATCAAGCGCTTGCCTAAGCAGATGGTGTCTTGAATATCGTAGCCGAGCTTTTCATACATGCTGATCACGGCCTGATTTTCTTCACGCACCAGCAGATGGATTTTCGGGCAGCCGCGTGCAATCAGCTTTTTCTCCACCCGATTCACCAGCGCATTAGCAATTCCGCGCCCGCGGTAGTCCGGATGCACCGCCAGATAGTTCACCCAGCCACGATGGCCATCATAACCGCCCATAATGGTGCCAATCACTTCGCCAGCTACTTCGGCCACCAAAAACAGATCAGCACCCGCATGCACTTTGCGTTCAATATCGAGCTCAGGATCGTTCCATGGCCGAACCACATCGCACCGATCCCACAAGGTTAAAACCTCTTCAAAATCACTCTGTCTGAAAACGCGAATTTCCATAACCTTATCCGAACACTCGTTAAGCTGTTTGATTATTATACAATTATCAGCATGACCGAAATGCCATGCAATTCTTATTAGCCGAAAGGGCGTAACTTAGCATAACCACTGAGATCTGCCTCGGTCTGGAGTGCAAAAAAACTTAAAAAAGCCGGCGAACAGCGCGCTCCATCGCACAAAGCGCCTCTCCGGCCGCTAATGTGCCCTGCCACACCTTGCCGCACGCCAAACGTAACATGCCAAAAGATACCCTCGTAGACGTGTTAACGCCCCCAAAAATAGAGGATAAAAATCACGGTAAAGAGGTTAATAGCGAAAAGACGGAAAAACAAAGAGGAGACCACAAGGGATAAAACAAAGAACAAGAAGAGAGAAGAAGAGAAAACAAAAAAGACAAAACAGCAGTAACCACAAAATCATACCGAAGGAATACCCACGAACGGCTCACCACTACACACAGATAAACGATCGGCGGCGATATTTCCCTTCGGCGGTAGCCGGTTTCCCGCTTGCCGCCGAAGCTGCGCGCTTCACCACGCACGTACGCTGTGTATCAGCCACACCTTAGGCAATCAAGATTTATCCAGCGCGGCGCAAATCAGCGGCAAGTGCTCTGTGATCCACGGTTGTTGTAGCGGGCCCCAATCCGAGAGCTGATAATAGCCATCATTATTGCGCACACCGTCCTGCACAAAGCGAACGTCGACACCCAGACCCGGTAACGCCTTCATGACATCCTGCAAGGTGCGTCGTGGCCAGCCGGTTATCTCCATTAAACAGGGAATATTAGGCCGTTCGGTCACCGCTAACAGATGACATAAATATAAACGACGGGCAAACACAGGGTTTAACGTCATAATGCACTCCCTAGCAAAATTTATATGCTCTATTATTCCACTGCCGTCGCCCCCCTGCGCGGCGAAAATGAATAACTGTGAGCGGCAGGACATTTTGTCTTTGCTTTACCGGCGCTGCTTCACACGGTATAAACGCTGAACCAAAGAAATCCCCATAAAAATAATCACCTAAACGGTAAACCTTCTCCGTCTTTGCCCCCAAACGGCTGTGGCAAAAAGAGGCTTCACCACTAGCCCGTATTGTAACGGGTGACCGACTTTACTGACTAACTTTACTGACTAACTTTACTGACTAAAAGAGAGCACGCTATGACCACCATCTTCGGGATCAAAAACTGCGACACCATCAAAAAAGCCCGCCGCTGGCTGGAGCAAAACAACATCCCTTATCAATTTCATGACTACCGCGCCGATGGCGTTGATGCTGCACTACTCGCACCAGCTATCGCGCAGCTCGGTTGGCAGCCTCTGCTCAATACCCGTGGCACTACGTGGCGAGCTTTACCTGAAGAGGCCAAGCAGGTCACCACCGAAGAGCAAGCCATCGCTTTGATGGTGGTGCATCCTGCACTCATCAAACGCCCGTTATTGGCGCACAATGGCCAGTACTGGCTCGGTTTCAAAGAAGCCGACTATCAGCAGGTGTTTTACCCAGCCAATTAATGGCATAGTGAATGGCATCGTCATACCGCTAACCACCCACGTTTACAGGGAGTGCATCACGTAATGAGTAGTGTTGTTGAGTTAAGCTGCGCACTGATCCGCAGCCCGTCGGTCAGCCCGCAGGATGCCGGTTGCCAGACGCTGTTGGCTGAGCGCTTGGCCGCGGCGGGCTTTACGCTGGAGTGGTTACTCTTTGGCGATACCCTGAATTTATGGGCGCGCCGCGGCACGGCCAGCCCGTGCTTTGCCTTTGCCGGCCATACCGATGTGGTCCCCGCAGGGGATACTAATTTGTGGCAGTCAGACCCTTTTACGCCGCAGATCCGCGATGGCATGTTATACGGGCGCGGCGCCGCCGACATGAAAGGCTCACTGGCCGCGATGGTGGTGGCTGCCGAGCGCTTTGTCGCCGCCCATCCCCAACACAGCGGTTCACTGGCGTTCTTGCTAACCTCAGATGAAGAAGCCAGCGCCATCAACGGCACGGTGAAGGTGGTGGAAACCCTGCAACAGCGCCACGAGATGATTGATTATTGTCTGGTGGGGGAGCCATCTAGCACCGAGCGGGTCGGCGATGTAGTTAAAAATGGCCGCCGCGGCTCGATGACCGCTAACTTGTACATTCAGGGCATTCAAGGCCATGTGGCCTACCCGCATCTGGCGGATAACCCAGTGCACAAGGCGTTACCATTCTTGCAAGCGCTGACCGCTATCGAGTGGGATCAGGGCAATGCCTTTTTCCCGCCCACCAGCTTGCAAATCGCCAATATTCAGGCAGGAACCGGCAGTAATAACGTGATCCCTGGCGAGCTGTACGTGCAATTTAACCTGCGCTTTAGCACTGAGGTTACCGATAGCCAAATTCAGCAGCGGGTAGCCGCATTACTGGCCAAGTATGATTTACCACACCGAATTGAATGGGTGATCTCCGGTCAGCCCTTTTTAACGCCAACAGGCCCTCTGGTGGATGCGGTGTCTGCCGCCATTGCCGAACACACCGGCCAAACCACCCAATTACTGACCACCGGCGGTACCTCCGATGGACGCTTTATCGCCCGTATGGGCACCCAAGTGGTCGAGCTGGGGCCAGTCAATGCCACCATTCACAAAGTCAATGAATGTGTCAGCGTGGACGATCTGGAGCAACTGACGCTGATTTATCAGCGGATTTTGGAGAAAATATTACCATGATGAACTCACTGCCGGCTGCCTGCCTGACCGGAAAAGACCGCGCTCATTTGTCGGCCTTCAATGAACGGCATGCTTTGCACCACGCGGCACTACCGGCGTTTTTGGCTCTCCAACAGGCAGCGGCCCGCAGTGGTTTTAATCTGCAACCGGCCAGCAGTTTTCGCGATTTCTCGCGTCAGCAACTGATCTGGAACAGCAAATACCACGGCCAGCGACGCGTACATGACGATGCGGGCAACAGCGTCGATGTGCTGCAGCTTGCGCCGTTGGAGCGCTGTCGTAAGATTTTGCGTTGGTCAGCTTTGCCGGGAGCCAGTCGCCATCACTGGGGCACCGAGATTGATGTGTACGATCCTGATGCGCTGCCCGCAGGCACGGCACTCCAACTCGAGCCGTGGGAATATCAGCCGGGCGGCTATTTCAGTGAGTTGTCTGCGTGGCTGGATGAGCATTTAGCTCACTATGATTTTTGTCGGCCATTTTTGCATGATCACGGCGGTGTCGCGGCGGAGCCATGGCATATCAGCTATCATCCAGTGGCCGAAACACTGGCCGAACAGCTAACGCCAGCGCTGTTATTAGAGGCTTGGGAGCACGAAGAGATCGCCGGTAGCGATACGTTGCAAGCGCATCTGCCTGCGTTATTTCGTCGCTATGTACAAAATCTGCCCGGCATGTAACGGCAAAACCGGCTAGCGCTGTTCCGTCATCAACGAGTCAGGATAGCCTGCCGAGTCCGCAAGGAGCGCCGCATGGATCTATTGGACAAAGGCTGGTTCATTATCTTTTTAGTGATTGCCTTTATTGGTGGCAATCTGGCGGCGCTGCGCGTCACCGCCAATATGAAATTTCCGCGCGGCAGAGCGCCGACCCAGCGAGATGCAGACGCGCCTGTAGATCCCCATACGGACGACAGCGCCGATGCCAGTGATGGCAATACGCCTGATGTGCCCCCTGATACGCCCCCTGATGCATCCAAAGCAGCGCCGTCAGCACCACCATCCTCCACGGCAGCAAATGTGCCACAACCGACGCTGAGCACAGAACAAAATGTAACCGCAACGCAACGGGAAAAGGCAGTCAGGAAACAAGATCACAATCATAACAATGACTTGGTATAAGTTCGGGAATACATCACGTTTCTGTCGCGTATGCCCTTCCCCCGCCGGAGAAAACGGCTATTCTTGCAACAATTATTACAACGGATGAGGATCTGCATGACATACCAAGATGAGTATGAAAAAGCGCTCGCCGAATATTCGGAACATCAGGCCGCATGGCCTGTGACGTCTGAAAATGATACACCCGTAGCCGACTGCGAATTTACCTCCGATTCTGGGGCGTAAACCGCAGAGACTCACTTTCCAGCGCACTGCCTCTCCTCCCTAATCTTCTGCAGTGCGCTGACTTTTCTTTTGTCTTTTTTGTCCTTTTGCTTTGTTGCCCTTTCGCTTACATCCTATTAATTACAGTCATTATCTGTTTATCCCAGCGGCGAAATACCGCGCGATTGCAAGTAAGCCGCCACTTCCTGCCGACATGCCTGTAACCACGCCTTTTGGCCGTGTAAGCCACATTCCTGCACAATATGCGCCACACTTTGACGTTGTAACATCCGCCGACTCAGCAGTGGCAACTGTTCAGGTAAAGCCAGACGCAATAAACGCTGTAAAGCCGCCCAACTGGCTTCTATCGGACGATGCGCATAAGCAAAGCCCTGCAGCTCGCGCCAATCGGCGCTATCCAGCGACCGATCCACTGATGCGACTCTGTGCGAATGAGTTTCTTGCGAGTGAGAAACCCCATCCAGTGCATACTCTGCCGGCCAATCCATCCAATCGGCCGTCACTTGGTGCGGCCAGCGCCGCGCGAAATCAGCTTGCGCCTGCACTAACAGCAGCTGTCCAGCGCTGGAACAAGGTCGGATCGCCATCGCGGCATAGCAGCCACTGCTCGCCTCTTTTTGCGTGCCGATACGCACCAGATGAAAACCACAGCGCTGCCAAAATGCCCATAACGCCGGTGTAAAACCAAAGCTCACCGACACAAAATCCTGTTGCTGCTGCACGGCTGCCGCCCAGACGGTTTCCAGCAATGACGATGCCAGCCCCAAACGCCGCCAATCCGGTAACACCGCAATCCGACTCACGCGCAGCGAGCGCAGCTGACAGGCGTGCGCGACCCCAGCATGCGCCGCTAAAGACTGCACCAACAAATTACCGCGCGGACGTCGCTCACCACGCCAGATGGCTTGCGCCAGCTCGGCGCTCAATCCGCCCTCTGGCACTAACCAAGCGGCAGCCGGAACCTGTTGTTCTGGCGTTTGCGCTAGCCAGAATTGTTGCTGTGGCGCATCCAGCAAACGGCGTAAATCCAATGGACTGGTGCGGTAATGCGCGCCGGTCAGCAAGCCATAAAATCGCTGCAACAACGCAGGCTCAGCGGCTAATTGCGCCGCTTGGTAGGGCTGTACCGAGATTTCAGATACGGGCGGTGAAGCTGGCGCGCAATCTGCGAATAAAGAATGTACGGAAGCCGGAGCCAATTGCTGCTCGGCATCGAGCAATAATAAATCGGCAATGGTGGCTTCTAAGGGATCGCCTACGGCCCAACGCACCGGCGCGGACAAACTTAACGCATGCCACGGCGCCCCTGACGCTTGCAGCTCGGCGCAAAATTTAAGTAAAAAACCGCGTCCGGTACCTTCATACCCTTGCACAGTGGTCAGCAACAAACAGCGGCGAAAATAGGGTAGCAAGGCGCGCAGCTGTGGTGCGGGCAAGGCGGCCGCTTCATCCACAATCAGCCAATCAGCCAGCGGAGCGCCGGTTGACGCGGCCTGCTGGCAACGCGCCAACAATGCATCCGGTGCGATAAATTCGGTTTGCTCGCCACTGCGCTGCAGTAGCTGATCGCAAGCGGTGCGTTTCGGCGCCGTCACCCACAACGTCGCATTCGGGTGCTCTGCCCCCCAACGCGACGCCAGCATCCCCGCCAAGGTGGACTTTCCCCGTCCGCGATCGGCCGTCAGGCAATAAATGCCCGGCTCGCCGTGCAGCAATTGCTGCAATAAACGCTGCTGATCGGCTGTCGGTTGCCCATTGGGCGCAGACCACGGCGTGCTGACCGCCACGTGGTATTTCAAGAAAGGAAGCTGCGAGCTCGCTTCGAACACTGGCGCAGACTCCCCCGACGAGCCCTCACTCCACAACAGCGCCGGTGATTGCCGCAAGGTTTGCTGACAATGCCGCACAAAATTGGGCGTTGCAATGGCGCGGGGTTGCTCAGACCAACGTACGCTGTCGCAATCGGGGGTCATTGGCCATTGCAGCCAGTCGGGTACCAAAAGCAGTAACCAGCTGCCCGCCGCTAAGGCGCCAGCCACAATGGCGAGCGCCTCGGCATCCAATCCTTGCCGCGCATCAAACAGAGCGTGGGTAAACTCCCGACCAAGCAAGGTGCGCGCGGCGCGAAATGAGATAGCGGGCGTCGCCATGCCAAACGGCAATACACTATCCGCACTCGGCATATTGGGAGTAGGGAGCTCGGGCACCAACTGCAACCAGTCACCGGGCAGCGCATGTAAAAAACGCTGCGCCTGCGCGGCGGTCCATGCTGCACTGCCGCTCAGGCAGCACAGCTGACGATGTCCGCATTGGCGTAACTCGTCGGTCATCTGTTGCAGTTGAATATCCACGCCGAACCTTTGTTTTGCTGCTATCACACGATAGCGGCATGCTAACAGATCAGCGGCCAAATGGCAGGTTGTCGCCCCTACCCACGAGCATCCGTGCGCAGGGGCGAATATCATGCATGAAGGTCAGTACAGCGCTTAGGCTCGCTGGCGATCATCGCGTTTATGGCTATCCGGTTGGCCATTCTCGCGGCGGATCCGCAACTGCACTTGATGGGTTTTACCATCATCTTGCAATTGAATGCCCTCTTGGGGATTGTCGATACCATCGACCGTCATGCCCGTTGCGCTGTGATTATCGACCTGCTCCACCTCGATATGATATTCGGCGCTATGGTAACGATAGCGGATCGAAAAGCGATTCCACTCTTCGGGTAAGCAAGGTTCAATCAGTAAGCGCGTGCCACTGCGTTTGATCCCCAGCAATGACTCGCTCATGAGGCGGTACATCCAACCGGCCGAGCCGGTGTACCACGTCCAGCCACCACGGCCGGTATGCGGCGCTACCGCGTAAATATCAGCCGCCGCCACATACGGCTCGACTTTATACTGTGCCACTTGCGCTAAGCTCTTGCCGTGATTAAGCGGATTGAGCATGCGCGTAAGCTCCCACGCCCGCTCTTTATCGCCCAACGCGGCAAATGCCATGGCTGACCAAACCGCGGCATGGGTGTACTGCCCACCGTTTTCCCGCACGCCGGGCACATAACCCCGGATATAGCCGGGGTTTGGCTCGGCGCGATCAAAGGGTGGGTCAAGCAGCTGAATAATGTTTTCCGGCCGTTTTACCAGATGACGGTTTAACGCATGCATGGCTAAGCGGCTGCGCTCCAAAGCTCCCGCCCCCGATAGAACCGACCAACTTTGCGCGATGGCATCAATCCGGCACTCACTGTTAATCGCCGCCCCCAGCATGCTGCCGTTATCAAAATAGGCACGTCGATACCACTGACCATCCCAGCCATGTTGCTCCAGATTTTGTTGTAGCGGCTCAGCATATTGATGGCACATCTCAGCGATGGCGGTATCGCCGCAGCGCTCGGCCAATTCAGCAAAGCGCTGCAGTACGTCATACAGGAAAAAGCCGAGCCAAACACTCTCCCCGCGCCCGTGGATCCCAACCTGATCCATACCATCATTCCAGTCTCCCGAGCCCATCAGCGGTAACCCATGTTCACCAAAGCGCAGCCCGTGCATCAAGGCGCGCACCGCATGCTGATACAAGGTTTCACTCTGCCCTGAGGCGTGCATGGCATCGTAGTATGACTCTTCCCCTTCTTTGAGCTCGCGCCCTGCCAGATAACTAACCGACTCACGCAAGATGCTCAAATCACTGGTGCTATTCACGTAATGACACAGCACATACGGCAACCACAGATAATCATCCGAGCAGCGGGTACGCACGCCTTGTCCGAGCGGAGGATGCCACCAGTGCTGTACATCACCTTCGATAAACTGCCGTGCAGCCGCGGTCAGTAAGTGTTGGCGCAATAAGCTCGGAGCAGCATGCACCAATGCCATGCAATCTTGCAGCTGATCGCGAAAACCAAAGGCGCCGCCCGACTGATAATAGCCACTGCGCGCTTCCACGCGACAAGCTAAGGTCTGGTATAGCAGCCAGCCATTAAGCAGTACATCCAGCTCAGGCTCTGGGGTGCTGACCTGAACTGCGCCCAATGTGTTACGCCAAAACGCATGCACGGCCGCCAAAGCGCGATCGGCCTGCGCCACCATCCCACCATCATCACTGCGCCCATGCAACTGTTGCAATAACGCCAGTGCGCGGGTTTCATCCTCTTCAGCGCCCAACACAAACACCAGCTCACGGGCTTCGCCACTGAGCAGATGGACATTCACCTGCAGCGCCGCGCAAGGATCGCAACTGGCCGGATTGATGCCCGGCAGTCGCTCAGGTGCCTGTTCGACGGCCAGCCAAAGCGGCGCGCTTTCCTGACCGAGCGGCCCTAAGAACTGCTGGCGGTCATTACAGACACTGCGCTCGTGCATGCTGACATCAAAAAAGAGTGTTCGCGGATCGCCCGCGTGGTTGTATGTGTTGCGCGCCAACAACGCACGACTGCCCGCATCTTGCCAGCTAACCACGTGCAAGGCGGTTTTCTGTTTCAAATCACCGGCAATCCATTCGACATAGCCAGTGATTTGCAGATGACGGCGAACCGCAGAGCGATTCACCAGCCGCAGTTGCCAGAATTTCACCGGCCGTTCGCGATCGACAAACACCTGCAGACTGCTTTCAATGCCGCCTTGTTGATGCTCGAATACGCTATAGCCAAAGCCATGTCGCGTGCGGTATTCCCCCTCTCCCGTGCACGGTTGCGGCGTCGGCGACCAAAGTTCTCCCCGTTCCATATCACGGATATACAGCGCCTCCCCGCTCCGATCGGTCACCGGATCGTTATGCCACGGCGTCAGGCGATATTCATGCGCATTTTGATACCAGGTGTACGCTTGCCCACTTTCACTGATCACCGAGCCAAAATGAGGGTTCGCCAAGATATTGCTCCACGGCACCGGAGTTTTGCGTTGTCGATCTAGCAATAAAATGTACTCATGCCCATCGCGGCTAAAACCGCCTAAGCCGTTAAAAAACTGCAACTCTTGCTGCGAATAGGTGATGTCAGGCTCTGAAGACGCATCCTGCGGAGCGACGCGGTTAGCGCGTCGCGTCATCGACAACGCTGCCACCGAGGTGATCGACACCGAAGTGAGTGGCGTCACACTGGCCGCGCCCAGCGTAGCGGATGCTCCAATGCCAGAGATAGATGCTGAGCTTCGCGTATCACTTGCCAATTGCTCGGCTAATGAGCCGTGGCGCTCATCCAAAATCACCACTGCCACCGCCTGCAGCAAAGTTTGCTCCTCCGCCGTCAGATTTTGCATCGCACGCAGATAGACGCCGCCAGCGCGATCCACATACTCTGAGGCGCCGGTCGCATTCAGCAGTCCACCGAGGGAAGTTTGCAGCTCTTGGCGATAGCCTGAATGCTCTTGGTTGGCGATCACCAAATCGAAGATAAAACCTTTATGCCTGAGATAGGCATGCGCTTGCAGCAACTGGCGCACCAAACTCTCGCCATCGGCACTTTGTACCTGCACCAGCAAGATTGGATGATCGCCAGAGATCGCCTGCGGCCACAGATCCGATTGCCCGCGCCGGTTAACCTGCAAAATAGCCGGTTCAGCGCGCAGACGGGCGTCGGGGTACAAAATACGCCCTGCCAACTGGTTAAACAGCGCCGCATCCTGATCGTTGATATTAAGTTGATGTAAAAAGACCTGACTGTGCGTCCACGCTAAATGCTCGACCCGATCGGCCAAATGCGGATCGCGGTATTTATGCGCCAACAGCAAACAACTTTCGCGCTCTGGTGCGACCCCCAGTAGCAAATCTGCGGTAGCGGTGGATTGCGGTGCCAACGTGATACGACGGCGGATCGCCACTATCGGATCGAGCACCGCACCATGACTGTTGGTTAACGGTTGCTCTAATGCCTGCGGATTGGCCGCGCTACGCCCACGGCCAATGAACTTCATGCGGTCAGTTTCATAGCTGATAGCTTCGCTCTCGGCGCCTTGCACATTCAACTGATGGAACAACCACGGATTGCGCTCATGCGCCGTGCGTGCTCGGCGATGGCACAGCAAGGTCTGCAATCCAGCCACAATTTCCGTCTGCATAAAAAGATTGCTGAACGCGGGGTGCAGCTCATCGGTGATCAGCGGCGCCAGTACCACTTCGGCATAAGTGGTAAGCTCCAGTGTCAGTGGATGGTAGCTGTCATTGGTCAGTCGAATACGGCGCAGCTCCACATCATCTTCTGGAGAAACCACGATTTCGGTTTGTACCGACACCTGCGTCAAGCACTGGCTAAACTCAGCGCGCGACTCAGAAAATATCACCCGATATTCCGCTTCCGCCAGCTCCGGTCGTCGGCCAAATGGCTGGCATGTCACGCTATCCGTACGTGCGCTGTTTACCTCGCGCAGATAACAGAACAACCCATAGCGCTCGGTGGTGGCATCAGTGCGCCAGCGCGTCAACGCCAGCTGATGCCAACGGCTGTAGCCAGCCCCACTTTGGCTAAGCAGCACATGATAACGGGAGTTAGACAGCAACTGGATTTGCGGCTGCGTCAGATCGGCAACGCCAAATTGGCGGCGCACATCCCCCAGATCTGGGCGCTCTTCCCACACCGGTTCAAATTTCTGCCGCTGCACGTAAACGCTAATGACTTTCGGCATCCGCTCTTGCAGCAACAATTGGGTCGCTTTGAACAACGGCTCCGCACTGAAGCGCTGTGGCATGCGTGCCCCCAATAAAGCATGGGACAACGCCAAGAATCCCATACCTTGGTGATGCGCCATATAAGAGCGGATCAGGGCGTGAGTCTCGCCCCGATTCAGGCGCGACGGCGTAAAATCCAGCGCCTCATAAAAACCAAAACCACCGCGCGCGCCCATACCTTGCAGGCGCTGCAAATTGTGCAGCGCCGCTTGCGGCTCCAGCATCAATGCCATCATAGTGGCGTACGGCGCCACCACGCGGTCTTCCGCTAAGCCGCGCTTGAGCCCTAATCCGGGCACGCCAAACGCACGATATTGATAGTTAAACTGCGCATCGGTACGGTTATAACCAGACTCCGAAACGCCCCACGGCAAACCGGTTTGTCGGCCATAATGCATCTGTTGTAGCACAGCATGGTGGCAGGTGGTGCTGATGAGGGTATCTTGGTATGACGGCATCACCAATTGCGGCATCAGGTACTCAAACATCGAGCCGCTCCATGATGCCAGCACCGCGCGCCCATCTAACACTGTCAGCAAACGGCCCAAATTAAACCAGCTCTTCAAAGGAATTTGCCGCCGCGCAACCGCCAGAAAATAGCTCAGCCGCGCTTCTGATTGCAGCAAATCGTAGTGGCCAAGGTCAAACTGGTGCGAGTCTAGGTTATAGCCAACACGCAGTAACTGGCGCGCCGGATCGAACAGAAACTCAAAGTCCATATCTGCTAACGCTTCCAAGCGCTGGGCGAGCAATGCGATATCCGCCTGCTGCTGTTGCTGCACCGCGCTGCCCCCTTCTAGCTCGCTCACCAGCAACCCTGTTTGTTGCACTAACGCCTGCGACCAGCGCCGAGCCGCAGTACTGGTGTAGGTATCTTGAATATACAAATTGAGCTCAGCGGCCAGCTGCTGCACGCGGGTAAAGTAGGCCAGCGGCGATTGTTCCAACTCCGCGCCATTACAGCTCAACACTTCTTGCAAGCGATCGGTTAATGCCTCGGCCACCGGTGAGGCGCGCTCACCTAACGCCTGAATCAGAAGCTGCAAGGTATCCATCAATCCCTGCTGCCAACTGAGCCAATTAGGCGGAACTTCGCGTAGCGCCAATAACCCGCGGCGCAAAATCAGCAAATGACCGGCCAGATTGCCGCTGTCGACCGTTGAGATATAGCGAGGATAGAGCGGGCGCAGAGTCTGGGTGTCATACCAATTGTAAAAATGGCCTCGATAACGTCCTAATTGCTCAAGGGTATCTAACGTCTGGCGCGTGCGCGCCAGCAGTTCGCCTCGCGGGATATACCCAAAATCATACGCCGTCAGGTTGGCCAGTAACGACAACCCGATATTGGTCGGTGACGTGCGATGCGCCACCACCGGATCGGGTACTTCCTGATAATTATCCGGCGGCAAAAAGTGGTCATCTGCACTGACAAAGGTTTCAAAAAAGCCCCAGGTCTCGCGGCTGAGCTGGCGTAAATAGCGCTGCTGCTCACGAGATAAATTCGCCGGCGTGATCTGTACCGGCTGGCTTAGCCTTGCCATCAACCACGGCGTCAGTAACCAACCGGCGGCAATGGCCAACGCTAACCCAAGATTCGCCGACATGCTGAGTGCCACTAACGGCACCAGTAGCAATGCCAGCGTCCATGACAGCCACATCTGGCGATAAAAATCTGCCGCTAAGCGGGGCGCCTGTTGCTGCTGCGCCTCGGATGTTGTCCACTCCAGCATGCGCCGGTGACTGGCAAACATCCGCCATAATGCGGTGCTGGCCGCGCTGAGATGAAACAGCGTTTCAAAAGGAAGCAACAACAGTTGCAATCCTTGCTGACGAATGCGGCGCAACGCCTTAACAACGCTCAAACGGCTGTACTGCCACCACGAGACCTCTTTGGCCACCAGAGCTACATCTAACACCAGCGCCAGCAGCGCCGGTGATAGCCAAAGCAGCCCGACTATCCACAGCACACTTACTGGCGTCGTCAGCAATAATCCCCCCACCAGCAACATCAACGTGGCTAACGGCGTTAGGCTGCGGCGCAAGTTATCCAACAGTTTCCAGCGCGATAACGCCGATAACGTGTTGTCTTCCCAACTGCCGCCTAATGTCCGCACGCGCCGGCGCAGCCAAGGTAATAACTGCCAATCACCGCGCACCCAACGCCGGCGGCGAGCCACATCGGCTAAATAGTTATCCGGAGATTGTTCAAAGAGCGCAACATCACTGACCAAGCCCGAGCGCGCATAGCACCCTTCCAACAAATCATGACTGAGCACCTGATTCTCCGGCCAGCGCCCACGCAGCACTCGCTCGAAGACCGCCAGATCATAAATGCCTTTCCCGATGAACGAGCCTTCGCCAAACAGATCCTGATACACATCCGATACCGTGCGGGTATAAGGGTCAAGACCGCACTCGGTCGCGCACACGCGCAAATAAGCATTGAGCCCTTGCTCAGGGATTTGCTCGGCGATGCGCGGCTGTAAAATGCCATAACCGGCCACCACTCGCTGACAAATCGGATCGTAAACCGCCTGATTCAGTGGATGCGCCAAGGTGCCGATCAACTGGGTGGCACTACCGGGCGGCAGCTGGGTGTCGAGATCCAAGGTGATCACATAGCGAATATTACTCAGTACCGCGCGCCGACCTGCAATCACATCAAAGGCATCCGGATCTTGGCCGAGCAAAAAGGCATTCAGCGCCGCCAGTTTGCCGCGTTTGCGCTCATAGCCCATCCAGCAGCCTTCGCGCTCATTCCAGCGCCGCTCGCGGTGGAATAAGAAGAAGATACTGCCGCGACTGTCACCATTAATGCGTTGATTCAGGGCTTGGATATGTTGACGAACATGGTTCAACAGCCCTTCATCTTCCGGCAACGTGGGCTGCGGTGCATCGGTAAAATCGGTCAGCAACGCAAAGTGCAAATAAGGATCGGGATTGGCCAGATAACGCACTTCCAGTGCCGCCACCGCTGCATCAATTTGCGCCGGTGAGCGCAATAACATCGGCACCACCACCAACGAGCGATACTCCGGCGGTAAGCCATGAGAGAAATCCATTTTCGGCAGATGAGACGGCGTCACGGTGCGCGTCAGCAATTCATTGACCCACTGCACCGCCAGCTGACTGAATGCCAAAAACGCGCAAACCAGCAATAACCCGCAGCTGACCATAGCGAAGGGGCTGCTACCGGCAACCGCCGCGAAAAACGCAGGCATATCGCTAGCATGAGGCGTCAACATACTGAAGGCCAATACGCCCACCGCCAACAACGCAAATCCAGAAACGGCCAGCAAATATGCTGGCAGTGCATGACGATGTAAAAACTGCTGGCTGCGTCGCGTCAATGAACTGCGGATCCCCAACTCACGGGTTAGCTGCGTCTGACCGTCACCAATCAGGTAATAACCAACATGTAAACGCCGGTCCTGACTGTGATAACGCTCTCCGGCTTGCTGCGCTAACTCGACGCAGCGCCTTGCTACCACCGGCTCACTCACACGGGCACGGCGTGCCAAGCGCTCCAATTGATGGCGATAACGATCGCGCGTGGCAAAGTCCATGCGCGCGTACACCGCCGCCGGATCACTGCGCAAAATCTGCTCGCTGACGCTCATGGTTTCGACAAACTCCGGCCAGTTCATCTGCTCCAGTGCACGTAAGCTGTTGATGCTGTTACTGACCGACAACTGACTAACCGCCTGCGACTGCGCATGCTGCTGCAACGCGCTATCGAGCGTCATCCCTTGTTCCCGCAAACGCAGCGCCAACCAATCGGTCACCACCGACAAGCCAGGATCTTTGCCCTGTAAGCGACGCGTCAGCTCAGCCACAAAGCTGGCAGACAAGCACACCGGTGTCTGCGCCAACTCCGCCAACGCTTGGATCAACGCATCCGGTGACTGACGACTCACCTGCACCAACCGTTCGGCCCATGTCATCGCCAGCGCGGTGGTGTGTAATTCATCAGTCAGATGGCGAGCTATCCGGCGCAAATTTTCAATCAACGCCAGCCGCAACATGATGGGCAACGCCCATAACTCGCCCAAATTCAGATCCGATTGCTGCTGATAAGCACCAACAAAACGGCTGAAACTGTCTGCATCCCAATGACCATCGCCGTGCGCGATGGCTTCCAGCGCAATATCATAAACTCGTGGAATACCGTGCTGTGCGGGGTTATTCAGGCGCGGCAAACCGCGACCATACTCTTTCGGCAGATTTTGCCGAATCAGGTAAATTTGCTCTTCAATCAGATAATAGTTATCCAGCAGCCATTCCCCTGCGGGAGTGAGCTTTTGCTGCGTGGTAGATACTTGCAGCAGCTGACAGCAACGGATCAGGATCTGCTCATTTTCTGCCAAACGCGGCAATAAGCGCTCAGGGCAACGGCCTCGGCTGAGCTTGTGCGAGCGCGCCAGTACTCGGCCATGACGCTCCATTTGGCCAGCCGTAAATAATTCGGCCCGTAATGGCGCTTCCGCCTGTATACCGGCCACCTCCGGATGCTGCCAGCGCAGTTTGCGCCGTATCGCTGAAAAAAGGCTCATATTCACCGTCATCTCCCCTGTTCAGACGGAGACCGCACAACTCCGAAACCGTAAGGCGCACTATGCCTGCACGCGCATAAGCGCGACAGGTCATTGGTAAGCATAGAACACAAATGCTTAATACGATGACCGCATGAGTATTAAGCCTCATGACAAATTGGCAGAACGAAAGCCGAAGGCATGCAAAGCCACAGCAAAGGGATAAGAGGCAAGGAATAAGGGATAAGAGCAAAGCAAAAAAGAAAAGCAGAGCAGAGCGGCCCTGCGGATAGACATAGCGCTGATTTACTTAGCCGCAAGCAATCCTAGCTAAAACCCTAGCTAAAACTTCAGCCAAACACATAAAAACAACAGGGAGCCGGACGGCTCCCTGCTTATTGCCGGATAACACGCATTCGTGCTTAGGCATTGTTTTTCCACTCTCGGTTTACATCACGCCTACACGGATACGGCCTCGACCGACTTTACACGAACAGACTAGACGTAAACGTTTGCGTGGAAAAACCAAAGAAAATCAGGCCAGTTCAATACCCAGACGCTGCGCCACTTCTTCGTACGCTTCAATCACCCCGCCCAGACCTTGACGGAAACGGTCTTTGTCGAGTTTCTTCAGCGTATCTTTATCCCACAGACGGCAACCGTCCGGCGAGAACTCATCGCCCAGCACGATCTCCCCGTGGAACAGACCGAACTCCAGCTTGTAATCCACCAGAATCAGACCAGCATCGGCAAACAGCGCTTGCAGTACGGCATTGATCTTGAAGCTCAGCTCTTTCATCCGATCCAGTTGTTCATCGGTCACCCAGCCAAAAGAGCGGCAGTGGTACTCGTTGACCATCGGATCATGCAGGGCATCGTTTTTCAGGAACATTTCGAAGGTTGGCGGATTGAGCTCCATCCCTTCTTGTACACCCAGACGACGCACTAAAGAGCCGGCGGCACGGTTACGGATCACACACTCAACCGGTACCATATCCAGTTTTTTCACCAAGGCCTCAGTATCCGACAGCAGGGCTTCCATCTGCGTTGGAATACCGGCTTCGGCCAGTTTGGTCATGATGAAATAGTTAAATTTATTATTCACCATCCCTTTGCGATCCAGCTGCTCAATCCGCTGACCGTCAAAGGCTGAGGTATCATTACGGAACTCCAGCACCAGAAAATCCGGATTCTCTGTGCTGTACACCGTTTTAGCCTTACCACGATACAGCTCAGCTCGCTTCTGCATTTTTCTACTCCATGATTGAGGGGTGTATAAATAAGAAAAGGGGCCGAAGGCCCCTTTGATCCATTACTGGTTTACAGCTTGGCTGTCGAATACCGCCTGCACCGCTGGCAGCAAGGCTTCGAAGCTGCTGTCGGACAACGGCTTACCGTCTGCATCCGTCAGCGCCAAACTGGTACGGTTCCCCAGATCCCCGACTTGCAGCTTGTATTCACTGCGCGACAGTTGTGGATCTTTGGCCGACAGCGCACTCCAGCCGCTGTCTCCGATATTCTTGTAGCTCAAGGTCATTTGACCTTGTGGACGATTACGCTCTTCGACCGTAAAGCCCAGCTTGCTCAGCGTGGCTGGCAAACGCGCCCACACCACATCATAACCGGCACGCACGATATACACCGGCAAACCGGTATTATCCTTACCGGCCTGAACGTTCAGTACCGCGCCTTGCTGCGCCAAACGAGCGGCTTCTTGAGCACGGCTTTGCGCATCCATGGTGCTCATCAGTTTGTTGAGCAACATCGCGTTATAACGCTGGATCTCGGTGCTTTCGGTGACGCTCTGGCCTTGGCTGTCTTGCAGCTCGGTCAGGCGGCTTTGCAGCACAGTGTTGTAACCTTGGCTTTGTACCTGCAGCTGATAACGGGCGCGCATGTTCTGCACTTCATCGCTTTGGGTCCAATTCACCCAATCGGTGGTCAGCGTCATGTCAGCAGCTGATTGGCTGGCGATGGTCACTTTTTCTTGCTGCAGAGCACTTAACAGATTGCCCCACAAGGTTTGCGCTGGATATAAGCGCCCTTCCATGATCACTTGTGACAGATTGCCTTCCGATTGCGTACGGGAGCCGTTTAACAGCGGCATCACTTGCTGCGGAGGACGCACATCCACCTGCTTGCCCACAGGGCCTTGTCCAGCAGATGGGATCGCATAATCATTGGACGCCAGCGGCGCACTGACGCCGGCCGGCCATACCATGGCCGTTTGCGCCGGAGTATTCAGGTAACTGTCGTTACCGTTGACTTCGCGCTTGAAGCGACCGCCATCAGATGAACAGGCCGTCAGCGCCATCACCAGCGATAACCCTAACACGCTCTTTACGGACAGCGTGTTTTTCAGCACCGCAGTGCCTTTCAACGAGTGAGACATTCCTACTCCCAACAATTAGAGCAAACCAGCTGCAAGCAACGCTTTCTCGACACGGGGTTTAGCCGTCTCGCTCAGCGGTAACAAAGGTAGACGCAGCATGTCGTGGCTGATAAGACCCAGACGATGGCACGCCCACTTCACCGGAATCGGGTTTGATTCGGCAAATAAATCCACATGCAGCGGCATCAGTGTTGCGTTAATTTCTTCTGCAGCTTGCCACTCACCAGCCAGTGCCAAACGGCACATCCGGCTCATCGCTTCAGCTGCTACGTTTGCGGTGACCGAAATCACTCCGCGTCCGCCTTGCTGCATAAAGTCCAGCGCAGACGCATCATCGCCGCTTAACAGGGTAAACTCTGGCCCTGTTAACGCATGAATTTTTTGTACTCGGCTAATATCGCCAGTGGCCTCTTTCAGTGCCACGATATTAGGCACTTGCGCCAAACGGCCCACCGTTTCCGGCAGCAGATCGCAACCCGTACGGCCCGGCACATTATAAAGAATTTGCGGTAAATCGGTATGCGCGGCAATCGCCGAATAATGACGGAACAAGCCTTCTTGGGTCGGCTTATTGTAATAAGGCGTTACGCTCAGGCAACCCACCACGCCGGTATCGTTGAACATTTTGGTCAACGTGATAGCCTCGGCAGTGGCATTGGCACCGGTACCGGCAATCACAGGGATGCGGCCATCTGCGAACTCAAGGGTTTTCAGGACAACCTTGATGTGTTCTTCCACACTGAGCGTTGCCGACTCACCGGTGGTCCCCATGGCAACGATGGCATCAGTCCCACCGGCTACATGATACTCCACCAATTTTTTCAGGCTTGCATAATCAACTTCTCCGGCCTGATCCATCGGCGTAACTAGCGCAACAATGCTTCCTGAAAACATCTGATTATCTCCCTTGAATTTTGACTAATCATGGTACTTTTTACCGGACGATAAATGCAAGCTACACAATGCAGATACGGCTCAGTTTTGCTCACCGGAAACAAAATATTTTGTGCTACCATGCAAGCATCCATGCTTTCGGAGATATCAGGGTGCAACAGCCGCAAGCTCATTATCTGGTTCTGACCGCGGTCGGAACAAACCGTCCGGGGATCGTTAACACCATCACCCGTCACGTCAGCAGTTGCGATTGCAACATCGAAGACAGCCGTTTAGCCCTGCTCGGGGGCGAGTTCACCTTCATCATGTTGCTGTCCGGCAGTTGGAATGCCATCGCCCGCATCGAATCCACTTTGCCGGTTACCGCCGCCGAATTAAACCTGATGATCGTCATGAAGCGCACGGTGTGCGAGCCCAAAGCGCCGTACCCGGCGATGGTCTGGGTGCAGGTGGATGTGGATGACTCCCCGCACATCATCGAAAAATTTACCGACTTTTTTGCCTCGCGCAATTTGGATATTGCCGAGCTGGCCTCGAAGACCTTAGCACGGCCCGGACAAGTTCCCTTGCTCAGCATTCAGATTGCAGCCCACTGCCAAAACTGTGCGCTGGAGCAACATTCAGTGATTGATGATTTCCACGCTTTGTGTCAGAAATTGGGCGCACAGGGCAATATCAATGTTGCGGTTCACAGCCAGCCTGAGCAGCCGTAACCGGATACTGCCATAACAATGACCAGAATCTGAACACGCAAGGACTTACCGCTTATGCAAACGCTAAAGGCCGGAGATAAAGCTCCGCAATTTACGCTGCTCGATCAAGACGGCGAAGAGATCAGTCTGAGCGACTATCTGGGCAGCAAAGTGCTGGTCTATTTTTACCCGAAAGCCATGACGCCGGGTTGTACCGTACAGGCCTGTGGCTTACGGGATAGCCAGCCTGATCTGAAACAGTTTGGCGTCGATGTCCTGGGGATCAGCACCGATAAACCAGAGAAACTGTCGCGCTTTGCCGAAAAAGAGATGCTTAACTTCACCCTACTGTCTGACGAAAACCATCAGGTGGCCGAACAGTTCGGCGTCTGGGGTGAGAAGAAGTTCATGGGCAAAGTGTACGATGGTATCCATCGCATCAGCTTCCTGATTGATGAGCAAGGCACCGTGCAGCACGTCTTTGATAGCTTTAAGACCAAAGACCACCACGAAGTAGTGCTCAACTACCTGCGTAGCCTGTAAGCGCCGCGCTTAACAGCGCACGCCAACAAACACCAGACAGCAAAAAGGACGGGTTACCCCGTCCTTTTTATTTATTGGCTCTTCGCGTTTTGCTCTTCGCTTTGCCATTAAAGCGGCAAACAACTCACGCCGTTTCCATCGGTGGCTCTTCCGGCGCTGGCCAAACATTGATCACCGCCTTGACTAAGGTCGCCAGTGGGATGGCAAAAAAGACGCCCCAGAATCCCCACAGCCCACCAAAAACCAGCACCGACACAATAATCACCAACGGATGCAAATTCACCGCTTCCGAGAACAATACCGGCACCAGCAAGTTACCATCCAGCGCCTGAATAATCAGGTAGGCAGTGAGCAGATACCAGAACTCCGGCGAAATGCCCCACTGAAACAGCGCCACCAGCGCGACCGGAATGGTCACCAACGCCGCCCCGATATACGGGATCAACACCGACAGCCCCACTAATACCGCCAACAACAGCGGATAGTTCAGGCCAAAGGCGATAAACGTCAGGTACGAGGTCACCCCAACCACCAAAATTTCAATCACCTTACCGCGAATGTAGTTGGTGATTTGCTGGTTCATCTCCAGCCACACTTTACCGACCAGATGGCGATTTTTCGGCAGCACTCGCGATACGGCGCGAAACATCTGCTGTTTATCCTTGAGCAGGAAAAATACCATCAGCGGTACCAGCACCAGATACACCGCCAGTGCGACCAAGCTCACCAGTGACGCCAAAGATAACTTGAGCACCGATTCGCCCATGGCCAGAAACTTATCGCGCAAACTCGAGGTTAAGGTATCGAGCATGCTGTAATCGATATAATCTGGGTAATGCTCTGGCAAGGACGCGACAAAATTGTGGAATTGATTGAGCATGGTCGGAATATCACGTGCCAAATTGGCACACTGCTGCCAGAGGCTTGGCACCAACACCAGCACCGACAGCAACATCAAACCAACAAACGCCGACATCACCAGCACCACACTCAGCGTACGCGGCATCCCGTAATGGCTCAGACGGCCGACCGGCCACTCCAACAGGTACGCCAGCACAATCGCAGCCAGCAGCGGAGTGATCAAACTACTGAAAAAATAAAGGGTTCCGGCACCAATCAACAGCAGCAATGCCAGACTGACCGCCTGCGGATCGGAAAAGCGCTGGCGGTACCAGCGCAACAACATCGCCAACATTAACTTACAACTCCTTGGCTATCAGAAGGCCGACGGCTCAATTGCACCCGCCAGCGTGATAACGCCTGTTCATGCTCATGGGATACACACCATCCCTGCGCCAGTGCCAGACGGAGCAAATCATGCAACTCCGCCGAACCGGAAAGATAAAAAACCACCATTGCGGCATCAGGATACATGCGTAACGTTTTTTTCGCCTGCAATAACAGTTGCGGACAGCGTAACGCACTCAAATCAATTTGAATCATTTCCATAACATCTTGGCACCGGTGTAAGATGTCTGTCTATTGTAAAGGAGTGTCCCTGCGGGCAGAAGAACTTCTCCTGCAAAGCAGGGTCGAAGTTTACTTACGGCGTCGTTAGATTAAGGATAATACAGAGATCCATGGCATATCGATTTTCGCACTCAGCGATTGCCGGCTTGCTGACCGGCATTTTGCTTACCAGCAGCCTGCCCGTTCAAGCAGCGCTGGATTTACGTTTGCCGGAAAGCAGTCCGGATGCTGCGCTCGACCGCGATTTGCCGGATATCGGCACTGCTGGCGGCAGCGTACTCAGTATTAATCAGGAAAAAGAGCTAGGGGATTTTTACCTGCGCCAAATGCGCGGTAAAGCGCCGTTGATCTCCGATCCGCTGCTCGATGCCTATATCGCCGGTCTAGGCCAACGTCTGGTGCGGCATGCCGATTCGGTGCAAACACCGTTTAATTTCCTGCTGATCCGCAACAATAATCTCAACGCCTTCGCCTTTTTTGGCGGCAACGTCGTGCTGCACTCCGGCTTGATCCTGACCGCCGATAACGAAAGCGAACTGGCCTCGGTCATTGCGCACGAAATCTCACACGTTACCCAGCGCCATCTGGCGCGTGCGATGGAAGAGCAACAGCGCTCCGCACCGCTCACTTGGGCGGCAACCATCGGCTCGATATTGCTGACCATGGCAAACCCACAAATGGGGATGGCGGCGCTCAGCAGTACCTTGGCCGGTACGCAGCAAAATATGATTTCGTTTACCCAAAGCAACGAACAAGAAGCGGATCGGATTGGGATCGCCTTGCTGTCGCGCGCGGGCTTCGATCCGCAAGGTTCACCGTCATTTTTGGAAAAGCTCGCCGCGCAGTATCGTTACGCTTCTAAGCCACCCGAAATTTTGCTGACGCACCCGTTACCAGAAAGCCGTTTAGCCGAAGCGCAAACTCGCGCTAATCGCCTGCCACAACGCCATCCAAGCGGTTCACTGGAGTTCCAGCTAGCCAAAATCCGTCTGCTTGGGATGTACGGCAGCGGTGAAAATACGCTGTCTAGCGCCACACTGAATCAGATGAGCGCGCAAGGTAATGCGTTAGAAAAACAAGCGGCGCAGTACGGTAAAGCCTTGTTGGCTTATCAAAACCGCCAGTACGCGCAAGCACGCACCGAGTTACAACCGTTACTGACGCAGAGCCCGAAAAATCAGTGGTATATCGATCTGATGACCGACATTGATATCGGCCAGAATCGTGGTGCCGATGCGGTACGCCGCTTGCAACAGGCGCTGCAAAGCCAGCCCGATAGCCGCGTCTTACAGCTCAACTTGGCCAACGCCTATTACAAAGCCGGTCAGTCCCAAGAAGCGATCAAGCGCTTGGAGCGCTATACCTTCGCCAATCCAAATGATCTCAATGGTTGGGGACTGTCAGCCGAAGTGTATGCCGCGCTTGGTCAACGTGATGCCGAATTGGCCGCCCGCGCCGAAAACAGCGCACTGCAAGGCAATTTCGATGAAGCGATCACCTTGCTGACTAACGCTAGCCAGCTGGTGAAGGTCAATAGCCTCAAGCAAGCGCGCTATGATGCGCGCATTGATCAGCTGCGCCAGCTACAAAATCGCTACAGTAAATTTAAATCCTAAGATAACAACAAAAATCGCGCTCGCCATAATAACGAAAAAGGAAACATCGCTAATCATGCTGACCATTTATCACAACCCACGCTGCTCAAAAAGCCGAGAAACCTTAAGCCTGCTCGAAGAGCGTGGTCTGCAACCGGATGTGGTGCTGTACCTGCAAACACCACCTGATAAAGCCACCTTACAAGCGCTGATCCAACAGCTCGGCCTTGCCTCGGCACGTGACTTAATGCGACACAAAGAGAGCGCATATCTCGAGTTGGGTTTAGATAATCCGGCGCTGAGCGAAGATCAATTGCTGGATGCTATGCTGGCTCACCCACGGTTAATCGAGCGGCCAATTGTGGTCAATAACGGCCAAGCGCGTATTGGCCGTCCGCCGCAACAGGTTCTGGATATCCTCTGATGTCGGCGGTATTGGTACTGTATTACTCACGCCATGGAGCCACCCGCCGTCTGGCACAGCAGATTGCGCGCGGCGTCCAAGCCGAAGGTCTGCCCGTTTGGCTGCGCACCGTGCCCGAGTGGGGAGAAAGTACCTCCCATGCCGCCGAACATCCCGATGACGATCCGCGCGTTAGTGCGCATGAGCTCGAACACTGCATGGGGCTCGCCTTAGGCAGCCCCAGCTATTTTGGCCAAATGGCCGCACCCATGAAGCACTTTTGGGATAGCACCAGTGCCGACTGGCTCAAAGGCAGTCTGATCGACAAACCGGCCTGTGTGTTTACCTCATCATCCAGCCAACACGGCGGACAAGAGGCCACCTTACTGGGGTTGATGTTACCGCTGCTGCACCACGGTATGCTGGTGCTCGGCCTGCCCTACAGTGAACCGGCGCTGCATCAAACCCAGCAAGGCGGCGCGCCTTATGGTGCGGGGCATACCGGACATCAACCAGGTCTGAGCCCTCATGAGCAGCAACTGGCGCGCATTCAAGGGCAGCGACTGGCGCAGGTATGCAAAAAACTGCGTGACAATGCCCCGCCAGCACGCTGATACTGCCGCAAAGCGTGCTTTGGCAAATGGACAGACAATTAACAGGATGTTGATGATGGCACAGACCCCGATAACCCCTTCCGCAAGCTATCCACCACCCGGCACTTATACCCATACCTTGTGGCAAGGTACTCGTCTATTTTGGCTCGGGTTACTGTTATGGCAGGTGGTTTGGCATTTATGGCTTTCACCGCATCCGCACCTACCGGCATGGGCCGTCACGCTAGGCTGGTGTGCGCCGTTACTGTTCCCTTTACGTGGACTGTTTCAAGGGCGGCCGTATACCCATGCGTGGGCTAATTTCGTCCTGATGCTCTATTTTTTACATGCCTTAACGATCATCACCATTGATGAGGGTGAGCGCTGGCTGGGCATTGTCGAGCTGATCCTAACAAGCGGTAGCTTTACCTTAAATCTGCTGTACGCACGTAAACGTGGTCAAGAATTGGGGCTAAAACTGCACAAACTAAAAGCGGAATAAAATCCCAAAACGACAACACGCGCCTCAGGTATCGCGCGCAATTAGCCTAGATAGCCACGATAGCCCTTAATAGAAAGAAAGATAACAAGATAAATAGATAGGCAGGCAAGTAGATAAAAAGCGAGAAAACCCAACTCAGAGCGAGAGGATCTCTTTCACAAACGGGATGGTCAGCTTACGCTGCGCCGCTATCGAGGCGTGATCGAGTTTATCTAAGGTATCAAACAAGGTCCGCATATCGCGGCTCAAACGCTTGAGCAGAAAGCGGCCAACATCTTCTGGCATCTCAAAGCCACGCAAACGCGCCCGCGCTTGCAGCGCCTGCAGCTTATCTTCATCCGCCAGTGGATAGAGTTTGTAGATCTGTCCCCAATCCAGACGCGATGCCAGATCCGGTAAGGTCAGGTTGAGTTGACGCGGTGCCTGATCACCGGCGATCAGCAAACGCGTGCGCCCCTGCTCACGGATCCGGTTATACAGGTCAAAAATCGCCAATTCCCACTCGGGATCGCCCGCGATCAGCTCGATATTATCGATACAAACCAGCGCCAGATGCTCCATGCCTTCTAGCACATCGGGACCAAAATACTCGCGTTTATCCAGCGGTACATAACCTACCGCCAGATTATGAGCAGACAGTTCGGCACACGCAGCGTGTAGCAGATGACTACGTCCCGCGCCTTTACGCGCCCAGAAGTAGAGATATCCGCCACTATCGCCCTGAATCAGGGATTGGATCGCCTCCAGCAATTGCTGGTTTTTACCCGGATAAAAACTGGAAAAGGTTTCATCGTCAGGAAGGTTGATCGGTAGCGACAGCTGAGCCGGTGTATTCAGATCCACTCAAGTCCACTCATTAATATAACTGCCGCTAAGTCTATCATGTTCAGGGCCATGTTAGAACTCACCTGGGGATCGGTTACGATCCCCATTGATATTTTAGCACTTTTCCCTGCGCCGCATTGCCCGCATCCATTTTCAGCGAACCGGCCGCCGCCAACTCTTTTTCCAAATCAGCGCGCGTTCCTTTCATCACCATGTGATATTCCACTTCGCTACCGGCCAGACCAATCATCTGTACATCCGTCGCCGCCGTCAGTGCTTTCAGGCGTTTACTGAGCTGCGTTAACTGATCAGGCGAGGTTATTCCTGCCACCACCAAGGCGTATTGATTATCAGCCAGCGGCGTAGAGGGGTAACTCATTTGCGGTGAAATCGCGGAGGCCGGCGGCGGCGTGGTACCGCTACGCATCACCGTGCCGGCATAGCCGCTCACACTGCTGGCATCCGGCAGCGCCGATTGTGCCTGCATATCTTGCTGCACCAGCTGCGCGGTAGGTAAAACGCCATCGGCCGATGCACTACCCGCCACGCTATTAGCTGCGGCACTGGCTGCCGCTGTCGCAGTCGCCGGTACATTCGCGGGTACCATTCCGCCAGCCACAGATGTCTCTTGTGGGCCAGTAATGGGCACCGCGGTTGTTGGGACAGCAGTTGTGGCGGCGGTCGCTGAGGCCGCGCCCATGGCAATAGGTGCCACAGCGGCAGTCGCAGCAGAATCGACAGCCGGTGCAGAGTTAGCCACAGGCTCTGAGCCAGCGTTAATCGCACCGACCGCAGCAGTGCTAGCAGGAGCCATGTTCGCCGAAGCGGCACCCGCCACGGCAGTAGCCGGTGTAGCCGCATCGCGCGCTTTTTTCGCGTAGTAATCGGCGACCTGCTCTAGCATCTCACCAACGGTCTGATCTGGCGCGCCCGGTAAGGTATATTCTTGCGATTGTGGCAGTGAAGTTTGCAGCTTATCTGGCGCGGCATCATACAGATGCCAGGTCAGGCTATCATTGTTCAGTGACGCCACCAGTACCGCATCCGGCTGGTAACGCAAACTGGCGGCGGCAATTGGGTTAATAAAGTTGCCGTACACATCACTGGCCGACACCGCCATGTTATCTTCCAGATCGCCTAAAGGCAGCAGCAGTGGGATCCCGCGCTCCATGGCGACTTGACGCAGTTGTTCACGTGCAGCGGAATACTCTTGATCGAGCATGATGCGCCGCTCGCCTGCGCTGTTATTACCGCGGTTATCCACCAACCACAGCATGATGGCCGGACGATCATGGTTCCACACCGGTAAGCCTAAGGTTTGCGCCAAATGCTGCACGGCGGCCGGATCAAAACTGACATCGGCGGTCTTTTCGCCGTTTTCATTGCGCGTTTGCGTTTGGGCAATATAACGACCAGCTTGTTGCTGAGCACTTTGTAGCGCCGAAGAAGCCGGTAATTCACGCAGACCACTGTAGCGGATCAACATATCATCCAGCGCTTCGCTACGCTGAGCATCGGTCAGTTGGGCGCCACTTACCGGCAAGCGCACCAGATAAAAATCATTCACCTCTGCCGCTTGCACGCCGCCCGCCAGTAGCAGGAAAGTCCATGCCACGATGGGTTTAATCCGCATACCTTGTTCCCCTTGGAATTCTCGATTTCGGGTCTAACAACGGGTATCAATGCCCGTATAACTGCCGCTTTTGACCGGTACATTGCCGCAAAAGTGCCGTAACCGCAAAAAATAAAACGCCGCACAAAGGCGGCGTCTGAAGCTGCTCGCAAAAATCTGTCATAGAAATCACACCGGAGCTGCTCCTGTCTACCACATGGCCTCTACTACATGGCCAGTAGCACGTAACAACAACCTGCAATGTGATGTTCTATTAACAAAATCGCTGCGTCAGTGCTGGCTTAACTGATGTTAGCACTGATGATTGAGTACCGATTATTTAGTACCGAAGATCTTATCGCCCGCATCACCCAGACCCGGAATAATGTAGCCTTTTTCGTTCAGGCACTTATCCACGGACGCGCAATACAGCTCGATATCCGGATGCGCTTTTTCCAGCGCCGCGATCCCTTCTGGCGCAGCCACCAGCACCAGCACTTTAATGCTGCTGCAACCGGCTTTTTTCAGCAGGTCGATAGTCGCGATCATCGAGCCACCGGTGGCCAGCATTGGGTCCACCACCAGCGCCATACGCTCTTCGATGTTAGAGACCAGCTTCTGGAAGTAAGGTACCGGCTCCAGAGTCTCTTCATCACGGTACACACCCACAACGCTGATGCGCGCGCTTGGCACGTGCTCCAGCACACCGTCCATCATGCCCAGACCGGCACGCAGGATCGGTACTACGGTAATTTTTTTACCCTTAATTTGCTCAACTTCGACTTTACCGCACCAGCCATCAATGGTAACCTTCTCGGTTTCCAGATCTGCGGTAGCTTCGTAGGTCAGCAAACTGCCCACTTCGGATGCCAGTTCACGGAAACGCTTGGTGCTGATATCAGCCTCACGCATCAGACCCAGTTTGTGCTTCACCAGAGGATGTTTGACCTCAACAACCTTCATAAACCTTCTCCTACACCAGCCCGAAATAAAATCGACAGATTATATACTGGAATTCACCCATTCCGGTAGGCCTTCGCGTGCGTTTGCTCACAAGTTAATCGATTGCGCTTTACTCCTACCCTTTTTTCACCCGCTACGCGCAACACCTCGCAAACGTTTGCCTTCACTGCTAGAATGACGCCGCCGAGTTTAAACCCTGGACTAAACCGCGAGGAATCCCCGTGAGCAACAAGACCTCTTTGAGCTACAAAGATGCTGGTGTAGATATTGATGCAGGTAATGCGCTGGTCGACCGTATTAAAGGCGTCGTCGGCCGTACCCGCCGTCCGGAAGTGATGGGCGGGCTGGGTGGTTTTGGTGCGCTGTGTGCGTTACCGCAAAAATACCGTGAGCCGGTTCTGGTCTCAGGTACCGATGGCGTAGGTACCAAACTGCGTCTGGCGATGGATCTTAAGCGTCACGATACGATCGGTATCGATCTGGTGGCGATGTGCGTCAACGACCTGATCGTTCAGGGGGCTGAGCCACTGTTTTTCCTCGACTACTACGCCACTGGTAAGCTGGATGTCGATACCGCAGCCGCCGTGATCACAGGGATTGCCAAAGGCTGTGAAGAGTCCGGGTGTGCGCTGGTCGGCGGTGAAACCGCTGAGATGCCGGGGATGTACCACGGTGATGATTATGACGTGGCCGGTTTCTGCGTAGGCGTGGTGGAAAAATCCGAAATCATTGACGGCAGCAAAGTACAAGCGGGCGATGCCTTGATTGCCCTCGCCTCTAGCGGCCCACACTCCAACGGTTATTCCCTGATCCGTAAAATTTTAGAAGTCAGCGGCCAAGACCCAGAGACTACCGAGCTTGAAGGTCAATCTCTGGCTGATCACCTGCTGGCCCCCACCAAGCTGTATGTGCGCTCGGTACTGGAGCTGATTGCCAACAGTGAAATCCACGCCATTGCACACTTAACCGGTGGCGGTTTCTGGGAAAATATCCCGCGCGTGCTGCCAGAAAATACCCAAGCCATTATCGATGAGAGCAGCTGGCAATGGCCGGCCATCTTCCATTGGCTGCAAACGCAAGGCAATGTATCAACACATGAAATGTACCGCACCTTTAACTGCGGCGTGGGCATGATCATTGCGCTGCCACAGGCGCACGTACAGTCGGCGTTGAAAATTCTCACCGCAGCAGGTGAAAAAGCGTGGCAAATCGGTATGATCGGGGCATCGACTCCTAACGAACAACAAGTGGTCATCCGTTAATGTCTTCGTCATCTCAAAATATCGTGGTATTAGCTTCAGGCAACGGCTCCAATCTGCAAGCGATTATGGATGCTTGTGCGGCTGGACAAATTCCGGGTCAGGTTGCAGCAGTGATCTGCGATCGCAGCGATGCTTTCGCCCTGGAGCGTGCGCAGGCAGCCGGCATTCCAACCGCAGTACTGCGTCAGCGTGACTTCGCCGACCGTGCCGCTTTCGATGCTGCGCTGGCCGAACAGGTTGACCATTACCAGCCTGCGGTGGTGATTTTGGCCGGTTTCATGCGCGTGCTGAGCGATGCCTTCGTGCAGCGTTTTAGCGGTAAGCTGCTGAACATCCACCCATCCCTGCTGCCAAAATACCCAGGGTTAAATACCCACCAGCGGGCGATTGATGCCGGTGATACCGTGCACGGTGCCAGCATTCACTTCGTGACCGAGCAGCTCGATGGCGGCCCGATCATTTTGCAAGCGCAAGTGCCGATTTTTGATGATGACACCGCCGCCGATGTGGCCCAGCGCGTGCAAGAGCAAGAGCACCGCAGCTATCCATTGGTGATCAAATGGTTCTTGGAAGGCCGTCTGCAATACCAAAATCAGCAAGCACTGATGGATGGTGAGCCACTGCCGGCCCAAGGCTATGCGGCAGAGTAACTCGGTTCATTACACCGATTACTGACAACAATGAGCACCAGAAAACCCGCTACGGCGGGTTTTTTATTGGCGCGCAGAGCCTGAACACCAACCGGCATTCACCACTCATCAGATCAATTTGTCAGCGGTGGCCCATTTCTGCCTAGTCGCATGCGCTACACTGCCACTAGGCAGAGTGAAGTTGTCGCCGTATTCCCCCATTCCCGAATTCAAGGAGTGCGTATGGCCAAGGACAAATTGAGTAAAGCCGTCTACGAGCGCGAATTGCTGGCACTGCAAACAGAGCTGGTCAGCATGCAAGAGTGGGTCAAAGCCCAAAAGCTCAAAGTGGTGGTGGTGTTTGAAGGACGTGATGGCGCGGGCAAAGGCAGTACCATCAAAGCGATTACCGATAAGCTCAATCCGCGCGTGTGCCGGATTGTGGCGCTGGATAAACCCACTGAGCGTGAACGCAGCCAGTGGTACTTCCAGCGTTATGTCGCCCAGTTACCGGCCGGTGGCGAAATCGTGCTGTTTGACCGCAGCTGGTATAACCGCGCAGGCGTTGAACGGGTGATGGGCTTTTGCAGCGATGCCGAATACGAAGAGTTTTTGCGTACCTGCCCCGAATTTGAGCGCATGCTGCAACGAGCGGGGATCATCTTGATTAAATACTGGTTCTCAGTGTCCGATGAGGAGCAGGAAAAACGCTTTTTAGAGCGTATCAATACGCCGCATAAGCGCTGGAAATTCAGCCCGATGGACTTAGAATCGCGCACCCGCTGGGCCGAATACTCGCAGGCCAAAGATCAGATGTTTGAGTTCACCGACACCAAAAACGCCCCTTGGTGGGTGGTACCCTCAGATGATAAACGCAGTGCGCGCTTAAACTGTATTCGTCATCTGCTCTCGCAAGTGCCGTATGAAAAAATCACCTACGCGCCGGTGGAGTTACCGCCACTGAATAAAAATGGCTATCTGCGTATCCCGTATGAAAGCCAAACGTTGGTGCCCGATTTTTATGGCACCATGAATGGCGAACCGGAACTGCCAGACACTCATGGCAAGTAAGCGCCATGCCAAGTAAAGGCAAGTAAACCATACATCGTCTACGCATAACCTACGCGCACCAACAACAACGCCGCCGTACCCGTTGCCCTATCATCAAATAGGTCAGCCGGAGACGGCGGCGTTATGCTGATGCCACGATGCTGCGCACGCGCAGAGATAGTTGTTACTGCAGCATCTGCTCCAGATCATCACCGTTTAAGTGACGCACATCTTTTCCTTTCACAAAGTAGAAGATGTACTCACAGATGTTCTGGCACCGATCGCCAATCCGCTCGATAGCGCGCGCGCACCACATGGCGGTCAACACGTTAGGAATCGAGCGCGGATCTTCCATCATGTACGTCATCAGCTGACGGATAATCCCTTCGTACTCTTTATCCACCTTACGATCTTCACGGTAGACACGAATGGCCGCATCGACATCCATGCGGGCAAAGGCATCCAGCACGTCGTGCAGCATCTGCACGGTATGGCTACCGAGCGACTCCAGACTTACCAGCAGTGGTTGATGCTGATTGGTGAAGTTCTCCAGCGCGGTCTTGGCAATCCGCTCGGCAACGTCGCCAATACGCTCCAGCTCGGCGATAGTTTTAATAATCGCCATCACCAAACGCAAATCACTGGCCGTTGGCTGACGCTTAGCGATGATGCGCACACAAGCTTCATCGATGGACACTTCCATCATGTTGACCTTGGCATCATCTTGGATCACGCGCCGCGCCAGATTCTCATCACGATCGTGCATCGCACGGATAGCATCGGTCAGTTGTTGCTCCACCAGACCGCCCATGCTCATCACTTGGGTGCGGATGGTTTCCAGTTCGGTATTGAACTGGCCGGAAATGTGTTTATTTAATTGCATATTGTCCATATCAGCACCCATCCATTAACCATAACGACCGGTAATGTAGTCTTCGGTTTTCTTTTTCTTCGGGGTTGTAAACAGGGTATTGGTATCGGAATACTCAATCAGCTCCCCCATGTACATAAACGCCGTCTGATCGGATACGCGGGCTGCCTGTTGCATGTTGTGGGTTACAATCACCACAGTGTACTTGCTCTTCAGCTCGTTGATCAGCTCTTCAATCGTTAATGTTGATATCGGATCCAGCGCCGAGGTCGGTTCATCCAGTAACAGCACTTCCGGCTCGATAGCAATCGCGCGCGCAATCACCAGACGCTGCTGCTGACCGCCAGACAGACCAAAGGCATTTTCATGCAGACGGTCTTTCACCTCATCCCAGATAGCCGCACCGCGCAGCGAACGCTCAACCGCTTCATCCAACACCCGGCGATCTTTGATGCCTTGCAGGCGCAGGCCATACACCACGTTTTCGTAGATGGATTTCGGGAACGGGTTCGGGCGCTGGAATACCATCCCGACGCGGCGACGCAGTGCCGCCACATCCACCGATTTGTCATAAATGTTATGACCATGCAGGGCAATCTCACCGTCAACGCGGCAAGTATCAACCAGATCGTTCATCCGGTTAAAGCAACGCAGCAAGGTCGACTTACCGCACCCTGATGGGCCGATAAACGCCGTTACCTGGCCTTTAGGGATCTTCATGCAAACATTAAATAACGCCTGCTTATTACCGTAGAATAAATCCAGCTCCTTCACTTCCAGCGCGGTCAGCTCAGGGCTTAAGTTTTCCAGATCCAACACTGGAGAATCAGATACGTTGGCATTCAGTGTAATCATCACGCTTTCCTGTCAATACTGCCTAAACCGGCCGGTTAGATATCCATGGAACGGTATTTTTCACGTAAATGGTTACGGATGCCGATGGCGGTCAGGTTCAGACCGACAATCACAGTAACCAGCAGGAACGAGGTGGCAAACACCAGCGGACGGGCCGCCTCCACGTTCGGGCTCTGGAAGCCCACGTCGTAAATATGGAAGCCCAAGTGCATGAACTTACGATCCAGATGCACATACGGGAAGTTCAGATCGACCGGCAACGTCGGTGCCAATTTCACTACCCCCACCAGCATCAGCGGCGCCGTTTCACCGGCGGCGCGTGCCACCGCCAAAATCAAGCCCGTCATAATCGCTGGGCTAGCCATCGGGATCACAATTCGCCACAGGGTTTCGGCTTTGGTCGCGCCCAGCGCCAGTGAGCCTTGACGCACCGCACTTGGAATACGTGACAAGCCTTCTTCGGTCGACACAATCACCACCGGCAAGGTCAAAATCGCCAGCGTGATCGCCGCCCACATCACCCCTGGGGTGCCGAACGTTGGCGTTGGCAGCGCTTCTGGGTAGAACAGCTTATCGATGCTGCCGCCCAGCATGTAGACGAAAAAGCCTAAGCCAAATACCCCGTACACAATCGACGGTACGCCGGCTAAGTTAATCACCGCGATACGGATAACCTTGGTGATGGCGTTCTTACCGGCGTATTCGTGCAAGTAGATCGCCGCGACCACCCCGAGCGGCGTCACCAACACCGACATCAGCAGCACCATGAATACGGTACCGAAAATGGCTGGGAACACCCCGCCTTCAGTGTTGGCTTCACGCGGGTCTTCGGTCAGGAACTTCCACACCTGATGGAACCAGTGCCCCACTTTCTGCACCCCGTGCATGTCATTCGGGTAATAGGCATCCATCACGTTAGACATTGGGATGGTGACCACTTCCCCGCGCATATCTTTGACCAGCAGCGCATCACGACCGGTCTGCTCACGCAGACTCATCAGTTGCTGCTCCAGCGCCGAATACTGACGGTCAAAACCGGCGCGCTCAGCGGCAAACTGCGCTTCATCTTGCTCGGTCAGGTTGCCTTGCAGCTGCAGCGCACGCTCACGCATCCGCAGGCGCTCTAATCCGTGGTTGATGGCACCAATATCCACTTTCTGCAAGCGGTCAATCTGCGCATTCAACTCCAGTACTCGCGCCAGACGACGCTGCATTTCGCCTTTCAGATCAGCGGTTTCCAGCGGCTGACCATTTTCGGTCATCCCCTGTAAGAAGCCGTAAAAGTTGCCGTTTTTCGCCCGCTCTAATACCAGCACGCCTTCTGGCACCGTGCGCGACTTGATTTCACTTTCCAAAATGGTACGGAAATCAAGATTCACGAACTCGCGGTTACCGGTTTTCACCAGATAACGCGGCACATCGGCATCGGGGAAGTTATCCAGATTCACGCCGTTGGCAATCAAACGCTCACGCGGCACCATCTCACGGCCATGGATCTCGCCAATCACCCGCTCGATGCCTTGCTCGCTGATCACGCCAAATTGGTATACGGTGTGCGGCCAGAAATACACCAGACCGCGGGCACCAATCAGCAACAACAGCCCCACAACCGCAATCAGACTCAAGGAGACGGCGCCAGCCGTCATCCAGATCCACGGGGTTCCTGATTTAAACCACTTATTCATCACTCTTCCCTTACAGCGAGCTGTACTTGTCACGTAAACGCTGACGGATGTATTCCGCAATGGTGTTGAATACGAACGTAAAGACGAACAACACAAAAGCCGTCAAGAACAAGACCCGGTAATGGGTACTGGCCACTTCGGCCTCTGGCATTTCTACCGCGATGTTAGCCGCCAAGGTTCGCAGCCCTTGGAAGATGCTCCAATCCAGAATCGGGGTATTACCGGTCGCCATCAATACGATCATGGTTTCCCCTACCGCGCGGCCAAGGCCGATCATCACCGCCGAGAAAATCCCCGGGCTGGCGGTCAGCAATACGACGCGGGTTAAGGTCTGCCATGGTGTGGCGCCCAGTGCCAGTGAGCCGTTGGTCAGGTTACGTGGCACACTGAAAATCGCATCTTCCGCAATCGAGAAGATATTCGGGATCACCGCAAAGCCCATCGCAATCCCCACCACTAAAGCGTTACGCTGGTCAAAGGTGATGCCCAGATCGTTGCTCAAGTAATCGCGAATATTACCGCCAAAGAAGGCATGATCGATCCACGAGCTGGCCGAGAATGAACCGTAGCCCACCAGCAAAATGACCGGCACCAACACCAGTGCATCCCAGCCCTCTTTGGAGCGCAGACGCTCTGGCAGACGGCCCCAGACAAAAGCGGTCAGCAAAATTGACACCGGCAGCAAGACCAAGAAGGTCAGCACCCCAGTGAGGTATTGCTCAAGTACCGGAGCCAGCCACAAACCGGCCAAGAAGCCCAAGATCACGGTAGGCAGCGCGCCCATGATCTCCACGGTCGGTTTAATCGCTTTACGCATCCCCGGCGACATGAAGTAGGCGGTATAAATTGCGCCGGCCAAAGCCAATGGCACAGCAAACAACATGGCGTAGAAAGCTGCTTTCAAGGTACCGAAGGAGATCGGCACCAAGCTCAGCTTGGACTCAAAATCATCACTGGCGGAGGTGGACTGCCACACATACTGCGGCTCACGATAACCTTCGTACCAGACTTTGTCCCACAAGGCACTCCAGCTTACTTCAGGGTGCTCGTTGTGTACTTGGTACAACTTCCAGCTGCCATCTTCTTCCAGCAACAAGCCATTAGCACGCGAAGAAATGGTCAACGCATTTGGTTTTTTATCCAGCAGCTTTTCTTGCAGCAGCTTATTGGCACTGGTGGTGTAGTACAGACCCACATTGCCGTTATCAGACAGCGTGACAAAGCCACGGCGGAAATACTCAGGTTGCAGTTGCACCAATGGGCCAGCATGGTTTTCCAGCTCACGGATTTGCGTCAACACTGGGCCTTTGCCCTTGTTAACATCAAACCATTGGGTGATGCGACCATCATCGGTAGCCACCAGCAACGAACTGCCTCCCGGCATTAAGGCCAGTTTAGTTGGCGTCGCATCTTGGCTTAAGGTCACCACTTCACGCAGCTCAGGCGTATCTCCGCGCAAATCAAAGATGTGCAGTTGTTTGCCAGACAGCAGATACAAAAAACGGCCGTTTGGCGTCAGCAGCAGCTCATTAATCTGCTTGGGAATATCCGCGATGGCTTGAACATCCCCCTTCCATTCGGTTTCCCCGCTCAGCATGTTTTCATCTTCGCTGTAACGGCCAAACAGCAGGCGATGGTCAGCAGTCAGCCCCACCAGCTCGGCAGAATCCTCTTGCACACTGACCGCTACACGCACCAACGGCTGCTTTTGGCTATCCAGCAGCAGTGGCGTTTCCCCCAGCGGGTATTTGATTTTTGGCGTGGTATGACGCTGGTTATCCGTCCCGAACAGGGAAGAGAACTGCGGTTGCACCACACTCACCGAGCCATCGGCATTGCCCAAGGCATAAATGCCCACGCTCGGAATGGTATAACCCACCGAAGTGCTATTGGGGCTGATCTTTTGTTGCAACAGTACCGTGCCCGGAGGCTGAGTACGATCGGCAGCCAGTTGAATATAGGTCAGTTCACCGTCCGTCGTCAGACGGTAACCGGCTTCACTGCGCTCATCCAGCCCGAGCGCAAGCGCTGGCTTTTGTGTGTTCACGCTCACCTGCTGCTGTTTTTCGACTGAGGCCGATTTAAACAGTGGCAAAATCACGTACAGTAGATAAAAGAAAATCAGCATCAGTGCGACCAGAACCAGCATTCCGCCGCCGGTGACACCATACTTTGCGAGCTTATCTTTTAAGGCTCGGCTTTTGCTTCCCTTTAATGAAAGACTGACTGCATCAACCATGTGTATTCCCATTGACTACATGATGTAGCGAATTGTATGTCGGTTATATTACAGCTATGTGACAAAGATTGTTTATAGACTTAGTTACACTAATATGTTGATATCAGTGAAATATTATATAGTTTTTAGTGATGCCTCACGATTGTTCGTCTGCAGGGAAACATGAGCTTCAGTGGTGTACGACAATCCTGTGACATGGATGATTTAGGGAAACATTATGAGTCTGGAAAAGCTGTATATTGAAAAAGAGCTCAGTTGGCTTTCCTTTAACGAGCGCGTCTTGCAAGAAGCGGCCGACAAAACCAACCCGCTGATTGAGCGCGTGCGTTTTCTAGGGATTTACTCCAACAACCTCGATGAGTTTTACAAAGTGCGCTTTGCCGATGTGAAGCGGCGCATTTTGATTAACGAAGAGCAAGGCACCGAAGCCAGCGCACGGCATCTGCTGAAAAAAATCCAATCACGCGTTCTGCGCATGAATCAGGATTTTGATTCACTGTATAACGAACTGTTACTGGAAATGGCGCGCAATCAGATTTTCCTGATTAACGAGCGCCAATTGGCCGATGGCCAAAAACGCTGGCTGAAAGAGTATTTCCGCCATAATGTTCTGCAGTTCATCACCCCGACCATGCTGTCGTCACAGGTCGATTTGGTGCAGTTTATGCAGGATGACTACACCTACTTGGTGGTCGAGATGCGCAAAGATCAGGACATCCAATATGCCCTGATTGAGATCCCCTCCGATCGTCTGCCGCGTTTTGTCTCTTTGCCGCAAGAAAAACCGCGCCGCCGTAAAACCATCATCTTGCTGGATAACATCATTCGTTTTTGCCTCGATGACATCTTCCGCGGCTTTTTCGAGTACGACTCATTAGCCGCTTACTCGATGAAGATGACGCGCGATGCCGAGTACGACTTGATCAACGAGCTCGAATCCAGCCTGCTAGAGCAGATGTCGTACAGCTTAAAGCAACGTCTGACCGCCGAGCCGGTGCGCTTTGTCTATCAGCGTGATATGCCTGATGAGTTGGTGGACTTCCTGAAAGATAAGCTGGGGATCTCCTCATACGACTCGGTGATCCCGGGCGGGCGCTATCACAATTTCAAAGACTTCATCGGTTTTCCAGATGTGGGCAAAGCCTCACTGGTCAACAAACCGCTGCCGCCGATGGAGCAATCCATTTTCTTGCGTCACGACACCGCCTTTGATGCCATTCGTGAACGCGATGTGCTGCTGTATTACCCATACCACACCTTCAACCACTTTACGGAGTTTTTGCGGCAGGCCTCCTTTGATCCGAGCGTGGTCTCAATCAAGATCAATATCTATCGGGTCGCGAAAAACTCGCGCATCATCGACTCGATGATCCACGCCGCCAACAACGGTAAAAAAGTGACGGTAGTGGTCGAGCTGCAAGCGCGCTTTGACGAAGAGGCCAACATTCACTGGGCCAAGCAGCTGACCGAAGCGGGCGTGCACGTAATTTTCTCCATCCCGGGGCTGAAAATTCACTCCAAACTGTGCCTGATCACCCGCCGAGAAGGGGATAACTACGAGCGCTATGCGCACGTGGGCACCGGTAACTTCCACGAGAAAACCGCGCGTCTGTATACCGACTTCACCTTGCTGACCCGCGATCCGCGCATCACCAATGAAGTGCGTCGGGTATTTAATTTTATCGAAAACCCGTACCGTCCGGTGACCTTCGAGCACTTGATCGTGTCGCCACAAAACTCGCGCAAAGTGCTGTATCAGCTTATCGATCAAGAGATCTTGAATGCCCAAAGCGGCCAGACCGCGAAAATCTCGCTCAAGATCAACAATCTGGTCGATAAAGGTCTGATCGATCGGCTGTACGCGGCGTCTAATGCTGGGGTGTCGATTCGCTTGTTGATCCGCGGCATGTGCTCACTGGTGCCGGGCTTAAAGGATGTCAGCGAAAATATTCAGGTCACCAGTATTCTGGACCGTTACCTGGAGCACCCGAGAGTCTATGCTTTTGAAAACGGCGGAGAGCCTTTGGTTTATATCTCTTCTGCCGACTGGATGACCCGGAATATCGACTACCGGATTGAAGTGGGTGCGCCTATCTTCGATCCGCGTCTGAAAAAACAGGTACTGGATATTCTGGATCTGCAATTTAACGATACCGTCAAGGCACGCATCATCGATAAAGAGCTGAGTAACCGCTATGTTCCGCGCGGCAACAAGCGCAAACTGCAGTCACAGATCGCTATCTATGATTACCTCAAAGGTGTCGAACAACGAGAACAGCAGGCGGATAACGATGCCAATCACCTCAATGCCTAATGTTAATGCCAGTAAGCCAAAAGAAATTGCCGCGATCGACTTAGGTTCGAACAGCTTCCACATGGTGGTCGCCCGAATTGTTGATGGCTCACTGCAGATCCTGTCACGTATCAAACAACGGGTGCATATGGCCGATGGGCTAGATGCGGAAAATCACTTAAGCCAAGAGGCGATGGATCGCGGCTTGGCTTGTTTGGCGCTGTTTGCCGAGCGTTTGCAGGGCTTTGATGAGGACAATGTCCGCATCGTGGCGACTCACACTCTGCGCCGCGCCGTCAACGCCGAACAGTTTCTAGACCAAGCAGCGGCTGTGCTGCCCTACCCCATCGAGCTCATCAGCGGGCAAGAAGAGGCGCGTCTGATTTATCTTGGCGTTGCCCATACCCAGTCCGAAACTGGCCGCCGTTTGGTGGTGGACATCGGCGGCGGCTCGACCGAGATGGTGATTGGTGAAGGTTTCGATCCCATTTTCGCCGAAAGCCGTCAGATGGGTTGCGTCAGCTTTGCCCAGCGCTTTTTCCCTGCCGGAAAAATTTCGGCCGGTGCGTTTCGCAAGGCCTGCGTCGCCGCGCAGCAAAAAATCGAAAACTTAAGCTGGCAGTACCGTCAGCTGAACTGGGATTTTGCTCTCGGCTCATCAGGCACCATCAAAGCCATCCACGAGGTGATCTTAGCGCTGGGGGAAAAAGATGGTCACATCACCCGTGAGCGTTTGCAGCAGATCACCGATAAAGTGCTGGCCTTCGATGATTTTGCCTCGTTGAAATTGCCGGGTCTGCCGGATGAGCGCCAAGCGGTATTCGTACCGGGACTGGCCATCTTGTGCGGCGTTTTCGATGAGTTGCAAATCAAAGAGATGCGTTTTTCCGATGGCGCCCTGCGTGAAGGGGTCATGTATGAAATGGAAGAACGCTTTCGCTACGAAGACATTCGAGTGCGCACCGCGCTGAGTCTGGCCGAACGTTATCGCATCGATCGCGAACAAGCCGGTCGGGTGCGGGATACTGCGCTCAACTTGTATCAGCAGTGGCAAGCGGATAACCAAGATGCGGCCAGCCCACGCTTGGAAACACTGCTCGGTTGGGCGGCATTGCTGCATGAAGTGGGGCTGAGTATCAACGACAGCGGCATTCATCGTCACTCAGCGTATATTTTGCAGCACACCAACTTGCCGGGTTTCAACCAAGAGCAGCAAAACATGCTGGCGACGTTAGTACGCTTTCAGCGTAAAGCGCTCAAGCTCGACGGTTTGCCTTCGTTTGCCCTGTTCAAGAAAAAGCAGGTACAAGCGCTGATCCGTTTGCTGCGGATGAGCGTGCTGTTTAATAAATTGCGCCAAGCCTCTAATCCACCGGCGTTTATGCGTTTGTATTGCCACGGCCATGACTGGCGCTTGATTCTGCCTGAAGCTTATCTGGCGCAAAATGCGTTGGTGCAAGCCGACTTGGAAATTGAGCAAAATTACCTGCAAGACATCGGCTGGTCACTGACCATCGAAGAAGCCGGTATTCCAGCTGAACACAGTGATGATTAATCACGGCAATAAGCTATTCGGTTAAGGCGCTCGCCTGACAAAAAGTGGCTCACAGCGGGCCACTTTTTTGTCAAAAGCGCGTTATATGGCGAGCTAGGCATGGGCGCCAAGGAATGAATGACAAGGATTTAAGATGGAACGAGTGACACTGGCCGCTGACGGCCCGCAATTTTCCCGCATGGTGATGGGCTACTGGCGTTTGCTGGAATGGAACATGACACCGGCACAACTGGCTGATTTCATCCAGCAACATATCGACCTTGGGATCACCACCACCGATCACGCCGATATCTATGGCGGCTATCAATGCGAAGCGGCGTTTGGCACGGCGCTGAAACAGGCTCCGCATCTGCGTCAACAGATTGAAATCGTGAGTAAATGTGGAATTGCGCTGACCGCCCGCCCCGAGCACCAGCTCAATCACTACAACACCGAAGCGCGCCATATCATCCAGAGCGCCGAGCAATCGTTGCGTAACTTGCACACCGAATATCTCGATTTGCTGCTGATCCATCGCCCCGATCCATTAATGGACGCCGATGAAGTAGCCGAGGCGTTTGTCCAACTGCGTGCCAGTGGCAAGGTGCGCCATGTCGGGGTATCGAACTTCACGCCAGCGCAATTTGCCTTGTTGCAAAGTCGACTGGATTTCCCGTTGGTCACCAATCAGCTGGAGATTTCACCGCTGTACCAAGACCTGTTACTGGACGGTACGCTGGATGATTGCCAGCAGCGTCGCATCGCCCCGATGGCCTGGTCTTGCTTAGGCGGCGGACGCCTGTTCAGTGCACCGGAATATCAGCCGCTGCGTGACGAGCTGGAAACCATCCGTCAGGAGCTGGGCGCCGCCAGTATCGAACAAGTGGTGTACGCGTGGGTCTTGCGCTTGCCAAGCCGGCCGCTGCCGATTATTGGCTCTGGGAAAATCCAGCGCGTCCAACAAGCGGCGGCTGCATTAACCCTGCCGCTGACGCGTCAACAATGGTTCCGTATTCGCAAAGCGGCACTGGGGTACGATGTGCCTTAATGGCTGGCATTGATACCGCTTTACGCCGCAATGACCGTACCTCCCGTCACAGCGCCATTGCCAGTATCGTTTACCCATCGCTTACCAAGGTCGGCAACTCGCCGACCTTGTCTCATTCGCGGAGCTAATTAGCGGCTCTCATTCTCCGCCGGTGATAGCCTCCCGCGGACATATCTACTTAGCGCTAAGTTACATTTTTTGACCTTAAGCCAGATGACAAGTCAGCCTTGCCGACGGCATGCTTTTACTACCTTCCTTAAGCGGTAGATTCGGACCTTTCATCATGAAAATACTGTTTCATATCGATACCCACGAACGCTGGGGCGTGCTGTTACACCAAATCCACAATACGCTGCGCGATGCGCAAAATCGGGTCGAAGATGTGGATATTCAGGTGGTGGCTGTCGGCACGGGTGTAATTGCGCTGCAACAACCGGTGGCTGAAAACTTAGGTTTTATCGACAACATGCGCGAGCTGTCACGTCAAGGCGTGCGTTTTTGTGCCTGTCACAATGCGCTTAATGCATTGGCGGTAGCACCTGAGCGACTGACCGACTTTGTACTGGTCGTGCCCGCCGGCATTGTCGCGCTGACCCAAAAGCAGCAACAAAGCTATGCTTATATTCGGGTCTAACCATAATTTGGGCTAGCAACCAGATCGCATAATGACAGGATGCGCGCTATGGGCATCGCGCGCACCTGCCACTCACCAACTATCGATAACCGATGCCGCTCACACAAGCCGACAACCGGTGTCATATAGGGCTTGCTCTGGGTTGTTGAGTTCAGTCTGGCCACGGTACTCCACTACGGGTCGCTCGCGCCGCGGCGCGCCGTTGATCCATTTCACAGTTGTTAAATTTCCGCGCCGTCACCGGCTGTCCTACGCGTCAGACAACGTAATATAGGGCAGCGTAAAATCTTGCCATTTTGGGCATATTCCACAGACTCACGAGGAGAATCGGATGTCCCACGCATTTTATCGCCATCTGGCTAACGAATTAGAGCAAGTCAAAGCCGATGGATTGTATAAACAAGAACGCGTTATCACGTCTGCCCAACAAGCAGAGATTGAGGTTGGTGGACGCGAAGTACTGAACTTCTGCGCCAATAACTATCTGGGACTGGCTAACCATCCGGCACTGATTGAAGCGGCCAAACACGGGCTGGATCAGCACGGCTTTGGTATGGCCTCGGTACGTTTTATCTGTGGTACACAAGACCTGCACCATGAGCTGGAACGCAAGATGTCCGCCTTTCTCGGCACCGAAGATACCATCTTGTACTCCTCCTGTTTTGATGCCAACGGCGGCCTGTTTGAAACGCTGCTGGGGGCCGAAGATGCCATCATCTCCGATGCACTGAACCATGCCTCTATCATTGATGGCGTGCGTCTGTCCAAAGCCAAGCGTTACCGCTATGCCAACAACGATATGGCCGCGCTGGAGCAGCAATTGCAGCAAGCCACTGCAGATGGCGCACGCTTTAAGCTGATCGCCACCGATGGCGTTTTTTCCATGGATGGCGTGATTGCCGACCTGAAAACCATCTGCGATCTGGCCGATAAATACGATGCGCTGGTAATGGTAGATGACTCGCACGCCGTAGGCTTTATCGGCGAAAACGGTCGTGGTACCCATGAATATTGTCAGGTGATGGAGCGCGTCGACATCATCACCGGTACGCTGGGCAAAGCACTCGGCGGCGCATCCGGCGGTTACACCTCAGGCAAAAAAGAGGTGATCGACTGGCTGCGTCAACGCTCACGCCCGTATCTGTTCTCTAACTCACTGGCGCCAGCAATTGTGTCGGCTTCCATCAAAGTGCTGGAGCTGCTCGAGCAAGGCGGCAGTTTGCGCCAACGCCTGCAAGAAAACAGCCGCTATTTCCGTGAGCGCATGAGCGCGGCCGGCTTCACGCTGGCAGGTGCCGATCACGCCATCATCCCAGTCATGTTGGGCGATGCCAAACTGGCTGCGGAAATGGCCAGCCGCATGCTGCAAGAAGGCATTTACGTGGTGGGTTTCTCTTATCCGGTGGTGCCGAAAGGTCAGGCGCGCATTCGCACGCAGATGTCTGCCGCGCACACCCGAGAGCAACTGGATCGCGCCATTGATGCTTTCATCCGCATCGGCCGCGAACTGAACGTGATCTAATGCCAGGTTGAGGCGTTTGCGCCTCGGCCTTTTGCCATCAATGCCAACCTCGGCCAACAACAGTGAAGTCATCAGTATGAAAGCACTTTCCAAATTACATCCCGAAAAAGGGATCTGGATGACCGACGTACCGGCTCCGGAGCTGGGACACAACGATTTACTGATCAAAATCCGCAAAACCGCAATCTGCGGCACCGACATGCACATCTACAACTGGGATGAGTGGTCACAAAAAACCATTCCCGTCCCGATGGTGGTCGGCCATGAGTACGTGGGCGAAGTGGTCGCCATTGGCCAAGAGGTGCGCGGGTTTGCCATTGGCGATCGCGTTTCTGGCGAAGGCCACATCACCTGTGGTTATTGCCGCAACTGCCGCGCCGGTCGTACCCACTTATGCCGCAACACCATCGGTGTCGGTGTTAACCGTCAGGGCTGTTTTGCCGAGTATCTGGTGATCCCCGCCTTTAACGCATTCAAACTGCCGGACAACATTCCCGATGATCTGGCGGCGATTTTCGATCCGTTCGGTAATGCGGTGCACACTGCGTTGTCGTTCGATTTGGTCGGTGAGGATGTGTTGATCACGGGCGCGGGTCCTATTGGGATCATGGCAGCTGCCGTTTGTCGGCATGTCGGCGCGCGGCACGTGGTGATCACCGATGTGAATCCGTATCGTCTGGCGCTGGCCGAAAAAATGGGCGCTACGCGCGCCGTGGATGTCAGCAAAGAAAAGCTGGCCGATGTGATGGCCGAGCTCGGCATGACCGAAGGATTCGATGTGGGGCTGGAGATGTCCGGCGTACCGTCGGCATTTCAAGAGATGCTGCTGCGCATGAACCACGGCGGCAAAATTGCCATGCTGGGCATTCCGCCATCCACCATGGCGATTGACTGGAATCAGGTGATTTTCAAAGGGCTGTTCATCAAAGGCATTTACGGTCGCGAGATGTTCGAAACCTGGTACAAGATGGCCAGCCTGATCCAATCGGGTCTGGATCTAAGCCCTATCATCACTCACCGCTTTGCTATCGATGATTTCCAACAAGGCTTCGATGCCATGGGTTCGGGTCAATCAGGCAAAGTGATCCTGAACTGGGATTAATCACGTTCAGGCTGGTAATCCTGATTACCTTACCAAACAAAACAGGCCATCCGAAGATGGCCTGTTTTTTTATCCGCAGGGGATCTTGGCTGCGAACTTGAGCGCTTATTTCAGGCCCAGAGTAGCCAGATCTTTTTCCAAGACTTTCGCTGGCACCGGAATGTAGCCGTCTTTGGCGACCAGCTCTTGTCCTTGCTTGGACAGAACCATCTTCAAGAACTCTGCGGTCATTGGATCCAGTGGCTTGTTCGGATGCTTGTTCACGTAGATATACAGGTAACGTGACAGCGGGTACGAGCCATTTACAGCGTTTTCTTCGGTTGGCTCAACATACTTGTCCCCTTTCTCTGCCAAAGGCAGGGCGCGCACGCCAGAGGTCTTGTAGCCGATACCGGTGTAACCGATGCTGTTCAGAGACGCGCCAACTGACTGCACGACCGATGCAGAGCCCGGTTGCTCGTTCACGTTGCTACGAAAATCGCCTTTACACAAGGCGTGATCTTTAAAGTAACCGTAGGTGCCGGATACTGAGTTACGGCCATACAGCTGGATATCTTTATTCGCCAGCTCGCCGGTCACCCCCAGCTGACCCCAACGGGTCACTTGCTCATTCGCGCCACACTTCAGCGTGGTGGAGTAAATGGCATCCAGTTGTTCGAAGTTCAGGCCTTTGATTGGGTTATCTTTGTTAACAAAGACGGCCAGCGCATCAATAGCCACCGGAACCCCAATTGGCTGATAACCAAATTTTTTCTCGAAGGCTTCAATTTCCTTGCCTTTCATTTTACGGCTCATCGGGCCCAGCTGCGCCGTGCCTTCAGTCAGTGCTGGAGGCGCAGTAGAAGAGCCTGCCGCTTGCACTTGAATATTAACGTTCGGATATTCGCGCTTAAATTGCTCTGCCCATAAGGTCATCAAGTTAGCCAGGGTATCAGAACCCACTGATGACAGATTGCCAGACACACCGCTGACTTTTTTATATTCAGGCAAGCTGCTGTCTACTGCGGCATAAGTACTGCTAGCAAAAGACGCCATCAGAGTGAAACCTAATGCGCTTACCAGGGTTTTTACTTTCATGCACTCTCTCCGTAAAACGGTCCTTCGTGGAAGTCGCAGCCAGTATCCGGCTCGTTGATGACAGTTTTATCGCTAAAAAATGACAGTTAAATGACAATCCGGCCTTTCAACGTAACTTTCTTTACCTTTTGCGTTGGCGTGAACACCATTACGGATGCCGCCGCGCCGCCGCATCAATGCGCATGCGGTAACAAGTCTTCACGCACCACCAGCGAACGTGGCAAGACAAACGAGAACACACTGCCTTCGCCGAGGGTACTTTGAATGTCCAGACGACTGTCATGGTGGATCAACGCGTGTTTCACAATCGCCAACCCTAAGCCACTGCCACCGGTTTTGCGCGAGCGCGCCTTATCCACCCGATAGAACCGCTCGGTCAAGCGGCCCAAATGATTGGCCGGGATCCCCGGGCCATTATCACGCACCTCAAAGCACGCACCGGCCGGTGTAGCGCGCCAACGCACGCGGATTGCCGTGCCATCAGGGGTGTGATTGATGGCGTTATACACCAAATTCGACACCGCACTGCGTAGCTGCTCGTTATCGCCATACACCAGCAGTTGTGGGTCGACCTCAAAGCTAACCTGATGGGTTTGACTGAGCGCCGCCGCTTCGTGCTCCAATTGTTGTAGCATCACCGGCACGTTAACCGGCTCACTCAAGTTAATCTCGGGTGCTGCTTCAATGCGCGATAAGGTCAGGATCTGCTCGACCAAAGATTCCATCCGCCGCGTTTGCTCCAACATGGTGCTGTGCGCTTTGGCCCATAGCGCCGGATCCAGATCGTCATCCAGCATTTCCAAATAACCCTGCAACACGGTCAGCGGCGTGCGCAGTTCATGGCTGACGTTGGCAAAGAAATTGCGCCGCATGCCCTCTAACTGGCGCATTTTGCTGATATCGCGCGCGGCGATCAGCAATTGCCCTTCACTGTAAGGCATGACGCGCAACTCTACATAGCGCTCGTGGTTCGCTGGCGAGGGGATCACCAACGCTTTGCTGAAATTTTGCGTTTGCAGATAGGCGGCGAAATCAGGGTTACGCACCAGATTCAAAATATGCTGCCCGCTGTCTTCCGGCCAACGAAACCCCAGCATGTGCTGCGCCAGTTTGTTACACCAAAAAATGCTGCCCTCTTCGGTACAGACCACTACCGCATCGGGCAAGGATTCCGCTCCGCTACGAAAACGGCGGATCAAGGTGGCCAGCTCGCGTCGCCGCCGCCGGTTGCGCTGCTGCAAACGGTAAATCCCGTTAAACAGCGGCCCCCAGCTACCACGGCTGGTGGGCGGGGTCATGCTCTTGTCCACCCATAACCAACTGGATAACTTCAACTGGTTATAAAAATGCCACAACAGTGCCAACACAGAGGCGGCCAGCAATAATTCAAGGTAATGACCAAAAATCAGCCCAGCGACCAGCGCTGGGATATAAAAAAACGCCAGCTCGCGCGCCAGCGTTTTCCATGACAAACGTTCAACCATGGGGTACTCCATATCTCCACACTGACGTTTTCAGCAAGGGAGGTGCCGCTGTCGCAGGTTGTTTTATCCTGCCACTTAATACCGGGTCGAAAAACGGTAGCCGGAGCCGCGCACTGTTTGAATCAGGCGATCGTGTCCGCTGCCTTCCAACGCCTTACGCAGCCGCCGGATATGCACATCTACCGTGCGGTCTTCCACGTACACATTGGTTCCCCATACATTATTGAGGAGTTGTTCGCGGCTGTATACCCGCTCCTGATGCGTCATGAAAAAATGCAGCATCTTGAACTCGGTCGGCCCCATATCCAGCGGTTGTTCACCGGCGGTTACGCGGTGTGAGATAGGATCTAAACGCAGCCCCTGCACATCAATCACCTCTTCCACCGAGGTGGGTGCGATACGGCGCATTACGGCTTTAATCCGCGCGACCAGCTCTTTGGGTGAGAAGGGCTTGGTGATGTAATCATCGGCGCCCACTTCCAGCCCGCGCACGCGGTCTTCTTCTTCCCCCCGCGCCGTCAGCATGACCACCGGAATATTGCGCGTGAGCTCTTCACGTTTGAGGTGTTTGATGAGCTGGATCCCGGTGCCCCCCGGCAGCATCCAGTCGAGTAAAATCAGATCTGGATACGGCTCGGCCATTTTGCTCAGAGCCGCGTCATAATCTTCCGCTTCAACTGGCTCATAACCTTTTTGCTCCAGTACAAAGCAAACCATATCCCGGATGGGAGCTTCGTCTTCAACGACGAGGATGCGTCTTGCCATAACAGTTCCTGTTCTCTCCTGAGATGTCTGCGGCATTATGGGACAGTTTTATGACAGTTACGTTAAACCTGTTCTGCCGGTGATCGCAAAGCTTATCAAACGCCTAACGTCCACCGGCAGCTTCAAGTCACTTGCTACGTTACTGATTTAGCACCCGAATACGGCTACGGCCGCCCCCTAAGCTTTCGACCGCTATCCGCGTACCGATGCGCTCTACCAAGGTGCTGACATGGGAAATGACCCCGATTTGTCGGCCATCGGCTTGCAGAGCATCTAAGCAGGCTAATGCTTGCTCTAAGCTGTCGGGGTCTAGCGTGCCAAAGCCTTCATCGATAAACAGTGAGCCAAGCCGTCTGGTATCGGCACACAGCGATGCCAGCGCCAAAGCCAGTGCCAACGAGATCAAGAATGTCTCACCGCCGGAGAGGGACTCCACCGCCCGCACTTCATCGCCCATGTCATGATCAACTACCTGCAGCGCCAAGGTGCTGCCCGGCACGCGCATCAAGGCATAACGCGGCGCTAACGCATTTAGATGCTCGTTCGCCGCCAGCAGTAACTGCTCCAGCGTCAGCCCCTGCGCGAAAGTGCGGAATTTATTGCCGGTAGCCGAACCAATCAAATCGCTCAGTTGTAGCCACTGCTCGGTACGCTGTTGTTGCTGCGCGATCGCGTCACGCAAATTACCGGCGCGCTGGCGGGCCTCGTCAGCTTGGCGCAGACGGCTTTTCAGCTCGAACTCTTGATTACGCAGTAGCTCCAATTGCTGCTGCAAGCCCGTAAGCAGGGTTTCCATCGTTAACTGATGGGTTTGCGCCAGCTGCTGCAAACTGTCACTGGCTTGTGCGACTTGCTGCGCTAACGCTTGACGCTGCTGCTGGCGCTCTTGCAAGCGCGTGCTGGCTTGTTGCAACTCTTGCTCCAGCGTTTGCAGCTCGGCACGCTCGTGCTGCAGCCACGCTTCATCAAAACTCAGCAGATGTAACAAGGTCTGCTCATTGAGTTCCAGCTCTTGCTGGCAGTGCATCCAATCGGCCAACACTTGGCGCAATTGAGCAGCATTTTGCTGATGCTGCTCATCCAAGGTAGCCAGTGCGGCCTGTTCGGCGCTGATTTTTTGCTGGCTGGCTTGCAACTGGTTCTGAGTCTGACGCCGGCGCAGTTCAGCGCTTTGCCGCGCCGTGCGCGCTTGCTCTTCCAAACGTGCCAACGGCATGTCACCCAGCAGCGCGCGCCGCTGCTGTTGCAATGTTGCCTGCTCTTGCTGCAGCTGTTGCACCTGATCTTGCTCAGCTTGCCAACGCGCTTGCTTTTCCGCGATCCGCGCCTGCAATTCAGCCAGCTTCGGCTCATGCTCATGCAGCTGCAACTGCACTCGGGCCAGCTCTTCGGTCAACTTTTGATATTGAGCCACTTGCTGCGCCAACATCTGTAAATGCTGACCGGCATAAGACTGACCAATCCACTCGCGCCAACGCAAAGTGCCCACTGGCGCAGGACCAAATTGACGATCCAAACTCTCGGCGCGCTCGGTTTGTTGCAACTGCTCACGCTGCAATTGCGCTTGCAGATGCGTTAATTGCTCCCGTTGCTGCAGTTGCTCTTGCTCCAGTCGCGCCAGAGCTTGGCGTTCGGTGGCTAATTGATGCGATAGTTGCAAACGCTGCTGCTGGACCTGCTCATAACGGCGCTGCTCGATGTGCAGCCGCTCGCTGTGCAGCTCAGCCTGCTGTGCCTGCTTTTGCCAGTGCAATGCGGTTTGCTGTAATTGTCGCTGCCAGCTGGCGGCATCTTGCTCGACGCTCAACATCTGCCAGATCTCCTCCAGCCCTAATTCGACACACAGCGGAGCAATGTCACGCTCACAGGCCTGCAACTGCTCTAGCCACTGATTGAGCTGACGCTGGCGCAGCGGTTGCTCTTGCGCCGCTTGCTGTAACCAGTGCTGTAAGGCTTGGATTTCCGTTTCGCTTTGCCGCAATGCCGCTTCCAACTCACGCAACCGTTGCTGCTGACGGCTAAGCAAACTGTGCAACTGCGGTGCATGTTCTCGGTACGGATGCGTCAAGGAGCCACACAGCGGACACGGCTGCTCAGGTTTGAGCAGAGGGCGAAACTCATCAAGCTGAGCGGTGGCCAGCATCTGGCGCAACGCCTGCTCCGCTTCCCCATGCTGGGCGCGCAACTGGATGCGATTGATCTCTTGCGCGGCAATTTGCTGACGGGCTTCTTCAAGGCGTGCGCTCACTCGTTGCTCATCATCCTGCTGACGAGCAATCAGTTGCGACAGATGCAGCCAGTTGTCACTACGGGCGGCCAGCCGCTGCACTCGCTCCAACTGACTTAAAATCAGCGCCTGCTGTTGCTGCAAACTTTGCTGCTCTAAATAGGCCTGCGAGCGGCTATGTTCGTCCGGCGCTTCTCCCAATTGCTGCAACTGTGTATTGATGCTGTCAATCTGACGCTGCTGAGCGTTGAGCGCGGCCTCTTGATAAGGCTGGCGCTGAATCAGCTCTTGCTCCTGCACACGCCACTCGGTGAGCTGTTGCTGCGTGCGGCGGTATTGTTCGAGCATCTCTTGCAGCGGTTTAAACTGCGGGGCGATCGGTGCCAACGCGTGTAGCGGCTGTAATAACACCTCGATGTCAGTAAGCGCTCGCTTTCTTTCAGTTATCAAGCGCGACAGGCTTTCTCTCGCTTGCAATTCACTTTGTAATGCATCTTGCTGCTGACGTAATTCACGCTGTTTTTCTTGCTGTCGGCGCTGAACACTGTCGATTTGTTGCTCTAACAGCGCCCCTTGCTTGAGCTTCGGCTCGATTTGCGTCCAACTCAGTTCGGCTTTTTGCCATGCCTGCTCGGCAAGATCGGCCTGCTGGCGAATATCTGTCAGTAATCGCTCACTTTCCGCCACCAGCGCCTGCTGCTGGGTGAGTTTGTCTTCGGAGCGCTGGTGTTGCAGACGCGCTTCCATCAAACGGTTTAATGGCAAACGGGCACTTTGCACCCGCTCGACATCTTGCAGCGCCTGACGACGACCCTCCCAGCTCTGTAAGCGCGCTTGTAAAGTCTGCAGATGCGCTTCGCCACTGGCAACCGCCGCCTGTAATTCGCTATCGCGCTGCAAAATTTGCTGCTGGGCGCGCACCGTTTCCATCTGCTGTTCGTGGGCGGCCAAGCGGCGATGTAACTGCTCACTTTGCTGCTCCAGCGCCACTTGCTCTTCATCAGGTAACAGCTGTAAATCACCGAGCTGCGCCGATAACTGACTGAGCGCTTGCTCTTCGCTGCGCGCGCGCTCATAGGCCGCTTGTGACAGCCGCGAGTAAATCTCACCGCCGGTCATGCGCTCAAGTAACGCGGCACGCTCATCGGCATTGGCTTTCAAAAAGGCGGCAAACTCGCCCTGCGGCAGTAAAACGGCGCGCTGAAACTGCTCAAAGGACAGCCCAAGCAACTGCTCAATGCGCACCAAAACTTCGGTTTTCTTACCGGCAAAGCGCACGCCATCGGCCAGATTTTCTAGCCACATTTCGCTTTGCTGCAAGCGCCCATCGATGCGTCCACGGGCGCGGCGCACTGTCCAATGAGCGCGATAACGTTGGCCATCTTCAGCCAGAAAATCTACCTCAGCAAAACCCTCGGCTGCGCCGCGGCTGAGAATATTACGCACGTCATTGGCCGCAATCCGATTACTGTCATCATCACGGCCAATCTGCGCATCATTTTTGCGGTTACTTTGCAGACGTGGCATACGATCAAACAGCGCCAGACAAATCGCATCCAGCAAAGTACTTTTACCGGCACCGGTATTCCCGGTGATGGCAAACAGCCCCGCCTCACCTAAAATGCGGCCATCAAAATCAATCGTGAACGGCTGCTGCAAGCTGGCCAGATTCTCACCGCGCAGACTCAGAATTTTCATGGCAACTCCTCTTCATCCACCTGTTGCACCAGTTCACTAAACAGCTGTTGTAGTTGGGGGGCCGGCTCACCGTCAAAACGGCGCTGATAACATAGGCGAAACGCCTGCTCTGGCGTTAGTTCTGCCAAACGCGGCAACGGCGCGCCCTGCGCTTGGCTACGCGGTGGATAGCTCACACTGATTTTAGCCAGCCGCACCGGTTTATCCTCCAGCGCTGCCAAGACTTTTTCGCGGATCAGCGCCTGCGGCTTATCCAGCAACAGCTGCACATCCAGATACGGACGCCGTGCCAGATCCACCGGCGGTAAATCCAGCGCACGTAACTGCGCCAACACCGTGTCTAAATCCGCCGGACGCGTCGGTAAGCGCAGCATGTCGCAATAACGGGGGACCGGCAGCGCAGTCACTGAACTCAGCGCCGCGCCCTCAAATTCGCAGCGCAACACCTGATGGCGATACTCATGTTCCGCCAGCGACAACGGCAGTGGTGAGCCGCTATAACGAATGTGCTCTTGGCCGCCTACGCGCTGCGCCAGATGCAGGTGGCCCAGCGCCACATAGCTCAGCTGTGGCGAGAAAATATCGACCGGCAGCGCATGCTGATTACCGCCCAGCACTCGGCGCTCCGACATCTCGGATAGCTGTCCGGCCGACATATAGGCATGTCCCATCGCCAATAACGGCACTTGGTCTGCGCTGGCTTTATCCAGTGCCGCCTGCGTAACCTGCCGATAGATCTCGCGCACACCGCTAATCAAACGATCTTCTTCCTGCTCGCTGGCTTCATGCTCAGGCTCAACATCGCGCGCAGGGGTTCGCAAATCGGCACTGCGTAAAAATGGCACTGCCAGTACCCAACCTTGCAGTTGTTGCGCACGGTCATACAGCGGCACCAGCAGGCGCTCACAATCAAGCTGGCCATGACTATCGCGGCTAACCGCGCCAATTAAGTGCAAATTAAAGGCGCGCAGCAGCTCATGTGGGGCATCCAGTTTACTCGGTGAATCATGGTTACCGCCCACCATCACCACATTCAGCGCCGGTAAGCGGCGCGTTACCTCGGCCAAAAAGCGGTACAGCATCTGCCACGCTGCCGCCGGCGGGTTCGCCGAATCAAACAGATCGCCACTGACCAACAGGGCATCGGCTTGCTCGGCAATCAAGGTTTCCAACAACCAGTCTAAAAAGGCCTGATGCTCGGCACTGCGGTCATAACCATGCAGGTGATGCCCCAGATGCCAATCTGCCGTATGGATAATTTTGAGTTTCTGCTTCGACATGCCTATCCCAAATTACGCTTATTTGACCAAGCGCCCACGCGCCTGACTCACCACGAGCCGCCTGTGGTTGACTCGCTTATTTTTGACTCGCCTGCTGACCACTTTGATGCGGTGAGATACCGCCGAATGAGCCCATCTCGCACTCTATGCCAGTAGAAAGCCCATTGTGCCTAAGCAAGCAACAACGGGCGACAACTTAAAGTCAGATCCGTTATCATTCTGGGTATCTTCCCGTCATCACAGCGAAAATCCCTATGCTCTGGTTCAAAAATCTGATGGTTTACCGTTTCACCCGCACCATTGATCTGCCGGTAGAAACGCTGGAAAAACAGCTGGCTGACTTTGCCTTCACCCCGTGTGGCAGTCAGGATATGGCTAAATTCGGCTGGGTGATGCCGCTGGGCCGTGACAGCAGTGCTTTTACGCATACCACACAAGGTCATATCTTACTCTGTGCGCGTAAAGAAGAGAAAATTCTGCCGGGTACCGTGATCAAAGAAGCGGTCAATGCCAAAGTGGCCAAGCTGGAAGCCGAGCAGCAACGCAAGCTAAAGAAAACCGAAAAAGACACCATCAAGGATGAAGTGCTGCACAGCCTGCTGCCGCGCGCCTTTAGCAAAACCAGTCAGACCCAAGCGTGGATCAATCCGCAAGCAGGCCTGATCATGATTGATGCCGCCTCCGCCAAGCGCGCTGAAGATCTGTTGGCCCTGCTGCGTAAAACCATCGGCAGCCTGCCTGTAGTCCCGCTGAGCGTACAAAAACCGATTGAATTGACCCTGACCGAATGGGTGCGCAGCGGTGATGTGCCAACCGGATTCAGCTTGCTGGAGGAAGCTGAACTCAAATCAGTGCTGGAAGACGGCGGCGTGATCCGCTGCAAACAGCAAAATCTGGTGTGTGATGAAATTGCCGCTCACATTGAAGCGCAAAAGCTGGTCACCAAACTGGCGCTGGATTGGCAAGATCGGATCAGCTTTATGCTGTGCGAAGATGGCTCGCTCAAGCGCCTGAAATTTGCTGACGAACTGCGCGAGCAAAATGATGACATCGACCGCGACGATCCTGCGCAGCGTTTCGATGCCGACTTCTCGCTGATGACGGCTGAATTGGCCGCGCTGATCACCCAGCTGACCGATGCGCTGGGCGGCCCTGCCGAGCCAACAGCCTAAGCGTCTTTACTATCCTCACGCGCGGACAAACAACAACCCAGGCGTCATGTCCGCGCCTCTTCTCTCGTCTCCCACATGGTCTTATTCTTTGGCTTTTTTACCGTCAGCACCGTTCTTTTCAGCGCAATAATCGATAAAAAATTGATAGAAAACATCGATAGAACTGCGCAGGGAATAATTGCATACCTGATCACACTTTCGCAGCCCTGCATGCTAGAATGCCTGCCTCCGCAACAACGCGCCAGCAAGCCCCCCGCCACAGCGGTCGCTTCTTGCTCGCACAGCGGTTGACGTTTGCCTGTCCAATCAGGTTGGACAGGTCTGATTTGTGATCAGAATTGAGATGAAAGAGAACAGCATGTTTAAGCCTGAATTACTCTCTCCGGCCGGTAGCCTGAAAAATATGCGTTATGCCTTCGCCTATGGTGCCGATGCCGTGTATGCCGGTCAGCCGCGCTATAGCCTGCGAGTGCGTAACAACGAGTTCAACCACGAAAACCTGCAAATCGGCATCAATGAAGCCCACGCGCAAGGTAAAAAATTCTATGTGGTAGTGAACATTGCACCGCACAACTCCAAGCTGAAAACCTTCCTGCGCGATCTGAAACCGGTCGTGGATATGGGGCCGGATGCGCTGATCATGTCAGATCCGGGCTTAATCATGCTGGTGCGCGAAGCTTTCCCGCAGATGGATATCCATCTGTCCGTGCAAGCCAACGCCGTTAACTGGGCGACCGTTAAATTCTGGCAAAGCATGGGCCTGACCCGTGTGATTTTGTCGCGCGAGCTGTCACTGGACGAAATTGCCGAAATTCGCCAGCAAGTGCCAGATATGGAGCTGGAGATTTTTGTCCACGGTGCGCTGTGCATGGCCTATTCCGGTCGTTGCCTGCTGTCGGGCTACCTGAACAAGCGTGACCCGAACCAAGGCACCTGCACCAACGCTTGCCGTTGGGAATACAAGATGCACGAAGGCAAAGAAGACGATGCGGGGAATATCGTGCACAAGCAAGAGCCGATTGCTGTGCAGACAATCGATCCGGCCGCCGAGCCAACCTTGGGTGAAGGTCAGCCGACCAACAAGATGTTCCTGATTGAAGAAACCCAGCGTCCGGGTGAGTTCATGAGTGCCTTTGAAGATGAGCACGGCACTTACATGATGAACTCCAAAGACCTGCGCGCAATTCAGCACGTGGAGCGTCTGACGCAAATAGGCGTGCACTCGCTGAAAATCGAAGGCCGGACCAAATCTTTCTACTACTGTGCCCGTACTGCGCAGGTATATCGCAAAGCGATTGATGACGCCGCCGCCGGTAAGCCATTCGACAAGAGCTTGATGGACACCCTCGAGTCACTGGCGCACCGTGGTTATACCGAAGGCTTCCTGCGCCGTCATGTGCACGATGAGTACCAGAACTACGAGTACGGCTACTCGGTTTCCGATCGTCAGCAGTTTGTCGGTGAATTTACCGGTGAGCGCAAAAATGGGCTGGCCGAAGTAGCGGTGAAGAACAAGTTCTTGGTCGGTGATAGCGTCGAGCTGATGACCCCAAGTGGCAACATCAACTTCACCATCGAGCAGCTGTTCAATAAAAAAGGCGAAGCCATTGACGCAGCGCCAGGTGATGGTCACATCGTTTACCTGCCACTACCGGATGATATCGAGCTGAACTTTGCGCTGCTGATGCGTAATCTCAACGGTAACACCACCCGTAATCCGCATCAGGGCTAAGCGACATTGTGTAGCGACGTTTTGCCTGACTCGGTTTAACGCGGCTAGGTTTAACGTGAACGCCCCCATACACTCGGTATGCGCATAGCATGCAAGCATGTCATGAAGGACGCTTTCGGGCGTCCTTGTTATTTGTAGGCTCAGTGATTTATCCCCCAGCGCGTATCATCGCATCCGAATCGTTTGGTCTGCTCTTATTTTTTTATCTCTTCCCCTCTTTTCTGCTTTCTTCTTACTGAGAATTGATTACTGAAAATGTTATCAACATGTTCACAAAAGCCGCGCCATGCGGATAAGCGGCGCTAAAACCAGAGGAGAGAGAGGGAAATACCGCCGCATCCCTGCGCTATGACTTATCAAGGTCTCACATAACCGAGAAAAAACGCGCGAAGCACTCAAACTAAACTTAACCTAATCAAAGCATTAGGCTTAAGCGTTAATTTATTTAAAAACAGAGCAACAAGACAGGTTAGACATTTGCGTTAGAAAAAAAGCCGCGCCTAATTGCTTTCATTTTGCATTTTGTATGCAACTCATTACCAATCCACCTCACACATTCATTAACATCACACAAACATTTTTATTGCTGGAAAAATACTTCGATTATGGTTATTAGCGTAGGCCGCTTTCTTACCCAGCGACCTGCTCCACAGGGTGCTGCGCACAAGCCGCTCCCCCCTACTCTGCGACTCAGGGATGCAACCATGTCGAATAAGAAACCTCTCACTCCGGCGCTCACGATGAGCGTTCTCAGTGTGGCCTGTCTGATGGCACTTCCCGCCCAGGCAGCCAGTGTCGACTGTACCAGCCTGCCGGTCTGGAACAGCGCGGCCGCCTATGGCGGTGGCAGCAAAGTCCAGCAGCAGAACAAGGCCTATCAGGCCAACTGGTGGAACCAGAATATGTCCCCAGACAAGTATTCCAACGCCTATCAGGAGTGGAAACTGCTGGGTGAATGCGGCTCCGCACCGGCGGTGAATACGCCGCCGAGCGTACAGCTGACCGCACCAGCCAACAACGCCAGCTTCAAACAAGGCGATGTGGTTACCCTACAAGCCAGCGCCAGTGATAGCGATGGCAGCGTCAGCAAAGTCGAGTTCTACATTGATGGCGTGAAAACCGCCACCAGCACCGCCGCGCCGTACAGCTATGCCTGGACCGCCACCACCGGCGCTCACACCCTGCTGGCCAAAGCCTACGATGATAAAGGCGCCACCACCGATAACAGCGTCAGTGTGACCGTCACCGCCACCACCACACCACCAGTGGAAAACCAACTGCCGACCGTGACCCTGAGCGCCCCTACCAGCGCGCAAAGCGGTGCTAGCGTCACCTTGAGCGCCAGCGCCAAAGACAGCGATGGTACCATCAGTAAAGTGGAATTCTTTGTTGATAACCAGTTAGTTGGCAGCAGCGCCAGCGCACCGTATCAAGTTACATGGAAAGCCACCGATGGTAGCCATGCGGTACTGGCCAAAGCCACCGATGACAAAGGCGGCGTCGGCGCCTCTAGCGTGACCACCTTAGTGGTGGGCTCTAGCGTTAGCACCCAAGACCAGTGTCGCCCAGAAGGGCTGTACAAAACTGCTGGCGTCAACGTGCCGTATTGCACCGTGTATGACAAAGACGGTCGCGAGATGATGGGCGCCGATCACCCACGTAGGATCATCGGCTATTTCACCTCATGGCGTACCGGCACCAACGGCCAGCCGTCGTATCTGGCCAGCAATATTCCGTGGGATAAGATCACTCACATCAACTACGCCTTTGCGCATATCAGCCCAGATTTCAAACTGTCTGTCGGTAACGAAGCCGATCCGAAAAATGCGGCTACCGGCATGCAATGGCCGGGCGTGAATGGCGCGGAAATGGATCCGACCCTGAGCTACAAAGGCCATTTCAACCTGCTGAACAAGTACAAGAAGCTCTATCCACACGTCAAAACCCTGATCTCTGTCGGCGGTTGGGCAGAAACCGGCGGATACTTTGATGACAGCGGCAAACGCGTCGCCTCCGGTGGCTTCTACAGCATGACCACCAATGCCGATGGCAGCGTCAATACCTCCGGGATCCAAACCTTCGCCAAATCAGCGGTGGAGTTCATCCGCAAGTATGGCTTTAACGGGGTGGACATTGATTACGAGTACGCCACCTCGATGTCCAAAGCCGGTAACCCAGATGACTTTGCTATCTCGGAAAAACTGCGTCCACATCTGATGAAGTCCTATGTGGTGTTGATGAAAACCCTGCGTGAAGAGCTGGATAAAGCCGGCGCCGCTGACAACAAGCACTATATGCTGACCGTGGCGGCGCCATCCTCTGGCTACATGCTGCGCGGCATGGAGACCTACCAGATCACCCAGTATCTGGATTACGTCAACATCATGTCCTATGACCTGCACGGGGCATGGAACAACTATGTCGGCCACAACGCGCCTCTGTTCGACAGCGGCAAAGATGCGGAATTGGCAGCGTGGAACATGTATGGCACGGCGCAATACGGTGGGCTTGGTTACTTGAACACCGATTGGGCGGCGCACTACTTCCGTGGCTCAATGCCTGCCGGTCGTATCAACATTGGCGTGCCTTACTACACCCGTGGTTGGCAAAACGTCAGTGGCGGTGAGAATGGCCTGTGGGGTAGCGCAGCGTTGCCAAACCAAGCCCAATGCCCACCAGGCACCGGTGGCGATCCGAAAAACCAGTGCGGTAACGGCGCGGTCGGTATCGATAACGTCTGGTTTGATGTCGATGTCCAAGGCAAAGAGATGTCCGGTGGTGGCAACCCCATCTGGCATGCGATGAACTTGGAAAAAGGGATCCTGCCAAGCTACATCCAGTCATACGGTTTAGATCCAGCGAACGATCCGCAAGATAAACTGACCGGTAAGTATGTCCGCTACTACGACAAAGTTTCGGTTGCGCCGTGGCTGTGGAACGCCGAGAAGAAAGTGTTCCTGTCTACCGAAGATGCAGAGTCCATTAAGACCAAAGCCGATTATGTGGCCAATCAAGGTTTAGGTGGCGTCATGATCTGGGAGCTGGCCGGTGACTATGGCTGGTATCCAGAGCGTAATGGCGGCGAGTTCTATATCGGTACCACCATGACCAGTACCCTGTACGACAGCCTGAAAAATGCGCCAGCGTACGGTAACAAACTGGCCGAACGTGCCATGCCGGCCAAAGCGGTCGACATTGCCGTCACCATCAGCGGATTTAAAGTGGGCGATCAGAACTATCCGATCAACCCGAAAGTCCAGTTCAAAAACAACACCGGCGTTGATATCCCAGGTGGTACCGAGTTCCAGTTTGATATCCCAACCTCATCGCCGGCCAATGCCGCGGATCAGTCAGGTGCCGGTCTGAAAGTGATCCAAGCCGGTCATACCGGTGACAACATCGGTGGTCTGAAAGGTAACTTCCATCGCGTGGCCTTTACGCTGCCAAGCTGGAAAACACTGGCCAAAGGGGAAACCTACGATCTGGACATCGTGTATTACCTGCCTATCACTGGCCCGGCTAACTACACCGTCAAGATCAATGGCACCGAATATGCCTTTGCCGCCGAATACCCCAACCTGCCTCTAGCCGACCTGAGTGCTGGCAACGGTAGCGGTGGTGGTACGGGTGGCGGTACCGCAACTGACAGCTGCAGCAGTAAAAATGTGGATGTCAGCAAAGTGAAGGTGTACCCGAACTGGACGCAAAATGGCTTCGCCACCGGCGGTGACCAGATGGCCTACCAGAACAAGGTCTACAAAGCCAACTGGTGGACTAACTCCGTTCCAGGTAGCGACAGCAGCTGGAGCTTCGTCTGCAGCTATTAATTGCGCACGCAACTCACTTAACCCTGAGCTTCCAGACCGTCCGGCTCGTCCAATCGGGCCGCCGCGACGGTCGATAATCAGCAGGTTAACTCTTCTAAGGCGGCCAGTGCCGCCTTTTCTTTAGCCTCTAATGGCTCTTTTCTGCGCGAAATTTACATTTCGTGATCCCACGAAAAATGTCGGCATCCGGCCATCTAAAAGCGCTGTTATTGATGTGGGAAATGGCTCACGATCGACGCGACACCTCGCGTATTCCCGCTGCGATAGCTGTTGATGCAATAACGATAACAAGGATCGGATCATGTTCGCATTTCGCTCAATCAAACATCAGATAACCTTTACTGGAGGCCTCAGCCTGCTGCTGGCGGTATCCGGTGTCTCCGCCTACTGTTACAGCTCGTTCTCCGGTCTCTCTGCCACCATCCAGCATTATTTCCAAAGCCACACCCAAGAAAGTACGGCGCAGTGGCTGGAAACGCTGGCCGATGAGGAAGCGCAAACTATCAGCCGCACCTTCGAGCAAGCCCTGACCAGTGCCACGACCTTAAGCCAGATTTTGGCCGGTAACCGCAGCAGTACCCAGCCACTGAGCCGCGAAGCGGCCACCCAACTCCTGCGCGATGTGTTGGATAAAAACCCCGATTTCCTGAGCGTGTATTCAGGCTGGGAAAAAGATGCCTTTGATGGCAACGATCTGGCCTACAGCGGTGGCAACCGTTATAGCCAGAAAAGCGGTAACTTTGCCCCTTATTGGAACCGCGGTGACGGCACGCTGGATCTGAACCCGCTCGGCGATTATTACGCCACCAAAGCCAGCCCAACCGGTATTCGCGCTTCGGAATGGTATCTGTGCCCGATGGAAAGTTTGTCCGCGTGCGCGGTAGACCCATCAGTGTATACCGTCAAAGGGCAACAGACGCTGCTCTCTTCGTTTGTGGTGCCGGTGATCACCGGCGGGAAGTTCCAAGGCTTAGTCGGCATCGATTACTCACTGAATTTCCTGCAACAATTAGCGCAACAAGTCAGTGGCGAGATTTTTAACGGCAACAGCCGCGTGCGTATTATCAGCCCGCGCGGCATCATCGCCGCAGACTCCGGTAATAACGAGGCAATCGGCAAAACCTTATCCGGCGCCGATACCGAGCAAATCCGGCAAATGCTGCAACAAGGCAAAACCCAAGTGCTGGCTCAGCAAGGTAACTTGTTAGTCTTCGCGCCAATTAGCTTGCGTGGTGTGCAACAAAAATGGGGCGTGGTGCTGGAGGTCAGCGAAGCGACGGCCTTAGCCAAAGCTACCGCCGCCGAGCGCGCCATTGCCGATGAGTTCCGCCAAGCCATTTGGATCCAGTTGCTTGTCGGCTTGGCGCTCGCCCTGTTCGGAATGCTGGGGATCGGATGGGCCGCGCGCGCCATTGCCCAACCGCTCAACCAAGTGGTGGCGATGCTGCGGCGTCTGTCCGCCGCGGGCGGCGATCTCACCCAGCGGCTGGATATTCGCCGTAAAGATGAAACCGGTGAACTGGCGCGGGAAGTTAACCAACTGATCAGCCACATCCACAGCATTGTCACCGATGTGGCCGGCACCACCTTGACCTTGCAACAAGCGGCAGGCAATAGCGCGGTCAGCAGCCAACAGGCGCTGCGCCGCACTCAACTGCAATTGCAGGAAATTGAGCAGATTGCCGCCGCGGTTAACGAGATGTCCTCCACCGCGCACTCGGTTACCGACAGCGCCCAAATGACAGCCACCGCGGTTGAACAAACCCGTCATGCTGTTGAACGCGGTCAGCATGTGGTGAATGACACCGCCAGCAGCATCCAACAGCTGTCGACACAAGTGGACAGTGTGGCCGGTGAGATCCAGTCGCTGGAGCTGCAAAGTCAGCAAATCGGCACCATCTTGGATGTGATCCGCAATATCTCCGATCAAACCAACCTGCTGGCACTGAATGCCGCCATTGAGGCGGCGCGCGCTGGCGAGCACGGTCGCGGTTTTGCGGTAGTGGCCGACGAAGTGCGTGGACTGGCCTCAAAAACCCAGCACTCCACCACTGAAATTCAGGCCATGATCGACTCGCTGCGCCAAACCACCAGCAACGCCGTAGCCACCATGAGCGAAGGCCGTCAGCTGAGTCAGCAGGCGCTAAATGACATCGCCCATGCGGTCAATGCGCTGGATGAGATTGTGACCGCCGCCGATCAGATTCAAGATATGACCACCCAAATTGCCAGCGCCGCCGAAGAGCAATTTGCCGTGACCGAAGATATCAACCGCAATATCGTCAACATCAATCAGGCCGCATCCGAAGTGGCCGATGGAGCACGTAAAAATAATAGCGACACTCAGCATATGAACGAGCTTACCGCCGAAGTGATGACCAATTTGTCGCGCTTTCGCTATTAAGCGCGGTACATCCACGGCTCAGTAACTTCGTACGCTGCCGCGCTAAGCAACTAGCGCGGCAACAACAAAAAGGGATACGCATGGCGTATCCCTTTTTTATCACTCTGATTGGCTAGCACTCAGCTTTAATCTTGCGGATCGTCAAAGCCCAGCAGCAGCGTCAGTAAGAAACCAGCCACGACCGTCACCGCCATCCCAGCAAAATACAGCAGCACTTTACCCGGCACGATAGTCACGGCCAGCGGTACCCCCGACAGACCAAAGGTGATCACCGTGGCCACTTTCCAGTAGCAGATCAGCGCGCCGCCCAACGCACCACCCAGACAGGCGGCGATAAACGGACGCCCCAACGGCAAGGTCACACCAAAAATCAGCGGCTCACCGATACCGAGGATCCCCACCGGTAACGCGCCTTTGGTCATTGCTTTTAAGCGCGCATTTTTAGTTTTCAGCAGCACCGCAAAAGCCGCGCCCACTTGACCCATCCCCGCCATCGCTAAGATAGGCAGTAACGGGTTCGAACCATACTTTTGCAGCAACTCAACATGAATAGGCACTAAGCCTTGATGCAAACCGGACAACACCAGTGGCAAGAAGGTCCCGGACAAAATCGCGCCAACCAGCAAGCCACCCTTTTCAATCGCCCAGCTGGCGCCGTGAGCAATGGCATCGGAGATATAACCGCCCAGTGGCTGCAGCAGCACAATGGCTAAACTGGCGGTAATCAACGTCGTCAGCAGTGGATTAAGGATCAGCTCCAGCGATTCTGGCAACGCATGCCGCAGTTTTTTCTCCACCCAGCACATGAACGCCACCACCAACAGCACCGCGATGATCCCGCCGCGCCCCGGTTGCAGATGTTCACCAAATAGCTCAATTTGCGCCAGCCCGGGATGGGTCAAGATCCCGGCCATCACGCCGCCCATCGCCATCGAGCCGCCAAATACCCGCGCAGCATTCACACCGACCAAAATGCTCATGATCGAGAACACGGCATTGCCGAAGATCCCTAGCAAATTGAGCAGGTTCGGGTATTGATCCACCAAATCACCGGCAATATCGGGGCGCTTAAGCACATTGATAATGCCCAAGATCAGGCCCGACGCAATGAAAGCTGGAATGATCGGAATAAACACATTCCCCAGTTTTTTCAGCAGTTCACTGACCGGCGTTTTGTATTTGGCTTTGGCCGCCGCTTTATTTTGCTCAACGGTATTGCCGCTGCTCTCAGCTGTGGCCAGTGGCGGCGCACCGGTCAGCAAAGCCTGCATGGCATCCACCACTTTGGCTGCCGCCCCCGGGCCGATAATGAACTGATGCTGGGCCCCTTGTTTGAGGTAGCCTTTCACTCCCGGCAACGCTTTGAGCGCTGCCAGATCGAGTCGGGATTCGTCACACACTTCAATCCGGACGCGAGTCATACAATTTTCCAGTTTGCGAATATTGGCTTCTCCGCCAATACCGCTTAGCAACTGCGCTGCCAGCGAGGAGAGGTTACTCATAGGATCATCCTGTCTGCTTATCTAGCCAATAGTCGGGCCAATCATCGAGGCAAATTTACGCCTGTAATGCGTGACGCAAGTAACCCTGATGCTGAGCCAAACGCGCAATGGCTTGCTCGGCATTTAGGCCGGTCAGGTGCATCAAGATTGCCGGTTTCACTTCATTGCCGGTCTGTGCCAGCAAATGCTCGGCTTCACTGCGGCTCGCTCCGGAGGCTTCCATTACAATGCGACACGCTCGGTCCACCAGCTTCTCATTCGTGGCTTTCACATCCACCATCAGGTTTTGGTAGGCTTTGCCCAACTTCACCATCGCGCCAGTAGTCAACATGTTGAGCACCAGCTTTTGCGCGGTACCGGCTTTCATGCGGGTCGAGCCGGTCAGCGCTTCAGGGCCCACCAGTGGCGAAATGGCGATATCGGCCGCCGCGGCAATTTTAGAATCAGGGTTACAAGACACTGCCACCGTGGTACAGCCGGTAGCACGGGCATAGGCCAAGCCGCCCAGCACATAAGGGGTACGACCGGAAGCCGCAATGCCGACCACCACATCACGGCAGGTCAACGCCAGCTGCTGCAAATCATGCTGACCTAATTCGGCACTATCTTCGGCCCCTTCCACCGCTTTTAAAATGGCCCCTTCGCCACCGGCAATCAGGCCTATCACCATGCCATGCGGTACGCCGTAGGTTGGCGGACATTCGGAAGCATCCAAGATCCCTAACCGACCACTGGTACCCGCGCCCATGTAAATCAAACGACCACCTTGCTGGAATGCGGCAGTAATGCAATCAACCGCTTTAGCGATGGCCGGTAACTCCTGCGCTACCGCTTGCGGCACCAAGCGATCTTCGGCATTAAAGCGCGTCAACATCTCCAAGGTGGACAGCGTATCCAGATCCATGGTGTTTGGATTGCGGCTTTCAGACATTAATTGGCCCAGATTCATGCGGTATCTCCGTTTCTGGCAAATTTGAAAGAGTTCAGTTAACTGAATTTTTAATTACATCGTTGGAATGATAATGGAATAATATATTCCATAATTCAAGTAGTTGTTGGAATAATGAGCGGCCAATCACACAATACTTTGCTAAACTGACGCCACAACGGGTGTCGTTAATACGAATTATCGTTAATAATCATTTTGTTATAATAAAAGGTACGACAGACAAAGGTCGGCCTTGTTCCCGCTTCTGCCGCAGACGGAGTCCCGATGAGTTGTCTTCTCAAACTACAGCAGCTGTATGCGTCACTGCCGGCTAGCGAACAAAAATTGGCGGATTACCTGCAACAATTCCCCGCGCAGGCGCGTCAAATGTCGTCGAAAGCCTTGGCGGAAGCGGCGCAAGTGAGCCAATCCAGCGTGGTGAAATTTGCCCAAAAACTCGGTTATCGCGGCTTTACCGAGCTGCGTTTAGCCTTGGGGGATGATGTGATCCGCCGCGAAACGCAAGCTGACAGCGTAACGCTGCATAACCAGATCCGCAGTGACGATCCGCTGCCGCGGGTGGCGGATAAATTGATTGCCGAACACATCCGGACTTTGCAATCGACCTTGCAACTGAACGACGATCCGGCGCTGACTCAAGCGGTTCAGCTGCTGCTGCAAGCAAGACGGATCCAGATCTGCGGGATCGGCTCTTCGGGCTTGGTTGCCAAAGATCTCAGCTATAAGCTACTGAAAATTGGAATCAACGTGCTGTGCGAAACAGATGCCCACGTTCAGCTCACGATTGCGCAAACCCTGAGCGCAGATGATGTACTACTGGCGATCTCTTTTTCCGGCGAACGACGCGAAGTCAATCTGGCGGCGCAAGAAGCGCGCCAGCAAGGGGCGCAGGTCTTAGCGTTAACCGGCTTTCAGCCCAATAGCCTGCAACAACTGGCGACACATTGCCTCTATACGGTGGCCGATGAGCAGACCGTGCGCAGTGCCGCTATGTTCTCACGTACCGCGCAGCTGGCACTGACCGATCTGTTGTTTATGGGCATGGTGCAGCAAGATGCAGGCAATGCTCGGCACCGCATTTTGCACAGTGAAGCGTTGGTGAAAAAGCTGGTATGATCCGCGCGAAGACAACTCAAGACAGAGAAAAAAGTGCCTGATCTGTGGTCGATGCGGCTTTTATGCTACAGTGCGCCGGCCAAAACAGGCCATACTGATAAGAGCCCGCCAAGCATAACGGATGCTCGGTACGACGCTTATATGCGGCATGTGTCGTTTATATACTGAATTTGAAGAAGTTTTCCCATGGCTTTACTAATCACTGACAAATGCATTAATTGCGATATGTGTGAACCCGAATGCCCTAATCAGGCTATTGCGATGGGGGAGCAGGTGTATGAAATCGATCCGGATCGCTGCACCGAATGCGTCGGGCATTACGATACCCCGACCTGCATTAAGGTTTGTCCGATTGACTGCATTATTACCGATCCGGCGCGTACCGAAACCGATGAGCAGCTGTGGGAAAAATTTGCCTTGTTGCACCATGCCGACAAGCTGTAAGCACCGATGACACAATAAAAAAGGCTGATCACCGATCAGCCTTTTTTTGTTTGTCACTTTTTTATTTGTTACTACTTTATTTGTCACTACGGACGATAAAGCTAGCGGAGGATAAAGCGCAGCGCCTGCAAGCAAGCCCTACGCCCATCCACCTAGGCCAGAATTAGGCCTGCACGCCGTGCTGACGCCACCATTCGCCCAGCAAAATACCGGTCGCGACAGACACGTTCAGACTTTCAACATGCCCAGTACCAGGGATAGACAAGGCCAGATCGCCCTGCTGCAGCGTATCATCGCTGATACCGCCCTTCTCTTCACCGAACACGATCACCACTTTAGCTGGCAGCTTAGTGCTGAACACAGACTGACCGGCATGGCTGGAGGTAGTCACGATGGTATAACCCGCCTGACGCAGACGCTCTAAGCCCGCAGCGAAATCTTCTACTGCGATCGGTTGCAGGAATTCAGCGCCACCTTCGGCAGTACGTACTGCTGCGCCAGACTCCAGATTGCCGGCTTGACGCATCACCACACCACGAACACCAAAGTGCGCGCAAGAACGCATGATGCCGCCCAGATTGTGCGGGTTGGCCACATTTTCCAGCGCCAACAGGCAATCGCTGTCACGTGCGGTATCCAAATAGTCCAGCAGGTGCAGTGGACGACGCTTTTTGATCAGCAGACACACACCGCCATGGTGCTCACTACCGGCCACTTTCGCCATCTCTTCCGCATCGACCACGTGGTAGGCTTTACGGTTAGCCGCCATCCAACGCAGGGTATCGCTAAAGCGTGGGGTGACTTGTGGGGTAAACCAGCCGCGTACAATCACATCCGGACGATTAGCGAACAGCACCTGACAGGCGTTCTCACCGTAAATACGGGTCTCTTCCGCGCGCTGACGGCGGATCTGATCCATATCGATACCGTTATGCAGTGCTTCTGGCTCGTCAGACTCCACCTCAACACGCTCAGCGCTACGTGCATTACGCTTCAGGCTCAGGGTCTGCTCGCCACCCACATAGGCAGACTCACGCTCAACGGGGGTGTGCGCCACGAAGGTCACATTGCCCTGTTCATCTTGTACACGGTCAAAGCGCTGCTTTTCTGCATTGCCGCGTGGTGCATCACTACGGCGATCAGAGCGACGATCATCGCTGCGCTTGTCTTGACGTGGACGGTCATCACGGCGACCTTCGCTGCGGCGATCGTCGTTAAAGCGTGGCTTGCGCTCACCGTCACGCTCGAAGCGTGGACGGTCATCACGGCGACCTTCTCCACGGCCTTCGCTGCGGCGATCGTCGTTAAAGCGTGGCTTGCGCTCACCATCACGCTCGAAGCGTGGGCGATCATCGCGGCGACCTTCACCGCGGCCTTCGCTGCGACGATCGTCGTTAAAGCGTGGCTTGCGCTCACCATCACGCTCGAAGCGTGGGCGGTCATCGCGGCGACCTTCACCACGGCCTTCGCTGCGGCGATCGTCGTTAAAGCGTGGCTTGCGCTCACCGTCACGTTCGAAGCGTGGGCGGTCATCGCGGCGACTTTCACCACGGCCTTCGCTGCGGCGATCATCGTTAAAGCGTGGCTTGCGCTCACCGTCACGCTCGAAGCGCGGGCGGTCATCACGGCGACCTTCACCTCGGCCTTCGCTGCGACGATCGTCGTTAAAACGTGGCTTGCGCTCGCCATCACGCTCGAAGCGCGGACGGTCATCGCGGCGACCTTCACCACGGCCTTCGCTGCGGCGATTGTCGTTAAAACGTGGTTTTTGCTCGCCATCACGCTCGAAGCGTGGACGGTCATCACGGCGACCTTCATTACGGCCTTCGCTGCGGCGCTCATCATTGAAGCGCGGCTTGCGCTCACCGTCACGTTCAAAGCGTGGGCGGTCATCACGGCGGCTCTCGTTGCCACCCCGGTTACCATAAGGGTTGTCGTAGCTGTTGTTGTCCCGGTTAAAGCGGGGTTTACGATCGTCGGTCATGAATTTCTCCAAAATTTTGGGGCGCGCAGCTTATCCGCCCATCCTTCTGGCAGCAAGCAACAAATTGATCGGCGCAGTGTAGCATTGATCACTGAAAAAGCGACGCTCTATGATTGTAATTCTCTATCAGAGCCATTGGTAAAACCGCATGGTTTTTCCAATGTCGCCCTCCTACAGTACAAGCATGAATTATTGTATGCCGGAACTCGGCAGGGGAAAGAGATGAATACAGTATGTCCGGCCTGTCAGGCCAAAAATCGGGTCCCCGAAGAGCGTCTGCAAGATGGCGCGAAATGTGGTCGTTGCCAGCATGAGCTGTTCGACGGTAGCGTGGTCAAAGCCACCAGCCAAACCTTCGATGCGCTGCTGGGCGATGACTTACCGGTAGTCGTCGATTTCTGGGCACCATGGTGTGGCCCATGCCGCAGCTTCGCGCCGATCTTTGAGCAAACCGCGGCCGAGCTGGCCGGTAAAGCGCGTTTTATCAAAGTCGATACCGAAGCCGAGCCTGCACTGGCGATGCGTTTTGCTATTCGCAGCATCCCAACGCTGATGATCTTCAAGCAAGGCAACAAGGTGGATGTGCTTAATGGCGCGCTGCCAAAAGCCCAATTTACCAGCTGGCTGGCGCCGCACCTCGGCGCATAACCGCGCACGACTTGCTCCACACGCATAAGCGCCTACAATAGGCGCTTTATTGCTTCCCTACGGTTTCTTTTTTCATGTCGTCCAATGCCGTTCTTCGCCTGCGCGCCACCCGTTTGGCACAGGCTACCCGCCCATTTTTGGCGCGCGGATGCCGCGTCGTGCGCTGTGAGCACTGCCTGCTGCCGCAGTCTCACTGCTTGTGTCACCTGATCCGCCAAGCGCCAGCGCGCAGCCAGTTCTGTCTGCTGATGTACGATACTGAGCCGATGAAACCGAGCAACACCGGTCGTCTTATTGCTGATGTTTTGCCCCATACGCAGGCGTTCCAGTGGTCACGCACCGCCGTTGACCCCGAGCTGCTGGCATTGCTTAACGATCCGACTTGCCAGCCTTACATCATCTTCCCTGCCAGTTATGCTGAGCCTGAGCGCGTGGTCAAACAACTGCCGCCGCCAGAACAAACGGCCGGTAAACGCCCGTTGTTTGTGATGCTGGATGGCACCTGGACCGAAGCGCGCAAAATGTTTCGTAAAAGCCCGTATCTGGACCACTTCCCTGTTCTGCCGCTCTATCCGGTTGCACAATCTTGTTATCAACTGCGCGAAGCCAGTACCGATGAACAGCTGTGCACTGCCGAAGTGGCCGCGCAGTTGCTGGCGATGGCCGGCGATCAAGACGCCGCCAGTGCATTGGACACCTTGTTTAGCCAATTCCGTCAGCACTATTTGGCCGCCAAACTGAACCGCAATATCGACCAGATCACAGCCGACACCCAGCGCTGAGGCATTACGCGGCAAGAGTGCTTATTATATAGACAGCTTGCCGGCCATCTCGCTCTCCTGTGCCGGCCCCTTTCAGGTCTGACGGAAGAGACTGCCATGAGCCAATACGGACTGAACGCTCTGCTGCGCCCCGCCTCGATTGCCGTGATTGGCGCATCGATACACCCGCATCGCGCCGGTTATCTGATGATGCGCAATCTCCTCGATGGCGGATTTACCGGCCCGGTATTGCCCGTTAGCCCGCGGCATAAAGCGGTGTGTGGCGTGCTGGCTTACCCTAATATCGCCAGTCTGCCGTTAACGCCCGATCTGGCCATCTTATGCACCCATGCGCGGCATGCGCCGACGCTGTTGCAGCAACTGGGGGAACGCGGCTGCCGAGCGGTGATCGTGTTATCCGGTCATGCTGCCGAGCACGAGCAATTACGCCAACTGGCCCAGCAATATCGGCTCCGTCTACTGGGTCCCAACAGTTTAGGGATCCTCGCGCCGTGGCAAGGGCTGAACGCCAGCTTCTCGCCAGTCGGCGCCCGCCCCGGCAAACTGGCGTTTGTCTCCCAATCGACAGCGGTCGCCACCACCGTATTGGACTGGGCCGCCCCGCGCCAGATTGGCTTTTCTCACTTTATCGCCCTCGGCGATGGGCTGGATGTCGACGTGGATGACCTGCTGGACTATCTGGCCAGCGACAGCAAAACCAGCGCCATCTTGCTCTATCTCGAACAGCTGACCGACGCGCGCCGCTTTCTCTCCGCCGCGCGCGCCGCCGCCCGTAATAAACCGATTTTGGTGGTCAAAAGTGGACGCAGCGCCGCGGCGCGCGCGCTACTGGATGCCCAAGGCTTGGACAGCGCCTACGATGCCGCCTTTGCCCGCGCCGGTTTACTGCGCGTACGCGATACCCACGAACTGTTTGCCGCCGTCGAAACCTTGCACCATAACCTAAAAGTGCGCGGCGAGCGTCTGGCCATCATCAGTAACGGTGCAGCGCCTGCTGCAATGGCGGTGGATGAATTGATCAGTCGCGGTGGCAAACTGGCCACCTTTAGTGCTGAAGAGCGTCAGCGCTTGCATCTCCCCGCAACCACCAACCCAATCCCGCTCAATCTGGGGGATGCGGCGTGCGCCGAGCACTATCTTGCCGCACTGCAGATGGTGCTCGACAGTGACCAGTGCGATGCCATTTTATTACTGCATGCCCCGAGCGCTATCTCACCGGCTACCGACACCGCCGAGCGCATCACTGCCTTTTTACACGCGCATCCCAAAGGTAAGCACAAAGATATCCTCACCTGCTGGAGCGGTGAGCAGGTCTCGTTGCAGGCGCGCCAACATTTTGCGGCGACCGGATTGCCAACTTACCGCACCGTTGAGAGCGCCGTGGCCGCGTTCATGCACCGGGTAGAATACAAACGCAATCAAAAGCAGCTGATGGAAACCCCGGTATCGCTGGCAGGCCTGCCCATTGATACCTCCGCCGCGCAAAGCCTGCTCAGTCAAGCCTGTGCGCAGCAGCAGTGGCAACTCGATACCTGTCAGGTGCGGGCCATTTTGCAAGCCTACAACCTGACCGTGCAGCCAGCACTGCCGGCCACCGATGCCGCCGAAGCAGTGATTCTGGCCGAACAACTCGGTTATCCGGTAGCGGTGAAACTGCGCTCGTACGATATTCCGCATAAATCAGACGTACAGGGCGTGATGCTCAATTTGCAAACGCCCCTTGAGGTGCAGCAAGCTGCAGACGCCATTTTAGAGCGCACCGCTCGCACCTATCCGGCTGCCGCACTACAGGGCTTACAAGTCCAAGCGATGGTGCAACGACAAGGGACACAAGAGCTGCGGATTAAAGTGGTTACCGATCCGGTATTTGGCCCGATCATTTTACTCGGTGAAGGTGGCTCGGAATGGCAGATGGAAAATGATGCGGTCGTCGCCCTACCGCCACTGAATCTGACGCTGGCGCGTTACTTGGTGATCAGCGCCCTTAAACGCGGCAAAATTCGCAACCGCACTCAACTCGATATCGGCGCGTTAAGCCGCTTACTGGTGCAGGTCTCCTACCTGATCCTCGATTGCCCGATGGTCAGTACGCTGGATATCCACCCGCTGCTAGCCTCCGGCAGTGACATGATCTTGCTGGATGTCGCCATGCAAATCGCCCCCCCCCAAGGCGATCCGCAGCGGCGCTTAGCGATCCGCCCTTACCCGAAAGAGCTCGAAGAGATCGTGCACTTAAAGCAAGGCGAACCCTGTATGTTGCGCCCAATCTTGCCCGAAGATGAACCACTGCACCGCGCCTTCATCGCCAATGTCACGCGTGAAGATCTGTACCGCCGCTATTTCAGCGAAGTTGGCGAGTTCAGCCATGAGGATCTGGCGCACATGACCCAGATTGACTACGATCGTGAAATGGCCTTTGTGGCGGTGCGCCAACTTGGCCATCAGCAAGAGATCATCGGGGTCGCCCGCGCCTTGGCCGACCCTGACTTTCAAGATGCCGAGTTTGCCGTGCTAGTACGCTCCGATCTCAAAGGTCTCGGTATTGGCCGTCTACTGATGGAAAAACTGATCCGCTATGCGCGCGATAGCGGATTACAGCGCTTAAGCGGGATCACCATGCCCGCCAATCAGGGCATGATCCGGCTGGCACAAAAGCTCGGTTTCCAGACCGAAATGCTGCTTGAAGATGGCATCATCAATTTACAGCTTCCCCTGACCGGCAGCGCACCTTGAATCGCTGCGACGCATCAGCACAATCAACCCGCCATGCGCGACGCGTTACCAGTCAATCCCGCGCCGCGCCTTTAAGCCCGCGTTAAACGCATGCTTCACAGGACGCATCTCGGTGACGGTATCCGCCATCTCCAACAGCGTACGGTGACAACCTCGACCGGTAATGATCACGCTTTGCTCCGCAGGGCGCAGCTCCAATGCCGCCACTATCTCCTCTAACGGCAAATAGTCGTACTGCACCATATAGGTCAGCTCATCCAGCACCACCAAATCCAACTCAGGGTCAGCCAACATGCGGCGCGCATGCAGCCAAGTCTCCTGCGCCGCAGCTTTATCGGTCTCGCGATTTTGCGTTTCCCACGTAAAGCCGGTCGCCATCACCTGAAACTCAACCCCCAACGGAGAGAGCAAATTCAGCTCGCCGTTATCCCAGTTGCCTTTGATAAACTGCACCACACCCGCCTTTTGGCCGTGTCCGACCGCGCGGGTCACGGTTCCCATCGCCGCCGTAGTTTTGCCTTTGCCATTTCCGGTCAGTACCAACAATAGCCCCCGCTCTTCTTGTGCACTGGCGATTTTGGCATCCACTTTTTCTTTAAGGCGTTGTTGGCGCGCCTGATGACGATCATCCACCGTTGAACTTCCTTCAGTCATTAACCGTTATTCATTCTTGTTATGGTTTTGCTTTATGAGTTTCGCATCGGAAAAACCCATGCGATAAGCGCTACACTTTGCCAGTTTTTCACGGCAAAACAATCCATGCACGCAACTTCCTCATCATATTCCCCATCACAAAAGACCCGCTTTGCGGTAAGGTAACGGCTTTATTTGCCGCCCGTTGATATAACGCTGAGATCGGAGCCTTAAGATGCCACAACCTACCGCTGCCTTTACCCTGATGGTGCAAGGAACCACCTCTGATGCCGGGAAAAGTGCGTTCGTTACCGGACTTTGTCGCGTTCTGCAGCGCCGAGGCTACCGCGTGGCACCGTTCAAATCGCAAAATATGGCACTGAACAGCGCAGTCAGCGCCGAAGGCGGTGAAATTGGCCGAGCGCAAGCGGTCCAAGCGCAAGCTTGTCGCATTGCTCCAAGCATTCACATGAATCCGGTACTGCTCAAACCGAGTACCGATATCGGCGCCCAAGTGATTGTGCAGGGCAAAGTATTCGCCAACATGGAAGCGCAGGTGTATCACCACCATAAACCGGCGCTGTTAGCCAAAGTGCTCGAATCCTTTCACTACCTGACCGAACGTTATGAAGCCGTGATTATCGAAGGTGCCGGTAGCCCTGCAGAAATCAACCTGCGCGATCGGGATATTGCTAACATGGGCTTTGCCGAAGAAGCCGATGTGCCGGTGATTATCATTGCCGATATCGACAAAGGCGGCGTCTTTGCCCACTTATATGGCACGCTCGCCCTGCTGTCGCCCAGCGAGCAAGCGCGCGTCAAAGGCTTTGTCATCAACCGTTTTCGCGGCGATATCAGCCTGCTACAAAGCGGTTTGGAGTGGTTAGAGCAAACAACCGGCAAGCCGGTGTTCGGTGTGTTGCCGTATCTACACAATCTGCATCTGGAAGCCGAGGATGCCATCAGCGCCGCCCAAATTACCGGCGAAACCCAGCTCAATGTGGTAGTACCGGTGCTGACCCGCACCAGTAATCATAACGATTTCGATGCCCTGCGCGCCCATCCCCAAGTCAACCTTCAGTTTGTCGCGCAAGGACAACCGTGGCCGCAAGCCGATCTGGTCATTATTCCCGGCACCAAATCCGTACGCGATGATTTGGCCTTCATCCGCCACAATGGTTGGGACAACGAGATTGCCCGCCACCTGCGCTATGGCGGTAAAGTCATCGGCATTTGCGGTGGCTATCAAATCTTGGGGCAAACCATCCGCGACCCACAAGGTCTAGAAGGCCCTGCCGGTAGCAGTGATGGCTTGGGCTTTTTACCGGTACAGACCACGCTGGAGCCGGAAAAGCAGCTAAAATCAGTGCAGGGCACCCTGCAGCTGCCGAGCCAAACTGAATGCCCGATCACAGGATATGAAATCCATCTCGGTCAAACGGAACACCCGGAGCAACAAAGTGTCATACAGTGCGATGATGGCTCCCGTGAGGGCTGCATCAGCCCAGACGGCCAAGTCATTGGCACCTATTGGCATGGCTTGTTTGACCATCCACAAGCTTGCCAACACTGGCTGCACTGGGCAGGGCTGGCCCATGCCGAACGGGTAGACATCGAACAACTGCGTGACTCCGCCATTGATCGGATCGCCGATGCAATTGAAGCGCACATTGATCTGGAGGCGTTGTTGCACTGCAAACCACAGGGCTCTTGCAGTTAACTGCAGCAATCAGGCCAAAAACATGGTAATTTTAACGGTTCAACGTATTGTTTCGATACCCTGGCTATTCAACCAATACATTTTGATAAACTGAGTATTCTCGTGATGCTGTCAAAACTAAAACGCAACAAAAATCAGCAACACCTAGAGCTGCTGCCGTGTTTTCCTTTACAGGCTGATTGCGTTACCACTTTTTATCAGACGGAAGATTTTCGTCTGCAACTGCTTCGTCTGATAGAGCAGTCGCAACACCGTATCTACCTCTCAGCCCTGTATCTGGAAAACGATGAGGGTGGACGTGATGTACTGCAAGCCCTCTATGCGGCCAAGGCCGAGCGGCCACACCTGGATATCCGGATTTTTGTTGACTGGCATCGTGCCCAACGTGGACGTATCGGTGAAGGCGCGTCCTCCACCAACGCCGGTTGGTACACCGCCATGGCAAAGGCGCATCCCGAGACTGAAATTCCGATCTATGGCGTTCCGGTCAACACCCGTGAAGCACTGGGAGTATTGCACCTCAAAGGCTTCGTGTTTGATGACTACGTGCTCTATAGCGGCGCTAGCCTGAACAACGTCTACTTGCACCGTCTGGAAAAATACCGCTACGACCGCTATCACCAAATCCAACATACCGATTTGGCCAATAGCATGGTGAAGTTCATGCAAGATAGCCTGATGAACTCACCGGCGGTACAACGCTTAGATCGCGATGACAAACCGACGACGCAAGAAATCAAAGTAGCAATTAAGCGTTTTCGTCACGAGCTAAAAAGTGCCAATTACGAAACCTACGGTACGTGCACCAATGCTGATAATCTGAGCATCCGTCCGTTATGTGGTCTGGGCAAACGTAGCGCCCTGAATCTGGCGATTCAGGATCTGTTTGGCGCGGTAGAAGAGCAGCTCACCATCTGTACCCCGTATTTCAACCTGCCAGCCCCGTTGGTGAAATCCATTCATCAATTATTGGCGCAGGGAAAACGGGTAGAAATCATCATTGGTGACAAAACCGCCAACGATTTCTTCATCCCGCCGGAAGAAAAATTTAAAATTATCGGTGCGCTGCCTTACCTGTATGAAATTAACCTGCGCCGCTTCATGAGCCGCTTGCAACGTTTTATCAATAGCGAGCAGCTAGTGATCCGCCTATGGAAAGACAGCGATAACAGCTATCACCTCAAAGGAGTCTGGGTGGATAACCGTTGGCAAATGCTAACAGGTAATAACCTTAACCCACGTGCATGGGGCCTCGATCTGGAAAACGCCCTGCTGATCCACGATCCGAAAGGCGAATTGCAGACCCAGCGCCAAACCGAGCTGGAGCATATTCGCCAACATACACGGCATATTACCCACTACCAACAACTGGAAAATCTGCCGCAATACCCAGAGCCGGTGCGTAAGTTACTGCGTCGCTTAAGCCGAATGCGCATTGATCGCCTGATCAATAAAATCCTCTGATTGCGCGATTACGCGAAACAGTCCAAAAAGCCTGATGCGTCCCATCAGGCTTTTTTATTCTCCCTGCGCTCCGCAACACACCAAATTCAGGCCCCCAGCGTTCATCACGTCAGATTCGAGATTCGCGTACAGACATGTGATTGCCAAGCTTATTAACGCCAACGTCCGCGTGGCGCCGACATCGGTCGTACCAGTTTTGGTGCAGGCACCACACCTGAACGTATTGCTGGGCGCACCGTATGAGCGGGAAGTTTTTGCGGAGATAGGGCGGATGATGGCGTTCGTTGTAACTGCAATGCAGGATCGTGCGCACTCTCTCTCAATACCGAATTCGGCGTATGATTCGAGACCGGTCTGGCTTGCCAACGTTGGCGCGCGTTCATCTGCTGCTCCGCTGACATCGAATGCCAGCGACTGTCCAACTGCTGCTGCAATGCAGGAACATTGGCAGCAAAATGCCGCTCATTCCAATGCCCCACATGATCTTTAATCGCTTGCTGCCGCGCGGGATCTTGTGCCTGCCACCAATCCTGTAACCGCTCTTGCAGCTCATCACGATCGGCGCAGCAACCTGGATAGTAATAGATCCAATCATTCTCATGATAACGCCAAGGATCGTCATCGCCATAAAGGTAAGCATAACCGGCCTCAGAGCTAATAGCGGCCGTAGAGTGTGACCGGTAGCCCGCACAGCCGGTCATTACAGCGCACAAGACTAACAAGCCCAATACGCGTCGCGCATACTGTGCCGTCTTACCGCTTTTCGCCATATCTGTTGCCGCCCGTGATTGGATTATCTCGTCGACAATAAGCATAGCCTTGAAAAAAGGCCAACAGACAATAAAAGGAGATAAAAAACAGCGTAATAACGGGATAAAAGGGATAGAGGAAAAGAAAAGGAAAACTAAAAGAAGGAAATTAACAGCCCAAACCAAGCTATGACAGGCTGATAAAATCACTGGAATACGTCTAACAACGCTCAAAATTGAGTACGTATTCAAAACGGATAAAAGCCAAACGCAAAAAGCCCATCCGTTAGGATGGGCTTCTCACTAATTTAATGCCTGGCAGTTCCCTACTCTCGCATGGGGAGACCCCACACTACCATCGGCGCTACGGCGTTTCACTTCTGAGTTCGGCATGGGGTCAGGTGGGACCACCGCGCTATCGCCGCCAGGCAAATTCTGTTTCTCTATCGCGTACACATCTTGTTGTGTCTCGCGCCAGAGTTAAAATCTAAAAACAAGCTGTATAACTGATATGTTGTTCTTTGAACAAGTAACTGTGACTTCATTCATCCAACATCACTTTGGCGTTGTATGGTTAAGCCTCACGGGCAATTAGTACAGGTTAGCTCAACGTATCGCTACGCTTACACACCCTGCCTATCTACGTCGTAGTCTCCAACAACCCTTTAGGAGGCTTTAAGCCTCAGGGATGACTCATCTCGGGGCAAGTTTCGCGCTTAGATGCTTTCAGCGCTTATCTCTTCCGCATTTAGCTACCCGGCAATGCCACTGGCGTGACAACCGGAACACCAGAGATGCGTCCACTCCGGTCCTCTCGTACTAGGAGCAGCCCCCCTCAATCATCCAACGCCCACGACAGATAGGGACCGAACTGTCTCACGACGTTCTAAACCCAGCTCGCGTACCACTTTAAATGGCGAACAGCCATACCCTTGGGACCAACTTCAGCCCCAGGATGTGATGAGCCGACATCGAGGTGCCAAACACCGCCGTCGATATGAACTCTTGGGCGGTATCAGCCTGTTATCCCCGGAGTACCTTTTATCCGTTGAGCGATGGCCCTTCCATTCAGAACCACCGGATCACTAAGACCTACTTTCGTATCTGCTCGACCTGTCCGTCTCGCAGTTAAGCTAGCTTCTGCCTTTGCACTAACCGCATGATGTCCGACCATGCTTAGCTAACCTTCGTGCTCCTCCGTTACTCTTTAGGAGGAGACCGCCCCAGTCAAACTACCCACCAGACACTGTCCGTATCCCGGATTACGGGACAACGTTAGAACATCAAACATTAAAGGGTGGTATTTCAAGGTCGGCTCCACGCAAACTGGCGTTCACGTTTCAATGCCTCCCACCTATCCTACACATCAAGGCTCAATGTTCAGTGTCAAGCTATAGTAAAGGTTCACGGGGTCTTTCCGTCTTGCCGCGGGTACACTGCATCTTCACAGCGATTTCAATTTCACTGAGTCTCGGGTGGAGACAGCCTGGCCATCATTACGCCATTCGTGCAGGTCGGAACTTACCCGACAAGGAATTTCGCTACCTTAGGACCGTTATAGTTACGGCCGCCGTTTACCGGGGCTTCGATCAAGAGCTTCGCTTTCGCTAACCCCATCAATTAACCTTCCGGCACCGGGCAGGCGTCACACCGTATACGTCCACTTTCGTGTTTGCACAGTGCTGTGTTTTTAATAAACAGTTGCAGCCAGCTGGTATCTTCGACTGAGTTCAGCTCCATCCGCGAGGGACTTCACCTACCATCAGCGTGCCTTCTCCCGAAGTTACGGCACCATTTTGCCTAGTTCCTTCACCCGAGTTCTCTCAAGCGCCTGAGTATTCTCTACCTGACCACCTGTGTCGGTTTGGGGTACGATTTCTGGTAACCTGATGCTTAGAGGCTTTTCCTGGAAGCGTAGTATCAGCTACTTCAGCACCGTAGTGCTTCGTCATCACGCCTCAGTGTTAATGAAAGACCGGATTTGCCTAGTCTCTCCACCTTCACGCTTAAACCGGGACAACCGTCGCCCGGATAGCCTAACTTTCTCCGTCCCCCCTTCGCAGTTACCACAAGTACGGGAATATTAACCCGTTTCCCATCGACTACGCTTTTCAGCCTCGCCTTAGGGGTCGACTCACCCTGCTCCGATTAACGTTGAACAGGAACCCTTGGTCTTCCGGCGAGCGGGCTTTTCACCCGCTTTATCGTTACTTATGTCAGCATTCGCACTTCTGATACGTCCAGCATACCTCACAGTACACCTTCAACCGCTTACAGAACGCTCCCCTACCCAATAACACCTAAATGTCATTGCCGCAGCTTCGGTGCATGGTTTAGCCCCGTTACATCTTCCGCGCAGGCCGACTCGACTAGTGAGCTATTACGCTTTCTTTAAATGATGGCTGCTTCTAAGCCAACATCCTAGCTGTCTAAGCCTTCCCACATCGTTTCCCACTTAACCATGACTTTGGGACCTTAGCTGGCGGTCTGGGTTGTTTCCCTCTTCACGACGGACGTTAGCACCCGCCGTGTGTCTCCCGGATAGCACTCTACGGTATTCGGAGTTTGCAAAGGGTTGGTAAGTCGGGATGACCCCCTAGCCTTAACAGTGCTCTACCCCCGTAGGTGTTCGTCCGAGGCGCTACCTAAATAGCTTTCGGGGAGAACCAGCTATCTCCCGGTTTGATTGGCCTTTCACCCCCAGCCACAAGTCATCCGCTAATTTTTCAACATTAGTCGGTTCGGTCCTCCAGTTAGTGTTACCCAACCTTCAACCTGCCCATGGCTAGATCACCGGGTTTCGGGTCTACACCTTGCAACTAATTCGCCCTATTAAGACTCGGTTTCCCTACGGCTCCCCTATTCGGTTAACCTCGCTACAAAATGTAAGTCGCTGACCCATTATACAAAAGGTACGCAGTCACACCACGAAGGTGCTCCCACTGCTTGTACGTACACGGTTTCAGGTTCTATTTCACTCCCCTCACAGGGGTTCTTTTCGCCTTTCCCTCACGGTACTGGTTCGCTATCGGTCAGTCAGGAGTATTTAGCCTTGGAGGATGGTCCCCCCATCTTCAAACAGGATACCACGTGTCCCGTCCTACTCATCGAGCTCACAGCAATGCGTCTTCGTGTACGGGGCTATCACCCTGTATCGCCGGACTTTCCAATCCGTTCCACTAACGCATCCACTGATTCAGACTCTGGGCTGCTCCGCGTTCGCTCGCCGCTACTAACGGAATCTCGGTTGATTTCTTTTCCTCGGGGTACTTAGATGTTTCAGTTCTCCCGGTTCGCCTCGTTAAGCTATGGATTCACTTAACGATACCTAAGTTATCTTAGGTGGGTTTCCCCATTCGGACATGGTTGGCTATAGCGCTCCATCCCAGCTCACCAACCCTTTTCGCAGGGTAGCACGTCCTTCATCGCCTCTGACTGCCAAGGCATCCACCGTGTACGCTTAGTCACTTAACCATACAACCCAAAATAATGTCGGGCTGAATGCTAGTCACTAAACTGGTCGTTGCCAGTTTCTCAAGTCGCTTGTTCTTAAGAACTTCAGTTATTTTTCAGCTTGTTTTCAGATTTTTAAAGAGCAATAAGTGGCGTCCCCTAGGGGATTCGAACCCCTGTTACCGCCGTGAAAGGGCGGTGTCCTAGGCCTCTAGACGAAGGGGACGCAACTAAATTCAAACAATCTGTGTGAACACTCAGCTTAAGCGCCGAATATCTCAGGTAAGGAGGTGATCCAACCGCAGGTTCCCCTACGGTTACCTTGTTACGACTTCACCCCAGTCATGAATCACAAAGTGGTAAGCGCCCTCCCGAAGGTTAAGCTACCTACTTCTTTTGCAACCCACTCCCATGGTGTGACGGGCGGTGTGTACAAGGCCCGGGAACGTATTCACCGCGGCATTCTGATCCGCGATTACTAGCGATTCCGACTTCATGGAGTCGAGTTGCAGACTCCAATCCGGACTACGACATACTTTATGGGATTCGCTCACTATCGCTAGCTTGCCGCCCTTTGTATATGCCATTGTAGCACGTGTGTAGCCCTACTCGTAAGGGCCATGATGACTTGACGTCATCCCCACCTTCCTCCGGTTTATCACCGGCAGTCTCCTTTGAGTTCCCGACCGAATCGCTGGCAACAAAGGATAAGGGTTGCGCTCGTTGCGGGACTTAACCCAACATTTCACAACACGAGCTGACGACAGCCATGCAGCACCTGTCTCAGAGTTCCCGAAGGCACCAATCCATCTCTGGAAAGTTCTCTGGATGTCAAGAGTAGGTAAGGTTCTTCGCGTTGCATCGAATTAAACCACATGCTCCACCGCTTGTGCGGGCCCCCGTCAATTCATTTGAGTTTTAACCTTGCGGCCGTACTCCCCAGGCGGTCGATTTAACGCGTTAGCTCCGGAAGCCACGCCTCAAGGGCACAACCTCCAAATCGACATCGTTTACAGCGTGGACTACCAGGGTATCTAATCCTGTTTGCTCCCCACGCTTTCGCACCTGAGCGTCAGTCTTTGTCCAGGGGGCCGCCTTCGCCACCGGTATTCCTCCAGATCTCTACGCATTTCACCGCTACACCTGGAATTCTACCCCCCTCTACAAGACTCTAGCTTGCCAGTTTCAAATGCAGTTCCCAAGTTGAGCTCGGGGATTTCACATCTGACTTAACAAACCGCCTGCGTGCGCTTTACGCCCAGTAATTCCGATTAACGCTTGCACCCTCCGTATTACCGCGGCTGCTGGCACGGAGTTAGCCGGTGCTTCTTCTGCGAGTAACGTCAATGCCACTAGGTATTAACTAGTGACCCTTCCTCCCCGCTGAAAGTGCTTTACAACCCGAAGGCCTTCTTCACACACGCGGCATGGCTGCATCAGGCTTGCGCCCATTGTGCAATATTCCCCACTGCTGCCTCCCGTAGGAGTCTGGACCGTGTCTCAGTTCCAGTGTGACTGGTCATTCTCTCAAACCAGTTAGAGATCGTCGCCTTGGTGAGCCATTACCTCACCAACTAGCTAATCCCACCTGGGTTCATCCGATAGCATGAGGTCCGAAGAGCCCCCACTTTGGTCCGTAGACGTTATGCGGTATTAGCTACAGTTTCCCGTAGTTATCCCCCTCTATCGGGCAGATCCCCAGGCATTACTCACCCGTCCGCCGCTCGTCACCCAAGGAGCAAGCTCCTCTGTGTTACCGCTCGACTTGCATGTGTTAGGCCTGCCGCCAGCGTTCAATCTGAGCCATGATCAAACTCTTCAATTTAAAGTTTGTCGCTCGAATAAACTGGCAAATAAATTGTTCAGTCACTCGTTTAACTTAATATCTTTTGGATATCAGCATTCTCAAACGAGTGCCCACACAGATTGTCTGATTAACTTTTTAAAGAGCGTTTCGCTTCGGGTTTCACCCTTAGCGACAGGACGCGCATTATTCCGCTTTCCTGTTGTGCCGTCAAGCATTTTTTTATCATGCTTAACTGCGTTGTTTCGTTGACCACCGACCACTGTGATTTGCATCACTGCTGCCGTGTCAGTGGGGTCGCATTATAGGAGCGCGCCGCGAAAGCGCAAGCGATTTTGCTACAAAAAACGCTGAAATTACAATAAATAATGGCAACCCAACTTAAGCACTGAATACTCACATTTAATGCACAGGATACCCAGAAAGCCCTGTGGATAACCAAGAGTGGAATATGAAAATATAGAGGGAAACGCTCGACTCTTCGCTCTGTGACACCTGATGAGCCTGATGCACTCGTCAGAACCGCACAATTAGCCACGCTCCAGCTTAATGGCTTATAGCTATAAAAAAGGCCGCGTGATCTGCGGCCTTGTTAGTTCTACTTAAGTTCGGCTTATGGGCGTCTAGCCTCAGCGTGTCTGCTATCTATAGAACTATATAGATGACGTCAAACAACCGGTAACCTATTACGCGTAAACAGGGAAGCGAGCACAGATATCCAGTACCTGACCTTTCACACGCTCGATGGTTGCTTCATTGTTGATGTCATCCAGCACATCACACATCCAACCCGCCAGCAGTGCCGCTTCTTCTTCTTTAAAGCCACGACGAGAAATAGCTGGAGAGCCAATACGGATCCCCGACGTCACAAACGGACTGCGTGGATCGTTCGGCACGCTGTTTTTGTTCACGGTGATATTGGCTCGGCCCAGTGCCGCATCCGCATCTTTACCAGTGATATCTTTATCAATCAGATCCAGCAAGAACAGGTGGTTCTCAGTGCCGTTAGAAACAACTTTGTAGCCGCGTTTCTGGAATACATCCACCATCGCCTGTGCGTTACGCACGATTTGGAACTGCAGCGCTTTAAACTCCGGCTCCATAGCTTCTTTAAATGCTACGGCTTTTGCCGCAATCACATGCATCAGTGGGCCACCTTGGCCACCAGGGAACACGGCAGAGTTCAGCTTCTTATACAGATCTTCATCACCGGCAGCCGACAAAATCAAGCCACCACGAGGACCGGCCAGAGTCTTGTGCGTGGTAGTCGTCACCACGTGAGCGTGAGGCACTGGATTTGGATAGGCACCGGCAGCCACTAAGCCTGCAACGTGCGCCATATCCACAAACAGATAAGCCCCGACGCTGTCAGCAATTTCACGCAGACGCGCCCAATCCACCAGACGAGAGTAGGCAGAGAAACCACCGATGATCATCTTCGGCTTATGCTCTTGGGCCTGACGCGCCACATCATCATAATCAATGCGACCGTGCTCATCGATGCCGTAAGGCACGATGTTGTACAGTTTACCGGAGAAGTTAACCGGTGAACCGTGAGTCAGGTGGCCACCATGCGCCAAGCTCATGCCCAGAACGGTATCGCCCGGGTTTAGCAGCGCCATATACACCGCAGAGTTAGCTTGTGAACCGGAGTGTGGCTGCACGTTAGCGTAATCGGCACCAAACAGCGCCTTCGCGCGATCAATAGCCAACTGCTCAACAATATCCACATACTCACAACCGCCGTAGTAGCGCTTGCCCGGATAGCCTTCCGCGTATTTGTTGGTCAGCTGGGAGCCCTGGGCCTGCATAACGCGCGGGCTGGTATAGTTCTCTGACGCAATCAGCTCAATATGCTCTTCCTGACGCACAACTTCCTGCTGCATGGCCTGCCATAAGTCAGCATCGTAGTCGGCAATGTTCATGTCTCGTTTTAACATCTGCATCTCCTGATAACCTGAGCTAAGTCGCGGGATAAAACGGGCTGTCACCGGCGCTCCCGTGGGTCTGCGCCAAGTTTAATGCTTTTACCGAGGGACTGATAGCCCCTGCGGCAATTTTAACGCAAACGATTGCCAATCTAATTTGCAACAACCGCGACAGCTGAAAACAAAAACGGTGCCCGCGGCACCGTTTTGTGAATAACCTGATTCAAATGGCTTCTTCGTCTTGTTCACCGGTACGAATTCGGATCACACGCGCAACGTCATACACGAAGATTTTGCCGTCACCGATTTTACCAGTTTGCGCCGTTTGCATGATGGTATCGACACAGGTATCGACAATCTCATCGGCCACCACCATTTCAATTTTCACTTTGGGCAGAAAATCGACCATATACTCGGCACCGCGGTATAACTCGGTATGCCCTTTCTGGCGACCAAAGCCTTTCACTTCGGTCACCGTCATGCCGGTGATCCCGACTTCCGCCAGCGCTTCTCGGACATCATCCAGCTTGAACGGTTTGATGATTGCGTCAATTTTCTTCATGGCAGTTCCTTACCAGTTTACACGACCAAAGCCGGACGTTATTGGATAACGCCGATCCTTGCCAAAATTACGGGCGGTGATCCGCGGCCCTACCGCGGCCTGACGGCGCTTGTATTCGTTGATATCCACCAAACGAATGACCTTACGCACCACTTCTTCCTCGAATCCCATCGCCACCAGATCGGCCACCGATTTATCCTGCTCGACATAGGCGTGCAAAATCGCATCCAAAATGTCATACGGTGGCAAGCTGTCTTGGTCGACCTGATCCGGTGCCAGCTCTGCTGATGGCGGACGGTCAATGACTCGCTGCGGGATCACGTACGAGAGCGTATTACGGTATTCGGATAATTGGAAGACCAAGGTTTTCGGCACGTCTTTCAGCACATCGAAGCCACCGGCCATATCACCGTACAAGGTGGCATAGCCTACCGCCATCTCACTCTTGTTACCGGTGGTCAGTACCAAACGGCGACGCTTGTTCGATAGCGCCATCAACATCACGCCACGGCAACGAGCCTGCAAGTTCTCTTCGGTGGTATCTCGCTCGGTGCCAGCAAACATCGGTGCCAACTGCTGCATAAACGCATCAAACATCGGTTCGATAGAGACGATATCAAACTCGATACCTAGCAAATCAGCTTCTTCCTTGGCATCGGCTACACTGATATCGGCGGTATAGCGAAACGGCATCATGACCGCCTGCACTTTATCGGCGCCCAACGCATCCACGGCTATCGCCAGAGTTAAGGCCGAATCAATCCCGCCCGATAAGCCCAGTACTGCGCCTTGGAAACCATTTTTGGTGACATAGTCGCGCACGGCCAACACTAACGCTTGATAGGTTTGCGCCAGCAAACCTTGCGCTACAGCAGGTTGTGCCATCGGGGTAATAGTCAACGCATCCTGCTGTTTGTGCAATTGCACCTGTTCCACCTGCTCGGCAAATGCCGCCAGCCGATGCGTCATCTCACCTTGTGCGTTGAACACTTTCGAGCAACCATCAAACACTAGCTCATCTTGCCCACCGATTTGGTTCAGATACAGCAGTGGTAAGCCGGTACGGCGGCAATGCCCTTCCAGCAGACGTTGGCGTACTTGCGGCTTTTCTTGGTCGTACGGCGAAGCATTGATAGAGACTATCACCTCAGCACCGGCAGCATGCAGGGCATCAACCGGCGCATCAAACCACAGGTCTTCACAAATCAGCAGCCCCAGACGGACACCGTTGAGCTCCAACAGCGCATTTTTATCGCCCGCGCTAAAGTAACGCAGCTCATCAAATACGCCGTAGTTGGGTAATTTTTGCTTGTAGTAACGGATCAGCAAGCGGCCTTCGGCATACACAGACAGCGCATTGTATAACTTCCCGTCTTCCGGCCACGGATGCCCCACCAGTACGGCAGTCTTGTGTGACACCTGCGTAATCAGATCCAATTGGGCATTCACGCGCACCATCAAATCAGGACGCAGCAGCAAATCTTCGGGTGGATAGCCGGTTAACGCCAATTCAGGGAACACCACCAGATCGGCGCCGGCATCGGCCTGCTCACGCGTGGTAGTAATGATTTTTTGCGCATTGCCTTCAATATCGCCGACCAGCATATTCAGCTGTGCCAGAGCGACTGTCAGCGAACCGGTAACAGGCCCTTTCGTCATGACAAATCCAACTTATCCGTAACTAACTTCATACAGAGTTGTCTGCCGCCCAGTGATAGCCACAGACACAATAACGTGTTGCACACGATAATAAGATGCAACAACGACCGATACCATCCCCGCCAATGTTCTCCGCCGTTTTTCTACGCTCGGACACGTTGGCCAGAAACCGGATCAGTTATCCTTAAAATCGTTCGGGTCTAGCTCGTGACGCCCCAGCAGCTTATAAAATTCCGTGCGATTGCGTCCCGCCATACGCGCGGCTTGCGTCACGTTACCTTTGGCAATGTGCAGCAATTTACGCAGATAATGCAATTCAAAATGGCTGCGCGCATCAGCAAAGGTGGGTAGTGCGGTATTTTCCCCTTCCAACGCCTGTGCGACCAGCGCCTCGTTGATCACCGGCGCGGTGGTCAATGCCACACACTGCTCAATCACGTTCACTAATTGCCGCACATTCCCCGGCCACTCGGCGGCCATCAGCTGCTTGAGCGCTTCTTTGGAAAACGCGCGCACAAAGGGTTTATTACGCTCGGCAGCGTGGCGCAAAATGTGATCGGCTAGAAGGGGGATATCATCGGCACGCTCATTCAGTGCCGGCAGTTTGAGGTTAACCACGTTCAGGCGGTAGTAGAGATCTTCACGAAACTCGCCTTGCTCCATGGCTTTGACTAAATCACGGTGCGTGGCCGACACCACCCGCACATCAATGTCGATATCGCGGTTACTGCCCAGCGGACGGACTTTCCGCTCTTGCAAGACGCGCAGCAGTTTGACTTGCAGCGCCAAAGGCATATCGCCGATTTCATCCAGAAACAGGGTTCCCCCCTGCGCCGCTTGGAACAGGCCCTCACGCTGACTGACCGCGCCGGTAAACGCGCCTTTGGCATGGCCAAATAATTCAGACTCCAGCAACTGCTCCGGTAACGCGCCACAGTTAATGGCAATAAACGGCGCGCCGGCGCGCGGACTGGCTTTATGGATCGCCTGTGCCAACACTTCTTTACCGGTACCGCTAGCCCCGTTAATCAGAATACTGACATCGGACTGCGCCACCATTTTCGCCTGCTCCAGCAAACGTAACATGCCCGCATTACGGGTGATCACCCCCTCACGCCAGCGCTCATCACTGCTGGCCGGAGCATGTAACGCCAAGGCTTCATCAATGGCTTTATACAGTGCTTCTTTATCGACCGGCTTGGTCAGGAAGCTAAACACCCCCTGCCGCGTGGCGGCCACTGCATCGGGGATCGAGCCGTGGGCAGTCAGTAATATCACCGGCATACCGGGGATGCGCTTTTGGATTTCGCTGAACAGCGCCATGCCATCCATTTCATCCATGCGCAAATCACTGATCACGAGATCGATTTTATCGCGCTCTAAAATGCGCAGTGCTTCTTGCCCGTTCAGGGCGGTCTCTACCTGAAAGCCTTCACTGTTGAGACGCATCCCCAGCAGACGCAGCAAGCTGGGATCATCATCGACCAGCAGCAGGCTCGCTGTCTTTTTCGGTGTCATCAGCCTGAGGCTCCTTTATCTGATCTGGCGTCATCTGCTCCGGTGTCGAGGCTGGCGGCAATGGCTCATCCACCGAGGTATCCCCCACCGACGGCACGGCCAACTGCGGCAGTTTAGTGCTGTCATCTTGCTCGGGTACCGGCCGCACCGGCACCAGCTTACGTACCGACAGCTGACGCTCAATATCCATCAAACGGCGCAGCTTTTGCTCCGCATCATCCAGACGGCGATGCAACGTTTGCCGCTCGGCACGCAGCTCCGCCATCTCCATTTCCAATTGCTTCATCTCGCGCTGAGCGCGCAACCGCTCATCGGTCGCATTAATCAGCGTGACCTGTTGCTCCCGCCACAAACGCACCAGCGGTAACACGCTGGACGGCACTTGGTCACGTAAGCCACTTAAGGTATCCAGTGCACGCCGCCGCTGCGGTAAGCTCGGGCTGTCACGCAGCTCGACCAGCGTTTTTTTCAGCTGACCATGCCATGTGGTCGTCGGCAAGCTGGCGGCAAATTCACGCCGTGATTTAAACGGGATCTGATCTGCGCACTCAGAAACCCGCAACCAATAGGCAGCCATCTGAATCTGATTGGTGTTACTGCTATTCCAGATCGCCGCACACGAGCGACGGTAAAAATCTTCATTTTCAATTGAAGGTAACACGGGCTCCATTACCCGTGCCAATGCCTGAGTCGGGCGTCCGCTGCAAGCTGTCAGCAGCGTAACCGGCACCGCCAGTGCTACTCCCAGCATCCATTTTTTCATTTTATGAGACATGTTCAGGACTTAACGGTAATTCAATACGAAAACATACTGGCGCATAATCCACCTGCACCAAATCCAGTTCGCCCTGCATCCGCCGGATACAGTCACGCGCAATACTCAAGCCTAACCCGCTGCCTTTGACGGCGCCTTTGCGCTGTCGGCTACCCTGATAAAACGGCTCAAAAATCATTTCCCGCTCCGCCAGAGGAATCGAGGTGCCGGTATTGGCGATATCAATTTGAATTCGCGACTCTTTCAGGTTCTGTCGGCTACTGATCCAGATAGTGCCGGACTCCCCACCATAGTGCACCGCATTGGAGTACAGGTTATCCAGCACCCGACTGAGCAAGGTGGGCTCCGCCATGCAGTGACTAAAGGCCAGATCCAGATGGGTGCGCATGTTCTTCGCTTTGGCCGGCAAGCTATTGGCCACCATCACCTGCTCCAATAACGGCAGCAGCACCACATCCTGCATCTGCACCGGGGTATTGGCAATCTGGCGGTTATAATCCAGTAACTGCTCAATCAGCTGCTGCAAGTGCCGACTGCTGGAGTCCAAAATGGTGACTATCTCTTTTTGCGATTCGGTGAGCGGCCCAGCAATCTCATCCGCCAGCAAATCCGTACCTTCACGCATACTGGCCAACGGGGTTTTTAACTCATGCGAAATATGCCGCAAAAACTCGTGACGTTGCGATTCTAACCAACTCAAACGCTCACTGAGCCACACCACGCGCTGGGCGATCGATTTTAACTCGCGCGGCCCACGCAGCCCGGAGATATCGACAATCTTATGCCCTTCCCCGAGACGGTTAATCATGTGCTGGATACTTTTCACCGGCCCGATAATCATGCGGGTAAACAGCAACACCAGCACCAGACTGACCACAAACACGCTCAACGCCTGCCAACCAAAGTAGCGACCCCGATCGGCAATGGTCTGCTGTAACTGTTCACCGCGTGAGTAGATGATGTTACGGGTGGTCTCCAGCATCTGGGTATTGCTGCGCGCAAACTGCTCCAAAAGCGACAACGCTTCTGGCGTCAATCCTTCATTATTACACAGCGGCACCGCCAGCGCCTGCAGCTGGGTATGTAAATCCGCATAGTTGATTTTTTCCGGCAACGCGCGGGCATGTAAGGTCAGCTGACGCAGGTATTGCTTACGCTGATTTTGGTACAAATTCGCAAAGGTCTTATCACCAAACACACAGTACTGACGGTAGCTACGCTCCATCTCTAGCGCGATATTACTCATTACCTCCGAGCGCCGCGCATCGGCCAACGTAGAGCGGTTGAGCTGCTCGGCTTGTTCACTGAGGTTATCGAGCCCCCGATAAGCCTGATAGGCCAACAGCAGCAATGGCAGCAGCACCAGCACAAAGGCCAGCAAAACCAATTGCCGCAAAGAACGGGGTGAAAAGCGCATAAAGGTCATAATGGTGAATAATAGATAGAAGAATGCTACCTGAGCTCAGGCGCAGAGAAAAGATACAAACGCGATTCTTGCCCGAGGATGAGCAAGATCTGAGCGCTTGCGAGCGACAGAAAGAAGATAAAGTGACGGGTGACCGGGGTTTCCCCCGGTACGTCCCGGACCAGTCTGCTTGCGTTACACTTAAACGGGCAGAGCGGCTGTCAGGATACCAGACCGTATTTGCTACGCCTGCAGGGTGATGAAAACTGATGTTCATCGAAATCAGGCGACTGGTATCCGGCTTCTCAGCACGTACCGGATGATAAATCTCTGTTTATCGCAGTGGTACGTCGGGCGGAGTCTCACTCAACGTGGCGTCCGTAATTAGATAAGACCGTAGTCATTATCAAGGGTCGGACGTTAGACTCCATGACATTGGCATCATCCGATAAGTTTATGAAGCTAAGCTATCATAAGAAGGTGGATGAGCGCTTACGACCAATATAATGCAGCTGGCGTGCCATCTTTTTATTAAACGAAATAAACCATTGATTTAAAATGAATTAAATTTTAAATCAATGCTATCAAACTTACGCTTCTCATTGGCTATGGGTATTTCAGCTGGCAGCAACAGCTAAAACTGTCGCGAAAAAACGACAGGATAAAGCGCCAAACAAATATCCATTTAAAAACAACAAGATAAATGTCTCTTTTTGGCGACACGAATAAACACCCTTGTCGGCATTTCGCGACAATCAAATAAAAGCCATTAATAATCAAGCAATTAAAAAGGCGCTCTATTGAGCGCCTTCGGTTCAAAACCGGTGAAAAACCGGTCATTAGCTATACCGCGATAGCCGATTACCCCAGTTGACGACGCGCATTACGGAACATGCGCATCCACGGGCTATCTTCACCCCAGTTATCAGGATGCCAAGAATTGCTGACCGTACGGAACACCCGCTCAGGATGCGGCATCATGATAGTGACGCGACCATCCAAGTTAGTCACCGCGGTAATGCCGTTGACCGACCCGTTCGGGTTAGCAGGATAAGTGGTGGTCGCTTGCCCGGCGTTGTTCACAAAGCGCATCGCCACCAGCGCGCTTTGCTCCAGCGCATTGAGCTGCACCGTGTCGCGAAACTCCACTTGCCCTTCACCATGCGATACCGCAATTGGCATCCGTGAGCCGGCCATATCCGCCAGCAGCAGAGAAGGACTCGCCGCCACTTCCACCAGACTGAAACGCGCCTCGAAACGCTCCGAGCGGTTACGCACGAAACGTGGCCAGTTTTCAGTACCTGGGATCAGCTCATGCAAGTTGGACATCATCTGACAGCCATTACACACCCCGAGCGCCAGCGTATCTTGACGACGGAAGAACGACTCAAATTGATCCCGCGCCTGCGCGTTGAACAAAATCGACTTCGCCCAACCTTCACCGGCGCCCAAAACGTCACCGTACGAGAAGCCGCCGCAGGCCACCAGCGATTGGAACTGCTGCAAGTTGATGCGTCCGCCCAGAATATCGCTCATGTGCACATCGATGGCATCAAAACCAGCGCGATCGAACGCTGCCGCCATCTCGACATGCGAGTTCACGCCCTGCTCACGCAGCACCGCCAACTTCGGACGCACGCCAGTCGCAATGTACGGCGCGGCAATGTCGTCTGCCGAATCGAAGCTCAGGCGAACATTCAACCCCGGATCTTGCGGGTCACATTTGCCCGCAAACTCCTGATCGGCGCACTCTGGGTTATCACGACGACGCTGCATCTGCCACGTCATCTCCGCCCAGATCCCACGCAGGCGCGTGCGGGTATCTTCGATAATCACGCGGGTGCCACGGCGGATACTGAACAGATCATCGGTCACTGGTGCGCCAATTTCATGGGTGATATCCAGCAGGCCATGCTTGATCAGGATTTTACGCACATCGGTGATGGCGCTATCGCGCACCTGCAGCACTGCGCCCAGCTCTTCACTGAACAGCACCGCCATGTTGTCATCACCCAGCGCACCAATATCCACTTCCACGCCGCAATGACCGGCAAAGGCCATCTCCGCCAGCGTAACCAGCAGACCACCATCCGAACGGTCGTGGTAGGCCAGCAGATGACGCGCCGCTACCAGCTCTTGCATCGCATTGAAGAAGGCCAGCAAACGCGCTGGATTATCCAAATCGGCCGGCTTATCGCCCAGCTGCTTATACACTTGGGCCAGTGCCGAGCCGCCAACGCGGTTACACCCTTCACCTAAGTCAATCAGCAGCAGGCGTGATGCGCCCAAATCGGTGCGCAGTTGTGGTGTCAGCGTGGCGCGAATATCTTCCACGCGGCTAAAGGCCGAGATCACCAGCGACAGCGGCGCGGTCACAGACAGCTCTTCGCCCTCTTGCTGCCAGCGGGTTTTCATCGACATCGAGTCTTTACCCACCGGAATGGTCAGACCCAGCGCCGGACACAGCTCTTCGCCCACCGCCTTCACTGCCGCATACAAACCGGCATCTTCACCCGGGTGACCGGCTGCCGCCATCCAGTTGGCGGACAGCTTGATACGCTTGATGTCACCGATGCGCGTCGCCGCGATATTGGTGATCGCTTCACCGACCGCCAGACGCGCCGAGGCGGCAAAGTCCAACAGCGCCACAGGCGCCCGCTCGCCCATCGACATCGCTTCGCCGTGATAAGTATCAAAGCTCGCCGCGGTGACCGCGCAGTCAGCAACAGGGATCTGCCACGGGCCAACCATTTGATCGCGCGCCACCATACCGGTGACACTGCGATCGCCGATGGTGATCAGGAAAGTTTTTTCGGCGACTGCCGGCAAGCGCAAGACGCGCTCCAGCGCTTCGTGCAGCGTAGCACCACCTAAATCGAGTTTTTTGCCCTGCATCTGCAAGGTCTTCACATCGCGCAGCATCTTCGGCGTGCTACCCAGCAGCACATCCATCGGTAAATCAATCGGATGGTTGTCAAAATGCGGGTCATACATATCCAGATGCAGCTCGGCGCAGGCCTCACCAATCACGGCGTACGGCGCACGCTCACGCTGGCACAGCGCTTCAAAGCGCGCCAGCTGATCAGGAGCTACCGCCAGCACATAACGCTCTTGCGATTCGTTACACCAGATCTCCAGCGGACTCATGCCCGGCTCATCGCTGGCAATGGCGCGCAGGTCAAAGCGACCGCCGCGGCCACCATCGTGCACCAGCTCTGGCATGGCGTTCGACAGGCCACCCGCGCCCACATCATGGATAAACAGGATTGGGTTGTCGTCGCCCAGCTGCCAGCAGCGGTCGATCACTTCCTGACAGCGGCGCTCCATCTCTGGGTTATCACGCTGCACGGAGGCAAAGTCCAAATCCTCTTGCGATTGGCCCGAGGTCATGGATGAAGCCGCGCCACCACCCAAACCGATATTCATTGCCGGGCCCCCCAGCACAATCAGTTTGGCGCCAACCGGAATCTCCCCTTTTTGAATATGATTTTCTCGGATATTACCGAGGCCACCAGCCAGCATGATCGGCTTATGATAGCCTCGCACTTCCTGCCCGTTATGGCTATTCACCTCTTCTTCGTAGGTGCGGAAGTAACCCAGCAACGCTGGACGGCCAAATTCGTTGTTAAACGCCGCGCCGCCCAGTGGGCCTTCGGTCATGATATCCAGCGCCGAAACGATGCGATCGGGCTTACCAAAATCGGTTTCCCACGGCTGTTCAAAGCCCGGAATGCGTAAGTTAGACACCGAGAAGCCCACTAAACCGGCTTTTGGTTTGGCGCCGCGCCCCGTAGCGCCTTCATCACGAATTTCCCCACCAGAGCCGGTGGCCGCACCTGGCCATGGTGAAATCGCGGTGGGGTGGTTGTGCGTTTCCACCTTCATCAGAATGTGAGTCGGCTCTTGATAGTATTCATAGCGGCCGGTGTCCGGCGCGGCAAAGAAACGCCCGGCAACCGAGCCTTCCATCACGGCGGCATTATCTTTATACGCCGAGAAGACATACTCAGGAGTCTTCTCGAAGGTGTTTTTGATCATCTTGAACAGCGATTTTGCCTGCGGCTGATCATCGATAATCCAATCGGCATTGAAAATCTTGTGGCGGCAGTGCTCAGAGTTGGCCTGCGCGAACATATAAAGCTCAATGTCATTCGGATTACGCTGCAGGCGAGTAAAGCTAGCCAACAGGTAATCAATTTCTTCATCGGCCAACGCCAGCCCTAGGCGCAGGTTTGCTTGCTCCAGCGCTGCGCGCCCTTCTTCCAGCACAGGAATTTGCTGTACCGGAGCGGGTGCCTGCTCACTGAACAGCACATCGGCTTGCTGCAACTCGGTAAACACACACTCCATCATGCGATCATGCAACAACGCTTTCACCGCCGCTAACTGCTCCGCAGTCAGAGCATCGGCCGTCAGGTAGTAGGCAATACCGCGCTCTAAGCGGCGCACCTGCGTCAAGCCACAGTTATGCGCAATGTCGGTAGCTTTGGAGGACCATGGCGATACCGTCCCCGGACGTGGCGTTACCAGCAGCAGATAGCCCTTTGGCTCATGCTCTGGCAATGACGGGCCATAACGTAACAGGCGTGCCAGCTTGACCTGTTCATCGGTGGAAAGGGGCGCGCTCAAATGGGCGAAATGCACATATTCGGCATACACATCCTGTACTGGCAGTTGCGCATCCTGGCAGGCAGACAGTAATTTGGTCACGCGAAAAGCTGAAAGCGCTGGCGAGCCGCGCATAATTTCCATCATCGTTTAGCTCTCTTTAAGGGCGGTTTGGCTAAAAGGCCGCCGTATTATAGAGAAATTGCCGCGCCGACGAAACCGTTTGCGTCATGATTATTCCTGACTTCGTTAGTAAGAAATTCCTACAGTCAGTAACCCCATCTTGTAATAAAAAGATTGCGTCACGGGCCTCGGTTGGAGAAAATGCCTTGGCCCAATTGAACAAAAAGTCACCAACACGTTATCACCAGTAACACTCTGTGAAGAGATAATCTATTGAAAACGCTGAATTTTAAATGGATCAGCTGTCTGTTACTTCTGGCCGTGGGATTGGCTGTATTATTACCGGGACGTAATTGGGTTTTTGACAGACGCAGCCAACTAGAACAAGTAAAAGAGCGCGGGGAGCTCCGCGTCGGCACCATCAACAGTGCCCTCTCTTATTACATCGGACCGAATGGTCCATCCGGCCTAGAGTATGAGCTCACCAAACGTTTCGCCGATTACCTCGGGGTCGAACTGCGGATTGAATCTGCCTTCAGCCTGACGGATCTGTTTCCGGCCGTAAACGAAAAACGGCTCGATATGGCAGCCGCCGGCCTGCTGTTTAATCAGGAACGCCTGTCTCAATTTCGGGTTGGCCCTTCTTACTATTCCGTATCCCAGCAGTTGGTATACCGGAAGGGGAAAGCGCGCCCGAAAAACTTAAACGATCTGAAAGGCACCTTGATGGTGGCCTCCGGTTCGGCACATGCAGCCTCACTGGCTAAGTTAACCGGCAAATTTAGCAATTTAAGCTGGAAAGCCACCACCGATCTCTCTTCGGATGAATTGCTACGCCAAGTGGCCGAAGGCTCACTGGATTACACCGTGGCTGACTCAGTGAGTATTGCGGCGCTGCAGCGCATCAAGCCCGAGCTGGCCGTCGCCTTCGATATCAGTGATGAAGAGCCAGTCGTCTGGTACATGCGTAAAAGCGATGACGACAGCCTGTACGCCGCGATGCTGGATTTCATGAGTGAGATTGTGGAAGACGGCACGCTGGCGCGTTTGGAAGAGAAATACTTCGGTCATATCGATGAGTTTGATTATGTCGATACCCGTACTTTCTTGGCCGAAATCGAAAAAACGCTGCCGCAATACCAGAAGCTGTTCGAGCAATATGCGGGCGAGCTGGATTGGCGTTTGCTGGCGGCGGTAGCCTATCAGGAATCGCATTGGGATCCGGATGCTACCTCACCTACCGGTGTGCGTGGCCTGATGATGTTGACCCGTCCAACTGCCGCCTCGGTGGGCGTCAGTGATCGCACCGATCCTGAGCAAAGCATTCGTGGTGGCTCCGATTATCTGGCGCGCTTGATGGATAAAATTCCAGAAAGCATTCCCGAAGACGAGCGAGCATGGTTTGCACTGGCGGCGTACAACATTGGCTTTGGTCATATGATGGATGCCCGTCGCCTGACCAAAACCCAAGGCGCCAATCCTGACTCTTGGGCGGATGTGAAGCAACGTCTGCCGATGCTCAGTCAAAAACGCTACTACGCGCAGACTCGCTACGGCTTTGCCCGTGGCGGTGAAGCCTTCCGCTACGTGGAGAACATTCGTCGCTACATGCAAAGTTTGGTGGGCTATGATCAGGCGCAGCAGCTGGCGATTGCCGCTAAAGCCAAAGAAGTCGCGCCGCTGAACGATAACGGTGAGCCGGCGGTGATCAATACCGCGCAAGAAGCGCGTGAGCAAAACGCGCTGCAACGTGCCGAGATGAAGCAAAGCCGTCAAGAGGCGATGACCGAGCTCAAATCCCCCGGCGCAGGCTTAGTTACCGCGAAGGTGAAAGAATAACGGTGCTGCCACACCGATACGCAAACAGCACATAAGAACGGTAAACAAAGTAAAAAGAGGAGCGCCTGCTCCTCTTTTTTTGTGTCTCTTGTGTCCTGTTTAAGCCATGGGTTCAGGCATCACTCACCTGCACACAGGCTCGAATATCAGCAACATTCATAAGCTCGCGTATCGGTACGCAATTCGGCCCACCAATATAACCGTAATAAATAATTCACATCTCGGTTATGCTTTTGGCCCGCGTAATTACCGGCTAATGTTAAAACTGGCATTTCACCATTTTTCCGCTACATATCCGCATATAGGCATAATTTTAGGTTAAAAAGCCGCAAAACCTGACTCTAACAGCACATCAGACACAATTAGCATGCAATATTGTCGGGCTGATCGCATTGGAGCATTTACCTGTGCGTCATAATCTGGTAACACTGAGCGTATGAGATGGACAAGGCAGTCAGTCCAAAGAGGTGTACCATGATCCGACGTCGTAAATTGATGAGCAGTAAGAAACCGGCGATTGGGGGCTCTCTGCGCCGCCTGCGCATGCAGGTGAACCGTAAGCGCAAGATCCTGTTTCGCAATCGCTTATTTACATTGATTAACCTGCAATACGATACAGCAGAAAGGATGCCAGAGCAGGTTTGTTGGGGACGCGTACCCGAGCCGTCTCACCACTAATTCAGCGCTATATCCACTTTACCCCGCACCACCCTATCCCAAATTGATTATGTATCCGAAACGGCTGCGGCTAGAATCCCGCAGCCAGAGCAGGTGCTGTTCTCTTACTCAACATCCTCGCCGAGCGAGCTCGATTCACGTGCCGCCTGACGCAACGCTTTTTTCTCAGCCCGACGCCGACGGAAAAATGCACTGAGCTGCGCCCCGCACTCGTCGGCTAATACGCCGCCCAGCACCTCTAACTGATGATTAAAGTGCGGTTCACGCAGCAAATTCATCACCGAGCCCGCGGTGCCGGTTTTCAAATCGCTGGCCCCAAACACCAGTTGCCGAATTCGGCCATGCACCATCGCGCCTGAACACATGGCGCAAGGCTCCAATGTCACATACAGCACCGCATCCAGCAGACGATAGTTTTGTACCACTTTGCCGCCTTGGCGGATCGCCATCATCTCCGCATGCGCGGTCGGATCATGTTGGTCGATGGAGCGATTCCAGCCTTCACCTATCACTTGGCCGTCCAACACCAATACTGCGCCGACTGGCACTTCACCTTCCGCTTCCGCTTTCGCAGCCAGCGTCATGGCATGACGCATCCAAAATTCGTGCTCCGCCTGTTGTATCACGTTACATTCTTACCTGATGGTTAGCGTTATCTCTTGCCGCCAATTATAGACAAGCCGCGCCATCCGGTCGCCTGCTTCTGCTACGTGGTTACATACAAGCATTTCCTCCGCCAATGTTACATGTGATGCCGACACTTCCCCATAAAAAACGGGCTGCCAAAGCAGCCCGTTATCGAAAAGCGGTCTATCAAAGCGTATCAAACGCTTTTTTAGTTCTGACCAACTTAACCTGCAACCGGATAGGTATAACCAGCTTGCAGACCCAGCGGCAGCCCCAGCGCCCACCATGCCAGCAGGAACAAAATCCAACTGATCATAAAGGCAATGGAGTACGGCATCATGATAGACACCAGCGTACCCACCCCGGTCTCTTTCACATAACGCTGGCAATACACCACCACCAGCGGGAAGAACACCATCAGCGGCGTAATAATGTTGGTGGTAGAGTCACCAATACGGAACGCTGCCTGCGTCAGCTCAGGAGACAAGCCCACCGCCATCAGCATCGGCACCATAATTGGTGACAACAGCGCCCATTTTGCAGACGCAGAGCCAATCAGGATGTTAACCATCGCCGTCAGCAGAACCATACCGATGATGGTCACTTCGCCCGGCAACGCCATCTCTTTGAGGACATTCGCCCCTGACAGCGCCAGCAGCGTACCCAGATTGGAATCGCCAAACGCTTTGATGAACTGCGCACAGAAAAACGCCATCACCATGTATGAGCCCATCTTGCTCATGGTGTTGCTCATGGCATCAATCACGTCTTTGCTGGTCTTGAAAGTACCCGCTACACGGCCATACACAATGCCAGGGAAGATAAACAGCAAGAAAATCAATGGCACAATCGACTTCATCACCGGCGCAGCATAGCTGGTCAGTGAGCCATCAGCAGCGCGCAGCGGTGATGTCTCAGGCCACAGCGCTGCGGCCAACAGGCCAAGACCGGCCAGCATCGCCCAGCTAGCAGCGCGGAAACCACGGTTTTCCGCCTCGCTGTAGGAGGTCATGTCTTCAGGCTCTGGCAGCGTATCGTTGAGCTTCATTTTGCTCACGCGCGGCTCAACCACTTTCTCGGTGACCCACCAGCCAACCAGTGTGATCATCAGGGAAGAGGCCATACCGAAGAACACGTTACACAGCGTGTTAACGGTGTAATCGCCATCCAGCAAACGAGCGGCCGCTTGGGTAAAGCCTTGCAGCAGCGCATCGTTACCACACGGGATGAAGTTTGCGGCAAATCCACCCGATACCCCGGCAAAGGCAGCGGCCAGACCAACCAGCGGATGACGACCCGCGGCGTGGAAGATAATCCCACCAATTGGGATCACCAGCACGTAACCCGCATCCGCCGCAGTGTGGCTCAGCATGGCGACAAAAATCAGCATCGGGGTCAGCATGTGACCCGGCGTTACCCGCAGCAGTTTTTTCAAACCGGTGTTGATGTAGCCAGACTGCTCCGCCACACCGACCCCCAGCATGGCCACCAGTACGATGCCCAACGGTGCAAACGAGGTAAAGGTGGTGACCATATTGGCCAAGAAAGAGGTTAGCGCCGTACCGGTCAGCAGGTTATTGACCTGTACAGTTTCGCCATTGACAGGGTTAACCAGATCAAAGGTCACTTGTGACAGCAGTGCTGACACGCCCCACACCAGCAGCAAGGCGTACAAAAACATCATGGCTGGATCAGGAAGTTTGTTACCCGCACGTTCAACCGCGTTTAAAAAACGGGTCATCATTGTGGGCGAAGGGAGTTGTGCTTGTTGTTCACTCATACGCGTCCTGCATTTGTTATTTGAAGATGAAAAATCGGTGCATGCTAGCATAAACAAATTGTTTCATCTTATTTCCGCAGTAAAAACAGAGCGTATTTCACACAATATAAGCACAGATCGCTAAATATCATTCTGCGATTAGGTGATCAACCTAGCCAAATACTCATACAAAAAAGCCCCGCAGTGCGGGGCTAACATGACGAAGCAAGATAAATCGATATATGCTGACCGCCGATACAGCTAAAGCGGTCAGAGAGGAAGGATTATTCCCACTCGATAGTTGCCGGTGGCTTACCAGAAACATCGTAAACAACGCGGGAAATACCGTTGATTTCGTTGATGATTCGGTTAGACACTTTGCCCAACAGCTCATACGGCAGGTGCGCCCAATGGGCGGTCATAAAGTCGATGGTTTCTACCGCGCGCAGGGAGACCACCCAGTCATACTTGCGGCCATCGCCCATCACCCCAACCGAACGCACAGGCAGGAAGACCACGAAAGCTTGGCTGACTTTGTCGTACCAGTTGGCTTTATGCAGCTCTTCGATAAAGATGGCATCGGCACGGCGCAGGATATCGCAGTACTCTTTCTTCACTTCACCCAGTACGCGAACCCCCAAACCAGGACCAGGGAACGGGTGTCGGTACAGCATGTTATACGGCAGACCCAGCTCCAAACCAATACGACGCACTTCGTCTTTGAACAGCTCTTTGAGCGGCTCAACCAGACCCAGCGCCATCTCTTCTGGCAATCCACCTACGTTGTGGTGAGATTTGATCACGTGTGCCTTACCGGTCGCGGAGGCAGCGGATTCAATCACATCTGGATAGATAGTGCCTTGCGCCAGCCACTTCACGTTGCTGAGTTTGCCGGCTTCCTCGTCGAACACTTCCACGAACACGCGACCGATGGTCTTACGCTTTTGCTCTGGATCTTGAATACCAGCCAGTGCAGTCAAGAAACGCTCTTCGGCTTCCACACGGATAATGTTCAGGCCAAACTGATCGCCGAACATGTTCATCACTTGATCCGCTTCGTTCAAACGCAGCAGACCGTTGTCAACGAACACACAAGTCAGACGCTTACCGATCGCGCGGTGCAGCAGCATAGCGGTTACGGAAGAATCCACACCACCGGACAGACCTAAGATCACCTCATCATCGCCCACTTGCTCGCGGATCCGAGCCACCGCGTCATCGATGATAGTAGCTGGCGTCCACAGCGCTTCACAGCCACAGATCTCCAGTACGAAGTTCTCCAGCATGCGCTTACCCTGATGGGTATGGGTCACTTCTGGGTGGAACTGAACACCGTAAAAACGTTTTTCTTCGTTAGCCATCGCCGCAAACGGACAGGTATCCGTTACCGCAATAGTGCTGAAATCAGAAGGAATCGCTGTCACTTTATCGCCGTGACTCATCCACACATCCAGCAGTGGTTTGCCTTCGGCATTCACGCTGTCTTGTGCGCCTGCAAACAGACGGCTGTTACCCAGCACTTCCACACTGGCATAGCCAAATTCGCGCTCGTCAGAAGAGTGCACCATGCCGCCTAACTGCATCGCCATGGTCTGCATGCCATAGCACACGCCCAGTACCGGGACACCGGCGTTGAACACATATTCCGGCGCACGTGGGCTACCTTGCTCGGTAGTACTTTCTGGGCCACCAGAGAGGATAATACCGTTCGGGTTAAAGCTGCGGATCTGCTCTTCAGTGACATCCCAGGCCCACAATTCACAATATACGCCAATCTCACGGATACGGCGGGCAATCAGTTGGGTGTACTGAGAACCAAAATCGAGGATCAGAATACGGTGGTCGTGAATATTTTTGCTCATCGGTCACTCTGTTTTGAATTAACGGCGAAAAAGGTTACTGCAGCGGCGGGATTCATACGCCGCCGCTGCAAGCATACAGGCGGCTAATCAGCCCATACGGTAGTTCGGCGACTCTTTAGTGATGGTGACATCGTGTACGTGGCTTTCTTTCATGCCCGCACCGGTGATGCGCACAAACTCGGCCTTGGTGCGCAGATCTTCGATGGTGGCGCTACCGGTCAAGCCCATGCAAGAGCGCAGACCGCCCATTTGCTGGTGCACGATCTCTTTGAGTTTGCCTTTGTAAGCGATACGGCCTTCGATACCTTCCGGTACCAGTTTGTCGGCAGCGTTGTCGCTTTGGAAGTAACGATCAGACGAGCCTTTTGACATCGCACCCAGTGAACCCATACCGCGGTAGGATTTGAATGCGCGGCCTTGATACAGCTCGATTTCGCCTGGAGATTCTTCGGTACCGGCCAGCATCGAGCCAACCATCACGCAAGAAGCGCCTGCCGCAATGGCTTTAGCGATATCACCAGAGAAACGAATACCACCATCAGCAATCACAGGAATGCCCAGTGGCGCCAGCGCGGCAGCAGCATCAGATACTGCAGTAATTTGCGGTACACCCACGCCAGTTACGATACGAGTGGTACAGATAGAGCCTGGGCCGATGCCCACTTTCACGGCACTGCAACCGGCTTCGGCCAGTGCCAATGCACCGGCTGCGGTAGCTACGTTACCGCCGATGATTTGCAGATCAGGATATTTAGCGCGGGTTTCACGAATACGTTGCAATACGCCTTCAGAGTGACCGTGCGAGGAGTCAATCAGCAGCACATCGATACCGGCTTCCACCAGCGCATCGATACGCTCTTCATTGCCCGCGCCCGCACCTACGGCCGCGCCTACACGCAGGCGACCCAGCTCGTCTTTACAGGCATTCGGCTTACGCTCGGCTTTTTGGAAGTCTTTTACTGTGATCATGCCTTTGAGGCGGAAGCTGCGATCCACCACCAGCACTTTTTCCACGCGACGCTCGTGCATCAGCGCCAGTACATCGGTGCGTGGCGCGCCTTCCAGCACAGTCACCATACGTGGTTTTGGTGTCATCACCTTGGTTACAGGCTGATCCAAGTCAGTCACAAAGCGCACATCACGCCCGGTGATGATCCCCACCAACTCCAGCTCGTCGGTCACGACTGGGTAACCGGCAAAGCCATTTTTCTCGGTCAGCGCCAGCACTTCACGGATAGTGGTGGTCGGCTTCACGGTCACCGGATCGCTCACCACCCCACTTTCATATTTTTTCACTTTGCGGACTTCTTCAGCCTGACGCTCGATAGGCATATTCTTGTGAATAAAGCCCAGACCGCCTTCCTGTGCCAGCGCAATAGCCAGATCCGCTTCGGTCACGGTATCCATAGCAGCAGACAGCATCGGAATGTTCAGGCGAATGGTTTTAGTGAGCTGAGTGCTCAAGTTCGCAGTGTTTGGTAAGACAGTAGAATGGGCAGGAACGAGCAGAACGTCGTCAAAGGTCAAAGCTTCTTTTGCGATTCTTAACATTGCAATATCTCACCAGGGAAAGTGGAAGTTCAAAGTTCGATAAAATATTGCCGTCGCATTATACATGACGTAAACGATTAGCCAAACGTTTTTTCGCTTTGCTGCTTGCGTTTTTGCCTAGGTAACGTACTATCGATTGATCACCATCATTCTTCAGCCGGTAATCTGCGCGGAGCTGTTTTGCAAGAAAACCGTCCTATCTTCACTGTCTCTCGTCTCAATCAGGCAGTACGTTTACTCCTCGAAAGCCAACTGACACAGATCTGGATCAGCGGGGAAATCTCCAACCTTTCGATGCCCGTTTCTGGCCATTGGTACTTCACGCTCAAAGACCTGCAAGCGCAAGTCCGCTGCGCCATGTTCCGTACCAGCAATCGCAAAGTGACCTTTCGACCGCAAAACGGCCAGCAAGTGTTGGTTCACGCGAATGTCACCCTGTATGAGCCACGTGGCGATTATCAGCTGGTCGTGGAAGGCATGCAGGCCGATGGGGCCGGTGATTTACAGCAGCAGTTTGAGCAGTTGAAGATGCAGCTGGCGGCAGAAGGATTATTTGCCCAAAGCGCTAAAAAGCCGCTGCCCGAGCATCCCAAGCAAGTGGGGATCATCACCTCCGCCAGTGGTGCAGCCCTACAAGATATGTTGCAAATCTTGCAGCGCCGCGATCCGATGCTGCCGGTAGTGATTTATCCGGTGATGGTGCAAGGTAACGAGGCGCCGGCGCAAATTATCCGAGCGCTTACGCTAGCGAATGCCCGACGGGAATGTGATGTGCTGATTGTCGGGCGCGGCGGTGGTGCACTGGAAGATTTGCTGGCGTTTAACAACGAAGCGGTTGCACGGGCAATTTTTGCCAGCCAACTACCGGTGATCAGCGCCGTCGGCCATGAAACCGATGTCACCATTGCCGATTTTGTTGCCGACCTGCGCGCGCCAACGCCGTCCGCCGCTGCAGAATTAGTCAGCCGTGACCAGCAAGCGCTGCTCACGCGCCTAAGCCAGAGCCAGCATCGCTTACAACAAGCTGCGATACGCCAGCTGCAGCGCCAGCAGCAGCATCTGGAGCGCTTACAGCACCGTTTACTGCGCCAACACCCACAAGCGCGTCTACAGCGCCAGCAGATGCAGCTGGATGATTTACAGCATCGCCTGCAGCAGGCCACGGAGCGACTGTTGCAACGTCAGCAGCAGCGTACCGATAGCCTGTTGCATCGGCTGCATACCCAAACGCCACGCCAGCGCATCGATCGCAGCCAGCAACAGCTCGATCAGCTCACGGCTCGCCTGTCACAGCAAACGCAACACCTGCTGCGCCAGCGAGGCCAGGCCTTGGGCCTACTCGGCGCGCGTCTGCAGGCCGTCAGCCCACTGGCGACGCTGGCTCGTGGCTATGCAGTAGTGCAAGACGAACAACGCCAGCTCATCACCTCAGTGCAGCAAGTGCAGGCCGGAGATAGCCTGCAAATTCGTCTTAGCGACGGCGTGCTGCACAGCCGCGTCGAGCGTACCAGCGAGTAATCTGCGGTATACGCTTATTCAGCGGCTTGAAAATAAAACTGCAATGTCTGCCGTGAACGCGGCACATTGCAGTGATTACAAAAATAACTCTCAGCGCCACACGCCGCTAAACGCTGCAGCGGTTGTCCGCATTCAGGGCAATCAGCCAACCGGATAAAACTCTCGCCGCATTCTGGGCAGTGATAATGCCCTTTGCTCCACACTAACTCGCCCGCACAGTGTGGACAGCTGTTTTCACCGCCATTTGGCATATCGCTTTGCGTATCACTCATCGCTGACTCCTGATATTTCCATTTCGATTACTGTACTTTCTGTACGGGTGCTGTGCTGGTAAAGCGGCACTCGATGCCAGTGCGCCTTTGCCGCATCGTGAGTTCAGTATACCCAAAATGCAACACGGGAGCCCAAAGGCTCCCGTGATAGTGCAACAAGCAAGATCCAACTTTCGCTAGACGAAAATCAGTTCTTCGCTTTTTTGATGAATTTCAGCAGACGCTTACGCTTGTGCATCTGGCTCACACTCAGCAAGTTACGCTTCTGACCAAACGGGTTCGACGTCTCTTGGAACTGAATTCGGATCGGCGTCCCCATGATCTTCAAGGAGCGACGATAGTAGTTCATCAGGTAACGCTTGTAAGACTCCGGCAAGTCTTTGAGCTGGTTACCGTGGATCACGATGATCGGAGGGTTGTGACCACCGGTGTGCGCATACTTCAGCTTAATGCGACGGCCATTCACCATTGGTGGCTGGTGATCTTGGGTCGCCATCTGCATGATCCGGGTCAGCATCGCCGTGCTCACACGCTTGGTCGCCGACGAATACGCTTCTTGGATCGACTCAAACAGGTTACCCACACCACTGCCGTGCAGTGCCGAGATGAAGTGAATACGGGCAAAGTCCACGAAGTCCAGACGACGATCCAGCTCTTCTTTGACGCGATCTTTCACTGATTGATCCAGACCATCCCACTTGTTCACCACCACGACCAGCGAACGACCGGCATTCAGCACGAAACCGAGCAATGACAAGTCCTGATCGGAAATGCCCATGCGCGCATCCAGCACCAGCAGAACGACGTTAGCATCTTCGATTGCTTGCAGGGTTTTAATAACGGAGAACTTCTCCACCGTCTCGGTCACTTTACCGCGACGACGCACCCCAGCGGTATCGATCACCACGTAGTCTTGGCCATCACGTTCCATCGGGATATAGATACTGTCACGGGTAGTACCCGGCATATCGTAAACCACGACGCGATCTTCACCCAGAATACGGTTGGTCAGCGTGGATTTACCCACGTTTGGACGACCGACCAAAGCAATCTTGATTGGACGATCATCCGGAGCCTGCTCCGCTTCGTCTTCCAGCTCTTCAGAATCGATCAGATCGCCGTTTTCATCAAACTGCAGATCTTCTGGCTCATTCCAGCCATCATCGCCTTCATCGGCCAGCTCGTCGTGCTCTTCTTCTTCCATCTCAGACACCAGCGGAGCCAGTGCCTGATCGATCAGCGCCGACACACCACGGCCATGCGCCGCAGCAATTTGATAAATCTCACCCAAACCCAGTGCGTAAAAATCGGCGCAATGCGCATCAGCATCGATACCATCGACTTTGTTGGCGACCACCAGGGTTGGTTTTTCACGCATCCGCAGATGCTGGGCAATCGCCTGATCGGCGGTGGTCATGCCGGCACGGGCATCCACTAAAAACAGCACCACATCGGCTTCTTCAATCGCCATCAGCGATTGCTCTGCCATTTTGGTTTCCACACCGTCTTCGGTACCGTCAATACCACCGGTATCAATCACGATGAACTCATGGCCGGATAGAACCGCACGTCCATATTTGCGATCTCGGGTCAGGCCGGGAAAATCAGCAACCAACGCATCCCGCGTGCGGGTAAGACGATTGAACAGCGTGGATTTCCCCACATTCGGACGTCCTACTAGAGCGACGACAGGAACCATAAAAACCTCTTATTTCTTATAGAGAAAACGGCTCCTGATCCCAAGATCAGGAGCCGTACCTCACCAATTACTACGCTTGCACTTATTTTTTCAGTGCAATCACATCACCGTTACGGGCCTGCACCAACAAGGTGTCATCGGCCACAACTGGCTCGGCATACAAACCGCTGCTGTCGACTTTGCTCTGGGCGACAAAACGGCCATCACCCAGATCCATCCAGTGCAGGTAGCCTTCGGCATCACCAACCACCAGATAGCCTTCATACACCACAGGCGCAGTCACACCACGGTACTGCAGAGCATTTTGGCTCCACAGCTCGGTGCCACCGCGAATATCCACCGCTACAATGCGACCGGTGCTGTCGACCAGATACAGGGTGTTGCCATCAATGACAAAGTCATTCACGGAGCCAAAGGAACGACGCCACAGTGGTTGACCGGAGCGCAGATCCAGCGCAGACAGCTCGCCGTTATACGCCAGTGCATATACCACATTATTCACCACAATCGGCGTGGCATCCACATCGGACAGGCGATCAATCTCAGTCGCCCCACCCGGCTTGGCGATACGTTGCTGCCAAATCAGCTGACCTTGATCCATCATGATGGCGGTCACGCGACCACTGTCGCCGCCCACCAGCACGGCACCGTACGCTGTCACTGGGCTAGACTCGCCGCGAATCGACAGGGTTGGGGTATCTAGGTTAGCCGTCCAACGGATCTGGCCATCATCGGCATTCAGGGCCTGTAGCATACCATTTGTGGTATGCACCAGCACTATATTGTCTTCTACGGCAGGACGTGACAGCACTTCGCCGCCAACACGCGCCGTCCACTTCACGCTGCCATCGTCAGCATTCAGGGCATACAGCTCGGCCTTTTCGCTGGCCACATACACTGAGCCATCAGCGGCAGTCACGCCACCGGCTAACATCGGTGAAGTGCTGCTAGAGAAGAAGCCGGATTTTTCCGCCACGCTGGTTTTCCACAGCACATTGCCTTTTTCGGCATCCAGAGCGGCGACTTCGCCGTTACGGGACGCGGCGTAAACCTTGCCATCCATATAAGCTGGACGCAGACGGGAGAAGAAATCACCGACGCCGTTGCCCACGGAGGTATCCCACAATTTTTCTACTTTAAACTGGTTTTCCACTACCGGCAGTGGTGACATCTTCACCACATCTTCTTCGCCGCTAAACAAAGAGCAGCCGCTCAGTAATGTTGCTGCCAGCAAGCTGGTTGCCAGCAGATGATGGCGCTTTGCCATGCCAACCTCTCTTTAATCGTATGGCCACACTAAGATGCAGCGCGCCCCACTTACGTGATGCGCGCTGAGAGCCGTCTTAGTTGGATAAGTCGTTCAGCTTCATCTGCAACATGCCTTGCAGCGTCGGGTTTGCACCGTCGGTCATGGCCTGGGTGTAGGCCGCTTTCGCGCCAGCCAGATCATGTTTGCTCAGCAGGATATCGCCACGCAGTGCCAGCGCTTGTGGTTTCCAAGCCGCAGAGGTGATTTTATCCAAAGTCGCCAGTGCGTTATCCGACTGCCCCAGCTGCTGCTGAACGCGCGCCAGACGCAGAGTGATAACTGGAGTCAGCGTGGCATCTTGAGTATTGGCCTGCGCCCACTCCAGCTGCTTGGCTGCCGCGGCGTAATTACCTTGTTCAATCTGCGCTTTGCTCAGCTCGAGCGCGGTAAACACACCATAGGAGGTATCTGGATGGGCATCAATAAACGCCTGAGCCTGCTTATCCACCGCCTGCGCTTGTGTGCTGTCGGCTGCTTTGCTGCCGTCAGCCACAGTGTTCAGACCGGTCAATACTTGCTCGTATTGTGTCGACATTGCGGTGTAGTTATTGTGCTGATGAGACTGCCAGTAACGCCAGCCATACAATCCACCTAACCCCAGTACCGCACCGATAATGACGGCGCGGCCGTTGTCCTTCCACCATTGACGAAACGCGTCAAGTTGCTGCTCTTCTGTGGTATAGATGTCCACCGATTCCATCCTCATTAATTAAAACAGTGTCGCCAATCGTGCCACCGCTGCATCCTGACTCAGGGTTTCCTGATCTGAGGTATGCAGGTTTTTCAGTACTACCTGACCGGTCGCGATTTCACTCTCGCCCAGCACCAGCGCATACTGTGCGCCCACTTTATCTGCGCGTTTGAATTGCTTTTTAAAGTTACCGCCACCGCAGTGAGTCATGATGTTCAGCTCTGGCAGCAAATCACGCAGATTTTCGGCCAGACACATTGCCGCAGTCAGTGTACCTTCTCCGGCGGAAACCACATAAATATCAACCGGATTTTTAATTTCAATGCTCTGGTTAACGGTTTGCACCAGCAGAACCAGACGCTCCAAGCCCATGGCGAAGCCCACCGATGTGGTCGCGTGACCACCCAGCTGCTCAACCAGACCATCGTAGCGACCACCGCCACACACGGTACCTTGAGAGCCCAAGCTTTCAGTGACCCACTCGAACACGGTACGGTTGTAGTAATCCAGACCACGCACCAGACGGTTATTCAGGGTGTAAGCAATACCGGCAGCATCCAGCAGCGCACACAAGCCGTTGAAGTGATCGCGCGACTCGTCGTCCAGATAATCGGCCAGCTTCGGCGCATCGTTCAGCAGCGCTTGGATATCGGCATTTTTGGTATCCAGCACGCGCAGTGGGTTGGTGTACATGCGGCGCTTGCAATCTTCGTCCAGCACATCGATATGCTGCTCTAAGAATGCAATCAGCGCGGTACGGTAGTTAGCACGTGCTTCCAGAGAGCCGATCGAGTTCAGCTCCAGACGTACGTGATCGGCAATCCCCAGCTCACGCCACAGACGGGCGGTCATCATGATCAGCTCAGCATCGATATCCGGGCCTTGCAGACCGAACACTTCAACCCCAACCTGATGGAACTGGCGATAACGGCCTTTTTGCGGACGCTCGTGACGGAACATCGGGCCGATGTACCACAGGCGCTGTTCCTGATTGTACAGCAGGCCATGCTCGATACCGGCGCGAACACAGCTTGCTGTGCCTTCAGGTCGCAGGGTCAGGCTGTCGCCGTTGCGATCTTCAAAGGTGTACATCTCTTTTTCTACCACGTCGGTCACTTCACCGATCGCACGACAGAACAGCGGAGTCATCTCCACCAGAGGCATACGGATTTCACTGTACCCATAGCTCGCGACAACGCGCTTGATGGTACCTTCGATTTTTTGCCAGACCGGGGTTTCATTTGGCAGACAGTCATTCATCCCGCGGATGGCTTGGATTTGTTTGGCCACGTCACTTCTCTTTTGTAATTTGTCTGTATTCTTCGCAGAATCCGAAACTGCTCCGGCAGTCGCATCGGTGCCGACTGCCGGAGGATCCTTGCGGATTATAAATAGTTTGTTAGCGCCGATTCAATCAAGGCCGCCGCTACAGTTGTTACAGGCTGTCGGCGTTCAGATCACTCATCAATCTGATTGATGCCGATCCGGTTGCGCTCATCCATCATCGCCGCTTTGGCGCGGATTTTGGCTTCCAGCTCGTCGACCAGATTGTCGTTGTCAAAACGGGTCTTTTGACGCACGCCATCCTCGTAAAAACCGCTCTTGTTGCTGCCACCGGTGACGCCCAAATCGGACACCAGCGCTTCACCCGGGCCATTGACCACGCAACCGATGATAGATACATCCATTGGTGTGATCAGGTCTTCTAGGCGCTGCTCCAGCGCATTCACAGTGCTGATCACATCAAACTCTTGGCGTGAGCACGTCGGGCAAGCGATGAAGTTGATGCCACGCGAGCGAATACGCAGCGCTTTGAGGATATCAAAGCCCACTTTGATCTCTTCAACCGGATCAGCGGCCAGAGAAACGCGCAGCGTGTCACCGATACCTTCGGCCAGCAACATGCCCAGACCGATCGCCGATTTGACCGAGCCGCTACGTGCGCCGCCGGCTTCGGTGATCCCCAGATGCAAAGGCTGTTCGATCTGTTGCGCCAGCAGGCGATACGCTTGCACCGCCAAGAACACATCCGAAGCTTTAACACTGACTTTGAAATCAGGGAAGTTCAGACGGTCGAGGATTTCGACATGGCGCAGTGCAGATTCCACCAACGCTTGCGGCGTCGGCTCACCGTATTTTTCTTGGATATCCTTCTCCAGCGAGCCGGCGTTCACGCCGATCCGAATCGGGATATTGTTATCGCGCGCGCAATCCACAACGGCGCGAATGCGATCTTCACGGCCAATATTGCCCGGGTTGATGCGCAAACAGTCAACCCCGTACTCAGCCACTTTCAGCGCGATGCGGTAATCGAAGTGGATATCGGCCACCAGCGGTACCGTCACCTGCTGCTTGATCAGTTTAAAGGCTTCCGCCGCATCCATGGTCGGTACCGAAACCCGTACGATATCCGCCCCGACTCGCTCCAGCGCGCGGATCTGCGCCACTGTCGCATCCACATCGGTGGTACGGGTGTTGGTCATCGACTGCACGGAGATCGGTGCATTACCACCAACCGGTACATTACCCACGAAAATCTGGCGTGATTTACGCCGTTGAATTGGCGATTCCTTATGCATAACTTACTATCACTCTGTCAGGGGCAGCGTAAAGCGGGCCACCCGGCCGCTGGCGGCGTAGCGGCTCAGGTCAACCGGTTTCCCTTCGAAACTCAGGTTAACGGCGCCCGGCGCCCCAATGGTCAGACGGTAAGGCGGCGTACCGGACAAGCTCAGTTTCGCCCCTTGTTTTTGCAACCCGCTCGTCAGTTTCTGGCCAGTTGCATCTTTAATTTCTAACCAGCAATCACCGGTAAACTCCAGATTCAACGCACCCGCGGTTGCCACTTCCGCCGCCGCTTCCTCGGCTGGCGTTGTCACTGGGGCAACCGGATTACCATCGGCATTGAGCGCCACTGGCTGACCGTTGATCTCAGCAACGGCTGGCTGCGCCGCGTTGGCGGCAAGCGGTGCGGTGGCGCCTTGCGCTGTAGCTGGCGTCACCGCGCTAGCTACGCCAGCGGTAGCCGCCAGAGGTGCGCCATTGGCATCGGTCGCTGGCGCGGTCGCCGTGCCACTTACGCTATTAGCGTTAGTGGTGGCATCTTCCGGCACCGGCACGGCCGGCGTTTCGCTAATGGTTTGTGATTGTTCAGCAGGCGGCAGGGTGCTGGTCATTTTCTCCAGCTCGGCTTGCTGCGCCTGATGATTTTGCCACCACCACAGACCGGTCAAACTGATGACCACAAACAGCAACACCCAAGTGAACAGCATCAGCCGATTATCATGGCTGCGGCGCTCTTTTTTACTAGAGAAGCTTTGCATGTTGAGTTGTGGTGCAGGTTCTGCCGGCAGCACAGCGTTGATGGCCGCGACCATTTCCTGCTCTGGCAGGTTCACCAGCCGAGCATAGGAGCGGACATAACCACGGATAAAGGTCGGTGCCAGCTCAGAGGTCAGGGTATCCTCCTCTAACGCCCGCACGACAGAATTTTTTAAACACAAACGTTCGGCAACCTGAGCCTGTGAGTAGCCAAGTTGTTCACGTGCCTGACGCAGACGCTGTCCCGGCGTCATCGGACTTTCTGTATGTTGGGCTTCAGTATTCATTGGCTAAAAACTGCTGATAGCGTTGAGATTGAGGATATTCGCGCGCCAGTTGCTGACCGTATTGGTTCAGCGCACTGTACTGATTATTGATTTTCGCCAGACGGATATGCATCCACAGGCTGTCAGCACTGGGTGGTAACACGCGATCATAAGTGGCAAGCATAAACTGCGCCTGCGCACGATTACCTGATTTTAGTTCATTGTCAGCCAGTAACATGAGACGAGATCCCTTTGCCGGTTCATGTTTAAGCGCCCGGATCAGGTAGCCTTCAGCCTCTTGGGTTTTACCGGCTCGCATGGCACACAGCCCCATATTTTCGAGGCTATCTGCTGTCCGATAATAGTCCGGAATCGTTAATGCGGCCTTGAATTGTGTCTCAGCCTGCGCATATTTGCCTTGTGAGCACAAAAATGCGCCGTAGTTATTCAGAATGTCACCATTTTTCGGTGCTAAGCGCATGGCTTTGGTGTAATCGGTTTCGGCCTTGCTAAATTCGCCGACCCGCTGGTGATAATACGCCATTGCCATGTGAACGCGATAATCATCGGGCGCAAAGGCCTGCGCCCGTTCAAGATTTTGGCGTGCCAGTACCATTTCGCCCTGTTGCAGATAGCCCAGCCCCAGATTGATGCGTGCTTGCGCGGCATCTTCGGAGTTAATGGCTGCCCGCTCGGGAACACTACTGACACATCCCGACAGCAACACAGAAATGAACGCTGCTTGTAATACTGGTTTTAGCCTCATGCTTTCCTATCGCTACCCTGCTGTTATAACAAACAGAAATAAATCTCTGACAATCAGACCGTTTTAACGCTGATAGGTTCCCCGAGAGCCTGTTTCTTCAACACGCGCTTAGTCCGGTCGACCACTTCACCGGCCAACTGACCACAGGCGGCATCGATATCGTCACCACGGGTTTTACGCACAATCACGGTAATGCCGTATTCCATCAATGTTTTGGAGAAACGGTCAATCCGGCTGTTCGAGCTGCGGCCATACGGCGCGCCCGGGAACGGGTTCCATGGGATCAGGTTAACTTTGCACGGGGTATCTTTCAGGCACTCGGCCAACTGATGCGCGTGCTCGATGCCATCGTTGATGTGATCCAGCATCACATACTCTACCGTGACGCGGCCCTGATTGGCATTGGATTTCTCCAGATAACGACGCACAGAAGCCAAGAATGACTCGATATTGTACTTGCGGTTAATCGGTACAATTTCGTCACGGATGGCATCGGTCGGCGCGTGCAAGGAGATCGCCAGTGCCACATCAATCATGTCACCCAGCTTATCCAGTGCCGGAACCACCCCAGATGTAGACAGGGTAACACGGCGTTTCGACAGGCCAAATCCGAAATCATCTAACATGATCTCCATCGCAGGAATCACGTTACTGACGTTCAGCAATGGCTCGCCCATCCCCATCATCACGACGTTGGTGATAGGACGCTGACCGCTGTTCGTCGCCACCGGACCGATGGTTTTCGCGGCACGCCATACCTGACCGATAATTTCGGAAACTCGCAGGTTACGGTTAAAACCTTGCTGCGCGGTGGAGCAGAACGTACATTCCAGCGCACAACCCACCTGAGAAGAAACGCACAAGGTCGCGCGGTCATCTTCTGGGATATACACGGTTTCTACGCGCTGGTCGCCCACCGCCAGTGCCCATTTGATCGTACCGTCACTGGAGCGCTGCTCTGCAACAATCTCCGGCGCTCGGATTTCGGCGACTTCCTTGAGTTTACCGCGCAACACCTTGTTGATATTGGTCATAGCGTCGAAATCATCGCAGCCAAAGTGGTAAATCCATTTCATGACCTGATCGGCGCGGAAAGGCTTTTCGCCCAAATCGGCAAAAAACGCGCGCATCGCTTCACGGTTCAGATCAAGAAGGTTAATTTTGGTGTTGGACATGCTTGCCTCGTTATTACACGTTATGGCGTGAAAGGAAATAAGTCGCCCCTTAATACACTGGCGCAATATGCAAACTGTGCAGACAAGGGCGCGGCATTGTACAAACTTTAAGATAGGCTTTCCACTCACAGACGGCAAAGAGCAGAAACAATCTGGAAACAGAAAAGGGAGCCGTAGCTCCCTTAGGAAATAGGTTCACCTAGGCGGCGCACATTGGCACGCAGCAAAGGCGATTAGGCGCGTGGAAAAACTTCCGCTGGCGTGAAGAAATAAGCAATTTCACGCTCGGCAGACGCAGGGGCGTCAGAGCCATGCACGGCGTTACGGCTCATGCTTTCGGCATAGTTCGCGCGCAGTGTTCCGGCTTGCGCCTGCGCAGGATTGGTTGAGCCCATGATCTCACGGTGACGGCGGATAGCGTCTTCCCCTTCCAGCACTTGCACCATGATAGGGCCTGAAGTCATAAAGGAGACCAGATCATCATAAAATGGTTTGCCCTGATGCTCCGCGTAAAAACCGGCCGCTTGCTCAGAGCTCAGATGCAGCATTTTGGCGGCCACAATGCGTAAACCGGCCGCTTCAAAGCGAGAATAGATGGCACCAATCAGATTTTTGGCAACCGCATCCGGTTTGATGATCGAGAATGTACGTTCGAGAGCCATGATATGTCCTATCGTTGTTATTTTAGGGCTGTTTTACGTTTTGTTGGCGACATGCACCGCCAGTGTTGGGTTCCGTCCTACGGGGTAAGCAATGCGCATATTGCCCCCGTCAAACACGCACATTATATAAACATTTCGTTAACCAAAACAACATAACAAAATGCCTGCGTGCGGTGTTATTGATGTGATTACGCCCCCAATGAGGGGTCATGTCACACGTTTACTTAACCGTATCGTCTGAAGCGAACGCTCGCCGGCCATAATCCGTGGCACCCACGTTTCACTCCACGATTACCGGTCTGTTCATCGCGAAGATGAACAGACCGGGGATTCACGTCTTCGTTGTAGACGTTGCGAATAGGTGAGTCACGAAAACAATCAGGTGCGCGTTAACAGCAAGCGTGCGATGGTCGCCACGCCTTGACCTGTGGCACCCGCAGCCCACAGGCTGTTGCTGCTATCAGCAAAGCTGGCGGCCAAATCGATATGCAACCATCCCTTGCCATTTTCTGGGGCAAAGCGCGACAAAAAGCCGGCCGCGTTGGACGCACCACCGGCGCCGCCCCCTTTCACCGCCCGACTGTTGGCGGTATCGGCATAGGCAGATGGGCACATCTCTTGATGCCAAGGCTCCAGTGGCAATGGCCACACCGGTTCACTGACCTCAGCCGCCACAGCTTGCGCCTGTTGCAGCAAGTCATGATCCAGCGCGAACAGGGCGTTGTAGTTATCCCCCAGCGCGGTCACCGCCGCACCGGTTAAGGTCGCCGCATCAATGATCAGTGGCGCGCCAGTAGCCGTGGCATCAATCAAACCATCAGCCAGCACCAGACGCCCTTCCGCATCGGTATTGACCACCTCGACGCTCACCCCATTGCGATAATGCAGAATATCACCCAGTTTATAGGCGTTACCGGCAATCAGGTTTTCCGCACAGCACAAGAACAACTTCACGTGACGGTTAAGACCTTGCATCAACGCCAAGCCCAACGCGGCAGTAACAGTCGCCGCGCCGCCCATGTCGCATTTCATGTGCAGCATGCCTTCGCTGGACTTGATGCTGTAGCCGCCGGAGTCAAAGGTGATCCCCTTACCCACCAGACAAGCGGCAACCGGGCCTGCGCCCGCATTAACATCGATTTCCAAAAATACCGGCGTATTGCTGCTGCCACGCCCGACACTGTGCACACCAACATAACCTTGGGCGAGCAGATCGCCATCATCTATCCAGCGGGTATTGATAAACTGCTCGGTACAGCTGCGAATAAAGGTTTCCGCTCTTTGCGCCAGAACTGACGGCGTCATATCTTGCGGCGCCGCATTGGTCACCTCACGCAGCCAACTGACCGCTTTCATGCGCTGCTGCAAACGGGTTTGCACCGCCTGATCGCCTTGATGCCAAGTGATCTGCTGGCCGCCTTTGGCGGTGGTAAAACCATTGGCAAAGGCCCACTGCGCCGCTTCGCTCCACTGCTCACCGCACAGCTCAACGGCATTGATACCCATTGACTGTAACGCACGCGCGGCTTTTTGAATTCGGCGCAGCGAGTACTGCGGATCCACATGCAACCAGACCTGATTGTCATGCAAAGATACCGGCGCCTGCGCCGACCAAGGCGCTTCAGGCGTCTTGGTGGTTAAATAGACTGCGATCGTCATGATCACCTCCAAGGTGTTCGATTATCTGAATGTTTGCAACGAAGCGCACAACAGCTCCGCCTCATCGAGTACCGCGCAAGCGCGCGGACTCGGATGACCGCGGTGAACCGTTAATGCGTGCGCCATTACGCGTGCGCAGCGTCTGCCGCACGCTTGAGCAGCAAGTTCGCCAGAGAGCGAACACCAATGCCGGTCGCCCCAACAGACCACAGATCGCTGGCGCCTTTGCGGTAAGTGGCCGAGCAGTCGATGTGCAGCCAGTTACGACGATAATCACGCACAAAGTAAGACAGGAACGCGGCGGCCGTGCTAGCACCGGCGGTATATGGCGAGGTCGCGATATTGCACAGGTCAGCAAAGTTAGATGGCAACTGCTGGCGATGCAGTTCGGCCAACGGCAAACGCCAGAACGCTTCTTGCTCTTCTTGCGCCGCCGTCAGCATCTGCGCGCTCAGCGCTTCATCGAAGCTAAACAGCGCGTGGTAATCGTTGCCCAGCGCGGTTTTCGCCGCGCCCGTCAGGGTTGCGCAGTCGATAATCAAACCAGCATTTTGCTGATCGGCATCCAGCAGACCATCGGCCAATACCAGACGGCCTTCGGCATCAGTATTGAGGATCTCAACGGTTTTGCCGTTACGGTAACGAATGATATCGCCCAGTTTATAGGCATTGCCGCTGACCATGTTCTCGGCGCAGCACAGATACAGTTTCACCCGCTGGTTCAAACCACGGGCAATCGCCAGCCCCAGCGCACCGGTGACCAAGGCCGCACCGCCCATGTCAGACTTCATGGAGTCCATGGTGCCGCTCGGCTTGATGCTGTAACCACCGGAGTCAAAAGTGATGCCTTTCCCTACCAAACACGCCAATACTGGGGCATCGGCCTGACCGCTAGGGTTGAAATCCAGCTGTAACATCGCAGGCACGCGATCGGAGCCGCGGCCCACGGTATAAATGCCGTTGTATTGCTGCTCACGCAGCTCAGAGCCGGTGATCACTTTAAAGCTCACCTTATCGCCCGCCAGCTCTTTGATAAATGCGGCAGCGCGTACCGACAATTGTTGCGGACCTAACTCTTCAGCCGACAAGTTAATGGTATCGCGCACCCAGTCACCGCAGCGAATACGGGCATTCAGCTCACGTTGCTGCTCATCGGGCAAGGTTGGCAGCTCGGCGAAACGCTCGCCTTTACTGGCGCGAAAACCTTGATGGAATGCCCAACAGGTTTCCAGATCCCAGCCATCACCGGCTAAACGCACGCGGCGGATCCCTTGGCCATCTAATTTACGCGCCGCTTTTTGTACACACTCGGCGCTGTTGCCTTGCAGGTGAATGCACACACCTAAATCGCTCATGCTCAGTAGCGCTTTATCCCCCCAGCGGCTATCGGCCGGCTCGGTGGATAGAAAAACGGACATCAGTTCAGACATAAACCACTCCTTGTGATCTCTTGTTCGTGTGAGTGTTTTTAAAAGGATAACCGCACATTGTTAACATATCTTAGGCGCAATGCGGCAGTTTTTTGCGGGTGATTTTGCAACGGGGGATGTAAAAAGGCGTTACGGGCGATCAGAATAAAAAAACGGCCGCCGAAATACGGCAGCCGTTCAGTGATTGCAGCGCCGGCACCCTTAGGCCCCGGTCTTAATCTGCTTCATCCATCCAACACAGGATGATCGCTTCGAGAATTTTTTCATTCGAACGATCCGGTTGATCGTCAAACTCATCCAACTCACAGATCCAGCGATGCAGATCGGTAAAGCGAACTGTTTTCGGATCGGTATCCGGAAACTGCTCCAGCAGCGCCAGAGCAATGTCACGACTGTCTTGCCAGCGTAAGCCCATCTTCTCCATCCTCCCTGTATCCGGCAGTCTTCGACTACCGGACGGTATTAATGATGTTCGCGTGCGTGGTTGACGGTGTAGCGTGGGATCTCCACCACCAAATCTTCATCGCTAACACGCGCCTGACAGCTCAGACGACTTTCCGGCTCCAGCCCCCAGGCTTTATCCAGCATGTCATCTTCCAGCTCATCGCTCTCATTGAGCGAGTCAAAGCCTTCGCGCACGATGCAGTGACACGTGGTGCAAGCACAGGACTTTTCACACGCGTGCTCAATTTCGATGCCGTTACGCAGCGCCGCATCCAAAATGGTTTCGCCTTCGGCGGCGTCGACCACCATGCCATCCGGACACAGGCTCTGATGCGGTAAAAAGACAATTTTAGGCATAATTACATCTCATCCACAGAGTGGCCGGTCAGTGCCCGGCGGATTGATTCATCCATACGACGTGCCGCAAACTCTTGGGTTGCAGCATCCACAGCTTTAATGGCCGCTTCAATATCGGCAGCGCGATCGCCTTGACGAGCGGTGCGCAGGGCGCCCAGCGCCTGCTCGATCGTGGCTAGCTCAGCGGCGCTCAGCAGCGCCGCGTCTTTTTCCAACGCCACGCTCAAGCTCTCAGCTACCCGATCGGCTTCCACTTGCTGTTCCGCCAGCATACGCGCTTGCATATCCTGCTCGGCATTGGCCATTGAGTCGCGCAGCATGCCAACAATTTCATCGTCGGTCAGGCCGTAAGACGGTTTAACCTGAATCGAGGATTGCACACCGGTGGACTTCTCCATCGCGGTGACGCTCAGCAAACCATCGGCATCCACCTGATAGGTCACGCGAATGTGCGCGCCACCGGCTGGCATGGCTGGAATGCCACGCAGGGTAAAGCGCGCCAGTGAGCGGCAATCATCCACCAGCTCACGCTCGCCTTGCACCACGTGCACCATCATGGCGCTTTGGCCATCTTTGAAGGTGGTAAATTCTTGCGCGCGCGCCACCGGAATAGTGGTGTTACGCGGAATAATTTTCTCGACCAGTCCGCCCATGGTTTCGATCCCCAGCGACAGTGGGATCACATCCAGCAGCAGCATTTCGGCATCTGGCTTGTTACCGGCCAAAATATCGGCCTGAATACCGGCGCCAATCGCTACCACTTTGTCAGGGTCAATCGAGGTCAGTGGCTGACGATGAAAGAACTCGCCCACCATCTCGCGGACCAGCGGGGTGCGGGTCGAGCCGCCCACCATCACCACTTCTAGCACCTCTTCGGCGCTGATACCGGCATCTTTCAATGCGCGGCGACAAGCCAGTAAGGTTTTCTTCACCAGCGGACGGATCAAGCTAGCAAACTGCTCACGGCTCACATGGCCCTGCCAGTTAGCAATCTGCACGCTGACGCTCTCAGCATCGCTCAAGGCAATTTTGGCGCGGATAGCTTCGTCCAGCAGTTGACGTTGCAACTGCGAGTCCGGCGTGCTGATCCCCGCTTGTTCGGCCAGCCAGTCAGCCAGCAGATGGTCAAAGTCGTCACCGCCAAGCGCAGAGTCACCGCCGGTCGCCAACACTTCAAACACGCCGCGTGACAAACGCAACACCGAAATATCGAAGGTGCCGCCGCCTAAGTCATAAACCGCGATCACCCCTTCTTGGCCGGAATCTAGGCCATAGGCAATCGCCGCTGCAGTCGGTTCGTTGAGTAGACGCAAGACATGCAGACCGGCTAAACGCGCAGCATCTTTGGTGCCTTGGCGCTGCGCATCATCAAAGTAAGCCGGCACAGTGATCACCACGCCACTTAACGGGCCACCCAGTGTGGCTTCGGCGCGTGCACTCAGCGCTTTTAAGATCTCAGCCGATACCTGCACCGGATTGACCTCGCCCTGTACAGTGCGGATCTGTGGCAGGCCATTGGCTGAAGCCTCAAACTGGTAAGGTAAGCTTGGATAACGCGCTTGGATATCGGCCAGCGAACGCCCCATCAGGCGTTTTACCGAAATGATGGTGTTAGCCGGATCACGCGCAGCATTGGCACGCGCATCCCAACCCACGGACAGGCCTTGTTCGCCCGCACCGTAGTGAACCACCGAAGGCAGCAAATGACGCCCTTCGGCATCTGGCAGCGTTTGCGCTTGCCCGCTGCGTACCGAGGCCACCAGTGAGTTGGTGGTCCCCAAATCAATTCCCGCCGCCAGACGATGCTGATGCGGAGCAGCCATCTGGCCGGGTTCAGCAATTTGTAATAACGCCATTGTCTTTTCCGTTATTACCCCAGCAAGTTGTCTTCCAGTCGCTCAACTTCCTGCCGGAGTTTGGCTAGAAACTTCAGTTTGCGTACCGTGTCAGCCGCGACATACCACTGCTGTTGTGCCAGTGCATCGCTCAGTTGCTGCATACGTTGGGCATGCATGTGTGCCACTCGCTGTTCAAAGGCTGACAGCGCGTCTTCGGCCGCATCCCCTTGCTCGGCAATCTCTTCCAGCTCTTCACGCAGCATCATTTGCTGCATCAAGAACTCGGTGTCGTGCATGGTGTGCTGCTCGCCGGCCAGATCCAGCCCTTGTTGCGCCAGCAAATATTCAGCGCGTCGCAACGGGTCTTTCAGCGTTTGGTAGCCGTCATTGATACGTGCGGCTTGCTGGACTGCCAGCAGACGATCACGCTCGGACGCCGTGGCGAAATTATCCGGATGACACTGTTTTTGCAGTTCACGGTACCGGACGGTTAAAAGGCTGCCGTCAACCTGAAAGTCAACGGGCAGCCCGAATAAGTCAAAATAGTTCATCGGTCACAACCTGATGTCAGTGACCGGTCAGACGTTGAAACTTTCGCCGCAACCGCACTCACCGGTAACATTCGGATTGTTGAACTTGAAGCCTTCGTTCAGGCCTTCACGGACGAAGTCCAGTTCAGTTCCGTCCAGAAATTGCAGGCTCTTGGTATCGACAATCACCTTGACGCCGTTGTTATCAAACACTACGTCATCGTCGTTCAGTACATCAACAAACTCCAGTACATAAGCCATACCGGAACAACCGGAGGTTTTTACCCCCAGACGCAGTCCGATACCTTTGCCGCGGTTTTGTAAAAACGTGCGGACACGGCTTTCTGCACTTTCAGTCATGGTGATTGCCATTTGCTCTACAACCTCTTTGTATCGTTCTTCGTATTATTCTGCGACGTCGTGCTTGCTCTTATAATCGGCAATTGCGGCTTTAATCGCATCTTCCGCCAGAATCGAGCAGTGAATCTTCACCGGTGGCAGCGCCAGTTCTTCGGCGATATCGGTGTTTTTGATGGCCGCTGCTTCATCCAGAGACTTACCTTTCACCCATTCGGTGACCAGTGAGCTGGATGCAATGGCAGAGCCACAACCGTAAGTTTTAAAGCGAGCATCTTCGATGATGCCGGCGTCGTTAACCTTGATCTGCAGCTTCATCACGTCGCCACAGGCAGGCGCCCCGACCATACCGCTACCGACGTTGGCGTCATTCTTATCAAACGCACCAACGTTACGCGGGTTTTCATAGTGGTCGATAACTTTATCACTGTATGCCATAGCCTAACTCCTCATAAACCGAAATTAATGATGCGCCCACTCAACGGTATTCAGATCGATACCTTCTTTGTACATGTCCCACAGCGGAGATAACTCACGCAGGCGGGTTACCGCAGAGCGGCAGAGCTCAATGGCGTAATCGACCTCTTCTTCCGTGGTATAACGACCAATGGAGAAGCGGATAGAACTGTGTGCCAGCTCATCGTTCAGACCCAGCGCACGCAATACATAAGACGGCTCTAAACTGGCGGAAGTACAGGCAGAACCGGAGGATACCGCCAAGTCTTTCAGCGCCATGATCAGGGATTCCCCTTCCACGAAAGCAAAGCTGACGTTCAGGTTACCGGCCATACGCTGTTCCAGATCGCCGTTCACGTACACCGCTTCCATGTCTTTCAGACCATTCCACAAACGGTCACGCAGGGTGCGGATGCGGGCCATCTCTTCGGCCATCTCTTCTTTAGCAATGCGGTACGCTTCGCCCATCCCCACAATTTGGTGGACCGGCAAAGTACCAGAACGCATGCCGCGTTCATGGCCACCACCGTGCATTTGCGCTTCCAGACGTACCCGTGGCTTACGGCGAACATACAGCGCGCCGATACCTTTCGGGCCGTACACTTTGTGGGCGGAGAAAGACATCAAATCCACTTTCAGCTCAGCCAGATCGATAGGCAGCTTGCCCACGCTCTGAGTGGCATCGACATGGAACAGGATGCCACGGCTACGGCACATTTCACCGATAGTGGCGATATCCTGAATCACACCGATTTCGTTGTTCACATGCATGATGGAAACCAAAATGGTATCCGGGCGCATGGCCGCTTCCAGCTTCGCCAGATCCACCAGACCGTTGGATTCTGGATCCAAATACGTCACTTCGAAGCCTTCACGCTCCATCTGGCGGCAGGTATCCAGCACTGCTTTGTGCTCGGTGGTACAGGTAATGATGTGCTTACCCTTTTTACCGTAGAAGTTCGCCACCCCTTTGATAGCCAGGTTATCCGCTTCGGTTGCCCCAGAGGTAAACACGATTTCACGCGGATCAGCATTCACCAGCTCAGCAATCTGGTTACGGGCGATATCCACCGCCTCTTCTGCCTGCCAACCAAAACGGTGGGAGCGAGACGCTGGGTTACCAAAGGTGCCGTCCATGGTCATGAACTGCATCATTTTTTCCGCAACACGCGGATCCATCGGGCAGGTGGCCGAATAATCAAGATAAATAGGCAATTTCATTTCATTGCTCCGTCACATTACGTCAGAGGTCAGGATCCCAATCACACACCCAGATTGATGCTATGTGCATCACGGTGCGAGGCAGCGGCTACGGTTACCGGACGGTGTGCGTGTTCCTGACGATCAGCAACTTGCAACACTTCCTGATTGGCCATTAATTCGGCTAACGTAATGTTATTTAAAAATCCACTGATCCTATCGCTAAGATCACGCCATAACGCATGGGTCAGGCAGCGGGCACCGCCCTGACAGTCACCTTTCCCTAAACACTTGGTGGCATCTACCGATTCATCCACGGCGGAGATCACCATACCAACCGCAATTTGGTCAGACGGTTTACCCAGCAGATAACCACCACCCGGACCACGCACGCTGTTAACCAGCCCTTGTTTGCGCAGTCTGGCAAAAAGCTGCTCCAGATATGACAGCGATATCCCTTGTCGTTCAGAGATATCCGCCAGTGATACCGGTCCTTGCTCGGAATGCAGTGCCACGTCCAACATAGCGGTCACTGCGTAACGTCCTTTTGATGTCAGTCTCATGGCACTTCATCCTTTATATTCAGATGTTGGCAGTGTGCCATTTCCTACTATTTTGGTCAAGTATTATCCTGACTGTTTTAGTCGGATTTATGTGACTTATCACTGAGCGCTTTCTGGATCCCGCTCAGCATACCGCGCAGGATATTGAGCTCCGCCGCTTCAGGGCGCGCACGGGTATACATCCGGCGTAATTTGCTCATCACCAAACCAGGGTTAGCTTTGCGGATGAAGTGCACGTCTGTCAGCACTTGCTCCAGATGTTGATAGAAGCGGTTCAAATCTTCCATCAGCGGGTATTCGGTAACTTGACCCGAGTAATCAGGTGCTGCTACACGCTGCTGCTCCAGCCAGTTCATGCGGATCTCATACGACAGCAGCTGTACCGCCATCGCCAGATTGAGCGAGCTGTACTCCGGATTGGCCGGAATGGTGACGTGGAAGTGGCACTGTTGCAGCTCTTCGTTAGTCAGCCCGACACGTTCGCGGCCAAATACCAAGGCAACCGGATGCTGCGCACACTCAGTTGCAATACGCTGACCACATTCACGCGGCTCAATCAGTGGCCACTGCAGACTGCGCGAGCGAGCACTGGTACCGATCACCAGCGCACAGCCGGCAATCGCTTCATCCAGCGAGCTGACGATTTTGGCTTGGCCAATGACGTCACTGGCACCCGCAGCCAAGGCGATCGCCTGGGAGTCGGGCTCAACTTTCGGATTAACCAGATACAAGTTGGTTAAGCCCATGGTTTTCATTGCTCGCGCGGTAGAACCCATATTGCCGGTATGGGAGGTTTCTACCAAAACAATCCGCACATTTTCTAACATGAATCGCTCTGATCGGGTTACCGCCGCCGGCCGAAACCAGCGGTCTGAAAAGGGGCATTATATTAACATATTTAAAACTGCTTGCGCAGGGATTCGGCATACAGAAACTGTGCGGTTCGGCACGTTTGCTTTCCTCGTGCTACAGATCGTCGGTCACTTATTACAGGCTGTAGCGCTTAGCCGGCGCGGGATAGCGCCGCGAGTTTATAACAAGCACGCGGATCTTCGCTTTAGCGTGGAATGCCGGAGCAGCGCCAAAATGGCTGAATAGGCAATAGCCTTACTTTTTACATGGATTTATCATCTCGCCGGTTTTCGCCTATACCCTTTGCAGTTTGCCACGCGAGTAGCACGTCAAAGGGGCGCAGCTATACCAGCCAATAAACAGATCCACAAAACCGACTGGATAAAAAACAACCGTTCCCTTTTGCTTACGCCTTTGCTATACTCCGCCACCGTTTTCCCGTTCTTTAACAACATCCACCGGAAGAGACCTATGCATCCGATGCTGAACATTGCCGTGCGTGCTGCGCGCAAGGCTGGTAACGTTATTGCCAAAGCTTACGAACAACCAGAATCTGTTGAGGCAACCCAGAAGGGTGCGAATGACTTTGTCACCAACGTCGACAAAGCAGCTGAAAAAGTCATCATTGATACCATCAAGAAATCCTATCCAAAGCACACCATTTATGGTGAAGAGTGCGGCGAGCAACTTGGTGAAGATCAAGACGTTCAATGGGTTATCGATCCGCTGGATGGCACCACCAACTTCATCAAACGTATTCCTCATTTCTCTGTTTCCATTGCAGTGCGCATCAAAGGCCGTACTGAAGTGGCAGTGGTTTATGACCCAATCCGCAACGAACTGTTTACCGCCACTCGCGGTAGCGGCGCTCAGCTGAACGGCTACCGTCTGCGTGCAGGCGATGCCAAAGACTTAACTGGCACCGTACTGGCCACAGGCTTCCCATTCAAAGCTAAGCAACACACCAATGCCTACATGGATATCATGAAAGCGCTGTTCGCACAGTGCGCTGATATGCGTCGTACCGGCTCTGCAGCGCTGGATCTGGCTTACGTTGCTGCTGGCCGTGTAGACGGTTTCTTCGAAATCGGTCTGAAGCCATGGGACACCGCAGCCGGTGAGCTGATGGTACGTGAAGCCGGTGGTCTGGTTTGTGACTTCGTTGGTGGCCACAACCACCTGCTGACCGGTAACACCGTGGCCGGTAATCCACGTGTTGTTCGCGCGATGCTGTCTTGCATGCGTGACGAGCTGAGCGAAGCGCTGAAGCGCTAATCGCCAGTACGGTTTACCCGTACTTAGCGTCTAACATACGCGAACATAACGACAAAAGGCCGCTCTCATGAGCGGCTTTTTTTGTTGCTGCCCATCGAATCGGCTACCCAGACATAAGCTACGCAGGACATGCAGCTATCCACTCGTATCCCCCACCGCTTTACAGCTGGAGCCACAGATTCAGGCATAAAAAAAGCCGCATCCAAGGATGCGGCTTTTTCAATACGAGGTGTTAACTCAGCGCATGCGCTCCATATCGGCACCTTCTTTTTCCACTACTGGCTGCAGCATGTGTTCGCGTTTGACGCCCAGTTTCAGGGCCAGCGCGGACGCTACGTAGATAGAAGAGTAAGTACCAATCAGGATCCCGATCAGCATTACGGTCGCAAAACCGTGGATCAGCGCACCACCGAACACGAACAGTGACAGAACAACCACCAGCGTAGTGGCGGAGGTCATCAAGGTCCGGCTCAGGGTTTGCGTCAGGGAGAGGTTCAGGATATCGCGTGGCGTACCACGACGCACCTTACGGAAGTTCTCCCGGATCCGGTCAAATACCACGATGGTATCGTTCAGTGAGTAACCCACCACCGACAGCAGCGATGCCACGATAGTCAGGTCCAGCTCAATGTGGAACAGCGACAGCACGCCCAGAGTCAGCAACACGTCGTGTGCCAGTGACAATACCGCACCCGCCGCCAGACGCCACTCAAAGCGGATCCCAACGTAAATCAGGATGCTGAGCAGGGAAACCAAAATGGCCATACCACCGGCTTGCGCCAGCTCGCTACCCACGTTTGGACCCACGAACTCGATACGGTGTACCTGCGCCTGCGCATCTACCCCTTGCTGGATAGCAGTCAGTACGCGGCGACCCAGCTCTTCACCTTTGATGTCATCTTTCGGTGGCATACGCACCATAACATCACGGGAAGTACCGAAGTTCTGCACAATGGCGTTGTCGAAACCGGCTTTTTGCAGTTCATCGCGCACTTGACCCAAATCGGCCGACTTGGAGAAAGTCACTTCAATCAGCGTACCGCCGGTGAAGTCCAACCCCCAGTTAAAGCCGTTTTTGACGATGATGCCAATTGAGGCAATCATCAGGATCAAAGAGAACACGAACGCCGCCGGGCCAAGACGCATGAAATCAAGCACCTTCGGCTGGCTATCCGGGTTATTACGTTTTTCAGTGACCACGTCTGTACTCCTTAGATAGACAGCTTAGTAATGCGCTTGCCGCCGTACAGGAAGTTCACGATCGCACGGGTACCGATGATCGCCGTGAACATTGAGGTCGCAATACCAATACTCAAGGTGATGGCAAAGCCTTTCACTGGACCCGTACCGACTGCGTACAGGATCAGCGCGGTGATCAGGGTGGTCACGTTGGCATCGGCAATACTGGAGAACGCATTGCTGTAACCTTCGTTAATCGCCTGCTGCACCGAGCGGCCATTACGCATCTCTTCGCGGATCCGCTCAAAGATCAGTACGTTGGCGTCTACCGCCATCCCCACGGTCAACACAATACCGGCAATCCCCGGCATGGTCAGCGTCGCCCCCGGCAGCATAGACATGATACCGACAATCAGCACCAAGTTAGCCAGCAGCGCACTGATCGCAATCAGACCAAACTTGCGATAGTAAATACCCATGAAGATCACCACCGCCGCCAGACCCCACATACAGGCATCCAGACCTTGCTGAATGTTCTGCGCACCCAAAGATGGGCCGATGGTACGTTCTTCAACGATCTGGATTGGCGCAATCAAGGCACCTGCACGCAGCAGCAGCGACAGGTTATGCGCTTCGGCTTGGCTATCAATACCGGTGATACGGAAGCTACGGCCCAAACGGGACTGAATGGTCGCCATGTTGATGACTTCATCATGCTTGACCAAAATCACTTTGCCGTTAGCGTCACGCTTGCCGCTGTCTTTGTATTCACTGAACAAGGTCGCCATCGGTTTACCGATGTTGTCCTTGGTGAAGTTGGCCATCTTAGTGCCGCCTTCGCTGTCCAGAGAAATGTTCACCTGCGGACGGTTGTACTCGTCAGAGCTGGAGCTGGAATCGGTGATATGGTCACCGGTCAGTACCACTTTCTTGTACAACAGAACTGGGCGACCATCACGCATGTACTGCAGCTCGGAGTCACCAGGCACACGGCCACTGACTGCCGCTTGCAGATCGGCTTGGTTGTTCACCAAACGGAATTCCAGCGTCGCGGTAGCACCCAAGATCTCTTTGGCGCGCGCCGTATCTTGAATACCTGGCAGCTCCACCACAATCCGGCTCGCGCCTTGACGCTGCACAATTGGCTCGGCAACACCCAGCTCGTTCACACGGTTACGCAAAATAGTGATGTTTTGCTGTACCGCGTATTCACGGGCTTCTTTCAGGCGCGCTTCGCTCAGCTGCGCGATAAAGGCGGTATCACCCATCGCGGTGAAGGTCAGATCACGGTGCAGCGGTTGCAGGTAGTCCAGTGCCGCAGTCAGCTCTTCAGGGGAGCGGAAGCGCACTTCAACAGCGCCCACGGCAGTACCGGAGTCCAGTTTACGCACGGAAGAATAGCGGATGCGTTTTTCACGCAGTTCAGAACGGAAGCTGTCTGCAGTTTGCTCCTGCAGTTTGCCCATGGCGGCATCCATATCCACTTCCATCAGGAAGTGCACACCACCACGCAGGTCCAGACCCAGTTTCATCGGGTTAGCACCGATATCTTCCAACCAACGCGGGGTGGAAGGTGCCAGGTTCAGGGCTACAGTGAATTTGTCTCCCAGCGCGTCCGCCACCAGATCACGGGCAGCCAGCTGTTCATCGGTATCTTTGAAGCGTACCAGAACGGTGCCGTTTTCCAGAGCAATGGCTTTAACCGGAAGTTTTTTCTCCGCCAGCAGGTCTTTAACCTTGTCCAGCGTTTGCATGTCGGTTGACGCGCCACGAACACCCGAAATTTGGATTGCCGGGTCTTCGCCATAAATATTTGGAAGTGCGTATAACGCACCGATGGTGACCACGAAGGCCACCATCAGATACTTCCACAAAGGATAACGGTTTAACACGACGGTCCCCTTAGGGAAGTATGGAAATTACAGGGACTTCATCGTGCCTTTTGGCAGTACCGCAGTCACGAAGTCTTTCTTGATGGTTACTTCGGTGGTGTCATTCAGAGCGATCACCAGATAACCGGATTCTGCGCTGGTTTTAGTCACACGACCGATCAGGCCACCGTTAGTCAGCACTTCATCACCTTTGCTGATGGATTCCATCAGGTTGCGGTGTTCTTTGGTGCGTTTTGCCTGTGGGCGGTAAATCATGAAATAGAAAATCAGGCCAAAAATTACCAGCATAAAAATCAGCTGCAGGCTGCTTCCTTGTGCCGGGGCACCGGCGGCCGCATAAGCGTCAGAAATGAACAGACTCATCGGTGAATATTCCTCTATTTATTTGTGGTTCAAAGGTGGAACAGGTTTTCCGATACGCGTATAAAACTCAGTCACAAACGTATCGAAATTACCGTTTTCAATTGCCTGACGGATGCCGGCCATTAAGCGCTGGTAATAACGCAAATTGTGAATGGTATTCAAACGAGCACCGAGAATTTCGTTGCAACGGTCCAGATGATACAAGTAGGCGCGTGTATAATTGCGACATGTGTAGCAATCACACTCTGCGTCTAATGGCGACAAGTCATCACGATACTTGGCATTACGGATTTTTACCACGCCATCCGTAACAAACAAGTGACCGTTACGCGCATTTCGGGTCGGCATCACACAGTCGAACATATCGATACCGCGGCGAACCCCTTCTACCAGATCTTCAGGCTTACCCACACCCATCAGATAGCGTGGTTTGTCTTGCGGCAGCTGAGGACAAGTATGCTCCAGAATGCGGTGCATATCCTCTTTTGGCTCGCCCACCGCCAGACCACCTACGGCATAGCCGTCAAAGCCGATTTCAGTCAGGCCTTTCACGGAGATGTCGCGCAGATCTTCATACACGCTACCCTGCACAATACCAAACAGCGCATTTTTGTTGCCCAGTTGGTCAAAGTGCTTACGGCAACGATCGGCCCAACGCAAAGACATCTCCATCGAGCGCTTGGCGTAATCCCAATCCGCCGGGTATGGCGTACATTCGTCAAAAATCATGACGATGTCGGAACCCAGATCATACTGGATTTCCATTGATTTTTCAGGGCTTAGGAATATCTTGTCACCATTTACTGGATTGCGAAAATGCACGCCTTCCTCGGTGATCTTGCGAATATCACCCAAACTGAATACTTGGAAACCACCCGAGTCAGTCAGGATTGGGCCTGGCCACTTCATGAAGTCATGCAGGTCGCCATGCTTACGCATAATGTCCTGACCTGGACGCAGCCACAGGTGGAAGGTGTTACCCAGCAAAATTTGGGCACCGGTTTCCTGCACTTCTTCAGGGGTCATCCCCTTCACTGTGCCGTAAGTTCCCACCGGCATGAAAGCCGGGGTTTCCACGGTTCCGCGTTCAAAAACCAAGCGGCCACGACGGGCATTACCTTGGGTGGTGATTAATTCGTATTTCATTTTTTCTCCCCGCATCAGAGAAACAGTCTGATAACGTCCGGTGACAATGACCACAGGATTGTGGAAAGGTTCATATTATCCGGCCAGACGTCGCGCCCGCTGACGGTATGCAGTAGCGCCCACGTCGGCCTTATTGCTCAATTATGCCTGACGCGTGATAAACATCGCATCACCATAACTGAAAAAGCGATATTGGTTCGCCACAGCTTCTTGATAAGCATGCATGACATGCTCATAACCAGCAAAGGCAGACACCAACATAATCAAGGTAGATTCTGGCAGGTGGAAGTTGGTGATCAGTGCATCCACCACTTTGAATTGATAACCAGGATAGATAAAGATATCGGTATCACGATGGAACGGCGCAATGATGGCGCTCTCGCCGGCGGCGCGTGCCGCACTTTCCAGTGAACGCACCGAGGTAGTGCCGACAGCAATTACGCGGTTACCACGCGCTTTACAAGCCAGTACAGCATCCACCACCTCTTGTGGCACTTCGGCGTACTCAGAGTGCATGTGGTGCTCTTCAATGGTATCAACGCGCACCGGTTGGAAGGTACCCGCGCCGACATGCAAAGTGACAAAAGCAAACTCCACGCCTTTGGCGTGCAGTTTTTCCAGCAACTGCTCATCGAAGTGCAGACCGGCGGTCGGTGCAGCCACCGCACCGGGCTTTTTGTTGTATACGGTTTGATAGCGCTCTTTATCGCTGTCCTCATCCGGACGGTCGATATACGGCGGCAGCGGCATGTGGCCGATCGCATCTAAAATAGCAAAGACATTGCGCTCGTCATCAAAACCGATTTCAAACAGCGCATCGTGACGCGCCAGCATAGTAGCGCGCACACTTTCATCTTCGCCCAGCAACAGCTCAGTACCCGGCTTCGGTGCTTTCGACGCGCGCACATGCGCCAGAATACGTTTGTCATCCAGTACGCGTTCAACCAACACTTCCAGCTTACCGCCAGAGACTTTACGGCCAAACATACGCGCCGGAATTACCCGAGTATTGTTGAAGACCACCAGATCGCCAGGCTGAATTTTGTCGACCACATCGGCAAAGGTGCCGTGGGTTAACGCGCCACTATTGCCGTCTAATGACAACAGGCGGCTAGAAGTACGCTCAGGTTGCGGATAGCGCGCAATCAGCGTTTCAGGCAGGGAAAAGGAAAAATCAGCAACTCGCATAACCAACACCGGGCAGAGATAAACAGGCGGCTAGTCTAGAGCCGCCTGCCGGTGTCTTCAAGTTGTTATGCGTGCTTTCTTCGCCGTAAAACATAAATCAGCGGCAAAAACAGGGCGATCCACAGCGGGAAACTGCCACCACCTTCACCGGGGCCACACTCGATCCCGCCACCAATCTGGCAATTATCGGTGGTCGGCGGCGTAACGGTACCACCGCCGCTACCGCCACTGGGTGCATACACCTCGGTAATGCTGCCATCTTGAATTCCGCTGATCCAACTCAAATACGAGGTGATGCGGGTATACACCGAGGGGACGTTAGTGCCGCAATTTTGCGTACCGAAACTGACAATCCCGACCTGTACACTGGAGCCTGTTTCACTGATAAGTGGGCCGCCACTGTCACCAAAACAGCTATCCACATATTGCCCTGAACCCGCACTGACCTCATCCCCTTTCGCACAAAACGCGCTATCGGGTAATCCCGGCCATGCCGTCTGGCAGACTTGCGCATCGATAGGATTTAACAGTGCCGTTTGCAAAACGGTACTGCCTTGGGTCGCGCTATTCGACGTTTTGCCCCAGCCGAGAATGCGCAAACCTTGTGGTGTAACCAACGCATGCTGAGATTGCGCTTCATTGGCTAACGCCAATGTGCCACCGGTATAGCTGACCGATAACCGGATCAGCGCAATGTCATTCAGCTGGCTATCAGGATTGTAGTCACGGTGCACATACACTTGCGCTGCAGGATGCTCATCGGCAGGTGTAAAACGGTCTTTATCCACCTGACCGGCAAATACACTGACATCGCTGGCTCCGGCCAGCCACGTTTTATCCGCCACACAGTGGGCAGCGGTCAGTACCCAACCAGAATTGATAAACGAGGCACCACACAGCAATTGGCTGGTTTGATCCGCAGTGGTTTTACGCACCTGCAGCAACCCCATCCACGGGTAGGTATGTACTGAAGCGACATCTTGCCCGCCAATCACCCGTACGCTCGGCGCTTCTGGAGTAACTGTTTGTGCGAACGTCTGCGCTGGCGTCATGCCTAACATCAGCATAGCCAACATGCTGATGCACCCGTTGTTGATTGCCCGTGTATGTTGACACCCCATCCTTCGTCCCTGCCTGTACTTATCCTGCACTCTGCGATACGGTTAAAAAACACTCACCGCGAGTTTATGCAATCTTTCTCGGCTTGGGCGAGATTGTTAAAGGATATTTGATTCACTTCGCAGGCATTTTTCCTGTGTTGCGTTACGGTTGCGGTATGCGCAGTTAAATCCGGAGGAGGGCTATCATGCTGCTTATCGGCGATATCATGACATCTAATCCGTACACTTTGCGGGCTGATAACAGTCTCACCGATGCCCGCGTGCTGATGGCTCAGCACAGGATCCGGCACATCCCAATCGTGGATGACGAGATGCAATTAATCGGGCTGATCACCCAGCGCGACATTCTGGCGGCGCAGACATCTTGCCTACTGTCGTTAAGCGAGAATCGGCGCATTGAGCAGGAGAATGAGATCCAGCTTGGCGAGCTGATGCGAACCCGAGTGCTGACTATCGATCTGCATGCCGGTATTCGCGCCGCAGCGCAGATCCTGTTTAAACACCGGATCGGCTGTCTGCCGGTTACCGAACAAAGCAAACTGGTGGGGATCATTACCGATTCCGATTTCGTGGCGGTGGCGATTCATCTGCTGGAGCTGGAAGAGGAAACCGATCCGCCAGAGCAAGATGAGTTGGATGACGACAGCCTCAATGGCTTATCCGTTGATCTTACTCCACAGGTGCGTACCAATAACGGCGACGAGTAAGTCCGGCGTTGCAGGATTATCGACGCCTCAATTCAAACGACTGTTCCAGCGAAAGCACACAAAGAAAATACACAAAAAAGGAGAAGCCTATGCTTCTCCTTTTCGTTTTAGGTTTGATTTTCGGTATAGCCTGTTTTTCCGTATCCCAACTGCCGCATTACCCGCAGAGAGGAGGCCTCACCTTAGAACTGATCTTCTTCGGTTGAGCCCGTCAGCGCAGTCACTGATGACTGACCGCCTTGGATCACGTTGGTCACCTTATCAAAGTAACCGGTGCCCACCTCTTGCTGGTGCGCCACGAAGGTATAGCCCTTGTCGGCACAGGCAAACTCCGGCTGCTGCACTTTTTCCACGTAGTGACGCATGCCCTCGCCCTGTGCGTAAGCATGGGCCAGATCGAACATGTTGAACCACATGCTGTGGATCCCCGCCAGCGTGATGAACTGGTATTTATAGCCCATGTCTGACAGCGCTTGTTGGAAGCGCGCGATAGTGGCGTCGTCCAAATTCTTCTTCCAGTTAAACGATGGCGAACAGTTATACGCCAGCAATTTACCTGGGAACTTAGCATGCACCGCGTCGGCAAACTTACGCGCTTGCTCCAGATCCGGTTTAGACGTTTCACACCACACCATATCTGCATACGGCGCATAAGCCAGAGCACGGCTGATTGCCTGATCGATGCCGGCGCGAGTACGGTAGAAGCCTTCACTGGTACGCTCACCGGTAATAAAATCGCTGTCATACGGATCGCAATCCGAAGTCAGCAGATCCGCCGCATCGGCATCGGTACGCGCCACCAGCAGAGTTGGCACGCCGCAGGTGTCCGCCGCCAAACGTGCGGCCACCAGCTTTTGGATCGCTTCTTGGGTTGGTACCAGCACCTTGCCGCCCATATGGCCGCATTTTTTCACCGACGCTAACTGATCTTCAAAGTGCACCGCACCGGCGCCCGCTTCGATCATCGATTTCATCAGTTCAAACGCATTCAGCACGCCGCCGAAACCGGCTTCTGCATCCGCGACAATGGGCAGGAAATAATCGGTATAACCGGCATCCCCCGGACCAATGCCGTTCGCCCACTGAATTTGATCGGCGCGGCGGAAGGAGTTATTGATACGCTGCACCACCGCTGGCACAGAGTTAGCCGGATACAGTGATTGATCTGGGTACATGGATGAGGCTAAGTTGGCATCTGCCGCCACCTGCCAGCCAGATAAGTACACCGCTTCGATGCCCGCTTTGGCTTGTTGCACCGCCTGACCACCGGTCAGCGCGCCCAGACTGTTGACATAGCCTTTCTTGGCTTCGCCGTTGACCAGACGCCACAGTTTCTCGGCTCCACGCTGCGCCAGTGAATGCTCAGGCACAAACGAGCCACGCAGGTTCACCACTTCCGCCGCAGTGTAAGGACGGCGGATCCCTTGCCAGCGCGGGTTTTCTTTCCAGTCTTTTTCCAGTGCAGCGATCTGCTGTTCGCGTGTCATGCTCATGGTCAAACTCCCTCTTATTTCGTTCTCATGTCAGGCGCTTATCGGATCTTTACAATCCATTACTCAGTTCAGATAACGGTAGCCAGGCAAAGTCAGAAAGTTGACCAGCTCATCCGATACCGTGATTTGCTCCATCAAGGCCGCCGCTTCCTCATAGCGACCTGTATCATATTTCTCGGCGCCTAACTCATCACGTAAGGTCGCCAGCTCTTCGCGCAACATGGCGCTGAACAAAGCTTTGGTCACCAACTTGCCGTTACTTAAGCGTTTTTGGTGCCGGATCCACTGCCAAATTGAGGTACGCGAAATCTCAGCGGTAGCCGCATCTTCCATCAGACCGTAAATGGGCACACAGCCGTTACCGGAGATCCACGCCTCGATGTACTGCACCGCCACTCGAATATTGGCGCGCATGCCCTCTTCGGTACGCTCGCCCTCACAAGGTTGCAGCAAATCCGCCGCAGTGACCGGCTCATCATGCTCGCGGCGCACATCCAGTTGATTGGCGCGGCCATCGAGTACGCGGTCGAACACTGCCATCGCCACATCGGCAAGGCCGGGGTGGGCTACCCACGTGCCGTCATGTCCATTACCGGCTTCCAGCTCTTTATCCGCGCGCACTTTATTCAGCACCCACTCATTACGCGCCGGATCTTTGCTTGGAATAAAGGCCGCCATACCGCCCATGGCAAATGCGCCACGGCGATGACAGGTACGGATCAGTAGGCGCGAATAGGCACTCAAGAACGGTTTGTCCATGGTCACCACTTGGCGATCTGGCAGGACTTTATCGGGGTGATTTTTCAGTGTTTTGATATAGCTAAAGATGTAGTCCCAACGACCACAGTTCAGGCCGACAATGTGGTCTCGCAGGTGATATAGGATCTCATCCATCTGAAACACGGCAGGCAGAGTCTCGATCAAGGCCGTCGCTTTGATGGTGCCGCGCGCCAAGCCGACATGATCTTCGGCGAAACTGAACACCTCACTCCACCATGCAGCTTCGTGATATGACTGCATCTTCGGCAGGTAGAAATACGGGCCGCTGCCTTTGGCCAGCAAACGCTGATGGTTATGGAAAAAGTAGAGTGCAAAATCAAACAGGTTGCCGGGAATAGGCTCGCCTTGATAGCGCATATGTTTTTCTTGCAGATGGAAGCCCCGCACCCGACAAATCAGCACCGCCGGATGGGCATTGAGTCGGTAGGATTTACCTTCTTCGCTGCGATATTCAATGGTGCCATCCACTGCATCGCGCAGGTTGATTTGCCCTTGGATCACTTTATCCCACGCCGGAGCCAAGGAGTCTTCGAAATCCGCCATGAAGACTTTAACGTTGGCATTTAAGGCATTGATGATCATTTTGCGTTCAACAGGGCCGGTGATCTCTACGCGGCGATCGCGCAAATCGGCAGGCACGCCACGGATAGTCCAGGCTTTTTCGCGAATGTGCTCGGTTTCAGGCAGAAAATCAGGCAATGCACCGGCATCAATCTGCGCTTGGAACGCTTCACGGGCCGCCAGCAATTGCGGTACCTGCGGGGCGAAACGGGTCACCAGCTCGGCCAGAAAATCCAATGCCTGTGGGGTAAGGATGGCCTGCTGCTCTGCGGTCAGAGGCTCAGTACAGGTCAGCAGCGGGTGCTGCGCCGAAGTATTGTGTTGTCCGCTCATACCCTTTCCTTATCATTTGTAAATTAGCAACCACTCACCCGGTATTGCTTAAGCTGATACACCGCTCGAATTACTGAGCCAGTGCTGCTGATTATGACGTGTCCCTATGGCAACAAAATGACCAATCGATAACAAAAAATCAACATCGCGTTTTAAGTTATCGTTTGAATTTGCTGAAAAATGGTTTCAGCTCAGCGAGATAAAAAAATGAATATGCTGAATATCCCTATAAAGTCATTGCTCTAAAAAGGGAGAGACTTCCGTTTTTGCTTCTCGTGTCCCACCACCAAAATGAAAGTCTTTCAGTTATTTTATTACAAAACACTAACACACCAGTCGCGTACACGACGGCGTAATACAAAAAGACTCGGACAGGAAAAGAAAAAAAGCCAACGAAACGCGGGGTTATAGAGAAAAAATCGAACCAATGTGAACAACACCGATTTCAGGCTATAAAAACCTGAAACCGGCTGACTGAAAGTAAATACCGGCGGCGAGCACATCGAATAATAAAATGCCCAACGGCCAGCATAGAGGATTGCTGCGCCGTAAAGGTAAACAACAGGATTTTTATTCGTTTAGCAGCTCACCGACTATCTCGCCGAGCTTGCTGAAGGTATTAACGCGGCTGGAGCTCGGTCGCCAGACCAAACCGATATCACGGTAGGCCGGCGCATGAGGCGGATCGGTGATCACCAGATCCAGATTTTGTACTAGCCCTTGGCGAATGGCCATTTGCGGCACAAAGGTGGTGCCCAACCCATTGGCCACCATTTGTACCAAGGTATGCAAACTGGTGGCGGTAAACGGATTGATTTTATCGCTGTAAGCCAGATGACAGGCAGTTAAGGCATGCTCGGTCAAGCAATGCTCGCGCTCCAGCAAGTACACCGAGCCATCCGGCAGCTGATTGAAATCCAATGGCATGTGCAATTGGCTAGCCAGCGCTTTGGGCAGCACCATTTTGAACTTATCACGACCCACGATCCGGCTGTGCAAGCCATGAATGTCCACCGGTAACGCCAACAGCAAGACATCCAGCTGACCGCCTTTGAGCGCATCAATCAGCACCGAAGTGGTATCTTCACGCAATACCAACTCCAGTTTGGGATAGCGCTGTTGCACCTGTTTGACCAAATCACACAACAAGAACGGGGCAATGGTTGGAATGCAGCCGACCCGCAACTGCCCTTCCATTTCAGCCGTTTGGCTAGCGGCAAAATCGGTCAAATCTAATGTCCGCGCCAACAGTTCACGGGCGCGTTTAACCACCTCTTCGCCACTGGGGGTGAAGATAAAGGATTTGTGATCCCGTTCAATTAATGTACATCCCAGCCGTTCTTCTAGGCTCTGAATGCCGCTGCTTAGCGTAGACTGGCTAACGTAACAGGCTCGGGCAGCGCGGTTGAAGTGGCGCACGTCGTGCAGGGTAACAAGATAATGCAGTTGTTTCAGGGAAGGCCATTTATTATTCATCGTAAAATCCGATTACAACAATCGTTTTTTTTCGCTTTCCTCAATGTACCATCTTCCCTACACTAATTCTCGTTGTCTGAGAATATTCTCATCACCTCTAACTGAATCAATACGGGAGTTGCTATGGTTCTGGTAGCACGTCAAGCCCCAGACTTTACTGCAGCAGCAGTACTGGGTAACGGTGAAATCGTTGATAATTTCAACCTGAAGCAGCACATCGCAGGTAAAGCGGCCGTTCTGTTCTTCTATCCGCTGGACTTCACTTTTGTGTGCCCTTCTGAGCTGATCGCTTTTGATCACCGCATCGAAGAGTTCCAAAAACGCGGTGTTGAGGTGATTGGTGTTTCTATCGACTCCGAATTCACCCACAACGCATGGCGTAAGACCCCAGTAGACAAGGGCGGTATCGGCGAAGTTCGTTACCCACTGGTTGCTGACGTTAAACACGACATCTGCCGCGCTTACGGTGTTGAGCTGGAAGAAGCGGGTGTTGCTCTGCGTGGTTCTTTCCTGATCGACAAGCACGGCGTTGTGCGTCATCAGGTAGTAAACGACCTGCCACTGGGCCGTAACATTGATGAAATGCTGCGTATGGTTGATGCGCTGCAATTCCACGAAGAGCATGGCGATGTGTGCCCAGCTCAGTGGGAAAAAGGCAAGAAAGCGATGGAAGCCTCTCCGGACGGCGTAGCTCGCTTCCTGGCAGAAAACTCTGGCGATCTGTAATCGCTAAGCAGCCCAAGAGCTGTGTAAACTGACGTAATGAAAAACGCTTATCCCTTGGGATAAGCGTTTTTTTCTGCGCTTGATGGCTGACTATGCTTCATCGCTAACGATGCCAGATGCGTCAGACCTGTGCCCCATGACAAGGCATCACGACCCAAACGGTAACCACCTATATTCAGTTAGCGATTTAACCACTCACCATAACGGAACAGGCCATACTCGCCCGGTTGCATCGGATGCCACACTTCATCTTGGGTCAATGGCTGCGTAGCGATGATCGTCACCACATCTTGCGGCGTAGTCTGCTGCTGAAAATCAATCATCACGTCTTCATCCAGCAAGGTGGCTTTGCCAAACGGCGCACGACGGGTCAGCCAATGCAGCTTAGTGCCGCAATAAGCCATCACAAACTCACCGTCCGACAACAGCATATTAAACACCCCGCGCTGTTGCAGCTGCGCGGCTAAGGTCGCGACGTAGGCGAACATGGCCGGCCAATCTTGCAGCGGCGCAGGATAACGTTGCTCAAGGCAATTGAGTAACCAGCAAAAGGCATGTTCGCTGTCAGTTTGCCCGACAGGGCGCTGACGGCCATCAGCCAACGCCGGTAAGTCGGTGAGCTGGCCATTGTGGGCATAGGTCCAATAACGCCCCCATAGCTCACGCGTAAAGGGATGGGTATTTTCCAGTGACACCGGACCGCTATTAGCTTGGCGAATATGCGCGACCACCGCGCAAGATTTGATTGGGTAGTCTTGCACCAGCTGCGCAATACGCGAATTGGCGCTGGGGAGCGGATCTTTAAAGGTACGAAAACCGCGCCCTTCGTAGAACGTAATTCCCCAACCGTCTTTATGCGGGCCGGTTTGCCCACCGCGCCGCGCCAGTCCGGTAAAACTAAAGCAGATGTCCGTCGGGACATTGGCACTCATGCCGAGTAATTCGCACATACGCGGTCTCCTTTCCTGCCCTTGACTCTTGGCGGCGGTATCTTTGCGCTCTACTGGATATATCCGTGAGCCGGCACCACGACAGCTACGCCGCCATACCGGCCCCGCACGCCCAACTACGCCATTACGCGCCAGCCATTTCCTTTTCAATCAGCTGGATCATGATATGGATGGCTTTAATATGCACTTCCTGAATACGATCCGCATAACCAAAGTGTGGCACACGAATTTCAACATCGGCACTACCGGCCATCTTGCCGCCGTCTTTACCGGTCAGGGTCAGCACTTTCATGCCCTTGGCACGCGCCGCTTCAATCGCCTTGATGATGTTGCCCGAGTTACCAGACGTAGAAATGCCCAGCAGCACATCGCCCTCACGGCCTACCGCTTCAACATAGCGAGAGAATACATAGTCATAACCAAAATCGTTGCTCACGCAAGACAGATGGCTCGGGTCAGAGATAGCAATCGCCGGATAACCCGGGCGATTTTCACGGTAACGACCGGTCAGCTCTTCGGCAAAATGCATTGCGTCACAGTGCGAGCCGCCATTACCACATGACAAGACTTTGCCACCGGCTTTGAAGGAATCAGCAATCAGACGCGCAGCATCTTCAATGCTGGCAATGTTCTTTTCATCGGCCAGAAAATTATTCAGCACCTCAGACGCTTCACACAGCTCCGCACGGATCAGATCATGGTACATGGGTAAAACCTCAGGTCAGTTATTATCGGAATCCTTGGCAGTGTAACCAATTGCTGCAACGGCGAGAAGCATACAGGCAGTTACACGGCTGATAACGAATCAGCAGCGGTTTGTTGTAATTTCAATGTAAACAACTTGCTGCCGGTTTGATTTTGAACTAAAACATTCCTGTTATCAGGTCAGACCTCTGACCTAAATTAAGGAGTGCGCACCATGACCCTGATTCTTATTGTACTGAGCCTGATCCTGCTCGGTGCCTTGGCTTATCACCGGATCCCTCTGCTTCTGAGCAGTCGCGTCTGTCTTGGCTCGGCTTTGCTGTGCGCACTGCTCGCCCCTGAAACCTTGTGGTTGTGGCTCCCAGTACTTATTGTGGTGCTGCCACTGAACTTCCTGTCCCTGCGTAAAAAATGGATCAGCGCCCCGATCTTGCGAACCTTCCGCCATATCATGCCGGCCATGTCTCGCACCGAAAAAGAAGCAATTGAAGCAGGAACCACCTGGTGGGAAGGGGAATTGTTCCGCGGTGAACCACAGTGGCAACTGCTGCAAAACTACCCAAAACCGCAGCTAAGTCCGGAAGAACAAGCCTTCTTAGATGGCCCCGTCGAAACCCTGTGCAGCATGGCGCGTGATTTTGAAATCACCCATGAATTGGCTGACCTGCCCGCCCCGATTTGGCACTACCTGAAAGAGCAGCGCTTTTTTGCCATGATCATCCGCAAAGAGTATGGCGGGCTGGAGTTTTCCGCCTACGCGCAGGCGCGGGTACTGCAAAAATTGGCCGGCGTATCTGGCGTGCTCTCTTCCACCGTTGGCGTGCCAAACTCACTCGGCCCCGGTGAGCTGCTGCAACACTACGGCACTGAAGCGCAAAAAAATTATTACCTGCCGCGTTTAGCCCGTGGCGACGAGATCCCCTGTTTTGCCCTGACCAGCCCAGAGGCGGGCTCTGATGCCGGCGCAATCCCTGATATCGGCATTATTGGCCGTGGCCAGTGGCAAGGCGAAGAGATTGTCGGTATTTACCTGACGTGGAATAAGCGCTACATCACCCTCGCACCGATTGCGACCGTGCTGGGGCTGGCGTTCAAACTGCACGATCCCGAGCATTTATTGGGGATGGAGGAGGACTTAGGGATCACCTGCGCCCTGATCCCAACCCACACCCCAGGCGTGCAAATTGGTCGCCGCCACTTCCCTCTCAACGTGCCATTCCAAAACGGGCCGACACGTGGTGACAACGTCTTTGTGCCGTTGGATTACATCATTGGCGGTCAGGTAATGGCCGGTCAAGGTTGGCGCATGCTGATGGAGTGCTTATCGGTCGGACGAGGGATCACTCTGCCCTCTAACGCCACCGGCGGCAGCAAAAGCGCCGCGCTGGCTACCGGTGCTTACGCCCGCATTCGTCGCCAATTTAAAATGCCGATAGGCCATATGGAAGGGATCGAAGAGCCGTTGGCGCGGCTGGCCGGTAACGTGTATGTGATGGACGCCGCAGCCACCTTAGCCACCACCGCTATCGATCTGGGTGAAAAGCCCGCAGTGGTCTCAGCGATCGTCAAATATCACTGTACCCACCGCGGCCAGCGCTGCCTGATAGATGCCATGGACATCGTCGGCGGTAAGGGGATTTGCATGGGGCCGTCCAACTTCTTAGCCCGAGCCTATCAAGGCGCACCGATCGCCATCACGGTAGAAGGTGCCAACATCCTCACCCGCAGCATGATTATCTATGGCCAAGGCGCGATTCGCTGCCATCCGTATGTGTTACGCGAAATGCAGGCGGTGATGGAAGAAGAGCCGTACGCCACTGAGCATTTCGACAACGCCCTGTTCGGCCATATCGGGTTTGTGTGCACCAATTTAGCCCGTTCACTGTGGCTCGGCCTGACCAATGGCCGCACCAGCGCCGCCCCAGTACACGATGATACGGCGCGTTACTATCAGCGCATCAATCGCCTGTCGGCCAATCTGGCACTGCTGTCGGATGTCAGCATGGGATTGTTTGGTGGCAGCCTAAAACGGCGCGAGCGCATTTCAGCGCGCTTGGGCGATATTCTGAGCCAACTGTTCTTAGCCTCAGCCGCGCTGAAGCGCTTTGAAGACGAAGGCCGACTGGAAGCCGATCTGCCGCTACTGCATTGGGGGGTACAAGATTGCCTATGGCAAGCCGAACAGGCCTTGTTAGATATTCTGGCTAATTTGCCGCAACGTCCGATCGCTGGGCTGCTGCGTTTGATCCTGCTGCCGCTGGGGGCGCGTGCTCGTCGACCTGATGATGCCTTGGATCACCAGTTGGCGCGGTTACTGCAAACCCCATCACCGACCCGTGATCGCTTAGGCCGCGGTCAATATCTCGCGCCGACCGAAGGCAACCCAGCAGGTCAGTTGGAAGAAGCGCTGCGCGATATTCTGCACGCCGAGCCGCTGTTCCGTAAGATTTGTCAGCATTTTAATACCGCGTATCCATTCACAGGGCTAGATAAATTGGCAGCTCGCGCTTTGGAGGCAGGCGTGATCCACGCGGAAGAGGCGCAATTGCTGATCCGCGCCGAACATGGACGCCTGCGCAGTATCAATGTGGATGATTTTGATCCGCGCGTATTACCGGCAGGTCAATCGGTATCCAGCGAAGCACCGACAAGCTAAGTGGGTCACCCCACAAGGGTTCCCTACGTTTTAACATGCTCTCTCACACTCTGGGCTGCCGATGCAGCCCATTTTTTATCCGGTAAAAAGCGAAACAGATCGCTGTTTCGGCGTTTATTTCGTGCTCTACGCCCTCACCAGCAGCAGCCACGGCTACACTAATTTTAACTGTGCGAAAATTTCATCGCTGCCACCACCGTTTCACGCGCCGAGCTGCACACTCCGGTGCGATTACCGCCCGAGGTGGGCCATGGCAAGCCGGTATGGAAACCGGATATTCTGCCGCGGTAGCAGCGAACACTGTTGTCAGTTTGAGGTCAGAAGGAAACGATCATGCCCATTGCCGCCACGCCCACAACCGAGCCCACGAGTGTTGCATCCGTCGCCCCGATTACCGAGCGAGCGGCTCGCCACGAGCATACCTGCTACCGCCACGCGCAGCGCAGCTGCTCGGTCAATCCGGAGCTGACCTTGATCGTTAGCTCCGTGCACAAGCGTGATCCGCGCTATGCCGCGGCCTTTCGTGAAGGGCGCGCGCGTTGGTATCACATGCCGGTCAGTACCAGCCGCCGCCAAGGGATGTTCACTCGCCAAATGGCTCAAATTCGCTACTGCGCCGTGGCCGTTCCGGTCAACGATCCCACCGTGCAAAAAGCTTTTTTCGTCTATCCGGTGCTCAGTATTCGCCTCACGGCGCGGGAAAAATTAAGCCGCGAACAAACCGGGAGCCAAACGCCACCCGCGCAGGGCGAACAACAATATTGGCTATTTGAACTGGGGGAAGCGATCCGTTTGCCGCAGGCGGTCATCAAACCCAATACCACGGCATTTTATTTTCGCCTCACTCAACTCTCCGCCTTGCAGCAAGGCCTAAGCTGGGCTCGCCTGCCGGCACCCGATTGGCATCATCCTGCAGAACACACCACTCAGCGCAACCAAGCCAATCTGTTGTTGGTTCGCCATACCGGATAAGACAGAAGACAGAAGACAGAAGACAGAAGACAGAAGACAGAAGACAGAAGACAGAAATCTGGCCAAATCGCCAGAGCGTAGGCAAGAAAAAACCCAGACAGCAAGCTGTCTGGGTTGATAAAGTGGCGGAGCGGACGGGACTCGAACCCGCGACCCCCGGCGTGACAGGCCGGTATTCTAACCGACTGAACTACCGCTCCGCGAAACTGGTGTCGAAGCTTTCGCTTCTACGCAATTCCGCATCAGTACTCGGAACGCGTTTTTTCTAATTGTTGGCGGTGCGGACGGGACTCGAACCCGCGACCCCCGGCGTGACAGGCCGGTATTCTAACCAACTGAACTACCGCACCGCGAAACTGTGCAAGCTTTCGCTTTTAAATCGGTTGTTGCTTTGAACCATGTTCCTGATAATACCTGTTCAGCGATATTCAGCAACATCATTCACAAAATAAGTGGCGGTGCGGACGGGACTCGAACCCGCGACCCCCGGCGTGACAGGCCGGTATTCTAACCGACTGAACTACCGCACCGCTCAATGCTTGCCGTCGCAAGCGGGGCGAATAATAGGGTTCATCCGCAAATGAGTCAATAGCCTTTTACACAAAATCTGCTTTTTTCACTTCATTCGCATAAAAAACCGGCAAAGCACTCTATTTTCAGCAAGTAAGCACAGGCAATGAGCGCGGCTCTGCCGAAACCCTCCCCCGCTATCCACGTGACTCATTGAGGCAGAGATACAGCGCCTGATGGCCCACCAGCCCTGCAACTTTGCTACCAGTAGTGCGTTTTAGCGCGAACTGGAGAGATCGCGCTGGCCGACTTTCTGGCTGCTGGCTTGCTGATGACGCAACACCTGCAAAGCCTGACGGCGCTGATGAGCGCGGCGCAGGGCCATGCCGCCCCAAATGGCCGCGCCAAATATGCCCACCACCAGCACGGTGCCTAACAGCACCATTTGCAGACGGTGTGAGCCTTGGTTGCGCGCCGCTTGCGTGACTGAGGCCAGCTCGGCCTGTGCCTGTTCGCTTAAAGCTTGCTGCTGCTTTTGCTGCGCCAGCTGATTAAGTAGCTGCTGGGTTTGCTGCTGGCTGGTCACCACCATAAAGCGTTGCTCAGGCAATAACAGCGATAATGGTCGGTCGCCCACTTGCTGGGCATAAATCCACGCCGTCAGGCTGTAATTACCGATAAAATCACGCTGCGGGATCTCCAGACTCACGCTATTGCCAGTGGCCGGTGCCTGTACCTGATATTCGGCATTGAGGCCGCCGGGGATCTTTTCATCCACCCGCACTAACAATGAGCCGGGCACGATGCGCGTCGCATCACTGCTGACATCGAGCCGATGATTTTGACTGGCAGTACGCCCTTGTAAGAATTGTGCCTGCAGCGGCATCGGATGCACCGTTACCTGCTCACGAAATGGCGGTAGGTAAATGCCGTCACCGGTATTGATGGTCAGAACATACTCGCCGGGCGCCGGATTCACCGGTAATTGCATGGTAAAGATGCCATCGCCGGCTTTGGCGTCGAGATGTTGTCCATCATCACGCAGCTCACCCGCCATTACTGCCGGACGTCCGGCGCGTACGGTGTCTTGTCCTGCTTGTAAGGCGTGATTGGCATTAACCGGCACAAACTCGGCATGCAGCCGCAGATGCTGCAAAATATCCGTGCGCAGCAAAGGCTGGTTGTTGACCAGCACTCGCGCAGTCAGTTTCAACTGTTCATGCTGATACAGCGGCTGCGGCATGCTATCGGCGCTCAATTGCATGTCCGGCACTCCGATGAAGGTGCTTACCGTGCCTTCGGGTGCTGACACTTGCCACGGGCCTTGCATCGGACGATTGATGGTCACAATCTCCAGTGTGGGCGAGCGCCACCAATGCACATCGGGACTGTCCATCCGGGCGTTGAGCTTACTGCCATCCGGCTGCACTAAGACCAGTTGTTCTTGATTATCGCTGCGGCTGATCAGCAAAGTGAGCCACTGTACCGTGCGGTCGAGGCGAAAACGGTTCGCAAAGATGGCATCGTGCTCGACGGTAATGCTGTCCGGTGGCGTCATCGGCGCCGCGGCGTCAGAGTCCATGGCTGCCACACTGGCCGATAGGGTCACGCCCAGACAGCAGGCCAACATACGAAACGCCAACCTACGAGGCCGTGTGAGTCGATTCGACCACCGGGTAATGCCCATCCGTGCCGTGATCGTAGCGCCGTTATCCAGCCCGTTGTGCATGCCCGCTCCTCACTTCTCGCTTCGCTGTTTGTGTCTACTGTGGTAAGCCGCGCTAAATTAAGTCATGGCGGCTAGCCACAGTCCTTAACTCAAACGCGCCAAAGGCATGAGCCCCCTTTCTTCTGAACCAGATCCAAACGGGATTCATGCGCTTCTAATTCATCGGCTGAAGCACGGACAACCTTTAGAGACAATTGTGGCACCACGCTGCGCTGTACATCGCCTTGATGGTTAGTATTGTGCTCTTCGCTATCGCCGCTAAACGCCAGTGAGGTCTGGCCGCCGGTCATCAACAGATAGACGTCAGCCAAGATCTCGGCATCGAGTAACGCCCCGTGCAGGGTACGGTGGCTGTTATCTATCCCGTAACGATCACACAAGGCATCGAGGTTATTACGCTTACCGGGGAAAATCTTACGCGCCATCGCCAAGGTATCGGTGATGCGGCAGAAGGTCTCGGTTTTGGCTAACCCACGGTTTAATAGCTCAAATTCATAATCCATAAAGCCGATATCGAACGGCGCGTTATGGATTACCAGCTCAGCGCCGCGGATAAAGTTAATAAACTCATCGGCGACAGCGGCAAACTCGGGCTTGTCTTGCAAAAATTCATCGGTGATCCCGTGAACCGCAATGGCTTCCGGATCAACTAAACGATCGGGCTTGATATAGACATGAAAATGCCGACCGGTTAAACGGCGGTTAACAATTTCCACCGCCCCGATCTCGATGATCTTGTGCCCTTCATAGTGCACGCCCAGTTTGTTCATACCGGTGGTTTCGGTATCCAGTACAACAATACGGTTTGAATCTGTGCTCATAGCGGTATTTATGTCAGACTTTGGGTTTAGAAAATAATAACGGGTTTAACCAAGATGCAAAAACAGATAGCCCTGTTTACGGACGGCTCCTGCCTCGGCAACCCCGGTCCCGGTGGTTACGGTATCGTACTGCGTTACCGCCAGCATGAAAAACAGCTCAGCGGCGGTTTTCGTCTTACCACCAACAACCGTATGGAGTTGCTGGCCGCAATCGTCGGTTTGGAGACCCTAAAAGAGCCGTGTCATGTGGACTTAACCACTGACAGCCAGTATGTCCGCCAAGGGATCACCAGCTGGATCCATAACTGGAAAAAACGTGGCTGGAAAACCGCCTCTAAGCAGCCGGTAAAAAATGCCGATTTATGGCAGCGCTTAGATTTGGCCGCTGCCCGCCATGATGTGGCGTGGCACTGGGTTAAAGGGCACGCGGGCCACCGCGAAAACGAACTGTGCGATCAACTGGCGCGCAGCGCCGCAGAAAATCCTACTCAGGATGACACCGGCTATCAGCCGGAGAGTTAACCTGCTGACAGGCACTGACCGGATACATCATTCGCGGGTTATTCAATGCCCGCTTAGAGCCGGTCAGGATCAGCGGGATGGTGCGCTTACGCGCCACCAGCAAGCGCCAACTGCCCAGCACCGGTAGATGGCAAGTGCAAAATCCCGCCAGTCGCCGCGAACTGGCTCGCCCCGGAAACGGTAGCATCGCCTCGGCATGGATCACTTCATAATTGAGCAGATGCAGCCAATCGGTGATCCGAAACGGTGCAAACATCCGGCACTGATAGGGAAAGCGGCGCCGCAGCAGCGGTACACAGCGGCCAATCCCCGCCAGACTAAACGGGTTGCAATCAATCAAAATCAGATACCCATCATCCACCAGCACTCGGTCAACTTCGCGCAGTACCGCATGCGGATCACTGGCGTAATCCAGCGTAAACGCCAGTAGCGCAGCATCAAACGCTTTATTGGTAAAGGGCAAGCAATCAGGGTCAGCCAGCACGCTAAGTTGTGGGCCTTCGGGCGCCACCGCCACATGATGTTGGATGGGTGATGCGGAGCTATCGAGATCTGCGCTCAGCGCACCTAACTTCAGTAGATGAAAACCAAAGATTTTCCCCCACCATGGCGCTAATGTCTGATGCAGTAACTCACGGTAACGCTCCCCTTTCGGGATCATTGACCAGCCCAATGGGGGCAAAATAACACGGGATGTACGAGCCGGACGAATCACTCTATTATCCTCGTAACCAGAAAGCCAACGCCAATGGCGTCAAGCACAACAACGCCCATCAAAGGGAACGGCACTACTGTATGTAACGGGACTGTAGCGGGACAAGTTACGATACCCATTAACGATACAAGCCCCGGTAAACGTCACGACACAAGGAACTAGGCCATGTTACTCAGCATACCCGCGTTAACGGATAATTACATCTGGCTGTTTTGCCGCGATCAGCAACAGGCAGTGGTGGTCGACCCCGGCGAAGCCGAACCGGTGCTGCGCGTACTTAGCCAGCAGCAATTGAACCTGCATGCTATTTTACTCACCCACCATCACGGTGACCATACCGCAGGGGTTGAGACGCTGCGCCGTCACTACCCCAATGTGTTGGTGATTGGGCCACAAGAAACGGCCGCCGTACAGCCGACCCATCTGGTGCAAGGCGGTGAAACCGTAACCTTAGCCGATGCAGATCAGCGATGGCAGGTGATTGCCACGCCCGGTCATACCCTCGGCCATGTTTGCTATTACGCCGATGGCATCTTGTTTTGTGGCGATACCCTGTTTTCTATCGGTTGCGGACGCTTGTTCGAGGGCAGTGCAGAGCAGATGTATGACTCACTGCAACGCTTAAGCCAATTGCCGGACAGCACACTGGTGTGCGCGGCACATGAATATACCGCAGCCAACTTGCGCTTTGCCTGCCATCTGGAGCCAGAAAATCCGGCGTTAAATGACTATTCACAAGATGTCGCGACACTGCGTCATCAGCACTTACCGACCTTGCCGTCGACCTTGCGCCGTGAAAAAGCCTTAAATCCTTTTTTACGTTGTCACGCGCCAAGTTTGCGAAACGCGTTGCAAAAGTCGGGTAAAAATCCATCTGAAAGCTCAATTTTTGCACAATTACGTGCTCTAAAAGACCAGTTTTAAGCCTTAAGGTTGTCAGCCGGTGGTCAGATAAGTATTATTGCACATCTTTTAAGCAACAACCGACCGGAATAACATGAAGGCACGAGCACTGATATTTGCCTCCGTGTTGCTGGCCGGCTGTCAGGCGCCGAATCACGCGTCGACGCCGTACCCTAGCACGCAGGAGTCATCAGTTCGTGACGACGCTGACCCGTCATCGTCGCGATGGGCCGATGAACAGCTCGCACAGCAAAATGTGTGGGACTTCATTGGCAACGAACTGAAACTAGATGTACCGAACAACGAACGGATCCGCAGTCAAAAATCACGCTACTTGCGTAATAAGAGTCATCTCCAACGTGTGGCAGAACGCTCAGAACCTTACCTGTACTGGATAGTAGAGGAAGTTAAGAAGCGTAATATGCCGATGGAAGTCGCGTTGTTACCCATGGTGGAGAGTGCTTTTGATCCGAACGCCTTATCCAGCGCCAATGCCGCCGGATTATGGCAGATCACCCCGGCAACTGGCCGCCGCTTTGGTTTAGACCAAAACTGGTGGTATGACGGCCGCCGCGATGTAGGCGCCTCTACGCGCGCTGCGCTGGATCTGTTACAGCGCCTCAACACCATGTTTGACGGCGATTGGATGATGACGCTGGCCGCTTACAACGCGGGCGAAGGTCGGATCCAAAAAGCCATCAAAGCCAACCGCGCACACGGTAAGCCTACTGACTACTGGTCCTTGAATCTGCCGCGCGAAACGGCGCTGTATGTGCCGAAAGTCTTGGCGTTGAGCGAAATTATCCGCAATGCCGACCGCTATGCGCTGAATCTGCCGCATATCGATAAGTCTACGGCGCTGGCACGGGTAAATGTGGGCCAGCAATTTGATCTGAATACTGCCGCGCAAGTGGTGGGGATGTCAGTGTCTGAATTGCAAACCCTGAACCCGGCCTATAAAACGCTGGCCACGGCCCCTACCGGTCCGCACTATCTGATGCTGCCAAAGCAAAAAGCTAAGCAGTTTAAGAAGATTTTGCGCGAAAATGGGGATGATTTAACTGTTCGCGTGGTACGCCACAAAGTCCAAGCCGGTGAAAGTTTGGATGTGCTGGCGCGTCGTTACGAGATCTCTGCGCTGGATATCAAGCAGATCAATGAGCTCAACGGGGCCGGCATTCGTCGTGGTCAATATATCTTGCTGCCATTGTCGCAAAGCGAATATCTGGCCAAGAATAACCGCAGCGGAACCCGCAGTAGTGCGCAGAACGGCGATGACAGCCGTATCGCCAAAAACAGCGTAACCAGCAGCTACAAAGTCAAATCGGGCGATACCCTGTCGACGATTGCCCGTCGCCATAACATGAGCAGCAGTGAGCTGGCCAAGTTAAACCGGATCAGCGTCAGCAGCCGTCTCAAGCTTGGGCAAACGCTGAAACTGAAGAGCGACGCGCCAACGGAGATTGCCTATCGCGCACGTAAAGGCGACTCTCTGTACAGCATTGCCCAACGCCACGGCGTCGCTGTCGATGACTTGGTGCGCTGGAATGACTTGAGCCGCAAGAGCGTTCTCAAGCCTGGCACCGTCCTGACGGTGAAAGTGAAAAGCTGATAACGCTTAAACGTGATGCAAGCAGACAATAAAAAGGCAGCCGATTGGCTGCCTTTTTATTGAGTACTGATTTAGCTTCGATATGGGTTCAATATGCAGTTAGATATGCGGCTCGCTATACCGCCCGATATCTGGATCTACGGCTGCAACGTCACAGACGGCGCTTTTTTAACGGCCGGATTTTTAACAGCCGGTGTGGTGGCCACCGCTTTCGGTCGCGATGTCACCGCCGCTTGCTGTGCAGCGGCGTCTGGTCGACTAGGCAAACGGAAAGTCACCGCCAACGGATTATGATCTGACGCATCGGTATTGAGCACCGCCGCATCTTCTATCTTCAGGCCGCGATAAAAGACATGATCCAATGGATAGCCAAACGCCTGCTTGCGCTGATCTTGGGCAAACGGTACTTCATGCAAACCGACACTGGCCGCCATATGACGTAGCAACGCCAGACGCGTGGTACTCCAGCTATTAAAATCACCGGCCAAGATCACTGGCCCTTGATGCAGAGCGATTTGTGCCATCACCTGATGTAACTGCTGCCGATAGGCCTGCACGCCCATGGTGAAGTTCACCGCATGCACATTCACCACCATCAGGGATTCGCCATTATTGAGCGCATACACGCTAACCAGCGAGGATTTCGGCAGCTGTAACCACGGCTCCCATTCGCGCAGTGGGCAATAGTATTCGGCATCGGCAGAAGAGAGTGTCATCACCCCCGCCATCTGCTCACGAATGGAAAATGCCGCCACTTGCGCCACTGCTGGATAGCGGTGCGTGGCATAACGCAGTAACTCAGGCGAGGCCTGCGCCTCTTGCAACAACACCAGTTGCGAGCCATGAGCAAACTCAGACAGCGCCTGTAACCAGTCGCTACGCTGCTGTTTATAGATATTCCAGACCAGCACTTTGAGCGAGTCGGCATTCAGGTACTGACCCTGATCCGATTCACTGCCACAGCCTTGCATCACCGCCGCCGCTGCGGCAGGCTGATACTGCAAAACCACACTGTCATCCGGCACATCGACCGGCCACTGCCACGCGCCCACCGCCAGCAACGACGCTGTGGTGCCTAGCAGTAAACGTTTTTTACCTTTCATCCGACTGTAAAACCATCCGGTACGGGAACGTCAAATTTCGCTCAACCACGACACGCTAAGCGGCGCCGCGACAACCTGTTTTGCTACTCGGTACCGGCAACCTTGTGCTGGTCTTACACGGTATACAAGACCGCTAAAGTAACAAAAGTTGGCTACGCCGCCTAGCTAACTGGTGAAATTTTATGCACTGCATCAGCGGCAGGTAGAGTGTACAGCTCGTGCTACAGCGGCAATGCGGCTATAAATCAGCAACCGCCGCCGTACCACCGAGCTGACGCATTTGACGCAAAATCCACTGCTGACGCCGCACCACATAACCGGATGGCGCTTGCACCTTATAGCGAATCGGATTCGGTAATACTGCCGCCAACAGCGCTGCTTCACGGCTGGTTAAGCGACTCGCCGGCTTATGAAAGTAGTGATGCGCCGCGGCTTCAACGCCAAATATGCCAGGACCAAACTCAATGCTGTTTAGATAGACCGTCAAAATCCGCTCTTTACTCCAAAAAGTTTCCAACAGCACAGTGATCCCCGCTTCCAGCCCTTTGCGCAGCCACGAACGCTCGCCCCATAAAAAGACATTTTTGGCCGTTTGCTGGGTGATGGTCGAGCCGCCTCGCACACTACGCCCACGCTCGTTGTGCTGCAACGCTTTACGAATAGCGTCCCAGTCAAAACCAAAGTTTTCAGCAAAACGTTGGTCTTCAGCAGCGATTACCGCCAACTTCATGGCCGGCGCAATCTGATCGCTACTGACCCAGTCATGGCGAGCGCTAAAGGCAAAATGACCTTGCGCATAGGCTTCCACATAACGCTCGATAATCACGTTAGGGAGCGCCACGGGCACAAAGCGGTAAGCCACAATCAAGGCGAGCAGCATGCCAAAACCGACCGCTAATAGCCGCACCAGAATGCGTCGCCATCGTCTGAGCTTTTCCCTCATGCGCAGTGTTGATCCTCTACTGAAATCTGATTATCGAGAATGTAGCCAAGATTACTGACCTGGCCACGGCATGACCGGTACAGCAGTCAGCGAGTTCTTCGGTGAACCGTCCACGACGCGATCAGAATAAGTCAGATACACCAACGTATTGCGTTTCGGATCGTAAAAACGCACCACCTGCAATTTTTTGAAAATCAACGAGGTGCGCTTTTCAAACACCGATTCCCCATTGGCTTTACCGTTTTTAATGCGCTCCGACAAACTGATTGGCCCCACCTGACGGCAAGCAATCGACGCATCGGAGGTATCTTCGGCTAACCCTAACCCGCCTTTAATACCGCCGGTTTTAGCGCGGCTCAGGTAGCAGGTCACGCCACTGACTTCGGGGTCATCAAACGCATCGATCACGATTTTATGATCAGGGCCAAACAGCTTAAATACGGTATCGACCGAGCCAATTTGTTCGGCCGACGCCAATGCAGAAACACTCAATAACGCTAACGCCAAACAGCGATGTAAAACAGTTTTCATGGTCATAAGGTCAATCTCTGTGCAATATGTCTAAAGCGCGCAATAACCAGCGGCCTAAATCATCAATCTGTCGCCGCCGGCTTGCAGTAGCCAGTACGGGTCAGCGTAGTATCACGTACAAATATCTGTCATGTCTGGTGATTAACCGACAATGATAGCGCCAAGTTTGACTGCCGCGCCTCTTTCGACTCCAGTATGGGATACCTTGTGGATTAAAATACACATTAGTCACGTATTTATGGTATTTATCTACAAAAACACACAACTTCTTCGATATGATAACGGGGTCAGTGCTGAGGTTTGCGGTATAGTATGTAAAAAAGATGCTACATTTTGCCTGCCAGTGCCGCTTGATTGATTAAACAAATAATATTAGTTACCTACGTGAAGCCGATATAATTTATCAGCACAAACAGAATGTCGAGTTAAGTTGAGGAACGCGTCATGGCCCAAGAGGCGATAGTCCGGGAACTGCTGCATTGGATTGAGACAAACCTAAGCAAGCCTCTGTCAATCGATGATATTGCAAATCGAGCTGGTTATTCAAAGTGGCATCTGCAGCGGATGTTCAAGGATATTACCGGGCACGCCATGGGCGCTTATTTGCGCGCACGCCGTCTGACCCGCTCCGCTCACGATTTACGCTCCACCAACCGCTCTATCTTAGATATTGCTCTGCACTACTGCTTCGATTCACAACAAACCTTTACCCGGGCGTTTAAAACTCAGTTTGACCGAACCCCTGCACAATACCGCCGTTTAGACGAATGGGATTGCAGCGGGATGCAGCCGCCGTTGTTGCGCCTGTACAAGCAAGAATTACCCGAGCCAACCTTTGTGCAGTTGCCAGACATTCCTCTGCGTGGCAGCACCGTGAGCTATTCAATTTCCTATCGCCGCGACGGAACCTTAAAGCCACGCTCCGTGCTCCAACATTGGCAGAAATTCCGCAACCTGTTTACGGCCGATAAGCCGGTGCCACCGCGCTTTTTTGCCCTGCTCTCCGGCGAAACTAAGAAAACCAATGAAGACGAGCAGCAGCTGTATTACACCTGCGCCGTGGATAGTGAGTACGCGCCAGAAGAGGGAAAACTCAGCGAGTACAATATCCCCGCCGGTGAATACGCTCGCTTTACCTATGTCGGGACATTCCGCGGTTTAACCGAGTTCATTGTGCACGTGTATTGTGATGTGATGCCGCTGCACAAGCTGACGCGCCGCGCCAGCCCTGATATCGAAATATTCCCAACCTCACCAGAGCGACCAATGGAGTTCGGGATCATCCAATGTGATTACTACATTCCGATCCGCCGCCCAGAAGAGTCTGCGCTCGCAGAGTAAAAAGTGCCGTATTAGCGCTGGATCTCATCCAGCGCTGGCAACAACAGGTGATGTGTATCGCCAAGGCGCTCCACTACCCAGCCACTCGCCAGCCAGTCATTATCCTGAAACTCCAGCACCGACACCGAACAATTGCGCAAGCGAAAGCGGCGCTCGGCATGAGCCGGTAATCCAATCACATTGCCAATCAAACTACCCAGCGCAATGCCGTGGCTGACAAACGCAATTTTACCCAGCCCACTTTCACTGAACTCATCCAACACCGCACGCATACGCAGGCTGACCTGTTGCAAGGTTTCCCCTTGAGGAATACAGCCGTGCGGCGTGCCATCTAAGATGCGCTGACGCCAACTGTGCTCTTCGGCCGTTAACTCATGCATCGCACGCGCTTCGAGCACGCCCATATTCATTTCGCGCAACCGGCTATCGGTGCGCACCGCACAGCAGCACTGTTCGGCAATGCGCGCCGCGGTTTGTTGCGCGCGGCCCAAATCGCTACTGATAATCTTCCCGATCCCTTCCTCGGCCAGATACTGACCGACCTGCGCTGCTTGCAACATCCCCAGCTCAGTGAGCGGGCTGTCGGTATGCCCTTGGATCCGGCGCGTGGCATTCCACTCGGTTTCTCCGTGACGAATCAGGTAAATTTGTGTCATTGTGTTCACCCAAGGTTATGTGTCATCCAAGGACATCTGTAGTCATTGTGTAGTCAGTGTGCCGGGAGTTATTTATGTACCATGTTGTTGTTGCCTCTGCCAACCCGTCCAAAATAAATGCGGTTCGCCACGCCTTTAAAGACGTGTTTGGCGACTGCCGCGTAGAAGGGATCGAAGTCGACAGTGGTGTGGCCGCGCAGCCGTTTGGTAATGAAGAAACGCGCCGCGGAGCCTACAACCGGGTACGCAATGCCGAGCTGGCCCGCCCGAAAGCCGACTTTTGGGTCGGGCTGGAAGCGGGCGTTGAAGGGCACCAAACCTTTGCGTGGATGGTAGTCTCAAACGGCCAGACGATGGGTGAATCGCGCTCAGCCAGCCTGACCTTGCCACCGCAAGTGCTGCAAGCACTCGAGCGCGGCGAAGAGCTGGGGCCGGTGATGGACCAACTGACGGGCGAGCAAAACATCAAACACAAAGGCGGCGCTATTGCGGTGTTTACCCACGGCGTACTCAGCCGTAGCAAGGTTTACCACCAAGCTCTGATTTTGGCGCTGATCCCGTTTATTAATCCGCAGTGGTTCTAAGGCGCTAACGGGTTCAGGTTGTTTGCCCGCGTTGTTTGCTCACGTAGCTTGCCCAAGTAGTTTGCCCACGCAACTAACGCGCAATAGTGACCCAGCAAAAGCCCCCCCAGTGATGCTAGACGAGGTGATGGCGCAATCGGTGATGTCAGTATGACGTATCGGCTCTTGGCTTATTTCGCTACCACTGTCGCTGCCACGTCAGTCAATAATTGAGCTTCTAACCATGCCCGCGTATCGGTGGGGGCCATTTTCAAACTGTTGGAGCCGCGCGTGATGGTGGCGATCCCGGCACCGAGTTCGGTTTTGATTTCCCGCTGACTCATCTCACCACGCAGCAACTCTTGCACGATCCGCACCCGAGTGCCGAGCGCTTCGCGCTCATCAGGGGTGAGCAACAGCTGCAATACCGGTACATCCTGCCCGTCCTGCACCGCTTGGCGCAGCAAATCGATAAAGCCGCGCCACTCATCCTCGGTTTGTTGGCATGATTTTGACGGCGCCGTCGGCGTGCTCTGTTTCATCCGGATAGACTCCCTTGTTGGTCGAGCGACGGAGCGTCGCGATGCCTAAGATAGACCCGCGCGACGCTCCGGACTGATGTCATCAGTAACGTCGGCTCCATTCCGCCTCAGTTAGCACATCAGCCTGATTTTTCATCTGATAACGATAGAATACATCGTAGGCTAACACATTTTTGACGTATCCCCGGGTTTCGGTAAACGGGATACTCTCAATAAAGGCCAGCGCATCCAGACGCCCTCCGGCATTATTTAGCCAACGCGTTACCCGTGACGGCCCCGCGTTATAAGCGGCAGTCGATAAAATCCGGTTCCGACCAAATTTTTGATACACCTCTTCCAGATAAGCGGTGCCCAACTGGATATTCACCCCCGGCATAAACAGCTGATTATCTTGCGTCAGGCTGATGCCATTTTTCTTAGCGGTGTGCTGGGCGGTTTTCGGCATCAGCTGCATCAAACCGCGTGCGCCCACCGGTGATTGTGCCTGCGGGTTCCAAGCACTCTCTTGACGGGCAATCGCCATGGCGTAGCTCATCGAAATCGCTTTGTCGTCGGTCGACTGGCGGAACTGGTTCGGGTAAGCCAGCGGGAAACGCTCATCGAGGTGATCCCACAACTTGCCGCGAATAGTGCCCTGCACGCTCAGATCGCTCCAGCCCTGCTTTTGCGCATAACGCGTCAGCTCCGCTTTCACCGTTTGCGGTTGATGATCGATCAAACTGATCCACTCACTGCGCGCCAGATTGTGCTGATCCCAATACATCAGTTCGCGAATGCGCTGCACTTCCGGCCAGTTACCGGCATTCAGCACTTTGACCTGGCGCGAATCATTTTTCACCACGTACGGCTGGCCTAATTGCTGCGCCGCCACCATCGGGTAAAAACCACGACGTTCACTTAAGGTTTTCAGCAGCGCCTGAGCCTGTTTTTTCTGTCCTTTACGCTCAAGCACCCGCGCTTGCCAGTACAGCCATTCATCCTGCTCACGCGCAGAGGCCGGTAAACGGGCGATCCACTCACCGACATCGGTTATATCATTATGCTGCAGCGCCAGACGGATCCGTTTTTCAATTAATGACTTATCACCACTGCGCCGGATCACCGCATCACGCCAGCGGATCTGCTCGCTGTCATCGGCATCCATCATCCGGTTCGCCACCGCGCGCTCCATCTGCGCTACTTGCTCTTGGCTCATCGCCTGCGCTTTACTGAGCGGGCTAATCAGCAGGCGCGCATTATCCACATCGGCGCGCACCACGCGGTTAAAGGCAATTAAGGTCGCCTGACGCGCTATCGGGCTAGCCCCGTGAGTGCGGGCAAAGGTCAAAATGGTGTCAGGGTTGGCTTGCAGTGACAGCAACCCTTTGCCCATGGTCTGGTAGTTGGCCGGCAGCTGACGCCCTAAGTAGCTGAGCAAACTGCTGTTACCCGCTTTCATCGCCAGCAGCATCCGCTCCAAAATCGCCATCGGGGTATATTGATTGCTGGTTTGCCAGGCGGCGATTAGGTCATCACACGCATCCGGTAACGACTTGCCGGTCAACCAGATTTCGTGCGCGCCTTGCCAAGCTATTTTGCGCTCGCCGGTGGCGTAACGGGCATAGTAATAGCGGCACTGACCTGCAATCGAAGTCGGCGGCGTTGGGGTAAAGGTCAGTAATTGACGCCAGTCCTGCCGATTGGCCAGCTCCGCCTGAAAGCGATCGGTTAAGCCTTTAGCCAGTGGCATGGTCGGGTAACGCTGCACAAATGCACGCACCTGCGCAGCAGAGAGCTGGCTCATGTCCTGCGTTAATAAGCGGTATTCCAGATAGGGATAGAGCGGGTAATTTTTCAATGACGGCAGCAAACCGGCGGCAACCTCAGTCTGCTTGTCATCCAAGGCCGTTTTGGCTTGCTGATATAACTGACGCTCTGTGGCGGTAGGCTGAGCCAACGCCGGTATGCTAATCAGGCCTGCTACGCTCACCCAGCAAGCCCGGTAAATCCATTGGCGCAATGCCATCTGTTCACTCCTTGGTTAACCCTGATATCTCATCCTGCAATATTCCGCGGTTGAGTATAGTATGCCCGTTATAAAGAGACACTCTGGCTGGTATTTATTCCACCAATTGCATGCTGCTGGCTATGATACAAACTCCCTCGGTCGGCGGCGAGGCTCTGCGTGCGTTATCGGCGCAATTATTGCGTGCCACTTTACTCACCATCTTTACCCACGAGCGCATACAGCAACGCTGACCCAAAGCCAGATTCAATGGTAAACTAGGTACCTGTGTTCCATACATACCCTGCGGTATGTATCAGTCATGATGAACCCATTATTTATTAAGGTGTTATAACCGTGGCTCAATACGTTTATTCAATGCACCGCGTCGGCAAAGTGGTTCCGCCGAAGCGACATATCCTGAAAGATATCTCGTTGAGTTTCTTTCCGGGTGCCAAAATCGGTGTTCTCGGCCTCAACGGTGCCGGTAAATCTACTCTGCTGCGCATTATGGCCGGGGTTGATACCGAGATCGAAGGTGAAGCCCGTCCACAACCGGGGCTGAAAGTCGGCTACCTGCCGCAGGAGCCAAAACTTAATCCGGAGCACACCGTACGCGAAGCTATCGAAGATGCGGTAGCTGAGGTGAAAAACGCCCTGACCCGTCTGGATGAAGTGTACGCGCTGTACGCAGACCCAGAGGCTGACTTTGACCTGCTGGCCAAAGAGCAAGGCGAGTTGGAAGCTATCATTCAGGCGCATGATGGCCACAATCTGGATCACCAACTGGAGCGTGCGGCTGATGCGCTGCGTCTGCCGGCGTGGGATGCCAAGATTGGCAATCTGTCCGGTGGTGAGCGTCGCCGTGTGGCTATCTGCCGCCTGCTGCTGGAAAAACCAGACATGCTGCTGCTGGACGAACCAACCAACCACTTGGATGCGGAATCTGTGGCTTGGCTGGAGCGCTTCCTGCACGACTACGAAGGCACTGTGGTGGCAATCACCCACGATCGTTACTTCCTCGACAACGTCGCCGGCTGGATCTTGGAGCTGGACCGTGGTGAGGGGATCCCGTGGGAAGGTAACTACTCCTCTTGGCTGGAGCAAAAAGATCAGCGTCTGGCGCAAGAAGCGTCCGCTGAAGCGGCGCGTCGCAAGTCGATCGAAAAAGAGCTGGAGTGGGTACGTCAGAACCCAAAAGGTCGTCAGGCCAAGAGCAAAGCCCGTATGGCGCGCTTTGAAGAGCTTAACAACACTGATTACCAAAAGCGTAACGAGACCAACGAGCTGTTCATTCCGCCTGGTCCACGCCTCGGTGACAAAGTGGTGGATGTGGCCAATCTGGTCAAATCCTACGGCGATCGCACCTTGATCAACGATCTGTCGTTCAGTCTGCCAAAAGGCGCGATTGTCGGCATCATCGGTCCGAACGGTGCCGGTAAGTCTACGTTGTTCCGCATGCTGTCCGGCCAAGAGCAACCGGATTCCGGTACCATCACCTTAGGTGATACCGTGAAGCTGGCTTCTGTCGATCAGTTCCGTGATGCGATGGATGACAAGAAAACCGTGTTCGAAGAAGTGGCTAACGGTCAGGACATCCTGCGCATTGGTAACTTCGAGATCCCAAGCCGCGCCTATATCGGTCGCTTTAACTTCAAAGGCTCCGATCAGCAAAAACGCGTCGGCGAACTGTCCGGTGGTGAGCGTGGCCGTCTGCATCTGGCCAAGCTGTTGCAAACTGGCGGCAACCTGTTGCTGCTCGATGAACCAACCAACGACCTGGACGTAGAAACCCTGCGCGCGTTGGAAAACGCCCTGCTGGAGTTCCCAGGCTGCGCCATGGTTATCTCCCACGACCGTTGGTTCTTAGACCGTATCGCTACCCACATTCTGGACTATCAGGATGAAGGTAAGGTGGAGTTCTTCGAAGGTAACTTTACCGAATACGAAGAGTGGAAGAAGAAGACGTATGGTGCGGAATCTATCCAGCCGCGCCGCGCTAAATACACCCGCATGGTGAAATAAGCATTCGTCTGCACATTTCTACACCGTACCTGAGCTTCACATTAAAAAAGGCCGCGCTTATGCGGCCTTTTTTGTGACCTTTTTTATGACCTTTTCTATTCCCTTTTTTGCGGCCACTTTTTTATCTCTGCGTTATCCCGGTCTCTTATTGTGGCGTCTTATCTTGCTGACGATATAACGGCTATGTCCGCAAAGGTTATTATTTATGCGAAAAGCATCTAACTGTACGGATTGTCGCCACTTAATTTCGTAGTAAACTTACAAACATGAAAGTGATAAACATCACAAAATAGACCCAGCAGTTTCACTGCACAAGAGAGCAACACGGAGGTACATCATGTTTATCTATCCACCCACTGTTTACAGCACTAACCAAAACGATAAGCCAAGCCTGCTGCCGCTGCGTACTCTGCACCGCTGTTGGGCGGCCATGATGAACCGCTGATCTGCGCAAATCGGCAGATACCGCGTACACACCGGAAGTGTAGTTTTATTACCTCATTCAACATGACGTAGCAGCCTCGGCATCCTCCGAGGCGCACAACTATAACGCAAGGTGTTTTATGTTCTTTTATCCGCCAACTCAATATCTGACTAATCACCACGACAAACCCCGCTTTGCGGCGCTGTCGTTACGCTTCTGGCGTCGTGGTTAATCACCACCAGCAACACCTATCACACAACGGGCCGCCCACAATGGGCGGCCCGTTAGTTTTATCCTCACGCCGACATCGCCAGCCAGAATGATGCTCTGATGCCCGCACCTTGCATGCCCAGCGCCTGCATTACAGATCGTTAAACACATCCAACGCATCGGACAGTTTTTTCACCCCGAATACCTGCATACCAACCGGCGGCTGTTTTGGCATATTGGCAATTGGCACTATCGCCCGTTTAAAGCCATGTTTGGCCGCTTCAGTGATTCGCTCTTGGCCACTGGGCACCGGACGGATCTCGCCGGCCAATCCAACTTCGCCAAAAATCACCAAATCACGCGGTAACGGACGATCACGTAAGCTAGACACCATCGCCAACAGCAACGCCAAATCGGCGCTGGTCTCGGTGACTTTCACCCCGCCCACCACGTTGACAAACACATCCTGATCGGCCATTTGCAACCCGCCATGCCGGTGCAATACCGCCAACAATAAAGACAAACGGTTCTGATCCAGCCCCACGGCCACCCGACGTGGATTGCCCAGCATCGAGTGATCCACCAGCGCCTGAATTTCCACCAGCAGTGGGCGCGTCCCTTCCCACACCACCATCACGGAGCTGCCGGGCGCTTCTTCTTCACCGCGACTCAAGAAAATCGCCGACGGATTACTCACCTCACGCATCCCTTGCTCGGTCATGGCGAACACGCCCAATTCATTGACTGCGCCAAAACGGTTTTTGTGGCTGCGCAGCATACGAAAACGAGAATCGGTATCGCCATCCAGTAACACGGAGCAGTCAATGCAGTGCTCCAGCACTTTCGGGCCAGCCAACGAGCCATCTTTGGTCACGTGACCGACCATGATGATGGCCACTTGCTTGGTTTTGGCAAAGCGCGTCAGGAACGCCGCCGTTTCCCGCACCTGCGCCACACTGCCGGGCGCCGATTGCACATCGGCCATGTGCATCACCTGAATTGAGTCGATCACCATGATCTGCGGCTGCTCTTGCTCGGCAATCAGGCAGATTTGCTCGACACTGGTTTCCGACAGCATTTTCAATTTATCGGTCGGCAATCCTAAACGGTGCGCCCGCATCGCCACCTGCTGCAGTGACTCTTCCCCTGTGACATATAGGGTGTTCATCTGCAGCGCCAAACGGCACATGGTCTGCAACAGCAGAGTACTTTTCCCCGCACCAGGGCTGCCACCAATCAAAATGGCACTGCCGGGCACCACGCCGCCGCCCAGAACCCGATCAAACTCCTTAAAACCGGAGGAAAAGCGAGGCAGTTCCTGTAGACTAATCTCGGCGAGGGTTTGCACCTTGCTGCTGCCGGCATGACCAGCATAGCCGCTCAAGCGTTCGTTACGACTGCCGGCCGCGCTGGCCAAACGCACTTCCGTAATGGTATTCCAAGCCTGACAGGCACTGCACTGCCCCTGCCAGCGCGGATAATCCGCGCCGCACTCATTGCACACAAAGGCACGTTTTGCTGCTTTCGCCACGGTAAGATGTTCCTTTAGTGAACTGGCAGTCGACAAAGGCCGCAAAGCCGCGCCATATCTGGCCACCGCCTCTGTCGTTACCGGATGGTTTTGTTAAACTGTATGCCGACAATCGGACTTTTTAAGCTTACGTAACAGTGATTGAGGATTATGCGTACTTCTAAACCGGATGAGCTCAATGCCATCCTACAGCAACTGATCCCTATGGGTTTGCATCCTAATTTGGATGATCTCATCCACAATATGTTGCCGGACAGTACGCCAAATGAACGCCTGCAACTGAAAATGCAGCTGCGCGAATTACACACCCCCTGTCTGCAACCGATCGACTTACGTAATCGTGTTGATGGCCGCTGCTATGAGCACCATATTCTGGGCCTCACGCACTGGCTGGATGATATCGCCCTCAACCTGTTTAAGCAGCAACTGGAATTGTATCAGCAACGCTATACCCGCGGGGTATACGATGCCGTGATGCAGGCCCACAATAATTTTAAAGTCCTGCACCAGAAAAAACAGCAGCGCAACAGCGAGCCTGAGCCGGAAACCACCGAGGTAGCCAATCCGGCCAGCAAAGCACTGGAAACCAAAAAGCTGCCGGTTAAAGTCGCGCGCTTTGGCTATCAGTTTATGCGCAACGAAATTCGCCTGCTGTATCACAGCCAAGTGCTGATCACCTTGTTGGAAACCCAATATCTGGTGCACGGCATTACGCTGGATATCTCGCTAGCCGGCTTGTGTCTGCGCGTTCCGCATGCAGTAGCGTTCAAGCTAGGACAAGAGCTGAACGTTCAGTTCGGCTCGCTGGGCGACAAACTGGGTTTGCCAGAGCTGCGTAATGGCGTCAATTACCTGATCGTCGGCATTGAGCGCCAGCCACAGCGCCAATTACTGCGCCTGCACATCAGTCAACCTGAGCCTATCATGCAGCGTCTGATGGGCGCACTGGCACGCAGTGGCAGCAAGCAGGTACGGCTGAATGTTGATGATCTGCTCGAGCAGTTGCGCATTCGTGGTTTTGAGCAATCTTATCTTAACGCCACCACCACCTTGCCGCTGCTGATCAGCCAGCAAGGAACCTTGTATGCCCTGCACTCGCAAAATAACCGCGAGTTGTATCAATACTGGCACGATGAAGAGTATCAACCGGTGTTGGGGCGCTTTTTTACGCCTGAGCGCCTAAGCAAAATTTGTCCGCCGGGGGTTTCAACTGTTAAATCGCTGCTGTACAGCTTTATCCATCGCCAAGGCGGACGCGCCTTTTTCTATTGCGCCCTGAACTCAGAGCTGACCGATCGCGCGCAGCGTAAACTGTTCTGGCATACCGGCGCGCGCCGACCGAGTTTCCGCGTACAGCGCCTGATCATCCGCCAGCTGACGGCCGATGATTTTAGCCCGCACGCGGAGCAGCAAACCCTGATTGCCGAGCATCAGTTAGGCGATCTGCGCTATCTGGTGTTACTGCAAGATTTGAGCAGCGAAGAGATCCGCAGCGAATATCAGCGCACGCCAAAGCCGAGCCTGCCTTTAGAGCAGCTCAACGAATACTGCTTGCCACGCCACAGTGTTCCGACCTTCGAGGTCAACATGTCGCAAGAGCCGCGCCGTCAGGCACCGCGCTATCGTCATCAGACCGAGGTGGAAGTGACCACGCCCGCTCAGCAAAAGGTGATTGGCTATACGGTCGATTTTTCGGAAACCGGCCTGCGCATCGTGCTCGGACAACCGGTAGACGTGCGGCGTAATCAGCCACTGCTGCTGGCGTTTCCGAAATGGCAATCACTGGATAAGCAAATTCCACTGCGTAACTTGCCGTATCGGGTGCTGTACATCAATGCCGAGCAAAACCAGCTGGTACTGACCGCCAGCGGTCAGCCGGACGAACATACCGGCGTGCAGTTTATTCGCCGCTTGATCAACGCCAACCGCGGCGTGCTGCAAGAAGATACCGAGCGTCAGCCGCTACCGGGGATCATCGATATCTTCCGCCAGCTGACGGTGCCGCATCTGGCCAGCATTCCGATCTTCGTGGTGAAGGAAAATAACCTGTTCCGGCCAACGGCGCTGGGGATCACTCCAGCAACTTACCACCTAAACCACCGTCTAGGCCAAGACAGTACTGACGATCTGCTCGATCCGCTGCTCGGGGAATATTGGTCACAGCTAGTGTGTCGGCCGCTGAACGAGCCATCGCGTCACGCGCTACCTACCGATGTGAAAATTTACCTGTCGCTGCGCCAAGAGCGCTGGCAGCACAAGTTGCACGCCAAAAAGTTGGAAAGTGAGTTTGCCTCCAAGCAAGAGCAAGCGGAGTTTATCCGCCACGCCATGCGCCACGGCGAATTTATCGCGCTCAAGTTCCAGTTAACCCGCTACCAGCGCAATATTTTGCATCCGAACTTGATGCGTGATTTTCATCAGTTGATCCGCGCCAACCTCAGCCAAGCACGCACGTTGGAGCAAGAGCTGCTGGCATTGTCGGCGATGATTGAGTTGACCGATTGCACCGAAGAAGTGCTGCTGCGACAAGAGATGCACGGCAGTTTGTCGGATAGCCACTAATCCACCATGCAGCGCTTTGGCCACGCTGAGCGCGATTGCGATGACGTAACATAACGCCAAATAAAGCCCGGCCAATCAACAATAACGGCCTCCCTTGGGAGGCCGTCAGGCTAAACGCGCAGCTATCAGCAATCTCGGCACAAGCTGGCCGATAAGATACACAGCACACCCATCAAATCCGCATGACGGATCACCACCTTAGCCTGCGCTTGCACTTTCGGCTTGGCGTGAAACGCGATGCCTAAGCCGGCTGCTTGCAGCATTTTCAGATCGTTAGCGCCATCACCAATCCCAACCGTATTGCCGTGCGAAATAGCATATTGCAGCGCCAGTTCGCGTAACACCTGCGCTTTACGCTCAGCATCCACAATCGGGCCAACCACTTCACCGGTTAAGCGCCCCGCTTCAATACCTAAACAATTGGCCTCGGCATGCACCAATTGCAGACGCTGCTTGAGCTCATCGGCAAAGTAGGTAAAGCCGCCGGAGGCAATCGCAACTTGCCAGCCAAAAGCTTGTAGTTTACGCACCAGCTCGGTCAGGCCCGGCATCAACGGCAAACTGTCCAATACCTGCGCTAAAATAGCGCTATCGGCGCCGCGCAGGGTGCCGACACGCTGACGTAAGCTTTGGGCAAAGTCCAACTCACCGCGCATCGCACGCTCAGTCACTTCAGCCACTTGTTCACCGGTGCCCGCTAAGCGAGCGATTTCGTCGATACATTCAATCTGAATGGCGGTGGAGTCCATATCCATAACCAGCAATCCGGGGTGACGCAGTGACGGCTCCGCCCCCATGCGCGCGACATCCAGCTGCAATGCGTCCGCCGCCGCGGCAGCATCCGTCGGCAGCTCACCGGCCAGACGAATGACCTGATAATCACTGACACGCCACACCGACACCAGCACGATGGCTTCGTCTAACTGACGCTGAAAACGGTCTAAACAGGCTTTATCTAAATTTTTCCCATACAGCAGCCATCCGCTTGCTCCCGCGGTATAATCAAGCGGCACCACTTCGCCCCGGCACAATGACAGCGGCAACAACGGCCAGTCAGAAATCGTCGACGGGAGGTGGGCAAAACTGACATCCTGATAATTCATGTGTGGCTTCCTGCTCTTGGTCCGTGAACAGCACGCAGGCGTCGTCTGCGTGAAGCAAAGTTGTGCTGATTAGGCTGATAAGAAAATGGCGCATAACGGCTTCGCACAGTCTGCACTTCGCTGCATATCTCATGCATCAGCGGCAAAGCAAACGAGTGCGCGACGCAGCATTGCTGCATCAAACTATCCTATTGCAGGGCTCTCTGGCAACTCTTGCCGCACGCCGATGCGCGCAGATGCCGTTGAGAAACGACGCCGTGGATAAAGCGCGTCGAGGATACAATAGAGTCATGGATGTCAGAGCGCGGATGAAAAACGCCGCCAAGAAAAACGAAATCATAGGGCGCGCGTAACCTGTACGCGCACTCCCTTGCTGTTACTGATAAATTAACGCTGTCGCCTTACTTGTTCGTGCGCAATGTTTACACTGAGATCTTCTGATGCCGATAATCAATTTTATCAAATATCACCTGCGCACTATCCTGATTTGCAGTATCGGGGCCTGTTTGCTGCTGTTGATGCTGCAATGGGCCAGCGTGTTTGGTATGAGTGCGCAAGCCTCACGCTCCAATCAGGTCGATCAGCTGGCGCGCACCTTAACGCGGCAAATCGCTGGTAACCTCTCGCCCCTGATGAATAATGATGACGCTTCAGATCATGTCAGCGCCCTGCTGGACAAACTGACGCGCGAAGATCGGATCTTGGATGCCAGCGTCTACCGCATCGACGGCACTTTAATTGCGCAATCGGGTACCGCCACGACGGTGCGTGAACGTCTTGGGCTGGAAGGCAGTCAGCGCAATGCGCTGTTTAATCGGCAGATGGTGGAAGTGATCACCGAAAATAATGTGCCGCTGGGCTTTTTACGGGTGACGCTGGATACCCACGTGCAATCCACTGACGATCGTCTGATTGATAACACCACCACGCTGATCCGTTTGATGCTGTTGACCTCGGCGTTAATTGGCGCGGTGATGGCACATATGCTGCTGAAAAACCGCACCTTCCATTGGCCACTGCGTAGCAGTGCAGCAATCGAAACGGCTGCCGCCGCGCCAAAACGCCCCGCCCCCAGCGAGCCTTCAGTGGCCCAGCTCAAACAGCGCCGCCGTCGTCGTATGCCGGTGCGCAAGCCGCCCCAACGCCGTTAATACACGGCCAGCGTGCTCAACTGGCTGAAGTCATAACAAGCCATAAAAAAAGCGATGCCTTAGCATCGCTTTTTTGTGCTGAGGTTTATCCCTTGTGAGCTTCCCCAAAGAGATGACCACTTAAGGGATAGGATTACTCCTGATCGCCCAGCAGAACAGATTCCAGTGCGATTTCAATCATGTCGTTGAAAGTCAGCTGGCGCTCTTCAGCCGTAGTCTGCTCGTGAGTACGGATATGGTCAGACACGGTGCAGATAGTCAGTGCTTTAGCACCGAACTCTGCCGCGACGCCGTAGATACCGGCCGCTTCCATTTCCACGCCCAGCACGCCGTATTTTTCCATCACGTCGAACATGGTTGGATCTGGCGTGTAGAACAGATCCGCAGAGAAGATGTTACCCACGCGCACGTTAGTGCCTTTGGCTTTCGCTGCATCAACGGCGTTACGCACCATGTCAAAGTCAGCGATAGCAGCAAAGTCGTGATCCTTGAAACGGATACGGTTTACTTTGGAATCGGTGCACGCACCCATACCGATGATCACTTCGCGCAGCTTCACGTCAGTGCTCACAGCACCGCAAGAGCCCACACGGATGATCTTCTTCACACCGTATTCGGTGATCAGCTCTTTAGCATAGATGGAGCAGGATGGGATACCCATACCGTGGCCCATCACAGAAATCTTACGGCCTTTGTAAGTACCGGTGAAACCCAGCATGTTACGCACGTTGGTCACTTCAACTGCGTCTTCCAGGAAAGTTTCTGCAATGTATTTAGCACGCAGCGGATCGCCTGGCATCAGAACGACGTCAGCAAAAGCACCGTTTTCAGCATTAATGTGCGGAGTTGCCATTGTTATAGGTTCCTTATTAGTTATTGCTTTACTCAGACCAAACTTGACTCAGACTAAAACGTCAGACCGTATCAGAACAGAGGTTTACCAAAATCCATCGGGGTGGTACCAAAGTACCCTGCCAGCGTCTGCCCGATGTCGGCGAAGGTTTCGCGCAGGCCCAGTGAGCCCGGTTTTACTTTCGGACCGAACACCAGCACCGGAATGTGCTCACGGGTGTGATCGGTACCCTGCCATGTCGGGTCACAACCGTGATCCGCAGTCAGAATAAGAATATCATCTTCGCCGACCAGAGACAGCATTTCTGGCAGACGGCGGTCGAACAGCTCCAGCGCTGCGGCATAACCGGCAACGTCACGACGGTGACCGTACGAGGAGTCGAAATCCACAAAGTTGGTGAACACGATGGTGTTATCGCCAGCTTGCTTCATCTCTTCCAGCGTCGCGTCAAACAGCGCATCGATACCGGTCGCTTTCACCTTCTTGGTGATGCCGACATGGGCATAGATATCGGCAATCTTACCAACCGACACCACATGGCCATTTTTCTCATCCACCAGCTTTTTCAGCACGGTGTCTGATGGTGGCTCAACCGCCAAGTCTTTACGGTTACCGGTACGTTGGAATTCGCCAGGCTTGTTGCCGACAAACGGACGCGCAATCACGCGGCCAATGTTGTAACCATCGAGCTCTTCGCGCACGATTTTGCACAGGTCATACAGATTATCCAGACCGTAGGTCTCTTCATGGCAAGCAATCTGGAATACCGAGTCTGCCGAGGTGTAGAAAATCGGCTTGCCGGTACGCATGTGCTCTTCGCCCAGCTCATCCAGAATTTGGGTGCCGGAAGCATGGCAGTTACCCAAGTAACCTGGCAGCTTAGCGCGCGCCACGATGCGATCCAGCAGCTCTTGCGGGAAGCTGTTGTCGTGAGAGGAGAAGTAGCCCCAATCAAACAGTACTGGCACACCGGCGATTTCCCAGTGACCAGACGGGGTATCTTTACCGGAGGACAGCTCAGCCGCATGGCCGTAAGCGCCAATGATCTCGGCCTGAGGATCAAGACCTGCCGGGAAACGACCGGTGGATTCTTCGGCCGCTTTGCCAAGGCCCATACGGCTTAAGTTTGGCAGATGCAAAGGCCCTTGACGGCCGTTGTCTGCTTCACCGTTGGCGCACGCGTCAGCGATGTGACCCAGGGTATCCGCCCCAACATCACCAAATTTAACAGCATCTTCGGTAGCACCGATGCCGAATGAATCCAAAACCATGATAAAGGCGCGTTTCATGTGTGGCCTCCGTTAATTAAAGATCGTTCAGGCGAATACGGCGGTAGACATCAGGTGTCGGGGCCGGCGCTTCGCTGCTGATGGAAATAGCGTTCTGTATCGCGTTGGCAGCCTGCTGCCATTCGCTTTCGTTACGGGCATGGACGAGTGCCAGCGGACGCGAGGCATCCGCAATCTGACCCAGACGCAATACCTGATTAAAGCCCACGCTGTAATCGATGGTATCGCCGGCATTACGGCGACCGCCGCCCATCCCCACCACGGCCATACCCAGAGCGCGGGTATCCATGGCAGAAACAAAGCCGTTAGTTAAAGCATAAACCGGTTTAATCACCGTAGCCTGCGGTAAATACCTATCGTAATGTTCGATAAAATCGATAGGACCTCCCAGCTCCGCCACCATACGACCAAAGATTTCGGCCGCGCGGCCATTATCCAGCACCGCATTCAGCTTGGCGCGTGCTTCCGTATCATCGGCGGCCAGACCGGATACCTGCAGCATCTCGCTGCACAGCGCCATGGTCACTTCATACAGACGTGGGTTACGGTATACCCCAGTCAGGAATTCCACCGCTTCACGCACTTCCAGCGCATTACCGGCACTGGAAGCCAGCACCTGATTCATATCGGTCAGCAGCGCCGTGGTCTTACAGCCCGCACCATTGGCCACGCCTACAATCGAACGCGCCAACTCTTCTGACGCGGCGTAGGTTGGCATGAAGGCACCGGAGCCCACTTTCACATCCATCACCAGCGCGCCCAAACCGGCGGCCAATTTCTTCGACAAAATCGATGCGGTGATCAGTGAGATGGAATCTACCGTAGCGGTAATATCGCGGGTGGCGTAAAAACGCTTATCCGCAGGGGCTAAATCACCGGTCTGGCCGATGATCGCCACGCCCACCTCACGGGTGATACGACGAAAACGCGCATTGTCCGGATGAATGTCATAACCCGGAATGGACTCCAGCTTGTCCAGCGTACCGCCGGTATGGCCCAAGCCACGGCCAGAAATCATCGGCACATAACCGCCACAGGCGGCCACCATCGGGCCTAACATCAAGGAGGTGACATCACCCACCCCGCCGGTGGAGTGCTTATCCACCACCGGGCCCGGTAAATCCAGATCATCCCAGCGCAGTACCATGCCGGAATCACGCATCGCCATGGTCAGCGACACGCGCTCATCCATGGTCATATCCTTGAAATAGATAGCCATCGCCAGCGCAGCAATTTGGCCTTCGCCAATGCTGTTATCAGCCACGCCCTGAATGAAAAATCGAATCTCAGCATCGCTCAGGGCAATGCCGTCGCGTTTTTTACGAATAATCTCTTGCGGCAGGAACATGGTTCACTCCCTAAGACTGCGGTCAGGATACAGAACATCAAGAGTGCCGGCTGACCGGCACTCTGTCAGACTCGAGGTGCTCAAACACCTTCGGATTATCGTGGAGAACGGGTGCTAAACAGCGCGCCCTTAGTAGCTGCTGTTGCTAGTGGCATCATAGCCCAGAGTATTGAGCAGGCTTGCCAGCAGGCTAGAGGCACCGAAACGGAAGTGACGCTTATCCGCCCAGCCGCTGCCCAGAATGTTGTCAGCCAGCGCCAGATACTGCGCCGCTTCTTCCGCGGTACGCACACCACCGGCTGGTTTGAAACCCACACGCTCAGACACGCCCATGTCACGGATCACTTCCATCATGATGCGGGCATATTCCAAGGTGGCGTTCACAGCAACCTTACCGGTCGAGGTCTTGATAAAATCAGCACCGGCATCGATAGAGATTTCAGACGCACGACGGATCAGCGCCTCTTCTTTCAGCTCACCGGTTTCAATGATCACTTTCAGCAGCACATGCTCGCCGCACGCATCTTTACAGGCTTTCACCAGGTCAAAACCAACCTGCTCATTACCCGCCATCAGAGCACGGTATGGGAATACTACGTCAACTTCATCCGCACCATAGGCCACTGCCGCACGGGTTTCCGCCACTGCAATCGCAATGTCATCATTACCGTGTGGGAAGTTGGTCACTGTAGCAATGCTGATGTCTGGTGTTCCTTGCTCACGCAATGTTTTGCGCGCAATCGGAATAAAACGCGGGTAGATACAAACGGCCGCAGTTTCGCCAGCCGGGCTTTTGGCCTGATGACACAGCGCAATCACCTTTTCATCGGTGTCGTTGTCATTCAGTGTGGTCAGATCCATCAGACGCAAAGCGCGCTGTGCAGAAACTTTAATATCAGTCATGTGACTCTCCAACTCAACAAATCACTCAAAATTTGGGGCGCCGGCTGTCTGCCGGCTCCTGCGAGCGTTGGCGAGCGGACTTGTTCCCTGAAGACTTGAACATGATTTATTCGGCAATCATTGCCTGTTCAAGCGACATCCCTTTCACCGCACCCCTGCATACATCAGGGCTTAATTCCAGCGGTTAGCAAGCTAATTACCCGACAATTTCACAACACTGCCACTCTTGTTGCAATGCTAAGGAATTATAACATGAGACGATTCACAAAATATCGTACCGGAATCGTTTTCGTCAGCCGCCAAAATTCACGCTTCACCGGCTTAGTCAGTAATTTAACGCGCGCCTCTCGCCACCAACGCCCTCAAATTACTCGTCCACCCACACCCAAAATCACCACCATGCCGAGAGCCAAAAAGCAAAAATTCAGTCAGGGATCACCAGACAAAAGACAAAAAGATGAGAGATGAGAGATGAGAGATGAGAGATGAGAGATGAGAGATGAGAGATGAGAGATGAGAGATGAGAGATGAGAGATGAGAGATGAGAGATGAGAGAATCATCCTGCAACCCAAAACAACCGGCCACAAAAACGCGCTCTTATCCGTGCTCTTATCCAAAGAGAAATCCAGATAAAAAAATAACGCCACTCCTTACGGATGTGGCGTTATCACTTTTAGCATTCAATGTAACGGCATGACTGACCGGCTTCACCGGCCAATCAATAACGCTTACAGTGCCAAGAAGAAACCAGCGATAGTTGCACTCATCAGGTTAGACAGCGTACCCGCAACCACCGCCAACAGACCCAGACGGGCGATGTCGTGACGACGCGTTGGCGCCATGCTACCCAGACCACCCAGCAGGATAGCCACAGAAGACAGGTTAGCAAAACCACACAGAGCAAAGGAGATGATTGCTTTAGTGTGTGCAGACAGCACTTGCAGGCCAGCCGCGGCTACTTCTGCATCTGGCTTCAGGTACGGGGCAAAGTTCAGGTAAGCCACGAATTCGTTCACGATCACTTTCTGACCGATGAAAGAACCAGCGACATTCGCTTCGCTCCAAGGTACACCGATGATGAACGCCAGAGGAGAGAACACGTAACCTAAGATCAGCTCCAAAGACAGCTGCGGATAACCGAACCAGCTACCAACACCTGCGAAAATACCGTTGATCAGCGCGATCAGACCGATAAACGCCAGCAGCATCGCACCTACGTTCAGGGCCAGTTGCATACCAGAGGCGGCACCGGCAGCGGCAGCATCGATAACGTTAGCTGGCTTGTCTTCCGCGTTGGCAGTATCAATTTCGTTAGTATCGCGCTCCGCTTCGGTTTCAGGAACCAGCAGCTTAGCGAACAGCAGACCACCCGGTGCGGCCATGAAGGACGCTGCAATCAGGTACTCCAACGGCACGCCCATCGACGCGTAACCCGCCAGTACGGAGCCCGCTACGGATGCCAGACCACCACACATTACCGCAAACAGCTCAGATTTGGTCATGGTCGCGATGTATGGACGAACCACCAGCGGCGCTTCAGTTTGACCAACGAAGATGTTCGCTGTTGCAGACAGGGACTCAGTACGAGAAGTACCCAGAGCCTTTTGCAGCGCACCACCTAAAATCTTGATAACCCACTGCATGATGCCTAAGTAGTACAGCACCGCGATCAGGGAAGAGAAGAACACGATAACTGGCAGAACGCGCAGGGCGAACACGAAGCCACCGCCGCCAAATACTTCGAACATTTTGTCAGAAGTCAGGCCGCCGAACAGGAAGTTAATCCCTTGGTTACCGTAAGCAATCACGTTTGCTACTGCTTCGGACATACCCAGCAGCACCTTACGGCCCGCTGGTACGTAAAGTACAAAGGCACCGATACCAGCTTGGATAGCAAATGCGCCACCCACTGTACGTAACTTAATGGCTTTACGGTTGCTGGAAAGCAGTACTGCAATTCCAATCAACACGGCCATGCCAACGAGGCTCATAATCAATTGCATGGAAGAAGATCCCTATGGTCTGGACACAGCAAATAATCGTATCAAAATATATCAGGCGAATTTAAACGAGGCTCACCTTGAAAACGGCGCTCATTATACATAGGGGAAGGGTCTCTTTCTTTACTCACATCACAAAAGTTACCCACCTTCAGAAACAATTATCATAAACACTAGACACCGATCACACTTATGACACCCCGATACCAGAGCTGACGCGCGGTTAATCGCTTGCGTTCACTCACAAATTTAGCATTTTAACGCTGTTTTTATAGACAATTTCAGCGATGTAATCCGGCGATTCGCTACGCAGTTCACACAATGCCTGAAAGACTTGTTGTACCCGCTCAGGCCGATTCGGTTGACCTTGATAACCACTTAATGGCATATCCGGTGCATCCGTTTCTAACACCAAACACTCCAACGGTAACGCCGCCACCGTACGGCGGGTTTTCTGCGCCCGCGCATAGCTGATCACGCCCCCTACACCAATACAGAGCCCTAACGCCACAAAAGCCTGCGCTTGTTGCAGTGAGCCGGAAAAACCGTGTAACACACCGCCTCTTGCTGGCGGACAGCGGCGCAGTTCTCGTAACAGCAGATCGTGACTTTTACGCGAGTGCAACACCACCGGCAGCGCAAAACGATTGGCCAATGCCAATTGTGCGCGCAGCAATGTGATTTGCCGCGCCAGATCCGGCTCCGGCATCCATAAATCCAATCCTATCTCACCGATCGCCGCCACTTTTAGCGGTCGCCCGTCATCAGTGCACAGCGCTCCGGCGGCATGTTGGGTTAATAGCGTCTCTAAGTGGGCCTGCGCACTCTCCGTGTGCTGCGCCACAAAAAGCGGATGTAACCCCAACGCGGCATAAATCCCCTCCTGCGCCGATAACGCCAGCACGGCGGCAAAATTTTGCTCGCTCACCGCCGGCACCAACATGGCCACTACGCCTTGAGCTCGCGCCAGCGCCCACGCCACCTCACTTTGCCCTGCAAACGGCGGCGCATCAAAATGGCAATGCGTATCAATCAACGGGTGTTGATGAATCAATGTTTCTGTCTCTATCTGTGCCAAGCGAACTCCCCTTGCTGGCTCACGCCGCTTTTCTCATCCTGCCCACCAGCACCCCGCCAACACTTACCGTGCGCGACACACCCCAACAGCGTGCCGCAGAGCACAATGTGGGCGCAAAACACACTTTTTTGCTCAGCGACTCGCCAATTCCTTTATGCTGTCGGTCAGTTGTTTTACCCTGTGCCTATTTATATGACGAAAAGGATGACGCAACCATGTCATTACTGAATAAACTACGCTGCGCCATGACGATGGGGCAAGGTCTGGCTCTGCCTGAGCACTCTCCACAAGAAAATGATCAGCCATATCAGCTGTTTCAGAAGTGGTTTCACGATGCCCAAGACTCCGGGATTATCCTGCCCGAATCGATGACGTTGGCCACCGTCAGTGCCGATGGTCAGCCTTCCGCACGTATTGTACTACTCAAAGATGTGACCGAAGACGGATTCACCTTCTACACCAACTACGAGAGCCGTAAAGGGGAAGAGCTGGAGCAAAACCCGAAAGTGGCACTGGTATTCCACTGGAACATCTTGCAGCGTCAAGTACGCATTGAAGGCACTGTCGAGCGCGTCAGTCGTGAAACCTCAGATCGTTACTTCCAAAGCCGTCTGCGCGGAAGTCGAATTGGCGCTTGGGCATCGCATCAATCGCGTCCACTGAGTAGCCGTGAGGAGCTGGAGCAACGTGAAGCGGAGTTTGCTAAGCAATTCGCCGGTGGTGATGTACCGCTACCACCATACTGGGGTGGCTATCTGGTGCGTCCGCATGCCATCGAGTTTTGGCAGGGCAAAGCCAGCCGCCTGCACGACCGCATCCGCTTTGAGCGCGTGGGCGAAAACTGGCAGCCACAACGCCTGAATCCGTAATCGCTGGCGCGCTGTTGCTGTAGTAGGAATCGCGGGAATAGCGCAACGCGCGCGCCCACGACAGCGCGAAAAATAATGCCGGTGGCGGAATCTCCGCCCTATTATCGGCCTTACTCATCACCGATAGACTCACGCCATGCGGCAGCCAAAGTCGAATACTTCGGCTGCCGTCTTTCCTTCCAGCGCAAACGCGCTCGTCTTCTGTCTTCTGTCTTCTGTCTTCTGTCTTCTGTCTTCTGTCTTCTGTCTTCTGTCTTCTGTCTTCTGTCTTCTGTCTTCTGTCTTCTGTCTTCTGTCTTCTGTCTGGGCAAAATGCACCAGTACCACGCCCACCGAAAGCAAACATAAAAACGCACACAAACAACATATAAATTCAATTTAAGCAAAAAATTTAGCTGCCCGTGCTGAATTTAGCCTGCTATGCCAGTGTATATTAAAACAGCAGTTGACAAACTTGGTTACAATGGGAAATTATCGGAAAAGGTGTCCTGACCTGCACAAGGTGAATCTGAACACAGGTGGCGCACTGAGCGGACACAGCGCCTGCCTGTTTATTGAATGAACAAATAAGGAGTTATCATGCAAGAGTCAACCCGAGCACGAGTAGCAGCCATCATCGGTGCGGCAGCGCGTGATAAACGGGTGCTGTCTGTCTATGATTATCACGCAGGACGCTACAAGAACACCCAGGTCAAGATCAGCAGTGGCCGGATCCGCGGTTATGACGTTAACAGCGGCAGCCACTTCATGAGCAATCAAGGGCGCCCGGGCAAACTGGATTTTTATGATGCCCAGACTCGCTCAAAAATTCAGCTCGAACTGAGCGGTAATCGCTTTAAAGGTTACGATTTCCATACCGGAAAATATTTCCACGGTAGCGTGAACGGTCATGCCATTGGTCTGTACGACACCGAAACCGGTCGGGTATATAATTATTCAGCCTGACACCGCGTCAGTTCGACGGTCGACAGTCTGCTCTCGAGCATAAAATCGGCCATAACATCGACCATAAAAAAAGCGCCTTGCGGCGCTTTTTTGTTCTATCTGACAGCGAAGCATCAATGCTCGCGCGTTTTGCGGAATTTCACTTCCGGATAGCGTTCTTGCGTCAGGTTCAGGTTAACCATGGTTGGCGCGATGTAAGTCAGGTTATCGCCGCCATCCAGCGCCAAGTTCATTTCGTTCTTACGCTGGAACTCGTCGAACTTCTTGGCATCGTCACACTCAACCCAACGGGCCGTTGACACGTTCACCGACTCATACAGCGCATCCACGTTGTATTCCGACTTCAGACGTGCCACCACTACGTCAAACTGCAGCACACCGACCGCACCCACGATCAGATCGTTGTTGATCAGCGGACGGAACACCTGTACGGCACCTTCTTCAGACAGCTGAACCAGACCTTTGAGCAGCTGCTTTTGCTTGAGCGGATCACGCAGACGAATACGGCGGAACAGCTCTGGCGCAAAGTTCGGGATCCCGGTGAACTTCATGTCTTCACCTTGGGTGAAGGTATCACCAATCTGGATGGTTCCGTGGTTGTGCAGACCGATGATATCGCCAGCATAAGCCTCTTCAGCCTGCTCACGATCGCCGGCCATAAAGGTCAGCGCATCAGAAATGCCCACATCTTTACCCAGGCGCACATGGCGCAGTTTCATGCCCTTTTCATACTTACCGGACACGATCCGCATGAAGGCCACACGGTCACGGTGCTTCGGATCCATGTTCGCTTGGATCTTAAACACGAAGCCGCTGAACTTCTCTTCTTCCGCCGACACGGTACGGGTATCGGTCTGACGTGGCATTGGCGCGGGCGCCCACTGCACCAGACCATCGAGCATGTGGTCAACACCGAAGTTACCGAGCGCGGTACCGAAAAATACAGGGGTCAGCTCACCGTCTAAAAACGCTTGCTCATCAAACTCGTTAGATGCGCCTTGTACCAGCTCCAGCTCATCACGCAGCTGCGCCGCCAAGTCTTCACCCACCGCTTTATCCAGCTCAGGGTTATCCAGACCTTTAACGATGCGCACTTCCTGAATGGTGTGACCCATACCGGTTTGATACAGGTAGGTTTCATCTTTGTACAGATGGTACACACCTTTGAACAGCTTGCCGCAGCCAATTGGCCACGTGATTGGCGCACAAGCGATTTTCAGCTCGCTTTCCACTTCATCCAGCAATTCCATCGGATCGCGGATGTCACGGTCAAGTTTGTTCATGAAGGTCAGGATCGGCGTATCACGCAGACGGGTAACTTCCATCAGCTTACGGGTACGATCCTCAACACCTTTGGCGGCATCGATCACCATCAGACAGCAGTCAACCGCGGTCAAGGTACGGTAGGTATCTTCCGAGAAGTCTTCGTGACCCGGGGTATCCAGCAGGTTTACCAACGCATCGCGGTACGGGAACTGCATTACAGAGGTGGTAATCGAGATCCCACGCTGCTTTTCCATCTCCATCCAGTCGGATTTCGCATGTTGGCTTGAACCACGACCTTTTACCGTACCGGCGGTCTGAATGGCCTGTCCGAACAGCAACACTTTTTCCGTGATGGTGGTTTTACCGGCATCCGGGTGAGAGATAATTGCAAACGTGCGGCGAGTAGCCACTTCCTCTAGATATGACATAAAGCTTGGCAAATCCTGTAATTAATAAAGGAGATACAAGACCGGGTTACTATCTTGCCCTCTTCTGCAATACACGCAGTCGTACCGCGGTCGCAAACCGACGCGCCATACCACCTAAAATCAGTACTAATGATAACAACAGAGAGAACCGACAGTCTTGAGTCTGTCAGGCCCGGAACGGCAGCAGCCGGAGGGGCCGGATTATAGCTGAAAAATAGAGCAGCGTCAGCCCAGCGGCAATGCCATGATCACCGCATCTTCACGCCCATCCGCCGTCGGATAGTAATTTTTGCGCCGACTCACTTCATTAAAGCCTTCCGCCTCATACAAGGCGCGCGCAGGAGTGTTCGATTCGCGCACTTCCAGCCATAACGTCACAATTCCGCGTTCTTCTAAACGCTCAACCAGTGCTTGCAGCAAAGCGCGCCCGAAGCCTTGGCCCTGACACAGCGGGTCGACCGCCAGATTGAACAAGGTCGCTTCATCCAGTACGGTCTGGCAAATCGCAAATCCGGCCGGCACCTCTTCACGCAGCAGCTGCAAATTCAGGTAACGCTCGCCAAAATTATCGCGAAAGGTTTGCTTGCTCCACGGAAATGCATGCGCCGCACACTCAATGGGGTATACACGCTCCCACTCTGCAGCGTCTAATTCACAGATATTATAGTTGTTCATAGGTTACGATTTGCTGCCATAGTTGCCGTTTTGCCTGTGCATCCGGTCCGAATCGCGCCAACACCGGTGAGTGCAACGCCCGACAACCGTCAGGAATTTCTGCCTCACAGCCCATCAGCCAAAACCAGCACGGCTGGGCGATACGTAAAAATGCGACCTGCTCCGGTCGGATGCAGCACACCTGCTCCGCCGTTACCTGCAAGGTACTTAGCACGTCCTGACACAGGCGTACACTCAGTGCAGGCGGCTGCTCCGCCACAATCACCAGACGGATATGTGGGCCGACCGCTACCGACACATCCCCTTGCAATAAGGAAGGATGCCGCAACTGCCACTGGGTGATCCCCATCAGCTCTAATATCCAGTCTCGTCTTGTCACCATACGCCTTACGATCATGCCATCTTGAAAGAATAATAGGGTAACAGACCTTCCGTAGCAGTCACAGCTCCGGCAAGATCCTTTATACTGGCGTTTTGTCCCTGATATTCGAGAAAACACCATGCTGTGCGCTGCCAGTGAAGTTCTGCAACGTCATGAAGATGAATTTGCCTCCCGCCATGTGCTGTTTGCCGGCGATCTGCAGGATGACTATTGCCTGCATATGCCTGCGGCATCCCGCCGTGTGCATACCGCTCACTATGCTCGCTTCCTGAGCCTGCACCCACGTCTGGGCGATGCCATCAGCTATGGCATTATGGCAGATGCCAAATGGGTGGAGGGTACCGATACCCTCATCTATTACTGGCCAAAAACCAAACAAGAAGCGCTGATGCAACTCAGCCAGCTGTGCAGTGTCCTGCCTGCCGGTTGCGATATCTTTATTGTGGGGGAAAATCGGGTTGGCGTACGCTCAGCGGAAAGCCTGCTCAGCGCCTATGGCAATGCCCACAAAATTGACTCGGCCCGCCGCTGTGGCCTGTACCACCTGCACCTGACCGCGCAAGCGCCATTCTCGTTAGATCAATGGTGGCACAGTTATGCGCTGGATTCGCTGACCATTCACGCCCTGACAGGCGTCTTTAGCAGTGGTGAGCTGGATACCGGTACGCGTCTGCTGCTCTCCACCTTAAGCGAATCGCGCCAAGGCCGTGCACTGGATGTGGGCTGCGGGGCGGGCGTGATCGGCGCACATCTGGCGCAGCAATCGCCAAGCCTGCAGGTCACCCTGAGCGATATCAATGCCATGGCGGTAGAATCCGCGCGCGTGACGCTGGCCAATAACCAGCTCACCGGCACAGTTCTGGCCAGCGATGTGTTCTCCGATATCAGCGAACGCTTTGATCTGATTGTCTCCAACCCACCGTTCCATGATGGTGCCGATACCTGCTATCGCGCGACAGAGCTCTTGATCCGCGAAGCGCCACAGCACCTGCTGCCAGGCGGAGAGCTGCGAATTGTTGCCAACGCATTTTTGCCTTATCCGGACCTGCTCGATAGCGTATTTGGTGCCCACGAAGTGCTGGCCGTCACCGGTCGTTTCAAAGTTTACCGCGCCGTTTTAACGCGAAACGCGGGCAAATGATGATTTTTACAGCAAACAATCGCCAAATGACGATTTTTTTAAATTAATGATTGACGGCGCGGGGGAAATCGCTAAAAATGCGCCCCCGTAGCCAGTGAGATTATCGCTCACTGATTACCTCAGAACGAAGACTGCGAAGGTGGCGGAATTGGTAGACGCGCTAGCTTCAGGTGTTAGTGTCTTAACGGACGTGAGGGTTCAAGTCCCTCTCTTCGCACCAAGCGTTCTGAATAGTTGATGATAAAGTTGCACGCGAAGGTGGCGGAATTGGTAGACGCGCTAGCTTCAGGTGTTAGTGTCTTAACGGACGTGAGGGTTCAAGTCCCTCTCTTCGCACCACTTTGTCTTTAACACGATCTGATGATACCTGCGAAGGTGGCGGAATTGGTAGACGCGCTAGCTTCAGGTGTTAGTGTCTTAACGGACGTGAGGGTTCAAGTCCCTCTCTTCGCACCAAGCATCAGATTAATCAGCCGGATTGGCGGCGTAAATATCCAATCAAACACTCCAGTGCGAAGGTGGCGGAATTGGTAGACGCGCTAGCTTCAGGTGTTAGTGTCTTAACGGACGTGAGGGTTCAAGTCCCTCTCTTCGCACCAACAATTAACGGCGAAAGCCGTTTTTTTGTATCTAAAATTCGCCCCACACAGCCTTAGCGCACGATTTCCCTGTCTTTTTCGTCAGCCAGCGCCCCTTAACCGACCTTCCCTGTAAGCACTTACTCACACTCTTAGTAACTTGCCACGCCATGTACACTGGCTATCTCTTGTTACTCATTTGGCTCCACGATTTCATTATCCCTTCAATACCCGCTTTGCAGCGCCGGTTGATGCAGTGAGCCGCCATAGACACCCACTTGCATAGCGCGTACTCAACGCCTTCCTCTCCCGTTAAAAACGTTAATTTGTATCGGCGCGTCAATTACACGAATAATTGCACCACTTCGCAAAATTACACCACTAAATCACAATAATCTGTCTCTTTTCCTGCACTCTCCTTACCATTCACGTTAAAACCCGTCGGCATTTTTTCCAAAATCATCCGGAAAATTAACGAGAAATGGCATTACACGAGCGTGCATACAAAAAACTACAACCCAAGCTGATGCTGGCTTTTTTATTGTTCAGCATTATTCCGTTTAGTTTTGCTGCTTGGTTCCTGCTCAAAGTCCATGCCACCGATTTAACCGAACAGACCAACAACTATTTGGTTGCGGTACGTGACATCAAAAAAAACCAGCTCAATGACTACTTCCACTCCCTAGAAGAACAAGTACTGGGCTTTGTGAATACCGAACTGGCCACCGCCGCTGGCGGACGCTTTTATGGTTTGGTCAATGCTTTCCAAATGCTGGGCGATAATGACGATGAAGCGCGCAAAAATGCCCAGAATCGTTATATTCCGGGCAGTGGTGATAAACCCAATAACCTGATTAAAAACGAAACCCCGCAAGGTTACGGGGCCTATGTCGGTAGTGAGCGCTACCGTCTGTTACATAGCCGCTTTCACCCCTCGTTTGTTGAAAAGCTGCGTTTTTCCGATTTCTCCGACATCCTGATTGCCAATACTCAAGGCGATGTGGTCTATTCAGTGACTAAAAATCGTAATTTCGGCACCAACTTACTGCATGGCCAATGGAAACAAACCGGACTGGCGAACGCCTTTCGGCAAACCTTAAAAACGGTACAGCAAGATGACAGTGGCAGTGCCACCAGCAATAAAACTCCGCTGATTTTTATCGATTTCTCCACCGATCCCGTGACCAAAGAGCACACCGCTTATTTGGCCGCGCCGGTCAGTCAAAATGGCTATTTGCACTCTATTTTTATCTTCCAGCTGACCAAGCGCAAACTGAACAGTATTTTGAGTGATGCGACTTTACTCGGCCACACCAGCTCTATTTTGTTGGTCGGTCCCGATCACATTGCGCGCGGTATTACGCCGATTTACAGCAAACAGACCGGCAGCTTACAGCAGCTCAGCGCCCCTTTTATTACCCAAGCGTTAGAAGGTCACACCGGTAACGGGATCAGTCGCTCGATTGACGGTTCAGCCGTGATTGCCGCCTACACCCCACTGGATGTGTTCGGCCAGCATTGGGCGCTACTCACCGAAATGACCACCGAAGAGGCCTTTGCTCGGATCGCCGCGCTGAAAAAGCTGTTCTTGGCGATGATGGCGCTGACCTTGGCCGCCGTCATTTTGGCCTCGCACTGGCTTTCGAACTCCATCACCGCCCCGCTGCTCAAGCTGATGGAAGCGGCACGTGAAGTGGCCGACGGCAATTTAGATCATCCGATCGCCGGCCAAAACCGCACCGATGAGCTCGGCAGTCTGGCCAAAAGCTTTGCCTTTATGCAGGCCTCGATTCGCGATCAGCTGGATTTAATCAAAGCACAAAACGATGAATTAGAGCAGAAAGTGGCGTTAATCGAGCAGCAAAACAAAGAGTTGCAGGTAGCCGATAAGCTCAAAGATGAGTTTTTGGCCAATACCTCGCATGAGCTGCGCACCCCGCTGCACGGCATGTTAGGAATTGCCGAATCCATGTTGGCCGGCGCCGCCGGACCTCTCACGCCGCAGCAAGAGCATCAGCTGCATATGGTTGCCAAGAGCGGACATCGGCTGGCCAAGCTGGTTAACGAACTGCTCGACTACCACAAGATGCGCTACGGCGATCTGGAGCTGTACTTACAGCCGGTTGATGTCACCGCCGCGGCCAGCGTAGTGATTGAGTTATCGCAACATTTGGTCGCCGACAAACCGCTGAAAATCGTCAATCGCCTCGGTCACGATCTGCCCACCGTGATGGCCGATGAGCAGCGTCTGGAGCAAATTCTGTATAACCTGCTCGGCAATGCCATCAAGTTCACCACCGAAGGTAAAATCGTCCTGTCCGCCAGCCATGATGAGCAGTATCTGACCCTGTCGGTGCGCGACACCGGGCCTGGGATCGAGCCAGATATGCTGGCCACCATTTTTGAGCCACTGGTCCAAGCCGGTCAGCAACACAGCGCGGGGCTCGGGCTGGGTCTGAGCATCAGTCGCCAATTAGTCGAACTGATGCACGGTAGCTTATCGGTACACTCTGAACCATTGGTCGGCTCCACATTCAGTTTCCGCCTACCGCTTGCCACGGCAGATGCCACAACCCAGAGCGCGCGAAGCGACAGCGCACCGCTCACCACAACCTCACTCTTACCGCCGCTGACTTCTCATGGCGTCAATGCGGTACAACCAACCGTGCCGAGTCTGCCGCAATCGACCGATAACGCCCATCCAGCAGCGCGGATCCTGATTGTGGATGATGAGCCGATCAATATTCAGATCCTGTACAACTATCTGAGTCTGTCCGGCTTTAGCCTCGATAGTGTCACCCACGGCGAGGCGGCCATTGCCTACTGTTTACAACACGAACCCGATATTGTGTTGTTGGATGTCATGATGCCGGAAATCACCGGCTACGATGTCTGTAAGGCGCTGCGCGAACACTTTGACCGCCTGCAGCTGCCGGTGATTATGCTGACCGCCTTAAGCCAACCAGAAGAGATCGTGCGCGGCTTCAGCGCCGGCGCCAATGACTACCTGACCAAACCGTTTTGCCAAGAGGAGCTGCTGGCGCGCATTCAAGCCCAGCTCGATACCCGCCGTTTGGCCGGTATTGAGCAAGAAAACCAACAGCTGCAAGATACCTTGAATGCCGAGCAGCAGCTGACCCAGCACCTAAAAGAGATCCAACAACGTCTCTTAACCTTGCTCGAGCACAGTGCAGAGCCAATTCTTCTGACCGATACCCGCGGCAAAATCACCTTAGCTAACAAGGCGGCGGAAACCCTGCTCAGCGTTCCGGAAGCCGAGCTGGCTCTGCATACCCTCAAAGATTGGCTTGCTGAGCCACTCGAGCAGCTGTTACCGGCCAGTCGTGAGTTCTATCAAGGCGAAGTGACGCTCACCATTAATGGCGAAAGTAAGCCGTACAACCTGCAACTGTCACGCTTGCCGGCCAGCAGCGAGTTAGGTTATCTGGTGCTGTTCAATACCCGCGTTGAATTACCGACACATCGGGTACAAGCACTGGAAAATGCCCTCGAATCGGTGGTTTCCTTTGCTAGTGAAGGCAATCAAGCCACCTTGAGCCAATTACGCGAGTTGGGGAGCGAATTTGCCGAACTGGCCGAGCGTCTGCAATGCAGTGAAGAGCGCGATGCAAAGCTGCGGGAAAACATGGTAAAAGCCATGAAGCTGGCACTGGCTTATTGGGAAGAGAGTACCGGCAAGGGCAAATTTGATTTAGCCGAGCAAAGTGGCCTGTGGCGCGTCTACATTGACCGCGGCACCTTGCAGACTCGAACGATGGATAAATACCTGCAAATTGAAACCCTACCGAAAACGCCGCGCTGGCGCACGGTCATGAGTACGCTGGATTTTGTGCTGCAACAAGCGCGCAAACGTAGCGACAACCGCACCGTACTGGAAAATCTACGCCAACAGCTGCAATTGCTGCTTAAATAACGCTTTCGTAGCTCCAAGCTCCACTACATATAACGCTACACTGGCGCACCTGCGCCAGTGTAGCCATAAAAAGCGCCGAACAATCATCGCGCCACGCCGTCTTGTTATCCGTATTACGCTATACCCATCGAATGAGTCACGGTCATCGACTCGGCTTATCTGGCCATAGCGCCAACAACTGGCTTGCGAGGGGCTCATGCTCCCACGTAACCGACTCGTTCCCCCGCAGCCTGATAACAAGCCATCTAGCACCCACCGCCGCCAGCCTTGCTCTCTTTTTCTCTTCATTACCTCGGCGCGATAGCTACATCGAAGACTTCATCGATGACTTCATTGATTACTACATCCACGCTCCCAGCATCTTCGCGCTGTTCAATCATTAACCAATTAGCCCCTGCGCATCGAGCGAAGCCGCTTTGTGCACCAAGTCATATTTTCAGGGCAGAAATAAGTCGCGATGAGGAAGGTATCAGCGGTCTTGGGAGCACTCAAATTGGGTCATTTTGCAGCGCTTTCAGGCCAATATGACCAGAAGATGACGGGTTTGAGATACCAATCACAGGATTTCAAGCGCTTAATTTTTACGCAGACGAAAAAACAACGCCGTCAGTTTGCTTGCATTATTTTACGGATAAAAATAATAAACTCACTTAAAAAACATAAGGTTATAATTAATGCGAAATATCACACTTATTGCATTTGACCGGAACCACTGCGACACATTTCACATCCTGTTTTAGCCTCTGTAAAAGCGACGGAATAATTTTGCCGTTTTTAACGAGAAAACGTCGGAGTTTTACGATATTAACGAAAGCACTGATTGACGCTTTTGGTAAACAGGCGTTTCCTTAACGTGCTGAAGCAGGAAACACCACCGTTACGACGGGGAGAGAAATAGGAGATGTATAACGGTGGTCCACAGCAAGTAAGCCGATTTAGTTTTCCAAATTTGAAAACTTACGGACTTACCACTGCATCAAAACCAATAAGCAAATAGTAAGGAACAGCTATGCTTAGGAAGACTAAAATTGCGGTAGCACTGTTAGCAGCAGTCACATCTGGCCTCTCCGCAACTGCAACTGTTGCGGCAGAAAAATCAATGGTTACCATTGTGCCTGATTTTTTCACCGCATTTGTTAGAAACTTTAACCCGTACCTGAACACCTCCCTGCGTACCACTAATGACTTCATCTATGAACCATTAGTCGTATTCAACGAAATGAAAGGCAACGAGCCGGTATTCCGTCTGGCCACTGGTTTTACCATGGCACCGGATCTGAAGAGCATCACTTTCGACATCCGTGATGGCGTGAAATGGTCTGATGGACAACCATTCACTGCTGATGACGTCGTGTTCTCTTTCGACATGGTCAAAAAGCATCCAGAAATGGATTCCGTAGGTATCTACAAATGGATCTCTAAAGCAGAGAAAGTTGGCCCGAACAAGGTCAAGTTTGATCTGGTAGAAGTGAACACTGCGGTTGCCAACGAAATCGTTAAGGTTCCAGTCGTTGCTAAGCACGTATGGGAAAAAGTCAAAGATCCAGTGACTTTCACCAACGAAAACCCTGTCGGTACCGGTCCTTATACCCAGATCGAGACTTTCACTCCGCAACTGTACGTACAGTGTGAAAACCCGAACTACTGGCAAAAAGACCAGGTTAAAGTTGACTGTCTGCGCATGCCGCAAATCGCCAACAACGATCAGCTGCTGGCTAAGATCGTTAACAGCGAGCTGGACTGGACGTCTTCCTTCATTCCTGACATCGACCGTACTTATGCTGCGGCATCACCAAACCACAAATACTGGTACACCCCAGCAGGTACTACTGCATTCGTTCTGAACTACACCAGCCCGAACGCGGCAGTGAACGAAGCCATTAACAACGTTGACTTCCGCCGCGCCTTCTCCATGGCTCTGGATCGTCAAGCTATCATCGACATCGCGGCCTACGGTAACGGTGTGGTGAACGACTACGCTTCCGGTATTGGTCCAGCATTCAAAAACTGGGCAAGCGAAGATACTCACAACAAGTACAAGCCATTCATGACGCACGACGTGAAAGGCGCTAAAGAGCTGCTGGCGAAAGCAGGCTTTAAAGATACTAACGGTGACGGCTTCGTAGAAACCCCAAGCGGTAAGAAACTGGAACTGACCGTAATCAGCCCGAACGGCTGGACTGACTTCAACAACGTAGTACAGCTGGGTGTAGAACAACTGGCTGACGTCGGCATCAAAGCGAAAGCGGCCACCCCTGAATTTGCTGTCCTGAACACCAAGATGGCGAAAGGTGACTACGATGCAGCGTTCACCAACTACTTCCACGGTCCAACACCGTTCAAGTATTTCGACACCGCGTTCAACTCGAAGTACCAAGGTGGCGAGCAGTTCGGTCGCTTCGCTATGCACCACTACAAAGATGCTGAGCTGGACAAGCTGCTGGACTCTTTCAACAAGACCGCAGACAAGAAAGAACAGCATGAGATCATGAATAAGATCCAAGAGCGCATCGCGTCTCAGCAGATCACTATTCCGGTCTACAGTGGCGTAGAGTTCTTCCAGTACAACACCAAGCGTTTCGACGGCTGGTTTAACGAGAAGAACCCGGTTGCCCGTCCACAAATCTGGAACGGCTACCCAGAGCGTTTACTGCAAGTACTGTCTCTGACTCCTAAGCAGTCTTAATTAACCCAGGGCCTGGGGTTGGCTCAGGCCTTACGTTAATACTCAACCCCCTGAGTATCCGCCAAGCAAGCTGGCTGAACGGAGCCAGGGGGTTTTCTTTACCCTAATAATTATAAAAAGCTGTACCAGAAAGGAAACCAGGACACAAATTCTTAAGGAAAGGTGTGAGCTATGGGCTTTTTTATTAGACGTTTATCGTTTTATCTCGTCGCATTTATGGTCGCCGCGACGATTAATTTTGCGCTTCCTCGCGCAATGCCGGGTGATCCCGTCACCATGATGTTTGCTTCTGCCACCGCGCAGGTAACGCCGGAAAAAATCGAAGCACTGAAAAAAATGTTCGGGTTTGTGGATGCGCCTCTTTGGGAGCAGTACCTGACCTATATCAAGAGTATCTTCAGCGGTAACTTGGGCGTATCTACCCAGTTCTTCCCTGCCACCGTTAACGATGTACTGGCCTCAGCATTTGGTTGGTCACTGTTCCTCGCCGGTACCGCGATTATCGTCGCCTTTGCCATCGGCTCCGTAATGGGGATCTTCGCCGCTTGGTTCCGTGGCAGCCGTTATGACTCTTTTGCTTCGCCACTGATGATGGTGTTCCAAGCCGTGCCACCGGTGGTGGTTGCACTGTTGGCCCTGTTCATCTTTGGGGTCGGTCTGCAATGGTTCCCGACCAGCTACGCCTTTACTCCAGGCTCCGAGCCCGAGTTTAGTCTGGCATTCATCTCCGATGTCATGTACCACGCCATTTTGCCAGTGGGTTGCGCCGCGCTGATTCAGGTCGGGGGCTTCCTGATCACCATGCGTAACAACATGATCAACTTGCTGAACGAAGACTTCATCACCATGGCCAAAGCCAAAGGCTTAAGCCAGAACCGTGTGGTATTCAACTACGCAGCACGTAACGCCATCCTGCCAACCGTAACGGCACTGTCGATGGCACTGGGTACCGCAATCGGTGGTCAGCTGATTATCGAGATTGTCTTTAACTACCCGGGCCTTGGCACCGTGCTCTACAAAGCCATTTTGGCACGTGACTACCAGGTCATTCAGGGACAACTGCTGTTGATGTGTATCTTTATGCTGGCCTTCAACTTCATCGCTGACCTGCTGTACGTCGTTCTGGATCCGCGTCTGCGTAAGGGAGGAAACTAAGCATGCGTATGCCAAATTTTGTCAAAATTGTGCTCGGTAACCCGAAAGCACTGGTCGGCTCCGGCATCATCATTGCCTTCATCCTGTTGGCGCTGTCGGCCTCGTTCATCACCACCCATGTGCCGGATAAGCGTGTTGGCCGTCCACACGAAGCGCCAAGTGCTGAACACGTCATGGGCACCACCCGTATGGGCCGTGACGTGATGAGCCAAGTGATCCACGGCGGTAAAGTTTCCCTCGCCGTAGGCTTTGGTGCCGGGATCATCGTTTGTACCCTCGCCGTTGCGATGGGCGTCACTGCCGGTTACTTCGGTGGCAAGATTGATGAAGTCCTGACTTTCTTTATGAACGTGATGCTGGTTATTCCACAATTGCCGCTCTTGTTCGTCCTTGCAGCCTTTATCGGTCAGGCGAGTCCTTTCGTCATCACACTCATAATAGGCTTCACGTCATGGGCGTGGGGCGCACGGGTGGTACGCGCACAGACCATGTCACTGCGTGAGAAGGAGTTTGTTAAAGCCGCCGAACTGCTGGGTGAACCGTCTTGGCGCATCATTCTGGTCGAAATTCTGCCCAACCTGATGTCCATCATTGGTGCGTCCTTCATCGGCTCGGTGATGTACGCCATCATGACCGAAGCAACCTTGGAATACTTAGGTCTGGGTGACCCAAATATCGTTAGCTGGGGCATCATGCTGTACAACGTACAAACCTCCTCGGCCATTCTGGTCGGCGCCTGGTGGGAAGTGGTCGCACCATGTCTGGCTCTGATTATTCTGGTTATCGGTCTGGCTCTGCTGAACTTTGCCGTCGATGAAATTGCCAACCCGCAGCTGCGCTCACAAAAAGGCATGCAACGCTGGAAGTCTATGATGCGTAAACAGCAGGAGGAAATAGCATGAGTAAGGATATTCAGCTGGAAATCCGCAACCTGTGCGTTGATTACATTACTGATGCCGGCGATGTACGTGCGGTCAACAATGTCAGCTTTGATATCAAAAAAGGCGAGATCTTCGGTCTGGCCGGTGAGTCTGGTTGCGGTAAAAGTACCGTCGCCTTCTCGGCTATGCGCCTACACAAACCGCCTGCATTTATCACTGGCGGAGAGATCCTGTTCGATGGTCAAGACATTCTGAAATTCAGCGAAGCGAAGATGACCAAGTTTCGCTGGGAAAGCATCAGTATGGTGTTCCAAAGCGCCATGAACTCACTCAACCCAGTACTGACGCTGGAAGAGCAGTTCTGTGACGTACTGATGGCTCACACCAACATGACCCGCGAGCAGGCGATCCGCCGCGCCGAAGGTCTGCTGGAAATTGTGGATATTCACCCAAGCCGTCTGCGCGACTATCCGCACCAGTTCTCCGGCGGTATGCGCCAGCGTCTGGTAATTGCCATTGCTTTGGCGCTCAATCCAAAACTGATCATCATGGATGAGCCAACCACCGCACTGGACGTCGTCGTGCAGCGTGAGATCCTGCAAAAGATCTACGCCTTGAAAGAAGAGTTCGGCTTCTCGATTTTGTTCATTACCCACGATCTGAGCTTGATGGTCGAGTTTACCGACCGGATCGGCATCATGTATGCCGGTGAACTGGCGGAAGTTGCACCATCTAAGGAGATCCTGACCAAGCCGTATCACCCGTACACCGAAGGGCTGTCTAACTCCTTCCCTCCGATGTTTGGTCCGAAGACGCCGCTGACAGGCATCCCAGGCAACCCGCTGAACTTGCTGGAAATTCCGGTAGGCTGCCGCTTCCAGGCGCGCTGCCCGAAAGCCACACAGCAATGTTTCAGCGAGTACACCAAGCTGCATCAGGTTGAACCGCATCGATTTACCAACTGCCATCTGTTTACCCAGCAGGCTGCGCAAAAACTGGTTGTCGGGTAAGGAGTGGAAATATGTCGAATATCGTAGAACTGCCAATTGTTGAAGGGAAAAATCTGATTAAGGATTTCCCAATCAACAGCCATGCCCTCAACAAGCCAATGATGCGGGCACTGAATGACGTGTCGTTTAAACTCTACCGCCGCCGTGCGCTGGCGGTGGTGGGTGAATCGGGCTCAGGTAAAAGTACCACTGCCCGGATCATCGCCAAGATGTACCACCAAAACGGCGGCCAGATCACCTATAAAGGTCGCAATATTGATGACATCAAATCCCGTCATGATCTGCTGAACTACCGGGCGGCAATTCAGATGGTGTGGCAAGATCCGTTTGGTTCATTGAACCCAACCCACACAATTTATCACCACATTGCGCGCCCACTGCTGCTACACAAAAAAGTGAGTTCTCAGGCTGAGTGCCGTGAACGCGTGTACCAGCTGCTGGAGCAAGTGGGTCTGGTGCCGGTGAAAGCCACCTCAGAAAAATACCCGCACCAGCTCTCCGGCGGTCAACGTCAGCGGGTCAACATTGCTCGCAACTTAGCGGTAGAAGCCGATGTGGTACTGGCGGATGAACCGACCTCCATGCTGGATGTCTCGATTCGTGCTGGGGTGCTCAACTTACTGGAAGAGATGAAGCACGAAAACGACATGGCGATGATGTACATCACCCACGATATCGCCACCGCGCGTTATCTGGCAGAAGACATTGCCGTTATGTACGTCGGGCACATGGTGGAATGGGGTGATACCGAAGAGGTGATCCATCATCCTCAGCATCCATACACCAAGCTGCTGATCTCGGCGGTACCGGATCCGAGCAAGAGTATCCACGCCAAGCTGGAAGGAGAAAAGGGCGAGATCCCGCTCTGGACACCAGACAGCGTCGGCTGTCCGTTCGCCGGACGCTGTACACACGCCACGGTCAAATGTACCGAAGCGCTGCCTGAAGTGACTCAGCTTGGCAGTAACCACTTCGTTCGTTGCCACCTGTTTACATCATAAGGAACCAGCCATGCTGCTAGTAAACCATCTCGGCTACGAGCGGCACGGCGCAAAACAGGCGGTGCTACAAGCACCGCCTGGTCTGCGCGGCCAGCAAGCCGGTCTATACCGTGAGGAAGACCAGGTAGTGGTGAGTCAGGTCGCCATCGTCAGTCAGGGCGCGGTCCCCGGCTGGAAAAACCGTTATTTCTACACTCTGGATTTTTCCGACTTTCAGGGATGTGGCCGCTTTTACCTGCAATGCGGTGATTATCGCTCCCATACTTTTACCATCGGTGACGGACTGGCGCTGCACGCCACGTTGTCCGATGTTTTGCACTATTTCAAATCCCAACGCTGTAGCGGACGCTACGATCTGCACGATCGTCAGGCACACTTTTTTGATCAACCGGAGCGAGATCCGATCGATCTGCATGGGGGTTGGTATGACGCCTCAGGGGATGTGAGTAAATACCTCAGCCATCTCTCGTATGCCAACTACATGAACCCGCAACAAACACCGCTGGTGGTGTGGAGTTTATTGCAAGCCAGCGAACTGTTGGCCAATGACTCGGCACTGAAAATCCAAAACCTGTATCACCGTCTGCTGGATGAAGCCCTGTTTGGCGCCGACTTTCTGGTGCGCATGCAAGATCCCGACGGTTATTTCTACATGACGCTGTTCGATCGTTGGAGCAAACAGCCACAGCAGCGCGAAATTTGCAGCTATGCAACCCAAGCCGGACATAAAGCGACCACTTACCAAGCGGCCTTCCGTCAAGGTGGCGGTATGGCGATTGCAGCGCTGGCTGATGCCTCCCGCCAGCCGCGTCACGGTGAATACCAGCAAGATGACTATCTGCGTGCGGCCTTAAGTGGCTATTGGCATCTGCGCGAATACAATCACCAGTATCTGGATGATGGCTGCGAAAATATTCTGGATGAGTATTGCGCCCTGCTGGCAGCCTCCGCGCTCTATCGCGCCACGCAAGATACCCGCTTGCAACAAGAGAGCCAGTACTGGGCCGAGCGTTTAATGCAGCGCCAATGCAGTGATGCACAATACCCGTACTACTGGTCTGCCAATGCCGATGGCTCGCGACCATTTTTCCATGCCTCGGATGCAGGATTACCGGTATTGGCGCTGGTGTATCACCTCCAGCACAGCGCCCTGCCCGCACAACAGGCCGCCTTGCAACAAACGCTGCGTCAAGCTATCGAGTTTGAGCTGCACATCACGGCCGAGCCGTTTAACCCGTTTGGCTATCCATGCCAATACGTCAAAGGCACCCACAGCGAAAAACGGCGTAGTTTCTTTATTCCACATGACAATGAAAGCGGTTACTGGTGGCAAGGCGAAAATGCCCGTTTAGCCTCTCTGGCCAGCATGGCCTATGCCGCAAAGCCGTACGCCAACGCCGAGCAACAACCGGCTCTAACCCACTATGCCAACGATGCGCTGCACTGGATTTTGGGCCGTAACCCGTTTGATATCTGCATGCTTGATGGCACAGGACACCACAACCCAACCTATTTGGATGCCTTCCCGAATGCCAAAGGGGGTGTCTGTAACGGCATTACCGCCGGTTTTGAGGATGAAGCCGATTTAGACTTCAAACCCCAACCGTACGATGAAGACATACTGCAAAACTGGCGCTGGGGAGAGCAATGGATCCCACATGCAGCCTGGTATTTATTAGCAATTACTTACCAGTACAAGGAGGCGCATCATGTCTGAGATTTTGTATGTGGGCGTTGACGGCGGTGGCACCGGATGCCGCGCGCGGATCCGCGACCAGCACGGCAATAACTTGGGTGAAGGCTATGCCGGAAGCGCCAATATCCTGCTGGGCAGCGAGTTGGCGATGCAAGCCGTACAACATGCCATTGGCGATGCGACGCAACAAGCCGGCCTTACCGTGCGCGACTATCAACGTATGCACGTCTGCTTTGCGTTAGCAGGCGCTGAGCATCAAGAGGCGCAAGACGCCTTTTCGCGTTTACCAACCTCCTATGCTCGTCAAGTCCTGATCACCGATGCCCTCGGTGCCTGTCTGGGGGCGTGGGGCGGCGAAGATGGCGCCGTTCTGATTGCCGGTACCGGCTCTTGTGGCCTGCTGTATCGTGCCGGTCACATTACCACCCTCGGTGGCCATGAATTCCCCATCTCCGATCAAGGTAGCGGTGCCCGCTTAGGCTTGGCCTGTATCCAGCAATCACTGCTGGCTATCGAAGGCATTACGGCCGCTTCCAGTTTGGCCGAAGCGATTTTCAGTCAGTTCGAGCAGAACATCGACAATATTGTCAGCTGGTCAAAGCAAGCGCTGCCACGTGACTATGCCAGCTTTGCGCCGCTAATTTTCCAGCATGCCGCGCACGATCATCTGGCCAAGCAACTGCTGCAAGATACCGCGCGTGACATCGAACTGCTGCTCGATGCTCTGCTGCATAAAGGTGCCGAGCGCGTTGCACTGATGGGCAGTATTGGCCGCCATATCCAGCCTTGGCTGCAAGAGCGTTATCTGGCGCGTTTGCAAGAACCTCGTTTTGATGCCATCGACGGCGCCATTTTTTATGCCCGTCAACATCTGCCGGTGACCGAGAATGTCACCAGTGAAATCGATTAAGGATGATGCCGTGACGTCGTTGTTACTGGAATTGACCCTGTGTGAACACCAGCCGCCGTACTGTACATTTCGGGCTAGGTTGCACAACCGAGGTACGCAGTCTCTAGAGAACTGGCAGTGCTGTTTCTCTATTTGTCGCCTGATCAAACCGGACTCCGTACAGCCTGGCAGCATCAGCCAGACCGGCAGTTTTTGTCGCTTCAATCCGGTGGCGGCAGATGGCGCCATGCTCAGCTTACCGGCCGGTGGTAGCATCGATTTTCACTTTGCTATGGGTACCGCTCCCCTGCACTACCAGAGCGATGGTTTTGGTGATGCATATCTGGAAGTCTTGCAGGATGATGGTTCATTGCAACGTTTGCCAATACAGATTGGCCACTTTGAGCTCGGGTTTGGTCGAGTGCAATCACAATGGCAAGCAGAGCCGGCGCTACCGTCACTCCCCCCGCAAGTGGGCGTGATCCCACGCCCCTTGGTACAACATGAGCAAGATGGTCATTTTACGCTCAATGAACATACCACTCTGAGCTTAATGACGCCGCAAGCCGATGCGGCAGTGCAATGGTTGCAAGACGAAGTCGTGGCCCGTTGTGGCTTAGCATTACCGCTGGTACCCGCCACCAGCCCAGAGCGTGCTATCTGGTTCGAATGCGACCCAACGCTGGCGCCGGCACAATATCAGCTGACAATCCAGCCGCAGCATATTCGCGTGCGCGCCGCTCAGCGCGAAGGGTTTATCTATGCTGTCGCCAGCGTGTTACAGCTGCTACCGGCAACACCCGCGCATGCGCCATCAGGTGCTTATTGCCTACCGTGCACAGAGATTGACGATCAACCACTGCATGGCTATCGCGGCATGATGCTCGATTGCGCGCGTCATTTTCACTCAGTCGCCACCGTCAAGCGTCTCATCAACCAGCTGGCCTACTGTAAATTTAACTATTTCCACTGGCACCTGACCGATGATGAAGGTTGGCGGGTAGAGATTAATGCCTATCCACAACTGACCAACATCGGTGCGTGGCGTGGTCCGCAAGAAACCTTGCTACCACAATACACCTGTCTGGCAGAGCGACACGGCGGTTACTACCGCCAATCGGAGATCCGCGAGGTCATCGCTTACGCTGCCGCGCGCGGCATCACCGTGATCCCTGAAATTGATATTCCGGGCCACTGCCGCGCCGCGATTTTGTCGTTGCCGGAGCTGCTTCGCGATCCGCAAGACCACTCGCAATACCGCAGTATCCAGTATTACAACGACAACGTGCTATCGCCCGCACTGGAAGGAACCTACACCTTCATTCGCACCGTACTGGCTGAAATCTGCGCCCTGTTCCCATCGCCGTTTATCCATATTGGTGCCGATGAAGTGCCCGAAGGCGTTTGGACTGCCAGCCCTGCTTGCCAAGCGATGATGCAAACCCTGAATTATCGTTCGCCGAAAGAGTTGCAAGGTCACTTGCTGCGTTTTGCCGAAGAGATTTTGCATCAACACGGCAAACGCATGATGGGTTGGGAAGAAGCCACCCACGGCGAGAAAGTCAGTAAAGACACCATCATCTTCCCATGGCGTGGTGAAGAAGCGGGAATGGAATGTATTCACCAAGGCTACGATGTGATTATGCAGCCTGGGCAGTACACCTATTTGGATATGGCGCAAAGCCATAATCCTGATGAACCCGGCGTTGACTGGGCCAGAAGTGTGAATCTGGAACAGGCTTATCATTATGAGCCGCTGGCAGCTCTTCCTTCTGACTCACCGTTACGCAAACATATCCTCGGGGTACAGTGTGCCCTGTGGTGTGAACAAATTAACAATCAAAACCGAATGGATTACATGCTTTATCCGCGTTTGCTGGCAATTGCCGAAGCCGTGTGGAGCGCCAAAAGCCGGCGGGATTGGCCGGACTTTTTAGCCCGCTTATCCGGCCTGCGACCTTTGCTCGACCGACACGGAATTAATTATCGCCTGTTTCAGGTGTGAGAGATGCTACTTTAATAGGATGGTTTTTACATGAAATACGGTTACTTTGATAATGACAACAGGGAATATGTCATCACCCGTCCCGATGTGCCTGCACCTTGGACCAATTACCTGGGGGTGAAAGATTTCTGTACTGTTATTTCACATAATGCCGGCGGTTACTCCTTCTACAAATCACCGGAATACCACCGTGTGACCAAATTCCGTCCCAACGCCACCTTTGACCGTCCGGGACACTATGTGTACCTGCGTGATGATCAAAGCGGCGATTATTGGTCTATCTCTTGGCAGCCGGTAGGCAAAAGCCTCGAAGAAGCCCAATACGAATGTCGTCACGGACTGTCATATTCCAAGTTCAGCTGTGATTACAACGGCATCGAAGCGCGTAAAACCATCTTTGTTCCGGTCGATGACAGCGTCGAGCTATGGGATGTCACGTTAAAAAATACCGGTGATACAGCGCGCACCATCAGTGCGTTCTCCTTTGTCGAGTTCTCGTTCAGCCACATCACCTCCGACAACCAAAACCACCAAATGAGCCTGTACTCGGCCGGTACCCGTTATGAAAACAGCGTCATCGAATATGACCTGTTCTATAACCCAAGCCGTGAAACCGGATACTACTTCTTTGCCTCCAGCTTCACGCCAGACAGCTTTGATGGCCTGCGTGACAAATTCCTGGGCTTGTACCGTGATGAGTCCAACCCAATTGCGGTTGAGCGCGGTTATTGCTCCAACAGCTTCGAAAAAACTGGCAACCACTGCGGCGCGCTGCACAAAGCTTTTACCCTGCAACCGGGTGAAGAAGTCCGCTTCGTCTACATGTTAGGCGTCGGTGATATGGAAGCCGGCCAAGCGCTACAAGCCAAATACAGCAACTTGGCGAATGTCGATGCCGCCTTTGCCGGGATCAAACAGCATTGGGCGGAGCGTGTTGAGAAATTCCAGTGCCAGACCCCACATGCCGGTTTGGACACCATGCTCAACACGTGGACGTTGTACCAAGCCGAAACCTGCGTGGTCTGGTCACGCTTTGCCTCTTTCATCGAAGTCGGTGGCCGCACCGGTCTGGGTTATCGTGATACCGCGCAAGATGCGATGGCCGTACCGCACACCAACCCACAAAAAACCCGTCAGCGTCTGATTGAGCTGTTACGGGGTCAGGTTAAAGAAGGCTATGGCTTGCACCTGTTCGATCCAGCGTGGTTCGATCCGAACAAGAGCGACGCCCCAGCCTACAAATCACCGACCGTGGTGCCGACCCCGAATGCCGATGACATGATCCATGGGCTGGAAGATACCTGCTCCGATGATGCCCTGTGGCTGGTACCGACCGTTTGTCGCTACGTGATGGAAACCGGCGAAACCAGCTTCTTTGATGAAGTGGTGAACTACGCCGATGGCGGTGAAGGCACCGTGTATGAGCACCTGACCAAAATTCTGGACTTCTCCGCCAAATATGTCGGTGCGACCGGGATCTGTAAAGGCCTGCGCGCCGACTGGAACGACTGCCTGAACTTAGGCGGTGGCGAAAGTGCCATGGTGTCTTTCCTGCACTATTGGGCCATTGAAGCCTTTATCGAAGCGGCTCGCTTCTTAGGTAAAGACGCAGATGTTGAACGCTATCAAGCGATGGCAGAAAACGTCCGCATTGCCTGTGAAGAGAACCTGTGGGATGGCGATTGGTATATCCGCGGGATCACCAAAAAAGGTGAGAAGATCGGTACCCAAGAACAAACCGAAGGTAAGGTGCATCTGGAGTCCAACACTTGGGCTGTGGTTTCCGGTGTCGCCGATCCAGAGCGTGCCCGTAAAGCAATGGACTCCGTGGATGAGTACCTGTACTCGCCGTGGGGCCTGCACCTCAATGCGCCATCATTCGCCACCCCGAATGATGACATTGGGTTCGTTACGCGCGTGTATCAAGGCGTGAAAGAAAACGGCGCGATTTTCTCGCACCCTAACCCATGGGCATGGGTTGCCGAAGCCAAACTGGGTCGTGGCGATCGCGCCATGAAATTCTACGATGCCCTGCTGCCGTACAACCAAAATGATCAGATTGAAACACGTATCGCTGAACCGTACTCCTATGTGCAGTTCGTGATGGGTAAAGATCATACGTCGCACGGTAAAGCCAATCACCCGTGGCTGACCGGCTCGTCGGGCTGGGCCTACTTCGCCGCAACCAACTGGATCTTAGGCGTACGCTTGAGCTTCGAGGGTCTGATTGTTGATCCTTGTATCCCAACTGATTGGCCTGAGTTCCGTGTACAGCGCCAATGGCGCGGTGCGACGTTCAATATTCACGTACAAAACCCGGATGGCGTCAGCAAAGGCGTGAAATCGGTACTGCTCAATGGCACTCCGGTACAAGGCGCGATCCCGGCCCAGCCTGCCGGCACGACACATGATGTAGTCGTCATTATGGGCTAACCGATTGGGGGCATCCTCTGGATGCCCCATTTTGATGTTTATGGAGAGAAATGAGAGGAGCTCAATCATGATCCATTTCGGAACAGGTGGTTGGCGCGCATTTATTGGTGAAGAGTTCACCAAAGCTAACGTCGAACGCGTCAGTCAAGCGCTGGCCAATATCATCAAAGAACAACAAGCTGAAAAACAAGGATTTGTCGTCGGGTTTGACCGCCGCTTCTTATCAGACAAAGCCGCAAAGTGGATTGCCCAAGTGGTAGCGGCCAACGGGATCCCGGTCTATTTCGTCAAGAAGTACGCACCGACCCCAATGATCATGTACGCGGCTAAAAAGCTCGGTACCGCATTAAGCGCCTGCGTTACCGCTAGTCATAACCCAGCCGATTATAACGGGATCAAAGTGTTTGCCTTTGGCGGCCGTGATGCCAACGAAATTGAAACCCAGCAAGTTGAAACTTTAGCCAATCAATTAACTGCGGCGGATATCCAAAGTATCGATTTTGAAGAAGCATTAGCAGCAGGGAAAATCGAACTGTTCGATCCTACCAATGATTTCGTCGACTCCATTATCAATGCTATCGATATGGAAGCGATCAAAAACAGTCATCTGCGCGTGTTGCTGGATCCGATGTATGGCGTATCCAAAACCTGCTTGCAAACCGTATTAATCACCGCCCGCTGCGATCTGGACGTGATCAACGATCGCCATGACACGCTGTTTGGCGGCAAACTACCATCGCCAAGCGCTCATACTCTGGGTCGCCTGACCGAAATGGTGGTCGAGCAAGGTTATGACATCGGGATCGGTACCGATGGTGATGCCGACCGCTTAGGGATCATTGATGAAAAAGGTAATTTCATTCACCCCAATGAAATCCTCTGCTTGCTGTATTACTACCTGCTGAAATACAAAGGCTGGAAAGGCGGTGTCGTACGTAACGTAGCCACCACGCACCTGTTAGACAAGATTGCCCATAGCTTTGGTGAAGAGTGCTATGAAGTGCCAGTAGGTTTCAAGCACATTAGCTCCAAAATGGATGAGCAAGATGCACTGATTGGCGGCGAAAGTAGCGGTGGTTTGACGATCCGTGGCCATATCAAAGGGAAAGATGGGATCTTTGCCGCCAGCTTGCTAGTTGAGCTGATGAGTGTCACCGGTAAGAAGCTGTCTGAGCTGTTAAGCGAAATCTACAACGAGTATGGCTACTGTTATACCGCGGAAGGTGACTGCACCTTCAAAGCGTCCGAAAAGGAAACGCTGTATAACAAGATCTATGTGGAAAAAGCACTGCCAGACTTTGATTACGAAGTGGAAAGCGTCAGCTATGCTGATGGCGCCAAAGTTCGTTTCAAAAATGGCGGTTGGCTGATTGCCCGCTTCTCCGGTACCGAGCCATTGCTGCGTATTTTCGCCGAGATGGATTGCAAAGAGAGAGCAGAAGAAGTGCTGGAGCAGATGAAAGCCTTTTTACACGTTTAATCGCAACGCGATCTAGTACAGACGTAGAAAGACGTAACAATCCTCATCTCTCGTTTAACCCTGCTACGGCAGGGTTTTTTTATCGCTGCGTTACATGCTGGATATAGAGTACTAAATACTAGTGCCATCAATCAGCAAACCAAATACCAAGGTATAAAAAGATAAGAAGAACAAAAGATTAAAGAGGGAAATAGCAGGAAAGGAATAGATAATGCAAAAAAACAAACGCAAAAAGCCCATCCGTTAGGATGGGCTTCTCACTAATTTAATGCCTGGCAGTTCCCTACTCTCGCATGGGGAGACCCCACACTACCATCGGCGCTACGGCGTTTCACTTCTGAGTTCGGCATGGGGTCAGGTGGGACCACCGCGCTATCGCCGCCAGGCAAATTCTGTTTCTCTATCGCGTACACACTATGTTGTTGTGTCTCGCGCCAGAGCTAAAATCTAAAAACAAGCTAAATAACTGATGTATTGTTCTTTTGAACAAGTAACTGTGACTTCATTCTTCCAACATCACTTTGGCGTTGTATGGTTAAGCCTCACGGGCAATTAGTACAGGTTAGCTCAACGTATCGCTACGCTTACACACCCTGCCTATCTACGTCGTAGTCTCCAACAACCCTTTAGGAGGCTTTAAGCCTCAGGGATGACTCATCTCGGGGCAAGTTTCGCGCTTAGATGCTTTCAGCGCTTATCTCTTCCGCATTTAGCTACCCGGCAATGCCACTGGCGTGACAACCGGAACACCAGAGATGCGTCCACTCCGGTCCTCTCGTACTAGGAGCAGCCCCCCTCAATCATCCAACGCCCACGACAGATAGGGACCGAACTGTCTCACGACGTTCTAAACCCAGCTCGCGTACCACTTTAAATGGCGAACAGCCATACCCTTGGGACCAACTTCAGCCCCAGGATGTGATGAGCCGACATCGAGGTGCCAAACACCGCCGTCGATATGAACTCTTGGGCGGTATCAGCCTGTTATCCCCGGAGTACCTTTTATCCGTTGAGCGATGGCCCTTCCATTCAGAACCACCGGATCACTAAGACCTACTTTCGTATCTGCTCGACCTGTCCGTCTCGCAGTTAAGCTAGCTTCTGCCTTTGCACTAACCGCATGATGTCCGACCATGCTTAGCTAACCTTCGTGCTCCTCCGTTACTCTTTAGGAGGAGACCGCCCCAGTCAAACTACCCACCAGACACTGTCCGTATCCCGGATTACGGGACAACGTTAGAACATCAAACATTAAAGGGTGGTATTTCAAGGTCGGCTCCACGCAAACTGGCGTTCACGTTTCAATGCCTCCCACCTATCCTACACATCAAGGCTCAATGTTCAGTGTCAAGCTATAGTAAAGGTTCACGGGGTCTTTCCGTCTTGCCGCGGGTACACTGCATCTTCACAGCGATTTCAATTTCACTGAGTCTCGGGTGGAGACAGCCTGGCCATCATTACGCCATTCGTGCAGGTCGGAACTTACCCGACAAGGAATTTCGCTACCTTAGGACCGTTATAGTTACGGCCGCCGTTTACCGGGGCTTCGATCAAGAGCTTCGCTTTCGCTAACCCCATCAATTAACCTTCCGGCACCGGGCAGGCGTCA